>CAWFNV010000001.1:0-116562 GCA_963817345.1 uncultured Solirubrobacterales bacterium
GCCACATGCCGGCACTCGATTTATGGCAAGCTCTCCGACCGTGCGCGAAGCTGTGATATGCGATCCGCTGAGAACGGCCGTTGGCGGTTTCGGCGGCGTTTTCCGCGACGTGCCGCCCACAGAGCTGGCCGCGACGGTCATCCGGGAGCTTCTCCGGCGGACATCGCTGCCGCCCCTGGAGATCGACGACGTGCTCCTCGGCCAGTGCTATCCGAATGGCGAGGCGCCGGCGATCGGTCGGGTGGCCGCGCTCGACGCGGGTCTGCCGACCGAGGTTCCAGGGCTTCAGCTCGACCGGCGCTGCGGCTCTGGCCTTCAGGCGATCATGCTCGGCTGCATGGAGGTCCAAACCGGTGCCGCGGATCTCGTTCTCGCGGGGGGTGCCGAGAGTATGAGTCAGGCCGAGTTCTATGCGATGGGTCTGCGCTGGGGCATCAAGGGCGGCAGCGTGACGTTGGAGGACCGGCTGGCGCGGGGGCGAGTGACCGCCGGCGGGCTCCACTTTCCGGTGCCCGGCGGCATGATCGAGACGGCTGAGAACCTGCGCCGCCAGTACGGGATCTCGCGCACGGAGCAGGACGAACTCGCACTGCGCTCGCACCACCTCGCGGTTGCCGCTCAAGAGAGCGGCATATTCGCTGAGGAGATCGTTCCTGTGTCCGTCAAGAGCCGGGAAGATGAGAGGCTGATCGAGCGTGACGAGCACCCGCGTTCTGACACAACGCTCGAGCGGCTCGGCAACCTGCGGGCACTGATGGCGCGCGCCGATCCCGAGGCGACGGTGACCGCTGGGAACGCGAGCGGTCAGAACGACGCCGCGGCCGTGTGCATCGTCACCCACCCGGACAAGGCGGCAGAGCTCGGCTTGCAGCCGTTCGCCCGCCTCGTGACGTGGGCAGTCGCAGGTGTGGCGCCGGCGAGCATGGGCATCGGTCCCGTCCCTTCGACTCGGCGGGCCCTTGAGCGAGCCGGGTTGAGGATGGAGGACATGGACCTCATTGAGCTCAACGAGGCGTTTGCGGCACAGGTGCTCGCAGTCCTACACGAGTGGGATCTGCCCGACGGCCTCGAGCGCGTCAACGTACACGGATCGGGCATCTCACTCGGTCATCCCGTCGGAGCGACGGGCGGGAGGATCCTGGCCACTTTGCTGCGGGAGTTGCGCCGTCGCGGTGGGCGCTACGGGCTTGAGAGCATGTGCATCGGGGGTGGTCAGGGAATGACCGCAATCTTCGAGAATGTTGCAACGGCCTAATGGGCTCTAGTCGCCCGCGAGCGCGGGTGCACTTGGCCAGGAGATGAGCGATGGAGCACGACGACTTGCAAGAAATGGTGCGCGCGGTAAGGCAATTCGTGCGCTCCGAGGTAGTCCCGGAAGAGACGACGATCGACGAGAGCGACGCGATCCCCAGGCGCATCCGTCAGCAGACCATCGACATGGGCCTCTATGGGTTCGCGCTTCCCATCGAGCACGGTGGGCTTGGCATGACCATGACCGAGGAGGTGCAACTCGTGTTCGAGCTGGGCTACACGACACCGGCGTTCCGGTCGATGTTCGGGACCAACAACGGCATCGCCGGCCATGTGCTGATCGAGGGCGGCACGGAGGAGCAGAAGCGCCACCTGCTGCCCGGACTCGCCTCCGGGGCGGTGACGGCCGCGTTCGCGCTGACCGAGGCGGAGGCTGGCTCTGACCCGGCCGGGCTCGTGACGCGCGCACGACGCGACGGCGTCGAATGGGTCATCGACGGCGCCAAGCGCTACATCACGAACGCGCCCATCGCCGACCTGTTCATGGTCTTTGCCCGCACCAGCAAGGCCGAGAAGCCCAGCCAGGGGATCTCTGTCTTCATGGTCCCGCGCGACGCCGCCGGACTCAGCGTCGCTCCCAAGGACACAAAGATGGGTCAGGCCGGTGCCTGGACCGCCGACGTGTACCTCGACGAGGTCCGTGTGCCCGAGTCCGCGCTCGTGGGCGCGAGCGAGGGCACCGGATACCTAACCGCGATGCGGTGCCTCGCGCACGGGCGGCTGCACATCGCGGCCCTGTGCGTCGGGCTGTCCGAGCGGCTCGTCGACGAGTCACTGAACTTTGCTGTCGAGCGCAGGCAGGGCGGCAAGCCGATCGCAGAGCACCAGCTCATCCAGGGGATGCTCGCCGACTCACAAACCGAATACCTCGCCGCCCGCGCGCTCGTGCTGGAGAGTGCCCGCGCCTACGACAGCGGCGCGGACCGGCGCATGGCACCCGCCGCCAGCAAGTACTTCGCCAGCGAGGCGGTCGGTCGCATCGCCGATCGCGCCGTACAGATACACGGCGGCGCAGGCTACATGCGGGGCGTCCCCGTCGAGCGCCTCTATCGCGACGCGCGCCTGTTTCGCATCTACGAGGGAACCAGCCAGATCCAACAACTCGTAATCGCTGGGCAGATGCTGCGCAACGCGGCTCGGCCCGTACGGGTATCGACCTGACCGCAGCTCACCGGCAACGAACAGGAGGCCGGCCGCCGCATCGCGGAGTGGCACAGAGTATCCGGATGCGCTCGTGCAGCAGATCACCCACACGCGAGAGGTCGCTGGTTCGAAACCAGCGGTGCCCATCACGAAAGGTCCTGGAAAAGGACAGAAATTGGGTCGCAGTTCAGCCGAGTCGAGCGAGGTCGGCGAAATACCCCGGGTAGGTCTTCGCGACGCACCCAGGGTTCTCGATCTGGATGCCTTGTGCTCGGAGCCCTAGAAGGGCCATGCTCATCGCCATCCGGTGGTCGTCATACGTCTGCACGCGAGTCGGGCTCGGCACGCCGGGATGGATTGTGAAGCCGTCCTCGTGCTCATCCGCGGTGATGCCGGCGCAGCGAAGCTCGGTGACCATCGCACCGATACGGTCGCACTCCTTTGCCCGGATGAAGCCGATGCCTCGAACCCTTGTAGGGGTGCTGGCGAAGACGGCAACCGCCGCGACTGTTTGGGCGGTGTCTGACATGTCGGCCATATCGACATCAACGCCCTGTAGGCCTGCCGACGTCGAGGGGCCCGTCACCGTGATCGCATCAGCAGCCCGATCGACGCGGGCCCCCATACGCTCGAGGACATCTGCGAACGCAACGTCACCCTGCAGGCTCGCCGAGCCGAGACCTTCGATGGTGACCCGCCCACCGGTGATCGCTGCGGCACCAAGGAAATAGGACGCTGCGCTCGCATCGGGCTCGACCGCGAACTCGCGCGCCCGGTACGAGCCGGCCTGCACGAGAGCTCCTGAGTCCTCAAGGTCCGGGCGAACGCCGAATTGCGCCATGACCGCAGCGGTTAGCCGAAGGTATGGCACCGACACGGCCGGTGAACTCAGCCGCACCCGAAGCCCGTTACGCATCAGCGGCGCTGCCATGAGGAGCCCGGATAAGAACTGGCTCGTCACATCGCCCGGCAAGACGACCTCGCCCCCGAGCAGCGGCCCGGTGACCGCGACCGGCAGATGATCAGGCTCGCCAAGCTCGCGAACGTCGGCGCCGAGCTCGCGAAGAGCCGAGATCAACGGCCCGAACGGTCGGGACCGAAGCTGGGCGTCTCCGTCAACCACGGAACACCCACTGCCGAGCGCCAGCACCGGCAGAAGAAACCGAGATGTCGTGCCCGACTGTCGCGCGTCAACCCGGCGCGCCGTGGATGGGCGTCGAACATCGGTACCGACCACATCGACCGTTCCGCCTGCTTCGTCAGCTGTCACGTCGGCCCCGAGAGCCGACAGGGCCGCGAGCATCGCGCGGGTGTCTTCAGCGAAAAGTGGTCCCGTCAGTCTGCTGTGGCCCGGAGAGAGCGCCGCACAGAGCAAAGCGCGGTTAGTGATGCTCTTGGAACCGGGGACGCGCACACGAACATCTGGCGGCCGGTCCAACGGCCGCAGCAGGAGCGATTTGACCGCAGACGGATGAGAGGAATCCACACCCCCAGTCTCCCAAAGCCTGAATTCGGCGGCTTCAGCGCCGCCGCACAGCGGGCGTCGCCCAGGAGCCGGCGGTCACGTTAGGCTTCGACGTCGACGATGACCGTGCGAACCAGCGGAATCCGGCAGCCGAGCGTCTGGGCGAGCGTCGTCAGCGACCATGCGTTGGCGTTGCGCGACTGGCTGCTTGGTCTCGGATTCTCCGAGGATCTGATGATCCCCGGAGAGGAGGACGGGCTGGTGCATCACTGCCAATTGGATTGGCCCGAGGGCGGTCGTGTGTTGCTGTCCAGCACCGGCGAGCGCAGCACGCCCTGTCGAGCAGGCACCGGCTCGCTGCATGTCGTCACCTCTGATCCTGACGCTGTGATGGAGCGAGCGCTCATGGTCGGCGCCACCATCGTGCACCCACTCAAGAATCAGACCGACTACCCATCGCGCGATTTCACTGTGGCAGACCCAGACGGAAACCACTGGACCTTCGCGACGTTTGCCGGGTAGCGAAACCCGCGCGAAGCACCTCACGGGCAAGGTCGTCGACTTTGCAAACATGTAGCAATCACGTGGTGGTGATCTCACCTCCTGATACAGGGTGGCTCGTTGGCGTACTGTGGCGGGATTGGGACGCCACTGACGACGACCGGCTTATGAGGCATGTCGCGGAGGTCCAGGCTCGCAAGTTCTGGGGGACTGAGCGCGACGGTTGTGCAGCTCTCAGACAACCCGCCGCCGGCGATCGGGCCGCGGACAACGTTGAGCACGGTGCTCTGCTGTGCCCAGGCGAGCTCGTTGCCGCTCAGCGCCAGGCTTTCGGCACTCACCGAGCCTGAGAAGACCACGACCGTCCTCGTTGTGCCGGCAAGAAGATTCCTCACTTCGATCGTCGTGCTGTTGGGGTTGCTGGCGTCGGTGGACAGGAATGCCACCCGGCCATCAGAAAGCACAGCATCGCCCCCGAGGTGAATTTCATGACCGACTGTTGACCCGGCTCTTGCCCACCACCATCCCTTTCTTATCCCAGGGGGCTGGGCGGCATAGGCCAGCTGCCCCGGAGCCGCCCCGCAGCATCCTTCGGTGACGAGCACGTCTCCCCTCTCGTCAACCTGGATGCCCGACATCCTGCTCAGTCTTTCGCCGCCGCTGTCCGGCGGCGGTGTGATCTGGTTGACCAGGGCACCTGTCGCGGTGTCCAGGACGCGAACAACCAGTCGCCCTTCGGCGGTCGAGTGCGGCGTAATGCGCGAGTAGGCGAGCGCGAGGTACTTCCCGGAAGTATCCATGTATTTGAGGGTGCCCAGCACTGATGTAAGGACATGCCAACGATGCGATCGCAGGTCGATGTCGACCACCTCGCCAAACGGTGCTTGCCGGCGCGCAAGGCAACCGTTTTCTAGCGCTGCGTACAGATGCTCCCCCGAGACGACATACTGCACCGCACCAACGCCAAGTTCGCGACTGCTCGAACCTGGGTTGCATTTGTGTAGCAGCGGCAGCTCGCGTAACGGCCCCCCGATCCGGCCAGCGAGTACCCCTGACGGGCGCGCTACCGCCCACCAGTCCCGGCCAAACCAGGCCAAGTCGACGAAACCGTCCCAGTTAGGAGCATCGCGTGATGCGAGAACGGTTGAGCTGCCCGCAGAGTTGGTCAACATGATGCCAGCAGAGTTCTCCCAGACCAAACCAGCGCCAGTGATGAACGGCCCCGCAGTCAGGCCAGAAGCGTCGACAGGTGAGCTGCCGGCATGCATACCGGCAGACGCGGCAACCGGCCCGGTGAACATCAACACAGCGACCACGAGCACGACAGGGGTAGCGTATGCAACGCGAACAGACCGCGAGCCTCGACGACCTCGCATGGGCTTCAGTGTGACGCAAGTGCCTAGGACCGCAGACTGCGCATAGCGCGAAAAGGAGCACTCAGCGCCTTCATGCTCGTTTTCGATCGTTGCGGCAGTCGGAGCCCCTCGATTTGCGCCCCATCGAGTGCGCCAACGGAACGCGAGTAGACACGAGCGCGGGCCCGCAGGACAGTGCTGGTTCGCCGCTCTTGGTGAGACCCAGCCCTAGGCGTTGTCGATTCTAGTTGTCGAATTCCCGGAGCTGCGGATACCGCGCTAGCGGTTCAATTCCGACCATCCGCGCCGCGGTGAGCTACGCCTAAGCCAAGCAGCGAGCGGCCGATCGTGACGGGATGGCTCACCAGCGTCGAGATCCGCCCAGCCAGCGAGCTTGGGTCGTGCGCGAGCCCGAGTTGGCGAAGGATGGTCGCCTGGTCGAAGTACACGCGCTCGCACGTTATGCGCTCGTCGTCGAAGATGAAGAAGGCCGTCATGCGACAGCGAAACGCCCGCCCGGTTGGCGCTAGCGACCGCAGCCGTCCGAGATGCGTGCCGAGCAGGTCGAACTCCACTACCACGCCATCGTCGGTGTGATGCAGCGCGATCAGCTCGTTGCGCTGATCAGGGAATGCTGCGCGCGTCTCGGCGTAGTAGCGGCGCACCTCCTGCTCCCCGTCGAACACGTCACCGGTGGGGATGATCTCGTAGCGGGGATGGGCAAAGGTGGCGATCGTGGCGTCGAAGTTGTGGTGGTTCTCCGACTCCATGTGCTCGCGCACGATGGCCTCTCGCCGCTGGCGTAGCGTAAGGGCCGCGGCGCTCTGCTGGACATCAGCCACGCACCACTTGTAGCACTCGCTGGCGCTAGCAGTCGCCAAGCCCACCCCGTGAACCGCCTGCCAGCGCTGGGCGTAGAAGGTCCGAGCTGCAGCCTACGTAAAGCCTCTTCTTGTTCAGAAGCCGCCGGCTTGCGCTTTGCTCAGCAATGGGACCACTTCACGAACTGCGCGGCGGTCCATGTGCGCCACAAGCGACCGCGCGCGAGAGCAGTAGCTCGCGCTCACGCCGGTTGTCGCACAGGTCTGCTGCGCGCTCGAACTCCTCGCGGGCCTCCGCCAGCCGCCCCAGGTGCACGAGGATGTCGCCGCGTACGCTGGGCAGTAGATGGTAGCCACGCAACGCGGGCTCTTCGGCGAGCGAATCGACGAGCTCGAGCCCGGCCTCGGGACCGAAGGCCATTGTGACCGCGACGGCGCGGTTGAGCTCCACGACCGGGGAGCCGGTGAGCGCCGTCAGGGCGTCGTACAGTGCGACGATCCGCTGCCAGTCGGTTTCCTCGACGCTCCGGGCTTGCGCGTGGCAGGCGGCGATCGCGGCCTGCAGCGTGTACGGGCCCAGTGCGCCGCTGAGCTTCTCGGCGCGCCGCAGCCCGGCCAGGCCACGCTGCACGAGCAGGTGGTCCCAGCGCGCTCGGTCCTGATCGGCGAGCAGTACCGGCTCACCGTGCGGCCCGACCCGCGCGCGCAGCCGCGACGCCTGGAGCTCTATCAGGGCCAGCAGGCCGTGGACCTCGGGCTCGCGGGGAACCAGCGCTGCGAGGATCCTTCCGAGGCGCAGGGCGTCCTTGCATAGCGCTGGGCGGATCCAGTGCTCGCCGGCGGTTGCCGCGTAGCCCTCGTTGAACACCAGGTAGATCACCTCGAGTACCGCCGACAGACGCTCGGCCAGTTCGTCGCGACCGGGGACCTCAAACGGCACGCGCGCCTCGCCGAGTGTGCGCTTGGCGCGTACGATGCGCTGCGCGACCGTGCCCTCGGAGACGAGAAACGCATGCGCGATCTCTGGCGTCGACAGGCCGCCCAGCAGGCGCAGCGTAAGTGCAACGCGTGCCTCCCTGGACAAGACAGGATGGCACGTCATGAAGATCAAGCGCAGGAACGTCGTCTTCAATATCGTCGACCCGCGCGGCCACCTCTGGCTGATCGAGCTGCTGGAGGATTTCCAGCTCGCGTGCGATCAGCTCGCGCTTGCGCTCGAGCACCACGCGCCGGCGCAGCGCATCGATGCCCCGGCGCTTGGCGGTGGCCATCAGCCATGCGCCCGGCTTGTCCGGAATCCCCGACTCAGGCCACTGCTCGAGCGCGGCGACGAACGCGTCCTGGGCCAGGTCCTCCGCCACCGCCACGTCGCGCACGATGCGAGTCAGCCCGGCTATCAACCGGGCCGACTCGATCCGCCACACGGCGTCGATCGCACGATGGGTGGCCGATGGGCTCACGTGCCTAATTCTGGGCTGCCTGCTCGCGCAGCCGCTCGTTGGCCTCGCGCAGCTCCGGCGTCAGTTGCTCGCCGAAGTCCTCGGCCTCGAAGATCTGGCGCAGCTCGATCTCGACACCGCTGTCGAACGGCGCTCGCTTGAGCCACTCGATCGCCTCCTCGCGCGACGTGCACTCCCAGACCCAGTAGCCCGCAACGAGCTCCTTGGCCTCGGCGAACGGACCGTCGATGACGGTGCGCTCGCTGCCGTCGAAGCGGATCTTTGCGCCCCTCGAGGTCGGGTGCAGGCCCTCGCCGGCCAGCATTACGCCTGACTTAACGAGCTCTTCGTTGTACTTCGTCATTGCCCCGAGGGCCTCGGTGCTGGGCATCTCGCCCGCCTCGGACTCGGGGCTCCCGGGGACCAGAACCATGAAACGCATTTGTGTCTCCTTGTGATGGATAGGGTGGTTTCTACAGGCACGTCGAACGAGGCTGGCCGAAATCGACACGGCCCCGATTTTTTCTTGTTGAGGTCCGCCGCGAGGCCACGCTGTGTGCGTGTGTGCCTGAGGCTCGCGCTGAGTGGGCGGGCAGCCCCTCCGGGATCGCACACTGCGCGCCCAACTCGCTTCTGCTAGCGCATGACAGCGAGCGTCCGAGCACGAGCGGCGTCTACGCTCGCATCGGACGAGATGGAGCACGGACGCACGTCGGCCCGGAGACCTTCCGCATGCGCGCGGAGTAAGCAGTCGTCTCGCTCCCTTGAGCCCACGCGCTTGGACGTCGTCCCAAACACGCGCCCCGTCTCGCGCCGGCGACGTGCCTGCTTTTGGCCAGGAGCACGTCTCTCGAGGCCCAGCGCGAGAGACTTGAGTTGAGCGCAACCCAGGTGCGCTGGTCCCTGACGTCGCCAGGGGCGGCTTCGACGAAAGCGGGGCTCAGCTTCGTCCCGCCCGATCGCTGTAGCCGCGACGCTCACGCTCCGATCACAGCAGCGACGAGCAGACGTCAAAAGCGAGCCGATCCAGTCTTGCAGCTAGACGGACCAGAGGGCTTGGGTGGGTGAGAGGCGTGCGGCTCGTATGGCGGGGATGAGCCCGGCGACCGCGCCGATGATGAGGGACGCGGCGATGCCGCCGACCCAGGCTTCGGTGGGGATGACGGTGGCCCAGTGTTTGGTGTGGGCGTAGACGACGGTCGACGCGGCGCCGAGGGCGACCCCAACGGCTCCGCCGAGCAGACCGAGCAGGATCGCCTCTGAGAGGAACTGTCCGCGGATTTGTCCGCGGGTCGCGCCGAGCGCGCGTCGGAGGCCGATCTCGGAGCGGCGCTCCAAGACGCTGATGATCATGATGTTCGCGACCCCGACCGCGCCGACCAGGAGGGCGACGGCGCCGAGGCCGAGGAACAGGCCGTTGAGGGCGCTCTTGGCGTCGGCTTGGGCGACGAGGGCGGATGAGGGTTGGCTGACGGTGACCCCGCTGGGGTTTTCCGGGTTGGCGGTGGCCGCAAGGAGATTGTCGACCGCGTTGACCCGGTCGGTCTGGGCGCGGAGGTAGACAGTGGAGGGGTGGCCGTCAAAGCCCAGGTATTTCTCTGCCGCGGGGTAGCCGACCAGGACGGAGGTGTCGATCGCGGAGGCGAGCACGGCGGGGTTGAGGATGCCGGCGAGGTAGAACCATTGGCCGCCGACCCAGATCCGCTCGCCGGGGTAGATGCGGTCGATGCCGAGCAGCTGGGCGGCGGCGGCCCCGAGAACGGCGACGGGCTCTTGGGCGGTGGCAGCGTTGAGGTAGTGGCCTTGGGCGACGGTGGTGGCGAGGACCGGGAGGAGGTCGAGCGACGCGGCTTGGACGGTGAGGCCGTTGGTGTCGACCGAGGGGATGTAGGGGGTGCGGAAGGCGTTGGCGCCGCTGACCGCCCCGGTGCTCTGCGCCTGCTGCACGCCGCTGATACGGCCGATCATGGCCGGCGCACTGGTGGGCAGTTCGGCGGTGCCGCCGGTGAAGCTCTGGCCGTTGCTGACGGTGAGCAGGTTGGTGCCGAGCTGGTTGATCTCGTCCAGCAGGCCGGCCTGGGAGGAGGCCGACAGGCCGAGCACGGCGACGATGGCGGCCACGCCGATGGCGATACCGAGCGCGGACAGCCCGGCCCGCAGCTTCCGGGTGCGCAGTCCGACGGTGGAGAGCCGGGTCAGGTCGGAGAGCGGTAGCCGTCTCCGGCTCAGGGTGGCGGTGGCGGTCACGACGGCTCCTCGCGGCCGGTGTCGGCGACGATCTGGCCGTCGAGGATCTCGACCTTGCGGGACATGCGCTCGGCGATCGCGTGGTCGTGGGTGATGACCACGATCGTCGAGCCGGCCTGGTGGAGCTGGTCGATCAGGGCCAGGATCGACTGCCCGGTCGCCTGGTCGAGGTTCCCGGTCGGCTCGTCAGCGAGCACGATCGCGGGCTGGCCGACCAGGGCCCGGGCGATCGCGACGCGTTGGCGTTGCCCGCCGGAGAGCTGGGTCGGGCGGGCGTGGGGGCGCTCGGCCAGGCCGACCAGCTCCAGGGCGTCGAGGGCCTGCTGGCGGCGCTGGCTCGAGGGGGATGCCGGCGTAGAGGAGCCCGTCGGCGACGTTGTCGAGCACGGTGGCGTGCTCGGCCAGGAAGAACTGCTGGAAGATGAACCCGATCCGGGTGGCCCGCAGGTAGGCCACGTCCTCGTCGGCCATCGTTGCCACGTCGAGCCCGGTGATCCGCACCCGGCCGCTGGTGGGCCGGTCGAGGGTCCCCATCAGCTGCAGCAGGGTGGTCTTGCCCGACCCCGACGGGCCGACGATCCCGACCAGCTCCCCCTGGCCGATGGTGAGATTCACCTCGCGCAGGGCCTGGACGGGCGGCTCGCCGGGATAGCTCTTGGTCACGCTATCGACATCGAGCACAGGAACCCCGGCGCTGTCGATCGCGACGCCGTTGCCGGCCGCGACCGCGGTGCTGTCGGGTGTGGGTGGCGGGGTGTGCGTCATGTTGAGGCGACCACCACTTTTTGGCCGGCGGCCAGCCCCGAGCCGGTGACCTGCACCAGCCCTTCGGCGTCGTCGAACAGTCCGAGCGAGACCGGCACGAGATGGTTGCTCACGCCTGCGCCGACGACTTCGACGGCGTAGCCCCCGCCGGGCTGGGCCAGCAGCGCGGTCACCGGCACCACCACGGCGTCCGGCACGCTGGCGGTGGTGATACCGACCTGCACCGGGGCCTGATCCCACGTGCCCGTCGCGGCCGGGTCAGACGGGGTGACGTCGACAGTGATCGTCGGCGTGGTGCTGCTCCCTGAGCTCGCTGACGAGCAGGTGTCTGTTCCCGGCGCGGCGGAGCTCGACCCCGACCCGCCCGACCCTGAGCTCGATGGGCAGGTGGCGACCGTCCCCACCGAGGAGACGACACCCGGGATGGTCTGGTTGTTGGGCAGGGTGATGCTCACCTTGTCCCCGACCGCCACACTCGTCTGTTGCGAGGCGTCCAGCGCCACCTGCACCTCGCGAGTGGTCGAGGTGCCCTGCAGCACCGTCTCGCCGGTCTGAGCGCTGCCTCCTGGCTGGGCTGACACGCTCGTCACCCGCACCGCGGTCGGCTCGAACACCGCCTGGCCGAGAGTCAGCGTGCCGTTCTGGGTCACCCCCAACGGCGGCCTGGAGCTTCTCCACGGCCGTGGTGGTGGCCGACCCGAAGGAGGCGGAACTCCGGGCTGAGCTGAGCACGGGTGGCGTAGCCGAGCGCGACCAGATCCGTGTTGAGCTCGGCCACGTCAGGACCAGTCGCGCCGGCTGACAGGGTCCGATAGGCAGGTGTCGAGCCGTACAGCAACACCACCGGCATTTCGTTCACGCGGTAGAGCACCTGACCTTGGTGGATCACCTGGCCGAGGGTGGGCAGCGTGGTGTATGTCCCGCGGGCCTGGTTGATCACCGAGTACGGCGAGCCGTCCGATCGCGCTCGGTAGGTCAGGGTCCCGTCCTGGGGGACTGTGGCCGAGAGCGTCCTCTTCTGCACCTGCGCGGTGTTCGCCGGAGCAGGCTGTGCGACCGCGGTCGCTGGCTTGGCGCCAGACGTCAGGGCCAGGCCGCCGGCGGCGGCGATGGCAGCCAGGACGGCCGCTGCGGCCAGCACTCGCGTCGAGCGCTTCACTGGACCGCCGCCGGATTCAGACGGATGCACTTCTGGATCGTGGCTTGCAACCCCGGAATGCTCGAACCGTGCGACACGTCGATGAGCGGCCCAGTCGCGGTGGGGTCCGGGAAGTCGGGCACACCGTTGGCGCGCACGCACTGAGCGAACTTCAGGCGCGCCGACCGCTGCGTGGGAGTGAAGCTTGTGGGCATGAACCGTCGCTGGCTCCAGGGTCTTGCATGCGCCGATCGCGTGCTGCCACGCCGCGCTGCTCGGGTCCAGCGGCGAGCTTTGACTCGGGATCCCGTAGGCGAACTGGCCCGACGAGTTCGGGTCTGGGAATTCGCTGACACCGTTGCTGCGGATGCACTCGGCGAACTTCACCGCCTTCGCATGAGCGGTGGCGGTGGGATCGCCGCCGCTGCCGTGCCGGCAGGTGCGCTTGAACCGCACGCGCTGATCAGGACGACCATCGCGATCAGGGCAAGGACGGTCAGCGGCCATCGTTTTCTACTCATGTGTTCTCCTGCGGGTAGTTGGTGCGTTGACATCAAGGCTGTGCCGGGGCGCGACCGGGAGCGAGCAACAGCGGGCGGCCATGGCTGCCAGCGTCTCCTCCTGGGCCACCGGCTGCGCCGGGCGCGGCGATCGCGCGCACGCGGATCGCCGGGGCGACGGACTCGACCAGCTGCTGGGCGGCCTCGCCCGCGGCGGCGAGGAGCGCCGACGTGTCGCTGCCTTGCCCTTGCCCCATCACCACGCCGACCGCGGTCAGCCGGCGCCCGCCGACCGTGACGTGGGTGAAGAACGCCAGGCACCCTCCCGCCGCGGAGTCCGACCCGGTCTTGCCGGCGTAGCCCTCGGAGATCAGGGGGTTGTAGTTGGTGAGCGTGCCGGCGACCGGCAGCGTCACACTGGCCATCGAGACGATCTGGCGGAACACCGGGAAGCGCATCGCGCGCTGGAAGATGCGCAGCTGGTCGGCGGCGGTAGAGACGGTGCCTGGATCGAACCCGCTGGGATCGGTGTAGATCGTGTGGTCCATCCCGAGCGCGCGGGCCTCGGCGTTCATCTCGGCGATAAAGCGCGTCTCGCTGCCCGCCACCTCGGCGGCGAGCATCCAGGCGATGTTGTTGCCGGAGGGGATCAGCAGCGCCTCCAGCAGCTGGCGCTCGGTCAGCTGCTCGCCGGCCTGCACCGCCACGACCGACTGGCCCTGGGCGGCGTCCTGGGCCTCGGCCTGCGCCTGGGCCGCGGTGACGGTGATCGTGAACCCGTCCTGTGCGCCGCTCAGCGGATAGCGCTCGAGGGTCAGGTAGGCGGTCATCACCTTTGCCAGGCTGGCGATCGGGGCCGGCTGCTCGTGCGGGCTGGCCGCCGGCCGGCCGTTGCCGAGCACAAACGCCGCCTGTCCACGCTGCGGCCAGCTGACCGGCGACACGTCGGTGGCGCCCTTGTCGTTCAGCAGGTGGCCGGTTGCCGCGAACGCCGTGTGTGCGAGCAATAGGGCGGGTATCGCGCCGAGCAGTACGCGGCGGCGGCGCGGGCGGTACACGGTCGATCGGGTGCGGCGGGCTGCTGTTCGTACTGGTTTGCTGTAGCTCATGCCACCAGTCAAGGCAGCGTGGTGTTGCCAGCACGTATCGGCTTTTCGATACGCCGACGATATGTTCCGGCTGCGTAGCATCCGAGCGTGCGCGTGTTGATCGTCGAGGACGAGCCCTATATGGCAGAAGCGATCCGCGATGGGCTACGCCTGGAGGCGATCGCGGCCGACATCGCCGGTGACGGTGACACCGCTCTGGAGCTGCTGAGCGTCAACGCCTACGACATCGCCGTCCTCGACCGCGACATCCCCGGGCCCTCCGGTGACGAGATCGCCAAACGCATCGTCGCCTCCGCCAGCGGCATGCCGATCCTGATGCTGACCGCTGCCGACCGGCTCGACGACAAGGCCTCCGGGTTCGGGCTCGGCGCCGACGACTACCTGACGAAGCCGTTCGAGCTCCAAGAGCTCGTGCTCCGGCTCCGAGCGCTCGACCGCCGGCGCGCCCACAACAGGCCACCCGTGCGAGAGATCGCAGGCCTGCGTCTGGATCCGTTTCGCCGCGAGGTCTACCGCGACGGCCGCTACGTCGCGCTGACCCGCAAGCAGTTCGCAGTGCTCGAAGTTCTCGTCGCCGCCGAAGGCGGTGTCGTCAGCGCCGAGGAACTCCTGGAGCGAGCGTGGGATGAGAACGCCGACCCGTTCACCAACGCCGTGCGCATCACGGTCTCGGCACTGCGCAAACGCCTCGGCGAACCCGTGGATCATCGCCACCGTGGCCGGCGTCGGATACCGCATCGACACAGCAACCAGGCACCGGGCGTGAGGGAGGAGACCGTGGATAGAGCCCCTGGTTTGAGTGTTCGCCTCAAGCTCACCCTCAGCTACGCCGGCTTCCTGCATGCTCGCAGGCGCCTTGCTGCTCGCCGCCGTGTGGGTGTTCCTCCTGCGTTACGTCCCCCAACGAGCGTTCATCGTCCCCGGAAGCACCGGAAGCACCGGCATTCATGGCGTTTTTCCCGTCCGGTCGAACCTCCTGCACGTTTTCGCTCCGAGGGCAGCCGCGGTGTTGGCGTTCCTGCTGGTGTTCGGTCTCGTGGGAGGGTGGTTTCTCGCCGGGCGGATGCTCGCCCCCCTGGCTCGCATCACAGACGCCACCCGCATGGCCGCGGCCGGATCGCTGGCCCACCGAATCCAGCTACCGGGCCGCAGCGACGAGTTCCGCGAACTCGCCGACGCCTTCGACGCCATGCTCGCGCGCCTCGAGGCGCACGTCGCCGAGCAGCAGCGATTCGCAGCCAACGCCTCCCACGAGCTGCGCACCCCGCTGGCGGTCACGCAGACCCTTCTCGACGTGGCCCGCAACGATCCGAACCGCGACAACGGCGAACTCGTCGAGCGCCTCCACGCCGTCAACACCCGAGCGATCGACCTCACCGAGGCATTGCTCCTGCTCAGCCGCACCGACCAGCGCTCCTTCACCCGAGAGGACGTCGACCTGTCCCTCATGGCAGAAGAAGCCACCGAAACGCTCCTCCCCCTCGCAGAAGAGCACGGCGTCACCATCGAGACCTCCGTCGAGACGACGCCCACCATCGGCTCGCGCGCGCTCCTGCTGCAGTTGAGCACGAACCTCGTGCACAATGCGATCGTCCACAACCTGCCCTGACCAGGGCACCGTCTGGGTCACGACCAGCGTTCACCCCGACAGCGTGGTGCTCACGGTCGAGAACACCGGCGAGAAGCTCGCGCCCCAAATGGTCTCCACGCTTGCCGAGCCGTTTCTTCGCGGCGACCGAACGCGTACGCACCGACCACGCAGGCGTCGGCCTCGGGCTGGCAATCGTCAAGAGCATCACCCAAGCACACGACGGCACCCTCACCCTCACCCCCCGAGCGCGCCGGCGGGCTCTGCGTCACGGTGCAGCTACCCGCCGCGCCGCAATCCCGGCCGTTGAACAGGAGCTCAGGCGCGACGGTCCCGCCGGCGGCCGAGAAATGGCCGCGCGGTCACGAGTTCTGACTCAGGCTGCTTCCGCATGGCGCCTGACGAAGCAGCATCGCCGTCACGTGCTCCAGCCAGCGGCAGTTGCTTTCCTGCCGGGGCTCCCGCGCGCATGGGGATGGAGCTCCCCTGCTCAGCCGGCAACTCGGGTCTCTCGCTGCAGCCTACGAGAGACGTGCTTAGCGCGGAAAGCAAGCGCCCCCGCGTAGCCAACGAGACGCCTGAGCTGGACGACAAGCAGCCCTATGTCTCGGCACCGGCCGGGCGCCTGCTGGCCGCCAAGAGCGAGCATGTCCGTCTGCCGAATACGTAGCCGAACTTCCGAGCCAGAGCACTCAGTTGATGCGCCGCTCCTGCTGCGCCCAGTGGGGATCGCGCAGCTCGCGCTTGAGGACCTTCCCGGCTCCGGACTTGGGCAGCGCCGTGGTGCGCAGCTCGATCGAGCGCGGAACCTTGAAGTGAGCGACGCGCGCGCGGCAGTGGGCGATCAGATCGGCCGCCGGTACATCCTCGCCCTCGGCGACGACCACCACTGCATGCACTGCTTCTCCCCAGCGCGCGTCGGGTACTCCAAACACCGCCGCCTCCAGCGCCGAGTCGTGCTCATGCAGCGCTGACTCGACCTCCACCGAATAAACATTCTCGCCGCCGGAGACGATCATGTCCTTGAGGCGGTCGACCATGTACAGATATCCGTCGCCGTCGGCATAGGCCCCATCGCCCGAGCGATACCAGCCATCGACGAGAGCCGCCTCGGTGGCCTCTGGCCGCTGCCAGTAACCGAGCATCACGTTCGGGCCGCGCACCCACACCTCTCCGATCTCCCCGGTGGGCAGCTCTGCCCCGTCCTCTGCGCGGATTTGAACCTGCACGCCGGGTACCGGCGCGCCCATCGAGCGCAGGCGGGTCTTGTAGGGCTCCTCGCCGGCGGCGCCGCGGCGATGGTCCTCAGGCGTGCAGTGCGTGACCGTGGGAGCGGTCTCGGTCATGCCGTAGAACTGGGCAAGCTCGCACTGCAAGCGCTGCAGCGCGCGGCGCTGCAGTTGGGGGGAGATGGGCGAGGCGGCGTACTGCAGGTTGCGCAGGCTGCTCAGATCGGCGGGGCGCTCGTCCAAGGCACGCAAGAGCATGTCCAGCATCGTCGGCACGAGCACGGCGTGCGTGATCCGCTCGCGCTGGATCGTCTCCGCGACGGCGGTTGCGTCGAAGCGCGGCAGGATCACCTGGGTCGCCCCGACCCAGGTGGCGGCGAACAGGTTCGAGGTCCCCGCGACGTGGAACATCGGCGGTATGTGCAGGAAGCGGTCGTCGTGGCGGTGTCCTGTCGCCACCAGGTTGTGACGGGCGTTGGCCAGGAGATTGCCGTGGCTGAGCATGACGCCCTTCGGACGCCCTGTGGTACCTCCCGTGTATGAGATCGTCGCCAGCTCATGCTCGTGGAGCCCCGGCGGAGATGCCGCCGATCGTGCGATCAGATCCTCGTGGGCAAGCCATCCCTCAGGGCACGCGCCAGGACCCGTGTGCACCAGCGCGCGCAGCGAGCGGCAGCGCTCGCGCAGCGCGTCTCCCTGCTCGATCCGCTCATCATCGAGCAGCAGCACCTCAAGGGCGGAGTCGTCGATCATGAATGCGACTTCCTCGAGCGTCAGGCGAAAGTTGAGGTCGACGAGCACTCGCCCGAAAGCTGGCGCCCCCAGCCACCACTCCGCGTGGGCGAGCGAGTTGCAGGCGAGCACGCCAACCCTCCCACCGTGAGCGACACCCAGCTCGTCAAGCGCCGTGCCAAGCCCGCCCACGCGGAGGTGCAGTTGCGCGTAGGTGACGCTCCGCTCGCCATCGATCAGCGCGGTCTCGCCACCGTACAGACGCGCCGCGCGCTCCAGCGGCCAGCTCAGATCACCGGTGGTGGCGCTTGCCGGAGGCACCATCCCTCTACTATAAGGACGCGCTCCAGACGGGCGATGACCCAGCTTATGCGCGGTCCGACACGTGCCCGTCCATCTTGATCCGACCGTACCAGCCGAGCCCGCGACAGACCGGGGCACCGTGTGGCCCATTGACTTCGAGGAGTGGGTATGACCAAGCAGCAGAAATGGCAGACAGTGAGCTTGGAGGTCGAGGACGGGATCGCCTGGGTGACGCTCGATCGTCCCGAGAAGCGCAACGCGATGTCGCCGACCCTCAACGCCGAGATGCTCGAGGTGCTCGACGTGGTCGACGCCGACGAGGAGGCTGGGGTGCTCGTCCTCACGGGGGCAGGAGACTCCTTCTCTGCTGGAATGGACCTCAAGGAGTACTTCCGCGAGGTCGACGAGGCGCCGGATTTCGTGCAGCGCAAGGTTCGGCGTGAGGCGAATCAATGGCAGTGGCGCCGCCTGCGGACGTTTCCCAAGCCAACGATCGCGATGGTGAATGGCTGGTGCTTCGGCGGCGCGTTCACACCGCTCGTCTCGTGTGATCTCGCTATCGCCGCCGACGAGGCGACGTTCGGCCTCTCTGAGGTGAACTGGGGCATCCCGCCCGGAGGTAACGTGAGCCGCGCGCTCGCCGAGATGATCGGTGTGCGTAACGCGCTTTACTACATCATGACCGGGCGCACGTTCGACGGCCGGCGCGCCGCTGAGATGGGACTCGTCAACGCGAGCGTTTCACGTGAGCGCCTGCGCACCGAGGTCAGCGAGCTTGCGCGCGATCTGCTCGGCAAGAGCCCGATCGTCTTGCGCGCCGCGAAGATCGGCTTTCGCTACGCGCTCGGGATGGACTGGGATCAGGCGGAGGACTATCTCTACGCAAAGCTCGATCAGTCACGCTTTCAGGACGGCGAGCTCACTCGCAAGCGCGGGCTCGAGCAGTTCCTCGACGACAAGAGCTTCCGACCCGGCTTAGAGACCGTCGAGTCCGAGTAGGGAGCACGGCAGCTAGGCTCACCCGCTGCTGGGCCGCGGTGCGGCACCTCGCCTGGCAGGGAAGCCCCAACTTCGAGAGCGCTATTGAGGCGTCTCACCGATGGCTCCGGTTACCATCTGCTCATACGCGCCGAGCGCGCTGCGCGAACCGCACCGGGGCAGGCGACCGCCGCGCGCCCGGCGAGACCGAGCGTGTCTAGCCCAGGTGCTCGCCGAAGAACGCCAGGATCCGCTGCCAGGCATCCTCGGCCGCCTCTTCGTCATAGCCGAAGCCAGTCACGTGCAGCAACGGCGTCAGCGGCCCGACTTTCAGTTGGTTGAGGAAACTGTGGCCGGCCTGCGGGTACTCCTTGACGTCGTGCGCGACACCGAGCGAGTCAAGCGCGCTCTCAAGCCGCTGCGCACGACCACGCAGCATGAGGTCCTTGGCGCCGTAGCTGCCGACCACCGGGCACGCGCCGGCGAGCCGTTGCGCGTCCTTGGGCACCTCGCCGTAGTTGACCGACGCGGCCTGAAAGCCGCGCGGCGCGCACAGCAGCGCGAAGCCGCCGCCCATGCAGAAGCCGATGATGCCGATGCGCCCGGTGCAGTCATCGCGCTCGGCCAGCAGCTTGCGCGCGGCCTCAATCTCTTCATACGCAGGCCCGCTGCCCGAGCGCGATGCGCTCAGCGTCGCCACCACGCAGCGGATCCCGCGGCCCGAGTACAGGTCGGGCGCGAACGCGAGATAGCCGGCCGCCGCCAGTCGGTCGGCCTGCGCGCGAATGTCGTGGGAGAGCCCGAGCGCGTCCTGGATGACGACCACGCCCGCACGCGGCCCCTCCCCGCTCGGCGTCGCGAGGTAGCCACCCAACTCACCAGACGGCGCCGTGAAGCGCAGCTCAGGCATAGCGCGCATTCTCACGCATGCGACGCGTGGCTGCAAGCCAGTCGAGGCACCCCAGACGCGCTGGGTTCTCCACGGCGGTACCTAGGTAGTCATGTCGATGATCAGCCTGGTCGAGGATCTAGGCGGTAGCTTGACGCTCTGGCCGATCTCACCAGATGGCCAGCACGTGCTCCGCTGCGCTGCGGCTCGCAAAGGCAATCGCCCTAGCCACCAGCTCGGGCGGGTCGGGCGGGATCCGACGAGCCCCGTCGACGAGCTTGCCGGCTCTGAGCTTCCCGGCGGAACTCGGTAGCTGTGACAGACGGGTACACGACAGAGACCTCCACGTCCGCGTCCACGAACTCGAGGCGACCGACCTGGCCGACGTCTGCGCACGCGCGAGCCGACGCGCGTGCCAGCAGCGATCTGGACTTTCTCGTCATCGAGCCTTGAGGTGCCAGACCGACACGCCGAGGTCGGGGGCTTTCAACGCGGGACGGGTACGGCGTCGCCACGGTGCTGCTGTCCGAGTATCCTGAGCGTATGACTTCACCACGCGAGTTCGACGTGCTGATGGTCGCCGACCCTGACGGCGGCTACACCGTGCTGGTGCCCGAGCTGCCAAGCGTGGCTACGCAGGGCGAGACGATCGAGGAAGCACGCGCCAATGCCCAAGAGGCGATCGAGGGATACCTGGAGGTCATGCAGGAAGACGGTCTGCCCATACCTACGGTGCACCATGATCGCGTCGCCGTCCAGGCGGCGTGAGCCAGACTCCAGCCGTCACCGGCAAGCAATTGATCAAGGTCCTGGGCAACCAGGGCTGGTATCTCAAGCCGCATTCGTGGTAGCCACCACATACTGCGCCATCCCACGATTCCAGACGCAATCCCGGTTCCCGTGCACGGCAACCGACCAATCAAGCCTGGGACGCTCGCCAACATCTTGCGTACAGCCGGGCTCAGCCGGGAGGAGTTCCAGCGCCTACTTGAATAGTGCAGGCGATTCGAGTAATGAAGGCACCAGTGCCTACTCGCGAATCCGAGCGCGCTGGGTCCAGATGTAGGCTTGGCTGGCTGTGGCTGGAGCCTCTCGCATCCGCGAACGCTAGCTACTTATTCAGAGCAATAGCCAAACTCAGCGACTGACCATTGCCTTTAGAGGGTTTGAAGTTCAGCTTGATCTTGGTCTTCAGTTTACCGCCCTTCTTCTGGTGCAGAACAACGGTGATGGTTTCGCGAGCGGAACTCGATTCCGAACCCTTCGACAGGCCCTTGCCACTGGCGGTCAACTCACCTGCCGCTGGCACAGCGATCTTTAGTGTGATCGTCTTGCCCTTGATCTTCTTAGAAACAACAGAAAGAGTAGTGGAGCAACCCTGCACTTCTATGTGGGTGTTCTGGTCGACCGTCGCTCCGTTCTGGGCGACGAACTGCGTAGGCATGACGAGGTTGTTCGTATCGCAGAGGTTCGTGTTCGACGTCAACGCCGAGTCGGCGCCCTGCGTGAACGTCAATTCGAAGTCACCGACGGGAGCGTCGGGGATCGTCTTGAATGTGCTGCTCGTGATCCCCGCTTTGTTGATGTACGTGTCCCCGACGAGTTCGATCGTCACGCCGTAGCCCTGTATTACGAGCACGAGGTTCGGGAATGCTTCTCCGCCGTTTGAGACGAAGTACGCGGGGCCTTCCAGTGGCACAGGCACCAGTGGCGTGATGGCCTTCGCATGTCCCACGATCGAGTCTGCGGGGCACCCGGCGGGATCTGCTGCGAACTGCGCAGCAAGACACGCTTTTTGCAGTGTCGTCAACCGCGATGGCAGCGCCAACGGAAGTTCGACTTTGACCAGCTTGACGTTTGCCTGTGTGTCCAGCGGCGCTTTCGGGTATTCCAGCTTGACCGAGAAGCCCACGCCCGTCGAGCGCGAGTTCTTACCCGTGACGGTGGCCGTGAACTTCGGCTGGAATCGCAGGATCGCGCAGTTGGCGACCTGGAAGGGAACCGATACCGCCGAAGACTTCCCTTCGGTGCTGTGGACCGTGCCCGTGACCTGCGTTTTTTCGCAGTTGGTCGGGTTGAACGTGAAGTATGGCCGGTTGATGAGCACGTTGACGTGCTTTATCTGCAGCGGGATCCCGTCGATCATGGTCGGGATTTCATACCCAGTGCCGGGCGGGTTGGTTATGACCGACAGCGCCGCGGTGTGCGGTTCGACTTCGACCTTCGCGCGTACGACGACTGGTTTTCCTTCCTGCAGTTCAAAGGGGCCCGCCTTGGCCGGGGTCACGATCGAAAGGCCGAACGGGGCGCCCCTGTAGGGGCCGGTGAGATAGACCTTGCCGCCAACCACGCTGAACGGATCGTCCCCCAGACCGACACTGACGACCGTTTCCCCGACCTGGCTTTCTGGGCCACAGGTCCCTGCGTTGGCCTGCGCTTCGCCGCACAGTTCCACAGCGGGGTGTCCTTCGGCGCCGGCAAGGAGCCCCGAGACGCCTGGCGGGTAGTGAAGTTCGATCGAGGAGAGGGGCTGCTGCCCGTCTTCGCGGGAGAAAGTCGTGTTCAGCTGGCTGAACCCGCCCGCGTTGACGTTGATCGTGCCGGAGATCAGCGATGGTTCGAACGGCAACGGGTCCGAGCATGGCATCAGCTGTGGCCCGAACGGGGTCTCCACCTGCGGGCCGGAAGTGACCTGGAAGCTCGAGCTCGGCACCACCGTAGGGGTCCCCGACCATGGCGAGAGCGCCGCTTCGGTCGTGTAGGTCCCACACAACGACGGGGTTGTCAACGGCGCCCGAGCAGTCCCGAAGAATTCGAATTTCAGCGAGCTGACCGGCGCCTCCGGCGTGTTTTCAAACGTGGTCGTGACCTGCCCAGTTTCTTTATTCAGCGAGACCTTTCCCACGAGCTTGACCTTCACGCCCGCGATCGGTTCTTCGGCGTACAGGTACATCGCTACCAGCGCGGAGTACGGATTCTGCGGCGCGCCGGCATAGTTCTGCGGCGCCGCGAGGTACACCGATCCCGTCAGTTCGTGTTCCAGCAACGGTGTCGCGATCCGTACATTCGCGAGCTTCGACGCGGTCGGGCACGAAGGTATGGCGGGCGTGAACTGCGCCGTCTGTACCCCCGGTTCGGCTGTGGGCTGCAGTTCCTTGAAACCGGTGAAACCCATCTGTTCGATCGAACATGCCTGCAGGCCATCTGAGGCACCCGGGCTGATCTGCACACCCGCGGGCAGCGTCACAGTGGCGTCGCGGTCGTCCGCCTCGCCGTCCCCGACCGGATTTTCCGTTGCTTCCTGCGGTATGTGTATACCAACAGTCAACCCGGTCGGTGTGCTCCCCGCCGTCCCATCAGGCACCATCGAGACCGTCGGGCTGAAGTCCAGTTTTTCACAGCCCGTCAACTCCGGTAAAGACGTCGACCCTGTCTTGTAGACCCCCGGTTCCTGCCACGAATCGACTCTCAGACTCGCCGTCCGCGGCACACCACACGACGTCGGGTTCGTCAACAACGGCGTCAGCGGCGCGTGCGACGGGCATTCTCCGTTCGAAACGATCGGGATATTGTTATTGCTCGCTGGCCCCACGGGACCTTCGATTTCGTCTTCGCCTTCATTCAGACCATCACCTGGCGTATCAATGGGTTCTCCTTCAAGCACCTGAGATCCGAGGATGCCGCTCACGCACCCGCCGCGTATGTCGTTGTGAGCCGGATCGGCGGGCACGCCCCAGATCGTGACCTTGCTAGCCGCGATCACCACGGCCTCACTGAGGTTGGGCACGTTGACCGTCAGGCCATAGTCGGTCCCCACCCGTAGGCTGCTCTGCAGGAATACCGGCGTGTTTCCCGCGACGGTGTAGCCAAACTCCGCTGCCACACCGTTCGGCGGCACTATGTTGTACACCGGGTCGCTCGTCGCCGCGTAATAGTCAGATCTACGACCGGCTATGGCGATCCAGGTCGTGGAGATCCCAACCACCGTTTCGTTCGAACAGGTATGTTGAATGAATTCTTGGTAGCTGCAGTCCAGCGTGGCGTGGGGATTGCCGACGAAGCCCGGCGGCAATTCGAGCTTGAGGTCCTTCAGATCGCCATACGCCTTCATGGTTCCACCCACGTAGGGCGTCTGGTTCAACACGAACGTGGTCGTCAGCCCGAAGGGATGAGCGCCCGCCAGCGTACTCGGCGAGCCGTCCTGGTTGCGCGCCGAGATCCCCAGCCTTCCAATGCCGAATTCGGGTGAACCGAACCCGGCTTCTTCAGCGGCAAGTGCTGGGGGCGCAGAGCACGCGAGCAGCGCCAGTACGGCCGCACCAGCGACACCCAGTACAGACCGCCTCGCGGACCGCCTCGCGCGCAACATCCGGGCGAGAGCCCTAACCCATCTTTGGTGAGATACAAGTGTCCTCATCGGCCCGCCCTCCGCTTGTCAGTGGCCTTGCCCTTCCGGCTCGCGCTCTTCGATTTCTTCTGTTTCTTCGGCTTTTTCGGGGGCTTCACACACCGCCCGTGACTGGGCCGCTTGCCCTTGGCGCACTTCACCGGCTTCTTGGTGGGACTCTTGGCTTCTTCTACCAACGCAGGCGTTGGCGTGAGATCCCCCGGGCCGGAGAACGTCGCACTCGCCGGCACGCCAAGTACCGCCGGCTGCGGCGAGGGCGGCGGCTTACAGGCATCGCCGTTGTCGCATGGCGGCGGCGCGCTCGTCACCGGGTAGCCGCCACCAACCCTCGCATCCCACACCTCGACATTGTTACTCGTGTCTTCCGGCAGCAGCTGATCCGCGGTCGCGAAGAACACATCAGTCCCGTCGGGGCTGGCGTCCATGAAATACGCTTCATAGCCCCCCGCCACGTCCGAGATCGCATGAACGTGACCGTCCTCATACTCGTACACATTCAGACGGCCATCGCTCGCTTTCGGCACCAGTGCGTCACTGCTGTCGAAGAACAACTGGCCTTCGTCGGTCAAATTGCGCTGCCGATATGTACTAGCGAAAAAGCCCGAGGAGGGTTTGAAGCTCGCCTGGCCTGTGGGCGCGGCGCCGGTCGGATTGCAGGAAGCGCACACCAGACTTTCGGCCTGTGCGTTGTAGAGGTAGATCTCTTGACATGGCCCTATTGACTGGTAGGCGCAGACGCCTGAGTCCTCCGGCTCATTGTCATAACCCGTCGGGCTCGCACTCGACTCGAACGCCAGATACGTTCCAGATGGAGATATCACCGCCGCATTGGCAGTCGGGTTGCCCCAGACTGGAGCGTCATTGGTGATAAGCGTCGGTGCCCCTCCGTCATGGGAGACATAGAGGTTTGGAGCTCCTTGTGTCGCGTCTGCGGCGAGGTCCCCTTCCGCAACGAAGTACACATAAGAGCCGTCTTCGGAGACCTGCACCAAGCCCAACACCCCGGCACCGTTGCCGCTGTCATCGACCGAGAGGTCCGTCAGCCGCCCGGGCACGCCGGGTTCGCCGCTCAGTTCGTACTCGTAAAGGTTGGGCGCATTATCGTCCGGGCCGGTGTAGGCGTCGTTGGTCAACTCTGCCTTACTGGTGAAGAACACCTTCGAATCGTCGGTGCTTGCCGCCGCATATTCGGCCCTCTGCGAACCGCCGTGTGGATCGGTCCCACCGAGACCGCTGCCGTTCGTCTTCTGTGACGCCGACACTTCGATCGTGCAGGCGTCGGTGGCGACCGTGCATTCTTTACCGTTCACCGGGCTCTGTGGCTGTTCGACGTTTACTCGCTCATACACATTCGCGTCGGAGAAGATCACACGTGAGCCATCGGAGGAAACGGCCCGCCAAATATTTTTCGAACTGTACGGGCCGCCTCCGCCAGCGGCACCTACGTTCGCTGGGATAGCTTCACCGTGATTGCCGACCACCACCGGCAAGACTTTACCTTCCACCCACTCGGAGTTGCCGAACACCACGTGACTGAGGTCCGTCGAGGCACCCTCTGGCGCGAATTCCTGTCCCAGATACTGGTAGGAGTCGCTTTCAAAGTTGGCAATATAGAGGCCGAACGTTTCATCACCGATCGGGGCTTGCCCGGTCAGCGATTCGCTCGTATTCGCGACACCGGCCGTCAATTCCGGGGTGAACACCAGACCCGAATAGGACGGCTCGGTTTCAGCCCGCGTCGGATTGTGCAACGGCGTGATCTCCTGGGTCGACCACCCCTGCGGCCCACGCAGCGAACGAAACGTAGTCGCAAACGCGGAGCCTTTCGGTTCGGCGAAATTGCCGAAGGATGCGTAGACGACCGCGTTACCGGACGTCGCCGCGCGGGGAAGTTCGTAGACCATAAATGAGTCGTTCGCGTCCTGCCCGCCGCTTTCCAGCGGTGAGGCCATCTCATACGCCCGACAGTCCGGCAGCCGCAGCCCGTAGGGCTGTTCAGCGCGACGCTGTTCGTTGGGGCAGCTCTGCGCTACTTCGGTGCCGAGCGGGGGAGCAGTCGTGAAGGCACGTTCAGCGCCCACGATCGTGCCGCGCTTGTTGGTCACAACGAAGCGGTAGTGATACGTCGTGGCGGGCGTCAGGCCCGTCAGCGTATCTGCGGTGACGTGTGGCGTTTTGGAGGGGATCGCGTGCTCTTCAGGCATAGAGACTTCTGTGACGCTGCTGGCGCCGTATTCGATGTGATAGGACGTTTCCTCGCTGCCCGTCCCGATTTCGGCGTTGAGCGTCGCTTCCTTGCCGGTCACGGTCGACGAGAACTCTTCGCCCAGAGCGCTGGTCATGAATGTCACCGGTGAGGGAATGGCCTGTTCGCCGGCATTGTTGACCTCCACCAAACAGAACGTATATTCGGTGCCCGGCAGCAATTTGCCGACCGTCACAGACACCGGCTCGCGTAACGCGCCGGTCGCGACGCCCGCAGGTTCGGGAGCCTTCTCGCCCCCTTCACAGCCACCCGTTTCGTTCTGCGGTTCGTCCTGCTTTTCGTTCTGCCTGTAAAGGAATTCGTAGTGGCCCGCTTCGCCCTGGTTCTTCGGGTTCAACACGCCTTCCAGCTCCGCGCTCAGGCCACCGACTTCGCCCACCTGCTCTTCGGGGGTTTCGGTCCGGATCGAGGCTGTCGTCGTGAACGTCACAGTCGGCCCGACTTCGGCTTCACCGACCGCGTTAACCGCGCGGATGCACGCCGTGTACTTGGTCTTCTGATGCAATCCCATCAGTTCACCGGAGACCGTTTCACCCTTTTCACCCAAGAGCGGTCCCACGCTGGACGTCGCACCTTCGCCTTCGCATTCGGTAGCGGACGCCCGATAAAGGAATTCATACGAACCACCGGGTTCACCGGCATTGGCCGGGTTCAACGTGCCTTTCAACACCACCGTCGTCGCGGTCAACGACCCCGCTTCAACGACAGGCGCGTCGGGCTTTTCCGGCGGCAACGCAGCCGTGAACGCCACTGGCGGCCCGACGGTCGTACCGCTCCCGTTCGTCGCCGACAAGCAAAACACATACGCAGCGCCAGGGGTCAGGCCCGACACCGATTCGTACTCCCATTCCGGCCCGCCCCCGTAATAGATACCCGGCGAAACGGGAGCTTTTGAGCCGCTTTCACATTCCGCCTTAGACGGCGTCGTCGTCGCCTTATAAAGGAACTGATATGTACCCGGTTCGACCGGTTCGGTCGCATTCGGGTTCAATAGACCGTACAGCCCCACCGATTCCTTCGTGCGAAAGTAGAGTGCGCTTTCCTGCGGCGCTTCCGGCAGCGCAGCAGCAGGCGTCTTGAAGTGTTCGACCGAACCCTTTATTTCGCCCGCCTGGTTTTTGGTTACCACCCGGTAGTAATACGTCGTCGAGGGCGCGAACACTTCCCCGGTCTGCACACTGACTTCCTGCCCACCCCATCCTTCGATTGTTCCTTTGCCAGGGATTGACGTCGCGCCTTCAAGCGCTTCGTTGGAGGCATACTGGAATTCGTAGCTCGACTGCTCGTTGTTCGGATTGATCCCCGCCCTCAACATCGCCGCCTTGGACGTAATCGACGACGCGTACTCCCATTCGACAGTCGGCGGCGCGGGAGGCGTCGTGAAGGTGACGGTCTTCCCCGTTGCAGCTTCGCCGATCACGTTGCGTGCCTGCAAACAGACCTGGTACTGAGCGTTCGGCTCCAGGCCTGTTAGTTCGCTAGAGACCTCCTCACCCTTCGCCCCCGTTGCTTCTCCACCCACCTCGCTTTCTTCACATTCTTCGGCGGGTTTCGCCGACAGCGGAAACGCCTTGTAGAAGAAATAGTACGTGGGATATTCCCAATAGTTCTTGCCCTTCGGTTCGCCCGCATTATTCGGGTTCAACTCGCCCTTCACCATCGCCGTCGTCGCCGTGACACTTCCAGCCACAACTTCCTCACCCACAGGCGTTTCCGGAGGCAGAGTCGTTTTGAACTGAACTGCCTTGCTGAATGCCACTCCCTGGAAGCCTTCAGTCGAGACGCAGACCGAGTATTCGGTGCCGGGCGTCAGACCCGTGACCGGTTCACCATGTTCTTCGTGTTCGGCGCCTGCGCCGGACATCGCGACCGTTTCATGGCCACCCATGCAAGACGCGCCCACGTTGTAGAAAAACTTGTACATCACCGTTTCGCCCGCCGCGCCATGCGGATCGAGCACACCGACAAACGTCGCGTCGGTCGCGTTGATCGCTTCGACCCGCAGTTCGGGAGTCTCGGGCGCGGCAGCGAGCGCCGGGACGGCAGCAAAGCCCATGACACCCAGCAGGGCCCCCACAACCGCCAAACTCAGCCTCAGGCAGCGAATACTCATCATCCGATCTCCTCCTCGAGCACAGAGGGGCCTGCCCCTCGATTCCGGGACAGTGGGATAGCAACGTCAAACCTTGCCTGCAGATGGTGAGCGCCGCGGCCCGAGGGTTGGGCCGCGGCGCTCGGATGAGACCGGCCCTGGGAGGGATCCTGGACCGGAGCCTCTTCGAACGCCGCCGCCGGAGAGGTATGGAGCAGCGACGCTCGAACAGACCCCCGCCAACCCTCGGGTCGCGCTATAGAGCCCGAACGGGTACGCCCAACAGCGATACGAAGGCTGCCAAAGCCACCCTGAAAACCATGCCTCGACTCGATACCCATTCCGCTTACCCCTCCACCCTCTCGAACTTTACGTCCACTCTCCTCCCGCCGGATCACCCAGTGGGAGATCCCACTATGCATCGAATCCTTGGCGACGGTAACCCATGACTTGAACATTCAAGGCTTGTAGTAGTTTGTTTCCCTGGCTGGATAGCGCCACTTGTTCCGGACAGGATGGTGTAATGTTTTACGTCCAATGAGGGGGCAGGCGATGGGGAGAAGCGTCGGGGACGCAGCGGCGTTGAAGCGGATGACCTCACCGGTCAACTGGGCGCTGCTCGGTCTGCTGCTCGCGCGAGCAGGCTATGGCTACGAGCTGATGAAGCGCTTTGAAGAGGCCTACGGCGACGTGCTGGTGCTGGGCAGCGAATCGCACATCTACACCGCGCTGAACGAGCTGAGCCGCCGGGGCCTGATCGAGGAGGTCACCGCAGCGCCGGCCGCGCGCACGGGCACCCACCGCCAGCCAAAGATTCGCTACCAGGCCACCCCCGCCGGAGCGGACAGCTACCGCGAGCGTATGCTCGAACAGGCCGGCGCCGACCGCCGCCAGTCACAGCTGTTCGTGCGCCAACTCGCGGCCATGGAACACGAGCCAGATGTCGCGCTCCAGATCCTCGCACGCTACGAGCAGGCATGTCTGACCGAGGCTCGCCGCAAGCTGGCCACGTCGGGGAGGCTGATCGACCGGCTGCTGGCGGAGGAGAGCCGCCTGGCGATGGAGAGCAGGCTTCCGTGGGTTGAGTACGCGCGCAGCCAGTTCAGCGCCCTGGCGACGGAGTCCAAAGATGGCCCTGCTCGAGCTTGAGCGGGTGAGCAAGCGCTTCGGCCGCGGATCTGGGGAGCGGATCGCGCTGCACGACGTAACGCTCGAGCTGGACACGGGCGAACTGGTGGGCCTGTGGGGCAAACGACGCTCCGGGCGCTCCACGCTGCTGCGCGTGGCGGCCGGCATCGAGCGCCCCGACGAGGGCATCGTGCGCATGCAAGGACGCAGTCTCACCGGCTCTCGCCCCGAGGAGCTGCGCGCGCAGGCGCGCTTCTGCCGCAGAACCTTCCGCGCCGCGGAAGGCAACACGGTGCTCGAGCAGTTGATCACGGGCCAGCTCACACGCGGCGAATCGCTCGCTCGGGCCCGCATGAACGCACGCCGCGCGCTTGCGCGCGTCGGCGCCCAGCACTCGGCGTGGCTGCGGCCCGGTGATATGGACGGCGCCGAAGCCATCCGCGTGGCGATCGCGCGGGCGATCGTGCGCGAGCCAAAGCTGCTCGTGATCGACGAGCCCACACTCGGCGTCGATCTGCCCGTGCGCGATGAGATCCTCGCGCTGCTGCGCGGTCTCGCCAACGAAGGCATCGCTGTCCTCTACAGCGTCACCGACACCGCCGGCCTGACCGGCTCAGACCGCGCGCTGTCGCTCGCGAAAGGGAGCCTGAACGGCGAGCTGAGCACCCCTGAGCTGGCGCCGGTCCTCCCGCTCCGTCTCGCAGCCGCCGGCTCCGCCAGCGCGTGAGCCGCGCCATGCGGCGGCCGACGGTTGATGATTACGTGCATGCTGGAGCTTGAGGACGTCGTAAAGAGCTATCGCGGCGCGGGCGAGGATGTGCGCGCCATTGACCGTGTCAACCTGCGCTTGGAGGCCGGCGAAATGATGGCGCTGCACGGACCAAGCGGCTCGGGCAAGACCACCCTGCTGTTGCTCGCGGCCGCGCTGCTCGCCCCAGAGCGGGGCACGATCCGCTTTCAAGGACGCGACCTCGCGTCGATGTCCGAAGCACAGAGCAGCGAGTACCTGCTGCGAGATGTGGGATTCGTCTACCAACACTTCCGGCTGATGCCCCGCGTCTCGGCGGTTGAGAACGCCTCCAGAAAGCTGCTGATGAGCGGTGTGGGAATGCGCGAGGCCCAAGCGCGCGCCATACCCTGGCTTGAACGGGTGGGACTCGGCGAGCGCATGGACCGTCCGCCCGAAAAGCTGTCCGGGGGCGAGCGCCAGCGCGTGGCGATCGCGCGCGTGCTCGCCGCCGAACCCACGCTGATCCTCGCCGACGAGCCCACGGGCAACCTCGACAGCACCCGCAGCCGCGAGGTCGTGGAGCTGCTGCGGTCGATCGCGCGCGAGCGCCAGGCGGCGGTGCTGCTCGTCACGCACGACCTCGACGCCGCGGCGCTCGCCGATCGAAGCTGCACATTGCGCGACGGCAAGATCAGCTGATGCGCCCATACGTCCTGATCTACCTCTACCGCAACCGGCTGCGCGTACACACAGCGCAGGAGCTGCTGGCCGGCCTGGGGGTGGCGGTGGCGGTGGCGCTCGTGTTCGCCACGCTCGTAGCCAACGGAAGCATCGCCGGCTCTGCCACCGAAGTGGTGCACGCAGCGGCCGGCTCGGCCACGCTGCAGCTGGAAGCCCGCGGCCCCGACGGTGTGCCGGGGCAGCTGCTCGAACGAGTTGAGGAACTCCCTGGCGTCAAGCGCGCCGCGCCGCTTTTGGAACAGACAGCGACCGTGGTGGCGAGCAACGGCCGAAGCGTGACCGTCACGATCACCGGCACGACGGTTGGGCTTGCCACACTCGACGGCCTGACGCGCACGCTCCCGATCGCGACGCTCGCGCCGGGCGGCATCGGTCTCAGTACCACGACCGCGCAGGCGATCGGCCTGGGCGACAGCGACAGCGGCTCCAAACAGAAGGTGACGGTGATGCTGCGCGGCATATCGAGCAGGCTGAACGTGTCGGCTGTGCTCGGCCCGAAAACGTTCGGTGTGCTCTCGCGCGCCACCGTGGCGGTGATGCCGCTGCCCCGGCTCCAACAGATGGCGGGCCTCCCCGATCGGGTTTCGCGCGTGCTCGTGGAGGTCGACCGCGGACACGAAGCGGAAGTCCGCAAAGGACTCACGCAGCTCGCAGGCAGCCGCTTGGACGTGACGCCCGCCGATCGGGATCTCGCGCTGCTGCGCCAGGCACTGGGCCCGAGCGGCCAAGCAAGCGACCTGTTCGCGGCGATCAGCGCGCTCTTGGGGTTTCTGTTCGCATTCAACGCGCTGCTGCTGACCGTGCCCGATCGACGCCAGGCGATCGCTGACCTGCGCGTGGACGGCACGGGCCGCGCGGCGATCTTCCAGATGGTCATGTCGCAAGGCTTGATGCTGGGGATCGCGGCGTCGCTCGCCGGCCTGATCGGCGGCTACGCGCTGTCCGGGGCGTTTCACCAATCGCCGGGCTACCTGTCGCGGTCGTTCACGCTCGGCACCAACACCGTGATCGGGCTCACGCCGGTGGTGTTGGCGCTCGCCTGCGGCCTGTTGGCGACGTGCTCTGCGTCGATTGTGCCATTGCTTGACCTGCGCGCGGGACGGGCGCTCGACGCCGCATACGGAGAGGACGGCGCTCCCGGCAACGCTTTGGGCGAGACCGCGCAGCGGCGGGCCGCGCTCGGCGGAGTGATGCTGCTGGCCCTGGGCAGCGCGCTGTTCGTGCTTGTGCGCTCCGCCGCGCTCGAGGTGTGTCTGCTGCTGGCGCTCGCCACGATGCTGCTGGTGCCGCTGGCGCTGGCGGGAGTGCTGCGCGCCGCTGGCGCTGCCGCGGTGCGCTACCGCCAGCTCACGCTGCTCTCGGCGGCGCTCACGTCGCTGCGCGCCACCACCGTGAGCTCGCTGGCGCTTGCGGCCACCGGCGCGGTTGCGCTGTTCGGCAGCGTGGCCCTGGGAGGCTCACGCGCGGACCTGTTGCGCGGCATCGACAGCTACACCTCCCACTACGTGGCCGGGGCGAACATGTGGGTCCTCGACCCGCACGACAACCAGGCAATCGACGATTTCGTCGCGGACGGTCACACAGCCGCGATCGCACGACTGCCAGGTGTGCGGGGCGTAAGCGTGTTCCAGGGCAGCTATGTGAACATCGGCGATCGCCGCCTGTGGGTGATCGCGTGGCCGCAGGGCACGCCGCTGACACTGTTGAGTGGGCAGATCGTCGCCGGCCAAGCCGCCACGGCGCAGTCACGCATCGAAGCGGGTGGCTGGATCGCGGTCTCGGCGCAGCTGGCCTCAGAACACCACGCCGGAGTGGGAGGTGTTCTGGCGCTCGCCACCCCCACCGGCCACATTCCTTTCAGGATCGCGGCCACGACCACCAACTTCGGCTGGACACCGGGAGCGATCGTGATGAATACCGCCGACTACAGCCGCGCGTGGGGTACGACCGCGCCGAGCGCACTCGGCGTCCAGCTCGATGGCAGCGGCAGTGAGAGTGCGGTACGCACTGCCCGCAGCGAGATCATCCGAGCATTGGGTCCGTCAAGCGGCCTTGAAGTGCGGTCCGCGGGCGAACGGGAACGCCAGATCGACGCGTCCGCCAGCGAAGGGCTCAGTCAACTCGGAGACATCGCCACACTGCTCGTGGCGGCCGCGATCCTCGCGCTGACCGCGGCAATGGGGTCGAGCATCTGGCGCCGGCGCGCTGCCCTGGCGGGCCTGCGCCTGGAAGGCACGACGCCCAAGCGATTGCGCAAGGTGCTGGCGATCGAAGTCGCGCTGATGCTGAGCGCCGGCTGCTTGACCGGCGCCATCCTCGGGATGTATGGTCAGCTCGTTATCGACAGCTATCTGAAGCATGTGACTGGCTTTCCGGTTGCCGGCTTCGCGACCGGCCTCCGGCCGTTGGAGATCTTTGTGGCCGTGATCGCAAGCGTGTTCGCGATCACGGCGATCCCCGCATGGTTTGCCTCGCGCGTATCCCCCACGTTTGCGCTCGATGAGTAGCGCCGGCCTCGCCTTGGCAGTGGCAAACGCCCGCTACTGGACCGGCGTGGCGCCGCTGGCGCGCGCGCAGCTGAGGCACTGGGAACGCCGCGCAGGGGAGATCGAGGACCCCGCTCTGCGCGCGATCGCGCTGGCCAAGCTGCAAACAGAGCGCTTCAACGCAGAGGTGGCGGCCACGCTCGCCACGCTCGCCCCGCGCCCCGAGCGCGCACGGACGGTGGAAGCGATCGTGGCGCTTGAGGTCATGTACGACTACCTCGACGGTCTGACCGAGCAGCCGGCGATAGACCCGCTGCGCAGCGGCCGCCGACTGTTCATGGCGTTCACCGACGCGCTTGGCGCTCAGCCCGCACAGACGGGCGACTACTTCGGCCACCACCCCTCAGACGATGGCGGCTATCTTGCCGCGCTGAGCGCCACGACGAGCACGGCGCTCAGAGGACTGCCGGCGTGGCGTGCGATGTCAGGGGCCGCGCTTGCAAGCGCGGCGCGTTGCGCGGAGGCACAGGTGCGGGTGCACGCGGCGCCGCGGGCGGGAGCCGAACAGCTGCAGGAGTGGGCCACTGCGCAGGCGGCAGGTACGGCGCTGGAGTGGCGCGAGTTCATGGCCGGGGCGGTCTCCTCGGTGCTGGCGGTCCATGCGCTGATCGCCGCGGCAGCGGACATTCGCAGCACCCCAGCGCAGGCAGCGGCGATCGACTCCGCCTACCTGTCGATCAGCGCGTTGAGCACGATGCTGGACAGCGTGATCGACTACGAGCAGGACAACGCGTCCGGCGAGCCGTGGTACGTACGCCACTACGACAGCCGCGCGACCCTGGCCGATCGAATCGAGGCGGTGATGAGAGACGCAAGGCAGCAGGTGCAGACGCTGCCCAACGCCGCTCACCACGCGATGACGCTGGTGGGGGTGGTGGCCTACTACACAAGCGCGCAGGAGGCCACACAGGGCATCGCGGCGCCGCTGACGCAGCGCGTCCACGATGAGCTGGGAGCCCTGATGGCGCCGACCCTCGCGGTAATGCGCGCGTGGCGCGGAGCAAAGAGGCTGCGGCAGCTGGCAACCGGCAACGCTCGCACAACGCTACCTACAAGCCTCAGCGTTGTTGAGGAGACAGCAGCCCCCCTCAACCAGCGGCTCGCCGCGACCACCCGCCCCACGTGAGAACAGCGATCACATACTCCCTCGCCGTACTTGCCGGAGCAGCGGCACTCTCTACGTTGGAGAGCGCACTCACTGCGGGCTCTGTGCGGGCATCGCAGAGCAGACGAGCCCACGCCGCGCGAGCGCTGAACATCACGGACACGGCACGCCTGCACTTCGTGCGCGAAACCGCCGACTCGACGCTTATCGAGGAAGGCAAGGCTACTGGCGTGCTGCCAGGAGTGGTGAAGGTGGTCTTCGAAGTGGGCGCCACGGTGAGGGCCTCGTTCACGCTCTCCAGCCACTACGGCGAGCTGATCGGCCGCGGGATCGGCAAGCCGCACTCCTCCGGGGAGGAATACTCGAGCTTCGCGGGCACGCTGACCATCAGCCATGGTACGGACCGTTACGCCCACGCTCACGGCCGCGGTGGCTTTTACGGCACCATCAACCGAGGCAACAACGCGGTGACGGTGCAGACCACCGGCGCGCTGGCGTATTGAAAGCGACGAGCGGCTGCGCGGTGCGCGCGCGAGCAGCCGTTCTCGGCAGCGACATGCGCCGCGTGGCGGTGCTGTTCGGGATCTGCGCGCTCGCGTCCACGGCCGGGGCGGGCTGGATCGGATTGACCAGCACAGCCTCGGCGGCGCAGACGGTGAAGCTGGGAGTGCACCTCTCACCGGAGCGTCTGGGAGCGGGGACGACAATCGAATTCTCTACACAGATCTCGGCGACGGGCAAGCTCGTGCCCTCTCCGTTGACCAAACTCGAATTCCGCTACCCGGCAAAAATCGGGCTGCTCACAAGCGGCTTGGGGCGCGCGAGCTGTACAGCGGCGATGCTCGAAGCACTCGGGAACAGGGGCTGCCCAGCGAATGCGCTGATGGGCTTTGGCAGCGCGCTGCTCGCGATACAGGCGAACCGAGAGGTCGTGCATGAGACAGGCGTGATCTCGATCTGGATGGGGCCGGTCTTCGATGAAGAGCTCCAGCTGCTGTTCTACGCGAACGCGGTAACACCCGTGAGCGAACAGCTGGTGTTCGGAGGGCTCCTCCAAGAAGCCAACCCTCCGTTTGGCGGCTCTCTTGACACCCAGATTCCGCCAATCCCGTGGAACCCCGAAGCGCCGCCCGCGTCGATCGTGCGCTTCACCGCGCGCATCGGGCCGCACAACGTCACCTACTACAAGCGTGTTGGCGCCCGCGAGATCCCCTACAAGCCCGAAGGGCTGCGCCTGCCGCACTCCTGCCCACGCGGCGGCTTTCCGTTCGCGGGCACCTTCACGTTCATGGACGGCACGACCACCACCACACAGACATCCGTCCCGTGCCCCCGACCCTCCGCTTAGCGCCAGCCGGTATGGTCCGGCGCCGTGCCACACGATCCTGTCGAGCTGTTGCGCCAGCTGATCCGGTTCGACACGACCAATCCACCCGGCAACGAGGCTCAGTGCGTCGGATGGATCAAGGATCTCTGCGATGGAGCTGGCCTGCTGACGAGAGTTTTGGCCAAGGACGCGGCACGGCCTAACCTGCTGGCGAGGCTGCCTGGTCGGGGTGTCGCGCCGCCGCTCCTTCTCCAGGGTCACGTCAACGTGGTCACGACAGATGGCCAGGCTTGGCGCCACGATCCGTTCGGCGCCGAGTTGATCGAGGGTGAGATTTGGGGTCGAGGGGCCTTGGATATGAAGGGCGGCGTGGCGATGATGCTCGGGGCGATCCTGCGGCTCGCCGAGTCTGCTGAGCCTCCACCGGGCGATGTGCTGTTGTGCGTGCTCGCCGATGAGGAGAATCTGGGGGCGTACGGCGCGCGCTTCGTGGTTGAGGAGCATCCCGAGCTGTTCGAGGGTGTGAGGCACGCGCTCGGTGAGTTCGGCGGTGCGCGTACTGAGCTGGCGGGTCTGAGCACTTACCCGATTCAGGTGGGTGAGAAGCAGGTGTGCTGGACGCGCGCGACGATCCGGGGGCCCGGCGGGCACGGCTCGATCCCGATGCGGGGCGGTGCGATGGCGAAGCTTGCTCGGTTGCTGAGCGCGTTGGATGCGCGGCGACTCCCGGTGCACGTCACCGAGATTCCGCGGTCGATGATCGAGGCGGTGGCGGCGGCGCTACCCGCCGGCGGGCGAGAGCTGGCAGACGGGCTGCTCGACCCCGAACGCACCGACGCGATGCTCGACATGATCGGCGAGGCGGGCCAGACGCTGGATCCGATGTTCCATAACACGGTCAACGCCACTGTCGTACGAGGCGGCGCCAAGGTCAACGTGATCCCGAGTGAGTTGCAGCTCGAGCTCGACGGGCGTCTGCTTCCTGGGCAGACGCCGGACGATCTCTTCCGCGAGCTGCGTGAGCTGGCGGATGACGAGGACCTCGAGCTGGAGGTAACGGGCTATGAGCCAGGATCTGATCGGGCGGACCTGTCCTTGATGCCGTTGCTGAGTGACGTGCTCACCGCCGCCGACCCCGACGCCGTGCCGTTGCCGATGCTCATGCCAGGTATCACCGACGGTCGGTTCTTCGCCCGGCTTGGAATCCAGACCTACGGTTTTCTACCGATGCGTCTTCCGGCGGAGCTGAAATTCACGAGCCTCATTCACGCGGCGGACGAGCGCGTACCGGCGCAGGAGATCGGCTGGGGCACTGACCGCATCTGCGAGGTGCTGACACGGTACAGGTAGCCAACCCAGGAAAACCGGCAGTCGAGGTCTGTCTGGCGGCTGTCCGCTGATCGTCTGGAGGGCCAGACACCACTCGGCGGCTCACGAACGATCTAGACTCAATGCGCCCAATGGAATCCCCGATCCTGATCGACGCCTGGACGGTCGACCCGTCGCAGCGGGTTGAGCTAGCCCGAGGGATCTCCGACGGAGTGCGAAACGTGATCGTCGGCCGCCAAGGTTTCGTGTCTGCCCAGCTTTATGAAAGCACCAACGGCGACACGATGATGGTGGTGGTGCGCATGCGAACGATCAAGGAGCGCCAAGAACTCACGGATTCGCCTGAGGCTCACAGGCTGATGCGCGAACTTAGAGCGATCGCGCATTCCCATGTGCGGCTCTTCCGGCTTGTTGAGAATTTTGGCGAGTCAGACGAGCCCGGCTGATGGGGACCTGGTGTTGCCCTCGCCGTCTTCTGTCGCGGAGAACTTTGGCATGACCTCGTGCGCGAACCGTTGCAGTTGCTCCTTGCCGCCAAGCACGGTGAGCAGGATGTAGCGAGCGCCGGCGGCATTCAACGTCGCCAGCTTGGCGCAGATTTCCTCGGGTGTTCCATAGAGCGCGTGCTCCTCGGTGCCGCCGCTTTTGTCGGCGTAGGCGAGCACATGCGAGCCGCCCTTGCGTGCAGGCGAGCGGGACACGCTCACCGTGCGCTGGGTGTACTTGGCTTGGCGAGCAAGAGCGGCTTCGGCGTCCGCCCGATCCCTCGCGACGTATAGCTGGCGCGCCACGACGACTCCCATCGGATCGAACGCTCGCCCATGCGCTTCACGTTCGGCGCGGTATAGCGTCATGCGCTCGCCGATCTGCTCGGGGGACGCGTACTGGTCGAGCATGAGGTTGAAGCCGCGCGCGGCCGCTTTGCGGATCGATGCTGGGCTCCCAGCGGCCATCCAGAACGGCGGGTGCGGTCGTTGCGCGGGCGGCGGCTCGACCACGATGTCCTCGAAGCGCCAGAAGCGCCCATGGTGTGAGAAGCGGGAGCGCTCAAGCCAGGATCGCGTGATGAGCGCGATGGCCTCCTCAAAACGTGCCTCCGCCTCCTGCTGCGGGATCTGGAAGCCGGTGAACTCGCTGTGGCGATAGCCCTTCCCGATACCGAAGTCGAGTCGGCCGCCGGAGACCAGATCGAGCGTCGCTGCTGGCCTGCGCTGAGCAGAAGAGGCCGAATCTCATCGGCTAGGGCCGCGTCACGGCCGACAACGCCGCTCTTCCGGTCTCACGAGCCGGCGCTCGAGTACACACCGACCCAAGCGAAGAGGCTCGTCGTGGCACCCACGGTGCGCATCATGTTCGGGTGCGTTTCAGGGTCAGCAATTGCCCCGCCCCACCAACTCGAGAGCCAGAGTCCGTCCCCTTTGCCGGCGTTCGCCGCCGCAGCCGCCGCGTTGACCTTCGCGAGCGTCAACCAGTAGGACTCGCCCGTTGCCTGCCCGTAGGCCATCATCCATTGCATAAAGATCGCGTCATACTCAGGCCCGTAGTTGTATTTGTAGCCATATGCGTCGACGCTCTGCTCGGCGAGCGTGGCCGCCACTCGTCCCGCCTGAAGGCAGTAGCTTTCTCCCTCCCCGTCCTGACACAGCAGGTACTGCGCGTAGATCAGGGGAGCCTGCACGTAGTCGTTCACCGATTCCGGCTGGTTGGGCATCTCGAGGTAGAGCTGGCGTTCGTCGTGGTTGTCGTTGGCGTTTGCCCAGTCGGCATACATCTTCACGTCTTCCAGCTGCCAGCGTTCGTGGTCTTCGCCGTAGAGCAGAATGCCTAAAAGACTGTCGGAGGCGAGAGCGGGTCCCGAGTGGTAGGGGTGGCTGGTATTCCACCACATTCCCCCGCCGTCCTTGTCCCAGCCGCGGGCGGCGATGAAGTGAAACGCGCGCTGGGCGTCAAAGAGCCAACGGCGCTCGTGGGTGGCCTTGTAGGCGTCTAGGAACGCTAGCCCCTCCCAGCCGTTGTCGTCGAAGAACGCCTGAACATTTCCTGCACGGTCTCCCGGGTACGGGGCGTAGCCGCCAAGCGCACCGTCCCAGTAGCGCTCGTTCGCACGCGCGAAACGATCTACGAGCGCTCGATGCGCCGATGAGGGCGAGGCCATCTCGAGCGCGTCAGCGGTCTCGAACAACGGCACCTCACCCCAAATAGTGACAAGTGGGTAGGGCCCATGGGTGCAGCGGAGGTATTCGCAGTACCAAGCGCCATGGCGCCAGTGCAAAGTCTGACTAACCCCAGCTTCGGCGAGCTGCTGGTAGGCGAGCAAACGTGGAGGCGGAAGTTCGACAGACGGTTTGCGCCACGGGGTGAGCGGCTGGAAGCCCCCAAGCCCGGTGTTGCTCGCGAGTGCCACTGACGCCACAGGCGCAGCCGCCCAAGACGCACGTGCGGCGCTCCCGTTCGCTCCCGCTGCCGGCGCCCCGCAGGCAAACGTTAGCCCAGCCACAGCGAACGTCACGACAGCTGCCGTGAAGATCTCACATGCTGCTTTGTGTACTGGCGGCTTACTCATCGTCTACCTACCGACTCCCTGTTGGATGTCATGACGCCTTTGCCAAGTGACGCAACCTACCAGCCTTTGGTGATCCCGAGCTGGGCCGCAAGCTCGACCTGGGTGATGCTCCGTGAGCTGCGCAACTCGGCGAGCGCAAGCGCGTCCTCCATCGCGTGCCGGTGCTCGGCGACGGTGCGCGGGGTGTCAGCGCCCAGCGCCTGGCAGCGACCGGCCAGTCAGTCTTCAGGAAGAGCAGCAAAATCACGCTTGGCCTTCCTGTACCACCCCATTCCTGAAATGGGATGCTTCCACCTACCCTTCATCTCCTTCAAAGCACTTTCGTGCGTTGCATCGCCTTGTGCAACCGCGTCGTTCAGATGCTTGTCCTGTGCCTTTATGACCTCATCTGCGGTGTTTCCATGGTGAGGTAAATCACACGGGCCACCCAGTTGTTTACATGTCATTGTCTTCATGAGTCTCGTTTCCTTTATGGCTACGAATGGCCAGTTGGCTCAGCGCAGCTCGTTGATTTTGATCGGGTTGCCCGCAAGCTGGGGGTATCTCGATAGAAGACCAGGGAAGCATCCGGGTCACCATGCGGGAGAAAAGTCCAGTAAATCGTGGGGTCCACCACGGTCACTCTAGGTGACCTCGGTAACCGGCGCTTCTCGATTCCTGATCGGCCTGGTGTTTCCAAGACCGCAGCGCATGGCGTGAGGTCATGGCGAAGGCCGCAGCGTCATTGCCGTCCCCCGCCATCTGGCCAGCGAGCTCGCCAACGACGGCATTCGCGTCTCGACATCGCCGGAGGAAGATCATGTACTTGTCGAAGCTGAGCGGACTAAAGTCAAACTAGATGAGCGTCGATACATAGACCGATGGGAGCAACCGACCAATTGACAGAGCAAGTGGCGCAGACGACCGCTCAACTCGAGAGTGAGCCCGGTCACGAGCCGATGCTCACGCTGGACCTCAGTTTGGGCCAAGCAGAGGCGCTGCGCGCATGGCTGCTCAAGCCCGCAGAAGATGGGACCACGTCGCTGGATGACCCGTTCGTGAGCAGCGTGCTCGCAGAGCTTGGCCGATCGGTCGACACCGTTTTGGCCACAGTGAACGTGCGTCGCGAGCTTCAGCAGGCAGGACTCTCAGTCGACCACCTCTCCGACGATCAGGTCCGCGAGCTGGGACAGCGCGTCGCAGACGCAGCCTCGCCCGGCGTTCGCAGCTGAAGCCCTATGAAGCAGCGTTCATGTTGGCTGCCGTGCGGTGCGCCAGCGACATGATCGAGATCATGGGGTTCACGCCAGGTGCTGTGGGAAACGCCGAGCCGTCGCCGATCCAAACGCCCTTGGTGTCGTGTAGCTCGCCGCGGCCATCGGCGACCGAGTTTGCCGGGTCGGTGCCCATCCGGCAGGAGCCCATCTGGTGCGCGCTGAACACGGCCACGTCGTTGGCCTCCAGCGAGCCCTGCTCGATCGCGGCCAGGAACTCATCGAAGTCATCGCCCTCGCGCCAGATCAGCGGCTTCTGATAGAGGGTGATGATCTCCTGCGCGCCGGCTGCCCGCTGCAGCTTGGCGAGCTCGAGCATCGCTCTTCTGAACATGCGCGCGTCGACCTCATCGCGCAGCGACCAGCGCGTGAGCGCGCGGCCGTGCTCATCCAGGACGACCTCGCCCTCACCGTGGTCGCGAGCGACGGAGATGAACGGCGCCAGGTGCTTGTAGGTCCGCGCGAACAGTTCCTTGTGTTTGTGACCGTCCTCCCAGGGCAGTGAGAGTGCCTGGAGCGCTGGGGCAGCCCCGACGGCCTCGATCAGGAAGCCATGCTCGCCCTCGCAGTCCACGAACTGGTCAGAGAGCGCCGACTGGATCTGTCCGGTCCAACCCTCGATCGGTTGCTCGTAGACACCCGCGACGAGGGCCGCTGGATGCAGCCGCAGGTGCTTGCCCGCCGCTGGACCGCCGATACCCGAGCGCAGCAACAGCGCCGGGGACTCGATCGAGCCGCACGCCACCACGACGGTGGGCGCGTTCACGGTCAGCGTGCTCGTGGATCCGTCCGCATGTGTGACGGTCGCCTGCACGCCCGCGGCACGGCCGTCCTGCACGAGGATCCGCTCGGCGCGGGCGCCGACCACGAAGCGTGCGCCCGCGTCGGCGGCATCTTGCAGGAAGGTCTTCATCGTCGACTGCTTGCAACCCTTCTGGCAGCCGGCGTAGCAGTAGCCGCAGACGCTGGGGTCCTCGCAGGCGATATCCGTGTTGCGGGTCAGCGCCCTGTGCGGATAGCCGAGCTTCTCACACGCCTCGATCAGCTTTTGGTGGATGCGGTTCTGCGAGGTCGCGGTGTCGTTGACCGAGAGCCGCTCCCAGATCGCGTCGATGTGGCGCTCGTAGCTGGGCTCATCGATGCCCTCGATGCCCATCGCCGCCCACTCGCGGCGGATGCGCTCGGGCGTGCGGATGCAGTTCATGTAGTTGACGACCGTGCCGCCACCCAACGTCGAGCCGGCAAGGATCGCGATCGAGCCGTCCTCCGAGGCGGCCAGGCCACCTCCAAGGTAGAGCTCGAGCATGCCTGGCAACTCGAGCTGGTTGAAGTCGGACTCGTTGCGATACTGGCCCATCTCGAGCACCACCACAGACTTGCCAGCTCGCTGCAGCTCGGAGGCGATCACACTCCCGCCCGCTCCCGAACCCACCACGCAGACATCGCACGCAAGCGTCGCCAACTCGCCTGATATCCGCTCCAGCGGGATCGTCTTCGGAGCCTGCTGCGGCGAGGGCGCCGCTGAGATCGGACCCGGGTATCCGATCGCATCCCAGTTGGGGTTGTGCCCGGACTCGTCAGGCATGCCATAGAAGAACAGGAACGTGAGCCCCCGCAGCCTGCGTACACCCAGCTTCGCCTCCGGACCCGAGGCAGCCACGAGGCGAAGGAGCTCGGTCCGCGCGGCAAGCGGCAGGCCCGAGAAGTCGTGCTCGGCGAAGGCATCGAGCAACTGGCCCAAGGCCTCCACCTCCTCCGGCATCATCGCTTGCCCGAGCAGCCCCTCGATCTGAACAGGGACGCCCAGGTCCGACGCCGATCGCGCGTAGAAGTCGCGCAACACCTGACCACCAGCATCGACCTCGATCGAGGGCGCAAACGTGTCACAGATCGCCCCAAGCGTAAGCCTCCGTGTGTCGCTCAACACGCCAACAGCCACAGCCATCTCGTCATCTCCTTGCTGGGATCGAGCAATGCTACATCGACCGCGTCCACGGGTGCCAGCCGACCGCAGCCCGAGCAGGCACGCTGTGGCTCAGGATCCAGCCGGGCGCTCACGACGTAGGCGCGAAACGCCGGGCGCGACTGGCGAGCTGGCTTATGTGCCTGCTGTATTCGCGCCGAGCACACACACGACTGCCGGCTTCAGGCGCATAGTCTCCATCCGCAGCTCGGAGAATCCCGCTCGGAGAAGTGACGCCGCGATCTCCTGGCCCTTGGCCATCGCGATCTCGTCGCTCGCGCCCGGACCGCGAGGCTGGTGGGCGATGGCAATCAGACCACCTGGGCGCAGCAGATGACGAAGCTCTTCGAGGCGCGCGTCGGGCTGCTTCCAGAACAGGGCCGCGTTGACTGCGAGGATCCTGTCGAACGGCGCGTCGAAGCCGGGAAGTTCGTCGACAGAGCCCAAGCGCAGGTCGACCACTCCGCGGCGGATGCCATCGGCGTTGCGCCGGCTCGCCTGGCGGAGCATCAGCTGGGAGTGGTCGATCCCGCACACGTAGCCTTCGGGCGCGACGCGGCTGAGCTCGAGGATCGCGAGGCCCGGGCCAAAGCCGATCTCCAAGACGCGATCGTCAGGCCGCCCGTCGAGTAGGGACACCGCCCATGCGTTCCGCCTGCGGTTTGACGAGCGGCGGGCCAGCAGCAGGCCCACCGCCCGTCCCCAGAGGCCATGAGGGCGCCCGAATTGGGCGCGTATGGCGGCGGTGACCCTCTGTCTAAGCTTCATTGGCTTGACCTCTCGTGCATGAGTGTGGATCATCGGGGTTGAACCGCACTTCAAGTCAAGGGGATGTTCATGCCGCAGAATGGCCTGGTGGGTATCGGAGAGCTGGCTCGTCGCACGGGCGTCGCAGCGTCGGCGCTCCGCTACTACGAGCGGATTGGCCTGCTCTCACCCGCCGAGCGTGTCGGTCAACGGAGGCACTACCTGGAGTCCAGCGCAGAGCGCGTTGCGCTCATTCGCCTCTGCCAGGACGCCGGCTTCACACTTGCGGAGATCGGTCTCCTGCTCGCCGCCAGGAGCCAGGGACGTCGAGGCTGGACCCATCTGGCCGAGCACAAGATCGCGGAGCTCGACGCTCGCATCGCGGACGCACAGCGAGCGAAAAGGCTGATCGAGCATGCGCTCGAGTGCTCACATCGCGATCTCCTCGCCTGCCCCCAATTCCGCTCCACACTCAAGACTCATCTCGAGCAGGCCGGCGGCCAGCGCCGGCAGTCGGGCACGCTCACCCCTTGAAGCTGAGCGTGCGGGAGGATCGGGAGGTGCTCTGCGTGACTCCCTTGATCGTAACGACGATGACTGTGCCGGTCAGCGTGTAGCGGCCATTGCGCTTGGGCGTAAACGTGTAGCTCGCCGAGCCGGCGTCTGAGCGCATCAGCTCCGCGTGGTGAGCCACCACACGCCGGCCGCTGCTGACCTTCCATGTGTACGCCAGCTGAGCACCGGTGGGCAGGTGTTTCAGCCTGGCGGCGATCGTCAGCGAGATCGTGCCCTTGTGGCCTTGCTTTGCGCTGAGCTTCTTGATCGAGGCCAGATGCGGTGAATGGGTGCGATTGTGCAAGACGACCGAATGCCCGCCGATCTCGATGTGCACCGTGGCCGCCGCCAGCGAGCCCCAATGGACAGTGCCGATGCTGGCGCTTGCGCCTGTGCCTATGTGCATCGGTGCGCTTTCAAAGACCGTCGGGGCGCTCTTGGGGCCTTGCGCGGAAAGCGTGAGCTTGAAGGTCGTTGGGGCGCCGTGGTGGGTGAAGCTCAGGCCGCTCTGTCCACCGGTGAAGGCGAGCGTGTCCCCGGCGCCGCGCAAGCTCGTCGTGGTCACCTCGACGGTGCGCCGTTCCTTTCCGGAGCCCCCTAGGAGCGTCAGCGCGAGCGGCTTGTCAGAAGCCTGGGTGGCGAAGCCCACCTTCCCGGAGCCGGCGGCGAAAGTGAGCGTGTCCTTGACCCCCTTGCCCGACTGCGTGTCGATCTGGGCTACGAAGTGGGGCTCGATCAGCGTGTGCGTGTCCGGGCCGGCTCCTGTGCCCGTCACGGTCGCCTTCAGCGTGCCCGTGCCACGGGGCAGGAGGTAGATCTGCGCGGGAGCGCCTTTGGTGGAGCCTTCGGAGGCGAACGGGGCCGCCACGAGTCGTGTGGCCGGGTTCTCATTCAGCGTGCCGTTCGGCGCGAACAGCGTGTGCCCGGCCGCATCGGTCAGCTGCGTGACGCCGCTGGCAGGCGGGGGCGTGGCGCTGCTGCCGGCCGTTTCACCAGGACCTGCGCTGCCAAAGAGCAGGCCGCCCAGGGGCACTTTGGGCCTGGCGCTACTCAGGTGAGCGCCGGTCGCCCTGCCCAGTTTTCCGCCGCTCAATTCGACGAGGCCCAGGGGCGTTGGCATGTCTGGCCATTCCCACGGCAGGCTTTCGGCTGTGGTGACGATTAGTCCCGGGTTTTCACCGCTGATGCCTGTGCTGGGCAGCGACCATTCTCCGTCTGAGCCAACATGGACGCGGCTCTTTTCCCAGTTTTCCTTGTGGTGTCCTCCGCTGCTGCTGTTTTCCTCGCTGCCTCCTGCATTGAATGGTTCGTTTGAGTCATACACATCGATGTAGTAGCTCGGCGGTGCACCTTCGAGGTTGTAGGCCACGACCACGTGGCCTTCCCCACCTTTCAACATCGAGACCAGCGGGTATTCGTGAGCGGCGAACGCGGCCTTGATTTCCGCGTACACCGTCTGCGAGGTGACGGCGCCCCCTTCGATGCCTGACCACGCGTCATCTTCGAGCCAGTGCGTAAGAAACTGGATACTGAGCTGTTGGACATGCATCGCGTTGATGAAGTTAGTCAGTTGGCCTGTGGGTTCCGTTTTGTTCTCCAGGCCAAAGATGTCCCCGAATTCATTGCCAGGCGGAAATTCGCCCAGCAGGCGATGACCCTCCAGCAGGCGCTGGGTGGAGAGCGAGATGCCAAAGCACGCGCCGTTGGTGATGCTGGCGTTGGCGACCGCGTTGAAGATCATCGCAAACGGGTCGCGGACGTGGACATCGCATCCAAACGGCCAGCAGAAATCGATCGTGTCGTAGGTCTGTCCTTCGCCAAACGCATCGGTCAGCTGTTCGAAGTCGATGTGCGGGTCGTAGTTTTTGAATTGGTAGCCGTCGACGTTGCGGTAGCTGTTGATCGTCATCGACGCCGCGCTGGCTCCCGCAACCCCGCCGCTGACCACACTCACGGGGCCGGCGGTGCCGAGCGCTGGGACATTCGCGGTGAGCTCAGTCCCGCTCGAGTTGATGGAGCTCGGGGTCGCGCTCGCTTCGGGGTTGCCGAAATCCACGGTCGAGCCCGGACAGAAGCCGCTCCCGCCGATCGTCACCGTGGTGCCAGGGTGCAGCGCCTGGGGGGTGTTTCCAGCGGGTGGATAGAAGGAGCTCACCGTCGGCGCCCCTCCGCGTAGGACCTTTACAGTCGCCGAGGAGCGGAAGCCGTTGTTTTCGCCGGTGATTGTGATTTCGGCTTCGCCCGAGTCGCTGCTCGCAGACTGAGAGATCGCCAGGTTCACCTCGCCGCCGGGGGAGGGCACCGAGGTTCTCGCGAGCGAGTAGCTCAGTCCACTGGTATTGCCGCTGGCGCTCAGGGTGAGGCTCGTTGGGGTGCTGACTCCGCGTCCCGGCATCACGACCACTTCCGGGGTCGAGCCCGAGCAGGGCGTCAGCGTCACGGTCTGGTTGCTCGTATAGGTGCCGGTCGAGTAATTCAGCAGCTTGACCTGCAGCGCAGATTCGATGGAGAAGTCCTCGGTGATCGGCGGCGGAGGTTCTGGGACGTCTGCACTCGTCGCCGAGATCGTGAACGGCGCTGCGCTCACGATCGGCGCGCTCTTGGCGATCGAGAACGTCAGGGTCGTGCTGTCGCTGTCCGCTTCGATCGTGGTGCCGCCGGTCAGGGTCACTCCGCTGGGCAGTCCCGAGACGTGCAGGTCGATCGGTTCGTCGGCTTGGTTGAAACGCTCAACGTCGACCGTCCAGCCGGCGCTGGTGCCTTGCGAGCCAATGGGCCCATTGGGCAGCCCATTCTGGTCCAGCGCAATCGCGGCGGGTGGCGGTACGAGCGGCACGACGAAGCTGAGGTCGGCGATCTCCAGCGCCGAGTACCCGTCCATGCCACCTTGGAGCCTCGCCACCGAGAAGTACGCGATTTCCGCTTTCGTGGTTTTGATCTGCAGGAGCGTTTCGTCTTTCGTCGTGACTTCCTTGGTTTCCTCAGCCACAACTTTGCCTTCGAGGTTGTAACCCGCGAGCTCGACAGGCCCGCCCCCCTGGGTGCCGGCGTACAGTTCCAGCTGAGTCGTCTCCTCGCTCAGCACCCCGAACATCTCGGCGGCGTAGTCGTTGAACGAGCACCCCTCCGAAAAGCAGGCATACGCGTACAACACCTGCTTGTCAATGCTGCTCGAAGGCGCGTTCGCGTCGTCGCGATACAGATCGGGTGGAGCATTGGCGAAGGGAGACCACCCGAGCGGTTCTTTGACCAGGGTCACATCGGGCTGGATGAATTCGACGCCTTGGGAGACGTACTGGGTGGATACCGGTTCCCCCTCCTGCGGCGACGCTGTACCCGGGATGACCGGCGTTTCGAAGTTGAGCGTCGTCGTTGGTTCCCCCGCAACCGCCACAGGCGCGCCGATGAGGAGACAGAGCCCAAGCAGCGCCAGCGTCCCAGCGAATGCGTACAGCAACGCTCGGGCACGCTCGCTGAGCTGCAGGCTCACTGGCCCGATCGTAGCCGATCCGGTGCGTTTCGCATAGGTACAGATAGCCCGGGCGCTCGCCAGGTGAGCGAGTGTGGATGTAAGCTAGCTTTCATTGATGGAGGGTGGCCGTTCACTCGATGCGATCGTTTCGAGGGTGCCCACGCCGGCACCGGCGCCGAGACGAAGCGGCCGGCCCCGGGTCTGGGTCGCAGGCCTGCCGGCTGGCATCGCGGCGGCGCTCGGGTGTGCGGCAGCGCTCATCGCGCTGCCCGGCGTGACCGCGGAGCGCGCAACGAGGGCTGCTCACAGCCTGGCGAGCCTGCCAGTGGCCGCATGGGGCCCGATCTCGGCTGCGTTGGGGCACGACCAGCCGGCTTATCGCGTCCGGGGACTAGAGGCGATAAATCTGTCGCAGCGCTTGCGTGTGGGTTTCTCACCTCGGGGTGTGACAGTCGCCTCGGGCGGGGCACAGCTCTCGATGAGGCTCTCGGCCTACGGCTACGCGAGCGCGCTGGCGCCGCTTGGGCCGGTCCCACCGCACGCGAGCGCCAACCGTGTCAGTTATGCCTATGGATCGCTCAGTGAGTGGTATGCGAACGGTCCGCTGGGGCTGGAGCAGGGCTTTGAGGTTGGGTCGCGTCCGGATGTTGGCAGTGGGCCGCTGACACTCTCGCTGACGCTCTCCGGAGATCTCGTCCCGCTGCCGGCGGGCGAGTCGCGTCAGGAGGGCAGCTCGCTGCTGTTCAGCGGCCGGGGTGTGGCGTTGCGCTACGGCGGCCTCCTGGTCACCGACGCGCGTGGACGCGTGTTGCATTCGTGGCTGGAGCCCGTCGGCGGCCGCGTGCTGATCCGTGTAGATGACCATGGCGCGCGCTACCCGTTGCGGGTCGATCCGTTCATCCAACAGGCCGAGCTGACCGCCTCAGACGGAGCCACCTTCAACACCCTCGGCTGGTCGACCGCGGTCTCGGGCGCCACGATCGTCGTCGGCGCGCCCTTGCACGAGAATGAGGGCGCGGCGTATGTCTTCACGATGCCAGCCTCGGGCTGGGCGAACGCGACCCAGAGCGCCGAGCTGAGCGCCTCAGACATCGCCCAGGAAGACCATTTCGGCGAATCGGTCGCGATCTCTGGCAACACGATCGTCGTCGGCGCGCCCTACCACACGGTGGCGAGCTCACACGTCTTTGAACAGGGCGCGGCGTACGTGTTCGCCATGCCAGAAGGCGGGTGGGGGACCGGCACACAGCCCCAAGCCCAGACCGCCGAGCTGAGCGCCGCAGACGGCGAAGAAGGCGAAAGGCTCGGCGAATCGGTCGCGATATCGGGCGATACGATCGTAGTCGGCGCGCCTTACCGCAAGATCTACGCGGACGCCGAACGGGGCGCGGCGTACGCGTTCACGATGCCCGCCTCTGGCTGGGCCGGATCGCTTAGCCAGAGCGCCGAGCTGACCGCCTCCGACGGCGCCGCATCCGACAGGCTTGGCTCCTCGGTCGCGATCTCGGGCCAGACGATCGTCGCAGGCGCGCCCACCCGCAAGGTCGGCTCCAATGAACAACAGGGCGCGGTGTACATGTTCACGATGCCCGCCTCTGGCTGGGCCGGATCGCTTAGCCAGAGCGCCGAGCTGACCGCATCCGACGGCGCCACCTTGGACAGGCTTGGCTCCTCGGTCGCGATCTCGGGCGAGACGACCGTCGCCGGGGCACCCGACCACGAAGTCGACAAAAGAGCCAAACAGGGCGCAGCTTATGTGTTCACGATGCCCCCCTCTGGCTGGACAGGATCGTTGACCCAGACCGCCGAGCTGACCAGCGAGAAAGGTGAAGAGGGCGAAGAGCTCGGCAACTCTGTCGCGATCTCGGATGACACCGTGCTCGCCGGCGCCTACCATCACAAGGTTGGTTCCAACACCAGTCAGGGCGCGACGTACCTCTTCGCGATGGGTCCCGCCGGTTGGACGGACATGAACCAGACCACCGAGCTGAGCGCCGCAGACGGCGCCACGGAAGACGAGCTCGGCCGAGCAGTTGGGATCTCGGGCAACACGATCGTCGCAGGCGCGCCAATGCACAAGGTCGGCTCTAGCGCCAGCCAGGGGGCGGCGTACGTGTTCGCGGCTCCGTTGCCCTCGATCGCGATCTTCTCGCCGGTAGACGGCGCGACCTACAGCCAGGGGCAGGCGGTCGCGGCGGGCTACGCCTGCGGCGCGCCCGCGGGGGCGACCGTGACCACATGCGCGGGGCCGGTCGCAAACGGAGCGCCAATCGAAACAAGCGCGCCCGGAGAACACACCTTCACGGTCGAAACCACCGACAGTGATGGCCTCCACGCAACCCAGAGCGCCGGCTACACAGTCGTAGCGCCGCTGGTCACCTCGCCGCCGCTGTTCACGGCGCCGGTATCGATCGTGGCGCCGCCGGTCGAACCGACACTCAGCAGCCTCAATGAGTCGGCCAAGACCTGGCGGGAGGGCAACGCGCTCGCGCAGATCAGTAAGAAGAAGCTTCCGGTCGGCACGACCTTCTCCTTCGGACTCAATGTGCCGGCGCGTGTGACGTTCACGTTTACCGAGCCCGCCAGCGGACGCAAGGTCAGAAAGAGGTGCGTCGCACAGACCAAGAAGAACAAAAAGGAGCACAGCTGCACCCGCACCGTCATCTCCGGCACCCTGACGTTCTCCGCGCACGCGGGAACCAACAAGGTCCACTTCGAGGGTTCCATCTCCAAGCACAAGAAGCTCAAGCTCGGCAGCTACACGCTCCTGGTCGCCGCAACAGCCTCAGGCAAGCGGTCGACAACGAGAGCGCTGCACTTCGCGATCGCGCACGGCTTGTAGTCCTCGAGTACGACACGAATTGCCCGCTCTGGGCACCCCCGGCCGACACGTGTGTAGGCCTTTTGGGGACGAGCTTACATCGTTCGTCCAACGCCCCCAAAACGGCCTGGACAGTGTGCATACTTGCCATCTTCGACTGACGTGCAAGGCCGATTCGATTCACCACAGCAGCGCTTAGCTTGCCTTGCGAAATGTGAGTCGATACAGCACAAGTATCTACAAGCGAACACTGAGTCAAGGGGACTGTTTATGCGACCGCTTCAAGCGCTCAGACAATCATTGCAACAGGTTCCATCATCCACCTCCGTCACACATTCGGGGAACGCCGAACTCTCCGGAGGAGCCCAACCAAGCTGGACGTCAAGTCGCCATGATGAGCAGCTGCTCACCGCGCGCACCCTACCTGCCGACCCTTACACCGCATGGCTCGAGCAGCGCGAAGCCGAACGCAACGACGAAGAACGTCTGACCGGGCATGGCATCCGCCGACGTCGGGGTGTGGGTGGTCCAATCATCCGTGGAAGGGCCTTCGGAGACCAGGAAGCTCAAGAGCGTGCAGATCGCATCGATCGGTCATCCTCTGGCCGGCTGACCACCGTCTGAACCTGAGTCTGGGAGCCTTTGGCACAATCAGGGGATCCCAGAAGTCTGCCTGGTCCATCACGAGCTCGAGCTTGGATACTGGACGCGCGCGACGCGCGTTCCAGATCCGCGGCTGCGGCCCCTGCTGCACCGTGACTATCTCGGTTTCCATCAGCATCACGCCGGCTTCGGGCGTTGGCTCGAGCCTCCGCGACCGGCGCTGACGCTGATGGTCGACCTGGAGGGTGCTCTGCGTGAGAACGACGCCACGCTTCCGCACGCATGGGTCGGCGGACTGAGCGACAGCTACAGCCTGGTCGAGCTTGGAGATGCCTATGCGTCATTGGACATCGAGCTGACTCCTCTGGGCGCCTACACCGTGCTTGGCCGCCCCCTGCACGAGCTTGCGGGCACAGTCGTCTGCATGGAGGACCTCTTTGGTGCTCGGGGACGACATCTGGCAGAGCGATTGCGTGAGGTCTCAGAGTGGAATGGGCGCTTTGACCTGATCGAGGCGTTTCTGCTGGAGCGGGCCGAGGAGGGGCCAAAGCCGAGCCCAGCCGTGGCCTTCGCCCTGGTCCACCTACGCGCGAGCGCAGGACGTGTTCGCATCGGATCGCTGGCCGCCGAGCTGGGTTGCAGTCGGCGACATCTGGCCGCCCAATTCCGCGAGCAAGTCGGTCTGCCGCCCAAGACAGTGGCTCGACTGCTGCGCTTTGAGTACGTCTGCCAGGGGCTCAACGGAGACCCCGCTCGTTGGGCGGACATCGCGCATGACGCGGGCTACTGCGACCAATCCCATCTGAACCGCGACTTCCGCGAGCTCGCCGGCACCACACCCAGTGACTTCCTCAGCCGCCGAATCCCCGGTGGTGGCCTCGTGGGAGACGAGATCCCATTTGTCCAAGACAGGGCTGGACACGACGCGTAGCTTGTGCCGAGCACCCGACCGAGCGACCAAAGGGATCCACCACCAAAAGGGACCCACCAAAGGTGCCCACCAAAGGGACCGACAAACCGAAAGGGACCAAGATGAGCGAAGCACTCCGGCCCAACATCTTCCCGGCGCTGCGCTACCGCGACGCCCAGGGCGCCCTGGACTGGCTCAAGCAGGCCTTTGACTTTCAGGAGAAGGCCGTCTACCGCGGCGATGACGGCAAGATCCACCATGCCGAGCTGCGCCTCGGGGATGGGCTGATCATGTTCGGCCAGCACGACGATGCAGGCTGGTTTGGCGGCGAACCACCGAACGCCCTCGCCTCGACCATAAGCATCTACGTGGCGGTAGCCGATCCCGACGCCCACCACGATCGCGCAAAGGCAGCCGGAGCACGGATCGTTGGTGAGCTGACAGATCAGCCTTATGGCTCACGCGAGTACAGTGCCCGCGACCTCGAGGGCAATCTCTGGTCATTCGGCACCTACGACCCTTACTCCGCCAAGTAGACAGAGGCACGGTCAAAGCGTCGGATCTAGCGCCGCGTTTGCTCGTATCAGTTATCGATGTCGCCAACGATGCGCGCCATACCGCGCGTAAAGATCTGCTCGCTGACGGTGTTGGCTTGGCCTTTGACGTGTATGACGACCGTCTTCTCAGTTGCGCGCCAATTCTTGGGCGCTTTTCCGGTGCTCAGGAAAGCGTTGGCCACAGACCGGGCCATGACACACTGGACGCCAACCGCCGTGAGGTTATTCAGAGCGGCATGAGCGTTGCCGTCGGTATGCGGAACCGTGTAGCTGACGCTGCCACACTGCTTCGGCGCCAGAGCACTCGTGGGCGAGAAGAGTTGAAGGTGCCCAGGTGACATTGTGAAGCCGTAACCCGGTCCATTTGTACAGCGAATCGATGCCGATTCGACCGTGCAGGCGATGCCATCGCGCTTCCACACCGAGCCCGGTTCCAGTGCGACAAACGGCGCAGCGGAGACGAGGTCGTCCTGGCTGATGTCGACGAGCCGCGCCCGGCCGGCGCAACCCTGTCCAAGTTGGACGGCAGGGTCACCGATCCCCTGGCCATGCTGGATGCCCGTCGTCTGGCATTGCAGTCCAAGCTGCAAGCCGTCAAGCGGGGCTCCCGTGCCGGGATCGAGCTTGGTCCCTTCAATGCTGTCGGTGAGCCCGCAAACAACGGCTTCGCCCTGCGTGGACCAGTTCATCGCGTTCGAAGTGGAAGCGTTTGCGACAGTGGGCAAGAGCATCGCCATCAGCACCGAAAGGCAGGCGCCACATGGGACTGTTCGCTGCATGGAGGCAGCCTACCGCTGTCACAACGCCAGATCTTCGCGCAACCATAGAGACCCCTGCGACCTGAGGACGAGGGCGGTGCAACCTTAGGTGCACTCCCAAGCGCAAGAAGACCAGTCTCCCGAGCGATGGCGCCAGGCCGCTGCCAGGGCCATGATGCTCACATGATCGAGATCGACCATGTGACCAAGCGCTATGGCGAGAAGGTTGCCCTCCAGGACCTCACCTTCTCGGTGCAGCCAGGGATCGTCACCGGCTTTCTGGGACCCAACGGAGCCGGCAAGTCCACCTTGATGCGGGTCATCCTGGGCCTCGACGCACCCACGCAGGGGGTCGCGACGGTCAATGGCAAGGACTACCGCGACTTCACCGCGCCGCTGCACGAGGTGGGCGCGCTGCTGGAGGCGCGAGCCGTCCATACCGGCCGCTCGGCATACAACCACCTTCTGGCAATGGCCCAGACCCACGGCATCCCGCGCAAGCGCGTGGAAGAGGTGATCGAGCTCGTCGGGCTCAAGGACGTCGCACGCAAGCGTGCCGGCAACTTCTCGCTGGGGATGGGCCAGCGCCTGGGCATCGCATCGGCACTGCTTGGCGATCCTGGCGTAGTGATCCTCGACGAGCCCTCCAACGGGTTGGACCCCGAGGGCATCCTGTGGATCCGCACGCTGCTCAAGGACCTCGCGAGCGAGGGCCGCACCGTGTTCCTCTCCTCGCATCTGATGAGCGAGATGGCGATGACCGCAGAGCAGGTCGTCGTGATCGGGCGTGGCCAACTGATAGCCAATACCTCGGTCGCTGAGATCGTCGCCCAGGCGTCGGCCGACAGCGCTGTGCGCGTGCGTACACCTGAGGACCAAGCGCTACGCGAGGCAGTTGCCGGCCCAGGTGTGAGGATCGTCAGCCATGGCAGCGGTGAGCTGGACATCCACGGCCTGCGCAGCGAGCAGATCGGCGAGATCGCCGCCAAGGAGAGGATCGTGCTGCACGAGCTGACACCCTTGAAGGCATCGCTAGAGGAGGCCTACATGGCCCTCACCGGCGATTCGGTCGAGTACCACGCCGGGACGCTGACTCCGGGCATCCTCGCCCAGCTGGAGGAGGTCTCATGAGCACCGGCCTCAGCTTCCCGCGTGTGATGCGCTCGGAGTGGACGAAGCTGGTCTCGCTGCGCTCCACGCGGTGGTCGCTCCTCGCCGCGGTCGCAATGATGATCCTGCTGGCGCTCGCGGTGGTACTCGCCCACATGGGCCGCTGGAGCGACATGAGCATCGCCGAGAGGCTCCATTACAACTCGATCGACAACGCCGTCGGCGGCTATCACCTCGCGCAGCTGGCAATCGGGGTGCTCGGGGTGATGGTCATCACCGGCGAGTACTCAACCGGGATGATCCGCTCGAGCCTGATGGCGGTCCCCCATCGCCTGCCTGTCCTGTGGGCCAAGGCTGTCGTCTTCGCTGCCGTCACTTTCGTGCTGATGCTCATCTCGTCGTTCATCGCCTTCTTCGTGGTCCAGGCGATCGCGACCCGTCATCACGTCCAGCACTCGATCGGCGATCCCCACGCGCTGCGAGTCGTGATCGGCGCCGCGCTCTTTCTGACAGTGCTCGGACTCCTTGCAGTCGGCCTGGGTGCACTGATCCGAAACACCGCCGGCGCGATCGCTTCGTTCGTCTTTTTGCTGTTCGTACTTCCAGGGATCACCGATATCCTGCCAACTGAAACGGCCAACGCGATTTCGCCCTACCTGCCGTTGGAAGCAGGCACGACCGTCTTGACGGTGACATTCGATAACTCCAACCACCTCGGTACCTGGGTCGGGTTCGCGCTGTTCTGCGGCTACGCCGCGCTGGCGCTCGCCGCCGGAGCGATCAGTCTGATGCGCCGCGACGCCTGAGCATCCTGGCTACTGTGAGCTCGATGAGCGCAGTCGCCGAATCGCCGGACCACGCTACAACGCGGCTGGTTGCTTTCGACGCCCGCCGTCCCTGGATCTTCGACAGCGGCATCGTGGCGGCACTGATCGCAATGGTCATGGTGAATCGCGGGCTGGGAGCGTCGAGTGTTGCCTTCGGTTGCGCCCTGGCGCTGCCGTTGCTCTGGCGTCGCCGCTACCCGCTGATCGTGTTCGGGATCCTCGCGAGCATCGCGCTCGCCCAGTGGCTGCTCGACGTCCGTACCTTGGGAGACGCTGCGCTGCTCGTCGCGCTGTACTCCGTCGCGGTCTATGAGCCCACGCGCACGATGCTCATCGCCGCTTGCATCCTGGAGATCGGGGTCATCCTGGCGACGGTGCGCTGGGCGATCGTCCAGCCCGGGAAGGTGTGGATCGGGCTCACTGGCCTCGCGACCGCCGCGGGCCTGCTCGGGATGAGCGTGCGCAGCCGACGGGCACTGGTCAACTCACTGCACGAGCGAGCTGCGCAGCTGGAGTATGAGCGCGACCAGCAAGGCCTGCTTGCAGCCGCCGCCGAGCGGGCGCGCATCGCGCGCGAGATGCACGACATCGTGGCCCATCACCTCACTGTGATGATCGCTCTCGCCGATGGGGCGAGCTACCAGCTCAGCGAGGCCCCCGAGCGGGCAGAGGCCGCGATGAGCACCGCGTCACGGACCGGGCGTCAGGCGCTGACGGAGATGCGCCGGCTGCTGGGCGTCCTGCGCGAGGAGACCCAGCCGGCGCTGCACCCCCAACCCGGCCTCGCCCAGATCGATCTCCTGGTCGAACGCCTGCGCGCTGCCGGTGTCCAGGTGCGATACGAGGTCTCGGGCTCGCCAGCCGGCATCGAGCCAGGGCTGCAGCTGACCGCTCATCGGATCGTCCAAGAGGCGTTGACCAACACCCTCAAGCACGCGGGTGAGAGCGCAAGCGTCTGCGTGACCGTGTCATGCACCCGCGAGGAGGTCAGCATCGAGGTGCGTGACAACGGCACCTCGATCATCGACGCCGAGATCCACGAAGGCGGCGGATTGCGCGGTATGCGCGAGCGAGCGTCCGTCTATGGCGGGATCGTCCAGGCCGGACCACACCCCGACGGGGGATGGTCAGTACGCGCCAGGCTGGCGCTCGGCGTGTCCGAGCCCGCGCTCCAGGCATGACGACGAGCATCGTCCTGGTCGATGACCAGGAGCTTCTGAGGATGGGCTTCCGAATGGTGATCGACGCCCAGCCCGACCTGGAGGTGGTCGGCGAGGCGGCGGATGGGAGTGAGGGGATCGAGCTCGTCGAACGTCTCGTGCCTGAACGTCGTCCTCATGGACGTCCGGATGCCAGGAACCGACGGCTTGGAGGCAACCAGGACGATCGTCTCCTCAGGCAGCCAATCGCGGATCATCATCCTCACGACGTTCGATCTCGACGAGTACGCTCACGCGGCCCTGAGGGCGGGCGCCAGTGGCTTCCTGCTCAAGGACGCCCAGCCAGCCGATCTGCTCTCAGCGATCCGTGCCGTGGCCAGCGGCGATGCAGTCGTCGCGCCGAGCACCACCCGGCGCCTGCTGGCAACGCTCGCTCACCGGCTGCCTCCTCCGGCCGGCGACCCCACCTCCGCCAAGCCTGTGCTCGATGTCCTGACCCCGCGCGAGCGTGAGGTGCTCCTCGCCGTCGCTCGCGGCCTGTCCAACGCCGAGATAGCCGAGGAGCTCGTGCTCTCAGAGGCGACGGTCAAGACCCACGTCGGACACATCCTGGCCAAGCTCGAGCTGCGCGATCGCGTTCAGCTCGTGGTGCTCGCCTACGACCGCGGACTGGTGGCGCCAGGAGGGTGAGCCGCGAAGTCCTGCTGTTCGGCGCCGTCTTCCTCGCCTGTCTGGTGGAGGGCGTCGAGGCGGTCACGATCGTGCTCGCGGCCGGGATCACGCGCGGATGGCGATCGACCTGGATCGGCGTAGGAGGCGCCCTTCTCACGTTGGCCGTCATCATCGCGATCCTGGGATCCACGTTGACGGCGCTGCCGATCGGCATCCTGCAGCTGATCGTCGGTGGGCTGCTGCTGACATTCGGATTGCAGTGGTTGCGCAAGGCCGTTCTGCGGGCAGCGGGTCTGGAGGCGCTGCACGACGAGGATGCCATCTTCGCCCGCGAGTTGAAGGCATCGCAGGCCGCCGGTGGCACGGGCGCGACCATCGACCCCTATGCCTTCGCGGTCAGCTTCAAGGGGGTATTGCTAGAGGGCTTGGAGGTCGCGTTCATCGTCGTGACATTCGGCGCCAACCAGCACGACGTGCCGCTCGCGGTGGTCGCGGCCGCGAGCGCGGTGGTCCTCGTGATCGGCGCCGGCGCACTCGCCCGAGCGCCGCTGAGCCGTGTGCCCGAGAACACGCTCAAGTATGCCGTCGGCGTGCTGTTGAGCGCATTTGGCACCTATTGGGGCGCTGAGGGCGCCGGCGCTCGATGGCCGGCCGCCGACGCCTCGATCCTCATCCTCCTCGCTGTCTACCTAGGCGCTTCGCTGCTGCTGGTGATGCGGTTGCGCCGGGGTCCAGCGGCAAGAGGACCAGCGGTCCCGCGGGCGCCGGCATGAGACATGCCCGTGCATTCATCGCATTCCTGTGGGACTTCATCGTTGGAGAAGACCCGTTGCTGTTCGCCTGCGTCTGGGTGGGTCTGGGCACGACCGCCACTGTCGAGGCCCTGGGTATCCCATCGTGGTGGCTGCTGCCCGTGGGTGTCCTCCTCGCGCTGGCGATCTCCGTGCTTCGTGCTCGCCCTGCGACCTGAGGGTGAGGTTCCTACTACCTGGGGTGGAGGCTCCCCCGCGCGAAGTCCACTCTCGAGGGTGATAGTGAGAAAGCTAGTTACACCCGGTAATGCCGCCATCCAGCGGGATCACCGTCCCGGTGAGATAGGAGCCGGCACGTGAGGACAAGAAGAGCGTGAGCCCGGCGACATCATCGGGCCGGCCGATGCGTCCGAGCGGCACCATCTGCTCGACCATCTCACGGCTCTCTGGATCGTCGAGAAAGAAGGCCGTCATCTTGCTATCAAAGGGGCCAGGCGCGATCGCGTTGACGGTGATGTGCTCTCCCGCCAGGCGCTTGGCGAGGTGCCTGGTGAGCATGTGCACCGCCGCCTTGCTCGCGCTGTAGCTGTAGTTCTCGAGCGATGGCGTACGCAACCCGTCGACCGAGCCGATGTTAATAACCCGCGCGGGATCAGCAGCATCCGCGGCAGCGCGAAGCGCCGGCAACAGTGCGACGGTGAGGTCAAAGACGCCCTGGACGTTGGTGTGGGAGACCTTCTCCCAACCGTTTGCAGGAAAGTCCTCAAGCGGCGCGCCCCACCCAGTGCCCGCATTGTTCACGAGGATGTTGAGCTCCTGGAAGCGCGCTTGGGTGGCCTGCGCCAGCGCCGCCGCGCCCTCCGGCGTCGAGACGTCGCCTGGGATCGCATGGCACTCGCCAAGTGCCGCAAGCTGCTGTGCGGCAGCCTCGACATCGTTCGTCTTGCGCGAAGAGACGATCACGCGCGCACCTGCCTGCACAAGCCCACGCGCGATCATCAACCCGATCCCACGCGAGCCGCCCGTCACAAGCGCCGTCTTACCGGAAACGTCGAATAGGTCGCTCATCTCACCAGAGGTTACCTGGCACACGATTGGGCGGAGCGTTGCGCCACCCAGGACTCAGCGTTTTGTGGCCACCTTGTGGGCTTCGAGGAGCACCACATCCTTGACCGACACGCCACTGGGCGCCGGTGATATCTGGACTATCGACAAGTGGAAGTCAAGCTTGCCGCGTTTGACTCGCAGTTCTTCGCGGCCCGTGAGATCGAGCTCGATCCTCACGCTGGCGGTGCCGCCGGCCTTGACCGAGTATCTGGCCGCCCCGATCGTGACCGTCGCGGTGCTGACTTTGTGACCCCGCTTGACCGTCCGCTTCTCCCTGAGCGCGAGCTTGCCGTGGCAGAGGGCGTTCCCTCCGCACGCGACCTTCACCAGCGCCTTGCCTCCGCGAGCGACAGCGACGCGTGTGTCGGCAAGCGACAGGCCATGAATGGCGGTGATTGCGAAGCCACCAGCCACGCCCCCACCAGGTCCACCCGTCTTGCCGCCAGGGCTGGTTTCGGATCCCGATGGACCTGTGGATTCGCCGCTACTAGGATTTTCGGCCGGGAAGGGAGTGACGGTGAGCGTCTGGTCAAGGCCTGTTCTGACTTCCTTGGCAGCGATTGCGATCGGTTTCGCTTCCGCAATCGTTTTCCCCCCTCCGTAGAATTCGATGCCAATTTCTTCGTGTCCGACGTAGATGAAAACCACGTCGAGTGAGCCCGCAGGCACTCCAGCGAGCGTGAAACTGCCGCCCGCTCCCGTTTGAGTGCAGGCAACGAGTTCGCCCTCCTTGCCGCCAGCTATGGGGCGCACCGCGCAAACCTCCGCGCCTTCCAGCCCCGACCCGCCGCCGGCCCTGGTCAAAGTACCCGACAGCTCCGCGCCTGCTTCCAGTTCCGCGTCGATGTTCGGCGTGCTCGCCCCTTCGGCAACAGTCACCGGCGTCGCTTCGGTCTGAACAGTCTTGCCGTCGTACATCTCGGCGATGAAGTTGAGCGTGCTCGTCGTCGGCACAGAGAACGAGACGTCATAGCTGCCCGCATTCAGGCCAGTGATCGCGTATTCGCCGCCCGCGTTCGTCTTCGCGCAGCCCTCTTCGCCTTCGCCTTCGCCTTCCGTTTCTTCTTCGGAGAAACTGGGGTTCAAGGTCTCCGCGCAGACCTCGATCCCTTCGATCGGGTCGTGGCTCCCCACTTCCGTCACCTTTCCCGAGATGCCGCCACCGGCGGCGAGAGCAGCAGCCGGGCTGGACCAAAGAGCACCCATGACGGCCAGCGGTAGGAGCGAGCGCCAAGCGGCTCTAACAAACATTTTAGAGCAACTTACCAGATGACGAACTGCCCGTAAACACCTCCCAGGACAGGCCCTAAAAGATCCCGATGCGGTCTGGAGGCCAGTAGGTGACTACAGCCTGCCCGATGATCCATGCCGTGGGGACCGGCCCCCAAAAGCGACTGTCATCGGAGTCACCTCGATTGTCTCCCATCATGAACCAATGCCCCGCAGCTATCTTGATCGGCTTCAGGAAGCTGCATTCCGGACCATCGGCGCACTGTTTGATATATGAATCCTGCTCCCTTACGAACTGGCTCTTGCCCGCCGCCTTGCGAAAGACGTGACCTTCCTTGACGTAGATTTCGTCGCCAGGGCCGGCCACGATCCGCTTGATGTAGTTCGCGCTCGCCTCTTTGGGCAGAGCGACCGAGCAAGCTTGACCGCCGAATTTCACCATGTGAGCGACCGGCCCGCACTCCTCTTCTTCGGCGCCTTCGGGCGGATGGAACACGTAAATACCGCCGACATGCGGTTCACTGAAATCCATCGCAAGACGGTTTACCAGCACGCGCTGCCCTTCGGCCAAGGTTGGCTTCATCGAGCCGGTGGGAATGCGGTAAGGCTTGACGATGAACCCCTGGACGGCAAACGCAAGGCCCACCGCCACGGCGACTATCGCGACCAGCTCTACAATCAAGCCGATGAGCGACTTCTGTGACGCAGGCCCTGGCGTGGAGCTTGGTCCGCCGCCGGTCGCGGAGATTGGTTCGCCGCCGGTCCCGGAGCTTGGCTCGGAGCCGGTCTGCTCGACGTCTGTGGTCGCCATCGCCGACATTCTTTCAGTGCCCGCCTCATGACGAGCCGATACCCCGCCGATGCATATGGGGTGGGTATATAGATTTTTGAGATCGTTACTGTCTGTAACGAGTTCAAAATTCGGTTATCACCATCCCCAGCCTTCATCGACGGGGCCGACGCTGCTGCCACGTTATTGAGGCGTCGCGCTCGACGCCGCCCGCGCTTGGTCGGACTCGGCCCGCGCACGCGCGATCTGCTCGAACTCGCCCCTGAACTCTTTGAGGCTCTCGGCCAGCGCTGAGAAGTCAGAGCCCGGGAGCACGAGCAGGTCCAACGGCGTCAGCGCCCTGGTCGTGGCGCTGCGCGGGCTGCGTCCCAGCAGCGCCATCTCGCCGAAGTACTCACCCGGCCCGAGCGTGTTGACGACCTGCGGCTGGGCGTGCTGCGCGGCATCTGGCTCGGCGTCGGGATCGGCGTTGGGCTCGGCGTCGGGATCGGCGTTGGGCTCGGCCTCAAAGCGCTTGAGCACCTCGACCTGGCCGGAAAGGATCATGAAGAGGCTGTCGCCAGTGTCGCCTTCTTCAAAGACGGTCTCTCCCTGCTCGTAGTGGGCTTGTGTCGAGCCCCTGCCGCCGCCCAGATTCAGCTGGACAGTGTGGGCCGGGAGCACCAGGTCGCTCAGCCACGAGATGGCGACTCTCGTCTTGCGGCTGGCGCCTGGCAGCTTTGACCAGTAGATGGCCCGCCACATCAGCCAGGCCAGCACGCCCTCCACCTGGATCCCACCCGGCAGCTCGGCGACCGCCTTGTGGTGACCCAGGGCGCCAAGCTTGCCCAGGCCAGTGAACGCAAAGGAGCGCCTACGTGCGCCCGTGCAGTCGGCCACGATGTTCTCAGCGAGCACCTTCGCCTGCCTGATCGCATGCTGGGCCGTGGGCGGAGCATGCTCCCCATTGCGCATGGGGATCATCCCGCAGTCCCCCACGGCCCACACCCCCTCACAGCCCTTCACCGCCATGGTGGCCTCGCACTCCAACCGCCCCCTCACAATGGGCAAGCCCAGCTTCTCAACCACCGGGTTTGGCGAGGACGGCACAGTCGAGATGAGCGTTCTCGTGGAGATGCGCTCTCCATTGGAGAGCACCGCGCTGTGCGGGCTGGCCGCCACGAGACGCTCGCCCAGCAACAGCTCGATGCCCTGCTCCGCCAGCGCCTTGGTGGCGTAGCGCGCCAGATGCGGAGTGAGCTCACGCTCGAGCACGCTCTTGCCGCTGTGCACCAGGACGATCCTGACGTCCTCCCGAGGGATCGACCGGTAGTCATCAGCAGCCTTCTTGACGAAATCGTTCAGCGCCGCCGCCACCTCCGTGCCCGAGAAGCCGCCACCCGCCACGACGAAGGTGAGCATCGTCTTGCGCAGCTCAGGGTCTGAGATCACCGATGCCTGCTCGAGCACATTGATGACGTGGTTTCTGATGCGCACCGAATCGGCCAGCGTCTTGAAGGGCAAGGCGTGCTCAGGGAGGCCAGGCACACCTCTGAAGTCAGTCACGCCCCCGAGCCCAACCACCAGGTGATCGAAGGGCAGCTCGTAGGTCTGGGGGGTGAGCCCAGCACCAAGGGTGACCACTTTACGCTCGAGGTCGACCCCCTCGATCTCCCTCACAAAGAGGTCCGTGGAGTGCAACAGCTGCCTCAGCGGGCTGACCGTGTCGAGGATGCCAACGTCCCCTGCGATCACCTCCGCCAGCATCGGCTGGAAGACGAGGTAGTTCTCTCTGTTGACCAGCTTGACCTCGATGGCCGCGCCCTTGCCGACGAGGCGCTCGAGGTACAGCGCCGTATAGACCCCACCAAAGCCACCGCCCAGGATGACCACCTTGGCGAGTCCCGTCGAAGGCTGGCCAGAGGGCATGCCGCTGCCAGCATAGTGAGACACTGACGCTGGCGGCGTTACTAGACTGACGCCCGTGGAGCAGGCGAACGGCACGCACAGCAGCATCGACTCAGGAACGATTGTCGCGGCTGAGAATCTGTGCCGCCGCTACGGCGAGGGCGAGGCGGCCGTCGATGCCCTGGCGGGTGTGACCGTGGCCTTTCCCGCCGGTCGCTTCGCGGTGATCATGGGCCCTTCGGGCTCGGGCAAGTCGACGCTGATGCACATGCTCGCCGGCCTGGACAGGCCCACCTCGGGCGACGTCAGCCTGGACGGAGTGGAGCTGAACTCGCTCGACGACAAGCAGCTCACCCAGCTGCGCCGGGACAAGATCGGCTTCATCTTCCAGACCTTCAATCTGCTGCCCGTGCTGAACGCCGAAGAGAACATCCTGCTGCCGCTCTCAATCGCCGGCCGCAAGCCCGACCGCGAGTGGTTCGACCGCCTGATCGACACGATCGGCATCCGCGACCGGCTCTCCCACCGGCCCGCCGAGATGTCCGGCGGCCAGCAACAGCGGGTGGCAGTGGCGCGCGCCCTGATCTCACGGCCCGCCGTCGTGTTCGCCGACGAGCCCTCAGGCAACCTGGACTCCAAGGCCTCCAACGACGTGCTGGAGCTGCTGCGCCACGCCGTGGACGACTTCTCCCAGACCGTCGTGATGGTCACCCACGACGCCCATGCCGCCTCCTTCGCGGATCGGCTGCTGGTGCTCGCCGACGGTGCGATCGTGCACGACGGCGAGGCCGCTACCGCCGAGCAGGTGCTCGACCTGATGAAGTCGCTGGCCTGATGCCCATGCGGGGTGCTCTGATGCTCATGCGGGGTGCTCTGATGCCCGCGCCGGCGCTGCGCTGATGCTGGCCGTCGTCCTACGCGGCTTCGTCGCGCGCAAGCTGCGCGTGCTGCTCACCGCAATCGCGATCGCGCTGGGCGTGGCGCTGATGGCAGGCACCTACATCCTCACGGACACGATCGATCACGCCTTCGGCGAAGTCTTCGCCACGTCCTACAAAAACAAGGCGGTCGTCGTCACCGACAAGGAAGCGCTCGGCCGCGGCACCCGCTCCCAGGCCACTGCCATCGGTGAAGCCACGCTTTCCAAGGTGCGTGCGGTGTCCGGTGTGGCGGCCGCCTCCGGTGACATCGGGACCACCGCGACGCTGCTCACGAGCACTGAGAAGCGAATCACCAGCGGCCACGCGCTGGCGCTCATCGCCGCGCTGCAGCCAGCACGCTTCGAGTCCTTCACGGCAGCGAAGGGCCATCTGCCCCACGGCCCAAGCGAAGTCGCGATCGACCAGTCCACAGCAAACCGCAAGCATCTGAAGCTGGGCCAGCAGCTCATAATCGCCGGCAGGGCGCCCGCTCGCACCTACACGATCTCGGGCATCGCCAAGTACGCCGGCAGCGAATCGTTCGGTGGCACAAGCGTGGCGCTACTGACCACGCCCCAAGCCCAGTACGTGGCGAACAAGCAGGGCCACTTTGACTCCATCAACGTCGCCGCAAGCTCAGGTGTCACCCCCAGCGAACTGGCCTCGCGCGTGCGCGCCGCTTTGCCGAACACGCTGACGGTGCGCACCGGCGCCCAAGAAGCCGCCAACCAGACGGCCGAACTGGAAGAAGACCTCGGCGGCCTGCGCACGTTTCTTTTGATCTTCGCCTACGTGGCGCTCGTCGTGGGTGCATTCATCATCTTCAACACCTTCTCGATCACGGTCGCTCAGCGCACCCGCGAGTTCGGCCTGCTGCGCACGCTGGGCGCCTCGCGCTCCCAGATCATGCGCACCGTCGTCCAGGAAGGGCTGATGCTCGGGGTCATCGGCGCAGTGATCGGGCTGTTCGGCGGCATCGGCCTCGCGCCCGCTTTGGACGGGTTGTTCAAGCTCTTGGGGGCGAACCTACCCGACAACGGCACAGTGCTGGAGGCACGCACCGTGATCGTCTCGCTGGCCGTGGGCATCATCATCACCGTGCTCGCGGGCCTGTTCCCGGCGATCCGGGCGACGCGCGTGCCACCGATCGCGGCCATGCGCGAGGGAGTGTCGATCCCGCCGTGGCTGCCCACTCGGCGAACGCTCATCCTGCGGTTTGTGATCGGCCTGATCGTGGTGCTGGCGCTGGGCCGCCTGCTGGGCCATGGAGTGGGATTGGTGCTGGTGATCGTGTGGCTGCTGCGCGCAGGCCGACTGTGGGCGAGGCTGAGCCGCGAAGGCGCGCGCCCGCCGCGACGCTATCGCTTGGTGCCAGCGCTCGCCGGTGCGATCGGCCGGCTCGTCAGCTGGCGCGGCATCACCGGACAGCTCGCCCGCGAGAACTCCATGCGCCAACCTGGTCGCACGCTCGTGACAGCGCTCGCATTGACCGTCGGGCTCGGGCTGGTCGCCTTCATCTCGGTATTCGCCGCAGGCACGAAGGCGACGATCGACAACGCTGTCCACCATTCCTTCGCCGGCAACCTGATCATCGAGAACACCCAGGGCCAGCAGGGCATTCCCGGGGTGATCGCCCCAGCGATCAGGCGCATCCCAGGGGTCGGTGTCGTCACAGCGGTCGCATTTACGAAGGGCACGGTCCGCGACCTCGCCAAGCACGGCGCTCCCGTGATCGAAGAAGCCGGCCGCATGACCGCAATCGAACCCGAATCCTTTCCGAAGATGTACAAGGCCAAATGGGAACACGGCTCAAATGCCACGCTTGCCTCGCTCGGGCAAGACAACACCGTTCTCTCCAAAAAGTTCGCAAAAGCCAACAACCTGCAGATAGGACAGCGTTTGAAGGTCCTGACGCCCGCGAACGATGAAGTGACACTGACGGTGACAGGCATCCTCAAAGAAGAAGTACTCGGCCTGCTGTCCAACCTCACGATCTCGCGTTCGCTCGCGAGCTCAGCATTCGGGCAGCGCGAAGACGGCGTCAACTTCGTCACCTATGCCCTTGGCGCGGACACCACAAAGACGCGGGCTGCCATCGATGCGTTGTTGCATCACAGCTTCCCCCAGGCACGCTCCCAGACGGCTGCTGAATTCACGCACGAAGAGAGCAACATGGTCAACACGCTCCTCGTACTCGTGTACGTGCTGCTCACGCTTTCAGTGGTCGTGTCGCTGTTCGGGATCGTCAACACCCTGATTCTCTCGATCTACGAGCGCACCCACGAGCTGGGGATGATGCGCGCGATCGGCACCTCCCGCGTCCAGATTCGCCAAATGATCCGCTACGAGTCGGTGATCACGGCCCTGATCGGTGGTGTTCTCGGTCTGGTCATCGGCGTCGTCGGCGCCGTCCTCGTCATAACATTTGCGCTGTCAGGATCCGGCTATGAAGTGGCACTGCCCGTCGGCACGCTGGTCCTGCTGCTCGTCGCAGCGGCCTTCGCGGGCGTGATCGCGGCGCAGCTGCCCGCCCGCCGGGCGGCCCGACTGGACGTGCTGCAAGCGCTCACGGGCGAGTAGCGACGAGGTATACCCCTGTCCGAGGTCTTCGGATTTCCTCGGACCCAATGGGGCAGGTCAAGATTTGGCGTGTGCGTGGTGTCGATTCGGGGTGTGTGTGGTGTTTATTTTTTTGGATTCGTTACACGTCGTAACGATCTCGAAAAAATAAACCCACTACGCATGCCTCGGCGGGCCCTACGTCACCCACGTCGGCGAGCGAGCCCGCCCGTCCTGGCCCTCTTCTTGTGCTTTTTCGCCTTGCCCTTCTTGACTTTGCCCTTCTTGGGCTTGCCCTTCTTGGCCTTGCCTTTCTTGGGCTTGAGCTGCTGGCGCGGCGGGGACGTCGAACCCGAAGTCTGGCTCGTCGCGTTTTCCCCCGCTGGGTAGGTCGCGCTGCCCGACGGGCCGGCTCCCAGCAGCTCCGGCGGGGCGCTCGATTCGCCGCAGAAGCCAACGCATTCAGCCGGCTGAGTGCGATCGAAGCCACCGCCCACACGGGCGTCATAGACGTCATAGCCACCGTCTGTGTCTTCCGGCACCAGGCCAGCTGTCGTCGTGAAGAAGACATCGCTGCCCGAAGCGCTGTTGTCCAGGAAGAAGGAGTCGCCCGTGGCCGTGCCCGATGAGATCAGCGACAGGCGGCCGTCCTGGAACTCATACACATCCAGCTTGCCGTTGATGTCCTGTGGAACAAGTGGATCGGGGGACTGGAAGAACACCTCCTGGCCGTCTTCGCTGACGCCGCTGCTATCCACGGGGTGCCCAGCGCCGACGCCTGGAAGATCATCGCTGGAGAGACTCGCATCGCCCGAGGGCGCGATGGGGCTCGGCGGGCAGGAGACGCATTCGAGCGCCGAGGCCGCCGAGTCATAGCGAAAGATCTGCTCGAACCCGCCTGCATCGTTGAAGCCAGGGACCGCCGCGTCGGTCTGGAAGACCACGACGCCGCCATCGTCCACCACCCGCACCGGGCCGATCAGGAGCGTGCCACCTTCGTTGGTCGATGTGACCGCCGGCGCAGGCACGGTGGCCATCTGGGTGATCTTGCCTTCCGTGGAGAGATCCAGTTGGGCGGGTGAGCTCGCCGTGTTCTCGAACACGAACTGCGAGCCGTCGGTGCTGGAGCCGAGCACGGGCCCTGTGACAGTGGGCAGATAATTCAAGGCTTCGCTTTCGACGTCGTATTCATACTCGCCACCAGCGGTGGCGGTCGAGGTCAACCGATCGCTGCTGGCGAAGAAGACCCGCGAGCCATCGGGAGAGGCGAAGGCGTACGAGTCGCTCCCAGCCGGAAGCTGCGGCTCAGCTGAGGCGAGAATGCCATCCGGCGCGGGAGCAGGGTGCCCTTCGACGGGCGCCAGCACCTCAGACCTGGACACAAGCGAGCCGTGGCCGCCCACACGCACATAGAGCTCTGGCTGTTCGGCCCCACAGCCCCCCACCAGTGCCGCACAAGCCTGTGGATCGGGGCTGACGAAGAACGCGTGCGAGCCGTCTGTGGAGACCTCGTTGCCATATGCCTCAGGAGCAGGCCCAGGGTTGCTTGCGGTGGCGGCTGGTACCGCGCCATATGGGCTGAAAGAGCCGTTGGGCAGCTCGCCCGCATCGGCCAGCGCACCTTCGTGCCATTCATAGAATCCCCAGTCCACGTCGAAGACGTTGGCGCCTCCGTTTTCTTCGAGCACGCGCTTGCGCGAGAGATCTTCGGCAAGGAGCGTCCCGTAGTAGGTGAAGTACAGGGTGCTGAGATTTGGACTGGCGCCGGCGATCACGAGATCGCCGCCGAGATGGCCCAGTTCGGGATCGGGTTCGAGCGTGAGCGGCTTACTCAGCCACTGCAGCGAGCCGTCTTCGCCGGCGAGGTAGAGCCCATCGGAGGAGCCTGGCAGCTCACCTTCGGGGTTGCCCAGACCGTAGGAGCGAAGCGAAGTGAAGGCGATGCTCGAGAGATCCGCCGCCGGCTGCACATCCACCGCTTCATCGCCTTGGCCCGGCGTTCCTTCCGGACGTGGCAGCGCCGCTCTCGTGCTCCAGCCGGTGGGCGTGCGCTGAGCGATGAAGAGGCTCGCCACACCGCTGTCGTTCGTCCCGAAGGGCCCGCTGCCGCCAAAGATGACGCTGGGCTCTTCGCCGGCCGCCCCGGGCGTTTCGGCAGTTGCTCCAGCGGTGCCCACAAGCGCATAGGCGGGCCCGCCGGCGCCGGCGACGCCCGCCATGTTGCCGCTCTTTTCGGCGGGCGAGACCAGCTCATAGGCCCTGCCGTCGGGCAGTTCGGCGGCGACGCCCAGAGCTGGGACACCACAGCCGGCGATCAGGACCGCCCAGAGCGCGACTGACAGAAGCTTCATGAGGTCATTCCTTTCTCTGGACGCTGATGGCTGGAGCTGAACAGGGCATCGGGGTGGACCGGATCGGGTGAAGCAAGGACGCGAGTCCCCGGCGAACGGGTGGGGTACTCCGCGCGCCGGGGACTCCCGTGGGCGCCGAGGGGAGGGAGGGGCGCCCAAAAGGCTTGTTTATTTCGTTGCCTTCTTCGTCTTTGTCGTTTTTCTCTGCTTCTTTTTCTTTGTATGGACGCCGTGCTTTTTCTTGGGGTGCTTGGCGCTTTTGGTGGGGACGCTCTGTTCGGGAGCAACCGCTTCCGGTGGCGTCGGTGCAAGGCCGCTGAGCGACGGATAGCCGCTGGGCGCCGGCGCGATGCTCGACGCGAAGGCCGGCGTGGTGAAGGTAGCGTCTTCACCTGTTGTGACTCCAGCAAGGTTCTTTGCCACCAGGCGATAGTGATAGGTGACGCCAGGCGCGAGGCTCGTGAGGGCCTGGCTCACCGGCAGTTCGCTCGACATCGCACCGGCCTGGCCGGGCAGGATCGTCCCGTAGCTCGTAGTCGTACCGAGTTCGAACCTGTAACTCGTGGAGGATCCCTCAGGATCGGCCGTCCCGGTGAGCAGCGCCGTTGTGAACGTCACTTCGCTTGCTGAGCCCGTCTGCACAGCGGGGAGGGCCGGCGCCGCAACAGCTGTCGTGGCGACGGCCCTCCGCTGCGCTCCAGGACGGACGTGAGCACTGCGAACGGCTTGTCGATGATTGCGCGGGGACACCGACCTGCCGACTCTCAACGTCCTCTTTGTCCTTCGCTTCGCGCCACGCGCTCTGCGGGAGATTTTGACCTTCGTCGCTGCACACCCAGTGATCGAAATCGTTGTGTTCTGTTTCACCACGACACCGTTCTGGCCGGTGATCGTCGTGGGCATCACCAGTTGCTGGCCACAGAGGTTCCCGCTCGGCGCGACGAGCGCCGAGTGAGGCCCCTCGGGGACGTCCAGTTCAAACGATGAGACCGGCGCGTCGGGCACCGCGGCGAAATCGGTAGAGGTGGTGCCTGTCTTGGAAACGTTGATCGGGCCGCCGACGATGATGGTCACGCCCTCCCCCTGGAGCACCACTTCCAGATCGGGAAAGGCACTGTTTCCGTGGGAGACCAGATAGGCAGGACCAGCCAGGGGCACCGGCAGCACCGGGGTGATGGCCCTCGCGATTCCGACCAGCGAGACGATGCTGCAGTTCGCCGGGTTCTGGTCAAAGACGGATCCTGGACAGGCGTGCTGGAGCGTCGCCAGGCGCGCGGGCAGCAGCTTGGGCAGCGTGACGTCGACCGACCGGATGTTTGCTTCCCCGCGCGCCAGGTGAAGAGTGGTGTCCAACGAAGCGCCATTCCCGTTGCGGCTGGCGCTGCCCTGGGTGGAGACCACGAAGTCAGGGTGGAAGGGCAGGTTCGAGCAGCCACCGACCGCGAAGGGCGAAGACACGGCGGCCGTCGCGCCTTCCAGCGATCCGATCGTCGCCTGGATGGACTGTGCGGAGCAATTGGTGGGGTTGAAGATGAATTTGTCACGGTTGACGACCACGTTCACCGTCTGGATATGGGTAAGGATTCCGTCGATGATCTGCGGGAGCGGATCGCTTATGACAGTCACCTGTGAGGTGCGCGGGTTGATGTAGATCGCGGCCCGCACGGTCGTGGGGCCGAGATTGAACGGCCCGGCGACGCCGGGCACCACGATCGAGAGCCCGAACGGGGCGCCCTTGTAGGGGCCTGTGAGGTAGACGGCGCCTTCCAGCCACAGCGGATTGGCGCCTGTGCCGACGGATGTCGTGGTGGTGCCGATCTGTGACTGCGCAGGACAGGTTCCTTCGGCCGCCTGCGGTTCGCCGCAGAGCGGCACTTCGGAGACCATCGCGAGCAGACCCGGCGGAGTGGTCACACTTATCTGTGAGAGCAACTGCTGGCGATCGGGCCTGGAGAAGGTGATGGTGAGCGGCGAGAACGCGCCAGCGCTCGGATCCAGGCTCTGGGCGTCGAACGATGGCGTGAAGGGCAGCGGGTTGGGGCAGGCACCTCCGGCTCCGTCCCAGTCGACGACGAACGTGGCTGTCGGCGTCGCGTCTGGGATAACTGGCGCCCCCCATGGCGTCAGATCGCTTGTGAGCGTGACCGGACCACACGCCAGCGGATTCTCGAAGACCGCCCGTGGACCGCCTTCGAAGCGGAAGTTCACAGCGCTGAAGGGCTGGTCTGGCAGGTTCTTGAAGATCGCCGTCAGCTGGCCGGTCGCGTTGTTGGCCGCGATCGTGCCTTCCAGCTTGATCACCAGCCCCGAGCCCGCCACTTCCACATAGAGTTTGAAGAGATTGCCGTTGAGGGCATCGGCTTCTGTGCACGGGTCACAGTTGGGCGCCGTCACATAGACAAGGCCCTTCAAGGGTGTCAGGAGCAGCGGTGTCTGGACTTCGACCGTCCCGACCTGGGAGGCGCTCGGACAGTGCCCAGGTGCCTTGGAGGCGAGATCGATCTGTTCGGGAGTGCACGCCTGGAGTCCGTTGGCGGCGCCCGAGTTCAAAGTCACTCCAGGCGGCGCGGTGACCACCGCTTCTTGTATCGACGGCGTCCCAAGCTCGTCGGGGTTCTCGTTCTGGTCGATCTGCACTTCCAAGGAGCCACCGGCGACCGCATCGGACTGGGTGGTGTCGGGCACGAGCACCTCTTGGGCTTCGAACGACAGCAGTTGACACCCGAAGGGGGTGCCCATGGTTGCCGAGCTGGAGGCGGTTGCGCCGGGCATCTTGATGCCTTTGACCACTTCTGGCCACGATTCCAGCGACAGGACAGTCGAGATCGCTTCGGTGCAGACCGTGGGATTGGTCAGCAGCGGGAGCCTCACATCGCCGCCTGGAGCGCCAAAGTGCTTGGTGAAGATGCCATTGTCGGCCGTGTCTGGAGCCACTTCGCCGTCTGGCAGCGACTGGCCGTTGTAATCGGCGGGCACCCCCCACAGCGTCAGCGTCATGCCCGCGATGCCCGCGAGCTCGCTGATGTCGCGGGCGGATGCGTCCACACCGTAGTCGCCGTTGGTACGCACCCCCACGTCGAGCCTGATGGGGATGCCCGCGACCGTGAACGCAAGCGCATCTGGCTCGCTGAGATAGGGCTGGATGTTGTAGAGGAGCGCTGTGAAGACTCTGGCTTGCCCCGCGAGATCGACGGTCACGCTCGCCACGCCGACGGCGGTGTCCGATGGACAAGCTCCGACTGTCACATCGGCCATGTCACATCTGGGCACGACAGTCGAGTTGAAGATCAGCCCATGCGGTAGTTCGACGCCGAAATCTCTCAAGTCACGAGCAGGCGCATTCAGCTGCGACTGGTTCAGTTCAAAGCTTCCCGTGAGATCGGGATGGGCGCCCGCCTGCAGCGTCGAGAGTGACGCGATCAGCGAGGATGGGGCGATGCCGAAGGCGGCGGGTGTGGCGCCAAAGGAGAGCGGCTGGCTGCTCGAGGCGCCACCGATGCCGCCGCCGCTCACCGAGATCGTGCTCAGTGCGCCGTTAGCGACGCCTTCTGAGACGTCGACTGAGACGACCATCCGGAGCTGATCGCCAGGATCAACCTTGCCGGTGTACGAGCAGCTCACAGTGGCCGGTTCGCATGCCAAAGGCTTCTGGGAGAAGCGCTCTTCGCCGGTGAGAATGCTCCCGTGCACCGTCACTCCCGCCGGCAAGGAGTCAGAGACGGTGATCAGCCCTTCGGCGGCGGAGCCGCCCGTGTTGATGACGCTCAGCACCAGCTGCTGGTCGCCGGAGCTCTCGCCCCTCGCGAGATTCGTAGGGCTGGAGACCGCGCTCACAGACCAGGCAGCAGGTGAGGACATGGCATGGGCGCTCGACGGCGCCGTGCCCAGCAGGCCACCAAGGACCCCAATGACGAGCACGGTCGCTCCACGACCAAGCGTCGCCGTCCTGCGAGCGATCCTCCCGATCGGCGACGAGTGCTTGTTGGCGGTCGTCCTCGGCCGCTGGCCCCAGGTGCTCATCTAGATTGCCAGACTACTAGTGTACTAGCACTCTGTCAAGGCGGCGGCGCTGCGCTCACAAGGCGGCAGTGTTGAGCTCACAAGGCGGCGGTGCTGAGCTGTCAAGGCGGCGGTGGTGCGCTCACCGCCGGTATGATTGGCCCGTCGAGCCGGGTACCTTGAGCATCTCCAGTGTCGCCGCGCTAGCCGTGGTGCTCGCCTTTGCCTTCATGCTCGGCGTCTCCGATGCACCCAACGCCAGCGCCGCATTGATCGCCTCGCGGACGGCTTCCTACCGCAGTGCGATGGCGTTCTCGTTCGCGTCACACGCGGCGGGCGGACTGCTCGCCGGCCAGGCCGTGGCACTGACTATGAGGAGCCTTGTGCACGTACCCGCAGTCCAGCTCCCTGGCACCTACCTGGCCGGAGGCATTGCGAGTCTGGCCTTCACGCTGATACTGACCCGGCGGGGTATACCCGTCAGCGCGAGCATCGCGCTGGTCGGCGGACTCGCCGGGGCCGCCGCCGTCGAGGGTGGCCGGCGGGCCGTCGGGTGGGGCGGTCTTCATGGCGTGCACCCTTACGGCGTCCTTGGCGCTCTGCTCGCGATCGTCGTCTCTCCGGTGCTGGGAGGCCTCGTCGCGGCCGGGTTCCGGCGCTCGCTCGGTCGGGTGCTCCAGCGAGCCTCACACGACGTGATGCGATCACTGAGAGGAGCGATCTGGCTGACGGCCGGCCTGGTCGGGCTGGCAGACGGCTCAAACGACGGGCAGAAGGCAATGGGTCTCGCGACCGCACTGCTTGTCGCCGCGGGCACCATCCGAAGCTTCGCCGTGCCCTTCTGGGTCACCGCGCTCGTCGCCTTCACGCTCGCGATGGGCACCGCTGCCGGCGGACGGCGAGTCGTGCGCACGGTGTCGTCGCGCTTCTACCGCGGCGGGCCACTCGACAGCTTGGCGGCACAGGGTGCCACGGCAGTATCGATCCTGGGCGCAGCGTCGCTCGGTGCGCCAGTGAGCACCTCCACGGTCGTCGCGTCGGGCATGGTCGGGGTGGGCGCCGTCCGCAGACGCCACCATGTCCACTGGTCCACGGTAGGTACCGTGGTATCCGCGTGGGTTATCACGGTGCCCGCCTGCGCATTAATGGGTGCCTGCCTGGTTGAGCTCGGTCGGATCTCCGGAGCGCTGCATTGACCACACAACGCGGTGACTCCGGTCGAGCGCAGAGATCCACGCCACAGAGGCGCCCGTGGTGGCGCATGCTCCTCCCGAAGGCGCCTGACGTACTCGCACTACTCGTCGCACAAGGCGATAGGACCGTAGCCGGCCTGGCGGCGTTCGAGGCGTGGTCCCATGGCGGCGAGCCAGAGGCAGCGGCGGCTCTGCGCTGCGCCCGGGACGAAGCCTATGACGCGCGCCGGGAGCTGCTGGGCGCCTTGCAGGCGGCGCTGTCGACACCGGTGGACCAGGAGGATCTCTACGTGCTCTCCGAGCGGGTCGACCGGATCCTCAGCCAGGCGGGGAGCACCGTGCGAGAGGCCGAAGTCATCGGTTGGACACCTGACGCTCACGCCGGAACAATGGCTGAGCGACTTGCCGGCGGCACCAGAGCGCTCCAGGCAGGCTTCGAGCTGCTGCGCAAGGACCCTGCGGCGGCCGGCAGGCAGGCGGACATGGCGAGCGACGCCGTGCACCACGTGGAGCGCGACTACCGCGAGGCGATGGCGGAGCTGCTTCAGCTGGACGACCTCCGGACCGTCCTGGCTACGCATGACCTCTATCGCCGCTATCTCGGTGTAGCCGAGGCGATCATCGCCGTCGCCGACAGATTGTGGTTCGTCGTTCTTCGCGATGCATGAGTGAGCGGGTTTAGCGCCCTGCCGCAGCTGCGCGGTGTTAGGTTGTGGCCGTGCTTGATGAGCGTGTAGTGGATTGGGAGGCGATTCCCGGGCGACTCGCTCCTCGAACCCGGCACCTGCTTGCGCTGGAGTTCGGCTCCAAGGCCCAGTTCGACGACCCTAGCCTGGAGTGGCGAAGGCTCTTCTCCGAGTTGCTCGGCACATTCATGCTGGTGCTCGTCGCCGCCGGTGGCGGGATCCTTCATGGCGAGGGCCAGATCAGCCTGGCCGCGGCCGTGGTTGCGCCGGGGCTCATGGTCATGGCGATCATTCTCTTCATGGGTGCCGTCTCAGGCGCCCACCTGAATCCCGTTGTTTCGCTCGCGTTCGCCCTGCGCGGGGACTTCCCGTGGAAGCGCCTTCCGGGGTACGTGGTCATCCAGCTCATCGGCGCCACGCTGGCCTGCCTGTTTCTCGACGCCGTGTTTGGCAACATCCAGCATCTTGGCGCCACGTTGCCAGGAGCGGGCTTCGCGAACTGGCAAGCGCTGCTGATGGAGGTTGTCCTCACCGCGGCGTTGGTGAGCGTGATCTTGGGCACTGCCTCTGCCGCCCAGAACGTCGGCGCGATCGCCGCGCTGGGCGTCGGCGGGTACATAGCGCTCGCGGGCCTCTGGTCTGCGCCTGTGAGCGGTACCTCGATGAACCCCGCGCGCTCGTTTGGGCCTGCGCTGGTGAGTGGGGACTTCAACAGCTATTGGGTCTACGCTCTCGGCCCGCTCGCCGGAGCGCTGATCGCCGTCGGCTGCGCGTATCTCCTGCGAGGAGGCGGCGGAGATCCGATCTCCTACGTCGCCGGGTCCGGGGCACTGGACCCTGGCAAGCTCAGCGAAAGGCAACATCTCTCACAGGAGATCGACCGCGGTGAAGTGCCAGTCAGAGACCAGTCTCAGCCGCGATCTGACCGGACTTGACCGCCGCGGCCAGCGCATCGTAGTCACGCTGGTTCTGCTCAGCATAGGCATGAGAGAACTGCAGGACGGCGCGATCAAAGCTCCGACCGCGCCCTAGGTAGGCCGCGATTGCGATGCGGTCACCGCTGCGGGCGTGTGCGCGGGCGAGCGCCCAGCCACACAGCCTGCCGTACTGGGCCATGCCCTTGGGGTTCATCTGTTCGATTTCCGCCGAGCCCTTCCAGTCGCGCAGCTGGCGCACGTAGAAGTCCCGGGGCTGCTTATCGAGGTCGGACTCGAGGTGCAGCCAGCCGAGAAAGATGTCGCTGCTGGCCTGCATCAATCGCTGTCCGGTGACGACCCGCTCGCCGTGGTTGTCAAACTCGCTTGGAGGAAGAAACTCCTCGAGCACCGAGGCCTGGGCCTCCTTGATTTGCAGAAACAGCGGGTCCTGACCATCGCGGCCGAGCAGCAGCGCGATCCACGCGCGCGTGCCGACGCTCCCAACACCGACGACCTTACGCGCGAAGTCGATCAGTCGGAACTGCTCGAGCAGCACGCGCCGATCCTGCGTCAGCGTATGGCGGTAAGAGCGCAAATGCTCGTGCAGAGCGTCGAACATCTCATCGCGTTCGCTGCCCTGGGCCAGGTCATCGATCGGCACGATCAGCGGCGGGTCGGCGACGATGCGCGTCTCGCCGTGCACCACGTGCGTCAACTTGGAGAACGCCGACATGCTGTCGCGCGTACGCGCCTTGGCCAGTGACTTCTCGGTGCGCTTGGCAAGTTTGGGCGTCAACTGGGGTCCAAGCTTTCAGCAGCGTGGCGTCGACGTCCAGGTGGGCATACCAGACGTCGAGGTTCCTCATGGTGGCGAAGCGGACCATCGCGGCGTGATACTCCTCGACGGTGTCCAGCACCGCGCGGTCCTGGTCCTTGACGGCGAAGCTGTTTTCGCGCGCGGCGATCAGCATGCTTACAGCCAAGCGCTTGACGTCCCACTCCCACGGCCCGGGGAGCGTCTCGTCAAAGTCGTTGACATCAAACATAAGCCGTCGCTCAGGCGAGGCAAAGACGCCAAAGTTAGATATGTGTGCGTCGCCGCAACATTGCACCATCAACCCGGAGCGCGGCGTCGTCTCGAGGTCGCTGGCCATGATCACCGCCGCACCCCGATAGAACGCAAACGGAGACACCAGCATGCGCCCGTAGCGGATTGGCACCAGCTCGGGCACCCGCGTCTGCGCCTGGCGCTCGAGCAGCTTTATCGGATCGGCGCGGTGGCGCCCAGGCTCAAAGACGGCGTGGCTGGAGCGCGGTACCTCTGTTCGCGCCGCCTTACCGCTAGCGACACGCTCGGCCACCGGCAGGTGCTCCACCTAGCGAGTACTGCGGGAGCTGCGTTGGCGCTCGAGCCCTGACCACGGGTGAGCGATCACGTCTTCGAGCGAGCGCTCAGGGGCACCGCGCCGGCGCCGGTAGCGATTCTGTGCCGCAAGCATCTGATCCACGTCGCTGCTCTCCAGCTCCGATTCGGTCTGCGGCGAGCGCGTCGGTCTCCAGTCGAGCAGATCCGCGTCGCTGCCCCTGAAGAGGATCCCGCCCAGCAGCGCAAACAAGACGAGCACCACAGGCATGCCGAATGCGATGAGGACAAAGGTGGCCTGCACAGCCGGTCAGGCTCCTGCCGGGGCCGGCCTTGGCTTTGCGGTGGCCCGTCTGGGCTTTGCAGGCGCCCGCTTTGGCTGGACCTGTGCTCGCCCGGTCGTCCGCTTGGGGGCGGTGACCTTGAGGACCGCCTGCTCCTTCCCGGCGCGCTGGGGACGTCCCAGCTGATCGATGGCCACCTGCATGGCCGCCAAGCGGCGAATGAGATCGCCCTGCAGCGCTTCGAGATCCTCGCCGTCCAGCAGCCGCGGCCCATGACCGCCAGACGCCTGCACCGGCTTGGGCGCAAGACCCGGGTGTTTGGCCTCCAGCTCGGCGAGCGTGCGCTCCAACGCCGTGATCTGAGTCCGCAGTTGATGGCGGCGGCGTGCCCGCTCATCGAGTCCTCGCGCGCTGGGATCGGCCGCCACATACAACGCAGCTGCCACCTCGCGCGGATCAACGCCTGTCTGGTGTGCCTCATCGGCGGCGTTGGCTGCGATTGCTCCAACCGTCGAGGATCGCTCAGGCTCGGCGCACACGAACGTGCCACTGCCCTGCTGGCAGTCGATGATTCCCTCATGCTCCAAGCGCTGGTAGACCGCACGCGCGGTATTGGAGTTGATTCCCAGCGCTTCGGCAAGTTCTCTCAACCCGGGCAGCCTGGCTCCCGGCTGCAAGCGTCCATCGCGGATCCTGGTTCGCAGCGCCCAGGCGAGCTGCACGCCGATCGGCACCTCGGCGTCGCGGTCCAACACGAAGTCGAATTTGGTCGAGAAGCTCATATTGGACTGGCTCGCCTGGTCCAATGACACGCTTTTAGCTTAGCCGTTTTCGGGGCAGTGAGATGATGTACTGGCGCTCTAGCACTTTCCAGAAACGGCGATGGCGTAGTTCACCCAGGACTCCTTGATTGCGCCAACGCGGTCATAGACCGCCTGGGCACGCGCGTTCTCCGGCGCCGTCTGCCACTCCAGGCGCGACGCGCCTCGCTTTGCACAGCGATCCAGACATGCCTGGATGAGATCGTCAGCCAGCCCCTTGCCGCGCGCGTCGGGGACCACATAGAGGTCGTTCATCACGCCGATCCGGCTTGCATCGGTCGTCGACCAGGACCAGAAGATCGTCGCGAAGCCGGCGGCCATGCCCGCTGTGTCGCGAGCGATGAGCTGCAGGCCCTCGTGCTCGGGGTCGCCGATCAGCGCCCGCGAGAGCTCGAGCAGCTCTCGGTCGCTTGGCTCGGTGCGGTAGAAGTCGCAATAAGCCCGCATCAACGCAAGCAGGTCAAGGAGGTCGCCGGGTGTGACGACCTCGATCCTCGCAGCCGGCATTCTCATGCCTCGCGTGCCTCCCGCCTCGCAGCAGGGACGTACACCAGCCAGGTGACCAGGGCGAGCGCCCCCGCGACCGCAAGTGGCAGGACAAGGCTCACCTTGAGCAAGAGTGCACCCACCAACGCTCCGATGAGCATCGCCAACACAGCGGCGATCCTTCTGGCGCTGCCCTTGCCCGAGCCGCCGAACACGGGGGAGTCCGCCGCGAGCCCCGTCAGGGTCATCGTCAGGACGGTCGTCGTCAGATCGGGAACCCCGATCCGGCGCACAGTCGCGTTCCTGACGCCCATCGCAAAGGCGAGGAGGGCGATGACAGCGTCGCCGGAGAGCGCACCCGGGCGCACATCGATCGCTGCAGCCAAGATCGCCGCGGCGAGGACCAGCGATACCTCGATCGCGAGCGCGCGAGCGATATGCCCTGGATGGTCATCTCCAACTCTGGAGGCGAGCACGCCGCCGGCGCCCGCGCCTATGAGAAAGGCGCAAAGAGAGACGAGCGGCGCGACGACGGGCAATCCTCCGCTGCCAGCGATCCCGAAGCCCAGCAATACGATGTTGCCGGTCATGTTCGCCGTGAAGACGTGCCCAAGCCCGAGGTAGCTGACGGCGTCGACCAGGCCCGTGGTGAACGTCAGCACCAGCAGTGCCCGCGTGAGCGGATCGTTGACGCTCAGCGCCGCGCGTTCGCTGATGGATCGGCCATCGGTCATGGACTGACAGCAAATATAGCTTGTTTTGCTATCTCTTGCTCTTTATTTTCGCTATCCTAGGGAGCATGAGCAATGCAACCAAGCGCAAGACTTCCTTCGAGATCGACACCGAGAAGGTAGCGGCGGCAAAGGACATCCTCGGCACCAAGACGCTGACCGACACGGTCGATGCGGCACTCTCGGAGGTCGTCAAGCTCCACCAGCGCCAAGCGCTGGTGGAGCTGCTGTTCACCCCGGGGGCGCTGGCCCTGGACGACCCCGAGGCGATGGCAGGCGCTTGGCGCTGAGCTGTCGATGCAGTTGGCAACCTTCCTAGCCGACAAGAGTGCACTTACCCGGCGGGAGACCCGCCCCGAAGTGCGAGTGGCGCTCGAACCGCTCCTGCTCGCCGGCGAGATCGCGACCTGCGGCATCGTCGACTTGGAGTTGCTCTATAGCGCCACCAGCCCGGCTACCTATAGCGCCCTGGCCGAGGCACTGCGCGGGATGCCGCGGGTCGCTCTAGACGATGCCGCCGTCGAGCGTGCGCTGAAGGTTCAAGGGGAACTCGCTCAACACTCCCAGCACCGCGCCGTCCCACTGCCCGACCTGCTGGTTGCGGCCTGCGCGGAGCAGGCCGGACTGACAGTCCTGCACTACGACGCGGACTTCGATCGCATCGCGAAGCTCACGGGCCAGCGTGTGCAGTGGATAGTGCCGCGCGGCAGTGTGTCGTAGGCAGTGTGTCGTAGATTCAGAGCAGCCTAGGCAACCTGCGAGCTTGCGGCCAGCTCCTGCGCCGGCAGCATCTGACCGCCGCCGATCAGATCAGCCGCGCGCTCGGCGATCGCGATCGTGGGCGCGTTGGTGTTCCCGCGCGGGACCACAGGCATGACCGAAGCGTCGACGACCCGCAGGCCTTCCAGGCCGTTGACGCGAAGCTGCTCATCGACGACCGATCCCATCGCACAGGTTCCCACAGGGTGATAGACCGAGAACGTCGTTCTGGCGACATGCGCCCTCAGTGCCTCCTCGGAGTCATCGATCGGGCAGGTGAACGGTTCGGCGCAGTAGGGCGCCATCGCCGGCTGGCCACAAATGTCAAGCGTCAGCCGTAGGGCAGCCACCATTCGCTCCAGGTCATCGCCCGCGGTATAGAAATTCTTGTGGATGATCGGCTTGGCCGTGGGATCGCTGGAGGCCAGCCGCACCGAGCCGCGACTGTTCGGAGTGAGCAGGCATGGCGAGGCCCAGACGCCATGGGCTTCGGGATCGGTCGTACCCTCATCGACGATCTGCAGCGCGGCGACGTGGAGCTGGACGTCCGGCGCCGGCGCATCGGCCGCGACTCGCGCAAAGCCACCGCTCTCAGCCAGATTGGACGCAAACGGGCCGGTCTGGGTTGCCATGTACTGCTCGAGCGCCGCAGGCTCCAGCGCCTGCAACAGGCTCTCTGGCTCAGGGGTCGTCCACACGCAGTAGCTGGCGGCATGGTCTGAGAGGTTCTCTCCCACCGCCGGCTGGTCGAGCAGGACCTCGACTTCGCGCAGCGTCAGGTGCTCGGCGGGGCCGATGCCCGAGAGCATGAGCAGCTGCGGCGAGTTGTAGGTCCCACCGGCGAGGATCACCTCGCGCTCGGCCCTGAACTCCTGGGGCTGGCCCAGCTGCGCCGCCTGGACGCCCACCGCGCGGGTGCCCTCGAACAGAACTTTGTGCACCAGCATGTAGGGCATGACTGTGAGGTTGGGCCGCTCGGAATGCGGGTGCAGATAGGCAGCCGCCGTGCTCGCCCTCAGGCCGCCGCGCTGAGTCACCTGGTACATGCCCACACCGTCCTGCTCAGGACCGTTGAAGTCCTCGTTGCGCGCCAGGCCCGCCTGGACGCCTGCGTCCACGAAGGCTTGGGTGATGCGATTGCCCGAGCGCTGCTCGCTCACGGCCAGCGGCCCTCCCGCGCCGTGCCAGGGCGAGGCGCCTCGCTCGTTGTCCTCCGCCTTGATGAAGTAGGGCAAAAGATCGGCCCATCCCCAGCCCTCCATGCCCCAATCGTCGTAGTCACGATGGTTGCCTCTGATGTAGACCATCGCGTTGATCGCAGAGGAGCCTCCCAGCACCTTGCCACGAGGGATCGTGATGCGCCGGTCGTTGCAGAGCGGCTCTGGGCCCGTCAAATAGTCCCAGTCCACCTCGGTGTGCCCAAGCTTGAGATAGCCCAGCGGGACGTGGATGTTCAGATTGGCGTCGGGCGGCCCCGCCTCCAGCAGCAGCACCTGAACGTCAGGATCCTCACTGAGCCTGCTCGCCAAGACGCAGCCCGCCGAGCCCGCGCCCACGATCACATAGTCATACATAGCGCCCCTTTCCCATCGACCCCTGGTTGCGTTCAGATGTTCGCAATACCCTCATCACAGCCTCGTGAGACCAGAGTAAGGGATTGGCGATGAAGAATGTGGACGCGCCTGCGACTGGACGGTTGCGTTAGCCGCCTGGCGCCTGGGCCTTCGTCTGAGAGGCGCGCGCCTTCGCGCTGAGATCATCGAGACCCAGCAGCCTTGCCGGCTCGCCCTCCAGCACGCGCTTGGAGCTCACCTGCAGCGTCGCCGAGACGTGCAGCAGCTCGCCTGAGTCGAGCAGCCGCCATGCTGGGTCTTCGTCCATCTTCTCGCTGGCGATCACGACCAGCGCTTTGCCGTCCCCATGCTCGGAGTCCACGCGGCTGCCGAAGCTGCTGGTCTGTCTCAGCTTGCCATGCGGCTCACGCTCCAGCACATAGAGCTCGTGGGTCTGCGGATAGCGCAGCGCCCACAACCCATCGCCAGTCACGAGCACGAAGTTGATCGCGAACAGCGGCAAGTTGGAGGCCACCCAGGTGCAGGCCGCCTCGATGCCCTGCGCGACATCTCCGTCCGCGGCACCGATTTCCCGGGTGATCAGCGCAAAGAAGCGCTCCGAGTCAGTGTCCCCCTTGACCAGCTTCAGCGCTTCGCCCAACTGCGCATCGAGCATGGGCAGCTCCTCGATCACGCCGTTGTGTGCAAAGAGCCTGCCCTCCTGCTCGAATGGATGCGTGTTCTTCTCCTCCAACGCACCCGTCGACGCAAAGCGGATGTGGGCGACGAAGGTCCTCGAAACGACCTCCTGCGCCTGTTCGGCGAACTTTGCGTCGCCATAGGCCGCGATCGGCTGCTTGCTGATCTGCGGCTCTTCCTCGCTGTCGAACCACCCAAGGCCGGTCCCATCGGGCTCGCGATGGCTCTGCATCGAGAGGCTGTCAGGAGCGTCCAGCAGCCAGAAGGTCGCTTTGGCCCGCTCCGCCCCGGCGCTCATGCCGAACAGCCTGCACACAGTCAGCCCTCCTGGTCGCCGAAATGGGAGCCTAGCCCTCCTGGTCGCCGAAATGGCCCGCCCTGTAACCGCGACGTTCGCCGATAGTCGCCAGTGTTCCAAAGATGAGCGGCTGGAGCGCCGCAGGCATCTGGGTGAAGCGGACCATCTCCCTGTAGTGGTTGAGCATCACCACTCCCTGCAACAGTCCCTTGAAGCTCTTGGGTATCCCCCGCTTGGTGAAGGCGCCCTGCGCGTTGAGGATCGCCGCGTCTTCGAGGAACTGCGGCAGCTGCTCATCATTTGGGTGCTGAGCCCTGCAGACCACATGGGCGGTCACCTTGCCGGTGTTCTGGTAGCCATGCCTCACCCCAGCCGCAGCCACAGCCTTCTCGCCTGGTCCCGCAGGAATCTTCTTGCGGCCCAGCAAAAAGGTGACCTGGCCCTCTAGCACCTCGAAACGCTCGTCCATCTCGGGATGGACATGCGGTATCAGGACACCTCCCTTGGGCTCGACCCACATCTCCACCTGGACCTCGTCGCCCCCGTTCTCGGCGGGCACCCGGGTGAAGATGTATCGCTGGCCCAGGACCGGATCCTCTACGACGCGCTCTGGCACCTCTGACTCCTTCGTATCGTGATCTGATTCCTGTCGCGATCGGGGACGTCGCTGTCGGAAGCTAACCTAGTGACGGTTAGGTAGCTGGAAACCGTAGCTAAGGAGCGTTAGGTTGTCAAAGGTGAGCGCCCGGCGAGGCGATGCGAAGAGAGCGGTCAAGGCAAGCACGCCCACCAACGAAAATAGGCCCCCACGCGCGCGCGTGGCAGCCGATCGCGAGAAGCCACGCACGCGCATGAGCGCTGCGCAGCGGCGCGAGACGATTGAGCTGGCGGCGACTGAAGTCTTTGCAGAGCGCGGCTATCAGGGCGCCTCGATCGACGAGATCGCGAGGCGCTCCGGCGTCTCGGCGCCGATCGTCTACGACCACTTCGACTCAAAGCAAGATCTCTACAAGTGCCTGCTGGAGCGGCACTTCGCCGAGCTGCGCGGCGTCTGGCGCACCAACCTGCCCGGCAAGGAGCCTCAAGAGCAGCGGATCGCCCGGGCCTTCGACGCCTGGTTTCACTATGTCCAGACCCACCCCTTCGCGTGGCGGATGCTCTTCAGGGAGACGACCGGCGATCCAGCGATCGGGGCCATCCACGCACAGGTCGCCGCCGCGAGCCGCGCCGCAATCGCGCCGATGGTGTTCGGCGAGCCCGGCGCCGAGAACATCGCGCTCGCCGCTCCAGACGATGCCTTCGAGATGGTCTGGGAGGTTCTGCGCGGGGTGCTCCAAGGGCTCGCCCTCTGGTGGTACGAGCACCAGCACATCCCCCGCGCTCAGGTTGTGAGCACCGCCATGAACGCCCTCTGGATGGGCTTCGAGCGTGTTGGCCGCGGCGAGGTTTGGCTGCCATCGCCCGGTGGTGAGGCCACGGGCGACTGAGAGGCAGTCAGCCCCCTGGACTGGGCAGCGGTCGAGCCATCAGCGACTGGCGTTCGCTCAGGCGCGAGCGGTCAGCGGTTCGCTCAGGCGCGAGCAGTCAGCGCCCACAACCTGTGCGGGATCTGCAACATGCTCTGCGGGAAGCGCTCCTCCAGCATCGCCTCCAGCTCATTTGAGCAGCGCTCCACTCCCTCCCGATCCAGCGTCCCCGCGACAGGTGCGCTCGCCCGAACACGTCCGATCCACGACTCTCGTGAGTAAGGGACGTTGATGTCGAACGAGAAGCTCTGCAACTCGCTGAACCCGGTGCCTTGAATGTCTGCTAGCCACCGCGGGTAGAGCCCGACGCCGTGTGCATACGGCCAGCTCGGCGTGTACCTCAAGAGGATCTCCTCGGTCGCGCTGACGACGTTGCCCTGCACCGGGATCCAGTCGAAGTGGGCGATCACGACGCTGCCCCCATCGATGAGCAGGCGCCTGACCTCACGTGCCGCCTTGGGCCGATCGAACCAGTGCCAGCACTGTCCCGCGCTGACGAGCCCAAAGGCATCGCTCTCCAAGCCCGTGCGCTCGGCCGGTGCCTGCAGGTAGGTGACCTCGACGCCGGCCTCTTGATCCAGGCGCTTTGCCTGCTGGAGCAGCTCGGGGGCGATGTCGACAGCGGTCACATTGCATCCGCGCTGGGCAAAGAGCCTGGCCAGGCTACCCGTGCCGGTGCCCAGGTCAAGGACCCTCATGCCCGGCTGCAAGACTCCCATGAGCGCCAGCCTGTCGAGCAGCTGCGCCGGGAAGCCCGCCCTGTGCCTGGCGTAGTCCTCCGCAGTCTTCCCAAAGTCGGGGTTGCACTCTGACATTCAGAGGTACTCCGAAGCGACGAACCGCTTGGTGCGTTTGAGGTACTCCCCAAATCCCCCCGGCCAGTTGTTGGTCACCCGACCCTGCCCGTTGACATACCAGCTCGAGCACGTCGCCCACACGCTGTCCTTCAAGCGGTCCGCCAGAAACTCCTGGAAGGACTCATGAACGTCTCGTCGCACCTCCAGCCGCTCAACGTCGCCGGAGGCGATCAATCCAACTGCACCCGCCACATAACCCGCCTGCGCCTCCAGAAGACCGATCGCCGAGCCGGTCCCGTGGTTGGTATTCGGCCCGTAGAGCATGAAGAGGTTGGGGAAGCCCGGAACCGTGATCCCCAGGTAGGCCTCCGCGCCGTTCCTCCAAGCCTCGCCAAGGCTCTCCCCGTCACGGCCCCGCACCTCCATGGGGGCGAGGAACTCGGTCGCCGTGAAGCCCGTGCCAAAGATGATCGTGTCAGCGAGATGGTGACCGCCGTCGGCGTCCACGATCCCATCCTCGAGCACTTCCCTGACGGGCTGGGTGACGAGCTCGACGTTGCTCCTGCGCAAGGCCGGGTACCACTGCGAGCTGACCAGCACCCGCTTGCAGCCGAGCTCGGAGTCCGGCTTCGTCGCGGCGAACAGCTTCAGATCGCCGCGCAAGCCGATGAGCCGGTGCAACCTGGCCGCCGCCGAGAAGGGGACGACCCCAACCTTCGCGAGCTCCTTCGGACGCCTGGTGAAGAGCGGCACAAGCGAGGCCATCGCCCCCCACATAAGACCCCTCCAGAGCTTTTGAACAAGCGGCACCCGCTCGTAGAGGCGCTGTGTTCGCTGCGCATACGCCGCGTCGAACTTGGGCACGACCCATGGCGCCGAGCGCTGGAAGACGCTCATGCTCGCGACCTTTGATGCGATCTCCGGCACGAACTGGATCGCGCTCGCCCCCGTTCCCAGCACCGCGACCCGCCTGCCGCTCAGGTCGTGGCCATGGTCCCAATGCGCAGAGTGGAAGATCTTGCCGCCAAAGCGCTCCAGTCCTTGGAGCGGAGGGATCGACGGCCTGCTCAGCTGCCCGCAGGCGGTGACGAGGACCTCCGCTTCGAGCGTCTCACCGTCGGCGAGCTCGATCTGCCAGCGGCCTGACTGCTCGTCGAAGCCGGCCTGCGCCACGTCCGCGCCAAAGCGCAGATGCCTGATCACGTCGAAGCGCACCGCCACGTCCTCCAGGTAGGCCTGGATCTCCGCTCCCGGCGAGAAGCGCCTGCTCCACTTGGGATTGGGCGCAAAGGAGTACGAATAGAGATGCGAAGGCACGTCGCACGTCGCGCCCGGGTAGGTGTTCGCCCGCCACACCCCTCCCAGCCGCTCTCCCCGCTCGAGGATCTTTAGATCCTCGATGCCCTCTCGCTTGAGCGCGATCGCCGCTGCCACCCCGCCAAGCCCACCCCCGACGATCACCACCGAAACCGAGCGTCTCATTGGCGATACAGCCTATAGAGGCTTGGGAGGGTGCGGCCTGGCAAGGCGGAGGGCGCCCTGAGGTTTCAGCGGTGGCTGGAAGGGGAGGAGGGAACCAGTCGGAGGATGGGTAAGGGTCAACGAAAGATGGGTGCCACGCGCGCGCGTGATACGTCCCTTTTGGCAGCCACATGGCGAACATTCGGCCAGAAGGGCTGGGACATCCGCAGACGAACCTATCCTCTGCTGGTTCGTGTTTCTCGTTGCGTGGCGTGATCGCCGATCGCGCAAGCCATCTCCAGGAGGCCCTTCAAGTGTTTTCAAGTCGTCTTCGTTCAGCGATGCTGGTGAGCACGCTTGCGCTGCTTGCCCTGGCGTTGCCCGCCTCCTCGGCGAGCGCGATCGAAACAATCACAGCGACGCAGATCACCTCGCCGGCCGATCCGACATATGTGCTCTACAACGAAACAACCGAAACGAGCGCATCGGTTCTCTTCACGGTCGCCGGCACCGTCACAGGTGCGACCAGTGGCGAAGTCGACGTGAACTGCTATACGGAGAGCAGCATCTACAAGGTCGTCGAAAACGTGCCGGTGGTCGGGGGCGCGTTCTCGGTGCCGGTCCCGAGTGAAAAGATGCATTACGGCTCACCCTGTGTGCTGCGGGCTGTCCCTACGACCGAGAGTGAACCGCAGCCGCCCGGTGGCTCCAGCCCCTTCGCCGGTCCGCGCGTCTCCATGTCCTATTTCGGCGTCTATTCGGAACCGGGGGCCGGGGGGGCCACATACGACTACTACGTGGAAGCAGTCTCGCTCTCAGGTGCCTTCTCGACCGACTCGGTGGGCGACTGCGGACTTGAATACTCCCGCCTGTTCGACCCCACATCGCTACAGGAAACTGTGGCGATCTTTGATTGCAATGCTGCACTCTATTCAGGCAATGACCCCGCGACGGGGCCGCCCACCCGCTCAGAGCTGCAAGTCGACGGTACAAACGCCTACAGTCCTGCATCTGCCTATGACTTGGCAAAATACCAACTTGATACAGCCATTGAAGATATGCCAAGCCTGGCCGTCACGGCCACCGTCGAAGGTGAAGGCTTGGCGACGATCCATGAGGTCGACCCGATCGTGAAGTGCTATCCGGAAACCATCTATCCGCCCACCACGTTGAGTTGCAGGAAGTTCGTCTCTGCCGGCGTGGAGCTGGAACGGACGTGGCAAACCAGCAACGACGATCAGGTGCAGTCGCTGACCGACACCTGGCGCTCGACCGACGGCGACTCACATCAGCTCAACGCCCTCTATGACCAGGAGCTGGTCAATGCCGAAGCCGAAAGCAAAGTGCTCGGCAGCGCCTACGAATTCCCGGGCACCGGCAAATTTGTGCCGACAACCGCCGGGCAGACCGTGAGCCTGCCCGCCGGCGCCCCCAACGCTATCTACTACAAGACGGACGCCAAAACGCCCGAAGCAGGGGACAACGAAGACCCGCAGGGAGCAATCGTCTATGAAAGCGCCCCCAGCGAAGCGTTGCAGTTCTATCTCGGCAGTACCGAAGAGGACTACAGCGGCTTCGAGATGCCCTACCAGGCCACGATCCCGGCGGGTGGGACGACATCCTTGCGGATGGCGTTCGTACAGGCCTTCACGCTCCTCGAAGTCCATAAGCTGGTGAACCAGGTGCTTGCAAGCTATGCCCCGCCGGTGACCCCACTGACATTGACGATCACCTCACCGGCGAACGGCTTGACGGTCACATCGCCGAGCCTTGCGGTTACTGGTACCGCCACAGGGCAGAGCTCACTGACCGTCGACGGTCAGGCTGTGTCGGTCCCAGCAACGGGAGCGTGGTCGACCACCGTGACGCTGAGCCCAGGCCTCAATGTCATCGGCGCGGTTGCCAGGAACGCGGAAGGAATCTCCACAACACAGTCCGTGAAGGTGACCTACAACCCGCCGCCCCCGCCGCCCACGCTGGCCAAATTGGTCGGCAACGCGAGCGCCGGCAAAGGCACGGTGAGCTTCACCGTCTCATGCGAAGGCCCTACAGGCACAAGCTGTGAACTGGAATCGATCCTGACCACGGTCGAGAAGACAAAGAGCGGCAAGCCGATCGCGGTGTCCGCCAAGAAGCACCACGCCAAGGCCAAGATCAAGACCAAGACACTGACGGTCGGCTCCTCCAAGATCGCGATCTCAGTGGGGCAGACGATCAAGATCACGCTCAATCTCAACGCGACCGGCAAGAGCCTGCTGGCGAAGTTCGGCAAGCTACCCATTCACCTCGAGGCCACGCTGACCACCAACGGCGCGAAGTCCACAGTAGCCAACGAAGATCTCACGATCAAGGGCAGCAAGCCCAAGAGCAAAGGCAAAAGCAAAGGCAAAGGCAAAGGCAAGAAACACAAGGGCTAGCGCCAGGGAGACGCCGGCGGCCGGCCGCCGGCGTCTCTTTAGAAAAGCTGCTTGGCGATCAGCAGCATGTTGAGCGCGACGATCAACGCGGCGACGCCAAACGCGGTGATCGTCGTCAGACGCCTGTTGACGTGCTCGCCCATGATCTCGCGCTTGCTCGTCAGCGCAACCAATGGGATGAGCGCGAACGGGATCCCAAAGCAGAGGACCACCTGGCTGAGGATGAGCACCTGGGTCGGATTCATGCCGACCGCCAGCACGACGATCGCAGGGACCATCGTCACCAGCCGGCGCAAGAACAGCGGGATGTTCAGGTTAACGAAACCCCTCATCACGACCTGGCCCGCATAGGTGCCAACACTGGATGAAGAGGCGCCTGAAGCGAGCAGCGCGACCGAGAACGCAAGCGCCGCTCCTCCACCGACACGCTGCGCAAAGACGGCGTGGGCCTGGCTGATGCTGCTCACCTCTGCGTGACCACCGCCGTGGAAGAGCTTGGCAGCGACCGCCAGCATCGCCATGTTGACCAACCCGGCAAGCCCAAGCGCGATCATCACATCGAGGCGCTCGAAGCGCAGCACCCTCGCGCGCTCGCGCTGATTGCGCACAGGCGTGCGCCCATTGGTCAGCGCCGAGTGCAGATAGATCACATGCGGCATGACCGTCGCACCCACGATGCCCACCGCGATGTAGAGGCTGTCTGAGCCCGCGAGGTGCGGCAAGAGGCCATGCAAGGACTCGCGCGCGGAAGGGCCAATCTTCAGCGTCTCGTAGAGGAAGCCCAAGAGGATCACTCCCAGCAGAGCGGTTATCACGAGCTCAAAGCGCCTGTACCCCCTGCTCTGCAGGGCAAGGATGCCAAAGGCGATGAAGCCCGTCATCACGCCAGCCACCACCAGCGGCACGCCGAACAGCAGGTTGAGGCCCAGCGCGGCCCCTACGAACTCGGCGATGTCGGTCGCCATCGCCATGATCTCCGCCTGGACCCACATCCCCCATGAAAGCGGCCTGGAATAGGTCGCTCTGAACAGCTCAGGCAGGCTGTGGTCGGTGATGATCCCGAGCTTTGCGGAGAGGTACTGGATGAGCATCGCCATCAGATTCGCCCCCAACACCGCCCAGAGCAGCAGGTAGCCGAAGCTCGCGCCTCCTTCGATGTTCGTGGCGAAGTTGCCAGGGTCGACGTAAGCGACCGCAGCGACGAACGCTGGGCCGAGCATCGTGAGCGCAGCGACGAGCCTCCCCTTCGCGAGCAGCGTCTCCAGGTAACTCGGCCCGTCGCCCTCCGCAACCGCCCCCAGCGCGACGCTGCCAAGCACCAAGCCCGGCTCTGGCAGAGCCGCCGTGCCGTCACTCTGCACGGGCGGGCTCACGCTTGCGCCTCCTGCTCGAGCTCGACGCGCATCACGGCGGCCAACTGCCCGCCAATTGCGTGCTCACGCTCGCCCAACCTGACGATCAGCGGCCCGCCAAATGGCTGACACTCGAGCACCTCCAGGTGCTCGCCAGGCGAGATGCCTCGGTTGGCGAGATACCTGAGCATCTCCGGATCGGAGTCAGAGACGCGCACGAAGACGCCCTGCTCGCCCACCTGCAAGCTCCCCAGGGCTTGCGTCTCTCGCTCACTGAGCTCGAGCTGGGCAGAGGGGATGGGGTCCCCATGAGGATCCAGCTCAGGTTCGCCAAGCTTGGCGGCAATCAGCTGCTCCAGATCCTCGGAGATCACGTGCTCCAAGACCTCAGCCTCAGCGTGGACCCTGTCCCAGGGCATCTGCAACGTCTCCGCAAGGAACAGCTCCAGCAGCCGGTGGTGCCTGATCACCTCCAACGCAACCTTGCGCCCCTCTGCCGTCAGCAAAACGCCTTTGTAAGGCTCATGGGTGATCAGCCCAAGCTCGCCAAGCTTGCGGACCATCGCCGAGACAGAACCAGGGGTGATGCCCAGCCTGTCGGCCAGCGCGTTGGTCGAGACAGGGCTCTCACCGCGCGACTGGAGCGCAAAGATCGCCTTGCAATAGTCCTCGACAGCAGGCGTTCTCGTAAGTTCAGGCGTGCTCACAAAAGTGATTATGGCATGCCAAAATCATTTCTGCAAGGCAGCCACAATTGGCTGCGTCTTGAACGTCCACGCCCTGTTGGCGAAGAACGTGCCCACGACCACGATCGCCGTCGCAAACGCTTGGCCCACGAGCTTGTTCAGGCCGCCGTCATTGACGAACAGATAGAGCAAGCCAAGGTTGACCAACAGCCCCACGCTCTGGACCGTGGTCCAGCGCAGCGGCGTGAGCGAGTCGCCCTGATGCTCCTTGAAGGTCCAGCGCCTGTTGAGCAGAAAGCCGTTTACCGCACCAGCGCCAAAGCCGATCGCAGAGGCAGCGATGTACCAGACGCCAAAGACCTTGAGCAGCAGCGTGAAGATGGCGTAGGCCAGGAGCGTGTTCGAGATGCCAACGACCCCGAACTTCAAAAACTGGGTAATGACTGGCAAGGCGAGCGCCGAGCCTGCCCTGTCCCTTACTCTTCTCATGGCCCCTACTTAACCAACTTGAGCTTTCCTATGGAAACGATGCCTGCATCAGCCACCTCCCGACCGCCCTCGCTGCTGAGCGTGGTCGCGCCCGTCTACAACGAGGAGGAGCTGGTCGAGGCCTTCGTCGAGCGCGCGACCGCCGCGGTCGCTGACTACACCTTCGAGCTGCTGATCGTCAACGACGGCTCGACCGATGCCACGCCGCAGTTGCTCGACCAGATGGCCAGCAACGATCCACGCATACGCGTGATCCACCTGTCGCGCAACTTCGGCCACCAGGCAGCACTCACGGCAGGCCTGGAGCATGCGATAGGCGACGTCGTGGCGATGATCGACGCCGACCTCCAGGACCCGCCTGAGCTGATTCCCAAGATGATCGAGCGCTGGCAAGAAGGCTCAGACGTCGTCTACGCCGTGCGCGAGGAGCGCGAAGGCGAGACCGCCTTCAAGCTGGCGACGGCATCCTGGTTCTACAAGCTCTTCGACAAGCTCGCCCAGGTCGACCTCGAGCCCAACTCCGGCGACTTCAGGCTGCTCGATCGTCGAGCCCTGGACGCCCTGCTCTCGATGACCGAGCGTTCTCGCTTCCTGCGCGGCATGACCGTCTGGGTGGGCTTCACCCAGACAGCTGTCCCCTATCAGCGCGACGCCAGGCACGCCGGTGAGACCAAGTACACGTTGCGCAAGATGCTGCGCTTCTCGCTGGATGCGATCGCATCCTTCTCGCACCTTCCCCTGCAGCTCTCGACATACGTGGGCATGCTCTCCGCCGGCCTGGCGTTCGTGGCGATCCCGGTGGTGATCGCTCTGCATTTCGCGGGCTCCTATCTACCCGGCTTCGGCTCATTGACCATCGCGATCCTGCTGCTGGGCGGCATCCAGCTGATCGCCCTGGGGGTGATTGGCGAGTACGTGGGCCGCATCTACGACGAGGTCAAGCACCGGCCGCTCTACATCGTGCGTGAAGAGCGCAACCGCCCCGCCCCACACTCAGAAATGCCGCTTCCCATGGGCCGCGCCGGGCTCTCTGCGCGCGTGCCCGAGCAGATCCGCTGAGTCCCAGCATGCCCGTAAGCCTGCCCAAAGAGGCTACGCTCTAGCCACAGCAACGCCCTGAGAGGCTCGCTTTTAGCAAACTGTGCCGCGACCCTCCGCCCGGATGTGTGTTCCGACAGTGACGCATCCATACCAAGGATGATTGAGAAGGAGGCCTCCCAGATGTCTTATCGCCGGATCCTCTGCATCCTCGCCACGCCCGCGACCATCGCGGCCCTGACGGTGGCCGTCCCCGCGTTGGCGGGGACCGATGCAAGCAAATCGATCCCAAAGGCTCACGCTTCGCGCGTTCGTTGCACGACAATTCACGTTGGGAGCCACCGCGTCCGCGTCTGCGGCATCGCCGGTCCCCGCGGTCCCAGGGGCCTGATTGGCCCACGGGGCATCCAAGGGCCCATCGGCCGCACCGGTCCCAAGGGCGCCACCGGCGCAAAAGGCGCGAAGGGCGCCAATGGCCCGGCTGGCCCAACCGGGCCGACAGGGCCACAAGGCCCGCCGGGCACAGGCCGTGCCTACGCAGTGGTCAACCCTGCACTCGTGAGCTCCACAGCGTCCTCCGCGGGACTGATAAGCGCCCTGAGCTCGGGCTTCAGCACGGTGCGCAGCCCGGCCACCGGGACCTACTGCCTGGCGCCGGCCGCAGGCATCAACCCCGCCGCAGAGCCGGCGATCGTCACCGGTGAGACGAGCTACTCAAGCGCAGGCGTCGTGCCTATCGCCACGCTTGATGCGCACCAGGGCGCATGCTCCTCAGGGGAATTCGAGGTGATCACCTACAACGCGGCTGCCCCTTCAGCACCCGCCGGCGGCGTGGCATTCGCGATCGTGGCCCCCTGAGCTTGTGCAGGCGTAGAGGATGAGGCGAGGCTCGCTCCTGGCCGCGCTTGCGAGTGCGCTGGCGCTCCTGCCCGCCTCCTCCGCCTTTGCCGAATCCTGCCCAGGCGCAGGCTCAGGGACGTGTCCCTACAGCTCCGCAACGATCGTGGGCGGCTCTCCAGGCGGCGTGCTGCGCTATCCCGAGGCGGTAGCCCTGGGTCCGCAAGGAGATATCTATGTCGCCGACCAGCTGAGCTACGCGGTGATGCGCTTCAGCCCAGCAGGCATCTTCGAAGCGCAGTGGGGAGCCTACGGGGGCGGCCCGGGCCAGTTCGGCCCGATAGGAGGTCTGGCGACAGACGCCTCAGGTGACGTCTACGTCGTTGACTCAAGCCACAATCGCATCGAGAAGTTCGGGCCCAACGGCGAATACATCACCTCCTGGGGGACCACAGGCACAGAACTTGGCCAGTTCCATTTCGGCTCCTCCCAGAATCCCACCCAGCCTCCCGGCGGTGGGATCGCGATCAGCGGCAACTATGTCTTCGTCTCAGACACGGCCAACGACCGCATCGAGCGCTTCAACCTGGAAGGCGGCGAAGCGCTCCAGTTCGGCTCGGGCGGCTCGGGCGCAGGACAGCTGTCGGCTCCGCGCGGGCTCGCTGCCAACGAAGGCGAGCTCATCGTCGCCGACGATGACAACGACCGCATCGACAAGTTCGGCCTGAACGGCGAATATCAGGCGACGTCCGGCTCGATGGGCTCTGGCCCAGGGCAGTTCCAGTTCCCCTACGGCGTGGCGCTGGATGCCTCGGGCAATGTCTATGTCGCCGATGACATCAACGATCGCGTCGACAAGCTCACATCACAGCTCACCTTCTCAGAGATGTGGGGCGGTTCCGGCTCAAATCCCGGCGAGCTCTCCTTCCCGCGCGCGATCGCCAGCGACGCGGCAGGAGAAACATATGTGGCAGACACCGCCAACGATCGCATCGATGTCTTCAGCCCCGTAGGCGTCTATCAGCGCTCCTTCGGCATCTCCGCGGGCTCCCCCAATGTGATGAGCGCCCCCCGCGCGCTGGCAGTCGACCCCACCGGCAGGCTGCTCGTGTCCGACACCTTCACCAACCGCATCGACCTCTACTGGCCGGGCTCAAGCGCCTACGCCGGATCGTGGACAGCCGCCAGCGAAGCGGAGCCCGCCCCGCTGGTACCAGGCGCGCCGCCCAGCTCCGAAGGGGCCGTGCGAGGGCTGACCAGCCCGCTGGGGATAGGGGTGAGTCCCAACGGATACATCTATGTGGAGGACACCGCCCACCACCTGCTCACCCGCCTGTGGGGCGACGGCACCTACCTCTCGACGATGGGCTCGCTTACGGGTGCCAGCGCCCTTGACTGGAGCGCGGTCGCGGTCTCGAGCTCGACGGGCGACATCTATCTCTCGGACACGACCAACAACCGGATACTGGTCTACAACCCGGAAGGCACTCTGCTGGGCGCCTGGGGCGCCGACGGCGGCAACGGCACCGCCGGCACGGGACCAGGCCAGTTCAACAGCCCGCGCGGCATCGCGATCGACGCCGCAGGCAATGTCTACGTCGCGGACTACTACAACGACCGCATCGAGAAGCTCTCGTCCACGGGCAGCTTCATCGGCGAATGGGGCATCAAAGGCACCCGGCCAGGGCGCTTCGAGAACCCGGCTGGGGTGGCGATCGACGGCGCAGGCCATGTGTACGTGGTGGACTACGGCAACAACCGTGTGGAGGCCTTCAACGAGAACGGGACCTATCTGCAGGAGTGGGGCCTGCGAGGTACGGCTCTCGGTGACTTCTCCCAACCCACCGCAATCGCGGTCGGCTGCGAAGGGGCCGTCTACGTCGCGGACACGAACAACAACAGGGTGGAGCGCTTCCTGCCCGTCTCGCCCGCGGGCCCCAGCGCCTGCCTGCCGGCGGGCAGCTGGCCCGGGCAGCTGAACGTGGCGCCCGTCCTTGCGGTCACGCTGCTGCATCGCTCGGGGACGCTGATCCGCGACGGCCTGGGACTGACGGTCAGCTGCGCCCGCGGATGCACCGTGAAGGTGACCGGCGTGCTCAAGACCACCAACAAGCCCCATCGCACCGTCAGCCTGGTCGCGTCCTCCAGGTCGCTGCCCCTCATATACCCAGGCCACGTCAGGCTGCGCCTGACGCGCTCGCACCTGAGCATCCTGCGCAAGGCGCTAGGTGCTCATCACAAGGGGATGGTCGCAGTGGTGAAGATCCTCGCCACCGGGCCGACCGGCAAGCAGACGAAGCTGACCAAGACCTACGCCGTCAGGCGCTGAGCGCGCCTTTGCGTAACTGAGCGCGCCTTTGCGTAAGCGACATAATGGGTCGGTGGAGCACCGTCAAGAGCGCATCCGCCTGGAGACCTCCAGGCATCGCATCGAGGGCTACATAACGCTCGCACGAGATGGTTATCGCAGCCGGGTCTCCGATGTCCTCAACGCCTCTGAGCGCGACTTCCTGACGCTCACCGAAGCAACCGTCGCACCCTTGGAAGGCGGCCCTGTGGAGCTGCATGCTTTCCTTGCCGTCGCGCGCTGGCACATCGTCTTCGCGGTGGCCTCCGGCGACGAGCCCGACGATCCGGACAAGTCCCCAGACACGACTTGAGCCAGCCTGCTGATGCAAGCCCAACCTGAGGTCATATGCCCAGCCTGACCATCATCATCGCCTCCACCCGCCCCGGCCGCGCCGGTCTGCCGATCGCTCAGTGGTTCACCGAGCTCGCCCGAGCCCACAACGGCTTCGACGTGCAGGTCGTCGACCTCGCCGAGCTTGCGCTGCCCTTCCTGGATGAGCCCAATCACCCCAGGATGCGCAAGTACACCCAAAAGCACACCAAGAACTGGAGCGCCATCGTCGAAGCCGCCGACGCCTTCGTGTTCGTCACGCAGGAGTACAACTATGGCTACGGCGCCGCGCTGAAGAACGCGATCGACTATCTGCACGAGGAGTGGAAGTACAAGCCTGTCGGGTTCGTCTCCTATGGCGGTATCGCCGCCGGCACGCGCGCCGTCCAGCAGCTCAAGCAGGTCATCACCGCGCTGAAGATGCTGCCAGTCAACGAGGCGGTGAACATCCCATTTCACACCCAGTTCATCGACGACGAAGGACGCGTTCAGGCCAACGAGGTCATGGAGCAGGCGTCCAAGACGATGCTCGATGAGCTGCTGCGCACCGAGGCGGCCATGCGCACGCTGCGCGCCTAGCGCCTCTTGCTGCGCGCCTAGCGCCTCTTGCCCGAATGAGCTGCCAAGGGCTTGCCTGTGGGATGATGCATGCGATGCCGGATCGGCCCAGACCCTCGCTCGGTCTCGCCGTCGTCCTGGCCATCCTGTTGCTCTCGGGTTGCGGCACCACGAGCACGCCGTCGGCGAAGGTATCGGTGTCGACTCCAAGAGGGGGCCAAACGAAGGCGCGATTCATCGCGCAGGCGGAAGCCATCTGCCGCACGCTCAGTGCACAGGAGCAGCCTCTCAAGGCACGCCAAGAATCGCTCAAACAGCTCCCGACCGCTACGGCCGAAAAGGCCTTCGTCTCGCTGGCGCACCAGGTCGTAGTCATCTCCAGGGCCGCGAACAACAAGCTTCATGCGCTCCCGCGGCCCCCTGACGATGTTCAGGCGATCGAGAAGCTGCTGGCGGGCTTCTCCGAGGAGGTCGCAGAGACGACTGGTATCGCGAACGCCGCGGTCAGCCAGGAAAGCTCCATCGGAGAAGCGGCTGAGAGAGCACTCAAGAAGTCGATTGCCACGAACAGCGCCCTCGCTGACGAATACGGCATAAAGGGCTGCACTGGCTCAGAATAAGGAGCCTGACACGCATGCTCCTCTACAACTCGCAGGTCTCAGGCAACTGTTACAAGGTTCGGCTGGTGCTCGCCCAGCTCGGCCTGGACTGCGAGCGCCAAGAGGTTGACGTCATCGACCGCACAGACCGCCGTGAGCTCCTGGGAGACCTCAACCCTGCGCTGCGCGTGCCCACGCTGGTGCTCGACGATGGCCGATCGCTGGCTGAGTCCAACGCCATACTTTGGTATCTCGCCAGAGATACCCAATATGTCCCCGAGGACGACTTCGAGCGCGCCAAGGTCCTGCAGTGGCTGTTCTTCGAGCAGTACAGCCACGAGCCATATATAGCGGTCGTCAGGTTCTGGGTGGCTGTTGCCAAGACGCCACCGGCACAAGAGGAGCTGGACGCAAAGCGCAAGGCCGGTTACGCGGCACTCGACGCAATGGAGCGCCACCTGGCCGCAAGGTCGTTTCTCGTCGCCGATCGCTACACCATCGCCGACATCGCGCTGTACGCCTACACACACGTGGCCGAGGAGGGCGGCTTTGACCTCTCCACGTATCCCTCGATCCGCTCCTGGCTGGACCGGGTTGCGGCCCAGCCAGGACACGTGCCAATCACACGCTAGATATCCGCTCTGGTGACCAACGAAACGCGAGTGCAACGCTACGTGAGCGCACCTGGGACCTCGTCTTTGACGATCTGCCCTATCTGGGCGCGTAGCTCTGGCGTGTCCTCGTGTCCATGCGCTGTGACCGCGTGGATCACAGCGGCGTCGAGCAGGTGCTCGTCGCTTCCAGCCATCGTCAGATCGCATCCGCTCTCGCTGGGCATCTGGCGGCAGTCGATGTATTTGCGTGACATAAAGCTCTCCTATCGTTTGAGGATCGTGTCTGGCTGTCAGCTCGCCTTGGCATAGCTGCTCGCCCCGTACCAGTCGACGACCACCACCGGCTCGTCGCCGACCACCCAGGCGTCGTGTCCGCTCGGAAGCGAGGTCACATCGCCAGCCTTGGCGATGAGCTCCGTGCCGTCATCCATGCGGATCCCGAGTTGGCCACTAACGTGATACTGGAAGTGAGGCGCTTCGCAGCTCTCAGTCTGGGCGATCGGCTTGACGTCCTTGGACCAGCGCCAGCCCGGGTGGAATACGAGGCGTCCGACCTCGCCGCCGCCAATCGCGAGGACCTGCGCCTCGCCGTTGGGAAACGCCCGCGTCTCGTCGGGCGCATCAAAGCTTCTGTGCTCCATGCTGTGCACACTTCCCCCTTTGGTCGAAGCCTACAAACAAAAATCTACCTACTAGTAGATAGACTGTCAAGCGAGGACTGTGCCCATGCCCCTCAGCAACGAAGATGCGCCCACGGATCCCTTGGCGGACACCAGCGGAGAGGTCGTCGCCAACACGCGTTCACGCATCGTGGATGTCGGCGAAAGGCTGATCCAGATCCGCGGCTTCAACGGCTTCAGCTACGCCGACGTGGCGGGCGAGCTCTCCATCACGAAGGCCAGCCTGCACTACCACTTCCCCAGCAAGGCCGACCTAGGCGAAGCGATCATCACGCGCTACGCGCAACGTTTCGCTCAGGCGCTGGATGCAATCGACGCAAACCTGAGCAACGCCCCAGCCAAGCTCGCCGCCTACGCGAACCTCTACGCAGAGGTGCTACGCGAGGAGCGCATGTGTTTGTGCGGCATGCTCGCCGCAGAATACGAGACGGTCCCCGGCCCGATACGCAGGGCGGTGATCGACTTCCTTGATCACAACGAGGCGTGGCTCGTAACCATACTCGAGCAGGGCCACCGCGAAGGCACCCTGAGCTTCCAAGACTCCGCCGCATGCACCGCCCGAAGCATCGTCAGCGGCCTAGAGGGCGCGCTGCTCGTCGCCCGCCCGTACGGAGCCGTGGCGCGCTTCGAATCAGCCGCCAGACAACTCCTCGCGGGGCTCGCGGGCGCATCAACATAGACGGAGGACGAGGGACGCGGTTCGAAACATGCCATCGTTTGGCGGCGAATCGTCGAGCTGCACGCCGAGCGCTTTGCCGATGCTAAGCCGCCTGGTCGGAGGAGGCTCTGATCAGAGATCGCTCAAAGAGAACGGAGGTCCTCGACTTGGCAAGGCCGATCTGGGAGCTCGACGATCTCGGGGTCGCCAGTGAGCAGCACAAGATCATGTGCGGCAGCGGTCGCCATCGCAAAGCAATCCCCGAGCGCCACCGGAGCACGTGCCTTGAGACGAGCGACCTCGATCATCCGGGCAGTCCCGGGAAGATCCAGCGAGAGCGCGGCTCGCAGGTCCCCCAGTGTCTCGTCAGCCGCATCCCGTCCCTGGTCGCGCTCTACGCGATAGTAGACCTCAACAAGGTTCACCCAGCTCGCTAGGGGCCTGTCTGCGATCAGCCCATCGATGCGAGAGAGTGCGGGCTCCTCTCCGTCCAGCCAGGCCAAGATTGCCCAGGAGTCAAGACAGACAATCACCGAGGCTCGCGCGCTCGATCCTCAAGCAGGCGCGCCGCCATGCCGGTCTTTGCGAACCGGCCACCCAAGCGTGTGGGAGAGCGTCGCGCAACCAGCACTATCTCCTTGTCCCGCAACTCGAAGTCGACCATGTCGCCTGGCTGCAAACGAGCACTGTCTCGCAGCGCCTTCGGGATCACGACCTGTCCCTTCGCTCCAATCCGACCAGTCATACCCGATAAGTATGACATAACCTGGCAAGACCCACCGCCACTGCATCTTGACGTTGCTTCTGCCAGTGAGATAGGCCAGCACGCGCGCCGAGCGGGAGTTCAAACAAAGATGTCTTACTCGGCCAAAGCGGAGAGGGAGGTGTGTGGGTTCAGGACATGTGTCTCAGGTGATAGGTCTCTGGTGAGTCGGGACATAGGTCTCACCCTGGACTGAGGTCTTTCGCGGTGCTGGCCGTGGAGGCGCAGCCCGGAGGGCTGGGCCGGAGCGGCTAGCACCGGCACGGCGTCCGGGGTCCTGGCGACCGTGGCGGGCATGTCAAGAGCCCGTGTTGCTGTTCTCCAGGTCGTTTCCGACCAGCTGTCCGTCACTGCTGCTGCTGCCGAGTACGGGTTCTCCCGCCGGCACCTACACCGCCTTCTGGCCCGCTATCGGGCCAGTGGCCTGGACGCTGTCGAGCCGCGTTCGCGACGGCCGAACGGGTCCTCCAGAGCGACCCCTCCAGAGGTCCGTCAGAGAGTGCTCGAGCTGCGATTGCAACTGACCGCCGACGGGCTCGATGCTGGCCCGGAGACGATCCGCTGGCACCTCGAGCAGGAGCAGCTTCGGGTCTTGTCGACCTCGACGATCCGGCGGATTCTGCATGACGCCGGGCTGATTGTCCCGGAGCCTCGCAAGCGCCCCAGAAGCAGCTACATCCGCTTCCAGGCGGCGCAGCCGAATGAGATGTGGCAGTCGGACTTCATTCACTGGCGTCTTGAGGACGGAACCGATGTGGAGATCCTCAACTGGCTCGATGACCACAGCCGGTTCCTGCTGTCCTGCAGTGCTCATGGGCCGGTGAGCGGCGATGTGGTGGTGAGCGTTTTCCTAGAGCTGGTCGAGGAATACGGCCCGCCGGCGAGCACGCTCACGGATAACGGGAGCGTCTACACGTCCCGCTTCACCGGCGGGCGCAACGCGTTCGAGTACCTGCTCCCGATCCTCGGTGTCCGCCAGAAGAACGGCTCCCCCGGCCACCCCCAGACACAGGGCAAGACCGAGCGCTTCCACCAGACCCAACAGCGTTGGCTCAGAGCCAGACCACCCGCCCTGAGCATCGCGCAGCTGCAACGCCAGCTCGACGAGTTCCGTCAGCATTACAACGAGAAGCGCCCACACCGCGCGCTTGACCGACGCACGCCAGGCAACGCCTACCGAGCCACACCAAAGGCACTCCCAGCCAGCAACCCACACGCGCCAGGCCACTACCGGCTGCGCTACGACCGGCTCGATAACACCGGCAAGATGAGCCTCCGCCGAGCAGGCCGAATGCACCACCTCGGTGTCGGCGCCAAACACGCCCGCAAACGCGTCCTCGCACTCGCCGACGAGCACCACATCACCGTCACCGACCTCGCCACCGGCGAGATCCTCAGCCGCCACCTCATCGAGCCCACCAAGACCTACTGGCGCAACCAAAACAAACAACCAGGCCGCTGGCCAAGCCCCCCAAAATGAGACCCATCTCCCGACTCACCAGAGACATATGTCCCGACTCATGACAAAGCGGAGAGGGAGGGATTCGAACCCTCGAACGAGGTTGACCCCCGCTACGCGATTTCCAGTCGCGCCCGTTCAACCGCTCCGGCACCTCTCCCTGCTCACGTGAGCGGGTCGCTCGCCACCTGCGACGATGCTGCGGCCCGCTAAGGCTACGACACTCTGGAGAGCTGCGCCTCGACGCTCCCAGCGTGGGCGCTGATAGGCTCCAATGCCATGATCCTCGCCCTCAGCGCAGCCGTCAGCAAGGACATCGGCCTGATCGCCACGTTCGGCGGAATCGGCGTCGTCGTGAACGCGATCCTGATCTTCATCGCGATCCAAGTCAGGGGCGAGCACCAGCAGAACCAGGAATACCTGGCTTCAAGGCGCACTCCCAACGGCCACCAGTGACCTGAGGCGCGCGAGGCGCGTCTGTCCTCAGCGCGGCTCGAGCACGAACAGCGCGATCTTCCGGTCGGTCCGCGCCTCGTAGGCGTCGAAACCCGCGTACTGGTCATTCATCTTGCGCCATAGCCCAGCCCGCTCCTCGCCCTCAGCGACCCTGGCACGCACCTTCCCGCGCTTGCCGCTCACCTCCACATCGGCCTCGGGATTGGCTTGGAGGTTGAACGACCAGGCAGGCGCCTTGTCGTAGCCCGCGTTGGAGCCGATCACGATGAAGTTCGCACCGTCGGCGAGATAGCAGACCGGGGCGGTTCGCAGCTGACCAGACTTGCGGCCTCTGCTCGTGAGCAGGAGCACCGGAGCTTTGCCGACTTTGCCCATCAGTCTGCCCCTGGTGGCTCGATAGACCGGGATGTTGAACTTCCCCATCAGCCTGAGCCCGGTGGCACCGATCGACGTGGAAATCCGAGTCAACGCTTGATCGCCAGGCATCTAGCGCTCACCGTCCCAATAGTCGACGCTTCCGTCGACGCGGCGGAGCATCACGTTATCGGCGGGGTTGCCAGGCCACACGCCAAGCTTGTCGCTGTCGGGATAGACGGAGACCGAGGGCTCACGCGCGCTGGAGAACATCATGATCCTGGCGGTCCCCTCTGCCCGGTTGGTCGCCTTGTGGGCACCTGAAGGACCAGGCGGGAAGCAGACCAGCTCTCCACGTCCCAGCTGCTCCTCGCCCTCGGGCGTGCGCACGACGACGGCGCCCTCGAGTACGACGAGCCACTCCTCCTCGTACTCGTAGTGAAAGGGACACACGCTCTCGCCTTGGGGAAGCTCATAGACCTTGACGATCAGGGCCTCGCCGCCGGCGGCCTTGCCCACCCGCGCCATGCCCGCGCGATAGCCCGCAGGATCTCCCGGATCTAATTCGCACTCATCGCTGAGGACATTTGCTCGGCGCATGACGTGATATTCGCAGGTGACGCCAAGAGCACGAAGTTACCCCAGCACGAGCTCGGCGGCGACCCGCAGCGTCGCCGCGTCGCCGGACACGAGCAGCGTCGTGACCATTGACTCGCGCCAGCGCTCGAGGTCCTCGCAGATCTTCTCCCGGCTGCCGACGAGCGAGAGCTGCTCGATCAGCGCGTGGGGGATTCGCGCCGCTGCCTCGTCCTTGCGGCCTTCGAGATAGAGATCCTGGATCTCGAGGATCTCCTTCTCATAGCCCATGCGAATGGGCACATTGGCATGAAAGTTGGCGCCCTTGGCGCCCATGCCACCGAAGTAGAGCGCATAGAAGGGGCGCAAAGCGTCGATTGCCGCGTCGAGGTCATCAGAGACGATCAGCGGTACTGTCGCGGCGACCTCAAAGTCCTCGGCAGTTCGTCTGGCGCCCTCCCGGGCAAACCCCTCTTGCAGCGGGCCGCGGTAGAGCTCTTCATGCTCAGGGGAGAAAAGCATCGCCAGCCACCCGTCGCAGAGCTCGGCGCACATGGCGATGTTCTTTGGGCCCTCGGCGCCAAGGAAGATGGGGATCTCCTCCCGCAACGGATGGATCGAGGACTTCAGCGGCTTGCCAAGCCCGGTCCCGTCGGGGAGCGGGAGCGGGTAGTGGGGCCCATCATTGATGAGCGGCCCCTTCCGCGCCCAGATGTCACGCAAGATCCCGATGTACTCACGCGTGCGAGCAAGCGGCTTGGCGTAGGGACGCCCGTACCAACCCTCAACGACCTGCGGCCCTGAAGCCCCCAGTCCGAGGATGAAGCGCCCGCCAGAGAGGTGATCCATCGTCATCGCCGCCATCGCCGTTGCGGCGGGCTGCCGGGCCGAGATCTGCACGATGGCCGTGCCAAGCTTGATGCGATCGGTCCCAGCGCCCCACCAGGCGAGCGGCGTCAGACAGTCCGATCCGTAGGCCTCAGCGGTCCACACAGAGTCGAATCCCAGGCGCTCAGCCACAGAGATCGTCTCTGCAATCCCTGGCGGGGGCCCGCCTGCCCAGTACCCGGTATTGAGCCCAAGCTTGAGTGCTCGTGACATCTCAGCTCTCCATGCTGAGCTCGCGCTGAGCTGCCTCGAGCTGCGCCTTCATCGCCTCTGCGAGCGCCAGTGCCCCCGACAGCGGCCTGACCATCACGCAGAAATCGTCGATCAAGCCGTGCTCATTGGTGTGCAAGAAGTCGCATCCATCGAGCTCGCGATCACCGATGCGCGCACTGAAGACGAGGGCGTGGTCAGGGGCATCGAGTGCCCCGATCTCGCGCTCGTAGCGGAAGTTCTCAAATACGCGTGAAACGGCCAACAGGAGAGGCGCGACAGCTTCACGCCCGTGGTAAGGCTTGAACACGACCGGGCTTTGGAACACGACGTCCTGCGCCAGTAGCGCAATGGCAGCCTCGATGTCTTGCGCCTCGACAGCGACACGAAAAGGATGCATGGAACTCGATCTCCTATACAATTTGTTGAATAGGTGCAAATACTACTAATCTCGAGACGAGGGTGTCGAAATGGCATTGAGACATGCGGTGCTGGCCGCCCTGCTGGAAGGCGAGGCGTCAGGCTATGAGCTCTCCAAGCGCTTTGACGTGAGCGTGGCGAACTTCTGGTCGGCTACCCCCCAGCAGCTCTACCGCGAGCTGGAGCGCCTCGAGAGCGGCGGCTTGCTGGACGCACGTGTCGTGGAGCAGCAACGGCGCCCCAACAAGCGGGTGTTCACCCTCACAGACGCCGGCCGCGATGAGCTGCATGCCTTCACGACCCAGCCTGCGCGGCCCATGGCGATGCGCGACGAGTTGCTCGTCAAGCTGCAGGCCCTCGATGCAGGGAATCCCGATGCCATCACCGCGGCGCTTGCCGAGCGCCTGCAGCAAGCGCGCGGGAAGCTCGCGCTCTATGACCATCTTCGTGACCGGCTGCTCGCTGGGCGCAGCGAGGCTGAATACCTCCAAGCCGGCGAGCGGATCGGGCCCTACCTCACATTGATGGCAGGACGCTTGTTCGAGCAGCAAAATCTGCGCTGGATCAAAACGGTCCTAGAGATCCTTGCGCAGCGACCAGGACACGATCCGGCCGTCCCGGCAGACCAGAGCACCAAATTGTAAGACGCCAGGATCCGCAGGCGCCGCGTCCCCAGGATAGGCTACGTCAATGACCAGATCTCTATCGCTATACAGATGACGTTCGGTACCTGGAAGATCGTAGGCAGGCCTTTCCGCTCGCGCCGGTGGCCTTTGCTGGCATCGCTCTTGGCCGGCGCCGCGCTACTGAGCGCTATCGCTGCAATCCACAGCACTCCGGCGAGCGCGGCATCGTGTGCGGACGAATTCACGGAAGCGCATAGCGCCGAATGGTCCAACGCCGAAAACTGGTCGACCAAAAAACTGCCCGAAGCCACCACGATCGTCTGCTGGAACAGCGGCAAGAGCCCAGTCGTCTCCTTTACCAGCCAGGCAGACTCGATCTCCAGCGGTGACTCGCTCACGGTCAGCGGCGGCTCGCTCACGCTCGAAAACGCATCAGATCCCTCATCGCTCAGCGGGACGCTGACCGTCAGTGGCGGCACACTCGCCATCAAGGACAGCGCTTCGGCGGGTGCTCTGACGATGAGCGCGGGCGCCCTCAACGGCCCGGGGTCGCTGTCTGTCAGCGGTGCCGTGTCGATCACCGAAGGCTCGATCTCATCGGGTGGCCAGGCGCTCAAACTCAAACAGAGCGCTGGGAGCTTCTTGATCGGGGGCACCAAACAGATCTACCTCCAGGGCGGCTCCATCGAAACGAGCAGCCCGGTCGAAATAACCAACCCGTCGTTCATCACCGCGGGGAGCCCCACTCTCACGACCACGAGCACGATCCAGTTTGCGCCAATCGAATTTGGGGCCAACGGTGGCGTCTCCGGGATCCTCACTGCGAAAGGGATCATCACGACCGGCCAAACGACGATCCAAAACTACGCCCTGCACGTGACCGGCAACGAAAGCAAACTCGAAGGCACTCTGACAGTACCTGTGCTGAACACTGACAAAGGTACAACAGTGCCAGTTCCAAGCGGGGCGGGGCTGAACTTGGATGGCTCCGGCTCGATGATCTCAGGCACCATCAGCGGGGCAGGCACCTTCGCCCAGACTGACTACTCAACAACTTTCCTCTCGGGCGCCACTCTGTCTACCGACACTGTGTCCGTCAGCGGCGGCACGCTCTTGATCGCCTCGGGAGCCACATACAAAGCGGCCACGAGCACAACCGTCAGCGGCGGCACGCTCGAATTCGAAGACACCGCAGAAACAGGAAGCCTGACTTTCAACGGCGGCAGCACGCTTGGCGGCAACGGCACCCTGTCAGTCAGTGGCGCAATGCTGTGGAGCCACGGCCAGATCTCAGGTGGTGCAGACCTCAAAATCAAGCAAGGCGCCGGCACGAGCTTCTCGATCGAAGGCACCGAACGGGTCTACTGGCTGGGCGGCTCAGTTGAAACAGAAAGCCCTGTGACGATTGGCGACCCTGAATTCATCAGTACCGACTCCCCCAAACTGACGACCACCAGCACCCTCACGCTCAAGCCCGTGGCATTTTCCCAGAATGGCGGCGTCTCGGCAGTGCTGAGCGCCAAAGGGCTGATCACCACCGGCAACACGACGGTAGAAAACTTCACAGTGGACGTGACCGGCAATGAAAGCAAAATTGAAGGTGGCACAACTTCGCTGCCGGTGCTCAACACCAGCGCAGGCACCACGATGAATGTTGCCAGTGGGGCGGTACTGCGCATCGATGGAGGCGGCTCGATGATCTCAGGCGCCATTACCGGGGCAGGCACCTTCGCCGACGCCGCCTACTCGACAACTTTCCTCTCCGGCGCCACCCTGTCCACCAACAACGTCCTCGTGAGCGGCGGCACGCTCATACTCAACTCGGGTGCCACATATAAGGCTGCGACAGAAACCATGATCAGCAATGGGGCGCTCGAACTGGAAGACGCAGCAGAAACAGGCGGCCTGACCATGAGCAACGGCAGTCTCGGCGGCCCCGGATCGCTGGCGCTGACTGGTGCCTTCTCTTGGACTGGAGGCGAGATCTCCAGCCCTCACGCGATCAAAATAACCCAAAGCGGCGGCGCAAGCTTCTCGATCAGCGGCAGTACCCGACCCTATCTAACTGGCGGCACGATCGAAACGACCAGTCCGGTATCCATCACCAACGCCGAACTCATCACCGCCGGTAATGCCCAGCTGACCACTACGAGCACGATCACGCTCGCGAGCGGCTACAACCTGCACGTCAACGGTGGCGACAACGGAACCTTCACGGCCGCCGGACTGACCGCCAACGCCGGCCCCGAATATGGCTTCGGCGACGACGCCCTCGTGCTCACGGGCGGGACGACGACGGTAGCCAACGGCCACACCCTCACAAACGGCCCCCTGGCTGTGCAAGGCGGCGTGCTCGAAGATGATGGGACGGTGAAGAGCGAATCCAATCAGATGACGCTCACCGGTGGAACTCTCACCGGCACGGGGATCATCGAGAGCAACCTCGTCAACAGCGGCGGCACTCTCATACCTGGCAACGGGACCTCCGGGGAATTGAAGGCTGAGAACTACATCCAGGAAGCCGGAGGTACGCTGAAGCTCTCGATTACCGGAAATACTCCGGGCGCTGACTTCCCCCAGCTGGTCTTCGATTTTGGCAACGTGATACTTGAAGGCAAGCTCTATCTCACCGACGAAGGCTTCACCCCCGCTCACGGCGAAACGTTCCCGATCGTCGTGGGCGCCGACTCGGAGAGTGGAGAATTTGCTGCGCTTGAAGGTCCCAGTGGGAGTCTCTACGGTGTGCAGTACGAAAGAGGGGGGGCAACCCTGACGGTCAACTCAACGCCTCCTGTCAATACCGAAGCCCCACAGATCATTGGGACGCCGGCCAATGGGGAAACGTTGACCTGTGCAACTGGTAAATGGTCGAACAGCCCGATCAGTTACGCCTATGAATGGCAGCTGGAAGGACAGCCAATCACGGGCGCCACAGAAAGCACCTACAGGGCCACCTCCGAAGACGAGGGTCACCAGCTGAAGTGTTTCGTGACCGCAAAGAACTCCTCAGGGGAAGCATCCGCCGGGAGCGAACCGGTCTCGGTCCTGCCCGCGCCGGTGAATACGGAAGCTCCGGAGATCACCGGTACAGCGGCTTCTGGAGAAACGTTGACTTGTTCAACTGGTAAATGGTCGAACAGCCCGACCGGCTACACCTACGAATGGCAGCTGGAAGGACAGCCCATTGCAGGCGCCACGGAAAGCACCTTCAAGGTGCCAGCGGCCGATGCGGGCAAGAAGCTCTTGTGTGTGGTCACTGCGACAAACGCATCTGGGAAGACCCCGGCCAAGAGCCAAGAAGTGTCGGTGGCGGTACCGATCGTGCCGCCGGTCGTGGCGCCCGTCAGTACGGCCCCGCCGGTGGTCACAGGTACCGTAGGGGTGGGCAATACGCTCTCGTGCTCGCCTGGAACCTGGTCGGGCAGCCCCAGTATTTTTGAATATCAGTGGAATCGGGACAACACACCAATTGCAGGGGCGACCAGCTCTAGCTACCTCGTCGCATTGGCCGATGTGGGTCACAGGCTCACGTGCGCAGTCACGGCGTCCAACGGCGTTCGTGCCACTTCGGCAAGCACCAGCGTCCTGGTGCCGGCCCCGCCGGCACCCACGCCGCTGCCATTGCAGTGCTCGGGCAGGGCGATCGTGCTGATCACGGTTCGTCAGGTCGGCCACACGGTCTTCCTGTCGGGCGCCGCGCTGTCCAAGTACGCGGGCCAGAAGGTCACGATCACTCTCAGCGGGGTGTCCAAGAAGCTGGCCAAGGGAAAGAGCGGGACGGCCTTGGTCGCGGCGAATGGCACATTTGAAGCGAAGCTTGCGGCCCCGACTGGCTCGGGGGCCGGCTTGACGCGCTACACGGCGACGGTCGCCGGGAGCTCCTCGCTGGCGCTGAAGCTGACCCGCAAGCTGCAAGTCACCGCCGAAAAACCGACGCCAGGTGGCGCGCGCGTCAGCTTCCATGTCAGCAGCGCAGGCCCAGGTAAGCACCTCGTCACGATCACCCGCGAGCTGAGCTGCTCCAAGACGGTCGTCTACAAGAAGGTCAAGCTGCCCTCCAGCGGTCGATTCACGATCGTGCTACCTGCATCCACGACCGCCGGGGAAATCTCCTACTATCGCGCCCAGACACACGTCTTAGGCGGCAACACCTACTCGCTGCCTGTCGCAGTCGCCGCCGCAAGCTGAAGCTCTTGTCGAGGCGCGGAGGCGCTGCGTCGCGCCGTGAGTAGTGCGGCGAGGGTGCTCGCCCGGATTGGCCGCCCCAGGCGCTCGTGGAGAGCGTGATTCTCGTTCTCGAGGGCGTCACGCTCCTCGGGTGAGAGTCCCGCCCAGAATGACATCGTGCCAAGCAGCGCGTTGAGCTCACCGGCGGTCTGCTCAATCAGGGTTGGCACGGTTGCGAGCTGTAGATCCTCGAAGAGATCGGCTGCGTAGTCACGCCCGATGTCATAGCTCCCCAGCCAGCCCCAGGCGTCCGCGACGTTCCCACGGCGCTCCTGCACGCCCGCAATCGTGCACTCGAGGTCGCGGTAGGTGGGCCAGGTCGCGGCCATCTGCCACGCGTGCCTGCGCAGGGCCGACAGTAGAGCCTCCTGATCATCGACGCTGCGCTGCTCCTGAAGACCGAAGTACTGGATTAGGGCAAGCGTCCCGTTGGGAGCGAGCGCGCCGGCGATCTTCCGCCAGCTTAGATCAGGGTCAACCCAGTGGATTGCCGACGCCGAGAACACCGCCTCGTAGCCCTCGCGGGGCAACTGCATGTCCTCAAGCCGCGCGTGGACGAACTCCACATCGCCCGCATCTTTCAGGTTCTCCTCGGCGAGGCGGATCAGTTGGTCTCCCGGCTCGAGCGCGGTCACGCGCAACCCTCGCGCGAGGAGGCTGCGCGTCAGCTGACCGGTTCCGCACCCGATCTCAAGCACCAAGTCCCCATCCCTGATACCTGCCACCTCGCACGCCTGGTCGACGAGCGCATCGGGATAGGTCGGGCGATTGCGGTCGTACTCGACCGCGACCTCGTTGAAGACCTTGCCATAGCTCCGTGCGAGCGTCCCGTCGCCCATGCCCGCAACGTACACACTCGCCTGGATGGCCTCCCCGGGATATCCGGCTTTGCTCCCGGGCATCGCCCTACATTCGTTCGTTGACGCGAGTGCAAGAGTCAGCGAGCCAGGGCTGCAGCTGATATCCGGTACAGGACGTGGGGACGCAAGAGATCCGTCTCCTTCAGCTCAGGGTGATCGAAGTCATCTGCGGGGTCGTGGGTCATCCCGATCCGTTCCATGACGGCTCGCGACCGCGCGTTGGGGGCGCTTGTGAACGACACGATCTCATCAAGGCCGGCGTCTCGCAAACCAAACGCGATCGATGCCAGACCGGCCTCGGTCGCGTAGCCCTTACCCCAGGCGGACCGTGCCAGACGCCAGCCAACCTCAACAGCTGGTGTGAAGTGAGCATTGAACGACGGAACCGCGAGGCCAGTGAACCCCACAAACTCGCCCGTTGCGCGCACCTCCAGTGCCCAGAGTCCGTAGCCACGGGTCACAAAGCCAGCCTCGATCCTCGCGATCAGATCATCACTCTCGGCCCGGGTGAGTCGCTCAGGGAAGTACTCCATCACTATCGGATCGGCATTCAGCACCGCGAATGGCTCGTGATCGGCCTCACGCCAATGCCGCAACAACAGCCGGGCGGTTCTCAGCTGGCTTGGGCGGGACATCGGACAATGCTTACAAGCTGCACCTGTCACCGCGTAGTACGGTCCGGGTAATGGACTCCCCCGACGCCGACCTGCCGCCAGAGTCCCTCTCTCAGCAGATCGGCTTCATCCTCGAGATCGACCGCTTGAAGTCTGTCCTGCGACGTACATCGTTGCTGGACCGCTCACGACGGGAGAACACCGCGGAGCACTCGTGGCAGATCGCGCTGATGGCGATCCTGCTCGCCGAGTATGCCGATCCGCAGGTCGATATCAACCACGTCGTGATGATGCTGCTCGTGCACGATCTCGTCGAGATCGATGCCGGCGACACGCCCATCTACGACGAGCAAGCCCGCGCCACCCAAGCTGACCGCGAGCGTCGAGCCGCCGATCGTATCTTCGGGCTGTTGCCCCAAGATCAGGGCCAGCGTCTGCGAGCGTTGTGGGAGGAGTTCGAGGCCCACGAGACTCCGGAGGCACGCTTCGCAAACGCCATGGACAGATTGCAGCCACTGCTGAACGGCTACTTCACGACGGGCTCTACCTGGAAAGAGGCGGGGGTGACCCAGGAGCAAGTGATCGCCCGCAACCAGCCGATCGGCCTCGCCTCACCACGCCTCTGGGCTTACGCGCAAGAGCTGATCAAAGACGCCGTACGCCAGGGCTTCCTACACCCAGCGCACACCGACCCACAGTGAACCCACGGCCACGTTCCGGCGTACTCCCGCACCCCACGGCGTCTACGCGGCGACATTCGAGCGAGCGGTCCGCGCGGGTGCGCTACGCTGGCAGGGTCAGTTAGCGAGGGCAACCAGAGGGCGAGACCCTTCATCTGAATGTCCCCTTCCCGCGAAAGCCGCCTGATCTTCTGATGGCCGAGAGTCCACCTACGGGTGGGCTTTCCGCGTTTAACGGGCCCGCAGTCGACCCCCTTGTTTGCGTGGCGCCTGTCCAGCCCTCACACGCCGGCCGTCACGTACTCGACGAGCGCGAAGGGGGGCCCGGAAGGCGGCGGATCAGGGCAGGATGTCGTCTAGCGTCGCCGCGAACCGCTCGCCCGACTCCTCGAGCCCGCCCTCGATGTGTAGGCGCGCCGGGCCGGTCTCGGTCCACAGGTCGAGGAAGTAAACCCAGCCCGGCAGGTCCGGATCATCGGACTTGGCGATCGCCTCGACCCGGTAGACCTCGCGCGGCGGCAGCACCAGCGACTCGGGGCAGTCGTCCTCGACGCGCCGGCGCAGATCCTCGACTCTGAGCCGACCGCCAGACGCGACGCGGAGCTCCTCGTACTCGCCATCCACTACAAGGCCGACGACATCCTCCAATGCGCGGTACATCGGGTCGGGCATCAGCTCCAGCGATTCGACGATCTCTCCCCGTCCGGCCAACTCGTGGCTCGGCGTCAGGTCGAGCCGGCTATAGAAGTAGTCCTCGCACACCGCGCGCGCCTGGCGGCGGATGCCCTTGGACAATCCTGCGGTACCGAGCGCAAAGACTGCCGCAGCGATCGCCTCCTCGAGTGTTCCGTGGCGGCGCGTCAGCTGCGCGGTGATCGCGCGACCGTGCTCGGTGTCGCGCGACACCGATGAGCCGTCCAACAGAATCGAGGGAGCGTCATGGCGGCTGTAGCCCGCGCAGGCCCGCACCGCGGAATGAAGGACGATGAGGTGGTCTCCCATTACGCCTGCGCGGGTGATAGATCGCCGGGCGTCATCCGGATCGGCCAGCTCGCCGAACGCGGGGTAGTAGCGCTCCCATGACTGTGCATCCTACGAGGCGGACGCCAGCCATGAACGGGCTCCGCAGATCCGCAGCTCACAGCAAGGCCAGCACTTGTCCTATAGGCTCTGCCGGCGACGGAACGTCCACTCCGGGGGCTCTCTCGCCACGACTGACCCTCCGAATGCGTGACCACGTCTCAGTCCGAATGCGTGACCGCGTTCTCAGGCTCGCGACACTGCTCGCCATGGCGGCCGTCTCGCTGTGCGTCGGCGCCAGCGCGGCGGCAGCCGAAGGCGGCGAAAAGATCGTTGCGCTCGGCAACTTCCTGCCGCTGGCCGTGAACGCGTCCGACCAGGTGGTCGGCCATGAAGGAGCCTTCTGGTCTGGAGGCCAACTCAAACAGCTGGCCGAGCCGGCCGGGTCCAGCGAACTGCGCGTGACGGGCCTCGACGACGCCGGCACCGCGATCGGCAGCGCCTGCGCCGCATACAGCGATCCGTGCACCGCGGTGACCTGGTCGAACGGCGGGCCGCCGGTCGTTCCGTTCCACGCGCCGCACTCGCCAATCTCCACCCGCAGCGAAGCCTACGAACGCGAAACCGAAGAGGTATACCCGTACGCGATCGACGACGCAGGAGACATCGCCGGGCAGGTCAGCTACGGCAACAACTACACCCTGCAGGTCGAAGAATTTTACAAGGCCGAAGGCTTCCCGCCCGCGGTCCAGGCGTTCTACGCCGACGACGGGGCCGAACCGGCGCAGCTGCTCGGCGAAACGGCGAGCAAGATCATCGCCATCTCCCCCGCCCGAGACCTCGCCGAACAGAGCACGCTCGAGTACGAGAACAGCCTCACGTATGTCGAACTCGGCCCGCACGGCGCCGGTCCGGCCGCCCAGACGCCGTTCTGCGTGTACGGGCCGAGCGTCCCCCCGTCGATGGCCAGCGACGGTTCCTACACCGCGAACCGACTCATCGGCGAATACGAAGGGCAGCCGAACTGCACCGAAGGTCTTGAACAACCGATGCTCCACATGCCCTCCGGAGTTACCACCGTACTGCCGCTCGGCGGGGCGAGCAGCGCCGTGGCAACCGGGGTCAACGCCTCCCACGACGTCGTTGGCACCGCAACGGTCGGCGCAAGCCAGCACGCGGTCATGTGGCCCGAAGGCGAAGGCCCGATCGACCTCAACACGCTCTTGCCGGAAGGATCCGGATGGCAGCTCTCGAGCGCGATCGCGATCAACAACAACGGCGACGTCGTGGGCATGGGCACCTTCGAAGGCCACTACGAGGCCTACCTGCTGCACACCAGCTCGGGGCTCACGGTCACCTCGGTGACGCTCAGCCCGAGCCACCCGACTCTGGAAACCGGACCCTTCACCGCGACGATTACCGTCCGCAACGAATCCGGCTCGGAAACGATCACCGGTATCAAACCGGCTCTCGTGTCGAGCGATCCCGCCGGCCTGACCATCGGATCGCCGAACCCCTCGAGCGTGGGCTCGCTCGCTCCGGGAGCCACCGCGACGTTCACCTACACGCTCACCCCACTCAAGGCGGAGACGCTCACGCTTCAAGCGAAAGCCACCGGCGAAAGCGAATCGGGCACGCAGCTGACCTCGCGCGAAGTTCGCAGGAGCGTCGATCTCTCTCCCGGACACCTCTCGATCGCGCTCCAAGCGCACCCGGCGATCGCCGAACTGAACCAGCCCGACACCGTCACCGCCACGATCACCAACAAGACCAGCGAAGCGCTCACGAACATCAAGCCGCAACTGGTCTCCTCTCCGGCGAGCGGTATCTCAATCGGAGCGCCGAGCGCGGCCAGCGTGGCGAGCATCGAACCGCACGCCTCGATCACCATCACCTGGCAGGTGACAGGCAGCGTCACCGGCAGCTACGAACTCGAAGCGCTAGTTGAAGCGACGAGCGCCGAAACGGGCGCCGAGACCGACGCGGCGAACCTCGAACTGCCGGTCGGTGTCGCGGTCGTCGAAGGTGTCGTGCACGACAATGAGGCGAAACCGGCACCCGACGTAAAGCTCAGCCTAACCGGCAAGAGCGACGAAGGCGGCGCAATCAGCATGACAACGACCTCGAACGGCAGCGGCACGTACCGCTTCGCGGTCGCGCCCGGCACCTACGCGGTGACAGCGAGCGGCGAAATGCTCGGCCAGAACGGCGGCGCGCTCAGCGTCGCTGAATCGCCCTCGACCCACCGGCCGGTGTGCCCAGGCGCAGTCGAAGGCGCCTCGTGCAAGCTCCTACACCTGAAGATCGGCGAAAGCGCCGCCGCCGCGTTCACCTATACCTACTGCACGGCCTCCTCGCGAACCCCCAACGGCAAACCCGCGACCGGATGTCCGATCGTGTTCATCCCCGGCTTTCTCGGGTCGCGCATCAAGTGCGACACCGGCGAACTTTGGTTCAGTCCTGCCATCGGCTCGCTCGGAATCGACTGGGCGGACATGGACCTCGAAGCCGACGGCGAAACCGATGCCGCGACGGACTCCTGCAGCGGGACGGCAGGCCCCGTTTCCGGGCAGGCCGGCGTGCTGACGAGGGCCGCGGGGAGCGACATCTACGGCAGTGCGCTCGAATATCTCGAAAGGATCGCGCCCGGACGGGTGTACGCATACACCTACGACTGGCGCCGCTCGCCGCTCGACGCGCTGCCCGCCCTCGACCAGCAGGTCGACGAAATCCTCAAGGAAACCGGAGCGAAGCGGGTGGTGCTAATGGCTCACTCGATGGGAGGCCTCGTCACTCAGGGCTATTTAGCAGACGCGGGATACGCGGAAAAGGTCGAGCGTGTCGTGACGATCGGCACGCCCTACTGGGGGGCGCCGAAGTCGCACATCGCCCTAGCCTTCGGCCAGACGGGCGGCGTGGAGTTAGAAGGGCTCGATGTTCTCGCCAGTGGCAACCAGCTGCAGCGCGCGGTCCGCAACTACACAGGGCTCTACTGGCTATATCCCTCAGACGCCTACGGACCGTGGCTGGAGATCGAAGGACCTGGGTGGCCGGCCAAGGCGCTCGGCGGGACCGCGATCGATCCTTGGATCGCCGACCTGAAGGGGACGACCAGCCTCTACAACAGCGCAATCGAAGGGCACGCGGATCTGGACGGCTTCAAGACCAACGGTGTGCCCTACGAAATCATGGTCGGAATCGGGGAACCCACCATCACCGGCCTGCGCATCGGCGACAACCCGTTCAACGCCATCGAGGAAGTCGAAGCGACGTACGGGTCGGGCGATCAGACCGTACCGGCCCGCTCGCAGACGCAGGGAGCGTTCGGCAAGGGCAGTCCCCTCGGAGAAAATGTGCCGATCCACTATGTGTGCGGCGTCAGCCACATGAGCGAGACGGCCAGCAGCGAAGTGCAGAGTCGGATCGAGAACTACCTGCTCGACGGCGAAGCGATCGAAGCGGGTGCCCACGACACTCCCGCGGCCTGTCCCTACAACGGCGTCGTCAGCAAGATCTACGAAAAGCTTCCCGCCTCGAAGCTCGCCGCGCAGCTCAGCTCGACCAAGTCGACACGGAGCGGCCCAGCGATCTCCGTCGTCAGCGGCGGCGAGACGCTGACGCTGCAGGCAGCCGTGGAACAGGAACTGGTGACGATGACCGAAGCCGGTGGCGTGACCACCGTCGTGACGAGCACGAGGAAGCCCGTCGTGGTCCAGGGCTCCGGCAAGCAGCTCGAGATGGACGTGCAGAAGATCGGGACGGCTCACAACGGCCCCTCCCAGCACTACGGTCCGCTGAGCGGGACCGTCCATGTCGCGACCGGCGGCGCCGTGAGCCGCGGCGGAAGGCTGGTGCGTGCCACTGCACTCGGCCCTCGCCCGCGAACCACTGCCGCCGTAAGTCGCTGCTACGGCCGCTATCGCGTGCGGCTCACCGCTCGACCCGCCGCGGCCACCTTCTACCGCATCAGCAACCACACCACGCGCTACAAGAAGCCCCTGTCGCTCACGAAGGCACAGCTCAAGCGGCTCACGTTCAGCAGCATCAGCAAGAGCGGCATCTGGGGAGCCGCGAAGAAGCTGCCTGTGCACCTGCACGCGGGAGCATGCGCTCGCTAGGCTGACCCGCCGCGCCGGTGCGCAGTCGTGCGCTATGACAAGTGGACGCCGTTCTGGCGGGAGCAGCATCGAAGTCCAGCCGTAGCTGCAGTTACTACTTGAGGATTGAGGCGCTCACCGGATTCCAGGTCGATGAACTCACGCTGGAATTCTGGTCCAAACAGGTGCCGCTAGACCCATTGTGACCCCGCGTCTACACCCCAATAGTCGCGCACGGCTGTCGGCCGATATAGGAGATCTGGCTCTACAACGGAGGGAGAGAGATTGAACTCTCGGTACGCCAATAAGACGCACAACGGTTTTCGAGACCGCCGATATTTGGCTCCAGATGGGCGAAAGCGGGCGATTTGCGCCAGTT
>CAWFNV010000002.1:0-31562 GCA_963817345.1 uncultured Solirubrobacterales bacterium
TGGTAAGGAGTAAACCCAAGATTATTCCCTATATTTGCGCATTTGCTGTTGCGCAAATATAGATTATAGGAAAAATAGTGCTGCTAGTCTTGGTTTGCTGTGCTAGCAAACGTGCCCATAGAGGCAACAAATCTGATCGATGAGGCTGTTTTGCGGCTGCTCGGCATGCTCCCGGCGAGTTGGGATGCAGAGCGCTTGAGCCAGGTCATGTTGGACGGGGACCCACCGCCCGAGGAGCCTGTGTCGGTGGAGGACGCTATCGATCTTCGTGCCCCCAACGGGATCATCGTGACTTTCGCGGTTGAGGCGAAGCGGTCCATGGACCCTCGCGCCGTTGAGCAGTTGTCTGCTGGCCTCCCGCGGGCCATCCGCTCGCTTGCTGGTCAGATCCCCATTCTTGCCGTTGCTCCTTGGATGAGCGTCCGAACTCAGGAGCTGCTCATCAGGGAAGACATCAACTTCATCGACCTCACGGGCAATACGTTCATCAAATTGGAGGACCCGGCGCTTTACATCAGGACCGCAGGTGCCACCCGGAACCCCGACCCTCCGCTTCGCGGCCGGGCCACGGTTCGCGGCCCCAAGGCGGCACGACTGATTCGGCTGCTTGTAGATGTATGCCCTCCCTACGGAGTAGGCGAGATCGCAGCTACGACTGGGCTTGCGCCTGGATATGTCTCGCGGCTGCTCGACGCGTTGGATCGCGCTGCCCTCGTTGAGCGCGCTCGCCGTGGACGCGTCGAGGACGTCGACATCGCAGGGCTGCTACGGCGGTGGGCAGAGTCCTACGACGTCCTGAGGAGCAATGAGGCGTCTCTGTTTCTCGCGCCGACTGGGGCGACGCGGGCGCTGGAGCGGCTTGCTGAGCTGCCTGACTTGGCACGGGTTGCCATTACGGGCTCCTTCGCCGCTGTGCGTGTTGCTCCGGTCGCGGCTCCGGCGCTGCTGATGGCGTATAGCAACGACATTGGGGCGGTGGCCGAGGAGCTCGGGCTTCTTCCTGCGGATGAGGGAGCCAACGTCGTTCTGTTGCGCGCGTTCGACCCCATCGTCTGGGAGCGCAGCAGCGAGGAGTCGGGTATCCGCTACGTCGCTCCGTCGCAAGCCGCCGCTGATTGTCTGACGGGCAACGGTCGTATGCCCGCCGAGGGCGAGGCCCTCATAACGTGGTTGACCGAGAATGAGCCGCGCTGGCGGCTGCCTTCGATCGGGGAAGCCCAGGCTTCTTTCGGAAAACTGGCATGAAACCGAAAGCATTTGGTATGCTGTGGGCGTGGGCAGACGTGAGCGACAGCAGGTGGCTTATGCGGTTGTGGAGCTCGAGGACGCGCAGGATGAGCTGCGCGCGCTTGCGCCCAGCAGCGAGCGAGCGGCTCAGCCAGAGCGCGAGGCGGTGTCGTCGGCTTTGAGGCTTCTCGAGGATGCTGTGGCGCGTCTTGATCACCCAACGGCTGGGTCTTCTGGGTTGCCGGTCGCGCAGGCCGCTGACTATCTCGGTGTCTCCGAGCCTACCGTCCGTGCCTGGCTGAAGCGAGGGGTTTTGCACAGGGTCCCGCGCGCCAAGCCTGTGCTGATTGAGCGCTCGAGCCTCAGGAGTACTCATCGAGCGATCGAAGAGCTGCGCAGACGGGGACAGGACCGGGATTGGCTGCATGCACTCGTCGACCTGCTGCACGATCGAGCCGAGCGGCAACGTCCTGAGCTTGTGCGCGGGATTGAAGAGATGAAGCACGGGCAGCTTGAGCCAGCGTAGTGCCCTTCACCGTTCTGCGGGTCCCAAGTGTCCGGCGTGTTGTGGACAACGACATGACCAAGCGGGAGCGGCGCGCCTACGACGCCGCGGTTAACGCGCTTAAGGGTGAGGGTTGCCGCGCCGGCGGCAAGCGACTCGCCGCGACCGATGCGGTCGACTACCCGATGTGCCAGCGCTCGTTGTACGCAGCCTGGCGGATGACGACCGTGTACCGATCGGACAGCAGCATCGTGGTTGTGTCCGTCGCCAGGCACACCGAGAGCGATAGTCCCGCAGCCGTCCTCGCAGAGATCTTCCCTGGACTGTCGGCCGCTGGCCGGCGGCGTTCAGAGCAGCCGCCCTGCTGTGAGGACCCGACAGCTCCGCCAACGCTCAGCCACGAGCTCGACGCTCTCCTGTTCGACATGTTCGGCGTATGAGCGGCACAAATGATGTTCCGGAGTTGTCTAGGGCCCAGGACTCTTCGATGCGATGGACGGTCGTGGATAGGCGTTTCTCGGCCGCGTCGATGTACCGCAGAATCTCGATGTCTGTCCAGAGCGTCACGGCCGGCAAGGGTAGCGGTTGCGCCGGGGGGCTCGGCGAGCGCGGGCCGGCGCTACTCAAGCTCGGGGTCGGGCACCCGCTCTGCCGCGATGACAGGCTCACAGTCGGGAATCTCGGCCGCGAACGAGGCGATGACCTCGGCGGGAGGGACTCCACAACGCGATTCACCGTCTCGCGGTAGTGCGCGTCGCCGTCGTGGGAATCCACTATCTCGGCGGCTAGGACGCGCTGTTGTTCGCTGCCGTAGCAAATGCCGGTGGCCTTGGTGCCGTTGTGGGAGAGCATCACGGGGCTACCGGAAAGGCCCTCGATGACCGGGAACGACAGCACGGCACGCGAGTAGTTGTCGGTGTAGAAGCGAACGACGTGCCAGCGAAGTAGCCGTCGTACAGGGCATCTACCCGGCCGCTCTGCGAATAGAAGCCGAGGGGATCGACTCACCGACCCGGAAGTTCGGCGCCGGCAGCAGCGGGAGCCGCTTGCTAGGCCGATCCAACGCACGCGGCAGGAACGCAAGATCGAGGGAATTGTCTTTGGGGTAGATGACATCCTCGACCAGAAGGACGCGAAGGTCGCCAAGACGGTCGATGACGGCGAGTCTTGCGTCAGGCTTGGACATCACATGCCGGCACGTAATCAGACCGCCGTCGTCCGTGATCGGGAACGAGTTGCCGCACAACCACTCAGGTTCGTCTTGGTCGTTGAGCGTTACTACCGGGAATAGGAAGTGTCGCGGGTCCACGCGAGGCGTAGGGTACCCAAGCGGTTTGCTGGCGACGGAGAGTGTGCGACGCGTTGAACACGACAGGATGGTCCCTCCGCGTGGTGGTTGCATGACAGCCGGCATCGGAATGGTCACAGGGCCCACAACGATTGGTGGATGGTGCGACGCGCTGATGGCGAGCATCACCAGCAGCGCTGTCAGCAACATCGTCACGACCGAACACACCGCGATCACCTGCGTCCACGCGTCGACCTTACGCGTGTGGAAACTCCACCGGACGCAACAACCATGCGGTTGTTAGCGTGGGTGAGTGTGACCGCTCCGTGTCACCGGTTTGTGTATCAATCCCGCCCCGCTATGTCATCTCTCGCAACACAAAGGGTCAACTTGTTATCTCTCTCGATGCACTTTTCTTCGAGCGATGTGGGCGTGATGGCAATGCGACCCTAGCGGCTTCCGCACCCGCAAAGCGGTCCGTGAGATCTACCGGCTGCACCGCTTCGATCTGGACCCCGCCGAGGTTGATTGGCACGAGGGCATTCCCCATTGTGAACCCTGAACGAGCCATCCTTGGCGGCATCGAACAGGTGCTTGGCTGGCAGCTAATCGATCAGGCCATCGAGACGGCGCGGGCTCATGGGCTATCACCAAGCCGGTCACAATGCGGTTGGCCGCTCTGCGCTATCTACCGCAGGCATCCCGCCATGGCTGACAACGCCAAGAAGCTGCCGGGTGACGTTAGCCACCCGCAGCGGACCACCGACGAGGCCAACCGCGGCTCCGATCGATGCGCCAGCCGGTTCTGCTCCGCTTTCGATCAGGAGGGTTGCGCGGCGCGTTCACTCGTCCTCCGATGCGGTGGCGCCGGATGCAACGCGCCGATCAGCCACAACTACGGCTCCGGCACGCGCGTTGATCAGGCGCTGCGGAGCAGGTCCGAGACTACTTCGGCAGGCCGCTGGTGGCGGCGCTCGGCGAGTTGCTGCAGCCGCTCGGCGTCCTCATCCTCGACGCCGACGACGATTGTCAGCTTGGCGTTGGGGTTGCCGACGTGGGCCTCGAGATAGCGTGGGTCGATCGCGTTCAGGTCGGCGTCGAAATCGCCGGGTTGGGGATCAGGGTCTGTCCAAGGATCGTGGGCCATGCTCATCTCCCTAGCAGTTTACGCTCACGCGGCGAGGAATCCCAGCCCGTGACGATCAGCCAGGTCGTAGGATCGACGGTCTGCTCGATGACCAGCGTCAGGGCTCGGTCGCCGTCGGTGTGGCCGATCAGTAGTCGGCGCTTGCCGGGGGACGCGTCGTGCGGGTTGCGCACGATGATGTGATCGTTGCGAGGGAGCTGGCGGGCGTCGTGGGTTGTGATGCTGCGCGCTCCGAGCTTGTCGATCGCGGCGTCGGTCACGAGCAGTTCGGCGATCGCGTCGGGCATGCCCACAGGTCTATCGAACGCTCACGACATCATGCTGGGCGACCAGTTGCTACAGCGGCCTGGCGAACTGGCAGCCGGTTGCGGGGGTGCGCCCAAGTCACTTACAGGCGCCCCTGGCGGCACCGCCAGATCTCGATCCCACGCCAGGACAGTAAGCCCGCGTTGTGAAGAAGCGCTACGGCCGGAACAAGACCGGATCGAAGAAGCACCACAAGTAGCTCGACCGTGCTGCCGTTCAATCCCGTCCCCGCTATAGGTGTTTGTCTCAGGAGAGACATACAGGCACTTTTGAGCCGGAGCTTTCATGGTCTAAACTACTCGCGGTGAGCCGGGAAGCCTGGTCGGCACTCGCTTCGAGCTGCCCAGATCACCATGCGCCGCGATCACCGCCTCCCGACTCGCCTGCCTGCAGGCCGCTGCCACTCTCTCATCCGAGCTGAGCGACGATGACGCCTCGCGCGTCTCTGCCGTCGGCCTGGCGTCGCGAGGCCCTGCGCACGAACCTGTGGCTGGTGCCGACCATCGAGATCGCCTTCGCGATCGCTCTGTTCGCGGGTACATATGCGCTCGACCGGGCCGCCTATGACGGCACGCTGCACCTACCGTCGTTTGTCATCAGCGGCAGCGCCGATGCCGCCCGCCAGATCCTGACCGCGATCGCGGCGGCCGTAATCACAGTGGTGACGCTCGTCTTCTCGATCACGATCGTGACGCTGACGCTCGCCTCGACCCAGTTCGGGCCGCGCATGCTGCGCAACTTCATCCGCGACCGGATCACGCAGATCACCCTCGGAAGTTTCGTGGCGACCTTCGTTTACGCGATCCTCGCACTCGTCTCGATCGGTCCGGGCGGTCACGGGGAATTCATCCCACACCTGTCGGTCACGGTGACGATGCTGCTTGTGGTCGCAGACGTCGCGGTGCTCGTGGTGTTCATCGATCACATCGCCAAGTCGATCCAGCTGCCTCAGGTGATCGCGAGCATCGCCGGTGACCTGTCGCGCGCGATCGACACCGAGGCCGCGGTCCCGGATGTCGGCGTCGGCAAGGCCGGGCCGTCGCTGTCGGAGATGCTGGTGCGTCTCGACGACGATAGCGGCGTCGTCCGCGCGCCGAGCAGCGGCTACTTGCAGTACGTGAGCGTGCACACGCTGATCGATATCGCGGCCAGGAGTCACGCGGTGATCCGCCTACTGCATCGTCCTGGGCATTTCGTCGTAGAGGGCGAGCCCTTGGCGGATGTCTGGCCTGCGGCCGCTGCTCCCGGCGTCGCACGCGCGCTTGGCGGCGCGCACGCGACAGGGCCACACAGGACCCTCACGCAAGATCTCTCATTTGCGGTTGACCAACTGGTGGAGATCGCAATTAGAGCGCTCTCGCCAGCAGTCAATGACACATTCACCGCCCTCGCGTGCATCGACTGGCTCGGTGACGGGCTGTGCAAGATCGCCAAGCAGTGGCAGCCCACACTCGTGCACCGCGACGCTGCCGGCCATGTGCGCGTGATCGCAGTCACCGTCGGCTTCCGCCGCTTGCTCGAGCGATCACACGACAAGATACGCCAGGCCAGTCGAGGAATGCCTGCCGTGATGATCCGCCAACTCGATGCCCTCGCCAAGCTGATGGCATACACGACCTCTGCCGAGCAGCGTCAGCTGGTGCTAGAGCAGGCAGCGATGATCCTTCGCTCGAGTGAGGACTCTGTACCCGAGGAGGCAGAACCGCGTCGATGTTCGACGCCACTACGACGACGTGGGCCATGCCGACACGCGCGCGCAAGCGGTGGATCATTGACCGATCGTCGGCAACCGAGAGACGCTGGAGCTGGGGACTTCGTCTCGCTATCGTCGAGCGCATGACGATCCAACGTATGGAGCACGTGGGCATCGTGGTCGACGACCTCGCGGCCGCGACGGCGTTCTTCGTCGAGCTCGGACTCAAGCTGCAGGGCGAGCGGCCGGTCGAGGGCGGTTGGGTGGACCGTGTGGTGGGGCTCGAGGGCGTCCGGGCGGAGATCGCGATGGTGGAGACCCCGGACGGCCACGGACGGATCGAGCTGACGAAGTTCCACGCCCCGTCGGGCAGGGGCAGCGACCGGCACGCGCCGGCGAACGCCCCGGGCATCCGCCATGTCGCGTTCGCAGTCGACGATATCGACGCCGTCGTCGCTAGCCTGAGGGCCCGCGGCGCGGAGCTCGTTGGCGAGGTGGAACGCTACAAAGACAGCTATCGGCTCTGCTACGTCCGCGGCCCGGAGGGGATCATCGTCGAGCTGGCGGAGCAGATCGGCTGAGGGCTCCGGCCGGCCGCCAACCGCCTCGGTAACAAACGGTAACCCCGGTCCTAAGCCCGTCGCTTGGTCCATCGGCGTCCCTGTCTACCCATCTCATCTGGATCGGGATCTCGGACTGCTCACTGGGCGGGTCGCGATGTGCATCTCCCAGTTCTGAGCGCTTTTCGGTTGGCGTTCAGGTTTCTCTCACGTTGACCCGTCAGCATTGGGGCCTATGCGGCTGCTGGTCGTCGATGATGAGGCGTCCGTGCGCGAGGCGCTCGCGCTGGTGCTCGACCTCAGTGGGTTCGAGGTGGCCACTGCGGCAGACGGTCGCGAGGCGATCCGCACGCTTGCGAGCGACCCCCCCGACGCGGTGATCCTCGACGTGCTGATGCCGGGCCTCGACGGCCTCGAGGTCTGCCGGCGGATGCGCGCCGTCGGTGATCGCACGCCTGTCTTGATGCTCACAGCTCGTACCGAGGTGTCCGAGCGTGTGGCTGGGCTAGAGGCCGGTGCCGATGACTATCTCGCCAAGCCATTTGCCCGTGAGGAGCTGATCGCCCGCCTGCGCGCGCTGCTGCGACGTACGGGCTGGGAGGGCGACGAGCGGATTCTGCGCTTCGAGGATCTCGAGCTCGATCCCGCTGCGCACGAGGCGCGTCGCGGCGGTCGCCTGCTTGAGCTCACGCGTACCGAGTTCTTGCTGCTGGAGCTGTTGATGCGCCATCCCCGTCAGGTGCTGATGCGCGCGACCATCTTCGATCGTGTGTGGGGCTATGACTTCGGGCCCGCCTCGAACTCGCTGGAGGTCTATGTCGGCTATCTGCGTCGTAAGACCGAGGCCGCGGGGGAGTCGCGTTTGGTTCACACAGTGCGCGGCGTTGGTTATGTGCTGAGGTCCTCGCCACGATGAGCTTTCGCCGGCGAATGGTGCTGTTGGCCGCCGTGGCGGTTGCCGCGGCGGTCGTGCTCGCGTCGGTTGTCGTGTACATCGTGACCGGCGATGAGCTGCGCTCCGGCATCGACAACAGCCTGCGTGCGAAGGTCACTCCCGGTCTGCCCCAATCGGTCCAGCTCCTGACCAAGGTGAGCCCATCAGAAATGGCCAGGCTGAGGCGGGAAGGCCGGTTCCCGCCGGCCGCGTCTGCACTGGTTGCCAGCAAGCCGTCGGCCTTTGCCGGGGGCCTGGAAGAATCGCGACCGAGCCCGAACGGTTCGGGAAAGTCCGTGGTGTCTGGCTCGGGCAAGTCCGTGGTGTCGGAAACCGTCACGCGCGAAGGTGACAAGGTCGTGGCCCGCTCGCGGTTCGTCACTGGGCGTGGGTCGTCCAGCGCCGCGCATGGCGGGTTCGGCGGCGGGAAGCAGGCCACACAGTTGGTGGTACCCGCGCCAGGGCTTGGCGACGCCGCAGGCTATGCGCAGCTCTCACGCCCGAACGGCCAGGTTCTGCGCTCGGAAGAAAAGGGCGTCCTGATCCCGACTTCGGCGGCGACGCGGGCAGTGGCCGAGGGCAAGCGAGACGCGTTCTTCAGCGACCAGACGATTGCGGGCACGCCGGTGCGAGTGCTGGCCGTGCCGGCTGTCGGGGGTGGAGTTCTGCAGGTCGCCCTACCCCTGACTGCTGTGGACACCACGCTCCGGCACCTGAAGCTGGTGCTGGCGTTGGTGTGCCTCGGCGGGATCGCGCTGGCGACCGTGCTTGGGCTCCTCGTCTCGCGCGCCGCCCTGGTGCCGGTGCGGCGCCTGATGGGCGCTACCGAACGCGTCGCCAGGACACAGGACCTCGGCCACCGCATCGAAGCTGGTACGGAGGATGAGCTCGGGCGGTTGGCCGCGAGCTTCAACACGATGCTTGCCGCGCTCGAGCACTCGCGGCTGGCGCAGCGCCAACTCGTCTCCGACGCCTCGCACGAGCTGCGTACGCCGCTGACCAGCGCGCAGGCAAACCTCGACGCGCTCGCGATGGGGGAGCGTCTACCAGCGCGCGAGCGTGCCCGCGTCATTGCCGCTGCGCAGGCACAGCTACAGGAGTTGACCGTGCTCGTCGGAGATCTGGTCGACCTGTCCAAGACCGAGATCGATCAGATCGAGATCGAGGCCGTTCGCCTGGACCTAGCCGCAGCCGGGGCGCTCGAGCGCGCGCGGCTCCATGCGCCGCAATGCCGCTTTGCGCTGGACGCCGAGCCCTGCCTGGTGCGCGCCGCACCGGCACGCCTGGATCGGGCGATCTCAAACCTGCTCGACAACGCATGCAAATGGAACCCTCCAACCGCCGGTCCAATTGAGGTGCGCGTGCGCAATGGACGATTGGAAGTGCGCGATCACGGGCCGGGTATCTCCGCGGAGGATCTGCCCCGTGTGTTCGACCGCTTCTATCGCTCCCCCGAGGCGCGTGGGCGTCCCGGCTCTGGTCTCGGGCTCGCGATCGTCAGGCAGACGGCCGAGGTTCATGGTGGCTCGGTGCACGCGGCCAACGACCCCGAGAGCGGCGCGCGGCTGACACTCGAGCTGCCGCCGCTCCAGATGAGCGACGCCGAGCTTGGCGCAGCCAAGTGTGATGGTCCCCCAACTTCACGATCCGTTCAGGAAGCTCCGCAGCTCCTCTGAGGAGCTTCTCAAGTTGGGGCTGCCCGCCCGGACGTTGGGGCGTTCATACGGTACGTAGCGCTTCGGTGGGTGACAGCCGGGCGGCGCGCAGCGCCGGCACTAACCCAGCGACAGCGCCGATCAGGAGCGCCGCGCCGAACCCGCCGGCCCACGCGACGGTGGGGATGACGATCGTCCAGCCCTTGGTGGTGGCGTAGATCGCGGTCGCGAGTGCGCCGGCGGCGATGCCGACGGCGCCGCCGCCCAGCGCGAGCAGGATTGCCTCGGACAGGAACTGGATGCGGATCTGCCCGCGGGTCGCGCCAAGCGCGCGGCGCAGCCCGATCTCCGAGCGGCGTTCCAGTACGGAGATGACCATGATGTTCGCCACGCCGACAGCGCCCACCAGCAGCGCGACAGCGCCGAGCCCGAGGAACAGGCCGTTGAAGGCGCCTTGGGCGTCGGCGCGGGCTGTGAGCGTGGCGGAGGGTTGGCTGACGTCGACTTCGTTGGGGGCTTCCGGGTCAGCGGTGGCCGCCAGCACCGACTGGACGGCTGGGACCTGGCTGTTTTGGGCACGCAGGTAGACGGTGTTGGGGTGCCCGTTGAAGTGCAGGTAGCGTTCCGCTGCCTTGAAGCCGACAAGCACTGAGCTTTCGATTTCGGGTGTGAGTACCGATTCGCCGAGGATCCCGGCGAGGTAGAACCACTGGTTGGCGACCCAGATCCGCTCGCCGGGGTAGATGTGATCGATGCCCAGTCGTTGCGCGGCGGCCGAGCCGAGCACCGCTACCGGCTCTTGAGCGGTGGCGGCATTCAGGTAGCGGCCCTGCACCACCTTGACGTTGAGGGTGTGCAACAGGCCGAGACCGGCCGCCTCGACGCCGAGCGCGTTGGTATCGACTTCCGGGATCAGCGGGGTGCGGTACACCTTGCCTTCGACCTTTCCGGTCTGCGCGACGCTTTCGACGGGGTAGATGCGGGCGATCATCGCGGGCGCCACTAGCGGCAGCTCCGCGGTTTTGCCGGTGAAGCTCTGGCCGTTGGTGACGGTCAGGAGGTTCGTTCCGAGTCTGTCGATCTCTTCGAGAAGCCCTGCTTGGCTGGAGGCGGACAGTCCGAGCACCGCCACGATCGCGGCGACGCCGATCGCGATCCCGAGTGCTGAGAGCCCCGCACGCAGTCGCCGCGTGCGCAGCCCCACGCTCGCGACGCGCGCGAGATCGGAGGCCCGCAGCCTCCGCGGGGCGAGGTCCGCGACGCCAGCATGGTCTCGGGTGGGATCGGCGACGGCGCTCACCGCGCGCTCACGGGGCTTCGTTGACGAGCGCGAACGCCGCCGGCCTTGCGTGCTTGGCCAATGCCTTGACGATGTAGCCGCCCGGCTTGCGGCTGGCGGTGAAAGGGGGCGCCACGGCGATCCCGCAGACGCTGGTCTTGACCTTGACCTTGTGGGCGTAAGAGCTGTGGGCGCGGTGGTGGCGGGAGCCGCGGGAACGGAGGGTGAAGTGCCCGCCGGAGACGGGAGCGGAGAATGTGATGATCGCGCCCGGGACAGGGTTCTTCTGCGCGTCGGTGACGGTGACGGCGAGTGCGATCGGGAAGGGGTTTCCCGTGATGGCGGACTGCGTGGAGCCGACCCCGGGGGCGATCTTGGTGGGCTTGCCGGCAAGGTTTGAGAGCGAGAAGCTGACCGGTGTGACGGTGGGTGCCCCGGCTTTGCCGGCGCTTTCATTCCCGCCCCCGCCGCCGCTCGAGACCACGGCGGTGGCGGTGAACGAGCCGGCTGTGGTGTTCGCGGCGAATGTGGGGGAGGTGGCCAGGCCGTTCGCGTCGGTGGTGGCGGTGGCCTGGGTGCCGCCGCCGGCGAAGGTCGCGCTGGCGCTCGAGGAGGTGGTCGTGCCGCAGGGGCTGGTGCCGCCGGACCCGAGCGTGAAAGCGACTGTAGTACCCGCGATCGGGTTGCCGCCTGAGTCGAGCACCTTGACCTGCAGCGGCTGCGGGTAGCGGCCCATGACACTCGCCGATCTGCTCTTCAGCGAGACCGCGACGATCCTCGCTGGTATGCCCGCGGCGGTGTTGGTCAGCGAGAACGAGACCGGGCCATACTGCGAGCTGGCGGTGACGGTGTAGCTGCCGGCGGTGGTGTTGGCGGTGAACAGCGGCGCGGCGACCGTCCCCGAGGCATCGGCGCCGACGATGACGGTGTCAGAGCCACTGGTGGAGAAGACCCCGCTCGCACCACTGGAGGGTGCATTGAACGTGACCGGGACGCCGGCTGTACCGGTGACGGCACAGCCGTTGCTGTTCGTGAGCGCGACCTGCAAGTTGCTCGCAAAACCGCTACCCAGCGTCGCTGTCTGTGGTGTGCCAGCGACGAGCGTGAGCTGGTTCGGTGGGTTGGACGACGGACAATTCGACGTCCCGGTGCCGGTGGGCGACGTTCCGCCTTCGCCCGGCGATCCCCCTGTCCCCCCCGAGGCAAAGGCCGGGGCGCCAGCGATTGCGCCTGCCCAGGCGCCCAGGCCGGCGGCGAGCAGGAGCGCGAGCGCCGCGCACCGGCCGCCGCGGCGCAGTCGTGCCTGTGCGGTGCGGGCCAGCGCGGCGAGGTGGCCAGTCGGCCTGCCGGGACGTCGTGCGATCATCGGCTGAGCGCTCCCTGTGTGGTGGTGTCGTTCACGATGCGCCCGTCTAGCACCTGGACCTGTCGTGGCAGGCGGGCGGCGAGGTCGTGGTCGTGGGTGATCACGAGGATCGTCGCCCCCTGCGCGTTGAGCTCTTCCAGCAGCTCCAGCACGCCCACCCCGGAGGCGCTGTCGAGGTTGCCGGTGGGCTCATCGGCGAGCACGATTGCGGGGCGGCCAACCAGCGCACGCGCGATCGCGACGCGCTGGCGCTCGCCACCGGAGAGCTTGCTCGGACGGAAGTGGGCACGATCGGCGAGCCCTACCCGGGCGAGCGTCTGGGCCGCTCGCTCACGGCGCTCGGAGACAGCGACACCGGCGTAGAGCAGGCCTTCGGCGACATTCTCAAGGGCAGTGGAGTGCTCCGCCAGAAAGAACTGCTGGAAGACAAACCCGATACGCGTGGCACGTAACGTGGCGAGCTCACGATCAGCGAGGCCCGCTGCGTCCAGGCCCGTGATGGAAACCACCCCCGCGCTCGGGCGCTCGAGCGTCCCCATCACGTGCAGCAGCGTCGTCTTACCCGAACCCGACGGGCCCACGATCGCCACGAGCTCGCCCTCGCGCACCGCGAAGCTGACCTCCCGCAGCGCGTACACGGGCGGCTCGGCGCCGTAGACCTTGCTCACCCCGTCGAGCTCGAGGACCGCCGGCGCCTCGCCGCCGTCCGCGTATGCGACGCCTGTTGGTTGCTCGCTCATGATGTCGCCGGGACCACTACGCGCTGGCCGGCGGACAGCCCCTGGCCGCTGACCTGCACGACACCTTCGGCGTCGTCGAACAGGCCGGTGCTGACAGCCACGAGACGGTGCACGCGGCCTTCGGCGACCTCCACCGCGTAGCCACCGCCGGCGAGCGCGAGCAGCGCGTCGACGGGCACCGCCAGCACGTTTTCGACGTGTTCGGTGGTGATCTCGACGTTCACTGGCGCCTGGTCCAGGTGTCCCGTCGCGGCCGGGTTCGTGGGGGTGGCGTCGACTTCGATGGTAGGCGCGCTTTCTTCTTCGCCGCCCCCGCCAGAACTGGACGGCGAGGTGGCGACACTGGAGACGTAGGTGATCCTCCCCGGCGTGCTCTGGTTGTCGGGGAGCGTGATCGTGACTGCGTTGCCGACCTTGACGCTCCCCTGCTCGGCGGCGTCGAGCGCGAGCTTGACCTGCCGGGCGGTCGAGGTGATGGCGAGCACCGGCCCGGGCATGATCGTCGAGCCGACCGTGGGGGTAACGCTCGTGACGCGCACCGCCCCGGGGTGGAAGACGACCGACCCCAGCAGCAGCTCGCCGGTGACCGAGGCGCCGTGCGCGGACTGCAGGGCGCGAATGGCGGCCGCGGTGGCGGCGGTGAATTCGTCGCCGGCGAGCCCCTGCCCGTAGCCGAGGGCCTGCAGGTTCGCGTTCAGCTCGGCGACATCGTGCCCCGGGGACATCCCCGCGATGAACGCCCGCGTCGGCGCCACCGAGCCATACAGCAGCAGCACCGGCTGGCCGCTTATCTGGTAGAGACTCTGCCCGCGCCTGATGATCTGGCCGACCGAGGGCAGCGCCGTGAACGTGGAGCCCTGACCGTAGAGCGCGGCCGAGGAGCGCGCCGTTGACAAATTGGACTGCGCGCTCGCGAGCTGTTTTTCGGCCGAGGAGATCTGGGTGCCGTCGGCGGTGACCTTGGCGGCGGCGCTGGTGGCGTTCTGCTGGGCCGAAGCGACAGCCTGCACGTCGCTTGAGCACGAGCTCCCGCCAGCACCCGGCGAGTCATCTTCGCTTCCCGGCGAGGAGCCGGCAGATGCGGCTTCGGCGGCGTTGTCGCCCGCGCAGTCGATCTGCTCCTTCGCGCGCGCCGCCGCCAGCGTCGCCTGGTGGCCCGCGAGCGCCTGTGTATCGGAGGCCAGCGTCGCCCTGGCCGACACCAGCGTCGCTTCCGCGCTCGTGGCCTGCTGGCCGGCCTGCTGGACAGCGGACGGCGCGGTCCCAGAGGGCACACGGATGCTCGAGGAGCCGGCGTAGCCGAGCGTCCCGCCCACCTGCGTCTGCTGCGAGAGCGACTGTCGTTTTACTGTCGTCAGTGAGATCCCGCTTGCGTTGTCAACGACACCGCCAGTGGATTTCCCCCCGCCACCAAACGGGTCCGTGGCGATCACCACCACGATGGCCACGACCAGCGCCAGCCCCGCCCCCGCGAGCACCCTGCGGCGAGCGCGACCGGCTGGCGGGCCGGCCTCCGGGCGCGCGCCAGAGGATCCGGCCGCGCCGCTCGCCTGAGGCATGGACTCCGCCACACCGGACACAGGATCACTCATGGATGGTGCTTATACGACACCGGCGGTTACAGGAAGGTGTCAACAGGCCCACCAGCGATCCCGCGCTCATGGGGCGCCCACGCTTTCCTGCGAGGATGAGCCGGAGCCACCGCCGCCCGACCCGCCAGAGGGGACCGCCACCGGCCCGCCCTTGGAGCCCGGCGGGCCGAAGTACTGCTCGCAGGCCTTCTGCGCGGCCCTGAACTGGGGCGAGTTGGGATCGATGGCGCCTGGGCTGCCAGCCTTGCCCCCCGCCTTCAGTGTCAGCCTGGTGCCGCCGCCGCTGAATTCAGGCTCGGGGAAGTTAGGCTCGCCGTGCGAGCGCATGCAGGCGGAGAACTTCAGCGCGCGTTCCTGCGCCTGCTTCATCATCTGCGGGCTCGGCTTGCCGCCTTCGGGCTGCAGCTTTGCGCATGCCTTCTGCGCCGCCTGAAATTGTGCCGACTGCGGATTGACTCCGGTCACATGGCCGTTGTGGTCGCTGCTATGGATGAGTAGGCGGCCTTCGGTCGGTTCGGGGAATTCAGGCACCCCGTGTGTGCGCATGCACTGTGAGTAGGCGACCAGTTTCTGCTGGGTGCTCGCACTGCTTTCCGGGGAGGATGAGCCGCCGTCGCTCGTGGGCGAGCTGCCGGATGTGTTGGAGGAGAGGTGCGCGACCCCCGAACTCGATGAGGCGGAGCTGCCGCAGCCGCCGAGCGCCAGCGCGACGCTCGCAAGCACGACCACACTGAGGCTGAGATTCATTCTGAGGATCTTCCGGCTCACGGGATCGCCACCTGGGTCTCCCCTTCGCCGCCTCCTGGCCCGCTGGCGCCCGGCGGCTTGGGTAGGTCGGACTGACACGTCTTCTGCGCGGCCCTGAACTGGGGCGAGTTGGGGTCGATGACGCCCGGGCCGCCCCCCTTCTTGCCCCTGATTCTGAGCCCGATGCCGCCGCCTGAGAAGGTCGGTTCGGGGAAGTCAGGCACCCCGTGGGTGCGCATACACCGAGAGAACTTCAGGGCGCCTTCTTGCAGCTTGGCCTGCAGCGCCGGGCTAGCGGCCTTTGGCGCGGGCATGAGCTTCGCGCATGCCTTCTGCGCTGCCTGAAACTGCGGCGACTGCGGGTTGATTCCGGTCACATGCCCATTGTGGACTGAGCTGTGGATGAGCAGGTCGCCTTCGCTGTTCGGTTCGGGAAATTCAGGCGCACCGTGGGTGCGCATGCACTGCGAGTAGGCGACCAGCTTCTGCTTGGTGCTCGCTGCGCTTTCCGGCGAGGATGAGCCGTTGCCGCTCGCGGGCGAGCCGCCGGATGTGTTGGAGGAGAGGTGCGCGACACCCGGGTTCGAGGAGGAGCCACTGCAGCCGGCGAGCGCCAGCGCGACGCTCGCAAGCACGACCACGCTGAGGCTGACGTTGATTCTGGTCATGGGTTGGTCTCCTTCATGTACTTATGTCGGCCGTCCCGGGACCGGGAGCCGAGACATCATGTCGGGGCAACCTGAGAATCGTCTGAGAGGGAGTTCGCATGACACCGGGTTCAGCTTCCTGACCCGCTGCTGTCGGGGAGTCCGGCGGGAATGAGCTTTTGGCAGGCTCTTTTGTTGTGGGTTTCGGCGGCTCATCGCAAGTTGCACGTGGCCGCCGCTTGCTCAAACGCTGGTGAGTTCGTGTCGATCGACTTCGGGATCGTGAGGTAGTACCCGCCATTGCCGAGGATCCCGCTGTTGCCCGGGTTCGATGGAGGCGAGGTGGTCGGATCGGGGAACCCCGAGATCCCGTGCTTGCGCATGCATTCGGACACCTCGAGCATTCGACTCTGCGCCTGCCCGGACGGAGGTTCGGGGCCCGGAGGGCCCTTCGGTAGCAGGCGCTGACACGAGCGCGCGGCGGACTGGAACGCGGGCGACTGCACAGTTCTCGGCGAGCCCATCCGGACTGTTTGGCCACTGACCTTCGGGTCAGGGAAGTTCGGAACCCCGTGCGAGCGGATGCACCTGGAGAACGCGACCCCGGACTCAACTTCGCTCGCCGCGGATGCTGAGGTGCTCGCGCCGCCTGTCGGGCTTGGAGAGCTTCCTCCGCATCCTGCCACCAGCGCCCCGCTCACGAGGACTGCGGCGGCGAGCAGGCGCGTTCGCGGCGCGGCGAGCGAGCTCTCCCTCGAGCTGCCCGCATTGACGTCGATTCCCATCAGTGGTTGTGCAGCGGGAACGTGCACGCGGCTGCCGCCCGCGTGAACGTAGGCGACTGCTGGTCGATCGTGCTCGGGAACACAAGAATCACTCCTTCGATATCGCTTATCACGCCGTAGCCGGAGCCGAACGGTTTGGACGGAACCGAGGTCCGAGGGTCGGGGAAGTCGGAGACGCCGTGCTTGCGCATGCACTGCGCGATCGTCAGCATCTTGGCCAGCGTTTGCGAGGATGGGTTCGTCGTCAAGCCCGGGCCAGGGGGGCCGCCGCCGGGCATGAGCTTGTGGCACTTCGCCTGCGCCGCCTTGAAAGAGGGCGATGAGATGAGCCCAGGGCTCGCGTGGAAGAGGAAGCCCCCGCCGGCGGTCGGGTCTGGGAAGTTGGGCACGCCGTTGGAGCGCATGCACTTGGCGAAGGCGATCATCGCCTGTTCGGGGCTCGTCGTGCTTTCGGGCGACGGGCCGCCGCCCTCGGAGCTTGCCGATGAGGCGCCCTTCCCCGAGGAGAGGTGGGCGACGGTAGGGCTCGAGGAGCCGCCGCAGCCGGCGAGCGCCAGCGCGACGCTCAGGAGGGTTGCGGTGGTGAGTAGGGCAGGTTTCCTGGCGCTTGGCATGTGTTCAATCTCCTTGCGACGGTTGCTCATGGTGCGCCGCTGGAGCCCGGCGGCCCGAAGTACTGCTGGCAGGCCTTCTGGGCGGCCTTGAACTGCGGCGACTTGGGGTCGAGACTGGAACCGGGCCCACCGATGCGCATCGCGCCGCCGCCACCGCTGGGGTCGGGGAAGTTCGGCTCTCCGTGTGAGCGCATGCAGGCCGAGAACTGCAGCGCGTGTGCAACAACCTGCTGGCGCATCTGCGGGCTCGGCGTCCCCCCGCTCGGCAGCAAGTTATTGCACGCCTCCTGCGCGGCGTGGAACTGGGGCGGCCCCGGGTTTGGACCGCCGCCGCCCCGGCCGTTGACGATCCTGAAACCGTCGCGCGGTTCGGGGACGTCAGGGACGCCGTGCGAGCGCAGGCATTTCGCGTAGTCGACTTCCTTCTGCTGGTGGCTCGTCGTGCTTTCGGGCGAAGCGCCGCCGCCTTCCGGGGTCGCGTGCGAGGCGCTCTTTGTGGAGGAGAGCTGCGCGACGGTAGGGCTGGAGGAGCCGCCGCAGCCGGCGAGCGCCAGCGCGACGCTCAGGAGTGCTGCGCTGATGAGCAGTTGCGCTACCGGCGGCACGAGCCTTTTGTGATGGATGCTGTGCGGCATCTGCTCTCCTTCGGGGTCTGCTTTCCGGGGTTTGCGTTCTCGTCGCGGACCTGTTCTACGCGGTGGGTTGTTTCGGCGTTGTTTCGCTCTCCAAAGGCCGGCGGCGGTTTTGTTTGATGGAGTCGGCGAAACAGTGTTGAAACACTGCGGCACTACCTTCACGTAAAGGAGCTACAGATGCGGGTGCTTGTGATCGAGGACGACGAGGAGCTGGCCGCAACGGTCGCCGCCGGCTTGCGCCACGCGAGGATGGCGGTCGATGTCGCGCTCGACGGCCAAGCCGGTTTGACGCGTGCGCTGGTCAATGATTACGACGTGATCGTGCTCGACCGCGACCTTCCCGTGCTCCACGGCGATGAGGTGTGCGCAAAGCTGGTCGCCGCCGGCGGACGCAGCCGGGTGCTGATGCTGACCGGCGCGGCGGCAAATGACGATTTGGTCGACGGGCTTGGGCTCGGCGCGGACGACTACCTGGCCAAGCCGTTCGACTTTCCCGTGTTGGTGGCACGCATCGGCGCCCTTGCCCGTCGCGCGCAGCCGAGCGTCCCGCCGGTGCTCGAGCATGGCGACGTCGTGCTTGATGCGGCCAAACGCTGCGCGCAGCGGTGTGGGCGTGATCTCGAGCTGACGCCCAAGGAGTTCGGGGCGCTGGAGCTGCTGCTCGCCGCCCAGGGCCGGGTTGTCTCTGCCGAGGAGCTGCTCGAACGCGTGTGGGACGAGAACGCCGATCCGTTCACAAGCGCGGTGAGGATCACCATGAGCCGCCTGCGCGCCAAGCTCGGTGATCCTCCAATAATCGAGACCGTCGCAAAGGCCGGCTACCGCATCGGAGGCCAGTGATGGGCATCGCGCACCCCCGGCTCGCTCCATCCTCTTGGCTGCGATTGCCTCGCCGCACCGCTCGCCTTCGGCTCACAGCTCTTTACGGCGCCCTCTTCCTCCTCTCCGGCGTCGCGTTGGTCGCCATCACCTACGTCCTTTTTGAGCGGGCGACCGAATACAGAACGCCACACCTACCAACGATTCCTCACACTCTCGCCATCCAGCATCTCAAGCTTCCAGCTCTTTCTGGAAAGGCTATGCCTCAGGGCCAATCCATCCAGCTTGTCCAGCATCCGCTTCAGCTGGCACAGGCTCAGTACGAGCTTGGGCGGGCTCGGCTGGAGCTGGCACAGGCTCCGCCTCGGCTGGTATTCAATCTGCCGACTCAGCTGGCACAGGTACAGCGTCAGGTGACTGCGGCCCAGCATCAGCTGGCACAGGACCAGCACCAGCTGGCAGACGCTGTGCGTCAGCTGGCACAGGTGGGGCCGGTCCAAGCCGCACAGCGCGCTGCCGACTCGCACCAGCTTCTGGTCAACTCGGGAATCGCCCTGGCGATCGTGGCCGTACTCGCCCTCCTGGTCGGCTGGCTCGTTGCCGGCAGGATGCTGCGACCCATCCGGACCATCACCCGCACGGCCAGACGGATCTCCTCCACCAGTCTGCATGAGCGCCTGGCCCTCGACGGCCCGCAGGACGAGCTCAAGGAACTCGGGGATACCCTCGATGACCTGTTTGGGCGGCTCGACGCTGCGTTCGAAGCGCAACGTCACTTCGTCGCCAACGCCTCGCACGAGTTGCGCGCGCCACTGACCCGCCAGCGAGCCCTGATCCAGGTCGCGCTCGCCGACCCGGATGCGAACTTCACCTCGTTGCGCACGGCCCATGAGCGAGTGCTTGCCTCTGAGCAGCACCTGGAGCAGATGATCGACGGGCTGCTGGCGCTCACGCGCGGCCAAGCGGGATTGGAGCGCCGCGAGTGCCTCGACCTTGTGACCCTTGCCGCCCAAGTCCTACGGATGCGTGACTCGGAGATCATTGACCTCGGCCTCGACGTCCGCGCGACGCTCGCCCCAGCACCAACGGCTGGGGATCCGCGGCTGGTGGAGCGCCTGATCGCCAACTTACTCGACAACGCGATCCGCCACAACACCCCCGGAGGGCACTTCGAGATTACGACCGGCACCCGTCACCAGCATGCATTCCTGGCGGTAGCAAACAGCGGTCCCACCATCCCCTCCGAGGAGGTGCCGCGCCTGTTGCAACCGTTCCAACGTCTTCACGGAACCCGCACCAACCACGGCAGCGGGAACGGGCTCGGCCTCGCGATCGTAGGCGCGATCGCCGCCGCCCATCGCGCCACGCTAAGCGCCCAGCCACGCCCAGACGGCGGGCTGATCGTAGAAGTCACATTCCCCGCGGCAGCACCCGACGCGAAGCAGAGCACCGCGATCTCATGATGAGGCGACTCACCCTTCGGGATGAGACGGACTGCCGATAGTTGGTCCTCTGGGCTGATTGAGCATCCAGCACGCTCCAGTTATCGTAAAACGAGTGATCGAGTCGCGGGACGCCGAGCTTCCGCTGATCGGCCGTTTTCTTCCCGCGCCAGTCGCCGCGAAGGTCCCAGAGGTCATCCTCCTCTTCTGGGTGGTGAAGATCCTGACGACCGCTGGCGGGGAGGCCACGTCGGATTACCTGAAGAAGTACGGCAACTTCGGGGGCGGCGGCCTTGAGGTGCTCGTAATCGTCGTGGGGGTAGTGCTGCAGTTCGGCACCCGTCGCTACCGAGCCTTTGCTTACTGGTCCCTGGCCTATGCGATCGCGATCACGGGGACCGGTGTCTCGGATTTCCTGCATCTCGATGTCCATATTCCCTATGCGGGGACGACTCTGCTGTGGGCGGTGGTTCTGGCCGCGATCTTCTGGGTCTGGCAGCGCAGCGAGGGCACGCTGTCGATCCACAGCATCACGACCCAGCGACGTGAGGCCTACTACTGGGCAACGGTGTTCGCGACCTTTGCCCTCGGGACCGCGCTCGGAGACTTCACCGCTACCTCGCTGAACCTCGGCTACCTGGACTCGGGCATCCTCTTCGGCGTCATCATCCTGATCCCGGCCCTGGCGCGCTGGCAATTTGGCCTGAATGGCATCGCCGCGTTTTGGATGTCCTACGTCATCACGCGCCCGCTTGGTGCGTCCTTTGCCGACTACATCAGCAAGCCCAAAAACATCAGCGGGATCAACTTCGGCGACGGCCCGACGGCGATCGTGTTTGCCGTCGCCGTCTTCGTCCTGGTTTCCTACCTCGCGCTCGCCCGCCCGGACATCCAGAAGCGTAACGGGCACGGTAGCTCTCGAGACGGGACAGAACGAGGGCTGTTATGAAAGTCCGAGTTGACTGGGAAGTTCCTTCAACGCGTGCAAGACCTCTCCGCCGGCAGCTCGCAATGCGACCTCGTCGCTGGCCGCAGCGTAGCCAATCGCGCGCATTCCCGCGGCGATGGCGGCCTTGATGCCTGAGGGACTGTCCTCAACTACCACACAGCGCGAGGGCTCGGCCTCCATCACCGCCGCAGCGTGCAGAAAGAGGTCGGGGTAGGGCTTACCTCTCGGCACGCGGTAAGAAGAAAAGAGCGACCCCGCCGGGAAGAGATCATCAAGGCCCGTGACCCCGAGAGTTAGCTGAGTCTTCTCGAGCTTCCCTTGCGAGGCGACGCAAACCGCGATTCCTGCCGAGCTGATCTGCCGGACTGCATCGGCTGCGCCTCTAACAGGTCCAAGGCTCTCACGAAATGCCTGGGCTCGTGCGTGCTCATATCGCTCCAGCCAGTCCCGAGGAAGCTCACGGCCGAGCTTTTCCTGAGCCTGGGCGACGATGTCCTTGAGCAGCCAACCCTGATAGTCGCGTTGGGCTTGCTCGAGCGTGGTCGGGAGTCCCTCCGCGGTCAGAGCGCTTGCAAGGACCTGGTTGGAGATGTCTTCACTGTCGACGAGGACGCCATCGCAATCGAAGATGACCAAGTCCAGCCTCGCCGATCTCGACGTGCCAGTGCTCACGAGGCAGCTTGGGCCGCCGACGCAGGCGCCGAGATCCCCTCGGGCCCGAGATGCTCGCGGTCGACGGCTCGCATCCCCGGCAGCATCAGGCCGCCAAGCGTCGCTGCCGCGCCAGCCGCGCCAGCGCCGATCAGGGTGGCACGCACGCCGAACGCCGCGCTGAACGGGACAGTCAGTGCGAACGACACAGGCAGCAGCCCGATCGAGATCAGCCAGTCAAGGCTCGAGACGCGCCCAAGCATGTAGAGCGGGACGTGGCGCTGCTTCATCGTCGCCCACACGATCGTGCCCGCGGTCTCCAGCAGGTTGAAGGCGAGGCTGGCGAGCATCAACTGCCACATCGCGGTGGCCAGCCCGTATCCGGCGACGGCGAGCGTGGCGATCGTCCAGGTCACGTAGATGAAGGTCATGCTCCTCCTTGGCAGTCCGCTGCGCATCATCACCAGGGCGCAGGCAACCGAGCCCAGTCCGCCCGCGCCCAGCACGAGGCCCAACTGCGTCCCGCTGCCGCGCAGTATGTGCTTGACCATGAAGGGCAGCAGCACCTCGGCTGGTCCCATGAACAGCAGGTAGGCGATGCCTGCGCTGGCAAATGTCCCCCACAACCAGACGTGGCGGCGCACATAGGAGAAGCCCTCGCGCAGCTGGTCGCCTGTGGTGTGGCCTAGCTGCCCCCGCGCGCCTGCAGCAGACGCAGAGGCTCGCGCAGAGGCTCGCGCCGAAATCGACCACAGGGTTGCGGCGGAGATCATGAAGGTCGCGGCATCGGCCTCAAAGGCGGCACCTGGGCCGAGCACGCCCACCAGCACGCCTCCCACGGCCGGTCCAAGGAGACGCAGGGCCAGCGGCCGGGCGACCTGCTCCAGCGCATTGGCTTCACCCAGCTGGCCGGCCGGCAGGAGTTCGGGCAGGATCGCGTCGCTGGCCGGATCGAAGAAGGCCTGGGCAGAGCCGTAGAGGGCGACGATCACCGCCATGTGCCACAACCGCAGCTCGCCGCTCAGCGCCAATGCCCCGAGCACCGCGAGCAGCGCGGCACGCGCGAGGTCGGCAATGAGCATCACGTGGCGCCGGCTGTGCTGGTCGCTGACAACTCCGCCGAACAGCAGAAACCCGATCAACGGCACGGTCATCGCGATTCCGAGCAGGGACAGCGCGGTGGGGGCGTTCGAGAGCGTGTAGGCCTGCCAGGCCAGCGCCACCAGGAAGGCTCCATCTCCCAGCAGCGATACGCAGCGCCCCACAAAGAGCAGCCGGAAGTCGCGGCTCGCCAGGGCGCCGCTACGCGCCATCGTTCCGGGCCGGCACTGGCTCGCCGGACTCCGCCCCATTTTCCGCTGCGCTCTGGACCAGGTAGTCGGCCAGCGCTCCCGCCTCCAGCGGGTGCGCGAAGTGGAAGCCCTGACCGAGCTCGCAGCCGAGATCGCGCAGGCGCGAGAGCTGCTCGTCGAGTTCGATGCCCTCGGCCACGACCTCCAGGGCGAGCGAGCTGCCGAGCGCCACCACGGCGCTGGACAGATCGAGCGACTCCCGAGTCGTGTCGGGCCGAAGGAAGGAGCGGTCCATCTTGATGACGTCCACGGGGAAGCGACTGAGGTAGCTGAGCGATGAATAGCCCGTTCCAAAGTCGTCCATCGCGATGCGAACGCCGATTGAGCGCAGCTCCTGGAGCTTGACCACGGCGATCTCGGGATCGTCGATCAGCATCGACTCTGTGATCTCCACCGTGAGCAGCTGCGGTGCCAGCCCCGACTCGGCGAGAGCGTCCTTGACATCGGAGATGACATCGCTGTGCTGAAGTTGCCTTGCGGACAGGTTCACGCACATGTAGAGCGGGGGACTCTCGGTCCACAGCTGCTGCACTGCCACTGCTTGGCGGCAAGCCTCACGCAGGACCCAGCGACCGATCGGGACGATCAGCCCCGTCTCCTCGGTGAACGGGATGAAGTCCCCAGGGACCACGAGCCCACGCTCTGGGTGCTGCCAGCGCAGCAGCGCCTCCATCCCTGCGATGCGGCTGTCGGACAGCCTCACGATCGGCTGGTAGTGCAACTCGAACTGGCCGCTCTCCAGCGCCCGCAGCAGATCGGCTCGCAGCTCCAGGCGGGCAAGCACGCCGGCATGCATCTCCGGCTCGAACAGTCTGTAGCCGCTCTTGCCATCACGCTTGGAGATGTACATCGCGGCGTCCGCATCTCGGATCAGCTCGTCCGCGCCGGCGGTCGAGGATCCCTCAAAGATCGAGATTCCGATGCTTCCCCGCACCGCCAGCTCCTTGCCCGCCACCATCAACGGCTGGCGCAGATCCTCGAGGATCCGCTCAGCGACCTCGACCGCCGTATCGGTGCTCTCCAGATCCTCCAACAGTACGACGAACTCATCGCCGCCAAAGCGCGCGGCGGTGTCGCTGGAGCGGAGGCTGTTCGACAGGCGCTTGGCCACGTCGATCAGCGTGGCGTCGCCCGCGACGTGGCCAAGGCTGTCGTTGATGGTCTTGAAATCGTCGATGTCCAGGAAGATGACCCCGAGTTGGGTCTGTTCTCGTCTTGCGCGCACGATTGCATGTCGCACGCGCTCCACGAACAGGGCACGGTTGGGCAGGTTGGTGACCGGATCGTGGAACGCCTGATGGGCCAGCTGCTCCTCGAAGGCCTTGCGCTCGCTGATGTCTCGGGCATTCAGGACGATGCCACGCACGTGCTCGTCGGCGAGCAGGTTTGTGTGCAGGATCTCGAACTGCCGCAGGCCACCGTCGCGATGGCGCAGCGTGCACTCGATGACCTCGCCATCTCCTCGTGCGTAGGCCGATCCGTCCGCAAGCACCCGCAGGAGACGGCCACCGTCCTCCTCGGCCACGAGGCGATCGAAGCGGGTGCCGATCAGCTCCTCTGGCGGATAGCCCAGGACACGCTCAGAGGAGGGGCTCTGGTAGGTGACCATGGCATCCGGTCCCACAACCGTGATCAGGTCGCTGGAATGCTGAACCAGCGAAGCGAACCTGGCCTCGCTGCGCTGCACGTGAATCTCCTCGGTGAGCCGAGCGCCCTCGAGCGCGAGCGCGAGCTGCGTGGCCAGCGCATCCAGAGCGGCCCGCGCCTGACTGGACGTCGGCTTGGGGAGCGCGAGCACCAGCAGGCCAAGGAGCCCACCGCGCACCGTCAGAGGCAGCACCAGCCCGTTGAGCCACTCCTCTGGAAGCTCCAACGCGACGAGCAGCTCCGGTTCCAGTGTCACATCTTGCGGGGAGCTCTTTGTGGCGAGCTCGACCAGTCTCGTGCCCAACTGCTCCGGAAGCGTTCGCGCCGGCCACTGGAGGCGGTCATTGCGTGCCACCGCCGCGAGCCCGCCGTCCCCGATCAGGCACAGCACCCCAACCCCGGCACCCTCGAGCAGTGGAGCGACCACCCCTAATGCGGCCTGCTGCATCTCCTCTCGGGTCGCACAGGCCACAAGCGCTGCGCCACAGGAGCTGAGCAGCCGCTCGCGCGCGACGGAGCGCTCCTGCTGGCGCACCAGGTCGACCATGCGCATCACTACCAGGCCGAACAGCACGACCGAGGCGCAGATGATCACGATCAGGTCGAGGTCGCCGCGGCGCAGCTCCTTCAGGAGGATGCACACCGGCGCGATCAGCGAGGCGCCGGTGAGCAGGCTCAGACGCAGAGGCGTCAGCTTGGCCCCCTGGGTCTTGACCGGCTTGTCCAGGGCAACCATCGAAGGGTGCAGCGCGGCGGCGCCCCACAGCAGCTGGTAGGAGAACCAGCCAAGATCGAGCACCAGCTGATGGTGGTAGGCGTTGTCGAGGGTCATCACCCCATAGACGAAGTCGGTCACCAGCAGGGAGACGATGCTCGCGCTGAGCAAGTAGAAGGCCGGCTTGCGCGGACCGCTGTCGAGCAGTAGCCGGATGGTCGCGGCGAGCATGAGGACGTCGCCCAGTGGATAGGCGACCGACACCAGCTTGGGCAGCAGGCCCAACGAGCCGTCGTGAATGTAGGGCGCGATCAGCAGCACCCAGGACAGCAGTGACAGCCCCAGCGTCAGGATTGCGGCGTCGATCAGGGTGTTGCGATTGCGCTGCGGGTTTCGCCGGCGCACGAGGAGCAGCAGGCCCAGCATCTGTGCGGGATAGACCGACAAGTAGATCGCGTCGCCAATCGACGGGAACGGGACTTCGTGGTGCAGGATGTAGACGCGGTAGCTGTAGGTGTAAACGTCACCCATCCAGTACAGGACGAAGCCGACCGCGAACAGCCACCACGGCAGCGCGTAGCTCGGCTTGTGACGGCGAATCCCCACGATCACCGCGATCCAGCTCGACAATCCGAGCGTGTTGAACAGCAGCGTGTTGCCCTTCAGCGGCGGGATGAACAGATACAGGAAAATGCCTATAGCGCCGAACACCAGGTAGGCCCGCCATGCGTGCGAGTCCTGCCGTTCGAAGAATCGCCTCCGCGCGCCTCCCCGCGTGCCCCTGCTCGCGTCCCTGCCGGTGGAGCGCTGGGGCTGCAGCGCACGCGCGCCCATTACGTCGCCTCGACCGTCCGCTGGGCCGATGCCGATTGGAGCTCGCCCCGCTCACTGAGCTCAGTCAGAGCGCCGATCAGAACTGCGACCTCCTCGTCGGTATTGGCTGCTGTGAGCTGCACCCGAAAGCCAACCTCGGCCTTGGGCACAAGCGGGTAGGCGGCGAGCGTGACGTAGACACCACGCTTGAACAGCACCCGGCCCACCTCGTCGATGCGGGCGTGGTCGCGAAGCGGAATCTCGATGACAGGCAGTCCAGAGCGATTGGTCGTGTACACATCGAGCTCTTGGAGCGCTCCCAGAACGCGGGTGCTGTGTTTGTGCAGAACTCGGCGTAACTCGTCGCCCCTGCGCTCGTTTACATCGAAGCCTGCAAGGACCGTCGCCAGCGAGGCGATGGGCGAGGGGCCTGAGTAGAGGTAGGGCGGCGCCGCAACCTTCAGCAGGTTCTTGACCTCGGTCGGGCAAGCGATGAACGCAAGCAGAGACGAGTAGGCCTTGGAGAAGCCGCCGACCAGGACCACGTCGTCGTAGCTCTCGCCGAAGTGACGCACAACGCTGTTGCCCCGGCGCCCGTAAGGAGAACTCTCCTCGGGCGAACGCTCGCCGATGACCCCGAAGCCATGCGCGTCGTCAACGTAGAGCAGGGCGCCATGGCGGCGCGCAACCTCCGCGAACGCAGGCAGATCGGGCGCATTGCCGGTCATGCTGTTGACGCCGTCCATGCAGACGAGCCGGGCGCGGTCACGCTCCGCCGCCAGGAGCTCCTCGAGATGGTCAGGATCCTCGAAGCGAAACCTGCGGATCGCGGCGCCTCGAGAGCGGGCCACCTGGCAGCCGTCATACATGGTCTTATGCGAGCGCGCGTCGAGGAAGATCGTCCCTGAGGCGGCGAGCACGGGGATCACAGATGCGTGGATGTGCGTGATCGTCGGCAGCACAAGCGAGTCCTCGCAACCGAGCAGCTCGGTCAGCTGTGTCTCGATCTGCTCGTAGAGAACAGGGCTGCCGAGCAGCCGGGACCAGCTCGGATGCGTCCCCCATGTCTCCAGGTAGGCGGGGATCGCCTGGATGATCTCTGGATCGAGATCGAAGCCAAGGTAGTTGCAGGAGGCAAAGTCGGCCAGCCATTGATCCCCGACGCGGATCATCCGGCCGTCGATCTCATCGATCACGGCGTCCATCATCGGATGCGTGGCGCGCAGGGCCTCGATGTCCTGGAGGGTCTCGAGCCAGTGATCTATCCAGCGCCCGCTGGAACGCAGAGGAGCCGAAGAGCGCGAGGACGTCGAGACCAGGGAAGAGGACATGTCTGGACGATCATCGGATCGCGCCCGCAAAGCTTTATCGTTGGTGGCCCAAATTCGGCGGTTTGCGGACGTCTGTCATGGTCAATGGTGCTAAAGAGGACTCTGATGGGCGGCTGCGGATCGTTGGAGGACTGACGATTCCGCTCTCGGAGGTGGTGGTGCGGACGAGTCGCTCTTCTGGCCCAGGGGGACAGCACGCCAATGTCACCGCTTCTCGTGTTGAAGTGAGCTTCGATGTACTTGCCTCGCCAACATTGAGTGATGTGCAGCGGGAGCGGTTGCTGGCGCGTGTAGGGCCGCGTGTGGTGGCGGTCGCCCAGGACGGGCGATCGCAGGCACGCAATCGCGAGTTGGCCACCAGTCGGTTGCGTGAGCGGCTTGCGAAGGCGCTTGTGGTTCCCAAGCGCCGTCGTGCCACCCGCCCGACCGCGGCCTCACGTGAGCGGCGCTTGGCGGCCAAGCGCCGAGGTGCTGAACGCAAGCGTGAGCGCCGCCCGCCCGAGGACGCCTGAGCTGTGCCTAACCCCATCCTCATTCTCACGGGGCCGCCTGGCGCTGGGAAGACGGCGACCGCTCGCCTGCTGGCCGCTGGGTTCGAGCGCGGAGTGCATCTCGAGTCCGACTTGTTCTTCCACTTCATCCGCGCCGGCTATGTCGAGCCGTGGAGGCCAGAGTCACACGAGCAGAACATGATCGTCATGCGCATCGTCGCAGCAGCCGCCGTGAGCTACGCCGATGCCGGCTACTTTACGATCGTCGATGGGATCATCAGCCCACATTGGTTCTTTGAGCCGCTGCGCGATGCTCTCCAAACAGCCGGCCATGCCGTCGCCTATTGCGTGCTTCGCGCGCCGCTGGCTCTCTGTATCTCACGAGCAGCGAGTCGCGAGGCAAACCGAATCGCTGATGTCTCGGTCATCGAGCGGTTATGGCGCGACTTCGCCGACCTCGGCTCGCTGGAGGGCCACGCGGTCGATAGTGGCGCCAAGAGCGCCGAGGATGTCGCTGAGGAGGCTAGACGTCGCCTACGAGCAGGGCTGCTGGGCGTGTGATGCCTGGGCCTGGCGGACGGATCGGCCTGCTGCCGTAAGCTGTCGGAACGCTGGGCCCGGTTCATTGCGACAGACAAGGATGGTTTCGTGACGCGTATTCGCTTGACGCTCGTCTTGGTGTTGGCTCTTAGTGGTCTGGTGGCGTCAGCGGCGGCAGCGCAGGCGTGCACGAAGACGTGGGGGTCTGGGAGTGGGAACTGGAGCGAAGCAAAAGCGTGGAGTCCCGAAGGGGTGCCGACAAACACAGATGACGTCTGCATCACCGCCCCTGGTACCTACACGGTGACGCTGCCTGCCGAAGGAGGAGAGGCAAAGTCGCTCACGCTGGGCTCCTCTAGCGGGACTCAGACCATTGACGTGGTTGGAGCGAGCTTCATATACAAAGGAGAGACCCAGCACGTCACCCAGCTTTTCGTGGAAAGCGCGACCATCAATTCGACCGGGAAGATCGTCCTCGATGCGACCGCAGGAGGTACACACACAGGCGGAGAAGAAGGCGGCGCAGGCGCATATCTGACTGCCGACACGGTTGAAAATTACGGTCAGATCGAAACGCAGGTCGAAGACAGCAAGATGGCCGACTACTTCAAGGTGTCGAACCTCACCACCCAGTCGACGGGAAGCGTGCAGGTCATCAGCGGGGCTCTCAACGAGCAGCAGGAAGGCGAAGGAGCCTACCCATGGGCCGCGACCAACGACGGGTCGATCACCGTCGATCCTGGCGCCTCATGGCTGATGGTGACGAGCTTCGCCGGCACGGCCTCGTTTACCAACGACGGCTCAGTGGTGAACAATGGGGCAATCACCATGAGCGGTGCCTCCGGCACCGCCACTTGGACTCAGAGTGGCGGCTCGCTCTCAGGTAATGAAGTGGCCATCCAGAATGGCGCAAAGCTCCAGGACTCAGCCGGATCCGGGCACTTTCTGCTGAATCACGAGTCGGCGCGTGTCACTGGGACGATCCCCGCAGGTCAGACGGTGACAGTACGGGGCGAACCGTTCAGCTCGGGCGGAGAGACCACGAACAACACCGGGCTGCTGCTTGGCGCAGGCCAACTCGTCAACGAAGGCACACTCGAACTCGTTGCGTCCGGCAGTGGTGAAGCCAGCGGCGGATCGGTCAGCGTCGAAGAAGGCTCCATTCAGAACAAGGGCAAGATCCTCGCCCAGGTGGAAAGTCCCTCGCGCAACATCCAGCTGGAGGTTCCCCTGGCCAACACGCCCGCAGGCACTTTGAGCGTGACGGGTGGCTCCTTTGAGCAGGCTCGCCCGACGGCGACTACAAACGAAGGCAACGTGACCGTTGGGCCCGGTGCGCAGTACCTCCTTGAGGAGGGAGGATCCTTCGTCAACGAGAGCAACGGCACCATCTCCCCTGAGATCGCGAGCGCATCGAGTGTCGGGACCGTTCAGCTGAGCTCACCATGCTGTGAAGGAAGCGGCGTGTTCACCGCCGGAGGCATCTTGGCGCCGATTCTCGTGGGGGGCTTCGTTCCAGCCGCCGGCCAGGAGTTCAAGCCCTTTCTGATCGGCGGGAAGTTCAACGGCACCTTCGCGACTGTCAGCAACGGCTTCACCGCCGACTACGCAGGGGAGTCCTCAGAATCGCCGTTCGTGGCGTTATCTACCACGCCTTGCCCGCCGGCACCGGACCACCGGGGCCAGTCTCCCAACCGGTCGTCCAGCTCGTCTCGATCTCTGGCCTCGGCGGCAAGCTCACGGCCAAGCTGTCCTGCCCCGGCGGTGGCGCATCGTGTGGCACCGTCACCCTGAAGGCCACGGTCACCGAGCACCTGAAGAAGGGGAAGATCAAGGCGATCAGCGCCAAAAAGAGCAAAGGCAAGACCAACGCCGGCACTCAGACCAAGCAGGTGGTTATCGCCACCGGATCGACGACGCTCGCCGCCGGGGCCATCAATACGCTCACGCTCTCGCTCAACTCAACCGGGCGCGCGTTGCTGGCGAAGTACGGCAAGCTGACGGCGATCGTGACGATCGTCTCGGGCGGGAAGACGCAGACCGCCACCGTCCACATTCAGAAGGCCGCCAAAGCCAAAGCAAAAGGCAAGGCAAAGAAGAAGTGAGCTGCCGCCTCACCTGAGGAGGCAGGCTCGCTAGCCTCTCTCCGCAGGGGCTTGGGCAATGAATTCCCAGCCGTGGCGCGTGGCGCCGCGAGTGCGGCAACGCGGTCGATGTCGGCTCGGTGCGGAGTGGGTGCACCGGCCTCTAAGAAGAAGCGCTCCATCCCGGCGGGGCTGAAGAGCACGACACGGCGGCCAGGCTCGCCGACCGATGTTGGCGCCCGAGTGGATCACGCCTCGGGGGACGTAATGGTCGCCGGCGGATAGGCGCAATCGGGCCGCCATCGTCCCCCATGTCGAATTCGCCCTCGACGATATGGATCGTCTCGGCCTCGTTGTTGGTGTCGGTGGGCCGGCAGATGACCAACCCACTGGCGGATGGTCCACCAGCAGGCAGAACACGCCGGCGGTCTGGCGGGCGGTGAGGTGGATCTCGGTGCGAACACCACCGGGCATCCACACCTCGTGAGGATCGAATGCCATGGGCCTCTACCTGCTCACGCGCCCACTGGCCAGTGCTCAACGCTGGGCTGTGCCAGACGCATGGCCACAAAACCTAGCACACAGCCTCATGGCCGGGTCTTGCACTAACGTGGCGCCGATGGCGGCAGAGAAGCGGCGCAACTGGTGGTAGACAACGAACTCATTGCCCGGTCCGGTGGGCGGCGGCGGTCGCGGCTGGCGATCAATCTCATCACCGTCCTCATCACCGTTCTCTTCTCCTATATCGCGCTCAGGGACGTCGGGCTTCGGCAGGGTGGCACGCGCTGCGCACGAGTGACTACTGGTGGCTGCTGCCGGCGCTGATCGTGTTCGGCTTGGGCAACGTCGCGCGCGCTCTGCGCTGGCGCTCGCTGTTCACTCCCGGCAGGCGTCCACCCGCGACGACAGCTTTCAACGCGATGATGATCGGCTATCTCTACAACAACATCTTGCCCGCGCGTGCGGGTGAAGCTGGGCGGGTGCTCGTGCTCTCGCGTCGGAGCACCG
>CAWFNV010000003.1:0-2712858 GCA_963817345.1 uncultured Solirubrobacterales bacterium
GGCCAGCAGCGCACACGTGTGAACAGTACCTGATGCGATCTGGGCGGCATTTGTGATGCCATTGACCTGCACCGGCACCGCACTACAGGGGCCGGAACCACATGTTTCTGGGCCCGCCGAGGTGCCGTTCCCCAGCTCACCCTCACTATTTTCGCCCCAACAATCGACATGCCCAGCGAGAGCGCGCATGCGTGATCCCAACCCATGGAGATCACGTGTGTGAAGGCGCTTTCTGTGCCCACCCCTTCCCCGGGAGGTTCCGTTTCACCTCCGCCGGGAGGTCCGGTGCCGCCACCACCGCCCGTCCCGCCCCCGCCGGGTCCAGGACCACTTCCGCCGCCACCACCGCCTGACCCACCTCCGGTGCACCCGTGGTATAGCGACAGGTTGCCGAATGTGGCGCTGCCGATCGTGAAGGTGTAGTCGTTGAAGAACACGTTCGCAAATGCGGTCAGGCTGGCTGCGAAGTCTGCGTTGACGGAGAGGCAGGTCTGAGGTGGCGAGCTCTGCGCTGAGACCTGCCCGGTGATTTCTGGGCCGAGCGCTCCGCGCACGCCGAATTGGCCGGCAAGCGAGATCCCCGCGTCGAGCGCGAGTGAGAGTTTGAGCCCGGCGGCGCCGGTGAAGGTGACGTTGCCTCCGTTGTGGAATTCGTGGCTGTCCCAGTTGGGGCCGCTGCGGAAGCGGGCAAAGCCGTAGAAAATCTTGGGTGCCCAGGTGAAGTTCATCCCAACTGAGCCGCTTCCGGTCAACGTGAAGTCAGGCCCGATTTCCACGAACAGCCCCGGGGTGCCAGGGATGGGGATTTTCGCGGCCGCCTGGGCCTCGCAGCTCTGCGAGCCCGTGAACGTGACCGCGAAGTTGAGCTTCGGTTGGCCGTAGAGCGCGAGTTCGACGCCGGGACCGTAGTAGCCGTCGCTGGCGCTCGGGATCGCGACGTTCGCCGACACGTGCAGGGAGGAGAGGTCGATGCTGTGGGTGATCGTTTTCTGCACGTTCGGATCACTGCAGCTGAAGGAGACATCGAACGGGTCGAGGCTGGCGGCGGCGTGCCCGTGGACCGTAGCCGTTGTGGCATTCTGGTCGGCGATCTGCCCGAGTTCGCCGTTGAGGTGCGCGTCAAAGGAGCTGTACGCGTCTTCGAGAGTTCCCGGCTTTGTCGTGACGTGAGCGTCGCCAGCGGAACTGGTTACAGAAGTCACCACGCCCAGCACGCCGCTCGGAGCCTTCGTCGAGGAGTCGATGACCAGTGTCGCGCCAACAGCGGGGACGCGAGCGCCCTTAACGAGAACAACCACAGTCGAGCCACCTGTATCCCCAGCGACGCTGACGACCTGGCTTGCAGACGGCTGCACCGTTGAGCTGCGAAGCGTGCTCTGGATTGAGACCGGCGACACGGACGCGACAGAATGAGGAGCGCTCGTAGATATGACGCGCCTGCCGGACGTGATCTCAACGCGCATCGCCTCCCTATGGCCTGGAGCAGCCCCGGGCCACGCCAACGAGAACCCGCTCAGGCGCCCGTGCGAATGGAGGCGGCCAGTGATGCGCGTGAGCCAGCGGGCGCCAACGCGCTGCTGAAGATCGACCTCCCACCGCGACCGCTTGCCAGCTCCTGGCGGCGTGCCAGCCCCCACAGTCCCACTGGCGTTGACCTCGCTCCCAACCGCGACGAACGATGCGAACACGCGGGGACTCGATGGCGTGGAGGCTCGCGCCGACTCCGTTGCGAACGCAGCGGTCGCCAGCGAGGTGGTGCAGATCGCTGCAACAGCCAAGACAGTGCTGCGAGGCACCGGCCTCGCGCCAAGTTCCCATCGCTTCGTCACAGCGTATAGCCTCACACTCGCACGAGGGCGCATGTCGGGTTGTCTGAGTCCCTCGCAGAGATCATTTTCACCCTTCGCAGACGCAACGCTACAGGAAGCTCGCTGCTTCTGTCAGCCCCGGTGGGCGGGGCGAGGTGGCCGTAGGGGGTAGGGCATCTTCCGAGCATTTGGGCCTCGCGGGCAGCGCAACGTATCCGTTGGCCCAGGAGACGAACGGGGCATCAACATGGAACCTACCACATGGCGCTGAGGAGGGCTGGCACGGAGGGTTCCGGGCGTGGCAAACATCGCCAAGGACCCCCAAGTCGCGCTCGGCCGCGCCATCCGCCTGCGCCGAGAAGAGCTTGGTATCTCCCAGCAAGACCTCGGGCTTGATGTCGGATACGACCAATCGTGGGTCTCCCACATCGAGAACGGGCACGCCAACCCCGCCTACGGGACCATTGATCGGATCGCCCGAGCGCTGGCATGGTCGATGTCGCAACTCGTCACCCTCGCCGAGTCGATCGAGACCCAGGATCGCAAGCCACTTGACCAGCCGCTACGCCTGCCCGAGTAGTTCCCGGTACACGACTCGGTCTCGGGGGTGGGTTGGAGCCCGAGCTGGTCATCGAGTGCGTGGCGCAGCCCTGGACGACTGCTACCAAATTGCTACCAAGCCGAGGGCTACAAGGCGAGATTCCCGTGCCCTAGAACCAAATCCGACGATGGGCGATACTGGGCTCGAACCAGTGCTCTTGCCCCCACTACGAAAGCAGGGCATCAGTTTGCCGCCCAAGCCGACGTAAGAGCTAACGTCTCTTGTAGGCACGGCCAGAACACCCCGAGAGACGAGTTTGCGGTCAGGCCAAATCTGAGGGCTATCGTCCCTCAATGGAGCTGTCAAGACACCCCGAGCGGCGAACCGCGCCGCGCTCATCGGGCGACGCTGTGGCCTGTCTGCTCGCCCAGCTTGCGGAGCTGCGTATGAGCGTTCCCGATGTGCAGCTAATCGATGAGGCAATCGCGATTAACCACGGTCGTGTCAATGAGAAGACCGCGAGCCGCTATCGCGACCACCTGCTTCATTTCGCTGGCTATCTGGCGACCGCTACGGCGCCGTCGCCGGATACTCCTTCAGCGACGTTCTATACGGCCAAACGGAAGCACGTGACGCTTTTCCTCGCGCATCTGGAGAAGCACGGCGGCGAGACGCCGCATTCCCTCCGTGTGGCGTGCGGGTGGTGCAACGCGCACGGCTACCCGGACGGACGTAATGGCTCCGGCTGGTCGCCCAGCTACCGCAAGTCCCACCTGAGCGCCCTCAGGTTTCTCTACAAGCACTTCGCGCTAGAAGAGGACCTTCCCGACATCGACCCCACCTCGCACGTCGAGGCCCCTCGCGTGCCTACAGTGAGGCAATACACGCCGTCCTCAGAGGACGTTCGCCAGCTCCTTGACGCGCCCGGTCGGCCACGCGACCGGGTGCAGGCTTACTGGCAGTTCTACGCCCCATCTCGTCGCCAGACCTTTGTCGATACGCGCTGGCGCGACCTCGACCTCGACGCGGGCCACTGGTACATCGACCGGGGCAAGGGCGACAAGCCTGACTGCTTCCAGCTTCACCCTGTACTAGCGCGCGAGCTGCGCCGCTGGCGCCGCTACGTGTTCGAGGTCTTCGCTGTGAAGCACCGTGCCGTGCGCGACGCTCTCGCAGACCCGGAGCGCTCGTTCGTCTTGCTCACATACAACGGCCAGCCCGTCCGAGGCCAGACCGTGTCGAAGCAACTGAAGTGGAGAGCCCAACGCGCAGGCGTCGCAGTCGAGGCCACGAGCGCGAAGCACGACGCGCCCGGCGGTCAGACATCGCGTGTCTCTCCTCACGCTATGCGCCGCGCTTGGGCCGACATCGCGCTCAACGAGCAAGGGGTCCCGCTCGATGTCGTAGCAGAGGTTCTCAACCACAAGGACATCTCCACGACCCGACGGCACTACGCGAGAACAAAGCCTGAGCGTGCGCGCGCCGCACTCACGGCGATGCGGCTCTGAGGTCGAGTGCGGTCGCGGGCGGAGCACCTCCGCCACCCCTCGGCTGCGTGACAGGCGAGAAACAAGCGCAATGCCGTGCGCTCCCGCATTGTCGTAGCAACAACAAACAAGGAGTTGCACGATGTTGATATTAAAAGCGAAGTTCCTCAGCACCCACGAACTACCAGGCAAGGACGACTATCCACCGTCGCTGCTCGCCACCGTCCTCGATGACACCGGCGAGACGCTGAACCTTGTTGTCTTAGACGCCGACACCGGGGCACGCTTGGCGGCTCTCAAAGAGCTAGAGGCAGTCGCGCTCAAACTCAGGTGGCGGAAAGTGAGCCTCTCCGCCACCGGCTCCGGCAAAGGCAACGCGTACCGCCTTCAGGTCGTCGGCCTGGCCGACGCCAAGGAGGTGTCCTGATGACCTCGAAGCGCAGGAAACACAGGTGGCCTTTCCCCTCCCAGGACGCTTCCCCGTATCGCGGCGTGCAGCTCGCCGCCTTGCGGGCTTGCATCACTGACCCAAAACTGGCACCTAACGGCTTCAATGACGTATTACGTGCCGTATGGAGCAGCTTTCTGGCGTACCGCTCGATACCAACCAGCGAGGAGTTCATCGAAGCTATGGAAGGACTCTACGACCTGTTGCGCGAGGCGGCGATGCCCGATGGTGTCGCCGTCCTTGAAGACGACGAGCGGCAGGCTGCGCTGCGCAACGCCAAGCGTCACCTTGATGTGCTGTACGAAGAAGCTCGTGCTTGCGGGGTGCTTCTGGAATGACCAGTGGGCTACCGACCCAACCTGACCGATACACAACCGCGCCCTCACGGTGCTGTCACCCATTGGGCGGCTCAGCCGAGGGCGGTGCGCCCTTGACGGCACCGTGAGGCGTGGTACGGCCCGCCGCTGGCGAGGCCGCGAGGCCGAGCCGAGGCGGGACCGCCCCGAAGGGGCGGCAACCAAGGAGAACTGAAACGCGCGTGCGCGTGGCATGTTTGAGCTATGTCAAGCGACCTGTTCAACATTTCCTTGAATGCCGCGACCGCAGGGAGCGGCATATCGAACAACTGCAAAAAATCGCCCTTTCAATGCTCCAATCCATTCCCCCTCACCTGCATAAATCACGGCGAGGCTATTTCTGTGCGGTGTGGTCGCTGGCGCACGTGTCCCGGCTGCTCTCTCTGGAAACAATGGACACTCAAACAGCGGCTTATCACTGGCATTGAGAATGTGCCAGCGGGCAAGATGCCGATGTTCTTCACACTCACGTTTCCGCTTGCCACCGCGCCCGACGAAGATGAAGCACACCGCGCTTGGCGCTCTCTCGTCGCCCGGCTTCGCTATCGGGGCTATCTCGGTGCATACGGGTGGGTGCTGCAACGCCAGCGGAACGAAACGCTGCACTTTCACGGCATCGCGCACCTGCCGTGGTTCGCTGACGGCCTGGCCGAGTGGCGCGAGCTGCTGGTCAAGAGCGGGTTCGGCGTTCAGAACAAGCTCGTTGTCGCCGAGCGCCAACACGCGAACTACTGCGCCAAGTACATCTCCACACGGCTGGCCGAGCTTGCGCCGCTGCGTAGAGCCTATGGGTTCTCCGCCGACTTCCCGCTCGCGAAGGCGCTCACCGAACGAGCGGGGTTGGCGGAGCACTACGGCATCGTGTTGGAAAGTGACTGCGCCTGGACACCCTCATACGAGCTGTACGGCTGACGCTAGCCTACTTGCAGGCGTGAGCCTCTTCTAAAACGTGCGAGTGGTTTCGACTTCGGGCCAGTTCAGCCCGAACTGAACCTTGGCGACCGTCACGCCAAGCGGCAGTTCAAATACAACGCAGCCGATCTCGTGCGCTCCGGGGCTCAGGGTGAAGTCGCCGGAGCTAAAGTCCGTGCAACCTTTGCGTTCATCAAAGTTGGTCGTGTAGTTCTGACCGTTGGTGCCGATAACAGATGTGTCGAGATTGGCGTTGCCAGTGATGGTAGTTGCACCAATGTTGGTGAGACCCAATTCAACCGCGACAAAGTGCTCTCCTGCTTTGGGGACTTCGTATTCAGGGTTTGCGGTGTTGATTGGTTCCCAGACCGCCACGGTGAGCGAGAGTGATTCAATTGGCTTGGGAGCCGGTTTGGACGGCGGTTCAGGACTAGGCGTAGGCACGGGAGTAGGAGCCGGTTGCGCGACGGGCTGCGTCGTGGTCTGGTATGACCGAGTTACGGTCGTCTTGATTTTGGTCCGCCACTTGCGATGGACCTTGACGCGAACCTTGCACCTCTTCGTGCGCGTGGTCACGCGCGTAGTCGTGATAGTCGTTGCGGTCGTCGTGGTGCTGGTCGCGACGGTCGCAGTCGTCTTACAGGACGGCTTGGGAGCCGTTGCCATTGCCGGTGAAGCCGGGAGAGCCAAAAGCAATACCGCGATTGGCGCAGCTAGTACCAGAGCGCGCATGGAGTCTTATCGGCAGAGACCGCCACGAGCTAAAGCGCTCCAGAGTTCCCGGTGGCTCCGCCGATGCCGGAACTGCCCGGCCCGGCAAGCCGCCGCAGCTTCACGCCATACCCGATAACGAAGGCTCAGCCACCCCGGTTTCGACTACGTCCGCTATGCCGGGTACAATCGCTCAATGGCAGTGGTTGGAAGCACTCTCAGTGCAGGTTGCGTGCGCCTCGCGCAAACTGGTCTTGAACCACCGGCCAACGAAGCCCGCAATCACGGGCCCTACAGTGGGCGATACTGGGCTCGAACCAGTGACCTCCGCCTTGTCGAGGCGGCGCTCTCCCAGCTGAGCTAATCGCCCTGGGAAACCGCTCTAGCCTAGCAACGGCAGCCTCCCACAGGGATGGCAATGGCAGCCTCCCACAAGGCGTTCTGGCTACTCTGCCGCAAGTGAGCAATGAGCGCAGATGGGTAGCGATCCAGCACGTGCCTTTCGAGGGGCCCGGGTTGATCGCCAGCGAGGCCCACCAGCGCGGGACTCCGCTGCACATCTGCCACCCATACCGCGGCGAGACACTGCCCCCACTCGAGGAACTGCTCGGGCTGGTGGTCATGGGCGGGCCGATGGGTGTCACCGACACCACCGCCCACCCGCACCTAGCCGAAGAGCTCGAGCTGCTCAGATCAGCAGTGGCAGCCGGCAAGCCCGTACTGGGAGTCTGCCTGGGAGCGCAACTCTTGGCGGCCTCGCTTGGTGCGCGCGTCTATCGCGGGGAGCAACCAGAGATCGAGCCGGGGACGGTCGCGCTCACCGATGCGGGCCGCAGCGACCCCGTGCTGGGCGCCGCAGGCCGCTCCGAGCTGCCGGTCGTGCACTGGCACCAAGACACCTTCGAGCTGCCCGCGGGCGCCGTGCGTCTGGCAGGCAGCGATCTCTATCCCAACCAGGCGTTTCGGGCCGGAGGGTGCGCGTATGGACTGCAGTTCCACGTCGAGGTCGACCGTGAGCTGGCCAAGGGATGGCGCGAGCACCTGCCGGCGAGGGTCGCGATCGGGGAGCACGAGCGGGGCGAGATCGAGCGTGTCGGCCGCACGACGATCGCGGCGTTCTTCGACGCGGCCGAGCGCACCGGGCACGAGATCGCGATGGCGTAGCGCGCCGTTTTTGGGAAGCGGACAGGCGACTGCTCCCCGCGAGCTCGCCGCGGCGGGAGGCTCAGGCGGGTTGCCAGAGGGCGTCGTTGCCCACGGGCGTGCGGCGCGCCTTCCCGGCGCCGGCGAGCTCAACCAGCGCGCGCTCCGCGGCCGCGTGGTCCGGTGGGTCGTTGCCCTCCGCCATGATCGCCGCGACCTCCTGCGTGACCAGTCCATCAGGGAAGCGCTCGAGCGCCGCCAACGGATTCTCGGGCGGCGCTTCACGTGTCAGCGTCAGGTCGAGGTTAGCGATCAGCACGTCATAGGCCTCGACCTTCTGAAAGCCGCCCGCCTCCAGCCGGCTGTCACCCGCCTTGAAGACCACTGAGGGTGCCGAGTAGCGCACTGGACCGTCAGTCTGGCGGGCCTTGCCCTGGAAGTGCGTCGGCCCGCCCTCGGCCTTGCGGGTCTCGCGCTTGTCGGCCTCGTAGGCCTCGATCACGCGGGGATCGTCGAGGGCGGCAATGATCGCCGGCGCGTCCAGGCCCGCTACGCCCTCCAGCGCCCGGGCGATGTCCGCGGGCTCGTCGAGCAGCAGCGTCGTGTTGAACCACGCGAGCTGCAGCGCCCGCAGGACCGCGAACTCGCGCCCGGGATTCAGCAGGCGCGTGGCCACGATCGCACGGCAGGCAAGTCCCGTCGCGAGCACGCGCTCGCGCGGAGTAAGCGCAAACGGCATCCCGTAGCGCTCACGGAAACGGATGTGGCCCTGCACCATGCGCGTTGGGCTGTAGCCGGCCTGCTCGTAGCGCTCGGTACTCTCGGCCAGGCCGATCGTCACCAGGCGCCAGTCGAGCTGATCCCCGTAGCGCCAGCGCAGCACCGCGAGCGCCGGGCTCTCCGAGTAGCCCCATGGGCAACCCGGATCGTTGAAGAGCGTCACGTCGATCTTCGCCATCCTCTCATAGTTGCACATGCAAGCAGTCGCTTAAGCAGGAGCCGAACCACGCCGCAGCTATCGCGGCTGCTGGAAGAGTCCGCGCGTGCGGGCTACTACCAGCGCGCTACCCTAGTGCACCTTCTCGGCGACGTGGCGGAGTGGCTACGCAGCGGCCTGCAAAGCCGTCTACACCGGTTCGATTCCGGTCGTCGCCTTTGTGAGTTCAGCTGGCGATTGTTCCGAGTACAAGTGGCACGACTCGTTGAGCACCCGCCTTGCGGAGCTGCCCCCCGACCATCGCCAACGTCCAGCCCGAATGACGACGATCATCCAGAAGGACGCCGGTACCCGACGGCGGTTTGGCGATCACCGAGAACGCGCCACGGACATTGGCTACCTGCTGCGAGGCGTTGGCCATGTCGCGCTGCGGCGGGCGGGGCCCGGTGCGCGTTACGAGCTCGGCGTGCATCACTCCTAGCTCGTCGGCTAGACGAGCTGCCAAGCGGACAATCACGTCGCCCAGGCTTGCCGAAGGGACAGTAGTGACCCATGTGACCGGTATGCCGACGCGGCGTAGGACGTTGGCAAGTCCGGCCACGATCTCGTCATCGAATTCGCCCGCAGACAGCCCGTCTTCTACGGCTGGCCACCAGCCGCCATCGCCGAACCGCGCGAGCGCGAAGCCTGGCTCAGTGCGAAGTACCTCAGGGATCTGGCGCATCGCGCCAGTCGCGTCAGGCACAAGCTTCTTGACGTCCAGCTCCACTGGTTTGGAGCGGAGGTGCCTTCTTGCGACCTCGACGAGTCGCGGGTCAGGCGGCTGGGCAAAGCGTGGCGCTGTACAGGTCGAGCAGCGGCCGCAGTCCTGGGCGTCAGGGTCGTCGAGCTCCTCTTGCAAGACCCGCATCAGGCAGCGGCCGTCGGATCCGAACTCAGCCATCGCTTGCTGCTCGGCGCGGCGTAGGGCCGTGACCTTCGCGTAGCGCTCTGTGTCGTAGTGCCAGGCCACTCCAGGGATTGTCCGCCAGCGTGTGCCTTGACGGCGTACCGCACCCTCGACGTCGAGGATCTTCAGCATCGCTTCGATCCGGCCCATCCCGAGGTTGACCGCCGCCATGATCTCGCGCGTTGTGCGCCCCTCGTCACCTGCGGCCTCGAGGTCTCTTAGCACTGCTGCGACTAGCTCACGTGAGGGAAACGCTTGGTCGATGAAGAAGTCCTGGATGTGGCGATCCTCCTTGCCTCGCAACAGGACGATGTCTGCGTGGTCCACGCCGCGTCCGGCACGCCCGACCTGCTGGTAGTAGGAGACGACTGAGCCGGGAGCCTGGTAGTGCACGACAAAAGTCAGGTCAGGCTTGTCATAGCCCATCCCGAGGGCGCCCGTGGCGACCACGGCCTTTACCTCGTTACGCAGGAGACGCTCCTCGGTAGCGATCCGATCTTCGGTCTCCTGGGCGCCACTGTAAGCGAGGACGGGGATCCCGTTAGCGGTCAGGAACTCCGACACCTCCTCAGCGTCGCGCTTGGTCAGCGTGTAGATGATCCCCGAGCCGGGAAAGGTCGGCAGATGCTCCACCAGCCATGCCAGCCGCTCGGCTTGCTGTGGCAGCTCGAGGACCTCTAGACGCAGGCTCCTCCTGGCAAGCGGGCCGCGGTAGAACTGGAGCGGCTCCCCGCCGGGAACAGCAAGTTGGTCCAACACGTCTTTGACAACGCGGTCATTTGCCGTGGCCGTCGTTCCAAGCACCGCGGCATCCGGCGCAAGAGCGTCGAGCATGTCCTTCACGCGCCGGTAATCCGGCCGGAAGTCATGCCCCCACTCGGAGATGCAATGCGCCTCGTCGATCACGACCAGCCCAACCGTCGAGGCGAACAGAGGGAGCATATCCTCACGGAAACACGGATTGTTCAGACGCTCCGGGCTTATCAGCAGCAGATCGATCGAGTCGGCAGCTAGCCGATCCCGCACCTCATCCCACTCATCCCGATTCGTGCTGTTGACGGTGTGCGCGCGCAGCCCGAGCCGCTGCGCTGCTGCAATCTGGTTTCGCATCAGAGCCAATAGCGGGCTCACGATCAAGGTCGGTCCCGCTCCCGCATCGCGCAGCAGCGAGGTGGCGATGAAATACACCGCCGACTTTCCCCACCCCGTGCGCTGCACACACAAAACCCGACCTCGATCGAGCGCAACGTCGCGGATCGCCTCTAGCTGGTCCGTGCGGAACTGGACGCGATCATCGCCAGTCAAAGACGTAAGCCGATCCAGCGCAGCCATCGCAAACGTCTGGGACACAGTCGCGGTCATACGCCAATCGTCGCAGGGTAGCCGGAAGACACTTCTGCGGCCACACAACCACAACAAACGTGCTACACCGGTTCGATTCAGGTCGTAGCTTTTACAGATAATGATCGATATATAGTGCAGTAAAGGTTATACTTCACTATATATGGAGCATAAAAGATCATCCAGGGCGACTCCACTTCCCGTTCGTCGGGCGCAACGAAACCTCGCCGAGAGCATCACCACGTGGCGGAAGCTGAGAGGCCTCACCCAGGCTCAGGTGGCCGGACGCGCAAACGTCTCGCGCGGAGTGGTTCGGCGCATCGAGGCAGCCGATGGCGGTGTCGGCGTGGAGAACCTACTGCGAATCCTGCGAGCACTGGGCATTCATGAGCTTCTGACGGAGGCGCTTGACCCGCTCGCGAGCGACATCGGGCGACTGCGCGCCAACCAGCAACTTCCACGCCGTGTGCGTCCGCGACGGCTGACAGACGATGGTTGAGCAGCCGATTTCGGCCAGCCTTACTTCTTTTTCTTACCCTTCTTTTTGACCGGGCCGTACATTCGGCGGGCCTGCCGTTCGCATGACTCGCGCTTGGACTTCTTGTGATCCTGCTTGCGGCAAGTCTTCAGCGCTTTCGCGAGCTTCTGGGCACGTGTCAGGAGTTTTCGGTGGCCAGGGGTTAGATCCGCAACCGCGCAGCCAGTGGATGCCACGTTATTCGCGCAGACCACGTTACCCGTACCCGAAGCCATCTCGCTACCTGTCGGGATGTTCTGGCCGGTGCTCTTCGCTGCTTCGGTTGTAAATGTCTGGTCGGCACCGTAAACGGGTGGACCTTTCCATGTGATCGTGTCTTCACTCGAGGGAGCTCTGAGCGCGATCACCCGATAGTGATACGTCGTTCCCGGTTGCAGCGTCACCCCTCTTTCCCTTTCCAGGTCAAGGCCGACAGAGTCATCAGCCGACCCGCCAATCAGAAAGCCGATCGGCAGAGCGCCCGCTGTGGCTGGGCTCCCCAAGCAGAGCTCCGCGAAACGTTCCGCAGGGCATGCCATTTCCGGCGGGAATTCGCTCGGGTTCTTGACGATCTGAAATTGATAGTAGACATCCTGGCCTTGAGTGTTGATCTTAGCTTCGAGGATCGCGTCTTGTTCGGTGACATCTGTGGCGGACTCGCCGTCGATCGATGGGGTTTTCAGCGTGGTGAAGGATTCGTGGACTTCGGCCTTTTCGTGGTCTGAGTTTTCTGCGATGACCCAGTAATCGTAGGTGGTATTTGGTTCTAGGTTGAGTTCCTTGCCCGCCAATTCGATGCGTACGTATTCATGTCCGTTCGACGGGATGATCATCCCCCTGGATAGCATACAATCGGGCGGTCCCCCGCAGGGGTGAGCAATCACGACTTCGTATTTGGTTTCGCTGTTCTCCGGATTGATCTGCGCTTCGAGTGTCGCAGTTTCGTCGGTGATTTCCGTGGCGGAGAGATTTTGGATCGTGGGGGCTACCGGCGCGGTCGTGAAGCTCATAGCATTTCCGAAAGTTTTGCCGAATTGGTTCGTAGCCACGAGGCAGTACGTGTACTGCGTGTTGGCTTCGAGCCTCGTCAGCTCGGCGGACACTTCCTTGTCCTGCACTTCGGCTTCTGGTTCGAGCGACGTCTGGAGGCCCCCGGCACAGGCCGCACCCTTGTCATAAGCAAAATAGAAGCCAGCCTTCGCCTTGACACTAGGATTCAGCTTGCCGCACACTTCGGGTATGGCCGTCAGCCTCACACACCCTCCGGTGCTCGGTGCTTCCGGTCCACCGGATGCCAGCGCCGGTGCGCTCGCGAACAGAAGACCGCCCGCAAGGATGGAACATAGGACGAGCGCGAGCCGAAAGCCGCGCCACGGCAATGATCTTCTGATCGACCCGTCAGCCATTGAAAGTCCTGACGATATTACTCACGTTCTATCGACAAGGGCGCCGCACCGGCGAGGCGCCGGACTCTGAACATCAGCAGGATCGGCTTGGCCAGGCCGCCGATCTCCTCAGCTACGTTCCTGGCCGCCAGCATCGCCTCAGGAGTCGTCGTGTTGGAAGCCAATAGGTCAGACAGGTAATAGCCCGCCATCGCCGCCACCCCAACGGCATGCTTTTCACCGCTACGCAGCCGATAGGCATGCTCCATGGCTCGTGCTGCGATCAAACCCATGCGACTGGCGGCCTCGGTCGAGTTGGCATAGCAGTTAACGAGATTGAGCTGGCCGACCTCGGCATCCTCGGCCTCATCGAGGAGGCTGTCCAGCAGCGAGTGCAGCGCGCCGATCCAGGGAAAGTACGCGGTCTCGAGTGCCTCGACCTTCTCCGTATCCAACGCAGGCTCGGCCGCCGCTGCGATCAGTGCATAGATGCCGAGCGAAGAGCCTCCTGCGCCTGCCATCTCCCACCAATGCAGATCCCTCCCCGCAGTCAGCGCCTGTTCCTGCGCCCAATGTTGCAACTCCTCCTGCGCATGCTCTGGCTCGCCAAGGCTCAGGCTCTGATAGGCAACAATACGCCAGGACGCCGTCCGCGCCGCAGGCGCCACCCTGCCATATGAGGGCAATGTGCACAGCGCCGCCCGAGCGCTCTGCGCCATGTCCTCCAGGTACCCGCCGTCATCGTGCTGGGGGTAGTGCTCGTAATAGTCAGGTTGGCTAGCCTCCGGATCCAGCGCTACCAGCAGCGCCTCATGCAGCCGACGGCTATTGCCCACCGGATCCTCACTCGGCTGCTCAGCGAGCAGGTCCACGTAGTTGTAAATCGACTGCAACGCCACCAGTGCCCGCACGACAGCGCCCCGGCGCGCGCGTGGCGCGAACACTGCAAAAGCCGCTGCCCCCTCGATATTCCCCCGCTTCTGGAGCGCCTCGAGCGCCAGCCTTCGTAGCGTCGGGTCCGATATCGAAGTGGCCCGTTCTCGCCAGCGACGCAGCTCGACGCAGGTACGCGGAAAGATCATCAGCCAGTAGCGCAGCGCTGTCCCCACGAACACGCCGCCCAGCACCATTCCTCGACGCGCCTCGGCGCCTTGCCTAGGCAGCGTCGAACAGTTGTCGGTGGGGGTCGTCGGGAGCGTCTGCAACGCCTGACCCTCGCGACGCCGACGGGGTCTGCTCCACAAAATGCTTGCTGAGGGTCGTCTCCTGCCCCTGGTAGTTGGAGCCGGCGTCGGCGCCGTAGAGCTTGTCGGGGGCTTCCAGCATGGTCTCGAACGCGAGCTTGCAGATCGGCTGGCGGTGCTCGACCATGAACGGCACGTCGCGCGCGCGCACCTCCAGCGCCGCCCGGGAACCGTACTTGTGGCCTGTGGCGTCGTAGCCGAACCCTGGGTCGAAAAACCCAGCGTAGTGAGTGCGCAACTCGCCTGCGGTCGGGTCGTACGCCATCATCTCCGCGGCGTAATGCGGCGGCACGCACACGCCCTCGGCCGATAGCAGCAGATAGAAGACCTCAGGGTCGAGAACAATGCGCCCACCGGCCTCGGGATAGACCGGCTCCCAGTAGTCCCGCCACCTGTAGTGGCCGAGTCGCGCCATGTCCAGACGGTTGCTGTTCTTCTTGGCTCGGTAGCCGACGACACGGTTGTGAGGACCAGAGAGGTCCACACTCAGGAAAAGCCCATCGGCGATCGAGAGATCTCCGGCGGGCAGAGCGTGCTTGTCCATATACAAGAGCGGAAACTCTTTGTGGGTAATGAGCAGTTCGCGGTCCCCGACGCGTGGGTCTCCGGCAGCGAGTCGCAGCTGATTGAGGCTGAGCAGCGGCTCGACACGAACGGCGAACGAACGTGGAACCACCTCCAGATAGAGCTTGCCTCGGTAGCCGGCGGGGATCTCATCAAAGCGGTGATTGCCGTCTGTGATGACGCGTGTGAAGACGTCAAGGCGACCAGTTGAGCTCTTAGGGTTGGCCTTAGCTCGCACGAATGAGGGCAGATTAAGCTCCTCCACCAGGGGTATGAGATAGGGCCGGTCGCGCTCGAGCGTCGCGCCATCGCGTAGGTCGAGGCGATCAAGTGCCAGATCTTTGACACGATCCATCACTTGCGCTCCAGCTGTCGGCAAGAAGCTGCAGCGCAATGCCCACGCGTGGTCGGCCAGTCGCAAATCGATGCTTGCCGGCTGAATGCTCTCGGGGCGAATCCGATAGTCGCCAGAGGAAATCCAACCCTCGCTCACAGCTCGCCGGAGTCCCTGGCTGGGAAGCACACCGCGCTGGCCGATCTCCGATCGGTCGGTGGGCTCGTACTCAGCACTTGCCTGCGGCTCGGCGCTCGCCTCAGGTGTCTGTTGGGGTTCGGAGGGCACGGTGTTCATCAAAGCAGTCACGATAGTGCCAGGATGCCGTGTGTCGCAGACGGACTGCGTTGCTCAATCGGCTGGACGTGACAGACCGCACGAACTCTGACGCAAGCAGCGCCTTTTGGCGTGGGAGTTGGGTGAGGCGCCCTCACCCTGACTGAGGCAATTTGACGGACCGACGCTTCGACGCCGGAGCCGACGGCGGCGGCACGACCGGCCCGACGTCCCCGTCGGGCGCCTCGTCCAGGTCAACGATCACCGGAGCGTGATCGCTGGGGCCGGTGCCCTTGCGCGCCTGGCGGTCCACCCAGGCCGCCTTGACGCGGTCGGCGACCGACGAGCCCGCAAGCACGAGGTCGATGCGCATGCCCAGGTCCTGGTGGAACATGCCCGCGCGGTAGTCCCAGTAGGTGAACACGCGCTCGCTCGGCCAGCGATCGCGCACGACGTCGCGCAGTCCCAGCTCCTGCAGCTGCGCCAGCGCCGCGCGCTCGGGCGGCGTGACGTGGGTGTGGCCGACGTACGCGGCGGGATCGAACACGTCGATGTCGGCGGGCGCGATGTTCATGTCCCCGCACACGATCACGTCTGATGGGTCGGAGCTGACCGTCTCGCGTAGCGCGGCCAACCAGGCGAGCTTGTAACGGTAATGCTCGGAGTCGGGCTCGCGGCCGTTAGGCACGTACACGCAGTGGATGCGCACGCCCGCGCAGGTGGCGGCGATGGCGCGCGCCTCCGGGTGCGGGAAGCCGGGGCCATCGGGAATACCCGCAAGGACGTCGTTGACGCCCACGCGCGACAGGATCGCGACGCCGTTCCACTGCACCTCGCCGTTGAGTGCCAGCTCATAGCCCCTGGCCGCGAGCTCCTCGCCGAGTAGCTCGCGGAAGGCGTCGTCGGTGAGCTTGGTCTCCTGCAGGCACACGATGTCGGGCTTGCGCTCGTCCAGCCACGGCAGCAGGCGCGGCACCCGTTTCTTGACCGAATTCACGTTCCAGGTCGCCACCCGCACTAGCCGTACGCTAGCGCGCGGTTCGCGTGTCGAACGCCGTCAAGACGCCGTCGCGCAACTTTCTCTGCCCTGCTGGCTGGAGGCGGTGACCAGGCAGAAGCACGAGGTCGTTGTCACCGTGATGGCTAACCGCGCGCGCTGAGCCGGGCCTCGGGACGCGTGGGCTCGAACAGCTCGATCGGGTTCCCGGAGGGGTCCTCAAGCAGGATCTGCTTGCCGCCAAAGCCCGTGACGATGTCGTTGCGGAAGCGCGCTCCAGACTTGCGCAACACCTCGACGGTGCCGTCGAGGTCGTCTACCTCGAGCATCAGGCGGTTCCAGCCGCCCGGTGCCGGCTTGGTTCCGTCAGGCATTGCCTGCCCTCCGCCGCCGGCTCCGCTAGGCGCGCTCAGCGCGAGCCGAAGGTCGCCGCGGGTGAGCATCGCGAACGTGGGGGCGGGGTGCATGATCTCGTCGAAGCCGAGCTGCTCACAGTAGAAGGCGATCGCTCTGGGTCCTGTTCGTCGATCTGGATGACCGTCCCGTCGGGGGCGCGGACGAACAGCGAGCGTCCCCACTCCTGGTCAACGACGGTGCCCTGAGGGGGGAAGCCACCCGCCCGCAGGCGCCGCTCCAGCGCCTCGAGCGGCTCCTCGGCGACGAAGTTGATGAGCATCCCCGCTCTTCCCTCGCCGTCGGCGGCTGTAGCGCTGTCGTGCAGGGCGAGCTCACCGCCGGTCGCCGCGAGCTCGATCCAGTGCCCGGTTCGCGCCCGCGCCTGCACCTTTAGGCCGAGCGCCTCGTAGAAGCGCATCGCCTCCTCCACGTCGGGCACGAAGTGGATCGGGCGCACTCTCATTGCGCCTGCTCTTCGAGCGAGTCGAGATGCTCGGTGAGCGCCACCTCGACAAGCCTGGACAGTGAGGTGGCGTGATCGATCGCGGCATGCTTGGCACGCCGGATCAGCGTCGGCGGGAGGTAGACGTTGAACTGCTGCTTGTCGGTGTCTCGCTCGCGCGAGGATGCCTTTGGCTCGGGCGCGGCCACGCAGTGATGCTAGCAAGCTAGCCACTTGGCCCCGGATAATGGCTGAACCAAAACAGACGCGCTCGTTTAGCGATCGCGCCGTCTACTTCGATCGTCAAACGGGTCGACTCAGGCTCATCCCATGGAAAATCTCTCTCCGGAACGTCCCACCAGCGCACGACCTCAGGGGTCATGTGGATGCGCAGTAGCTCGGCCTCGTCACCCTCGGCCAGCGGGCGAAGAATCATGCCTGCAATCGTAGAGTCACATGACCGTCGTCCTCGCCCTGCTCGCCTCCGCCTTCATCGGAGTCTCGGACTTCCTCGGAGGCACCGTCAGCCGTACACGCGATCCCCTCGAAACGAGCCTCGTGCTGTTCCTCGCGACTTTGGTGACGCTCGTCCCGCTCGCTTTCCTGCTCGGCGCCAGCCATCTCACGGTCCACGACCTGGGGCTGGGCGCCGCGAGCGGTGTCACCACCAGCGTCGCCTACGTGGGCTTCTTCACCGCGATCGGCCGCGGACGGATCAGCATCGTCGCGCCGATCTCGGCGGCCGTGACCGCACTGCTACCCGCGATCGTCGGAATCGCCGAAGGCAATACCCTCTCGACGATCGCCCGGGCAGGCGTCTTCTGCGCGCTCGTATCGATTCCGCTCGTCGCCTATCAGACCGACGATCGCGCGCCCACCGACGACAGCAACCCGAACGACCCCGCCGACAACAGCAGCTGGTCCAGTACTCGACAGGTGCTCGTCTCGATCCTATGCGGCATCGGCTTCGCCTTCTACTTCATCTGCATCGGCCACACCCATCGCAGCTCGGGTCTGTGGCCAACGGTGGCGACCCTCGTGGTAGCGATCGCGCTCACCATCCCAATCGCAGCTCGCAGTGGCGTGATGCCGTCAGTCGCCACCCTGTCACGCCTCGCCGTCGTGGGCGGCCTGGCGTTGGGCATCGCCGATGCCGCCCTCACCACCGCCCTGCAGCGCGGGCCGCTCACGGTCGCCTCAGTGCTCGGCAACCTCTATCCGCTGGTCACGATCGCCCTCGGTGTCGCGATCCTCAAGGAGCGCCTGCGACCGTGGCACGTGCTGGGAATCCTGCTTGCCCTTGCGGGCGTGAGTATGATCGCGGCGGGATAGAACGGCAGTGTCTCAGTTTGAAAATTGAGTAGGCCAGCGATCATGTCGTAACCACAAACGTGATCAGCCGGTGGACGGTTTACGCAGGCAGCCATCGCTGGCCTAATCAATTTGCAAACTGAGACACTGCCGTGTCTGGGGGGGATGGGGTTGGGCCATGCAGGGCACCAACTCCTGGCGCAAGCCTCTACTTCGGAGTGCGTTGCTTAGCGTCAGCGCGAGGGAGCTGAACGGTGCGCGGGGCTGGCGCATAGGCCCCTGAAGACGACGATCGTGAGCCAAATGAGGCTCGCATCGACCGCAAGCCCGATGAGCACCGAGGGGACCCCGCGACCCATCGTGAGCTGGAAGATCGTCATGAACACGCCAAAGAACACAACTCCGGCGATCGCGGAGCCCGCCAGGTGCGTAGCGTCACTGCCAACGAACTGGAGCACGCCAAACGGCACCCCGTAGAGGAGGAATATGACAAGCACGATCGCGGCGAATGTAACTGGCGGTATGTCGATCACTGCAGGGGACCAGGATGGCGAATAAGGCTCGGATGCCTGTTCGACGACCTCGAGATTGATATCTATGATGAAGACCATGCCCAAGCCCCAGCACCTGCATGTCAACGTCCACCATGAGGACGACGCGTTCTGGGCGACCGTGGATGAGTACCCCGGCGTACTCGCTACGGGTGACGACCTGGACGAGCTGCGCGAGAGCCTTCAGGAAGGAATCGCCCTCGTCCTCGCAGGCCCGGACGAGGAGCCGCCGGCGGTGACGTTGGGGCGTTGCACTTGGAGCCGGTCGCGATCAGCGCCGGCGCCGAGCTCGTCTACGCCTGACTCGGGGTATTCCAACAACGAGCTTTTGAGCCCGATCAGGGGCGTCGCTGCAAGCGATGCCAGGTGGGCCGGATGTCGCCCAGCCAGCGGGAGAGTTTCACCTCGGTGTCTTGAGTGCTCGAGAGCAACTCCCAATCCTGGCCCAGATGGTGCATCAGTTCCTCGCCTGTTACTCCGCGTGGGCCCAGCCCACGGCTGCGAGGCTGAAAAGCGAACATCAACAGCACTGCGCCGGGACTGGACAGGACGCTGATGGCTCGTGCGTACTGATCGCGCTGGTCATCGGTGAAGTCGTGAAAGCAGCCGCGATCGAGCATCAAGTCGAAGCCATCGCCGATGCCGAGCTGCTCCAGGAGGCAGACATCTCCCTGCACCCAGTTGACCTCGACTCCCGCTGCCTGTGCACGCTCTCGCGCCTTGCTCAGAGCTTGCCCAACGCCGTCGACGCCAGTGACCGTCCAGCCTTGCTGCGCCAGGTAAACAGCGTCGCTGCCGGTACCACAGCCAATATCCAGTGCCCGCCCCACCGGCATGGCCCATTCCGCCGTGAGGTTCTTCAGCTGCTCAGGAGCCTGATCGTGCTCCCACGGAGTGATACCGAGCCGGTAAAGAATGCTGTAACGCTGAGCCACCAGCTAGCAGTATCCCGCAAAGGGCGCATCAGCACTCGCTGTTATGGGAGCCTGATGATCCTTGCGTGCTTCCCGGCCGATGAGGATCGGCTGGCCGCAGCCTAAAGCTTGTGTGCCTCGGCGCGGCTGTAGAGCAGCGAAAGCAGATGTTGCTCGGTCGCCGCGGGGAAAGGATGGACCTCGCTGGTGGCGTTGAGCGTGATCACGGCGTCGCCCTTCACGAAGCTGGGGAAGTCTTCGTAGGACTCGGAACCGTCAGGCCCGCCGAAGGCCGAGTGAACTGCTAGCCGGAGCCTGTATGCCCTCACACCCGGCAAGGACGCCGGCAGTTTACTCCGTTATTTCTTTGTCTCGCCGTGCGCCTTCTCCTGCACGAGATGAACGCCGTCGGTATGCGTCTGCGAGGGATTCGGGAAGGACTTCAGAATTGTCAGGGTGGCTGCTCGCCGGTGCCAGGGGGCTCCCCTGTGGTCTCGGATACTGGTTTCGATACCGCCGCGCCGATTCAGTCTTCGTCGGCCGAGTCTTCGCCCGCCAGCAGCTCCATCAACAAAGAGTCGTGCCATCCCTCACCTCCGACGTCGCGCTCGGACTGGCGCATCACGCCCACCGGCTTAAAGCCTGCCTTCTCGTAAGCCCTGATGGCCGCGACATTTGCCGTCGCTGGGTCGATCGTGATGCGGTGATGACCACGCTCGTCAATGAGAAGTCGAACTACTCGTCTCACGGCCTCGCTACCGTAGCCGCGCCCATGCAGCGCAGGATCCACGAACAGGTCGATCCCGGCATGACGGTACTTGGGCTCGTTCTCCTCCGAGTACTGGATCAGACCCACGATCGCATCGTTGACTTCGATCGTCAAACGGGTCGACTCAGGCGCATCCCATGGAAAATCTCTCTCCGGAACGTCCCACCAACGCACGACCTCAGGGGTCATGTGGATGCGCAGCAGCTCGGCCTCGTCACCCTCGGCCAGCGGGCGAAGAATCATGCCTGCAATCGTAGAGTCACATGACCGTCGTCCTTGCTCTCCTGACGTGCTGGGAATCCTGCTCGCGATCGCGGGCGTGAGCATGATTGCGGCGGGATAGAACACCCGATGTGGAGCGCGGCTTGCCTATGCTCCCAACCGATGAATGCAGGTCGGAGTTCGAGGGAGGACGGGGAGTCGATTGAGGTCCGGGGCTATGAGCCGGCGGATGAAGCACGGGCCATCGAGCTGCTGCATGCCGCCTTCGGGCGGTGGCCGCCTGGAAACGAGGACCCAGGCGAGTTCTTTCGCTGGAAGATGATCGAGTGTCCGTTCGGGCCATCGATCTCGCTGGTTGCGCTGAGTGAGGGGCAGGTAGTCGGCTTCCTAGGTCAGATGCGTTGGCAGTTTCGCGTACGAGGCCAGACCGTGAGGGCAACGCGGGGGGTCGACCTGGCGGTCGGTCCGAGCAGACGACGACGAGGCGTCTCCTCAGCACTGGTGCGCCGGGCGATGGAGAATCCGCCGCAGGACACAGCGCTTGCCTGGAACAACCCGAACAACCAGAGCCGCCCAGGACTGATGAAGACAAAGGGGCGCAAGCTGGTGTTGCTGCCCCGCTTCGTGCAGCCGCACCCAACCCTCAGGCAGACGCTCAGCCGCGTTTGGGGGAGGGGCTCGGGCACACCTGCGCAGCTGGCGGTCGAGGCCGAGTCGGCGTCCGCGGTCCTCAGCGACGGCGAGTATGTCTCCCAGTTGTGCGCCAAGCTGGTGGAGCCAAGCGACCGGCTCGTGACAGCTCGTGATCGCGACTATCTGCGCTGGCGCTACGGTCGTTTCGGCGACTATCACGCGTTTCGATGTGACGCTCGCGCGGGCGCACCAGGCATTGTGATCTTCCGGTTGCGCCGTCGTGGATCGCTATGGGTCTCCTACGTGTCCGAGCTACTCGTGGCCGGTGACGATCTACCCGCAAAGCGCCGGCTGCTGGGAATGGTCAGGCATGCCGCGGACACGGACCTCCTCAGCGCGAGCTTCAGCACGCCACGGGAGGCCCTCCTATGCGGCTTCCTACCCTCGCGCCGCGTGTCCTTGACCGTCAGGCAAATCGGCCCCGACATCGGTGTCGATCCCACCCAGAGCCGGGCCTGGGCGCTCTCTCTGGGAGACATGGAGCCTGCTCTAAGGGCGGGAACGCCTACGGCAAGAACAGCATCCCCTGCGGGTTCACTTCCGGCCCGGTAAGCGGGACGGGCGTGATCACACCGGTCCACGGATTGAGTTCGCCGAGGAAGTTGGCCGGGAACCCTTCGGCGGGGCATGGGCTCGGCGCTTTGTTCTCGTCGCACGGAGTGTCGGCTACCAGCACCGACCCAGGCCGGAACAGCCCGGTGACGCGGTTGACGGTGTCGTTGCCGTTGTCGGTCGTGTAGAGCGCGCCAAACGGGAACAACGGCCATGCAGTGTCGTTGACCGAGCTCGACAGCTTGAGCACCGACAAGGACTGGTGAGGTCCACCCGCGTCGCTGAGGAAAATCTGCTCTTCGTCCCCTTGGCTGGTCAGCATGAAGTCGCCGGCGAAGCGAGGCGCAAAGAACGGCACGACCTCGTTGGAGTCGGGGTCGGTGAGTGCGAGCGCCGTGCTGCTGGCGAAACCGCTGCCGAGGTTGGCCACAGTTGCGCTGGCCTCGTCGAAGAACAACGGGCTGATCACAGCAGTGTTGGTCGGCGTGTCCAGGTCTACGGCGTAGACCGCCGGGTATGTCGGCTGCGGGGCGGCGAGGCCTGTCGTGCCGGGCGCCGATGCGCTGATCAGGATCATCCCGTCATAGATCGAGATCGCGTCGGTGCCGCCGTCGGAGGGCAGCGGTTCGCTGTAGTGGTAGGGCACGACCGCGCCGCCTGCCGGGTCGATCGTGTAGAGGCTGGAATTGGCGTCCTCGTTGACGGTCGCGATCACATCGCCGGTCGATGGGTCCGCGGTGAGACCGTCGCACTTGCCGACGATATCCCATTGAGCGACGGCTTGCCCGGTGGGTGTGAGCTCGACGACGGTGCTCGAAAGGTTGCCGGTCGAGCTGGCTTCGCCCTGCGGCCCTACGCCGTTCTGGAAGGCGACGAATATGTGCCCATCCAGGGAGGTGATGTCATCGGGCTTGCTCAGTGGTTCGGTTCCGCCCGGGGCGGCATGCTTGAGCTGCGAGCCATTGAAGACGACCTGGTTAGCGAACACGCCGAGCCGCGGGAACCCACGGTGGGAGCCCCCGTTGCCGAGCCCTTCGCCGTGACCGTCAGCGAGCGCGCTGGAGGCCCCAATCGCACAGGCCAGCAGCGATATGAGGATCGTAACGGTCACGGCCGCGGCGCGTGACATCTCGATCGAGCGCCTGTCCAGTGAGCGTGTCATGCGAAGCAGCCTCCCGTGTCGATCGATCGTCTAATAGAACCCATCACATAGATGTACCCCGTGGTGCACGTCAGAAGTGACCAAACTGTTGGGCAGGCGTGACCAAGTTGTAAACGGCGCTGTGACGCTGCGGCCACCGAAGTGCGGCTAAGCTTTGTGGCATGTGTCGAAACATTCGTACGCTCTACAACTTTGAGCCTCCGGCGTCGGAGGACGAGGTGCGTGGTGCCGCTCTGCAGTACGTGAGGAAGATCAGCGGGTTCACTAAGCCTTCGCACGCAAACGCCGAGGCGTTTGAACGTGCTGTCGACGAGGTGGCCGAGATCTCGTCGAGGCTTCTGGACCAACTGGTGACCACAGCGCCAGCCAAGGACCGTGAGGTCGAGGCGGCGAAGCACAAGGCACGCAGCGCACAGCGCTTCGCGGCGTAGTTCGACTCCGCGCTACGGGCGGGCCGACCAACGACACAAACCGCCCCACAGAGGCAGTGTCGCGGTTTGAAACTCGACTAGCTCCCATCCTGGGATTCGCAGCCGTCGAGCTCGGGGAGCTTGCCGTGGAGGGCAGCGATCGCGAGCGAGTCATCCGTAGATTATGGCGGTGACTGGCGATGACGAGTCTGACCGACGAGCCGATCCGGATCGTCCCCTGACACATGGGACGGAGAAGTCGTGGCGTTGCTGGCGTTCGGTGCCCCGCTGGCGTGCCAACCACGACATAGTCATGCTAATTTCCCACTCCTTTAGCATCATTATGCGATAGTTAGCACCATGCGGAGCTTCGTCGATCTCGATCAGACCTTCGGTAGCCAGCCACGTGAGCTGGGCGCCGCGCTTGCCAGGATCGACATGGGAAAGGGCCAGGAACGGCTCTTTCAGGACCAAAGGCCCGAGCTGCTCCAACAGCTCTCTGAGCACGCGCGCGTCGCCTCGATCACAGCGTCGAACGCGATCGAGAACGTCGTCCTTGACGATCAGCGGGCTGAGAGGATCGCCGAGGGCTCCCGGCGGTTTCGCAACCGCAACGAGAAGGTGTTCGCCGGCTACCGCGACGCGATCGACTGGCTCATACGCCTGGAGCGCTACGAGCCGCTGAGCATTCCGCTGATTCTGCATCTACACCGTCTCATCTTCAGCCACGTCGATGGCCGTGGGGGTCATCTCAAGAGCGATCAGAATCTGATCGTCTCTTACGAGGGCGGTCGGCGCGCGATCGTCTTTACGCCACCCGACGAGAGAGAAACCCCACAGCTGCTCTCGGAGTTGCTCACCCGCTACGCCGAGGCCAAGCAGGAGGGCCGTACACATCCGATCGTCTTGATCGGTGCATTGATCCTCGATTTCCTGGCGATCCATCCGGTCGCGGACGGCAATGGGCGCCTCGCACGCCTGTTGACGACATATGAGCTGCTCTCGGGGGGCTACGGCGTGGCCCGCTACATGAGTGTGGAGCAGCGGATCTATGAGTCAAAGAATGCTTACTACGCAAGTCTTTATGAATCCCAGCGAGACTGGCACTCCTCAGAGCACAGCATCTGGCCGTGGACGAGTTATTTTGTGCGCATCCTCGACGGTGCTTATGAGGACTTCGAGCAGCGGGTCGCGGCCGCCGATCAGACCTCCGGCAACAAGCAGGAGCGAGTCCGCAACTACATCCTCACACAAGCCCCGAGCGAATTCCGAACGCGCGACGTACAGCGCGCGCTGGGAGATATCAGCTCCGCGACCATCCGGCTCGTACTCAACGAGTTGCGGGACGGACGGAAGATCAGATCCGAGGGTTCAGGCTCAGGTGCGCGCTGGCACCGGACCTCTGGCTCCTCAGGCGAGGGTGCTCAGGCCGATGACTACGTGGACAGGTAGTTCAGAAGGTGTCTCGCCTGCGCTGACGATCGTGTTGACCTTTGCCAGGGTTTCGGCGCGTTGGTCCTGGGGCAGTGAGGCAACCCAGCTCATCGACGCAACGTAGTCGACCATCCGTTCGGGGCTCGCGGGCTGTGAGGCGGTCACGCGGATCTCGCGCGGCTCGGACCAGCCGCCGGCCGCGCGCACGGACTCCTGCCATGGTGGCCCGTCGAATTTGGGGTGTGTGGTGAGCATGCCGGCGATCAGCGTGCCGACCTCGTGTGCCCACGACGCGCCACTCCAGTCCGGTACCGCCGAGAGCACCGCGAGTCCGCCGCCCGGGCGCAGCACGCGCCTGATCTCAGCCAAAGCGAGGGTGTGGTCGAACCAGTGAAACGCGTCGGCCACGGTCACGGCCGCCACGGACTCGTCAGGCAGTGGGATCGCCTCAGCGAGTCCCTCGCGCACGCGCTCGCTGCCGACGCTTGCCGCAAGCAGCTCGCGTAGCCGTAGCTGTGGCTCGACGGCCACGACGTCAAGCCCCGCACCGAGCAGTGCCCGCGTGAGCTTCCCCGTCCCGGCCGCCAGATCCAACACGGGGGCAGCCGGGGGAATCCGCAGCTCGGCGACGATCGTGTCAACGACGGCGGACGCGTACTCAGGTCGCCCACGCTCATATGCGCCAGCTACGTCGGCGAACCCAGCGGTGAGTGGATGCAGCGCCACGCGCGTGCATCGTAGAGGATCTCGCTCGCACCGGCCCAATCATTCCCCGATTAGTCGGCGTTTGACACCGCCCTTCCCAGCTCGCTACGCTGTGCCAGAGGGCATCGACTGCGGGGCCGGCCAAGGGCCGGCAGCTCGGTCTGACTTCTGAGAGTCCCGCAACTTCAGGAGGATCCGATGCCCGGCCTGACCGCCCACAACGAGCCGACTGCGCCCAGCCACGAAGCCGCTGTTTCGTCCGGCGCGGACGCCTCTGTAGCCCTGGGCCAGTTCCGCCGGGAGAGCCTGCTGCCGTACTCCGAGCCGGATCTCGCTCGCGGCCTCCTCGGGATCGCGACGTCCGTGGTGCCCTATCTGGGGCTGTCCGCGCTGATGTACCTCACCTTGAACGTCTCGTATCTGCTCACACTCGCCGTTGCGGTTCCGGCCGCCGGATTCCTGATGCGTACATTCATCATCTTTCACGACTGCACACACGGTTCGTACCTGCCCTCCAGAAACGCGAACGCGTGGTTGGGCCGCGCCACGGGGCTGCTCGTGCTCTCACCGTTCGGGAGTTGGCGTCACTCACATACGCTGCATCACGCGACCGCCGGCGACCTCGATCACCGGGGCGGCGGCGATGTCACGACGATGACCTCCGCTGAGTACCGAATGCTCTCTTGGAGAGGCCGGCTCGGCTACCGTCTGTTCCGCAACCCGCTCGTGATGTTCGGGCTCGGCCCGATCTTCGCGCTCCTGATTCTCCCGCGGATAGTCTCACGCAGCGCGCCCGCACGGGTGCAACGCAGCGTGCTGATCACCGACATCGTCGTCTTTGCGCTAATCGGGGCGCTCTGCTGGCTGATTGGCTGGCGTGAGTACCTGCTCGTTCAGGCACCGACCGTGATGCTCGCGGGCAGCGCCGGTATCTGGATGTTCTATGTTCAGCACCAGTTCGAGGGGGTCTACTGGGAGAACACGGAGCATTGGAGCTACACCGAGGCCGCGCTGCGTGGCAGCTCCTATCTGAAGCTCCCGAGCGCGCTGCAGTTCTTCACCGGGAACATCGGGCTGCACCACGTACACCACCTGAACCCCAGGATCCCCAACTACAACCTCCAGCGTGCACACGACGAAAACGAGATCTTCCACGACGTGCCGACACTGAGCTTCTCAGATGGGATACGTGCCGTCAGGCTCAAGCTTTACGACGAGCAGCGCGGGCGGTTGGTGAGTTTCGCCGAGGCCCGCAAGGTCAATGGCTAAGGCCCGATCCACCTGAGGCGTCCCCCCACTCGTGCTCACCGAGTAGGTCGGTGGGGGCGAGGATGAATACCTCGCACATCAGGTCGGGGTGCTGCTGGTTGCCGCTCATGAACCCGATCACCGCCCGGCCGGTAGCCTGTTCGATCACCTCGGTGAAGCGATCGCGCATGACCTCCTGAAACTCCATGCGCTGCTGGATGACAGCAGAGCCACGGCCGCCGTCGAGCAACGTTTGCTCCACTCGTGAGAAACCGCCGCGCAGGACGCACACGACCAGGTCGTCCTCGTAGTAGGACTTCGCGCGGGTTGGGCCTCGCCCGTAGAATTCCTTCAGCAAAGCGACCATCCCATCGGAGATTGCCGTGAGCACATCCCCATGCGTGCTCGAGGTGTTCGTGCTGTCGGGAGGGGTCATCGTGGAAAGGGTGCCGTCAGGCGAAACGCCACCGAATTCTATCCTGAGCCGCACCGCAAGAGCTCGCTTCGTGTGCGTATCGGGAGCCCACGCTTGCGGAAGTGGCGTGTTATCACCTGGCGGTAGATGTTCGCCTGCGCCGCCCAGGAGGAGAGCGATAGGCCGCTTTGCCAATAATCCAGATGCAGCGCTTTGATCTCCTCCGCAGTTGGTGTCAGCTCTACCCGGGGGGTATGCCCGTGGGCCACGAGCCACATGAGCCGGTTGTTGACCTGGCTGACACGTAGGCCCATGATCGCCGCGATCGCGGACGGCCCATTGCGTTCCTGGTAGAGAGCGATCAGATGCGCGGTTTGCTCCTCGGTCCAGGACATCGGCGGGGTGAAGGGAACGGCACCGGGCGCGAGCGGCAGTTGCAGGTCAGCCTCCGGCTCGCCGGCATTGCGACGGCGGATGCGCTCTTGGTTGATGATGCCTTTGACCGATGAGGCTGTATAGCCGGTGCGGCTGGCTATCTCCTCGCGCGAGAGTCCGCTCATAGCCAGATCCCATACTTCGACGCGGCGTACTTTGGCTGCGTTGTGTGGGCTGAACCCTGCAAGAGTCAGCTCGTCCGCGCGCTCGCCGGCGGCGTTGCGACGCGTACGCTCTTCGCGGACGACCTTCTCCACCCATTTGGGTCCGTAGCCGCAACGCTTGGCGATCGCATCGCGCGAAAGCCCGCTTCTGGCCAGTTCCCACACCTCGAGATGACGCGCGTGGATCTTCTTCTCGCTTGGCCGCGCCACCACGAGGGAGCTCTCTGGCTCCCCCTCCTCCCGTAGGCGTTTGCGCTCTGTGCTGAGGACGTGCTTCACCATGGCAAACTCGTAGCCGCACCGAGCCGCGATCTCCTCACGCGACATCCCCGCCTTAGCCAGTCGCCAGACCTCCTCATGTCGTCGCTGCGCCTCGCCAGGGATAAACCGTGGCGGGACCTCTGCGGTGGGCTCGAGATATGGAGCCACCCGTCGGCGGACTCGATAGATAGTCGAGCTGACGCCACTCGGGGTCTTGTTCAGGCGGTCGGCGATTTCCTGGTAGGTGTCACCGCGTGCCGCCATCGAGGCGATCGTGGCCTGGACAGGGCCGTCTCTGGGAGGGGTCTCCCGATGTGGCTTGATCTCGCCGGCCGCACGCATGCGGTAGAGCATCGAGTCGCAAGCGCTGTGTGAGATTTCGAGCACCCGCTCGATTTCCACGCACGTCCATCCCGCTTCCCACAGCTCAGCCGCAACTGCCTTGCGGCGAGCCATCTCCTCGCGGCCGGTATGCGCACGGTTCTCGACATCCCAGCCGAGCTCGCGCATTCTGTGCAATTCCCCGCCGACGCGGATGTCGCGGTTACCCCAACCCAACCGCTCGGCGATCTGACGATTCGAGAGCCCTTCGTTCCATAGACGCGCGATTAGATCGCGGCGCGCAACCATCTCCTCGGGGGTCGGTCGTACCGTCTTTTTGTCTGGCTTAGCCATCCGGTCAGTCGCGCAAGATCCCTCGAATAGAGACCTTATCTCGCGTGGAGCTCGACGGGCCTGCCGATCGGCGCGCAGCTACTCGGCCGCAGCGCGGTCACAGATGTCCGATTACGCTGACACGCTGATGTTCGTTGACTGCGCGCTGCTCTACCCGTGTGTGCTCGCAGCGCTATGTGCAGGAGCCGGCCTGCTCGTAGACCGCTGCAGCGGAGGGGTTCTACCCGGCGCGCTGCTGCTCACGGTCGGTGGAGCCGCGCTGATAGCGCTGTCGCAGTTGACGACATACGTGTACTTCATCGCCCCCGCCACGCCGTACCTGATGGTGGCCGTGGCCCTCGCCGGTTTCGTACTCGCGCGGGAGAGGGTGAGAGAGCTAGCGCGGCGCTGCCGCGAGCAGGCGTGGCCGGTTGCCACGGTGCTGATCGCGTTCCTGATCGCGCTGGCTCCAGTGCTCATCGCGGGTCGCGCGACGTTCTCCTCCTTCATGGCGCTTTCGGACTCGGCCGTGCACATGTTCGGAGCCGATTTCCTGATCCGTCACGGTCAGCACTACGCGCATCTCGACCTGCGCAACTCCTACGGGCAGTTCATCAACAACTATTACGACACCAGCTACCCCTCGGGCGCCGACACGCTCTACGGCGGCAGCTCCTTGCTTCTCGGCCTGCCGCTGATCTGGACGTTCCAGCCGTTCAACGCGTTCATGCTCGCAATAGGTGCCGGGCCGGCGTGGGTGATCGCAAGGCGCATGGGGCTCGATGGTCTGTGGGCGGCGCTGGCCGCGCTGAGCGCAGTCGTGCCGGCACTCGTCTACGCCTACGAGCTGTTTGGGTCCGTGAAGGAGATCACCGCGCTGTCCATGATCCTCTCGCTCGGTGCGCTCGTGGTCCTTCATCGCCGCTGGCTGAGTGGATCTCCCGTTCGTGTGGTCCCATTCGCCCTCGTGCTCGCCGGCGGCATATCCGCGCTTGGGGTCGCCTTCGGGGTGTGGTCTCTGGTGGCGTGCGCGGTGCTGGCTTGCGTGCTGGTAGGCCAACTCCGCGCCGAGCGCCGGGACGCGAGAGGCACGCTCGGGCTCCTCGCCGTGGCAGCCGGCGCCGTCGTGATCGCCGCGTGGCCGACGTGGATAGATCTCCCCGGGTCGATTCGGGTGGCGCAGAACATCGCCTCGACCAGCAACCCCGGCAATCTGCACAGCCCGCTGCGTGGGGTGCAAGTGCTGGGCGTCTGGCTCGGTGGGAGCTACAAGCTCGACCCGACGGGAACGGCACTGACGTGGACGCATGCCCTGATCGCACTCGCGCTGGTCTGCGCTCTCGTGGGCGCCATTCATGTGATCCGCGTGAGGGCCTACTCACTGGCTGGTTGGCTCGGGCTCAGTCTGCTCGCCTGGGTCGTGATCACCGAGTCGGTGACCACGTGGGGGGAAGCGAAGGCGATCATGCTGACCTCGCCGGCCGTCGTGCTGCTGGCGTGGGGAGGGGTGGCGGCGCTCAAATCTGTTCCCCGGGCACGCCTCTCGCTGACCGCGGCGGGACTGCTCGCGTTCGCCCTCGCAGGCGGCGTGCTCGCATCCGACTTCATGCAGTACCGCGCCTCCGACCTGGCGCCGACCGCGCGCTACGACGAGCTCGCCTCGCTCGACTCGCGCTTCGCCGGGCACGGTCCCACGCTGTTCACCGACTTCGACGAATACTCGATGTACGAGCTGCGCGACCTCGACGTGGGCGGCCCCGATTTCGTTTACCCGCCCGCAAGAGTCGCCGCGGCCGCCGGCGGCTATGGCGAGCCGGTGGCGCTCGATCGCGTGTCCCCATCAGCTTTGCTCGGTTACCCGCTGATCATGACTCGCCGCGATCCCGCCGCCAGCCGGCCCCCCGCCGCCTACACGCTGCAGTGGCAGGGGCGCTACTACCAGGTGTGGAGTCGCCGTCCGGGTGCTCCGGCGGCTCTCGCACATGTGACCCTCGCGGGCTCATACTCGGCGCAGTGTGCGCGCATCGGCCAACTGGCTCGCGGCGCTCCGCCGGACACGGACTTGACGGCCGCAGAATCGCCCGAGTTGATCAGGATCTCGCTGGCGCACGCATCGCATCCCGCCGACTGGGGACACGCGCGCGAGGGCCTGGCGATGAGCCGGCCCGGGACGCTGTCGGCAAAGTTCTCGATTCCCGTTGCGGGCCGATGGGAGGTGTGGGTGCAGGGACAGCTGATGCCGACAGTCGAGCTCGGTCTGGACGGCAATCGGCTGGCGTCAATCGGTGGCCAGCTGAGCGGCAACTCCCTGGTTCCGAACACCACTCCGCCGATCGTCGTGGAGCTGTCCGCAGGGGTCCACAGCCTGTCGGTGAGGCGCTCCCGCTCGGGCCTCGCCCCAGGTGACGATGGTGCGGCAGTCCTCGACGCCGTCTTTCTCACGCCTCCTGGAGCCGACGGCGGGGACACGCTCCGAACAGCGGCGGCGACGCGCTGGCGGGGGCTGTGCGGTCGCGGGTACGAGTGGGTCGAGCTCGTGCCTGCGTCCATCGGGTCGCGAACGTAACGTCTCGATGAGCCGTGCTCTCGATCGCACAGTATGGTGCTCCCGAGTCAGCGAGAGGAGAACCATGTACGTCAAGCCCGATTACGCCGAGCGCGAGTTGCCTGCTCTGCACGAGATGATCGAGGCTGCTCGCTTTGGCCTGCTCGTACTCTGTGCCGATGGTCCGCTGGCCGCGCACATCCCGTTCGTGCTCCACCGCGAGGAGGGCCCAAATGGGACGCTGCTCGCGCATGTCCCCCGCAACGATCCGCTCGCCCGTCACCTGGGCGATGAGCGCGAGACGCTTGCGATCTTCAGTGGTCCCGCGGCCTACGTCTCACCACGGTGGTATGAGAGCGATGGCCTGCCGACCTACAACTTCCTCGCCGTCCACGCCTACGGCCGCCCGCGCCTGTTGGAGGACCGCGACGCGGTGCTCGCATACCTCGCCGAGCTCGTCGACGTCCACGAGCAGCAGTTCCCCTCGCCTTGGTCGCTCGCGTCAGCGTCGGAAGACCACGTCGATGAACTGCTGCCGCACATCGTCGCGTTCGCGCTCGAGATCGAGGCGATTCAGGGCAAGCGCAAGCTCAGCCAGAACAAGACGCCCGAGGACCGCGACGGCGTAATCCGCGGCCTGTCCGAGCGCGGCGCACACGACGATCAAGCGATCGCCGCCGCGATGACTGCCTACCGGTATACATCGCAGTAGGCGATAGCATGACGCTCCCACCGCGCGATCCCGAGGAGCTCGAGGCCGCCGGTGCTCCGGCGCCCGCGGAGATTCCCGCCGCCACGAGACCCGGGGCCGTGCATCTGGTGGTCTCAGATCTCGACCGCTCGGTCGGCTATTACGAGAGCGCGATCGGTCTCACGGTGCGCGAGCGCTCTGCCGGGCGAGCGTACCTCGGGGCTGACGCGGAGGACCTGCTGGTCTTGATCGAGCGGCCCGGCGCGGTGTCGGCACGCGGGTACTGCGGTCTGTATCACTTCGCGTTGCTCCTGCCCGAGCGCGCCGATCTCGCGCGCTGGCTGGCCCACGCCGCCCGCGAGCGCGTGCCGCTCACCGGCTTCTCCGATCACTTCGTGAGCGAGGCGATCTACCTGAGCGATCCCGACGATCACGGGATCGAGATCTATTGGGACCGCCCGCGCGAGGTGTGGGAGGGGCAGGTCGCGCAACGCATGACGACGCTCCCACTCGACACCCGGGACCTGCTCGGTGAGCTCGAGGACCCCACACGCGAGCCGTTCGAGAGGCTTGCGCAGGGCGCCGTGATGGGTCATGTGCACCTGCGCGTAGCGGAGGTCCCACGCACGGTTGCGTTCTACCGGGAGTTGCTCGGCTTCGGGTTGATGGCCCGTCTCGGCGATCAGGCCGCTTTCCTGAGCGCCGGCGGCTATCACCATCACCTCGGCGCGAACACATGGGAGAGCGCCGGCGCGGCGCAGCCCCCTCCCGGGAGGGCGTCACTGAGTGCGGTCACGATCGTCCTGCCAAGCGCCGCCGATCGTGACCGTCTCGCGGCACGCGTGGCCAGCAGCGGGCAGACGCCGGAGTCCGTCGATGAGGGTGTGCTCGTCCGCGACCCCTCGGGGAACCCGATCGTTCTGAGCGCTGAGTCACAGAACTGGCGGGTAACCGGCGGCATGTACGCGGGTAGTCCCACATAGTGGTCCGAAAGCAAATCGCGAGGCTCGACCGTTGAATCCCAAGCTCCTCTCCTAGGAGTCCGGACGTGACCCGCCTAGAGCGCAATGCCAACATCAGCGCCGTCGTGATCCCGTTTCTCGCGGTGATCGTCGCAGCGGTGCTGCTGTGGAATCAGTTCCTCGGCCCGCGCGACCTCGTGATCTTCGCGGTCATGTACCTGTTGACGGCGATCGGCGTCACGGTCGGCTATCACCGCCTGCTGACCCATCGCGCCTTCAAGACTCGCCCGTGGCTGCGCTACACGCTGGCGGTGCTCGGCTCGATGTCGCTGCAGGGCGGCGTGATCGACTGGGTCGCCGACCACCGCAAGCACCACACGTTCACCGACGAAGAGGGCGACCCGCACAGCCCGCACGCCGGCCGCGGCGCGGGCGTCAAAGGCATGGTCTCCGGCCTCTGGCATGCACACGTCGGCTGGCTGTTCGAGACGCACGGACAGGCGTCCTCGAAACGCTTTGCTCCCGATCTCGTCGAGGACCCGACGATGCGCAGGATCAACAAGAACTTCCCGCTGATCGCGCTCGGCAGCCTGCTGATCCCGTTCCTGCTCGGCTTCGCGCTGAGCGGCGGCTCGCTCGTCGCGGGCGGCCTCAGCGCGCTGCTGTGGGCGGGCTTCGTGCGAATCTTCCTCGTGCACCACATCACCTGGAGCATCAACTCGATCTGCCACTTCTTCGGCAGCAGGCGCTTCGACACCGACGACGAGTTGACGAACGTCTTCTGGCTGGCGCTGCCCTCGCTCGGCGAGGCCTGGCACCACAACCATCACGCGTTTCCCCAGTCCGCCTTCCACGGGCTGCGCTGGTTTGAGCTGGACCCCTCCGGGTGGCTGATCCTGGGACTCGCGCGCGTGGGCCTCGCGTGGGACGTCGTGACGGTCACGCCCGAGAAGGCGAGGGAGAAGCTGGCCGACGCCGAGACACCGGTCGTCTGACCCGGACGTGGCGTTGGAGCGGGCCCGAAAGTTGTGACGAACCGCTGGCTCGTGCTAATGCACGTGAGCTCAAGCCGGGCGTGCGCGCTCCTTACCCGTCTCGTTCCACCGGTACGCCCAGTCGCTCGATCACCTCGTCACGGTCGGTGCCGTGTGTCCTGAGCACCCGATCGAAGTCCGCGCCGTAGAAGTGCATAACGGCCATCAGTACGTCGGTTGTTGAGACCCTGGTGGCGTCCCGCCGGCCCGCGATGTGGAGGGCGTCCTCGGTGACCTGCGCGACCGCATCGCGATCATCGTCGGTGGGGTAAGCAGCTTGTCGCTCGCGATCAGCCTCCTCGGACGCCTGGAGCGGTCCCTCGCTCACGCCGAGCGCCTGCAGCGTTATTCCCACTTCGCCATGCAGGCGCAGGATACGCAGCCAGCGCTCCGCCTCGGCTTCGGGAGTGCGAGCAAACGGCATCGCCGTGGCTGCTATACCCAACACCATTGCCGCGTCGGGGGCGATCGCAGGCCCGGCGTTCATCGTGAGACCTCAAGACCCGCTTGCCGCGCCGCGTGGGGTGTGTGCAGAAGCGCGACGTTGTTGCGTCCCAGCGTGACCTCTGGCGGCCCGTCGCCAAGGTGCAACTCGAGGACGACGGTGCCGGTGCGCTCGGCAACGACGCGCGCAGAGCGCATGAGCTCAGCGACCTCGCGGCGCTGCACCCCACAGGCAAGGAGGAAACGCTCGGTTCGATCGCCCGCGGCCTCTTCGCGGTCGAGCTCGAGCTTCCTCGAGCAGGATCGTCGGCGCAGCGGCGCCTCCCTCGACGTTCAGTAGGCACGCGGCCATGTCGTCGGGGCGCGCATCAGTCTCCGTGGCCACCCGGTCCAGGAGCGCCGACGCGCTGGCCCCGGGACCGATCGCGCCGAGTGCGCGCTCCAACCGCTCGGCGCCGAACAGCTCTCCCGCAACCCTTGCCTCCGTGATGCCGTCGGTGTGGAAACAGACCCTTGCGCGTCCTGGCACGGACACCACCGTCTGGCGAGTCCCGGTCCGCATGCCAACCCCAATCGGCGGCGAGGAGCAGACGGTAACCGGTGCGATCGACTGTGAGCCGAGCACTACCGGAGGTGGATGACCGGCGCAAGCGTATGTAAGGACGCGGTCGCGTGGGTGATAGGTGGCCGCCACGACGGTGGCGAACGACTCCCCCAACTGGCGCTCGAGTACAGCTCCGGCCGTCTGCACAGCAACTCGCGGTGAGAGGCCAGCCTCGAGATATGCCCGCAGCGTGAAGCGCACGAGCGCGGTTTGCGGTAGCGCCTGCCGTCCGTGTCCGGATACATCGCCGACGATGACTCCCAGCCGGCCATCCTCGAGCGCGAACACATCGTAGAAATCCCCGCCCGCTCCGGGACCGTCCGCCGGTCGGTAGGCAACGGAGGTGCCCACCGGACCAAGCCGGGCGGGCGGAACGGGAAGCAGCGCGGCCTGCAGCAGGCCCACGTCCTCGAGCAGCTCTCCACGCTGGCACTCCAGTCGCCGCGCTCGCAGCGCGGCCAAGCGTGAGCGTACCGCCAGCGCCAGCGCAAGCGCGGACAGAACGCCGATGATGATCCACACGAACGTGGGTACGACGCCGACGATTCTGGTGATCGTCGTCACGATCGGCGACGAGCGTCGGCTGGGCGCCGACGAGCCATGCGCCGCTCTCTGCGCACGGCCAGCGCGCGCAGCGTGTGCGAACCTGGCCGGGATCCCCGCCACGGGAGCGAGCGCACCCAGGGAGGACGCGACCGGGGCTGTATGCCGCCCGGCGTCGCGGCTGCGAGCGTGCTGACGGCTCCGCGTGGCATGCGGCGAGGCGCTGGTGAGCGCCGGGCGCGATGCCCCGGCGAGTTGTGGCGTCGCTGCCGGCGCAGACGTGGCTGGCGCGGGTGTCGTAGCCGCGGATGCTGCGATTGTGGGCGTCGTAGCCCTCGACAGGGTTGGTATGGGGGCGCGGGCCGGCGCGGACGGGGTAGCGTGGGCTTTGCCCGCGTCGACCGACGAGGCGGTACGAGAGGTGGAGTGGGTTGCACGCGTGGCCCCAGCTGCGTGATCTGGAGCGGGTGACGCGGTCGGGCCGCGCGAGATGGACGGGTCCCCAGTGCGTTCCGGGTCCCGGGCGCGTCCCGGACGATGAGCGGGTTCCACTCCCCGATGTCCGCGATCCCCTGATCCTGCTTGGCCTGGGCTCTGTTCTCCCTCTGCTCCCTGTCCGCCTTCGTGTCCCGGCTGTCCATGTCCTTCATCGCCCGGGCCCGGTTGATTTCCGCCGTGTTCGGGGCCTGGATGTTCGTTGTGCCCCGATTGTGAATGCCCACCTGAGCCCGGAGGAGGCGAATCCCCGTGTCCGGGGCCTGGGTGTTCGTTGTGAGGTGGCCCGGACGAGGGGGCTGCTGGGCTCGGGCTGCCCGGTGGGTTCGGTACGCCCGCGCCGGGCGTGGGCTTCGCATAGCCTGGCCTGGCCGCGGCAACCGGGATGAACGCCAAGGCAAGCACACAGCAAACGAAGATAATGGTCACTGCTGGACGCCGGCGTCGGCGGGGCGGTGAAGGGTGTCTGGCGGTGTTGCTCACATCAGCAGCCTGCGCCCGATCAGCCAGCCTTGGCGTTGTGGCCCCGGGTGTACGCGAGCGCCTCGTCGAGTGTGGAAAAGATCGGAAACGTTCCATCTAGCCCCGAAAGCTCAAAGATCTTCAGCACGTTGGGCCGCGCGCAGACGATTGCCATCCGCGCATCGACATCGAGGCTCCGGTTGACACCGACGAGCACGCCGAGTGCCGTGGAGTCCATGAAGGTGGTAAGCGAGAGGTCAACGACGAGCTCCTCGTGGCCCGCATCGAGCGCATCGATCAGCATCCACTTCAAGCGCGGGGCTGTGGCGAGATCGAGCTCGCCCTCGATTGAGATCACGCTTGTACGCTGGTCGAGCTCGCGCTGGAAGATCCCAAACGGCGTACTGGGCTGGGAGCGGTTGGAGGTGTCGATTCGGCTGAGCATTGTGGTCCTCACGCACATGCCTGGCGGTGGGTCAGCGGTTCAAGCCGCGCAACCCTAACCTTACGCTCTCGCACATACGTGTACAAGAAGATCCTCGCCACGAACTAGATCCGCCTTTTACACCCACGGTGGATCATCGAACAAGTGTCCAGTGTGGAGCGACCGGGCCGCTGCGACCCATCTCGCAAGTGCTAGGGAGCGGTCAGCTGTTTGAGGGTGTGATCAGCCCTGTCTCGTAGGCGAAAACGACGATCTGCACGCGGTCGCGCAGCTCGAGCTTTGAGAGGATTCGGCCGACGTGGGACTTGACGGTGGCCTCGGAGAGCACGAGGCGCTCGGCGATCTCGGCGTTTGAGAGGCTGCCTGCGACCTGCAGGAGGACCTCATGCTCGCGTGCGGTCAACAACGCCAAGCGTTCGTGCTGGCCGTGATTGGGCTGACCGGGGACAGGTAGGCGGTGGGCGTAGGTGGACAGCAGCCGGCGGGTGACGCGCGGCGAGACCACGGCGTCTCCGCTGGCGACCGCGCGAATGCCGGAGAGCAGGTCGGCGGGCGGAGTGTCCTTCAAGAGGAAGCCGCTGGCTCCGGCCCGCAGCGCGGCGTAGACGTACTCGTCGAGGTCGAAGGTGGTGAGGATGATGATCCGCGCGTCGCTGTCGGACTCGACGATCAGCTTGGTTGCCTTGACGCCGTCCATCTCGGGCATACGGACATCCATCAGCACGACGTCCGGTCGCAGCCGTTGCGCGGCGTTCGACGGCCTCGCGGCCATTTGACGCTTCCCCGACGATCGAGATGTCGGGTTGAGTGTCCATCACCATGCGAAACGCCATCCGCATCAGCTCTTGGTCGTCGGCCAGCAACACGGCGGTGCTCATGGCGCGGCGGTCTCGGCGTCGGCTCCCAGCCAGAGGCGTACGCGCCAGCCGCCGTGGAGCCAGGGGCCGGCGTCGAGCTTGCCCCCGTAGGCCATGGCACGCTCGCGCATACCATCGAGTCCGCGTCCACCGGGCGCCGTCGGCGGTCGCGCGCTGGCGACGCCGGGCTGACCGCTGGGGCCGTCGGTCACCTCCAGCTCTACCTGCCCACGCCCGCAGCGCAGAGCCAGATGAGCGCAGGTGGGCCGGGCGGCGTGCTTGAGCGTGTTGGTCAGAGCCTCCTGAGCGACCCTGAACACGGTCAGCTGTACACCATCGGCAAGCTCCTGCGGGTCTCCCTCGAGGTCCATCGTCACGGGGATCCCCGCGGCGCTGACCCGCGCGAGGAGCTCGTCGAGGCGGCCGAGGCTCGGCTGCGGCTCCAGCGGATGCGCCGAGGACTGATCGCGTAGCACACCGAGCAGCCTGCGCATCTCCACGAGCGCCTCGCGGCCGGTCGCCGACACACGCTGGGTCGCCTGGATCGCGCGTCCTGGCGAGCTCTCCATCGCGTAGGTCGCTCCGTCGGCAAGGGCGATCATCACAGTGAGGTTGTGAGCCACGATGTCGTGCATCTCACGGGCGATGCGGGCTCGCTCGGCCGCCGCGCCAAGTCGTCCCTCCTGGTCACGCTCGAATTCGAGCCGGGCGGCCTTCTCGTGCAGGGAGGCCACCAACGCTCTACGCTGTCGGATCGACACGCCGAGCACTCCCGCCGCGGTTGCCAGCCCCGAGAGGCCGACCCACACCTTCAGCGGCTCAGACGTGGACCAGCGCACAGCAGCCATGATGGCTCCCAGCTCGACCGTGCCGGCGGCCAGCGCGCCCTCGATCAGACTCCCGTCCAGGGCAACCCGGTATAGAGCGATCAACAGCGCCGCATCGGCCAGTTGCGGCCCAGCGAGCAGCCACTGCGCGAACGCGATGAGAGCGATCGCACCAAAGCATAGAAACGGGCTCAGCCGGCGGCGCGCCAGCAACGGGCCACACAGCGTCGCGCAGAAGATCACGGCGAGCGTGTCCAGCCGCTGCTGGATCGTCAAGCTCGCGATGCTCAACGCCGCCGTGACCAGGACGATCGCGAGATCGATCGCGAACGGATGACGGGCACTCAGCCGGCTCAGTCGCTGCGCCCGCTGGGCCAGCAACGCGGAGCCAAGCTCATCCGGGTGCTCACTCATGCTTCTATATTGGCGGTTCGCGACGAGCGGATCACGGACCTGGGCCCACATTATCACCTTCATTTTGCTTGCCCTCGAACCCTGGCGTCGAGGACCAGCTGCTTAGGCGTCGCGGCGTAGGAGCATGTACGCGGCGATCGCGAGCAGCACGAGCGTGTAGGCGCAGTACAGCGCAAACCCGCCCCAGGGCGAGAGCGTGTGCGCGTCGCGCGTGGCGGAGGCGATCGCGCCGCCCGCGCTGGAGGGCAGGTAGGGGCTGATCGAATTGCCGATTTCGCTCGGGAGGATGTCGACGATGCCCGGCAGGACGAACAGTAGGCCTGCGAACGTCGCGATCGCACCGGCGGTGCTGCGGATGATCGTGCCGAGCGCGGTGCACAGCACGCCCGTGACGGTCATGAACAGCACCGTCCCGATGAGCGTGCGCAGGGCGTGCGGATGACCGAGCGTCACATTCACGTGATGCTCGGTAAGGATCGCCTGGGAGGCGAAGAACGCGACGAGGGCGCTCACGAGCATCAACACGAACGTCACCGAGGCGAACACCGCGATCTTCGCCCATAGCACGGGCAGCCGTCGAGGGACCGCCATCAAGCTCGAGCGGATCATCCCGGTCGAGTACTCGCCGCTGATCACGAGCACCCCGAGCACGCCGATCGCGAGCTGGGCGAGGTGATAGCCGCCGAGGCTCCTGTCAATCGAGTCGAACGTCGTCCGGTCGTGCAAGCTGAGCTGTGACCAGCGGCCCATCGAGACCGCCGCGATCAGCACGCCAAGGCCAGCCATCGAGATCACGGCGAACAGCAGCGACCAGCGCGTCGAGCGCAGCGACCACAGCTTCGTCCACTCCGAGCGCACGACCTGAGCCTGAGTCACCTCGCCACCCACAACGGGCCGGACGGCGACAGCGGGGGCAGCGGCGTTCATGCCGATACCCCCGCGAGGAGATCCGTGGGCTCCGTGTCGGAGACGGCGTGATACTCGACCGCGTCCTGGGTGATGTGCATGAAGGCGTCCTCAAGTGTTGCCTGCAGGGGCGTGAGCTCATGCAGCACGAGCCCACCGGCGGCCGCGATCTCACCGATTCGCTCAGCGGGGATGCCGCGCACCTCCAGGACCCCTTGCTCGGGGCTGTCGACCTGGGCGTGCTCCCCAGCGAGGGCATCGCGCAGAGCGGTGAGCTGCGCGCAGCGCACCCGTACCGGAGCGTCCGCGGAGGCACGAGCGACGAACTCCTCCACGCTCGTATCCGCGATCAGGCGTCCGCGACCGATGACGATCAGGTGCTCGGCGGTCTGGGACATCTCGCTCATCAGATGCGAGGAGAGGAACACAGTCTTTCCTTCTGAGGCCAGGCGCTTCAGCAGGTTGCGGATCCAACGGATGCCCTCCGGGTCAAGACCGTTTGCGGGCTCGTCGAGGATCACTGTCGCCGGGTCGCCGAGCAGTGCCGCCGCGACCCCAAGGCGTTGACCCATGCCCAACGAGAAGCCACCGACGCGCTTTCCGGCGACATCTCCGAGGCCGACGATGTCGATCACCTCATCGACACGAGAACTGGGGATACCTTGCGTCTGGGCGAGCGCCAATAGGTGCTTATAGCCCGAACGCCCGGTATGGATGGCGCGCGCCTCGAGCATCGCGCCCACCTCGCGCAGTGGGGCCCGAAGCTCGCGGTAGGGCTTACCGTTGACGGTCGCCGACCCCTCCGTGGGCGCATCGAGCCCAAGGATCAGCCGCATCGTCGTCGACTTACCAGCCCCATTCGGGCCCAGAAAGCCCGTCACGATCCCAGGCGAGACCGAAAACGTGAGATCGTCAACGGCGATCTTCTCGCCATACCGCTTGGTCACGCCGCGAACATCGATCACACCACCAAGCTACGTCTTTCCAAGGCCATCCACAACGGTCACAAGGACCATCTTCGGCCTCCTTGATATCCACCTCACGTCGCACGCACCCGCTACCAAGGTCGCAGGTCGGGGGGCAGCGCGGGCGTCGATCGTGTCCGTGCCGCGGCGGATTCGAGCGGCTTCTGGATGTCCGGGCGAGCGAGCGCTAGGTAGGAGACCAGGACGAAGACGGCGAGGGCGAACACGATCGCCGTGGGGCCATTGCCGAAGTTGATCCCGCTGGTGTTCTTGGGCTTACTGACGTAGTCGGCGAAGGACGCACCCAGCGGACGCGTGACGACGTAGGACATCCAAAACGCGGCAATTCCGTTCAGGCCAAATTGCCAGCGCGCCAGCGCGGGGATCAGGATGACGATCGTAAATAGGATGCCCGAGTCCAGGTAGCCGAGATTCAGCGAGATCGCGGTGAAGTCTCCAAGTGCGGTGCCGAGGGCGAAGGTCGCGAACACCGTCGCCCAGTAGAACGCCTCACGTCGCTGCGTCGTGATGCTGTGGATCGACAGCGTGCTCTCGCTGCGCCGCCACAGCCAGAAGATCGCAGCCAGGATCACCGCCCAAAGCAGCGTCGTCCCCGCATAAGGGATGTGGAGATCGAGGTGCTGGAAATCGGCGACTCCGGTCCCTGTGATCGCGATCGCGTACGCCAGAAACCAGTAGGCAAAGGCTCTGTAGCGGCGCGTTCCGAACTGCAGCAAGATTCCCACGACGATCACCAGTACCTCGATCCCGCCGCCCACGAAGTTGCCGTACGTCTTCAGGTAATCCGACGTGGCCTCCCCGCCGGCAGTCGTCAGGATCTTCACCACCCAGAAGACGAAGATGACCTCCGGGACCTTCGCCGCTACAGGAGCGGGGAAGAAGCGACCAATCAGCGGAAGCTCGGCGTCCCGCTTGCTCAGATCCCCCGACTCGACCACTCCTTTCACGATAACTGGAGCACGCTGGATACACAATCAGCCCACAGGACCAACTACCGGCAATCCGCCTCATCCCGAAGGATGAGTCGCAACGATCCACACTTCGACGAGCCGCGGGGCTGGGCTCAATTTTTAGCGTGAGGCGCTGCGTGTGGCGCGCCTGATTGAGAGTGCGAGCAGCCCGAGCACCGCGACCGGCATAACCCACCAAGCCGAGACTCCAGCGGCGGCGATCAGCGCGGTCAACCCAAGCGCCAACGCCACTCCAATCGCGGTGCGCCAGTCATCGCCGACGATGAAGTCCCACACGCCGGCGAGGAGCGCCGATGCCCGTGTCATGCGTTCGCCGCCGCCTGGTCGTTGGTCTCGATCGTGGTTGGGTGTGGAGCACGCTGGATGATCTTGACCATCGCGACCGCGACGAGCAGCAGCCCGGGGATGATCGCCAGCAGAGCGCCATCGCCGCCGGGCCAGCTTGCGCCGGCGCCCTCGGCGCCCCAGAACATCCCGAAGGAGCTGAGCATCACGCCGACCGCGAACTTCATCGTGTTCTCCGGGACCCTTGCCAGCGGCGCCCGCGCGGCGACACCACCGAGAACGACCACGAGAACCGCGAGCCCGGCGGCGGCGGCGGCCAGCGGGACGTGGTGTTGGTTGGTCCCGAACGTGAGCACGATGAACGCGACCTCCAAGCCCTCCAGCAACACTCCCTTGAAGGAGATCGTGAAGGCGTAGCTGTCAAAGCCGCTCGGCTTGGCGCCGGCCGCGCGCGCGGCGGCGGCCTCTTCCTCGTAGATCTGGCTCTCGTCGTGCTTGGCCTTCAATCCGGAGGCCCGCAGGATCGCCTTGCGCAGCCACTGCAGGCCGAAGATGAGCAGCAGGCCACCGACGACGACACGCAGCACGTCGATCGGCAGCGAGGTGATGGCCGGGCCGAGCGCGGCCACGATCACCGCGAGCGCGAGCGTCGCGGCGCCGACGCCGCTCAGCGCCGAGGACCAGCTGCGCGTCGTGCCGACCGCGAGAACGATCGTCAACGCCTCGACAGCCTCGACCGTGCAGGCAAGGAACACCGACAGGGCAAGCCCGATCTCCGCGCCGCTCATATTTGCGATGCTGCTTGTGGAAGGTTCATAGTGCGTGCTCCACTGTGTTGGTCTACGGATCGCGTGCTCGGAATGGGTGCTCGGAGCGCGGGGCAACCTCTGGTCATTTGGCACCTACCAGCCGTACAACCACTAGGGCGCGGCGAGGTCGCTCATCGAGGCGCGTAGGGGACCCAGCCGGCGGGAAACGCGCCTGCTGGAATCTCCCCGGGATACTCCGCAAACAGATCGCGCGCGATCCGCTCACCAATACCGCCCTGGAGCAGCGGACGCAGGTCGCCGACGTTGAGCAGGATGCGCAGCGTGGCGCCGATCTGCAAGTCGGCCGCATTCGGCTGCTCACCGCCGATGACACCGTCAGCAGCGAGCTGCTCAACGTGCGCGAGCTTCTCCGGCAGCCCGGCGAGGTCCTCGTGAAGGCGCTCCGCTGTGATCTTGTGGTACTTCCAAGTGCCACGGACGAAGCGAATCGCGAAGTCTGTACCGGGCCCATCCAAAGGCTCACCGCCGGCGAAGGTGCCCATCGCCTCGGGACGGAAGTAGAGCGCTCCCCATGGCATCCGCCGCCCGAGATCCTGGAACTCCTCGTCGCCCCAGCGCTCGGCCTCGCGAACCTCCTCGGAGGGATAGAGGACGGGCTCGGGTACCAGCGCCTCCAAGCGCTCGAGGATCGCGCGCGAACCGTGCACGGGCTCGCTGTCGATGAGCATCCCAGGCACGGTGTAGTTGCCCTCACCATAGATCTCCTGCATCGCCTCGACGTGCTGACCAGGGATGAACTCGACCCGCTCGTACTCGAGACCCTTCAAACGCAGGGCCGCGGCAGCAGTCATGCACGGGTGCGACGGGGGCAGGACGTGGAGAACAAGCTCGGGAGCCACTGTGTGTGCAGCCTACCCGTCAGCTATTCCGCTCGCCAGTCGCTTGCGAGCTGCCTGCCTGCTCGCCAAGCGTGCTCAGGTCCAGTGGGTGAGCCGGCGGGTCGGGCAGGACGCGTCCACTCGCTCCACCTCGACCGCCGGCTCGACCGCGCTCGCCGGCGCGACCGTGACCTCGGCGAGGCGCGGGCGCAGCAGGACAACTGCGAGGAACGCGCCGAGCAGCGAGATCAGCGCGCCGATGCCGAGTGCCAGCTGGTAGCCGCTGGTCAGCGCGCCAAGGTTGGAGGCTCCGTGTGCGAGCTGGAGTGCACCGAGCCTTGATAGGAGTAACCCCAGCGAGCTACACTACGGGTGAGATGCCAAGTAAGCACCAACGAATCGCCGTAACGGCCGACCCGGAGCTCGGACATGCGCTTGAGCGTGTGCGCGCAGCGACTGGTACTCGGGAGGCCGATGCCACACTGGTGCGGCGGCTCGCGGTGGAGGGGGCTGAGGCTGAGCTAGAGGCCGGCCGTGGGCGTCGCGCCGCTGCTGAAGCACTGTTCGCCTTGATGGACAGCGGCGGGTTCGACCTCGATCTGGATGCGATCGATCGTCTCAATTCGCCCCCGAGCAGCGTGTGAGCGTCGAGGTATGGGATGGCCAGGGTGCGGTGCTCGCCGACACCTCGGCCTGGATGCACGCGCGGCGCGACCCAAGGACGCATGAGCTGCTGCTCGCTGCCATCGGGCGCGGCGAGGTCGCGTGGTGCTGGCCGGTGCGCTACGAGCTGCTGATCGACGCGCGCAGTCCAGAGGGGATTACGGCTGTCGATCGTGTGCTCGAGGGTTTGCGCGAGATCGCGGTTGATCGCACAGTCCAGAGAACAGCGCTCTCCGCGATGCGCGAACTGGCGGACAGCGGGTCGCACGGAGCTCACCGGCTACCACTAACCGATCTCACCGTCGCTGCGGCAGCGCAAGTATCGGGGCTTGACGTGCTGCACTACGACCATCACTTCGATCGTCTCGGCGATCTGCTCGGCGTCCGAACACTATGGATCGCTGAGCCCTCCGCCTAAGCCCAGGCGTCGCACCAACCGGCTCGGAGCCGCCACAAGACCCGGGGCTCCTCGTCCTCCCTCAGCGGTTCTGTACAACCAGCGCGCTTGCGTTGACTTCGTCGATGTTCGCATAGCCGCTGAGCGCCATCGCCAGGTCGAGGTCCGCGAGGAAGCTGCGTAGCACCTCCGCCACTCCCTCGGCGCCGCCGAGCGCTAGTCCCCATATGTAGGGCCGTCCCAGCAACACCGCGCGGGCGCCCAGCGCCAGCGCCTTGAGCGCGTCCGCGCCGCTGCGAATCCCGCTGTCGAACAGCACCTCACAGCGCCCATCCACGGCCTCCACCACCCCTGGCAGCGCATCGAGCGCGCCGATCGCCCCATCCACCTGCCGCCCTCCGTGGTTGGACACCAGCACTCCCTCGACCCCGTGCTCCACAGCCAGCCGCGCGTCGTCGGGGTGCACGATTCCCTTCAGCACGATCGGCAGCTTCGTGCACTCGCGCAGAAACGCCAGGTCCTCCCACGTCACCGACGGGTTGGCGAACTGCCAGGCCCACTGCCCGACCGCGGCCTGCATGTCCTCCTCCGGTGTCACCTCCAGCAATCCCCGGAAGACCGGGTCCTCCAGGTAATTCTTGTTCCCCTCACCCCACAAGAACGGCAGGAACGCCTCGCTCAGATCCGCTGGGCGCCACCCGAGCAGCCACGTATCGAGCGTCACCACGATCGCTCCGTATCCCGCCCGCTCCGCGCGCGCCACGAAGTTGCGCGCCAGCTCCCGGTCCCGCGGCCAGTACAACTGATACCAGCGTGAGAGCTCCCCTGCCTCCTGCGCGATCTGCTCGATCGTGTGCGACGCCGCCGAGCTGGCGACCAACGGCACGCCCACCTGCGTCGCGCCCCTAGCCATGGCCAGCTCCCCCTCCGGGTGCGCCAACGTCTGCACTCCGATCGGCGCCAGCAGCACCGGGGCTCCCAGCTCTGTCCCTAGCACCGTGCGCGCGAGGCTCCGCTCGGAGACGTCGCGCAGCATCCGCGGTCGCAGGCGCCAGTGGTCAAACGCCTCGCGATTCGCGCGCATCGTCTCGCCCAGCCCCGCACCTCCAGCTATGTATCCCCGCGGCCCGCGCCTGAGCAGATTCAGCGCGTCCCGCTCCAACTGGCGCCAGTCGAACGTACGCACAGGACGCTGTCCGGCCATGCCGCGTACGTAGATCTCGTACTGGTAGTTGGCGTATGGGATCGCGTCGCTCATCCTAGGCGCTGAGCAGGGCGTCGGCGACCCGCGGCGGTGTTTCCAGCTGGGGCCAGTGGGCGACATCAGCGAGCTCCAGGAAGGGCGCATCGGGCAGGCGCTCGCGGATACGCTCGGCCATGTGCGCGCCCGATATGGGGTCGAGCATTCCCCAAACGAACGAGAGCGGCACATCGGTGCTCTCCAGTGCACCCACCCAGCGCTCGCTGTGGTCTGAGCGGTCGGTCATGTAGCGGATCAGGCGGTAGACGATCCGATGTCCATCCTCGCGACTCATCGAACGCCAGATATCGGCGAGATCGTCGCTAGCCGCGAAGTCCTCGGCGAACGTTGGCCCGAGGGCCATGCTCCACAGCTCCTCATTGATGTTGGCGCTGATCTGTGGTCCCTGCAAGGGATCGAGCAGTGCCAACTGCCCTGGCTGCGGTCGATAGACGTCCGGGTAGAGACCGCCGTTGAGCAGATGCACGGCGGACAGCTCGACCGCGAGCACGCCCTCGGCGCGACGGGCGAGTAGCTCCTGCATCACCGATACCGCATAGTCGTGCGCCACCACAGCCGTCGAGGCGATGCCCTCGCGCGCCCACATCGCCTCGACGAGGTCGGCCTGCTCGTGGATCGAGTAGTCGTGGTCAGCTGGCTTCTCAGAGGCACCGAATCCAAGGAAATCTGGCATCAGCAGCGCATAACGCTCAGCGAGCGTAGGGGCGATTCTGGCCCAGTCGTGTGAGGAGCTCGGGAACCCGTGCAGGAGCGTCATCAGTGGACCGCTGCCGAGGCGGCGCACAAAGATCGAGTACTCATGTCCGCCAAGACCAACAGACACGTGCTCGCCGTCGGCCCACCACTCCTCGATGCTGCTCATGCCCGCATTATCGCGAGTGGGCAAAGGTACCCTCTAGTCCTGTAGGGCGAGTGCGGCTGGAACGCGGGCAGCAAGGTGGCCGGGTGCCGCGACGATCGCCACGGCGGCAGCCGTCACCAGTGCGAGGCTCGTGAGCGCGGGGAGGATCGCGATTGAGTGGACGACCGGGTAGTTCACGACGTGTGCGAGCGCACGGTCGAGCAGTTGTTGGCCGAGCAGTCCGAAGACCGCGCCGCTAGCGCAACCTGCACCGAGTAGCAGCAGGCTCTCGAGCACAAGCGTTGACCACAGTTCGTTGGGCGAGAAACCCTCGAGCTTGAGCTTGGCCAGGCGGGGGCGGCGCTGCCAGATCATCGCGCCCATCGCAGCCGCCATCGCGAGGATCGCAGCGATCAGGATCAGCGTGGCAATCTGCGTCAAGCGCGCAAGACCCTGACGGGTAAGCGCGCGCTGCTTGCCGGCATGCTGTTCAGCGGTCTGCACGCTGAGCCCTGTTTGAGGATCTCGCCCACCCCCGAGCGCCGCCCGGATCTCGCGGGCGGCCCGTGCGGGCGGGATGCCGGGCGCGAGCAGCACGTTGTAGGCGCTCGGCTCATCGCTTTCCCACGCGCGCGCGTAGTCGTTTGCATTGACGATGATCGCGCCGGGCGCCCAGCCGATGTTCGTGCTGATCGCCGCCACACGGAACCTGGTTGGGTGCGGAGAGGGCAACGTGAAGGCTTGACCGATGTGGAGATGGTGTTCTTCGGCCAGCGCCAGCGAGAGCACCGCCCAGCCTGCATTCTGGACTCGTCTGCTGGCAAGCGCGAGGTTGCCTTCAAGCAGCTGACTGGGCGGGATCAAGGGGGACGCTTGCGCTGGTGGGGCGATCACCCAGGTGCGACGATCGCCCCAGTCGAGCAGCCCCCCGCGGTACAGACGCACGGCGCGCACGCCCGGCAGATGTTCGAGCCTGGCCAGCGCGGTCACTGTGAACGGCTGGGCCATGAGCAGGTTGAAGCTCCCAGCCGGGGACACCCACACGTCGGTGAATGCATTCATGTCGTGCGCGGCGTTGTCCAGACCGTTCAGCAGGTCGCCATGGGCGCCCTGTATGGAGACGCTGCCGAACACCGCGATCGCACCCGTCGCGGCGATCGCGACGGCACGCGCCCTGCCGGAGCGCAACTCCATCACCGCGACGTGTGGAACCGCGCTCGTGAGAGCCGGTGCGATCCGCCTCATCAGCGCGAGCGTGGCCGACAGCGGAATCGACAGCAACAGCAGCAGCGCAGCGATCAATGTAACCATCCCGAGGACTGCGTCCTGGGGAGCGGCAAACAGGATCGCGAGTGTCACCCCCAGGCATGCCAGACCGGCGAGCGCGAGCCTGCCTGTCATCCCGTACTCGGAGCTTTCATTCAGAGCGATCGCGGCAAGCGGGTCGCGAGAGAAAATGTCCCGCAACGGGCTCAGCACTGCCACGACTGCCGCGAGCATGCCCCCGCCGATCGCGATCGCGAAGCACTGCCACGTGACGACGCGCTCAGAACCAACCGCGAACGCCGAGGACAGATATCCGGGGTTTGAGTGAAAGAGATGGATCGAGAGCTCCTCGCCCAGACCCAGCCCGAGCACGCAGGCGATCGCTCCGAGCAGCACCGCGTCAAGCAACAGCACCGTGACGACAGCGCGTGGGGTGTAGCCGTCGCGGCGCAGGTCGGCGATCAGTCGCCGGCGCTGAGGCACCGTCAAGAGCATCGCGTTGAACGCGAACAGGAACCCGACCAGCGCGCTGATGACGGCGAACAGCGCGGTCGACTGGTTCGTCGCTGCCGCGGCCTTGGCGAACAGCGCCTCGTCGTAGTCAGAGGACTCAACGTTCAAGCGATGAGCGGCGAGGCGCTGTAGGCCCGCCCTCACCTGCGCGGTCTGTCCCGGCGCGGGTTGCACGAGCACACGGGTTATGTACCCACTCAATCCCGCTAGTTCCTGGGCGTATTCGAGCGGCGCGATCACGATCGGGCTCGCGATCAGCGCGCCGATCTGCCGTTCGTGGAGCTGCTCATACAGCGGTGCCTGAGCTACGCGCCCAGCGACTTGCAATGTGAGTTCGGCACCGAACTTCGTGACCCCCACGGTGTGGGCCAACGGCGCTGGCAGCACGACCGCGCCGATGTTCCCGAACGGACTCAGCTGGGTGTGGCGCACAAGCGCGCCACCGAGCTCGGACAGGCTCCCGTCAGCCCCAACAAGCTCCACCGATTCCCTGCCCTTGGGACCAATCGCATTAGCGCTCACTTCCAGCAGCGGCGCCGCGACACGTACCCCAGACATGTGACGCACCTGTGCGAGCAGGCTGTCGGGGAAGCCCTGAGCGTCACGAGCGCTCAGCTGCAAAGTCGCACGGCCCACGATCCCCTTGTTCAGCTGCCCCACAGAGCTCGACAGGCTCTGGCTGGCGACCTGCGAGGCGAACAGCAACGCCACACCCGCCGCGATCCCCACGACCGCGAAGCACTCCTGCAACACACGCGCGCGCAAGCGCACGCGATACAGGTGCAGAACGTTCGCAGGCTTCACCGCGACGAAGCCCCAGCGAGAGTACTCACTACGTGCCGGCCGCCGCCGCGAGCCCCTGGTCGGGGTCGTAGTCGATGAGCCGCCCATCCTGCAAAGCGAGCACACGATCGGCATAACCAGCGGCCAGGGGATCGTGGCTGACGAGCACGACCGCTACAGAACGTTCCTTGCACAGCTCCCGCAACAACTCCAGCACTTCCCGGCTGCGCTGAGAATCAAGGCTCCCCGTCGGCTCGTCGGCCAACAACAAACGCGGCTCCGTCGAGAGGGCCCTCGCAATCATCACGCGCTGGCGCTCACCCATCGACAAAGTCTCCGCGCGATGGTCAAGACGCTCACCGAGACCCAACCGCTCCAACAGCGGCCGCACACGCCGGTGCGCCTCACGCCAACGCACGTCCTTCAGCAACTTCAAGACCGCATTGTCGATCGCGCTCACACCGGGCAGCAGGTCGAAGTTCTGACGCACAAACCCGAGCTCCGAGAGGCGATAGTGCGACGCCTCTCGCTCAGACAGCGAGGACACGTCGCGTCCGTTTACGAGCACTGCGCCGCTCGTGGGCTCGAGCAGCGCCGCGACCATCAGCAGCAGAGTCGTCTTGCCCGATCCCGACGGCCCATACAAAGCGAGCATTTCACCGGGCGAGACTGACAAGGAGACTCCGTCCACAGCGCGCACCGTCTCGGAGCCGACAGCCGCATAGTGCTTGATCAGCTCACGCAACTCCAGCATCAGAGCACCCGTGCGATTATCTGCGACGCGTTGTCCGGCGCGGACATGGCACAGCGGTCGTCGCGGTCGTACTGCTGCCGTCCAGGAAGGAGAACTGCGCGGAAAACAAGAAGCCACCACGGGGACAGCGCGAGGGGACAGATACACCCTGCGGGTGAAAGCTGACCAAGTGTCCATGCACCCGTTCGTAATAGGTCAGGTCGTCCGGGCCGATCGTGCTCTGCACGCTGACGACAGACACGGGAGGTCCACCCGTCACGCTTGGAATCAGCGGCAGCGTGGCATTCAGGCTCCCACCGAACGTTTCCGAGCCAGCGATCAATTCGCCCTGGAACACAATCTGCGCGTCGATCGGCGTGTCGCCGTTGGCGTAGAACAGCACGACGATGTTCCCGTCGTGCGGCGGGCCCATCAGCGCGTCGATTTCGGGGATCTCATGCCCTGAGGTCGCGCCGAACGGCACTTCCACATACGCGCTGCCGAACCCCAGGCGCGAGTTCGGCGAGCAGCCGGCCAGGCCCCGCGCGAGCAGCGCTGCCGGCTGGCAGATCGCGAGGCCCAGCGTCGTCGAGAGGTAGTTGATGCCCGGTGGGAGATGCAGGCTGACGCTCGTCAGCGGTTCCGGCGAGCCTCCATTCGTGTTGACGATATTGAAGCCAAACGCGACCGTCGTGCTCGCCCCCAGGCGGTCCGGCGTAAACGATGCATGCAACGTCGCCGTCTCCGCCGCCCCCGCCGTCGCGGGCAGGCACGCACAAAGCGCCAGCGCAGTGCTCGCCGCAGCAGCCGTGAAGGCTCTGACCCTGGTGGACATGCCCGCTCGCCGAGTCAGCTGTAGGACAGCGACCCGCTCAACTGCACTGTCACCGCATCGTTGCGGCGCTGGACCTTGCCTGTGAAGCTCAGCCCTGAAGCATGCGCGTGTGCATAGGTCCCAGTCCCGCGGGTGATTGACAGGCTGCCCGAGAAGGAGGCGTAGGAGCCAGCCACGCGATAGCTGGCCGATCCGGCCCCAGACAGCGAGCCCCCAGACGGGTAGATATTGACTTCGGCCGTCACCCGGCTAGGCGAGCTCAAGTTCAGATGTATGTAGATCGTGCCCCTAATCGTCCCCGACGCCGAGCCCTGCTCGTTGAGCTTGAACTCATGCTTGCTCGTCAGATGCAAGCTTCCGTGCTCGTTCAAGTTCACTGTGCGCGCCGCGACCGCGACCGGTCCCGCAGCACTCGCAGCGCCGGCCCCAAAGACCGCAACTGCACCTGCCACCACAAACATCGACATCGTCCACGTGCGCGTGCGTGCGCACGTGCTGTAAATGCGCACACAGGTCCTTGTCATGACACCCCCGCTTCCATCTCTGAGGCGCTGCGCTCTCGCTGCAGACGAGCGATGCGTCCGCCGATGGCGCACAGCAGCATGCCGGCTATCGCAGTGATGATTATGAGCAGCGGAGGGAAGCTGCCAAGTGAGACTTTCGCGTTGGTACCCGCGATCGCGTGCGCGATGAGCAGTGCGGTGCCGTAGACCGCGCCGGCGATGAGGCCGCGGTCGGCACCGCCCCAGCCATCCTGGTGCTCAAACCCCGCAACGATGCTGCCGACTGCAGCGACTGCGGCGATTGCCCAGTAGGCACCGGTCAACACTCCGATCAAGACGCCCGCAACCGCGCCGAACACCGCCGGAATGACACCGCCGATCGCGATTTGCGCGGGTCGCGAACGATCCCGGAACAGCATTGGCGCATACATCGATTGCCCTCCTCTGCGTGTGCGGATTCCCCTGACCCCTACCCGCGTTGCACCACCAAGTCTACACAGCCCCGGCGCACCAAGCGCAAGCCGAGTCAGGTCTGCCAGAGGCTTATCAGCCGGCGGTCACTGCCACCGGCTGGCTGCCCAGCTCTTCCCCGGTCAACGAGGCCAGACGCGCCACGAGTGGAAGCCCAAGCAACGAGACCGCTCCCATCGCCAGAAAGGCGGGGAGCGGGTGGTGGACGAGGACCTGCACCAGCAGCGCCACCACCAGTCCGCCGAGGTTGCCGGCCATCCAGACGATGGCTCCAGCCGTGCCCGCCGCCGATCCCGCCAGGCGCTCTGTGGCGGTGAGGATCACGGGCAGCGCGGGCAGCAGGAACAACCCCATGACCACAAGCACCACAGCGCGCCCGCCGAGCCACGGGACTACACCCAGGGCGACACAGCCCAGGCAGCCAACCACCACCACGCTGCGCATGAAGCCGCGTTCGGCTCCCCGGCGCGCGACGAGCGGCGACAGCACCGCGCAGCCAACGACGCCTGCAATGACCATCCCCACCAGCAGTGCGCCGGCTGCGGTTTCCGAGACGCCAGCAGGATGCAGCAGCGTTTGCAGCCAGGTGGCCAGCGCTACGAAGATGCCAAAGCCGACGAACACAAGTCCGCACAGCGTGCGCATCGATGGCAGCGCCCACAATGCCCGCGCGGCATTCCCAGCGATCGCTGCGTGCTCGTCGCTCTCTTGCCCAGCGTGGCGCAGCGTAACCGCCAGCGCGACAGCCGGAATGATGGCCATCACAGCCTCGGCGATCAGCAGCCGCTCGAGGTGCCCATGCCCGCCCAATGTGGGGCCCAGCAGAAGAGCGATGAGCATTCCGACGAAGCCGCCGGCGGAGCCCACTGCGATACCAGTCGCGCGTTGATCGGAAGGCAGATAAACGCCTGCGAGCTTGCTGACGGCGCTGAGCACGACCGGCTGCGCGACCGCAACGGCGACCTGCCCCGCCATCGCCCACGCGAACGTCTCGCTGCCCAAACGCAAGAGCCCCCCGAGTGCAACAAGCACCCCACCACCTACAAGGACTGGGCGAAACCAGCGGTCGAGCAGGATCCCGGCCGGGATGGCGAGCACCACATAGAGGAGCGGAAAGATCTCCGCGAGCCAACCAACCGCGCTGACCGAAACTCCATAGCGCCGAGCGGTCTCGGTCGTGATCGCCGCGTAGGTAAGCCACAGCACCTGTGTGGCAGCGCACACCAAGCTGTAGGCGATGATCACACGCCAGCCACTGCTGCGCCTCACTCCTCAGCACCCCGCCGGGTCATCATCCAGTTCCGATTATCGTACTCATGTTCGGTGCGTCGTCCTCATGTGCGGTGCGCAAGCCTATCGCTCTGCCCGCGATACTCACGGCCATGGCATCCGTCGCAGCCGGCTCCAGCAACGGCGAGTCTGCGAGCCGCACCGCCTGGGCGCGTAATCTCGGCGCGCCAGTACGTGACTTCCTGAGCACCGAGACCGGTGGGGCGGCGGTGCTCGTCGCGGCGGCGCTCGCGGCGCTCGTGTGGTCCAACTCGCCTTGGTGGCACTCATACGAATCGTTCTGGCGCACCACGCTCGCGCTGCACCTGGGCCATCACGTGCTGACGGGCAGCCTGCGCCAGTGGGTCAACGAAGGGCTGATGGCGCTGTTCTTCCTCGTCGTGGGTCTGGAGGCCAAGCGCGAGCTCGATCTCGGCGAGCTGCGTGTGCGCAATCGCCTCGCGATCCCCGTCCTCGCGGCCCTCGGCGGCATGGCGCTGTGCGTGGGCATCTATCTGGCGATCAACGCCGGCGGCTCCGGCTCCGGAGGATGGGGCACGGCGATGTCAACCGACACGGCACTGTCCCTGGGCGCGCTCGCGCTCGTGGCGCCGAGCGGGGCGACGCGCCTACGCGTGTTCCTGCTGACGCTCGCGGTCGTCGATGACCTGCTCGCCCTGGTCGTCATCGCCGTCGCCTACAGCACCCACGTCTCGCTGCTCGCGCTGGCGATCGCTCTCGCTCTGTTTGCGGTGCTCGTGCTGCTGCGCTTCGCTCCGCGCTGGCGCGAACCCGCAGCGGTGCTCGTCGGGGTCGGGGTGTGGCTGGCGATGTTCGAGTCAGGCATCGACCCCGTCGTCGCGGGCCTTGCGATCGGCTTGGTGACGAGCGCCTACCCGCCCGCGCGCGAGGATCTCGAGCGCGCCACCGAGCTGACGCGATCCTTTCGCGAGCAGCCCACGCCCGAGCTCGCGTATATCGCCCAGCGCAGCCTGACCGCGACGATCTCGCCCAACGAGCGACTGCAATACCGCCTGCATCCCTGGACAAGCTTTTTCGTCGTGCCGCTGTTCGCAGTGGCCAACGCCGGCATCCACGTCGACTCGCATGTGCTCTCAGACGCGGTCAGCTCGCCAGTGACGATCGGCATCGTGCTCGCGTATGTGCTCGGCAAGCCGCTCGGCATCCTGACCGCTTCCTGGCTCGGCACCCGTCGCGCGCTCGGTGGCGCACGGCTCGCCGTCACCTGGCCCGGTCTTGCGGGCACGGGGGCCATCGCCGGCATCGGCTTTACGGTTTCGCTGCTGATCGCGGGCCGTGCCTTCCATGGCGAGCTGCTGGCTCAAGCCACGCTCGGGGTCCTCGCCGCCGCGATCATCTCGCCAGTCGTGGCCTGGATCATCTTCCGGCTCATCGCCCGGCTACCCACGGACGTTCGCGCACGCCAGTTCGGACGCACCGCCGAGCAGCTGATCGACCTCGCCGAGGACGTCAACCCCGAGCGCGACCACATCCGCGGTGCACAGGACGCGCCGGTGACGCTCGTCGAGTACGGCGACTTCGAGTGCCCCTACTGCGGGCAGGCCGAGCCAGCGATCCGTGAGCTGCTTGCCGACTGGGGTGACGAGCTGCGCTACGTCTTTCGCCACCTACCGCTCAGCGACGTGCATCCCTGGGCCCAGCTCGCCTCAGAGGCGGCTGAGGCAGCCGACGCTCAAGGGGCGTTCTGGGGCATGTATGACCTCCTGCTCGCTCACCAAGGCCAGCTCACGCCTAGCCATTTGCGGGGTTACGCGCAGCAGCTTGGACTCGACGTCGAGCGTTTCGCCGAGGAGCTGCGCCGACGCGTCTACGCGGCACGCGTCAGTGAAGACGTGGCCAGCGCCGACTCGAGCGGCGTCTCCGGCACGCCGTCCTTTTTCATCAACGGACGTCGCCACAACGGTGTATATGACGTGGATACGCTCAGCGCTGCAGTGCGATCCGCCCGTTCGCGCGTGGTACCACAGCCCAGAGCGCGTAGCAGATTGGGAGGCTAAGTTTCTGCTAAAGCGACGCCGCAGAGCGCTACTGCGCCGCCAGCAGTGGCACGTCGTGCGCGAGTTCGGCGGGAATGAAGTTGGCGGCGTAGATCGTCGTGCGCCTGCCTGAAGCGGAGATCCCGTAGACGAGGCCGGTGTGATTGACGAACTGCGGCTGTTCAGCGTCCTGTTCGGAGCCCACACCCCACGCCTTCCACACGGCGGCGAGTTCGTGAGCGGAGCCGATCAGGTACTGCATACGACCGGTCATTTCGTGGCGCGCGAGGAAGGCCGCGACGGCCTTGGGGGTGTCGCTGCGCGGGTCGACCGAGACGGCGATGATCTGCACGTGCGAAGACTTCGCGGAGCCCAGCAGTTCGAGGGTGGCGTGCAGGCTGGCGGTGATCAGCGGGCAGATGTCCGGGCAGCTCGTGTACAGGAACGTCACGAGCACGGCCTTGCCCCGGTAGAAGTCGATGTTGACCGGCTGACCGAGGTAGTTGCGCAGCGCAAGCGACGGGGCTTGAGTAGGTGACGCAAAGGTTTCCACAGAGTCAAAGCTGCCGTGCGCGGAGGTAGCGCCAGCAGCTAGTTGGCGCGAGTTGCCGCCGATCACGAGCACGGCAACGCCGCCGGCGATCACGACGAGCACGAGCAGCGAGAGCAGGATGCGGGGGTCGAGTCCGTGCTTGCGCATCAGAGCGAAGGTACCATTGCAGGGGGTCCTGCCATTGCAAGGGCCCCGCCGCTCCGCTGTCGTCGGCAAGAAACCTTGCAGACCTTCTTATGTGATGCAAATTGCAGCAGGACCTGTTAGCTTGCCCCGAGTTCGTGCCTAATCCTCGACCTCAAGGGGTCGTGGAGCGGGGGACCCAGAGCAGCCGAAGAGGCTGTGGGGGCGAATCGCCACCCTAGCGTGGCGTAGCGCATATGCGCGAGCCCGACAGCTAACCCCGTAGGCGCCATGACGATTTCGAAAGGACCTGCGCATGCCGGGACGCTTGCCGCGTGATCTTGCTGTTCTCGACCCCTGGGAAGCTTCGCTACAACGTTCGCGCGCACGGCGCGCACGTGCGCAGCGCCACAAGGTACGTCCCAGCGTCCACCCCACCTCCGCGCTTGCCGCGCTGCTGGACGTGCGCGGCAGCATGCACCAGCCTAGGGATCTCGCCGAAGAGGAGCCCTGGCAGCTCTCGACAGGACGTTCAAGAGCACGCAGGCGCGCCACCAAGCTGCGCTTCGTGCCGGCCAGCTCACGCGCCAAGCGCGCCTCGCTCGGCGCGCTTGCAGCGCTGTCTGTAGCGCCCGTGGCCAGCCTTGTCGCCGGTGGCGGCGGCGCCGCGGTGGCGGTCGCCAGCCCCGGGCCAGCGACGACCACCGAACACACAATCGTGCTGAGCGAAGGCAGCGAAGGCAGACAGGTCGAACTGCTGCAGAAGGCGCTCGGCGGGGTCAAAGTGGACGGCGTGTTTGGCCCGGAAACCGAGGCAGCTGTGCAGAAGTTCCAGTCAAGCAAAGGCCTGACGGTCGACGGGATCGTTGGGTCACTTACCAGCGCGGCGCTGCGCGGGCAGACAGCAGCGACAGCGACGCTTGCAAGCTTCCACGACGATGTCCCCGGCGAAGCGCAGTCCGCGGAAGACTCCACCCCAGCCGCTGCAGCCGCAGCCGAGCTCGTGACGGACACCTCCAACACGCAAGCCGCAGCCAGTGCAGAAGGAGCACAGGCAACAACAGGCGGTACGGAATCCAGCGGCACGGCAGACGCCGTCACAGGCACGGGTACGGGCGCGAATACAGAAGCTAGTGCGGGCACAGATACAGGCGCAGGTGCGGGTACAGGCGTGAGTACGGGTACAGGTACAGAAGAGAGCGCAGGCACGGACGGAAGCGCCCCAGAAGCACCTGCCGGCACGACCGCGGCGTCCACTAGCAGCTCCACCTGGGATGCGGTGACACGGTTGCAGGCCGCAATGCACGTGACACCAGACGGCAACTTCGGTCCCGAAACAGAGGCTGCTATCCGGCGCCTGCAGGCCCGCCATGGACTGACCGTCGACGGCGTCGTCGGGCCAGGAACCTGGAGCGTGATCGGCGTCAGCGGCGAGCAGACGCTGACGCCACCCGCCTCAGCGCTGCCCACAAGCCCCGCCCCACAACAGGGCGACGCGGCGGACACAGCGACATCCGCGACCGGGGTGACCCCCGGCACCGGGGAAACGTCCGGCGCTGTGAGTGCAGCCACGGATCCGGCGACGGGCGCGCCCGTCGCTCCTCCGGTCACCCCGGCCGACGCGGTGGTACGGCTGCAGGCCGCACTGCGTCTCCCGGTTGACGGCGAATTCGGCCCGGAAACCGAGGCTGCCGTCAGACGACTGCAGGCGCGGCACGGGCTGACCGTGGACGGGGTCGTGGGACCGTCTACGTGGAGCGCAATCGGGGTCAACGACGGACCGACGCTCACGCCGCCCCCCTCGGCGCTGGCCGGAGCCGGATCCTCGACGAGCACCTCGGGCTCGGGGGTGCTGGCGGTGAATCTTCCAGCGCCGGCGGCGGAGAAGGCGTCGTCGCACGAGTGATCGCCGCGGCCGACGAAATCGCCACCCGCCCGTACGTATACGGCGGCGGGCACGGCTCGTTCGAGTCCGAAGGCTATGACTGCTCGGGGTCGGTGTCCTACGCTTTGCACGGCGGCGGCCTGCTCAGCTCGCCAGAGGACTCCACCGGCCTGGAGTCATACGGAGAAGCGGGCCCGGGCAAGTACATCACGATCTACGCCAACGCAGAACACGCCTACATGGTGATCGACGGTAAACGCTTCGACACCGTCGCGCTGCAGGAAGATGGATCGCGCTGGGGCGGTCCCAGCGACGATGGTGGCAACTTCGTCGAGCGCCATCCGGCTGGTCTTTAATAAAGGGGTGGTCTGGGCGCCTCGTGCGGACCACCCACTAAGCGGGCCATGCGCTTCGCCGTCCAGGGTATATTGACAGCGGAGAGATGCTCAGGCGTATGGCGATCCTCGGCGCTGCGCTCGCTGCGACCGTCACAGTCGCGGTCGCGCCTGCCCCAGCCGCCGCCACATCGCAGGACGTCGCCGCGACCCATACCTATCTGACGGCCAGCTACACGGTCCTGCACACCGCGGTGAGCACGTGGTCCACAATCGAAGCGAGCATCCACCAACTTGACAGCCGGCTGCGGTCCGAATGCCCAGACGCGGGCACCGGCTCGCCGGAGAACCAAGAAAACGAGAAGCTCACCTACGAGGCAGCCGGCGCGCTGTGGGCCACCGGCTACCACACCGACGCGGCGAGCGTCCGCGTATACATCCACACCCTTAACCGACTGCGCTGGAGCAACCCGGCGATCACGCGCGACGCCCACCGGCTCGCCACGGGCTTGCAAGAAATGCTCACGCTGCAGGTGCCGGACATCTGCGCGGACATCCATGCGTGGCACGCCACCGGCTTTGGACCGATGCCGTCCGACGTCGAGCCTTACGACCAGCACGTCGAAGCGATCAACATCCACGAAATCCCGCGGCACCTGCTCGACCCCTATGTACAGCCGTCGGAACGAGGCCTGCGCGAACGGACCGAACACGTCGCCACCAGGTTCGAAGAACTTGAATTTATGCGCGGCCAAGCCGACTGGATCGCGCTGCTGGAAGTGGTCGGCCTGAACGAGTGAGGGCAACGGGCCGGCCCCGTAGGGGCCGGCCCAGGACCCCGTTAGGCCTCGCCCGAGAGTTTCGTCCCAAGCAACGCCTAGCTTGGATGTCTCTGCCTGACGAAACGACGGGAGGCCAAAAGCGATGCTGGCGCGGACGAGAACGTTCACGATCGAAGGACTACGGACAAGGCAGGTCACAGTCGAGGTCGACATCAGGCCAGGGCTGCCCAATCTGGCGATCGTCGGCTTGGCGGACGCGTCGGTGAAAGAGGCACGCGAGCGTGTGCAGGCGGCGATCCTGAACTCAGGGTACGAATTCCCGGCGCGTAAAATCACGGTGAACCTTGCTCCGGGCGACGTGCCGAAGGTCGGTCCGGGCCTGGATCTGGCGCTGGCATGCGGGATTCTGGCGGCCAGCGGGCAGTTGGAGAGAGAGCACCTGGAGGACCACGCACTATTCGGCGAGCTGTCACTCGACGGTGCGGTGAGAGGCTGCCATGGAACACTGGCGATCGCACAGGCCTGCGCCACCGAAGCGGGGCTGGGGACGCTCGTGCTGGCGCCGGAAAGCGCGCGCGAGGCAATGCTGGTTGACGATCTGCACGTGGCAGCGGCAGGGCGACTGCAGAGCGCAGTGCGGGTGCTGAACGGCGGTCCCGCTGACTCGCTGCCGGAGCCAAGCGGATCGCAGCAGATGAGAGCTGGGGCAACAGGACTGGACCTGAGCGACGTGCGCGGTCAGGACCATGCGGTGCGGGCGCTGGTAGTGGCGGCCGCAGGCGGGCATAACTGCCTACTGAGCGGGCCGCCTGGGACGGGCAAGACAATGCTCGCGCAGCGGATGCCCACGATCCTGCCGGGGTTGAGTAGAGGAGAGGCACTCGAGGTGACGCGCATCCACAGCATCGCGGGCGGCCTGGAGGGCGAACTGGCACAGAACAGGCCGTTCAGGGCACCGCACCATTCGATCACGACCGCAGGCCTAGTCGGCGGGGCACGCAAGGGCTGGGTCGGCGAGGTGGTACTCGCCCACAGGGGAGTGTTGTTCCTCGACGAGCTCTCGGAGTTCGCTAAGCCCGCGCTCGAGGCACTGCGTCAGCCTCTGGAGGACGGGCGCGTAGCGATCGTCAGGGCACAGTATTCAGCTGTATATCCAGCGCGGTTCATGCTCGTCGCAGCGACAAACCCATGTCCGTGCGGGTACGCTGGTGATGGAGACCGGTGCAGGTGCACCGAAGCTGACTTGGCGCGCCATCGCCGACGCCTGAGCGGTCCGCTGCTGGACAGGATCGACCTGCAGGCGGGGCTCGAGAACTCGGGATCCGAAGGCCTGAGCGCGGCGCCATGGACGAGCTCTGAGAAGGCGCACGAGCAGGTGGCCAGAGCGCGTGAACGCCAGGCGATGAGGCTGCGCGAGGAGGGCGTGAGCGTCAACGCAGAGATGGACACGGGCATGCTCGCGCGGTACGTAAAGCTCGATCTGAAGAGCGAAGAGATGCTGCGGGAAGCGCAGATGAGGGGCACGCTGAGCGCCCGTGGACATCACCGGACGCTGCGCGTGGCGCGAACGATCGCTGACCTGAACGGAAGCGAACGCATCAGGACAGAAGACGTCGGAGTGGCACTGTCTCTGCGACCCGAGACCGGTTTGCGGAGCACCAGGGCGGCGTGATGAGCACAGTAGACGCATGCTGTGAGCGGTGTCTGCGCAGAAGCTGGCTGCTGAGCAACCTGAGCATCCTGTTGAACTACTGTGCCCGCGACTGTGGCCGGCTGCTGGCGCTGTTGAAGCTGAGCGACGAGGATCTGGTGCAGGCGATCGGCGGCAGCCGTCGGGCGGAACTGAAGAAGCTATGCGAGCGCTTCCAGGCAAAGCAGATCGAGCAGGCGCCAGGTGTGGAGAGAGTGTGCAGGCATGACCCCAGCTACCCGCGCGCGCTGCAAAGCTGGGCGGGAGGACCGACAATGTTGCACGTCATCGGCGGGACGAAGCGGCTGGCGGAACTGACCGCGGGTCCAACGGTGGCGATCGTAGGTAGCGTCAAGGCGAGCGATTATGGCATGGAGATGGCGCGCAGCTTCGCACGCGGGCTGGCGGCAAGCGGAGTAACGGTCGTAACCAGCTTCGCGGACGGGATCGCGGCAGCGGCCCATGCAGGCGCACTGGAAGCTGACGGCCTGACGGTGAGCGTGATGGCGGGAGGCGTAGACGTGTGCAAGCCGGCAAGCAGGCGGGAGTTGTACGAGCGGGTGATGGCGAATGGTTGTGCGGTGGCGGAGCTGCCATGCGGCATGCAGCCCCCACGTTGGGGCGAGCCAGGACGCGCACGGACGGTGGCGGGCCTAGCCCAGTTGACAATCGTGATCGAGGCCGAGGAGAACCAATGGGCGCTAGTGGGAGCGCGTGTGGCGCAGTCGCTGGGAAGGACGGTTGGGGCGCTACCAGGGCGCGTGACCTCACCGCTGGCACAGGGCACGTGCCTGCTGCTGATGGGAGGAGCGTCGCTGGTACGAGGACCGCAAGACGCATTGAATCTGCTGTATGAGTGCAGCGGACCGGTGCGTACACAGGTCCGCGCTGGGGCAAGCAAGCGCGCACAGGCGAGCTCTACCAGGACGACTACCCGCGCGAATAGGCATGTCACACCCGAGCCAGCGCAGCTGGAGCCGCGGCTGAGAGCGACACTGGAGCAGGTCGGCGCAGGCAGGGACACCGCCGGCAAGTTGACCGCCGCCAGAAAGGACACAGGCGAGGCGCTGTTGGAGCTCGCCGAGCTGGAGCTGATGGGGCTGCTTGCGCGTGGCGACGGCGGGCGGTACGTGCCGCGTAGCGCCCTAGGCGGATAGGCTGTACGCGAGCGATGAGGCCCGCTCTATAACCGCGGCGGCGCCGCTGATGGCTTCTACCGAATAGAGCCCGACTCCGATTGGAGGACTCCGGTGGATATCGCCACGTCAAGCGCATCACGGCAGCAAGCGCCCGTCGAAGACTTGCAAGCGCCTTCCGAGTCGATGCGCGCGGGGCACCCCCGGATCAGCTGGCTGGAGCTCGCGGCGGTCGGCGCCGGTGGCGCTGTGGGCGCGCTGGGACGAGTCGGCCTGGCACAGGCCTGGCCGAGCGCAACCGGGGCGTGGCCGTGGGCGACGCTCGCGGTGAATCTCGCCGGGGCGCTGGCGCTCGGCTGTCTGATGACCGCGCTGCGTCACGGACCGCTGTCGATCCTCACATACCGCCTACTGGGGACCGGCGTGTGCGGTGCGCTGACGACGTTCTCGACGTTGCAGCTCGAGCTGCTGCAGATGCTCGACGGCGCGCGCTACGAGCTGGCGCTCGGGTACGCGGGAGTGAGCCTCCTCGGCGGCTACGCCGCGGTGTCGCTCGCGACGAGTCTGACCAGGCGGGCGACCGTATTCGCGGTGGCCCCAAGCGAGGAGCGCACTTGAGCGCGCCGGTCTGGATCGCCGTTGGCGCGATCGGCGCGATCGGCGCGCTGGCCAGGCTGCTGCTCGAGGACCTCGTCTCCTCCAGGCTGCCGATCGCGTTCCCGGCCGGCACGCTGGCGGTCAACCTCAGCGGCGCCTTCATACTCGGCCTGCTGAGCGGTCTCGCGCTGACCGGGACCGCGATGGTGCTGGCGGGCAGCGCCGCGGTCGGCTCGTACACGACGTTCTCGACCTGGATGCTCGAGACCCATAGCCTCGTCGAGGATGATCGCCGCCCAGCCGCAGCGGCCAACGTGCTCGTCAGCGGCGCCGTCGGGCTTGGCGCGGTGGTGCTCGGGCGCGTGCTCGGAGGCTGGCTGTGAGCCCCGTGGACGAGTGTCCATCCGTCCATCTATAGTTGTGTGCTCGCGCGGATGTAGCTCAGCTGGCTAGAGCGTCGCCTTGCCATGGCGAAGGTCGAGGGTTCGAATCCCTTCATCCGCTCTTCGGGCTCGCCCTGAGTCAGATCGAGGACAGCAGAGTTCGGCGCGCGAGGATCTCCTCTGCAGGTGCGTCCTCTGCGGATGCGTCCCCCGCAGGCGCACGGGTGAGGTCCTCGGCGCGTAGTGAACTCTTCACCCCATACAGATACCTGTCTGCACGCGCGAGCGGAGCGTCGATACTCTCGCCGGGCAGCCACTCACTGACGCCGATCGACCAGCCAACGCGGTCCTCAGTGCTGCGCAGGCGCGCAAGCACTGAATCCGCGCCGGAAGGGGTGGTGCACGGGAACAGCATTACGAACTCGTCGCCGCCATGACGGGCGAGGATGTCGCCTGGACGCACGCGCGCTCGCCAGTCGCGGCCGAGCGCCGCAAGCAGTCGATCCCCAGCGGCATGACCTTCACGGTCGTTGATCTGCTTGAAGCCGTCGAGGTCCACCACCGCCAGCGTGAGTGGACTACCGGTACGGTCTGCCAGCGCACGCTCGCGCAGCGCAGCAGTCAGGAATCCGTTGCGGTTGAGCAGCCCAGTCAGGTAGTCGGTGCCAGCCTCGCGACGCATGCCTTCGCTGAGACTTCCGAGCAGCAGACAGATCGACCAGATCGTGATGATCACGACCACCCAGTAGACGAGGATATGGGATAGGCCACCCGCCAGTAGGCCCACGCTGAAACCTACCGACATCAACACGCCCTGGACGATCACGCCTCGGCGCGGGAAGAAGTGGGCGGAGTAGATCGCGATCCAGGGGTAGCCGAAGGCCGTGATCATCAGGCCTCCGTGCGTGGCGGAACGGGCCACCAGCCAACTCGCGACGACCGACCCGGCAGCGGCGATGAGCTCGAAGCCGAGCAGCGGCAGGCGCTCTCCCAGCAGCCAGATCGCGAGGGCGCAGAGAATCGCCATCGCGCCTGCCACGCCCACTGCCACGACCGGCTCGCTGGCGCTGACGGGGTAGGCAGCGGCCAGCACACCCAGGAGTCCTTTGAACAGGAACAGCAGCGACAACGTCCAGGCGATCGCGGGCCTGCGCGCGGTCAGCCGCCGCCAGCGCGAACGCAGCGACACCGAGGCTCGCCCGTGCGGAGGCCGGGGCCTGCTCTCCGGAGGCCGGTTCTGCGCGGGCAGCAGTCGATTTATGGTCGGCCGCAGGGAGCTGTTATGCGTGTTGAGCACCTATATGACTCTTCGGTCATGCCTCAGCGCGGCTTGAGCCGTCAAGGGCACGTGACAACGAACCATCAGGAGCATCGGACGCAGCTACTACCCTCATCTTTAGATGTTGTTCACACGCAAGCCGGCGACCATCGTCGACGCGGCATCGGCCCTGCCCGGGCGGGCCGCCGAGATGCCTGTGCCTGAGCGACATGAGGTACTACAGACGCCGCTGCGCGGGCCGTTCCCCGACGGCGTCGAGACAGCCGTATTCGGGATGGGCTGCTTCTGGGGCGCCGAGAAGCTCTTCTGGGAAGCACCTGGCGTGTACAGCACTGCCGTGGGCTATGCAGGTGGGTTCACCCCGAACCCGACCTACGAGGAGGTCTGTTCCGGGCAAACCGGCCACACCGAGGCTGTGCTCGTCGCGTTTGACGTGGCCAAGACGAGCGATGAGGAGATGCTGAAGCTGTTCTGGGAGGGGCACGACCCTACTCAAGGCATGCGTCAGGGCAACGACATCGGCAGCCAGTACCGCTCAGCGATCTACTGGCACGGCGAGGCTCAGCGAATCGCGGCGGAGGCGTCGCGAGGCGCCTATCAGCAGATGCTCGCGCAAGCTGGGCACGGACAGATCACGACCGAGATCGCTCCAGCCGGACTCTTCTATTACGCAGAGAGCTATCATCAGCAATACCTCGCCAAGAACCCCAGTGGATACTGCGGCCTCGGTGGCACTGGCGTGAGCTGCCCAGTCGGGCTCGCCAGGCAATAGTTCTCTTACCTGACCACTGCCAGACCTGACCCGGACCCGGGCGCGTCCAAAGGGGGATGGACGCGCCCGGGCCGGGAGGGCTTCCCTGCCCTATGCGCCGGCTGGCGCCGTGCCGGGCTGCCACGCAGGTGCGTGAGAGCCGCCAAGCGTCGGCACATCAGATGGGTAGACCTCGTTGCCGTGGATTGCGTGATCTCCGATCTCCAACTCCTCATCGGTGAGGCGCAATGGGAAGAAGATCCCGACGAGCTTCAACAGGATGAACGTCATCGTGCCGCTGAACACGATCACCCACAGGCCGGCCTCGGCCTGCCAGCGCAGAAGCGTCCAGCTGCCATTTATGAGTAGACCCGCTTTCCCAGGGAGGTTCGACGCGCCGCCCTTGCCGATGTACTCAACAACATTCGGGTCAGCCAGCAGCCCAACGAGCAGACCGCCGCAGAGCCCGGCGATACCGTGTGTATAGATCACCCCCAGGGTGTCGTCGACGTGTCTGAACACCGGCGCTCGGCTGAGGAACCGGATCGACATCCACACGATCGTGGATGCAACCACCCCGATGATGATCGCCCCATAGCCGTTGACGAAACCTGCAGCCGGCGTGATCCCGACCAGCCCGGTGATCATCCCGTTGACCGCACCAAGCATCGACGGCTTGTCGCGGAAAATGTAGTCCCAAGCGATCCACACCAGCATCGCCACAGCAGTGCAGAGGTTTGTGTTCAGCACAGCCGCGGAGGCATCGGCGCCAGCGTAGTAAGAGTCTCCACCGTTGAACCCATTCCAGCCGAGCCACAGCAGACCCGCACCGCACGCGACCATGAGTAGGTTGTTCGGCGCGTCAACCTCGCGATCTCGCTGCAATCGTGGCCCGATCACCGCCGCTGCGACGAACCCGGAAATACCGGCCGCCAAGTGGATGACATAGCCACCGGAGTAGTCCAGAGCGCCGTGCGCAGCGAAGTAGCCACCGCCCCACAGCAGGAACGCGTTGACGGTGTACACGAACGTGATCCACAGCAGCACGAACGGAATCCAGGCCTTGAAGCTGATCCGTCCAAGCACCGATCCGAGCATCAGAATCGGCGTGATCGCCGCAAACACGAACTGGAAGTAGACCAAGGACGCCTCGGGGAAGTGGAACGGCGGGCCTTCCGTGACCGACGGGATATTTGCTTTGTTCTCCTCGCCGGCATGCCCGAGCACGCTGCCAGGTTCGCCCAGGAACGTACCCAGGAACCCATGCGTGCCGAAGATGCCCGAGCCGCTATGGGCGATCGGGTCGTCGAAACCCATCTTGAAAGCCCACAGGCACCAGGCCACCAGCACCAGACAGAACGCCACGAACGTGAGCATCATGCTGTTCACTGACCAGCGCTTCTGCATGACCCCGCCATACAGGACGGCGAGACCAGGGAGGCTCATGAGCCCCACGAAAGTCGCCGCGGTCATCTGCCACGCGTTATCTCCGGCGTTCAGCCAACTTGGGTATGACTGCCAGGACATGTGCCTCCGTTTCCCTGCTGTTGTAGATATGCCGAGCCGCCGCCCGCCCATGCGGTGGCGACGCGCCAGTTGCGATCCGGGTATCAAACCGGCAGTGGCCAAGCGCGGGTAGGGACACCATGGCCAACACTTGGCAGAGGGGTTTCGACATTTGTCTAGACGGCCCGTTGAGCGGGCGCTCAGGGGCTTCAGTCAAACGGGAAGCCAGCGCGGCGGCAGGCGGCTCGCAACTCCGCAGCAACGCTATGGAATGCATCCCGAGAGGCGCACACAGCTCTAGCGCGGGCGCCACAGGCGTGCTCGGTTGCGCCACCCAGCGTGCTGGCAAAGGTCACTTCGATGCAGTCTCTCCGCGCGGGCGCGCCGCTCGTCACCGCGAAGGCACCGAGGCCGAGCACCGCGAGCAAAAGGCAGCTGAGCAGGACCGCCACGACGGTCTTCTCGCGGCGTCCCCAGCGCAGCGGTTCTGACAGCCGCCGGGACTGGTCGATCATGATCATTACGCGCGAGCCTAGCGAGCGACGGCGAGGACTACTGGCTGACGGTGTCCGGTGCGGGCCTGTCGCCAGGGGCGGGCGGGGCGCCTGCGGTCGACCCGGCGGTCTCGGCGGCGGGCTGGAAGGCGAGCGCCGCGGAGTTGATGCAGTAGCGCTGGCCGTCCGGACCGGGGCCATCATCGAAGACATGGCCTAGATGCCCACCGCAAGTGCGGCAGATGACCTCCGTGCGCCGCATGAACAGGCTGTTGTCGGGACGCAACTCGACTGCCTCGGCGACAGCGGGCTCGGTGAAGCTCGGCCAGCCCGTGCCCGAGTCAAACTTCGTGTCAGCACTGAACAGCGTGGCGTCGCAGGCCGCGCAGCGGTAGTCGCCGGAAGCCTTGTTGTAGACGTACTCACCAGTAAACGGAGCCTCTGTCCCAGCCTTACGCAGGACATCGTACTGCGCCGGCGTCAACTGCTCGCGCCATTCCTGCTCCGACTTGACGACCTTGCTGGAAGCCATCACCAAATGTTCTAGCACCAAGCGGGCACCGTGCCGGCAGCCAGCGGCGTGCGCCCCCGCCCGTCCTCGCTACGCGCGCCCCTGCTATTATGATCCTTACGTTCACGTCAGATTCGACAAGCAAAGGCTCAGAGCGGGCTGCCGCCCAAGCAGGCGCGCCTGCTCCTGGAGCGCCAGGGCATCCGTCCGGCTCGCGCTTCGGGGTGGCTGCCGGACACGCCAATTACAAGTGGTGGGCTCTCTCCTGCACAAGCCTGGGGATGCTGCTGGCAGCAACGAACTCAGGCACGCTGATCATCGCGCTGCCCGACCTCGAGCGCTCGCTGCACGCCAGTCTGCTCGCGCTCGTGTGGGTGATCCTCGCCTACCTGATCGCAGCCACCGTGCTCGTGCTGATGGCGGGCCGGCTGAGCGACCTGTTCGGACGCAAGCGCGCCTACATCGGCGGGTTCATCGTGTTCGCGCTCGCCTCGCTCGGGGCGGGCTTCTCTTCGGACGCGACCGTGCTGATCGTCTGGCGCATCCTGCAGGGCATCGGCTCGGCCTTCCTGTTCGCCAACGCCGCCGCGCTGGTCACCGACGCCTTCCCACACGAGGAACTGGGGCTGGCGATGGGCACCAACACGATGGTCGCCGCCGTCGGCCTTGCGATCGGTCCGGTGCTCGGTGGCGCGCTCGTGGCGATCTCCTGGCACTGGGTCTTCTGGTTCAACGTGCCCCTGGCACTCGCTGGCGCCGCCTGGGGCGCGCTGATCCTGCGCGAGCTCTCGAAACCCGATCAGGTGCGCGGCTATGACGTGCTCGGCAACGTCACGTTCGTGCTCGGCCTCACCGGCCTCGTGCTCGGGGTCTCACGCGGTGGGCTGAGCGGCTGGAACGACACGATCGTGATCGCCGGCTTGGCGACCGCCGTGGTGCTGCTGCCGGCGTGGGTGTTGATCGAGAGTCGCTCGCGCGCACCGATGCTCGACCTCTCGCTGTTCAAGAACCGCCTGTTCGCCGCCGCCACCGCGGCCGCGTTCATCAACGGGCTCGCGCGCTTCGCGCTGATGTTCCTGTTCGTCTTCTACTTCCAGGGCGCCCAGGGCAACAGCCCGATCACCGCTGGGATCAAGCTGATCCCGCTCGCGCTCGGGATGCTCGTCTCTTCGCCGCTGTCCGGCATCTACGCCGACCGCCACGGCTCCCGCGGCCTGGCCGCGCTGGGGATGCTCGTGAGCGCCGCCGGCCTGGCCGCTATGACGACGCTCCAGGTCCACAGCCCCTACTGGCAGAGCACGCTGTGGCTATTGATCGTCGGCGTCGGCTCGGGTATGTTCAACAGCCCAAACACCGCCGCGATGATGGGCACAGTCCCCGCCCAGCGCCGCGGCATCGCCGCCGGCGCGCGCACACTGCTGCAGAACACCGGCGCGGTGCTGTCGATCGCGTTCGTGCTCGCGATCATCACCTCGGCGGTCCCGAAGTCCACGCTGTTCGCAGTCTTCTCCGGACTCGCCAAAGGGCTGTCCGCACAGAAGCTCGCGCCGTTCATCGCCAACATGCACGTCGCGCTGTGGGTGCTTGCCGCGACCTCGCTGGTGGGCGCAGTGGTTTGCCTGTTGCGCCCCCGCCACATGTCCGTCGCGGAGTCCGCCACGCTGGCCTTCGAGGAGCACACCACACCGGACTCGCTTGCGCGCGGAGCTGGGACAGATGAGGCAGCCAAGGTCGGGACAAGTGAGCTGCCGGCGCAGGGGCGAGTACACGCATGAGCACCCCCGCCGAGCCCAGCCTGCGTATCGGCGATGTCGCCCGGCTGGTGGGCACGACGCCGCGGACGATTCGCTACTACGAGGAGATCGGCCTGCTGCCCGAGGCGCCCACGCGCCCCTCCGGCCAGCACCGCATCTATACGCAGGAAGAAGTCGAGCGTCTGCGCGAGGTGATGCGCCTGAAGAACCTGCTCGGCGTGACGCTCGACGAGCTCAAGACGCTGCTCACAGCCGAGGAGGCGCGCGCGGAGGTGCGCGCGCAGCTGCGCCGTGAGGACGTCGACCCCGCGCGCCGGCGCGAGCTGCTCAGCGAGGCGCTCGGCCACATCGAGCGCCAGCTCGAGCTGGTCCGCCACCGCGCCGCTGAGTTGGCCAAGCTCGAGCACGAGCTATGCGAGTCGCGCAAGCGCGTCAAGCGCAGGCTACGCGAGCTCGACGCGCGCGAGGCAGGATCGTTCCCGCCCGCCGAGCCGCTGCCGGCCGCAAGCGGGGAGCACCAGCCGTGAGCGTGCCGCGGTGCGCGGCCAGCCCTCGGTGCCGGGAGCCCCGTTCGTGAGCGGCGCCAGACCCGCGCCGGCGGTGCTGGTCGATGACCTGGTCGTGCGCTTCGGCGAGCTGGAAGCCGTCGGCGGCATCTCCTTCGCGGTCGCTGCTGGCGAGGTGTTCGGCCTGCTTGGGCCCAACGGCGCCGGCAAGACGACCACCATCCGCGTGCTCACCACGCTGCTGGAGCCAAGCGCCGGGCGCGCGCTAGTAGCCGGCTTCGACGTCCGCAACGACAGCCTCGCGGTGCGCGCTTCGATCGGCTACATACCGCAAGCGATCTCCGTCGACGGCACACTCACCGCGTATGAGAACCTCGACTTCTACGGGCGCGTGACCGGCGTGCACAGACGCGAGCGGCGCGAGCGGATCACGGAGGTCGTCGAGACGATGGACCTCGAGCCGATGCTCGACCGCCTCGCCAGGACGCTCTCTGGCGGCATGCTGCGTCGCCTCGAGATCGCAAGCGCCCTGCTCAACCGCCCGGCGGTGCTGTTCCTGGACGAGCCCACCGTCGGCCTGGACCCCAACGCGCGCACGATGGTATGGGAGCGGCTGGGCGCGTTGCGCGAGCAGGCCGGCACCACGATTCTCGTGACCACGCATCTGATGGAGGAGGCCGAGCGCCATTGCGAGCGCCTCGGCGTGATCGACCACGGCCGGCTGGTCGAGCAGGGAGAGCCCGCCGAGCTGATCGAGCGCCACGGCGCGGAGAGCCTGGAAGAGGTCTTCACTGCCGTCACCGGACGCCCGATCGCAGACGAGAGCGCCGAGGATGAGGAAGGGAGGTTGTCCGATGTCCGCGCCCAGCGCAGAGTTGCCCGCAGGCTTGGCTGATCCCACACGGCCGCGTGCCCTCGCCACCGGCCGGCTCGCGCGCATGGCCGAGGGGACGCTCGCGATGGCCCAGGCGGAGATGCGCAAGCTCCGCCACGACCACCTCGACATCGTCACCCGCTCAGTCCAGCCGCTGCTGTGGCTGTTCATCTTCGGTACCGCACTGCGCAATAACCACTCGCTGACCCTCGGCGCGACCGACTACCGCGCCTATCTCGCCCCAGGTGTAATGGCTCAAGCGGCCATGTTCATCGCGATCTTCTTCGGCCTATCCGTGATCTGGGAGCGCGACGTGGGCCAGCTTCAGCGCCTGCTCGCCACCCCGCTGTCACGCAGCTCGATCGTGCTCGGCAAGGCCGCTGGCGCATGCGTGCGCGCGCTCGTGCAGGCGCTGCTGCTGCTGGCGGTGCTCGCCGCGACAGGGATCGGGGTGCGCTGGAGCGTCACCGGGGTGCTGGGCACGCTCGCCATGCTAATGCTCGGCACGGCCGCCTTCGCATGCATGTCGATGCTGCTCGCCGCAGTCGTCAAGGAGCGCGAGCGCTTCATGGGCATCGGCCAGCTGATCATGATGCCGCTGTTCTTCGCCTCCAGCGCCCTGTACCCGTTGAGCATCATGCCGGGCTGGCTGCGCGTGATCGCGCGCGTGAACCCGCTCACATACGAGGTCCAGGGGCTGCGCCAGATGCTAGTTGGCGTGGGCGGGTCCGGGGAAGTGTGGCTCGACTTCCTCGTCGTCGGAGGATTCTTCTTCGCAATGCTCGCGGCCGCGACGCGCGCATACCCGAAAGCGATCCTCTGAGTCGCATCCAGAGAGCGGCCCCGCTCGGGAGAGAAGCTGGACCGTTCATATAGTGCGGGTGGTCACACCTGGCAGGCGAGAGCAAGGAGGATGTCGTGGAGCGTAAGTGGTGGACGCTGATCGCCGTCTCGGTGGCGATCTTCATGCTGCTGTTGGACATCACCGTGGTGAACGTCGCGCTTCCCGACATCCAGCGATCGCTTCACTCGAGCTTCCAGGACCTGCAGTGGGTGGTCAACGCGTACTCGCTCACGCTCGCAGCCTTCCTGCTGACGGCCGGCGCAGTGGCGGATCTGATTGGGCGCAGGCGCGTGTTCGTGATCGGCCTGGTCGTCTTCACCGTCTCGTCGGCTGTCTGCGGCCTGTCGACGTCGCCGCTGATGCTCAACCTCGCGCGCGCCGTGCAGGGCACCGGCGGAGCGATGATGTTCGCCACCTCGCTCGCACTGATTGCCGGGGCCTTCCACGGCAAGGAGCGCGGCCTGGCCTTCGGCGTGTATGGCGGCGTGATCGGCGCCGCGGTGGCCGTCGGGCCGGTCATCGGCGGCGTGATCACCTCGGGTATCGGCTGGGAATGGATCTTCTTCGTGAACGTGCCGATCGGCATCGGCGCGGTGTTCCTCACGCTCAGCCAGGTGAGCGAGTCGCGCGACCCGAACGCCACCGGAGTAGATTGGATCGGCCTGGTGACCTTCTCCGGCTCGCTGTTCCTGCTCGTGTTCGCGTTGATCGAGGGCAACGAAAAGGGCTGGAGCTCCACGCGCATCCTCGCCTACCTGATCGCCGCTGCAGTACTGCTGATGGCGTTCCTGCTCGCCGAGCACAAGCAGGAGCGCCCGATGCTCGACCTGAGCCTGTTCCGCCGCCCGGCGTTCGCCGGAGCGAGCATCGTCGCCTTCGCCGTGTCCTCCTCGATGTTCGCGATGTTCCTCTATCTGACCCTGTACATCCAAGACGTGCTCGGTTACGACCCGCTGCAGGCCGGCCTGCGCTTCCTGCCGATCACGCTGCTGACGTTCGTCGTCGCGCCGATCTCGGGCAAACTCAGCGTGCGCATCCCCATACGTATCCTGCTCGGCGTCGGGCTGCTGCTCGTGAGCGCGGGGCTGCTCGCAATGACGGCCGTGAACGCAAGCTCGGGCTGGACGACGCTGATCCCCGGCTTCGTGATTGCCGGCATCGGCGTGGGCTTGATCAACCCGCCGCTCGCATCGACCGCGGTCGGCGTCGTACACCACACGCGCAGCGGCATGGCCTCGGGTGTCAACAGCACCTTCCGCCAGGTAGGCATAGCGACCGGTATCGCTGGTCTCGGCGCCGTCTTCCAGCACGACGTCACCGGCAAGACGACCACCGCACTGTCCTCGAGCGGCCCTGGACGCCAGGTGCTGGGCGCAGCGCACGGCCACCTCGCCGGCGCGCTCGTCTCCGGCGACGTCTCGCAGGTCGCACGCCACCTCTCCCCCGCCGCCCGGGCAGCCCTCGGCCACTCCTACCGCGTCGGCTTCACCAGCGCGTTCACCAGCATCCTGATCATCGCCGCCGCGATCGCCCTCGTCGGCGCGCTGCTGGCGTTCGCGCTCGTGCGCGCAAGCGACTTCGTGGCCTCCGGGCACATACCGGAGGCTGCCAGCGCCCGCGAGCCCGCTGGCGCGCTCGCGGGCTGACGCATGTCCTGCCGATCCTCGGGGCAGCTCGATAGCGCAGGAGTCAGCCATCCTCGGGCGCGATCGTCATGCGCGCCTCATAGCCAGGGCAGGATAGGACTGGGATGCGCGGATAGCGTGGGTAGGCGGAATCCTCGCGCGAGCGCCTGCACAGCGAGAAGGTCGAGCCGCGCGTGTTGCCTACAAGCTGCTGGTGAAAACAGCTGTCGCACAGGCCGGCTGTGGGTGGACGCGCGGGCGGTCTCTCGGGGTTGGCCATGAACGCAGCTTACGAGCGCGCCCGCCGCCGCGACCAAGGGCGCATCGTCGGCGCCTGCAATAATCGTTGACCGCGCAACTATGAGCACCTTCAACCGACTACTGGGATTTCTGAAGCCCTACAAGCGCGGACTGGCGATCTCCTGGGGGCTCGCCAGCCTCGCGATGGTGATGACGGTCGCGGTGCCCTACCTCACAGGGCGGGCAGTGCAGGCGATCAAGAACGGCGCCGTGCACGTCCACGGACACCCGGCTGCCTCGCGCGCCCACGATCGCCACACGGTGCTGGTGCTCGCGCTCGTGATCCTCGGCGTCGTGCTCGCGCGCTGGGGCTTCATGTACTGGCGTCGCATCGTGGCGGGACGCGTGTCGCTAGCGGTCGAATACGACCTGCGCGAGCGGATATACAGCCAGCTGCAGCGCCTCGAGCTCGGCTTCTTCGACCACCAGCAGACCGGACAGCTGATGTCGCGTGCCACCGTCGATCTCGCCGCCGTGCGCTTCTTCCTCGGCTACGGCCTCGTGTTCATCCTGCAGTCGATCCTCACGATCGCGCTCGCCGGCGCGGTGATGCTCGTGATCAACCCCGGGCTCGGGCTGATCGCCCTGATACCCGTGCCGTTCGTCGTGTTGATCTCCTACCGCTATGGCCGCCGCGCGCGTCCCGCGATCCAGGAGACCCAGCAGCGCATCGCCGAGCTGACCGCCGACGCCGAGGAGAACATCTCCGGCGTGCGCGTCGTCAAGGCGTTCGCGCGCGAGAGCCGGCAGCTGACGCGGTTCCGGGACACAGTAGGGCGTGTGTTCAACCAGGCGATGGTCGCCACGCGCCTGGAAGCCACATACAACCCCATTATCGGCTTCCTGCCCCAGCTCGGCCTCGCCGCCGTGCTGCTGCTCGGCGGCGAGTACGTGATCCACGCGCACCTCACCCTCGGCCAGTTCACCGCCTTCTACCTGTACGTGAACATGCTGATCACGCCGATGCGCGCGCTCGGCGTGACGCTCAACCTCGCGCAGCGCGCCACCGCCTCCGGCGCGCGCATCTTCCAGTTGCTCGACCGCGAGCCGCACCTCACTGACACTCCGGACGCACCCGCGCTGGGAGCCGGCAACGGGCACGTGCAGCTGCGCGACGTGACGCTGCGTTACGAGGACCCGCACGACGAGCTCGGCGCAAGCGCGCTCGTGGACGCCGTTCACACAGCGCCTCAGAGCGGGCGCGCGGTGCTGCGCGACATCGACCTCGACGTCCCCGCCGGGCGCACCGTCGCGCTCGTCGGGCCCACCGGCTCGGGCAAGACGAGCCTCGTCGCGCTGATCTCGCGGCTGTATGACCCCGTCGCTGGCGAGGTGCTGCTCGACGGCGCCGACGTGCGCGAGGTCACGGTGCGCTCCGTGCGCGCCGCCGTCGCCGTCGTCAGCGACGACCCGTTCCTGTTCTCCGCCAGCGTCGCCGAGAACATCGCCTACGCGCGGGCGGGCGGGCCTCCAGTCAACGCCGCCGAGATCGAGCAAGCGGCGCGTGACGCGCAGGCGCACGAGTTCATCTCGCGCCTGCCGCAGGGGTATGACACCCAGGTCGGCGAGCGCGGCGTGACGCTGTCTGGCGGGCAGCGCCAGCGCCTCGCGATCGCGCGCGCGCTCGTCGCCAACCCGCGCGTGCTGATCCTCGACGACGCCACCTCCTCCGTCGACGCCTCCACCGAGCAGAGCATCAAGCTCGCGCTCGCCCAGGCGATGGCCGGACGCACAACTTTCGTGATCGCGCACCGCCTGTCCACGATCGCGCTAGCCGATGAGATCGTCGTGCTCGACCACGGCCGCATCGTCGCTCAGGGCGCGCACGAGGAACTGCTCGAACGCTCCGAGCTCTACCGCGAGATCGTCGCCCAGGGCGCCACCCCCGACGCCCAGGCCGACGACGGCCCCGCGCTCGTGATCAACGCGTCCTCGCGAGGCGAGGCGCTGTGAGCCCTCCCGGCGGCATGGGCGGGATATGGGCGCGCATGGCGGCGCTGGATCGGCGTCCTCGGTCGCTCGCGTGCGTAGCACGCCACGCTCCCTGCGTCCTTGCCCAGCTTGCCCTGCGTGCCCATATCGGCGCCATAGGTATCCGGGAGCGTTTGGCATGAGCCCCGGCGGGATGGGCGGCGGACGCGGCGGCGGGCGCGGGCTCGGGATGGGTGGGAACTCGATCGGGCGCGGCGGGCAGCAGTGGACCGGCGAGCGAGCCAGCCGCGAGAGCCGCGGTCGCAACCTGCGCGGGCTACTCGAGCTGCTGCGTCCCTACCGGCTGCGCACGACCGCCATGCTGCTCGCACTCGTGCTCGGCACGGCCGCCTCGCTGGCGCCGCCGCTGCTCGCCAAGCTCGCGATCGACTCGGGCATCGAAAAGCACGACATCCACACGCTTGTCGTCGTCGTGATCGCGTTCCTGCTCTCGGCGATGCTCGTCTGGGTTGCGACATATGCGCAGACGTACCTGGTGGGCTGGGTGGGACAGCGCGCGCTCGCGGACCTGCGCATCCGCATCTTCAGGCATCTGCAGAGCCAGCCGATCGGCTTCTACGAGAGCCGTCCGGCGGGCGTGCTGATCTCGCGTATGACCAACGATGTCGAGGCGCTCGAAAGCCTTGTCACCGACTCGGTCGTCACGCTGTTCCAGTCCGGCCTCACGCTGATCGGCGCCGTCGGCGTGCTGCTCTATCTCGATGTCAAGCTCGCGCTGCTGACGTTCTGTGTCGTGCCGTTCGTCGCCGCCGCGAGCATCTGGTTCCGGCTTACCTCCGCGGGCGCCTTCCGACGCACGCGTGAGACGATCGGCTCGATCACTGGCTATCTGCAGGAGACGCTGTCCGGCATCCGTGTCGTGCGCAGCTTCGGGCAGGAGCCCGCTCACGAGGCGCGCTTCGCCGAGCTCGACGAGGACAACCGCGAGGCCAACATGGTCACCGTGCGCCTCAACGCCGCGTACTTCCCCGCGGTCGAAATGTTGTCCGGCATCGCACTCGCGCTGATCGTGCTGTACGGCGGCTACCAGGCGATCGGCGGGCACATCACCGTCGGCACGATCGTCGCGTTCGTCGCAACGCTGTCGTTCCTGTTCGAACCGATCCAGCAGCTCTCCCAGCTCTATACCACCTACCAATCCGGCATGGCCGCGCTGGAGAAGATCTTCCAGCTGCTCGACGTCAAGCCGACGCTCGAGGATCGCCCGCACGCCCCCGCGCTCGGATCGATCCGTGGCGAAATCCACTTCGAGGACGTGTCCTTCGCATACAACCCGCGCTCCAAGCGCCGCAAGGACGAGACAGCAGAGACGACCCAGAGCGCCAACGGCGCCAGCGCCACTACGTCAGGTGCCAACGGCACAGCGCCCGTCGAGCAGGAGGTGCTCGCGCTCGAGCACGTCGAGCTGCGTGTGCCAGCGGGCCAGACGGTGGCCCTCGTGGGCGCCACTGGCGCCGGCAAGTCGACCATGGCCAAGCTCGCCGCGCGCTTCTACGACCCCACGCGCGGGCGGGTGCTGGTCGACGGAACTGACTTGCGCGAGGTCTCGAGCCACTCACTGCGCTCGCAGATGGGCATCGTGCCGCAGGAGGCGTTCCTGTTCTCAGGCAGCGTGCGCGAGAACATCGCGTTCGGGCGCCCCGACGCCGATGATGAGCAGGTCCATGCCGCCGCCGCGGCCGTCGGTGCCGAGGAGTTCATCGCGGAACTGCCGCGCGGCTTTGACACCGAGGTCGGCGAGCGCGGCGCACAGCTGTCGGCTGGACAGCGTCAGCTGCTCGCCTTCGCACGCGCGCTGATCGCCGACCCGCGCATCTTGGTCCTCGATGAGGCGACCTCCAACGTCGACCTGCACACCGAGGCTCGCATCGAAGCCGCCATGCGCCGGCTGCTCGCCGGGCGCACCTCGATCGTGATCGCCCACCGCCTCTCCACCATCCGCCAGGCCGGGCGCATCGTGGTGCTCGAACACGGGCGCATCGCCGAGGAGGGCACCCACCAGGAACTGATCGCCACCAAGGGCCGCTACTTCGAGCTCTACCGCGACTGGACCTCGCAGGCTGCGGCGTAGTTGCTGGGGTTCAGGGTGCTCGTGCTGTTCGTATACGTACTGACCGGCAACGACTTCATCTAGCTCCGGCTCGGATCCGCCCGGCTTGCGGGGCCTCTATGCCTATGAGCCCGCAGGGTCGTCCGGCTTCTGGCGCTTGCGGCCGTGCTGGTCCTTGCGGCCAGTGCCGATGCACTCGCGGCACACAATCCACTTGCCCTCGGCCTCCGCGTCAGCCGACCACCAAGTCCAGCCCGTGCCCCGGCACAGCTGGCAGCGATCCTTCTCCGCGATCTGTCGATCCGATTGGGCCATTGCGTTGGAGCATATCCGGCGCTGCGTCGCGTCGGAGGATCGCCTGCGGGACGACTTCAACAAAGAGTCTAGTGCCCGGGTGGGAGCCCCGGATCGATCACCGCACGACCTGTGTCTGCGTCTTGCCGCAAATAGAACATTTGCGCTCCAGAATGTAATCTTTCGCGCTGCCTTTGCCCCAGACGCGCTCCCACTCGCCCCATTTATGTTTGTGCCAAAGCGCCACGTAACTCCGGGACAGGGACTCGAACCCCAATCTCCCGGACCAGAACCGGGCGTCACTGCCAATTGGACTATCCCGGACAGTGTCTGGGTGAGAATAGCCAATTCTGGCACTGCCCCAATTCTCCGGCGACTCCGCCCGCAGGCCGCCGAGAGCGCCAGCGGCACTCAGATCGTCGCGGCCTGCCCGTTCGGCGCGAAGTAGGCTGTGATCGCCTCCTCCAAGCCGGGGTCGAGCACGAGCAAGACCTCGTCGCCGGACTCGATCACCGTGTCAGCCTTGGGCACAAATCCTCCGCCAGCGCGCAGCACAGAGATGATCAGACTGCCTTCGGGAAGGGCGATGTCAGACACCTTCATGCCAACCACAACCGCGTCGTCGCTGACCTCCAACTCGATGATCTCCAGGCGCTCCTCTTCGAGCGCGAGCAGGTGCACGAGCCCATAGCGGGGCACCTCGTGCTCGATCAGGCGCAAGATCAGGTCGGTCGCAGACACGGCTGGTTGCAATCCCAGCAGCCGGAAGTGGTCGTGGTTGCGAGGGTTATTCACTCGCGCGATGATGCGCTCGCACAGATACTTCTCCCTGGCGACCTGGCAGACAAGCATGTTGTCCTCGTCATCGCCGGTCACCGCGATCACCAGATCAGCGCGCTGGATGCCCGCGCGCTCCAGCACCCACAGCTCAGTCGCGTCCCCGTACTGGACGGCGTGCTCGAATTCCTCCACGATCGCCAAATAGCGCTCACGCGAGGACTCAATCAGCGTGACCTCGTGCTCCTTGGCAATCAGCTCGCGTGAAAGGTTGCGTCCAACCTTGCCTGCTCCAACAACGATCGCGTACACGGTCGGGGCTCAGGCTGGTTCTGGTTGCAGCGCGCGCTCGAACATCTCGATCGCGTGCTTCGTGGGAGAAATTGTGTGCAGGCCCTGCTCGCCGTACCAGGCGGCGCGTGCGGGATCCATAACCCGTGCGATCACCTTCGCAACCTCGAAGCGCTTCTGGGCGATCTGGGCAATGATCAAGTTCGTGTTGTCGCCAGCAGTCGAGGCGATGAAGACATCCGCGCGCTCGATCCCGGCCTGGACCAAGGCCTCAACCTCCAGGGCGGTGCCCACGGTGAACTGGCCACCAGCATCCTCCCAGCTGCTGCTCTGCCCGGCGTCCAGGCGCTCGTGCGAGAGCGGATCCTCGTCGAGCACCGAAACCTCGTGACCCGCAGCCAGAGCAGACTTGGCGACCGCCGAGCCCACGCGCCCAGCGCCCACTATCAGGATGAACATAAGCCGCACATTAACCGATGCCGGCGCGCACCGGCTGCGCCGATGCATCCTCGTCAGACGCCTGGCTGTTCGCTGCCGGCGCAGTGACGATCACGCGGCAGCTGGCCTTGGAGATGACGTACTTGGTGACGTCTCCCACGAAGTCCTCCAGCGGTCCACCCCTCCCCCCCAGGCGCGAACCCCCACGAACGCGCGAGGGCTCCTCAGCGGCCAGCACGATCGCCTCCACCCCACGCCGCTTGGCCTCCTCGACGATCGCGTATCCAGCGCGTCTGGTCCTCACGGTCGCGGTCGCAACATGCACGCCCGTGTACTCCTCACCAACCGCCCGAGCTCGTGCTAGGGCCTGACGGGCATGCTTGATCTGCGCTTCCGGAAGACGCGCCTCCAGCGGCAACGACATCGGGATCACGAACATCCATATAGCCTCGATCGTGGCCGCATCGATCGCCGCATCGTCGGTCTGAACGCTTGAGACCAGCAGCGCCGCGGTCTGCACAATGTCATCGTCCAGGGCCGTGCCGAGCAGCGGTACGAGGATCGAGCCGTAATCGCGCTCGGGCGCCGGCTCGCGGTGCAGCATCTGCGGCGAGATGGTCACCCGGCGCAGCAGCGAGGTCTCATCCGCGCGGCGATAGACAACGTACAGAGCAATCCCCACCGCCATCCATCCCAGGCCCACATAGCGTGCGCGTTCGTGCAGGACGAGCACGGCCAGCCAGCCCGCACCGGAGACAAGGGCACCGAATGCGGCCAGCAGGGGCAGCTCTCCACCCCTCAGCCTGATCGACAGTGGCGCTTTATATGGGCGGTCGCGGTCGGGCTCGGTGTAGCGCAGCTTGCAGATCGACAGATGCGCGATCGTGAATGCGAGCATTGCCCCAAACGCATACAACCCGACGAGGAAGTCGAGGTCCTCAGAGGCAGCCAGTCCAGCCGCGATCACACCAGCGAGAACGATCAGCACATACGGCGTCGAGCGTTGGGGGTGTAGCCGACCCAGGCCGCTGGGGATCTGCCGGTTGGTTGACAGCGAGTAGGCCAGGCGCGAGAGGCCTAGCATCGCCGAGTTCGCAGCCGCGATCAACGTCAGCGTTGCGAGCCCACCGACGAGATACCGCAGGCTCTGCTCCAGCCAGTGTGGGTGCATCTGCGTGACGATGCCGATCACCGGGTCATCCAAGTAGCGCCTGGACAGTTCGGTGTGAGTGCCATGTACCGGCAGCGCCGTCACCGCCACCACCGCAATGCCCACATATCCGAGCACCACCGTGGCCGTGCCGCTGGCGACCATTCGGCGCAGGCCAGCGCGACTGATCCGCACCTCTCCCGCCAGACCAGCAGCAGACTCAAGGCTCGTGAAAGCGATTGCCGCGATCGTCAGCGCGAACACAAACCCAGACCAGGTTGGCGCACTACCGAGATGGATAGGCGCCAGCAGCGTGTGCGGGCTGAAGAACAGAACCAAACCGAGTACGACGATCAGCAACTGCAGCGCAAGATCGCCGATTACGAGCATCCCGATCCGCCGGGCGCGACGGCCGCCGAAGCCGCGGATGTTGGCGAGCACAACGAACGCAATGAAAGCCAGCGACAGCAGCAGCGCCTCAGTGCTGCTACCGAGCGGGTTCCAGAAGACGCGCAAGTACTGGGTCGCCGAGTAGGTGGTGACAGCAATCAGGATCGTGTAGTCCAGCAGCACCGCCCAGCCAGCGATGAAGCTCACAAGCTCGTTGAACGCGTAGCGCGCGAACACTGTCGCGCCGCCACGATCCTGGTGCAGCGAGGCCCCCTCTACGTATGTCAGTGCGGTCAGGGCAAAGAACAGCGCCGCGAGCAAGAACACGAGTGGGGTCAGGCCAAGCGCATGACCGGCGATGACCCCAAGTGAAAAGTAGATCGCGCTGGCCAGCGAGGTGTAGACGATCGCAAACAGCCGCGGCGAGCCGATGCTCTGGCGGATGATCACGCGCGAGCGCGCAGAGAGCTCCGATGGCGGGCCCTCAGGCACGCTCATCCCCCCCGACTCCTGCGCGCCTCTACGTACAGCCGCCCACTGCCCGCCGCAACGAACAGGAAGCCCAGCAACAGGCGCGCGGAGATGACGCTGCCGTGCCCACTCACGCCCTCGACGATCAGCGCGACGCCGATGACTACCATCGCCAGCGACAGCACGACCGTACCCGAGCTGTGGATGCGCCGAGGAATCATGTCTTAGCTGAGCTTACGCCCGCACGTCGTGCGGGCCGGCCCTTTCAGGTGATCAGAGGGATGATCAGGATCGCGACGATGTTGGCAACCTTGATCATCGGGTTTATCGCCGGTCCAGCGGTGTCCTTGAATGGATCACCGACCGTGTCGCCGGTCACCGAAGCAGCATGCGCTTCAGAGCCCTTGCCGCCGAACGCGCCGTCCTCGATCAGCTTCTTGGCGTTGTCCCAGGCGCCGCCGCCGGCCGTCATAAGCACGGCGAAGAAGAAGCCCACCACAATCACGCCGATCAACAGGCCGCCGAGCGCCTGCTGGTCGATCAGGCCGACGATCAGCGTAAGCAGGATCGGCAGCAGCGATGGCAGGATCATCTCGCGCTGGGCGGTCTTGGTGACGATGTCCACACAGGCCGCGTAGTCGGGCTCTTCTGAGTAGTCCATGATCCCCGGGTGCTCGCGGAACTGGCGGCGCACCTCCTCGACGACCGCGCCGCCGGCGCGGCCGACGGCCTCGATCGACAGCGACGCGAACAGGCACACCATCAGCCCGCCGAGCAGCAGCCCGATCAGCACGGGCGGATTGTTGATGCCGAAGTCGAGGTGCTGCTGCGGGCCGTAGTTGAGAGCGTGTTCGAGTTCTTTCTGGAAGCCCGCAAACAGCACGACCGCCGCGAGCACGGCGGATCCGATCGCGTAGCCCTTGGTCACCGCCTTCGTCGTGTTCCCGACTGCGTCAAGGCGGTCAGTGACCTTGCGCACATCCTCGGGCAGGTCCGCCATCTCAGCGATGCCGCCGGCGTTGTCCGTTATCGGCCCGAAGGCGTCGAGCGCGACGATCAGCCCGGTCAGCGACAGCAGGCCCATGACCGCGACGCCGATGCCGTAGATGCCGGTGACGCCACCGCCGCCGAGCTTCCACGCGCCGAGGATGCCGAGCACGATCACGATCGCCGGCAACGCCGTCGCCTGGAGCCCCGACGAGAAGCCCTGGATGATGTTCGTGGCGTGCCCGGTGATCGACGCTTTGGCCGTCTTCTTGACCGGGGAGAAGCGGGTTGACGTGTAAAATTCCGTGATCCCGAACAGCAGCGCTGTGACGGCAATGCCGATCAGCGAGCATAGGTACAGGTGCCACCATTTCGGGGTGTTGACGCTGCCACCGGCGATCGGTGATTCGATGAACGTGAGACCCCGCATCAGCCAGTAGGTGATCGGCGCGAACGCAGCCGCCGCAATCACACCGGAGACGATCAGCCCTTGCAGCAGCGCGCGCTCGACATTGTCGGAATTCGTGCGCACCGCGAAGGTGCCGATGATCGAGGCGATGATCGCCACGCCGCCGATCACGAGCGGGTAGAGAGCGACGCGCGTGGACTCGTGGAACGTGAGCACGCCGAGCAGGATCACGGCTACCGCGGTGACCGCGTAGGTCTCGAACAGGTCGGCTGCCATGCCCGCACAGTCGCCGACGTTGTCGCCGACGTTGTCCGCGATCGTCGCCGGGTTGCGCGGATCGTCCTCGGGAATACCGGCCTCGACCTTGCCGACGAGGTCGGCGCCGACGTCGGCCGCCTTCGTGAAGATGCCGCCGCCGAGCCTCTGCGAACACCGAGATCAGCGAGCCGCCGAAGCCAAGCCCGATCAGTGCGTCCACGGCCGTTTTGGGGCTGTCGTTGAAGAACGATGTCAGCGCGCCGTAGTAGCCGGCGACGCCGATCAGCGCGAGCCCGACGACGAGCAGGCCCGTGATCGCGCCACCGCGGAAGGCGACCTTCAGCGCCGGCGAGACTCCACCGCGCGCGGCCTCCGCCACGCGCGCGTTCGAGCGCACCGACACGTTCATGCCGATATAGCCGGTCGAGCCCGACAGCAGGCCCCCGATCGCAAACCCACACGCTACAGCGATGTTCTGGATGAAGATCAGCGCGATGAACAAGACCACTCCGACGGCGGCGATCGTCGTGTATTGGCGGTTCAGGTACGCGCGCGCGCCCGACTGGACAGCCCCCGAGATGCTCTGCATCTTCTCGTTGCCCGGCGACAGCGCCAGCAGGGAGCGTGTGGTCACGAGGCCGTAGATCACGGCGCAGGCGGCGCATACTAGGGCGACGACGACCCCATGGTTCGTCAGAAAGCTGCTCAACAGTTAATCCTCCGCGGTCTGATTGGCGTGCCGCGCGAGGATCGCGCGCACATTTTTCGCCTGGCTCTGCGCTCATCACGTGATGAGCGCTGAGTGTCCAGCGTAAACGCGCGGGCAGTCTATCGTGCCGGTGAGCTAAGCGGCGGCTGACCGTCCGCTCTACTCAACGTCCGGGTACCCATAGCCTGCCGCTCGACTCGGCCGGCCCAGGCCCCGGTTTGTCAGATCCCGGCTGCTCCGATTGCGCCGGCTGGGTCGGCGATTGCGGCCCGGAGACGGGCTGAGCGGGTGGCGAGGGCTCGCCTGGGGCGCCCGCCGGTGCCGGCGCACCGCCACCGGCCTTGAGCTCACGCGCGTAGGTCATCTGCAGCCGCGACAGAGCGTCGCGCAGCGGACCAAGCTCCCGCGGGATGCGACGCTCGAGGATCTCCAGCAGGGCTTTCACGCCGTCGATCGCGTCACGTGCCTGCTCGAGGTCGCGTTCGGCGGGACGGGTCGGATCGTCGCTCGCCGGCGCCAGGCGCCGCGCGCCCAGATTCAGCAGCGAGACCGCCGCCTGGGCAATCATGTCAGTCGTGGTGATGCGGCTCAGTTCCGCTTCATACGCAGCACGCAACTCCTGCTCACTCGGCTTGCCAGACGTGCCGCCAGGACTCCCAGTCGGCCCGTTCGGCTGCTCTGTTGGATCGGCGCTCACACGGCCACCTCCTCTGAATAGGTCTCCTGGGTCTCATGCACCGATGCAGCGAAGACATCCTCGCGCGTGGTGTGAGTATCGATCATGCGCCGCTGACGCTGGGCGCCATTGCGCTCCGCGAATGCCAGGTCGATGGCGAGCTCCGCGCGGATCGGCGCCGTCCACGCAGCCAGCCGCTCGATTGCTTCCCTGGCCGGATGCTCCTCGCCACGCTCGAAGTCGATCAGCCGACCGTCCAGCCCGAAGCGAATAGCCCGCCACATGTTCTCCTCGATCATCCGCGGCGGCTGGACCGCGAAGGGCACGCCCTCATCCACGTCGCGGGCCGCCTGGGCGATACACGCGACCATCAGCGCAGCGAGCGCGTCGGACTCTTGGGCGGTGGCCTGCGCGTCGCAGATGCGCACCTCCACGGTGCCGAAGGCAAAGTGTGGCCTGACCGACCACCACACCTGGGTGAACTCCACGATCGAGCGCGTGCGTACGAGCAACTCAATGTAGTCGCGGTAGGCTCGCCAGCCGCCGAAGGAGTCGGGCACGCCACAACGCGGGAAGCTCTTGGTGAAGCTCTGTGTGCGCGCCGAGTGCAGCCCCGTGTCGATGCCATCCAGATAGGGAGAGTTTGCGGAGATCGCCAGCAGCACCGGCAATACCGGCCGCAGGCGGTCGCAGACGCGCACCGCGCGGTCGATGTCACGCACACCCACGTGCACGTGCAGGCTGAAGGTGTTGTTGCGCCAAGCGACGTACTTGAGTCCCTCCTCGACCCGACGATAGTGCTCGGTGTCGATGATCGGCTGCTCGCGGTAGTCGGCCCACGGGTGGGTCCCAGTGGCGCCCAGCATGACGTCCTCTGCAGCAGCGAGGGCAAACAGGCGCCGGCGCAGATCGCGCTGACGGGCAAGCGCGTCGTGCAGGTTGGCCCCAGCGCCAGAGATGATCTCGATCTCCGAGGAGATCAGCTCACCAGTGATGTGCTCGTGCAAGAGTTGATCGCCGCGCGCAGTTGTGCGCAGCTGCTCGAAGCGTGGAACGAGATCGAGCGTCCGCGGATCGAGGATCGAGAACTCCTCCTCGATGCCGACGGTGAAGTCGACCGCCTCGGCGAACCTCTCGGCCGCTCTGTCTAGATCCAGGCTGGTCATTGCTCGGTGTCTGCGTGCGGGTCTGCGATCGACGCTTGCTGGGAGGAAGGACTCGCGCCGGACGTTCCGGCGAGCCCGCTCACGTCAGATAGAAGTACAGCGCGTAAAGCAGATCGACTGCGGGGCTCGAGGTGTGGACGGTGACCTCCGGCGGCACGGCCAGGAGCGACTCGGAATAGTTGAAGATGATCTTCACGCCAGCGTCAACGAGCTCATCGGCGAGCTGTTGTGCTGCGCGCGTGGGCACGGCCAGGACGCCGACGACGATGTCCTCGTCCTCGACCACCTGGCGCAGCTCGCTCGTATTGCGCACGACCTGACTGCCGACTTCCGTGCCCACCTTGGCCGGGTCCACGTCGAAGATCGCAACCACGCGAAAGCCATGATCAGCGAAGATGTCTGAAGAGGCGATCGCCTTGCCGAGATGCCCGGCACCGAGCAGCGCGATGTTGTGCTGGCCAGCCGTGCGCAGGATCTTGCGGATCTGCGAAACCAGCGCCTCGACGTTGTAGCCGACCCCGCGCTTGCCGAACTTACCGAAGCCGGAAAGGTCACGGCGGATCTGAGTGGAGTTGACGTGGGTGTAGTCCGAGAGTTCCTGCGAGGAGATCGTCTCCTTGCCCATCTTCTTCGCCTGGGTCAACACCTGCAGATAGCGCGACAGGCGCGCGGCCACACCGAGCGAGAGACGCTCGCTGGAAATAGCGCCATTGCGCTCAGCAGGAGCGGAGCTCGTCGTTGACTCGCGATAACTCATCGCCGTGACTCTAGCGGCCGGCGCTCCCCAGTCGCATACGCGTCGAGCCCGAGGTACTCGGGATAGGAAATCTGGGCAGTGAAACGCGCCGCACTCGCGATCATCGCAGCGTTGTCGGTGCAGAGTGCGCGCGCCGGCATATGCACGGTCGCACCGAGCGTACCCAGCCGTTGACGCAACTCACCGTTGGCCGCCACACCGCCACCGACAGCGAGACGGTCCAGTCCGACTGCTTGGAGCGCCCGCTCGGCGCGCATGACCAAGCTGTCGACGATCGCCGTCTGGTAGGAGGCGGCAAGATCAGCAGCCCGGGCGGAGACCTCCGACGGAGACAGCTCGCGCAGCCGGTAGAGCAACGACGTCTTCAGCCCGGCGAAGGAGAAGTCCAGACCCTGCGCAAACGCCTGCCGGCCCGAGCCCTTGCCGCCGCGTGCGCTGTCAGCACGCGAGCCAGGGAAGGCGAACGCGTCGGGATCACCGTCCGCAGCAAGACGTTCGAGCGCAGCGCCGCCCGGATAGCCGAGGCCAAGCATTCGCGCGCCCTTGTCGAACGCCTCGCCAGCGGCGTCATCGAGTGTGCGACCGAGCACGCGATAGCCGTTGTGCTCGGTCACATGTGCCAGCAGCGTGTGTCCGCCGCTGGCAATCAGGCATAGGAATGGTGGCTCGAACGACGATGTGCCGGCCACGCCATCGCCTGAACAGAGCAGGAAGTTCGCCGCGACGTGGCCCTGCAGATGGTCGATCGGCGCAAACGGCAACTCCCGTGCAGCAGCGATGGCCTTCGCGGTGGAGAAGCCCACAAGCAGCGCCCCGACCAGGCCGGGTCCCTGCGTCGCCGCGACCAGGTCGATGTCCTCGAGCGTGACATCCGCCTCGTCAAGAGCCTGCGCGACGATGAGGTTCACGAGCTCGAGGTGGTGACGGGACGCTATCTCTGGCACGACCCCGCCGAAGCGATCGTGGACGTGCTGGGAAGAGATCACGTTCGCGAGCATGCGTCCGTCCGGGTCGATTACTGCGGCGCATGTGTCGTCGCAGCTGGTCTCAAGCGCCAGAATCATTAGGAGGGGCCCACCCGCCCGGGATTGGGAACGTCCTCGAATGAGCCTGACAGCGTGGCGGGTGTGCGCCACATCACCAGCGCGTCCTCGCCGTTGTCCTGGTAGTAGCGACGGCGCAGCCCGGCAACGCGGAAGCCCTCGCGTTCATAAAGTCTGATCGCGAGCTGGTTGGAGCGACGCACCTCCAGCGTGTAGCGGGCAGTCTCATCCTCGACCCGCTTATACAGCTCATCCAGCAGCGCAGAGGCGATTCCCATGCGCTGGTGCTCAGCGCTGACCGCGATGTTCATAACATGCCAGACAGTCTCGTAGCGCGAGCAGATCAGGTAACCCACCAGCTGCCGCCGATGCTTATCTGGGAGCACAGCAGCGAGGCAGATACCGGACTGCTTGGAGAGCTCGAGCACGAACATCGCCAGCGACCATGGGGTCGGGAAGACACGGCGCTCAATCGCGATCACTGCAGGCAGATCGGGATAGACGAGCCGCCTGATCTCGACATCGCGAGCGCGACCGATCCGAGATGGAGCCGTGGACTGCGAGCTCATCTGCCTGCTCCCGCCGAGGCGCTTGCGAAGAGCGCGGCCTCTGCGTCAGGCCGGCGCAGGTAGTCAGGGAGGACTGTGTCGATCAGCTGAGCAGAAGCGAGCGCAGCCAGCTCACAGATCGCCTCGCCGTTGACCCGGTGCAAAGACGAGTCCTCTGGCGGGATCTCCACCCCGAGCTCTGAAAGCGTGTCGCGGAAGCGCAGCGCTCCATCCCCCACCGCCAGCCAGCGTGCGAGAGGATCACCCGACTCGGCAACCTCCTCAAGGACACTGCCAAGATCCGCAGGCGCAAGCGCGCGCGGAACGGCAAGCTCGCGCAGGGACGAGGCACCTGGTCCGCCGACGGGAGCATAGGCGGCCACAAAGGCCTCTCCGCGACGGGCGTCGATCACCGCCAGCACCGGCCCGCCGTCCTCATGGGCTGCCAGGGCCAGTGCTCGCAGGCTGGACACACCGACCAGCTCGACCCCAAGCGACTGCGCCAGCCCACGCGCAGTGGCGATCCCGACACGCAGGCCCGTGAACCTGCCCGGTCCCACACCCACCGCGATCCGCTCGATCGCGCTCCAGCCGATCCCGGCCTCGTCGAGCAGCCCAGCGGACATCCCAAGCAGTCTGGTGGCGTGGCCCGGACGCTCTTCTGGGCCGGGGTCGTCGTGAGTCTGCAACGTGGTTGCATCCGCCAGACGCAACCCCACGGCGGTTGACTGCGTGGCGGTGTCGAAGCCGAGCACGATCATCCTTCCGTCACCTCGATCCGACGGCGGTCGGCCCCGCGATGGTCGAGCGTGATCCGCAGGCGCGCGTCTGTGAGCTCATCCTCCATATCTTTGGGCCACTCAACGAAAGCGATCCGCCCGGGACCCAGGTAGTCCGCCAGCAGTTCCGGATCCTCGTGCTCCAGCCCCGCGAGCCGATACAGATCGAGGTGCGAGACGATCACATCGGGCGCTCGATAGCGATGGCCAATGCTGAAGGTGGGACTGGTGATGGGGTCAGTGACGCCGAGCGCACGAGCGGCGCCCCGCACGAGCGTGGTCTTGCCCGACCCCAGCTCGCCCCGCACGAGCACCACATCGCCGGCGCGGAGCCTTCCAGCCAGCTCGGCCCCGAGCGATTCGGTCTCCGCTGGATCCGAGGTTTCCACGATGCGCACGGCCACGACGAGACTTTAGACGTGTGTGGCCAGTTCAGACAAGCTCGGCTCGACACAGGACGTTGCAGGCGGAGCGCTTAACGCGACCGGCCCGCAGGAGAGGGAAGCGCGGGCCGGTCGTCACTGCTAGGGAGAATGGAGACAGGCCCTTTATCGGCAGACACGGCAGCCGACATTAGGACCTCAAAACAAGCCCATCTGGTCCGGCTCGGCGGGCTCAGAGGTTTCCGTTTTGCCGGCATCCACGCCTACGCCGCTCGCGTCCGCTTCGGCACGCAGTTGATCGATCTCATCTTCATCCGGCGCCTGTCCCCACTCCGGCTGCTCGGGGGCACCTTGCGCGATCAGATCAGGGAGACGCGCGAAGTCCTCGCGCAAGGTTTCGAGCATCCGCGGCGTGTAGAGCGCAGCGGCAGGATGGAAGATCGGATAGAGCCGCACTGCGCGCCGGCCCAGCGTCAGCACCTCTGACTGCCCATGCACGCGCGTGATCCCAGCTGGGTCATTGCGTAGAAGCTTGGTCGAGAAGTTGCCGAGCGTGCAGATCACGTTCGGCTGGATCAGCTCGACCTGGCGGTAGAGGTATTCCTTGCAGTTCTCGATCTCGACCGGCTGTGGGTCGCGGTTTTGCGGAGGATGACACTTGAGCACGTTCGCAATAAATACCTCCGAGCGAGCCGTCCCGATCTCCCCCAGCAGCTTCTCGAGCAGTTTGCCGGCCGCTCCGACGAACGGCACGCCCTGCTCGTCCTCGCTTGCACCGGGAGCCTCCCCCACGAACATCAGATCCGCATCCGCGTTCCCGGCGCCGAACACGACCGTCTTACGCGTCGCCGCCAACTCTGAGCAGCGCGTACACCCTCGCGCCTGGACGAACACCTCCTTCAAGGCATCACGCCGCTCGGTCGCAGACAGGACGCTCTTCGGGGCAGACATCGGTTGCATGCTAGTTCTTGTGCCCGCTGGGGTGCACGAGTGCGTAACCGAGTAGTGAGTGCACGCCCGCGAGCGACCCGAGCGCTCGACCGGTCCCGCGTTCATGAGCGATGATCTCGCGATGACGCCACCCTCCGAGTCCGATGCCGAGACGGACGGCGATGAGCGCGCAAGCCTCCAGGCAGTACGCGAACGTCACGAGATCGGGCTGGACGCTGCGCGGACCGAGGCGGTCGCCAAGCGCCATGAGCATGGGCGACGCACTGCCCGCGAGAACCTCGCGGGGCTCGTCGACGAGGGCACGTTCGTCGAGTACGGGCCGCTCCTGTTCGCCGCCCAGGAGCGCCGACGCTCACGTGAGGAGTTGATCGCCCGCACACCAGCCGACGGCCTGGTCGGTGGGATCGGCGAGATCGAGGGCCAGCGGTCCGTCGCCATGTCCTACGACTACATGGTGCTAGCCGGCACCCAGGGCATGCGCAACCACGCGAAGAAGGACCGCCTGTTCGAGCTCGCCGAGCGGCGCAAGCTGCCGGTGGTGCTATTCGCCGAGGGCGGCGGCGGCCGACCGGGCGATGTCGATGCGCCGATCGTCGCAGGCCTTGACTGCCGCGCCTTCAACCTGTTCGCGCGCCTGAGCGGGCTGGTCCCGCTCGTGGGGGTCGCCTCTGGGAACTGCTTCGCGGGCAACGCCGCGCTGCTCGGGTGCTGTGACGTGGTGATCGCCACCGAGGACTCGAGCATCGGCATGGGCGGCCCGGCGATGATCGAGGGTGGAGGGCTGGGCTCCTTCGCACCTGCCGAGGTCGGCCCGATCGATGTGCAGCACGCAAACGGCGTCGTGGACCTGCGTGTCGCCGACGATGCCGCCGCGGTCGCTGTCGCCAAGCGCTATCTCTCCTATTTTGGCGAGCCGGCGGAGGACGTGCGCGTGCCTGACCAGCAGCAGCTGCGGGACATCATCCCCGAGCGGCGCCGACAGATCTACGACGTGCGCCTGGTGCTCGATGGGCTCTTCGACGAGGATTCCGTGCTCGAGCTGCGCCGCGGCTTCGGGGAGGGCATCGTCACCGCCCTAGCGCGCCTAGATGGTCGCGCGCTGGGTGTCCTCGCCAACCAGCCGCCCCATCTCGGCGGGGCGATCGACGCTGACAGCGCCGACAAGGCGGCACGGTTCATGCAGCTCTGCGACGCGTTTGAGCTGCCCGTGCTGTTCCTGTGCGACACACCTGGCTTCATGGTTGGCCCCGCGGCCGAGCAGACGGCAACCGTACGCCACTTTGCGCGGATGTTCGTGATCGGCGCGAACATCACGGTGCCAACAGGCACGATCGTGCTGCGCAAGGGCTATGGCCTCGGAGCCCAGGCGATGGCGGCCGGTGGCTTCAAGGCGCCGCTGTTCACCGTCGGCTGGCCGACATCGGAGTTCGGCGGCATGGGTCTCGAGGGCGCGGTGCGGCTGGGGATGCGTCGAGAGCTCGAGGCGATCGAGGACCCCGAGGAGCGCGAGCGCGTGTTCGGAGCCACAGTCGCCGCTGCCTATGAGCACGGCCAAGGTCTGAACATGGCCGCTTACGGCGAGATCGACGACGTGATCGACCCGGCCGACTCACGACGTTGGATCGCCACGCTGTTCGACGAGAACACGGGGCAGTGGCGGCGGCGGGAGGGAAAGAAGCGCGCGAACGTCGACGCCTGGTGAGGCAGACCCGCCGGCGCGGAGTTTTCGACGGGGCAAGACCTCCATGTGTGCGGTAGCGATAGGAGGGCTCGTGTGCGATCGCGCACAGATTGCCAGGGCGCTTTTAGCCCGTCCCTATGAGCGGTATGCTTAATCAGTCGCGACCGGTATCCCCGAGGGAACTGGACCGAGCCAGATGAGCAGAGCAAACCATTCTTCGTCCATGAAGACGCTCCGCACTGTGGGAGAGTTGCGTGCGGTGCTCGCTCCCGTCCGTCGTGAGGGCCTAACGATCGGCCTCGTCCCTACGATGGGGGCGCTCCACGAGGGCCACCTTTCACTGATCCGGCGCGCGCGCGAGCAGTGCGACCGGGTGGTGGTCTCGCTGTTCGTCAACCCCGCGCAGTTCAACGAGGGCTCCGACCTCGAGCGCTACCCCCGCCAGGAGGCCCGCGACGCGGAGTTGGCAGCCGAAGCGGGCGCCGAGGTGCTGTTCGCTCCGTCGGTCGAGGAGGTCTACCCCGCGGGTTTCGCGACGTCGGTCGAAGTGCTGGGCGTGACCGAGCGCTTGGAGGGAGCCGCACGCGGCGCGGAGCACTTCCGCGGCGTCTGCACCGTCGTCACGAAGCTGCTCTGCATGGCTCTCCCGGACGCCGCCTACTTCGGCCAGAAGGACGCCCAGCAGGTCGTCATCATCCGCCGACTCGTCCGCGACCTGAACTTGCCGGTCCGCGTCGAGGTCTGCCCGACCGTGCGCGAGTCCGACGGCCTGGCGATGTCGAGCCGCAACGCGCAGTTGGACCCGGACCAGCGCGAGCGCGCGCTCGCGCTGGGAGCGGCTTTGCGCGCGACCTCCGAGCTGGCTGGCGCCGGTGAGCGCTCCGCTGAGGCGCTGCTCCAGACAGCCGCCGGCGCGATGGTCCCGTTCGACATCGCACCCGAGTACCTGGCGATCGTCGATCCCGACACGTTTGAGCCCCTCGACACGCTCGCCGGCGAGGGGCTGCTGGCGCTCGCCGCCCGTGTTGGCGCGATTCGCCTGATCGACAACGTCCTTTTGCAGCCCGCCGCCGTGAGCGTCACGAGCGCCCCCGGCATTAGCAGTCCATCCACACACCTACCCATGGGAGAGACGATCACATGCAGCGCGTGATGCTCAAGTCCAAGATCCACCGGGCCACGGTCACCGACTGCGACCTTCACTATGTGGGTTCGATCACGATCGATCCCGACCTACTCGAGGGCGCCGATATCCTCGAGCACGAGCAGGTCCATGTGGTCGATGTCGACAACGGCGCGCGCTTTGAGACCTACACGATCCCCGGACAGCGCGGCTCGGGGGAGATCAAGGTCAACGGCGCCGCCGCGCGCCTAGTTCATCGCGGCGACACGATCATCGTCATCTCCTACGGCCAGTACGACCAGGCCGAGCTGTCCACCTATGAGCCTCGCGTCGTGCACGTGCAGGCGCAGACCAATCACATCATCACGATCGACGACGAGGTGGCGACCCTGCTGGCCTGAGGCCCGCGAGCGTCAACCGAATCAGAGAGGAACCGCCATGTCCAGCAACCCCAACCCAGCACTCCCCACGGTCCGCTCGGTGAGCTCCATCCATCCCGCCGAGCGTCTACCGATGACGCTCCCTCTGCTCATGGAGAAAAAGCGGCTCGGCGAACCGATCGTGATGGTCACCGCCTATGACTATCCGAGCGCCCGCGCGGCCGAGACGGCGGGCGTTCAACCTGGTGCTCGTGGGCGACTCAGCCGCCACGACCGTACTCGGCTACAACTCGACGACCCCGGTGGCGCTCGACGACATGCTGGTGCTCGCCCGTGCGGTGCGCCGCGGCCTACGCACGCCGCTGATGATCGGCGACCTGCCGTTCGGCTCTTATGAGATCTCAGACGAGCAGGCGATCACCACCGCTATGCGCATGGTCAAGGAGGCCGGTTGTGAGGCCGTCAAGCTCGAGGGCGGTGGCGAGACGTCGGCGAGACGTGCGCGCGCGATCGTGAACGCCGGCATCCCCGTGATGGGCCACGTCGGTCTCACTCCGCAGACCGCCACCGCGCTGGGTGGCTGGAAGGCCCAGGGCCGTACCGCCGCGGCGGCCGCCCGCATTGCGTCCGAGGTGCTCGCACTGCAGGAGGCCGGCTGCTTCGCGCTCGTGTTCGAGGCGATCCCCGCCGCCGTCACCGAGGAGCTGATGCCACATGTGGAGATCCCCGTGATCGGGATCGGCGCCGGACCAGCGACCGACGGACAGGTGCTGGTGTTCCACGACCTGCTCGGCATCCGCGACGGGCTAGGAGCACGCTTTGTCAAGCGCTACGCCAACCTCCAAGACGATATGAACGCCGGCGTGACCGCCTACGCCGAGGACGTGCGCACCCGGCGCTACCCCGCCCCCGAGCACACCTACAAGATCGACCCGGCCGAGCTGGCCGACCTGCACGCTCGACTGAACTGAAATAGGTTCTCAGGGGCAGGCGATGGCGAGCGCACAGCCGTGTTCGCCTTCCGTCGATCCGCTTGAGCCGCCGCCGGGAGTTCCCGTAGGAGTCGTCGTGGTTTCCGTGCCTCCTGCGCTGCCGCTGGGAGGACTCGGTGCGGGCGTGGTCGAGGTCGGCGTCGTGGTCGAGGGCGTCGTTGCCGGGGGCGTCGTTGCCGGGGGCGGCGGCGATGAGGGAGTTCCCGCGGGCGCTGGCGACGGCGGACTTGTGTGATGCGTAGCGTGGTGAGTGGATCTGCGCTTGCTGGCGTGACGGCGAGCGGTCTGGTGAACGGTTGGCGTCGAGACGCTCGGCCGATCGCCACGAGCACCTGAAGTACTCGTAAGAGACGCGAGTGCGGATCCCTTTGGCGCAGGCCGCGCATGGATCGAGGCCTTCGCGCCGTGGGTCAGTTTGATCGTGTGACTGTTCGGATGTGCCGTGCTCGTGGAACCCGCGACCGACGTCACCTGCCGGGGCAACACACGGCTGTCGGGTGTGACGCTACTGGCCAGCACCACTGTCAGGATCAAGCACAGGACAGCAGCCGCAACAAGCAGCCAGCGCTGAGGATGCCCACCGCTGCGCCTGCGTGCGCCGGAAGAAGAAGAGTAAGAAGAAGAAGTCGTGTTGTACGAGCTGATGGTCGTGCCGTGCGCGGAGCCGTGCGCAGCGCTGGCGAGGTGGCTCCAGTCAGCCCCCACGAGCTCTGCAGCGCGTGCGATCGTCGCGTGGCGCAGCCAGATGAGCGGCACGATCGGCCCAAGCGCCCGGTAGGACACGCCAGCCTCCTCCATCGCCGCACGGCTCAGCTGACATGTCTCACAGTTCGTCACATGAGCGCGCACCCAGTTGAGCTCCTCGCTGGCGCTACCCTGCTCGTCCTGGATGCGCGCAAGCAGCGGCAGCGCACGCTCGCACTCGGGCGATGAGGAGGCGATCGACGCCAACGCGTCGCCCCTAACCAGGTCGCGCAGCCTGATCCGCGCACGCGAGATGAGCTGCGCAACCGCGTTGCTGTTCACGCCGACGATCTCGCCAATCTGCTCGTAGGAGAGCTGCTCGAGCTCCCTCAGCGCGAGCACCTCGCGCTGGCGCTCGGGCAGGCCAGCGTTGGCAGCGCGCACACTCGCCTGCGTCGCTCGCAGCAGCGCCGCCCGCTCGGGGTCGAGCTCTACCTCGCCGGGCTCAGATCCTCCCGGCTCGATCGGCTCGCCGACAGGCTCGACGCGGCGCCTGGCTTCGATCGTGTCGTAGCACGCGTTGCGTGCCGATGCGAGCGCGTAGGCGATGAAGTTCACGTCCTTACCTTCCAGGGCGGGCAAGCGCTTGAGCAGGCGCATAAAGGTCTCCTGCGTCGCGTCGGCCGCCTCATCAGGAGTGCCCAACATCCGCAGGCAGAAGCCGAACACGCGACGCTCGTGGCGGTCATATAGCTGCGCGAATGCATCGCCGTTGCCGGCGATCGCCAGTGCCGCGAGCTCGCGGTCGTCAGGCGTGGTGCTGGGGCGTGCGGTCGATATCGCCATGGCCACCTGCTCACGACGATTCTCCCACAGCGATCGGACCTGGGCAAGCCGAGGCGATCGTGTTGGTGGACAAGATGGCATCTCCTTCGTTTTCGGCGCATCGCCGGCATCGTCTGCCGCGGACGTCAGATGCAACGGAGGATCAGCCACATCCTTACGGTGGCGCACACGAATCGCAGCCGAGACACGGCCGCCAGACACGTCCTGTCCTCGAACTCAGATTTTTGGGAGGACGAGCGTAAGGAACGACAACGAGCTCGGTTGAGGGAGCACAAACACAACCGGGCCACCGCCCGAAAGACCACAGGAGGTCACCCATGCGCAAGTTCACAGCACTCATCCCCTCGCTCGCCATCGCCGTGTCGTTCCTCACAGCTCTCACCGTGGACACATCCTCTGCCAGCGCACAGCGACCCATTCACGGCGGTCGCAGCGCCCACAGGGCCCAGACACGGGGCGGTAAGGGCAAATCTCGCTCTCACAAAGTCACGCTGGTCAAGGGCCCACAGGGCCAGGCAGGTCCTGCTGGCCCACAGGGCCTTACAGGAGCACAGGGGCAGAAGGGCGAAACCGGCGCTACTGGGCCGCAGGGGCCCGGTTCCGTCGAGTACGTCTACAACTCCACCGCACCAGCTAATACCGAACAGATCACGCCGCTTGGCACGGCCGGACCGTTTCAGCTGACCGGCAATTGCCTGCAGCTTGGCCCGAGCCTGATCGAGGTCACGCTCGACGCATCCAATCGCGCTCCGGTGCAGATCGATTACGTACACACCGAGAGCGACGAGGGCTCGCCGGCGCTGATCTGGTTCGGGAGCTTGACTCAGAACGCGAGCATCAACCCCGAATACCTGTTCGGCGTGACGAGCACCTCGGCGGGCAACAGAGAAAGCTACGCCAGCGGGCGCCTGACCGTAACCACGCCCGTGCATGGCCAGCTCGAAGTGTTCGCCTACGCCTCGGAGGCGACCAACGAGTGCCACATCTCAACGACCTGGATCCCGGCTTCCTGACGACGCCGTAATCCTGAGTTGCAGTGCAGGCGGGTCCTTGAGGAGCTATCCGTACTGGACCCGCCTGATCACTGCGGCCGGCGCGCCCGCCGCGACCGAGAACGGCTCGATGTCGCGTGTGACCACGCTGTTCGCGCCGATCACGCAGCGCTCGCCGATCGTCACGCCACTGGTGACGACCACGTTCGCGCCCAGCCAGCAGTTATCGCCGATCAACGTCTGACCCTTGCTCTCGAAGCCCTGCCACGTGATCGGCTTCTTGGGATCGTCATAGCGGTGCGAGGCGTCTGACACGAAGCAACCGTTGGCGAGCATGCAGTGATCGCCGATCTCCACCAACTGCTCGGCCGCGATCATCACGCCCTGGTTCAGAAACGTGCCCAAGCCAATCCGCACGCGCGCGCGGCCGGGAGCGGTGATCCAAACATTGGGCTCGAACAGCGCCCCCTCCCCCACCTCCAGGCGCCCTTCGCGCAGGGCCTCGAGCACGTTGCCATGCAGCGGCCAGCGCGCGAAGGCGCCGCGGCGCATCAGCTGCCAGTGGATCCGTACGCGGTTCCAAGGAAGCGAGTTGCGCTCATACCAGCGCCACTTCTGCGCCCACAGGCGGGCCTGGCGCGCCACATCGTTGTCGATCAAGCGGCAACCTTCGCCCGGGGCTTGCGTTTGGGGGCGCTCTTACCAAGCGGTTTCTTTTTCGCGCCGCGCCGCGCCGGAACCACCAGTTCCGCCAAAAACTCCCCCGTGTGCGAGGCCAGCTCAGCAGCCACCTGCTCGGGGGTGCCATCAGCGATCACCATGCCCCCCTCCTCGCCTCCCTCCGGGCCCATGTCGATCAGCCTGTCGGCGCTCTTGATCACGTCGAGGTTGTGCTCGATCACGACCACGCTGTTGCCCGCGTCAACGAGCCGCTGCAGCACCTCCAGCAGCCGCTCCACATCCGCGAAGTGCAGCCCCGTCGTCGGCTCATCGAGGATATACAGCGTGCGACCAGTCGCAACCTTCGACAGCTCAGTCGCCAACTTCACCCGCTGCGCCTCGCCACCGGAGAGCGTCGTCGCGGGCTGACCGAGGCGCACGTAACCCAGCCCGACGGCGTTCAGCGTCTCCAGGCGACGGCGAACCTTGGGGATGTGCTCGAAGAAGCCCAAAGCGTCCTCGATCGCCATATCGAGCACGTCAGCGATGCTCTTCCCCTTGAACTTCACCTCCAACGTCTCGCGGTTGTAGCGCTTGCCATGGCACTGCTCACAAGGCACGTACACGTCAGGAAGGAAGTGCATCTCGATCTTGATCTGCCCGTCTCCCTTGCAAACCTCGCAGCGCCCACCCTTGACGTTGAAGCTGAAGCGGCCGGGCTTGTACCCGCGCGCGCGGGCCTCCTGGGTCTTCGAGAACATGTCGCGGATCACATCGAACAGCCCTGTGTACGTCGCCGGGTTCGAGCGCGGGGTGCGCCCGATCGGAGACTGGTCGACGGCGATGATCTTGTCGAGCTGATCGAGGCCGTGGATAGCGCGGTGCGCTCCCGGGCGCCGCCGACCACCCGCTTCGCGGGCGGTGCCCCGGTGCAGTTGGCTGGCAACCGACTTGAATAGCACTTCGTTCACCAGCGTTGACTTGCCCGACCCGGAAACCCCAGTCACGCATGTCAGCACGCCGAGCGGGACCTTCACGTCGATATTGCGTAGGTTGTGTTGGCTCGCCCCTTCGATCTCCACGTAGCCGCGCGGGGTGCGCCGCTTGGATGGCGCCTCGATCGTGCGTGTCCCCGCGAGGAACTGCCCCGTGGCCGAGCCCTTCACCTGTTCCACCTGCGCCGCGGTGCCCTGCGCGACGATCTTCCCGCCGTGCACGCCCGCGCCCGGGCCCATGTCGACTAGGTGGTCAGCCGCACGCATCGTCTGCTCGTCATGCTCGACCACGATCACCGTGTTTCCCAAATCCCGCAAGCGCTCCAGGGTCCCGATCAGCTTTGAATTGTCGCGCTGGTGCAGCCCGATCGAGGGCTCGTCGAGGATGTACAGCACGCCCACCAGCGAGCTCCCGATCTGGGTCGCGAGGCGGATCCGCTGCGCCTCCCCACCGGACAGTGTCGCCGCCGCCCGGTCCATCGAGAGGTAGCCGATGCCAACGTTCTCCAAGAACTGCAGACGCTCGGAGATCTCGCGCAGGACCAACCGCGCGACGTGCCGGTCGGTCTCCGACAGCTCCACCTCTCCCAGCCACTCCAGCGCCCGCCGCGCGGACAGTGCGCAGAACTCGTCGATCGGTGTTCCTCCCACGAGCACCGCGCGCGACTCCGCACGCAGCCGCGCGCCGCCGCAGACCGGGCAGGGGCGCAGCGACATGAACTGCTCGATCTTCTCTTTCGTACCCTCGGACTCTGACTCGCGGTAGCGGCGCTCCAACCCCTTCACGATCCCCTCGAACCTGGTCGCGTAGGAGCGTTTGCGTCCATAGCGGTTGCGATAAGTAATCTGCAGCCGTTCATCCGTCCCGTTCAGGAACAGATCCTGCATCTCGCCCGGCAACTCCTCCCAGGGCGTGTCGAGGTCCACGCCGTAGTGCTCGGCGATCGCCTCAGTCACCTGCTCGTAGTAATTCGACGAACTGCTCGCCCAGGGCGCGAGCGCCCCCTCGGCGATCGACAGCGTCGGATCGGGCAGGACGAGGTCTGGGTCGATCTCCATCTGCGCCCCCAGTCCCGTGCAGTGCTCGCAGGCACCATGCGGCGAGTTGAACGAGAAGATTCTCGGCTCCAACTCCACCAGCGACGGTCCGTGCACCGGACAGGCAAAACGCTCGGAGAACGTGAACAACGTGCCAGGCTCGGGCACCTCGCCCGGGACGATCTGCGTGGCAGCCGAGCGCACACCCTTCGCGCCAGTCGCACGTGGACGCTCCGCTGCCGAGACACCCTCAGCTGCCGGCGTTTGGGTGGAATCCCGATCGCTGGCTGCGCCGACGACCTCAATCTCAACCAGCCCCTCTGCCAGGCCCACCGCAGTTTCGATCGAGTCCGCCAAGCGCTTACGCAAATCGTGGCGCATCACCAACCGGTTGACCACGACCGCGATGTCATGCTTGTAGCGCTTGTCGAGCACGATCGACTCCTCGAGCATCCGCAGCCGATCATCGATCTTCACACGCGCGAAGCCATCAGCGCGCAGTTCCTCCAGGAGCTTTGAGTACTCGCCCTTGCGCCCGCGCACGACCGGGGCGAGCACCATGAAGCGGGTCCCCTCGCCGAGCTCCATCACCTGGTCGATGATCTGCTCCGCCGATTGGCCCACGATCGGCCGCCCGCAGATCGAACAGTGCGGCTTACCCACGCGCGACCACAGCAACCGCAGGTAATCGTAGATCTCAGTCACCGTGCCCACCGTCGAACGGGGGTTGCGCGAGGTCGTCTTCTGATCGATCGAGATCGCCGGCGAGAGCCCCTCAATTGAATCGACGTCGGGCTTGTCCATCTGCCCGAGGAACTGGCGGGCGTAGGCCGACAGCGACTCGACATAGCGGCGCTGGCCCTCCGCGTAAATCGTGTCGAACGCCAGGCTGCTCTTACCTGAGCCGGACAGTCCCGTGATCACCACGAGGGCGTCGCGCGGCAACGACAACGAGATGTCTTTGAGGTTGTGCTCTCGCGCCCCCGAGACGACGATCTGATTACTTGCTGGCATGTCCGCGGCCATTGTATGACGGCGAACAGATGTTCGTATATTCGGGGTCCGCAGCGAATGCGATCCTGGATCGAGATGGCAACGATACAAGCAGCCGCAACCGAGCCCGATCCGCGTCTACCGAGGAAGCGTTCCCGGCTCCGTTGCCCCTACCCCTCGATCGCTGCGTACACCTCGTCCAGCAGTTTCTGCCGGTCTGGCAACTCGTAGTTCTCAGCCAAATAGCGATCGGTCTGCTCACGTGAGTCGCCGTTTAGAGCCATGTTCAGCGCCACCAGCCGCGCACCATCCAGGTCCCCGTTCTCAGTAGCCATCGGAGGTACAGATGCCGGCGCCGGCGATGACGCGGGCGAGGACGTCGCAAATGGCGATGCAGGCTCGGGCAGAGGTGGGGGCGGCACGGGCGCCGCCACCGGGGACGGCACGTCGGCCGGACGCGGGGGCTCCGCGACTACAGGCGCCTTCTCGTCAGCGACCGCCCTCACCACACCACCGCCGGCAGCACGACCGGACGCCGCGTCGTAGAGCTCGCCCATGTTCGTCTCGAGCGCCGTCAGGTCTCTTGCGAGCCTGCCCGCACCAGCACGCAGGCTGTCCACCAGTTTGCTCGCCTCGCCGTCCATCGACTCGACGCGCGCCAGCAGCGTGGCGGTCGCCTCGCTCACTGTCTGCACGTGTGCCTGCGCTCGCGCAACCGCATCCGCACGGGTCTTCTCCGCGTCCCTCGTTGCCTCTTCGCGCATGCTGTTCGCGCTCGACTGCGCCTGGCTCTCGATCTCCGCAGCCGCCGCCTCAGCCGCAGCGATGATGCTCTGCACCTGCGTACCCGCAGTCGCCGCCAGCGAGTCAGCGCCGCGCCCAGCAGCCGTGCGCCGGAGCTCCTCGACCTCGCTTGACAGCACGCGCAGATGAGCATCAACCGCCGCTGGGTCATACCCGCGCCGGCTCACCGGAAAGTCGCGCTTCTCGATGCTCTGCCTATCCAGGTCCACTGCGCCGAAGCCTAGCGGACGCCTCAGGCGACCTCGACCGCAGCTTCGTTCTTCTCGATCTCCTTCAGGTCGCGTCGCAGCTCCCTGAGCTCGTCGCGCAGCTGGGCTGCATACTCGAAGCGCAGCTCCTCCGCCGCAACGAGCATCTCCTCCTCCAACTCGACCACCATCCGCTCGAGCTCGTGCATCGGCATCTCTTTCGCCCGCCCCCTGCGCTCTGCCGTGCGGCGGCGTTTACCGCGCGGGACCTTCGAGTCTCCCTGCAAAAACTCAGCGATGTCCGAAACGCCCTTAACGATCGTCGCCGCCGTGATCCCGTGCTCCTCGTTGTAGGCGAGCTGGATCGCGCGGCGGCGCTCGGTCTCCTGGAGCGCTGCCCGCATCGCCTTCGTCTCTCTGTCGGCGTACATCAGCACAGTCCCCTCGATGTTCCGGGCCGCCCGGCCGATAGTCTGGATCAGGGAGGTCTCCCCGCGCAGGAACCCCTCCTTGTCGGCGTCAAGGATCGCCACCAAAGAGACCTCCGGCAGATCGAGGCCCTCGCGCAGCAGGTTCACGCCGACAAGCACGTCGTACTCGCCCAGGCGCAGGTCGCGGATGATCTGAATCCGTTCCAGCGTGTCGATCTCCGAGTGCAGATACCTAGTCTTGAACCCCATCTCCAGCAGGTACCCCGACAGGTCCTCCGACATCTTCTTGGTGAGCGTGGTCACCAGTACCCGCTCGTTGCGATCCACGCGAGTGCGGACCTCATTCATCAAATCGTCAATCTGGTTCTTCGTCGCGCGCACCTCGACCATGGGATCGACAATCCCAGTCGGACGCACGATCTGCTCGACCACGCGCGTAGACTGCGTGCGCTCGTATTCGCCAGGCGTAGCCGAGACGAACATCGAGCTGTGGGGTGATCGAAAGGAACTCCGCGAACGTCTGCGGACGGTTATCCAGCGCACTGGGTAGCCTGAACCCATAATCCACAAGCGTCTGCTTGCGTGAGGCATCCCCCACATGCATGCCCCCAATCTGCGGCACCGTCTGGTGGGACTCGTCGATGAAGCACACAAAATCCTTGGGGAAATAATCGATCAGGCAGTACGGTCGCTCGCCCGGCTTACGGCCATCAAGGATCCGTGAGTAGTTCTCGATGCCCGAGGTGAACCCCATCTCCCTGAGCATCTCCATGTCGTACTGCGTGCGCTGGCGCAGCCTGTGCGACTCCAACAGCTTGCCTTCATTCTCCAACTGCTCGCAGCGCTTGTTCAACTCATCGCCGATCGCCGCGACGCCGGCCTCAATCGTGCCCTCCTTGACGTTGTAGTGCGTCGCAGGCCAGATCGCCACGTGCTCCAGGTCATCCTCGATCAGCTCGCCCGTCAGCGGGTCGAACTGCTGCAGCCGTTCAACCTCGTCGCCGAACAGGGTTGCCCTAAACGCCGTCTCTGCATAGGCCGGAAACACTTCCAGCGTCTCCCCCTTCACCCTGAACGTCCCTCGCGCGAGCACTGCGTCATTACGCGCATACTGGATCGACACGAGCTTGCGCAACAGACCGTCGCGGTCAATCTCCTCGCCACGCTTGAGGATCTGCATGTTCATCGCATACGTCTCCGGCGAGCCCAGGCCATAGATACAGGAGACCGACGCCACCACAATCACATCTCGGCGCGCGAACACCGCGGCGGTGGCCGCATGGCGCAAGCGGTCCACCTCCTGGTTGATCGCCGAGTCCTTCTCGATGTAGAGGTCCCTGCTGGGGACGTACGCCTCGGGCTGGTAGTAGTCGTAGTAAGAGACGAAGTACTCAACCGCGTTCTCAGGAAAGAACGTCCGGAACTCGTTACACAGCTGCGCCGCCAGCGTCTTGTTGTGCGCGATCACGAGCGTCGGACGCTGCACCGCCTCGATCACGCCAGCCATCGTCATCGTCTTACCAGTTCCAGTCGCCCCCAGCAGCGTCTGAAATCGCTCCCCTTCGCGCACCCCTTCGGCCAGCGCTTCGATCGCCTTGGGCTGGTCAGCGGCGGGAGTGAAGGCGTCGTCTAGCTTGAAGTCGGGCATGGACAGTGACCGCCTCCTACAGTAGCCATTGATGACCTCGACCTCCACCGAAGACCGCACCCATCCAAACCTGATCCTCGCCGTGCTCGCGCTCGGCGGGCTGGCCTACGCGATGCTCAGCTCGGCCGTCCTGCCGGCGCTGCCGACCTTCCAGCACGCCCTGCATGCGAGCGTCACCGGGGTCACCTGGCTGCTGACCGCCTACCTGCTCGCCGCCTCGGTCGGCACCGCGATCCTCGGCCGCCTCGGCGACATGTACGGCAAGGAGAAGATCCTCCTGTGGACGCTCGTGATCCTCGCTGCGGGTACGCTCATCTCCGCCCTGTCGAGCTCGCTGGCGGTGATCGTCGTGGGCCGCTTCATCCAGGGCGCCGCCGGCGGGATCTTCCCGCTCGCGTTCGGGATCGTCCGCGACGAGTTCCCGCGCGAGAAGGTGGCCGGCAGCATCGGCCTGCTCTCGGCGATCCTCGGCGCCGGCGCCGGCGCGGGGATCGTGCTCGCCGGCCTGATCATCGAGCACCTGAACTACCACTGGCTGTTCTGGCTGCCACTGGTCCCGACCGTCTTCGCCGCGTTCGCGACCTGGCGCTTCATCCCGGAGTCTCCGGTGAAGCTGCCCGGGCGCGTCAACTGGCTCGCCGCGGCGCTGATGACCGCCGGCATGTCGATCGTGTTGATCGCGATCTCAGAGACGACGACGTGGGGCTGGGGATCAGCCAAGACGCTTGGTCTGATCGCCGCCGGCCTCGCCGTCTCTGTGGCCTGGATCGCGGTCGAGGTCCGCAGTCGCAATCCACTCGTCAACATGACGATGATGCGGATCCGAGGCGTATGGACGACCAACGCGTCCGCGTTCCTGCTCGGCGCCGGGATGTACGCGTCGTTCATCGTCATTCCCCAGATCGCGCAGCTGCCGAAGAGCACCGGCTTCGGCTTTGGCGCCTCCGTCGTCATCTCGGGGCTGTACCTGTTGCCCTCGACGATCGGGATGACAATCCTCGGCCTCTATGCGGGCCGCATCTCCGCCCGCTTCGGCTCGCGCAGCGCGCTGCTGGCGGGGACCGCGTTCAGCACCGCATCCTTCGCGCTGCTCGCCGTCGCGCACAGCCATCCCTACGACCTGCTGATCGCCGCCGGCCTGCTCGGAATCGGAGTCGGCCTCGCCTTCGCGGCGCTCGGCAACCTGATCGTGCAAGCGGTCTCTCCCCACCAGACGGGTGTGGCGAGCGGCATGAACACGGTCATGCGCACGCTCGGCGGGGCGCTCGGCGGCCAGCTCTCAGCGACGTTCATCGCGGCGCACACGATCCGCGGCGAGCCGGCGGTCACGGGCTTCACCGAGACCTTCCTGATGGCCACCGGCTTCCTGCTCGTCTGCCTACTCGCCGGGGTCCTCGTGCCGAAGACCTTGGCCGCTGGAGGCGAGGCGGACGGCGCTCACGACGGGGCCACGGTCGCGGCGCCCGAAGTCGCGTAGATCTTTAAGGCAGCCTAAGACAGGCTCCGTAGCCTTTTGCACTCGCCAGGTTGACAGGGTCCGGGCGCAAGCCCGCAGCCGGCGATCAGCCCAGCTCCAGCTCAAAGGAATGACGATGCCGCGGATTCGCTCGCGAAACCACGACAGCCCACAGCCCCTGGCCGCAAAGGTCCCGGAGATCACCCTGATCTTCTGGGTGCTGAAGCTCCTGACCACCGGGATGGGCGAGGCGATGTCCGATTTCATGGGCCAGAACAGCGTCCCCGTGGCAGCAGCGGTCGGCATCTTCGGGTTGTGGTTCGCGTTGTGGCTGCAGCTGCGCACTCGCGAGTACAAAGCACCGTCCTACTGGTTCGCGGTGATGATGGTCGCGATCTTCGGCACGATGGCCGCCGACGGGGTCCACGACGGCGCGAGCCTCCCCTACGCCGTGACCACCCCGCTCTATGGGATTCTCGTGGCCGCGATCTTCTACTTCTGGTACCGCAGCGAGGGCACCCTCTCGATCCACACGATCACGACCCGCCGTCGTGAGAGCTACTACTGGGCAGCCGTGCTAGCGACGTTCGCGCTCGGCACCGCCGCCGGCGACCTCACCGCCATCTCCCTGAACCTCGGATTCTTCCCCTCTGTCCTGCTATTCGCCGCGATCATCTCGATTCCGGCAATCGGCTGGTGGCGTTTCGACATGAACCCGATCATCGCGTTCTGGTTCGCCTACATCGTGACCCGACCGCTGGGCGCCTCCTTCGCCGACGGGTTCAGCAAGACGACCAACGGCGGTCTCGGTCTCGGCGACGGGACCGTCAGCGCGATCGCGCTGACCGTGTTCGTCGCGCTCGTCGCCTACGTGACGGTCGCCCGGCGCGACATCCAGTCAGCGACGGTCGCGCACCCGCACCATCTGCCCCACCCGCATCTGCCGCACATCGAGCCGCCTGGGGAGAGCGCGCTGCAGCCGAGCCCGATTGACTGACTGAACAGCCGAGGGAACCTCGGCCTACTGTCCTTATTTGATTCCCAGCTGGTGTGCATAGACAGCCCTGTATTCACGCTGCGCCTGCAGGACGCGCTGCACATACGCGCGCGTTTGTCCGAACGGGATTTCAGCAACCGTCAGGCTCTTGCCTTCAGCACTTGCCTGTGCCACCCAATGATCGACATTCGAGAGACCCGCGTTGTAGGCAGCCACCGCAAGCATCTCATTGCCATCGTAATGTTCGAGCAGATAGCGCAAGTAATAGCTTCCGTAAGCGACGTTGATCGCGGGGGTCGCAAGGTCGCTGGTCGTGAAGCTCACCCCACCAGACAAACCAGCCAGGAAATGGGCCGTGCTCGGCAGGATCTGCATCAGCCCCTCTGCTCCCGCCGGAGACGTGCGCGGGTCGAACTTCGTCTCAGCGTAGATAACCGCCGCGATCAGCGCCGGGTCCAGGTGCTTGGCGGCAGCCTGTTCGCGGATGATGCTCGCATCACTCAGCGGCAGCGCGAATTCGTGAACAGCATGCTCCAAGCGTGGCACCAGCAGCGCGACCAGCGCTCCCAGGAACACGACAGCAACCGTCGTAGCGAACACGCGCCTGCGTCGATGCACAACGACGCTCATCTTCCAAGCTTGTCAAGCACACCCGACAGTTGTGCTGTGAGATCCTCCTCGCTGCCATCGTTGCGCACCGTGAATGTCGCTCGGCGCGCCTTCTCCTCCTGAGTCAGCTGTCGCGCCGCGCGCGCATCCGGGAGCGCATGACCTCGTCCCTCAGCGCGTTCGCGACGCACCTGCTCGTCGGCAATCACCGCCACCGTCGCGTCGTAGGAGTCCTCCATCCCGGCCTCAAACAGCAGCGGAACCTCAACCACAGCCGCCCGCGGCGGCGGCTGTGAGGCACACACCCGTTCAAGCCATATTGCCACCCGCTCGCCCACCAGCGGCCACAGCAGCTCCTCCAGCCACGCCCGATCCTGCGCTCGAGCAAACGCATGCTCAGCCACTGCCGCCCGATCAACCACCCCACCAGGCGCGACCTGCGCGCCCCAGCGCGCCACAACCGCGTCGCGCAGCTGCTCACCCGCATACAGCTCGTGCACAACCGCATCCGTCGACAGCACCGCCGCCCCCAGGCGCTCCAACGCCGCCAGCGCCGTCAACTTGCCCGCGCCCATGCCCCCCGTCAGCCCAACAAGCGGCACATCCGACTGCATCAGCCCGGCCTCGCCGTTGGGACTCAGCCTCTAGCCGTCAGTCCTGCGCCGGCTCGCCAGCAGCCTGAAACTCAGCGTCAACGCCATCGCCCACCTCGGGCACCGGTGCCGTGGACGCCTCCTCAGCAGAGTCCTCTACAGCAGACGCCACCTCAGCCTCGGGCACCTCCGTGACTGGCGGCGCATCCACCTGCTCCTCCTCTGTGGGTGCCACCTCAGCCTCAGGCTCAGACTCCTCCGCGTCGGCGGTATCGGGAGCCTCAACAGTCACAGCGGCCTCAGGAGCCTCGGCGGCCAGCTCCCCAACGTCCTCTCCCAGGGCCACGTCGAGTGAATCCTCGAGCACAACCTGCTCTTCGGCCACGGCCTCGGGCTCGGCCGGGGATGCAGCAGACGTGTCCGTGGAGGCGGCAGGCGCGTCCGGTCGCGGCAGCGGCAGGATCTGATCCTCGACGCGCTTTGCTGACAGCGACAGGCGCCTGCGCTCAGAATCGATCTCGAGGATCTTCACGCGGATCTCATCGCCAGGGTGGACGATCTCACGCGGGCTCTCAACATGGTGGCCAGCAAGCTCAGAGATGTGCACAAGCCCCTCAACGCCGTCGAGAATCTCCACAAACGCGCCGAACGTAACAACCTTCGTGACCTTGCCCGAGAGCTCGTCGTTGATGTTGTACGTATCGACGATCCGCTGCCAGGGGTCCTCCTGGGTCTGCTTGAGCCCCAGCGAGATGCGCTGGCGGTCGCGGTCGATGTCCAGCACCTTCACCTTGACGGTGTCGCCGATCGTGAGGATCTCGCTCGGATGGTTCACATGCGACCACGACAGCTCGGAAATGTGGATCAGACCGTCGATCCCGTCGAGGTCCACAAACGCACCGAAGTCAACGATGTTCGAGATCTGTCCCTCCACGACCAGGCCCGGCGCCAGGCGATCGAGGATCTGCTGGCGAACCTCCTTACGCTCCTCCTCCAGCACCGCGCGGCGCGAGAGGACGACGTTGTTGCGCGAACGGTTGAGCTCGATCACCTTCGTCTCAATCTTCGTGCTCATGTACTCATCTAGGTTGGGCACGCGACGGATATCGACCAAAGAAGCCGGCAGGAAGCCACGCACGCCGAGGTCAATGATCAGACCGCCCTTGACGACCTCGATGACCGTGCCAATCACAGGCTCGCCAGACTCGGCAGCAGTTTCGATGCGCCGCCACGCTTTCTCGAAGCGGGCACGCTTCTTGGACATGATCAGGCGACCGTCCTGGTCCTCCTTGGTCATGACAATCGCGTCAACCTCCTCGCCGAGGTGCACCTCCTCGTTGGGATCGACGGCCTTGCGGATCGAAAGCTCGTTGGCTGGTATGACCCCCTCGGACTTGTAGCCGATGTCAACCAGCACCTCGTCCTTGTCAATCCGCACGACGTGCCCGGTGACTACCTGGCCCTCCTCAATCTCCCGGAAGGTAGCGTCGTAGTTGGGCAGGATCTGCCCGTCGATCTCCAGCAGTAGCCCGTTAGACCCCGCAACCACATGGGCCTCAGGATTGTCAATCACAGTTTGCACCGCCCGAAGCCTAGCGCAGGCGCGCCGTCGGGATGGGGACGGCTCCACCAGATAGGGACAGCTATAACATCGATCCGATGCCTACACGCGCGACCAAGCGTGGAGCGCAGCGCACCAGCTTGGAGCGCGACTGCGACGTACTCATCTGCGGAGCGAGCTTTGCCGGGCTGGCGGTCGCTCGAGAGCTCGCCGGCTCAGGGGCAAGCGTGTTGATGATCGATCGCTACGAGCTCGGTGAGCGCCAGACCTCGGCCTGCGCGATGCCAACAGTGTGGCTAGATGCGATGGACCTGCACGGATCGCTGAGCCAGACATTCTCCGAGCTGGTCGTACACACGCCGTTTGCAAGGACGCGCTGGCGCCTGCCGTGGTCGTTCTCCACGTTCGACTACCGCAAGCTGTGCACACTGCTCTACAACCAGGCCGACCAGACCGAGATGGAGTTCGAGACAGCGACGGTGACAGGCCGCGACGGGCTGATCGTCCACACCGACCGCGGTGAGCTGACCGCGCCGTTGATCGTCGATGCACTCGGCTGGCGACGGGTGCTGTCCAACCAGGCCGCGATCCAGCCCCCAAACGCGCGCCTCTCGCGCGGCCTAGAGGTCCACCCCGAGGGCAATAGGCAGGAGATGGAGCTGTGGATCGACGCTGGCTACGTGCGTGCCGGCTACGCTTGGAGCTTTCCCGCACGCGATGAGGTACGTATCGGCGCCGGCTCCTTCTGGCCAGCTCACCACGTCAAGGAGCCCACAGTCAAGCTAGCCAGCGAGCTGGGGATGACCCCAGATGGCTACCAGGGCAACTGGATCCCGCACGAGCTGCGCCCCGCAGTGGAGGACGGCGTGTTCTTCGTCGGCGACTCCGCCGGTCACTGTCTCCCGTTGACCGCCGAGGGCATCCGCACGGCGCTGTATTTCGGTCTGGCCTGCGGGCGTGCGCTGCGCGCCGTGCACGAAGGCAACAGCACACGCGAGCAGGCACTCGCCCGCTACAGCGCATTCTCAGACGCGCATGCGCGCAAATACGCCTGGCTGCTAGGAGCCCAGCGCGCGATCGGCCACCTCACACCGACACCCGCGCCAACTGCGCTCTCGTTGAGCCTCACGTCCCGCCGCTTCGCCCACTGGATGTTCAAGCACTACCTGGCGATAGCCCCACCATCGTTCGTGGGTGCAGGTCCGCGTCAGATTGCGTCCACCGGTCGCGTCGCAGTTCCCACGGCAGTCAGCCAGCCGACTGGGAATACCGTTTACTGAAGCCGCTGCGGCGGGTCTTGAGAGGTTGGCTGTGCGCCGGCTGCAGGGTCGGGCTGTGCGGGAGACGTGCTGGCTACGTCCGGCGGCTGCGTAGGAAATGAGACCGTGGGCGTCGGCTGCGTGCCGGCTACAGGCGCCAGCGTTCCGGCGGCGAGGGCGAGCTGAGAGCCAAGGAGGACTCGCTGTTGAGCGGCCGCGTCGAGGAGGTGCGCGACCGCGTCCACCGGGATGGGCTCGCCCATGAAGAACCCCTGAGCCATCGTGGCGCCCATTGCCTGGACCTTCCTCATGTGCTCCTCGGTGTCGATGCCCTTGGCGATCACCGTCAGCGAGAGGTCATGCCCAAAGTGGAGGATCGCCTCGAGCAGCCAGCTGCGGTAGTCCTCGTCTTCGGAGGCAGCGAGGGAACTGCGGTCCACCTTCAGGAAGTCAAGCGGCATCTTCTGAAGGGCCGAGCGGTAGGCATACCCGGTGCCGAAGTCGTCGATCGCGATGCGCACACCCAGCCGCTTGATCTCCTGCATGCGCGCAACCGCCACTGTGACGTCGTTCATGACCGTGCTCTCGGCGATCTCGAGCGTGAGCAGCGACGGCTCGATCCCTGACTGCTGCAACGCACGCAGAATGTCCGTGGTGAATCCGTCTCGATTCAGCTGGTTGGGCGATACCTGTACGGAGATGCCAACCCGATGGCCCGCCACGTTCCATGCGGCAGGCTCGGGAGCAAGCCTCTTCGAGTACCCAGCGACCGACTGGCACAATCAGGCCGGTGTCCTCGGCCAGCGGGATGAAGTCGGCAGGGAGCAAAACACCACGCGTAGGGTGCTGCCAGCGGATGAGCGCCTCGAGACCCACCACCATCCGAGCCTGCAGGTCATATATAGGCTGGTAAAAGAGCAAGAACTGCTTGTCCTGCAGAGCAGCGTTCAGGTCTGCCTCGAGCACTCCCCGACCCTCGATGACAGAGCGCATGTTGGCGTTGAACAGCGTGTAGCGATCCTTGCCCGCAGCCTTGGCTGCCTGGAGGGCCAGTTGCGCGTCGCGCAGTAGATCCTCTGGACCGGTGTAGCGGCCAAAGGCAACGCCGATACTCGCCGTGAGAAAGAAGTTCGGTCCGAAGTCGTCGAGCGCGACGGCCTGATGCAGAGATTCGATCACGCGCCGGGCCAGGTTGTCGAGCCTCACCCCGCGGGCTTGAGATTCGACCAGCACGACAAACTGATCGCCGCCAAGACGTCCCACAGTGTCTCCTGTTCGCACCACGTTCTCGAGCCGCTGCCCAACGATCTGCAGGAGCTGGTCACCAGCGGCCTGGCCGAGCTTGTCGTTGACATCTTTGAACCAGTCGATGTCGATGAACAGCGCGCCGGCGAGCATTCCTGACTGGCGTGCTGCGCGCGCCACCATGCGCTCGGCGAGGTCAAGCGTAAGTGCGCGGTTGGGAAGTCCAGTGAGGAGATCGTAGAGGTCCTCGTGTGGCACCTCACCGGTCTTTGTCCGCGCCTCGCGGACCAGCACGCCACCGCCACCAAGAAGGAAGACCAGCAGGCCTAGCAGCACGCTCAGAACGCAGCCGACGATCAACAACGCCAGCGCGTCGCCGTCGCTCAATACACCTGCGCCAGGCACCGCCGCGAAGCTCCGCACGGTCCATCCGTTGTGCAGCGCGATAGTCGTGCTCTGCGCCCCAGGCTGCGGAGTGCCGCTGGCGAACGCGAGATTCGAAGAGCCCGTGCGGTAGCTGAGGCTCACCGCCGAGGCGGAGTAGCCGCGCAGGGCTTCCCGCAGCATGACTTCCGGCTCGAGCACCTCGCGCAGCCAGCCGACGGATGCGGCGGTGCGCCCAAAGACGGTGCGCGGGATGACGTTGCCCCGGTAGACGGGTGTGTCGATCCCGAGCGCCTTGGTGTGGCCCATGAGAACCGGCGCGTAGCCGCTACGGGACGAGTCCCTGGACGACAGCAGGCCGGGGGTCACCGCACAGTAGTCGAGCCCGGCGGGCGGGCTCTTGGCCGGACTGCGCACAAGGTTGGCGACCGCGAGGCAGTAGTTGGGGCGGCTGCCGGCTGGCACCACCCGCATGGTCGCACGAGCGGCATTTGCCGCCGCAGTCGAGGAGGTCGCCGTCTTGACGGCCGGCTTGACGGGCTGTTCTGCGATCCGCGCCTGGAACGCCGCCAGTTCAGGTGCGCGTACGAGCGTTACAAGGCTCAGCCCGTCGAGCTCTGGGAAGCGTCGTAGCGTGCGCGCCCATTTGACCCATGTGGCGAATTCCTTTGGTGAGGTCTTCGAGTTGCCGGCAAAGTAGGTGGCAGCGCCGACCGCAATGTCTTCCTCGTGGCGTAGCTCCAGCTTTGCTGTCGAGGCGATCGCCGCTGAGGCCTGCTGAGCGCTCCGGCGCGCCTTACCGGAATCGGTGTGCGCGACCGCGTGCGCGCCGAGCAGCGAGCCGACAATCCCCGCCACGACGCATATAACCGCCACAACGGCCCACAAGCCCTTACGGCCCTGGATCACCTGCTGCAGGCGCCCAAGCTCGTCCTCGCCTGAGCTCGGCGGCGGTGTCCGTCGCTCCAGGACGTCTGGCGGGACTCCGTCAGCTTGAATGCCGTCGTTTTGCGGTGCTTGGCTGTCTGGCATGGGGCTGTTTTGCGGGGCTTCGCTATCTGACATGGAGATCTCGCCTGGAGCATCGGCATTCAGGCGCGAACATCTGAGCCCTGCATTATCCGATCGACATCAGCACTACTTCCGAGGCTGCCCGCTAGGCGCTACTTGGCCTCCAGCCACGTGTGGCCCTCGCCAATGTCCACCGCCATCGGCGGTTCGCGCTCCCACACGCCGCACATCTCGCGCTCGATCAGCGCGCGTGCGTCGTCGCTCTCGCTCGGCGGTCCTTCGAACAGCAGCTCGTCATGGATCGTCAGCAGCAGGCGCGTCGTCAGCTTCGACTCGGCGAGCGCGGCGTGCGTGCGGACCATCGCGAGCTTGATGATGTCAGCAGCGGTGCCCTGGATCACGGTGTTGACAGCGAGCCGCTCACCGAGCGTGCGCACCTGATAGTTGCGCGCCTGCAGCTCGGGGATCTGACGCCGCCGTCCCCACAGCGTCGTCACGTAGGTCTGCTGCTTGGCCTGCTCGATCGTCTCGGCCATGAACGCAGCGACACGCGGGAAACGCTCGAGATAGGCGTCGATGAACTCCTTGGCCTCCTCGCGCGGGATGTTCAGGCGGTCAGCGAGGCCAAAATCGGAGAGCCCGTAGACGATCCCGTAGTTGATCATCTTCGACTTCGAGCGCATGCCGGGGTCGATCTCATCGGGTGCTACTCGAAAGACCTGCGAGGCAGTCGCCGTGTGCACGTCTTCGCCGCGCTCAAAGATCTCCCGCAGAACCGGCTCGTCAGCCGCCTGGGCGAGCACGCGCAGCTCGATCTGCGAGTAGTCGGCGGAGATCAGCACGTTGCCCTGCTCGGCCTCGAAGCAGCCGCGGATCTCGCGCCCGAGCGCCGTGCGGATCGGGACGTTCTGCATGTTCGGGTTGGTGCTCGCGAGCCGGCCGGTCTGCGCGCCAGCCTGCAGGAAGGTCGTGTGGATCCGCGAGCGCTCGTCGACGACATCGGGGAGCACGTCGAGGTAAGTCTTTGCGAGCGTCGAGAGCTCGCGCCAGCGCTCGATCAGTGGGACGATGTCGTGCTCTGAGCGAATCGCCTGCAACACGCGCGCGTCGGTCGAGTAGCCGGTCTTGCCGCGGCGCTTGCGCGAGAGGCCGAGCTTCTCAAAGAGGACCTGCCCGAGCTGCTGCGGCGAGCCAATCGTGAACTCCTCTTCGGCGAGCAGGAAGATGTCCTCTTCGAGCGCGGCCAGCTCCTCGCGCACGCGGCCGCTGATCTCGGCCAGTCTCTCAAGGTTCAGGCGCACGCCGAGCAGCTCCATCTCGCGCAGCACAGAGACGAGCGGCAACTCGATGTCGAGCATCACGCCCTCCAGGCCACGCTCTGAGATCTGCTCGCGCTGCCACATCGCGAGCGCCCCAAGCAACAGCGCATCGCCGGCGAGCGGGTCGTCGAGGTCACTGGCGAGGCCGCGCTCTTCGCAGAGCTCGGCAAGCGGGTAGCCGCGGCGTGCGGGCTCGAGCAGGTAGGCGCCGAGCAGCGTGTCATGGACGAGCCCGGGCGGCACGAGCCGTAGCGCCTTGGCGTCGTGCGCGATCACGGGCCGGTAAGCGCACGCCTGCACAACCTGCTCGGGCGAGTCGCAGTCGCCAGCGAGCACCTCGGGAGGAGCCGGGCGGGGCCCGGCTCCGTCCTCGCCGTCGTCCTGCTCGATCGCGAGCGCGGCGAAACGCCATGGGGAGCCCTCGGCAAACAGCTCGCCGTCGGGGACCTCGGTCTCGCGCACGACAAGCGCCAGCTCAGCGCCACTCGAGCCGAGGCCGGCAAGATCGGCCACCGTGCCAGCGCGCACGCGCCCGGCCAGCTTGACCTCAGCGACGGGAGCGGGCGCGGCGACGTCGGGGTCGCCGAGCGCTTCCTCGAGGCGACGCAGCGGGTCGCGCAGCTCATACTCACGGAAAACCTCGCGCACACGCGAGCGGTCGGGCTCACGGGCAGCCTCGAGCGCGATGTCCAGGTCGACCTCCAAGTCGCGCTGAACGGTCGCAAGCTGCTTTGAGATGCGAGCGTTCTCGGCATGCTCGATGAGGTTCTCTTTGCGCTTGGCGCCTTTGATCTCGTCGACGTGCGCGAGCACGTCCTCCAGCGTGCCGTAGCTCTGGATCAGATCGCTGGCAGTCTTGTCACCGATGCCAGGCACGCCGGGGATGTTGTCCGAGGTGTCGCCCTTCAATCCATAAAAATCAGGGATCAGCTCCGGCGCGATGCCGTAGCGGTCAATCACCGCCTGGCGGTCATAGACCTTGGTCTCTGTGATCCCGCGTGCGGTGGCCATCACCTTGACGAGGCCGCGGTCGTCGATCAGCTGGAAGACATCGCGATCGCCAGACAGGATCATCACAGGCACGGCCGGGTCAGCCTTCAGCGCGCGCTCGGCAAGCGAGCCAATCACGTCGTCAGCCTCGTAGCCCTCCAAGCGCACGTTGCGATAGCCAAACGCCTCGACCAGCGGTTCCATCGCCGGCCACTGCTGCTTGAGGAGGTCCGGACGCGAGCGGCGCTGTGCCTTGTAGTCGGCGAACAGCTCGCTGCGACCAGAGGTCCCCGCGTCCCAGGCAACCACCGTCGGACATACGCCGTACTCGGTCACGATCTTGACGAGCATCGACGCAAACCCGAAGATCGCGTTGGTCGGCACGCCGGTCAACGTAGCGATCGACTCGGGCAGCGCAAAGAAGGCACGGTAGACAAGGCTGGGGCCATCGATCAAGAACAGGCGCCGGTCCACGCGCAGGACTCTATCCCCAGGTGCGCGACGACCCTGAGCACATAAGATGCCGAACCCGCCCCATGACGAACATCACCCCAAGCGCCCAGTACCGACTGAACGTGCGCGTCGATATCGACGACATCTCCGGCCTGCTCGGGCGGGTAACAAGTGCGATCGGCGCTGCAGGTGGGCTGGTCGCAGCGGTGGACCCGGTGGAGATCGAGTCGGGGCACAGCTTGCGCGACATCGTCGTTGACGCCGCCGGACCCGAGCATTGGGAGACGATCGTCGCGGCGATCGAGGAGATCGAGGGCGCGCATGTGATCGACCGGATCGACCGCACGTTTCAGCTGCACATCGGGGGCAAGATCGAGCAGCACAACAAGCACCCGCTGAAGACGCGCGACGACCTGTCGATGGCCTATACGCCGGGGGTAGCGCGCGTGTGCCTGGCGATCGCACAGGACGAGGACCGGGCGTTTCAGTACACGATCAAGCGCAACACAGTCGCGGTCGTCTCCGACGGCACCGCGGTGTTGGGGCTCGGCAACATCGGCCCGTACGCCGCGATGCCGGTGATGGAGGGCAAGTGCTGCCTGTTCAAGGAGTTCGCGGGAGTGGACGCATTTCCCATCTGCCTGGACACAACCGACGCAGGCGAGATAGTGGATGCCGTCAAGCGGATCGCGCCCGCCTTCGGTGGGATCAATCTCGAGGACATCTCCGCACCCCGGTGCTTTGAGATAGAGGACCGGCTGAAGGCGGAGCTCGACATCCCGATCTTCCACGACGACCAGCACGGCACCGCGGTTGTCGTGATGGCAGCGCTGTTGAATGCGGTCAAGCTGACCGGCAGGCGCATCGAGGATCTGAATGTGCTGATCATCGGCCTCGGCGCGGCAGGAATCGCGGTGACAAAGATCCTGCTCGAGGCGGGGGTCAGGACGGTTGTAGGAGCCGACTCGCGGGGTGCGCTACACATGCAGCGCGAGGACTACCTCGATGGGATGATGAACCCTCAGAAGCGCTGGTTTGCACAGGTGACCAACCCCGAGGGCAGAGTTGGCGCGCCCGCGGATGTGATCGACGGGTGCGACCTCGTAATTGGGCTCTCAGGCGCACGAGTGCTGCCTGCACAGGCGTTGACGCGTATGAACGACGATGCGATGGTGTTCGCGATGGCGAACCCCAATCCAGAGGTCATTCCCGAGGAGGCGGCACCGTACGTTCGAATCATGGCCACCGGACGCTCGGACTACCCCAACCAGATCAACAACGTGCTCGCGTTTCCAGGGATATTCAGGGGCGCTCTAGACGTGCGCGCAGGCGCGATCACCGAGAAGATGAAGATGGCAGCAGCATACGCTATCGCCGAGATCGTGAGCGAGCAGGAGCTGCGCGAGGACTACATCATCCCGTCGGTGTTCAACCGCGATGTCGCCCCCGCAGTGGCAGCAGCTGTCGCCACCGAGGCGCGCGCGAGCGGGACGGCCGCAGTGGCCGGCAACGAGGTCGGCTACGCGCAGGGCGACACGCAGACGGGCACCCATTCGGTCGTGCCGGCGGGAGACACGAGGACATAAGCGATGCCAGCCTTGCGCGTGACCGTCACGGGAGCGACTGGGCTGATCGGGCAGGCGCTGCTCACCGTCCTTCGCGAGCGCGGCGATCAGGTGACAGTGCTCTCGCGCAACCCAGAGCAGGCGCAAGCGAAGTCAACCGCGGATATACAGGCGCTGCGCTGGGATCCTCTGTCAGAACCCGCGCCCACAGATGCTCTGGTCGGACGCGACGCAGTGGTGCACTTGGCAGGCGAGCCAGTAGCACAGCGCTGGAGCAAGCAGGCCAAGCGCGCGATCCGCGACAGCCGTGTAGTCGGCACACAGAACCTTGTGGCAGGACTGCGCGCAGTGGCGGCAGACGCGCGCCCAAAGGTGCTGGTAAGCGCATCAGCGATTGGCTACTACGGCGCGCACGGGCCCGAGCCGATCGACGAGGAGGCGCCCGCAGGAGAGGATTTTCTCGCGCAGGTGTGCGCCGCCTGGGAGGCGCAGACACACGCCGCCGAGCAACTCGGGGTGCGCACCGTGCAGGTGCGGACCGGCGTCGTACTCGACCGCGATGGTGGCGCGCTTTTGAAGATGCTGCCCCCGTTCCGCTTGGGCGTCGGTGGCCCGGTCGCAGGAGGTCAGCAATACGTGGCGTGGATAGGAAGCAACGATCTGGTCGGCATCATGCTCGCCGCGCTCAGTGACGAGCGCTGGTCGGGCCCATTCAACGCAACCGCGCCCGAGCCGGTGACGAACAGCGAACTCGCTCACGCGTTGGGAGCTGCGCTGCACCGTCCGTCGCTGCTGCCCGTGCCCGCATTCGCCCTACGCACGCTGTACGGGGAGATGGCAGTGATCGTAACGACAGGCGTGCGCGCCGTGCCAGCGAAGGCACTCATGCTTGGCTACGACTTCGAGTATCCCCACCTGGACGAGGCGCTTCAAGCCGCACTTGGCTAACCTCAGCCGACTTCGAGCGCGCGCCAGAACACAGGCCGGCCGCCGGACACACGGTCGATGCCATAGCTCGACAGCGTGGTTTCGCCGTCAGGTTCGATCGCATAGCGCCCGATCACCGAGTCGCGTATGCCAGCGGCAAACAGTGCGTCGATCACCGCCTGGCGGTTGTCGCCGTGCGCGCCAGCGCGCCTGATCGCCTGCAGTGTCGCGTTCATCGCTGCGTAGCCGAACAGGGCATACGCTTCGGGCATTTCACCGAAGCGGCTGCGGTAGTCCGCGAGCACGCGCTGCGCTTGAGCCGGATACATGCTCACCGGGAGCACCGGCGTGCTCAGCAATGTCCTCGTCGCAGCCGCGCCGATTTCCCGCGTGAACTGAGTGTTGACCATCGCGCTCGAACCAAGCAGCCACAGCTTCGGGTCAGCACTGTACAACTGCTTCCAAAGTGAGACCGCACCTTCCTCAGTGCCACCCGCCAAGAACACCGCTTCTGCACCGCTTTCGGCGATCTTCGTCGCCTCGCCCGTGAAGTCAGTCGTCGCCGCCGTGTCGAGGCTGTCGTGCGCAGCCACAATCATCCCCGCCCCTTCGGCGTCCGTCACGACCATCTGCGCCAGCGGCTGCTCAAATGGGTCTTGGTCGTCAAGCACATACAGCTTCTTCACGCCGAGCGCCTGCATCAGCTTGACCTGCGCTTGAGCCTGCTTGGGATCGCCCGGCTGCAGTCGAGCGAAGTTGCGTTTCCCAGTCGGGTAGAACCGTTCAGGCTCATCCTGCCCCGCGTCAAGCGAGGAGGTCAGGCCCACGTATGGGCTTGCCGGGCTGATCTGCAGAATCCCCGCAGCGTTGATCAACGGCAATGAGATCGCCGTTGCCGGCGAGTCGTAGTCACCGAGATAGGCAATCGTGCTCGGATCATCAGCAGCGGTCTTCGCATCTGCGGCGGTCACACCCGGATCCCACTGGCCGCTCGCAGGTCCCGTCTGGCCGCTCTTCGTACCGGAGTCGTCCAGCGAGTCGTAGCTCACTTTGAATGGCCCAACGTGCCCGCCCGCGTCGTACAGCGCGAGCTTCTCACCATTGACGATCTGCTGGGAAATTGCGCCAGATGGGCCCTGCAAGGGCAGGCTCGAATAGACAGTCAGTTGGTCGCCCAGGTTCGCTGCGCCGGACACCCCCACGCCGCCGCAGCCAGATACGCCAACGACGATCCCAGCTCCGGCGAGCACACAGACAAAGGCCATGAGACCTGACCGGTGCGCGCGCACCACTGGTGCTCAGCCGCTGCTGTCGCGGCGGCCGGGTAGGTAGCCAGAGAGGATCTTCAGCGAGGCGCCCACAAGGATGATCGCCGTAGCGAGCATGAACGCGTCGAAGCCTTTGACGCCGAGCGCCCACAGCACGATCCAGACGACCAGGCCGGCAGTTACGGTGAGGACCAGTCCCATCTTGCGCGCATCCTACCGAAGGGTGGCGTTTCAGCGCGACAGGCCCGCAGCCAGCTCAGCCACGACCGCGCCGACCGCCGCCGCCGGGTCCTCCAGCGCCTCGCTCGCCGCCCGTACGAGCCTCGTACCCACGATCACGCCGTCGGCACCCGCCTCCGCGGCTACCACAGCCTGCTCGGGCGTGCCGATCCCGAAACCAATCGCCACCGGCACCTCGGTGCTCTCCTTCGCCCGCGCGATGATCTGGGCCAGATCATCACCCAGTGCGCGCCGCTCGCCAGTGGTACCCACCACCGAAACCGTGTACAGAAACCCCCTTGCCCTGGCACCGATCGCGACAAGACGTGCAGGGGTGGTCGTAGGCGCCACCAGCGGGATCAACGCCAGGCCATAGCGATCGCACGCCTCCTGCACCTCTGGGCCTTCTCCCTGGGGCAGGTCGGGCACGATCATCCCGCACACACCCGCCCGCGCCAGGCGCTCCACGAACTGCTCCACGCCGGGAGCGAACACCATATTCGCGTAACACATCAGCGCCACCGGCACGCTCTCAGACAGCAAGCGCGCGACCTCCAGCACCCCCGCCAAGTTCGCCCCGGCAGCCAGCGCCTGGGTGCCCGCAGCGTGGATCACCGGACCATCCGCCAGGGGATCGGAATACGGCAGACCCAACTCAATCATGTCCGCACCCGCATCCACACATGCCTGCCCGATGCGCAGCGACTGCTCCATGGTAGGAAAGCCACCCATCACGTAAGGCATCAGCGCAGCGCGCTTGGTGGTGTGCGCGAATGCCTGCGCGATGCGCTCGATCCCGGTGGCCGCGACGGTGCTCACGTCCGTGCCCTTCGGCCCGTCTGCGCACAAGCCCGCGAACGGCTGCAGCTAGGCATCGGCGAGCACCTCGCCCAGATCCTTGTCGCCGCGACCAGACAGACATACGAGGTCGAGCTCGCCGTCGTCTTGCCCCAGCACCCATGCAAGAGCGTGCGCGGTCTCGAGCGCGGGGATGATGCCCTCCAGGCGCGCCACCTCCTTGAAGGCCGCCAGCGCCTGCGCGTCGGGCACGGCGACGTAGCGCGCGCGGCCGCTGTCGCGCAGGTAGGCGTGCTGGGGACCCGCACCCGGGTAGTCCAGCCCGGCCGAGACCGAGTGCGCCTGCACGATTTGCCCCTCCTCGTCCTGCATCACCGCCGAGCGCGAGCCGTGCAGGATGCCGGGGCGCCCGCCGACCGTCAGCGGGGCGCCATGCCGACTCGTCTCGATGCCCTCGCCACCAGCCTCGACGCCGACGAGCTCGACCTGCTCGTCGGGAATGAACGCGGCGAAGATCCCGATCGCGTTGGAGCCTCCCCCAACGCATGCAATCACCCGCGCCGGCAGCCGGCCCTCGCGCTCGAGCAGCTGCGCGCGCGCCTCGTCGCCGATCACCCGCTGCAGGTCGCGCACGAGCGCCGGATATGGCGCCGGACCGACGACCGAGCCGATCACGTAGTGCGTGCTCTGCACGTTCGTGACCCAGTCGCGAATCGCCGCCGAGGTCGCCTCCTTCAGCGTTTTCGCGCCCGCATCGACCGGCTCCACGCGCGCCCCAAGCAGTTCCATGCGTTGCACGTTCGGGCGCTGACGGCGGGTGTCCTCGACGCCCATGTACACGACGCATTCCATGTCCAGCAGCGCACACACCGTCGCCGTGGCCACGCCGTGCTGACCCGCACCCGTCTCGGCGATGATCCGCCGCTTGCCCATGCGCCGCGCCAGCAGCGCCTGACCGAGGGCGTTGTTGAGCTTATGCGAGCCTGTGTGGTTGAGGTCCTCGCGCTTGAGGTATACGGATCGGCCCACGCGCTCGGAGAGCCGCCGCGCCCGGTACAGCGACGTCGGTCGCCCACCGAAGTCGCGCAGCAGGTCCGCGAGCTCCGCGCGGTAGCCCGGATCGGCGCGCGCCTGTAGCCAGACCTGCTCGAGCTCGGCCAGCGCCGGCATCAGCGTCTCGGGCACGAACTGCCCGCCGTATGGCCCGAAGCGATGCTCGAGCGGCGCCTCCGGCGCGCTCGCCGGCGCGCCCGCGCCGCCGGGGGCGCTCACGCCGGACCGCCGCTCGCGGCAGCGGCGCTCCCGACCGTCTCCGGCTCGATGCCGGCGTGCGCGACGGCGGCGAAGAACGCTTTCAACTTTTCAGGGTCCTTCTGCCCCGGGGCCTGCTCCGTACCGCTCGCCGTATCCACCGCGAACGGGTGCACCATGGCGATCGCCTCAGCGACGTTCTCATCCGTTAGTCCACCGCTGAGGATCAACGGAACCTTCGATCTCCGTGCACCCACGAGCTCCCAGTCGAACGTCTCCCCCGTCCCCCCACGCATGCCCTGCCGCGCCACAGCCTTCGCGCGAGCGTCTAGGAGATGGAAGTCTACGTGGAAGCGCTCAAGATCCCTGACGTCACCCGTACCCAACACCTGAGCAGCCTTGATCACGCGCGCACCCGTCCTACGAGCCACCTCAGCGCAGAACGCGGGGCCCTCGTCGCCGTGCAGTTGCACCATGCTCAATTCCAGATCCTCGCTCATCGCGGTCACCTGCTCCAACGGGGCGTTGACGAATACCCCGCACAGCTCCACTTTCCGGCGGAGCGCCGCGACGATTCGCCGCGCCTCAGTCACTGAGCAACTGCGGGGGCTGCCCTCGTAGAAGATCATCCCAATCGCCCACGCTCCCAGCACGACCGCCAGCTCAGCATCGTGCAGGCTTGTGATCCCGCAGATCTTCACTCGGGGGTACCGATCTACATGAGCCAGTGCAATCTCAGCGCCAGCAGCATTCTCGAAGTGGGGTGCTGTCTGCGACATGCCCCAACGGTAGCGGGCCTTCAGGCCGGCAGTGCCTCGGTCCGAAACTCGACTAGCCCCTACCCTGGGATTCGGAGCGTCAAGCTCGCCCCTCATACATTGTTTTAAAAACTCGGTATAACCATTGTATCACGCATGGTTCGGACACCTCGGCCCTCAAATGGCCCCACGTAGTAGAGCACGGACACACACTCCATGATCTAAACGCTGCTCCCAAGAGCGACACGTTGACCCCTGCCACCCCTCGGACCCAGGCAGTGTCTCAGTATGCAAATTGAGTAGGCCAGCAACCATGTCGCAACTACAAACGTGATCAGCAACGGGACGGGTTACGCAGGCAGACGTCGCCGGCCTACTCAATTTGCATACTGAGACACTGCCTTCGGACCGCGGGGCTAAGGCGATTCAGGCGTGTTCGGGTTTGGCACCGAGTTGGGCCTCGAGCCGAGCGTGGCAGTCACGGTCTTGTGTTCGTACTTGCCGCCGCCAGCAGCTCGCAGCAATTCGATGGTGATCTTGTCTCCCGGTTTCTTTTCCTCGATGTCGTTGGCAAGATCTTCAGCGCTGTTCACTGCTTTGCCATCGATCGCGATGATGATGTCACCGCCGAGCTCCACCTGACCGGCTTCGGCGCTAACGTCGCCGCCGCGGATGCCAGCTTTTTCGGCGGCAGTTCCCTTCTCGACACTCTGCACGAGCGCGCCCTTGGTAACCGGCAGGTTGAGGTTCGACAGCGAGCCGTCGATCGTCAGCGAGGTCAAGCCAAGATAGGCGCCGCGCACCGTCCCGCCCTTCTCCAGTTGCGGGAGCTCGGTCTTGGCTGTGTTGATCGGCACTGCAAAGCCGATGCCGACGCTACCGTCGCCGGAGCCGCCAGTCTCGATCTGCGAGTTGATGCCGATCACTTCGCCCGCAGCATTGAGCAGCGGGCCGCCGGAGTTGCCCGGGTTGATAGGCGCGTCAGTCTGCAGAACGTTGTCGATCGTGAAGCCGTTCGGCGCAGTGATTTCGCGTCGCAGCGCGGAGATCACGCCCGTCGTGAGCGTCCGTTCGAGGTCGAACGGGTTGCCGATCGCGAGCACCTGGTCACCCACCTGCACCGCGCTGGAGTCGCCGAGCGTCAACGGGTGCAGTGTCAAGCCATCGGTCGGGATGCGCAGTACCGCAAGGTCATTGGAGGGATCCTCGCCGACCACCTTGGCTTCGACGTTCTGGCCCTTTTCGAAGCTCACCTGGACCTTGATTGCGTTCTCGACCACGTGGTAATTCGTGAGGATGGTGCCGTTGGCGCCGATCACGATCCCTGAGCCGGTGTCCTTGCCCTGCTGCTGAGTTTCCCCTCCGCCGAACAGGTTGAACGGCGATTCGGTCTTCTGTATGACCGTTGAGGTCACGAACGCCACACCAGGAGCGTCGCGCGTGTAGATCGCGTGCAGCGTCATCGGGGCGCTCTGCTGCGATGCGTTCTTCGACGACGCGATGGGGGTCTCCGGCTGGATCGTGGTGACCGTTTTAGTCGTGGAGCCCAAGCCGCCGGCCGCGGCGATCACCGCAACGACCACGCCGCCACCGATCAGAGCAGAGAGAAAGGGAATAAAGAACGTGCGTTTCATGTGCAAAGAGGATGGTCTAGGGCGATGAAGGCGATCTAAAGGGCTGGCCCACTGCACCTAAAACTATCTGGTCACCCTTGTAGCGCGCGCAACGCCTGCTCGGGGTCAGGGGCACGCATCAGCGACTCCCCCACCAGCACCGCTGCTACGCCAACATCCTCTAGGAGGCTGAGCTGATTGGAGCTCGCGATCCCCGACTCCGACACCACTGTCACCGTCGATGGTATCTCTGGCATAAGCCGAAAGGTGCGCTCCACCTCGACGCTGAAGTCCCTCAGATCACGGTTGTTGATCCCGATCAGGTCAGCTCCCATGCCCAACGCGCTCTGCAGCTCATTACGATCGTGAATCTCCACCAGCACGTCCAACCCGAGTGCGCGTGCTGAGTCATGCAGCTTCGCCAGTGCCCCCTTCTGGAGGGCTGCCACGATCAGCAGCACCGCATCGGCGCCCGCTACCCGCGCCTCGTGCAACTGGTATGCGTCGATGATGAAATCCTTGCGCAGCAACGGCAGATCGCATACCTCGCGCGCGGCGCGCAAATCCCCGAGCGATCCGTCGAAGTTGGGGCCCTCCGTCAACACCGACAGCGCGCTTGCGCCACCGCGCTCATAAGCGCTCACCATCTCCTTCACGTCCGGGGCCTCGCGCAGCTTCCCAGCCGAGGGTGAGCGGCGCTTGAACTCGGCAATCACGCCCACGCCCGGACGATTCAAAGCGTCGCGGAAGCGGCGCGCGCCGTCGGATGCGCGCGCGCTCGCGAGCGAGGCAGCGCGCAACGCCTCCAGCGGCAGCTCGCGCTTGCGCCGCTCGAGCTCTTCGCGCGTTTCCACCAGGATGCGCTCGAGCACTGTCGTGGTGCTCTGGCTCATAGCGCGAGCTCCGCTGGCTGTCTCATCCGCTCACCCCGTCTGCCCGTCGGAGGCCGGCGCGTGCCTGTGGCTGGCCTGCACGTAGCGCTCGAGCGCGCTCGCCGCGCTGCCGTCGGCGAGCGCCGCGCGGGCGCGGTCCACGCCTTCGGCAATCGAGTCTGCTCTGCCCGCCGCATAGATCGCCGCGCCCGCGTTGATCAGCGCCAGCCGCTCGCCCGACGGCCGCTCGCCGGCCACACCCGCCTCCAGGATGGCGCGTGTCACCTGAGCGTTCTCGGCGGGCGTCCCGCCGGCCGGCGCCTGCTGCGCGATCGAGCCGTCACCGGGCTCGACGCCGACCTCCTCCGCGGTCAGCACATAGTGGCTGATCTCCTCGCCGTTGACCTCGGCCACTTTCGTCGGGGCGTCCACCGAGACCTCGTCGAGACCGTCCTCGCCGGCCACCACCAGCGCACGATCGACGCCCAGCCTCGCCAGCGCCCCCGCCATCCTCTCCAGGAACGCCTCATCGGAGACGCCGATCAACTGCCGGCGGGCTCCTGCCGGATTGGTAAGCGGGCCCAGCAGGTTGAAAATCGTGCGTACCGCCAGATCGCGCCTGACTGGCACAACGAATCTAGTCGCCTGATGATGGGCAGGCGCAAACATGAAGCCAAAACCCGCCTCCTCAATGCAGGCCGCAACGCCATCCGGACCAAGGTCGATGCGTGCGCCCAGCGCCTCGAGCAGATCAGCCGAGCCCGAGCGACTCGTCGCCGAGCGGTTGCCGTGCTTGGCTACAGCGCAGCCTGCGCCGGCAGCGATCAGCGCCGCCGTCGTCGACACGTTGAAGCTGCTGCGCCCGCCACCCGTGCCGGCCGTGTCCAGCAGGTCCTCGCGGTCGGTTGGGACGTGCGCCGCGAGCGCACGCATCGTGCGCGCGAGGCCCTCCAGCTCCTCCACCGTCTCCCCCTTGGTTCGCAGCGCGATTAGGAAGCCGGCGATCTGGATCTCCGAGACCTCCCCGTGCATGATCTGCGCGAGCACCTCCGCGGTCTGATCAGCACTCAGGTCCTTCCCGGACGCCAGCGCGTCTGTCGCAGCGGTCAGGATCGCGTTTGGCATCAGTCGTTGAGGAAGTTCGCCAGCAGCTCGCGGCCGTGCTCGGTGAGCACCGACTCAGGGTGGAACTGCACACCCTCCGCCGGCAGCTCGCGATGGCGCAGGGCCATCAGCACGCCGCCGCCACGCGCAGACTCCTCCAGGCAGTCCGGCAACGCGTCGTCGACGACCAGCGAGTGGTAGCGCCCGACGGTCAACTCGGGCCGCAGCCCGGCGAAGATCGTCCTGCCGTCGTGCTCGATCGTCGTCGCCTTGCCATGGATCGGCTCGTGCAGCTTGACGGTGCCGCCGAACGCCTGGGCCAGGGACTGGTGCCCGAGGCACACTCCGAGCGTCGGGATGCCCGCCTCGGGCAGCCGCCTGACGACCTCCAGCGAGATACCGGCCTCATTCGGCGTGCAGGGCCCGGGCGAGACGACGCAGCGGTCATAGCCACCGTCGAGCAGCTGATCGACGCTCGCCTGGTCGTTACGGACCACGTCAACCTCCGTCCCCAGCTCACCCAGATACTGGACGAGGTTGTAGGTGAAGGAGTCATAGTTGTCGACGACAAGAACCTTCAGGGCGCTCATGGCCACTCCGGCTGCTCGCAGGCCAGCGCGATCGCGCGCATCGGGGCGCTCATCTTCGCGACCGACTCCTCGAACTCGTACTCGGGCTTCGCGTCGGCAACGGTGCCACCACCGGCTTGGACGTGGGCGATCCCGTCCTTGATCACGACCGTGCGGATGTGAATCGCCGTATCGAGGTCGCCGTTGTAGCTGAGGTAGCCGATCGCGCCGCCGTAGCCGCCGCGCTTGACGGACTCGAGCTCGTCGATGATCTCCATAGCCCGGACCTTCGGGGCGCCCGAGAGTGTGCCCGCGGGCAGCACGGAGCGCAGCGCGTCGAGCGCGCCGACGCCCTCGCGCAGGGTGCCTGAAACCGTCGAGACGATGTGCATGACGTGGCTGTAGGTCTCGATCTCCATCAGCTCATCGACCACGACGCTGCCGTACTCGCAGACACGGCCGAGGTCGTTGCGCCCGAGGTCGACCATCATCACGTGCTCTGCGCGCTCCTTCTCGTCGGCCAGCAGCTCCGCGGCGATCCGGCGGTCCTCCTCGGGCGTGGCGCCGCGCGGGCGCGTGCCGGCAATCGGCTTGGTGATGACATGACGGCCGTTGACCGTGAGCAATGGCTCAGGGCTCGCGCCCGCAACCTGGAAGTCGCCGAAGTCGAGGAAGTACATGTAGGGACTGGGGTTGACCGCGCGCAGGCCGCGATAGATCGAGAATGACTCAACCGGGCTGGGCGCGGACCACCGTTGCGACGGGACGACCTGGAAGGCGTCGCCAGCGCGGATATAGCGGATGATCCTCGCGACCATCGCTTCGAAGTCCTCACGTGCCATGTTCGACTCGAACACCGGCATCTCGCGCGGGACGCGCGGCTGCTCTCGTGGGACCGGCCCGGCAAGCGCCTCGAGCACGGCCGCGATCTGGCCGGCGGCCCTCGCGTATGACCGCTCGAGGTCCGGCTCCGCGTCGAGGTTCGCGTTGACGAGGATCGTGGTGGTGTGCTTCAGGTGGTCGAAGATCAACAGGCCGTCCGTGAGCATCAGGGCGAGGTCCGGGAGGCCGACGGGATCGGGGTTGGCCTCGCCCAGCGGCTCGACGGAGCGCACGAGGTCGTAGCCGAACACGCCGACAGCGCCGCCCGTGAACGGCGCGCCCGCGAGCGCCGCGGGCAGGGGCGCCTGGTCGAAGCGCGCCACGAGCTCGGCGGCCAGCGCGTAGGGGTCGCCGTCATCGCCGGGCAGCCAACGCAGCACCCGATGGGGAGCGAAGCCGATGAACGACCAGCGGCCAACACGCTGGCCCTGCTCGGCGGACTCCAGCAGGAAGCCCGGCGCATTCGGGTCGAGCGCACGCAGCTTCAGGAAGGCAGATACGGGCGTCTCGCGATCCTCGACAAAGGAGACCGAGAGCGGAATCAGGTTGTGCTCTGCGGCCAGCTCCTGCGCCTGCTCGAGCGAGGGAGTGATCGCGAGCTGGCGCACACGGGGCTCGCCCGCCGGCTGGCTCTCAGCGACGGCCATCGAGCACCCGGGCGGCATCGGTGAGCGCGCGTCCACGGCTGTGCAGAAGCACGAGCAGGTGATAGAGCAGGTCCGCCGCCTCTTCGTCAACGCGAACGTCCGACTCCTCGCGCGCGGCGCGTGCGACCTCCTCAGCCTCCTCCATCACCTTGGCGCCGATCCGCTGCGGATCGTCGAGCAGCTCGACGGTGTAGGAGCCGGCGGGGCGCTGCGCAGCGCGCTCGGAGATCGTGCGCTCGAGCGCGGGCAGCGTCTCGTGCGGTGCCACAGGCTCGAGCTCGCCCCGGTGAAAGCACGTGCGCTCGCCCGTGTGGCACGCAGGGCCGGCCGGCTCGACCAGCGCGAGCAGCGTGTCGCCGTCGCAGTCCAGCCTAAGCGCCTTGACCACCTGCACGTTGCCGCTCGTTTCGCCCTTGTGCCACTGCTCTTCCCGTGAGCGGCTGTACAGGTGCAGCTCGCCCGTCTCGCGCGTGCGCTCCAGAGCCTGCGCGTTCATATAAGCAAGCGTCAGGATCTCGCCGCTGCTCCAATCCTGTACCACGCACGGCACGAGGCCCTGCTCGTCGTAGGAGACCTGCTCGTCCATAGAGACCTGTTCGTCCATAGGTTCGTCACTCGTGACGCTCATCCGGACGATTGTAGGTTGCAGGCCCCCGCACCCGGTCTCAGAACCTTATTTTGAGACAGACTCTCGCAACAATGACATCGCTGCTCGAACGCAAGCTGCTCGTGGTCACCGGCAAGGGTGGGGTCGGCAAGACAACGATAGCCGCGGCCGTCGGCCTGTCGGCAGCACACAGCGGCAGGCGCGTGATCGTGGTGGAGCTCGGCGAGCAGAGCCGGCTGGCGGCCCTGTTCGGGGTCGCCTCGACCCCAGTGGGCGTCGAGACCAGGCTGCAGGAGCGCCTGGCGAGCATCTCGATCGACCCCGATCGTGCGCTTCTGGAGTGGCTGCAGTCGCTCGGTGGGCGGGTGCCTGGGCGCGTGCTCGCTTCCAGCGGCACATTCCAGTACTTCGCCGCCGCAGCGCCCGGCGCAAAGGAGCTGGTGAGCATGGTCAAGATCTGGGAGCTCACCCAAGGCGAGCACCGACGCAAGCGTGCCGCCACCTATGACCTGGTCGTGCTCGACGCCCCAGCCACCGGCCATGCCCTAGGGATGCTCAACTCGCCACGGACATTCGGCGCAATCGCGCGCGTCGGCCCGATCGCCAGACAGACCCAACTGGTGCGCGAGCTGCTCGAAGACCCCGCACGCTCCGGCTATCTCGCGGTCGCGCAGGGCACCGAGCTCGCAGTCGCAGAGACGCTCGAGCTCCAAGTTGGTCTGCACCAAGCACTCGGCCGCACCCTCGACGCGGTCATCGTCAACGGCAGCCTGCCACGACGCTTCTCCAGCGCGGAGCTGCTCCAAATCTCGCGACTCAGCGACGACGCGACCCCAGCCAACACAGCCGTCAAACGCTCAGCGCTGCTCGCCGCTACAGCCGTGCATGACCGAGCACGCTTGCAGCACAACCAGATCGCGCGCCTGCGCCGCGCCGGTCTGCCAGTGCAGACCGTTCCCTTCGTGTTCACCACCGAACTCGACCTCGACTCCATCCAGCGGATCAGTCAGCGGCTATCGCGTTCGCTGTAAAGCCGAGTCAGCTCTATTAAAATTTTGTTGCGTATAGCCATAGTTATACGAGAGATGAAAATAACATACCGACCCGGAAGATCCCCGTAGCCGCTGGTGATCCGCTGGATGCATCACTTAGACAGGGTGTGCGTTGGGCTATGTGATGCCCAGGCGGTCGAGCAGTCCCTCATCCCCGCGCCAGTCACGACGCACGCGCACCGACAAATCCAGATGCACCCGAGTGGCCAGCTCGCGCTCAAGCTCCTTGCGTGCAGCGATTCCAATCGCCTTGATCATCCGCCCTCGCGCACCAACAACGATGCCCTTCTGGGACTCGCTCTCGACCCAGATCAGCGCGCGTATCCGCGCCAGATCATTGGGATCTCCGCCCACCCGCTCGAGCTCCTCGACAACCACCTCAACCGCGTGGGGCACCTCCTGGAAAGTGCGCCTAATAACAGCCTCGCGCACCAGCTCCGCCAGCAGCAACGCCCGCGGCTGGTCAGAGTGATCGTCCGCCGCAAACATGAACGACCCATCCGGCATCAGCCCCTGGAGATGCTCGACCAGCGCCTGCACACCCGTGCCCGTGCGCGCCGAGACCGGAAACACATCATCGCCCACCTCAAGGGCAGCCGCCTGTTCAAGAATCTCGATCGTTGCCGTCCGACTCAGGCGATCGACCTTGTTCACCGCAATCGTCGTGCGCACCTGCGCACCCGTAAGCGCCCGTGCAATAAAACGGTCGCCTGGACCCACTCCCTGCTCGCCGTTGATCATCAGCAGTGCCACATCTGAGCCCTCAAGCTCCTGCTGGACCCGTCGCGCCATCCGCTCAGTCAGCGCGTCGCGCGGGCGCTGCACCCCGGGCAAGTCCACAAGCACAATCTGGCAGTCACCACTGCTGAGCACTCCCCGGATCGCCCGCCGTGTCGTCTGCGGACGGTCTGAAACGATCGCCACCTTCTCCCCCACAATCGCATTCACAAGCGTCAACTTGCCAACGTTGGGCCTGCCCGCCAAAGCCACAAAACCGCTGCGCGTGGTCACGGACCTGCGTCCCCTGCATCTCGATCAGGATGAACAGCCGTCTGCGACAACAGCTCGGCCTGCAACGCGAGCATCTCGCCGCCATCGGTTTCATGGTCCATACCAACCAGATGCAAGACACCATGGACGATCGCCTCGCGCAGGTCGATCGTGTGCTCGAGGCAGATCACCACATCGCCCAACTCCCGCGGGACACCGCCATGCCAAGCACTGGTGTCGTACGGAGCGACAACGCCGTGCAGATTGGCGCCGTCGAGTGGAAAAGAGAGCACGTCCGTAGGGCCCTGCTTGCCACGATGCTCAGCGTTCAGCTGCGCGATCCGCTCAGCATCCACATATTCGATCGCCAGATGACCGTCTTCCACGCCGGCCGACGCGGCCGCCAGAACGCATAGGCGCTTCACCTCAGCCGGCGGCGGGACAGCGGGGAGACCCCGCCCTACCGGGCCGACGTCGGGATCGCCGCCACCGAAGGCGGTACTCGCGCCGAAGACCTCGACCTCGATCACCGTGGCCTCGCCGATGCCTCAGGCGCGACGGCGATCAGCAGCGCGCAGCTCCGGGGCCTCGCGCTGGGAGTGCTCGTCGTAGGCCTCCACGATCCGCTGCACGAGCTTATGCCTGACCACATCCTCGACGCCAAAGCGCACAAACTCGATCCCCTCGACCGTGTCCAGCACCTCTCCCACCGCAACCAGCCCCGACTGCTGCTCGCGCGGCAGATCAACCTGCGTCACGTCGCCAGTGACCACCATCCGCGACCCAAAGCCAAGACGAGTCAGGAACATCTTCATCTGCTCGGGCGTCGTGTTCTGTGCCTCGTCGAGGATCACAAACGAGTCATTCAGCGTCCGCCCGCGCATAAACGCAAGCGGCGCGATCTCGATCATGCCGCGCTCCAGGTGCTGGGTGACCTTCTCGGGGTCAAGCATGTCGTGCAGCGCGTCAAACAGCGGACGGAGGTACGGATCAACCTTCGCCATCAGATCACCCGGCAGGAACCCCAGCCGCTCGCCCGCCTCCACAGCCGGGCGCGTGAGGATGATGCGGTTCACCTCATGCTGTGACAGCGCCGCCGCCGCCATCGCCACCGCGAGAAACGTCTTGCCCGTCCCCGCCGGCCCGATCCCGAAAGTGACCGTGCTGTTGCGGATCGAATCCACATAGCGCTTCTGGTTGACCGTCTTGGGCGCAATATGGCGGCTGCGATGGCGCCACACCACGTCCTCCAGCACCTGTGCTGGGGACTCGTGCGCATCCAGCGCGCCCGTTACGGTCGCGATCGTCCCCGGCCCGATCTGATGCCCGCGCGAGATCAGATCGGACAGCTCGCGCACAACTCGAACGCCTGCTCGTGTCTCATCCAGCTCACCGTCGAGCGTGATCAGGTTCCCGCGCAGATACACCCTGCACCGCAGGTGTGCCTCCAGCGCACGCAGGACCGTGTCCTGGCTGCCCGCCAGCTCAGCGGCGACATCGTTAGGCAGCTCGAGCTGGGTCCTCATCCGCCGTTCCGCATGCACGCGAACGAGCTCGTCATCCGCCGAGCGCCGCCTTGACCAGACCCGAGACCCGTCCGCCCTCAGCACGACCGTCAACCGCCGCCATCGCAGCGCCCATCGCACGGCCCATATCCTTGGGCGACTCCGCCCCGCTGTCGTGGACCGCCCGCTCGACGATCTCCCGCAGTTGCTCGTCCGACAGCTCCGCCGGCAGATATCCAGCGATCAACTTCGCCTCAGTCTCCTCCCCATCAGCCAGATCCTGACGTCCGGCCTCGCGGTAGGCCTTCGCAGCCTCCAGCCGCCGCTTGCGCTCGCGTCTGAGCACCGCCAGCTCGTCGTCCGAGCCCTCCTTCGCCGCCTTCTGCAGCTCAGACAGCACCAGTCGCAGCGCACCCACACGCTCTTTTTCGCCAGCACGCATCGCGCCCTGTAGATCGTCTTTGACCGTTTCGAGGATCGCCATCTCGGTTCAGGATACGCCGTCACGGTGGGACTCATGTGTCGATCCCGTCTCCTGCTCGCCCACCAATGGGGTCGGACTGCCCAGTCGTCCCGGGGAGGACGTGTCTCGGCCAAACAGCAGCGCCACGTTCCAGTCGATCAGCAGACGTAGCTTGCGTCCCAGGCCGGGCATCAGCAGCAGGTGATACGTGCGCGCAATAAACCACGCGGGCCGCCCGCGCCAGCGCACACCCATCGTCAGCGCAACCGCCTCAGTGTCGCCAAGCTCGGCAACAACCCCTTTGGAGCGATACCGAAACGGCCGAACCCTGCCGCTGCCGAGCGCCGCTGCCACGTTGCGCGCCACCAGCCGCCCCTGACGGATCGCGTGCTGGGCAGTCGGCGGACATGGCTGTCCCGATCGCGCGGGATCGGGGACCGCAGCGCAATCGCCGATCGCCCACACATGCTCGTGACCGTCCACGCGCATCGTGCGATCCACGATCACCCGTCCGCCCTGATCGGTTGGCAATCCCAGCTTGCCAACCGCAGGACTCGGCTTGACCCCAGCCGTCCACACCACCGTCCGCGCCACGATCCGCTCGCCGCCAGACAGCGTCACGTCGCGCTCGGTCATTTCTTTGATCGTGGTCTGCGTGCGAACCTCGATGCCCCGCGCACGCAACTCGCGCGAAGCAAACTCCGACAGGCCCACCGGCACCTCCTGCATGATCCGGTCTCGCGCCTCCACCAGCATCCAGCACATCCCCTGCGTGCGACAGCGGGGGTACAGATCGATCGCCTGCGCCGCAAAGTCCTGCAGCTCAGCAAGTCCCTCCACGCCCGCGTAGCCCGCGCCAACGAACACAAAGCCCAGATACTCAGCACGCTTGGCTGGATCTTCCAGGGACTCAGCGATGTCCATACAGCTCAGCACCCGGTTACGCAGCGCGGTGGCATCCGAGAGCGACTTGAACCCGGTCGCATGCTCGATGAGACCCGGAATCGGCAGCGTCCGCGAGACTGACCCGAGCGCCACGATCAGCTGGTCATAGCCCAGCTCGATCCGCTCTCCATCGATGCGCTTCACGCCGAGCGTCCTGCGCGCCGGGTCCCCGCCGGTCACCTCTCCGATCGTCAGATGCGTGCGTCGCAGCTGCGAACGCAGCGGCACCACCACGTGGCGAGGGTCCAGCGTTGCTCCCGCTGCGCCCGGCAGCAGCGGTGTATACAACATGTAATTCGCATCGTTGACGAGCATCACCCTGGCGCTGTGCGCCGGCAGCACGCGCTCCAGGGCGCGCGCGGCGTAGAAGCCGCCGAAGCCGCCTCCGGCTATCACCACGTTCCAGGCCACTCGTTCAGGCTAACCCGGCGATCCGGTAGAGACCAATGCCACGAGCCACTGAAGGCAAACAAGCGCACCCACACGCGAGCGATTAGGGTGGCGCGCGTGAACGACTCTCTCTATCTCCACGCCCTCGCCCCGTTTCACGCCGAGGTACAGCGTCTGCGGCCAGTGGACACTGAAGTGATCGACGCCCATACCCACCTGGGCCTGGATGAGGACGGACGCTCGCTGCAGCGGCTCCAGCTACTCGCCCTCTTGGACGCCGCCGGCGCACAGCGCGCATGCGTGTTTCCACTGCACGACCCCGAGCGCCAGCCCGCCTACCGCGTCCCCAACGACCGCGTCCTCGCATGGTCCGCAGAAAGCGACGGCCGCCTGGAGCCGTTCTGCCGCCTGGATCCCGCCGAAGAACCAGCCGCTGAGGGCGAGCGCTGCCTAGCAGCAGGGGCGCGCGGCATCAAGCTGCATCCGCGCGCCCAAGCCTTCGCATTCGACAGCCCCGAGATGAACGCGATTTTCAACCTGGCCAGAGAAGCCAAAGTTCCGATCCTGATTCACGCGGGCCGCGGCATGCCCCCGATCGCCGATGGTCTCGCAGACATCGCGCTGCGTCACCCCGAGGTGGTGCTGATCCTGGCCCACGGCGCAATCTGCGACCAGGGCATCCTCACCTCGCGCCTAGCCGACCATCCAGGCGTGCTGTACGACATCTCATGTTTCTTCCCGCTCGATGTGATCGAGCTGTTCGCGCGCGTCCCCGCTGAGCGAATCGTATTCGCTTCTGACCCGCCCTACGGGATGCCCGCCACCTCGTTGTACCTCGCTCTACGCGTCGCCGCATATGCCGGCCTCGACGAAAGCGCAACAAGAGGGCTGCTCGGCACCACGATGGCCGCGCTGCTCGACGGCCACGGCCTGCCCCCGGTCACACCTCCACGACGTGGACCTTCGATCACCCTTTCCGGCCGTCTGGCCCGTGTCTACGGCTACGCAAGCCTCACAGGCCCCGCCCTATTCGCCGGTGTGCCCGAGCAGGCGCTAGCGATGCTCGACATGGCGCTTGCCGCCTGCCGCGACCCCGAGCCCAGCGCCGTCAGTGAAGCCCTGGAAGTGATCGGCACAGCGCTCAGCGCCGCCAAGGCGATGCTGGGAGACGAGGACGGCGTGCGTCCCGCGATCGATCTCGTCTACCGCGCGATCGTCCGTGCAGCCACCGAGCTGCCCCAAGCAGACTAAGAGTCACTCCGAGGCCCGATCTGCCGATCGCTCTGCATCATCTACCGAAACAGATTGAAAGGACACACAGATGGCTTCGATCCGCAAGGAAATCCAAATAGACGCAAGCCCAGAGAGCGTGTGGGCAGCCGTTCGCGATTGGGGAGCTCTGCATGAGCGTCTCGTGCCCGGCTTCGTGACCAACACGCGCTTGGACGGAGAGGACCGGATCGTCACCTTCGGCAGCGGCGCTGTGCTCCGCAAGGTGCTCATCGATCTCGACGACAATGCCCGCCGGCTCGTCTGGTCGATCGTCAACGGTCCATACAGCCACCACAACGCCTCAGCGCAGGTCTTCCCCGAGAAGGAGAACGGAGCCAGGTTCGTTTGGACCGCTGACCTGCTGCCTAACGAGCTCGCCGCTCCAACCAGCGAGGCGATGGAACAAGGGACGAAGATCGTCAAGAAGACGCTGGAGGCACAAGCGGTTCGTAGTGCGCATGCGAATACGTAAGCGCACGCTTCGTGGAAATGACTATCGTTTGCCCATCACGCGGTGCTGACTTTCGGAGAACGGCGTGATCCGTCTAGCTGTGCGCGTTCGTCGTGCGCAGGCAGAGATCGTCCTGGCTGATCTGTTGGAGCTCACGCCGGGTGGAGTGGAGGAAGTTGAGCTTGATGGAGTGATCGAGTACGCCGTGTATGGCTCTCCGGGCGAGCTGCCTGAGGTGCCGAACCTGCGCGCGGCTGCTGGCGATGCGCTGGTTGAAGTGTCGAGCTCAGAGGTCGCTGATGACTGGGACGAGCGTTGGAAGCGCTTTCATCGCCCGGTGCTGGTTGAGTCTCCAGCGCCTGGACGTGTGCCGTCCCTGTACGTGCGACCGCCGTGGGAGGCTCCATGGAAACCCCAGGGTCTGCACGGCGATGTCGTCCAGAGCCTACGTGGCGACGCGGAGGAGATTGTGATTGATCCTGGCCAAGCGTTTGGCACGGGTGGGCATGCAACGACCAGGCTGTGTCTCGAACTTCTGTTGGAGTTGGTTGCATCGCGCAGCGAGGAGGAGAACACCGGCGGCGGGCGGCTACTTGATGTTGGAACGGGCTCGGGTGTGTTGGCGATAGCTGCTGCGCGTCTTGGCTATGGGCCTGTGCTGGCGCTCGATCACGACCGTGCGAGCGTGGCTGCCGCGATCGAGAACGCCCGCGCGAATGGCGTTGCGATCGAGGTGCATGAGTTCGATCTACGTCGTGAACCCCTGCAGGGGTGCCCACTTATTCTTGCCAACCTCGTGAGGCCGCTGCTGCTGGATTTGGCCAGCGCGATCGACAGCCCTCCTCAGGATTTGATCGCAAGCGGCCTGCTGTGTGAGGAGGTCGATGAGGTTGCGGAGGCCTTCGCCCATCGGCTTGGCCTGCATGAGCAGGAGCGGCGCGAGAGTGGGGAGTGGGCGGCTGTGTGGCTGACCGCCGACGGGGCTCAGGTGTCACGACCTCGCGAGACCGCCACCGGCGGCTCCGCCTCGTGAAAAGTTGGAGGTGGCATATAAAAATCCAGACTGCGTATAACGATGGTTGTGGCACATAGGTTTTGCCCGTCCGACTTCCGCACCCACGAGGCCAGAAATGTGTAGGCTCGCGCACATGCGCAGGAGCCTCGAAGCACTCTGCAGGAAAGCGGCTTTGCAGTGGTCTTGCTGATCAGCTATGGCCTAACCACAGCCGGTCCGCCCCAGAAGTGCGACGTGTTGGACGCAGCGATCAAGGCGGCGGCGACGGCGACGGAACGTCCGGCCCATGCTATGTGGCTTGTGCAGACCGAGGAGGACGTCGGAATATGGGGTCCCCGACTCGGGGCGGTTCTGTCAGGGGAGGACCGGCTCATCGTCGTTCGCATCCACAGTGCGGCGAGCGCAAACGGCTGGCTTCCGCCGGCCCTCTGGGAATGGATCAAAGAACGAGTCGGCTAATGGAACTGCCCCTCGGGAAACGTCGCCTGGTGGTCAGGCTGGCCCGACCCGAACCTTCGGGTCCACCGCCCACTCCGGATCAAGCCGACATCAGCGATCACCGTGACTTGGTGCGCAAGCACAGCAAGAGGGTGGCCCTTGCGCTTGTGGTTCTCGCGGTGGGCCTACTCGTGGGGTCGCTCGACTATGGAGTTCGTGAAGGACTCCCGTCGATAGCTCTCGATTGGCTATTTGGGCTTCAAGTCATTCGTGCCGCCCTTGCGTTTGCGATCATCGCCGTCCTCGTACTGTTGATCATTCGTGGATGGGAAGGAATGTGGCCTGAGAGCTTCCTGACTACCGGCGTTGGATACCCAGCTGAGAAGGTTGTCGAGGGTGGCATTGCTCAGTCGACTGCAGTTTCCGCAGCCGCGCGCCAGGAGCTTGAGGCCATCCTGAAAGCCGAAGCACGGGAGTAGACTCGAACTATGGATGCAGGTGACGAGAGCAGGCAAACTCAGAGCGAGGACACCGAGCACAAGGAGGCTGCTTCTGGCGACGCCCCAGGAAGTGAGCTCGACTTCCGAGAGGGCGGCGAATCCCCGACGGGGAATCCAGACTTTTCGGTGGCTGGCCTCAACCCTGCGTTTACGCAGGCCTCCGCTCCTCCGCCCCGACCCCCCAACGAGGCTAATGACGCTGAGCGAGACGCCAGAATCAGAGACCTGGAGCGCATCTTGGCGCAGGCCGGTGAGCAGATCGAGCGTGGCGCGGCAGCTCTAGAACGCTCTCGTAGACATCGCTAGCTGCAGTTCGGCGAAGCCCTTGGTTACGGCCGTCAGCGAGAGTGAAGACTGCCGAGCGTGGCGTGGGGCTCAAATCCAAACTAACCCACTACCTACAAAACTTGATGAGTGCTTGCGGTCTGGAGGCTATGCGGCGCGCGCGAGATCAGCCGAAACGATCGGCCAGGCTCCCTCGACGTGCTCGTTGCGCCCCTGTTGCTTGAAATACGCTTCGAGCGACGCAGCCTGCTCAGCTGCCCAGGAAATCTGTGCACGATGCAGAACGCGGAGATCGATGTCATGAAGCTCGGCCACATTTGCTCCGAGCCTGAATGCGACCCGAGCGGCGGCGAGCGCATCAGCGTTGGCGGCGTGAGCCTCGTCGAGTGTGACGCGGTAGTGCTCACAGGTTGCCCCCAAAGTCCGCTTCCCTCGCCTGAATCGGTCGAAGTGCTTGTCGAGTACATATGGATCGACAACCAGCATTCCCTCTGGTCCGCCCACGCGATCCAGCAGCGGCAGCAGTCCGTGACGGTGGGCTTCGCGATCCAGGATGGTCAAGTCGAAGCGCGCGTTGAACGCGACTATTGGTACTCCCTCCTGCAATCGGCTGGCCAGTGCGGTGACGATCTCCTCGACTGCCTCATTCGGGATGCGCCCCTCGGCTCGGGCGTGCTCAGTGGTGATGCCATGCACAGCTGTTGCTCCAGCCGGTATGTCCACGCCAGGATCCACCAGCCATGAAAGATGTTCAGCCGGCAGGCCGTTGCCAACAAAGCTCACGGCTGCCGTCACTATGCGATCAGCTTCCGGATCAATGCCGGTTGTCTCGATGTCAAATGCCATCAAACGTCCTGTGTGCCAGCCCATACAACAACGCTAAAGGCCCACCCGGACGAGATTTTCTGCGCCAAAGGCATGCATAACACGGCTCGTGTTATGGCCTGTAACGCGTCTTGACATCACCGCTGGTTATGCATAGACTGTCTAGGTATGGCGGCATTTGGCGAGCTCCAGGGGCATGTGGATGGCATGCTGCTGGCAGTTCTCAGCGACGGCCCGCTTCACGGCTATGGGGTAGCCGAGGAGCTGCGGCGCCGCAGCAGCGGCGAGTTTGATCTGGCTGAGGGCACGATCTACCCGGCGCTGCATCGCATGGAGTCCGCCAGCCTCTTGACCAGCCGCTGGGAGGTCGTCGGCGGTCGTCGTCGGCGCGTGTACGCGCTGTCGAATTCCGGCCGGCGCGCAGTGGTCGATCGCAGGAGCACGTGGCGCGCGTTCAGGGTGGCGGTGGACGCGGTATTCGGCGCAGAGGCACTCGAGGCCGGCTGATGCGCACGGTCGACCCGATAGATGCGTACCTGCGAGAGCTGCAGCGCGAGCTGCGCGTATCGCGCTGGGCGCGACGGCGGATCGTGCTGGAGGTCCGCGCGCATCTGCTGGAGGCGGCCGCAGCCGAACGCGCGCACGGCGTCGATGACGAAGGCGCCGCCGAGCGCGCGCTCGTGCGTTTCGGCTTGGCGAGTGACACCGCGCGTCAGTTCGACGGGGTGAGGTCCAAGCGCACGGTTCTGCTGCGCCGCGCGCTCGTCCCCTGGGTGGCGGCAGCCGCCGTCACGTCGATGGCAAGCGCCACCGTGTGGGCCTTCCAGCCAGGTCCGCCCGTCGCGCGCGTTCACGCCGGACACGTCTACGCCACCCACGCGCACGGATCTGCACGCGCGCGTCAGCGCACGCATTCGATCCACCCTCAGCCGCACGGACAGCCCCACGAGCGATGAGATCCAAGCCTCCCACAAAGCCGGATCAGCCGCTCGTCGAGCGCGAGCGGCCGCCCGGCCGCGTGGCTGGCCGGTTGCGTCGTGCGCTGCCGCCAAGGTTCGCGTGGCTGGTTGAGCTCGTGCTCATCGTCGCACTGGCGCTCGGCATCGCTGAGGGCGTGCAGGCGGAGGTCGTCAAGCCGTTTCGTATTCCGTCCGGTTCGATGGAGCCGACGCTCGAGATCGGCCAGCGGGTGCTAGTCAACCGCCTCGTCTACCACTTCCACGAACCTCATCGCGGCGAAATCGTCGTCTTTCACCCGCCCAGCCAGCTCACGTGCGCGGTGCCCCTGGAAGCCGGCGAGCCATGCCCGCAAGCGCCCGCGCATGCCGCGAGCCAGTACTTCGTCAAGCGCCTGATCGGCCTGCCCGGGGACCGGATCTCGATTAAGGAAGGCCATCCGGTGATCAACGGCCACGAGCTCACCGACGAGCCGTACATCACCCCCTGCGGCGAAGCCAACGAGTGCAACATGCCCAAGACCGTCACCATCCCTCCCGGGCACTACTTCATGATGGGCGACAATCGCGGCGACTCCGACGACAGCCGCTTCTGGGGCCCGATTCCCGAGAGCTGGATGGTGGGTGCGGTGTTCTTGACTTACTGGCCGCCCGATCGCATTGGTGGCCCGTAGCAGGCTCGCACGCTGGATGTGAGCGCAGCCTGCATCTCTATGCGACCGCGACAGCAGCCAGGGAGCCGCGAGCTACTCGGGCCACGCGGCGGTGCCCATCACGCCGTCGCCGTCCTCGGGCTTGGGGCCTCCGATCGCGACGATCTCGAGCCCCTCGGGGCCCGCCTCGAACGTCCGCACGACCTCGGGCGCGACGCGCACGACGTCCCACTGGCGCAGCTCGTGGACCTCACCGTCGAGCAGTATCCGGCCGGACCCGGCGGCGACGACGTACGCCTCCTCCTGCTCGCGGTGGCTGTGCGCGAACGGGCTGCGCAGGTTGGCGGCGTAGCGGAAGAGGCTAACGCCAAGGTCGCGTGAGTCCAGGTGCTTGCGCCCGAAGCGCCCCTCGACCCCCGGCGCGCGATCGCTGACGGAGTCCTCGACTTCGAGCAGGTTGACGGTGGCGAAACGGGACATGAGGTCTCCTTTGGCAGAGCGGATGGTCATCGTCAACCTCCCACCATAATCGTCGACCGGGGCGTCTGGGTAAACTGGCGCGCCGCAGCAGCCCACAAAGACATTCTGCGTCAAGGAGCCCGATCTCGTGCCAGTCAACAGCAAAGCCGTCGGCAAGACCTACGAGCCCGTGCTCTACGCGGTGGGCCGAGAGAAGATCAAGGAGTACGCCCGCGCCGTGGGCGAGACGAACCCTGTTCATCTTGACGTGCAGGCGGCCCGCGCCGCGGGCCATGCGGATGTGGTGGCGCCGCCGATGTTCGCTGTTGTTTACTGTGCTCCGTCAGTAGGGCCACCGATCTTCGATCCCGAGATCGAAATGAACTTCGCGATGATGGTGCACGGCGGCCAGGAGTTCGAGTGGGGGCCGCTGGTTGTGGCCGGCGATGAGATCACGACGGTCGCTAGCGTCAAGGACATCTCCGAACAGAACGGCCGTGGTTACTACGTGTTCGGGTCTGTCTCCACCAACCAGCGCGGCGAGCAGGTCTGTCGCGGAACATGGACAAACATCGTCCGAGGAGTGTGAGCGGAATGGCCGATCTAGCTGTCGGAGCGCAGATTCCCGAGGTGAGAGTCACGCCTGATAAGTACCTCACGGCACGCTATGCAGGCGCATCAGGCGATTTCAACCCGATCCACATCGACGAGGACTTCGCCAAAGCCGTTGGTCTGCCTGGGCGGATCCTGCACGGTCTGTGGACGATGGCTCAGGTTGCCCGCGCACAAACTGAGGCCGCAGGCGGCCCCGAGCATCTGAAGCGCCTGTCGGTGCAATTCCGGGGCATGGGCGTGCCCGAGCAAGAGATGATCGTGAGCGGCACTGTGCGCGAGGCACGCGACGGGCGCGTGGTCGTGGACACGGTCGCTGAGCAGGCGGAAAAACAGATCGTGCGCAACGCGGAGGCAGAACTGGAGACTGTGAATCCCCAGACGCCCGGTGGCGCTGGGAGCACTAGGGTCGCCTAGAGGGCTACTGAGAGCCGCCCGCGGAGAGCGACCGGGAGCCGCCTAGAATCAGGGCCATGCTGAGTATCCGCCAAGAGCTGATCCTGTGCAAAGTCGTGGATGACTACCTGCGCACAGGGCAGCCGGTGCCGTCCAAGACAATCGCCGCTGACCCTGAGCTCGACTGCCGAGCTTCAACGGTGCGCAACGAGCTTGCGTTGCTGGAGGAGCATGGCCTGCTGACGCATCCACACGTTTCCGCGGGCAGGGTGCCGACGGATGCCGGACAGCGGTACGTGGTTGATCGGATGCTCGCCTCTGGGGAGGGGCTGGAGCCAGCCCGGGATGTCGCGCGCCGTTTGGAGATCTCACTGATCAGGCACGAGGTGGAGGAGGCGGTGCGCACGACCACCGAGACCTTGTCGCAGGTAACAAACCTGCTGGCAGTTGTGTCTGCGCCGGCTCTGAGCACAGCCAGCATCAGGCATGTCGAGGTGCTGGCGCTGCAACCGCAGGTGGTGATGGTGGTGATCATCACTTCCACAGGCGGCGTCTCGAAGATGCTGGTCACGTTTGAGCGGGCAGTAGACCCCGGTCTGGTGACATGGGCAGGGGAGTATCTGAACGAGCAACTCATCGGCACCGGGCTCGGAGCGCGCAGGCTGCATCAGCGCCTGCTTGACCCGAGCTTGCCTGTAGTGGAGCTCGCTTTCCTGGAGCGACTAGCGCCAGCTTTCGGAGAGATCGAATCTGAGGGGGAGGACGCGCTGTATGTGGACGGAACAGCGCGGCTGTTCTCAGCCGGGATGATTGATGACACTGCCCAGATCAACGAGCTAATGAGTCTGCTCGAGCGGCGCGTAGCATTGCTGCGGGTTTTGCGCACAGCGCTCAGCCAGCAGGGCGTGTACATCAGAATTGGCGGCGAGAACGAGATCCCAGCGATGCGCTCGCTCGGGCTGGTCGCAACCGGCTACGGGGTGGCCAGGCGCAAGCTGGGCATCGTCTCAGTGATTGGGCCGGTACGGATGGACTATGGCGAGGCGATCGTGACAGTACGCGAGGCCGCGCACGAACTGTCGCGGTTCGTCGAAGACGCCTACGCCGAGAGCTGAGCATGAGCCAGACATCCGTGCCCCGTGATCCCTACGAAGTGCTTGGCGTCAGACGCGACGCAGACGAGCAGCAAATCAAGAAGGCCTTCCGCCGGCTAGCGCGGGAGCTGCACCCTGACGTCAACGCACACGACCCCGACGCCGAGGAGAAGTTCAAGGAGGCCGCAGAGGCATACGAGATCCTCTCCGATGCAGAGCGACGGGCCACATACGATCGCTACGGCCATGAAGGGCTGCGGTCTGGGGGATACGCACCCAACTTCGACGGCTTCGGGTCGATTGGAAACCTGTTCGAGGCTTTCTTTAGCGGCAGCGGTGCATTCGGTGGGCACTCAGCTGGACCAAGCGCAGGAGGCGATGTCGCAGCGGCGGTCGAGATCGACCTGATCGAAGCCGCCACAGGCGTGCAGGCAAAAGTCTCCTTCGAGGCAATCGAACGCTGCGAGCACTGTCATGGCAACGGTGCTGAGCCAGGCACGCCGATCGAAACTTGCGAGCGCTGCGGCGGGGCCGGGCAGTTGCAAGCGGTGACACGCACGCCATTCGGGCAGATGGTTCGCACGATGGTCTGCGACGTCTGTCACGGCGACGGCCGCGTGGCTGCGCAGCCATGCCACGAGTGTCGCGGCCACGGCCGCAGGGCAGCTCGGCGCGAGCTGGAGGTGGAAGTACCAGCGGGGATCGCCGACGGGCAGCGAATCAGGGTGACAGGCAAGGGTCATGCCGGCGAGTCCAGCAACGCCCTACCAGGCGATCTGTACGTGCTGGTGAGAGTGCGCGAGGACGAGCGGTTCGTACGAGAAGGCGAGAACCTGATCACCGCGCTGGACGTGCCAGCGCCGCTCGCCGCGCTGGGCGGGACGCTGCAGACAGCGACGCTCGATGGTGCGATGCCCGTCGAGGTGCCGCAGGGAACTCAGCCAGGCGATGTGGTGATACTGCGCGGACAGGGGATGCCGTCACTGCGAGGCGGCCGCAAGGGTGATATGCGGGTCGTCATGAATGTCGTGGTCCCACGACGCCTGAGTGAGGAGCAGCACGAGCTGATCAGCCGCCTGCAAGAAACAATCACCGCAGAGAACATGCGCTCAGATGAGTCGATGTTCGCCAAGCTGCGCCGCACGCTGCGCGGCCAGGCAGCGTAAGCGGCGGGTTGGACGGCGTACACACCGGCCCTTAAACACAAAAAGAACCCTATGGCCAAAGTGGGATTTGGGCAGGGTCTCAGTTTGAAACTCGGCCACCCAGCTTGGGATTCGCAGCCGTCAGCTTGCCCCTCATACATTGTTTTAAAAACTAGGTATAACCATAGTAGCGCGAGGAAGAGGAACTGGAGCCTAGTGTTTAACGTGTAGGCATATCGACGATCTGCTCCAGTAGTTCCCGGAGTTGCTTGTTATGGCCATTGAGGCTCTGGACATTCGCGGCGAAGCTCTGCTTGTGATCAATGTGCTCCCAGTCAACCCGATGGCCGGCCGCTGCGGCGATCTGGCCTAGGAACGTACGCAGACTGCGCGTGTTGCCCTCCCGGAACGGATGAACCGCGTACATCTCCGCGTGGTAATGCGTCAATCGTCCCAAGAAGGCCTGACGATCGAGACCCACCAAATGCCCCTCCTTCGCAAGCTCCGCAAAGATGCCCTGCGCGTAGCCGGCAATGTGCTCAGGACGCGCATAGAACGCGCCCGGCTTAGCGATTTGCACGGTGCGCAACTCTCCCGCCCACGGATACAGCGCGCCGAAGATACGGCGGTGGAACGCCTGCCAATGCGCCAGGTCATAGCTGCCGGGAAGCGGCTCATCGGCCAGCGCGCGGAGAGCGAGACCAACAATGTTCGCCTCAGCCTGCGAGAGATTCCGCGGATCGCGTATCTCGAGGTTGTTGCGCAGGACGCCGGTGCCCGGATAGACATACGGATCCTCCACCATCAGAGTCGATGGACTATCGGACGGCGATGGCAGCCAGACGCTGGCGCTCGAGCTCCAAGCCGAGCCGCTCGAGCTCCTCACCATCAATCTCGCCCGCCACCCAGCGGGCCGAAAGCGCCTGATGCTCGGGGCTCATCTCAAGACCCTCAGCACGCAACAAGCCATCCGCGTTCGCTGCCGCCTGCTTGCGGCTCACGTTGACCGCAGCCGGCGCAGCACCGTTAGATATGACGGCAGGGCGTTGCATACCTCCATTATAGAGCCTGTAGACGGTGTCCTTGACCTCAACGAGAGAAGCCCCCTTAAATGCAAAAAGAGCCACAGGGCCACCTCTAGAAGTTGGGAGATCGGTGGGTCGTGGGGGCTATCTCAAAGAGAGATGTTCCCCACGACCGAACCGGTTACGCAAATGCCGACGTCAGACGGCCAAGTCAACGGACGACCGTTGGGTGGACTCGCCGCCTTCCATATGGAGGACATCCGTCACCACCATGAGCACAACCGTGGCAAACTCTCCTTTAGCCAGCATCTTGTCAAATCCGTCCGCGCCAAGCTCCTCTGACAGCTTTCTCAAGGCCTCAGGGACCCGCTCAACAGCGAAATCCCACCTTGAAAGCTCCCACGCAGCATGCTCATACGCAGGACGTTCCTCGCAACGTTCGCTCGCCAGGCACGCCTGCATATAGTCCGCAAGGCTTGTGAGCGTAACCAGGATGCTCTGAGCGCACATCAACTCGCCCACACGCTCCAAGTACCTGTACAAACACATCGCAACAGCCATACATCTCCACTGCCGGTCCTCTTCAGTCTCGGAATTAAACATAGTTAATTCTCCTCTGGAGTCGATGAATTGGCAGGCATGAGGCCGCCTCAATCAGAAGCAACCTCACAACCCACCAGTCAAACGAGAACCCGCCCAGGATGGGCAGAACTCAAAGCAATGCGCTCACAACTCGTCGCATCGCCCGCTTGACGATTGCGTCAGTCCTACCCGTAAAAGCATTCGCCAAGAACGCGATCATGAAGCCCATGCCCAAGTACTGCTTGTAGGTAATAACACTCGTCCCAAGTACATGGGAAAGCAACCTGTGTACTTCAAGCTCATTCCACGCGATCCAGACAAACCCCGCATAGATCACAACAAGCAGCGCCCACAGCACAAGTTCACCCACGCACATGAGCAGACTGGCAAAGAGGTCCACAACAGCCTGCCTTCGCGCAAGTGAAGCCATACGCCCCAGGCGATCAAGCAATCTCCCCGCAGCAGTCAACCGCACCGGCAAACCCTCTACCGGCACGTCCGTCTTGGCTTTCGTCGAGCCGCCCAGAGCTACAGGCGCCATTGCTGTGATGCTGGGTGTCAACGGGATCAAGCTGCTGCGAGCCTCCTCACGCACGATCCTTCCCGCCAAGAGACGCTGCAGCGCTTCAAGCGAGCCCTCACCAAGCCGGACATCGAGGACGCAGCCTGGATCACACACAACCAAACCGCCGCCATCCGTAACAGCGATCGTCACGGTCTTGAATCCCACCCCAGACCTTCTTGGGGCACCAGGTGCAGTTGAGCCGTCTTCAGGCTGCTGGGTAGTTGAGCCCTCTTCAGGCCCGTGAGTGGTTGAGTCGTCTTCAGGCCGCTGGGTGGCTGAGCTGTCTTCAGGCTGCCGGGTGGTTGGGCCGTCTTCAGGCCGGTGCGCCGTCGACCCGATAACGCCGGGCCGAACATATGTCCGTGTCGATGCCTGTGCCGAGGGAGGACTCACAGAGCGGTCAACCCGATGCCACACCAAACCAACCACCTGCATGATGTAAGTCACTACGTACTGAAATAGTCTCGTAGACATAGCCTTTGTTGCTCCTTCCTAACTAACCTTGGAATAAATAAACAGCAAATGAGGTCCCCCAAAATCCAGGGCATACCTCTGATCCGCCGTAGAACTAAAAAAGGCCCCGCCGCCCGAAGGTGACGAGGCCTCTATTTGCTTGAAGCAGTGCTACAGGGCGGTCGGGTCGTATCCAAGTCCTGCACAGTCCTCTCGATACTCTTCCCACGCGGCCTGTCCAGACTCGATATCCATCTCGAGTTCTTCCTTGATTATTTTGCCTAGTTCCTCTGAGTATCGATCTTCCTCGGCCTCATTGCGAAACCGTTGTGCTCTTGCCAGACCGACCGCTACCGCCATTGACATGATCGGAAGCACCAAGCAAACGGCCTCACCCAGCTCAGCCTCGAGGCCTACGATGTCAAGCGCGCTGTGAAAAATCACGAGCAGACAGGCGATGTAGCCGGCGAGCCCCAGAATGCTCGCCACGGCCAGACGCCCAGATCTGCGCGGTCTCCATTCCTCCAGGTGCGCGAGGCGCCACACAGAGCCGTGATAGCGATCAGAGAGGCTCGGGGGAGCGATCGCTGTTGTTTTCACGCGAATCATTGTTGTCTCCTTTTTTCGAGCAGAACGCAGCGTGTACGAGTGCTAGCCCTGCGTCCGGCGATTCTGAGCTTTCACCATCTGGTCCCAGAGTTCCTGCTGCTGTTGAGCCAACACACCCTCGAACAGATCGATTCTGAAGATCCCATGCACTATGGCGTGGATGAAAAGCTCACCCGCGGGATCGTCAACTAGGTGGCTGAGATAGCTGACCAGGACCTCGATGACTTGTTCATCGCGAGGCTCGAGTTCCCGCGAGATCTTGGTCATCCGCATCAGTAGTCCTGCAAATGAGAGCTCCATATTCGGCGCAGACAGACCTCGTATCGCTTCACCAAGAATTTCGATGACAACGCCGATCTGTTCGTCGAACATTTCGCCGTGCCATTTTGCGCGTGCCTCGTCGGTTACTGAGGTCCATCTCCATTCTGTGAGGACACCCCAGCCTCGGTATATCCGCCACCGCGCAAGCTTGGCTGCCCGGGGATACATCTTGGCCATCAGGGCACAGGCGAGGACGCTTGCCAGAACGCGCGCCCCGAGTTGCACCACATCGGCCCGCGGCCAACCAGCTTGAGCGGCGTTCAGGCCCACATGTACTGCGCTGAAGGTCAGTAGGAACGTGACGCCAGCGCAGACGGCGATGGACGCCAGGCGGACCAGGGCACTGCCGAAAAGCAGCCCCGCGTAGATGTACTTCGATCTCGTCTCCCAGAGATTGAAAATCCGACTGCAGAACCTATCTATGTATGACATAGCCATCTCCTTCCCCGGCAAGCGCCGGAGTCGAGTGGTGGTTAACAACGAGAGGCCCGCCCTCGCGCATGTGGCGAGTGATGGGCCTCACAACCGCGATCACGGGCTTACCCTTTACGTGTATGAACCAAAAAGAGGCCCCACCACCCGAAAGGTGACGAGGCCTCTGTTGCTACTTCAATAGACGGAAGGGCAGTGTCTCGGTTTGAACCCGACCAACTCCCATCCCGGGATGCGGAGGCGTCGAGCTCGCCCCTCGTACATCGTTTTAAAAACTCGGTATATCTATAGTAACTACACGGAAGAAGAGTCGGTGGCCTGCATGCTCCAACCCCACTTCTGAGGTGCTACTTGCCGGCGCCAGTGACCAAACATCCGCCAGTGGCAGGCGCTTTCATGATCATCGAGTTGCTCACAGCACGCTCCAGCATGAGCCCAGAGAGTCCACGCTCGTCCAATAGCAGGCTCATGCCAGCCGAGAGACCCCTTCCGATCAAGCGCTGGACGTGCTCCTCAGGGATTTCTGTAAACCGAGCGATTGCCAGCAGTGACGGTGTCATACCACCCACTAGCGAGGCCACCGTACTCAGCAAATCCTGCCCAATAGCCGCACCCAAGATCGGCGCAAACATCGGCCAGTTGTCGCATTCCATGTTGAAGTACACAACCGCCCTGTCTTTGATAGCTTTGAGTAGATCGAATCGTTCTATCCCTGGCATAGCGGGCCCAAACCAGTGCGAGATTTCGGAGTCAGCAAAGATACTCAGGCGTCCGAATTCGCCAGCGAGGTCTTTGCGCTCGCGCTCACTAAGCGCATTCAGATAAGCTTCCGCCTCTTGCTGACATAGCGAAGAAACAGGTAGATCACGCACCACTGCGTACAGCTCAGTGGGGTCCAGGCAGCGTACAATCTCCTGCAAGCTGAGATCCATCCCAGCAGCCCGTAGGACACGTAGCGTTTGAACGATGTAGCGTTCAGATCGACACCGGTAGTACGGCTCACTGATGCTGCTATCGGGCAATAGCATCGACACCATTTGTTTCTCGTCGAGTCGATCCCAGGGAACCTGGTAAGCGTCTGGACATACAGGGGAAACGTCAAAGAACTCACGTCCAGCTCGGCACGCCGCACCAGCAAGTTCATCGCGCATCCCAAGATCCCGCTTTGCACTGACTACGATTACGGCCATTGCCCGCTCGACCGCTCTCATCGCCGCACAGATTATGGTGTTGCGCATATAGGCTTTGTCCTCTGATTTGGTCACGATCACGGGACCTCCATGTTCAATCGCACTTGCCATCGCAGCCGTGGGATCGAGTGTGCGACGAGACAGCATGACTCGCCGAACAGCAGATCCGATCGCATTTGTTATTGAAGACAGCATCTTTTTCCTTTCTTGTCTTTGAGATAGACCTGGCTTGTCATCATCAGCGAGAAAGGAGCCACCTCTCCCGGACCCACCTAGTTGGGTTTCGACCTAGAACGACAAGAGGCCCCGCCGCCCGAAGGTGACGAGGCCTCTCTTGCTACCGGTGTCAGTGAGCGCTATCGCTCCCAGTCGAGATAAAGCACCCAGAGCTCACTGCCCTCGCGCAAAACCTCTCCCTCCTTGCCCAGTTGTGCGTCGATGGCCACCACCCGCTTGCCCGGCAATACACGACGCCACACACGACGCTTGCGACCATTGCCCGGATGGTCATTCAAACGGAGGGTCAACCTCGTACCAACGGGCAGCGCACCGAGCGGCCTGGTGAGCCTGACCTTCAATGCAGGTACGAACCAGAGAGCGTGGCGATATGTGGGCCACAGCACCCTGGCATGCACATCATCGAGGAGCCACGGCTCTTCGACTTGCAGCTCGTCGAAGTCTTCGGACTCTGCCGAGTCAAAGCCTTCGCCCTCTTTCTTGGCACACTCCGGACAATCTGACTTCGTCATCATGAGATGCTCCCTTCGTTGTCGATTGCCTCCAACTGCAGTCTCGATCAGGGCGATCTGGGTCTTGCCGTGGCCAATAGCAGCAATCATCTGCCGCATGGCTTTGACCGATCCCTGTCCCTGATCGCGCCAACGTGTCAGAGCTTGCCTCAACTCTTTCTTCTGCTCCTTCACCTGATCAAGGAGCGCGCAGCGCTCGTCAGCCAGTCTTTCGCGGTCGCCAGTGACTGCAGCCTCGGGAACGTGACCCTCAGGTCGGATTAGAGTAGTTGTGCTGCTCATAGCGATTATCTGCTCCTTCTTCTTGGGCTTAAAAGACAAAAGGCCCCGCCATCCGGAGATGACGAGGCCTTTCGCTTACCTATCTACTGTGAATCTTTGTTACTGCTTGTTATGTTCAGCTGTGCCCTTACTTTTTGGTGCTGTTTCCTTTCGTGTCTTTGCTTTTGGTGGTGCTTTTCGCGCTGCTGGTCCCGCCGGACGCTTTACGGCTATTGACGGGTTTGCTGGCGCCCTTAGCAGGCGAGGCAGGTGCATCGTCTGAGCCAGTGTCGGCCTGGGCCTGCTCAGGAGCCTGCGGCTCCTCACTGGCCTGGACCTGCTCAGGAGCCTCCGACTGCTCGCTGGCCTGGCCCTGCTCACCGGCCGGGGTCTGCTCAGGGGCCTGCGCTTCCTCGTTGGCCTGAGGCTGTGCCTCGGCCTTAGGTACCAGCTTGATCCCGTCCGGGGTGTTCGCCGCGACGATGCTCACGTACTCGCGGCGCTCAGCGCCCTTGCCCTTTTCGTACCAGTCCAGGTATCCCTCGTTGATGCGCACCTTCTGGCCCTTGGCGTAGGTTGACACCTCTGTAGCCCTCGGGCCATACACCTTGCCCTCGAAGAACCTGGGGTGATTCTCCCACTCGCCCGTCTTGGGGTTCAGGCGACTGCGGTTGCACGCGATGCGCAGCAGACAGAGTGGCGTGCGACCCTCGCGCTCGATGAGAACAGGGGCATTCGTGAGGTTGCCTTCTATGGTAACTACGTTCTCGTCATGCATTTCAATGCCTTTCTGTTAGTTGGCTTGTCTTCATCAGCGAGAGAGGAGCCACCTCTCCCGGACCCACCTGGGTTTCGACGTAGAGAAGGCCGCGGCAGAGCACAACTGGACTCCGTATCTCTACGAAGTCCAGTTGGGTGCTCTACAGCCATGAACGACAAGAGGCCCCGCCGCCCGAAGGTGACGAGGCCTCTCGCTGCTTTGGTACTGCCAGTGCTACTCAGCGATGCTCAGCGCTGCTTGGCATTACTTGGTACTGGGTGATCAATCGTCAGCCCACGACGAAAGCTCAAAGCCAGGCAATGGGTCAACGATCGCACTCAAGGGATTGACCACAATCATGTCCTCAGCTTTCAGCTCTTCAACCACGTCCAGGAGTTTTTCTTCCACCTGCCTGAGCTCGACGTAATACAACGCCGCCTGAATCAGGCGGTTGCTGTTGGCTATAGCGCGACAGCGCGATCGCAGATATTCCCTGGACTTATGCGTCAACTCGACCTCCACCATGATCGGCAATGGTGGCGGTTCCCCTGGGGCAGAAGACGGCCAGATCACTGCATCGGGGTACTTAGATCGCGTCCCCCCCGGCAGTAGGACCTCCACACTGGCCAGCCGACATTTCTGCTCGCGTTCTTCGAGATGCAGCTGACGCACCCCGACGATACGGTCGCCGGGATAACGGCGTTCCAAGGCAGCCACCACGCTGGCACATGCGATCGTGTGCCGAGCTTCCCTGATAGAGACACGAGCCGGACGCAAGCCCTCCACATAGGTGTATCCGCCAGCCTCCGCATGGTGGCGGGCCAACTTTCGTCCTGCGAAAGTCGCCGCATAGAGGTCCGAATAACCGACCAACACCGAATGCCTCTCCAGCAGCTCCAATCCAGTGGCCTCATCCAGAAAGTCTTTGGCCGCAACAACACTCAGCTCGTTGCGTACAGCCAACGCCTCAGGTGTGACAGCGCCCAACGCAGCGAGCCAAGCAATCGTCTCTCCTCGCTCTATGACCTGTTGAGGTACATATGTTGCAACAGTCTTCATAATGATGGTCCTTTCCTCGCCACTCCCAGCGGCGTGATTAACATGAAATGGCGAGCCAGCTGGCTCGCCATCGCGATGGATCCCCGTATGTCCAACGCGCCCCAGCGCGCCGCGGTGAGCTAGCCGGCGCTCAAGCCGCGAGAAATCACCTCGGCCAGCCTGTTGGCCGCGTCAAGCGCCGCCCCAGGAGAGTTGAAGTCAACCTCCAGGCGCACCTGTTCGCGGACATTGAGGCGAACTTTTGTCTCAGCACCCAGCACGTCGCCCCATACCCTGGCAACAGCAAGACCAGTCTCGTCGAGATACTGCTCATGTCCCCTACGACCCGACAGCGGTACAGGCACAGTCTCATTCATGGCAGCAGCCGGGTCCTCGTTGCTCAGGATGGCACGAGCTTCAAGCACAGCCACCGGCCATCCTTTCTTGGATGCCCATTTCTGCTTGGTCGCTTTACGTGCCAGCTCTCCACGCACCTCGGGGTCCTTTGCTTTCAGCAACGCCAGACAGTGGTTCATGCCCAATTCGCCCCGCTCCATGGACGCGAGGATCTCCTTGGACAGTTTCAGCAGGCTCGTGAGATTCGACACGCCAGCGACGCTGCGGTCCACACGATCCGCGATCTGCTGATAGGTCAGGCCGCACTCAACCGCCAGTGTCCCGCAGGCACGTGCGTTCTCAACGCGGCTGAGATTCTCGCGCTTCATGTTCTCAATCAGCGCCCTTTCGAGTGACATGGCATCGTTGTATCGGCACACCAACGCGGGAATCGTCAGAAGATCCGCGATCTGAGCCGCCCGCCAGCGTCGCTCTCCCGCGATGAGCTGGTAGGAGCCACCTGCACACGGATGCACAAGCACCGGCCACAAAAGGCCGTACTCGCTCATAGAGTCCGCCAACGCCGCCAACGCCGTATCGTCAAAATGGCGTTGTGGTTGCGAAGGGTCCAGCACGATCTGCTCAACCGGCAGCTCGCACCACTGCTGCACCGCGCGGGACTCGGCGGACGCCGATTGCACCGCCTGCCCTTGGGTGTCTTGCGCCTGCGTGTGTTGAGTGGCGCCGTGCCCACCGTCACTGGATATTGATTGTGTTAGGGACATGCCTGCTCCTTGATTCGTTGGTTGACTGGCTGGCTTACCTGCCAGCGGGTAACAAAAAAGACAGCAGCCATCCGGCCGCTGTCTTTTTTAGGCACGGCACCCGCTGAGGCGAGCCGAACCAGTTGGATGAGAAGAGCCACAGCTCGTCTCAAAGAGATGTACGACGACAAAAGGGCTCGACTCCGCATGGCATGGAGTCGAGCCTCTAGTTACTACAGACGCATCAGGCGATACTGCCTAGGACACTACCGTCACGCTTAGAAAGCGAGATCCTCCTCAGCGCCCGCACCCACACCGACGAGCTCCCGGTCATCGTAGGGCTCGTCGTTATAGAAGGGCTCATCAGCGCCAAGGAAGGGATCGTCGCCGCCAAAGTTCTCGCCCAACCCCTCGTCGCGTCGCTGGCCAGGGCTGTCCAGGAACTGAACAGTGTTGGCAACGATGCTTACTGCCTGGCGCCTCTGCTGGTCAGACGTTTCCCATTCGCGCCATTCCAGCCGGCCGTCAATGGCAACGCGGCTGCCCTTGCGCATGTAATGGCTGACGCTTTCCGCCATTGCGCCGAAGATGCTCACGTCGAAGAAATTGGGCTTCTCCTGATAGTCGCCCTCGGCGTCCTTCCTGCTCGAGCTGCAGGCAACCCGGAACCCACAGACGCTCGTGCCCGAAGGCATAGCGCGCAAATCGGGGTCGCGGGTAAGCCGTCCTACTAGCACTACACGGTTGATGCTGAAACCCGACATGTCCGTAACTCCGTTCGTTGAGAATAGTCCCCAGCTACGAAGCTACTCAGTGCTTGGGACGGTACTCTTGGCCGGACGAAATTTGGACATACGAGAGGGGCGGACCGCTGACCCAGAACCTGTTCGCAAGGCCCGCGGACCGCCCTTTGCTCTCGCACTGCTCTCTGCTTCCCTACAGCCCTTCGCTACCTACCGACGCGCAGAGAAGACCCAAGTATCACTCACAGGCTGCTCGCCTGTTGGAACAACTGCAAGAGCCTCGCCACGGCGCTGCTTTTTCAGGCGGTTGGGGTGGAACAGGAACTCACGTGTCCTTGTGCGCGTGGTTTCACCATCGCCACGCAGCGCAGTAGCCCATACCTCCTCAGTGCCCGCAATTTCGGCGATCAGCTCAGCTGAGCCGGGCATCACCTGCCGATGGACGATCAGTGCGGACAAATTGCCCATCACCTGCTCCAGGAGCCTCTCCCGTCCAGGCAAACGCAGATCAGCGAGCTCCAGCGCAGCCAGCAGCAGGCTAACGCCCGCACCAGCCGCCCTACCGAACAGGCCCGCCACTCGCTCTGGAGCAATCGCCGAGAACTCGTCGATCATCACCAGCGTCGGGATCGGCTGATTCTGCAGCTCCGCGACCACCCACTGGATGTCCTGCACGATCGCCGCCGCCAACATCTGGCTGAGGAGCGGCCGGCTGTCGGCTTCGAGGTTGAAGTAAACAACCGCATGCGCCTTCACCGCCTCGAGCAGGTCGATCTGCTCCGCATCCGGCGTTTCCGGATCCAACCAGGGTCCAACGTCGGACTCAGCCATGATCGCAAGCCGGTCCCGAACACCTGAGAGACCATTCCTCTGGGCTTGAGTGAGAGATCCCAGATAGTCCTTCACTTTCTGAATGCGGTCTCCAGACAGATGCCGCACCAACGCTTCGAGCTCGTTCGGAATGAGGTAGCGCACGATGTTGGCCAGACTCATCACAACATCAGCCTGACGCATCGCAGGCACCTGCAGGCCCAGGTAACGCTGTGCCTGACGCAGGTAATGCGGCTCTGACCACTGCTCGCCAGCCAGCAGCTTGTCGGCGACTTCGCTCGCGCCACCGCGAGCGTATGGGTTGTAGACGCTGTCGCCCTCAGGGGTCCATTTGAGGAACGGCACGCCAGCGGCCTGCGCCGCCCTGCGCAGGTTGCGGCACAGGGCATCATCGCCCTTGGGGTTGACCACGATCGCTCCCATGCCACGTTCGATCGCCCGCACCGCGATCCAGGTCATCGTGTTCGTCTTACCAGAGCGGGTAGCTCCGACCACGAACGTGTGCGTACCTCCAGCCTCATCACCAAGTGGGATTCGGACCAGACTGCCATCCGGCTGCTTGCCAATCGCCAGTTCGTTTCCCTGGAACCACGAGCCTTCGTCTTTGAACATACGCTCCACAGAGACCCTGGCGTAAAGAGCACGCGCAATGTCCAGCGGGCTTACAAAGCTACGACTAATCTCCGCCAAATCACCGCCCATATCGGTGTCTTCCCGCTGCCAGCGGTGACTACGGAAAGCAGCCGCAAGAGCAGCGGCGCCGAGCAAATACGTGCTCTCGCCAAGCAGCGAGTGAGCCACCAGGACCACCACGAGCGTCCAGGCCGCCCAGGTCCAGCTCAGCCGCTGAGCACGCAGCACGCGCGCCACAGTCCAACCCAACAAAACACCGAGGCCTACAAGGAACGCGGTGCTGAATCCCCAGATGAACAGATGCACAATAGGCGCAAATGGGTCCATCGATTCGGATGATTCCGATGAGGGCATTACAGCCCCTCCTTTCTGGACCGTTCCCGCAGGACCGGTCCGTACAGGCCAGCATGAGCCGGCCGTGTTTAACGAGCAACGGCGGACCCGAAGGTCCGCCGTCGCAGTGCTGTGCTGCATGGCGGGCTGTGCAAGCCCCGTCAAGATTTGGTTTGCCACAGGCGCTCCGCCAGTGGCAGGTACTGACTCAGGACACCAGTTCGCCGCAGGTGTCGGCGCTTGCCCGGCGAGCTCAGATCAGCCGGTAGCCGACGCCCCACACGTTGATCACCCAGCGCCGCTCGCTGTATGCCTCGAGCTTGCCGCGCAAGCGGCTGGCATGACTGTCAACAGTGCGCGTCGATCCGCTCGAGCGATATCCCCACACCGCGCGCAGCAGCTCGTTCTTGGCAAACACCCGCTCCGGATCGCCCGCAAGATGCACAAGCAGCTCAAACTCCAGCCGACGCAAGTTGACCGACAGCCCATGCATGCTCACCGCGTGTGCGTCCACGTCGATCTCCAGTGGACCGACCGTCAGCCGTCGCACCGGCGCCGCCGCCCGCTCAGATCTACGCAGCAGCGCCCGCAAGCGCGCCCTCATCTCGAGATAGCGGATCGGACGGGCCAGGAAGTCGTCCGCTCCCGCCTCGAATGCCCGCAGCACATCCAGCTGACGACCTTGCACGCCAACCACAATGACCGGGAACTCCTGCATCCAGAGTCCATCGAAACGATCGCTCGCGCGGATCTCCTCCAACAGATCCAAGGCGCCGCGCGGCGAATCGAGGTCTCCCAGCATCGCCAGCTTCGGCGCGCCGCGACCAGCCAAAGTGCGGGCATGCGTCGCAGTGCGCGCAAGCTCGGCCCGGTAGCCGTCAGCGATGAGCTGCTCGACGATCGTCTGCCCAACGCTGGGATCAGACTCGACCACCAGAATCGGCTCAGCACCAACGCGCCGGGAAGTAGGCACCTCACACACCGCCGCCCCATCACCGGCGCTCGCCGCCCGCAGGCGCGGAGTACCAAGCGCTGGCCGCGCGAGGTGCTCCACCGTCGCCGGCCGGCCCGTCATCAGAGCTCCACCTCACGTGGGCTGATCCCGAGACCCTCCCGAGCGATCAGCCCCAACACATCGCTGTGCACCCATGGCGTCGGGCGGCCCGTGCCACTGTCGGGGAGGATCCCGATACGGCGCGCAAGCCAGCTCGTCTCGCCGCTCAGGTTGCCCTTGGAGTCGCGCTTGATCCGGCCACAACGAATCGCGATTTCGCTCAGGCTCACCCCGTGCTGCTCGCCTGAGGCGAGAACCATCTGGCGGAGCTTGCGATTGAGCACGATCGGGCTCAACTGCACCCGTTCGAGCTCGTTGCGCAGAACAGTGACGGAGACCTCCGGATCCTCTCGATACAACGCCAGCCCAGCAAGCGTGAGCCCGCACGCAGGCTCGTAGCTCTCGGTCGCCGCGATCACTTCGCGCAAGCGCACCGGCTTCATCGGCGCATCCTCCTCTCCCCCACGTGAACGCCTGAGCCAGCGCAGCTCCGAGACCGACGTGCCCGTCCGCACGACCTCCAAGCAGTAGGCATAGTTGAAAGCACAATCGGGGTCCCAGCGGTCGCCCCTGCGCCGATCCAGCAGCTCAACCCCATGTGGGCTCCCAGCCGCGGGCAGCTCCGCCGGCTCGTCCTCAGCGAACGGCGCCATGGTCAGATCCTCAGCCGTCACCCGCCGGCAGCGGCCCCGCTCCGGGTCCTTGAGATAGCAGCTGCACACCAGCGCAGCGTTCTGCGCCGGCTCGTCAGCCGCGAGATGAGCCACCAGCCGACGATCGCCAAGCGTGAGCGCATCGCGATCAACGACCAGCACGCTCCCCTCGAGCCCCTGCACAGTGATCACCTCCCGCACGCAGTCAGTCACGTCGGTGTAGTGGCCAAGCTCGCGTCGCTCTTCAAAGGAGCTGTGCTTGCGCCGTGTCCGGGTACGGTCGACTCGCGACGAGGGCTTAGCCTCATGCCGAGTCGATCGACGTGTGCCGGGGGACGGGGATGAGACGGTGGATGAGGTGGTTTGAGTCATGACTGTCTCCTGCCCAGGATCGGGCGGCCGCGTGATGTCTTGGCAGCGCTGTGTAGGGCGCGAACCGCGGTCCGTCAAGTGGCACGCAGCAAGACGCACGCGTGCTCTGAAGGAGTCCGAGAGCCCCCTTAAGGGGGTCTCGGAAATCGCGATCCAACAGGAATCAGATCGGAAAACTTGGCGCGAAAACGTCAGTGGGAGCATCGCCAGAGAAGGCTCCGGCGAGGAGGAGATCTACTTCAGTCCCATTGATCGTCGAGACGGCTGTGGGTCGGCTTGCGCCGAATGGCTCTGGGAAGAGAAGAAATGAAGGAGGCAAGCGTAGCCGCTCGGTCCGGACAGAACAAGTCACCACGCTTGCAGACGCCTCAACCGACGCCGTCGCCCGACCAACAGCGGCGCCGTTTTGGCTCTGCAATGCCGAACTGCACGCTCACAACACGCAGTCGCGTGGCTTTCGTCACCGCAGGCAACTGCGGCACGTCAGCCCCACAAGGGGCCGTAACTGCAAAGCGCCCGGGGGACAACTGCACAAATTCGCAGGCAAATGCATGAGCGTTTCCGCGCCAAACCGCGCGCGAGCGGAGGGCCGGTGTCCGGGATCCAAAAGTTCGGTGTGGTTTGCCTGCCTCCGTGGTCCGGCTCCAACGCTCCCCAGCAAACGTCACCGAACTTTTGGATCCCAGACGCCGGCCCCTCGTCAAGCTCGCCCCTCATACATTGTTTTAAAAACTGGGTATAACCATAGTAATGCACGCCGAAGAAGGGCTGATGGCCTGCACGGAGCCACGAGACGAGCTACCCAGGCAGCCATCGCCGGCCTAATTCGCAAACCGAGACACTGCCCAGCACGGGTCCTACTTCACCGCGCCCCCAGAGGCGTTGATCGCGTACCACGTGCCACCGAACTGCTTTGCTCCGACGTAGGACGTTTCTCCGGGCCCGCTGTCGCCGCTGTAGGTGTAGAGCGGGTGACCGGCGTAGGTGTCTAAGCTGCAACCTTCCGACCAGCGAAGACGGAGCGCGCAGCGATGAACGGCGAGATGGTCGACATCAGCACCAAGGACGGCGTCGCGGACGCCTACCTCTCGCGGCCGCCTGGGGGCGACGGGAGTCACCCTGGTGTGCTGTTCATCATGGACGCCTTTGGCTTGCGCCGCCGCATCGAGGAGATGGTCGACCGCATCGCAGCGCGGGGGTTCGTCGTACTCGCCCCGAACGTCCTTTATCGGGCCGGACCGGCGCCGGAGATGCCCGATCTGGCGGACCCCGCACAGCGGGATCCGTTCTTTGCGCGGCTGAGGCCTGCCATGGCGGAGCTGACGCCCGAGCGAATCCTCAGTGACGGGGCGGCCTACCTCGACTACCTCGACGAGATCGCAAGCCCGCCGTTCGCCATCACGGGCTATTGCATGGGTGGGCGCGTGGGCTGGCGGATCGCCGCCGTCTACCCGGAGCGCGTCGCGGCGCTCGCCGCCTTCCACGCCGGGGGTCTCGTGAGCGACGATGAGGACAGTCCGCACCTGAGCGCCGGCGCTATCTCCGCCGAGCTCTACCTCGGTCACGCCGACAACGACCAGAGCATGACCCCTGAGCATGTAGCGGCGCTCGAGCAAGCGCTCGAGGAGGCCGGGGTGCGCTACCGCTCAGAGCTCTACGAGGGGGCTGCCCACGGCTACACGATGAGCGACACAGCCGCCTACGACGAGGCCGCGGCCGAGCGACACTTCACCGAACTGTTCGCGCTGCTCGATAGGACGATCACAGCATGAGCGTCCTACTCGTGGCAGAGATGCACGGACGGACTGCGTTCGAGCCCCAGCTGCGTGCGCTGCTACGCGAACTCGCCGACGCGAGCCGCGCCGTCGCCAACCTTCCCGTGTGAAGCTCGCCCCTCATACATTGTTTTTAAAACTAGGTATAACCATGGTAGCGCACGAGGAAGAGTCGCGGGCTAGACAGGATGGAGTGCTCTCTGTAGTTCGCGGCTAATCGGCCCCGACGACCTTGAATTCCTGGTTGACGAAGATGTGGTGCGGCCAGTTGACGCCTATGTTGTGGACCTCGTACTCGCCGTTGCTCAACTTCACGACACGGTCAACGATGCCTCCCGGGTAGGCGGCCAACGCAGCTTCAGTCGCCTTGTTCGCTGTCGTTCCGCTGACGATCGTGCCCGACCCCTGCTTGTAGCTCGCCGGGATCTGACCGGCCTGTTTCGACGTGGACGGTGCACCTTGTTTGAAGGCGATCACCTTCGATGACGACTCGGGCACGTTCGTTGGTTGCACGATGACCTGCGTGGCCGTGATCGTCGTGCTGTCGGTGGTTCCTAGCACGAGGGCGGTCTTGCCTTTGATGACAGCGCTCGATGCCGCCGAGCCGGTGCCTTTCTCGTATGTCGTGGACAAGGTCTCCTTGACGGTCACCTTCTGGCCCGACGCCGTCAAGAGCCCGAAGCCCGATGTCAACACGCTGGTTACCTTGCCGATCGATCCGCCTGCGGCCGGACCAGATCGAGCGTTGGATCCCCCGCTGCGGAGCGCGGGTCGGCCTGATGATGCCGAGACGGACGTGGCTGCTGTTGAGAGGGACGTGGCTGTTGTCGCGGCGCCTGAGCCGGTGCCGCTAGTCGAACAGGGCGCTGCTCGAACCCGAGTCGGCGATCGCGTAGCCACCCGTCGCAAGCGCTAGCGTCGCAGCGCCCGCAGCAATTGACCTGATGAGCTTCCGCCTCCCGAAAATCCTGAGCGTGGGGGTCATAGTGGTTCATCCCTTGCATCGTGAGTTACTGGTTGAGCCCACTATGCGAGGAGACTCTTAACGCCAACTGCGATGGGCCTAAGAACAGCGTGTGAATGTGAGCCGCCGCCTGAAGGAGCTTCAGCGGGTCGCCTGGGCAATCAGCGACGCAGAGGACGCCTCTCCCGCGCGGCTGGCTCGGTCGAGTCGATGAACTCGACGAGCACGTCCAGGAAGCGCTCGGGCTCGTCGAGTTGGGGAAAGTGACCTGAACGTGCAAATACTTGTAGGCGGCTGTTGGGCATCCGCTCATGGGCCGCATGCCCATGGGAGACGGGAATGATCGAGTCGCGCTCGCCCCAGATCAACAGGAACGGGATACGTTCGGCCAGATACAGCCGGTTTGAGGCGTCGACGCGCTGGCCGCCAGGTTCAACGACCGAGCGAAGCGTGTGGACGAAAGCGGCGCGAGCGGCGCTGTCAGACAACGTCGAGTGCCCGCGAGCCATCTCCTCGAGATCCGTCGGGAGGCCCAAGCCCAGCCGGCCGAGCAAGCCGCCCACGCGTGCTCCAGCGTCGAGCACCCGTGTTGCCGCGAGAAACGGGAGAACGAGCTCGGACCCCGGAAGCGTGGCGGCGCGAAGCAACCAGTTGACCTCGCGGCCAAGGCCGCCGCTGTCAACCAGGACGAGCCGCTCGCAGCGCTCGGGGAACTGGTAGGAGAACTGCATCACGATCCCGCCGCCAAGCGAATGCCCTACAAAGGTTGCCCGCTCGTGTCCGAGCGCGAGCAGCAGATCGCGCAGGCCGCTCGCGTGCGCACCGAGTGAATAATCGCCTCTGGGCTTGGCCGACTCGCCGTGACCCGCCAGGTCGGGAGCAATCACGGTAAAGCGTTCGGCGAACTGGGGCATCACCCGCTCCCAGGTCGCCGAGCTCGACGTGATCCCGTGGACAAGCACCACGACAGGGCCGCTGCCCGCTTGACGGTAAGCCACGTCGTGGCCGTGCAAGGTCGCGCGGCGCGTCGTGACTACGATCCCTCGATCCCGGTAGTCGATGCAGGTGTCACGATGATCCCGCAGTCCCCGTAGGGGATGCGCCTGCCTTTGAGGGTGCCCCAGATGGTTGCCAGCACTTTGGTGATTTTCGTCTGAAAGCCGTACTTCGCGATCACCCGTTTGCGGATCGCCTCGAGCTCCTCGCCGCTGACCACCCGTGCGGTCGCCTCGACCGGCTCAGTGCCGGGCTTCACGCGTCCGCGGGCATCGGACGGCTGCACGGTCACGCGCTGGGTGTGCGCGAGTCGCTTGGCCTTCCCTGAGCCGGAGCTCGTCCAGAAAGCGACGCTATGTTCGTCATAGGGCGTGACCCAGACGGGCGTCGCCACCGGCGTGCCATCACGCCGAAACGTCGTTAGCAACATGTATCGCTCGTCCGCGAGGGCCATCGCGGGTTTAGCCTACCGGCCGAGACTCTCGACATAGGCTACGACGACCTTCAGCCAAGGTGACGGCTCTCATCGCTCCTCCTCGGTACGGACGAGGCGGCCGCTGACGATCAGCTTGCTCGGGGCGCGAGTGATGCCCATCGGGCTCCATGTCATGCCGAGCTCGCGGTGATCAGCGAGTGCGGTGGCGTCGATCTCAAACTCGCCGTCGACCTGCGTGATGGTGGCGTCGACGTGGAGCGGTATGTGCTTGCCGGCCGCGTGCAGCTGCCCGCTGGCCTTCAGCGTGTTGCCGTCCAGCGTGGCGGTGTCGGCCTCGAAGCGGACCTGCGGGTGGTTGGCGACGTGGAAGAAGTCCTCAGAGCGCAGGTGCTTGTCGCGCTGTTTTTGCTTGGTGTTGAGGCTGTCAGCGTCGACCACGAGCTCGACTGCCGGGTGGGCCGACAGGTCCAGGCTGCCGTGGTAGCTGTCGAAGTGGCCCTTGACGGTCATCAGGCCGTAGAAGTTGCGTACGTGAAACTCAACGCTCGATCGCGCCGGGTCCAGGCGCCACGTGCCGGCGGCAAGACCACCGATTTCGTCGGGCGAATCAATGGATTGGGTGTTCATGTCAGGTCCTTTCAGTGTTAGGTGTCCTCACTTTGCGAGCGAGTCTCCGCGAACAGGGCTACGGCGCCTAGAGCTTGATCGTCTTCCACTCAGACGTGCTTTTGCCCATGACCGTCAGCTCAACCGTGATCTTGACCTTCTTGTGATGCTCACGATCGTGCTTGCCAGTCCCGCTAAGAGCAACCCATATTTGGCCGGTGCCCACAGCGACGTTCTTCGTCGTCGTCTTCAGTCCAGGCCCTGAAATCGTGGCGGTGCCCGCCCGGAGGGCATCGAGCGTGACCGTCACGCTGTCAGAGCTGAGCTTGACCTTCACGATCGTGAAAAAGACGGATTTGCCTGCGGCTTCTTCGGCCTTTCTCTTGGCTATGGTTTCTTCTTCCTGCTTCTTTTTGGCGGCTGCAGTTACGGCTTCTTCTTCCTGGTGCTTCTTGGCCGCTGCCGCCGCCTGAGCTTCTGCTTCAACCTTGGCTTTAGCTTCGGCTTCAGATTTTTCTTTCGCTTCCCGTTCCGCTCGTTCTGCGGCTATTTCTTCCGCGCTCTTCGGTGTGGTGAATTCCTTGGCTTCGCCATGAACACCGCCTTCCGCCGCATGGTTCTTCGCCACCGCCCAGTAGTGATAGGTGGTGTGGGGTTTCAGGCCGACCACTTCAAAGCTAACCGCTTGCTGTGTAGCGCCCGATAGTGGACCACCTTCAGGAGCCGTCTCAGTCCCGCACGTGTTTGTTTCACACGCGCCCGTCCCGTATTCGAAGTAGTACGTTGCTCCACCGTGGCGGCCGGGGTCGGGGAGCTTCGGACCCTGCTGAGTCCAGGTGGAGCCAGAGCGTGTGAACACCCACGCCGCACCATCCCATTCTTTGTCGCTCCAGCCGCCGATCAGCGCCGTGTCACCATTGGCGGACAGCGCCACGCTCGTGCCAAACGCGCCCGGTCCGACCTCGCCCGCGCCGGTGAGCTTTCCGCCCTGCTGGGTCCAGGTAGAGCCAGAGCGTGTGAACACCCACGCCGCCCCAAGGCCGCCGTCGTCCTGGTCCCCGCCGATCAGCGCCGTGCTGCCATCGGCCGACAGCGCCACGCTGTAGCCGAAGTAGCCGCCTCCGGTCTGGCCCGAGCCGGTGAGCTTTCCCCCTGCTGGATCAACGGGTCGATCCGCAGCGGATAGACGGCGCCCGCCGTGTTCACCCGCAGCACGATGCGGCCTCGTTCCAGCGCGAGCCAGCTATGCAGCACGCGCCCGTGCGCGTCGCTGGCCTGCAGGGCCGCATAGCGCAGGACCGTGCGCCCCGCGTGTTGGAGGGCTATACCGTGGCCGTCTTCGACGAGCTTGGGAAAGACGTTGCCGGAGAGCGCGAGCGAGACAATCAACGGCCCCCCGGCACCTCGAGCCGGGGCGTGCGCCACGGTGAAGCCCTGCTCGAGGCCGAGCGGCCCGTTGGCATACCGCGCGGTGAGACCCGCGTAGGTGTAGCTGACGCGGTTGGCGCTCGCGCGCGGCGCTACAGATCCCACCGGCTCGAGCGCGCTCGCGTAGCCGTAGGCGGAGAGCGCCACACCAAGCCGGGCCTTGCCCGAGGCGACAGTGACACCACGGCGTGAGAAGCCGGCGCGCAACTGCTGCGCGGGGTTGACGGCCTGCAGGGCCGTGACGCGGTAGGCCGGCTCGTCTTGCCCCAGGGCAGCGGAGACCGGGCCCTGCGCGGTCAGCGGCAAACTCTCAAGGCCATGACGGGCTGTCGTTGCGTGCCCTGCGTCTCCACCGGGCCGCGCCACGAGCGCCGCCACGCATCCAAGCGCCGCCACCAGCACAAGGCAAACCAGGGCGAGAGGAACCTCGCGCCGCCGCCAGCGTCTTCCCGCGCGCGCCTGGCCCAGCGGCGAGATTCCACCAGTCACCGCCGCCGACAAACCCACCGGTATCAGCAGGGCGCCAACTTTCGACGTATCCCGTACAGACCGCAACCGCCTCACCCGCTCCTCCTGGTTGTCGTCCCTTACCGCTCGCGACAGTCCTACAAACTACTACCAGGCTCAGCGTGAGTGGGGTATGTCAAGAAGGGGGTGGACCTCCTGCGCAGCAGCGTTGAGTTGTAGTATCGGCCGATGACGCAACGTCAGGGTGCGGGTGCGGTGGCGGTCGCCAACGAGGAAGCGGTGCGTGCCTGGGACACGGTGCTATATGAGCGGTGGAAGTCGAACCGCACGGTGTTCGTGGGCGCGCTGGCAGAGATCACCGAGGAGGTCTTCGAGCTCTTCCCGCCGCCCGAGCTTGGATGCTGCATCGACATCGGGTGCGGGTTCGGCGAGACGACTCAGCAGTTGGCTCAGCTAGTCGGATCGGGAGGCTTTGCGCTCGGCATCGATTCCTCGCCGCGGTTCATAGAGGACGCCCGCCGCGAGGCCACCGAGGCGGGCGTCGAGAACATCGCGTTCGAGACCGCCGATGCGCAGACCGCCGAGTGGAATCCCATCTACGACTACGCCTTCTCGCGCATGGGCACCCAGTTTTTCGCAGCACCGGTCCCGGCCATGCGCGCGATCCGCGGTGCGCTGAAGCCCGGCGGTAGGCTCGCCAAGGTCTGCTGGCGGCGCAAGGCCGATAGCCCGATGTGGGCGGAGACCCAGCAGGTCGTTGAGCGGTTCCTCTCGCGCCCTGAAGAGTACGAGGCCGACACCTGCGGGCCCGGACCGTTCTCGCTCGGTAACCCAGAGACCACCCGCGGGATCCTCGAGGCCGCCGCGTTCGACGAGATCGAGCTGCATCAACGCGACTTCGACTACTTCATGGGCGCGAACATGGACGAGGCGATCGACGCCATGCTCGCGATCGGGCCCGGCGCCGAGCTGATCCGCCTGAACGACGAGTACGGGGAGAGCCGCCGGAGCGAGATCGCCGAAGCACTGAGGGACCACTACGCCACCTGGCAGAAGCCCGACGGCTCCATCGTCGGCCGCGGGTCAGTCTGGATCGTCGCGGCCACGAACCCGGGTTAGCACGAAGGTCGGGCATGGCGTCGAAAAGCCCCTGTCGAAAAAGACCCATTCGAGCTGAACTCGAGCCGTCTTGAGGATTGGGTGATTAAGCTGCTGCCTTCCGTCGAGGGTCGTGGCCAAATCGTCACGGCTTTCGCACGGAGATCTATGCCATGACGATCACGATCGGCTCATCCACTTTCGACAACGTCTTCTACGACCAGGACGTCGATGTGCTCTACCTGCATATCGGCGACCCGTCAACGGCGGTGGAGTTCGATGAGTCGCCGGAGGGTCATGCGCTGCGCTTCGACGTTGAGGGGCGGCTGGTCGGCGTGACGATCGTGGATGCCAAGTCGCTGATCGATCGCGAGGGCGAGATCGCGATCACGGTCCCGGAGGTAGTACATGTCGGCTCGGATACCGTGGGACCCGCACTCGCCGGCGTATAGCCCCTAACGCCGTCTTCCTTGTCGAGCCTCCAGGGACACCGGCTCACCCCCGGCTAGGTCGATCTCCCGACTGCAGGACTACTCGCCGGCCGGCATGGGCTCGACCGCCCGAGTCGGCATGTCGAGAAGCCCTCCCGACTCCACCGCCGCCCTCGCCTCCACCACCGCCCTCGCCTCCACCATCGCCTCCCCTGCCCGGGGGTCGCCATGGGCCTCGCTCACGCGCACCTGAGGCGGCAGTCGAGGAACGCCATAAGCACGCAGCAGCCCCTCATGCACGTCCCGCTCGGCCACGAACAGAATTTGCTCCCTACCGGGATACTCCCAGTCGATCGGATACTCCCCCGCATACGCACGGCAAGCAACCAGCACCGCATCCGCCCGCCGCGCACACTCACGTGCCCTCGCCCGATCACGACACACAAACACCACCATCGGCAGCGCATCCCGACGACGCCCATAGCGAGTGGTATGCACCGACCAGCCCGTAATGAAATGGTCGTAGCGCTCAAGCTTGCCCGCCGCCCGTCCAGTGGGCATACGGTCGTCAAGCTCAACCAACAGGTCAATCCCACCCAACTGCTCAGCCGCACCTCCCCTCCCCGCCTCCCCCTCCAAGACCATGTCCCGCACATCCATACCCTCAGCTATACCCATCTCCACAGCACGAGCCTGCGCCGCAATACGCTCGCGCAGCCGCCCAGACAATTCGATCAACAAGTCAGGCCGCACCGTCTCAAAGCGCTCCACAGGTACCCGCTCCCCCGCCGCATCAGTCCGCAAGAAATCATGTGCCGCTCGCCCGCCCGGAAGAACCAGATCAGCAAGCGCAAGCGCCACCCGCCCATCCTCGCCCGAACGACGCAAAGGCGGTGAGAGCACCGACTCCACAGGTCCACGCAGCCCCAGCGGAGCAGCCTCCAAAGCACGCTCAAGCGCCAGCGCCCAGCCAGCCGCATGCACATCATGACGAGCCTGATGCAGCCGCCGCTCCTCAGTCACGGGCGCAGCGGAAGACATAGTTACAGAAGGACGTAGCGCTCCAACATCGTCCTCCCCCAGTCCCATCACGCGATCATGAGCATGCAAGAACTCAAGCCCCGCCGCCGTAATCACATAACACATCGGCACCCCGCCGCCATCACGACGATGGAACTGAAAGCGCTCAACCAAACCCGCATCCGACAAACGCTTCAGCCGTCGCTGGGTCGTCGTAGCAGCACGCTCCGGATTGAAGCGGCGATGAACCTGGCTCGAGAGCACATGCCTCAAGCTCGCCACCAGCGCCAGCATCTCTATGTCCAGCAGCTCAACCTGAAGCGATCTAGGCGACTCCACGCGTTTAGCCCAGCGCACGCTATGAGCATCATCAAGCTCAGTCAACTCGCGATAACTGTCAGCCGGCACGCTCGGCACGCTCGTCGGCTGCTCAGCCTGGGCAGGAGCCTTGGGCGGGATAGGGGCCCTGGCCGGGATGGGGGCCTCCGCCGGGATAGGGGCCTTGGACGGGACGGGGGCCTTGGCCGGGGTGGGAGCCGTGGCCGGGGTGGGGGCGTTGGCTGGGGTGGGGGCCTTCGCTGGGATGTTGGGAGCAGGCATATCAGTCGGGATATTGGGAGCCGGCGCAAACGGGGCAGGCGCGGACGGAGCAGGCGCAGGCGCTTCGCCACCGCCCTCCCGTCTCTGAGGCTCCCGACCTTCAGCAACCTGGCGCTTGCGGTCCCAATGAGGCTGGCGCAAATCCGAGCGATGGCGCCCGCCACGTTCGGCCTGATGCTGAGCATGCACAGCAAGGCGCTCGCGATCAACACGCAGCGGAATCGTTTCAGCCAAAAACGGCGGCTGACGTCCCTGCGGGGTCGTCCAACTCACAATCGCATGGTGCTTAGGCAGGTGCAAACGCGCATCAGGATGACCAAGCGCAGAAAGATGCTCAATACCCGGACGGACCATGTCCGAGAACTCAGCCATCAACAAACTCGCCGCCTCACGCGCATCACGCACCGAAGCAGTAGCGAAATACACGCGATGAGCAAACAAAGCATCAAGCTGGTCACGCACCTCCCGTTCCGTCCACTGAGCCTCCGTCTGCCAGCACGCCACCGTCTCCAGACCCGCCGAGCGCTTCAACGCCATCGTCTCAGCAAAGCCACGGTTAAGAACCAGCGGCGCCTCGTCCACCTTCAACGCAACCGTCACCCGCTGCTCAGCCGACACAAGATCCTGTTGGCGAGCCAGTGCCGCATCCAGCATCCCAACCAGCAACTGCATCAGCACAGAAGTATTCCCCGCACCCATGCCGCCCATCGCACCCTTCACCACAAGCACCTCTTCACCCGAGATCACCTGGTCAAAGTTGATCGTCAGCGAGTCATTCAGCAGCACCCGCTTGATCGAAGACGAATTCAGCAGCCGCGCAAGCTTGTTCACCGGCGCATCAAGCTTAGCCGTCGTCATGCTGCGCGAGTCCGCCAGCTGCGCCGCCAGCTCAGCAGTAAAGAACTCCGAAATCTCCTTGAACTCCGGCAACGTCCGCACACGTGCCCCAACACGAGCCCGGTAAGAGTAACCCTCCTCGCCAACCGACAACAACCGTGCCGCATCCCACAAGGTTGACTCACGGTCATGAGCCAACACAGCAATGATCGCATTACGCAAATAGCGATCTGAAGAAGCGCGTATATCAGCATCAGTAAATAGATTCTTCAGCGCCGCCACCACATAGTCAGCAATCACATCAGCCGGAGCATCCACCGCAAGCGGGTTAAAGCCACACGTCGGATGTGAAAAGTCCAGCAGCGTGCAGGTCCGCTCAGCCGGCACAAGGCTCACCGCCGCCTCCGCCGCATCGCCCTTCGGGTCAAGCACAATCACCGCGCAGCGCTCCCTGCGCAGGTCCTCAGCCACCGTCGCCGTGAGATAGCTCGACTTACCCTGGTCCACCGTGCCCGGCACCGCCGTGTTCTGCCTGCGCAAATCCGGATGGATCGACACCGGCCCCAACGCATCACGCAACGTGCCCTGTCCTTCCGAAGGACGGTAGATCGTAGGAGGCGCCGGCGCCAGTGGCATCGCCGCTCGTTCAAAAGGAACCGTCGCATAGTCAATCGACGGCAAATGCCACAAGGCAGCCACCTCAGTAGAAGCCAGCACACCCCTATGAAAAGAAGGCAACGGATTGCCTTCCCCTCGCAGCACCCGCCGGTTATATAGGCCGAACACGCCATGGCGAACCGCCGTGCCACGCTCCACCAGACGGTTCTCCGCCCCCTCAGCACGCAGCTCAGAAGCAATCCGCTCGCAAACCTTGCGCTTGGACGCAATCACACGCAACTCCGCAAAAAACAACGGCCGATGCTGGACCTCCAGGCCACCCCTGAGCTCCGCATCCTCAACCATCGAGCGATCACGCACCTGCAAGTGGTCCCTACGCTCACGCGACAAGCGCACCTCATGGTGCTTATACAGCCGCTTCGCATGACGCTCAAACAAAACCGGCGTAGGTGTCAACGCCAGCTGCACAAACGCCGAGGAGCCACACGCCCCCAGCACCGTCATCAACCGATTCATCGGCGGCTCACGGTCGTGCTCAAAGCGGTCAAGCACCTTCACCCTTTTGATGAACTCATTGTGCTTCTTCAACCGCAATACACACGGCGGCCTGCCAGGCTCTCTGCACTTCGAGCTCAAATGGCAATTCGGATAAGCCGTGCGCAACGCCGCCTGCATCATCCCCTCCGACCCAGCCGGGCAACTGACCGCCAGCCACACCGAAGGCGGACCACCATCCTCAGCACACGTGTGATGCACCTCCAGCGCAACGCTCGGCTGGCCCTGCAGCAGGCGCCGCCACCAGCGGCGCAGCAAACGCTTGTGCAACGCCTCAAACATCGTCACGATCGCTTCCGCGCTGGTCTGGTCGATGCGATACGCCTCAACACAAAGACGCACATAACGCCTGCGATGCCGAGCCCACCAACGCGTAACCGCAATCAACGCCCCCAACGCAAGCGTCACAATCACCACCAGTTGAACCAGCGCCACCCCCCCGAACGGGCTCCAACCCCACACCGCGTCCACACCCGTCCCCACCGCCCCCAGCACAGACACACCCGCCTCATGCCCGTTCAGCCGCGGCAACGTCGGCGCATGACCCACCGGCGTAGTCGTCGGCAGCAGCCGAGTCCCCGTCGCGCTCGTCGACACCCCACTCTGCAACGCCCCCGACACCGCCGATCCCCGCAGCGCCGTGCCCAGTCCCCCCGCCAGAAACCAAGACACCAGGCCAAAACCAGCGATCGCGGCGAACACACCCAATAGTCGCCAGAGCAGAAAACGGAGCACCTTGTCTGCTAATTCCGACCATTCGCGCCAAACGGGACAAAATGCGCCAGGCCAGACCCAAGCGCGATCAGGGCTTGCGGGTCGGTCCCTGGGGTCCCGGGGGCGCAAGAGCATCGGGATTCGGAGGCGTCGGCTCGCCCCTACATTGTTTTAAAAGTTGGGTATAGCCATGGTATGCCGAGGGCCCGGATACCAAGCTTGTTTTAAAAACTGGGTATAACTATGGTAATGCGCAAGGAAGAGAAATCGGTGGCCTGAAAGAGAAGCCGGTGGCCTGCATGGTTCGGGGACACCGCGAGTGGTGTCTCAGTTTGCGAATTGGGTAGGCCAGCGACCGTGTCGCAAATCACAAACGCGGTCAGCCACAGGACAGATTACGCAGACAGCTATCGCCGGCCTAATCAATTCGCAAACCGAGACACCGCCCGAATGGCGTGGATACTGGGGCTGCCAAACGGCGGCGCGGGGGCTCAGCGGCCTTTCCAGACCGGGTCACGCTTCTCCTTGAACGCGCTCGCGCCCTCCTTCGCGTCCTCAGACGTCATAACCGGACCCGCAATCTCCCCCTGCTTCGACCACATCTCATCGCTCGACCAATCAAACTGCTCTTGCAAAATGCGCTTCGCCGCCACCAGCGCCAAGGGACCGTTCTTGGCCAATTCGCCAGCCAGCACCAGCGCATCATCAACAGCACTACCCGGCTCGGCCAACCGGTTAACAAGACCCAGTTCATAAAAACGCTCAGCAAGGAAAAAATCGCCCGTCAGCGCCAGCTCCATCACAACGTGATACGGCATCCTCCTCGGCAGCCGCAAAAGTGCGCCACCCGCCGCAACCAGCGAACGTTTCACCTCAGGGATGCCCATTTTCGCCCCCTCAGCCGCAACAATCAAATCGCAAGCCAATGCAATCTCCATGCCCCCCGCAAGCGCAAACCCCTCAATCGCAGCAATCAATGGCTTCGCCGCCGAGCGCTGAGCAATACCCGCAAAGCCACGGTCCCCAAACCAAGGGGACTCCCCCTTCACAAATGCCCCCAAATCCATACCAGCGCAAAAAAAGCCACCAGCACCCGTCAGCACACCGACGGACAGGCTGTCGTCCGTGTCGAGATCGTCCAATGCTCCGGCGACACCCGCGGCGAGCGCCGCGTTGACAGCATTTCGCACCCGCGGCCGGTTCAGCGTGATCAGCAGCACATTGCCGCGCCGCTCAGTTAGTACTACCGGCTGCTCAGATGTGTCTTGACCAGTTGTCATCTCAGGTACCTACGCACTTGGCTGTCATCGCAGTCCCTACGCACTTGGATGGCGACCTAAACCGGGATCCGCTCGAACCGCGCAGCATGCTCGAAGTGCGGCGCCCAAGACTGTGCCGAACGCGTCCAGATCTCAACCGTCGGTTCCACCCAAGATGCGTCATCAAACGTCCCCGCCTTCAAGAAAGCCAGTCCCGGCATCGCCTCAATCGTGCTGTACAGCGGCGACCCGCAAGCCGAGCAGAAGCTGCGCTCCGTAGAACTCTCATAGCCCTCGCTAACAGTCTTGAACGAAGCCAGCGTGCCACCCGTAACCATTAGCGTCTTACTCGGCACACCCACCACCACCGAAAACGCCGTAGCACTCTGGCGCTGGCAATCAGCGCAATAGCAAGCCCCCTGCCAGACCGGCTCAGCGTCAACGCTATAGCTCACGCCACCGCAAAGACAGCGGCCCGTGATGGGTCTCGGTGCATCAGACATGCGCCATGGACCCTACACCAGATCTCAGGCCGAAGATGAGCCCCGATCTCAGGCCGAAGATGAGCCCCTGCAGGTGGCCTTGTGGACCTCTTCCGTCAGAGCATTCATCTTCGCCGTCAGCGTATGAATCTGCTCGGTCAGATCCGTGTTCTTCGTAAGCAGATCAGTCTGAAACTGAGCAAGCTCATCGCGGTGCTTAGCAGCAGCTTCCTCGTTCGCCTTATCGGTCCTCGTCTGCGCCTTCTGAGCAATGATCACCAACGCACCGGTGTAAAAAGCCACAGCGCTAAACACAAGGTTCAACAGAATGAACGGCGCAGGGTCAAAGCCCGTGCCATTAAGGAGGCCATGCCACGAGTTACTCAGAAAGAGCACCCGGTTTGTCGTCCCGGTAGTGCTCGTGATAGCGCAAGGGATCCTGTGAGGTCAAGTTTTCCTGGAGCTCCGTAGCCGCCATTTCGTTCCTCTCTATGAGTTCGTATTCAAAATTTCGTTTTATGTGCGCCATAGTACATGCAGTACATGCGCACACGATGCCGGGGGCGTGGGTTTTTCAGGGGCCACCGGGTTCGCTCTCCAGCAAGGTGCGAGTTGGTGCTCCCCACCCCTCACAGAATGTCGGAATCGTTCAATATGTAGGCGCTTCTGATGTATCGTGGCCGGCCGGATGACACAGGAACGCATGGCAAACCCAAATCCTGAGAAGACAAGGTGGATGCGGGGTCCATCCACCCCGATGCGTGGCGCGCTGCTCGGTCTCCTGCTCGAGCAACCAGGCCACGGCGGCGACCTGGCCAATCGTCTCGCCGCGCGGCTCAGCAATACCTGGCGCGTCGACACCAACGACGTCTACCGACTGCTAGATCAGCTCCAGAAGATGGGGCTCGCCATCACGCATAACGAGCCCAAGCGCAACAACCGCCGGCGCATGCACCTCGTCTACCACCCCACCGAAAAGACCCCTGAGGCGCTCACGCTGTGGATGGAAACGCTGCTGCCAAGGGAGCCCGTGCGCCTCACCCTGCAAGCAAAGCTGTCCGTAGCGCGCCAGCAAGACGCTCCGCATCTGCTCGTCGCATTGCAAGCCTACGAGCATGAATGCCAGGCGCTGGCACAACTGGTCTCCCCGAGCCATGGAACAGGACAAACATGGCTCGCCCTATGCATCGACTGCACCCACGACGCCGCCTACGCACAGCTACAGACCGAGGTCAACTGGGCAACGCGAACGATTCAGCGGATCAACGAGTTCCTGGAGCACACCGCGTAGCGTCGGGCTTGCTACCGCGAGAGGAAGAAGGGCGGGCGGCAACATTGCGCTTCGTCCTGATTCCTCTTCCCAACCCCCCAAATATGGCTCTAGAAAGCCAGAAATAACGGCCCGTGGACACTCTTACGCTGCACGGTTGACAGTGTCCTGTGGAGGTTGTAAGTTTCCTGGACCCACCAAAAACCGCAGCGCACCTTTTTCCGCAGTCAAGTGTTTATAGAGCAAGAGTCTTAGTCGGGTCAAGTCTTCAGTCGGGTCGTAGGTCGAATCTTCAGTCGGGTCGTTTCAGTGAGGAGCCACAGAGAGCATGTCCTGGGTCGGGGCCATCTAACAGGGGTGACATGCTCGTGCAATTTTCTGGAGCTGTGCAATTTCTGGAGCTCACTCACGATAGTCAGTAAATAGTCCGCAAGACAGCATTCGGGGAGGTTACATGGCATCGGGAAGCAAACCGTCGTCGTTGTATAAACGCTTGCCGCACGGGCCCCACAAGCTCGACCGCAACGAGGTCATCCGTAATCAACGCGCTCGCATCCACGGAGCAATGATCGAAGCCGTCGCCCGCAACGGCTATCAAAAAACAAGCGTCAAGGAAGTGATCGCGCTCGCAGGCGTCTCCCGCCGCTCCTTCTACGAGCAGTTCGCCAACAAGCAAGAGTGCTTCACCGTCACGTTCGACTTGATCGTCCGCCACGATATACAGCAGATCAGACAGGCCTACCTCGCCACCGACGGCACACTAGAAGAGCGAGCAATAGCGGTCTTCAAGGAGTTCACAAAGATAATCACCATCGAACGCAACAGGGCCACCCTTGTCGTGCTCGACGCGCAGACCGCCGGTCCAGTCGGCCTACTCCACCTTCGCCAGGTGACAGACGCCTGCGAGCAGATGCTCACGCGGAGCTTCACCGAATCGCCCAATGCAACAGCGCTGCCAACGCCGATTATCAGGGCGATCGCCGGCGGCCTGTACGGAGCCACCGCAACATTCCTGCGCGATGGACACACCACCAAAAGCCTCAAACTCGCCGAGGAGTTGCTGGGCTGGACACTGCTCTTCCAGACCCCAGAAACAGAGCGCATGGCCAAGCAGATGGCCGCCGCGCTCAGCGTACGCATACGCGAGATCTCATCGACCAACAGCCACAGCCTAGGCGACGCATCAGCCAACGGCGCATCGATGAACGGCCACGGGCTGGGCCACGCTGAAGCTCCCAGCCACGACGAGCGCACACGCCTGCTACACGCGGTGCTCCAACTCGCCACAGAAGGTAGTTACGACGAGCTCAGCGGACCGCAGATCGCCGATTACGCCAACGTGTCAGTCGATGCCTTTTGTGGGCTGTTCCACAGCAGGGACGACTGCTACCTGGCAGCACTCGACACGATCAGCGACGAGCTCCTTGCCATCGCTGCCGATCCCGACCTCGTCGGCAACGACTGGGCCCACGCCGTCCGCCGAGTTCTCGCAGAACTGATGTCCCATCTGACGGACCATCCAGTCCACGCCCGTATCCTCACCCAGGAGGCTTTCTCCATAAGTACCGAGTCACACGAACGAGTCGTCGAACTCTCCCTCAGCATCGCCACGCTGCTCACCGAGGGCGCCCCCACAAATGCTCAGGGCAAGCTCACGACAGAGGCAGTCGCAGGCGCCATCTGGCACACCATCCGCTACCAGGTCTCGAGCGGGCGCATCCAGCTACTCGGAGCTCTCTCCGACTACCTCGCCTACGTCATCCTCACGCCATTCATCGGGGCCAACGCAGCCGTCGAGATACTCACCGAAGAATTCCAACCCGCACAGACATCCGCGCATCAGCTCGTCGCATAAACCAGCGCCAGGGCGTTTCAAATTTCGTTTTATGTGCGCCATCGTATGTGCGGAGCTGCGCTAGTGGTCATGACCAGGGCGACCCGGAGCGTGCAGGTCGTGGGCGCGGGAGTTTGACTTTGGTGCGGGGTGCCGGGGGTTGGTGGCGCGGGTCGTGGGCAGGTGGGCTCTCGTCAGCGCTCGTACACCCCCACGACATTCGAAGAGCCGTCGAGGTAGGGGAAGTCGGCTTCGTAGCGAGAGGTGGCGCGAAAGCGGTAGGTCACGGGGCCGGAGAACTTGAAGCGGTAGCTCGCCCGGTAGCGACCGCGGGAGTCGGTGCGGATCGTGTGGAATTCGATCCATTCTCCGCCCGAACTGGCCTCCAGAACGAGTTGCTTGCCGCCTGGGGGAATCGGTGCGCCGTGCACTACGCCGCTGAAGTAAATGCTGTGACCGACGCTCGTGACGTGGGGCTCGACGAGCAGTGCGATCCCGGCGTGCACCCGCAGCGTGAGCATGGTCGTGGCGGCCGGAACCGTGTCATCGATATGGCTGCGGTAGGCGAAACGCAGCGTGCTCGAGGAGATGTCCCGGGGGAGAGTGAGCGTCCATTCGCCGGTTGGTCCGGTGCGGACCCCCGCGAGAGGCATGGTCTTCGCGCCCTGGTAAGCCGGAGTCTCGCTGACATCGAGCAGCGCGCCGGAGATCGGCTGCCCCATGGATGTCTCCAGACTCCCGACGAGTCGCTCATCTGCGCCATAACGGCTGGTGAGAGTCGCCTTCGCGGCTTTTGCTCCGCGGGCGTCCATCCAGCGCGCGCTCAGCTCGGCCTGATCGGAGGCATTCGTTCCGTTCGCCGTGCCGCGCTCGGCGGCAGGGCTGCCCGGGCCGATGACGGTGGCCGTGGAGACCGTACTTGGGTTCGCGATCGTGATCGTGTGGCCGTCGAGGATCGTCGCATTGCCCGCCGCGTTGACGATCCTCAGCGCCACTTCGTGGGCGCCATCGCTTGCGCTTTTTGTGTCCCATGTAATCAGGCTCGAAACGCTCGTGGGACACGCCGCGAAGCTCTGGTAGGGACATTCGGCTATGTAGTCCTCCTTGGCGACCGACTGGCCGTCCAAGAGCAGTTCCGCCAAGCGCACACCCGAGCCCGCGTCTTCGGCGTCATAGGACAGCGACTGCGTGCCCGACAGCGGTCCCGTGCCGGCCAAACCCCCGCCGGTCACGCTTCCCTTCGGCAGCCCACTGTCTGAGAGCATCAGCTGAACACCAAAGATCTGCAGTGGGTTCTGGGTGTAGCCGCAGTTCTGTGAGTTGGTGCAGTAAATGTCGAGGAGCAGCCTGCTGGTGCTGGTCGGCAGCGCGATTTCGCTTGGCGGCTGGCCTGAGCCGCCGGCCAGCAGCGGAGTCGTCGAGTCATAGACCCGGCTCCACCCCGGACTGTAGGCTTCAACCTGCGCATAGGACCAGCCGCCGCCCGCGCTCGCGCTCGGCGCCGGGGCTTCCCACCACAGCTTGACATGCTGCATCGTGATCGATGGCGGGGCCTGAAGTTCCTCGCCGGCGGTCCCGTTGCTGAACAGCTCGTTAGATACGATCCCAAAGGATTCGCCGGGCACCGCACAGGTCTGCTTGAAACCCCCAGGCCCCGGGATCGATCCAAACTGACTCCAGAGCCCCACGCTGTAGTCGCCCGCCTGAGCCGCCGGACAATCGTTAATCACATACGTGCCCGCGTCCGCGCCCGCTGGGATCGTCAGTCCGAGGATGGCAACGAGGGCAATGACGGCGATCGTCGTCCTACTGGCTGAGGTTCGATGGTGGTGCTGGTTTGTGCCCATACCCTCATGTCGTCGAATACCGCGTCTCGGCCCCCCTGCCAATTCGCTTCCGGGGGAAGACGAAAACGATACGCGCTTGCGTGCCGGGCTGACTACGGGATGGCCACTGCTGTCCGTCGCTGTCCGCCTCCTGCCTCGCTGCGCCATGCGGAAAGGGCTCTGGGGTTAGGCATCGAGATGTATGTCAGGCTATGCGCGTGGATGCAACGCTCCTGCCCCCCGGTCCAAAAGAGCCGCCGCTCCTGCAGCTGGCCTGGTGGCTCACACGTCCCATCTCCTTCATGGAGAGCGCACGCCGGCGTTACGGTGACGCCTTCACCATCCGCTTCCTGGGGTCAGGGCGACCCACCGTGATGCTGTCAGACCCCGAGGCCATCCGCGCGCTCTATGCCGAGCAAAGCCACAACCTGCCGCCCGGGCGCACAACGGCGCTACTCCCCGTGATGGGCGCCTCCTCGGTACTGCTGCTCGAAGGCGCCGAGCATCACGCGCTGCGTAAGGCGATGCTCCCGCCCTTTCACGGCGAGCGCATGCGCTCCTATGAGGGGATCGTGCGCGAAGTAGCCGAGCGCGAGATCACCTCCTGGCCGCAGGAAGCGCCGTTCAAGCTTCACCCCCACATGCAGGCCCTCACGCTGGAGGTCATTCTCAGCGCCGTCTTCGGCGTCACCGACCCCGAGCGCCGCTCACGGCTGCGAGAGCGCCTGCCGCGGCTGTTGGGCGACAGCTCCTCCCTGGGCCTACAGCTACGCGTGATGCTCTCCGCCCGCTCCGGCCGCGGCAACCCGATGCAGGTATTGCACCAGCTCGTTCAGGAAATAGACGAGCTTTTGTTCGCAGAGATCAGCGAGCGCCACCGCGACCGGAATCTGGAGCAGCGCGAGGACATCCTCTCGCTGCTCATGTCCGTCCGCATGGAAGACGGCGGCAGCATCAGCGACCGCGAACTGCGCGACCAACTCGTCACGCTCCTGCTGGCCGGCCACGAGACAACGGCTACCGCATTGGCTTGGACCTTCGATCTGCTGCTGCACCACCCCACCACGCTCAAGCAACTCACCGCCGAGGTGCTCGAAGGCACAAGCGAGGACTACTTGCGCGCCGTCGTCGCCGAGTCTTTGCGTCTACGACCCGTGGTCCCCATCGCAGGCCGGCGCCTGGCCGTGGACCTCGAAGCCGGCAATCTGAAGCTGCCCGCCGGGACCGACGTCACGCCCTCGATCTGGCTCACGCACACCCGCCCGGACATCTACCCAGACCCCTACGTCTTTCGTCCCGAGCGCTTCCTCGAGGACCCGCCGCCGCGCAACAGTTGGATTCCCTTCGGCGGCGGCATCCGCCGCTGTCTCGGCGCAGCCTTCGCCGAATTCGAGATGCGGGTGGTACTCGAGACGGTCCTACGCCAGCGCCTGCTGGAGCCCGTCAGCTCACGCCCCGAGCCAGTGGCCCGTCGCAACGTCACCTTCTCTCCACGCAACGGCACTCGCGTTCGCAGCCGCACACGAGTCGCGAACCCCGAGCCAGTAGCCCACGTGGCTTGATAGCAGTGCTGGCTGATGATGTGGCATCCCGTCTGATTAAGCTCCACTGATACCCCTCATGGGATGATCGCCCGATGTCCCGGTCCACCTTCGTTCGTCAGCCGCTGCCGCAGGTCAGGAGGCGCTACGACCGCATGGCGCGCTGGTATCGCGTCGCCGAGATCACGATCCTGCTGCCCCACCGACTCCGCAAAAAGGCAGTGGAGCGACTCGCCCTCGAGCCCGGCGAGACGGTGCTGGAGATTGGTTGCGGCACCGGCCGGAACCTGCCGCTGCTGTGCAACGCCGTCGGCGGCGACGGTCACGTGATCGGCGTGGACGCCTCGAGTGGAATGCTCGCCCGCGCACAGCAATGGGTCATCCGTCATCACCGGGAAAACGTTCGCCTACTGCACCAGGACGCCGCCGAGCTCATCCTCCCCGGGCAAGTCGACGCGGCGCTGTTCAGTCTCAGCTACTCCGTGCTTCCCGACCGCGAGACGGTGCTCGAAAAAGCCTGGGAGGCGCTGCGCCCCAAAGGACGCCTCGTGATCATGGACGCCGGCCTGCCGGCCAGCCCGCTCGGCCGGCTGCTCGGACCCATCGGCGAGGCGATCGCGACGACCTTTCCAGGAGACCCCTACTCGCGACCATGGAAAGACCTCACAAACCTCTCCCCGGCGGTGCAGAGCGAGTGGTTCCAACTCGGCACCTACTTCATCTGCACAGTCCGCAAGCCAGGGCAAGAAGAGCAACCGGCGCTCGCTAAGTCCTAGGTGACGTGCCTACACAGGTTGTGAAGAAGCAGGCTAAAGGCCAGTCGCTTCCCTCAGAGTCGCACCATGTGAAGCTCGACCCCCATACATTGTTTTAAAAACTGTGTATAACCATAGTAGCCCCCACGATCACCATCGCAGGCAGCCGCTTCAGGGTTACGGATATGCGCTGGCGTATGTCTCACACCTATCGTGGTGGCTAGGCTGCGGGCGCGGGTGTGCGTCCAAGGGCCACGAAGACCTTGCCCACCGCTTCGAGCAATGGTCTCAGAGCCGGGTCGGTGATCTTGACTTCGGGCCGTATCGCTTTCCGAGCGAGCAACCGGTCGGCGTGGTCCTCGTACGGCATGAGGCGATGCGCCACGAGCGCATTCAGGTTGAAGATGTCAGACACGGATTCGTGCGGTTCCGATTCGATCAGAGTTATCGACGACACCACGCGCAGGCGATGCAGATACCGCTTCGTGCCCGCGGACACCGCCGTGTAGCCGCTCGCGACCCAGAACTTCATATCCGCGCACAGTTCCGGGAGTGGGATCGCCGATTGCTTGGCCTGTTCGATCGCCAGGGAGTGCAGCAGTCGGGTCAGCTTCGGATTGCTCCAGCGCAAACGCCGCACAGTCCTGGCGAATCGCGCGTCCGCCGGGTGTTCAACCTCTCCCCCAGCACCAAACCCCGCGCTCAGCAGCTCCTGTGAAACTTCAACCTCAGATTCGTTGGTCTTTTCGCCCTTGGCATGCGGCGGCGCACCGGCCAGCGCACCCGGACATTCGACCTCGACCTGAGCTTCAAGCGCCCCGATCGCCTTGAGCTCAGCCGGCTCGGACGCCACCCCCGCCCGTTGCAAGACGATCCGCGCCTCCAGGTAAGCATGCGTGGAAGCCGCATCGCCCGCCGTGACCCGCGCAACCGCCGGCGTCACCCAGCACACCAGCACCGTCAGCATGATGAAGAACAGACAGCTGAACCGCCGCATCGCGCAAAGCTCCAGTTCACACAGACCCTTCAGGTGACCGGACACAGTCCTCCATCAAGGTTGATCGCCGTGCCCGTGAGATAGGAGGCACGCGGTGAGAGCAGAAGCGAGGCAAGATCGGCGAACTCGGCGGGCCGTCCGACGCGTCCGAGCGGGATGCCAAGGGCCGAGACCATTCGCTCGTAGTAGGCCTGCGGTGTGATTCCCGCCTGTGCCGCTCTGCGCTCCATCTGGCCGCTTTCAATCACGCCGATCAGCACGGCGTTGACGCGAATTCCCTCGGGCGCAAGCTCACGCGAGAGCGCCTTGGTGAGCGCGAGGCCCGCCGCGCGCGACACCGACGTCGGCGTCGAGAACGCCTCAGGCGCCTTGCCGGCTATGGCGAGCGTGTTGAGCACCGCTCCACCCTGGTCGCGCAGAGCCGGCAGTGCAAGTCGGATGAGCCGCACCGCAGCCATCAGCTTCAGCGCCAGGTCCTCTTCCCAGACCTCATCGTCGTGCTCAGCAAACGGCCCGGCGGCCAGCGTACCAGCGTTGTTGACGACCCCGTCAATGCGACCCCATCGCTCGGTGGTCTCCCCCACGAACCGTTCGAGATCCTCTACGCGCCTGACGTCACCCGCGTGCTCGAGCACATCACCACCCACCCCGCGCAGCTCGCCACCGGCCACAGCCAGGCGCTCGGGGTCACGCGCCATCAACGCGACGTGAGCTCCCTCCCGTACGAGTTGTTCGGCCAGCGCCCTACCCAGGCCACTGGAACCACCGGTGATGAGGAAGACCTTCCCCTCCAGCTGGAGATCCATCGCCATCAGCTCGTCCTCCATTCTGCACCATGTGAAGCTCGACCCTCATACATTGTTTTAAAAACTAGGTATAACCATAGTAGGGCACGAAGCCGAGAGGGAGAGGCCTGGCACGAGGAAGAACCGGGGTTTTGGGGCGCATCATAGGACGGTGTCGGTGATATCGCGGTTCGCGGAGTTACCATACGCGACGTGGCAGAGCAGGTTCCAGCGGTGTGCGAGTACTCGATGCGATCGAGTACGCCGCTGAGAGCGTCTGAGTCAAGGGTGGAGGGAGACGAGCCGATACCGGGGCCACTATGCTGCTAGCATTGATAGCAGCGACAGCAGATTAAGGAGCACTGATGGCAACGTTGACCATTCGCAGACTCGATGATGAAACCAAGGCTCGCCTGCGCGTGAGAGCCGCGCGTCACGGGCGTTCGATGGAGGCCGAGGTGCGGAGCATCCTCGAAGAGGCATTGCCCTCCCAGCACGCATCGGGTGGTCTCGGCAGTCGCATCCATGCCCGCTTCGCGGCCGTCGGTGGCGAGGAGCTCGATCTGCCCCGCCGGAGTGAGATGCCGCGGGCGGCGAGCTTGCAGGCGTGATCCTGCTCGACACGAATGCCCTCTCCGAGCTCATCCGCCAGGAGCCTTACGAAGGAGTCACCGAGTGGATGGACTCGCTCGACGCCGCTGGGGTCGCGACCACCGGGATCACCGCCGCCGAGTTGCTGTACGGAGTCGCCCGCCTGCCGACGGGGCGTCGCAAGGAGCAACTGAGCAAGGCGATCCGTGGACTCATTGAGGAAGACTTCGAGGGTCGCGTCGAGCCGTTCGACGCGACAGCCGCCACCCATTACGCAGATATTGTCAGCGATCGCGAGACGGCCGGCCGTCCCATCAGCGTCGCCGACGCGCAGATAGCAGCGATCTGCCGCAAGCTTGAGGCGACGCTCGCCACGCGCAACACCAGCGACTTCACGAACACCGGGATCGAGCTTCTCGACCCATGGCAGCTGTGATCGGCTGGCGCCCCAGTCACCCCTGGCCGGCTCGGGCTATAAGAGCCCCCTCCGCCGTCAAATATCCAAGCCTGACAGAAGACCGTTTGCGCATTAAACATCCCTCCTATTGGGTAGACGAAACAGTAAAATTGGCGCCAGCACGCTACGGCCGGTGGTAGCCCGCGTAGGTGACCGCCGCTTTGCCGATCCGCAGCTTCTGCGTGCTGTACTCATAGGCGGAGGTGCTCGGCTGAAAGCCGGGCGTAAGCGCGATGCGCTTGCTAAGCGCGAACATCGCGAATTCGACGCGAGTGGTCGCGCCGTGAGCGGGGCAGATCGCGCCGTAGCCGGCGTGGCCTTCGGTGTTGGTGCCGACGATGCCTCCCTGCGGCGTCTGCCCGGCGGCGACGCCCGTGCTGTGCGGGTCGATGTTGCCCACGATCCAGCGGATGCCGCCGGCCGGCCCGGCGGTTTCGTCGTCTATGACGAAGAGGATCAGCGCCGCGGCGTTCTTGGGCACGCCCTGCCAGCGAAGCGGGAGGCTGGTCCCGGCGCCGTCGCAGGTGTACTGGGACGGGATCTCGCCGTTCAGTTCAAACGCAGGGCTCGCCAGCGTCATTTCGCCCGAGCTGGGAGGCGGGAGCTCCTCTTCCGTGTTGAGCGTCGCGGCACTGGAGGCGCCAGGGGCCGATGCGCCACCGCGACGCGGCGATACCGGGCGGCGGGTCGGCGTCGGGTGGGGAACAGCTGCAGGCGAGCGCACCGCCGGACTCCCGCTAGCCACGAGGCTTTCGCCCCTGCCGCGGTACTCCGAGCAGTCTTCCATCACGTACGCGGGCCTGCACGTGGTGCGACTCTTCCAGCGGCTGTGAAAGCTCTGCTCGGAGCTCGCGAGCACACGGCTGGCGTGTGCGCCGCTGCTACCGACGGACACCTTCGCCGCAAGCCTTTCCCTCAGCTGTTCCACGCGGGCCCGCGCCAGCAGGTCGGCCTCGGACTCACCCGATCCCGCGAGGAACTTCCGCAGCATGCCCGCGTGCGGGAACTGCCGTCGCTCGAGCTGGGCGAGATAGCTCTTGACGTTCGCTTCGGAGGTCAAGAGCCCCCGCCCGGCAGCTTCATCGAGCACCCACTGCGAGGTGATCAGGAAGCCGAGCGCCCGGTGGCCCGCGTCGCCGGCGAAGCCGAGCCGCGCCTCGATCGCCCGCCAGTGCGCAAAGCTCGGCTCCGGGATCGGAGTCCCGGCCACATAGGCGACCGCTTCTACGTGCGAGCTATGCGAGGGCAGCGACTCAGCGGGCGAGCTCGGCACCGTCGAGGGCGAGCCGCCGCCCGAAGATGCTTGCGGCTGAGTCGAACCCCCGATCCGGATCACGCCACCAGCCCCGAGCGCGGCCCCAGCCATAACGAGAGTGATCAGAAGCACGATCGCCGCCGTACGCCTGTGTCCCCGGCGTATCCACGACGGTCGCCTCAGCCGTCGGGAGCGAACCGCACGCCGCAGGTGGCCCTCGAGCTCATCAAATACGTCGCTCACGGCTCATCCTCCTCCTCAATCCCGGCGCGTAGCTGCTCAAGGCCGCGATGCACACGTTGGCGAACAACCTGCTCTGAACACCGCAGACGTGTAGCGATCTCGCCGTACTCCTGCTCCTCGACCAGCCGGGCTAGCAGTGCTGCTCGTGTAGCCTCGGGCAGCTCCTCGAGTGCCCGCGTCAGAGCGCTTCCCCCGCTGCTGGCGCGTTCCTCGACACGTTGCAACGCGGCGTCATCGACGACGAGCGGCTCCATCCCAAGGCGTGCTCGCGCGGCATCGGCGACCCGGTCGGAACGAAGACTTTCGCGCAGCTTATTCCGAGCGATACCGAACAGCCACGCCGCAGGGGAACCCTCCTCAGCGTAGGTTCCAGCGCTAACGACGACCGCTGCAAACGTCTCAGCAGCGAGGTCCAGGGCGAGCTCGTGATTCCCGACTCGCCTCATAAAGAACACCAGAACCGCATCCAGGTACTTGCGGTAGAAGGTGGAGAACGCGTCCTCGTCGCCGAGCGCTACCTGACGTAGCAGACTGTTGTCGTCCGATCGTAAATGCCGCATCCACCCCTATCGTTGCGCGAAGGGTCCCCCTTGTGACACGGCAACTGTGCCAATTCTGCGCCGGATGTGCGGGAGGAGTGTCACACCACCGCGTAGGCCTCGGAGAGCAGACGCACGCCCTGCTCGATCGCAGGCTCGGAGAGGTTGGCGTAGCCAAGCAGCAAGCCCGGCGGTCCGCCCGGCGAGAAGCGATGCCAGGACAGCCCCTCCATGCCCACACCACGCGCGCCCGCCGCGCGCAGCAGCCGCGGCTCGTCGATCTCCTCGGGAAGCTCGACCAGCTCAAACAGGCCCGCCGCGCCAGGGCTCGCCACGCGAGCGTCGGGCAGCCACCGCGCAAGCGCCCCCAGCAGCGCCTCGCGCCGGTGCGAGTAGTGCACGCGCATCCGCCGCAAATGCCGGTCGAGCTCGCCGCGCGCGATGAAGTCCCGCAGCGCAAGCTGCCCGATCACCTCAGAGCCTCCATCTTCGACGGCCTTGGCGGCCGTCAACTCCCAGGCCATCCACGAAGGCATCAGTAGCCAGCCAAGTCGCATCCCCGGTGCCAGGCGCTTACTCGCAGAGCCGATATACGCCACGTGTTCGGGCGCCAACCCCTGCAGCGCGCCCACCGCCACACGGTCGTAGCGATACTCACCGTCAAAGTCGTCCTCGACGATCAACCGCTCCTCACCCGCCCACTCGATCAGCGCAGCGCGCCGCTCAGGGCCGAGCACCACGCCAGTCGGGAACTGATGGGCAGAGGTCACAAGCACCGCCGCCGCGTCCGTGCGCGCTAGCTCCTCCACGCGCAACCCCTGCTCGTCCACCCCCACCGGCACCACCTCCATGCCCGCGTTCTCCACAATCAGCCGATGCACGTGCCAGCCAGGGTCCTCCAGCGCCACCCGCTCGACGCCGCGCATGCGCAGGTTGCGGCAGACGAGTGTGAAGGCCTGCATAAAGCCCGTACACACGAGCATGTACTCGGGGTCCGCATCAACGCCGCGCACCCGCCCGAGATACTCGGCAAGCTCTTCGCGCAGTCTCCGGTGCTCCACGCGGGTCGCCGTAGCCAACAGACGCGAGCGGCGAATCGCGCAGAGCCGCGCGCAGCGAGCGCAGCCACGCCTCGCGCGGGAACGCCGACAGGTCCGGCAGGCCGGGGTGGAAGTGATAGGGGAAGCTCTCCAGCAGCGATCGCGCGGGCACACGCGGGCTAACCGTGCGCACCGCCCGCGCGACGCGCACCGGCGCGCCCTGGCGCATCGCCAGGTAACCCTCGGCCGCGAGCTGACCATAGGCCTCGGTGACGACCCCGCGCGAGATGCCCAGCTCCTGCGCAAGCGCTCTGCTCGAGGGCAGCCGCGTGTCGCTCGCGAGCTGGCCCGAGCGGATGCGCTCCCGCAACGCGCGCTCTAGCTGCTCGTGCAGTGGCAGCTCGCTCGCCCGATCGATCTCCACGAGCAGCTCGGGACCGCGCCGCTGGTCAACTGGTCCTGAATGGACGTCCATAACTGGAACTATAAAGCAGGCCAGTGGCAGTCTAACTTGCATTGCGCAGTCGCTCACCAACTCCCTCGCCGGCACAAGTCCGCGCCGGCCTTCCCACGGAGGCACCGACCATGAGCCAGACCAACGGCAGCTCAGCCAAACGCATCACGATCGTCGGAGCCGGAATCGCCGGACTCACGGCCGCGATCGCCTGCGCGGAAGAGGGCGCAAGCGTGACGCTGCTGGAGGCCCACGAGCAGCTCGGCGGACGTGCTCGCAGCACCGACGGCCCCTACAAGGCCAACCTCGGTCCGCACGCCATGTACGAGGGCGGCTTCTGGGACTGGATGCACCAGCGCCAGATCCTCCCGACCAACGTCGCCCCGCGGCTGATCGGTGCGCGGCTGCGCATCGACGGAGTGCTGCGCCGCACCGCTCCGCTCGCCGCGATCCCCGGCGTGCTGCGCCTGCGCGGGCGCGAGGCGCCCGTGGACGTGGACTTCCGCACGTGGGCCGCAAGCCACACCGACGAGCGCACAGCCGCGCAGACTGTCGTCGGCGTGTGGCGTGTTCACCTTCTACCACGACCCCGGCGAGCTCTCGGCCGCGTTCACCTGGCCGCGTGCCGTGCGGCTGCTGCTGTCGCTGCCAACGCCCGTCCGCTATCCCGTGGGCGGCTGGAGCACGCTCGTGGGCTCGCTCGAGCGTCGCGTGCGCGAGCTTGGCGTGGACGTGCAGACGGACAGTCGCGTGGAGGAGTTGCCCGAGCCGCCGGTGATCCTCGCCACCGAGCTCGCGCACGCCCGCGAGCTACTCGGCGACGACAGCCTCGACTGGAAGAGCGGCAATACCGTCTGCGTCGACCTCGGTGTGCGCCACCGCCGCGGCGACCCCGCGGTCGTCTCCGACATGGACGAGTCCGGCTGGATCGGGCGCTACTCAACCACCAATCCCTCAATCGCCCCGGAAGGCGAGGAGCTGATCCAGGCGCAGATGCCGATCCGGCCGGGCGAGAGCACCGAGCAGACCGCATTGCGCCTGGAGCGTCTGCTCGACACCGGGCTCGAGGACTGGCGCGCACGCGAGACATGGCGTCGCCGTCAGGTGATGGACGGTCGCTCCGGAGCGCTCGACCTACCCGGCAGCACCTGGCGGGACCGCCCCGCGGTAGATCGCGGAGACGGCGTCTACCTCGCGGGCGACATGGTCGCCGCCCCTGGCCTGCTCGCCGAGGTCTCCTGGGCGAGCGCTCTGGAGGCCAGCCGGCTCGCGCTCGCCGCGGTGCAGACAGGACGTCCAAGGCTGCGAAAGGTCGCGTGAGCCAGCGTTTGGGTGTGAAGCTTGCCCCTCATACATTGTTTTAAAAACTAGGTATAACCATGGTAGTACACGAGGGAGAAGAGCCGGTGGCGAGCACGGTTCCGACTTCGCATCGCGGATCGTTGCTGGCTCGCACGCGGACCACGATCTTCATGATGTTCCCGCGTTTGCTCTATGAACTGCGCCATTGGGGTACGCCCAGCGTGATCATCTGCAGCTGGCGCCGGGCGGTAGCGACGATCTCGGCCTCTGCGGTGGGATCATTCGGTGGGGCGTCGAGGATCGCCTCGGCTGTGGAGACCATCGCGTTGACCATCAGCCCGGCCAGCAGCTTGGAGGTCGTCGGTGCTCCAGCGCTCGAGGTAGGGCAAGCGCGCGAGGTCTGTCGCGAGGTCGCTGGCAAAGAGGCGGATCTCGACACGGATCGCTTGGCGCAAAGCGGCGACGCCGCCGAAACGCTCGCGTGCGATGAAACGGAAGTGGGTGTCGTGCTCATGCACGTAGCCGACGAGGAGCTCGACCGAGTTGCGAATCACGTGATCGTTGCTCCGCGGGTCCGTGCGCGCCGCCCGGATCATCGTCCGCAGCGTCCGGAACGACTCGTCGATCAGGACGAGCCCGAGCTCCTCCATGTCGTCGAAGTGGCGGTAGAAGGCCGTTGGGACGATGCCTGCCGCGCGCGTCACCTGGCGCAGGCTGAGGCTCGAGAAGCTCTGCTCCTCGAGCAGCTCGAGCGCCGCGTCGAGCAACGCCTGGCGCGTGAGCTGCTTGCGTTCTTGACGCGTCGCGCCCTCTGGTGTACGAGTGTTCACGTTCACGCTCTGCCTTGGCCAAGAGGTGTATCGATCCGTTGTTTCGGGGTAAGTGTACTCTGTGAACATGTGTGCACCGACTGAAGGCGGGCCGACAACTTGCCTTCCGTGACTTCGCCTGGTCGCGTTGGCCGTCTACTGCTCCGGTCGAGGCTGCTCGAGGCGCTCGCCTATCCGCATGGCGTCGACCGCTACCTCGAGCTCGTCCGGCCGCTGCTGGTCAAGCACCAGGTGCGCGCCGAGGTCACGTCCGTCCGCCGTCAGACGCCCAAGAGCGTCACGCTCCGGCTCCGCCCAAACGAGAGCTGGCGCGGCCTGCGCGCCGGGCAGTTCGTCGGTCTCAGCCTGACCATCGACGGCGTCCGCGAGACGCGGCCGTACTCCCCCGCCGGCTCCCAGCATGCTGCCGGCAGTGTCCTCGAGCTGACCGTCTCGACTCACCCGGAGGGCAAGGTCTCGCGCTACCTGCGCGATCACGCGCGCGCCGGGATGATCGTTGGCCTGACCCAGGCGGAAGGCGACTTCGTGCTGGGAGACCCGCGGCCCGAACGCGTGCTGCTGATCAGCGGCGGCAGCGGCATCACACCGGTGATGGCCATGCTGCGCACGCTTTGCGACGAGGGCTTCGCGGGCGAGATCGGGTTCCTCAACTACGCGCGCTCCTCAGAGCTCGCTCTGTATGGCGCCGAGCTCGATCGGCTCGCTGACCGGCATGAGCGGCTTCGGGTCGCGCGCGGCTTCACACGTGGGGGCGGCGCGCCGCTGAGCGGGCGCTTCCGCCGCGAGCACCTGCGCGCCGTCGTCTCCGAGCACGCATCCGCCGCAACCTTCGTCTGCGGCCCGCCGACGCTGATCGACGCGGTGAGCACCGTGTGGGCGGATGAGGATCTGGCCGAGCCGGCGGTCGAGACCTTCACGCCTGCGGCGCTGAGCTTCGACACCGGCAACGCACACGGCGTCGTCAGCTTCGCCGCCAGCGGCCGCGAGGCTGCCAACAGCGGCCTGCCGCTGCTCGATCAGGCCGAGGACGCCGGCCTTGCCCCCGAGCATGGGTGCCGCATGGGCATCTGCAACACGTGCAGCTGCCGCAAGACCGCGGGCACCGTGCGCAACGTCATCACCGGCGAAACCTCAACCGCCGGCGACGAGCAGATCCGCATCTGCGTGTCGGTGCCCGTCGGCGACGTCGCGCTCGACCTCTGAACCAACCTCGAGAAGGAGCCAGCCATGACCAGCGCACCACCGACCCTCACGCCCGAGCAGCTCGAGGCCTTCGGGCGGGAGCTCGACGCGATCCGCGCCCGCGTCGTCGCCGATCTTGGCGAGCGCGACGCCGACTACATAGACAAGCTGATCCGCACCCAGCGGGGACTCGAGCTCGCCGGTCGCGCCCTGCTGTGCCTCGGCTTCCTGCCGCCCGCCTGGGTTGGCGGCACCGCCGCGTTGTCGCTGTCGAAGATCCTCGACAACATGGAGATCGGCCACAACGTCATGCACGGGCAGTACGACTGGATGAAGGACCCGCGGCTGGACGGTAAGACGTTCGAGTGGGACACCGCCTGCCCCGGCGATCAGTGGCGCCACTCGCACAACTACATGCACCACACCCACACGAACATCGTGGGCAAGGACCGCGACATCGGCTACGGGATCCTGCGCATGTCCGAGGAGCAGCCGTGGCATCCGTACTACCTCGGCAACCCGCTCTACGCGGCGCTGCTCGCGACCTTCTTCCAGTACGGCGTCGCGCTGCACGACCTCGAAGCCGAGCGGATCGCCGTCGGCGAGAGCACCCTGGCCGAGAAGCGCGACATCCTCGCGGACATCTTGCAGAAGGTCCGCGGGCAGACGCTCAAGGACTACGTCCTGTTCCCGCTGCTCTCCGGTCCCTCGCTGCCGTTCGTGCTAGCCGGGGACGCGACCGCGAACCTCGTGCGCAATCTGTGGTCGTTCACGATCATCTTCTGCGGCCACTTCCCCGATGGGACGCAGCAGTTCACCGAGGAGCAGGCCGAGAACGAGACCCGCGGACAGTGGTACTACCGTCAGCTGCTCGGCTCTGCCAACCTCACCGGCGGCGAGCTGTTCCACATCCTCGCCGGCAACCTGTCCTTCCAGATCGAGCACCATCTGTTCCCCGACCTTCCCGCCCACCGCTACGCCGAGATCTCGACCGAGGTGAGGACCATCACCGAGCGCTACGGCATCCCCTACAACACCGGTCCGCTGCACAGGCAGTTCGGCAGCGTCGTGCGTAAGATCGCGAAGCTCGCGCTGCCGCCGATGCCCAAGGGCGCGCTGCCGTCGCTGCCCGGGCTCGCGCTACCGTCAATCCCCGGCCTCGGTCGACGCGGTGGCGCGCCCGATAGGGTTGACGACGCCACCGAGGCGCGCCCGCGAGAGCTTCTCGCCGCAGTCTGACCCCCACGTGAACGACCCACTCGAGACCCTGGCCCGCGAACTCGACGGGATCCGCGACCGCGTGCGCGCCGACCTGGGCGCGAGCGACCGCGCCTACATCATGCGCGTGATCGCCGTCCAGCGCCAGCTCGAGCTCGCCGCGCGGGCGCTGCTCGTGTGCGCGCGGTTTGCTCCAGCCGCGATCGCCGGCACCGCGCTGCTGTCGCTGTCCAAGGTGATCGAGAACATGGAGATCGGCCACAACGTGCTGCACGGTCAGTGGGACTGGATGCGCGACCCGGCGATCAACTCGAACGTATGGGAGTGGGACTCAGCGTTGACGGCCGCGTCGTGGAAGCACGCGCACAATTTCCAGCACCACGTTTACACCAACGTTCTCGGTCGTGACCGCGATCTGGGCTACTCGGCGATGCGGGTCGAGGCCGCGCAGCCCTGGCACCCCATCTACCTCGCCCAGCCGATCTACTTCTTCCTCATGGCGGCGGTCTTCGAGTGGGCCATCGCCATCTACGACGTCGAGCTCGACGGAGTGCGCCGGGGCGAGAAGTCTCGAGCCGGGGCCCGCCGCGAGATCGTCGCTCTGCTGCGCAAGGCGCGCGGCCAACTCCTCAAGGACTACGTGCTCTTTCCGGCGCTGGCCGGTCGCCGGGGCGCGAGCCGGGCGCTGGCCGGCTCCGTTACGGCGAACCTCATTCGCAACGTGTGGGTGCACACGATCGTCTTCTGCGGACACATCCCCGAGGGCTCGGAGACGTTCACCGAGGAGCAGTTCCGCGACGAGACGCGCGGTGGCTTCTACCAGCGCCAACTGCTCGGCTCGTGCAACCTCGAGGGCAGTCGGCTCTTTCACCTGCTGACCGGCAACCTGTCCTTCCAGATCGAGCACCACCTGTTCCCCGACCTGCCTAGCAACCGGTACAGCGAGATCGCACCGCAGATTCGCGCGGTGTGCGAGCGCCACGACCTGCCGTACAACAGCGGCCGCCTCGGGCGCCAGTACCGATCGGTCTACCGGCAGGTTCTGCGGCTCGCCTTTCCCGGCGGCTGAGCACAGAAAGGGATCAACATCGCTGTCGACCCTCCCCATGCTTTGGGAGCTCTAGGCCTATCGATAGCGAATATCTATACCTTTTCGCTATCAGAAGCGCAAAAAAGTATGGTATTTCGCTATCTCAGGCGATCTTGGTCAGTGCGGGGGTGAGGGCGGGGCGGTCGGGTGGAACGCAGACCATTCCCTCGCTGAACCCGGCCGAGCCGATCCCAAACGCCGCGTTGAACCGGTCGAGGTTGACGAGCGTCAGCAGCGCAGTGATCTCAACGAGTTGCTCGTTGCTGAAATGCTCCTTCACACGAGCAAACAGAACGTCTGAGACCTCCACCGGAGTGCGCATCACCGCGACCGTGTAGTCGAGTGCCAGCTTCTCGCGTTCAGTGAACAGATCGCTCTGGCGGTAGCGCGGCAGCGCCAACAGTTCCTCGTCCGAGAAGCCGGAGTTGCGGCAGATCTGCGAGCCAAGATCGACGCAGTACTCGCACCCAATCATCTGCGCGCCCTTCAGCTCAACCAGGTTCCTGAGCCGCTCATCGACGGACTTCCCCTTGCGCAGCGCCTGGTTGAACCTGCCCATCCCGAACATCATCTTCGGCTGGTAGGCCCAGATCTCCATCGGCTCCATGCCGCTACCCGTCTGCGGCTCGCGGCCGGCCAGCTTCTTCATCATCCTCGGGCCGAATCTGTACGCGAGCCTGACCTTCAGGCCAGCATCCGCCTGTTGCACTCCGTTGATACGTGCCATCGGGCACCTCCTGTCACATTGCTTGGGGTTCAGGGGTCTATTGGTTGGGGTTCGGGGGTCTATTAGTGGTTTCGGGGGTCTATTGGTTGGATTCTCGGGGTCTATCCGGTATGACCCGCGAGACCGCGAAGGTGTGACAGACATGAACGAACTCGAGCTCGCCAACAACTTCGACCGCCAGCGGCCCCAGCTGCGCACGGTCGCCTACCGGATCCTCGGCTCGGTCAGCGAGGCCGAAGACGCCGTGCAGGAGGCATGGCTACGGCTACAGCGGACCGATGCCGAGCAGATCGACAGCCTCGAGCGCTGGCTCACCACGGTCGTCGCCCGGATCTGCCTCAACATGCTCCGATCACGCCGCACCCGCGGCGAGCAGCCGCTCGACGACTGGCGGCCGGAGCCAATCATCGACGACCCCGCGGTCGGGACCGATCCCGAGCACGAGGCATTGCTGGCCGATTCGGTCGGGATCGCGCTACAGGTCGTGCTCGACACGCTCAACCCAGCAGAGCGACTCGCGTTCGTGCTACACGACATGTTCGCGATGCCGTTCGACGAAATCGCGGCGATGCTCGACCGCTCACCGCAGGCGACCCGACAGCTCGCCAGCCGCGCCCGGCGCCATGTGCGCGAGGCCGCACCGCCGCCGGACCCGGACCTGACCCGCCAACAGGCGGTCGTTGACGCCTACTTCGCCGCCGCCCGAGAGGGAAACCTCGACGCGCTCGTAGCCGTGCTCGACCCCGATGTCGTGCTCCGCGCCCACCGCCGCGACGGGGATCCGATCGAGCTGCACGGCGCCGAGAAGGTCGCGCAAGGTGCGATGAGCGCCCGGCGCTTCGCGCCCTACGTTCGTCCGGCGCTCATCAATGGCGCCGCCGGTGTGGTCGCGTTCGACGGCGAGAAGCCGTTCGCGGTGCTGGCGTTCACGGTCATCGGTGACCGCGCCGCAGCGATCGACGTGTTCAACGACCCCGAGCTGGTCGCCAAGCTCGACATCCACGGGATCAGCGCGTGAATGGCACGCCTCGTCCTTATGGCCGCTGTGGACGGATTGCGCATCTGCCCTGTCCCCTACGACGAGCACCGTTCGTCTTTAGAGACAACACAAACTCCACAACCTATAAAGGAGGATCACATGAAATACGCGCTACTCATCAACACCATCCCCGGCGTCTACGAGGGTCTCGACGACAGCGAGCGCCAGGCGATCACCGCGGAGTACATGGCCATCGGCAACGAGCCCGCGTGCTCCGGCGGGGCGCAGCTGCACGACGGGCACACCGCCACAACCGTGCGCGTGCAGGACGGGCAGACGCTCACCACCGACGGGCCGTTCGCCGACACCAAGGAGGTGTTCGCCGGCTACTTCCTGTTCGACGTTCGACGGCCTCGACAACGCCATCGAGGTCGCCGCCCGCATCCCCGCCGCGCGCCTGGGCGGCTCGGTCGAGGTGCGCCCAGTGGTGGAGCGCTAGCCCTGCTCGAACGCGTCTTCCGGGACGAGTGGGGTCGCGTGCTCGCCTCCCTGATCGGCCTCCTCGGTGACTTCGACCTCGCCGAGGAGGCAACGCAGGAGGCGTTCACGATCGCCGCCGAGCGATGGCCACGCGACGGTACCCCGAGCAATCCCGGCGCCTGGCTCACGACCACCGCACGCAACCGTGCGATCGATCGGCTACGCCGCGCCCGGGTGCTCGCCGAGAAGACCAAGCGCCTGGAGCTCCCAGAAGGCTTCGAAGCGCACGAGATGGACGACACGGTCATCCCCGACGAACGCCTCGAGCTGGTATTCACGTGCTGCCACCCAGCGCTCTCCACCGAGGCGCAGGTCGCGCTCACGCTGCACGCTCTCGGCGGCCTCACGACCGAGGAGATCGCCCGCGCCTTCCTCGTCTCCCCGGAGACCATGAAGCGGCGACTCACGCGCGCCAAGTCGAAGATCAAGACCGCCGGCATCCCCTTCTCCCTACCCTCCGAGCACCTGCTCCCCGAGCGCCTCGCGGCGGTGCTCGCCGTCATCTACCTGATCTTCAACCAGGGCTACTCAAGCCCACCCGAGCACGCGGGGTTGGCGCGCGAGGCGATTCGCCTCGGCGGCGTACTCGCCGCACTGATGCCCGACGAGCCCGAGGTTCACGGGCTGCAAGCGCTGATGTTGCTGAACGACTCCCGCCGCGACGCGCGCAACGCCCGCGGCGAGATCGTCCTGCTCGCAGACCAGGACCGCACACTGTGGGACCACGCGCAGATCGCCCGTGCACGGCTGCTGCTCGACCGCGCGCTCGCGCTACGCGGCCAAGGCCCATACGTCCTGCAAGCGGCCATCGCCTCGCTGCAGGTGCACGACGCCCCCGATTGGGTACGCATCGAGTCGCTCTACCGCGAGCTCGCCGCGCTCACCCGCTCGCCCGTCGTCGAGCTCAACCGTGCGGTCGCCGTCGCCGAGTGTCAAGGCCCCGCCGCCGCGCTCGCGATCGTCGATCGGCTCGAGCTCGACAACTACCAGTACCTGCACTCGACACGCGCCGAGCTGCTCCGCCGGCTCGGACGCCGCCACGAAGCGCGAGCCGCCTACGAGCGGGCGCTCGAGTTGACCGGCGGCGAGGGTGAGCGACGCTTTCTCCGCCGGCGCCTGGCCGAGCTCTGAGCAGCCACCGAGCCACCCCAGCATCGGCGCCGTCGAGCTTGCCCCTCATACATTGTTTTAAAAACTGGGTATAACCATAGTAATGCGTGAGGAGGTGACCGAGGCAGGAAGAGGAGCCGGCGGCCCAGGTTAGTCGCCGTCGCCGTCGCAGGGGTGGTAGCCCTCCCGCTCGGCGCAGGCAGGGCAGAGCGTCTTGTACCAGGGGGCGCGTGCGGGTGTGCGGTGCAGCCGGCCGGCCTCACCGCAGAGCTCGCAGGTGACGCCCGCCCGTCCCTCGGCGGCATCGACGAGCTGTTCAGCAAGCTTCATGCGCCGCTCCAGATCAGCGATGGCGGCCTCTCCACCTGGGTCATAAGGGTCGTGGATCTCCTCGCCGGACTCCCAGTAGTAGCGCAGGCCACCGTACTTCTCCTTCACCTGGTGGATCACGTAGTTGGGCAGCAGCGCGCGCAGCTGCTCGTCGAGCTCGACCAGCAGCGGATACCAGCCGCGGTCGCAGGAGATCCAGCGCCCCCAGCCGTCGGGGATGCGGACAAGCATTCCGCGCAGGGCCTCCGTGTACTCGCCAGCGTCCTTCGGTACGTGCATGGCATTGAGGATCTGCTGGTGGTCGATGCCGCTTCCTACCTGCCTCATCGCGTTCCACGCGGCCTGGAAGCCTTCGGCGTCGTCGGTCGCCGAGGCCACCTGCCTGACCGTGTCTGCAAGCGTGTCCCAGCGCGCCTGCACATCTCGCGGCAAGGCTGCCGGGCCTGTCGCGGCGTCGTCCACAGGATCGCTCTCGTTCATCGAATGCAGACAATACGATACATGGAAGACGGGAGGTCAAGCTTCAACAGGTATAGATACCAGTCAGAACGGGAGTACCTGACGGCAGTGTCTCGGTGACCCGGACAGTGTCCCGGTTACAATGGGCAGACATGGCCTCCAGCGGCAAGCAGAAGACAACGATGGCAAAGCTCATGCGCGAGAGCAGGCTCCGTGAGCGTAGGCTGGATAAGCAGGCCAGGAAGGACGCGCGCAAGCAGGCATCAGCAGATCACCAAGATCCCGGTGAGATGCTGACCGTAACGACCGACGAGCTAGCTGGGCCACAGACGGGGCAGCCCGTTCTCGAAACCACCGTCGAGGTGCTCCCAGGCGCCTGAGCGCACCTCGTGCGCGCTGGATGAAGTGGCGTCAGCCACAAAGACACCGTGCGCAGCACTGATGGCGTACGCAGATCGCAGTCCGGATCTTGGGCCCCTCGGTGATAGCGTCGAGGTCATTGCAGAGACAACGATCAGCGACGCACCCGCCGGCTGCCCGCGAGGAGGCTGAGCCGCGGTGAGCAGCGCGAGCGTCGCCCCGAACATCCGCCGCGGCGAACTGCCCGAGCAGGCACCCCTGGACGAGCGACGCCTGCGCCGGCGGCTGCTGTTGCTGCTGGCAGTCGTGGCCTTGGCAGTGGCGGTGATCGCGCTTGTCCCCGGCCTCGCCAGCCTGCGTACCCGCTTCGCCCACGCCCGCTGGCAGTGGCTCGCGCTCGGCGCCGCGCTGAAGCTGCTATCGGGCCTCTCCTACGTGGCGGTGTTCCGCAGCGTGTTCTGCGACCGCATGCCCTGGCGCCTGAGTGCGCAGATCGGCCTCGCCGAGCTGGGCGCCAACGCGGTCGTGCCGGCGGGCGGCGCCGGCGGGCTGGCGCTGGGCGCCTGGGCGCTGCGCCGCAAGGGCATGCCGGTGGAGCGGATCGCGCGTCGCAGCGTCGCCTTCTTCTTCCTCACGAGTGTCCCCAACGTCGTCGGCGTGATCGTGCTCGGGCTGGGGCTGTGGCTCGGCGTCTTCGAAGGCCGCGCCGACCTCGGCCTGACGCTCGTGCCCGCGCTCATCGCGGCGGGCGCGATCGCGCTCACGATCGCCGGCGGACGCTGGGCGGGACGCGCGCAACATCGTCATGCAGCGCGGCGCGGCGCCGATGCACGCCTGCCACGCGTGCTCGGCGTGCTCGCGGGCGGCGTGGAGGAGTCGCTGGCGATGCTGCGCCGCCCCAGCGGCTGGCTGCTCGCCGGCCTCGTCGGCTACCTCGTCTTCGACGTCATGGTCCTCTGGGCGACATTCCACGCCTTCGGCAACTCCCCCGCGCTAGCGATCGTCTGGATCGGCTACCTGATCGGCGAGCTCGGCGGGCTGATCCCCATGCCCGGCGGGATCGGCGGCGTGGACCTCGGCCTCGTCGGCACGCTCGTGCTCTACCGCGTGCCCGTGGGCGCAGCGGCCGCGGCCGTGCTCGCCTACCGGGCGCTCGCGCTGTGGATCCCTGCAGTCGTCGGCGCTGGGGCGTTCGTGCTGCTGCGCCGCAGGCTGGCGCGGGAGACCGAGGCGATCGCGGGTTGTGGTCCGGGGGACGAGGTCGAGGTGATCGGGCGCGGGCGCGTGAAGATCTCGGCGTGAGCGCGCCAGCTTCATTCCACGGGCGGGTTGCGGGAGATTCGCCGTCAGTCCTCCGCGCGGAAGCTGCGCGCGAGCTCTGGGCCGGTGGTGAAGTAGTGGCGAAAGACGTACAGCAGCGGGCGCCAGTGTTGGGGGTCGATGTGGTTGGTCCCGGGCTTGACGATGCTCGCCAGCGCGTGGACTTGTTCGACGTGGGTCTCAACGATCCGGAAGTGCTCGCCGTCGGGGCGCGTCGCTGGCTCGTGGATCGCCGTGACCTTCGCCTCGAGTTGCAGCGGACACTCCGCGATACGTGGGGGCCTGACCGCCTCAGCCGCGCTCGGGGTCAGACCGGCGGCTCCGAACTTGTCTGGCTCGTAGCGAAAGGTGTCGGCCTTGTGCGGCGCCGGCGGGTTACAGCCAGTCAGTGGCGCCAGAGCCTCGACCCGCTCAACGAGATCCGGACCGGGCAGGTTGATCACGCACTCGCGCTCGCGATCGAGGTTGGCGAGCGTGTGCGCGGTGCTCTCCCAGCCCATCACGACCGTGTAGCCGAGTGCCCAGGCGGAGGACATCGGCCCGATGTTCGCCGTCCCGTCGATGTTCATGGTCGTGACGAGTGCGATCGGCGTGCCGAAGTAGAGGATGCTCGGCCAGATCCCTTGATGCTCACCTCCGGTGGGAGGGTCCCCGTCATGAGTTGCCTCCGACGTGGTTTGGCTTGGCTGCATATCGTTGAGTCTCGCCTGTATCATTTCGCTGGGCACCGAAATGTGTGCGGTTACGATGAACCCTGCCGCCATGAACGACGCGACAGACATCGCCGATATCGCTGGACTGCTCGCCGACCGCTCGCGTTCCACGATGCTGCAAGCCCTCATGGATCAGCGTGCGCGTACAGCCGGTGAGCTAGCCCGCTTGGCCAAGATCGCCCCATCAACCGCCAGCCAGCATCTTGGCCGCCTGAACGATGGTGGTCTGCTGGCAGTCGAGGCACAGGGTCGTCATCGCTACTACCGACTCGCCGACCCCAAAGTCGCCGCCTTGCTCGAGAGCATGATGGCGTTCACACCCGCGTCCCTCCCAACACCGCCGCTGCAAGTCGGCTTCGATCTGCGCTTCGCCCGTACCTGCTACGACCACCTCGCCGGAACGATCGCGACCGCACTCTATGACCGACTGCGGGCCGATGGCACGCTGAGCGTCACATCCAGCGGGGTCACGCTCGCACCCGCGGGCACCCAGCGACTGCAATCGCTGGGCATCGACACCGAGACTCTGCGAGCGGGACGCCGGCCCCTCGCGCTCGCCTGTCTCGACTGGACCGAGCGCCGCGACCACCTCGCCGGCGGACTCGGCGCGGCCCTCCTGAACCACTTCCGCGCCCAGCACTGGCTCACATCCCGCAACGCGCCTCGAGCGCTGCGCCTCACCACAACCGGACGCCGAGCGCTCGCCAGCCACTTCGACATCAGCGTGAGCACCCTCACGTAGGCCGCGTTCCCTCGCACCCCGATCGCCGCTCGCCATCGCGTCCCATCCCAAACGCGGCGTAGCGTTGAGCTCATGCTGGATCCAGGTTCGCTAGAGCCCAATTATGTCTGACAAAACTGCCGAGTGCCCACGTCGTTCAGATAGTGGACGCGATCATCGCCGGACGGCTTGATTGAATGCCTCGAGCTCTCGCTGTGCATACTGCACCCAGGCGAGCTTCGCATCCAGCACGAGGCCTTGCTCCTCGTCGAGTAGACGCGCGACGAGGCCACCATTTGCCTCGACGGTCTCATTGGTTATTTCCCTAGTACGCGTCTTTGCTTTCTCTTCTTCACACTCCTGCTCGTAGTCACAGAGGATTCCCAGTGTGAGGTCTGGGTGAGGAAAAAGTGCTGCCAACTGCAGCACGAACAGTTGCTGACGTCGACGATCCTCGCCAATCTGTCCGAGCAGCCATCCTCGATACTCCGTGATGCCCTGCTCGGTTGCTTTGTAGATCGGCTTCTGCTGCGCTTCGGTCCCCGTCCCCGGGAGCCGTTCGATCAGGGAGCGGTCTTTGAGCCCGGCAAGCGCCGTGTAGATGTGGGAGACGCTGCTGAGCGACAACACTCCCTCGTAGGTTCGCTCGAACCGCTTCGCGAGCTCATAGGCATAGCTCGGACGCTTGATCACGAGTCCCAAAAGCGACCAGTTGACCTGCGAGTGCATCGGCGGCGTCTGCCGCCCTTCAGACTTCCCCTCTCCCATAGCGCACAGGGTAACGAACGAGTGGGTGCCCCACGCCGAGGCCGCTTCACGTCACCCCCATAAACGTAGCATCAACTAGCACCAAAGTGCTACGTTGTTTTGGGATAGTGCGCCGTTTCCGTCTCTCTCCCCCGGCTCTCCTCTCTCCCCCTCCCTACCCCAGCATTTCTCATGCATACCTTCCGAACCCTCAACCGTCAGATTGGGATGGTGCCCGCCCCCGTCGCGGTGGCATTGGGCGGTATCGATAGAGCCCAGGGGCGCGAGGGGGCACTGCGGGAGCGCGGCCCGGAGACGCTGAGCACGCTACGGGAGATCGCCCGGATCCAGAGCGTCGAGTCCTCCAACGCGATCGAGAGCATCACCGCGCCGAGTAGCCGCATCCGCGAGTTGGTCACGAGAGGGGCGCGGCCCGAGAACAGTCCCGAGGAGGAAATCGCCGGCTACCGGGCCGTGCTCGACACGATCAACGAGAGCGCCGCGCACATCCCGTTCACCCCGAGCGTGGTCGAGCAACTGCACCGCGACCTGTACCAGTTCACAAATACACCCGCCGGCCGCTGGAAGAACATGGAGAACTCAATCCAGGAAATAAGACCCGACGGTGTGAGGGTCGTGCGTTTCCAGACCGTCTCGGCGATCGAGACGCCAGCAGCAATGGAGGAGCTACACCAACGTTTCGCCGCAGCGAGCAAATCCGGCGCGCATCACCCGCTACTGCTGGTGGGCTGCTACGTGTTCGACTTCCTGGCAATCCACCCGTTCAGGGATGGCAACGGTCGCAGGCTGCTCACGCTGCTGGCGCTGTACCAAGCCGGCTACGAGATCGGGTGCTACATCAGCCTCGAGCGGCTAATCGACCAAACCCTGGACACCTATTACGACACCCTGCAGGCCGCCGGGCACGGCTGGCACGAGGACGAACACAACATCGAACCGTGGCTGCGCTACTTCATCGGCATCCTCACCGCCGCCTACAAAGAGCTCGAGGTCAGCGCCGCCCCTGTCTCTGGCCGCGGCGCCAAGCGCGAAGCAATCGCACAATTCATCCAGGGCTCCACCGCCGAGGTGTTCACCGTCGCTGACGTCCGTCGAGCCGTAACCGCAGCCAGCGACTCATACATCGACAAGACCCTCGCCCGCCTCCGCGACGAAGGTCTGATCGAACCGATCGGCACCGGACGCGGCGCGCACTGGCGGTGCCGGCCGTAACGCCAACCATGCCAATTTTCACCACAGCTCGTCCCCGCGAGGGAATGCTCGGGGCCAAGTCCTCGTTCATCAGCGTGTCGCAGGCACCGGGCGTTCGGCAAGCTCAAGCAGCCGAGCTCTGAAGGCCGCACGGTGTTGCAGCTCGCCGCGGTAGGTGGCAATGTGATCGACGATCACCTTCAGCCAGGTATTCCAATGCGGCCGAGCAGCGGAAGTGAGCCGGCCGTGTGCTTGAGCGAGATCAAGCACCGCGCAGCCGACTTCGTCTCCCATAAGTGGCTTGTACAAGAAGCGCCCTCGGTAGGAGCCAACACCGACCGTCCGGATGCTCACGTTAGGCCTAAGCGCCACGCTGATGTTCAGGTGTGCCTCAATGCCGAAGTCTGGCGGGAGTCGACCCAGGACCCAATCGGTTCGCAGCGCACGGAACCCGGTCAGGGGCTTCTTGCCGTACCTGCCCACCACCTCAGGGAAGAGCGCTCGCACCAGCGACCCATAGACACCACACGTGACGCTCGGCAACGCGTCATCGTCTTCGAACTCGCCGAGCACCATGTCAGGTCGCCAGCAGCGCACAGCCGCCCCCAGCGCGGCGGGAATGTTCCCACTGGAGCCGCAGATATCCGCATCGATAAAGCAAATGTAGGGAGTACTCGCTGCGGTGAGAATGCGAGCCATCGCCCGACCCTTACCCACCGGAGCACTCAGAGCCCGTACACCCATGGCCGCAGCAACGCGCAACGAATCATCCTCGGACGCGCCGTCCACAAACACAACTTCATCACCACGCCCCGCAGCGTCGCGCGCGGCATCAATCGCACGGGGAAGCGTCACAGCCTCATTTCGTCCGATGACAGCGAACGTGATTGGGACAGGACGCGCAAGGGCGGAGCACAGCACTCCAGATCCTCGGTCACCACCCAGCCCGACATTCGTAGTCACGACCCCTAGTCGCACGACCAGTGGTCAAGACCCCCCCATGAAGACCCCCCATGGATGCACACACCGGCAAGACGGAGCTCTGACCGCGGGCGGGCGGAGACCCTGACCGCGGGCGGGGTCTACATACTATTTTTAAAAGTCGGTATCACTATGGTAATACCGATCCTGGGGCTGCTGGTGCGCTCGGAGCGGCGCCGGTTGCTAGCGCTCTACAATGGGAGTGTGGGAAGCCCTCCCGTCACTCGTAATGATCTCGCGCCAGCTCCACTGCGAGTCAGTCGCGAGCAGGCCGCAGCAAACGCGCTTGCGTCGGTTCGCGTTGAGGGTCTTGATCCCGGTATCGCTGAGCCGCTGCTGGATCGGTGGGCGCGTGAGGAAATCACCGATGCGCAGCTCGATGAAGGCATCCGGCGGATCGTAGCCCGCGAGCCGCTGACCGATCTGCTCAGGCCAGCCGGTACGTAAAGAGCTGAACCGCTCCAGAAGATGTTGAATGACCTGATCGCATCGATCGATTAGGCGGGAACGTGGCGTCAACAGTAGATGAGCACACCACCGGCGTGCAGGCTTGGCGGGATGCTGACGCGGAGCAGCGCGACAAGCCTGCCGGCGATCTCGCGAGCACAGTGTCGCCTGACCATTGAGGAACCGGCGAGATAGGGTGCTGGGAAGAGGTCTGTTCTGCAGCGACGTGAGGGATCGGTGTTTGGAGGCTCTGTAGCAATGCGTGGCGGGAATCGGTAGGCAGCGACTGAATTGCCGGCATCTGAGCGGATCGGGTGTGTGCTTTCGGGCGGCGGTGCTCGTGGGGCTTACGAGGCCGGGGTGATCTCGGTCCTCTCTCCGGCGCTGCAGGCGCGCGGGGAGCGACCTACGTTGTTCCTCGGCACGAGTGTCGGTGCGATCAATGCCGCCTACATGGCGTCGAGCCGCCATCTGGATGCCGAGGAGCAAGCCGCGGGTCTACTTGACCGGTGGCGCCAGGCGACCAAGGGGAACGTGATCCGCCCGATCCTCAGCCGTCAGCTTCCGCTGACGGTGCTGCGCTACGCCGGCGGGCTGCTGTCGATCCCTGGGGTTCGCGTGCCCAGCCTGCTGGATCCCACGCCCCTCGCGCACAGTCTCGAACGCTGGATGAACTGGGATGACCTTCACCGCAACGTGACCGAAGAGGTCGTGCAAAGCGTCGCGGTAGTCGCGACCGCCGCGCGCACCGGCCGGACAATCGTGTTCGTCGAGACCGCACACGAGCTGCCCGCTAACTACTCGCATGCCGTGTGGTACTTCTCCACCGAGCTCGCCAACGAGCACATTCGGGCCTCCGCAGCGATCCCGATCCTATTCCCGCCGGTTCGCGTCGAGAAACCGATGGACGCTCAAGGCTGGTACGTGGACGGCGGGACGCGGCTGAACACGCCGATCAAGCCGGCGCTCGACCTCGGCGCCGAGCGGCTCGTGGTGATCGGCACCGAATCGATCGCAGAAGTCGCCGTCGAGCCCGAAGGACACGACAATGAGCCCCCCGACTTCGGCGACGGGGCTTTGCACGCCCTGCACGGGACGCTCGTGGACCCGTTGAACGAGGACATGCGCATGCTCGGGAACGTCAACGAGTTCTTCGCCGACCGCAAACACGCCACCGCGGCGACACGCTACCGCCACGCACGCGGAAAGCCACCGTACCGGCGTGTGCCGTACATCTTCATCGCACCGGCCCGTCGCGGGATCATCGGCGAGCTCGCCTCGGAGGTCTTTCGCGCCCGCTACAGCGGCCTGAAGGGCCTACGCTCTCCGGACTTCCCGTTGCTCGATCGCCTGCTCGGAAGCGACAGCCCCGCGCACGGCGAGCTGCTCAGCTACCTCCTGTTCGACAGCGAGTTCATCGAGGCGCTGATCGACCTCGGACGAGCCGACGCCACCCGCTGGCTCAACGCCCCACCCGGACCCCAGCGGCCGTGGCAGACCGAGCCGCTCGACGCATTCCTCAATCTTCACCCAAATGCAACCAGCCGATGACGCACTAGTGTCCTGAGTCGTTAATTCGGTGGCGTTTCCCGGCGCCTGTCTCGTGCCTGAGGTCTGTCTATGTTGGCCCAAGTGCTACCGGCACGCAGGCCAACATAGACAGACCTCAGATCACGACCATCCATCCGGGAAACCCACACCGAATTAACGACTCAGGACACTAGACGCAGCCGTCAAGCTCGCCGCTCATACATTGTTTTAAAAACTGGGTATAACCATAGTGGTGCCTGAGAAGGGGCCTGGGGCATGAGGAAGAGGAACTGGTGGCCTGCATGGTTCGGACACCTCGGCTCGCAGGCGATCATTGCTGGCGCGGTTGCGCTCCAGCTGGAGGTCCTAACATGCTTCGACGCCTACAAAGGAGCCGAGCATGATTGGCAAGAACGAGATCGCCGAGGCCAGCCGCAACGCAGACGCGATCACCGAGGAGCACGAGGATCTCCCAGGCTACTGGCGCGAGCGCGGTGTCGAGATCGACGGACTCACCTACGTCGCCGAACAACGAGCCCTGCGCGCCGCGATGATGCTCGACGGCCAGCACCCAAACCAGGCGCCCGGCAGCACCGTGCGCCTATCAGCAGAAGCCGAGAAACTACAGCCCTTGCTCGCCGCAGTCTTCATGGACGGCTTCGTGGCCGGATTCACCGTCAAGAACAACGAACATTAGCGAGCGCAGTGCCACGCCAGCTAACGAGGGTCGAGGATCACGATCGGGATCTTCCGGCCCTTCGCGTGGCTCCGGAAGAATTCGTATCCCGGGTAGATCGCCACGAACTCCGGCCAGAGGCGGTCACGCTCCTCGTCGGTCGCGACGCGAGCGCGGACCTCGCGAACCACCGAGCCGATCCGAATCGTCGTGTCCGGGTTCGCCTTGAGGTTGTGGAACCACGCAGGGTTCGTTGGCTGGCCGGCCTTCGAGGCCACCACGGCGATGGCGTCGCCGTCCTGGTGGTACATCAGCGGAGACGTCCGCTTCGCGCCGCTCTTGGCGCCCGTGTGGTCGACCAGGACTATCGGAACCTCGGGCCAGCCGGGGAGATGCCCGCCGATCCTGCCGCCGGATCGCCGGTAAAGAGCCACATGGATCTTCGTTGAGCGTCGCCCAAGATAAATGCCGCGCTTGTTGATGAACTGCGAGCTTGACGCGGTGAACTGTCCGAGCGAGGGCATAGCGCTCCTTGGAGGTTAGGCGACCCGGCAGTGTCCCGGTTTTGAAACTCGACTGGCTCCCATCCTGGGATTCGCAGCCGTCAAGCTCGCCCCCATATATTGTTTTAAAAACTGGGTATAACCATAGTATCCTGTGGGAACTATCCGACTCAATCGTCAGCCAGCACAGCGTCGAGCTTCTGTCGGAACGCGGACGGGTCAATCGCTGGATAGCGATACAACTCCGGCTCGATCGCCTCGTAGAGCTCGCGTAGCCGCGCCGGCTCCACCAACTCAGAAGCCATCATCTTCTGAACGTCATCGAGATCCTGCTCGAAACCGCGCTCGATCTTCGACAGCGCCTGCGAGTAGAAATCGAAATTGTGAACTTCAACTCTGCCCACCTGAAATACAAGCGGGCTACGCTCCCGCCAACCCGGAAGCTCCGGAATGAAGTCAGGCGGTGAGGCCAACTCGATATTCACCCCCAAGCTCTCCTTCAAGGCAGGAAGTGCACGCAACAGCTCGTCAGCCTCGGGCTCAAAGCGCAGATCAACATCGATCGTCGACTCCCGCCAACCCTCGAGCACCGCTGTAGAACCGCCGGTCAGATAGATCCGCACCGGGACGCGAGCAACGCGCCCAAGCTCGCGCGCGAGGGCACGAATACGTCGATCGTCAACCGGAGGACGCATGCTCGGCCGCTCGCGCAAAGCTCACGATCCGTCCGACCAGTGCGTTGTAGCGGCTGTGAGCCCCCTGTTCGGCCTCGGAAAGCAGTTCATAGAGGCGATGTGAGGGCAGCTCACCGCCACCCTCAGGCACATCAAAGCCCAGTGTCCGCAGCCGTGGGGCCGCCATCGCCACAAGCAGTGAGGACTCGCTCTCACGACCAGCAGCCAGGTCTGAAAGACCCACACTCACGAGCTCGTGGCCGGGAAAGCTTGAAGGCACATTCTTCATGTCTCAATCCTATCGGGGTGACTCACCCACCAGGACCAGAGCAGCCGTGACAGGTCGAGCCGCTCGACGCGTTCCTCGGTCCTCATCCAAATACAACCAGCCGATGACGCACTAGACACAGCCGTCGAGCTCGCCCCTCATACATTGTTTTAAAAACTGGGTATAACCATAGTCGCGCACAAGGAGGGCCTGGTGGCCTGCATGGTTCGGGAACCTCCGCGGCTCAGCCTTTGTGGTGCCTCTCGACCGCGTGCAGCGTGACGATCGTGAGCGTCGTGTGGCTGGCGCCCTCGGGATCATGTGCGAGCAACATCGCGCGAGCGCGCAGGGCGTGCGCTCGGGCGAGCAGCGCACGCGCCTTCGCGGACAGATGCAGCGTCATCGCGCGCACCGCACCGCCAGCCACAGTGAACGATCCCTCAGCAAGCGTCAGCACTGACGGTTTACTACTCGCAGCACTACCTCTGGCAGCGACCACGGCACCCAGCGTGCGCAGGGTGACAGTACCCGTGCAGCTACTCTCGCCAGCGGGACAGCTGATCTTCAGCGTCACGGCGCCCGATGCGCTCACCTGGAGCGAGGTGCTGGCCAACTGGGCATCGGGGACCGGTGCAACGAGGCTCGACTGAAAGTCTTTGACCCCCTGTGCACCGATGTTGACGGACGATTTGGCGGCAGCTTCTTCTTCGCGATTTTTGGTCGCGGCCGCTTCCGCCCGCTGACTTGCTTCTTTGGCTTCCTGCTGTTCTTTGGCTTCCCTCACTTCTTTCGCTTCTTTCGCTTCCTTGACTTCCTGCCGTTCCTTGGCTTCTGTGGCTTCCTGCCGTTGCTTCGCTTCCTTGGCTTCTTTGGCTTCCTTCGCTTCCTTGGCTTCTTTCGCTTCTTTGGCTACCTGCCGTTCCTTGGCTTCTCGTTCTTCTTTTACTTCCTTGGCGGTTCTTTCGGTGACCGTGACCACGACCGTGGCTGGGGCGCTTGTGAAGCCGTAGTTGTCGCTCACGGTGAGCGTGACGGTGTATTCACCCGGCGCACTGTAGGTGTGCGTCGGTGTGGCGCCGACGCTTACGGGTGTGCCGTCACCCCAACTCCAGGAGTAGCTCATAGCCGCGCCGGGATAGGGGTCGCTGGAGCCGGCGGCGCTGAAGCTCGCGGCAACGCCGGATTTGGGCGAGACGGGTGGCGTGATCGCGGCGGTGGGCGACAGCGGTTTGAACAGGTTGAGCGAGTTCGGCGTGCCAACCCCGGACGGGCCGTCGAAGCCAGCAACAGCGTTGCAGGCTGTGGTGTATTCACAGTCGACGCGAAGCGCATAGCCTTCAACGAGGGCTCCGAATGCGTCGGGATGCCCGCACTCGGACTCGGGCACTGCGTCGCAGTATCCGTTGCCGCCTCCGGTGATGTCATACAGCGATGAGGATTCGCCCAGGTGACCGTAGAGCGTGAGCGCCGGATACTTCACGCCGTTGCTCCCGCCCGCCAACGCGTACATCGCGGAGATGATCGGGGTCGCCAGCGAGGTGCCTCCGATCGTGATCCAATTCTTGCCCTGTTTGAATTCTTCGCATTCCTCACCGCAGTCGTAGCTGTCGTAGATGTCGAAGCCCGTATACGGGTCTGCCACCGCTGCGACGTCGGCCGACAGTCGTTTGCTGCCACAGCCCGTGGCGGCGAACCCCGGGGCCGACTGCTGCCAGAGTTGTGCCGTGTACACCGTGCTGCAGCCACCGCCTGTCGCTCCTTCGGCAAATTCGCTGTCGTTCAGCGGGCCATTGCCGTTCCACACCGTCTCGCTCTCGCGCTTGCCCTGTTCGTCGAGCTCGAGCGTGGTGCCGCCGACCGCCACCACGGTCGGCAGCGATGCGGGCACGTTCGGGCGCCCAGGTGGTTCAATTTCTTCGTTGAGCACGTTCCAGTCGTCGTAGCCGAAGTCGCCCGTCGCGGCAACGACTACGACGCCGGGGTGGTTGTAGGCAGCTTCGTCGGTCCTGATGAATCCTCCCTCCGGGGCTCCATAAGAGTTCGACACCTCAGTGGCCCCAAGGCTCACCGCCTCATTTACCGCTGCAGCAAGATTGCCGTTAGTTGGGCTGTCGCCCTCGACGAGCAGGATCTTGCACTGAGGGCACGTCGAGTGCGCGACCTCCACATCAAGCGAGATCTCAGCCGACCAGGCTTCTTTGTCGGCCGATGGCAGTTCTGTGGTGCTCCCGGTCTGGCCTACCTTCTTGAAGCACCCATTTTCCGTCGTGCATGCGGCGATTCCGTAGTAGTCATCAAACGAGGCAAGATCGCTTTCGATGTTCGGGTCGTCGTATGCGTCAACGATCGCGATCGTCTGACCCGACCCGCCCGCCGCGGGGCTATATCCGTAGGCCCTCGCGAGCTCCGCGGGCGTCAGGCCGCCAGCCGGACCGGATTCGAGAGCTCCGGCAGCCGCGGTGTACGGCCTTACCCCGGGCTCATCGGCCGCAGCTGACGAGACCGGAACGCGCACGAGCGCGAAGCACGCTGCATCGCCGGGCTTCGGCGCCGAACACGCGTGGCTGACCTTCGCGTAACGCGGCACCTTTGACGAAAGCTCCGACCTCGCCGACGCAACCGAAGCACCCATGAGGCAACACAAAAGCGCCGCGAGCGCTGTGCACGTTCGTAGCATGATCCGGATGCGCCGCGCCTCCATCCTCACGCCCTCCTCCCAAAGCCGCGCGTAGCGCCCGTCAGCCGAAGAACTGACCTGATCTGCACCACCTCACCTCCATGTGGCTGGTGTCCCAAGCCCACGCGACCATACCAGGCGCCCGGATATCCATACAAACGCGAACTGCTCGAGATTGCTGACCAACTGGACCACTGGCAAGGGCCTAACGGGAGTGTAGAGTCGGAGTGTGAGTTACGCAGAGGATGAGCGATACCAGCGACGTCTATGTCTACGCAGATGCCGAAGTGGGTCGTCTGCGCTGCTGTGGCTGCATGGCAGACTTCTCATACTTTGTTTTTAAAAACTCGGTATAACTATAGTAGCTCGTGGGGAGAGCCTGGGGCACGGGGAAGAAGAGCTGGTGGGCGTGCGACGGCCAGCGTGGCGGCGATCGAAGCTTTCCTCGGCTCGCTAGGCTCGGGGCGGTGTAACCCTCGGCGCGACAGTGCCGCTCTCACCGGCCCCAAACGTACCGTCCCAAGCTCAGCGCACTTCGGGGAGACAGCGTCTCTACCACAACGTATCACGTAATCTGAGATACGACCTCACGTTACGCGTGATACACGACGGTGGGTAGTCCCCTCGCTTCGCGAACGGTCTGCGGTGGCAAAACGAGGCAGCGCCGCCTCGTGAGCGGGCCGCCAGTGAATTAGGGCAGATGGAGGGTTTGATTTCGTAGCGCGTCGTTATCGGTGTGCTCAGTGAGTAGTTTGGTCAGTGTTTTTACCCATTTTCCAATCGCGCCTTTGGTGCGGGGCATCGTCGCGTCATACATGAAGATCATGCCGTGGTGTTCCTCCTCTGCGGTGAGGATCTGGTCGTGAATGGCTTGGAAGTCGGCGACATCGTTCGTGACGATTACGCGTCGCTCGGTGGCCATCTGGCGGACCAGCTCGCGGTCACTGCGGCTGGTGAGGTCGGGACGGTCCTTCTTGATTGCCTGCACATCGTGCCCGTTTTTTCGTAGTTCACGGGCAATCCGGGGTGAGATCATCTTGTCCAGCAGCAGCTTCACGCCAGTGCCTGCTGGCGGCGCTGGAAGCGCTCACGCTCACGCTGGGCGATGGCGCGGATCTGCTCGGTCCAGGCATCGATCTCGTCCTTGTAGTCGGCGTAGTAGTTCAGGCAAGCCTCGACGTGTTCGAGTGGGATCTCCAGATAGTCAGCGGTTTCCTTGGCGGAGTTGTTGTTCTGGCGGATGGTGGAGATGACCTCCGCGACATCTAGCCGCGTCCCGAGCAGCACGGGACGACGGCCGATCCCGCCATCGCGGAAGTAGATCAGGGGATGCTCGTCGTGACGCAGGCCCTCCTGGATATAGCGCTCAGCCAGAGCAGTCTGAGGAGCATGGGTCTCCCGGGCGCGCTGCTTCAAGCGCGCGACCGTGATGGGATCGAAGCGGAACGCGACACTCTGCTTGGTAGCCGGTGCAGCCATAACTCAATACAAGTATAGCGACGTATAGCACCATGTCAAGAACGGCACCCAGCAATTCCTCCGACGAGCACGACCCTCATGCATTGTTTTAAAAACTCGGTATAACTATAGTATGCGTTGGACATTGCGACTTGGGCCTCTGACCCACCGCGCCGCGTAGGCTGCGATCGAAGCTAGAGATCACTCGTCCAGTCCGTGTTCAGCGATCCATCGCAAACAGCGCAACATGTAGACCCAGGCATCAGACACCCTGGCCTATTTAACCTGAAGAGGGCGAATACCTGCCGGCGCGTGCGATCCATTGAGAGCCGGCCTGATGGACTCTTGTTCTATATGCTGAAACTGCTCGCGTGCCGATGAGGCTGTGATGTCTAGCTGCCGCCAGGCCTACAAGCTAATCGCCGCCATGATCATCGCTTGTGGAGCCTGGGCGTCGATCGCCGCACCAGCGGGCGCTACGGGTGCGAGCACGATTGCCACGGCAAGCGAACTTCCGCTAGACAGCCTCGTGGTGGGCGGTGGGCAGACAATCGACTTCTACCGTGTCGTTCTCTCCGCAGGTGACCAGATAGACATCAACTACGACATGCTCAGCGAACCCAACTGTGGCTATCTCTACCTCTTCGACCCGACCGTCACGGACTTCAACCTCGCGCAAGCCAAGGCTGTATCCGGCGTCAATGTGAAACCTGGCCCTCAGTCAGTGACGTTGACCTCCAGCTTCAACGGGCTCGGAACGCTGGCGGTGGCTATAGACGGCCCCAGCTCATACCAACTCCCTGGCTATCCTCAGTTGCAGACACCGCTGTACCAGTGCACTGTGGTGACGCCGTTCAGCCTCACTGCGACTGTCGAGCACCTCACGCAGGCCTCCTTTGGAAGCTTGCCGGGTCGCCTCAGCAGCCCGCGACGACGTCTACGTCTACTAGCGTACGTTCAATCTCCCGCAGGAACACCGATAGGCGCATGCATGTTCGAGCGACTCGTGGGCTCTCTGCCGGTGCGTGTAGCGCAGACGTCCACACGAAACGGTGTGTGCACAGCCAGCATACGTGCTGGTCGGACGGGTTCATTTGCGTACAGAGTCACGTTCACCGGCACCGGATGGCAAGCCGCGCAAGCAACCAGCCATACGGTCGACGTGCGCTGACGCTGGTCCTGCAGGTAATCTCAAGCCATGAAGGTTCTTAGGTCGCGAAGCCTCGCCTGGATCGCTGCAGTTGTTTGCTTTGGTGCGCTGCCGGTATCGGCTGCTCTCGGGGCTCAGGTACCGATTCTCGCCGGTCCATGGGGGAGCTACCAGAAGGGTTACGGGCACACCAAGCCCACCACCATCTTCAACGGCGGTGATCCCACCGGGCTCGTACAGCACATCCAGTGGAAGACCTGGGGTGGCACGCAGGCGATTGGGGCTGGGACAGCCGAGTGGGTCGGCCCACACCAAGATGTCGCCGAAGGCACCCAGCAACCAGCCCGGATCGTCCTGTTCCAGCTGGGGTCATGCCGGGGCCGGCGTGCCTATGACGCGATCGAGTGGTACTTCCCCCAGCACAGACAGCACTTCGACCCGCACCAGTACATCAACGCCTGCACCGGCACGTATTACCCCATTGGCTAAGCCGGAGTGGCCGGCCCCCGTTCATGGGTCCTTGCAATTGGAGATTGCTGGCCAGCTTGACCATTGGCAAGGGCCTAACGGGAGTGTAGAGTCCGAGTGTGAGTTACGCGAGGATGAGCGATACCAGCGACGTCTATGTCTACGCAGATGCCGAAGTGGGTCGTCTGCGCTGCTGTGGCTGCATGGCAGACTTCTCCACCACTGCAGGGATGATTGAGCATCTGCGGCAGCACATCGCCAATGGTGAAGGCGTGCCCGACACGACGATCCCTACGCTAGAAGCCGATCAGGCAGAGAACGACGCATGGATGGCGACGATCTGAAATTGTCGCTTCAAGCCGGTAGTCGATTAGCAACCAAGCTCGCTCCACTACTGGTCTGATTTCCGCCATCCTGGGTGCCTTGGTGGGTCAGAGGTGAAAAGAGGGTTAGGACTCCCTCTTCGCCTTAAGCTGCGTAAGCACTGGAGTTGTTAAGTTGGGGTTTGCTGCCACTTCACAGGATAAAATGAGACAGTGCTTTTCTTCATCGACGAGACATGGCAAGAACTCAGCGGCCAGCAAGTCGGCGCACTCGGCGCTGTCGCTATTCCCCAAGCCAGCTACAACCGATTCTGCCGTGAGGTCTTCGCGATCAAGCAAAAGATCCTTGGCGCCGAGGAGTTGAGCGACGCCGAGCTCAAGGGCGCGAAATGCTTCGCAAACCGGGCATTCCGGGCCCGCGAGACTGACGCGGGGTCAAAGCTGCTCCTCGCCGCTGACGCAATGTTCGACGCGTTGTCCAAGCACGGTGCGCATTCGTTTGTGATCTGGACCACGCATGCCGACCTGGTCGCCCTGCGCAGTACGAAGACGACCGAGCTCTCGCCGCCATACAAGCAGTTGCTTCACGACTTTCGCGCGTTGATGCGGCGAGAGGCCCCACGACGCCTTGGTTCGCTGAACTTCGACCAACGCAACATCGGCAGCGACGAAGTCGCCGCCTGCGCGCTGCAGAACTACCTCGTCCGTACAAGAGGCATCTACTGGGAGGAGCACTTCCTGACGGTCCCGAACTTCACGGTCAGCTCGGTCAGTCCCGGCCTGCAAGCGGCTGACCTGGTGGCATATCTCGGCGCGTACAACGCCCCAAATGCTGGGCGCCCAGAGCTCCGACCGTACATGGACCGGGTAGCCCGCCTGCAGCTTTCATGGCGGGACGAGAAAGGCCGGCTGCATCGGACGATCCGTGGAGTCAGCACCGGCAAAAAGTAAGGAGCCGGCGGGCCTTACAGCCCTAAGCGCCGCTGATAAGGCGACGCACCGACCCCTGTGCCGTCCAGTATAGGACATATGTCCGGACATATGCGTTGGCCCGATGTCCGGTACGGCTGCAAGGTGCCAATAACTGCCGGGGCGGCGAGAGCCCGGGCTGACACGGAAAGGGGATTAGGTGATCTCCCTTCCTGCCTTATACGCGCCCGGGTGTGCTGATTTGATCGGCACCCACTTCCGAGGGTCTCTAGACGCCGCCAGCCCAATTCCTCACGACCGGCGCCGCACTGTTTACGAAGCTCTGTGCCGCGCGATCAACTCCAAGCCGTACTTGATCGTCACGACCACGCTAAGACCCGAATTGTAGAAAAACGGGGACGGATTCTGTCCGCTCGCGATCTTGAACGCAACGCAAACGCCAACAACCCCGCCGTCCGAGACACGGTAGACCGGGCCGCGGACGAGCTCAGCGTGCAACCGTTCTCGCTGCAGGAGCGCCGCAGCCGCCCAGCGGAGACGATCTCGATCAATCCAGCCGTCCAGCACATCGGGCAGCCCCGCAACGCCACCATGCCCGGGACCGCGAGCACCAGCGCGACAGGACCTACCACGACCGTCAAACCGAACCCGGCGCCGATCAGCCCGAATCCGACCGCACCACGCGCGAGGTGAGCAGCAACGGACGTGCCGGCGAGAGCGCTGCCGTCACGCTCAGGCATCCTCCGCACCTGCATCCTCGATGCCTCCAGGACCAGTCACGACCGTCGGTGTGCTGAGTGCCGCGCGCAGCGTCTCGCGCGCACGATGCAGACGCGACTTCATCGCGCCACGACTGAGACCCAGCGCCTGCGCGCTCGCCGCCCCCGACAAGCCCTGGATGTCGCGCAGCACCAGCACCGCGCGCTGCTCCGGCGCAAGCGACGCCACACAATCGACGATCCGCTCCATCTCCATGCGCGCAAGCACCGCATCTTCAGCGGAGGGCTCAACCATGACGCCGGACAAGGGCCCGCGCAACACAAGCCGCGAGCGACGGATGCACTCGTTGCGCACGATCTGAAACATCCACGACCCCAGCGCCGCCGTGGCGCGCAGCGTCCCGATCCGCCGATACAACACGATCAACGCCTCCTGCGCGGCATCCTCGGCATCCTCGGGCGTCGAGCAGAGCGTCAGGGCGAAGCGTTTGACGTGCGCATGCGAGCCCGCCAGCAACATCGCGATCGCACGCGGATCACCCCGCTGAGCCGCACTGACGACCTGCTCTGAAGGCCAGGACGAAGCGGCGCGGCTAATCACGAGAGCGAACCCGCACGAACAACAACACACAACCACAGACAACGACCGCGGCCACGACGACATAGACGATGGTCATAACAAGCATCTCCTTCCGGTCGACAATCGGGTATCGATACGACCATAAGAGGCTCGCAGCCGGCAAAAGGATTCGCCGACCCCCTCGATCGCCCAGGGCGCCGCCGGCAGCACGCGGCAGTCTCAGTTTGAAACTCGACCAGCTCCCATCCTGGGATTCGGAGCCGTGTGAAGCTCGCCCTCATACATTCTTTTAAAAACTCGGTATAACTATAGTAGCTCGCGGGAGAGGCCTAAGTCACGAAGAAGAGGAGCTAGTGGGCTGTGTGATACCCAGCGTGGGTGGTGATCGAAGCTTCCCTCGTCCCGCCAGGATCGCGATCGGTGTAACCGTCGGCGCGACCGTGCCGCTCTCACCCGCCTCGAACATACCGTCCCAAGCTCAGCGCACTTTGGGGAGACGGCATCTCGACCACAACACATCACGTGATCTGAGATATGACCTCACGTTATGCGTGATACACCACGGTGGGTATGCGTTCGCTTCGTGAACGTGTCCGCGGTGGCAAAAACAAGGCAGCCCCGCCGAGCGGTTGGGCGGATCGCAGTCATGGGGTTGAAGCTTCTTCGCCCGCAGTGGTTGGGATGATGCCGCACATGCTCTTCGATGAACGCTCCTACGGCGAATCCGTTTTGCAGAAGACAGGCGCGGCAACTGCGTCCGCGCGCGCCGCCTCGCCGCCCGGTGGCACGAGCAGTCGGTACTCGATCCGCAAGCCGCCGAGAAGACAGCGGTCGAACTGGAGACTGAGCTTGCCGACGCGGAATCCGTACTACGGGAACTACTCGCCCGCGAGACCTCGATCGACGCGGAGCTCAGAGCCTTGGCAGCAGAAGGACGCTGACGCTCAGGCGCCCGCGACTCGCTCGGCCGCAGCGTACTCGAACCGCTTCGCAAGCATCTCGTACGCGCTGCGAGAACCCTCGATGTCTGCGCTCGCGGCTTTCGCGCGAAGATCACGAGCACGATCGAGCAGTTCCTCCGAAGACCGCTTCGTAGTGGCAAGCAACTCCTCCATGGACTCCGTGAAATAGCGCGCCTCCGGGGGAGCGCCAGCCCAATGGTCGACTGCGGACATAGACAGATTGTACCGCCGCGACGGCGTTAATCGCGACGCAAGGATCGCCGGCTAACTCCGGCACAGCGAGCTGCTCAGCCACCTCCCAGCAGATGACGCGCTAGACACAGCCGTTGAGCTCGCCCCTCATACATTGTTTTAAAAACTCGGTATGACCATAGTAGCGTTGGACGGTGCGGCTCGGGCCTCTGACCCGGGCGCGGCTACGTCCTCGCGCTCGACGACGATGATCTTCGCGAGCTGCTCGACCAATACCAGGCCACCGGCGAGCTGACGTTGCTGCGTGAGCGGTTCGACGCACTGATTAACTAGGGGCGGCTTATTGGTGCAGGGAACTGCGGACGACCACCACGCCCCGTGTCACAACGCCAGGCCATAAACGGCTCGGCGGCGTAGCTGTTACACAACACGCATCCTCATCTGCCATCGACCCACTCGCACGAGTCCAGCAGGCCCGCCCCGTTCAGTCTGGGGTCGCGCCGCTGGTCGGCGTTGCGGTGGGGCGCTCCGTGGAAGGCGTCGCGGACCGGCGTTTCATGGGCCACGGGAAGCCCCGCAACGAGAAGAGTTCCCGCCAGTTTTCCACCGCTGCTCCCGTGGGGATCTTGGTCCGGGGAACGTCAGACGGCGGAGGCAACGGGGGTGGTTTGGTGCTCATACAGGACATTGTAGCCGTGCTCAGCTCAGTGACAGCAGTCCGTACGCGATCACCAACAGGACGGGTACACGGATCGCGAAGGCCAATGCTTTGTCGCGGCGTTCCAGGCCTTGTTGGTTCCGCTTGGCGGTGTCGGCCAGGTCGGCGAGCAGCTGCGTCAGATAGCCGGCCTCGTTATCTGTGCGTTGATCAAGTCGCTGTCGTTTCACCTTTCCAGTGACAGCAAGAACCACCGTGGCCGCAGGATACAGTCAGTCTCGATTCGGTCCATTCCACAAACACCTCCCCGGGCCAGGGTGAAGGAGGTGTTCTGAGATGGATCAACTAATCATCAGCCTGCTGCTCATCCTGGCAATCCTGCAGCGCTCGAACTAGACCGCAACACCTTCCCGCGTACGCGGTAACACTCAGCGCATAAGAGCGCGTCGCGAGTCAACATCTCAGCTCGGTCCGTCAGCCCGCGTTCGGCGGGCAGCCGTCGAGCTCGCCCCTCATACATTGCGGGAGCAGCTCGTCCGCGAGACTGCGATTGCAGCCGAGCTCAGCACCTTGGCGGCAGAGGAGCGCTGACGCTCAGGAGCTCGCGACTCGCGCCGCTGTCTGCTCGTAGCGCGCCGCGATCTTCAGATACGCGCCGCGAGACCCCTCATTATCTGCGCTCGCGGCTTTCGCGCGAAGATCGCGGGCTCGATCCAGTAGTTCCTCCCGGGTATCCGTCGTCGTGGCGAGCAGCTCGTCCATGATATCCGTGAAATAGCGCGCCTCCGGGGCAACGCCAGCCCAATGATCGACTGAAGCCATAGGCCGATTGTATCGCCGCGACGGGCGCAATCGCGGCCCAAAGATTGTCGGCTAACTCAGCACGAGGCGCACGGTTGGGCCTACTGTGCCTCGTCGGACGCTGGCAATGGCTCGGCTGGCACGCCCACGAGGGTTGGATCATCCCCCGCACTCGGCCTAGATCGCCGCACGAACCCGTAGATGCCATAAGCGACCAGTACCGCCACGGCTGCCTCGATGAGGATGGACCAGCCACTCACGCTACTTGTCAATGTGTATTCGACGAATACTGCGCCACTAAGGACCGCTGCAAACGCCACCGCGACGTAGAGAATCATGGCCGACCCGCGCTCTCGTCAGCCCTTCCCCTCCGAGAAAGGCTCAAAGTGCACGCACGCCGCGTAGAGGCCGAAAAAGAGCCCGGCGCCTCGAAGGAGCTTGTCGATGTCGCCACCGAGTTGACGATGGAGAACTATGTAGAGGGCTCCATAAGCGTACCCGCCCATTACATACGCCACGACCGTGGTAACCACTTCGACGTAGTGCCGCGAGGAGTCGTCCAGACGCTCAACCCAACCGAACCGAGGTCGCGTCAACGCAAGCCCCAGCAAGGTACCGCCAATGATCGCGACTACTACGTCTCTTCCGTTGATCGCATCGTGCACATCGCGAATGCTGGCACGCCGGTCGGCTAGAGCAGCTCGAAGCTTTCCCCGCCAGGTCTCGTTCGCGATCGACGCAGATCGTATGTACGACGAACTTTCTCCGTATCGGGAGGATGCAAAGATCTATCTCCTCGAAGCTGCAAGCGGCGTGCGCAACGTGCTTCGCAAGAACAAGGATGTCATCGAACGCCGCGATCTCATCTTCAAGCTGGCGCTCGGCGCGCTGGGTACGGAGACAGTGCTCTGGGCTTTGTCCTTGGCGCTAACATAGCTGTCATGTCCGATCCGCTCGCACCTACCCCCAAGCCTCCTCTGGCCCCACGCCGGGGTAAGGGAATGTCGCTTGACGTATTCATCTATGAGAATGAAGGGGCGCGTAAGCGCTCCGAAGCGCGTAAGCGCGCCGTCAAACGGTTGCTTCATCGGCTCTTGAAGCGCTCACCAGGGAACTCCTGAAGCGCTCAACAGAGCGCTTGCGAACTGCTTAGCGCCTCCGCGTCTCTTTCACGACCCCGCACGGCTTCGCGTTCAATCTCCTCTGGATCACCGCTCATAACGCTCATCCCCGAGATGTATCGACGGGAGCTTCGACGTCGCAGGTGGCTTCGGTGGATCGAGCGCCCCGGTGGGCATGTGCTCAGGGCAGCACATCAGTCTGTACGGACGCATCTTCGCCGCCGGCTATGACCGGGTAATGGGGCGCAGCGAGCACGCTGGGCTGGCGGAGATGCGCGGACGGCTGCTGCTCTTCCGAACTAGGTTCCCAGCAGGTCGACGACGAATACGAGCGCTTCGTTCTTGGGGATCGACGGCGGCCTGCCGCCCGCGCCGTAGGCGAGCGAGGCGGGAATGATCAGCTCACGACGGCCGCCAACTTTCATGCCCACGATGCCCTGATCCCACCCCTTGATGACTTCGCCCTTGCCGAGGGTGAAGGGGAACGGTTTGCCCGTTTCCCACGAGGCGTTGAACTTCTTGCCGCCTTTGTAGAGGACGCCGACGTAGTTCACGGTGATCGCGTCGCTGCTCTTGGCTTCCGCTCCGGTGCCCACGATCAGGTCTTTGGTTTCGAGCTTCGCCGGCGGCGGCCCCGAGGGCGGCGTGACCTTGGGTTCTTTGGACAGCGGGCCGCTGGTGGGGGTTTTGACCGACGCGGTGGTCGAGGTCGAGGTGGTGCTCGAGCCGGAGCCCGAGGTTTCGTGGATGAGAGCGTTGTCGGCGGTGTTCTCGTTGCCGACGGTGATCGTGCTCGAACCGCCCGAGCCGGCAGACCGGCGATCACAACCGCCAGCCCAAGCATGGCCAGAATAAGTAGCCCATTCCACGATCTGCTCTTTGTGCTCACGCCTGCGCCGCAGTATATCCGCTTGAATGACACGCTTGTTCCGCGAGGCTCGCCTTAAGCGCTCACCGGGGCGCCCCTGAAGCGCTCAACGGAGCCCTTGCGAACTGCTTAGCGCCTCCCCCGCCGTCTCCACAAACAAGCAGAGCGTTGAGCAACCGCATTTTTCACAGTGCTCGAGCAGGGTTCGATACATGTGAACAAGATGCATCAGTTCGCCGACTGGGATTTAGCGCGCGACTGGTGTGTCTTTACGTCGGAATAGCCCCACCAGCCACGAAAAGGGGAATATCGGGCCCGATCCGAGGCTGGGCAGTTTCGTGTGCTCGATGTGCAGTGTGTCCGGGGTCGTCTCGGCCGCGCCGGTCTCGGTGGCGTCCGTGCGTGAGGGCTCGGAGGCAGATGGCAGACTGGTGGTGGATGGCTTCATAGCGCTCATCATAGCCTCCCCGTGAGCTCGACGACGATTGCGAGCACCAGGAACGTTAGCGCCCCGTTGAACAGCGAGGCTTTGCGAGCCAGGGCCTGTTCGTTGGTGCCGACATCTTCCGCGAGGTCTGCGAAGAGTACGTCTTCGAGCACAGAATCGTCCTTCCGATCGCGAGCATCGTGTATGCCTTCGACGGAAGGGCCGGTCTGCTCGGCGCCCGTAAGGCGCAACGCCGCTACAGCCAGCCCAAGCGACAGACCGAGTAGGGCCAGCGCGGGAATCCAGAAGTGGTGGGCGCCCCCGGTGTCAACGATCAGCGTGGCAATCGCCGCGTCAACGGCCATCACGCCGAGTGCGCCGCCGTCGAGCGCAGCGGGAGCTGTCATTTCACCTTTCCAGTGACAGCAAAATCCGCTAAGCACCAAACGCCGACTGGCCGCCCCACTGGGAGAAACCGACGGCCGTTGACACGCGGATACAGTCATGGCCGCGCGCGGTGCCCACTTGGCCTCGTTCTGGTTCCTGGACGCCATCGAAGCGCCGGCACCAGGACTCGTCCTGGCTCCTCTTCCCAACCCTCTATATATGGCTCTACAGAGCCGAATACCACCATCTGCGAACAACTTGTGCGCTTCACGGTTGACAGTGTCCGACCGAGGCTGTAGATTTTCTAGACACCACACGCAGCACAGTCTGATCGTTCATTCGGGGGAGGATAAATGGCATTGGGAGGCACACCGTCGTCGTCTGGGCGCGGGAAGCGCACGCAGCAGAATCAGCAAGCTAATGACTCCAGCTCTGCGCAGATCGCCCTCACGCAGGGCGAGCCAGCTGAGAAATCGTCCGAAAACTCGCTGGCAGCGCCTCAGAGTCCCGTTGCGGGCGATCTGGCGAGTTTCCGGATAGACACTAAGAGATCTGGGCCAACCCCCTCTCCCCCAGTCGCACCCATATACAAGCGACTGCCACGCGGGCCCAGCAAAATGAACCGCAACGAAGTCATCCGTAATCAACGCGCTCGCATCCACGGAGCAATGATCGAGGCCGTCGCCCGCAACGGCTATCAGAAGACAAGCGTCAAGGAAGTCATCGCGCTGGCAGGTGTCTCGCGGCGCGCCTTCTACGAATTGTTCGCCAACAAGGAAAACTGCTTCCTGGTCACATTCGACTCGATCGTCCGCCACGAGATCCAGCAGATCATACAAACCTACCTCGCCACCACCGCGACCCCATCAAGAGTGGGAAATTCCCATGATCAGATCCGGGGAGACCCACGTGATCACGTCCACACATGGGAAACCCGAGCAAGAGCCGCATTTGAGAAGTGTGGGAAAACGATCAGCGATGATCAGGGTAGAGCAAGACTCGTCCTGCTCGAGGCTCAAACCGTCGGTCCCGATGGCCTACTCCACCTCAGCCGCGCAACCAGCGCCTGCGAGCAAATGCTCGCACGCAGCTTCGCCGAATCACCTGATGCAACAGCACTGCCAATGCCAATGATCTGGGCGATCGCCGGCGGCCTCTACGGGATCGCCGCAGGGTTCCTGCGCGACGGGCATACCACCACGCGCGACGGGGATACCACCAAGGGCCTCAATACCACCATGTGCGATGGGCATACCACCACGAGCCTCAACCCCGCTGATGAGATGCTGCACTGGACGCTGCCCTTCCAGACCCCAGAAACAGAGCGCATGGCCGAAAACATGGCCGCCGCGCTCAGCATACGCATACGCAAGATCTCATCAACCAACGGTCACGGGCCTAGCGACGCGTCAGCCAACGGCGCGTCGATGAACGGCCAGGGGTTGGGCAACGGCCACGGGCGGGGCAATGCATCTGCCAACGGCGCATCGACCAACGGCCATGGACTGGACAACGGCCACGGGCGGGGCGACACATCAGCCAACGGGCATGGGCTGGGCAACACGCGCACACGCCTGCTGCACGCAGCGCTACTACTAGCCACCCAGGAGGACTACCGCACGCTCAGCGTGCCGCAGATCGCCGACGCCGCCAACGTTTCGATCGACAACTTCAACAAGCTGTTCGTCAATCAAGACGACTGCTTCCTCGCCGCGCTCAACATGATCAGTACGAACCTGCTGAGGATTGCCGCCGATCCCGACCTCGTCGGCAACGACTGGGCCCACGCCGTCCGGCGAGTTCTCGCAGAGCTGATGTCCTATCTAACGGACCACCCACTCCACGCCCGTATCCTCACCCAAGAGGCTTTCTCCATAAGTACCGAGTCACACGAACGCGTCGTCGAACTCTCCCTCAGCATCGCCACCCTACTCACCGAGGGCGCCCCCACAAAAGCTCAAGGCAAGCTCACAACCGAGGCAGTCGCAGGCGCCATCTGGCACACCATCCGCTGCCAGACATTGGCCGGAAAGACCCAACTGCTGGGCGCCCTCTCCGACTACCTCGCCTACGTCATCCTCACACCATTCATCGGAGCCAACACTGCCATCGAGACACTCACCGAAGAATCCCAACCCGCACAGACATCCCCACACCAGCTCGTCGCATAGCCCACTTGGGACGGTACTCTCAGCCCAGTGCCACCCACCAACGTAGACGCCAACTGCATCGAGCTCTCCTCCGAGCCCGAACTGTCCACACTCGCCAAAGCGATCCTAGATCCGCAGCGCGATTATCCAATCGTCTGTCTCACCGCCCGGCCCGGAGAGCGTCATCCCGCGCTCCCCGCTGCCGAAGTACGCAACATCATCGGGCCCGACATCCCGATCTACTTCGTGCGTACCCGCCGCCTCACGAGATACCTGAGCAGCTTGTTGCCAACACGCTTCGACGTATGGGACGGCGCAACACGAGTGTGGTGGCCAGGCGTAAACGAGAACAGCGACCACATGGACCATCCACGTATCTATGACCCCAGCGGACGTTACGGCCAGGACAGTCTCGACAGGCTCACCACAGAGTTCGCCACCCCCACACGCCCAGAGCTGACAACAAAACAGCAATTGGTGCTCGCAGAACGACAGCGCTCAGAGTTCGCCGCCCGCGCCAGCCGTCTGGAACGCGCTCTCACCGACACACGCCGCGAACGCGACGCCGCACTCCAGAGCGCGGGTGTAAGGGACGCAGAGGACGAGGCAGCGGATGAGGATGTGGCAGAGGAGGCAGAGGAGACATTCGACGCTGCGGGGGTACCGGCTCAGTCAGAGGATGCAGAGGACGAAGGAGAGGCGCCGGCCGAGGCAGAGGCGCCGGCGCGCAACGAGAGCGACGTCGAAGGTGAACTCTACAAGCTGATCTGGTCAGAATGGGTAGATATCTGCCCGCCCGATGAGAGAGCCGAGCGTCCCCCACGTCGTTTTGTGCTCGGGCGCGAGCTGGTTCGAACAATCGTGCAACGCCGCGTGGATGTTCCTATAGAGCGAGTTGCATGGGTTTGCGCAATGGTCATCTCCGACCGTGCCTCCGGCCACGCCAGCATCGACGCTCACCTCTACCGCGGCAGCGAAGACAGCACGCGCTCAGACGGCGCCAAGGCCATGCGCGCCACCTTGAAGCGCTCAGCGGGTGGCCCGCGGCTGCACTACTGGTCACTCCCAAACGGCACCATCGAGTTCACCCAAATCGGCTATCACGACATGTCACTGACTTAGCCCCCGGTTTGGCAGTGCCCCGGTTGAAACTCGACCAGCTTCCATCCCGGGATCCGCCCCGGCGAGCTCTCCCCCCATACATTGTTTTAAAAGTTGGGTATAACTATAGTAGCGCGTGAGAGTGAGGGGACTGTGGCCTGCATGGTAGGCCTTCACAGACGCCGTGGCTGGTGAGCACCACGACGCCCGCGGAGACCCGGCGTCGGGGGGACGCCTGGACCTCACCTTGAGCATCACCGGAGAGGAATGGCAACGCTCAAGTCACGGGCTCGTCGAGCAAAGCCCGATTTCCCCCGAGCACAAACCATAGTTCAACATCTACAGATCAAGCCAGGGGCGTACCCGACCACCCGGGCGCAGCGTAAGCGATCCAGAGCGGGACTACTGCGTCACCTCGTCGTGAGTGCGATCGCACTCAGCTACGCACGCCTTGGGATGGTTCTGTCGATTGTGGGCGGCCGGGGGTCCTCAGGCCGGGGGTCCTCAGTGATTATCTTGGCAGCCGCGTCCGCTCCGATAAACGGCGCTAGGACAATGTAGGTGAGGTGGTCGGAGAGGGCACCCAGCAGCTCGGTCCTCCCCGCCAAGACCTGGCAGCGGATCGTGTGCCAGATGGCGCCCGCCACCGCCTCGGTCGTCAGCCTGCCCGGCGGATCAGTCGGTGCACCCTCAGTGAGAAGCGTAGCGATACCAAGAGAGAGGTCAACCGTGCGCTCGATCGGGTCCGCGCCAGCAAATAAGGCCTCCTGGACAAGCGTGCGAGCGTAGAGGGGACGGTGAGCAAGGTAGTCCATCAACTGGGCAAGAACTCGGCGTACCGCACGGGCCCAGTCATCGCCCACAAGATCGGGATCCGCAGCGATAGCAAGAAGCTCATCACTGATCATGTCTAGCGCCGCCAAGAAACACTCGTCCCTGCTCCTAAACAATTCCCAGAAGACATCGATCGGGAGGTCCGCCTCATTGGAAATCGATGCCGCGCTGAGCTCGTAGTAGTCCTCTTGGGTGGCAAGTCGCAGCATTGCTTGCATCAAGCGGGCAGGATCGCTCAGGGCAGTATCAAGACGGGCGGGATTGCTCGGTCCATGGGCCTCGAGGACGCGTCCATTGAGAGTGTGGTCGGGCGATAAGACCTCGTGTGCGCGCGTAACCAGCCCGGTCGTCAGGTGCACAGACATGCGCTCAGCAGAGGGAGTCTGGAAAAGAAGCGTCCAGCGCAGCATCTCCCCCGCAAGGTCAAGCCTTCTGGGCGCACAGCCGTCGCGAAGGTACGCGTAGGCCGTCCCATATAGGCCGCCCACAATCCCTCTGACAATTGGCGCCGGCAGAGGTCTCACCCCCGGCGCCTCGGCAAAGCTCATCGCCAGCTTCCGCTCACAGACCTCGAGCGCCCGGCGCAGGCGCAGCAAGCCATCCGGACCAGCCGTCTGAGCCTCCAGCAGGACAAGTATGGCCCTGTCCTCGTCACCGCCGATCGCCTTCGCGCACCTCTCAAATGCCGCTCTGGCTCGCGTTTCCCACGTGCCGCCGGTGGCGAGATAGGTCTGTCCGATCTGCCGGATCTCATGACCGACGACCAGGTCAAACGTGACCAGAAAGCAGTCTTCCCTATTGGCGAACTGCTCATAAAAGGAACGGCGCGAAATACCCGCGAGGGCAACTATTTCCTTGATGCTCGTCCGCCGGTAGCCACGCCGAGCAACCGCCTCGATCATCGCCCCGTGGACGCGGGCACGCTGATGGCGAGCGACCTCATCGCGCCCCAGCTTGTGGGGTCCGTGCGGCAAGCGCTTGTAAAGCGCTAACTCCCCGGACTTTCCACCTCTCCTAACGGGATCCACAGCCGTCAAGCTCACTCCCCATACATTGTTTTAAAAACTGGGTATAGCCATAGTAGCGCGCGAGGAAGAGGAACTGATGGCCTGAACGGTTCACGAACTGATGGCCCGCATGGTTCAGGAACTGATGGCCTGCATCGTTCGACCCCCTTGGACCCCCGAGACCTGCTGTTTTGATCTTCTGCGACACCAGCAAGCAGTGACCGCGCGTTAACCCGGGAACACGTGCCATTTCAAGGGTTCGGACAACCCTTTGCCGATCTCCACCTACCGACAGAGATTCATACTCAAGAAACTACAGATTCGATACAGCACTGTCAAACTGTGACTACTGTGTGACGAGTTCACGCCAAAACTTTAATTCCACTTTAGCTTGATTACATTTGATCCCTCTGTGGGGATGAGGACCATTTCGAAGCGACATGGCGGCGCGCTGGCGCACTTCCACTTAGCCACGCTACCCATACTCCTAGCCTGTCTGCTCACAGGATGTGGCGGAAACTCCTCAAAGTCCGTGTCCACCGTCGCCGCCACCACGGCGATCAAGCGTGCCTCGGCGCATGCGTCCGCGAAGGTTTTCTTGGGGACGGATGCGGTCGCATTCGTGGCTGGCAAGCCGGTCTCCAGACTCAGCTTTGACCACTGGCTATCGGTGGAGAACGCGCTGGGCGTCAGCGCTGGCTCGATCGACAAGGCGCTCGGCTTCCTGATCACCAGGGCGTGGCTGGAAGATGAAGCGAGCGCGAGGGGCGTGTCAGTGTCCCAAGCGCAAGCCAAGCAGCGCTTGGCCGATCTCGACCGCCAGAGTTTCCCCAAGGCGAGCGCTCTGAAGGCGTTCTTGGCCAAGTCGCACGAGAGCGAAGCCGATCTGCTGGGTCGCGTGCGCATCGAACTGCTGCAGTCAGGCATCGAGGCGCAAGTAGCCGGCTCCGCCGCGGCTCGCAGCGAAGCAGCGTACTGGCGAGCTTTCAGCAGGGCTTCCAGCGACGTTGGAAGCACCGCACGACGTGCCAGCGTGCGTATGTGATGGAAGACTGCTCGGAGTACAAAGGCCCACCCGAAAGCCAAGGTGCTACGGGCTCGGCGGCACGGTCGGCCGGCTCATCGAAGCGGAGCGCTGGTGGCTCGCAGTCGTCATCCTCGGGCTCGAGCGCAGGCGTCGAAGGTCGGCCCGGCATCGGCGGGATGACGATCACGATCCCGACGTCCGCAAACAGCGGAGCGATCCCAGCACAGTCCACCTGCGACGGTTCCGACGTGAGCCCCGCCTTGCAGTGGCAGAACGTCCCTGCCAAGGCGGCGGCGCTGGTCCTGATCGTCATCGGCGACAGCTCGTCAGCAAGCGGCATCCGCTGGATGGTCGGCGACATCAGCCCGAGCGCCAAGGGCGTGGCTGCGGGCGCGACGCCGCAAGGCGGGATCGTTGGCGACGACACGCAGGGCCACGCCGGCTACGGGGGCATCTGCCCCGCCCACGGCAAGACCGAAACCATCGAGTTCGTGCTCTATGCATTGAAGAAGAAGATCCCGCTCTCGGGCGGATTCGTGCCGGCACTGGCCGAGGCCGAGTATGGCCAAGGTCACGACCTGCTAGGCGCGGCTGCTGTCACATACGCGACCTACCACCGCCCATAGAGATGGCCAAGCGAGCGGATCGACGTCGTCGTATGAATGCCAGCAAGGATGCCGGCCGGGTGGCAGGGCTCGCTCCCGCCGCGGCGCTCGGCGCCGTCCTGCTCGCCCTAGTTGGACTGTCCGCGTGCGGCGGCATACCCAGCAACGCCGTCGTGCAGGTCAACGGCAACCCGATCACCAAGACAACGTTCAACCACTGGATGGCCGTAGCCGCGTCCTCGAGCACGGTCGCAACGGGATCCAAGCCCGTGATACCCGAACCGCCCAATTACACCGCGTGCATCGCACACCTGGCAGCAACCGCGCCAAAACCGGAAAAAGGCCACAAGCCTCCGACCACGGCGCAGCTCAAGAGCGAGTGCGAAACCCAGTACAAATCGCTGCAAACAGAGACGCTCGGCTTTTTGATCTCCTCCGAATGGGTGCTCGGCGAAGCGTCCTCACTGGGCGTAAAGCTCAGCGACAAGGAAGTCCACAAACAGTTTGAAAAAATCAAGACCGCCCAGTTCCCCAAAGCTGCCGAATTCGAAAAATTCCTGGCTACATCCGGTCAGACGGTGTCCGACCTACTGCTGCGCGTGAAGCTGAACCAACTCTCGCAGAAAGTCGAGGCGAAGATCACCAAACAGAAAAGCAAGATCACCGAAGCGCAGGTCACCAAGTACTACAACGAAAACAAGTCTCGCTTCGGCACCCCCGAAAAGCGCAGCGTCGAGATCATCCTCACCAAGACCGAAGCCCAGGCGTCGAGCGCCAAGAAGGAAGTGCAATCGGGCAAGAGCTTCGCCAGCGTCGCCAAAGCCAAGTCAACCGACCCCACCAGCAAGGCCAACGGCGGGCTGCTGCCCGAAGTCGTCAAAGGCGAGGAGGAGAAGGCGCTCGACACAGCCATCTTCTCGACCGCCACCAACGTGCTCAGCGGGCCGGTCAAGACGCCGTTCGGCTACTACATCTTCGAGGTAAAGGCCGTCAAGGCAGGCAGCCAGCAGCCGCTCGCCAAGGTGAAGTCCTCGATCAAAACGCAAGCTGGCCTCTCAGCAGCAGCAGACCGCGCTCAGCAAATTCGTCAAGGACTTCAAAAAGAAGTGGCAAGGTAAAACCGAATGCCGCTCGGGCTTCATGGTGGCGGACTGCAAGGGCTACAAAGCCCCCAAGAGCAGCACGGGCGCGGCCGGCGCCACGGGCGAAACGCCCTAACGGGGGCGCCAACAACGTGAGCCAGGTCGAGCGAGTCCACGCCCGGTAGATCCACGCAGGCGGTGATCGGCCTCGACGGGATTCGGGGCCGTTAAGCTCGCCCCTGTTCCAGCGCGTCCTGAACCCACGGCGATGGCAGGCTCGAGCTGACCGTCCCGGACGTTCCCGCGCACATGGAGAGTGTCGTGATCGCGCCGTGGCACGTGGCTCATCGGCCGGCTCGTGAAGCACTTACCGGAGCAGATGCTCGTCTCCCCGCCCATGTGGCCTTCGAGACAACGTCGACACTCAGCCTGGATCGACCGCTGGCCTAAACCGGTATACGAGACGAGACGTGGACCCGGCGCTGAGAGGCCAGTTCGTACAGCGTCTCGGGGGCGATATCGGTGCCGTTGGGCCAGACGATTGTGTCGCCGTCACTATCCAGGCGTACCTGGGCGAAGAACGCCGGGTCATGGAGAGGCTCGAACACTCCGCCGTGGTCGAGCAGGTAGGAGAAGTCAACGTCGCCGGCAACCCCATCCTCGAAGCAAAGATGGACGGTGTAGCCGTCAACGTGTCGAGCTTCCGTGAGTAGTGGTGTGCTTCGCATGAAGGGCCCGCGTTCCTAGCGGTCAGACAGCGACATCATGGGACTTGCCCGCCAAGGGCAATGCGGCGACCATCTCAGCCGGGAGGATCTTCGACGCGCCCCAGATCTCGAAGCCCATCAGGTGGCCGTCGTCGGGGTGACGTTCGATCAGGCCCCAGGGGTGCTCCTCGGCGATGGCGCGCCCATCTTCGAAGGAGATCAGCGCGATGTCAACTTCAGGGTCGTAGTGCGCATGGGATTTCACGGTGCCTCCAGAATATCGCGATCGAGCTCAGTAGTCCCATACGCTGACGATCCGCACCGCGGCGTGGTCAGCCCCATGAGGATGGTCGTAAGCGACGACGAAGTGGCGCCCGTCGGCGAGCAGGCCGTAGATCCGCCAGTCGGCGTCTCCGCGGTTGATCTGTCGCCCGTCGTGGCCGTCACGGATCGCGCGCTCCAGCGTAGAGCGATCGAGCAGTCGTTTGGCGCGCTTGTCCTCGGCGTGGGTCGTCCAGATGAAGCGTTCGATGAGCACCGGCAATCGTCCTCTGCAACCGGTCGCTGGTTTGCGGACACCCCGACCACGCTACGCATCGCTTGGGACGAAACTCTCTGGGGGGTCCTTCGGTTCGGAGTGACGCTGGTCAGCCACCAAGACCTTCGACACCGGATGCCAACCATTCCGCTCAACATCAACAGCCTGCAGCCACGCCTCCGCCAGCTCACGTAGCTCTCTGCGCTTCCGAGCGCCACTTGGCAGTTCCAGCCATATAAATGGCCACGAGCGATGGTTGAAATCACCATCTTTCAGCCATTTAGTCGCCGCCCCCACCAGCCCAGGGTCCCGCCGCGCATCGTCGGGCAATTCTTTCCATACGTAAACCCACGAGCGATTGTTCACATCCACCTTGCCCAGCCACTCAATCGCAATAGCCACCAGCTCAGAATCGCTGTCATAGCCCGGCAGCGCCTTCCAGACGTACTCCCAAGAACCATGCTCAGCATCCACAGCCCTCAACCACTCCTTCGCCAGAACCACCAGCTCAGGGTCACTGTCATAACCCGGCAGCGCCTGCCACACAAATGCCCAAGAAGCATGACCAGCATCCACCCTCCTCAGCCACTCAGCAGCAACAGCCACAAGCTCAGGATCGCTCGCATGGCCCGGCAACTCCTCCCATACATACAACCACCCCGGGTTGTTCGGATCCACTTCACCCAACCACTTCGCCGCTACAGCAACAAGATCAAGGTCCCCCGCATGATCAGGCAACGCCCGCCACACATACTGCCAAGAGGCATGATTAATACCCCCCTCCCCCAACCACTCCTTCGCCAGAGCCACAAGCTCAGGGCCGCCCTCATGTCCCAGCAGCACCTCCCACACAAAAGGCCACCCCACATCGCGCCCGTCCACATCACTCAACCACCGCCTCGCCAAAGCAACCAAATGAGGGTCGCTCGCATGGCCAGGCAACATCCCCCACACTCGCCGCCACTCACGGTGGTTGGGATCCACAGCCCCCAACCACTCAGTCGCCACAGCCACAAGCCCAGGATCGCCAGCACGGCCAGGCAACTCCTTCCACACATAGTGCCAAGACCCATGGTCAGCATCCACCTCGCTCAACCATTTCGCAGCAAGCTCCAGCAACGCCGGATCATCTTCATACCTCCTAAGCGCCAACCACACAAAACCCCAAGCTCCATGGTCAACGTCAACAACGCTCAACCACTCCCTCGCCAGAGCAAGCAGCTCCGTATCACCACCCTTTTCAGGCAAAGCCTTCCACACAAACTCCCAGGAACCATGGTTAGGATCAACTGCCTTCAACCACCCGCGCGCAAGCGCAATCAACTCCGGATCACTGTCATATCCAGGCAACGTTTCCCAAACAAAGCCCCACGAACCATGGTTAGGATCCACATCCCTCAACCACCCCACAACAAGCTCAACATGCCCAGGATCAGCCTCCCCAACCGCACCCGGAACAACCACCACCAGCTCAAGACCATCCGCCCCCGCCCGCAACTTGCATACCGACTCCGTCCACAGCGTGATCACACTCAACCTACGAACAGCAAACGCCCTCCCATCCACCTCCACCCCGCCCCCGCCAGACACAACCAAACAGTAAGCATCCCGCTCTTCGCGACGACGCACCTCCAACCACAAATGCTCACCCGCATCCACGCGCACAAGAGCCAGACCCGGCACCCCCGCGCCCTCAAGCAGTACATTTCGGTGAGCCTCCGTACGCAACGTCCCGAAGCCTAGCCTCAGCGCAGTGCAGATGCAGGCAGATGTTTCTGGCTAGCCGGAGCCAGAGCTCGCGCGCGATTGGAGCTTCGGGCGGCTCGGGTCTCTGACGGGTCGGAGCCGTCCGTCCGACGGGTCGGAGCCAGCGGGCTCGCCCCGGCGCTCGAGAAGACGGCCGCCTGACGGGTCGGAGCCGGGGATCTCGCCCCTCGTACATTGTTTTAAAAACTCGGTATAACCATGGTAATGCACGGGGAGGCGGGGCCGGTGGCCCGCGTGGTCGGGGCACCTCGGCTCTCAACTGGTCCCCGTGTCAATACGGCACAGACACGACCATTGACCTAGACGGACCCTAATCTGCAAACAGAGACACTGCTCAAATGCGTCTTCAGTGGGAGGGCGTGCACGCCAAGCGGTCAGACAGCGACATCGTGGGGCTTACCCGTCAAGGGCAATGCGGCGACCATCTCAGCCGGGAGGATCTTCGACGCGCCCCAGATCTCGAAGCCCATCAGATGTCCGTCATCGGGGTGACGGTCAATCAGACCCCAGTCGTAGCGCTCGCTGTTCGCGCGCCCGTTCTCGAACGAGATCATCGCGATGTCAACCTCGGGGTCATAGTGCAGATGCGATGCCATGATGCCTCCAGGATAGCGAGATCATCCTCAAAAGTCCCATAACGCTGACGATCCGCACCGCGGCGTGGTCAGCCCCATGGGGATGGTCGTAGACCACTCCGAAGTGGCGTCCGTCGGGCAGCAGTCCTTCGACCAGCCAATCGGCGTCGCCGCGGTTGATCATGCGCTCGGAGTGGCCGTGTCGGACGGCTTGCTCAAGAGTCGCGCGATCGAGCAGTCGTTCGATGGGCACCGGTGGTCGTCCTCTGCAACTGGTCGTTGGTTCGCGGACACCCCGATCACCCTACGCATCGCTTGGGACAAAACTCTCTGGGGTCGATATCTGGCGCGCCCCGGCCGGCGGGGTGATCGCCAGGGCGTGGGTGATCGCCAGGGCGTATCTCCTTTAGGCTGCGCGCCATGAGCCATACGCCGGAAACCGCCGGGCTGAAGACACGCTCCAGGAGAGTTGAGTTTTCCCAGAGCGTCGTCGTCGAAATGCACGAGCACTACACGCAGGGAGCCTCCCTCAGCGACCTCGCCAAGCAGTTCGGCGCCAGCCGTTCTCACATTTGGAGACAACTAACAAAAGCCGGCTTCCAGCTGCGCTCCCGCGGCTCAGAGACCGTCGAATATCCGCTGGAGGACATGTACCGGATGTATCAGCAGGGCCACTCGCTACAAGAAGTCGGCGAAACCGTCGGGATAGTCGGAGAGCGCGTCCGTCAGTTGTTCAAGAGCATGGGGCTGCAAACGCGCTCGCTCTCCAACACGGCAGCACTAAAGGGCGAGCTCTATCGGGGGCGTGCCGGGGAGATCGTGGATGCCTTCCGCCGGTACAAAGACCCGGCAATCGCGGCCAGCCAGCTCGAAATCCCAAAGGCCTGGGCCATCAAGATCCTCCGTGAGCAACTTTCCACCCGCGAGTATCGCGAAATCACTCGCAAACCCCCAAAACACAAAAAGAAATACTCAGAAGAAGAACTCATCGCATTTCTGCGCGAGGCCAGCACACAGCTGGGCGACACTCTCACCAGTGGTAACTACGACAAATTCGCTCGCCTCCAGCGCACTACCAACGGGCGCCCCTGGGCCACCCATCAAACTCATTCTCTGCGGTTCGGCTCGTGGCGAGAGGCTCTAGCGAAGGCCGGCCTCAGCGCAAACCCGTCCAGTGCCGCACGCGGGAAGAAGATCAAATTCAACAAGCCACAGTGCATCGAGGCGGTCAGTGATCTCCAACAAATACTCGGCAGAGCCCCCGATGGGGCCGAGTATGACCAACACGCGCGCGCCTCAGCCGGCGCACTGCCGAGTATCGCCACGGTAAAGACCCGGTGCGGTCGCTGGAGCCAGGTGCTGCTCGCCGTTGCCCAGGGCCTCGAAGGGGGTTAAAGTGACCCGCCGGCAGTGGGGGCCGCCGGCGGGTCGAGGAGGAGAGTCTTGCTACTTTTGCTACCACTGCCGGCGGGATATGAGGCCGGCAGACTTTCCTGCCACCCAACTCTCCAGGGCCCCAGCAGGGGAAGTTGGTCTGTGCTCAGACTAGGTCGCTAACCGTGCTCAGACGAGGCTCAGGATCCGCTCCTGGAACTTGTTCGCCAGCTCCGGTACGCGGTTAGCCAGATCGTCCGCGCTCTTCGTCAATGAGTCCGCGCGACCTTCAACGTCCTTCACCGTGCTCTCGATCTTGCGACGACGCTGACGCAGTTCACGCTCAACACGAACGCGAGCTTTACGAACCTCACGCTCAAGCCTGTTCCTGGCCGTAACGCCCCGACGCTCAAAGCGACGCAACTGCGCCTGGGTCTTTTTCGGCGATGCGTACGTGGAGACGGTGTCGTTGACGGTCGAGACAAGACGGTCGCGAGCAATCAACGCGGCGCCCACGGGGATCAGCACAGCGCGCTCGGCGTAGTCGCCGAACACGTCAGCCGTCTCACGCGTGGCTGTCTGCGCCTGCTTGACGGCTCCCTCGGCCTGGTGGGTCGCGCGGGTGCGAGCGCCCTTGGCGTGCGCGGCTTTGGCCTGCGTCGTGCCGCTGGCGCTCGCGTGTTTCGGCGCAGCAGTTTTGCGGGCCGCTTTGGTGCGGGGTTTGGAGGCTTTGGGTGAGCTGGTGGGGGCTGTTGGCATATGAAGTCAGTGCTCCTATCTCTTCCTCGCCATACACGAGGATCTCTTCCTCGCCGGTTAGTAGGCAAAGGTGGGGGATTCGCTCTCGACCGGGTTACTACCCTGTCTCAGCTATCGAACACCTGTTTGTAACCCATCCAAGATAGATTGTTACACGAGCATCCTAGCACCACGTAAAAACCCCGTAACCACGGGCTAGAGCTCAACCTAGTTTGTAACATGAGGAACATGCGTTCGGGCCTGCAAATCCGGGCTTTCGCCGCCACCCCCGCCCACCCGTGCTACCCAGAGAGCCGGCTGCTCAATCTCCGCCGCCGTCGGCAGAGAGTCCGGACCACGCCAGGCCAAAGCCAGCGCCTGTGGGCCGCCAGCCTCCACCACCGCGTCACAAAAGCCACGTCCCGCCTCATACTGGCGCATCTTCAGCTCCAAGCCCAGCAACCGCTCGAGAACCTTCCAGGGAAGCCCTTTCTGGGAGCGCCTGCGGTTCATCGCCGCCCGCAGCCTAGGCAGCGATGGCAGGAAGTCCTCGCCAATCACGTCCATCGTGTGCTCCGCATGCCCCTCAATCAGCGACATCGCCGCCTGCATCCGCTCCACCAGCGCCCAGCGATCCTCGCCCAGCGTCAGTCGCAACAGCTGACCACCACGCACACGACCAACCATCTCGCGCAGCTCATCCTGACTCGGCACCTTCCCAGCCAGTCCTCTCAGGACGTCGCCCGGGCTCGCAGACCGCCCAGCCTCGCCATCACCCTCCCCCCCATCCCCTCCGCCAACCATCACCCGCATACCCTCGATCAACTCCTCAACGATCCCACCAAGATATTCGCGCAGCCACGGAGCACCCGAGAACTGGACCGCATGCGTAATCTCATGAATCGTCACCCACAGCACCAGCTCGTCACGGTCTATGCCAAGGTTGCCCGCCGCCTGCGCAAGGTTTGGGCCAAGCAGCAGCAGTCGCGGTGTCACAGACGCGTCCAGCAACGCCAAGTCGTACTGGCCAAGCACACGCTGGGAGAGCACGCCCGTCAGGGCGCCAACCTGGGCGCCCAGCGCATGCCCCGAGGCCGCGCGGAGCGGACCACGCAGCGAACCCGGCAGGAAGCCCTCGTCCTCCTCCGCAGCTATGCGCTCCGTCAGTGGCGCGAGCAGCGGCCGCATGCTGTCGAGGTTGGCCGCAATCCACGTCGGGCGATCCACGACCTCAAGCGGCGGCAACTCACTCGGGACCGTAAGGCCGCTGTAAACGCCCACACGTCCCGCAAACTCGAGCACCATCGGCTCCACGCCCTCGGCACGCACGCCGCCGTACGGAGGCGAACCTGCAATCAGCTCACCCACACGCTGGGCAGTGCCCCAATCGATCGCATCCACATACAGAGCGTAGCCGGTGGTCGCGGGCACACTCGGTCGCTTCGTCAAGGGGAGCCGGCCGGATGGTGGTCGAAAGGTGGGTAGGAAGGGCTGGAAGCGCGTGAACGGGGGAAACGGGGAACGGCGTAAAAGGCGAGGGGCGCATACTAATTTTAAAAGTCGGTATAACCATGGTAGGCCCGCTCCGGGGAAGTTGGGCAGGCGATCCGGCGGGGGTCAGTCGTCAAGACCGGCACTTGGTGGTTAGGCGGGCGATCCGGCGGGGCACGGTCGTTAGTAACAACCCGGGTGGCTGGGCAGGCGGTCAGGCGGGGATACGGTTAGTACCGCTCTCGGTGATTGCGCCGGTGATCCGCCGGGGAAACGAGCGTTAGTGCCGGCTCTGGGCGGTTGGCAAAGTGATCCGCCGACGGGCGTGGTCAGTAGCCGAGGTCATCGCTCTCCCCCCTCCCCTCCGGTGTGCTCGTCAGAGAAAGCGAAAGCTGCAAATCACCCACCGGCACCACCAAGATATGTAGAGCCGCCCGAAGTCCAGACCTCGACTCACGCCGGATCTCTCTTATAACAAAAGCAACCAACCGCTCACCCGCAAAAATACGTGAGCCAACCGCCTCGCTGTGCTCCGCCGGGATATAACCCACCTGCACCGAGCCACTCCGATCCCACACCCCCACAGCATTTTCATCGTACGGATTAACCGGCTCCGGCCGCAGCATCACCACCGCGCCCGGACTAAACCGGGTTTCCTGCAACGCCCCCGGATAATGCTGCGCCCCCGCAATTTTACAGTAAAGGACGCGCGATTTAGACACGTGCCCGCCCAACACCGCGAAATACTGCCCCCTACCCTCCTCGTCCTCCTCCTCACAAATAGGCGCATATCCAGCCGACCACCATTTACTACCGTCCCGCAATGAATACATATGGGTGTCATCCGCCACCCGCACCGTCGTCGCCACATCCCCCGGAGTCGCCAACACCAACTCACCGCCCGATCGAACCACATCCCCCGGAGTCGCCAACGCCGACACACCGCCCGACTGAACCGGACCCACCCGGGGCGCTCCAAACAAACTCAGCTTCGACAAATCGCCGCCGCGCCCTCGCACCCGCGAGGGCCTCGTCGCACGCGACCGCCCTTGCCGCGACTCCTTGGGAAGTTGAACCTGGATAGCCATGCCCGCAAACCTAGCGATCGCTTGGGACGAAACTCTCAGGCGGTCTCCAGGCACACGGCGCGAAGGAAGTACGCCCTCCGAGATTACATTACGCGTCCTCGGGCGCAGACGGCAGACACAGCGTCCTCACCGCCGAAGCCGCGCCGATCGCCGAGCTGCTTTTGCCGCCGGGTTGGGTGGAAGAATCGCGGATACGATGGCAACCCGTGTAGCGGGGCGAAATGCACGCGTACATGGCGCTTGGACGCCCCTGGCCCGAGCGCTCACGGCGACCGGCGATCGCTGGACGCTGATGATCGTGCTCGCGCTCGCACCCGGCCGTACTCGCCTCACCGAATTGCACCGGCGCCTGCCTGGAGTGAGCAGCAGCGTCCTCGATCATCATCTACAGCGGATGGTCGCTGCCGACCTGATCACCCGAACGCGCCGCGAGAAGTCGCGGCCACGAGTCGAGCTCGAGCTAACCGATGCCGGACGCGAGTTGGTAGCAATCGCCGGCATGCTCGCGCGCTGGGGGATGCGCAACAGTTGGTCGGAGCCCGCCGACAAAGAGCGAACAGACGTCGGCGCCCTCTTGCGAATGCTCCCCACGTTGCTCGACGGGCATTCAGGACTCCCTGAGGGGGCAACGGTCGAGGCGCAGGTCTCCACGCCCCATACGCTGATCGTCGTCTTTTACCGCGTCCAGGGCGGTCGTCTACAGATCGACGGCATCGTAAAGAACCAGCGAGCCACGCTCGACGGCGCATTCGAACGCGCCGCCGGGCTGCCGCCAAGTCGTGTCGGTGCGCCGCAACCCGCCACGGTCTGCCTGCAAGGCGATGAGCAGGCCTGGATCGCCGCCCTCGGGCCAGCCGGGGACTACAGGGATCTGCGTTTCAACGGCGCGGCGCAGCTCGCGAGGGAAGTGCTCGACGGCCTCCCTCGTAGTACTGCCAACGCTCGGTAGCCTTGCACCCGAAGCGAGCGCTCAGTAAGCCGCGTTGGCGGTCAGAGCGCGCGGGGTGGCCGGCGCGGACGGCAGACTCAGCCGAATCCGATCCGCGGGACCACATACTAGTTTTAAAACTCGGTATAACCAATGTAATACCGGCTCTCGGTGGCTACGCGGACGATCCGCCGGGGCGTGGGTTGGGGGTCGGTCCGAGTAGCGGGAGGGGTGGAGGATGGAAAAGAGATGAAGGAGTTGTGTGGGACAATGGGCGGCGTGACCGACAGGGACCAGATCCTCAAGGCGCTCGAGGTCGTGATCGACCCCGAGCTGCACCGCTCGATCGTCGAGCTCGATATGGTGCGCTCGATCGACGTCAGCGCCAACGGCGTCGTCGACGTCACCGTCTCGCTGACCACGCCCGGCTGCCCGATCAAGGGCCACTTCCAGACGTCCGTCGCGCAGGCCATAACCCCGCTCGACGGCGTCACGCACGTGAACGTCTACTTCGACGTGCTCTCAGACCAGCAGAAGGCCGCCCTGCAGCAGAAGCTCGGCCGCGGCAGCCTGCCCGCCGGCGCGCTCGCGCAGGTCGCAAACGTGCTGTGCATCGGCTCCGGCAAGGGTGGCGTCGGCAAGTCCACGCTCACCGCCAACCTCGCCGCCGCGCTCACCGCCGAAGGCAAGCGAGTCGGTGTCCTCGACGCCGACGTCTGGGGCTACTCGATCCCGCGCATGTACGGGCTCGGCGCGACGCGCCCGCCCGTCTCCGCGCAGCGCAAGATCATCCCGCTCGAGTCCCACGGCGTGAAGGTCATGTCGATCGGCTTCTTCGTCGAGGAGGACGCCGCCGTCGTGTGGCGCGGCCCGATGCTGCACAAGGCGCTCACGCAGTTCCTGCAGGACGTCGAATGGGGCGCCCTGGACTACCTGCTCGTCGACCTACCGCCCGGCACCGGCGACGTCTCCATGACGCTTGCCCAGCTGTTGCCGCAGGCGCAGTTCATGATCGTCACCACGCCGCAGGCCACCGCCCAGAAAGTCGCCCGTCGCTCCGCGCACATGGCGCACAAGGTCGACCTGCAGATCGGCGGCGTGATCGAGAACATGTCGAGCTTCACGACCCCCTCGGGCGAGCGCTTCACGATCTTCGGCGAGGGCGGCGGCCAGGAGCTCGCCGACGAGCTCGACGTGCCGCTGCTCGGCAAGGTGCCGCTCACGATGCCGCTGCGCGAACACGCCGACAGCGGCGTGCCGCTCGTGATCGAGGACCCCGACGACCCCGCCTCGCAGGCGATCCGCCACATAGCGCGCGGCATCATCGCCATGACCCCTGACGCGCCGTTCGAGCTGCCCGTGCTGCCGCTCGTCGAGGTCGTAGCAGGAAACGGCAACGGCGCGCCCACGGAGAGCGCTAAACCCGTGGGCATGTCGCTGCCGATGGCCTGAGCGCCTGTATCGTCTTCGACATGGCAACCCAGGACCAGCAGGCACAGCCCGCTGCGCCCGACGACAGGCACGGTCGAGATCGACGAACGCCGCGCCAAGATGGAGCGCCTGCGCGCTGAAGGGATCGACCCCTACCCACCGGTGACGCCGTGGAACACGCGCACGCGCATCGCCGATGTACTGGCCGCCCACGACCCCGCGGTGTGCGAAGAAACGAAGTAAGCGAAGTAAGGGTCATGCCGGCTGCCCATCGAGAACAGGGACCTCTGTCCAGAGCTCGGCTGGTCGTCCCTTGGTCGGACTCATTTGAGGGCGGGCTCGCCCGGCGTCCTGGAGCGCTTGGAGCGCTTCCTTGATCTCCGCCGCGGGACGGTGACGGTGCAGCAGCTCGTGCAACTGCGTGCGACTGAGCCCGCCGGGATTATCTCGGAGAGTACGGTGGATCTGCTCCGCGAGCGGGTCACCCGTCGATTCCCGGAATGCCCAGGCAGCACTCGACGCTGCGTACTCCCATAGCGCGAACGCCGCGTGTAGGTGATCAACCCGAATCGAGCTCGCGCCATCCAGCAGCGCATAAATCAACGCCAGACGCACCGTGTGAGCTTCAGCACGCGCGACGAGCGCATCGACGAGACCCTCCCCCGAGTCCGACAGCCGCTCATAGGTCTTCACCCAGTGTTCCTCGGCCTCGGAATCCATAAGCAGCTCGCCAGCTCCCTTAGCACGTTCGAGAGCCGTCGCAAGCCGATCCTTCAGTCCGGTCCCGCCGAGAGGATCCCGCCGTCCGCCCAGCGGCAGCAACTTCGTACGGCGACACGCGATGATCAAGAAACGATTAAGGAAACCGTTCGCGAGCGCCAGCGTCGTGGCAGAGGCACGCAACTCGAGCGCCGTGATATGACCGATCAAAGCGACATGTCCTTCACTGGCCTCCACCGGCGCGTTACGGGTCGTCAGCGCGAGCGGCACGCCATCCCAAGCTTGACGAAGCACAGGCGAAAGCCTCGACAGTTCCCGCCCCTTCAACACCGTCGCGAACTCTGGCTCCATAACGAGCATGCGGGTATCCCGAGCCCCGGGGTCCTTACCGTCCGGATCGCGCAACCTCCAGACGAAACCCTCCGCTGAGGACAGCCCGTGGCACATCAGTGAGGGAAAGTCGGAATCAATCCCGCGCAACAACTCCCTGACATGACCGAAAGAAGTGCCCTTACGCGCTTTAGACGAGCTACCCACAAGCAGGATGAACTCATTCGGGTAATGGAGGTCCGCCTCAACCCTAAACCACGCCCCGTGCCCGATCAGCGTGCCACACGCAACGAGCAACTGTACGAGCACAGCGACCGGGTCCGCCTCGGTATGCGGCGCGATCGCGTTGACAATATCCCCGGCAAGACCATGGTAGGCGGCAGGAGCAGGCTGTTCCGGCCAGCCCCGCGGAAGCGGCAACATCTTCGTGGCAGTCGTCATCCCCGAAACCGTAGGGCTAGCTTGGGACGGTATTCCATGCGCGACGTCTCGCCGGAGGATCCGGTCCCTCAGCCAGGAGGTCAACCCGCCCGAAAGAGACCGGCCGATCGAGCCGTCAGAGCGGGCAGCGAAGAAACGAAGAAAGCGAAGAAAGGCGCGCCAGCAATACCGCGCTAGAGGGCGTGCTCGTAGATCAGCTCGAACCAGGATGGGCCGACATCCCGGGCAAACGGAGGTCCTGAAAGTGGCGAAGAAGTCATCCGCACCGCGGAGTCACCAGCGATGAGTGCCGTGCCCGCCTGGCGCGGGGTCAAAGAAGAGCACGCAGCGCAGAGCGGGTGCGGCGGCGTCGTGCCCGGGGTATGCGAGGGTGAGGGTGGGCACGGAAGCGGGATGAGGAGAGGCACGGGACCCCGCCGGTTGGTTGGGTTGTGAACGTCCTGTGGCAACCTCCCCCACCCCTACTAGCCGATTCACAGCTAAAGCGGGAGTTGCGGCCGATTTGGTGGTAACGCCCCGATTCGGCGAGACCCGCCGAGAAGGCGGCGGGCGATTTACGGACAAAGCGGGCCGGCGCGTCCTGATCAGGCCAAAGACGTGATGCCAGAACGCCCTCGGCTTCCGGCCGGTGCGGCGAGTCGAGGCCGACGGCGGCGTGCCGTAGAATCGAGTCAATGTACGAGGGAACCGTGATTCCCGAGGCCGTGATCGCCGAGGCCGGACGCCGGTTGCTGGCGGCCGCGCCCGACGCCCGGGTGATCCTGTTCGGGTCAGCCGCCCGTGGCGAGCTGAGCGAGGACAGCGATCTGGACTTTTTGGTGATCGAGCGAGACGTGACGGATCGGCACGCCGAGCAGGTCCGGCTCACTCGTGCGCTGCGCCCGCTGGGGATCCCCGTTCACGTGATCGTTGTGAGCGAGACGTACGCCGAGGAATGGGCCCCCGCCAAAGGCTCGATGGTCCACGCCGCGCTGACCGAGGGACGCATGGTGCATGCCGGAGCGTGACGCACAGGACGTAGCGCGCGTCCTGCTGAAGAAGGCAGCACAGGACGAGGCGCTCGTCCGCAAGATCGGGTCAGACACAGACATCACCGACGAGATTGTTGGCTTTCACGCCCAGCAAGCCGTCGAGAAGCAAATCAAGGCCGTACTCACCGCGCACGGGATTCCATTCCTCAAGAGTCATGCGTTGAGCTACCTCGTGGGGTTGGTCGAAGAGCACCAGATCGACGCACCCGCGACCCTCGAAGAGGCCACGACATTGACACCCTGGGCTGTTGGGTTTCGCTACGAGGGCGATGAGCCGCCGGCACTCGATCGGGTAGGAGCCCTAAAACTGGTGGTAGAGGTCCGGGAGTGGGCCGAAACTCAGATCGCCACCCCGCCGTAGTGATGATCGAGTAAAGGTTGGACTCCTGCGTTGGGGCCAGTTCGCCGTTGCCCCTCCCGCATTCGTGCCGCTGCTCGAGAGGGTCGCTCGAGCGGTTCGGCCCCGATCAGCGGGCTGGCGCGTTCCGTTGTCAAAAAACGATGTGGCAGAAAAACCGGCTGCCTGTCGGTATTACGGTGTGACGGAAAAGCAGGTGTGGCAAAAAGCCGGGTGCCGCATGAAACTCATATTGCGGTGCCAGTGAAATCTAAGTGCTGGTTCGTCCTCGTCCCATTCCCGTGCCCCTTCTCGAGAGGCCGCCGTGGGTGCTCAGATGACCGTCGCCAAAGCTAGCAGCCAACTGCGACGGAATCCATCGCCGGCAGACGCCTTCCGCCGCCAAAGCCAGTAAACACGGGGCGCTCGCTCCACAACCTGGCGCGAAATCGCTAACGGCCGCCTGGAAATCGCGCATCCGGCACTGCGCAGGGCCGCTAGCGCGCGAACACATCAGCGTCAGGCGCCTAGGAGGGCTTGGCGAAACGATTGGCGAAAGCCCTTGACGGCATGATCGGGCAAGCCTAGCGTCGGCGGCTCCATACAGATTGGCCGGGGCGACGGCGCGAACCGCCCCCCGGCCGTGACACCGAAAGGCAGGACCTTCCGATGCCCAATCAGCCTACCCCCGACGCGCCGTTGCGCGACTTCGGCGACATGGAACGCGATGTCGTCTACCTGCTCACTGAGCCCACCCGCTGCCCCACGCTCTGGTCTGTGGCCGACGTGGGCCGCGAGATAGAGTACGGCGACCCGGACGCCCTCGTCCGTCCGCTCGTCCACGCCGGGCTGCTGCACCGCATCGCAGACGACTACGTGTTCGCCACACCAGCCGCGTTCCACCTGACCTCGCTGGTAGGCCACGTCGTCTGACGCACGCTCCGAGCGCCACGTCGCAGGGCTGGGCGTGGCGCTCATTTCGTGCGTTCCCTTCCGTACCGCTCGTTGATCTCAGCGAGGCGATGAATCCGGCGGCAAAGGTGTCCCCGCTCGGGACCAACCAGACGGTCTGAATACCACTCCGGGCCAAAGCCGACATCCACGCCAAAATGTCCGCTGTGGGTGGGAAGCTTCGCCGCAAGACCCGCCTGCGTCTGGCGCTCCCACTTGTACGCCTCTTGAATCTCCTCGGTCGCGTTGTATCTCGGCTTTCCGGGCCAGCTCGCGAGCAGCTCGTTTCCTGCGGATAGCTGTCCACTGAGCCAGAGCGCATCAGCGTCGCGGTCGGCAGTGGCAGCTTTACGTTCGCTGTCGCGCGCTGCGCGTACTTCATCGCGTTGCGTTGCCGGCGTGCGCCAGCGCACCACCAAGAGTATGAGGAGGCCGATGGCGAGCGGCACGCCCAGCCCCATGCCGACCGCCCAGCCGGCCGTGGCGGGCGCTTTGAGATGGTGTTCTCGCGCGATCAGTCCAGCAGCGGCGGCGGCAAGCACCGCGATCACCAGCAGCAGCGCGCCCATTGGCCCCGACCCGAATACGCCGAGCAGCCGATACCACACCCACACCGCGATAAAGACAAGACCCGCCAGCGCGCAAAGCACGACGACACCACCGATCACACCGTTCAACACCGCTGACCAGACCGACCGCTGGCCCACCACCAGCCCTCGGCGGATCGTCAGCGCAGGATGCCCAACAGCCCAGATTGCCGCCCCGACCGCGGTAAGAGACGGCACGATCACGACCATTGGCAGGCTCCCGAGTACGGCCTCGGCCCTGTACCAGACCTGCCAAAACACGCGCCAGCGCGGGAAGCGATCAGCCTCAACCATGCGCGAAGCCTACGATCACACCATGCGCGTTCATCGGGGTCCGCTTCGTCGGTTGGGGTAGCGCGAGACTGTTCTCGCGTATGCGCGGGGCTGTCAGAGCCCGTGTTTACTGGGCTTGAGTCCTCGCCGTGGGGTATGTTGGGCGCAGAACTGAGGTATCGCGCCGAACAACGGTCTAGGATTTGGCTCTGGTGCTGGCCAAAACTACTTTCGCCAAAGCCTCCTAGCGCGGTGTTTCACGGGGAGGATGGGCTCGTGTCGGCGGAGGTGTGAGAGTGGTTTGGGGGCGGCGGGGGTCGCTCCGCGGCCCGGGCCGAAGGGAAAGCGGGCGAGGGACCTGGAGGAGAGCCCCAGGGCGGGTGAAGTGAGGGCACCGCTCGGAGAGCGAGCAGCTGCGAGGATCAGAGGGTGTATATGTGAAAATTGTCACACTTTTGATCGAATTCGACCATGTTCCGCAACATGCCGCAGACTATAATCCGCAGCATGGATTTCGAAACCATCTTTCGCCATCAAGCTACCGAGCAGATACCTGTACCTACCGTCCAGCAACAGGTACAGCCACCTACATCTAGTGACTTCGAGCACCTCGTACAGATGGCTGAGAAGATCCGAGCAACGTACTTCGATATCTGCGAAGCGGAGTGGGCCGCAAGCCCGCTCAACTGGATACGACAGACACCTTCAGCCCACAAGAAGGGAAAGATCGGCGAGAGCTTGATCATGGAGTGGGCGCATAGCCAAGGACTCGAAGTCGAGCCGCGACGTCATCGAGGTCACGACTGTGTTATCGCCGGCCTCAAGATCGAGGTGAAGCTAAGCCTGCGCTGGAACAGCAGCGAGCTCACCTTTCTAGAGTTCCGCGATTTCGACTACGACGCAGCAGCGCTTCTAGGCATAACGCCTAATGAAGCGTACATCTGGATTGTACCCAAGCATATCTTGCTGGAAAACACGATGCGCCAGCAGCGTGGAGCGTCAGGCAAAGGGTCAAACTGGCTCAGGTTTCGCGTCGATCAGGTGCCCGACTGGTTGCGCCGTTGGGGCGGATCGTTCGCCGAGGCCGGGAGCATCTTCGGGGCAGACGCGCTAACTCGGCGCGGACGGATCGAGCCGGGCGGTCCTACAGTGTTTTAAAAACCGGGTATAACTATGGTAGTGTGCTGGCAGTGGGTTGGTGGTGCGCGCCTCGGGGGCGTATACGTGGATTCCGTTCGGCGACGGGGTGCGCCGTTGTCTCGCGGCCGGGGAGGATCCCCACCCCGCTCGAGGTTCACTTTGAAGGAGGCACAGAAGTCCTCCTGTCCCCACAGCGGGCTGCCGGAGCCATAAACCTCGGGTGCAGGTCGAAGACCGGGCCCCAGGGTCGGCCACCCGCGGTTGACAAGCGCCGTGCGCGCCGGTGGGAGCTACAGGGATGCCGGCGGGGCGATCCAGCGGCTTTCGAAACCCAAGACTTGGCTGAGCACGTCAAAGTGACCATCGTAGTGCAGGACACCCAGACCCCTCCGTGCCGCAGACGCCGCGATCAGCACGTCCTGGAAGGGCAAACGGTGGCCAGACTTAGCCGAGAGATCATGCAGCGCGCGACGGGCATCGCGGACGATCCCCTGCGTCAACGGAACCTGTCGCAACGCGTCGAGTTCCTTTTCAAGACTCTCAAACTCAGGCTGACTCTGCGCGGTATACAGAACCTCAAAGGCGACGATCGGCGAGACGGCCAGCTTGGTTTTTCCGCAACGCCGCCTCCCAGTCCGAAGCGATCAGCGGATGCTCGGTGCGAAGCCACACCGATGTATCGAACAGGTAAATCCGGTCGGTCGGCAGGCTCACGGATCGACTAGGCGCTTGCCCCAGGCGTCGTCCTTCAGCGCCTCTTCCACCTCCGGGCTGAGCCCTTTGTCTTTCGTGGTCCGCTCGATCAGCGCCTCGATCGCTTCCCGGCGAGCCTTGGAACGGATGCGCCCCGGTCTGGTCGCAGTCGAGTAGCCATTCGACGCCACACCGCCGTTCGCCGCAGTGCGGCCGTCCGGCCCGGACACGGGCTTAGCTGCGGCGGTCGTGCGTTTCTTCGTCGTGGCCACAGATCCAGCGTAGCAACGCCGGGGGCGGTGGTTGGCGCGCGGGCAGCAGGAAACGCTCGAGGCCTACTTTGAAGGAGGCACAGAAGTCCTCCTGTCCCCACAGCGGGCTGCCTGAGTTCATAAACCTCGGGTGCAGGTCGAAGACCGGGACGCAGCTCTCGTTTGGTGTCGCGTACGGCGACGATCTCGCCTCGGCGGACAGCGACCCACTTGCCACGATAGTTGTCGATCTCCGGCGGGAACGGGACAGAGTGATCTTCGCCGTACTCGGCGTCAACCTGCGGGACGGTGCCGGCGGGCACAGAGAACAGATCGATCATGCCCCAAGTGTAGCGCCGGACACCAACCTCTTTTAGGGGCGGGAACTACCGTGCGGGAGTAGAGGTTTTGCCGCCGGAACAGCTGGCAAAATCATGGTCAAGATGACACCCTCCGCCTACGCCAGACGCAGCCGACCCCGAACGCTGGGTGCGGTATCTCTTTTAAAACTCGGTGTAACTGTGGTAGTGCACGCCGGGAGGCATCAGGAGACGGGGGCGTGGCGGTTGAGGGGAGTCGAGAGCGTCGCAGTCGCCGCGCGGCCGCGGCGCCGCGGTTGAGGGGAGTCGAGCGCGCAGTGGTTGAGGGGAGTCGCGCGTTCCTCGGGGCGTCACGCGACGGCTGGCCGAACCGCCGCGCCCCCCACTTCGGGTCGCGACGGCTGGTGGCGTAGGATCTGAGGGGTATGGGTGGGAGATACGGGGCCGTGAGAGGTGAGAGTTACGAGTGTGTTGTGGGGTTGTGGGGTTGTGGGGGCGTGGGGGCGGAGGGGCGGAGCACTCGAGACGACCACGGGAAAGCGGCAAGTAACTCGGAAGGTACAGGCAAGGTGTTCCGCAACGAGGGCATCTCCCCCAAGCACAGCCCCGAGTTCACGATCATCGAGTTCATGATGGCCTACGCCGATTACAACGACGTGGCCACCGCGACCGAAGAGATGTTCCGCGACGTCGCCCAGCGCGCGCTCGGGCGCACGACGATCAAACGAAACGGCGAGGACATCGACCTCGCCAAGCCGTGGCGGCGCGTGACGATGCGCGAGCTGATCCTCGAGCGCTTCGGCGTCGACTTCATGGAGTCCTCGCGCGACGAGCTCGCCGAGCTGCTCGACGAGCCGGTGGACCCCGCCGCGACGTGGGCGGACGTCGTCGCCGACATCTACTCCGAGAAAATCGAGAGCACGATCAACCAGCCCACGCACGTGTTCGACTTCCCGCTCGAGCCGTTCCCGATCACCAAGCGCCACTCCGTGCATCCGGAGCTCGGCGAGCACTTCGACGCGGTCATCGGCGGCATCGAGCTCGTCAGCGGCGACACCGAGCTCAACGACCCGGTCGATGAGTGGCAGCGCTTCGTCGACCAGCGCAAGCGCCGCGCCGTCGACGACGGCGACGTGCCGCACCCCAACGACGAGGAGTACACGCGCGCGCTCGAGTACGGCTACTCGCCGACCGCCGGCGGCGGCATGGGCGTCGACCGGCTGGTGATGATCCTCACCGAACGCGACACGCTGCGCGAGGTGATCCCCTTCCCGATCGTCAGGGACATCCGATGAGTGCCGGCTCCGCTGCGGCGTCGAAGCTCGACCTCGACCCCGGCGTCGTCGACGCGTGCCGCGCTGCCGCCAAGAAGATCGCCGACGGAGTCGGCGAGCAGATCGCCGGGCGCACGACCGTGTCGGTCGAGCGCAGCGTCACGCGCCTGCTGGGCGTCGACGGCGCCAACGACCTCGAGGCGCCGCTGCCGAACGTGCTCGTCGATCACGTCCACGAGCACGGCGGCCTCGGCCGCGGTGTCGGCTACTGGCTCGGCAACGCGATGCTCCAGACCGGCCGCTCGCCGCAGCAGATAGCAGAGGCGGTCAACGCCGGCGAGCTCGACCTGACGACGCTCGAGCTCGCCGAGGAGGGCGCGATCCGCGAGCGCGTCACCGAGGAGTGCGCCGCGCGGCTGTGCGAGATCCGCGGGCGCTTCGACGAGCGCCGTGCGATGCGCGAGCGCCTCGGCGAAGCGGCGACGCCGCTGCGCTACGTGCTGACCGCCACCGGCGACGTGTACGAGGACGTCGTGCACGCCAAGGCCGTCGCGCAGGCCGGCGGCGACATCGTCGCGGTCATCCGCTCGACCGCGCAGAGCCTGCTCGACTACGTCCCCTACGGCCCCACCACCGAGGGCTACGGCGGCACGTTCGCCACGCAGGCCAACTTCCGCATCATGCGCGAGGCGATGGACGAGTGGTCAGAGCAGCACGGCCGCTACATCCGCCTGTCGAGCTTCTGCTCGGGCCTGTGCATGTCGGAGATCGCCGCGATGGGCGCGTGGGAGGGCTTCGACAACATGGTCAACGACGCCCTCTACGGGATCCTCTACCGCGACATCAACATCGTCCGCGGCCTGATCGACCAGCGCGTCTCGCGCATGATCAACGGCTACTTCGGCGTCGTCATCAACACCGGCGAGGACAACTACCTGCGCACCGCCGACGCGGTCGAGGCCGCGCCGTCGGTGACCGCCTCGCAGTTCATCAACCACCAGCTCGCGCTCGACTCCGGCGTGCCCGACGCGCAGATCGCGCTCGGCGACGCGTTCGAGATCGACGTGCCGGTCAGGAACGGCCTGCTGTACGAGTGGGCGCAGGCGCAGCTCACGCGCGAGCTGTTCCCGGACTGCCCCGTCAAGTACATGCCGCCGACGCGCCACATGGACGGCAACCTGTTCCGCACGCACGCCGCCGACACGCTGTTCAACCTCGTCACGATCGCCACCGGCCAGGGCATCCAGACGATCGGCGTGCCCACCGAGGGCATCTTCACGCCGCACATCCACGACCGCGTGCTCGGCCTGCAGAACGTCGACTACGTGTTCAACGCCGCCGACGACCTCGGCGAGGAGATCGAGTTCAAGCGCGGCGGCATCATCCAGACGCGCGCGCAGGAGGTGCTCGCCGGCGCGCACCAGCTGCTCGAGCGGATCGCCGACGTGGGGCTGTTCAAGGCGATCGAGGACGCGAGCTTCGGCGACGTCAGCCGCAAGCTCGACGAGGGCCGCGGCATCGAGGGGATCGTCGAGACCGAGGAGGGCTACTTCAACCCGGTCGTCGAGCTGATGCGCACGCGAGCGCCCCACCGCCGCGCGGCGAGGCCAGCTATGCGTGAGAGTCGACCTGGCAGCGGTGCGGCCGTACGCCGACCACCTCGGCGACGGGCTCGTGCAGATGAGCTTCACGCTGCCCGTCCCCTACTCGCTGGCCGCGCGCCGGGCGGCGCTGGAGCTCGCCGCGCAAGATCGGCTTCGAGGAGCCCGAGGTCGTCCACTACGAGCAGCTGACCGAGGGCTACACGTACTTCGTGATGTACGGGCGCTGCCCGCAGAGCGTCGACTTCGCCGCGCTGCAGGGCGAGGGCTTCGACATCGAGTACATGAGCGAGGACGAGATCGAGCACTTCGCGCAGACGCACATCGGCCGCCCGATCGTGGTCGTCGGCGCGAGCACCGGCTCGGACACGCACAGCGTCGGCATCGACGCGATGCTCAACCTGAAGGGCTACCACGGCCACCACGGCCTCGAGGGCTACCGCTGCTTCGAGACGTACAACCTCGGCAGCCAGGTCCCCAACAGCGTGCTCGTCGCCCGTGCGATCGAGGTCGGCGCCGACGCGATCCTCGTCTCGCAGACCGTCACCCAGCAGAACCTGCACGTGCACAACCTCACCGAGCTCGTCGAGATCGTCGAGGCGGAGGGCAGGCGCGGGCAGATGATCCTCGCGTGCGGCGGCCCGCGCGTCTCCAACGAGCTCGCCAAGGAGCTCGGCTACGACGCGGGCTTCTCCAAGGGCACCGAACCGCACCACCTGGCGACGTTCATCGTGCGCGAGCTCGCCGCGCGCGCCGCCGGCGGCATCCGCGCGCCGTCCGACGGCAACGCCGAGCGGCGTCCCCAGCCGACCCGGCGTGACGCAGACGCTCAGCGAGCTGACGGCATCGACCAGGCGCCTGGCGCTCGTCGGCCTCGCGAAGAACACCGGCAAGACCGAGGCGCTCGCGGCGCTGCTGCGCGAGCTGGAGGCGCAGGGCCGGCGCGTGGGCGTCACCTCGGTCGGGCGCGACGGCGAGGAGCACGACGTGATCGACTCGCGCATCGAGAAGCCGCGCGTGCTGCTGCCCGCCGGCAGCCTCGTCGCGACGACCGACGGGCTGCTGCGCGCGAGCGGCCTCGCCGCACGAGCTGCTCGAGGACACCGGCGTGCGCACGCCGCTCGGGCGCGTGCTGATCGCGCGCCTGCGAGGAGCCGGCGCGATCGAGGTGGCCGGCCCGAGCGCCGCCGCGGACGTGCGCGCGGTCAGCGACGCGATGCTCGCCCACGGCGCCGAGCAGGTGCTGATCGACGGCGCGATCGACCGCCGCGCGGCCTCCTCGCCGGAGGTCGCCGACGGCCTGGTGATGGCGACCGGCGCGGTGCTCGACCACGACATCGACGAGGTCGTCTTACAGACACGCGACGCCGTCGAGCTCGTGCGGCTGGCGAGCGTCGACGACGGACTCGCGGGACGCGGCTGCCGCGCGCGCTGCGCGAGCGGTGCGCAGCACGAGCCGGCGAGAGCTGCTCGTCGGCGAGGACCTCGAGCCGGCCGGCGCTGCCGCCGCGCTTCGTGCTGACCGCCGACGCCGAGCAGATCGCGCAGCTGCTCGACGAGAACCCGAGCGCGCGCTGGCTGATCGTCGCGGGCGCGCTGCCCGAACGCTTCCTGCGCGGCCTGCTGCACCCGCTGCGCAAGCGCCGGCGCGAGCTCGCGCTGGTCGTCGCCGACCCCACGAAGGTGTTCCTGTGGAAACGCGGACCCGAGTGGTACCGGCGCCAGGGCGTCGAGCTGCGGACGCTCAAGCGCATCGCGCTGGAGGCGATCACGGTCAACCCCGTGGCGCCGCAGTCGCACCGCTTCGACTCCGCGCAGCTGCGCGCGCTGCTGGCGCGAGGCGATCCCCGACGTGCCGATCTTCGACGTGCTCGACGCGAGTTACGCACGCGGGGGCCTGGCCGCGCCGCGGTCGTCCGCGACCCGCACGCCCACGATCGACCCCGACGTGATCGATCGCGTCGTCGCGGTCGCACGGCAGACGCTGAGCGACAGCGTGCAGCTCGTCACGAACGCGCCGCACAGCGGCAGGACCTACCCCGACGGCATGGACGTCGAGGTGCTCACGGCACAGACGCTCAGACGCGTTCAACGCGCTCGCCGGCGACGCCGCCGATCGCGAGCACGTGACGCTGCGCCTGCACCGCGCGCCGTTTCGCCACGCGGTCGTCGACCTGGCCGAGGCGGCGGGCGAGGTGCGCATCACGGTCAACTACCAGAGCGACCTCGATCGCGTGCGGGCGATCTTCGAAGACCTCTACCCGCGCTCGCCAGCGTTCGGCCTGCGCGACGTGCTCGAGTGGCTCGGCGCGCACCCGCTGCCCGACGGCGCGCGCTAGCGCCGAGCTGCCGCCGCAGGCTCTCACGAGCCGCGCTCGTCGCGCAGCAGGCCGTACATCAGCGAGTCGTGGTGGGCACCGGCGTGGAAGCGGTGCTCGCGCAGCGTGCCCTCGAGCTCGAAGCCGAGCCTCTCGACCAGCGCCGCCTTGGCCCTGTCGAAGGCGAACACCTCGACCCATAGCCGGTTGAGGTCGAGCTCGTCGAAGGCGTGGGCGATCAGGATCCCGGTGGCGGCCGGGGCGAGCTGCTCGTCAACGTAGGCGAGCCCCGCTCCGATGTAGAGCGAGAGCTCGGCCGTGGCGCTGATCCAGTCGATGCGGCAGAGGCCGCATGCGCCGAGGAGCTCGCCGTCCGCGAGGCTCTCGATCGCGAACATGAGCGTGTCGCGTGGGCGCCCGCGCTGCGCGCCGAGCGCCTCGAACCACGCCAGCTGGTCGTCCGTGCCGAGCTCGTGGCGCTCGCGAAAGAAGCGCCGCAGCTGCGGCGCGTTGCGCCACTGCAGCAGCTGCGCCAGGTCGGCTCGCTCGATCGCGCGCAGCCCGACGAGCTCGCCGCTCAGCATCGCGACACCAGGTCCTCGGGCCTGATCGCCTCGCCACGCGCCATCGCGCGCACGAGCGGGCGGCCGATCGCCTCCTCGACGCGCGCGGGGCCCAGCGCGCCGGGCTCGGCGGGGCGCAGGCACACCAGATCGGCGGCGCTCAGCGGCTCCATCGCCGGCATGTCCCTCGCCAGCCGCGCGCAGCGGCGCTGCAGGATCGCGGTCTCGCGCTCGTTGCCCTGCACGCGCTTGACCCCGTCGCCGAGCGCCTGCTCGAGCTCGCGCACGCGCGCGACCATCTCCGACCACGATGCCGGCGTCATCGCGAACGCGTGGTCGGGGCCCACGCGCGTGTTCTCGTCGGTGAAGTGCTTCTCGATCACGCGCGCCCCCAGCGCCACGGCGCCGATGGCGCCCGCATGGCCGGGTGTGTGGTCGGACAGCCCCAGAATCATCCCCGGCCAGCGCGCGGCGAACAGCTGCAGCACCCGCAGGTTGAGGTGGCGGAAGTTCTCGAGGCTCCCGGTGTAGTTGGTGTTGCACTGCATCAACACGAGCTGGGGGTTCTCGGCGAGCACGGTCGAGACGGCGCGCTCGACGTCGTCGATGTCGCACGCGCCCGTGGCGAGCAGCACCGGCTTGCCCTGCGCGGCGATCGCATGGATGAACGCGAGCCAGTCGATGTCGCCCGAGCCGACCTTCAGCGCGGGGGCGAGCTCGCGCACGTGCGCGATCGCGTCCACGTCGTAGGGCGTGCTGAGGAAGTCGAACGCCCGCCTCGCGGGCGGTGGCGGCGAGCTCCCCGGTCCAGCCGCGGTCGAGCTCGTACTGGCGGTAGGTGTCGAACACCGGTTTCGGCCACGCCGCCTGATGGCCGCGAGCGGCGCCGAGCGCGCGAAAGCCTCGATCGCTGACGATCTGCTCGGCGTGGAAGTGCTGGAACTTGACCGCATCGGCGCCCGCGCTCGCCGCCAGCCAGATCAGCTCGCGCGCGAGAGAGAGCTCCCCGTCGTGGTTGGACGCGACGTCGGCGACGAGGTACGCAGGGTGATCGAGCCCGATCGCGCGGGACCCGATGCGAATCTCGGCGCTAGGACTCATGGGCGAACGCGCCACGGAGCCCTCCCACGAGCTCGGAGACTGTGGCCAACAGGTCCGGGAGCCGGCGACCGAGCAGGCGCTGAGCGCGCGTGACGTCGAGGCCGAGGCTCTCGGCACGCGTCGGGCGCAGCTCGCGCACCGACCCGGCACGAGCGTGGTGCAGCTCGCGCCGTAGCTCATGCGCGAGCGCGAGCACGAGCTCACGCTTGCTGCTCACCTGCGAGGAGGCGACGTTGAGGAGACCGCTCGCACCCACGTTCACGAGGTCGAGAATTGCCTCGGCGCACGCCCGGGCGCTGATGCTGGAGGTGAAGAAGTCGTCGAACAGCACGATCGAAGCGTCGCTCTCGATCGCCGCGAGCGCCCACTCCGCGAACGTGGGGCGCCCGGGCCAGCGCCTGAGGCCGACGATGTTCGTCCGCACCACCAAGGCGGTGGCGTTCGCGAGCGCGAGTCCCTCGCCCGCGTACTTGCTGCGCGCATACTCGTTCACCAGCTTGACCTCGGCGTCCTCGGTGTGCTTGCACATGCCGTCGCCCGTGAAGTAGTGGTCGGTGGAGATGTGAACCAGCTTCGCGTCGAGTTCCCCGGCGAGCTGCGCAAGGAGTCCCGGGATGCCCGAGTTGACGGTGAAGGCGAGGCCCGGGTCGGCCTCGCAGAGCTCGATGCTCGTGAGCGCTACGCAGTTGACGATGGCCGACGGACGTAGCTCGAGGACCAGCGCCTCGAGCACGGCGTCATCGCTGAGATCGACGTCGCGGTCCGCTCCCGAGCGCGCCACGCCCATACAAGGCAGCGCCCGCGCCCGCGCCTCGGCGATGACGGCCTGACCCAACAGGCCTGTGGACCCGAGCACGAGCAGCATCGCCAGATCGAACACGCTCGCCCCGCCGCGGTCAAGTCTTCCGCGCATGTGTGTCTGACTAATGTGTCTCCAAATTCACCAGCGCGTCGGCAAGGACTGGCCGCGCTCGCTTTGTCACACAATTCGCATTGTGGCTAACGGCGGCTCATCTTGACACCACTGCGGCCGGTGTCTAAAAACGGGGGCTTGCCCGCGACTCTCGCGATACCCGTCAACGACCTACGGCGTGCGGCGCTCGCCGACGAGGAGCTCAGACGGCTATCGAGCGGCGCGTGGCACGCAGTGGCTGGTATCTGTTCGGGGAGGAGACCGCGGCGTTTGAGGGCGAGCTGGCCGACTACCTGGGAGTCGGTGACGTGGCGGGAGTGGCGAGTGGCAGCGACGCGTTCGAGCTGTCGCCTGCGTGGCGCTTGGCGGTGAAAGCGGCCGTGAGCTCGTAACCGCGGCGAATACCGGGGGCTACGCGACCCTGGCGGCCCGGCGGCGTGGCATGCAGGTGCGCTTCGCCGATGTCGAGGATCGCCGATCTGCTCGTCAGTCGGCGCACGATCGAGCAGGCGTTGACCCCCCGCACGGCGATCGTCGTGGTGACACACCTGTACGGCAAGATGGCACCGATCGCAGACATCTGTGAGCTGTGTCGCTCGCGTGGGATCGCGGTGGTCGAGGATTGCGCCCAGGCGGCCGGGGCACACCTCGACGGTCGCCGCGCGCGGGCAGCTTCGGGGACATGGCCGCGTTCAGCTTCTACCCGACCAAGAACCTGGGCGCACTGGGCGACGGTGGCGCTGTGGTCACCGCCGACGAGCGGCTGGCGGCGCGCGTACGCCGCCTGCGCCAGTACGGCTGGGACAAGAAGTACCGGGTGGTCGAGGATGGTGGGGGCAACTCGCGTCTGGATGAGATTGCAGGCGGCCGTCCTGCGCGTGCGCCTGGCCGCGCTGGATCAGCGAAACGCCCGTCGGCGCACGATCGCGCACGAGCTATGCGAGCGCGTCGTCGGGGAGCGCCGTGGCGATGGCTCAGGAGGGCGATGGCTCAGACTACGTGGCCCACCTGGCGGTGTACGCGCCCCTCGCGGGCGGCCCTCGCCGAGCGGCTGCGCGAGCCGGGCGTCGCCACCGAGGTTCACTATCCCGTACCCGATCACCATCAGACAGGTGATCGGGGATACCTGGCTCGACGCTTCCGGTGACGGAGGCGGCGGCGGGCAGGTTCTGTCCCTGCCGTGCTTTCCCGAGCTCGAGGATGAGCGGAGGTCGAGCTCGTCTGTCAGGCGCTCGGCGAGGCGGTGAGGGATGCGCTGTGACGGTCGCCGAGCGCCGCCACTTCGACAGCCGCGGCCTGGGAGCGGGGCACCCGAGCGCCGTGCTCGTGAGCGTGATCGTCCCCGTTTATCGCAACCGGGAGACGCTGCCCGAGCTGGTCACCCGCCTGGAAGGCGATCTCCCAGCGCCTGGATGGCCGCATGGAGGCGATCTTCGTGATCGATGGCTCCCCCGACGACTCGGGAGAGGTGCTGCGGATACTGCTCGAGCGGCAGCCCGCTGCGCTCTCGCCTGCTGTGGCATTCGCGCAACTTCGGATCGTTTGCCGCGATCAGGACGGGACTGGCGGTGGCCGCCGGTCGGTGCATGGTCGTGATGGCGGCCGATCTACAGGAGCCGGTCGACCTGGCGATCAGCTTCTACGAGGCGCTGGAGAGCGGCGACTACGAGGTGGCGGTCGGCGTGCGGCGGGTCCGCCACGACCCGCGGGCAAGTCGGATCGGATCGTCGTGGTTCTGGGCGGTCTACTGCCGTTGGGTGCAGCCGGAGATGCCACGGGGAGGCATCGACGTGTTTGGGTGCACCGCGAGGCGCGGGACGCCCTGCTGAGCCTGCGGGAGTCCAACAGCAGCCTTGTGGGCCTGTTGATCTGGCTCGGGTACCCACGTGCGGAGGTTCCCTATGACCGGGCTCCACGCATGGAGGGACGCAGTGGGTGGACGCTACGCAAGAAGGTGCGCTATCTACTCGACAGCGTCTACTCGTTCACCGATCTGCCGATAAACCTGCTGCTGTTCGTGGGAGTCACGGGCACTCTGCTGTCCAGTGCAGGCGGTCTCGTGGTGTTCCTCACATGGGCGTTCGTCGGTATCCGCGTCGCCGGCTACACGCCGATCATGCTGACCCTGCTGGTGATGGGCTCGCTGACGCTGTCGGGCCTGGGGGTTGTCGGCTCATATGTGTGGCGCACGTATGAGAACAGCAAGGGCCGGCCCCATGCGGTGGCGATGCAGCGAGCGCTTCGATGGGCGGTGAGGCTCCGGTGATGGCCCCGACGGCACAGGCCGCGAGCCACTTCACCCATCCAGCCGCGATCTGCGAGAGCGACAGGATCGGAGCGGATACACGCATATGGGCATTTGCCCACGTCTTGGAGGGTGCTCAGATCGGCCGCGAGTGCAACATCTGCGACCACGTGTACGTCGAGAGCGGCGTGGTTCTCGGCGATCGGGTGACGGTCAAGTGTGGGGTCGCCATCTGGGATGGAGTACGCCTCGAGGACGACGTGTTCGTGGGCCCGGCGGTGACGTTCGCCAACGATGCCTTCCCCCGCAGCAAGGCGCACAGGTCGGACCTGCTGCATACGGTGGTGCGCCGTGGGGCGTCGTTGGGCTCCGGCTGCACGCTGTTGCCCGGGGTGACGATCGGCGTTCGCGCCATGGTGGGTGCCGGCAGCGTCGTCACACACGACGTGCCGGCGTTCTCGATCGTGGTCGGCAACCCGGCGCGCATCGTGGGATATGTGGACACCAATGACGTCGGCCCGGAGCGCGCCACAAGGGTTGGGCCGCCCGACGAGGAGGTGCCCACGCGAGAGCTGCGGGCAGGGGCGTCGCTGTGCCGGCTGGTACGCGCCGACGATCTTCGCGGCTCGCTCGTCTCCGGAGAGGTGAGCGCCCACATACCGTTCGAGCCACGGCGCTTCTTCAGCGTCATGAACGTGCCTTCCAAGGATCTGCGCGGCGCCCACGCCCATCGCCGCTGCAAGCAGTTCCTCGTGTGCATCAGCGGAAGCGTGGCGGTGGTGGTGGACGACGGGAGCGTTCGCGAGGAAGTCCTGCTCGACGATCCCCAACTCGGGTTGTACGTGCCGGCGATGGTGTGGGCGGTGCAGTATCGGTACACGCACGACGCGGTCCTGCTGGTGCTGGCATCTCGATCCCTACGAGCCCAAGGACTACATCCGCGACTACGACGAGTTTCTCGCGTCATGCGCGCCCCACCCGGTGACGCCGTAGCGCGACAGCTGCTGCGCTACGGCGTCGTCGTCGTCTGCGGCTACCTCCTGGCGATCTCCCTCTACGCCGGCGAGCTAGACGTCGGCGTCGATCCCTATCCGGCGCTCGCGCTCGCCTTCGTCTCGAACGCGCTGTTCAACTTCTCGCTGCTGCGCATCTGGGCGTTTCCGCCCAGCGGCAGGAGCCTCGTCAGCGACCTGCGCCGCTTCGGCGTCGTGGCGGCGGCGAGCTTCGCGGTGAACTACTCGTGCTTCGCGCTGCTGTACTCGATGGTCGGCCTGCAGGCAACGATCGCGCAGCGGCTCGCGATCTTGATCGCGGCCCCCGTCACGTTCCTCGCGAACAGGATGTGGTCGTTTCGAGTGGGCGCGAGCGCGGCCGGCACACGGTCCTCGGATTAGCGCTCGAGCAACGGCTCACAGCGCGACGTGGGCGCTGACCCCCTCCAGGAGATGCCAGACGACCGCTGCGAACACCAACCCGACGAACGCGAGGACCGCCAGGGCGCGCAGTCGCCGGAGGCCCGTCGCGCCGGCGGCGAGGAGGCGCGGCCAGCCCGGCGCGAGCGCCAGCATGTAGACGAGCAGCCACACGGGCAGCAGGTAGCGCGTCTCGATCGCGCCGAACACGGAGGTCAGGCAGCACACCGACAGCGCCGCGGGATAGCGCCACCGGGTCGGGCCGAGGCTCGCCCTGGCCGGGCGCCACAGCAGACGTACGAGCGCGAGGAACACGAGCAGGAAGCCCGCGAGCCGCAGCCCCAGGTGCCCGCCGGAGTCGAGATGTTCGACGTACACGGTGCTGTAGCGCATGTCGAGCCCGTTGACGAGGTGGCGCACGATCACTTCAGCCATCGCGAGCGGATGGCCGACGACCATCTCGGCGTACTGAAGCGGGCCGCTGATCGCACCGTCGCGCTGCGTGCGCAGCACGCGTGCGCCGGCGGCATCGGGGTAGATCATCGCGAAGGCTCGACCGTCGGGCTTGGCGAAGGTGTCGTAGCGTTGGTCGCTCGTGCCCGCCGTGAGCTGCTCGTCGCTCAGGTTGGGCCCGCCCGGCAGAAAGCTCCAGCTCTGGTAGTGGCGCTGGCTGGCGAGCGACTGCGGCAGCGACACCGCCGCGAAGCCGAGCGCGAGCAGTCCGACGCATGCCGAGCTGCGAACAAGCGAACGGCGCCGGTGGGACTGTCGCAGCCACGTCCAGGCCGCGATCGCGACGAGCGTCGGCATCAGCAGCAGATACGCGGGCCGGATGTCGACCGCGAGCCCGCCGGCGACGCCGGCGATCAGCATCCAACCGGGACGCTGCGGTTGGGCAATCGCGACGAGTGCGAGCAGCGCCAGCGCGAGGCCGGGGAAGTCGCTCAAGGGATAATTCAGATCGCCGCTCCAGAAGATGAGCAGCAGCACGGCGAGCACGAGGCGTCGCCATATGCCCCAGCGCTGCAGCGGCCACGTCGCCTCGGCGATCCGCGGCGCCAGCACGGCCCCGATCAGCGCAAACAGCGCGGCGTTGAAGAGCTTGACGACCGCCGAGCCGCTCCAGCGCAGGCCGTGCGCGAACCACCGCAGCACGTACGTGATCAGCGCCATCGCATAGCCGCGCAGCGGGCTGTGGAAGTTGAGCAGCGAGAAGTGCCCACCGCGTGTTAAAGGAGGCTGGCCAGCGACCAGTAGCTGCCGGAGTCGCCGTAGAAGGGCTTCGGCCCCTCGATCAGGGCGACGGCGAGTGTTACTGCGAACGCGATCGAGAACGCGACCGCAGCCGCGCTCATCCGCAACGGCGACACAGCGCGAGGGTACTCGACCAGCTCGCCCAGATGGCCGACACCAGTGAAGTGTCTCTCACTAATTCGGCACTCAGCCCGCACCGGCGCTTGCTTAACCAGCGTCGCGCCCCGCCCCGGCGGTGAAGCCGGTCGTTTTTTCACAAATCGTGCTTTACCATCGGCCTCCCACTCGGACTTGGTGGCGAGCGGAGCGCGCGACTTCCTCTGAAAAGATGGACCTCACCGGCAAGACCATCTTCATCAGCTGGCGGCACCGGCTCGTTCGGCAAGGCTTGCGTCGACACATCTCCTGACTGAGTCACGATCCGAGGGCCGTGCGCATCTCTCAGTCGTGACGAACTCAAGCAGTCTGAGCTGCAGGCGCGAGTACCGCTCGGAAGGCAGGCTGAGATTCCTGATGGGCGACGTCCGCGACCGTGAGCGTCTTCTGGCGGCGACCCGCGGGGTGGACATCATCATTCACGCCGCCGCTCTCAAGCAGGTGCCGGCGTGCGAGTACAACCCGTTCGAAGCCGTGCAGACGAACATCATCGGCGCCGAGAACGTCGTCGCCGCGGCGATCGCCAACGACGTGCCGCGGACGCTCGCTGCGTCGACCGACAAGGCCGTGAACCCGGTCAACCTCTACGGCGCGACGAAGCTGTGCGCGGAGAAGATCGTCACCCAAGGCAAACGCGCTACGCCGCCGACTCAGTCGCCCGCTTCGCGACCGTGCGCTACGGCAACGTCGTCGGTAGTCGTGGAAGCGTCATCCCGCTATTCGGGCGCAGGCGGAGTCCGGGCGAGTGACGATCACGGATGACCGCGATGACGCGTTTCTGGATCACGCTGCCAGCAGGCCGTCGACTTCGTCCTTTCGCGTCTGGCGTTGATGGAGGGAGGCGAGGTGTTCGTGCCCAAGATCCCGAGCATGCGCGTGAGCGATATCGCCGAAGCCATCGCCCCCGAGGCCGAACGCACGATCGTCGGCATCCGGCCCGGCGAGAAGCTGACGAGGTCCTGCTGACCGAGGACGAGTCGCGCCACGCCCGGGAGTTGGACGATTGCTACGTCATCCACCCCGAGTTCCCGCTATGGAGAAGCGCACCCTACGTGCAGGGGACCCGCGTCCCGGATGGCTTCCGCTACACGAGCGACACCAATCCAGCGCAACTCGACGCCGACGACTTGCGGGCGATGCTGCCTTCACTGCAGACGGTGCCGTGACCGCCGTGCCGGCGCCTGCGCTGATCTCGAGCTTCGATCCGCGGTTCTTCCGGCCGTGCACGTTTCCGCTGCTGCGCGAGCTCGGCTACGGCACGCGGGTGACGGTCAACAACGGCATCGGGCCGGACAGCCCACTGGCGACGCCGATGACGGTCTCGATGACCGCGTTCGACAACGACGGCGCCACGATCGGCTCCACGTCTGAGCTCGTCGCGTTGGCGCCCGGTGAGCTCGTGAAGCTCGACGTCGACGCCGAGCTCGCGGGCATCGCCGGAGCGCCCGGCAACGGCCCGCTGCTGATCACGCTGCACGTCGTGCCCACCAGGTGGGCCACCGCAAGCAGCGTGGACGTGCCCGCCGCCGAGATGATGGCGCACGTGCGCGCGTCCGATGACTTCATCGAGTATCACCAGCGTCCCAAGGGCGTGGTCACCGGAGTCGCCTATCAAACGGGACCGCTCAACGACCGTCGCCTCTCCTCGACGCGCACCACGGTATGCCAGGCACCGAAGGTGATAGTCACGGAGCCGGTCGACACGCTGCTCCTGCTGATGAACCTGTGGACGCGCGCAGACTACTCCGACACGGTGCGTATGGACTTCTGGATCCTCGGGCCCGAGGGACAGCGGCTCGCACGCTCAGCCGTGGACGTGCCGCCGTTTTCGTTCCGCCTGGTGAGCGCGACGGAGGTGCTCGAGCGCGCGGGAGCACTGGCGGACTACCGTGCCAATGGCGGGGTGGGGATGTTCCTGGGATTGTCAACGAACGGCACGCTCGTCCCGATCTCGATGACCCGCAATCGGGACACGGGGGCGATCGCCTGCGACCACACGCTGCCGCCGATCTACTACGTCAGCACATGGGGCGGCGACGCTCGGCTGCGCGCCAACGCGCGGCTCGAGCAGGAGCTGTTCGCGCAACCGGCGCGCGCGGTCGCCGTCTCCTAGCAGGTACGAGCGTGAGCGACGCCACGACAACGATGCGTGCGTGGGCGGCTCACAGCGCGATGAGCCGCGCGGCGCGCTCCGGCCGCGCACCACGCAGGGCCTTCGCGCACTACTTCATCGAGGCCGACGGACTGCACAGCCGCATACACCTCCAAAACTTCTACTCCACCTTCTGGCCCGAGGTGAACGAACGGGCGGTCGCGCAGATCCTCGTCTACGACCACGCGGGACAGCCCCAGGGCAGCGTTCGGCGCGCGATCGCTCCGTTTGGCTGTCTGTTCCTCGAGGTCTCCGAGCTGCTCGCCGAGCTCGACTCCCGCGCGGGCGAGGGCACCGTCGCGATCGACCTCGAGCCGCCCGCGGGAGTCCGCGAACGGTTTCGCGATCTCCCTTGCACGGAGGAAGCCGAAATCAAGACGCCGTTCTGGATGGCCTACTACGACCGCAGCGAGGACTACATGTACGTGCATTCGATCGAGATGCTCGGCGGCGAGATCTTCGGAGCGCCGCGGCTGCTGAGGTGGTCGATGACCAGACAGGTCCCCGAGGGCGAACGGTGGCGCAGCTGGCGACTGCTGGAGGCGGAGCGGCTGTCGGATCTGCAGGTCGTATGCATCAATCACAGTCCCGAGCCACGCTCGACGGTGGTCGGCGTCTATTCGCCCGATACCTCGACGGCGCTTTACGAGCGCGCGCTTCAGCTCGGGCCGCGTGCGCTGAAGCGAGTGCGCGTGCCGTCCGAGGAGCTGGCCGCGTGGGGCACGCGCCACCCCGAGGTCCGCCATCTGCGTATCGGGGTCGACCCACTCCTCACGGCCAACGGAAAGCCCTACGTGATCATGCGCTACGCCGAAGGACCTCCGAGCCTGCATCACGGCTGACGCTGGCATCGGCTTTCACGCCGGCGCCTCGCGGGGCGCCCGTCCCAGGGCGTGGGCGACGATGCTCAGCAGCGAGCGGCGATCCTCGCCTCTGACCCCCACCAGCACGAACGCAGCCAGCGAGCTCGCCACCGACAGCACGCTCACGCCAGCCGCCAGTGGCAGCGAGCGCGTGCCCTCCACGACCAGCAGCAGCGGCGTCGAGACGGCCACCTGCACGGCTAGCGCGATCAGGTTGGGACGCAGGATGCGGCGGAACCACACGCCCGGCGGCGTCTCGAACACGCGCAGGTAATAGAGCAGCATCACAGGCCAGGCCACGCCGTTGGTGATGAGCGTGCCGGCGACCACGCCCGCGACGCCCATCGTGTGCACCAGCACGATCGACAGACCGAGGTTGGCGAACGTCACGACCGTGGTGACGACCAGCGGCAGCCGGATACGGCCGACCCCGAAGACCATCGCGAGGCCCACGTTCTGCACGGTCTGCAATGCCTCCAACGCCAGGAACAGCCGCGCGACCTGAACCGCTGGAGCGGCTTGCGGACCGATCCAGGAAACGAGCAGCGGCTTCGCGAAGATGAAGCCCACGACCGCAAACGGAAGCGACCCGGCCGTCGCGTAGCAAGAGCCGCGCACGAACATGTCACGCACGACTGCCGCGTTGCGGCGGGCAAAGGCCGCGGCGGGCATCACCGCCGAGACGGACACCGAGGACATCGTCGCCGCGGCCAGGTTCACCTTGTTCGCGATTTCATAGAGCGCGACGGCTGCGGATCCAAGCACGATGCCCACAATCACCTTGTCCATCTGGTGGTAGATCGTGCTGAGCAGCCGCAGCGTAAAGACACCGCCCCCGAAGCGCACGATCCGCCGCAGCTCCGCGCGTCGCGCGTTCAGCAGGCTCACGCGCAATCCCGGGACCGCGCGTCGCGCGAGCAGCCAGTAGGCCACGAGCATGCACAGCGAGCTCGCCACCAGCGCGCCCCCGAGCGCAGCGACTCCCCAGCCCTCCAGCAGCACGATCACGTACAGCGCGGCCTGGAGCAGCGCGCGCGCGAGCTCGGCAGCCTGAATCACGGGGTAGCGCTGTGTGCCCTCGAGCGCCGCGACAAGGGCTCGCGTCGGCAGTTCGAAGACGAGCCCGGCTCCAACCAGCGCGAAGCACAGCTCAGCAGCGCCGCGCAACCGAGGCGGGACACCGAACAGAGACACGAGCGGATGCGCGAGCGCTACCGCTGCGGGCGCCAGGCAGCAGGCGATCACGCCGAGTAGCAGCAGCGTGCTCGACACCGTTTGGCCGACGGTATCGAGGTCATCCTCGGCGCTCGCTTCGGCCACATAGCGCACGGTCGCCCCCTCAACGCCGAGATCCGCAAGCGCTGCGTAGCCGCCGGAGAACGTGAGCGTGAGTGCGAGGCTCCATACGCCGTATACGGTGAGGCCGAGCCGGTCGATCATAAACGGCGTTAGCACGAGTCCAACGAGGATTCCGAAGACGCTGCCGAGGCCGTTGACGAGCGTGTTGCGCACAAGCCGCATGGCCGCATTCGCGGTATGCATCACGACCTCTGCGCTACTCTCGCCCCGCTCGCCAGAGCCGCGACTGCAGCGCCAGCTCGACGCGCGCCGGCAGCGGTCGCCAACCCCACCACCAGCGGTAGAGCAGACGACGGGCACCACCGAGATCGGACTCCGCTCGCAGCCGCCGCCTTTGCGCGCGCCCGTATAGCTCGGGGTGCTTGCGACGCAGCTGGCGGAAGCTCGCGCGATAGTGCGAGCGAGCGCCGGCGAACATCGTCTGGCCGTGACGGCGGTAGTGGAGCGTCACCGCCTCCACGCGCCGGCCCCGCCAGCCACGTTCGAGCGCGTGCAGCCAGAACTCCCAGTCCTCGTATCCGTCGAACGCCGGGTCATAGCCGCCGACGTCCTCGAACAGCCCCCGTCGGATCAGCGCCACAGAGCCGATGGTGTGGCGATAGAGCAGGCCGTAGGGATCGAAGGGCGGCATCCTCAGAACCCCCTCCCACGCTCCGAAGAAGCGCATGATCCCGTAGCTGAAGCCAAGCGACGGCTCGGCCTCGAGTGGCTCTCGCAGCCGCCGCAACGCGCCGGCCGCCAGTCGATCGTCGGCGTCGAGGACCAGTGCAAATGGGGTCCGGGCCCGTCGTAGGCCGGCGTTGCGGGCTTCGGCGAGCCCGGCGTTTGCCTGACGGATGAGCTCGACGCCGGCTGGCAGTCGCTCGAGCTCGGCGAGCGTGTGCGTGTCGGTGGATCCGTCGTCGATGACCATCAAACGCGGCGCGCCGCCCTCCTGCGAGAGCACGCTCTGCACGCTCTCGGCCAGGTAGGCGCCGTAGTCGAAGCAGGTGAGGACAACGGTGATGTCGTCGTTCATGAATCTGCGCGCAGCTCGACCGCGTCCTTGGCCTTTCCGGTACGTAGCAGCTCGAACCACTGCGGCCACATGCGCGGGTTGCACAGCGCGACCCAGACGAGCAGTGGGAGCTTGCGCAGCGCGCGCAGGCGCGATCGCCGACGTACGCCCCCTGCGAAGCGCAGGAGTGCCACCTGCTCCATCGCGCGGTTGTAGCTAATCGCCCGCCGCGCGATTCGCCGCTGCTTGGCAGTGAGACGACCGCGGCCGAGTGCCAACTCATAAGCACGGCGGTTGTTGACACCCATGTTGACGATGTTTGAGGAGACCGTGCCGGCCGTACGACAATAAACTGCGAGCACCTCGCGGTTGAGCACCGCGCTGTAGCCCGCCTCGAGAATCTTGATCCAGAGCCCATAGTCCTCCGCGATGAACAGCTCCGGATCAAACCATCCCACGGCCTCGCCGACAGCGGTTGGCACCAAGCAGGCCGTGTAGATCGGGTTACGGCGAAGCACGCGCTCCAGGGTGAGCGGCGCATCCCCGTCAGCGATCCGCTGCAGATGCGTGTAGGGCGCGTACTGTTCGTCGATCTTGATCCGAGCGTCGCAGGTCACGAGCCCGACCGGCCCCGGCTGGCGCGCGCAAGCATCGTCGTAGCACGCGAGCTGGCTCTCCAGATAGCGCGGCAGCAGTAGGTCGTCGGCATCCAGAAACGCCACCAGCTCGCCCGTGGCGTGCGCGAGTGCCAGGTTCCGCGCCGTCCCGGGCCCACCGGCACGCTCCCGACGAAAGCCGCGAACACCAGGCGCCGCCGCCTGGAGCAGCTCCCAGGTGGCATCGGTCGAGCCGTCATCGACCACGATCACCTCCCAGTCTCTGTATCTCTGCTCGCGGACCGACTCGAGCGCCCGCTCGATGAACGCGGCGGCGTTGTGCGCGGGAATGATCACGCTCACACGAGGCACACGCGCGATTGTTCCAGTCCCGAGTCGATCCTCGACCGGCGTGGCCTCCTGAGCTCGGTTGCGCGCCGCATCTTCGCTCGTGCGCGACGAATGTCAGCGCAAATGTGTCTCACTCGATGCGTGCCGACGGCCGCACAGTTGGAGACGCGAGCGACGGGCTCGGCGCCGTTCCTGCGGGTCCAGCGCGCATTTCGTTGACAGTCGCCGGCGGCGCATCGACACTGACCGCCCCCGCGAGATGGCGGCGCTTGGACGCACGCTAGTCACAAGCCGGACCTACAGATTATGCCGTCGAGGCTCGATCCCGTCCCCATGAACCGCGTCGTCAACGCGGCTGATCCGAACGCCGACGCGATCGACGATCGCCGTTCCACGTTGGTGTCGGTGATCATCCCGTGCCTGAACGAGGCCGAGAACATCGAGCAGTGCGTCTTAGCGGCGCAGGCGACGATGGAGCTCTCGGGGATACCGGGCGAGGTGATCGTCGCCGACAACGGCTCCGAGGACGGCAGCGCGGAGCTCGCCGAGCTCGCCGGTGCCCGCGTCGTCCACGAGCCTGTGCGCGGCTACGGCAGCGCATACCTCGCCGGTTTCGGGGCGGCCTCGGGTACGTACATCGTGATGGCAGACGCCGACCTGACATATGACTTCAACGAGATCCCAGCGAGCCCAGCCTGCCAGCAGTAAGCCAGAAGGGCCGGCTGGCTAATGGACAAACAACAAGGGAGTAGCCAAGCATGAATCGCATCAAACTACTCGGCTTGGCGATCATGGCGATCCTCGCCCTGAGCGTCGTGGCAGTCGCGACCGCAGCAGCAGAAGAAAAAACAAAAGTCTTACCCGAACCAACCGCAGCACTACCACTAACGAACACGACCACCGGTGGCGAAAGCAGTCTCGTCACGGTATCGGGTTCGAAAATCACATGCAAAAAAAACTCGGGCACGGCGTCAATGACGAGTGACAACTTAGGCAGCTTCACGACGTTATTCACCGAATGCAAAGGGCCGCTATCAACCACGTGCACCGGCACAGGCGACCCTTCCGGGTTAATCGCGCTGTCAGGCACCGTTCACTTCTGGTTAGCGTTATTAGGCACAACATTAGTGGGTGCGTTAGCGTTCTTAATCAAAGAATTCAAATTCACCTGCACAACCACCGGCATCAGCGAGGAAGTCACGGTGGCATCGGGCTGCCAGGCGGCCTTAGCCTCACCGGTCAACAAATTAACTACTTCCACTGAAGACATTTTCAAACAGTCGAGCGGTCACCCTGACATCACGTTAGTGCTACCGCAGGAAACCACTAAAGAGATCGCCTGCACCCTCGAATCAAAAATCGGTTCAGGAGCACTAGAAGGATCCGCGCAGGAAGGCACGAACACCAACACTGGCTTCAAACAGAAAGAAAAAGCGGTTGAAGTGTTACTCATGAACCCCGAAGGACTGTAGGGGACTACATGAGCTAGACGCTTCTAGCTGTGAGTAAAAAGGGTGCGCGGGGCCGACTCGGTGGCCTCGCGCGCCGCTTGCTAGAAGCTAAGAAGCCTGGCTGACCTGGTAAAACGTAAATGAGCGTCCAACGGATAAAGCACGGGCGGATAGGTCGAGTGGCGTGGTGGCCCAGCGGGATCCTAATCTCGCTGCTGGTTGCTGTCGTGTTGGGCGCATGCTCGGGCGGCGGTGGTTCGGGGCGTAGCGGGCGTGACCCGGTGGATGGCATGCCTGTGGGGTTTGGGGGTTATGGGAGCGGCGCTGGTGAATCCATCGAACCGAATGGGATCGCGGTGGACCAGGCAAACGGGGACGTGTATGTCGTTGACAGCAACAACAACAGGGTCGAGAGGTTCACGAGCCGGGGCAGGTTCCTACTCGCTTGGGGATGGGGCGTGGCCGACGGTAGGACGAGAGCGCTACAGACATGCATGAGCAAGTGTTTCTCTGGCTTCGAAGGGGCTGGTGCGGGGCAGCTGCAGTTCGCCGAGGGCGTAGCGGTTGACAACGACCCCGACAGTGCCTCCTACGGCGATGTGTACGTGGTAGACCTCGACAACCGCCGCGTGCAGAAGTTCAGCCCTGAAGGCAAGTTCCTCTTGATGTTCGGGGAAGAAGTCAACCAGACAGCCCATGTTCGCAACGAGCACGCCAGCGAAGACGTCTGCAGAGCTAGCTCGGGTGACCAATGCAAGGCGGGCCCAGAAGCGAGCGTCCACGGCCTGTTCGTGTTCGCGGTAGAGGGGAGCTTCATAGCCGTGGGCCCCAACGGGACGGTCTATCTGGGTTCCAGCGACCATGTGCTCGAGTTCAATCCGGAAGGCGTCTACCAGACCGAGATCACGCTCCTTCCGAGCCCCAAGCCCACGGGTTCGAACGAACTGGGCGGTGTCAGCGGCCTAGCCGTCAACGCTCAAGGCAACTGCAAAAAAAACTCGGGCACAGCTTCAATGACGAGTGACAACTTAGGAGCGTTCACAACATTATTCACCGAATGCAAAGGGCCGCTATCAACCACGTGCACCGGCACAGGCGACCCGTCCGGGTTAATCGCGCTGTCAGGCACTGCCCACTTCTGGTTAGCCTTATTAGGCACAACATTAGTGGGTGCGTTAGCGTTCTTAATCAAAGAATTCAAATTCACCTGCAAAACTACCGGCATCAGCGAGGAAGTGACTGTCGCAAACGGTTGCCAGGCGGCATTAGCCTCGCCGGTCAACAAATTAACCACCTCCACTGAAGACATCTTCAAACAGTCGAGCGGTCACCCTGACATTACGTTAGTGTTACCGCAGGAAGCCACCAAAGAGATCGCCTGCACCCTTGAATCCAAAATCGGTTCAGGAGCACTAGAAGGATCGGCCCAGGAAGGCACCAACACCAACAGTGCGTTCAAACAGAAAGAAAAAGCGGTTGAAGTGTTACTCATGAACCCCGAAGGACTGTAGGGGAGCACATGAGCTAGGCGCTTCTAGCTGATGAGATAGCGGTATGGTGCGCGGGGCTGACTCGGTGGCCTCGCGCACCACCTTGCTAGTCCGCATTCGTCAGTAGCGGTGCGTGGTGTGGGTTGCTGGAGGGCTGAGACGTCCGCCTGGGCGGGGAGGATTGCGGTGGAAGCCTGCGATCCACACGCACAGGAGGTTCTGAGTGTCGCCACTTGCAGTGGCCCCGGGTTCGACGTTTGAAGTGGCTCCACCTCGCGTCTGTGTTTGTGTTGGTGATGTTGCCTGATGTTGGGCGCTGCTGCGGAGCCGGAGCCCGTAGGGCGGAGGCGTAGCAGCGGCGCGGCGCGTCACTGGGCTGGGGGTTAGCCTCCCTTCTTGGCGTGCGTTGTTCGAGGCCGTGGCGGAAGCGCCAGGACTCGGTGCCGGTGTCGATGATGTGCGCTCGGTGGGTGAGCCGGTCAACGACGGCCTTCGCGAGCCGCGCGTCGGCGAAGACCTTGGTCCATTCGCCGAATGGGAGGTTGGTGGTGACGATCAGGCTGGCGCGTTCGTTGCGCTCGGAGAGGACTTGGAAGATGAGCTCGGCGGCGCCGTCCGGGAGTGCGAGGTAGCCGAGCTCGTCGAGTACCAACAGCTCGGTGCGGGTGTATTTCCCGACGACGCGGGAGAGCTCGCGTTTGCCCTCGGCTTCTTGGAGTTCGTTCGCGAGGCCGGCGAGCGTGGTGAAGCGCACGCGTCGTCCTTGTTGGCATGCGCATACCGCGAGCGCTGTGGCGAGGTGCGTCTTGCCGGTTCCGCTGTCGCCGATCAGGATGATCGACTCGCGGTCGCTGATCCAGGTGCCTTCGGCGAGCGCGGCGATCGTGGCTTGCGGGATCTTGGGGTTATCGCTGAAGCGGAACTCCTCCAGCCGCTTCAGCAGGGGGAATCTTGCGTCGATGAGTCGGCGTCGTTCGCGGCGTTCGCGGCGCTCTGAACGCTCGTGGACCTCGGCTTCGAGCAGCGCCGCGAGGTAGGCAGTGGGTGTTTGCTGCTCGCGGGTGGCCTCGGCGGCCATCGCGCGGAAGCGTGCCTTGACGGTCGGGAGCTTCAGCTCGATCGCGTGCGCCTCGATCAACGCCTCCAGCGCCGCGGTCTTCGGTGTCGTGTGCGCGCTCATCATCCGACCTGCCTGAGCTGGTCATAGCCGGAGATGTCCGTCGGTGGCGGGCTGCCGATCCCGGCCAAGCGCTCCTCGAGCTCCAGGGCTGGCGCGACGGTTCGCTCGCCGCGACGAGCGAGCAGCGAGACCGCACGGCCGTCGTGCGCGCCTGCGGCGAGCGCCCCACGAACAGCTAGCTCCACCTTGCTCGGCGGAAAGCTCGCGGTGAAGCAGCAGCACGTCGACCATCTGCCGGGCGGCCTCCTCGCGCCCCACGCGCTCGGCGATGGCGCTCCACAGCTCATCGAAGCAGGCCGGCCAGTCGCCGCGGTCGCGCTCCTGGCGCAACGCGAGCGAGCGCGCGAGCGCCCCCGGCTTGCGTTTGAGCAGATCCAGGTAGTGGTCCAGCTGCGCGCTCGTGCCATGTCTGCCGGGCAGCCGCTCATGCGACGCGACGAGCTGCCCGTCGTGCCAGACGGTGATCTCGCCAGCTGCGATCTGCGCACGCACGCGCAGCCCGGCGAGCGCAGCCGGCACCGAGTAGCGGTTCTGGCGGACCGTGACCATCGCCTTGCTGTCCACACGAGGCGTGGCCTCCTCGGCAGTACAGTGCGCCTCGCACGGCAACTCTGAGAGCAGCAGCCGCTCACGAGTGAGCATCTCGCTGATCGGCTCAGAGCGCCCAATGATCGTGCGCTCGAGGTTCGCCCAGCAGGCATCCTCGAGCAGCCGGTTGAGCTCGGTCATGCTCCCGACCCTTGGCACCGGGACGAGGTGACGGCGGCGGAAGCGGCCGACCTCGCTCTCCACGCCGCCCTTTTCGTGTGCGCCCTGCTCGCCCCTCTGGCAGAACGAAGACTCGAACAAGTAGCGCGAGCGCAACGCTGCCGGCACCCTCGATACCGAAGGTAAGCTGCTGAGCGTCGCTAAGGCTCTCGGCCCAGCGCTGCAGCTCCAAATAGCCGGCCGCGGTAGCCGCGAACGCGAGCTCGCCGAGCAACTGCCCAAGCACGTCGAGCGCCGCAGCGTAATGGCGCTCCTTGTGGGTATCCACTCCGACTGCGATCATCGTTTCCTCCTCATCGTCTGGGATGGTCTGGGTGATGTGGAGGCCGCCGGACAGAGCTGTGTCGAGTGATGTCCAGGCTTCTATGAAGTCACGGCGGCATCCGTGGACGACGGCGGGAGACAGATCCTTGAAAGGGCACAGACCGGCCAGCCGGTTGATGAGTCATCCCGCCGCCGCCCACACCCTCAAAGGGGCCTCGGACGCCACCGCGAAACTACACAGCCGATTGAGAATTGACCCTGTGGCGAGGCTGTCGCGCAAACCTGGGTGTTTCGCGGCTGTCACGCAAGCCTGGGCGTTTCGCCGGTCGATATGTCCGGGCGGCTTAAGACCATTCGGGGATGGCCCATAATTTCGTGACGTGTGACCGAGAGCAGGTGTTGTTGTTGCCGCCGAGCTTGCGGGACTGGCTCGCCGAGGATCACCTTGCGTGGTTTGTGCTGGACGCGGTCGATGAGCTCGATCTGGCGGCGTTCTATAGCGAGTACCGGGGGGACGGTTGGGGGCGCGCGGCGTTTGACCCCGCGATGATGGTCGCGCTGCTCGTCTACGCGTATGCGATCGGGGAGCGCTCCTCGCGGGCGATCGAGCGTCGTTGCCGCGAGGACATCGCGTTTCGCGTGATCACCGCCAACCAGACGCCCGACCACGCGACGATCGCGCGCTTCGTGTGCGCCACCAGGACGCCCTCGCGGGCTCGTTCACCGATGTTTTGCGTTTGTGCGCACAGGCGGGGATGGTGTCGGTCGGGGTGATCGCGGTCGACGGCACCAAGCTGCACGCGAACGCGTCGATGTCCGCTAACCGCAGCTACGAGAAGATCACCCAGGAGATCCTCGCCGAGGCGGCAGCAGCAGACGCCGAAGAGGACGCCCAGCTCGGTGAGCTGCGGGGTGACGAGCTACCCGCGCACCTCGTTGGTCGCAGCTCCCGCAAGGCAAGGCTGGAAGCAGCGAAGGAGCGACTCGAGCACGAAGTCAAGGTCGCACAGAACACCCACCGCGAGCGCGTGAAGGAGCGGACTGCGCTCGAGCGTGAGCGTGGCAGCAGACTCCGCGGGCGCAAGCCCAAAGCACCAGCCCGCCGTGTCGGTCCGGCGGCGCGTGCGAACCTCACCGACCAGGACTCGCGGCTGATACGCGGCCCCAAGGGATTCCTGCAGGGCTATAACGCTCAGGCCGCCACGAGCGCGTCTCAGATCATTCTCGCCGCCGAGCTATCAACCGATTCACCCGACGGGCGGTCTGCTGGAGCCAATGGTCAACGCCACCCGGGCAGAGCTGCGCGCGGCCGGGACCGCCGAGCAGCCCGGCGTTGTGCTCGCCGACGCTGTCTTCGCGCACACCAAGGTCATCCGTCGCGCCGAGCGATTCCAGCGCCTTCGTGGCACACCTACTTCTTCTTTTGGGTCTTGCTGGCGTATCTGCGTTTGGCTCGTGCTTCGCATGCGGCGCGTTTGGTGTGTGTTTTCTTGCGGCATGCCTTGAGCGCCGCTGCGAGCTTCTGCGCCCGCGTCAACGTTTTCTTGCAGCCAGTGATGGCGATCGGTGTCTGCTGGTGGATTTCAGCACCGTTGGAGGCGACGAATAGAGTTGGCATCTTCAAGGTCTGACCGCAGAAGTTGTAGTAGTCCGTCGCGGAGAGGTTCGCCCCGAACTCGGAGTAGCGGCCAGTCGGGAGCGTGACTTCCGTGGTTTCGAACGGGACTTCGGGCAGGCTCTTGAACGTCGCGCTCGTGATCCCCGTCTTGTTATCGACGAACGTTTCGCCGTGCAGTTCGATCGTGACCCCATAGCCCTGCAGCACGGTCACCGCTTCGGGGAACTTCGCGCTGCCGTAGGAGACAAAATAGATCGGTCCTGTCAGCAGCACAGGCAGCACCTGTGTGTGCACGACCATCATCCCGATCCTAGACGCCGCCGGGCACGCCGCCGGGTCTGCTTCGAACGTGGCGGCCAGGCACCCCCGCTGCAGCGTTTCCAGACGAGAAGGCAACTGCTTGGGGAAATCAATCTTCAGCTCTTTGAACCACGCCTGGGTCCCCATCGCGCCCTTCGGGTAGGAGATCTTGAAGTGGAGTTCCGCACCGTTGACTTTGGAGGCCTGCGCCTTGGTCGAGACCGCGATCGTGGGCGTGAACTTCAAGTGCTGGCAGTTGGCGACCTGGAACGGCACCGTCGCGGGGACACTCCCGCCTTCCGTACCACTGATCGTGCCGGTGATCTGCGTCTTTTCGCAGTTTGCAGGGTTGAATGTGAAGCCTCCCCGGGTGATCGTGACGTTGACGTGCTGGATCTGCAGCGGTATCCCCTCGATGATCGTCGGGATCGCACCCGCGGTGACCGTCAACACCGAGGTCCGCGGGTTGATTTCGACCTTCGCACGCACCACCACCGGCCGGCCTTCCTGCAAGACGAACGGCCCAGCCTGCGCCGGCGTCACGATCGACAGCCCAAACGGCGCCCCATCATATTTTTCGGTCAAATACACCTTCCCGCCAGTGACCGTGTACGGGTCGCTACCCACACCCACCGACGCCGTGGCTTCCCCAACCAAGCTTTCTGGGCCACACGCACCAGCATTCGCCTGGGCTTCCCCACACAGCTTGACGCCCGAGAGCACTCCTGCCAGGCCCTCCGGATAACGCAACCCCACCGACCCCAACGTCTGCTGGCCATCTCCACGCGACACCGACGTCACCAACGACGTAAACGCACCAGCACCCAGGCTCGACTCCGACCCAGGTGCGAGGGACGGTGCGAATGGTAGCGTCGCTCCTGGGCATGGTCCGCCGCCCGGGCCTGAGGTGATCTGGAATACCGATTCGGAGTGAAGCGCTTCCTGGCTGGCTTGCGTGTTCGACCACGGTTCAAAGCTCGCGTTCGTCGTATAGGCGCCACAGTGCGCGGGGCTCGTCAGCGACGCACGCGGCCCACCGAAGAATTCAAGTTCCGCGTCTTCGAACGGCGTCTGCGGCGAGTTCTCGAGCGTGGCGGTGCCCTGCCCTGTCGTTTCGTTCAGCGAGACCTTCATTGGCAGCTTCACCAGCACACCCGAGACCGAGTCCTTCGCGACGATGTACATTGCGATCAACGAAGAGAACGGGTTTGCCGGCAGCCCCGTGAAGTTCTGCGGCGCCGCGAGATACACAGACCCTCGCAGCGGGCCTTCCAACACCGGCGTCTTGACCGTCACGTTCGCGACCTTCGATGAGTCCGGGCACGACGGTTCATCCGGCGTGAATTCCATCACACCAGACACCGCGTTCACACCCTTGAACCCAATCTCCGCCAACGTGCACACCCCCAGCCCACCTGCCGCCGCTGAGTTGACCTGCAACCCCGCCGGCAATACCACGGAGATGTTCCGCACATCCGCCGGCGCCAAGCCGTTCGCGTTCGAGAATCCCCCTGCGGCACATGCGCATCTGTCCGCAATCCCGCAGGACTACTACCCGCCCCGCTATCGAGCGCCGTCCTGATTTCCGCGCTGAACGGCAACAACCCACAACCATCCATCGCGGGCATCAATTCCAGCGCGCTAGGTTCGTAGGACACGAACCGGCCCGGGGCCACCCACGAGTCCACTTCCACGCTCGTCCTCAACGGTTCTGGCTCGCCCGTCAACGGGTTCGCAGGACACGACGTCGGCAACGACAGGAACGCCGGCGGGCTGCCCTGCCCCAATGGGCTGCACGCCGCAAACCCCTTTTCCGCGATGTGCTGGGCCGATTCTTCCGCGAGTTCTTCGACACACCCATACCCGCGGGCATCATCATGCCGCGCGTCACCCGGCGCACCCCAGAACGTCACCGTGTTGCTCAAGAACCCCACCGTCTGCGGCACGTTTTCCGCCCGCACGGTCACTCCATAGTCTTCGCCCGTGCGCACCGTCGTGTCGAGGAACACCGGCACGTTCCCCGGGGCAAACCCGAAACGCGCCGGTTCACCAACAGCCGGTTCCAGGTTGAAGATCGGCACGGTTGACGTGTTCAACCCACCTGTGAACGCTTCATCGAAGGCGGCCGATGCGATCCCGAGCACCGTATCCGGTTGGCACTGGTGCTTGGAGAACTGTGCCAGCGTGCACCGCGGGTAGGCCGTCGGGTTCCCGATCAGCCCCGGCGGCAGCCTCACATCGACGTCCTTCGGCAACACCGCCGGCACAGCGTTTTCTTTGCCTTCGACCAATTGAATGCTCTCACCCAGGTTGAACGTCGTCGTGAACTGGAACGGGTGCGAACCAGCCTGTGCGTTGACCGAGCCGCCAGCTTCTTCGGGTGTCTGTTCGAGCTCTTCGACGCCCAACGGTGTCGGCGCGCTGCTCACCGTGATCGGATGGCGCACCCGTGCGACGGGCGCACCGCCACCAGAGACGCTGGCTTGATTCAGCTCACCAGAGGACGCGCCCGCTTCGACTTCCACCCCGATCACCACTTCCAACTCGAAGAACGGCGGCAGCAGCCCCTTTTTCGCTTCCTGGCATTCAGGCGGGCCTTTGCAGCCTTCCTTGAACGCGCACGCGACCGGTCCCGAGGGGCCTCCGAGTTCGCACCGCACAGGGCCTCGCGTACCGGTGCCCTGGTCGTGGGCGATACCTTCGACGAACCGTGCCCTCACGTGTTCTGGCAGGACATCCGCGAGTTCGATCGGTGACGCTTCGGCATTTGCGGACCCGTCACCAACGTTGACCGCAGTTACAGCGAGATACCCATCGGCTCGCCCTTCCGCCACGACGTTCACCTGCGCGCTCCCTTCGAGCGCGACCGCCCTGAACTCCGGCACATCGCGATCGGCGACCGTCACCGTCAATGGCGGCGTTTGACCAGCGCCCGTGCCGCTCACTTCTACATCTCCCGCGCCATACACCCCTTCCAGCGCTTTCTGCACATTGGCCGCCGTCGCTACCGGAACCCCATCAGCCGCAGCCAGCGGTTCCGTAGCGAACGTACCAAGCGACACAAATATGCTCTGGTGTTCAACAGACAGTTCGAACTCCACTTCCGGCGCGGTGGTGATCTGCTGCACATCGCTCTTCGCCAGCCCTGGCTGGAGGTTCCCCGGGCGCGACACTGACTCCAGGTGAAACCACGGTCTCAGCGTTTCGGCGAGCACAGGCGATGCGCACCCCAGGCCGGTCACGAACGCGGCCAGCAGCCCAACGACGGCTATCTCGATCCAGCGGCGCATCACTTCACCCTCTGCGCTCCGGTTGCCTTCTTCGCCTTCTTCGGCCCATAACTCTTGATCGCCTGCTTTTCACACGCCACCCGCTTCTTCTTGGACCGATCCTTCCTACACTTCTTCAACGCCGCCGCGAGCTTCTGCGCCCGCGTCAACACCTTCGGCTTGAGGATCGACGACGACTCAGGGGCACTGTTGCCCGCACCGGAGAAGGTCGCGCTGGATGGTAGACCATAGATTTCCGGCTGCGGCACCGCTGCTGCTTTGCATGAGGCTTCTTCGCTGCACGCCGACAGTGCTTCCCCGGGCGCGGTCAGGCAAGGCGAGGCGGCGGTGCATTCGTGCGCGTCAAACACCGAGAGGCCACCTTCAGTGTCCAGTGAGGTCAGCTTCGCGGTGCTCAGGAAGAACACTTCACTCCCGCTTTCGTTCGCGTCCAGGAACGCCGATTCCTGAGCCGATTCTCCCGAGGAGATCAAGCCCACACAGCCCGCGCCTTCCGTCACCGGCTTGCCTTCGACCTCAAGGCTGCGTTCGGGCTTGAACACCACGCTCCCACTCGCCGCGGAAGGCCCGCACCGCGCAGCTTCAGCGCCCACCCCTTCGGGCTCATACTCATACACGTCCTCCGCGCCGTTCACGTCCTTCGGCACAAGCGCGTCCCTCGCGTTGAAGAACAAACGCCCTTCGTTGGAGAGATACCGCGACTGGTAAAGCGCCGGTCCGGACAGGATTTCCCCGCCACCGATTGTGTACGGCGTCCAGCCAGGGACGTTCGCCGCGATCCACGCCGAGGATTCCCACACCTTGAAGCCACCCGCGAGCGGCATGTTTTCGATGACGCCGCCTTCCTCGTCATAGCGCACACCGTGCGGCCGCGCGCCCGTCGGATCACACGAAGCGCACGCCAACCTCCCCGTGCTAGCACTGTACAGGTAGACCCCCTCATCCGGCTCACCGCTGACCGCATTGTCATTGTCATAGCCAGTCAAGCTCCGTTGCGACATGAACGCCAACCACTCCCCGTTCGGGGATACACGCGCAGTCAAGAGCGTCAGCGAGTCTTCGCCCCTACCCCAGTCATTGTCATCCGCGCCCGAGAGCGCCGCGATCAACGCCGACTTCCACCCCGAGGCTTCGTGATGGTCCACATAAAGACTGCTCGCAGCGGCGTAGTAAACATACGCCCCGTCTTCACTCGCTCCTGGCAGCGCGCCTTCAACCCCTTCCGCCAACAATTCCCGGTGGCCCTCTTCCACGTTGTATGCGTACAGATCCCCACTATCCGTAAAGAAGACCACTGAAACTTCGCTGCTGGCAGTCTGGAATTCCGCGGCACCCCCCAGACCCGTGTCGAGCTGCACACGTTCAACCGGTTCAGCTCCATCGGTCTCGCTCAAATACAGATGCCCCCCCAACGACCACACGACCCGCGCACCGTTCACGGAGATCGCATGCCGAGCGCTGCCACTCGGGATCGGATTCTCTTTGCCCCCGAGCACCGCCCCACTGGGCGCGACCAACTTCAAGTGTTCGCCCGCCGGCTTGCCCGCACTCCACTCATACATCGCTTTGCTACCCGCCCCCGGCTTCAACGGCGCGTCCGCCGTGAGGATGACATCGCTCAAATCGGGGTTTCCGCCGAGGAATTCAGGGCCGCAAATCAGCGCTCTCGGGCAGGACTCCCCAGCACGGTTCTCCTGCCCAAAAATGGTGCCTTCGGGCACGTCTGCGTGTTCGCGCACCGCCGCTTCGCACGGCTTGCCTTCTCCCGGACAGCCCGTGACGAGTGGCGTGTACACACCAGTGTTTAGTTCCCGTAGGGACGCCGTCTGTTCAGAAGCCTCTGGGGACAGGCACGGCTGCGGCGCGCCTTCGCTGTCCTCGCACGCCGTGAACGGCCCAAACGGCTGCACCACCGCACGCGAAAGATCTTCGGAGAAGAACCGATACTCATTGCCTTGGCCAATAGAAAGCTCGGTCGAGGCACTATGTGGGAGCGCAAGGTTCTGCGAAGCCCAGCCCCCGGGTCCACGAGACGAGAGCACCTGTTGGAAGTTGTCATAACCCGCGGGTTCGGATTCGGTCGGCGCGTCGGTTAGGTACGTGATCGCGCCGCCTTCCGCGGCTGCCTGGATCACCCACGCTTCCCCGATCGGTTCGATCAGCGCACCATGCTTATCAGCCGGAGACACCAATTCCCACGCACGCCCATCCGGCAACCCGAACCCACCCGTGCCACGCGTCGTAAACACTTCTTCCGCACCATGTTCTGTGCCGAGGTTGTTTTCCGCAGCCAGCCGGTAGTGGTAGATCGTGCCCGGGCTGAGATCCTGCACGTGCAGGGGCGCGATCGCCGCATACGCGAATTCGGCGCCCACCGGCTCCGCGGTGCTGCTCTTTTCGTAGGGACTGGTCGCGCACGTCGCTTCCGTCGCACATCGCCCGTATTCGACCCGAACTTCCGTGCTCTCGCCATTCGCGTCTACGTCCCCTTCGAACGTCGCGCTATCGCTCGTCACTTCCGCGACCGACTGGTTCCTGACCGCCGGGCGCGAGAGCGGCTGCAGAGGAAAGACATCCACCCTGCCAGTGGTAGCTTCTGTGACATACACCGTGGCATTGGAGGCGTCTACGCCGATGCCCGCTCCGCCACTGACGGTGCCGGAGCCGAAGGATTCGGTCGGCTTGCAGCCGGCGGAGGGTTCCACCGGGCAGGTCGCGCCCCCCGGTTCGACGACCGCTCCCGAGCCGTTGAAGGAATAGCGTTCGACTTCGTCACCTGCATCGACATAGAGGTCACCCGTGGTGTTGTCGAGCGCGACGCCAGTGGTCACGACTTCGCCCACGCCAACTTCTTCCCTCTTCTTCACCTGGCCCACGTCACCACCTGAGCCGGTGAAGCTCCTCGACGGTTTGGTTCCCGTTGACCTTGAAGAAATCACCCGAGGCGCTCACACCCAAGCCGGTCGGCAGCGTGGCCCGTGCGACTTCGAATTCGGTCCCAGTGAAGGTGCCATCGGGGTCGAACTCGAACATCTCGCTGCCGGTGTTCAGGACATCGAGCATACCCGTGGCGCCGACCACTACGCCTGCAAGCGAGCCGAACGCGCCCGCGCCCGTTGTCGAGCCGGTGAGCTGGCCTTTCGTCCCCCACGATTCGACCAGGGCACCGTCAGCCGTGAACTTCGAGACCACATTGTCGCTGGTGTCGCCCACGTAGACGTCGCCTTTCGAAGGATCGCTCGCTTCATTCGAGTTATCGACCGCGACAAACACCGGCGCTTCGAACTCACCAGCACCCGTACCGGACAAGCCTGCCTGGCATGTCGAGGCGCACGTTTCAAACCCGATCCCGCCCCCCACACCCCAGCCCCAGGCACGCACAAACGTTCCGTCGTCTGCGAACTCATCGACGCGATGGTTTTCCGTGTCTGCGACATAGACGTCGTGGGTGGTGTCGTTGATCGCGACACCGCTGCCCGCCACTCCTCCGCTCGAGCCCCGCAGCAGCACCTGGCCAGCCGCGGAGCCCGGCTCACCGAAGGACTTTTCAAAGGTATGAAGGCGTTCGGCGAACGCGGGCGTGGCAAAGAGCGCCAGCAAGGCGACGGCTGCGGCTAGTGCGTGGATGCACCAGCGCCGGGATCCCCTGCGCTGCGCCTGAACTTGTTCTGCTGCGGCCCCGTGGCCCAACATCCGGCCTCGTCATGATCGTGCACGCCCTCTTCGCGGTCGTGACTAGCGACAAAATACACCCACCTCCGGCCGCACAGGCACCTAACGATCCCAAATCCCAGTAAAGCAGCGCCATCTGGAGTCAGAGACTCCCCTTGACACTAAACGCCCACAACCGCCCCCGCGAGCGCCGATCCAGACGTCCCGGGCGAGCTCGAAATCCGAGCGCTCTCGGGTTTAGGGTGGCGTGACGATGCGTACGTGCGCGAGGCGTGGTCCGGTGCTGACGATGTACAGGGCTTTCGTTCGTTCGTCGTAGGCGATGCCGTGTAGGCCGTCTTGGCTGCCGTAGTCGAAGCTCGCGAGCTTGCTGCCCGTGGGACTGTACTCTTCGATGTGGTGGCCTCGGTTGATGATGTGCACATCGGCAAACAAGTAGCCGGCGCGGTTGACGGCGATCGTCGGCGTGGGGCCTTCCGGACCTGCTACTTCGCCTTTGTCGTCGAGGTTGCGGATGAGCTTGCCTGATGGCGTGTACTCGTCGATGCCGGCGATGCCGTTGCGGATCACGTACAGGTTGCCTTGAGCGTTGACGGCTAGGCCGCTGACACCGCCCAGTTCGTTCGAACCCGTGGGCTTGGGGCTCGGAAGGAGCGTGATCTCGGTCTGGTAGACGCCTTCCGGATTGAACTCGAGCACATGGTCGCTGGAACCCAGATAGACCGTCCCGTTGGGGCCCACGGCTATGAAGCTCCCCTCTACCGCGAACACGAACAGGCCGTGGACGCTCGCTTCTGGGCCCGCCTTGCATTGGTCACCCGAGCTAGCTCTGCAGACGTCTTCGCTGGCGTGCTCGTTGCGAACATGGGCTGTCTGGTTGACTTCTTCCCCGAACATCAAGAGGAACTTGCCTTCAGGGCTGAACTTCTGCACGCGGCGGTTGTCGAGGTCTACCACGTACACATCGCCGTAGGAGGCACTGTCGGGGTCGTTGTCGACCGCTACGCCCTCGGCGAACTGCAGTTGCCCCGCACCAGCCCCTTCGAAGCCAGAGAAACACTTGCTCATGCATGTCTGTAGCGCTCTCGTCCTACCGTCGGCCACGCCCCATCCCCAAGCGAGTAGGAACCTGCCCCGGCTCGTGAACCTCTCGACCCTGTTGTTGTTGCTGTCAACGACATACACGTCCCCGTTTGCCTGGTCCACCGCGATCCCATTCGGTTCGATGGATTCACCAGCGCCGCTCCCATAACCCCCAAACCCCACAGGCATGCCATCCACCGGGTCACGCCCGCTACGCCCCGAACCACCGCCGCCCGAGCATGCGCCCAACACGACAGCAACCAGCAGCGAGATTAGGATCCCGCTGGGCCACCACGCCACTCGACCTATCCGCCCGTGCTTTATCCGTTGGACGCTCATTTACGTTTTACCAGGTCAGCCAGGCTTCTTAGCTTCTAGCAAGCGGCGCGCGAGGCCACCGAGTCGGCCCCGCGCACCCTTTTTACTCACAGCTAGAAGCGTCTAGCTCATGTAGTCCCCTACAGTCCTTCGGGGTTCATGAGTAACACTTCAACCGCTTTTTCTTTCTGTTTGAAGCCAGTGTTGGTGTTCGTGCCTTCCTGCGCGGATCCTTCTAGTGCTCCTGAACCGATTTTTGATTCGAGGGTGCAGGCGATCTCTTTAGTGGTTTCCTGCGGTAGCACTAACGTGATGTCAGGGTGACCGCTCGACTGTTTGAAAATGTCTTCAGTGGAAGTAGTTAATTTGTTGACCGGTGAGGCTTAGGCCGCCTGGCAGCCCGATGCCACCGTGACTTCCTCGCTGATGCCGGTGGTTGTGCAGGTGAATTTGAATTCTTTGATTAGGAACGCTAACGCACCCACTAATGTTGTGCCTAATAACGCTAACCAGAAGTGAACGGTGCCTGACAGCGCGATTAACCCGGAAGGGTCGCCTGTGCCGGTGCACGTGGTTGATAGCGGCCCTTTGCATTCGGTGAATAACGTCGTGAAGCTGCCTAAGTTGTCACTCGTCATTGACGCCGTGCCCGAGTTTTTTTTGCATGTGATTTTCGAACCCGATACCGTGACGAGACTGCTTTCGCCACCGGTGGTCGTGTTCGTTAGTGGTAGTGCTGCGGTTGGTTCGGGTAAGACTTTTGTTTTTTCTTCTGCTGCTGCGGTCGCGACTGCCACGACGCTCAGGGCGAGGATCGCCATGATCGCCAAGCCGAGTAGTTTGATGCGATTCATGCTTGGCTACTCCCTTGTTGTTTGTCCATTAGCCAGCCGGCCCTTCTGGCTTACTGTGGCAGGCTGGGCTCGCTCGCCAGCCTGAACTGGCTACAGAGCGATGCACGGGTACCGTGGCATAGCGTGAGGTGGTGGTCAAGCGATCGCCCGGTTTGTCTCCCACCACAGAAGGGGGATCGCATCGACAAGCCGGAGGCCCGATGAGCACACGGACACCCGCTGACTCAAATGCTCCTGATAGGCGATCCTCGCCGGCGCGAGCCGGCGACGACCTCGCTACGTCATCCCCGACATGTCCGGCATCCCGCCACCGCCGGCGCCGGCGCCTTCCTTCTCGGGCACCTCAGCGACGATCGCCTCGGTGGTGAGGATGTTCTTGGCGATCGACGCGGCGTTCTGCAGCGCAGAGCGCGTGACCATCGCGGGGTCGATCACGCCAGCGGCGACGAGATCGACGATCTCGTTGGTCGAGGCGTTCAGGCCAAAGCCTTTCTTGGCCTTGCGCACGTCGTTGACGACGACCGAACCCTCGAGGCCGGCGTTCTCGGCGAGCTGACGCAGCGGCTCCTCGAGCGCCCGCAGCACGATCCGCGCACCCGTGCGCTCGTCGTCTGAGCCGTCGACCGACGCGCCGTTCTCGCTGATGTTGACCGCGGCGGAGGCCTGCAGCAGCGCTACTCCTGGAGCTTCTCGCGGTCGAAGCGCCGCGACATCCGGCGACCCCTGCTTTGTTACACCGCCGCCGGCAACCGGCGATGCTCGGACCATAGGATGCCAGCCAGCGTGGTCCGGAAACCGCTCAGGGAGCTGATCCGTGCTGCCCGAACGCCTCCAGCGCCATTGCCGGCCGCCGTGCTGTCCACCGGAGCGCGGCCTCGAGCTGGGTGGCGAGCGCCAGCAGCGCTCCCTCGCCGGCCGGTCGTCCGACGATCTGCACCCCCAGCGGCAGCCCGTCCTCGCCCTGAAACAGCGGCAGCGAGATCGCCGGCTGCCCGGAGGCGTTGAACACGGGCGTGAACGGCGTGAACAGGCCCGAGCGCGTGAACGTGGACATCGGGTCGGGCGCGGCGGTGTCGAGCGTGCCGATCGGCAGCGGCCGCTCGGCGAGCGCCGGCGTGAGCAGCGCGTCGTACGGCTCGAGGAAGGCAACCAGGCGCCGGGCGAACGCCTGCAGCCGCACGCCCGCGCCCAGGCCGTCGACCGCGCTCAGCTTCTCGATCATCGAGAAGATCGCCCAGCTCATCGGCTCCATCTCCTCGGCGGTCGGCTCGCGCCCGGCGACCATGCCCGAATAGGCGATCGACGCCTACTGGGTCTCAGCGGCCGAGCACGGGATGAACGCCTCGACGTTCACCGCCCGCGTCGTCGCCTCGACCGGCGCCGACGTCGCCGCGGCGCTGTCCGCGGCCGTCGGTGCGCTCTCGGGCCCGCTCCACGGCGGCGCCCCCTCGCGCGTGCTGAAGATGCTCGAGGAAGTCGAACAGAGCGGCAACGCCGAGAAGTGGGTGTCCGACGCGCTCGACCGCGGCGACCGGCTGATGGGCTTCGGGCACCGCATCTACCGCGCCGAAGACCCGCGCGCGCGGGTGCTGCGTAGGACCGCCGCCGAACTGGGCTCGCCTCGGTTCGAGGCCGCCGAGGCGCTCGAGAAGGCCGCGCTCGCCGAGCTGCACGCGCGCCGCCCCGACCGCGTCCTCGCGACGAACGTCGAGTTCTGGTCGGCGGTGATCCTGGACCTAGCGGAAGTGCCGCCGGACCTCTTCACGCCGATGTTCACGTGTGCGCGAGTCGCGGGCTGGTCGGCGCACATCCTCGAGCAGAAGCGTGAGGCGAAGCTGATCCGGCCGACCGCGAAGTACGTCGGTCATGGGCCGCGGTCAGTCGCCGAAGTTCAGTGACCTGAGTCGTTAGCTCACAGGCAGGCTTGTCTTTGCTTTGTGGGCGGCTTTCTTTGGTTTCTTGGGTGTAGGTGTGTAGCGCGTGCGGGCTTGCTTTTCGCAGGCGATGCGTTTGTTTGGTCTTCTTGTGTGGTACTTCTTCTTGCAGGCAGCGAGGGCTTTCGCGAGCAGCTGGGCATTTGTGAGCTTCTCGGTTTTGTTGGCGAGGACCGCGCTGCAGCCGGTGGGTGTGATGCTGGTGTTCTGTTCGATGACGGCGCCGTCTTGGGCGGCGATCTTGGTCGGCATCGCGAGGCTTGCTTTGCAGAGGCTCAAGTTTTCGCTTTCGGGGACGTTCGGCGTGAGGATGCCGGTGCGGGCCCGCGGGGAGCTCGGTTTCGAAGGTCGTGAACGGCGCATCCGGCGCCGATTCGAAGTCGATGTAGGTGATCCCGTTTTTGATGTCGGTCTTGCCGTCCAGCACGAGCGTGATCCCTTCGCCCTGGAGAATGAACTCGACATCGGGGAACGCGGCGCCGCCGTGGCGACACGAGATAGGCCGGTCCCGTGAGCGGGCTCTTCAGGACAGGCGTGTGGATCGTCGCCTGCCGATCACCGATCCTTCAGGACACGACGCGGGGTTCGCGTTGAACGCCGCTTCGGTGCACGCCAGGCTGCAACGTCGCGAGCCGCGAGGACAGCGCGAGCGGGAGCTGCAGCTCGACTTTCGCGATGTTCGCCTGCCCCACACCGGCGGAGGTGATCTTCACGTCCAGGCTCGTCCCGTTCGCTTTGCTGCCCTGCCCGCCCGCCACGGCGGTCAGTGCCGGGCGGAACGGGAGGCTTGCGCAGCCGCCTACCTGGAAGGGCGAGGACACCCCCGCCGTGGCGCCTTCGGCGCCCGTCAGGATCCCGTTGATCGACATCGGGTCACAGCTCGTCGGGTTGAACTCGAAGTCCGGGCGGTCGACGCTGACCTGCAGGTCTTTCAGCTGCACGGGGATGCCTTTGAGGATCGTCGGCAGGCCGTCGCCGTGCGGACCGGGGTCGGTCGTGACCGTGACCGCGGCCGTTTCCTGGTTGACGTTGATCCGCGAGCGCACGTCCACATACCCGAGGTTGAACGGGCCCGCCGCAGCCTGGGTGCGCACCAGCAAGCCGAACGGCGCACCGTCGTAGCCGGCCGTGAGGTACACGTCCCCGCCGAGCATGACCGGTTCTGAGCCGAGGCCGGACCACGCGGTGGAGTGCCCGATCAGGCTCGCTTCCCCGCACGACCATTCCACCCCCGCCGGCGGTTCCTGGCAGGGCGTCACGCTCGACAGCAGCGCCGCGACCCCGGGGGGCAGCTGCACCGACACTCCCGTGAGCGCCTGATTGCCGTCGGGTCGGGTGATTTCCAGCTCGAAACGGGGAGAACGCGCCGGCCTGGGTGACCGCGCTCTGCGCCAGGAACGAAGGGGCGAACGCCAGCGGCGAGGGCGGGCATGGCCCCGCCGCCCGCACCCGAGGTCACAGCGAACGACGGCTCTGAGAGCGGCCCGACGACGCGCCCCGGACCACGCGTCGAAGACGCTCACGGCCGCGGGCGAGCCGCACACCGGCGGCGTGCTCAGCGACGCGCGCTGCCCGCCGAAGAGGTGGATGTGCAGTTCTTCAAACGGCAGCTGCGGCGTGTTCTGAGAAGGTGGTCGTGAGCTGTCCGGTGGCCTGGTCCAGCCGGCCTTCGCCGGCGAGCTTCACGAGCACGCCCGAAGACGGGGTCTTCGGCGACCAGGTACACCGCCACGAGCGAGTTGAACGGGTTGCTACCCGGTTCGCCGTTCAGGAGCCGGTTCGGCCAGATACAGCGCTCCTTCCAGTTCTTCGTGCGAGCAGCGGCGTCTTGATCTGCACGGTCCCGAGCTTCGAGGCGTCAGGGCAGGAGACGCCCGCGTCTGAGAAGAGCGCCATTCCGGACGCCGCCCGGCCTTCGTAGCCGGCCTGTGCCTCCGAGCAGGCACCGAGGCCGTTCGCCGCCGACGGACTCGCCTGCATCCCCCGCGGGAACGTGACCGTGGTGTCCTTCAGATCCGCGGCGGCCAGCCCGCTGGGTTCTTCATTCTGGGGGACCTTCAGCGTCACGCCGACCCCCGTGGGCGAGGCCGCTTCGCTGGCGGACGAGGACAACGACAGCGACGGAGAGACACCCAGCTGTTCGCATCCGGTGACTGCGGGCATCGAGGCGGTTCGCGAGACGAACGCCCCTGGATCCTGCCACGCGTCAACGCTCAGGCTCGCACTCAACGGCCCAGCACACGACGTCGGCATCCGCAAGAACGCCACCGGCGCCGTGCCCGCTTCACAACCTCTGCGCTCCCCCTGGCCTTCGCCTTCGCGGCGCTGGCAGCCACGCTGTGCGTTGTGGCTCGCCGCAGCCGGCACCCCCCACAGTTCCACGACCGACCCAAGCACCCCAGCCGCCGCCGACGCGTTCGACACCCGCGCCGTCACACCATAATCCCCGCCCGTACGAACGTTCGAGTCGATGTAGATGTTCGTGAACGTGTTGAACCGCGTCCCGAACTCCGCCGGCACACCAGCCGGCGGCACCAAATTATAAATCGGTTCGTCCAAGAACTTTTCGCCGTTGCCGAGATCCAGCGTCAGCACCCCAACCTGCGCCGAGCCCGGACACTGGAAACCCGTCAGCTGTTCACGCGTGCACCTCGCGACCGCCGTCGGATTCCCGATCAACCCCGCCGGCAACTGCGTTTCCACGTCCTTCACCGACCCCTCCGCCCCACCCGTGTGAGCAAACGCGAAACTCGTCCGCAGCACATACGGATGCCCCCCCGCCTGCGTATACACCGGCCCTTCGTATTCACCCCGCAGATTGATCGACCCACCAGCACCCAGCGCTTCAAACGCGAACGACTGCAACCCAAACGGCGCGAACGTCACATCCGCACCCAACGACGAGCCCACTTCATTACTCGCCACAAACCGATAATGATAAGTCGCACCAACACTCAAGCCGGAAACCGACGCGCTGACGGACTCGTAGTTAGTCGCCGCGCCCAACGTTCCCGGCGGCTATCTCCGCCGCGGACAGGGCACCGTGCTCTTCGCGAGTGCGCTGGTGGCGTCCTGGAACGTGAACCGCGCCGCGAACGCGAAGCCGCCGTGCGGGCAGTGGAGTGGCACGGAGACCCCCCTCGGGTGAAAGCTCACCGTGTGGCCACGCACGCGTTCGTAGTAGGTCAGGCCGGCGGGGCCGATCGTGGAGCTGACGCTGACGATCGACACGGGCGGACCACCCGCGACACTTGGAATCAGGGGCACAGCGGCATTGAGGCTCCCACCGAGCGTCTGCGATCCCGCGACGAGTTCGCCCTCGAAGACGATCTGCGCGTACACGGGTTCCTGCCCCTCGGCGTAGAACAGCACGACGATGTTTGCACCATGGGGTGGGCCCATGAACGCCTCGATGTGGGGAATCTCGTGCCCGCTGCTCACGCCGAAGGGGACTTCCACATATGCGCTCCCGGATCCCAGTCGCGAGTCCGCCGGACAGCCGGGGAGGCCGCGTTCGAGCAGAGCGGCCGGCTGGCAGATCGCCAGGCCAAGGGTGGTCGAGAGGTAGTTGATGCCGACAGGCAGGCTCAGGCTGACGCTCTCGAGCGGCGATGGCAGACCGCCGCTCGAGCTGGAGATGTCGAACCCGAACCCGATCGTGGTGCTGGCGCCGAGCCGATCGGGCGAGAAGGAGGTGTGCAGCGTGACCGTCTGGGCAGCGTCGGTCGTCGCGGGCAGGCAGGCGCACGCCAGAAACGCGGCGCCGAGAACGAGCGTTCTGGCGAAGGCACCCACCGGACTGTCCCCGCTACACCGACAGGGGCCCGCTGAGCTGCACCGCGACAGCGTCGGTCCTGCGCTGGATGCTGCCGGTGAACCGCAGTGCCTGACGCCGAGGCATGCGCATAGCTTCCGGTTCCTCGCGTGATCGCGAGCTTGCCGGAGAAAACCGCGTCGGCGCCCACCACGTGGTAGCTCGCCGACCCGGAGCCCGACAGGGAGCCCCCGCGGGGGTAGATGCTCACTTCGGCGCTGACGCCGCCGTGGTTGTTGCTGAGGCGCAGGTGTATGTAGATCGTGCCGCGGATCGTGCCGGACGCCTGGCCTTCCTCGTTGATGCGCGTGATCGTTGGCCTGCCCGTCGGATGCAGATGCGCGGTCTCGTTCAGGGAGATGGTCCGAGCGAGACGTGCGACCCGCGGCGTGGCGAGCGCCGTCTCGACGCCGAGCGATCCGGCGTACGCGGGCACGGCGGCCACGATGGGAACAGACAACAGCAGGGCGGCCGCGCGTAGCCGGCGACTCCGTCTGGTACCTAGAGACATGGTCTACTCAGCATCCCTTTCCCTCGCCCTACTCGTGGCCAGCCGGCCGTCGTTCCGACAGCCTGAATCAGGCTAACACCGTCCCAGAGACCCGCGCGATCGTCAATGGGCGTCTCCGACTGACGGCGGCCCGATCCCAGCGCTCCATAGCTGGCTGACAGCGGCGGGCTATCTAAATGGGCAGGGCGCCGCAGCCAGCCATAGCGCGAGCCCACCATGCATGTTCGAAACTCTAGTGTTTCTGGTTGTCTGCATCGGATGGGTAACTATGGTGTATTGATCAACCAGTTGAACTTCCCGACCAGGAAGGTCTAGTCGAGACAAGACAGGGACCAGGTGCCAATGCCCAGAACGAGTGCAGCTGCGTCAAAGCCAACAACGACGAGCAGGAGCCCGCGTGGTCGATTCCGAGCCTGCGCGAGCCGCGGTACATCGCAGTCGCTGGAGCGCGGGCTGGCGATCCTCGGCTGCTTCACGCCAAAGCGTCCCGTGCTCGGGATCGCCGACATCGCGGACGAGCTCGGGATGAGCCGCTCGACGACGCACCGCTACGTGATCACGCTCGTAGCCCTCGGCTACCTCGAGCAGGGCGCCTCGCGCAAGTACCGGCTGGGGCTGCGCGTCACCGACCTGGGGATGTCCGCGCTGAACTCCACAGGTCTGCGCGAGCACGCCCACCCCTACCTGGAGGAGCTGCGGCAACGCACCTCCTACACCACGAGCCTCGGCGTGCTCGACGGCGACCGACGTCCTGTACGTCGACCGCGTGCGCAGCTTCCGCCGCGGACAGGGCGAGCATCGACCTGAATCTGCACACCGGCTCGCGTCTGCCCGCCTACTGCACGTCGATGGGCAAGCTGCTGCTCGCGAACCTGCCCGAGGTCAGAGCAGCGCGAGCTGATCGCGCAGATGAAGCTCACCAAACGCGGCCCCAACACGATCACGAGCAAGAAAGCGCTGCGCGAGGAGCTCGACGAGATTCAGGCAGCCGGCTTCGCCGTCGACGACCAGGAGCTCGCCGCCGAGCTGTACGCGATCGCCGCACCCGGTGCGCAACGAGGCCCGCGACGTCGTCGCCGCAGTCAACCTGGCCGCGTCCAGCGCCGATGATCACGCTCGAGGAGCTCGGTGGACGCGCTCGGCCCGCACCTCGTCTCCACGGCCGACCGCATCTCCGCACGACTCGGCTACAGACGCGACGACGAGGCCAAGTAGCCACTCGGGCAGTTCGTGAGAATAGCCGCCGGGCCTACGGTCCCGGTCCTTCCTCGGCGACGGTTCCCGGGATTGACGTCTGGCGTAACTTCGGAGGCTAGTGGCCCGGGAAGTGTCGCGCTCGGAAAGATCCGCGACCTCAGGCCCGGCGTCACAGTTCAGAACGGTCCGTAGGCGGTCGTCTGGGGTAGAAGGGATATCTGCGAGGGGGATCGTCGTTACAGCGGGAGGGTGCGGTGAGACCGGCTCTTGGGGTGGCTTTGAGGGCGAATACAGGCGCACGGAGTGGCTCACAGTGTGGTACGGGCGACATCAGTGTGGGGGTGGAAATTGGCTTCCGAGGGGATTTTAGAGCGCCTAACAGAAAGAGGGTTTGGGGTATCGTTGTCGTAGACGGTGGCTATGGCGAAACCTTTGGTTGGTGATGGGTTGTGGGCTCGTGTCGAGCCGTTGTTGCCGCGTGTTGAGCGCCGGTATCGGTATCCGGGGCGCAAGCGGGTGCCCGACCGGCAGGCCCTGACGGGCATCTTGTTCGTGCTGAAGACGGGTATCCCGTGGGAGGATCTGCCGCAGGAGATGGGGTGTGGGTCGGGGATGACCTGTTGGCGAAGGTTGCGGGATTGGAACGACGCCGGGGTCTGGGAACGCTTGCATCAGGTGCTGTTGGATGAATTGCAGGACTCCGACCAGTTGGACTGGTCGCGGGCGGTCGTCGACAGCTCGCACGTGCGGGCAAAAGGGGGGGCGCCAAGACCGGCCCCTCGCCCGTCGATCGGCGCCGGCCGGGCTCAAAGCACCACGTGATCTGCGACGGGCAGGGCACGCCCCTGGCCGTGACGTTGACGGCCGCGAACCGCAACGACATCACCGAGTTGTTGGCGCTGGTCGATCGCGTGCCCCCGACCGGGCGCCATGGCAAGTTCCGCCCCAAGACGCTGCTCGCCGATCGGGCCTATAACAGTCGCAAGCACCGCACGGCGCTCAGGGAGCGCGGCATCACCCCCCGAATCGCCAAACGTGGCAGCGGCCACGGCTCGGGGCTCGGCAAAGAACGCTGGGTGATCGAGCGAACGATCTCCTGGCTGCACCAGCACCGCCGCCTGGACCGCCGCTACGACCGCCGCGCCGACATCCACGAAGCCTTCCTCACGATCGGCTGCGCTCTCATCTGCTACCAACAACTCCAACACTCATTTTGATAGGCGCTCTTAGGGGAGAAGGTGGCGGAAAAAACGGGGTGAAACCAGGGGGAAAAGCGTCTAATCCTGCCCGTTCGCGGGCCGCGGGACCCACAGGGGTGGATGCGCAGCCAGTGTGAGCGAGGGGGCGGGGCCTCAGTGATCGAAATAAGGCGCGGCACGATCGCCGGCGATGTCCCGCCGTCAACCCCTCCCTACGGGAAAGGTGCGGCAAACGACCGGGCAGGGTTCGGCGCCCACCACTCATCGTTCGGGTGGGGTCGGGGATCCACGCGATTCCCCCGACACTCCCACCGCCACTCCCGCGCCGACCCGGCCGATGACGTTTTCGCGCCAAACCGCAAAGCGAATGTCCCAGGAACTCGGGCCCTCCGCGCCCGCGCCGCGAAAAAGCGTCCCAAGCATCGCCTATCTTCGCCGAAGTCACTTCGACCTCCAATCCCGTCCCCACAGGGCGGCGATGATCTCAACCGGCGTGGAACGGTTATCGACATCGCACTCTCAACGCGAAGGATCCGGGGACGAAGGTCGAGACAAACGCACTTTTACAACGAACAAACGACGTGCACCCGACAAGTGGCTCATCCGGCGACAGCGGCAGATACCCGAGACCAGGTGCGCGGTGGGCTCCTCCCGGAAACGGTTCCAAACTCCCCGCTGCCCGGTTCGGCTACGTTGCGACGGGCCACTCCGGTGCGATCTGCCACCGCGAGGTCGGGTGCACGCCGGTATTCCCTCCGTCGCAGGGAGTAGAATCGGGGTATGAGCACTCATACCAGCACTCCCTTGCTTTCCGTCGGCCACGAGGCCGAGTGGGTAGTGATCAACCGCGAAGAGGAAGAGGAGCTTCACGCCAGCAACAGAGCGCTGACTCCGGCGCAGCGACTCGATCAGGGTCAGAAACTCTCGCAGCAGGCAGTTTCCCTGCTAGCCGCCTCAATACGTGCCGGCCATGCCCCCAGACGAGCCTACTGGTCCTAACCTCGACGGCGTCGTCGCCGCCGTCAACCTCGCCGCCCACAGCTCGATGATCTCCCTCGAGGAGCTCGTCGACGCGCTCGGCCCGCACCTCGTCTCAACCGCCGATCGCATCTCGGCGCGACTTGGCTACAGACGCGACGACGAGGCCAACTGGATGTGGCTCAAGTCCGAGACCCCGGTCGTTCCTTCGGTGACGGTTCCCGGAAGTTATCGCCGGTGGAGACTCGATGGTTCCGGGTCCGGGAAGAGTCACCTCGTGAACGATCCGGGGCCTCGGACACGCAGCCACAGCCGCTAAAAGGGGTAGGTTGGGGGTTGGTTTGGTGATAAAGAGTGCCCCGGGGTAGGAGTGGTAACGGTGAGGAAATGGTGCGATCGCGGCGGTAAAAGCAGCCTCGATCTCGCGGCTGTCGGGTGCAACAATGCGCATACCTCGAGGATAAGCTCCGGGGTGGACGACTAAAAGAGCCGCCGGGCACACGTACGCGCCGCTCCGGCGGAGCACTCAGGTCCCCCGCCGGGGAGCCACGGATGACGTTTCCGCGCCAAGTCCCTACCCGCAAGTCCCGAAAACTCGGGCGTCCCGCACTCGGGCCCCGAGCAGTGTCCCAAACATCCGCTACCTTCCCCGGAAGTCACTGCGACCCCCAAATCGGCGCTACAGGACGCGATGAGCCGAACCGGCGTGGAACGGTAAACGACATCGCGCTCCCTAGGTACGCGGACGGGGAGCGAAGGTCGGGTGGGGCGGTCTTTTACAACCCAATAACCTTCGGGCGAACGGCCGGAACCAACAGCGCCACGATCCGCCCGGGTGGCGAGTACCCCCGATCGAGCGCGGCAGCCCGATCGACCCCGGCCCAAACGAGCTGGCCAAGCAGATCGAGCGGCCCATCGTGTTGGGCCCGCGTTCGGTCAGCCTCATCCGGGCGACCAGCCCGCGCTGCTCCGCCTCGGGCACGTTCGCGAGCAGCAGCTCGCCCATCGAGGTCGCGTATGCCGACAGCCGCGATCCTGCGTGCAGGTTCAGGTCGATGTCAACCTACCCGCGCCGAAACCTCCGCACGCGATCGACATACAGTACCTGGACCCCATCCAACACGCCGAGGCACGGCCCGCCAAGATCAAAGCCCGGACGTTGGCCAGGCCACCCCCGGTTACCGGCCGGCTATCCTTACCTTATGCCCACGCTGGTGATGGACCCCCCTCCGGCCGAGATCGATGCGCTGATCGAGCGTCGGCGGCGGCTAGGCCTCGATCGCCATGATGAGATGTGGGAGGGTGTACTGCACATGAACCCCGGACCCCACGGGCGCCACCACCGCATCCAGCAGCAGCTAGCGGAACTGCTCGGACCACCAGCGCTCGCCGCGCGCCTAACCGCTGCCATCGGCGACTTCAATCTCGGGACCGAGGAAAACTACCGCGTCCCCGACGGCGCCGTGCACCGGCCCGGGGCCGACGAGATGTACTACGCCACAGCAGCCCTCGTCGTGGAGATAGTCTCGCCGGGCGATGAGAGCTGGGAGAAGCTCCCCTTCTACGCCACCCACGACGTCAACGAGGTGTTGATCGTCGACCCGCAGAAGCGCTCCGTCAGCTGGCTGGGGCTCAAGGGCGGCGACTACCTACCGATCGAGCGCAGCAGCCTGATCGACCTCGGCCCAAACGAGCTGGCCGAGCAGATCGACTGGCCATAACCAGCCACGATCCACTAACGCGGCAACCTTCCTTCGATAGCACCCTCCCCCACTTCGACCTCCGCGCGCAAGCACGGCAGCGATTCGGCTCACCCCTCCCAGCGGGCACGGCGGTTACCACCTTCCCCCATCCCGTTTGGTCGTTCCTTGAATGTCCTGTCACAACCTCCGCTATCCCTGCTCGCCCAAGCGTCCGCCAACCGCCAGCGCCGCCTCAGCGGAGTTGAAGACGACCTCCACCCGCAACTGCCGGCGCGGCAAGCTACGAACACTCACCTCAACCCGAGATCCTCAGCTTCGAGTCGATCTGGCTCGCACCGGCCGGCTCCCCCACCCTTCCGGTTGATGCTCGGCGCTCAGAGTCCCGCCATGCGCAGAGCTTCGTTCCAGGTGCCACATCGGGTGCGTACGGTTGCCAGACTGGGTAGTACGCCTTCAGAGTCGTGGGCGTACCGGTCGTACTCAGCGGCCGTTGGGACTCGTCCGAGGCTCGAGTGCAGTCCCCGCAGCGCGTCCGCGCATTGGTGCTGGTCAAACCGCCTGCGCCCCGCCATCGGCGAGGGGGGATTGGAGTCGAGCCCGGCCGCGATCAGGGCAGCACGCCAAGAACCAAAGCGATTGAAGTAAGTCACACTGGTTGGCCACCGCCTGCCGTTAGCGGTTAGTCGATCTCGCGCGAGGGCATTGTATGAGACAGTGCTCAAAGCCTTACCGCGTCCTGCGCTCGCGTCGCGCAGGAACTCCAGCAACTCCTCATCAGAATAGGTCTTCTTCGCTGGCTTATGAGCGATCGTGCGGTACTCGCCTGAGGACAGCCGCTCACGCAGGACAGACCGTACTGTGCGCCGCGCGATTTCGAGCTCCAACGCTACGAGCCGCATGTCCTTGAGCCTGTAGAAAGACTCGAGGATTTCCTCGACACGCTCACGACCAGTCTCCCGCTTGAGCATTCCGGCTTCCATCGTGGAGCGAGTCTTCAAGCCAGCATTATTGAAAAGCTGGCGCACCCGCTCACGAGTGATCCCGAATTCATCCCCGATATCTTGGAGCGACGCGCCCTGTTCATACAGCGCATGCATCTCCTGGATCCTGCTGCTGGAAGCGTTTGATACCGGTGACATAAACAGGCAGGCTCGAGTCGCTAAGCGTAAAGAGCATAGCCGCCGGATCGTCTATGGAATGTCCCGAGACCGGACGAGGGGCGCAGAGCTCCGCCAACCAGTGAGCCGTAAGCCAGGCCAGGAAGAGTCGGCGGCGCACCACCCTCCCCCACTCTCCCGGTTGATCCTCGAATGCCTTTCCAACCTGCCCCTATCCCCGCTCGCCCAAGCGCCCGCCAACAGCCAGCGCCGCCGCGGCAGAGTTAAAGACGACCTCTACCCGCACCTGACGGCGCGGCAAGCTACGAACACTCACCTCGACACCCAACGCATCCCCCCACACCCTGGCCACATTCATAACAACCGCCTCCAAATCCTGCTCTTGCTGTCCAGGCGCCTGCCGCTGAGCGGGCACCCCGTCGTCGGGAGCAGACTCAGCGCTGTCGCTTTCACGGGCACGATCCCTGAGCACTGTCGTTGACCATTCACCCTCAACCGCCGCACAAGCCAGCCGCCAACGCACCTGCAAATCCCCCACCATCAGAAGCGCCAGCCCATGAGTCGCACTCAGCTCACCACGCTCCAAGAACTCAAGGATCTCCGCCGACAGATCCAGCAGACGCAATGTGTTGGTCACCGCAACGCGGCTGCGCCCCACACGATCTGCAATCTGCTCGTGCGTCAAACCAAGCTCCTCCACGAGCGTAGTGCAGGCCCGCGCCTCCTCCACAGGGTTCAGATCCTCACGCACCATATTCTCGATCAGCCCAACCTCAAGCGCCGCTAGATCGTCATACCCAGAAACCAGCGCCGGGATGCTCTCAAGGCCCGCAATCTTCGCCGCACGCCAACGCCTCTCCCCCACGACCAGCCCATACCCACGCTCCTCCAGAGGACGCACAAGCACCGGCTGCAAAACACCACACTCACTCAAAGAACCCGCCAACGCATCCAGCGCAGCCTCATCAAAGCAGCGACGCGGCTGTACGCGGCTCGGCTCGATCAGATCCAGCGGCAACTCAAGCAATTCCTGTACCTGTACCTGCGGCATGCTTGCTCCTTCGGTTGATTAGGCCTCCTAACCACAGACCCACCCCTTAACCGACCAATCACTACTAACGGGACAAACGGCGTCAAGCTGCGTGGTTCAGCCTTTCCCGCTAACGCAGGTGTGAAAGACAATCGACGCCGTTAATAGCTGCCGGTGAGGTCCTTGGGCACGATCACTGTCGAACTGTGCTGACCGCGTCGGCCTCGTGGCTGTTGCGCAACCATTGAGATCGCTATGACATCCACAGGGGAACAAAGTCTCAGCCCGTCCGCGCTCGCCGGTTTGATCAGGCTTCGCATGATGCTTGAGCGAGGGCTCCGCGAGGCAAAGGACAGTTCGGAGCCGAGCCGGCATATAGCCTTGGTGACCTTGGACGGCGCGTGCGAGTACTCGATCCGCTATTCAGCTCACCACCGTGGATTGGCGTTGAAGCCGCAAGCTGGCTTCCACGAAGGCATAAGGGAGGTTCAAGAGCTGCGGGGATGGAAGTCAACTGGACCGGCAGGTTTGCGCGGCGTCATCGAGCTGCACGGAGCGCGAAACCAGGTCCAACACATGGGGCTTCTGCCGGATCGTGAGCTGATGTCCAACTGGGTTATGGACGCAGAGGCATTTATCCAGGAACTGGTGAAGGTGGCGTTCGACGTTCAGCTGGGCGATGTGATGCTCGCCGACGCGATACGCGACGTCGATCTTCGCAGCTTGCTAAATGAGGCTGAGCGCGCGTTGAACGCCGAGGATACCACGAAGGCGTTCTTGATCACAAACCAGGCATTCCTTAAAGTGCGCGAACGATGGCGTGAGCAGCACGGACAGGCTCGCCGGGAAGACTCAGGACTTGGTGCTAGCAGCGCCGTTCGCTTTCCTGCTACACCGAGCGATCCTCTTGACCATCTCGAAGTGCAGGTGTTCGCGACGGACATGAGCCGTTACACCCAGTTGCTGACTACGCGCCGTCACCTCGAAATCGGCGGTCCCGAGCCAGACGATGCAGAGGCACGCTCCGCTCTGCTGTTCGTGTTCGATTGGATTCTCAGCTGGGAGATATTCGACGCGGGCTATCCAGCCGAGCGCTACACGCAGTACTGGCAGAGCGTAGCGCCTCCACAGCTCGATGATGGCGGCCCGCCTAGAATTGCGTGGCATATTCAAAGCTTTCGGCTCGAAACGGGAGCCGGTCGCGAGGAAGAGTACGAAATGCTCTTTCAGCTCGCGAACATTCCGTCCTGGAAAACAAGCACGTGGGGGCTTGACTTTTCGGAGGCTCTTGCGTCGGCGGAAACCGAGCTCGGGCACACCCTGGGCATTTTTCCCAGCATCGATTTCCTCGGCCTGCTTCGCGTGCGTTTCGCGGTGAGCGTTGATCCAAAAGATGTTGCGCTCGTTCTCAACCGCTGTGGATATCGCGACAGAACACTACGAGCGCAGAGACGAGGATATGAGAGCTGCCCAGGCGAAAGCTGCCGAGCTTCGTGAGAGCTACGCCGCGGTGTTGCAGGATGTCGCCACCCGTGGCGTGTTTGGAGAGGCAACCGTAACGCCGGAACTATCGAGTACGGGCATTCGCTACACCGTAGGGCTCACTGTGCCATCGGCAACGCTGTCGGATCTGAATCGCGCCGCAACGATCTTCAGCGGCCAGGGCGGTCACCTTGCGGGCACCTCCCAGCAGGCCGGGATGATCGTGTTCGAAGCCTTACCGCTGGAGGAGATGGCACGGGACCATCTCCACAAAGCGATCGAAGGTAGCGAAGAGGAAATCCTGCGCTACCGAAATATCGCGGTCGAACACGAGCGAGAGCGGCAGTCGTTCACAAATCAGTCGAGAATCTGCTGGGTTCAGCACCGCCAGATATCGACTCGCCGCAGGCTGCCGGCCAAGACGAGTGACGGAGGGGCCTCCTCCGCCGTTGACGCCGGGTTGAGGATCACCCCTCCTTCGGGTAGGGCCAGGCGGCCAGGATCTCCCGAAGTTCGTCCGGTGCCAAGAGGTAATCGCTCGGAGCGCCGGGCTTGGCGATCTTCCTGTTCCAGATCGGCCGCCAAACCGACAGCATCCGCTGATACGAGGCGAGCACAGGGGAGTGTGAGTTCCCGGACTCGTGCTGGGCGTCGAAGTGTTCGGCCATCGACTCCCAGCGTTCGGTCTTGATGAGATAGCGAGCGTAGGACGCTAGGCGCCCCTCCTGGCTGTTGTTGAAGTCAAAGCCACGGAAGCTCAGCGCGTGCTCGGCATGCTCGCCGAGGGAGGCGCGCTCCTCTTCGGTCAGTCGTCCCACGCTGGTCTCCAACGTGGAGAACATGTCGAGGATGTCGTGGACCAGCGAACACTCTCGCTTAGTCAGCTCCGGCTGGATCATTTGAAACATGTCTGGATACTCGGCGGTGTATCCGGAGTTCAACACCTCGATCATGTGGCGGTGGTGCTCGGACTCCCAGCCACCGTTGTCCTCATTGACTTCGGAAGTCAGCAGGGCCAGAATCTCGTGCTGCAAAGCGAGTGTGCGACGCTTTGTCGCCGATAGCGACTGAGGCGCCGCATCGGCGGTCGGCCGGTCGACATCGGTTCGACCGAGAGCGCCGTCGATAAGGCTTCGGATTAGCTCGCTTGCGCTGAGGCCGCGGGCGCGGGCCAGGGCGTCGAACGAGTCGCGGGTCTGGTCATCCAAGCGTACGTTGAGTTGTGCCATCGAGTCTCCTGTTATACGGTAACGCGGAGCGTATAACAGTATCGCCTTTCTCGGTTCCGGTCAACCAATGGCGACATATCTGTTCCAGGGGTCCAACTGTGTAGCGTCATGCGTCATGGCCATAGGGTGTCTGTTTGCAGTGCCTCGAGCAGGGTGGTGATCGGCCAGAGCTCGATTCCGTCCTCGGTTCTGCCGGGCCGCTCGCCTTGGTGCACGAGCGCTCGCCGTCTGAGTCCGGGCAGGGGGGCGATTGCGCGCAGCCCGGCGAGGTGCTGGGACTGGACGCGCGTTGCGGCCTTGATCTCCAGCGCGCAGTGCTCGGTGTTGCGGCTCAGCAGGAAGTTGACCTCGGTCTGACGCGAGCCGGCGGGGGACCAGTAGGTGATCTCCGTTGCCAGGTCGCGCTCGGCCATGTAGGTGAGGAGCAGGGTGTGGATGTAGCCCTCCAGCAGCGCTCCGCGCTCCTCGGGGACGAGCGGTCCGTGGGCCGCCTTCGCGGCGCGTGCGACACCGGGGTCCACCCAGTACAGCTTGGGGTGTTTGCGCTCGCGCACGCGCAGGCGGGCGGTGTACGCGGGCAGACGTCGTGCGAGCAGCGTGTCTTCGAGGATCTGGATGTAGCCCTCGACGGTGGTGCGGGCCACGCCGGCGTCGCGGGCTAGGCCGGAGATGTTGATCGTCTGCCCATGGCAAAGGGCAGCGACGGGCAAAAAGCGGGCGAAGCCGGGGAGGTTTCGCACGAGCGCCTCGCCCTTGATTTCCTCGCGCAGGTACAGCTGCACGTAGGTGCGCAGGGTTTCCTGCGGCTCCGGGGAGGCGAGCACCAGCGGCAGCGCGCCGATCTCAAGCGTGCGCTCCAGGTCGAGTTGCCCGCCGAGCTCCTCCGGGGTGAGCGGGAACATCTCCCGCCACAGTGCGCGTCCAGCGAGCAGGTTGACGCCGGCGGCGCGGAGCTTGCGTGCGCTGGAGCCGAGCAGTGCGAAGCGCAGCCGGCGCTCCTCGATGAAGCGGTGGACCTCGTTGAGTAGTCCGGGCAGGCGCTGTGTCTCGTCGAGGACCACCCAGCTTCCGGGTGCCAGCGTGCGCAGCTCGGCGGCGAACGGCGCGGGATCGGCGAGCAGCTGCTGATACAGCGTCTCGTCGAGCAGATCGAAACGCCGCGCGTCGGGCAGCTGCGAGCGGATCCACGTGCTCTTGCCAACGCCGCGCAGGCCGAACAGGAAGAAGCTCGACTCCGGCAGGCGGTAGAGGCGGGGAACGGACTGCAATGGCATATCACCGTCATTATACGACGCAAAATGACGCTACTCGATACGAAGCGGCATAGAGCTTGGCCGAGTGCGTCGTCCTTCAGCGAGCGTTCAGCGCTAGGAAATGACCACCGCTATGAGCGTGCAAACACTGCCGGCGACCAGTGCGTATCCGGCAAGCTGCGTTAGCTCTCGCTGTCGCGCGAGCACTGCCTCCGTGTCAACTGGCTTAGGTTCAAGTGGATCTGGTGCCCATGTCCACAACATGCGTATGAGGAGCCAGCCGAGCAGAGCGATCAGAACAGCGACGGTGGTCGGTTTAGCCATCACGTCCCAAACGCGAGGTCTGCCTGCCACGAGCGTGCCCAGCGCGACTCCCCACACCAGCACCTGCCCCACCACCATCAGCCGATGCACGAGGCTCAGATATGACCGCACCTGCCAGGCTAGAAGGAGCTGTTTTGGATACCACCTCGACCGCCACCGCTCCTCGATCCGACGCTCTTGAGCACGGAGCAGCGCGGGCGCGGCAAGAACGCCAGCGACGAACACCCCAGTCACGCCAAAGACGTCTCCAGCAGGTCCGCGTGGGCGCGGAGCTTCGCCGTGAAGCGATAGCACGCCCAATGGGAGGGCACGTTGCCGTCCGGGGCGATCACGGCTGCCAACGCGGGATGCTCGCGCACAAGACGCACCGTGCGTGTCCAGCACGGCAGGGAGTAGAGCGACTTGGCCAGAGCCATGCCGATCATGGCTCTCAGCGGGTAGCCCGGACGCCCCGTGTCGCGGGTCTTTTCCAGCTCATTGATGAGGCTCGAAACCTCCGGCGAGTTGAGGATGGCCGAGAGGGTTTCGGCGACGGATCGCCGTGCTACGTTGACCGTGGTCATGGAGGCTCTATCTCCTTGATCCAGACCCCCGGAGATTGCAGTCTCGCGGGGGTCACTTTTGGCTTTATTACAGGGAAAACTACAGGTCCCGTCGGACGGAAAAACGCGCGCATTGCGGCCTGGATAAGGTGCCCCGAAGGCCCGATAGGCCAAACCGCTCAGAGCATCGCGCGATGGGCTGGGCCGCGATCGGAGGGGCGCTGGTCGTGATCGGTGCTTCTGTCGGTGCTGCCTTGGCGACTTGGGGGGCGGGCTCCCATCTATGGGGCGATGACGCCTTTCTTGCTGGCTTCGCTGCGGCGGCCGCGCTCACAGGGCTCGGGGTCTACGCCTTGGTAGGCGAGTTCATTGGTGGCCTCCCATTGCCGCCCACTCGCTACGAGCGTAGCCGGGCGGCTCCGCGTCAAGCGGAGAGGGAGGATGCGCGAGCGTTGCTGGCGGAGGAATGCGCGCGACAAGCTCAGCGCATCGAGGACTACATGCTCAGCCGAGAGGCCGATGATCCCCGTAATCAGCATCAACATGGCTTGCCACCGGATGAGCACGCCGAGCAGCAACGGAAGCAAAGTGCGTACTGGCATGAGACAGGAAGGCTTTTCCATCACCGCCTGGGTTCAGATACGCGGAGACTGCTGGAAGCACTACGGGATGAGGGTTTGCTCGATCCCGACCGCCTCCAGAAGATGGAGATTATTCGGCTGAGCAAAGCCAATCCCGGCGAAATACACGAGTTGGGCCACATGCTCCGGAGTGCAGCTCACACGCTCGAAGCGGAGACGCGATGAGCGCCGCGCCAAGCCCTGCGACGTGGCGCCCCTACGGCTCCTCAGATGACGTGCCCGGTCAGCGCGATCAGATGGAACGCCGCAGGCGACGCGAACACGAACCCGTCGCTGGTGCGGTGCAGCAGCCCCGCGCGCTGAGGGATTTTAGGGGGGAATGCGGCGGCAAATTTGTGGGGGAACAGGCGCTTACGACCGACAGGAGTGCACCGCCGGCGCCTTCGAGGGCGGCGAACTGTCCCGAAGCGGGGTGATAAGTGGTGCGAACCCCGCATCCGATCGCCGAGTCGTTTGCCCTGGGGCCGTCGAAGCCGCCCGTTTCGGGCCCCGGGCAGCTATCCTTGTCTTATGCCCACGTTGGTGATGGACCCTGCCCCGGCTGAGTTCGACGCGCTGGTCGAGCGCCGCGAAGCGCTTGGGTTGGACCACCGTGACGAGGTGTGGGAGGGTGTGCTGCACATGAATCCGCCACCGAACTTCGCGCACGAGCGCCTTGCGAGCAGCCTACATCGCCTCCTCGGCTCGTACGCGGACGCAGCCAACCTGTACCTGGTCGGCACAGTCGGGATCGGCGTCAAAGACAACAACCGCATCCCCGACCTGACACTCCAGCGACCCCAGGACGCCGCGCCACAGTGGCAACAGACGGCAGCACTCGTGATCGAGATCGTCTCGCCAAAAGACAAGTCGCGCGACAAGTTCGACTTCTACGCCGCACACGAGGTCGACGAGATCTTGATTGTCGACCCTGAACAACAAACCGTCGATTGGCTTGGCCTCGCGGATGGCGAGTACCGGCCGATCGAGCGCAGCGCCCTGATCGACCTCGGCCCGAGCGAGCTGGCCGAGCAGATCAACTGGCCGTAAAAGCACCCAGACGGAAAAAGCACGCCCAGCCCCATCCCCCACTGGCTCGCGGATTGGCGAGCGCCCCCGTCGCTGAACCGCCCACCGTCTGTGCCCGCACGGTGGAGGGGGCACCGACACCTCCGATGACGTTTTCGCGCCAAGGTTCAACTTGAAACCCCCGAGAACCCGGGCTTTCTCTGTTCGCGGGCCGAAAATCATCCGCATCGCGAGCTACCTTCCTCAGAGTCGCATCAACGACCAACTCCAACCCAGCAGGACCGCGATAATTCGAACTGGCGTGGTACGGGACCGAACACTCGCACCCCTCGCGAACGGGCGGGAGACAAGGTCGAGCAAAACGTTGCTTTACAAACTAACGATTGGCAGCGCCGCCCCGAATACGGACGGTCAGGCTACCGGGCTCACGTTGCCGTTAGGGCGTCAACGAGCGCATCCACCTGACGGTACCGCCAGACCAACCGCGATCCCCCGGAACGAGGCGCCGGGTCAGCCAGAAGGAATTCTCGCCTACGCGCCCGCGACATCGAGGTGAACGAGGCCGCCGATGTCGTTTCCGCGCCAAGTTCCGATCCCAACCCCCGAGAACTCGGGTGCCTCGCGCTCGCGCAGGCGAAAACCATCCCAACCATCGTCTACCTTCCCGAAGTCACTTCGACCCCCAATTCCGGCCCTACATGGCGGCGACGATCTGAACCGGCGTGGTACGGGAACCGAGATCGCGCACCCACACAAAGGGACTGCACCTAAAGGTCGGGTACAGCATTCTTTTACAACCCAACAACCGGCGAGGCCGGGACGCGCGCGATGGACGGCGACTGACGGCGCCGCTTCCCGGCGATTCTGACCGTCCCTCTTCCCATATGGCTGGTAAGGAATCTGCTTCTCACTCCTCGCCTACCGCACAGGTAGCGCGGCCCGACGCTCACGCGTGCGCGAGCGGCCGGATTTCCTCAAGTGCCGTGCCGAGTCGGTCCCGTGCGACCTCGATGTCGTAGCGGTCTTGGAGGTTCAACCAGAAGCGCTCGCTGGTCCCGAAGTACCGCGCGAGCCTCAGGGCCGTGTCAGTAGTGATGCGCCGTTTGCCGTGGACGATCTCGTTGATTCGGCGCGGAGGAACGCCGATTGCTATCGCTAGGCCGTGCTGGGTGACCTCAAGCGGCTGCAGGTACTCGAGCATCAGCACCTCCCCGGGATGTACGGGTGGCATGATCGAGTGGGTACTCATGACAGGTTCCTCGCTTGTGACGTTTCAGTGGTAATCAACGATCTCGACACGGTCGGGTCCAGCGTCTGTCCAACTGAAGCAGATACGCCATTGTTGATTGATGCGAACGCTGTAGGAGCCCGTCCGATCGCCCTTGAGCTTCTCGAGCCTGTTTCCCGGAGGCACCCGCAGATCGTCGAGCGTCTCGGCGGCGTCCAAGATGAGCAGCTTCCGCAACGCCGCGCGCTGCGTGCCCTGGTCGAGCTTGCGCACCCGCTCTCGTCGCCAGACCCGCTCGGTTTCCTTATCCGCGAACGACCGCAACACACGCCACCATGATAACGCAAGACGTTATGAACGACGAACGTTATACGATCGAACCGCCGGGCAAGGACCACCCGCGCCCACGACCGTCCGACCCTCACCCACCCGCGCGGACGCGACCCAACGAGCCGCCACAGCGACCAGCGCCATCAGGAACGCTCCCTCACGACGATTTTCACGCCACAGCAGGAGCGCGTCGTCTATGCGATCTTGCGGACCCGGCATTGTGCCGACCAGCCTACGCCGTTACTCCGGATCGAACCGCCGCTCGACCTTCGTGCTGAGCTGAAATAACTTGGCTTCGTCTCTAGGTGAGCAGACCGAGGAACTCATCGAGAGTGCAAATCCGCGGTACGTCGTCTGTGAGCCATAGCTCCGGATCCTCGCTCCAGATCCATTCAATCCCTGTTGTCAGGATGCAACACTCGATCCTGGTGACATTGTCCGGAACCGAGTAATTTGTTCCCTTTGGGTGCTCTCGCAGGAATTCGACGAGCGTGCGCCCCTGCTTGAGGTCCTTGGTGAGTTTTTCGCGCTGAGATCTCAGCTTGGCATGATCGCCACGGTCGATGTGGACGTCTTGGTGGTGCGCCTTGCACTCCAGTATCCACAGAGTCTCATCAACGACAAATGAACAGTCAACCTCTTTTATCGTCCCGTCGCTCGCGACTAGTTTGCATCGAGCGAGCCATGTCTGCAGGCCAGATGCCTTGCCACGCCGCATGACATCGTCCTCGAAGCGCTTTCCCTTGACGTTTCGCGCGCCTCACGATGACGCTCGGCGCCAAACGCGACGGGGTCCGCCAGCGCAAGCTCAGCCAGCTTGCTGGTGATCACGTCGACCAGGCCGTGCGCCTGTACCAGCCGCCGCTTGCTCGCGAGGTCCTGATCACTATCGAGATGGCAGCGCTTGTACTTCTTGCCACTGCCACAGCGACACGGATCGTTCCGGCCGAGGCTCATCCTCTCAGGATGCCACCACAATAAGTGAGTGTGTCTTCAGGTCCCCATCCTCTGCGGACCGTCTGCTAGGACCACCGCGTTCTGTATGGTGCGATGTCCGCATTCTGTATGATGGCGGAGTGCTGTTGAGGCGAGCTATCGAGGAGCGATATCGAGACACAGTGGCGGCACGGCGAGTCACGATCGTGACTGGCCCACGACAGTCGGGCAAGACGACGCTGGTGCGCAGTCAGCTGTCGGGCGCCTCCACGATGCGTAGTCTGGATGAACAGGGCGTGCTCGACGCCGCTGTGGAGGATCCAGCGGGGTTCGTCGAAGTCGGAGGTCGGCCCCTGATCATCGACGAGGTTCACCGCGGCGGCGAGCCGCTGGTGCGTGCGATCAAGGCCCAGGTGGACCGCGACTCCAGTCCGGGCCAGTTCGTCCTGACCGGTTCGTCGAACTTCTTGACGGTGCCGACGATCTCGGAGTCGCTGGCGGGCCGCGCGGGGTTTGTGGATGTATGGCCGTTCACCCAGGGTGAGCTGGCGGGCGTCAGCGACCGGTTCGTCGATCTGGTGTTCGGTGGTGTGGCGGGGCTGGCTGACTACCGACCGACCGGGATTACTCGCAGCAAGCTTCTGGAGCGGGTCTGCACCGGCGGGTATCCCGAGGTGCATGAGCTGCCGGCCCGCCAGCGCCCAGGTTGGTTCCGGGACTACGTGCGCACGACGATCGAGCGCGATGTGGTCGAGCTCTCGGGGATTCGCAAGGTAACGGAGATGGGGCAACTGCTCCGCCTGTTCGCGGCACGCTCGGGCTGCGAGCTGGTCATGGAGAGCCTGATCAACGACTCGGCGCTGGAGCGCCAGGCTGTGTATGACCATCGCGGTTGGCTCGAAACAATCCACCTCGTCACCACCTTGCCGGCCTTCTCACGCAACCTCACCCGAAGGGTCAAGAAGCGCCCCAAGGTATTCATCACCGACCCCGGCCTGACCTCATGGCTGATGGGTAAGACGCCAGCAGCATTGGAGAGCCCCAGCGACCCCGTGACGGGTCAGCTCCTCGAGACGTTCGTGTTCGCGGAGCTGCGCCGTCAACTCACATGGGCCGCGACGGACGCCACCCTGTTTCACTGGCAAGACCGCGACGGTCGCGAGATCGATTTCGTGCTCGAAGCCTCCGACGGTCGAGTCGTCGCATTGGAGGTGAAGGCCGGCCAGACCCCCAAACGAGAGTGGTTCCGCTGGCTCGAGCACATGCGTGACACTCTCGGAGAGAGCTTCATCGGAGGTGTCGTCCTGTATGGCGGCCAACACGTCCTCCCCTTTGGCGATCGCCTGATGGCCGCCCCCATCCCCGCCCTATGGGAGCAAGCGAGCACCTAGCCACAGCGGCCTAGCTGCGCGGCGAAAAACTCTGGAGTGCGTCCAAGTGATGCGCCACGATTGACGCGGCGTAGAAGAACGGTGGCCCTCGAGCAAACAGCCGTGGCCGAACTGCAGGCTATGTCAGAGTCACCCAAAGAGTGAAGCCTTGGGCACCGGTCTGAGCACCGGCGTGTCAGCCCTATGGCCCAGTTGGGACCGGTAGTTTCGCGATCTCATCCTCGATCTCGTCGTATTCGTTGTTGCGGAGCACTTTTTCGAGCCCTCTGCGGATGACTGCATCGCGTGCCGTTAGGTCCCGTGGATCATTGCCTTCAGGCGTGTTAATTTCTGCCCAGGGATTACTTATCGCGTTAGCCGGCCGCTCAAAACTGCCCGGTATGTTCACCGTCGTGTCCAAGGAGCGGTCGCCGAAGCTGATCTCGTAGTTAGGCCCGATAATCGTGGGGGCAGTCTCCGCGCAGAGCAGCGGAAAGACCACGCTCGCGATCTCGTCAACGGCAGCCTTCCCGAGCAGGTGTAGAAACTGGTGCATCTCCGCGAGCGAGAGAGTCAGCCGTGGCTGGTTATCAGCGGTCTCGGCGGGCCGCTCGATCACGTCGAGAGCCAGCACAGCACGCGACCCAAACTGAAACCCGGGTGGCAACTGAAGGGTTGCCTGCCCACTCAACACAGATCCACTGGTGGTCGAAAGACCCCAGTCTCGCTCGAATGTCGCGACCGTACCCAGACTGGGTTGTGCTCGCTGCCAGTCCGGCTCGCCTGTCCGGTTGGCGACGCTCCGACGTCGGCCGCTCGCGGGCGTCTTTTCCGGGAGTCGGGGACCCAGTTTCCATAACACCTTCGCGTCGCCGAGCTCCCTCCTGGCTGCCCCTTGTCCTTGGGCTGGCCCGCGCATCTGAAATCGCGTGTTTGGGCGACGAAGCGCGAGTAGAGCTATAGGTCGCAGATCGTGCTCCGGAGCACGGCGGCGCTTTCGCCCGACACCCAGAAGGGTACGCGTTGGGGCGCGCTAACTTCGGTCGTTGCGCCCCGCCGCCGGGCTTGCGCGCCACGGGCGGGGAACTATTTTATTTTAGGCTGCCTGGCGGTGGTGGGATTGGAATGAACGAGGCATTCACGGGGAGCGGAGCGGAGGGGCCATGAGGGGACTCTACCGGCGGCCGGTCCGAACGGAATTCTTGAAAGGCATGGTATGGGTATAGGCAAGATGGCAGGATGGCGGGATGCGCACATAGCGGAAAGGGCCGTGCTGGTTTTCTTTGTTGCTCTCGTGCTCGGCGGGTGTGGTGTGGTTGCCGCGAACCAGTTGAATGAGACTGCATCCACAGTCATCATCGCTGGCGCGCTGTTGGTGGCGCTGGTGCGCCGCCTACGATGGGCGTGGGTATTGTGGGTTGTCTGGTTTGGAGTGAGCAGCTTCTGGCTCGTCTTGGCCCTCTTCGGCCTTTTTGCGTTTCCCGAGGGGCTTGTTGGCATTGGGATACTGGGCTATTGTCTAGGCGGGGCGGCGATCCTGGTATCGCCGCCCATGCGGCATTACGTTCACAGTCCCGCTCACGAGTCGTGAAAGCCTTGGACGGAAGAGATCAAGTAAGTCGATCGCGTCGCGCAGCTCCCTCGCCCCCCCGCAGAGGTGAGATCGTGCGTTTAGGCGACGAACCCCGAGTAGAGCTCTAGGACGCAGATCGTACTCGCAGCGCAGATGGCCTTGCCCAGGCGATTCGAGCCCGGCCAGGCGGTGTTCTGCGAGGGCGACGACCCGCGCCCCCGACCGTTCGAGACTCACCAACCCGCGAGGATGCGACCCAAAAACGCCCTCGGACGAGCACCCGATAACGCTTACATTCGAACTCAACCTGGCCATCGAAGACGAGGTCGTCGAGCACAACAGCCGCGCCTGGGAGAAGCTTCGGACCGAGCTGGCCAGCAACAACTAGAGCGATTGGCCTGGCGGGGCCACAGTGATCAAAATAAGGCGCGGCCTCGCACCAGCACTCCCTTGCTTTCCGTCGGCCACGAGGCCGAGTGGGTAGTGATCAACCGCGAAGAGGAAGAGGAGCTTCACGCCAGCAACAGAGCGCTGACTCCGGCGCAGCGACTCGATCAGGGTCAGAAACTCTCGCAGCAGGCAGTTTCCCTGCTAGCCGCCTCAATACGTGCCGGCCATGCCCCCAGACGAGCCTACTGGTCCTAACCTCGACGGCGTCGTCGCCGACGCCACCGCGATCGGACTGGACTACGTCGTAATCGGCGGCTTTGCCGTCATCTACCACGGCTACGTGCGCGCGACCAAGGACAGCGACCTACTCGTCCCCGACGGTCCCGAGGCCGACGCCGCAGTACTTCGCTTCTTGGAGCGCGTGGACGGCAGGCGGCTGCGCGACAACAAGGTCCTCACCCCCGAAGACGTCGCCAGCGCAACCACCCTACGCGTCTCCAGCCGCCACGGCCTCATCCGTCGCTCGTATCACGACCCGGAATCCCGTTCGTTCCTTCGCGACGGTTCCCGGAATTGACGCAGTAGAGCAATGAAGGTTCGTGGTCCGGGAAGTGTCGCGAAGGAACCAAACGTGACCCCGGACCCTGCGTTACGAGGCCGCATACGGGGCGTATGCGGCTTATGGGAAGGGGGAAGAAGGGACATGGGTCGGGTGGAGGGGAGTGGGTGCACCTGGTACCAGGGTGGGGGTGGGGTGTGGTGTGGGTCGCTTTGGGGGGCAAAGGGGTGGGGCGCACGACACTCCACCCTCCGACGGGCGGTCGCGGGCGGGATCACGACCTCGGAACTGCTCTAAACGCAGCTTTAGTGGAGGCCAGGTAAGGGCAAAGGGAACGAAACATGGATACATTCTACGCCGCAGAACGGCAGAAAAATCGTGGGAATCGGCTCCGAAACGCACGGGTCATGGTGGAAACAGGCGCGGCGGGGTGGCGTGGACACCAAGCCTGTGTGCGCCGGGGCTGGAAGGTGGGAGTGAATGCCACCGCCACCCGGAGTGGTCGATAGAATTCGGGGTATGGCCACCAAGGAGCGCATACACCAGCTGGTCCACGCAATGCCAGACGGCCCGGAGACTGACGCCTGGCTCGAGGCTATCGAGGTGGATCTCGAGCCAAACGGGGCCGAGCTCGGGACGATCAGTCCGGAGCGCAAAGCTGCACTGGCCAAACTGGCCAGATACTTCGAGTACCCCGAGACCGCACCGTGGGACTGGGACGTACTGCGCAACGCGAAGCACGATGCCTGGCGAGGCTGAGGACTCCGGCACGTGGGGCAAGCTCCCACTCCTGGTCGACAACTCGGCCTGGTCACGAGCCGACCGTCCCGAGGTTCGCGAGCACTGGAACCGAGCGCTGGAGGGCGATCACCTGCGCATCTCTCCGGTCGCACGTCTCGAGATCCTGTACAGCGCTCGTAACGGCACGATCTTCGACGATCTCGCCCAAGAGCTCTCCGAGCTGCGAGCCGCACCGTTGACGCCGAGCATCGTTCACGCGGCCGAGGACACGATGCGCACGCTGGCCCATCGTTCGGCTGGTGCCCAGCGACTGCCGCTCGTTGACTACCTGCTGGCCGCCACCGCACAGGACAGGGGCTTCGCCGTGCTGCACTACGACCGCGACTTCGACACCCTCGCCGACATCATCGGCTTCGAGTCGATCTGGCTCGCACCGCCCGGCTCGATCCCATAGCCGGCGCCCGCTAACGCGCCAGGTTTCCGTAAGTTTTGGGGGACCCGCCGACTCCTTCGAAAGCGCAAGAGTCCCAGCCCCAAATCGGTCCAACTACCGGGCGTGGCGTCGAGCCCGATCCTGCCCGAGTCGGTCAGCGCGTACCACGGGAGTCCAGACCCGACATTGCGCGGCCGAATACGGGGCGTTCGGGGCTTATGAAGTTGGAAAGGAACGGGTAAAGGTGGGGAAGAACGGTGGTGGGTGTACCTGGTACCAGGGTGGGGGTCGGCCGATGTGGGAGGCACTCTGAAGGGGGTAAACGGGTGCGGTGGGGTCTGCGCAGCTACCGCAGTGTCCCCCGGGGGTGGCGAGACCATAGTCATACGAGGATTTTAGAGGGGTGGGCGGCGGCAAAAACGGGGGGGTAACTAGTGGCTCTGTCCGGTACACTGAGCACATGCAAGCCCTGACTTGGCCGACGTTGTTGGACAGTCACCAGTGGCTGACGGGTGCGCTGGAGAAGGATCTGCTGGAGACCAACCAGACGTCCGAGGAACTGAGGGCGGAAGCCCAGCGGGTCCGTACGGAAGCGGATCAAACGGACATCGACGTGATCCGCGATGGGTTGCTGATGCTCGCACAGAACTTCGAGCTCGTAGCGGCGGAGCGTCTAGCCGCCTGAGCGGTTCAACCTCGTCGCGCTGTTTTCAGCAGACCGACAAGGCCAGCGGTGATCCCATCCTGACGGACAAGCAGCGCATCGAGCGCGGGACGCAGCTCGGCGAAGCGAAGCTGAAGCTGTCGGGCAGTCGCCTCGGCCATCGGGGGATCGAGCAGGTCCTGTTCGGACCATCGGCGTCCGAGAGCCCGCAAGTCACGGACCAGGACCGGGATCTCTGCAAGCGCGATGCTAGCCGACTCGGCCAGCAACGTCCGGGCGTGCTCACCGGCGGCGTCGAGTTCGACCAACTGACGGTGGACACGGAACGCGTCCTGATGGTTGAAGCTCGCCGACAGCAAGTACCGGTTGACGAGCTCGAGCGGTTCAGGGCGGTCGGGGGACCGAGGGCGGTCAGTCATCGCGACCGGCAGTTTGGCAGGCCCGCGCGATCGCACGTTGTTGTTCCGGGTGAGGGAGCCCGCGATGGCGTTTTCGCGCCAAGTTCCGATCGCACACCCCCGAGAACTCGGGCGTCCCGTGCTTACTCCGCGAGAAGCGCCCCAATCATCGTCTACCTTCCCCGAAGTCACTTCGACTCCCAATTCCAGCCCTACAGGGCGGCGATGATTTGAACCGGCGTGGAACGGTTACCGACATCGCTGTCCCAACTGCAAACGGGCCGGCGACGAAGGTCGAGCCGAGCGGTCTTTGTGGCAACCTCCTGCTACCCCGCTCGATCAGCTCGACACACGTGTGCAGACATCCGGCCTCACACAACGACGAGCTCGGGGGCGGTGGCTCGCACGCCGCCACGCGCGAAGCGTAGCTTGCGGGTGGCCGTCATCGAGCGTTCGCCCACGGCGGCCGACGGCGCAAACGTATGGGGACCTAAGGTCGAGTGGAACGCACTCTCACAAACGTACTTTCACAAACGAATAACTAACGCACATCCGACGCGCAATACGCGTCCGAGCGACACCGAGGGTCCTGGACGGAATCCCCCGGACCGCGGTCGAGCCCCCCGCGCCCCCGGAAGGCTCGCTAGACTCAGACCATGGCTGACACTCTCAATCTAACGATTGTTTACGAGCCTGGCGATGACGGCTGGATCACGGTGTCGATCCCCGAGGTCCCAGGCGTTCTCAGCCAGGGCCGCACACGCAAAGAAGCACGGGAGAACGTCATCGACGCGCTCGCACTCATGCTCTCACCAGAGCCCAGCGAGGCCGGCGATGAGCGCGAGCGCGAGGCTCTGCACCTGACAATCGCCGCGTGAAACGACGCGACCTCGAACGCCACGTCCGCGCCCACGGCGCACGCCCCATCGACGAGGGCGGAAACCACACCCGCTGGGGCGGCCCCAAAGGCGAGCGCTCGGCAATACCACGCCACAACGAGATCGGCTACGGATTGGCACGCAACATCTGCAAGCAGCTAGGGGTGCCGCCACCGACCGGATCGCGGTAGAAGGACAAAACGCTCGGCCGGCGCGTTCACCTACGAATGCGCGACCTCCCGGACACGGCGCCGCACCACCCTCCCCCACCCGTTTCGTTGTCTCTCAGTCTCCCGCGGCAACCTTTCTTCGATAGCAGCTTATCGTCCAACGACAACACACCACCCTCCCCCACTCTCGGTTGATCCTCGGCAACCTTGCGCCTAGAAGTCTTTAGAACTTTTAGAGATCTTCACCGCCTCCGCGCATACAAGCAAGCGCCGCGAGGTCGCGGGGCCCGTCCCTCCGCCACTGCAAACCGCCGCTCCCAGGAGGGGCCGCCGCGGGGGGTGACGGTGTTACCTGCGGGGTGGGGCGAAAGGTCCCAAGGCGTGGGTAGCGTCCCCGGCGTGCCCACGAAAGCGATCACTGCGGGGCATGCCGAGAGCCTGAGCCGGCGCTTGCTGGCCGCGAGCCCGCTGCAGATCCAAGCTGCGCAGTCTGTGGCGCTCGACACCAGCGCGCTCATCCAGGCGCCCGACGGCTACACACCACCCTCCCCCACTCCCCGGGGATGTCGGATTCAGTTCCGCCGCAAAGGGCACGAGTGAAACGTCCCAAGGTGTGCGTAACCTTTTTAGCGTGCCCGCGAAAGTGATCACCCCCAGGCTCTCGGAGAGCCTCCGCCAGCTGGCCGTGAGCCAGTCTGCAGACACAGGCGGCGCGCTCCGCGGCGCTCGACACCGGCGCGCTCGGTGTGATGGCCGTCAACACTGCTCTCGCCGCCATCATCGTCGGCACCAGAGGCGCCTACGACCTCTGGATCGTCGCGCTGGCACTACTCGGGCTGTCACTCAGCATGGCCGCGCGCGTCTTGCGCCTACCGGGCACCGAGCAGAACGGACCACTCGTGGCGGAAATCCTGAAGACCCGCCGGGCGAACGACGACGGCACCATTGAAGAACAGTTGCTGGACGACCTCGCGCACGAAACCCTCGCCAATGAGAACGCCCTCGCCCGCAAAGACCCACTCGTGAGTTCGGCGGTCACGTACTTGATAGTCGGCGTCGTCATCGAGCTCGCGGCACAGGTACTACAATGAGGCGAATGAAGCACTCCACCGATACGCCATCCTCTGTGGGCGGCCATGGTCCGCAAGTTGACCCCAGCACCGACGAGGCGTACGTGCCCCACTTCCGATCGCTCACCATGCCAGGCCTGGCGAAAGGCCCCATCCTCCCTGCCTGGCTAAGCAAGCTCTTCCGGCGCAAAGACGCGCCTGCCGCTCCCTAGCAGCGGACCACGCCTCAAGTTCCCGCAACGGAATACCGCGTTCCCCGGATGCAGGACACCGACGACCCGGCGTCGAGCTAGCGTGAGCAGGTGCGCATCTGTTACCTGGCGGTGACCCGTGATCGTCGGTACGTCGCTGTCGCTGAGCGACACGTCGTCGGTGAAGAACAGATGGGCATCGAGTGCGCGCAACGCCGACAGCACAGCGCGCGCCGCATGGGGTTGGACGACACCCGCACGAAGCCGCTCTCGGTGAGCGGGCAGGTCGCCCATCCGCTCGAGCTGTTCTCGGCGAACCACGCGCGCATCCTCGCGTGGTGCACATGGGAGTCCCAAGCGAGCACGATCAGCGCGGGTAGCCACCTCCGCCCGACGGGCGTCCTTCTGAAATTCACTGGCGATGCTGTCCCCCGAGGGCATTTCGGGGTGAAGTTGTGTGGGAAGCGGCGGCGGATGCGGGGTGAACGTTCCACACCACCCTCCCCCACTCTTTCGGTTGATCCTTGAACGTCCTGTGACAACCCCCCCTACCCCTGCTCGCCCAAGTGCCCGCCAACAGCCAGCGCTGCCGCAGCGGGCGGAGCTGCCGTCCGGCCGTAGTTCACGACGCGGCGGGTGGACTCGCGCACGACCGCCGTACCCCCCAACGACGACACCTGTGATGACGTTTTCGCGCCAAGTCTCAACTCACAACTCCCGAGAACTCGGGCCCGCCCGCCCCAGGCGCCCAATACCGTCCCAAGCGTCCCTTATCTTCCTCAGCATGGCTGCGAAGACCGACTCCAGGTCGCTAGGGTGGCGCTAATTCGAACCGGCGTGGTACGGGACCGAATATCACCCTCCCGGCGCAAACGGGCGGTCCATAGCGGTCGTGCACGGCGATCTTTTACAACCGAATAACCCCCGACTCAGCACGCGGTCCGACCGTCCGCACCCCCTCACCCACTCCGCAAGCCGGAGCGGATTGGGGGAATCACCGCCTGCGCCGCCTGCCTCATCAAAGAAGACATCGGCTCGTGGCGCCCGGGGGTAGCCACCCGCTACACGAGGACCAGGGCGGGAACCGATCCATAGAATCCCCCCGTGACGGCCATCAAACGCTCCTCTGGACCCAGCATGCCGAACAGCGCATCAACGAACGCCGCCTCACCCGCGACGAGGTCGAGCAGGCGATACGCGAAGGACACAGCGACCGGGCACCCAATCGCGGCGACGCCGACTGGCGTATTCACGGCACCCGAGCCGACGGCCGAACCTTCGCGGTCATTTACGACAATCCCGTCAACGGCGATCGCACCGCAGTCGAAATCGTCAGTGTTTGGCCCCTGCGCCGAGTGCGCCGCCGTTCCTAGCCAACAAGCCCACCCTCGGCTATGCTTCAAACCATGAGCGCCCGCTACGCCTACTACGACCGGGACGCCGACATCGCTTGGCTACCAACCGGCGAGTCCGAGAATGTCCTCAGCGAAGAGATGGATTGGGGGCTGATCGACCACGACGCCACCACCGATGAAGTCGTCGCTCTAGAGATCTGGTCCGCCAGCAAATACCTGCCCCAAGCCGTCCTCGACGCACTCCCCGCACCCGCGGCTCCACACAGCGCTGCGGCCTGACCCAGGAGCGCAGCCGTGCGTGGCAAGGCGCCAACGCACCAAGTGTCACGGGTAGCCCGAAACACGCCGGATCGAATCTGTGTCGTCAAGCCACCCCTTCCCACCCGCGTGGGCGACCTCGTCCTAGATCCTCCGCTGCCGTTCAGGTTGCAAGGTGAGAGCGAGCAGACGTGGCATTTCGACGCCGAACACGTGCGCGAAGTCGCGCAAGCATTTGCCGAAGCGATGCCGGATAGGTCATTCCGTGCGGTTCGCGGCCGTGCCCAAATAGGCGGAAGAAAGCGCCTCGTTGTTTCGGAGAACGAGGCGGAGATACCACACATACCCGAGGCGCCCTGACAGAAGGTTTGGCCTCCCCGCAAAGGTTGCCAAGACCGTGCGCAGTCTGGTAGGACCTAAGAAACGCGATTTCTAAGGAGCCTTCGATGGCGAAGTCCCGAATCCGTATTCAGTTCAAAGGCAATCTTCAACCGGTAGTGACGGAGCCTATCGATACCGACGAGGCACAGCGACTGCTGGAAGCCACGGTGTGCCCCAATATCGGCAAGCCAGTGGCGATCAGGCTGCCGGGTGAGGTCGTCAACGGCAAGGACGTCGCCAGTGGGCAACTGGTGGATGTCGAGGTACGCCGAAGACGGCCGCAGCGAACTGGTGCGCGGTAAGTTAGCACCAGTATTCGTTCAAAGATCTGGCCCAAAAGGCCGTGTGCAGACCACAGAATTAGGGATGTTGATGACGAGTGCCCAAGCCGAGCGGCACCCGCCGTCAGCGACACCGACGCCGCTTGTCTAAGCCGCCGCCGGGTACTCGTCGTCGTTGACCCTCCTTGGCTTGCCGGCTTCGCTGCGATAGCCCGTCGGCGAGTGACCGAGCGCCTTCAATGCGTCGATCGCTCGGCCTTGAGCGCTCTGCTTGGTATTGCTGTGTGCCGTGACTAGCGCCTGATTCTCGTGGTCAAAGACGGTCACGCTCCAGCGGCGCTCAGGAGTCGCATCATTGCGACGCAGGCACACGAACATATGCCCGACGTCTCCCCACGAATCCTGACCAGGACGTTGACCTGCTGTTTGTCGAACCAGGTCAGGGCCTTCTACGAGCGCCGGCGTCAGTCACTCGTCGATCCAGAACTTCACGTGCCATGCGTGGTGTGGCGTTCACCCACAGGAGGGCTGTCGGTGCTGTCCCAAGGCGCCAGTGGTCGGCCACGGCGCGGATTGGCGTGCGCCCATAGCACTGCGACGGAGTACGCCTCCTCCGGGATGTGCGAGTAGTCCTCGCGCAACACCTCATGCGTCTCGCCCATCTCGATCAGGCTCGCGATCGTACGCACGGGTACGCGCGTGCCCTTGATGACCGGCTCGCCTCCCATCACAGCGGAATTGAGCTCGATGTAGAGGTCGCGAAGACGGGCGTAGGACTCGGCGCGCTCGATCGTCTGCGCGACGTCCTCTGTCATCGCTATCCGAAGGGCCTCGGACAGTGCGAGCTCGGACCCAACGGCGAGAGGTTGCAAGTGCGCCAACCACTTGCGCAGGCGCGCCTTCGCCTTGGCCGGAAGCGCCACGTCTATCTGGCGCAGCAGCACGAGCAGCGCGACTTCGTGTGCGGGGAGTAGCGGCTTGCCTTTGCTGCGTTTCGGCTTTACGACGCCCTGCTCAATCGCCTTGTCGATGGCGTTCAGCGGGACGCGGCCAATCTCGGCCGCCTCACGGCGTGTGAGTAGTGCGGATGTGGATGCCATAAAAATCTGTCCCCCAACATGCAGCACTTTATCACGCCCTGTCGGCCTAATCTAGGCCTATGGAGTTGCGGATGTCCGAAGCACAAAAGCAGCGCGCTCGCGGGCACCGCGGCTAACCGGTAGGCCACCTCCTTGCGTGCGCCTTTAGTGCGGTCGCTCACCGCACGCCGCTGCCCGCCGGCCGCGTGCGTCCTGCGCCTTGACGCCTGAAGGCCGAAGGCGCTGCCGGGGGGAGCCAGTTCTGAGGCCGTCCCTCGCGTGGCGCGTGCGCGCGTGGTTTCTGGTTTTCGCGGCCTGGGCGATCGCCTGACGTCTGCGCGGGCGGGGAGGTAGGGGAGGCAGTGGCGCCAGCGGCAACCGCTCGCAGCAGTCCGCCGACGACCCGCGGATCGAACTGCGAGCCGGCGCAGCGCTTCAGCTCGGCGATGGCGTTGACCAGCGGCATCGCCTTGCGGTAGGAGCGGGTTGTGACCATGGCGTTGAACGCGTCGCATGCCGAGACGATCCGCGCCTCCAGCGGGATCTCCTCGCCATGCAGACCGTCGGGGTAGCCGGTGCCGTCCCAGCGCTCGTGCGAGGCGCGCACGATACGACCGATCTCGCACATGAAGCCGCCGATTTTCTCGAGCATCTTCTGGCCCTCGATCGTGTGTGTCTTGATGATCGCCCACTCTTGCTCGTTGAGCTTACCGGGCTTGTTGATGATCTCCTTGGGTACCGCGATCTTGCCGACATCGTGCAGCAGAGCCCCGAACTCAACATACCGCTTGCGATCCGCGTCCAGGCCGAGCTCCTGGGCGACGTCGAGCGCCAATCGCACCACGCTCTTGGAGTGCTCGCCGGTGTAGGAGTCGTCCGCCTCGACCACGTCCCCCAGCAGCAGCGCCGTGCCCTGGTATGCGTCGCTGAGCTCGACCATCTGCAGCAGGCGCTGATGGCGCTCTCTGGAGAGCAGGTTCAGGATCAGGAACAGCGGCGCAATGAGCAGCACCGGCCACTGGCTGTGCACCGCGCTCGCGGCGAACGCGATCGCCAACCCCAGGGGCGAGAGCGCGATGTCGACCGCGTAGATCGGCGCGGCCTCGCGCAACAGCTCGCGAATCGTCATCTCGTGGAACAGCCGCTCGCGAACGGCGTTCGCGGCGAAGTCGCAGGTGAACTGCGCGGCCAGGGCGAGCAGCAGGATCGCGAAGCGGCCGTCCGGACGATGATCGTCCGCGAGCAGCAGCACGAGCGTGGGGCCGACGGCGAACCAGCTGTTGCTCGCGACCGTCAGCAGCCAGCTGGGAGCGACGCTCCCGCGCAGGACCTTGGGCAGCATTCCCAGCGCCAGCGCCAGCGGTATCAGCAGCGCCACCACCGAGACGGGCACGGCGAACAGCATCGGCACGAAGATCGCCTGCGTCGGCACCGTGAAGCCCGCGCCGACGTCGAAGCGTACGTAGCCCGCGACGGCAAACGCCACTACGAACAGGGCCGCCGTCGCGATCGAGAGCCCCCGGACGCCGGCGATCAGTGGGATAGCGCTCGCGACGATCAGCAAGCTCCCGCCGACGATCAGTTCGCCCCGTGCGATCACGGGGGTCATCCGTCCTTGGCGCTGTGCGCAGGACATACGCGTGCGTTCGGCTTCTTCGATGGCATGGACGGACATGGCGGTGGACCCTGTCCTCTTATCGCCAGTAGCAGCGTGTTATGTGAGTGGCGCTCGAACAAACCCGAGCGGACTCGAATATTCGTCCGGTTGCCCGAAACGGGCAGGCATCCACCATCCACACTGCCCGAAAAGGACTACACCACAAAACAGGGCTAACCAATCATCTGACCAGGGCAAGAAGCCCAAACCAAAATCATCTGACAAAGGCAAACCCGCCGCGAGGCGGGGACGCAAAGCTAGAGGTCTCAGACGAAACGAGATAGCTCGGCCGCCAGTGGAATGTCACGGAGGACATCATGTTCGCTTCGTCTCACCCCACGGCACACAGGATCACCCGGCAGCTGGGCGTCACCGCCGCCATGTGCTCGGCAGCGCTTGGTCTCTCGGCCGCATCGGCCCTCGCGGCCGCCGGCTCGCCTGCGAGCTGTCCGGGCCAAACGTTCTCGCAGGCCTTCGCGGCCTTTGGGGACACCAACGAGTACACGCTCGTCCAAGGCGGAAACTTCAACAGCGCCTCCGAAGGCTGGGAACTCTCCAAAGGCGCGCGGATCATCAACAGCACTCGCCCCAACGGATCTACCGGCGGCGTACTTGACTTGCCGAGCGGCGCCGTGGCGGTCAGCCCGCCCGTGTGCGTAACGCTTGAATACCCCACCGCGCGGGTATTTGTCCGCGACGTCAAGGGCGCCGAGGGCGTCGCCGTCGGTCTCGCCTACGCCGGCACGAACCGCACGGTGGCCAGCCCCCAGAACGTCGGCCAAGTACACGGCCAGCAGACAGAATGGACGCTGTCGAACCCGATCAACGTCCAGCCACAAATCGCGGGCCCCCAAGAAGGCACCCGTGAAGCCCGCTTCGTGTTCACGGCCCAAGGCAACACGAGCGAGTTCCAGCTCTATGGTCTGTACGTTGACCCCCGCATGAGGTGACTCGCTTGAAGTTCCGCCGTCCGATCTCAAGGCCATGTGTGCAACGGTCGATCTTGCTGTCGGCCGATCTTGCTGTGCAATCTCGTGGACCTTCGCTTTCTCGTGGACCTTCGTTCGAACACAAACATCCAGAAGACCGCAATCGGTCTCCTCAGAACACTCGCGGCGCTGGCGCTCGCCGGCGCGCTCGCGCTGGGGCTCGCCGCCTGCGGCTCGAGCAGCTCACCGGTGTCCGGCGGAAACGGGATCGACCTCGCCAGGGGAGTCCAGACGCCGCTGACCCAGAGGCTTACCGGCGGCAAACGCGGCGGCACGCTGACGGTGCTCAACCACGAGGACTTCGAACACATCGACCCGGGCGAGGCGTACGGCTCGCTCGACTACGAGGTCATCTACGCGACCCAGCGTCCGCTGTACTCGTATAAGCCGAACACGTTCTCGAGCCCCAGCCCGGACATGGCCTCCGGCCCGCCGCAGATCTCCGCCAACGGTGAGACGATCACGATCCACATCCGTCACGGAGTCCACTTCAGCCCGCCGGTCAACCGCGAAGCGACCTCGGCCGACGTCGCCTATGCGATCGAGCGGGGCGCCAACGCGAACGTCGCAAACCCCTACTTCGCGGCCTACTTCGGCTCGCTGGTGGGCGCCAAGGAAGAGATCAAGAAGGAAGCCGGCGGTCCGTTCCCCGGTATCACCACGCCCGGCAAGGACACGATCGTCTTCCACCTGTCAGAACCGAAGGCGCAGATCCTGATCGACGCGCTCGCGCTGCCGTTGAGCGCGCCCGTGCCGGAGGAATTCGCCAAGCGCTTCGACGCCAATAAACCGACCGAATACGGCAACTACCAGGTCGCCACGGGCCCGTACATGTTCAAGTCAAACAGCGCCGGCAAGGTGCTCGGGATCGGCTATCAACCGGGCAAGTCGGCGACGCTCGTGCGCAACCCGAACTGGAATCCGGCGACCGATTTCAGACCCGCCTACCTGAACCAGATCGACATCGAGATCGGCGGCGACCCAAACGTGATCGGGCGCCAGGTCCTCGAGGGGTCCAACATGGTCCAGAACGACACGCCCGCCCAGTCGATCGTCCAGCTCGCCTACGAACACTTCCGCGGTCAGTTGGAGATCTCCCCGGGCGCCGGCGATCACTACATCGCCGTCGACAACAAGCATGGTCCGTTCGCGAACATCGACGTGCGCAAGGCCTTCTGGGCGGCACTCGACCGCGTCGCGATGGACAAGGCACGCGGCGGCGAACTGGTGACAAACGTGATGACCCACTTTCTCTACCCCGAGATTCCCGGCTTCGAACAAGCCGGCAGTCTGAAGGGTCCACAGGTGGACTACAACGACTACCCCGAAGGCAACATGGCCGTCGCCGCCCAGTACATGCGGCTCGCCGGCTATCGAAGCGGCAGATATACGGGCTCAAAGACGCTGCAGATCGTGGGCTCAACCGGCAGTCCCAACGCCGAAGACGCGGAAATCGTCAACCAGACGCTCAAGAACCTCAGCTTCAAAACGAAGTTCAACCTTGTCGAACAGTCGACCATGTACGCGAAGTACTGCGGGGTGCCCGCCGAAGCGATCGACGTCTGTCCCAACGTCGGCTGGGCCGCAGACTTCGGCGACGGGCAGGCCGTGCTCGACGTTCCGTTCAACGGCAAGAACATCGTCGCGACCGGCAACGACAACTGGGGGTTGGTGAACAACCCCCAAATCAACAAGGCGATGGACGCCGCCGAACTACTGATCGGCGCCAAGGCGCGCGCCAGCGCGTGGGCGGCCATCGATCGGGAACTTGTCGCCCAGGCAGTGGCGATCCCCTACGACTGGGACAAGGAGCCGAACATCGAGTCCCACGACGTCGCCGGCGTCGGCGATCTGTGGGATGCCGGTGCGTGGGACTATGCCTTCACCTCACTGAACAAGCAGGAATGAGAGGGGCCGGCGATCCGCCGGCCCCTCATCCGTCTCACCTGATCTCCGTCCCATCCGAGCTGCCCGGCAGGCTACCGGGGTCGTGAGCCCTCACCGCATGCGCGGATCGACGAACACGCCGTCGATCTGCGAGTGGCCGGCCAGTGCGGTGAAGCGCAGCGCCGCCTCGGCGGTGCCGCCGGAGAGCAGGTCGCCGACAGCCGAGCCCGTCAGCATCGGTGCCGTGGGCTGCCATGCGCCGCCGGGGAGGATCACTCCGAGCGGCAGCGCGACCGGCCCGAGCACGGTCTTGTAGACGACCTGCGCGAGCACGGTCGAACAGGAGCGCGTCGCCGCGCGCGAACAGACGGTACGTCGGATCGCTCACTTCCACGCACACGAACGGCGACTGCGCCGTCGCGCCGGCGGGGAGACCCAGCGAGTAGGAGCTGGCCGAGCCGGTGACGTCGTACGGCTCGCCGCCGGAGACCCGCGCGGCGCCGCCGCTCAGGGTCCAGCCCGCGAACAAGCCTTCGCCACCGGGGACAAGCTCGTAGTTGTTCGAGTCACCCCATGGCAGGAACGGCTGGGACAGCGCGGCTTCGCCGCAGGAGCCGGTACTCACGTCCGCGGCGCCCGCGGGCGCCGCGGAGAAGGCGATCAGGGCCAAGATGGCAAGAGCGGTCGTCAGACCGACCGACAGCCCCGACCGCAACGGAAAGCGCCGCAGCGACTGCGGGGCGGACTTGGAGAGGGACGGCAGAGATGAGAACACAAAAAAGCCTCCGTGCTTGCACTGGCGGCCGAGCCATCTCGTGTTCGAGACCTCTGACTTTGCGTCCCCGCCTCACGACAGGTTTGCCTTTTCAGCTTGGTTTGTTATCCGATCTGAGCCCAGCATGCACGAAAACCCCCTGCATAACAACCAGTTTGGACACATGTTCGATTCGGACAGCTCGCCGGGATGAGCGGGTGCGCTAACCACGCCGGGTCCGCCCCGCTTGCATCAGCCTCAGCGGTCGGCGGGTTGCCTCTAGAGCTCGACACGATCCAGCACGGCTGCCAGGTCAAACTCGGTCATCACCGCACGACCCACATCCAGCAGGCGACGGATCCACAGCTTCCTCGGCATCCTCCGTCATCCACCAGGAGCTTAAGGCAGCGTGCTGAGCTCCTCAGGTGGTGGCTGCTGATGACGTCTGTTCATGTGCAGCGCCACGAGGATCCCCAAGAGCAGCAGGATGGCGAGGCCCGCGATGATGAGGTACGTGAGGTACGGCGAGCGTGATGTCCCAGTGGTGGGAAAGTCGATGGTGGCGCGGGCGCTGCGCTGCAGCAGTCCGCTGCGCAGGGTGACCAGCGCGTGCCACGGGCCGTCGGGTATCTGCTTATCCAGCACGATCGTGATCGGCTCGGTTGCGCCGATCGCCAGGGTGGTACCGAGGTTGGCTTGAAACGGGCCGGCACTGAGCCCACCGGGGCCGGCCGCGAGTTGCAGGCTTCCGCTCATGTCGAGCGCTCGCCCGCCGGTGTTGTGCACGCTCGCGATTACCTGCGGATGACCGTCGGTAGAGCGCCCGCCGGTGAGCGAGTTGATCGCGAAGTTCGACGCGGGCGCGCCGCCGGGCCCGATCGAGAGGTAGAGACGGATCCCGACCCGGCTTACTCGAGTGATGCCGCCACCAACTGGTGGCGCCGAGCGCGTCTCGGCCCAGATCACGCCGTACTGTTCCCCGGGGGGCGCGTCGCGAGGAACGGCGATAGTCACGGTGGCGATCGCGTGTCCACCGGAGGGGACGTTGGACGCGCCGGGAAGAACCGATGTCCAGGTGGTCAATTCATTGGGGGTGTGTCCGGCGGCGCCGACGAACGCGCCCCTGCTGATAGTCGCGGCGGCTGCATACATGACGACGTGCACAAGTGAGCTCGTCGTGTTGGAGACCTCGATCCGACGGTGGATGGTCGTTCCTGGGTGCAGGTGATCGATGATGTAGAGGCGCGCCCTGGGATCGCCGTACGCGCTGAGCGGGACGTCGAGCAACTGCACACCGATGCCGCCGGCCGTGAGTGCCCGCGCCGTCGCGACCGGGGCCGCGGTGGACACGCTGACGGGCGCTGCAACCGCGGCGGTAAAGGCCACCGCAGCGGTCAAGGCGACGGCGGCCAGGGCACGTCGCATGGCTAGGAGACGGATTGTGTGATCGTTCCGGAATAAACGCCGGCGGCCATGCCTCCCGCGACGAAGACATTGATCGTGGGGTCCCAGGTCGCGGAGTTATCGCCCGTGATCCCGGTCGCGGTGACGGCCGCGACGACGCCAGTGAGGTTGGCTGGATTATTCGCCGTGTACGTCGCTGTCCCAACCTTCGTGATCGCCCCTGCGGTATAGCCGACCGCTGCGGCGCCAATCGTCGGCCCCGATTTCGGCGTGAAGGCTGTCGAGATGACGGTCGCCACCCAGCCGGAACCCGCGGCGGCGGCGCGCGCGTCGCTCACCTGAACTTCGCCCAGTCTGGCCGCTGATGGTTCCCCCGGAAACAGTGTTTTCCAGCGTTCCAAGATTGCCGGCGCTGACGGGTACGGTGATCGACAACGCCCCGCCCGTCACGGTCACCGTAGCGGACGTTTCCGCCGCGCAGGCCGGACCGGCGAGCCCGAGCATGAGCACCCCAGCGGCAGCGGCCAGAAACAGGGCGCGCGTTCGCTTACTTTTCATGGCGATCCTGTCTCCGCAATAAAGCGGTGAAGGTATGGATCAGCGAGTGGAGCTGACATTTCTCGACGTGCATCGACAGGCAGTGTCAGTCACGATCGCGTAGTTGCCCGCATTCGTGACTGTGGACTTTCCGCACCCCGAGTAAGGGTATCGCGGCAGCGACTAACGTAAGTTTTTGCCGACACGACGAGGAGCCTAGGGGGCCTGGTGCGCCATCGGTGAGAGGTAGCTTTGGATGTCCTCGGGGACCAGTGGGCGTGCGAACAGATAGCCCTGTCCGAGGTCGCATTGCTCGTGCTTGAGGATCTCGAGTTGGGCTTCCTCCTCGATTCCCTCAGCGAGGGTTTCCAGGCCGAGTGTCTTGCCGAGCTGAATCAGCGTGTGCGCGAGTGCGCGCGAGTCGGCCGAGTCGGAGAGGCCTGTGACGAACGTGCGGTCAATCTTCAGGACATCGACCGGGAACTGGCTCAGATACGCCAGTGAGCTGTATCCGGTACCGAAGTCATCGATCGCAATTTGCACCCCCAGCGCCTTCAGCTTCTTCAATTGCTGAGTGGTTGAGTCCGCGTCGCGCATCAGCGCGGTCTCTGTGATCTCGAGCGTCAGAGCGCTCGGCTCGAGGTCGCTGTCCGCGAGAGCGCCCTGGACATCCTCGAGCAGGTTCTTGTGGTCGAGCTGTCGTGCGGAGACGTTGACGGAAACCTGAACGGAATGGGATTCGTCGTGCCATACGGCCGCCTGCTTGCACGCTTCCGCGAGTACCCAGCGACCAATTGGGACGATCAGCCCGGTCTCCTCAGCGAGCGGGATGAAGGTATCCGGTGCGATCACGCCGCGTGCGGGATGACGCCAGCGGATCAGGGCCTCCACGCCAACGACACGCTGAGTCTGAAGATCCATCGTGGGCTGATAGAGGAGAAAAAGCTCATCCCTGGCCAGCGCCTCGCGGAGATCCGCCTGCAGCCGCAGACGTGCCTGCAGAGTCGCCTCCATCGCCGAGCGGAACAGCACGTAGCGGTCTCGACCGGCTTGCTTGGCCTCATACAGCGCGACATGAGCCTCGCGCATCAGGGCCTCGGCCGAGAGACCCTGGGCTGTCGCGACACCCATACTGGCTGTGATCGTGACGGTGCTCCGGCTTGGCGTCCGCAAGGTGATTGGTTGGCGCAGCACCTCGAGGATGCGCTCGGCAACGAACTCCGGCGCTATCTCGAAAGAGCCGGGCTCCACCAATGCGACGAACTCATCCCCGCCAAGGCGCCCAACCGTGTCGCCACCCCTCACCACCGCCTGCAGCCGAGCGGCGATCGTCTGCAGCAGCTCGTCGCCCGCCGGATGGCCAAAGCCGTCGTTGATCTGCCGAAAGTCGTCGAGATCTATGAAAAGCGCAGCCGCAGGCGCGCGGATCCGCTGTGCGCGACCCAGCATCTGCGTCGCGCGATCGATCACCAACACACGATTGGGCAGCCCGGTGAGCGCATCGTGGAACGCCTGGTATTGAAGCTCGTCCGCCTGATCGCGCACCAATACGACGTCCCTTCGGCGTGAACCGCTGAGCGCCAAGAACAACAGCATGCTCAACGCAGCGAGCAGCAGGCCACAGAAGAGGATGCTGTGTCTCCAAGCAAAAACAGCCAGCAGCGAAGTTACGACAGCGCAGAGCAGGACAAGCATCCCGATAGGCGCGGCCCGGGAGCCACCGAGTGAGGCGAACCATACCCTCGCCCGGCTGGCTCTGCCGGACGAGCTCTTGTCCATCCCTGGCTCCGGTGGCCGACCTGCGTCCGCCGGTCTGTCCTCTGCCCCCTGCACAAGCCTACCTTTGGGTAGGATTAGTAACAATTCGCACAGGCATCCTACTACAGATCCGAATGGTTCGGCGAACATTGACTAGCCAGCCCCCGTAATCTGGACCAATGCGGGCGGCCAGCCACTCGATGCTCGCCGTGGCCAGGCGGACCGAGCTTGACCACTTGGATCGCGTGCGTGCGTCAGTCCCTCCGATGACACGCGTCGTTACGCGCGCGTGCCCACGGCGAGTAGATACTCCATCTCAAAGCGCGCGTCATCTGGTGTGCCGAGGTTCCACTCCTCGCAGAACCGGTCCAGGGCCTCGTCGAGCTCCGCCTCGCGTCCGTTCTTGGCGGCGTTCGCGCGCGCGGCGATGGTTGGGCCGTAACGTGCCTTGAAGTGCTCGCCGAAGTCGCGTGGCTGCTCGAAGGCCGTAACCTCCAGCACGTCCCGCTTCAGTGTGCGAGAGTCAACGCGAGTGCCGAACAGCTCGCTCAGGTGCGCCTCGCTGCCCCATAGCGGCGGAGGTTGTGCGCCGGGCGGGGGTGCTGGGACGAACGGCCCCATCGTGCGGAACAGCGCTCCGATCATGCCCTCTGGAGTCCAGCTGAGAAGTCCGATCGTGCCCGCGGGGCGGCACACGCGGACGAGCTCATCGGCGACATCTTGGTGGTGCGGAGCGAACATCGCGCCAATCGAGGAGATCACGACGTCGAAGGACTCGTCCTCGAACGGGAGGTGCTCGGCGTCAGCCTGCACCCAGTCGAGTGTCACCCCTTCGCTCTCGGCACGAGCACGACCGGCGTCAAGCAGCTCGGGTGTCAGGTCGCTGGCGGTCACCTGAGCGCCGGCCTTCGCCGCGGGTATCGAGGCGTTGCCCGTTCCGGCGGCCACGTCCAAGATGGTCACCCCCGGGCCGATGCCGCACGCCTCCACGAGCCGCGGCCCCAACGGAAGCAAGAACGTCTCGACCATATCCGGGTAATCACCCGACGCCCACATCGCGCGATGACGCGCCTTCAGCTCAGAATCCGACATAGTCATAGTCCTCCATCAGTCGCCGGTCGATGGATCGATCACGGCCGAGACCTTGGATATCCGGTCCGCGGGGAAGGCGCCGCAGCGTGCGTGCTCGAGCAGGATGTCCTCATCGGGGGCTACATAGACGCAGTAGATCTTCTCGTCTGTCACGTAGCTGGTGAGCCAGCGAATGTCAGGGCCGAGCTCGCCGATCACCTTGTTGGACGTCGCCGAGATTCCCTGCAGCTCCTCCGCGCTGAGGTTCCCGGCTCCGGGAAGCTCGCGCTCGATGATGTACTTGGGCATTGTTTCCTCCTGTCGTTGACCCGCGCTAACATACTGACGGTACCTATCATGCATACTCAGAGTACGGATGTCAAGGGCAAGAAGGCCGAGCAGGGCGCGGCGACCCGCCGTGCACTGCTGGACGCCGCCTGCGCGCTGTTCGGCGAGCGCGGCTACGCCGCGACCTCGATCGACGATGTTGCGCAGGCCGCGAACGTCACCAAGGGCGCCTTCTATCACCACTACAGCGGCAAGCAGGAGCTGTTTGCCGGCGTCTACGAACAGGTCAAGCGCGAGGTCTCCGAACGCGCCGCAACGGCATTCCTGGAGATCGACCCATGGGAGAAGCTGCACGCCGGATGCCGCGCGATGCTCGACGCCCACCTCGACCCTCCCGTGCAACGTATCCTGCTCCACGACGCGCAAGCGGTACTCGACGCAGACACAATCCGTCGCGTCGAAAACCGCTACGGCGCAGTCGTACTGCGCGGCGCACTGCGCAGCGCGATCCGCGCCGGCGTCGTCCAACCCCTTCCCCTGAAGACCCTGGCACTCATGCTCACCGGCGCGATCATCGAAGGATGCATGGCGATCGCCGACGCCGAGGACCCCAACCAAGCGCGAGCAGACGTCGGCAACGTACTCACCAGCCTGCTCGAAGGACTACGACCACACACATCACCTGAGCAGAAAACCATCGGTCTGGGTGCCGGCTAGGCTCCTGAGCAGTTGAGCTGCGGCGGTTTCAAAGCGCTCGATCGCGCCGCTGGCCTTGGTAATGGACAGCTCGCCGGCTACGTCCGCATAGCTGAAGCCGTTGAAGCCGCGGACCTGAACGAGGTAGGGTAGCGGACGGCTGGTTCATCACTTCTGTGGTCTTCAGACCGAACAACTATGAATGGGGGAGAGCAATGTCTCGTAAATACATCGACTGCCGTGAGATGCCGAGCGAGAACAACTGTGATCTGGCGATGGCTGGCAGCGACGAGCATGTCCTCGACGCAGCCGTCGCCCATGCGGTGACGGTACACGGGCACGAGAACACGCCACAGCTGCGCGAGCAGATCTCGCAGATGCTCAAAGAGGAAGTCCCGGGCGCAATCGCCTAACCCACGCGGACTCCGATCGGCTTGCTCGCGCCAGCGGGGTCGTGAGCTCATTTTCTTCGCAAACTGCAGGAAGCCCCACGACGAGCACTTGCACTCGCCGTAGTGGTGACTTATGTTCTGCCTAGACGCGGAACTGAGTCGCAAAGAGCGAGGCCACCGAGGTGTGAGGCCGCGCCACCCGCTCCGGTTGGTCCGCAAGGGCAGATCGGTAAGGGTCCTCAAGCGGCCCAGGACCGCGTCTTCTTTGTTCTCGGCCCTAGAGCGACGGCGTAGGGCGGGCTTGGTGCACGTTGGGACGGTGGAGGTGGCATCATGGATGGCATGGCAGAACAGCCCAAAGGCAAGCCGCGCGGACCGTGGACGGCGGAGGAGATCGCACGGGAGGAGCGCGCCAACCGCGCACAGGTTGTGCACGACCGCGCCCGAGGCGAGAGCAAGAACCTCGAAGAGGCCGCCGCGCTCGCTCGATTCGCCAATCGTTTCGCCGAGGCGTTCCGCCATGCCCGAGGCACTTGATCCACTCCCGCTGCTACGGACCCTGCACGAACGCGGCATAGACCACATCGTCGTTGGGGGCTTGGCGCCCAACGCAACACACCCCCCTCCCCCACCTAGCTGAGAAAAGGGATCGCCGACCCGTTACAGCACCGTCTGCATTTGGATTGGGACGTATCGATAGCTGTCACCGCTCTTCGCGACATGGCCGACGCCGGGCCAAGGGAAGTGGTATGCAACGATTGGGATTTGCTCGCTCGCCACCATGTCGAAGACGCGTAGCCGGGACACAACCCCCTGCTGCGGGTCAGTGTCGCGAGCGAATTCAGCGCGCGGGTTCTCCATTTGAAGCAGGGGCTGGTGACCGAGGTCGCCGATATAGGCGATCGAGCTGCCACCCGACCTGATCACAAAGCTTGTGTGACCGACCGTATGGCCAGGCGTCGACAGCGCTTGCATGCCTGACAGAACCTCTTGGCCGTCCTTCAGGAACACGATACGGTCGTGCAGCGGCAGCAGTGCGTCGCGGATCGGCCCAATGTAGTGGCCGAGGGCCGGATCGGACAGCTTGGCTTCGTCGGTCCAGTACTCGAGGTCACGCTCTGAGATATGGATCTCGGCGTTCGGGAAGTTCGGCTTGCCGGTGTTGACGACCACGGCATTTTGGTCCACCGTGAAGTCGTTTCTGTCGAGGAAATTGGCGGAGAGGATTGCGTCGATGCGCTCTTGGCTGATGCCTTTGAACATCTAGATCGTCTCCCCGAACGACAAGTCCCGCGACAAGTTCAACTTCTATGCCGCGCACGAGGTCGACGAGGTCTTGATCGTCGACCCCGAGAAACAAACCGTAGATTCGCTCGGCCTAGCCGTGCGAAGCCTGCGCCCGCGCACGTAAACCGTCCCAAGCGTTTGGGAGCATCGGTCGATGCCACCGGCAGCCCAGACAGGGCGTTTCCGTGCCGGCACGGATTTTGCGCCGAGCTTCGACGACCTGCTTACCTGCGGGGAGCCGGAGCTGATGCGCGAGCCGCTGCGCAGATGGCTGGCCAGAGGAAACAACGGGAGAGACCGCGCCGACGCGCCCTACGTGTACGAGGCGTGGTTGAAGGCGGGCGGCGAGCCGGAGCTGATCCGCGAGTCGCTCCTTGAGTGGCTCGCCGGCAACGCGGCGACCGAGGAGGCGAGCTTCGTTTATTCGGCATGGCTCCAGGCGCCGGGCGAGCCGGCGGTCGTGCGCGATGCGCTCGGCGCGTGGATTGAGCTCCATGGCGATGAACTGGGGGCTAGCTATCTCTACTGTGCTTGGCTGATGGCTGGTGGCGAGCCGCAAGCGTTCTCGGGGTCGATCTGCGATTGGCTAGCCGCGCACAACGACGAGGGTCAGGCGCCCTACCTCTATTCCGCGTGGCTGGAGCATGGCGGCGAGCCGGCGCTCGTCGCGCACTCGCTCGAGCGCTGGTTGGCCGCTCATGCGCAGGACGAGGAGGAGGTGGGCCCGATCTGCGCGTCCTGGCTGAGGGCGGGCGGCGCGCCGCTCCTCATCGCCGAGCCCGCCGTGCGCTGGCTCGGCACCCATGCCCAGAGTGTGCGGGCGCGGTTTCTATATACGGCATGGCTCGATACCGGCGGTGAGCGCGAGCTCCTCAGGACGCCGATCGAACGCTGGCTCTCGGTTCACGGCGATAGCTTCGGCTCGGGCTTCGTGTATCGGGCGTGGTTGAAAGCCGGCGGCGAGCCGGAGCCGATCCGCGCGTCGCTGGCGGGGTGGCTTGAGGCAAACGCTGCCACCAAGACCGCGAGCTTCGTGTACGAACTGTGGCTGGACGCATCGGGCGAGGTCGAGCTCGTGCGCGATGCGATTGGCGTATGGCTGGCTGAGCACGGGGGGATTGCGCCTGGGGTGACGTACATCTACAGAGCGTGGTTCCAGGCGGGCGGGGATCCGGAGCTCCTGCGCGAGTCGATCCGTGAGTGGCTGGCGGCCAACGCAACCAAGCGCTCCGCGAGCTTCGTGTTCCAGAAATGGCTGGACAGCGGCGGTGATCCCGAGGTCGTCAGCGACAGCCTGCAACGTTGGGCGTGCGTGCACGGCAAGAGCCCTAGCGCCCGGTATCTGCGCCGGGCGTGGCTCCAGGCGGGCGGCTCATAGCTCCTGCGCGAGGTGCGGCCGAATGCCAAACTAAGCGGGTGGCCGATGCGCTCAGGGAGCTACTCGTCGCCGATGCCGCCGCCTGGCGGACATGGCTACAGGCTCATCATGGCGACCCGACCGGGGTCGAGCTCGTCCTCGCCAAGAAGGGCACCACCGAGCCGACCACGCTCACCTATGAGCAGGCGCTCGACGAAGCGCTCTGTCACGGGTGGATCGACGGGCAGGTCCGGCGCAGGGACGAGCTCACCTACCGCCAGCGCTTCACGCCGCGCCGAGCACGCAGCTCCTGGTCGCAGCGCAACGTCGGGCTGATCGAGCGACTGAGCGACGAAGGGCGCATGCACCCTGCGGGCCTGGCCGCGGTCGAGCGGGCCAAGGCGGACGGCCGCTGGGAGGCCGCCTATCCAGGCCAGAAGACAATCGAGGTGCCCGCCGACCTCGCCACGGCGCTAGCCGCCGCGCCCAGAGCGAAGTCCAACTTCGAGCTGCTCTCGAGCCAGAACCGCTACGCGGTGCTCTACCGGATCCACAGCGCCAAGCGCAGCGACACCCGGATCCGGCGCATCGAAGACTTCGTCGCGATGCTCAGCCGCGGCGAAACCCTCCACCCGCAGAAGCGAGCCCTCGCCAAGTGATTGGCGTGCTCGGGGCGGCTCAGACCCCCGCCGGCACCGCGTGCGCCTCTCGCAACCTGACCATCACTGCAACTCCTGACACCGGAGAATCGCCTCCCCCGGATGCGGGTAAGGACCACCCGCGCCCACGACCGTCCGAAGGCAGCGACGATTCGACCGGCGCGGTACGGGATCGAATATCGCCCGCCGAACACAAACGGACCGGGAACAAAGGTCGAGCAGACCGCTCTTTTTACAACCGAATACTTCCCACTAACTCAAGTTGCGCGCACACGCTGTCCTCACACGCCGGCGGCCAGGCTGCGTCCATCGGGGCGTCCTGCTCATGCTCGTTTCAGGAACCTCAAATAGAACGCCGAGAACACCAGCACAATCCCGACGTTCACCATCAGGCGGCGGCGAAAGTCCGTCTGGACGTAAGCCCAACCTGTTCTCTTGGGCGGTTTGGAGGGCCTGCCAACCACACCCTTACGCGATCCTCTACGGCTTGCTGAAGAATCCCTCCGACACCGTGCTTGCGCGAACATCAGGCACGCTGCACGTGCTGGCACACGTCGCGATTCCCGCGCATCTTCACGCTGGCGGAGTACTCGTCTACACGGCCTCAGCGACTGTGCCAAGCGAACTGATCGTCCGTACACCGAGCGGCAAGACTGTTCCCACCGAAAAGCTCGGGCGACTCGGCACATCGGACCCGTGTTGGTGCTAGGCTTGGCCTCACTGTGCCTGAGCCGTCTCTGCCTCTGACCGGCGGCTGTAACTGTGGCGCGGTGCGCTTTGAGATCACAGAGCAGCCGCTCCGCGCCGGATACTGCCACTGCACCCGCTGTCAACGACGAACGGGCACCGCCGCCTCGCCATCGGCTATCGCCAACGCTGGGGCCTTCCGAATCGTCAGCGGCGAAGATCACATCCGGCGCTGGAACGCAGGTGACGGAGCCGACAAGGCATTCTGCGGCACCTGCGGCTCAGCGCTGTTCTCACAGAACCCGGAGCACCAGGAGAACATCAACGTCCGCATGGGATCCTTCGACGGCGACCCCGGGATACGGCCGATGGGTCGCATGCACGTCGCCAGCGCCGCCGTTTGGGAGCCAATCCCCGACGACGGCCTGCCGCGCCTCCCCGGGCCCCTCGAAGCGTAGCTCCGCTCGCGCCGCCCCCGCGCGGTGCGCCGGTGCCGCCATTTCCCGCTAACGGGACAGACGGCGTCAAGCTCGCGTGGTTGAGCCTTTCGCGCTGACGCAGGTATGAATGATGATCGACGCGGTCAGTGTGCCGCCGGTCGAGGTCCTTGCCTTGATTGTGAGCTTGAACGCGCCCTTCTCGAGGCCCACAAGACTCACGTGAGCGACAAGACTAGATCCCTTCAAGTGAGCAACTACGTGACCGGAGAGCAGCACCTCGGCACTCTTGATCTTCACGGTCCCGTCGGCCTGCGCCACGTGCTCGGCTACATGGATCGTGAGCTTGCGAGCGCTCACACAGGCCTTCGTGGACGGCAGACCGAGCTGGGAGGCCAGGCTCGGCGTGGTCGGCGCTTTCGCAGCCGCGACGACGGGAGCGACCGCGGGGGTGACCACGGGAGCGACGACGGGGGCGGCGACGGTGTAGGTGATGCTGGCTGTGCCGGTTTGCCCATCGCTCGAGGTCGCGGTCACGGTGTAGGTGTGCGCGCCCGCGATGGAGGTGTCGAGCGTCCCCGAGCTGCCGGAGCCGCCGTGGGAGTCCGCGCACGATTCGATCCCCGGCCCTCCTGCACCCTCGCTGCACGAGAAACTCGTCAACACGACCTGACCCACCGTGTACGTGCCGCCACTGGCAGGCGAGCTGATCGAGGCTGTTGGCGCAGCAGCGACCGTGTATTCGACATCCGTGCTGGTCGCCTGCCCATCCCAGGAGATGGCGGTCACCGTCAGAGTGTGTGGTCCCACCGTCGAGGTGTCCAGTTTGGTTGGCGAGAAGGTGTTGTGCTGGTCCCAGCAGTACATGAGACCAGGGCCACCCGCGCCATCGGCACAACTGAATTCCTCCGGGACCGACTGGCCCAAGGCGTAAGTCGCGCCGCTCTCGGGGGAGGTAATCGTGGCCGTGGGAGCTGCAGCCACCGTGTAGGTGATTTCCGCCGTGCCTTCCTGGCCGTCTTCGCTCTTGGCGGTGACTACGTACGTGTGAGGGCCAGCCGTCGAGGTATCGAGCGCTCCTGGACTCGTAGCGCCGTTAGAGTCCGTGCACGATTCGATGCCGGGCCCTTCTGCCCCCTCCGTGCAGGAGAAGCCCGTCAGCACGACCTGGCCCACGGCGTAAGTGCCGCCACTCGCTGGTGAGCTGATCAAGGCTTCCGGCGCAGCTGCCACCGTGTAGGCGATCATGACCTCCTGCGGATCGGTCGTGTCGGCTTCGACTTTGGTGTTCATGGAGCCGGGTGCAATGTAGCTGGAGCCTGCGCCGCCGCCTCCGCTGCCGGGATCATTGGAGCCGCCGCCGCCTCCGCCGCCGTAGTAGCCGCCGCCACCACCGCCACCGCCACCGCCGTTCCCGTTACAGCCTGTAGCGGGTTCGCCCGGTCCGCCAGTTCCGAGACTTCCAGGGGAGCCGCTGCCACAGTTATTGACCCCGGCACCGCCTTTCCCGGCGGATTCCGCGCCTGCGCCTTCGCCTCCCCCGCCCTGGGGTTGGCATTCCCCTTCGAAGCAATCTTCTCCAGCGAAGCCGTCTCCGCCAACTACGCCGGCAGCGCTACCTCCGGCGCCGCCAATGTTTTCTGGACCTTGGTAGCGAAAGCCTCCACCACCGCCGCCGCCGGCCACGATCAGCCGCGAGGACAGCGCACTCAGGTCGCTGCGCACATCAGATGCACCACCACCGTCGCCGCCCATTTTGAAAGGGCAGCCCGTCCCCCATGTCCCGCCGCTCCCGCCTCCGCCGAATTCGACGTAGAGCGTTTCGTTTTCGTGCACCTTGAGGGTCGCGGTGACCTTGGCGCCCGCACCTCCGGTGCTCCCGCCTTCGGGTAGCAGGCAACTGCTGCCCGAAGCGCCGTGGCCACCAACGGCCGTCACGTGGATTTCACTCACGCCCGCAGGGACTTCGAACTTGCGCGGGACGGCTTCGGAGGGCTTGAATTCCTTCACTTCTTCCGCGAACGCGCTCACGCTGAACACGAGCACCCCCGTAATCATCAGCAGCAGAAAGGCGAGCAGGCGCCGGCAGCGGCCGTGCGCCACGACGGACAACCTTACGATCGGACCCGCTGGATTGCGCCTCGGCATGCTGCCTCCCGTGCTGGTGCGTGCAATTGGTGTGGGCTCGAGGGAGGCGCGCCATCGCTGTCGCGATGACCGTTCCGAGCTTGTCAAGCGTTCATCGGGTAGCCGCGGGGAAAGCTTGAGACGGGTGGCGGCTTCGCTCACAATGTGGACATGCTTAGGTTTTCTGTGAGCTCTGGCTCTGATGCGTTGTGGCGTCTGCCGCGGCATCCGGACTGGAAGTAGGAGATGGTGAAGGGCGAAGCGTGGCTCTCGTCACGTCCGCGCCCCTTGCTGCTACGCCGGTCAACGAGCCTCGAGGTCCCGGCGGTGACACTCAGCGGCGCCCGTGCGCCGCGATGCTCGCGAGCGAGGGCTCGCCACCGCTCTCCTGCGCGTTGTCGCGGAAACACTTTCCGCACGCGGCGTGGAAGAACTCGCAAGCGGTACCTCCGCGGCCAACATACCCAGCCTGCGCTGGCACTTGACCCGCGGCTTTCAGCTGGCGCCCGACCCGATCAGAGACGCCCTGCGCCGCTGATCGGACCCGGCGGGGCTATCCCTGCTCGATGATCTCCACGCGATAGCCGTCAGGATCCCTCACGAAGCAAAGCCGCGAGCCGCCCTCGCGCACTGAGTAGGGTGGCTTCTCAGGCTCGATGCCCTGATCGGCCAGGCGCGTGAGTGTGGCGTCGAGATCGTTGGCGGTGATCGCGATGTGGCCATAGCCGGTGCCGACGTCGTAGGAGTCCACGCCGAAGTTGTATGTCGAGCTCCAGGCGCGGCATGTCGCCGTCGCCGGGCTGGTTCATGAAGACGTTGACCGCCTCGTCTTTGATCGGCAGGCGGCCGACCTCTTGGAAACCGAGCGCCTCGTAGAAGGCGACCGAGCGGTCGATGTCGGTGATGCGGTAGCAGGTGTGGATGAGCGCCATGTCGCGCAGTCTACGGTGCGAGCTACCTACGCTTGGTATAGGCATACCTCCTAATCCGACCGTTTCCCGCTAACGGGATGGCCGCCATCGCCACGGTGTCGATTCGCACCGTCGCGACGCGCCTGACGCAGGCAATCGGTCAAATCGACGCTCTGCTATCTGCGGACGCCGTGTAATCGTTGGGATGCTAGGGCCCAGCCACAACCACCGACCGAGGAGACCCAGACGATGAGCTCAACCGACGATCTGCTGCAGAATGCCGGCGAGTACGCCGCGAGCTTCGACAAGGGTGACCTCCCTCCCCCGCCCGCCCGCAAAGTTGCCGTGCTCGCCTGCATGGACGCCCGACTCAATCCGTATGGCCTGCTCGGCCTGCAGGAGGGCGATGCCCACGTGATCCGCAACGCAGGTGGCGTGGTCACCGACGACGCGATCCGCTCGCTGGCGATCTCCCAGCGACTGCTCGGCACGCAGGAGATCGTGCTGCTCCACCACACCGACTGCGGGATGCAGACGTTCTCCGACGACGACTTCAAGCGCTCGATCCAGGACGAGACCGGCATCAAGCCTACGTGGGCCGTCGAGGCCTTCGACGACCTCGAGGGTGACGTGCGCCAGTCGATCGCCCGCATCCAGGCGAGCCCATTCATCCCCAATAAGGACTCCGTGCGCGGCTTCGTCTACGACGTCCATACCGGCGAGGTGCGAGAGGTCTCCTGAGGACGGATAATCGCCCCGGGGTCGTCCCAACTTGCGTGTCCCGTCGAGGGCCGGTCGTCGGAGTAGGGAGCATGCCGCCGGAAGGGAAGAAGTAGTCATGCACACGCTCGCGCTTGGCTTCGGCGTGGCATTGCTCGTGTCAATACCACCCGGAGCAAACACTGCTCTCTGTATCATCTTCGCGCGCGACGGCGTGAGACGCGTTGCCCCGATCATACTAGGGGCAGCCGCTACCGACGCCCTCTATGCACTCCTAACGGCCATTGGCGTTATCACCGCCAATAACCTGAACGCGACCTTTGCGCACTGGCTGGCGGCCGCATTTTGTGTGGTAGCAGCAGTTTTTCTCTGGTCGCGCCGTATAGACGCTATATCAGCACCGACAGCAATCAGCGCCGCGATGCTCAATCCGGCGACCGCAGCACTATGGCTCGGCCTGTCCGCCCTACCCGTCGCGCGTCCTCACGGCGCGGTAGATCTCGGACTATGGGTGCTAGGTGTCGCCGCCGGAACCACAACCTGGTTTTCCACGCTAGCCTTGCTATCGGCACGGCTGCACCGCATATTTACACCAAATCAGGGACTCGTTCTTGAGCGTAGCTTTTCCATTGCACTGATCCTCATCGGAATACGATTTGTGGTGTAACACTGGCGTTGATTTGGCGGAGCGCTTGTCAGCGGGTCCATCGGCCCGCCTGCCCCCGTGAGACTAGGACCACGCGGCCCGTGGAGTGAATCCCCGCGCGGCCGGTAGGCTTGGGGCTGATGAACGACGCAACCGAAGACTCCGCGCCCCCGTACCACCTGTTCCTCGACGTCAAGGAGGTGCCCGTGGCGGCGAGCGCGCTGCGGCTGCTGATCTCCGACGAGGCGCACGAGCCCGACATCCGCCGCCTGGCGCGCGAGGTGCTCGCCGAGCTCGAGCAACTGCCCGACGAACACAGCATCCGCGCGATCACGCTCGAGTAGCTGCTCCGCCGGTGGACGAGCTGCCGGAGTCTGATCGTCGCGGACGCCGCCGCATGCTCGTGAACGAGTTCAGCGACGGAATCGAGATCGACCAGGTGCTGCTGGTATCCACCGCCGACTGCATCTCCGCACGCCTCGGCTACCGACGCAACGACGAGACGAACTTGTAGCCAATAGGCTGACGGGCATGCGTCGCCTGCCCGTCCTGCTCTGCCTGCCGCCGCTCGCGCTCGTCCTGAGCGCGTGCGGCACCACGGTCTCCACCGCCGGCTTCAAAGGCGAACAGCACGAAGTCGCGCAGACGGTCTCCAACCTGCAGGCCGACGCCACCGCCGGCGAACAGAAGAAGATCTGCGGCGATGACCTCGCCGCGGCAGTCGTCAGCAGGCTCGGCGGCAGCAAGGGCTGCGAAGAAGCGATCAAAAAACAGCTCGCCGAGATCGACAGCCTCGAAGCCAGCGTGCAGTCCGTCAAGCTCGCAGCCGGGAACACCAGCGCGACGGCCGCCGTTACGAGCATCTACGAAGGCAAGAAACGCCCCAGCACCGTCTCGCTCGTCAAGGAAGGCGGCAAGTGGAAGATCTCAGGTCTCGGCTGACGCGCACGGAGGTTGCGGCCAAGCTGCTGGCAGGGAATAGAATTCGGGCATGGGCACTCGCGCTGACACTCCCCTGCTCTCCGCCGCCGTCCTGCGCTTCCTGACTCCCACCGCTCGACTACGACACCGTCGCTGAGCGTGCCGAGGAACGCACGTGAAGCTGCCCATATCGTCTTCGGCTCCACCACCGTTCTCACGACAAGCCTGGAAGAACTGTTCGCGGGCTGATCCGCGCTCTGGAAACGCCTACCCAATGATCGTCTGAGCCGACACTCTGCGATCGTGGGCGGCGATGATCGACTCATCGCCGCCCAAGCGGTTGCGCCGCGTCGGCCACAAGGGCGCCGCGCACATCGAGCCTGGCAACACGCTCGCGAGCTTTGACGCCGCGCTGCGCCACGACGTCGACATGATCGAGCTCGACGTGCTCAGCGAGCACGCCGACGGCAGCGGACGCCTGCTCGTCGCGCACGACCACCAGGACGCGCGGTCGCGCACGCCGCTCACGTTCGAGCAGGCGCTCGAGCACCTCTCCAGTCCGGCCTTCGCCGCAGTCGAGCTCGACGTCGACGTCAAGCTGCCCGGCTACGAGCTGCGCGTGCTCGACGCGCTGCGCCAGCACGGGCTCGTCGCGCGCACGCTGATCAGCGGCATGTTCCCCGCCGGGCTCGCGCGGATCCGCGCCGCCGAGCCGGCGCTGCGGCTCGGCTGGTCGGTGCCGCGCGTGCGCCGCGACTACACCACCGACATGCTCACCGCCATACCCGCGCTCGCGATGCTCACCGGCTACCGCGCCGCGCTGCCCCGGCGGGCGCGCGCCGCGCTCGCCGACGGTCGCTTCGACGCGATCATGGCGCACTGGCGGGTGGTCACCCGCGCGCTCGTCCGCGCCGTCGCCGAAGGCGGCGGCGAGCTCTACGTGTGGACCGTCGATGACGCGCGCATGATCGAGCGCCTGACCGCCATGGGCGTCGACGGGATCATCACCAACGACCCGCGGCTGTTCCGGTCCTAATACGCGGTTGTGGTATTCCCTGCACAGGATGGAGACAGGGAGCTCAGCGGACGTGGTGGAGCTGCTCGGACGGGTGCCAGTATTCTCAACGCTCGAAATCGACGACCTCGAGCGGATCGCCCAGATGGCGCTGCCCCGACACTTCGAGCCGGGCGAGGCGGTATTCCGGGAGGGGGACGCGAGCGACACGTGCTACGTGGTGCGGGTGGGTCACGCCCGGGCCGTCCGCAGCCACCCGGACGGGCGGACGATCACGCTCGCGACGTTCGGCCCGGGGGACTTCTTCGGCGAGCTGGCCCTGTTCGAGGACGAGCACCGGTCGGCCACCGTGGAGGCGCTCGAGCCGACGAGCCTGGTGGGGGTGCTCGGGCCGGACATGCGCCGGCTGATGGGCGAGCGCCCGCAGATCGCCGCCCGCCTGGTGATAGCCCTCGGCCGGCGCCTACGGGAGACCAACGAGCGCCTCTCGCGCCAGTCCTTCCAGACCGTCCAGAGCCGGGTCGCCCACGTGCTCACCGAGCTGGTCGCCCAGGAGATCGCTTCCGGCAAGTCGGACACCGACGTGCTAGTCACCGCCACCCAGGCCGACCTCGCCCAGCTGGCGGGCTCCTCGCGCGAGTCCGCGAGCCGCTTCCTCGCGGTGCTCGAGCGCGCCGGTGTCATCTCCCAGGGTCGCGGCCGGCTCGTCGTCCACGACTCGCAGGCGCTCAAGCAATATGTCTTCTAAGAAGCGCCCGTCCAAGTCGCAGGCGAGCGAGTTCTCCGCCGGCGGCGTGGTAGTGCGCGACGGACAGGTGGTCGTGATCGTGCCCACGCGCCGCGCCGCCGACGGCTCGCGCGTGCTGGCACTCCCGAAGGGGCACGTCGACCCAGGCGAGACGCCTGTGCAGGCGGCCACGCGCGAGGTGCGCGAGGAGACGGGGGTCGTCGCCGAGCCGGTGCACGAGCTCGGCGAATCGCGCTACTGGTACAGGCGCGGTGGGCGTACCGTGGCCAAGACCGTGCACTTCTTCCTGTTCTCCTACCTCGAGGGGAACACCGACGACCACGACGACGAGGTCGAGGAGGTGCGCTGGATCGGTCTCGATCAGGCGCGCAGGACGCTCAGCCACGCGGCCGAGCGCGAGATGGTCGCGCTCGCGCTCGCCCGTCTCGACAACGACCCCGATCCATCTTGCACTCGGCGATAATGGCAGGCCTGATGAAGCTCGAGGGAATCCACCACATCAGCGCCATCACCGGCGACGCCCGCGCGAACGTCGAGTTCTACACGGGCGTGCTCGGGCTGAGGATGGTCAAGCGCACCGTCAACCAGGACGAACCGAACATGTACCACCTGTTCTACGGCGACGAGCACGGCTCGCCGGGGATGGACCTGACGTTCTTCGAGTACCCCGGCGCGGCGCGCGGCGTGGCGGGCGCGGGGATGGTGCACCGGATCGTGTGGCGGGTGTCCTCGGCGCAGGCGCTCGAGTTCTGGCGCGAGCGGCTGGCCGCGCACGGCGTCAGCGCCGAGCTGACCGAGGGCAGCCTGCTGTTTCTCGACCCCGAGGGCCTCGAACACGAGCTCGTGCTCAGCGCCGGCGAGGACGAGCCGCTGAGCGCGCGCGCCCCGGACATACCGCCAGAGCACGCGCTGCAGGGCTTCGAGGGCGTGCGCGCGTACAGCAACGCGCCGTTTCGCAGCGAGCGCCTGCTCGGCGAGGCGATGGGCTTCGCCAAAGGCGAGAGCGAGCACTGGGACGTGCGCGGGGAGCGCCGCGGCGGCTTCTACGTCTACGACCCAGCGCCGCCGGAGATCAACCGCACGCAGGGAGCCGGCACGGTGCATCACGTGGCGTTCGCGGCGGTGATCGACGACCTCGAGCAGTGGCGCGCGCGCGTGGCCGACGCGGGCGCGCGTCCGACCCCGGTGATCGATCGCTTCTACTTCAAATCGGTGTACTTCCTGGAGCCGAGCGGCGTGCTGTTCGAGATCGCGACGATCGGCCCCGGCTTCGCGGTGGACGAGGACGAGGCGCACCTCGGCGAGAGCCTGTCGCTGCCGCCGCCGCTCGAGCATCTGCGCGAGCAGCTCGGGAGCACGCTCAGCCCGCTGCCGTATCCGCCCGCGTGGCGGGCCGCAGCGAGCGAGTGATCGCGTTTCAAGCCCTCGGTGATACATTGTTTTGACCGCCCTCAGACCCGGGCAGCGGCCGTCAGGCCCACAGCGCCTCGATCGGGGTGGCCCAAAGGCGATGTCCGAGCGGGATCGTCTGGCGTGCCGTGCAGAGCACGAGACCAGCCACGAACCGCTCGCCCGCCAGAGCACGGAACCTGTTCAGTCCGCGCAGGTCCGTCTGCCTGACGGTGGCGCCGGACTTGATCTCGACCCCGATCACCCTACCCGCACGGTCTTCGAGCACGATGTCAACCTCTTCTCCGTACGCGCCGCGCCAGTGGCGCATCCGGGGCATCGTCTCGGTGTGAGGGAGCAGGCGCGCGAGCTCCATCGCCACGAACGACTCATATGCGCGGCCGCTGAGTACGTCGTCCTGTGCGATTCGTGTTGTGTCGGCGTCCAGCAGATGGGCCATCAAGCCTGAGTCCTCGATGAACAGACGCGGCGCGCGCACGGCCCGTGTGGCGAAGCCGGGAGCCCAGGCCGGCACGCTGACGAGCAGGTGCAGCAGCTCCAGCAAGCGGACATAGGCGCGTACCGTCTTCTCGTCGGCCGCCAGCGCTTGTGCGATCGGCCGCATCGAGATCAGCGAGCCGGAGCCGGCGGCCAGATGAGCAAGCAGCGCGGGGAGTAGATCGGGGCGGCGGATGTCGACGAGGTCGGGGACGTCGCGCGCAATGAGCGCTGCCAGATAGTCCTCAAACCATGTCCTACGACGGCGCTCCGAGCGAGCGATCGCCGCCGGGAACCCACCTGTTGCGATGCGATGTGCGTGCGCGACCCTGCCCACCTCCCGTGACTCCACGTACGGGGCTCCCGCGCCTTCCCAGATCTCATCGAGCCACTGGGGCACGGCTTTACGTGCGAGCTCCGCCTGCGTGAACGGACGCAACGGAACCCGCTCGACACGCCCGGCCAGCGAATCACCGATGCGGGGCGCCAGCAGCAGGTTGGCCGACCCACTCACCAGAAAGCGACCTGGCTGCGGTTCTTGATCCACTGCCATCTTCAGCGCGAGCACGAGCTCCGGTACCCGCTGGAGCTCGTCGATGAACGCCCGTTCTCCGAGTGCCGCCGCGAAGCCCTGAGGATCGTCGATCGCGCCGCGGCGAGTGTTCGCGTCGTCGAGCGTGACGATCCGCATGCCCCGATCCAAGGCGAGCTTCGTGCAGAGCGTCGACTTGCCCGCCTGGCGTGGACCTTCGACAGCGACGATACGCGTGTCAGCGAGCGCCTCTACGACGCGCGCAGCCGCATGCCGAGGAATCTCCTGTGCGGACAAAGTAGCATTAGGATAGCGGACAATCCGGAATAGATCTCCGGATAATCAGTATTAGAACAGCGGACAATCCGGAATAGAACAGCGGACAATCCGGATTCATGGCTGCGGCCTACTTCGCGAGCGAGCTACTGCAGCAGGCGATCGAGTGATCAGCTTCCAGCGGCGCTAGCTCAGTCAGACGCTGCGCTGGTTGCATCCTCCTGGGGTGTAACGGTACTCACCGGCAGTCCCGTGCCGGAGATCTTGCTCGGGAGATCGAGCTTCAGCCAGCGCGAGAGCTTTGTAGGAAGCGTTGAGACAATTACCTCATCGAAGCCACGGAGGTTGATTGCGTCATGCACCGCCACAACCGGATCAGGGGCACCAACGATGCCCTCTACGCGCGTTCCCGCGGCCTGTTCTAGGAGCGGTAGCGCACGCTCGATCACCGCGCTGGCCTCGTCCACCCCCTGGTCCTCTGGATCGACGACCTTATGCAGCCCATGAGGGGAGCTGGGAACCAGCAGCGTGAAGACGCAAGGACTGCGCCGCGCACGCTCTGTGACAGCGTCGAGTAGAGGCTTGGTAGCAGCCGTCTTATGCGCCACCACGAGCACACGGGTGGGGGTATCGGAGGACTCCATGATTGGAACTCCCTTCTGACTTGCTTGCTGGCTGGTTCGATGATCCCACTCGGCACTCTGGAACGTCCAGTCATGGCGTTGGACGGGGCCCGCAAGCTCTCCCCACATACATTGTGATTGCCGAGCCGCAGTCCTATCCCTTGCGCTTCATTCGCGACCACTCGGCCTTGTGGGCTCGCTTGGCGGCCTGGTAGTCCGCGAGCGCCTGCGGGGAGTCAACGTCTCCGAGCGTGGGGTGCGGCGGAACCAGCTCCTTCGCCAGCTTGAGCTTGTATCGCTTGGCGAGCACGGCGCTGAGCGACTTGACCTTCATCTCGCCGAAGCCGGGCAGAGCTGCGATGTTGGCGCGTAGCGCACCCGCGTCGCTCGCGTCGGCCCACACGCGCGCCGCGTCTCCGTCGTAGCGATCGAGCACGTGCACTGCCAGCTCGTGCACACGCGTAGCCATCGCGCCGGGAAAGCGGTGGATGGCTGGTTTCTCGCGGAACGCTGGCTCGAGGTCGGCGCCAGCGAGCACCGCCGGGTCGATCGAGCCCACGCGCTCACGCAGCGTCAACGGTCCGGCGAACGCCTTCTGCACGCTCACTTGCTGGTCGAGCGCGAAGCCGATCAGCAGCGCCATCGGGTCGCTGGCGATCAGTGCGTTGGCCTCGTCGGAGTCCGTGAAGTAGAGGCGGTCGGGGCTCACGTGCGTCGCGCCAGCAGTGGCTTGCTCGACATCGGCGCCTGCGCCATGTCCTCCGGGCGCTCGTCATGCCCGGCGCGCTGGGTGTAGGCAAACCAGACGATGCCTACCACGGTCAGCACGCATGCCACCCAGAAGTTCAGGCGCTCTCCGAGGAAGTGATGCGCGGGGTCAACGCGCAGCAGCTCCTCGAAGATGCGAAAGGCCGAGTAACCGGTTACGTACAGCGCGAAGATGCCCGGCGCGCGAACGGGCCTGTGGCGGATGATCCAGACCAGCGTTGCTGCCAAGGCCAGGTCCCAGATCAGCTCGTACAGGAACGTCGGCTGGAAGGTCGAGAAGGCGATGTAGCCAGCGGGACGATGAGCGGGGCTGATCTGCAACGCCCAGGGAAGGTTGGTGGGCCCGCCGAACAGCTCCTGGTTGAAGTAGTTGCCCACGCGTCCGATCGCCTGGGCAACCAGGATCCCCGGCGCGGCCGCGTCCATGAAGCGCTTCACGCTCACGCCTGCGCGTCGCAGCGGGATCACCCCGCCAATGAAGCCCCCGACGATCCCGCCCCAGATGCCGAGGCCGCCCTGCCATACCGCCAGCCACCCGTACCAGTTGTGCGGCACTTCGTTCCAGCTAGTGATGTCGTGATAGAGGCGTCCCCCGAGAATCCCCGCTGGCACCCCCCACGTGGCAACCGTGTACACGAGGTCAGGGTCGCCGCCCTTGTCGCGCCACAGTTTGCGCGACAAGAAGATCGCCGCCGAGATCCCAACTACATACGCAAGGCCATAGAAGTGCACGAACAGCGGGCCGATGTAAAAGCCGTTGTGCGGCGGGCTGGGTATCGAGGCGAGCATCGCTGACACAGCAGGCTAGAGGACCGCACTCATTCAGCGACTCATCAACGCAACCGGCGCCGCCAACCCTGCTGAGCGCCTGACCGTGGCGATCCGCCGGCCCGGCTGTACCGCCGGACGGGCCTCACCGGCGTGTGGAGCCAGCGCCTGCACTGTGCGCTCGAGGTCGGGCGCGATCAGCGCGAGTCCCCACAGGCACGCCTGCCGATCTGCTCCTCCCTTCTGCTCAACGATCTGCTCAGGCTCCTGGACGACCTCCAGGATCTCCTCCCCAAGGCGAAAGAACGCCTGGCGTGGCGCTCCCGCCGGGGTCGGCTGCTCGCGAATCCTGCGCAGATCAAGGCCCGCCTCCTGTAGCGCCTGCACGCTGCGATCGAGCGCAGGCGTCATCGCTACGACGTGATCGATCGCCAGTACTCCATTGGGATGCATGGGCGCGGCCGCCGGCAGCGGCGACTCGGAGCGCTTGGTCGGTAGCCCATCGAGCTCGACGCCCGCGATCCCGCGCAGCGACCAGCTGAGAATCCCCCGCCCGGCCTGATCGCCGGCAAGCCGCACGCGAACCTTGCCAAGTTGAGCGCACCCAGCAGCAACCGTGAAGCCCAACGCGGCCCAACGCTCAGGCTCATCAGCGAGCACCAGTTCGTCGATCGTCACAGCGGCGGAAACCTCGCTCCCAGTCACGGCAGAGGGGGCCTCGCTCTCAAGTCGTCGCCGGACACCGCTACAGGATCTCACGCCTACCTCGCAGGGGTTGCTCGCAATCAGAGAGCAAAACTGCTCGCAATCACAGAGCAGGCCTCGCAGCCGCAAAGGCGCAGGCAGCCGGCGTCGAGCTCGAGCTCCACGAGGCGCTCGCCGATCACGTGCCTCTTGCGGACGCAAACGTCGATTGCGTAGTCAGCACGCTGATGTTCCACCACCTCGAACTCTCGGCAAAGTGCGCCGCGCTTGCGGAGGCGCGACGCGTCCTGCGCCCCGGCGGCCGCCTCTTGATATGCGACATTGGCCGTGCCAGCGACCCGGTGATGCGCACCGCATTCTTCGCCGTGCAGCTACTCGACGGATTTCCCAACACACGCGCGCACGCGCGAGGCGAACTGCCCGAAATCATCTCGCAGGCCGGCTTCTCGGACGTCACCATGTTCGGCTGCTACCGCACCGGCGGCGGCACGCTCGATCTGGTCGAGGCGTTGCGCTGAGAGCGCACGAGCCAGGCCTCGTCGTAAAAGGCGCGTTTCATCACGGTGGGTCGTATGATGAGCTCTTCAGGCCTAACCAGCAAACTTCGCTCAAGGCAGCTAGGAGCGCAGAGAAGGACCCGGCACCAGTGCCTTAATCGGTTTAAAGGGCCGGCCTTAAGAACCGGACATCCGGGTTCGAGCCCCGGCTGGTGCATCACTTTCAAGACCATGCCCACGTGCTTAGCACCACCAACCTGTTCGATTACCTTGAGGGCTTTCCGGTGCCCGAAGAGGCGCCCGGCCCGTGGGCCGCGCGGGCGCCGCGGCGCCCTGATGCGCGCTTCGATCTCAGGCTCTTCCCGCGCTCGCCAGCATGGCAGGGCGATGCGCAGTCGCTGCAGACGCTCGAGCTGATCGAGCGCGAGCCGTGGGTGGCGTCCGTCGTGCGCAACGAGCACGACGTCGAGTTGCGCATCGACGATGTCTGGATCGAGACGACCGGTGCGGCGCTCGAGGCTGGCGGAGGCGCGGAAGCGACGCTCGCTGACCTCGCACACGGCCAGCGCTTCTCGGTCCAGTTCTGGGATCCAAACGCAACGAAGGCGCTGCACGTCGGCCATCTGCGCAACCTCGCGATCGGCAACGCCCTGGCGGCAACGCTCGCGCAGGCAGGTGGGCAGGTCGAGCGCCGCAGCCTGATCTCTGACATGGGTCGCAGCATGGGCGAGGCGATGGCCGGCGTGATGCAGAGCGGCCGGCACACCCAAGGGTGGTCGGACAGCGACGAAAAGAGCGATCACTTCGTGGGGATGTGCTACGCGGACTATGTAGCCGCCGGTGCACTACTCGCGGCCGGCGAGAGCGCGCACCCTGAGGATTCCCTCACGCGTGAGTTGTACCTGCAGAACGACGCAGCCGATGAGCTCCTCAAGCAGGTCATGCAGGGGGACAGAGAGGCGCTCGAGCTCTGGTACAAGACGCGTGCATGGGTGATCTCCGGGCAGCGCAAGACACTCTCGCGCCTGGGGATCGCCTTCGACCGGGTTTTCTTCGAGTCTGACTTCCTGCCAGATGCCGCTGAGCTGACCGCAGCGGGCTTGCGCAGCGGCAGTCTCAGGCGCCGTGAGGACGGCGTGGTCATATATGCCACGGGCCTCGAGGAGCTCGAAGTGCTGCCACTCGTGCGCGCCGACGGCCTGCCGACACAGCACATGCGCTCACTCGCCTATTCCATGACGGCACCGGAGCTCGAGCAGATGAGCTCTATACAGGTCTGCGGTGCGGAGTGGGTGTCGCACCTCAACTCCATAGAAAAGCTCGCGGATGAGCTGAGGCCGGGATCGAACGGCGGCTTTCATCCGAACCGCACCATCTTCCACGGGATGGTCTCCATGCAGAAGCGCGCGATGGCCTCGAGTGAGGGGGCGCTGCTGATCGATGACTTGATCGAATGGCTCGATGGACAGATCGATGCCGATCCCAAGCGGCGCGAGGTGCGCCGAGCACATCCCTTCCCCGAACGGATCGCGGCACAACTCGCGCTCGGATATTTCCTACACCATCCTTTCGCTTTAAACATCGACTTCGACCCTTCCAAGCTGCTGAGCGAAGAGGAAGGCCTGGGCTGGGACCTGGTGCGCGCGCGAGCACATCACGGTGGCCTGTCGGCCGCGAACAGTCATCTACCGGCCAATGACCCCGACTATCGCTTTGCCGTCGTTCAGTCAGAGATCTACCGACGGTATCTGCGGCTCGCGGTGGAGCGCCTCGATGTCACTCCACTAGCGCTGTACCTGAGGCATCTCGCCCGTTGGCATCTGGAGCAAGATCGCAGCAGTCACGTCGAACGCGTGATTCACACTCTGCTCGACCGCAGCGCACGCGGGTTGGGATTGGAGGCCGGTCGGTGAGCACGCTGCTGGTCGATAACTACGACTCCTATACCCACAACATCTTTCACCTGCTAGCGGCCGTCTCCGGCGAGGAGCCGATCGTCGTCCACAACGACATCGTCTCTTGGCGGGCACTCGAACGCTGGGACTTCGACGCGATCGTGCTCTCACCTGGTCCCGGGAGACCGGAGCGCTGGCACGACTTCGGCGTCTGCTCGGACATCCTGCGCTGCAGCGACGCGCCGGTACTGGGTGTTTGTCTGGGACACCAGGGGATAGGGCACCTCCTCAAAGCAGAGGTAACCACCGCGCCGATGGCAATGCACGGACGCCTCAGCAAGGTGAAGCACATCGGCAATGGCCTGTTCGAGGGCATTCCCCAGGACTTCTCGGTCGTGCGCTACCACTCGCTCGCCGTAAGCAGATCGCTCGGGGACAAGGGGCGCGTGATCGCCTGGACTGAGGATGGAGTGGTGATGGGCATCGAACACACTCGCCTACCGAAGTGGGGGGTGCAGTTCCACCCCGAGTCGATCGCGACTGAGCATGGGCACCGTTTGTTCGAGAACTTCTACGCGCTCGCGAACCAGCACAACTCCACACGCGCGCGGCCCGCCGACAAGGCACGCAAACCCCCCAGGCGTCCTTCCCGTCCACCGGTGCAACGCGCCGGCGGCGAACAGCTCGAGCTGCATGTGCGCTCCATCGACGGCGAGCCCTCAACCGAACTGCTGTTCGAGAAGCTCTTCGGTGAGGCTGAGCACGCGTTCTGGCTCGACAGCGCGACCGCCTGCCTGTCCTCCGGCACGGAGGGTGCCCCCGAGGGTATGCCGACGCCGCTCGCGCAGAGCTCGTTCCTCGGCACGAGCGCCGGCCCCAACCGGACGGTGCTCGAATACGACGTCGAGCGCGGGATCGTCACCACGCACCGCGCCGGCGGCAGCGAGCAGGAGAGCGCCTCGATCTTCAACGTGCTCGACCGCGAGCTCCAGCGCCAGTGCATCGAACCACACTCGGAGATAGCGCGTGGCCTGCTCGGCGGCTACGTCGGCTATATCGGCTACGAGTGCAAGGCCGACTGCGGCTCGCCCAACGTCCATCGCTCGGACATGCCCGACGCGGTGCTGATGTTCGCCAACCGCGTCGTCGCCGTCAACCACACGCACCGTCGCACGAACCTGCTTGCGGTCTGCCGCGGCGACGAGCAGGAAGCCGAGCGCTGGCTCGACGAGGCGCAGGCGGCGGTCGAGCGGCTGCTCTCGGACCCGGGTGGGCCCGCGGGCGGGCAGGCGCCGCCGCTCGATGATCTCCCCGTGGCCTCCGCGTCGGAGACGGAGGGCCCGGTGCGCTTCCGCGTGGGACGCGGACGCGAGCAGTACCTCGCCGACATCGCCCGCTGCCAGGCGGCGCTGGCGGCCGGCGAGTCCTACGAGGTCTGCCTGACCGATCAGATAGGTACGGACGCCAGCCCAGACCCATGGGAGCTCTACCGGCTTCTGCGGCGCCGCAACCCCGCGCCGTTCGGGGCGTACCTCAAGCTCGGCGAGACCGCGGTACTGAGCTCCTCGCCCGAGCGCTTCCTGTCGGTCGATCGCGACCGACGCGTGCAGGCGCGCCCGATCAAGGGAACGGCGCCGCGCTCGCAGGACCCCTCCGTCGATGAGTCCGCGCGCGCAGGGCTGCTCGACGACGAGAAGACGTTCGCCGAGCACCTGATGATCGTCGATTTGCTGCGCAACGACCTCGGACGTGTGTGCGAGATCGACAGCGTGCGCGTACCGCAATTCATGATCGTCGAGAGCTATGCCACGGTGCACCAGCTGGTCTCGAACATCACGGGAGCTCTGGAGATGTCACGCACGCCTGTCAACTGCGTGCGCGCGTGCTTCCCCGGCGGCTCGATGACGGGCGCGCCGAAGCTGCGCACGATGGAGCTCATCGACGACATCGAGCGCGAGGCACGAGGGGTCTACGCGGGCGCGCTCGGCTACTTCGGCCTGGACGGAAGCGTCAACCTGTCGATCGTGATCCGCACGATCGTGATGCGGGCGGGCGGGCCCAGGAAAACGACGATCGGCGCGGGTGGGGCGATCGTGACTCAGTCCGAGCCCGAGGAGGAGTTCGAGGAGCTCCTGCTGAAGGCGCGCGCGTCGATGACCGCGATCGCTCAGGCGATCACCGGCAGCGAAGCACCGGAGGCTTCGACGATCGAGCTCGAGCCGACGCTCACCGCCGCGGCTGGGGGATCATGAGCGAGGTGGAGCAAACGGGCGCGCAGGCACAGCCAGCCGGACCGCGTTGGGACGTGCGCCCGGCGTGCTCCGAGGACGCCGAGACAATCGCCACGGCCGTCCGTGAGCTGCTTTCAGAGCTCGACGGAACGCCATCTGCCGTGCCCGGGATGGAGGGCGCGGCGCGCACGCTGATCGAAAGCCCCTGGGCCGGAGCGGTGCTCGTTGCGCAGGCTGACGACGGGCTGGTGGGCATGCTCGCCGCGAGCTGGCAGATGGCCATCCACGTGCCCGGCGCCTATGCGCTGATCCAGGACCTGTGGGTGGACCCCGCCTGGCGCGGGCGGGAGATCGGTAGCAGTCTGCTGGCGGCCCTGTTCGAGCTCGCGCGCGAGAAGGGCTTCGAGCGCGTCGAGGTCGGGCTGCCGCGCGAGAGCTTCTCGCAGTTCGCGGCAACCGAGGCGTTCTACCTGGGCAACGGCTTTGAGCCGAACGGACCGCGGATGCGGCGGATCCTGTCGTGAGCCGGCTGCTGATGATCGAGCAGCGGGTGGGCGCGCCGGCCATCCAACCGTGGATCCTGGACCGCGCCGGCCGGAGGTTGCAAGCCCAGGACCACGACCGGCGGCTGTCGGAGTTGCGAGCGGGACTGATGCGCCACCCGGGAGTAAGTTCGACGGCCGCTTGCACGAGCAGCGACGAGGTCGAGCAGACGCTGAGCGCTCTGCACGAGCCCGACTATCTGCGCGTACTCGCGCAGATCAGCTCCGAGGAGCCCGTGCTGATGGGAGAGCTCGCGGCGCCGGGGATGGCCCCCGACACGCCCGTGTGCGCGAGCGTCGCGGCGGCGGCGTTCGAGGGGGTGCGCACGGCGATCGCGGCGGCGAGACTGATCGTGACGGGCGAGCACTTCGCATACGCGCTGTGCCGTCCGCCCGGCCACCACGCCGGGCCGGGATGGCTGGGCGGCTACTGCTATCTGAACAACGCGGCGGCGGCGGCACAGACGCTGCGCGACGGCGGCGTGGGGCCAGTAGGGATCCTCGACCTCGACATCCACTATCCAAACGGCACCTCGGCAATCGCCGCGCACATGACCGAGACGAGCCTGCACTCGCTACACGCATCGCCTGTGGTCAACTCGCTGTCCGGCGCGGCGCTGGGAAGCACTGCGCGCGAGCGAATCGTAGAGTTCGAGCGGGCTCCCAGCGACGAGGAATACCTCAACGCGCTCGCCAGCTCGCTCGACATCCTCGGCCAGTCCGCGGCCGTGCTCGTGCTCTCCCTCGGATACGACACCGTTGCGGGCGACCCGCACGGACGCTGGAGCTTTACGCCTGAAACCTTAATGGAGATCGGCCGTTTGCTCGCTGAGTCGCGCATGCCCGTCTGTGTCGTCCAGGAGGGCGGCTACGCGCTCGATACGCTGGCGGCCTGCAGCTACGCATTCGCAAGCGGCCTGCTGAGAGACGATGAAACATGAGCGGCCTCGGTCCCTTCCGTCGCCGCCTCGACGAGCTCGACCAGGAGATCATCGGCCTGCTGGGTGAGCGCTTCGCGGTCTGCCGCGAAGTCGCGATGCACAAGCGCGAGCACGGGATCCCGATGATGCAGTCGGATCGCATGGCCGAGGTGCGATCTCGCTATCTCGCCCGTGGAACCGAGCTCGACCTGCCGGATGACTTCACGACAGGGTTTTTCGAGCTGTTGATCGACGCCACATGCAGGATGGAGGACGAGCTCATCGGAGACGTGACCGACGAGGAGCCGATCGAGGCGCCACGGGCGAACCCGGACGGGCGTGCGACATGACGCGCCCGACGTTCATCACCCTGGGCCCGTCCGGCACCTGCCATGAGAATGCTCTGCTGCACTATCTCGAATTCCAGGAGATAGACGACGCCAGGATCGTACTCGGCGACGATCTGCTGGCGGCGATCGACCGGGTCCGCCAGGAGGAGAACACCTTCCTGGTGCAATGCAGCGCCCATCTTCAGGTTCACCTCGTTACCGAGCGCTACTACGGCGAGGTGTTCGTGCTCGACACGTTCATCTACCCGACCAAGGAGCTCGCGTTGCTCGTCCGTAGTGACGTCAGCGATCCCAAGAGCCTCGGGATCGTCCCATCCACCCGCGGGTACACCGACCTAACGCGCTGGAAGACGCTCATCGACGAGCCGTCCAAGCCGATCGTCGCCCGCCACCTGCTCGCAGGCGACTACGACGCCGGCCTTACCCACCTGCACTACGCCTCCGAACACCCAGACGCCCTACGCGTAGAGGAGTGCTACGGGGAAGTAGACACAACGTGGATCGTCTACGGCAACCGCAAGCGCTTCCGAGGAGAGGTCATCGGGCAGAAGGCCCCGTGGCTGTTCACCGGCGGGGCTGAGCCCGTGATCTGACCCTCGCCTGAATCGCTGGAGTGCGGTCTTCAGGCATCATCCAGCTCCTTACACCTCTATCCAGGAGCTCACCACATGTCGCTGGACGCAACCAAGATCGGGCAGGTCGTAGCAGAACAAATGGAGGCGCTCGAATCGCGGTTTGGCGATGACTGCCAGATCGGAGACGTATGCACGATCGTGGAGGTACTGGGGCCACACGGCTCGTCGGTGGCGGTGCGGCCGGGCGCCGACGTGCGCCCGCACGGGCTGATCGGGCTGCTGCGCCTCGCCGAGCGCGTGGCGCTCGGCGACGTCCACGGGGAGGCCCACGAGGGTGAGTGACGCGGTGCAGCAGCCCATATAATGAATCTGCTTATGCGCATCAAAGGCAGCGCACGTCCACCCGGGGAGCCCAAGCAGATCAGGGCAATAGTGACGCTGGAGCAGCTGGCGCCATATCCGCACGCCCACTCCGACGACCCCTTCAGGGTGCGTGGCCACGACTTGCTTGCGCTGCTCGTGGCAGACATTGTGATCTTCGTGCTGTCCAACGTGGTGGCCACAAATAACGACGGTGGTGGCACCGCGAGCGGCATCTTGTGGGTCATCTTCCTGCTCGGCGTCTTGGCGCTGATCGTGCTCAGCATCATCGCGCTGGTCCAGAGCAGACGTTCTAGGCACACTGGCACTTAAGTCCCGCCGTCCTTGACATCCCATCCGGTATGTGATTGCATACTGCCTGGTATGCGAGATTCGGACATCGGCCTTCCACCCGGACCTCGCCTCCCGCGGGCTGTACAGAGCGTGATCTGGTACCGCCGCGCGCAGTGGATGCTCGACACCTGCCAGGCGCGCTTCGGCGACATGTTCACGCTGAAGATCGCCAACGAAGGCACCTGGGTGATCACCTCCAACCCAAACACGATCAAGCAGGTGTTCACCGGCGACCCGCAACTGCTGCACGCGGGGGAGGCAAACCGGATCCTGCTGCCGGTGCTCGGCCCGGACTCCGTGCTGCTGCTCGACGACGCTCCACACTTGCGCCAGCGCAAGCTGATGCTGCCCGCATTCCACGGCGAGCGGATGCAGCGCTACGGCACGTTGATGGCCGACGTTGCCGCGCAGGAGATCGAGCGCTGGCCGTTGAATCAGCCGTATCCGTTGCGCCCGCGTATGCAGGCAATGACGCTGGAGATCGTTCTGCGCGCCGTGTTCGGTGTCTCCGAGGGTCCGCGCATGGAGGAACTGCGCCGCGAGCTGCGCCGGCTGCTCGACGTCGTCACCAATCCGCTGCGCGGCATCGCCCTACTGGCACTCGGGCCTGAGCGCATCACGCGGGTGCCCACCTTCCGCCGCGAACTGGAACGCGTCAACCGCCCGATCTACGCAGAGATCGCCGACCGCCGCACCGCCCCAGACCTGGCCGAGCGCGACGACATCATGTCGCTGCTGCTGCAAGCCACACACGAGGACGGCTCGCCGATGAGCGACTCAGAGTTGCGCGACGAGCTCCTAACGCTACTCGTCGCCGGCCACGAGACAACAGCCAACGCGCTGTCCTGGGCAGTCGAGCGGTTGTGCCGCCACCCCGAGCGGATGGAGCGCCTGACCCAAGAGGTGCGCGGAGGGGAGAGCACCTACATGCAGGCCACGATCCAGGAGACGCTGCGGCTGCGCCCAGTGATCTCGATCGTGCTGCGCCGCCTGCAGGAGCCGATGGAGTTCGGCGGACGCGTGCTGCCAGCAGGAGCCTCGATCGTACCCGCGATCCACCTCGTCCATCGCCGCGCAGACATCTACCCCGAACCGAACGAGTTCCGCCCCGAGCGATTCATCGAGTCAGAGGGTGGACAAGATTGGGGGCCCACCCGCCCCTACACCTGGATCCCGTTTGGCGGCGGCATCCGCCGCTGCCTCGGCGCCGCGTTCGCGCAGTTCGAGATGGAGGTCGTGCTGCGCGAGCTGGTCTCACGACGCACCCTCACCCCGGCACGTCCCGAGTCAGAGCGCAACTACCGGCGCGCGATCACCGAGACACCACGCCACGATGCGGAGGTCTTGATCGGGCGCCCGTCCGTGTCGTTGACCGGTTGTCCGGTGGCCCACATGCCTGACTCTCAACCTCAGGTCGAGGTCGAGGCCGAGGTGAAGGGCCGGGCCGAGGCCAAGGTACAGGCCGAGGCCGATGTTGACGACCAGGTCGAGGTGGTGCCGGCTTGAGCGCCACCGCCGCGCGGGCCGGACGGCGTGGCGCCAACGGGCTGTCCCGCGTGCAGCGTGGCGAGGAAACCCGCGCGGCGCTCCTGCGCGCGGCCTCGCGCACGATCTGCGCGCTCGGCATGCACGGCGCCTCGATCGACCGCATCGCCGCCCAGGCTGGGTATACGAAGGGCGCCTTCTACGTGCACTTCGCCTCCAAGGAGGATCTATTCCTGACGATGCTCGACGAGCATTTCGCGACCGAGCTGGCGAGGCTCGACGCTGTCCTCTCGGGCACCGGGGATCCGGCCGAGGAGGCTCGCAGCGCGGCCGAGGACTTCCTCAAGCACATCGACGCAGACCCTGAGTGGCGCCGCCTCTACCAAGAGTTCGCCGCCCACGCGGCTCGCCACGAGGCGTTCCGAGCAGAGTTCGCCGCCCGCCAGCGCGACCTGCGTGAGCGAATGGCGGCCGTGTTCACGCGTTGGGCAGCGGACTTCGGCGTCACCCCGCCTGTCCCGCCGCATGACGTCGCCGCGATGACGTTCTTCATGGCCGATGGCTTCCTGCTCGACCAGCTGATCGACCCCGAGCTCGACCCGGCGCTGTACGGGCGGATGTTCGAGGTCTTCATGCACGGGCTGATGGCTATGGCGGAGAGCGAAAACTCTCCAGCGCGGATACCGACGCGCGGTGACTCACCCGGGATCGACACGGGCGCTACGCATGCGTAGGCAGGATTGGAGCCAGGTCGTCTCGGCGATGGCCTTGCTCGCCGCGCTCGCGTCGCTCCTGCGAGGCCGGCCCAGGAGAGCGTTTGGCCTCATGGTGGCCGCCGCCGCCGGCGATACCGTCGCGCGGCGCTTGAGTCGCGACGAGCCAACCCCGCTGCCATACGCGTTGCGGTGGGAGCTCGCGATCCCGCGGCCAACTGGTCCACTGCGACGAGCGCTCGCGACGCGAAAAGGCGAGCGGATCCTCGAGATCGGTCCCGGGTTGGGCCAGCACGCGGTGGAGGTGGCCGGGTACGTGGGCCCGGAGGGACGCGTCGATGTCCTCGACATCCAGCAGGAGATGCTCGACGCCACCGTCGCGCGAGCTGAGCGCCGTGGAATACGCAACATCGTTGCCACCCTTGCCGACTCATCCGCACGATCTCAGGGGCGGTTGGGTAAACCTCCGTTCGCCAGGCATCTATGACAATGAAAAGACCACCGGGGCGCAGCACTCGGTATACCTCACTAAACGCCCGTTGAAGATCGGTGGCATGGCAAAAACTCTCGATAGCAAACACGACATCCTGTGAATCGTCGGTGAAAGAGAGATCCTGAAAATCTCCGACGCTCGCAGTTGCATTGGAGAACGAACCCAGACTGGCATTGGCACGATCAACCTGACCAGGGACGAGATCGATTCCGATGAAGCAATGTGACGGTTTACGTTCAGCAAGAAGTCCCAGGTTGTAACCATTCCCGCAGGCAAGCTCGAGCACGTTGACCGCCGAATCAGCGATACGCTCCAGCACAAGGCTTGGCTGGTGCCGGTAGCCAGACCTGTCGAAGTTGCCCGACGGGTTGAGCGCCAGATGCATAGCGCCATCCCGAGAGTGGACGAAACGGTAGCCGAGGCGAGAATCTTGGTAGTAGCGCCGAATCCGCTCGACGTCTCCCCCATACACCTCAAGCGCATCAAGATCGAAGACAGTTGAAAGGCGATCAACGCGCCTCTGCAGCTCGCTGAGAAGGGGATGTGCCACTGCCCACTATTCCGACCGAAGCCGGAAAACGGGACACCTTCTCGGGTTTAGTCGAGGAAGATGGCGATCTGATCGACCGGCGCGCGCTCGGGGACGCGCTGGTCCTGCACGGGGTGCCCAAGATGCAGCAGACCAACCGGTCGCTCCTGGGAGCCGAGGTTGAGCGCCGTGCGTACTGCAGGCGAGTCAAGCAGGAGCAGCGTGCGCCAGTAGCCAGCAAGCCCGCGGGCATGCGCGCCAAGCAGAACGATATAGGCAGCGATCGCACTGGCGAGCAGGTCCTCCTGCTGCTGAACAGCATCTCCAAGAAGCTCAGCGCTCGCAAGGATGAGCGTGGGCGCACGGTCGAGCTTGCTTGCCGAGCCCGGCTTGTCCCGTTCTGCTGCCTGCGCAAGCAGAGCGCGAGTGTGTGGGCCCAGCACGCGAAAGCGCCACGGGTTCGTCAGGTTGTGGTTAGGTGCCCAGCGGGCAAGCTCAAACAACTCGCGCAATGTCTCTGGGTCAACCGGCTCAGAAGCAAATGCCTTGTGCGTTCGACGGCTTCGGATAGCAGTCTCAAGGTTCATGGTGCCCATACTGAAGCCATTTTGGAGCCCTTTGGGAGGTTGGGAGGGTTGGCGGGAGAGTACCGTCCCAAGGGGTGAGTAGCTTTGTCGTTGAACCCCGACAGGGCTGGAGATTCAACCAGTCCGCTGGTCACCTTTGGTGACTCGGCCGCCGTCGGGAGAGAGCCGGACTGCTTGCCCTTACAGGGCCTCCGTGAGACCAGCTCCTCCCGACGGGACGAGGTGCCATCAGCGGCAACAGGACGTAGCCCTGCCGAGGGCCCGTCAATGGCCACCCGCAAAGGTACCTCTTGGTCGGGGCGTTGTGAAGAGGAAATTTTTCAGGAAAGTGCGGTATGGGCAGATACGCAGGAGTGGATTGGGCCTCAGAGAAGCACGATGTGCTGGTCCAAGATGATGCCGGCCAGCAGGTGTTCAGCGGGACTTTTGCGCATGATGAGCGGGGCATCAAGTCACTTTGCCAAACACTGGCCCGTCTGGAGGTCGAGCGGGTCGCGATTGAGCGCCCTGACGGGCTGATCGTCGAGCGGCTGCTCGACATAGGCAGACTCGCAGTGCTGGCAATCCATCCAAAGCAGGTGTACGCAGCACGGCCGCGATTCCGGCCCGCCGGCGGAAAGTCCGACCGCTTCGACGCATTCGTGCTGTGCGAGCTGGCCAGGACCGACAGCCATCGCTTCCGGGCACTGGTCCCCGACAGCGACGAGACAAAGGCACTGCGCGCGCTCACCCGCGCAAGAGAGGACCTCGTGCAAACACGAGTCGCTCTCGCCAACCAGCTGCGCGCTGAGCTCGAGCGCTTCTGGCTCGGCGCAAGCCTCCTCTTCTCCGATGTTGACAGTCCGATCGGCCTGGCATTCCTCGAGTCCTACCCCAGCCCACTCGACGCCAAAGGCCTCGGGGAGAAGCGCCTCGAAGAGTTCCTCAAAGATCACAGCTACAGCGGCCGCAAGACGCCCGCGCAACTACTCAGCAAGCTTCGCGATGCCCCGCAAGGGTCTGCCGGCGAGGCAGAGATCAAAGCCAGGCGAGCCGTCGTGCTCGCCCTGGTCGCTGCCCTCTCCCCGCTCGTGGCCAAGATCAACGAACTGACCAGCGAAATTGCCGATCGCCTGCGATCCCACCCTGACGGTCAGATCTTCCTGTCGCTGTTCCGCAGCCCCAAGAGCGTGATCTGCGCCGCTCAGCTACTGGCTGAGATCGGGGACTGCCGGGCACGCTACCCCACCCCCGAAGCGCTCGCTGCCGACGCCGGAATGAGCCCTGTCGCAGTGGAGTCCGGCAAGCGCAAGGTCGCCGCGTTCCGGCGCGGCTGCGACAAGCGCCTCAGAGACAACATGAGCACCCTCTCTGACACCACCCGCCACTGGCATCCCTGGGCTCAAGAGCGCTATGCCGCAGCCCGAGCCCGCGGCCAGGACCACCCGCGTGCGATCCGCACCCTCGGACGCGCATGGTGCCGTGTGCTGTGGCGCTGCTGGCAGGATGGCGTCCCCTACGACCCAGCCCGTCACCGCGGCCTGCAACGGCAATGAGCCGTGTCCCGTTTGGGCAGTTTGGTCGGAAGAGGGGTTGTGCGGCAGAAGCGCCCTATCAGGGGTATAAGAAGGAGAGCATGGGGTCCGACAGCCAACAGCGATGGTCTTGAAGGCAGGGTGACGATGCGCAACTTGTCGGTGTTCGCGATATCGCTGTTCGCAGGCGTCTGGCTGATAGGGGCGCCTGTGGCACATGCGGGCAAGTATCACGTCTACTCCTGCCGTACACCTTCGGGGGCGTCCGCTCCGACGAGTGGCTGGAGCGGGTCGATCAATGGCTCATGGATGTACGACCTCAACAGCTGCGCGAGTGGCGGGTCGTTGACCGCTGCGTTGGATGGGGAAGTTGAACAGCCAGCCAATGCCTCGGATGCGGCGTGGACGTTCAGCGCTCCCGCGGGCACCTCGATTGCGGCGGCGAGGTTGTGGCGTGCTGGGGAAGCTCGCACGTCGAGGCCTTATGGCACGACGGTTTTTTGGCTCGCTGCGCCCGAAGACAGCTACTCCTCGGCCGATATCTTCGATAAATGCGAGAACGCCGAAGAAAGCTGCACCGCGAGAGGGAACCCTCAGTCCCCGATGGCGCCGGAAAACCTCGTCCCGCCGTCGAGCAATTTGAGCGGGGCGACTCATATCTATATGAACGCCGCCTGCGGGGGAGGCACCGGGACCAACTGTCCGACGAGCGGGAGTGGCTACTCGGTGTGGGTCAGCCTATATGCCGCTGACATCACGCTCGAACAGACCAGCCAGCCGTCGGCGAGTGATGTCGGCGGCGAACTGGCTAGCGCAGCAACCGTGAGCGGCACGAGCGATCTCACCTTCGCCGCAACAGACTCGGGCTCAGGCGTCTATGAGGCCATCATCGAAGTGGACGGCCATGTAGTGGAGAGCCCCATCCTCAACGAAAATGGCGGCCATTGCCGCAACGTTGGGCAGACCACAGACGAGCTTCCCGCGTTCCTCTACACCCAGCCCTGTCCGCAGTCACTGAGCGCCGATGTTTCCCTCAACACGACATCTCTGAGCAATGGATCGCACCATCTCGTGGTGAACGTGATCGACGCCGCGGGTAACTCCGCGGTTGTGCTCGACAGGACGATCACAGTCGCAAACAGCGGCGGTGCCGGGTACACGGGTCCGATCGGTCCGGGGAGCCCTCTGGCACTACGGGGCGCAACCAACGGAACTAATGCCTCCGATCAGGCCAAGCTCAGTGCACATTGGGTACGGACCAGCAAGGCTGCGCTGACGAGTCGCTATGGGGAGCGCCAGCGCATCACGGGCCTCCTGACCACTTCCACGGGACAGCCGATCTCAAGCGCATCGCTTGATGTGAGCGAGGTACCGGCCGACCAGGGCGCGAAGGCCGTACCTCTGGCCCGTACCTCGACCGGCCCGACGGGCGCATGGACACTGACCCTCCCAGCAAACAACCCCTCATCCACCATCAGCTTCGCTTACCGAAGCCATGTCAACGACACGATCCCCGTCGCGACTACCGCACTCAAGCTCAGCGTGCACGCCGGGCTCACGCTACACATCTCCCCCCACACCACCAGCGTGGGACGAAAGATCCACTTCAGCGGCACACTGCACGGCACCCCAATCCCCCCAGGCGGCAAGCAACTCGAGCTGGAGGCCAGCTCAGGCGGAGAATGGATCCAGTTCAACACCATAGGTACCGACGCGAAGGGCCACTACCACGCCAGCTACCGCTTCAAGTTCCCCGGACCCGTCACCTACCACTTCCGCGTAGTCTCACCCCACGAAGCAGACTTCCCATTCCTGAGCGGCACCTCCAACAACGTTGCCGTGCACGAGCTCTGAGAACTTGTAAGCGAGATGACGGTGCGCAACTTCTCAGTGCTCGCAGTGGTGGTCGTGCTTACGTTCAATGTGAATGCCCCTGTCGCTACAGCAAACAGTTACAACGTGTACGCATGCTACGCGGGGCAGGGCACATATCTGAACCCAGAACACTCCGCAGCCTCCTGGACGCTCGCCAACAACAACGGCGCCAACTACTACCTGCCATACGACCACTGTGGCGGCAGCACCGGCTTTGGCGTCATCAGTCGCAGCGGCTACACCGCGCCAGCCGGCGACGAGGGCGAGGTGTCCTTCCAGGCTCCAGAAGGCTTGCACATACGCCAGGTTCAGCTATGGCGCTCGCTCATCGACTACGGGATCGGCGAAGGCGGAACTTCGCAGCGAAACTATGCATGGAATCTGGCCGACGGTGAACTGCCGAGCGTCGGCGACGAGTTCGAAGGCACCGCCAATGTTCCCTACGGAGCAGTCGGGTCAGGGGAAACCACAAACAACGGAATCATTCCCAGCAATTACCTCTCTGTGAACTTGGCGGCCGCGCTGCCCAGCCAGTTCGCCTACGTGATCGGCTGCGACTTTGAAAAAGGTTGCCCAACAGGCGGCCAGAACCCCGACGTGCCAAGCGGTTTCGACACCGTCCTCAGCATCTACGGCGCTATTGTGACCGTGGAAGATAACAACCCCCCGACGCTCAGCCTGAGCAACACAGGATTGCTGGATGGCAGCACGCAGAGCGGGACAGTGCCATTGACGCTCAACGCAGCAGCCACACCAGGCATTGCAAAGTTTGAAATCTACGCAGACAACAGCTCAACTCCAGCGTTTACACAGAACTTCACGCAGATGCCGAACTGCCAGTTCTGGGAGGCAATACCCTGCCAGAACCTCAAGAACTACCAGTATCCGGTTGACACCACAAAGTTGCCCAACGGCACTTACTACATAACAGTCAAGGCATACGACCCCGCTGGCAACGTAGTCGCCAGCAGTTCGCCCTCTCCGGTAACCGTACAGAACGGAACAAGCGCGCCGTCATCAACGCAAATTGGTCCTGGCAGCCCGCTGGCATTGCGTGGAGCGCCCAACGGCACAAACGCGTCCGATCAGGCCAAGCTCACGGCGCGATGGGCACGTACCCCCAAGACGGCCCTGACGGGGCGCTACGGCACACGGGAGCGCATCACAGGCACCGTCACCACCACAGCCGGACAACCGATCTCAGGCGCTTCGCTTGATGTGAGCGAGGTACCGGCCGACCAGGGCGCGAAGGCAGTACCTCTGGCCCGTACCTCGACCGGCCCGACGGGTGCATGGACGCTGGCCCTCCCAGCAAACATCTCCTCAGCCACCCTCAGCTTCGCCTACCGCAGCCACGTCAACGACACGGTCCCGGTCGCCACCGCCGCGCTTCGTTTGGGTGTGCATGCTGGACTGACCCTGCATATCGCTCCGCGAGTTACGAGCGTGGGACGGAAGGTCTTCTTCAGCGGCGCACTGCACGGCGCTCCGATCCCGCCAGGCAAGCAACTCGTTTTGGAGGCTTCCTCGGGCGGGGAATGGATCCAGTTCGACACCATAGGTACCGATGCGAAGGGCCACTACCACGCCAGCTACCGCTTCAAGTTCCCCGGACCCGTCACCTACAAATTCCGAGTCGTCTCCCCTTATCAGTCCAACTTCCCCTTCCTGAGCGGCACCTCCAACAACGTTGCCGTGCACGAGCTCTGAGTCGGCCCGCGAGCCGCCGCTACGGCCAGGGCGAAGCCGCAGTCGCCGCCCTCGACGGGTCACAGTCTCCTTCCCCACAGGACGTTTTGCAGCAATCATGGGCTCCGGGTCGGGCAAGTCAACGCTCATGCACCTGCTCGCCGGGCTCGACCGCCCCACCTCGGGCACAGTCAGACTGGGGGCGTCGAGCTGACCGCGCTCGAGGACCGCGCGCTGACCGGGCTGCGGCGCGACCGTATCGGCTTCATCTTCCAAACATTCAACCTGCTGCCCGTACTACCGCGCTTCAGAGCGCCTAAAACGCGAAACACCCCGTGCTTACGGGGCGTAAGCGAGTACCGCTACCGGGATTCGAACCCGGGTTTCCGCCATGAGAGGGCGGCGTCCTAGTCCCCTGGACGATAGCGGCGCGTATTGATCGGCTCCGAGGCTAGCAAAAGCGCTTGCCCCTCATACATTGTTTTAAAAACTCGGTATAGCCATAGTAGCGCGTGAGAGGAGCCCGGTCCCGCCCACGGATCGCCTCTGCGATATCGTCGTTTCCGCTTCGCTCGCGGCTGTGGCGGAATTGGTAGACGCGCACGGTTCAGGTCCGTGTCCAGGCAACTGGGTGGAGGTTCGAGTCCTCTCAGCCGCATTCGTCCGTGCCTCTGGGTCTCCTTAGGGCAATTAAATCCGTCAGAAGCGCCTGTTATAAGTTGACCTGTTATACGAGTCAATCAGGTTGGCCCCAGCACAATGGCCACCATCGGAGCTCGACACAGGAGGAGGCTCCATGAAAGATCAAACTCAGCAGATTCGAAGCGGTGAGCACAAGGTGGAGCGGGCAATAGTCCTGCAGATCCTCCGCAACGACCACGACGAGAATTGGTCGCGTGCAGAGCTTGAGATAGCGCTCGGAGACACCGAGCAGCTCACTATCAGCGACGCCCTAGCGCGCCTAGAGGAGGAGGGCGTCATCGAGCTCTCAGGCGAGATAGTGCTAGCCACGCGCGCGACCCGGCACCTCGATGCGCTGGAGCTGCTCGCAATCTAAGAACCCCTCACGTGACGATCCAGCGCAGTGTCCAGGGACGTCTCGGACGTGCCGATCTTTTTGAAAGGGGTTCTACGCAGACGTGGCCGCCGGCATATCCCCCGGCGGCCACGTGTACTGCGGCTTCGTTCAGATCCGCTTGCGGCTCAGCGACCGCTGCGCTGCTGGCGGCGCTGGATCAGGACGAGCGAGCCACCAGCAAGCATCAAGACCAGGCCAAAGCCCACCGTCCAGCGCAGGTCAAAGCCGGTGAAAGGCAGCGAGCTGGCTTTCGCCGGAGTGGTGCTGGTCGGAGTGGTTGGAGTGGTCGCTTCTTTGCTGGGAGCCACTTTGCTTTTCGAGGGCAAAATTTCGTGTTTGGCCGTCGACGGGTGCGTGTAGCCAGAAGTAGGTTCGGCCGCAAAAGCCGACGTCGCGAACGCCGCGACAAGCGCCAGTGCAATCGGCAGAGCCAGCAGCCTGCGCAACGACGCACGCCGCCGGGACGGCCATCTCTTCATCGATTTGGCATCTGTAGCGGTTCGGATCATGCCAACCTCCCGTTGTGGTCTGATGAGCGCAGCGGCCCTCAACGGACCTGCAGCGAGCTTCGTTGTAATCAATTCTATTGGTAAAGCACGTCAGATCCTACTGAATCAAGATACGCCCCTCAAGCGTCCCCTCCTGCAACTGGGCGCGCAGCACCTTCTTGTCGAACTTACCAACGCTCGTTTTGGGGATTTCAGCGATGAACGCGAACTCATCAGGGAGCCACCACTTGGCGACGCGAGGACGCAAGTGCTCGATCAGCTGCTCAGGCGTCGCGGTCGCGCCAACGCAGAGCACCACACAGCACAGTGGCCGCTCAGCCCAGCGTTCGTCAGGCTTCGCAATCACAGCCGCCTCGATCACATCCGGGTGGGCCATCAGCTCATTCTCGAGCTCCACCGAAGAGATCCACTCCCCGCCAGACTTGATCACGTCCTTGGAGCGATCTGTGATCCGCACGAAAGCATGCTCGTCGATCGCAGCGATATCGCCAGTACGCAGCCATCCAGAGTCAAACTTGTCATCGCCAGAAGGGTCATCGAAGTAGCGCGCAGCAATCCACGGTCCACGCACCTGGATCTCGCCCGTTGACTCCCCGTCCCAGGGAACCTCATGGCCATCGTCATCGACGAGGCGCAGCTCAGTCCACGGCAGCGGCTTGCCCTGAAGTGCGCGTTCGTCCCAGTAGCGCTCGTCGTGCCCGCGCTCCTCGGAGGGCTCGCAGAACGTAACGACAGGGCTCGTCTCGGTCATACCCCACCCCTGGTGGATTTTCACCCCGTGGCGCTCCTGGAAGTCCTTCATCAGCTGGCGCGGCACAGCTGAGCCACCGCAGACCGCGTTCGTCAGCGAGGAGAAATCGACGTCGTTGGCGTCGGCGTAGCGCAGCAGGTCAGCAAAGATCGTGGGCACGCAGCCCGCCACCGTCGGGCGCTCGGACTGGATCGCGCGTGCCAGCGGCTCGGCCTGCAGGAAGCGATCGGGCAGCAGCAAGTCCGCGCCGGCAAGCGCCGCCGCGTAGGGGATCCCCCAAGCGTTGACATGGAACATCGGAACGATCACCAGCGCGCGATCGCGGCGAGACAGCGCAAGGTTGTCGGCGAACAGCGAGGCGGTGGCATGCAGGCAGATCGAGCGGTGCGAGTAGAGCACCCCCTTGGGGTTGCCCGTCGTGCCGCTCGTGTAACAGAGCGCCGCCGCCTGGCGCTCGTCGAGCTCGGGGTAGTCGTATGAAGCGGACCCCGGAGTGGGCTCCGCATCCTCCAGGAGCTCCTCGTAGCGCAGCACGTTGGGCAGGGACGTGTCCTCGCCGGAGCGAGCGGCGGAGGGACCATCCTCTCCGGGGTGGGCGGGGTCGGGGCAGGCGGGGTCTCCCATCAAAATAAAGTGGCGCACCCCCTCAAACGATGAGGCCAACGGCTCCAGCAGCGGCACAAGCGAGTCGTTAACGAAGATCACCTGATCATCTGCATGGTTGACGATGTAGGTGAGCTGCTCTGCGAATAGACGGATGTTCAGCGTGTGCAAAACCGCCCCCACACACGGAACCGCCATGTAGAGCTCAAAATGGCGCTGGTTGTTCCAGGCAAACGTCCCCACCCGATCCCCGCCGCCAATCCCCAATCGTCCAAGCACACGGGCAAGGCGGTCAACGCGCTCTGAGACCTCCGCAAAGCTCGCGCGTACAGTTCCCTCTCCAGTAAACGTCACCACCTGCGCAGATGGGTGGCAGTCGCGCATCCGCCTGCGCACGTGGTGCAGCGTAAGCGGAAAGTCATCCTGCATCAGCCCCTGCAGCGCATCAGTCATGCTCGCTTGACCCCCTCCTCCTCTTCGTCGCGTACCGCAAGATCACTGTAGATCGCAAGCGTCCGCTGGGCAATGTCGTCCCAATCAAAGCGCAGCACATGCTCAGACGCCTCAGCAACAAGCCGGTCACGCAGTTCACCGTCAACAAGCAAGCGTTCGATCATCACGCCAAGGTGCTCTGCATCGCCGCCGTTGAAGCGAAGGCCAACACGCTCGCCAGAGGGCACAACCTCGCGCAGGCCGCCAGTGTCAGCGACGATGCACGGGCAGCCAGAGGCCATCGCCTCCAACGCGACCAGCCCAAACGGCTCATACAGCGACGGAACAACGCAGAGGTCAGCGATGCGGTAGAGCGAGTGCAGCGCGTCGTCGCCGATCCAGCCAAGGAAGACACCATGCGCAGAGAGGCCAAGACGCTCGGCCTGGTCCCGCAACTCAGCCTCATGCGTGCCCGAGCCAGCCACCAGAAAGCGAACATCGCCGACCCGCTCAATCACGCCAGGAAGCGCGTCAAGCGCGAGCTGAAAGCCCTTCTCGTAAACAAGCCGTCCAACCAGCAGCACAAGCTGCTCGTCAGGTGCCGCAAACTCGCGGCGCAGAGCACGCAGATCATCGACCGGTCGCAAATCGCTCGGATCGATCCCGTTGGGGATAACCGCGATGCGCCGCTCATCGATGTCGAAGATGTCAGCCACATGCCCGCGCATGTAGTAGGAGCAGACAATCAGCGCGTCAGCACGCCCCGCCATCCAGCGCTCAACAGAATGGATATGGGCCTGCGGCTCATCCTGCACCCAGCCCTGGTGGCGCCCATGCTCAGTGGCATGGATAGTCGTCACATAGGGCACACCCAACTTGTCCGCAAGCTCCGCAGAGGCCTGTCCCACGAGCCAATCATGGCCATGCACAAGATCGTAGGAGTGCTCCTGCGCAAGCGCTTCCCCCGCCGCGAGCATGTCCCGATTCATCTGCTCGACCCAGGCCACAAACCGATCGAGGTCACGCGGCCAGTTCGGCTCACGCACGCGATGCACACTCACGCCCCCACGGCTCTCCATGCCAAGCGACTCGCCCACCCCGCGCGTGAGCACGTCCACAACAACACCCTGGCGGACAAGCGCCTCTGCAAGCTTGCGCACATGCCGGGCCAGGCCGCCCTCGATGACCGGCGGATACTCCCAGGAGAGGATGAGCACGCGGTCACTCATTGACAAGACCCTATCTACCCATCAGAGCGCTCGTTTTCGGGCGCAAGGTCCATCTCCAACTGGCGCGGGGATGGCCGCAGGGGCTCGCTCGTCTGCCGCGGCCTGCCGCGCTTAGCCCAATGGCCGATGACCTCGCGGCTGCGGCAGCTGTAATGGTTGACCCGCCGGTCAGTCGGCTGAATCGCCAAGCCGCCAGGCGCCGTCCCGGTGACGACCGCATGGAAGCGCCGGCCCCCATGATCAACCTCAACGATGTCGCCCGTCTGGATGCCCTCGAGTCGCATTCGACTTGCAACTGTAGGCTTTCCTCCCGGTGCGCTGGCTCGTAGACGGAATGAACGTAATCGGCACGCGCCCAGACGCGTGGTGGAAGGACCGGCACGGAGCAATGGTCAAGCTGGTCGGCATGCTCGAGCAATGGGCAGCATCCAGCGGGGCCGATGTCACAGTCGTCTTCGAGCAGCCGCCCTCTCCGCCAATCCGCTCAACGGTCATCACCGTGGCCCACGCCCCGCGGCCGCGACGCGACTCAGCCGACGACGAGATCATGCGCCTGCTCAGCGCCGACGCCGAGCCAGGCACGATCCGCGTCGTCACCTCCGACCTATGGCTGTCCGACCGCGCGCACGCCGCCGGCGCCACCGTCGAGCCCTCCGCGCCGTTCCGGTCACTGATCGAAGACGAGTAAGCCTGGTATCAGCTCGGCGTCGACGAGGGGATCAGAGCCGTCGTCCTTGCCCTCGTACATTGTTTTAAAAGTTGGGTATAACTATAGTATCCATGATATGTTGTTCAGGTCCGCGGTGCTACTCAGGTCGCCGGCGCTCATGCGCATATCCAACGAAATGAGGAACACCGTGCCCAGCTTCATCCTGATCGCACTCGGAGCTGCGCTGTTCCTGCTCCCGCTCGCCAACTGGCAGCTCAACCTCAGAGGTCGCGGGCCGGCAGCCGCCGGCGCGTGAGCTCGCCGCCAGTCGTCGCCGAAGTCCCCGTCGGCCGCACACCACGCCGCGTCCCGGCCGAGCGCGCACCGAATCGCACACGGCCGCTCGGGGATGGTGGTAAGGACGGGCCGCACCTGCGCGTGGCGATGCTCGCCCCGCCATGGATCTCGGTTCCACCGCCAGGGTATGGAGGAGTGGAGTCGGTCGTAAGCGTGTTGACCGAGGCACTCGTGCGGCGTGGCAACGAGGTGACCCTGTTCTGCGCCCCTGGGTCAATATCGAGCGCGCATGTCGTGCCACTGCTCGACGAGCATCACCCGGATGAGATCGAGCGCTCGCTCTACGAGGTCGACCATGTGGCACGTGCGTTTGCCGCGATCGATCAAGCGTGTGGCGCTTCGCGCTTCGATGTCGTGCACGATCACTGTGGGTTCACAGCCCTCGGCATGGCAGACCGTCTCGCCACCCCACTCGTGCACACACTGCACGGGCAGTTCACGCCAGCCACTTCCGCCTTCTACACCCGGCACAAGTCCAAGGCGACGCTGGTGGCCATCAGCCGCGCCCAGCGCGCCACGGCGCCCGAGCTGCTGGCCGGCGTGGCGGTGATCCCGAACCCAATCGACGTGCAGGGCTGGCCAATGCAGGAACACAAGCAAGATTACGTGCTCTGGATCGGCCGGATGACTGTGGAGAAGGGACCACACCGCGCGATCGCGGCCGCCCGCGCGGCCGGTGTGCCGCTCGTGCTCGCCGGCGTCATCCAACCCGGCCAGCAGGCATTCTTCGACCGCGAGGTGGCACCCCACATCGACGGCGAGAAGGTCCGCTTTCTCGGGGAGATCGGCGGGTCACTCAAGCGCTCGGTGTTCGCCGGTGCCCGCGCACTGCTGATGCCGATCAGCTGGCCGGAGCCCTTCGGCATGGTGATGATCGAGGCGCTGACATGCGGAACCCCCGTCATTGCATTCCCCGCAGGGGCAGCCAACGAGCTGGTGATCGACGGGAGGACTGGCTTTCTCGTCGAAGACGAGACGACGATGGCTGCGGCCGTCGGACACCTGGGGAGCATCGCTGCGCGCGACTGTCGAGCATGGGTCGCCGAGCACTGCGACGTCAATGTCGTGGCCAGTGCCTACGAGGCCGCCTACCGTGCCGCCGCCCGCCCACGAACGGAGACGATGGCGCTTGTCTGAGCGCACTCTCAGCGTCCTCGACGGCAGCACCTTCGTGATCAGCGACCGCCTCGGCGACATGCGCGATGACGAAGGCCGCGATCACGGGTTCTTCTGCCAGGACACCCGCTTCCTCTCTCACTGGGTACTGCGGGTCACCGGGAAGCCGCTCGAGCTGCTCGGACTCGACCAGCAGGAGCACTTCGCCGCCCAGTTCTTCCTGACGCCCCGCGTTGGCCCTGAGACCGAGGCGCCTTGCTCGGTCATGCGCCGCCGCTTGATCGACCACGTTTGGATGGAGGAGCTTTACGTCATTAATCATCGCCACGAGAGCTGCACGATCGATGTGATGCTCGAGCTCGATACGGATTTCGCCGACCTGTTCGAAGTCAAGGATGGAGCGGTCGAAACGAGGACGGTGACCTCCCAACAGGACGATCACCACCTGACGCTCACCTATGAGCGCGAAGACTTCCGTCGCTCCGTAACGATCGCCTCCAGTGTGCCCGCAGCCGTCACTCGCGAGGGATTCGCCTACTCACCGATGCTGGCTCCCGGCGAGCAATGGTTGACCACCTTCACCGTCACACCGGACGCCAAGCAGCCGACAGCGGGATTCGGGCGGCGCAGAGCGAGAGATGGCTTCGATGCGATGAGCACCGCGAAATCGACCGAGCTCGAGCAGTGGCTCGCGCGGGCGCCAGCGCTAGTAGCGAGCGAGCCAGCGTTGATGCGCACCTATCGCGCAAGTCTCAGCGACCTGGGTGCGCTGCGACTGCCGCCGGACATCAGCGAGGGCGCCACGCTGCCCGCGGCCGGCCTGCCGTGGTTCATGGCGCTGTTCGGCCGCGACAGCCTCATCACCAGCTTCCAAGTGTTGCCCTACCTGCCGGAGTTGGCGTCAACCACACTGCGGGTGCTCGCCGCAGCCCAAGCGGATGATCGCGACGACTTTCACGAACGCGAGCCCGGAAAGATCCTGCACGAGCTGCGCTTCGGGGAGTTGACGGCCCGCGGCGAGCGGCCACATTCGCCGTACTTCGGATCGGCCGACGCCACGCCGTTGTTCCTGATCCTCCTGGACGAATACCACCGCTGGTCCGGCGACGACGAGCTGGTGCGAGCGCTCGAGCCGAACGCCCGCGCAGCGCTCGCATGGATCGAGGACAGCGGCGACGCCGATGGCGACGGGTACGTGGAGTATTCGCGCCGAAACTCCGTAACCGGCCTCATCAACCAGTGCTGGAAGGACAGCTGGGACGCAATCCAGTTCGCCGACGGCACGCTCCCACGCGGCCCGATCGCCACTTGCGAGATCCAGGGCTACGTCTACGACGCGCGATGTCGCACGGCTCGGCTGGCGCGCGAGGTGTGGGGCGACCGCGCACTCGCTGAACGCCTGGAGTTGCAGGCGCGCGACCTGCGCGCCTCCTTTCACCGCGACTTCTGGATGCCCGAGCGCGGATGCCACGCTATGGCGCTCGACGGCGACAAGCACCACGTTGACAGCCTGACCTCGAACATCGGCCACCTGCTGTGGTCGGGCCTGCTCGACGAGCGTGAGGCAGCTACCACGGCCGAGCGTCTGCTCGAGAGCGAGCTGTACTCCGGCTGGGGCGTAAGGACGCTCGGCGCCGGCGAGGCCGGCTACAACCCCCTCGGCTACCACACGGGGACCGTATGGCCACACGAGAACTCGCTGATCGTCGCCGGCCTAGCGCGCTACGGCCACCATGAGCAAGCAGTCACGATCGCCGCCGCGATGCTCTCCGCGGCGCCACACTTCGAGCACCGCCTGCCCGAGGTCTTCGCCGGCTACCCGGCCGCGGTCACGTCCGTCCCCGTCGCCTACCCAACCGCTTCCCGACCCCAGGCATGGGCAGCGGGCACCCCACTGCAACTGCTCACCACCTTGCTTGACCTGCAACCCGGGATCGCAGACCGCGATCGCGAGCTGCCAGACATCGGCCACATCGAGCTGCGATCGAGAAGGAGATAGAGATGACACAGACAGCAATAGATGAAACAGACGCGACAGAAGCCGTGGTCAGACGCCTGGCCCGTCCGCACGCCTCGGGTGGGATGGTGATCGAGCGCTCCGTGATCATGGCCGAGGGCGCCAAGTCGGCCGCGATCCTGAGCTGGATCTCCGAGCACGACGGCATCGCCGACTCCACCGCGCCGTCCACGCGCAACCACGGGCTGCACGGCTCGCACGCCAACGCCCCACTACAGGCCGCGCCAGCGCGACGGTTCGTGCTGCCGGCAAGCGCGTTCCTGACGCCGCCAGGCAGCTGAGCCAGAAACCGACGCGACATCACAGCAACCACCCATCGACTTCTAACGAGTCGGCTGCCCAGTGCTGTCATGCGCTTACGCACCACACATATTTTCCTCCCTGGCGCACCGGCAGGCGCACCGTTCGATTCGGGCGGGACGCTTGGGCCAGAATCTCGTAGATCGCACTGCGGTGGTTTTGCGGTGGATCGTCCACCGAAGAGCCCCAAACAGGCCAAATCACCTTCCGCGGAACCCCAGTGTTTTCGGGCTCTTTTGCCACCGTGTTTGCTGGGGTTCGAGTTTTGAAGGTAATCGGGGCGGCCGGATTCGAACCGGCGACCCCCGCGACCCAAACGCGGTGCGATACCAGGCTTCGCCACGCCCCGTTGCATAATCGAGTCTACTGCCACTCGTCGCGCACGCGATCCATCCACGCCTGCAGACGCGCACGGAACGACGTGTCCCCCATCCGGACCTGCAGAACTCCGTGCTTGGAGCGCCAAGTGCGACCTTTCAGCTGGCCGCTGTTCGACTTGCGCTGCAGCTTGATCACGCTCGGCTCGAGCCCGAGCGCGCCGCCCCAGAACTCGCACAGCTCGTTCAGATCCTGGTCGGCGTGGTATTGGATCGAGACTTCAAGCGCTTTGCTCGACAGAGTGCGGATCCAGCGGGTAGCGAGTTGCATGACAGCTGGATCCGAGTTGCAAATGGCGACTGAGTTCCGGTCGCGCTTGTATCCCTCCGCGATGTAAAGGCACACGAAGTCACGAAACGTCGGATCGACCGCAAGCTCCTCGTATTCCCGCATCCCCTGCGCGTACGCCGCCTCCCGCAACAGCCTGTACTTTCGCTGCATCGCAACAGTCCCCTTACGCCGCACAGCCTCCGGCCACTCCCCACCGGACCCCGACCCCGGGATAGGCAAATCGCGTACCCAGTAGTAGATCGTGCTGCGCGACAGCGCCAGCCGCTCCGCGAGCTCGTCGATCGTGAGTTGGCGCTCGACGCGCATCGAGCGCGCCTTCTCTCGGAGGTATCCCGCGTGCGCCATACGAACACATGTTCGCACAGCAGCCGGATGTTCCGCATGCGCAAATGCCGCTCCGGGAGCGCTGCGGTGCCCGCTCCACAAGTGTCTCGGTTTGAAACTCCACTAGCTCCCATCCCGGGATTCGGAGCCATCAAGCTCGCCCCTCATACATTGTTTTAAAAACTCGGTATAACCATAGTAGATTACGAGGAAGAGGAACTGGTGGCCTGCATGGTTCGGACACCCGGCTCTCGGGCAGTGTCTCAGTTTGCAAATTGATTAGGCCAGCGATCATGTCGCGAACTACAAACATGATCAGCCACGGGACGGTTTACGCAGGCAGCCATCGCCGGCCTAATCAATTTGCAAACTGAGACACTGCCCGCAATTAGCCATGCGGGCTGCTCACTGGTAGGGTCCGCGACCGCCATGGCCGATGTCCAACCACTGCGCGCGCTGCACTACGACCCAGCGGTCGTCGGAGCCCTGCAGGACGTGGTCGCGCCGCCGTACGACGTGATCGACGCGAGCCAGCGTGCCGAGATGCTCGCGCGCTCGCCGTACAACATCGTCGCGATCGACCTGCCCAAGAGCCACAGTGGGCAGGCGGGCGAGAGTGGGCAGACAGACGAGGGTGGGCAGAGTTCCGATCCATATGCAGCCGCCGCAAGCCTGCTAGAGGCATGGCAGCTGCAGGGCGCACTGGTGCGCGACTCACAGCCAGCACTCTGGGCGCACAGCCAGGATTACACAGGCCCTGACGGGCAGCTACGCACCCGCCGCGGCTTCTTCTGCCGCGTGCGCATCGAGGACTACGGCCCCGGCCGCGTGCGCCCGCACGAGCGCACGCACCCAGGCCCCAAGGAGGACAGGCTGCGCCTCACGCGCGCCACGCGCGCGAACGTCTCCCCGATCTTCTCGCTGTACTCGGACCCGACGCGAGCCGCCTGGCAGGCGCTGGCTCCCGCGACCGAACAGCCTCCCTGGGGGGAGGTCACGGATGCGGACGGCACCGTGCACCGCCTGTGGCGGGTTTCTGACCCAGCGGCAATCGCCGCCGTCCAGGCCGCCACCAGCGAAGCAGAGCTGCTGATCGCCGACGGCCACCACCGCTACGAGACGATGCACGAGTACGCGCGCGAGCGGGACTCTGCACAGGGACAGGCCGCGTCCCGCGCCAGCGAGGACGGTGCGCAGAGCGTGCCCGACTACCGCTACATCCTGATGTGCCTAGTCGCGCTCGAGGATCCAGGGTTGACTGTATTTCCTACTCATCGCCTGCTGAGCAAGCTCGACGAGGATCATCACAGGGCGTTGAAGGATGCACTGGAGCTCAACTTCAACATTGCAGAGATCCCCGTCGAGCAGATCGCGCCGCCAGATCAGCCCCCCGGCGCACCCTTCACGCCGCTACAGCTCGGCTACATCAACCACCGCGACAGACGTGCGCTGCGACTGACGCTGAAGGACCAAGCGATCGCCGATGCAGCGCTTGAAGGACACTCTGAGGCATACCGCCATCTGGATACAGGCGTGCTGGAGGCGCTGCTGCTGAAGGGCGCACTGGGGCTCAGCGACGAGGACATCTCGCACCTAAACGGCCTCTTCTACGCCCGCTCAACCGAAGAGGCACTGCAACTGGTCAACGCAGGCACCTACGACGCAGCGTTCTTCATGCGCCCAACTCCAGTCGCCCAGGTCAAAGACGTAGCCGCCGCCGGTGAGAACATGCCACCAAAGTCAACATTCTTCTTCCCAAAGCTGCTCACAGGCCTGCTGCTGAACCCGCTCACATGACAGCGCAGCAGCAGGTCATCAAGGCTTGGTGCCGCCGTCCTGGGGGTAATGGTGCCGCCGCCCCGGGGGTAACATAGATGGTGGAGGCAGAGCGGTTGTGCGCGAGAGGGTCGGTCGAAGGGGGCTTAGATGATCGATAAGAAAGGCGGGCCAGCATGAAAGCTACGGCGCGACGTGACGGCAGTATGTACAGGCACACCGTGCAGGTGCGTGACCACCAGTTGATGGTCGACGAGCCACTCGACAGCGGCGGCACAGACACAGGACCAGACCCACAGGAGCTGCTCGGGGTGAGCTTGGCATCATGCGCTGCCATCACAATGGAGATGTATGCAGCGCGCAAGGGCTGGGACATCGGCCACGTGGAGGTGGACGTCGAGTACACCCCCGCCGAGCGTGGCTGTCCCACAAAGTTCGAGCTAGTAATGCGCCTGCCAGACGACCTCCCCGAGGAGCAGGTGGAACGTCTGCAGGTGATCGCCGCAAAGTGCCCCGTCCACCGTGTGCTCGACGGCGAGGTCATGTTCCAGGAGCGCGTCGAGCGCGTGCACATGGCCGTCTGAGGCGCGCTTCGTCCAGCGGCAGCGACCCGGATGGCATGATCGCGGGCATGCAGATTCCCGCAGCAGTGCTCGTGCCGCTGTTCCTAGCAGGAGACACAGAAGAGCCGCACGCCGTATTCACCAGACGCCGTACAGACCTGCGCCGCCACGCGGGCGAGATCTCCTTTCCGGGCGGTCAACACGACCCGGAGGACATCAACCTCGCGGACACCGCGCTGCGTGAGGCCGAGGAGGAGATCGGCCTGCCCCGCCCGCAGGTGAGCCTGCTCGGAGAGCTGCCAGCAGTGTCAACATTCGTGACCAACTATGTGATCCACCCGTTCGTCGGGCTGATCCCAGCCGGCCTCGCATGGCAGGTCTCAGCCAGTGAGGTTGACGCAGTGCTCGAGCTCCCACTGGACGCACTGCGCGCGAGCAGGACGAAGGTACAACTGGAGCGCCGCGGGATCTCTTTCGAAACCGACGCGTACATCATCGACGAGCACCTAATCTGGGGCGCCACAGCACGGATCCTGGAGGCTCTGCTCGAGCGGCTGCAGGCAAGCGGCCCCGAGGGGCGGCTCTCGCTGTCCTAGTCAGCTAACAGGCTCGGGCACGATCCTGATGTAAGGCCGAGGCTCCTCCCAACCATCCGGGTAGATCTCCTTGGCCTGGTCGTTGGAAACCGAGCCAGCGATGATCACCTTGTCTCCGCGCTTCCAGTTGACCGGTGTCGCCACCTTGTACTTCGCCGTGAGCTGCAGCGAGTCGATCACGCGCAGCACCTCGTCGAAGTTGCGCCCCGTCGTCATCGGATAGACAAGGATCAGCTTGACCTTCTTGTCCGGCCCGATCACAAACACGTTGCGCACCGTCTGGTTGTCGGCAGGCGTGCGCGCGGTCGCATCGCCGGAGGTGTCAGCCGGCAGCATCCCGTACAGCTTTGAGACGTTGAAATCGGCGTCTGAGATGATCGGATAGTTGGGTGCCGTCCCCTGGGTCTCCTCAATGTCCTTCGCCCACTCCTCGTGCTTGCCGAGCGGGTCGACCGACAGGCCGATGATCTTTACGTCGCGGCGGTCGAACTCGGGCTTGGCGTTAGCCATGTAGCCGAGCTCTGTCGTGCACACAGGCGTGAAGTCCTTCGGGTGCGAGAACAGCACCGCCCAGGAATCGCCGATCCAGTCATGAAATTTGATGCGGCCCTCGGTCGTGTCGGCCTCGAAGTCAGGGGCTGTGTCGCCTAGTTGCAGCGTCATGGTGGTGATCCTTTCTCGGCAGATGCGTCGCGACGGTCGTGATCCCTATGAATCCCGAGCGGCTTTTGGGAGATTATTTCAGGATAGCGGACCTCAGGCGCGGCTGGCCGGAGGACAGCGCGCGCCTGCTCAACCCTCGGGCGTCCAGCCGGAGAGCCCGGACCAGGCGCTCTCGAGCTTGGCATCCGACGGGCCAGACGCGCCGAAGCGCTCCGACCACAGCGATCCCGCAACAATTGCCGCCGAGCCGAGCAGTGCCAGCCAGGCGCCCTCGCGCAGAGAGAGCGCGAGGAAGTTGCCGGCCGGCACCGGCGGGTCGAACATCCGGAAGAGCACGCAGGCCGCCGCGACGATTCCCAGCAGGATCAACGGAGCGCGATGGCCGTCGGGAGCGGAGGCCGAGGAGAACCCCGCACCCGCGAGCGCCAGCAGCGCGATCACGATGGCCGCGCCGGCGAGCAGCAACAACACGACGTTCAGGTCCTTCAGCGCCTGATGAGCGCTCAGCGCCGTGAACTGATGACCAGCGAGCGTGCTGAGATTGGCATGGAACGCGCTCATGTAGCTCTGCAGCGTGGCGTTGCCGAACTGCGCGGCCGCCTCCTCGCCGGCCTGCTGGGCGAAGGCGAGGCCGGAGGCGGTGAAGCTCACGCCGTACCACGGCAGGAACACAGACACCGCGAGCACGATCGCACCCAGCGCCGAGATCAGGAGCCCGTATCGGGGGCGGTCGCCGGCCATCGTGGGTACATCATCGGAGCGATTGCCGTTCCGCTTGATCGCGGCCCGCGGGAATCCACCTCAACGCAGCTATCTCTGCGAGCCTCCGAGCAGCACCGCCAGCGCGGCCCGCGCCTCGGTCTGCCAGGCGTCGGAGTCCGCGATGTCAGCCTTGAGGAATGCCGTTGGGATCGCGTTGCGCGACGTCGCAGCACGCACGATCACCTCGCCGCCTGCGAGCGTATCGCCCACCAACGCCGCTCCGCCCGCCTCGTACACAAACCCGCGCACGGTCGTATCAATCACCTGGCTCAGGAAGAACTCCAGGCGCGATCCATGCAGATCCCGTATCTCCTCCTGCGAACCGGTGGCAGTGGCGAGCAGCCAGCAGACGATCGTCACCCCGTCCAGCGCTCCGCGCAGCGTCGCCAAACGGTCGGGTGTGCCGATCCAGCACTCGGCATCGCTCGCCTCGATCGTCGCCCGTCCCGCTTCGGTGCGAGTGGTTATACGCACCGCGTGTCCCTCCCCCACCAACTCCACCGCCAGCCGCCTACCTCTGCAGCCGCCGCCAACAATCAGGATCCGCGCCACGGCACGCAGCGTAGCCACCGCTGTACTCGAATAGCATCCACGCCGTGAGCGACGACCTCGTAACGATGGAGAAGATCGTCGCGCTGTGCAAGCGGCGCGGGTTCATTTTCCCCTCCTCAGAGATCTACGGCGGGGTCGGATCCACCTACGACTACGGGCATTACGGCGTGCTGCTAAAGACAAACGTCAAGAACGAGTGGTGGCGCGCGATGCTGCAGGAGCGCGACGACATCGTGGCAATCGACTCGGCGATCCTGCAGCACCCGCGCGTGTGGGAGGCATCTGGCCACCTGGCCGGGTTCACCGACCCACTGGTGGACTGCAAGACGTGCGGGCAGCGCTTCCGCGCCGATCATCTGGCGGAGCTTGAATGCGGGCGCAAACCGTCGAAGCATCCGGGCGAAACCGAGGAGTGCGCGCTCACAGACGCGCGCGACTTCAACCTGATGTTCGAGACCACGATCGGCCCGGTGAAGGAGTCCGGCTCGACGGCCTACCTGCGCCCGGAGACCGCGCAGGGCATCTTCATCAACTTCAAGAACGTGCTGCAGTTCTCGCGCAAGAAGCCGCCGTTCGGGATCGCCCAGGTGGGCAAGTCCTTCCGCAACGAGATCACACCCGGCAACTTCATCTTCCGCACCCGCGAGTTCGAGCAGATGGAGATGGAGTTCTTCGTTCCGCCCGACGACGCCAAACGCTGGTTCGAGCACTGGCTCACAGAGCGCGAGCGCTGGTATGTCGATTTGGGGATCCAACCCAAACAACTGCGGCTCAGAAAGCACGACGAGAGCGAGCTCTCCCATTACTCGATCGCGACGAGCGACGTCGAGTACCTGTTCCCGTCCACCGACTCCGTCGGCGGAGCCCGCTGGTCCGAGCTCGAGGGGATCGCAAACCGAGGGAAGTTCGACCTGACCCAGCACGCCAAGTTCTCCGGCGAGAAGCTCGAGTACTTCGACCAGGGGACCGGCGAGCGTTACGTGCCCTACGTGATCGAGCCCGCCGCCGGGGCGGACCGCGCGACGCTGGCGTTCCTCGTCGACGCCTACGACGAGGAAGTGGTCGAGCGCGAGGGCGCGGGCGAAGGGGAGCTACGCACCGTGCTGCGGCTGCACCCGCGCCTGGCGCCGATCAAGGCAGCGGTGCTGCCGCTCGTGCGCAAGGACGGCCAGCCTGAGCTCGCCCGCGAGATCCACCACGTGCTGCGCGGCCGGGCAGGCATCGGCATGGTCGAGTACGACGACGGCGGAGCGATCGGCAAGCGCTATCGCCGCCAGGACGAGATAGGTACGCCCTTCTGCGTCACGATCGACCACGACAGCGTCACAGATGGCACCGTGACAGTGCGCGAGCGCGACTCGCTCACGCAGGAGCGCCTGCCGATCGACGGCATCGCCGAGGAGATCGAGCGGCGCGTGCTCGCGCCGTGGAGCACGCCCAAGCTGACAACCCGATAGGAGAGAGATGGACTTCGACCTGACCGACGAGCAGCGCCTGATCAAGGACACCGCACGCGAGTTCACCGACAAGGAGATCGTGGTGCAGTCACGCGAAAACGCCCGCAACCACCACTTCGACACCGAGTTGGTGAAGAAGGTCGCCGCGCAGGGCTACCTCGGCGCCATCGTCCCCCAGGAGTACGGCGGAGCAGGCCTCGACTATTTCAGCTACGGCCTGGTCGTCGAGGAGATCGGGCGCGGGGACTCAGCGATCCGCACAGTCATCTCGGTGCAAACATCGCTCGTGTGCTCGGGGCTAGTCAAGTTCGGCACCGAGGAGCAGAAGCAAAAGTACCTGCCAAAGCTATGCTCGGGCGAGTCGCTGGCGTGCTTCGGACTGACCGAGCCAGACACCGGCTCAGACGCAGCTAACCAGAAGACACGCGCGCGCAAGACTGACTCCGGCTGGGTGATCAACGGCGCAAAGATGTGGATCTCGATGGGCAACTACGCGGATCTGGCAGTGATCTTCGCGCAGACCGACCCGGAGCTCGGACACAAGGGCATCGCCTGCTTCCTCGTGGATACTGACCAGCGCGGCTACAAAGCGCAACCAATCGAGCACAAGATGGGGCTGCACGCCTCCGACACCGCATCGATCTCACTCGAAGACGTCGAGGTCTCAGACGATCAGGTACTTGGCGAGGTCGGCGACGGCTTCAAAATCGCGATGTCCAATCTCGATTCGGGGCGCTACTCAGTGGCGGCAGGCTGCGTCGGGATCTGCCAGGGATGCGTCGAGGAGTCCGTCAAGTACGCCAAGGAGCGCGAGCAGTTCGGGCGGCCAATCGCGAGCTTCCAACTGGTGCAAGCAATGATCGCCGACATGGTGCTGAAGACCGACGCCTCGCGGATGCTGGTATGGCGCGCAGGCTTCCTCAAGGACCAAGGCCGGCCAAATACCCTCGAGACGTCCATCGCCAAGCTGCACGCAACCGAGGCATCGCTCGAGTGCGCAAACATGGCAATCCAGGTGCACGGCGGCGCCGGCTACGTCGACGACCACCCAGTCGAGCGCTACTTCCGCGACGCGCGCGTCACCACCCTGTATGAGGGCACCTCACAGGTCCAGAAAATGATCATCGGGCGAGCAATGACTGGCATCAATGCACTCGTGCCCTCCTGAGACCCTCACTTTGATTTTAAAAATTTGTGCGCCATTGTTAACCGACTTTTGAAAGATGAATGTGTGATGTTGCATGCCTGTATCTGATGTATCCGCGGCGCGCATAATTGGAGTTCTGGGTGCCGGCACGATGGGCAACGGCATCGCGCAGCTCGCCGCGCGCTCGGGGGCGCGCACGCTGCTGTACGACCCATTCGGAGAGGCACTTCAGAAGGGCGTCGAGAACGCCAGGCGCGGCCTGGCCAAGGAAGCCGAGAAGGGCAAGCTGAGCGACGAGCAGGCCAAGCTCGCGGTCGAGCAGCTACAGCCGGTCGAGGACATGGCGGCGCTCGCCGCCTGTGAGCTCGTGATCGAGGCCGCACCCGAGCGCATCGAGCTCAAGCACGAGATGTACGCCAAGCTCTCAGAGATCGTCAGCGAGGACTGCGTGCTCGCCACCAACACCTCCTCGCTGCTCGTTACCGCGATCGCCGCCGGCGCCAGCCAGCCCGAGCGCGTGGTCGGCATGCACTTCTTCAACCCCGCACCGCTAATGGCGCTGCTCGAGGTGGTCGCCGGCGTCGAGTCCTCGCCACAGGCGCTCGAGCTGGCCGTGGCCACCGGCAAGGCGATGGGCAAGACCGTGATCGTCGCCAAGGACGGCCCCGGCTTCATCGTCAACCGCTGCAACCGGCCATTCGGGCTGGAGGCACTGCGCCTGGCGCAGGAGCAGCTCGCCGACCTCGAGACAATCGACCGCATCTGCCGCCTGGAGGGCGGCTTTCGCATGGGGCCATTCGAGCTCATGGACCTGGTCGGCGTCGAGACAGGCCTCGAGATCTCAAAGAGCTTCTACGAGCAGTCCTTCGGCGAGCCACGCTGGCGCCCCTCGATGATCGCCGCCCGCCAGGTCGCCGCCGGCCTGTACGGACGCAAGACCGGCCGCGGCTACTATGACTACTCCGAGGGGCCCGGTAAACACAGAGCACCGGACCCCGAGCCGCTCGAGCCAGGAGCGCCCGGCTCCGACGGCGAGGGCGTCGTCGTGATCTCAGGCGAGGGCGTGCTCGCCAACGGGCTGCGCGCAGCCGCCCAGGCAGCCGGCTATGAGGTGCGCTCCCCCCACGACCCCACCGGCGGCGTGCTGCCGGCGCTGTTCGTCGACTGCGACTGCGCCATGCCAGCGCCCCCGTCCCAGGCGCTCGCGGCGAGGGGCCAACCGGATCGCCGCGGCGCGCCCGCAGCGCCCCAGGGAGGCGCGCGCGTAGTGCTGTGCGCAAACGGCTCGCTGGCCGCGCTCGACCCGGACGGCAGCGCGATCGGCTTTCACGTGCTAGCTCCACTCGAGCGGGCCAACCTCGTCGAGCTGACCCGCTCGGAGAGCTCCTCGCCGCTCGCCGCAACGCGCGCCGAGCGCTTCTTTGCGGCACTCGGCAAGCACGTGGCGTGGGTCGGCGACGCGCCCGGGCTGATGCTCGGGCGAATCGTCTGTCAAATCATCAACGAGTCGGCGTTCGCGCTCAGTGAGGGCGTGGGCAGCGCAAAGGACATCGACACCGGCATGGTGCTCGGCCTCAGTCACCCGCGCGGACCGCTCGAATGGGCCGATGAGATCGGCATCGACCACGTGCTCGGCGTGCTCAGCGCGCTGCACGAGGAGTACGGCGAGGAGCGCTACCGGCCCGCGCCTGAGCTCAAGCGCCTAGTACGCGCCGGGCGCCTCGGGCGCGCAAGCGGAGAGGGCTTCTTCGAGTACGACGACTGACCGACGCTCAGGCGGTCTCAGTGGCGGGAGCCCAGGCTGCATATAAAAAATAAAAGTGCGTATAACGATAGTTATACAAACTTTTAAAATTTACAGGGCGCCGGCCGCCTCCACAGGGCCGGTGAGCGAGGCGGCTGCTGGCCGTTCGTCCTGCTCCTCGCGCCAGCGAGCCACGGTGCGGCGCAGCTGGAGGTAGGCCACGGCTCCCGGAATCGTTGGCACCCAGAAGGAGATGGCGCGGTAGGACAGCACCGCGAGCACCGCCAAGTCGACGTTGACACCGAAGGCCGCGAACGCGCCGATCATGCCCCCCTCCACCCCTCCGAGCCCACCTGGCAACGGCAGCAGGTTGCCGAGCATGCCCACGAAGTAAGCCATCCAGATCACGGTAAACGGCGGCGCGGACCCGAATGCGTGGAACATCGCCCACAGCACGCAGATGTCGAAGCCCCACCAGGCCACTGCACCCAGCAGGCCAACATCGCGAGCGCGAATCAGATCGATCGCAGTACGAACGCCACTTGCGGCCAACGCGGGCGCCGTCGCCACGCGTGCCATCCAGTGGGCAAGACGACCTGAACCAGATGCCCACCGTGCCAGGCGACGCTCGGCGTCACCTGGCAGCAGCGCCATTGCACCAGCCAGCGCAAACAGGACAGCTGCCACGATCGCGGGAACAATCGTGATCGCGAACGAGCCGCCCCCCGGGAATAGGCCAATCCCCAACCCAATCCCATCGACCAGCAGTGAGCCCGCATAGATCACATACAGCAGCACCATGAACGCGACCATCCGACAGGCGACCAGCCGTGGCTCCATGCCCGAGCGGCGCAGCGCCCAGGCAGTGAGCGCCACGCCCCCTGCTCCGGCAGCCGCGAACAGACGCGTAGCGGCAAGGCCGGCCATCGTGATCTCGTAGCTCTCCCGCCAGCCGATTGGCCCGGGCGGGTGGGTCTTCACCACCAGCACGGAGCGGAACAGCACCACATAGCCTGCGAACGACAGCATCTCGAGCACTACGCCCACGACGATCCACCACGTGTCCCCGCCCTCGATTTCATGCACCGTGGTGCCGACCCCGGCGAGCTGGGGCAGCACGTAGTACAGGAACGCGACACCAGACAGAATGAACAGGGCGAAGGCAATCGCCCGCCTGCGTGTGATCAGCACACGCGGCATCTCCTCATCGGCCCTGCTCGCCCCCTGCCTTTGCTCGACCTCCTCCATCTCCGCCTCGCTCACCCCCTTTTCTTCAGATCGCTTCGTGAGCCCTTGCCTCCAGCCCTGCTACGGCGCTGGCGAAGCGCTCCAGCGCTCCTCCCACGCGCGGCCCCAGCCGGCGCACCGCGCCTGTCAGCGCCGCTCCCGCGAGCAGGTCTACCACGTAGTGCTCCCCCAGATACACAAGCGCGAAGCCAAGCGCCATCGCATAGGTCCAACCGATCGCGCCCGGAAGCGGCCCTGTCTCAGCGAGCAGGAGCGCGGCCATCAGGGATGTGGCGAAGTGCAGCGAGGGCATCGCAGCCAGGGGATTGCCTCCGAACACACTGTAGAGCGGCCCCCAGCCGTCTCCCCAGAAATGCTCGCCGTACTCGACCATCATCCGCCGTATCGCCTGCCCATCGTGGGCCATACGCCCGGCAGCCGAGACCGCGTACCAGGGCGGCGCAGTGGGAGCCAGCCAGTAGACGCTCGCGCCGAGGTTGAACACTGCGTAAGTCATCACAGCCGCGCGCGGGAAACGCTGCGGATGGCGCACCAGAATGTAAGCAAGCGAACCGTGAGGCACCATGAACCACGTCCAGTGGGTCCACACCAGCACCTTGTCCAGAGCACGCCAACGGGGCAGGCCGTCGTCGGGGTCAACCCTAGCCAGCGCTTGCTGCAGACGCAATGTCGGCAGCTCGCCGAGGCCAAGCACACGATCGATGTCGATCGGGTAGTCGATGTGCACGCGCTCAACCTGTGCCTCCTCGTCATCGTGTGGGGTCTTGTACGCAGCCAGATACGCCCACATCTCAAGCACGCACACCGCAACATCGCGCGTGCGCGAGCGACGCACAACCACGCACAGAGCCACCGGTGCAGCGAAAGCGACGGTCTGGGTCACGAGTGGCGGCGCCTTGATCCGCTTGCGCACGAGCGGCGCAGCTGCTCCCACCACGACCACCCCCCAGGCGGTTGCTCTGATCGCCTTCGACAGCCGCACTCGACGCGGAGTATAGTACTATACAAAGTAAAGCGACTTGAGGGGAAGAGATGGCAGACATCGAGCATGTGATCATCGTCGGCAGTGGCCCTGCGGGGTATACGGCGGCGCTGTACACGGCGCGCGCCAACCTCAACCCGCTGGTGATTGAGGGCTTCGCCTGGGGGGGCCTGTTGCAGCAGACGACTGACGTCGAGAACTACCCCGGCTTCCCTGAGGGGATCATGGGCCCGGAGATGATGCAGAAGTTCCGTGACCAGGCTGAGCGCTTCGGTGCCCGCCTGATCACCGACCAGGCCGAGCGCGTGGAGTTGGCGAATGGATCAGATCCCGCCCACCCCGGCGTGCACAGCGTGTGGGTCGGTGACACTGAGCACCGCGCGCGCACTGTGATCTTGGCGATGGGCGCTGAGCACAAGAAGCTGGGCATCTCCGGCGAGGAGGAGCTGGCCGGGCGCGGCGTCAGCTACTGCGCGACCTGTGACGCTGCTTTCTTCAAGGGCGCGCCGACGATCATCGTCGGCGGCGGCGACTCGGCCATGGAGGAGGCGATCTTCCTGTCCAAGTTCGCCTCCAAGGTGATCGTCGTCAACCGCCGCGACGAGTTCCGGGCGTCGAAGATCATGCTCGAGCGGGCCCGCGCGCAGGCGAACATCGAGTTCCTCACGCCCTATCGGGTGGAGGCGTTCGTCCCCCGTGAGGCCGGCACGCTGGGGCACGCCGCGCTCGTCAACGTCGACACCGACGAGCGGCGCGACGTGGAGGTGTCCGGCACGTTCATCGCGATCGGCCACGAGCCCCAGTCGGGGCTGATACGCGGCCAGATCGACGTCGACGACAACGGCTATGTGGTCACTCAGGGCCGCTCCACCCGCACCAACCTGCCCGGGGTGTTCGCCGCCGGCGACCTCGTCAACCACACCTACCGCCAGGCCATCACCGCTGCCGGCTCGGGCTGCCAGGCGGCGCTGGACGCCGAGTGGTACCTGCGCGACACCCCCGGCGTGCCGGTGCCCGTAGGCATGCCCCTCGGCGATCCGGTCGAGGCGCAGTACGCGCCTGCGCAGGCTGGCAACTGAACAACACTAAAAGCGCCGATAGGAGACAGGAACGTGGTGCAGGCGGCCAGCGCTCTGTAGGACTGGTGGGGTTCAGCCTCCCGGATGGCCATGTGATGTTCTGATTTAAAAAGTTTGTATGACTATCGTTATACGCACTTTTATTTTTTATATGCCAGCCGTGGCTACCCCTCGCGCCCGAGTATGCGCTACTCCCCTCGCGGCCGCGTGTATGCAGTCGCAGCCTCCACGAGCGCGCCGATCACCCTGCTCGCCGTGTCCGCCTCCGGATGCCACTGCACGCCCAGCACAAACCGCCGTTCCGGCAGCTCGATCGCCTCAGGGAGCTCGTCCAGCGTGGAGACGCCGCTCACCATCAACCCCTCCCCCACCCGATCCACACCCTGGTGGTGATGGGACTTGGTCGCGTGCCGCAGCTCCCCCGCCGCAGCAGCAGCCAGTGAGCCCTCGGCCAGGAGCACATCGTGGTCCGCGCCATCAAACGTGCCAAGCACGCGCCTGTGCTCCTGATGGCCAAGCTGCTCGGGCAAATGCTGCACAAGCGTCCCCCCGCACGCCACATTGATCAGCTGCATACCTCGACAGATGCCCAGCACCGGCATGTCACGCGCAATCGCCGCGCGCGTAAGCGCAATCTCAAACGCATCGCGCTCGGGCACCGTGCCCACCGTCTCCACATGCGCTGACTCGCCGTAGGAGGCAGGATCGATATCAGCGCCGCCAGCGAGCATCAGCCCGTCGATCAGATCCAGCACCTGCTCCGGGTCCTCCACCAGCTGGGAGTCCGGCGGGAGCATCAGCACGAGCCCGCCAACGCTCTGCACCGCGTCTACATAGTTGCGCGGCAGCAGCATCGCCTGCTGGTCCCACACGCTCCAGCGTGCGCGCTCCAGGGCTGTGCACAGGGCGATGACGGGTCGTTTGTGCATCGCACAACACCATAGGGCGCATGCGGGCGAACCCATAAGATCATCGTCACAGCGCCCCACCAGCCATTCCGCGAGGCGGCGTCAACTGCACACATGAGGAGAAGACCAGGGCAATGAGTCATCCAAGCACCCCCCAGCTGGACACCGTCAACGTGCATATCTCCGACGGCGTCGCCACGATCGAGCTGAATCGCCCTGAGTCCCTGAACGCCTGGAACAGGCAGCTCGGAGAAGACCTGCTCGCAGCGTTGCGCGCAGTAAACGCAGACGACGCAGTGCGCGCAGTGCTGATCACCGGCGCCGGGCGCGCCTTCTCATCGGGTGCCGATCTGAAGGACGTCAGCGGCGGTGAGACCACGCCCGAGGGGCGCCCAAACGTCTACAAACTGCTGACCGAGCGCTACCACCCGATCATGGCCGAAATCAGAGAGATGCCCAAGCCAGTGGTAGCAGCCGTGAACGGGGCCGCCGCAGGCATCGGCTGCTCGCTGGCGCTGTGCTGCGATCTCATCGTCGCAGCCGAGAGCGCCTACTTCCTGCTCGCGTTCGTCAACATCGGGCTCGTGCCAGACGGTGGCTCCTCGCTGTTCGTCCCCACCCGTATCGGCTTCGCGCGCGCCGCCGAGATGGCAATGCTCGGCGAACGGGTGCCCGCAGAGCAAGCGCTTCAGTGGGGCCTGGTCAACCGCGTCGTCGCCAACGAGAGCCTCGCCGCGGAGACCACCGAACTCGCCAGCCGCCTGGCAGCTGGACCAACGCGCTCCTATGCCGGGACCAAGCATCAGCTCAACAACTGGCTGTATGCACGCATGGACGAGCAGCTCGAGCTCGAGGCCCAAATCCAGCAGGAGATGGCCGGCAGCGATGACTTTCTCGAGGGCGCAATGGCGTTCGTGGAAAAGCGCGCTACGCAGTTTCAGGGCAAGTAGCAAACGTCATCAAGCGCATCCGTGGCAGGGCTGAATAGAATCCCGCCCGCCTTGGGCCACCTGCTCCCCTCAACGCTCGCGTTCTTCACCCCCGCGCACGGCGCTTCGCCCAACGCGCAGGAGATCGACACGCTCTATGAGATCACGCTGTACATCGCGCTCGTGATCTTCGTGCTGGTCGAGGGCGCGCTTGGCTACGCGCTGTTCAAGTTCCGCGCACGCAAGGGCGCCGTAGCAGCACAGATCAGGGGCAACACCCGCTTGGAGGCCAGCTGGACAATCGCCGCTGCAGTGATTCTGGTCGGACTCGCAATCCTCACGTTCGCCAAGCTCGGCTCGATCCAGGACCCCGCCAACTCAGATGCCGAAGGCGCCAAACTGGTCGGCTCCAGCGGCCTGCTGTATGCAAGCGCCACGCGCAAGCTGCCCCCAAACGGCAAATCGCTGAACATCGAAGTGATCGGGCGGCAGTACATCTGGCAGTTCGTCTATCCCGGCGCAAACGAACCAGACGGCCTGGGCGCGCCCTACTCCTACGAGGAACTAGTCGTCCCAACCCACACCACCGTCACGCTGGACATCGTCTCTGAGGATGTCGTGCACTCATGGTGGGTGCCAGAACTGGGCGGCAAGTTCCAGGCGGTGCCGGGCTACCACAACTACGCATGGTTCAAGGTCGACAAGCCTGGCGTCTACCGTGGCCAGTGCGCCCTGCTGTGCGGGCGCGGACACGCACGCATGATCGCCACCGTCAAGGCAGTCCCGCCCGCCCAGTTCGAAGCATGGCTGGCCTACCAGAAGAAGTTGATATCCGAAGCGAACGCGGACGCGGCAAACGCACGCAAAAAGCTCGAATCGCAGTCTGGCCCCGAACAGGTCGAGAACCCCTAGGACATCGAGGAGACCAGCAGACCACATGGCCACAGTCGCAACCCCCGCACGCCAGGCAATTCCGGTCCCCCAGATCGTCGCCCACCGCGCCGCGCCCGAGCAGCACGGCTGGACGAGTTGGATCACTACAACCGATCACAAGCGGATCGGGATCATGTACATGGTCCTGACGTTCGTGTTCTTCTGCCTCGGCGGTGTCGAGGCGCTGATGATCCGCCTGCAGCTCGGCGCGCCTGAAAACACGCTGGTCACCCCCCAGACCTACAACCAGCTGTTCACGATGCATGGCACAACGATGGTCTTCCTGTTCATCGTGCCAATGATGGCCGGCCTCGCAAACTACTTCCTGCCATTGATGATCGGCGCGCGCGACATGGCCTTCCCGCGCCTGAACGCACTCTCCTTCTGGCTGCTGTTGGCAGGCGGGATCGTCTTTTACGCCTCAATCTTCTGGAACCCACCAGAAGCCGGCTGGACGAGCTATGTCCCGCTATCAAACGCCGTCTACTCACCAGGCGGCGGCCAAGACGCATGGATCTACCTGATCCACCTAACCGGGCTGTCCTCGATCCTTGGCGCCATCAACTTCTACGCCACGGTCGCCAACATGCGCGCACGCGGCATGAGCTGGGGCAGGCTGCCGCTGTTCGTATGGGCAATGCTCACCTACTCAGTCCTGATCATCTTCGCCATGCCAGTGGTCGCCGCCGCAGTCACGCTGCTGCTCACCGACAGGCACTTCGGCACCCACTTCTTCGACCCCGCCGAGGGCGGATCTCCCCTGCTGTGGCAAAACCTGTTCTGGTTCTTCGGGCATCCCGAGGTCTACATCATGGTGCTGCCCGGCTTCGGCATCGTCTCAGAGATCCTGCCCGTGTTCGCGCGCAAGCCAATCTTCGGCTACAAGGCAATCGCAGCCTCAACCGTAGCGATCGCGTTCCTGGGCTTCCTGACATGGGCACACCACATGTTCACAGCACCAATACCCGAGGCGATCCTCGTGTTCGTGATGCTCAGCTCCTTTTTGATCGCAATCCCAACAGGCGTGAAGATGCTCAACTGGATCGCCACGCTATGGCGCGGCACGATCGAATTCAGAACACCACTGCTGTTCTGCGCCGGCTTCATCGCACTGTTCTTGATCGGCGGCATCTCAGGTGTCTTCCTCGCCGTGTTCCCAGTCAACTGGCAGCTGAACGAAACCTACTTCGTGGTCGCCCACATCCACTTCGTGCTGGTAGGTGGAGCAGTCTTCCCGATCTTTGCCGCGATCTACTACTGGTTCCCCAAGATCACCGGGCGCATGCTGGGCGAAGGGCTCGGCAAGCTCAGCTTCTGGCTGATGTTCTGGGGCCTCTTGGCAACATTCCTGATCCAGCACGTAATCGGCATGGACGGCATGCCCAGGCGCGTGTACGAGTACCCCAACGTCGGCAACCTAGCGCTCTACAACCTGATCTCAACGATCGGTTCGTTCATCCTCGGTGCTGGTGTGGTCGTGACGATCATCAACGTGTGGCGCAGCCTCAAAGTCGGCGTAATCGCCGGGCCAGACCCATGGAAGGCAAACACGCTCGAGTGGTTCACACCCTCGCCTCCGCCAGTAAACAACTTCGACGTGGTCCCGCTCGTACGCTCAGCCGAACCAATGAAGGACATCCGCCACGAGGTACAGCGGCGCAGCGGAGCGGGCATGCCATCACCCACCGTGCCAGCAGGCGCCACACAGGTCGGCGTGTAGATGAGCATGGCGCCGCCCACGGGTGCAGCACAGCTCGACGCCCCCATCCTCGGGCTGGCCCCACGCACGCGCCAACTGCTGAGCGACTACATCGAGCTGACCAAGCCAAAGGTCCAGTCGCTGCTGCTGTTGAGCACGATCGCAACAATGTATGTAGCAGGCAACCCCTCAGCAGCGCTAGTCGCGCTGACATGCCTGGGCGGCTACCTGTCGGCAGGTGGCGCCGGCGCCGTGAACCACTGGTTCGACCGCGACATCGACGCGCGCATGGCCCGTACCGCCACGCGGCCAATTCCCGCTGGGCGGATCTCCCCGCATGCCGCGCTGATCTTTGGCTGCACGCTCGCCGGACTGTCGTTCCTAGAGCTGTCACTGACCGTCAACGTGCTCGCAGCGAGCCTATCGTTCGCAGGCTTCCTCGGCTACGTGTTCGTCTACACAGTGTGGCTGAAGCGGCGCACACCGCAGAACATCGTCATCGGCGGCGCCGCCGGCGCAGTGCCCCCACTGGTCGGATGGGCAGCAGTCACAGGCTCACTCAGCGGCACAGCAGTGATCCTGTTCTTCATCGTCTTCTTCTGGACACCCCCCCACTTCTGGGCGCTCAGCCTGCTGATGAAGGGCGAGTACGAAAAGGTCAACGTGCCAATGCTGCCCGTCGTGCGCGGAGAGGCAGAGACCCGTCGCCAGATCCTGCTCTACACGGTTCTCCTCTACGCTGTCACGCAGTTGCCATTCTGCGCCGGCGGGTTCGGGACAATCTACCTAGTCGCCTCAATGCTGCTCGGCTTCGGCTTCATCGCCGGCGCAATCCGTCTCTACCGCCAAGCAGATCGGCGCAGCGCACTACAGCTATACCTGTTCTCGCTCGCCTACCTAGCGCTGCTGTTCTGCGCAATGGTCGCCGACAAGCATCTATAGAATGCGAACTCTCTCATGATGACCCGACAACTAGCACGCAAGAACATCCGCACCGGGCTGATCGTGTGCGCCATCTGCATGTTCATGTTCGGCATCTCGTTTGTCGTAGCCGCCGCCTACGTCTCATGAGCCCGCTGGATCCTGAGATCCCGCCCGTCGGCGAAGAGATCCACCTGCCCGGGCCGTCGATCCTGCCGATGCTTACAGCCGTCGGGATCACGCTGTCACTGGTCGGCGTGACGACGATGATCGAGCTGACCGTGATTGGCGTACTGCTCACCATCGGTTGCATCTGGCGCTGGGTCAAAGACACGCGCCACGAAATCGACGAGCTTCCGTTGGAGTAGGCCCTGAATCTTTGACCGAAGGCTAGGTCGCTGCCGCGGCGGTGGCCGGCACGGTGCAGATAGCGCCGTCGTCGGTCCAGCAGCGCACAACGTCGCGCACTGACAGAACCCCCACAGTCGCTCCGTCCTCAACCACAATCAGATGGCGAAAGCCGCCCCGCACCATCGCCGCAGCAGCCTCCTCCAAAGACCAGTCAGGCGCAGCAAACACAACATCGCGCGTGAGATGCTCAGCAACCAGCTCGCGATCAGGATCATGCCCCGCGCCAAGCGAGTGCAGGATGTCCCGCTCAGTAACGATCCCAAGGCCAGGCCCATCAGGATCGATCACAACCGCCGCGCCCACATGACGCTCAGACATCAAGCGCGCAACAGCACGCAGCGTGTGCTCCGGCCCCACCGTCAGAGCCATCGTGCTCATCCCCTCGCGAACCTGCATGGTGGCTCCTTTCCCGCTTGAACTACAGATCAAACGACCGCCCTCACCTTGAACAACCGCCCGCACCCTTGCAACGATTGTCTCAATGTAGTACGGCAGGCGCCCCCGGTCAAGCCCCGATACAAACGAGCTAGAAAGACGCACCCAAGGTACCGCCCACAACCTCCCAACATCCCATCGGCGTGAGGCATTAGGATCACGCCTTCGAGGAAGGCGTCGCAGTTGAACAAGGGGACAGCAGTGCACAGTGCAACGGATAACCAAACCGCGTCCGCCGTAACCAGCGGCAGTACGGGCGTCGCCCATGCCTAGCCGGCGCTCGATAGCGGTCGCAGCCGTAGCAGCAACAATCGCGACCGGCGTGAGCATCGTGCTGAGCCTCGTGATCAACTGGTTCCCACTAGGAGCATCCACGCAGGCAAAGAACACCGACCGGCTCGACCACGTGCTGGTAATCGCCTCGATACCAATCTTCGTGCTGGTCGTGACCGTGATCCTGTTCTCGGTCTGGCAGTTCCGCATGAAGCCTGGCGAGGAGCTCAAGGACGGACCGCCGATCCACGGCAACACACGCCTGGAGGTCTTCTGGACAGCAATCCCAGCAGTGCTGCTGCTCGGGCTCGTCTCCTACTCGTTCGTGGTGCTCCACGACAACGAAGCAAAACCCAAGGGCGTGCCAGAAGTCCAGATCGGCGTGGTCGGCCAGCAGTTCTTCTGGTCTTATGAATACCCCTCCTCAGTCACCGGCGGAGCACCAGTCAAGAGCTATCAGTTGTACCTGCCAGAGGGCGACACGGTCTACTTCAACATGACCTCCAAAGACGTGATCCACGCCTTCTGGATCCCCGCATTCCGCCTGCAAGAGGATGTCGTGCCCGGCATCACCACGCACTACCGGGCAACACCCAACCGACTCGGCACCTACCCAGTCGTATGCAACCTGCTATGCGGGGTCGGACATTCGCTGATGCGCTCAGAGGTACACGTCGTACCGCGGGCCCAGTTCGCAGCATGGCTAAAGAGCCAGGAGAGCCAACCTTCCACCGTCGCCACCGCCTCCACCAGCACTCCCAGCAACACCACAGCCTCGGGATCCGGGGGCACAGCCAGCGTCCGCGCGAGGGCGGTTGCGGATAATGTCCGCGCAAGGGATGATCTTCGTGGTGAGCACCTGATGGATCTGACGGCCGAGGGGATGATCTGATGGCAACGACTGTCCAAGCGCCCAGTCCGTCCCACTCTGGTTCCAGTCAATCGCCGTTCGGCAGTACGCCACATGCCTCGCTCGGCGCGAAACTGCGCGCTCCCGGCTTCTACCGCGCCGCCTGGATGATGGTGCTCGGTGTGGCATTCGCCACCGGGCTGACATGGCTGGTGCGGATGAGCACAGGCCACGCAACCTTCCATCACTACCTCGAGTTCGAAGCAATCCTGACCGTCTCGCTGATCGCCGTGCCGCTGCTCTTCCTCGTCGGGATCGGTGGCTTCGACTACTGGTTCTACTGGGCGCTCGGCAAACCAACTCGCCCCGAGGACCACTCCGGCCACGGCGCCTACACGTGGAAGGACTACTTCCGGATCAACACCGACCACAAGGTGATCGGCATCCAGTACACAGTCACCTCCTTCTTCTTCCTGCTCGTAGGCGGCCTGATCGCGATGCTAATGCGGGCCGAGCTAGCGCAGCCAGGCGCGCAGTTCGTGAGCGCCAACACCTACAACAGCATGTTCTCGGTGCACGCATCGATCCTGATCTTCTTCTTCATCATCCCCGTATTCGCAGGCTTTGGCAATTTCGTGATCCCGATCATGATCGGCGCACCCGACATGGCATTCCCGCGCCTAAACGCGCTCTCCTACTGGCTACTGCCAGTAGGCGGCATGATCATGCTCTTGAGCTTCCTCGCCCCAGGCGGCGCATTCGCCGACGGCTGGACCGCATACGCGCCGCTATCAACCGACGCCCCGATCGGGCAGACATTCTTCTCGCTCGGCGTACAGTTCGCCGGCGCCTCCTCAATCATGACCGCGCTCAACTTCCTCGTGACAATCATCACGATGAGGGCGCCGGGCATGAGCTTCTTCAGGATGCCGCTGCTCGTATGGGCAAACTTCGCCACCTCGCTGCTAGTCGTGATCGCCACGCCGTTCATCGCCGCCTCGCAGTTCTTCGTGCTGCTCGACAAGTCGCTCGGCTTCAACTTCTTCAACGCCGCCAAGGGCGGCGACGTGCTGATGTATCAACACGTCTTCTGGTTCTACTCGCACCCAGCCGTCTACATCATGATGCTGCCAGGGTTCGGAATCATCTCAGAAGTCATCGCCGTGAAGGCGCGCAAGCCGATCTTCGGCTACCGCATGATGGCCTTCTCGCTGCTAGCAATCATCGTGCTCGGCTTCACCGTGTGGGCGCACCACATGTTCACCTCCGGTATGCCCAACTGGGTGCGCTACCCAATGGCAATCACCACCTGCATCATCGCCGTGCCAACCGGCATCAAGGTCTTCTCCTGGCTCGCAACGCTATGGCGCGGGGTGCTGCACCTAGACACGCCAATGCTGTTCGCGCTGGGCTTTTTGGTCACGTTCACGCTCGGTGGAATCAGCGGCGTAGCGCTCGCCATGCTCCCAACCGACATCGACCTGAGCAGCAGCTACTTCATCGTCGCGCACATCCACTACGTGCTGTTCGGCGGCTCGCTGATGACGATCTTCGCGGGCGTGTACTACTGGTTCCCAAAGATGACCGGGCGCATGTACGACGAGCGCTTGGGCAAATGGCACTTCTGGAGCACATTCGTCTTCTTCAACCTGACATTCATGCCAATGCACTTTCTCGGTCTGGACGGCATGCCCCGGCGCGTAGCAACGTACGCCACCCAGTTCGCCGAAGCAAACCTGTTCATCTCAATCGCCAGCTGGCTGCTAGGCCTGAGCACACTGATCTTCGTCTATAACATGATCACCAGCTGGCGCGGCGGGCCACACGCCCCCGCCAATCCGTGGCGAGGAATGACACTCGAGTGGCATGTCTCCTCGCCGCCCCCAGTGTTCAACTTCGACCGCGTCCCCACCATCGTGGGCGGACCATACGAGTACGGCGTCCCCGGCGCAGTACACGGCATCTTCGAGCCAGCAACCGTCGCCGCAGGGGCCAGCGCAGGTGTCGGATCAAGCCTCGCGCGAGCCCCGAGCGAGTAACGATCGACCCAAGACAAACATGACTACAGGAGGCAACAGAGCGCGATGAAGGAGATCCTAGTCGTAGCCAACAGAACGCTCGGCGGCGAGAAGCTACTCGACGCGGTCCGTGCGCGCGCCGGGACCGGCGAGACTCGCTTCCGTCTCATCGTGCCCCAAAGCAAGCCCTCAGCGGGCCTCGTGATCTACGACGAGGCAGTGCGCGAATCCGCCCAAGTGCGGGTCGACCTCGCCATCTCAATAGTCACCAGCGAGGGCATCGAGGCCAGCGGCAACGTCGGCGATCCCGATCCTTTCTCGGCCACGATGGACGCAATCGCCGAGCACCGCCCCGATGAAATCATCATCTCCACCCATCCCGCCACACAGTCCGGCTGGCTGCGACGTGACCTGATCGAGCGCATTCAGAGCGCCACAGGCCTGCCAGTGGAACACATCGTGACCGACCTCGAGCGCGAAGGACTGCCGTTCGACGTAACGCTCGTGCTCGCCAGCAAAACATCCAGCGGCGAGGAGCTGATCGAGCGCCTGCATGAGAAGGCAGCAGAAGACGAGCATCGTCAGGGCCGCCAGCGCCTGTTCATCGCCGTCGTCCCCCAGCAGCACGGCGGTGGAGACGCGCCCCGCGAGGCACGAACCCGCCTGGCAACAATGCTCGAGAAGCTGCACAGCGCAGGCCTGCTCGCATCCGGCATGATCGGCGACCCCGATCCATACATCGCCGCGGTGAACGCGCTCGAGCTCTTCAGGGTGGACGACGTGGTCATCTCCACACTGCCCAATCAGCACTCCGGCTGGCTGCGCTCCAACCTGATCGAGCGCGTGCAGCACGCTACCCCAGCTCAGGTCGAGCATGTCGTCGTCGACCTCAACGCAACCCCAACTGCAGCAACGCCAGCCGCGTAGAAAGACGCACGCGATGGAGGCAGCCAGCATCTCCGCTCACGCCGCCGAACACGGCGGAGGAGACCACCACGGCCCGCCGCCAGCAAACCGCAGCTCGCGCGTGGAGCCGCAACTGCTCGGAATGCTGCTTTTCATCATCTCCGAGATCATGGTCTTCGGGGCGTTCTTCACCGCCTACTTCTTCATCAGAGTCGCCCAGGGTGACCCCTGGCCCGCCCCAGGCACACACCTGCCGGTCATCCCAACCCTCTTCAACACCATGATCCTGGTGTCTTCGTCGATGACAATGCACTGGGCGCAAACCGGCATCAAGAAGGGCAACCGCTTCGCGCTCAAGGCCGGGATACTCACGACCTTCCTGCTCGGCTGCACGTTTCTGTTCATCCAGATCAACGAGTACGCAAACATCGGCTTCGCCCCCCAGGACGCCGCCCAGCAGACGATCTTCTACGCGCTCACCGGCCTGCACGGCTGCCACGTCTTCATCGGCCTGTGCCTACTGCTATTCGTGACAGTCAGGTCCTTCCGCGGGCATTACAGCCCCGAGCAGCACCGCGGCGTCGAGATACCAGGCATCTACTGGCACTTCGTCGACATCATGTGGATTGTGGTCTACACGACGGTCTACGTGCTGTAGTCGTGCTTAATCCACTGCGCAGCGAGGACGAGGCGTTCCGGCTGTTGCTTTATGTGGTGGCCGTGTTCGCCGTCGTAATCGCCGTGGTGCTGATTCTGCGCGCGGTGCTCTGAGCACACGTTCTAAATTTCGTCCAACGTGCTCTTAAGTATATACGGGCACTATTGCTATTTGACCGTCAAAGCGCCATACATCCCCGCCGCGCGATGGCCGGGGGCCTGGCAGAAGAAGGTGTAGGTCCCGGGCTTGAGGTTGACCGTCACCGAGGCGGTGCCCTTGCTGATGAACTGGCTCTTGCCGAGCAGCGGCTTGCCGGCGGGGGTGGCCCCGCCCGTGCCCGGTTCGACCGCGATGTTGTGCATGACCCCCGACATGTTCGGCATTTCGATCGTGACAGCGCCGGGAGTGGCGGTCGCCTTATTCGTGACGTAGGCAAGCTGGCCCTGCGGGTTAGCTTCGATGGACAACTTGCCAGCCTTCTCGACCGCAGGCTTGCCTGCGCCAGGCGCCTGCACAGCACTGGCAAGCAGACCCGTGTCAGCGCCAGGCTTAGCCGCCGAGACAGCCACATAAGCAGCGATGTCCGTGAGCACAGCACCATGGACGAGTTCTTTGGGCATCACGTTCTCGGGATTGGGATAGAGCACCTGGTGTTCAACAACGCCACGAATCGCATCGCGACCGTCAGCTTCAACAACAGCAGAACGGAAGGCTTCGTCGAGATTAGGGCCGACAGTCCCCTTGGTGTCAGCGCGCGCAAGCGTATGGCAAGCGCCGCACTTCGCAACAAACTCCTGCTTGCCAACGATCAGGTTGGCGTTCTCACCCGGCTTGACCGACCCGCAGCCAGCAGCCGCAAGGACCAGCGCCAGCATCAAACCACCCGTGACAGCCGTCCGGCCAATTGTGCGTGAGCCGCCTCGAAAGCAGCCGCGAGAGATCATCGTCGTGACATGGACCCTATGCACCAGCATTCCCCGGGCGGAACTCTATCCGAAGAGACGGCCATCACGGCTGCGCGAGCGTGTCCAGCTCACCGCCACAGCCGATCTCAGATCGATCGCCTGGACGCTCCGATAAAGTCCAGCACATGAGCACTCAACAGCGCTACCGGCTGCGCAACCCCGCCAGCGGGCGGGAGGTCATCATCGCGGCGCAGCCCCAGGAGATCTACAAGGACCGGGAAACCAGCGAGCAGCTGGAGGTCGTCGGCAAGCTGCTGCCACTGGCCCCGTCGACCTCAAAGCTGCCGTGGGCCGTCGAGAACCTGCGCTTCTGCCCATGGTGTGACCAGCCAGCACAGAAGGACCTCAACGACTGTCCAACATGCGCCCGACGCATGGGACCGCTCGACGCGAGCGCTTGAGGGCGTGCACAGCGCCGTACACCACACCCGCTCGACCCCCACGCCGTCCCCAAACGGTCGCGGCCGTCGCCGCGTCCTGGTCGCGACAAGCACAATCCTCCTATTGGCGTGCAGCCTGGGGCTGGGAGCATGCGGCGGTTCAAGCAACGTCTCGGACATAGCACCCAAGAGCACGCCAGAAATCACCCCACCAACCGACACCACCGCCGAAAAGGAAGCAGCGCAGACGACCGCCACGACCGCGACCAAGACCAAGACCACCAGCACCTCCAGCGAAACCCCCTCCCCAAGCAGCGAAAGCGCAAAAAGCGAAGAAAGCGCCCCAAGCTCCGGGGGCGAAAGCGCGGGGAGCCCGAGCGAAGCAACCCCCTCCGGCGGGGCCTCAGCAGAACAGAAAGCCCCCGAAAAAAGCGAACCCGCAAGTCCCACAGGCGGAGCCAGCGCCCCCTAGGGCGTTGAGATCAACGTGGCGCTGTAGGTCAGACGCGCGGTCTGGTACAGGCAGTAGTACTGCACAGCTATGCCAATCTGCGTCTGAGTGGTCTGGCTCGAGGTGCTGGAGCAGCCGCTCTTGGGACGGGAAGCACGCCAAGAGGTGGTGTTAGCAAAGCCAAGCGCCAGCGCCGGCGCCCACGACGGCACGGTCAGGGCAATGATGTCGCCCTTTTTGACCTTGAACGTCGTTTCGAGCGGAAACTGGGTGGTTTTGCCGAAGTAAGGTTCGAGCTTGACCAGCGGACCCTGGGCGATCAGCTTGTAGGTGAGGTTCGGCTTGGGCTGGGGGCGCAAGATGGCAATGCCAGCTTCTGAGGCCCCACCCTCGTTGGCGTTGAAGAATTTGGTCTGGGTCGCATTAGGCTTGCCCAGCGAGATCGTCCATGCGACGATCGTGCCCGCGCGAGGAGCAGAGAGGATGTTGGTCTGAGTGCCAACCTTGACCTGAAAGCCAGTCGTTCGGCTGACCGCCAGACACGGGCTGGAAGGACAGCTGGGTGTGGTGGCAGGCGTGGTTTCGCCGATTACGCCAACTTCCGTGAGGGTAGCCCCAGAAAGCGCAGGCAGCATCAGCAGTAGCGCGAAGGCCCCCAGAATCGCCGTGAATGTGCGTCGCATATGCGTCATGAACACGCCCGCGCTAAAAATGGTGCGGTCGAGAAACCCGTGCGGTCTAGTCAGATTCGTGGCGATCCCATCAGTTCCTGCGCAGCAGACGCGATCTCAGCAGGATCACCCGGCGCGGGGACCCATGGTAGCCGCAGCGGGTCATCAGCGTAGCGGGGGATGACATGAACATGGAAGTGGAAGACCGTCTGCCACGCCACAGCACCGCAAGAGTTGACGAGGTTGACGCCGTCAGCCGCAAGGCGCCGCTTGGCGCGTATAGCCAGGCGCTGCGAGGCAAGCGCAACAGCCGCAAGATCGTCAGGGTCGATCGTCAAGAGGTCAGTCGAGTGCTCACGCGGTACGACAAGCGCATGGCCTCGCGTCGCGGGATTGATGTCCATGAACGCAACAGTGCGCTCGTCTTCATCAACGATCGTCGACGGCAGTTCGCCGACAATGATCTTGCAGAAGATGCAATCGGGATCGGACACCTACCGAAGCCTAGCCGGGATGGGCATTTTGAGGCCGGGATAAACATTTTGGGGCTGGTTGAGGCTGGGGATGAACATCTATTTTAAAACTTCGGTATAACTTTAGTTATACAACTATAGGGCCCGGCAAAACTTAGTATAACTATGGTTATACCGAACTTAATTTTTTATATCAACCTCGCAACGCGCACGTATGTGCGCGAGTGCTTGCTCACGGGTGGAGACCTCGCCTGCATACTGCGCGGCGGCCAGCTCCTCCAACAGCTCGCCTAGGCGCGGGCCTGGAGCGATGCCGAGCTCGGCGGCAAGCTCGTCGCCACGCCACAACGGCAAGGGTGGTCCGTCGGCGCGCCAACGCAGGGCGTCGGGGAGCATCGCCCGCGCAAGGCGCAGATGCGCATCGATCGCTTTGACCGAGCCAGCGCCACGTGTGGCAAGGCGGTCAGCGACGGACAGGAGCGTGACATCCACCTCGACTGGAGTGCACGCACGCAGGTAGGCAAAGACGGTGCGCTGTGCAAGCGGCTGAGGCTCGTGCACGAGGAAGCCGAGACGCAGATGCTGGCGGACAAGCGCAGCGACGTGGGCGCGCAGGCGCTCGCTGGAGCGCAGACGCTCGAGCACGGAGCGAGCCATATCGGCACCGCGAGTGTCGTGACCGAGGAACGTGACGCGCCGGTCGAGTGGGCGCACGGCGCGGGTGAGTGGCTTGGCGGCGTCGTGCAGGAGCGCGCCCCAGCGCAGGCCCTCACCGCGTGTGAGACCGTCTGCGAGAGGTTCGGCCAGCAGCGCCGCCACCGGTTCGGCCAGCTCGGCGCCAAGAACAGCGCCTGGGTCAGCCTGAAGGGCGATCACATGCTCGATCACCTCGAGCGTATGGCCATAGACGTCGCGGTGATGAAAGCGGCTCTGCTGCACATCGTGCAACGCCTGGAGCTCAGGCAGGACTGCAGCGGTGGCTCCGATCTCATCCATCAGGGCAAGGCCGTCGAGCGCGTGCGGCGAGGCGAGGATGCGGCGCAGCTCCATGAACATGCGCTCGCCAGAGACAAGCGCCAGCCCGTCTGCTGCTGTGGCGGCAGCCCGCAGTGTGTCGGGCTCCGGTTCGAGCTCGAGCTCGAGGGCAAACCGCACGAGCCGCAGCACACGCAGAGGATCCTCGGCGAACGCTCGTGGACCGGTCATACGCAAGCGCCGGGCGTCGAGGTCAGCGAGTCCACCCAGGGGATCGATTGTGGGCCCCGGGTCGATCGGTTCGGCAATCGCGTTGACGGTGAAGTCGCGCAACGCCAGGTCTGCGGACAGCGAGCCGCCCTGCAGCGGCTGAATGTCCACCTGCCAGGAACCGTCGCGCGCAAGCACGCGCCATCCGGAGAAAGCTTCGGAGAGCTCGAAGCAGGCGGCGCCTCCTGCCGCGCGGGCAATCGCGCGGGCAGCCTCAGCAGGGTTGCCGTCGATCACCACATCCATGTCCTTTATCGGCCGTCCCAACAAGCGGTCGCGTGGCGCGCCACCGACCAGCCAGGCAGGGGTGTCTGCGAGCGCGGCGCGGACCGCGCCTGACGCCTCGCCGGGCGTGATCGCACTCATCGCGGGGAGTCCGGCGACGATTGCAAGTATCTGCGATCGATGCGCGGGGACAGGCCGCAGGTGATCTCGTAGTTGATCGTGTTCAGGCGCCGCGCGAGGTCCTCGGCCGTTATGCGCTCGGAGCCGCTTGAGCCGATCAGGGTTGTCTCGGCTCCTCCTAGCTTCAGGGCAGCGGGGTCAGGGCCGAGGTTGACGGCGACGTTGTCCATGCTGACGGTCCCGACTAGGGGCAGGCGACGTCCGTCGATCAGGACGTCTGCGTTGTTTGACAGCCCGCGCCGCCAGCCGTCTCCGTAGCCGATCGGAAGCACGCCAAGATACGTGTCCTGCTCGGCAATGAAGTTTCGCCCGTAGCCGGTGCTGGCGTTGGCTGGGCAGAGCTTGACCTCAGCGACGTAGGAGCGCAGCTCGAGCGCGGGCAGCAGGTCCTGCGCCAGGGGATCCTGGCCGAAGGGGTCCAGGCCATAGACGGCGACACCGCAGCGGGCCATGTCGAAGCGAGCGCGCGTGTCGCGCAGCACGGCGGCGCTGTTAGCGGCGTGCACGAGGATGTCGGGGTGCGCGGCCTGCACTTCGCTGGCCCAGCCAGCGAAGGCGGCGAGCTGGTGCTCGAAGAAGCCGTCGTCCTCAGGTTCGTCGGCAGTGGCGAAGTGGGTCATGACACCGGCCAGTTGTACGCCGGAGGCGGCGCTGGCCGCTGCGGCGACGCGCGAGGCCTCGGCGGGGTCGCGCGTGCCGAGACGGCCCATGCCGGTGTCGAGCTTGACGTGGACGCGCGCGGTTCCGGAGACGAGCGTGGCGCAGGCGGACACGTCGCGGATGTGCTGCTCGGTCCAGACGACGATGTCGGCACTGAGCATGATTGCCTGCTCGAGCTGCTCGCGGCGGAGCGCGCCCATGATCAGCAACGGTGTTTCGATGCCGGCATCGCGCAGCACGAGCGCCTCCTCGAGTGTGGCGACGGCCAGCCAGCTTGCCCCTCCGCGGAGTGCGGCTGCGGCGCACTCGACGGCGCCGTGGCCGTAGCCGTCGGCCTTGACGACAGCGCACAGTGCCGAGCCATCCAGCAACGCGAGCAGGCGCGCGCAGTTGCGCTCGATTGCGGCTACGTTCACGCTTGCCTGCGCGCGAGGAACGCTCATCGACTCCCCCGTGCGGCCGGCAGCTGCGCGATCACATCAGAGGCGATCACTCCCTCGGCGGCCCCCTGCTGATGCGCGGCGAGTCGGCCGGCCACGGCGTGCAGCCATACGCCCGCCGAAGCTGCCGTAAACGGAGCCAGGCCTTGGGAGAGCAGCGCGGCGATGACGCCGGTGAGCACATCGCCGGTGCCGGCGGTTGCCAGTGCGGGACTGCCGCCAGGGCTTACTGCTATGAGCCCGGAAGGGTCGGCGACGAGCGTATCGTCGCCCTTGAGCACGATGATTGCCTGCGCGCGCTCCGCGGCTAGGCGCGCATTGGCCAGGCGCTCGCGCTCGATCTCGGAGCGCTCCAGCTCCAGCAGCCGTCCCAGCTCGCCGGAGTGTGGGGTCAGCACAGTCGGCGCTGTGCGCTTGGACAGATCTCCGAGCCGCTCGCCGGAGTGGGCGTTCAGGCCGTCGGCGTCGAGCACGAGCGGAACCTGGGCGCGGAGGGCCAACTCGCGTGCGAACGCGACCGACCTCTCTGCGCGCCCCAGCCCTGGACCCAGTGCCAGTGCGCCCCCTCGCCGGGTCGCCTCCAGCACATCGGCCACGCCGTCGGGCGTCAGCGTACCGTCATCATCTCCCAGCCCCCGCGTCATCAGCTCGGGAGGTCCGCTGCTCGCGAGGATCGCTTGCAGGGAGGCGGGGACGGAGGCTGTGACGTAGCCGGCCCCAGCACGCATTGCGCCGAGCGCGGTCATGCGCGGTGCTCCGGTCAGGCCGCGCGAGCCCCCAGCGACGAGGACGTGACCAGATGAGAACTTGGTTGAGGTCGCCTCTCTGCGTGGTAGCGCATCCAGCACGGACGGTGCGATCAGCCCGATCATGTCCGCCCCTGGCGTGCCCCGGGGAATGCCGATGTCGATCACCTCGACCTGGCCGGCATGGGCCTTGCCGGGATGGATCCAGAGCCCTGGCTTGGCGGCATGGAACGTGACGGTTGCCTTGGCGCGCACGGCCGCTCCTGCAACCACTCCTGTTGAGGCATCCACGCCACTGGGCACATCCACGCTTATGACGACGGGCGTCCTTGCGGCGTTGACTGCGTCGATTGCCTCCACAACTGCGCCGTTTGGCTCGCCTCTGAAGCCGGTGCCGAGCAGAGCGTCAACCACGACACTGGCCTGGGCGAGAGTCTCGCTGGCGCGCGCTTTCTGCGCAGCCAGCTCAAATGGCGGCTCGCCAGGCAGGCGTTCGAGATTCGCGAGCGCATCCCCTTTCAGCTCCTCGGGTGGCCCGGTGCACAGCACGGTGACATCCCGGCCTGCGTCGCGCAACAGCCGCGCGACGACAAGCCCATCGCCTCCGTTGTTGCCCTTCCCGCAGAGGACGGTTATCGATCCGTCTGGCGCCAGCCGCTCGACTGTGCGCGTGACGCCGGTCCCGGCGCGCTCCATCAGATCGAGCGAGGGCACGCCGCGATCGTTGATTGCCCAGCGATCGATTGCCCGCATGCGCTCGGCGTCGGGCAGGGGAGTCAGCCAGTCGGGCAACGAAACCACGACGATCGATGCTAATCGCTCGGATCGATGCTCATCCGCCTGGGTCCCTGAGCGCCTGACTCCAGTGCTCGGCCAGCACGCGCACAGGGAGGGTAAGCAGCTCGAGCAGCGGGATCTGCTCGAAGCGCTCGTCGCTGAACGTCGCCTCGGTCTCCGTCACCGCATCGACCAGCGCGGCATAGCGGTCGCGATAGTCCTCGAGGACACGGCGGGTCTCAGCCGGCGCCAGTGACTCGCGGAACTGCACATGCAGGAGAGTGATCCCGCTAATCACCCCGGCGTCAGTCTCCGGGACGAGGATCAAGCTGCGTCCGTCGCGGCCCCCAACCGCGACAGTGACCTCGCGCTCCTGTGCCGCTCGGTGCTTAGCGCCAAGCAGCCGGCTGTCGGTATCCGTGCGCGAGGGCAGGTTGAGAGCAATGCCGCCGCGGTCGACGATCTCGATCGTGGCGCCAGCCGCTACGTCTCCCTCGATGCGATACCGCGTGAAGCCTTCAACGTCAGCGACCGCGAGGTCGAGCCCAGCAAGCGTGCGCAGACCGCGGTAGGAGAGATGCTCGACTGAGGCGCCAGCCCCAAGCGCGCTTTTAACGAGCGGCACGCCGAGCAGCTCGTCCTCGCTGCGGGAGATGCCCACAGTAACGGTCTTTGCCTGGTGCTTGATGGCATCAACCGGGCGAGTCAGCTCGCTGATTGCGGCAGTCAGAGCCTCGGCCAAATCCTCGACGATCGCCTCGGGCGTGCCAACGCGGTCGTACTCGAGTTCGTATACCTCGACGGGCAGCACACCCGTCACATACCTCAGCATCGACGCCACCCGCACCGCCGTGGCCGCCTCGAGGTTGCCGTCGTAGGCGCCCGAGCGCAGCCGCGCGAAGAACTCTGTGGACGACGCTTCGAGCGAGGGCGCAAGCGCGCGCAGCACAGCATCTGGAGATACCCACTGGCCGTCCGCGAAGCGCTCGATTGCCGAGAGCGCCTCACGCAGCGGTCGCGCGTGTGCATCGATCGCCAGGGCAGCCTCATAGCCGAACAAGTGTCCGACCATCACCGACAGAATGAAGGCCAGCTCGGGCTCGACAGCAGGGACCGCGACGACATGCGGGGCGGCGGCAAAGCGCCCCTCCTCGCCATGGTCAACAACGACGATCGGCGCCGCCTTGTGAGCAGCAAAAATCGCCACCTCCTTCGCGGCGTCATCAGCATTGGGGCCCGAGAGCCCAGCGGCGCAGACCAGCACGAGCGGTTCGGAGGAGAGGTCGATGTGCTTCTTGTCCTCGGTCCCGTCGCAGGCGACCGAGTGATAGCAGAGCTCGGAGAGCTTGATGCGGATCTCCTCGGCAGCGATGCGATTGGAGCCGCTGCCGACAACAGCCCAATGGCGACGGTACGGTGCCAGCTCCGCCGCCGCAACAGCGATCGCCTGGCGCTGGCCCAGGACCTCCTCCATCGCATCCGGTAGCGCTCGAAGCGCACGCAGCAGCCGATCAGAGCGGCGCGCGTCGCTGCATTTGAGGTGATCGGCGAGAGCGTGAGAGAGCAGCAGCCCAGCCGCCACCTGCGCGTAGAAAGCCTTCGTCGAAGCGACGCTCATCTCGACGTCGCGCCCGTCAGAGGTGTAAAGCACACCGTCGGACTTCTCCACGAGATCGCTGCCCCGCCGGTTGACGATCGACACAACCCGCGCGCCGCGGCTACGCACCAGGTCTACGGTGCGGTTGGTGTCGGTGGTGGTCCCCGATTGGCTGACCGCAATCACAAGCGTGTCGCTCATGTCGTCTGAGAGCTCGAACCCTGACAGCTCGGTCGCCAGCACAGCATCGACGCGAACCGGCAGCGAGCCGAGCGCAGCAATGATCGAAGCAGCCACGCTCTGGGCGGCGATCGCAGCGGTGCCCTGAGCGATCACCCGGATCCGCGTAACGTCACCGTTCTCCAAACGCTCGACGACCGTCAACGGCAACACCTCGGAGCCGAGCTTCACGCTGAGGAGGCCGTCGCCACCCTCGACGATCTTGCCCCGCAGCGTCTTCATAAACGAGCGCGGCGCCTCAGATATCTCCTTGAGCAGAAAATGCGGGAAGCCAGAGCGATCGATGTCACGCGCGGTGACCTCAGCGACGCGGATCTCCGCCTGATCGATCGGACGCGCCGCGCCGTCGTAGCCGACTCGATGGATGGCATCGAGCGTCCCGGCGCCGTCGCGCCGCAGCACGACGACTTGGCCGGACGTGCCATCAGCGGCGCCCTCGCCCTCCATCGGCAGATAGCAAGCAGTCTCCTGCACAACGCCATAAGGCTCGCTGGCGACAACAAAGGCGTTGTCCGCCAGGCCGACATAGAGCGACTGGCCGCTGCCACGAAGCGCCATGTGCAAACAATCGGGTGTGTCAGCGGCGCTGAGCACAATCGCCGCCGAGCCCTCACAACGCGCGACCGTCGCGCAGAAGGCCTCATCAACTGAGTCACCCTGGGCAAGCCGACGGGCAACGAGCGTGGGAAGAACCTTGCTGTCGGTTGTGATCTCCGGCGCAATACGCAACTGCTCTGAGTCATGCAGCTCGCGGTGGTTATCGATGTCGCCATTGATCGCGGCGACGATATATGGGGTCCCCGCCCGCCCGCCCGCCCATCTTCCCGCCTGCCCGCCCGCCACCACGCCCGCAGCCCCAACCTCAACGCTGTTCAACGGATGGGCATTGGCCTCGGCGATCGCTCCAACGCTCGCCCAGCGCGTATGACCAAGGACAGTCACAATCGCGTCAGGTGAAGCCAGGGCACGGTGCAAGAGCGCGTCGTTGCGGATCGCAGTTCTCAGCGCGTGCGTGTTGAAGCCGAGCTCTCCGATCTCGGCTGCGACCTTGTATACGAAGCTCAAATGGCCGCGCGGCGTGCTGAGCGCCATCGACGTGAACAGCTCGTCCGAGCGCGCCACGAGCGACGCCTCTACTTCGGGCTGCTCAAGGTCGATGTCGTGACCGGTCACGAGCACGTGCAGACCAGCGGAGTCGCGTCCACGCACCTCGAGCCGGTCAAGCGCTGACAGCGCCACCTGGATCGCCCAGTAGGCCGTGATCGCAGAATCAGAGGTTTCGGACACCTTCTCCGCCAGGTCAGCCACCCCGCGCGCCGTCAACGTCCGGTCGTGTCCAAGCGCCCATACGACGTCCTTCAAGCGGACAACGACTGCGTTGCCCGCCTCCAGCTCATCGGCCGCCCAGCTTTCCTCACCGGTATCCAGCGCAGCTTCGAGGTCTCCCAGCAAGCCGTCAAGAATCGCCGCCTTCTCCTCGACTCCAACCACGCCACCAAGTCCCGGTGCGGCAAGCAGCGCGATCGTCCCAAGCGGACCACGCAGCGCAGCGTCCTGCGCCTCGAGCGCCTCAGCGATCCTCGCCAGAGCCGCAGCATCGGGGCGAGCCACAGCGATGCGCAGCCGCTCGATCGCCTCCTCGAGCTGCGTCAGGCTAAGCTCGAGGTCCGGTGCGACGCCCGGCGGACGTTGCTGAAGAACAGCGATAATCCCGCACATCGGTCGAAGATATCAGCGGCCCCGCGGCCGCCACTGCCGGGGCCCAGCGGCCGCCACGGTCAGGGCAAGGCACGCACAAGCGCTACCCCAGCTCGCGCTCGACGTGCGCAACCAAGCGAGAGCACACCATCTCTGCCTCCTCGTCTGTGGGCGCCTCGACCATCACGCGCACAAGCGGCTCGGTTCCGCTCGGGCGCACCAGCACACGGCCACGCCCCTTCAGCGCCTGGTCCTCAGCGCGCACAGCCGCGGTCACAGCATCCGCGCCATGCAGCGCCTCGCGGTCGCGCACGCGCACATTCACCAGCCGCTGCGGCAGCTTCTCCATCGCGTCGCGCTCTGACAGGTCTCTTCCTGCAAGCGCCTCCAGCGTGAGCAGCGCACTGGCGATCCCGTCGCCCGTGCGGTTGAAATCCATGTCAATGATGTGACCGGACTGCTCGCCGCCCAGCGTCCAGCCGCGAGCGCGCAGCTCCTGGAGCACATAGCGATCCCCGACCTGTGTGACCACCACGTCAATACCCGCGCGCTCCATCGCGGTGTAAAAGCCGTAGTTCGTCATCACCGTCACCACCACGCCATTTCCGCTCAGGCGACCCGTCTCTTGCAGGTGCAGCGAGGCCAGCGCCATCAGCTCATCGCCGTCAACGACGCTTCCGTCGCGGTCCACCGCCAGCACGCGGTCGCCGTCGCCGTCGAATGCGAACCCCACCGCATGCCCACCCGCACACACCCGCTCGGCCAAACGCTCTACGTGCGTGGAGCCGCAGCCAGCATTGATGTTGCGCCCGTCCGGCCTGTCCGCCACAGCGGTGACATTCGCCCCGAGGCGCCTGAAGATCTCGGGCGCCAGGAGGTAAGTGGCGCCATTGGCACAGTCAAGCAGTACATCCAGGCCCTCCAGGTTCAGGTACCGGAAGCGAGTGTGCAACTCACGCAGATAGTCCTCACCCGCGCCGCGCAGCTCGCGCACAGGACCGATCGTCGGAGGGTCGCTCGGCGCTATGGCCGCATCGCCTGATGCGTCTCCTGCGCCACTCCCGGCCGGATCTGTGACGCCACTTGCCGCGGCACTACTGGCTTGCTCGAGCTCACGTTCGATCTGAAGCTCTCTCTCATCTGAGAGCTTGTAGCCGTCGCCAGCAAAGAACTTGATCCCGTTGTCCTTGAAGGAATTGTGTGACGCCGACAGCACTATCGCCAAGTCGAAGCCATAGCGGCCAATCAGCAGCGGCGCCACTGGGGTTGGCAGCACGCCACCCAGCAGCGCTTCTGCGCCCGCAGCGCTCACTCCAGATGCCACCGCACTCTCCAACATCTCACCCGACTCGCGCGTGTCGCGCAGCACCAGCACGCGCGGGCGCTCTGTGTCTAGGAGGCTGACCGCGGCTCGTGCGAGGGCGAGGGCCAGCTCAGCGGTCAAGAACTCCCCGACGACGCCACGGACACCGTCGGTCCCAAACAGCTTACGGGTCATGCCGGTGGGTTGGTCACCTAGTGCTGCGGCGCTAGCGCTTGGAGAACTGCGGCTTCTTGCGCGCCTTCTTCAGACCAGCCTTCTTGCGCTCCTTCGCGCGCGAGTCACGCGTAAGGAACCCTCTGCGCTTGAGCTCGCCGCGCAGGTTCGGGTCGGCCTCCAGCAGCGCTCGCGACACGCCATGGCGCAATGCCCCAGCCTGGGCAGAGATGCCACCGCCGTGCAGCCTGGCAACGACATCCATACGCTCCTGATAGCCCACCGTCTCCAAAGGCTGGCGGATGTTGCGCTGCAGCGTAAGTCTCGGAAAGTGCTCCTCAAGCGCACGCCCGTTCACGAGGTACGCGCCGCTGCCAGGCCTCAGCGTGACTCGCGCGATCGCAGTCTTGCGCTTGCCCGTCGCGCGATAGCGGGCACCCGAAGCGAGGTCGATCGCAGCAGTGGATATCGGCTGCGCGAGCACCTCCTCGCGGTCCTGCTCGTCGAGGACCTGCGCGTCCTCGGCCTCATCGTCGATCGCGTACGGGTCAACGGCGTAGGCGTCCTCGTAGCCCTCAGCGCTGCGACCCAGCGGATCGACACCCTCGGGGACGATGTCAACTTCAAGGTGGGCGCCAGGCACCGACGGCTTCTCGCGCGGGGTGAGCTCCTCCTCTATCTCCTCCTCCAGGTCGGCCTCAGCCCCAGCCACGATCTCCTCTGCCACGACCTCCTCGATGACCTCCTCAAGGATCTCCTCCGCCACAACCTCCTCAACAGCCTCGACCAACTCCTCCTCGGCCGGGGTCTCAGGCGTGTTCTCCTCGTCTGCCATCAGGCCTCGATCTCCAGCGGTTGCGGTTTCTGAGCGACGTGTGGGTGCTCAGGACCTGCGTACACCTTCAGCTTCGTAATCTGCTTCCGCGCCAAGCGATTTCTCGGCATCATGCCCTTCACAGCCAGCCTGATGATCTCCTCAGGTCGCCGCGCCAGCATCTCCTCGAACGTGCGAGAACGCAACCCGCCCGGATAACCCGAATGGCGGTAATAACGCTTGTCTGCCCGCTTGTTGCCAGTCACGTGGATCTTCTCCGCGTTAATCACAACAACAAAGTCACCCGTGTCGATGTGCGGCGTGTACTGCGGCTTGCGCTTGCCCCGCAGCACATCCGCGATCTGCGTAGCCAGGCGCCCAAGCGTCTTGCCGTTCGCGTCCACGAGCAGCCAGTTGCGCTCGCGGTCGGTCGGCTTGGCCACGTATGTCCTGGCCGAGGGTGTCGATGTAGAGGGTGTCATAACGTAAAAAAGGCCACGCTAGGCGCGCGGCGCGAGGGCACATCATAGGCGAAATCGCGCCTGCTCGCGGCCCCGGGCTACTCCCACTCTATGGTGCCGGGAGGCTTGCTGGTGATGTCCAGCACGACCCGGTTGACCTCGCGCAGCTCGTTGATCATGCGTGAGGCGATCGTCTCCAGCAGGTCATAGGGCAGCCTGGCCCAGTCTGCCGTCATCGCGTCGTCGCTAGTCACCGCGCGGATCACCACGACATAACCGTAAGTGCGCTCATCGCCCTGGACACCGACCGTGCGCACATCGGGGAGCACACAGAAGGACTGCCACAGCTCGCGGTACAGGCCAGCCTTGCGGATCTCCTCCTGCAGGATGTGGTCGGCCTCGCGCAGCACGTCCAGACGCTCCTTCGTCGCTTCGCCGCCCACCACCCTGATCGCCAGGCCCGGTCCCGGGAAGGGCTGGCGCCAGACCAACCGCTCGGGTAGGCCCAGCTCCGCTCCTACCGCGCGCACCTCGTCCTTGAACAGCGCGCGCAGCGGCTCGACCAACTCGAACTGCAGATCGTCCGGCAGGCCGCCGACGTTGTGGTGGGACTTGATCGTCGCCGCACCCGTGCCCCCGCCGGACTCGATCACGTCGGAGTAGAGCGTGCCCTGGACGAGGAAACGCGCGTCTGGGCCGCCGGCGGCGTCGGCGAGCTTCGCGGCCTCCTCCTCGAACACGCGGATGAACTCCGCACCGATTGCCTTGCGCTTCGCCTCCGGCTCGCTCACCCCTTTGAGCTTGTCCAGGAAACGCTCCTGCGCATCCACAGCCACCAATGGCACCTTGAACGTATCCCTGAACGTCTTGACAACCTGTTCGCCCTCGTCCTTGCGCATCAGGCCATGGTCAACAAACACGCACGTCGAGCTGCTCGCCGACCGCGCGATGGACCAGCAGCGCCGCCACCGAGGAGTCCACGCCGCCTGAGAGCCCACAGATCACGCGGCCATCGCCGACCTGCTCGCGTATGCGCCGCACCTGTTCATCCACGATCGACGCCGCCGACCAAGTCGGATCACAGCCGCAAATCTCGGTCAAAAAGCGCGTGAGGATCTGCTCGCCATAGGGCGTGTGCACAACCTCAGGGTGGAACTGGATGCCATAAATGCCGCGCTCAGGAGCCTCCACCGCCGCCACCGGCGAAGAGCTCGACGACGCCAGCGCCATGAAGCCCGGCGGTGGCTCCAGGACGGCGTCCCGGTGGGACATCCAACAGGACTGCTCAGAGGGCATCCCCTTCAGCAGCCTCCCCGGGTCTGAGACGTGCAGGTCCGAGCGGCCGAACTCCCCCACCTCTGCCTGCTCGACGCGCCCGCCCAGCGTGTGCACCAGCAACTGCATCCCGTAACAGATACCCATCACCGGCACACCCAGCTCCAGCAGGCCAAGATCGAGCGGCGGCGCACCATCCGCGTACACCGACGCCGGCCCGCCCGAGAGGATGATCCCGCGCGGTTTTCGCCGTGCGATCTCCTCTATCGACACATGATGTGGCAGCAGCTCGCTGAACACGCCGCAGTCGCGCACCCGCCGCGCGATCAACTGCGAGTACTGGCCGCCATAATCCAATACGACGACCTCTTCAGTCGTTAACCAGCGCGGCGGCCTTCCCGTTCGTGGCGCCCATGCCAACCTGCTGGTCGCGCTGCAGCGCCTTGCCCTCCGTCTGCAGCGCCGGCGCCACTACCACCTCGGCCCGGTTGAACTCCGCCAGGTCCTTGTAACCACACGTCGCCATCGACGTCCGCAGGCCACCAAAAAGGTTGAACGTGCCGTCGTTCTCGCGCGCCGGCCCCACGAGGATCTCCTCGAGCGAGCCGTTCTGCGCAGTCGCCACACGCGCGCCACGCGGGAGCGTCGGATGGAACGTCGCCATACCCCAGTGAAAGCCGCGCCCCGGCGCCTCATACGCGCGCGCCAGCGGCGAGCCAATCATCACCGCGTCAGCGCCCAGCGCGATCGCCTTCGACACATCACCGCCGTTGCGCATGCCGCCATCCGCGATCACCTGGCAGTACTCGCCCGTCTCGAGCATGTGCGTCGAGCGGGCATGCGCCACGTCCGCGATCGCCGTCGCTTGCGGCACGCCAATGCCCAACACCCCGCGCGTCGTGCACGCGGCGCCCGGGCCCACGCCCACGAGCACGCCCGCCGCGCCCGTGCGCATCAGGTGCAAGCCCGTATGGTAAGAAGCGCAGCCACCCACCACCACCGGCACGTCCAAACCCGGGATGAACTCCTTCAGGTTCAACGGCTCAGACACCGTCGAGACGTGTTCGCCAGAGACAACCGTGCCCTGGATAATCAGCACGTCCAGGCCCGCCTCCATCGCAATCTCGTGGTAGCGCAGGACCCGCTGCGGGGTCAGCGAGGCGGCGACCACGACCTTCTGCTCCTTGATCTCTGAAATCCGCTGCGCGATCAGCTCGGGCTTGACCGGCTCTGAGTAGATCTCCTGCATCTCGCGCGTGGCCTCGTCCTTAGGCAGCAGTGCGATCCGCTCGAGCTGCTCCTCAGCGTCCTCGTAGCGGGTGAAGATCCCCTCGAGGTTGAGCACCGCCAGGCCGCCCAGCCGTCCGATGATGCCAGCGGTCTCCGGCGAGACCACGCCATCCATCGCCGAGGCCAGCATCGGCAGCTCGAACTGGTAGGGCCCCAGCTTCCACGAGATGTCGATGTCATCAGGGTCGCGCGTGCGCCTGGAGGGCACAATCGCGATGTCGTCGAATCCGTACGCCCGGCGGCCCTTCTTGCCGCGCCCAATCTCTATCTCCATCGCAGCATCCTTACAGTCGGCGCGGACATAGCGTCGTGACCTACGCTCGTTCTCCTGCCGCGCGCGAGGACCCTTTTGGGGCTGCGGCGGGCGGCTGCCCTGAACATGTCGGAGACGAGGGCCAAGAGGCTGAGCATAGCAATGGCGAGGATCGCGGTTATGGCCTTGGATATGCTCGATCGTATGGGCAATTCAGACAGAAACAGGTATGACGCGCACGCGATCGAGGCGCGCCGCCAAGCGGCCTGGCGCGAGCGTGATGCGTTCAGGACCTCGTCACCCGCGGAGGGCCGGCCTCATCTGTACATCAAGCCCTCCGCGCCGTTCACCTCCGGCAACATCCACATCGGCCACGTCCGCAGCTACTCGATCGGCGACGCCTACGCCCGCTTCCGTCGCGCGCGCGGGGACTCGGTGCTGTTCGCCTTCGGCTTCGACGCCTTCGGCCTGCCCGCCGAGCTCGGCGCCATCTCCAGCGGCGAGCCGCCCAGCGAGTGGGTAGCGCGCTGCGCAGAGCACATGACCGGCCAGCTCGACCGGCTCGGCTTCTCCTTCGACTGGGAGCGCTCGTTCATCAGTTCCGACCCTGTCATGTACCGGTGGTCGCAGTGGCTGTTCTTGAAGCTGTTGGAGGCCGGACTGGTGTATCGAGGTACCGGCAACGTCAACTGGTGCGATAACTGCCAGACGACGCTCGCCTCCATCCAGGTCGAGCCGGGCGGTACCTGCTGGCGCTGCCACGGGCCCGTCAGGCTGATCGAGCTGCCGCAGTGGTACCTGAAGATCAGCGTCTACGTGCCCGAGAACGACCTGCGCCTGGCCGAGCTCGAGGACAGTGGCATCTGGGACGAGGTCGCGCTCGCCTCACAGCAGATCGTGCTCGGGCGCATCGACGGCGTGGAGCTCGACCTGCGCAGCCCCGACGGCGCGCAGCTCAGCGTCTTCACCCCCCACCCCGACGGCGTCAGTGAGGCGAGCTTCGTGCTTATGTCCCCCCGTCACCCCGACGCCGACGTGTGGGCCGCCGAGGAGGGCATCCGCGAGCAGCTCGAGCAACTGCGCTCCGGCGGCTGGGAGCGCAGCTCGCGCGAGGCCGAGACGATCCCCGTGATCGACACCGGGCGTGTGGTGCTCAGGGCCGACGGCGCGTCCCTGCCCGTGCTCGTCTCCCCGCTCGTCAACTCGCGCTTCGGGCCCACGATCGTGCTCGGCGTGCCCGCGCTCGACCGCACCGACGAGGTGATCGCGCGGCGGCTCGGGCTCGCGACCGAGGAGCAGCCGCAGAACGGATCGACGCTGCAAGGCCGGGCGGCGGTGCGCTACCGCGCCTCGGACTTCGTCATCTCGCGACAGCGCTCCTGGGGTACGCCGATCCCGATCGTCTACTGCGAGCAGTGCGGCACCGTGCCCGTACCGGTCGAGCAGCTCCCGGTGATCCTGCCGCTCGACCTGCGCCCCACCGGCACCGGCAACCCGCTGGCCGAGCTGGAGGAGTTCGTAGGTACGACCTGCCCCAGCTGTGGCGGGCCCGCCCGGCGCGAGACCGACACGCTCGACTGCCACTTCGACGCGCTATGGCTGTGGGTGCCCGCCTGCGTGCCTGCGCAGGAGCGCGAGCGCACGCTCGAGGAGATCTTCGCGCTGGGTGACCTCCGCTACTGGTTGCCATCCGAGCGGCTGGTCGCGGGCTCGGACAGCGGCAACTTCGTGTTCGACCAGCGGATCGTCACCAAGGCGCTGCGCGACCTCGGGCCGCTGGAGTTCCTCGCTGAGGGAGAGCCGTTCGCGGGCTGCCTGTTTCACGAGATGGTCACGGCCGATGGGCGCAAGATGAGCAAGCATCTCGGCAATGTCGTCGACCCTGACGAGCTCGTCGAGCGCTACGGCGCCGACACCGTGAGGCTCGCCGTCCTGTACGCCGCGCGCCCCCAGAAGTCGCTGAACTGGGAGGACTCCGCGGTGCTGCGCTGCCACCGCTTCCTCACGCAGGTATGGGACTTCTCACAAACAAAGCTCGCGCAGGCACAGGAGGATCGCGAGCGGGCCGCGGCGGGAGCCCTACCCGGGACAGATTCAGAGCCGATCAGAGACACGAGCGAGCACCTACGGCTGAAACTCTCGCAGTGGTGCGCAGCCGGCGTGGAGAAGGTCACCGAGGACATGGAGAGCCTTGAGATGCACAGCGCCGTGCGCAACGTAATGCGTCTGTTCGACCGCATCAAGGACTTCGAGAAACGCGTGCTCACCCGCCAACCGGCGCTGGGCGCCGCCGACACGGAGGCGCTCCTGCAGGCGCTGACGGTGCTCGTGCAGATGCTCGGCCCGCTGGCGCCCCATGTGGCCGAGGAGCTGTGGATCTCGTTCGGCCAGGATGAGCACAGCGCACAAACGCCGTGGCCCGGCGTATCTTCTCCGATACCGGCATGAGCCCGTCCAGCACTCCATCGAGTCGCACCGCCGAGGGAGCTCGCAAGCAAACGCGCTCGTGCGCAACAGGCCTCGTCTGCCACCGCTGCGACCACCACTATCCACTGAGTGACACAGTGTTCGCCTGCCCGGACTGCAGCAAGGGCCTCGACATCGCCTACGACTACGAGCTAGCCACCCGCCACTTCAAAGACTTCCCCAGCTCCGAGCGCCCGCACAACATCTGGCACTTCGAGGAGCTGCTGCCGATCGTCAACGCCTCAGCCCAGGCCCGCGTCGGGCAGCACTCCGGCTACACGCCGCTGATCCGAGCCGATCGCCTCGGCGCCGAGCTGGGCCTCAGCAACCTCTACATTAAGGACGACTCCAGCAACCGGCCCAGCCTCTCCTACAAGGACCGCGTGGTCTCGATGTCAGTCGCCAGGCTGCTGGAGCTCGGTAAGGATGAGATCGGCTGTGTATCCACCGGAAACGTCGGTACCGCCGTAGCCTCGCTCGCAGCCAAGGCCGGGGTGCAAGCGTACGTGTTCTATCCCAACCGCCTAGAGGACACCAAGGCTCGGGCGTGCGCAGCGCTCGGCGCAAAAGTCTGCCAGGTGGAGGGCAACTACGACGAAGCCAACCGCCGCTGCCGCGAAGTCGCCGAGGCAACAGGCCTCGAGTTCGCGAACATCACGCTGCGGCCGTTCTACGCCGAGGGCGCAAAGACCGCCGCATTCGAGATTGTCGAGCAACTCGGCTGGCAGTCGCCCGACCACATCGTCTCCCCAGCCGCAGGCGGCACGCTCTCATCGCGCCTGCACAAGGGCCTCGGTGAGCTGCAGCTGCTCGGGCTCGCAGAGACCGACGCCACGCGCATCCACATCGCACAACCCAGCGGCTGCAACCCGATCGCAACCGCGATCCTCGCCGAGGAGGCTGAGATCCACGCCATCACGCCGGAGACAGCGGCTCACTCGCTGGCAATCGGAAACCCCGGCGACGGCTACCTCGTGATCGACGCCGTGCGCAAACGCGGGGGCACGGGCGGCTTCGCCTCAGACCCCGAGATCTTTGCGGGCATCGACCTGCTGGCAGCAACCGAGGGCCTCCTGACAGAGCCCGCCGGCGGCACAACGATCGCAGTACTCGAGAAGCTAGCCCGCGAAGGTAAGCTCGCGCCCGACGACACGGTCGTGGCGATCGTCACCGGCAACGGCCTGAAGACGCTCGACGAGCACCCCCCCAAGCCATGGCCAGAGGAGATTGACTGCGAGCTCAACGCAATGCTCGCCGCGCTCGAAGCAATCGGGCGCAAGCCAAGTCCAGTCGTCGCATAGCGTCCGAAGACATGTCAAGGCGCGCGCCAGGCAGTGTCTCAGTTCGCAGATTGATTAGGCCGGCGAGGGCTGCCTGTGTAAACCGTCCCGTGGCTGATCACGTTTGTAAGGCGCGACATGCTCACTGGCCTAATCAATCTGCGAACTGAGACACTGCCCAATCCATGATACTATAGTTATACCCAGTTTTTAAAACAATGTTTGAGGGCGAGCTCGACGGTTCCGAATCGCGGGATGGGAGCTAGGCGATTGCGTATGGGCTCGGGGCACGGGCTCGCCCAGCCCGGGATAATCCGTGGATGGCATATGACGAGGAACTGGCCAACCGCATACGAGAGCTTGTAGGCACAGAGCCAGGTCTCGCCGAGAAGCGCATGCGCGGCAAGGAGATGGACGGCTGGCTGCGCATCGCGCCCGAGGGGGTCAAGACGAAGGCCCAGCTCGAGCGTTGGGTCGCTCGTGGCGTGGCCTACGCGCGCTTGCTGGCGCCCAAGCAGGTCTGACGCGTGTCACAGGACGTTAGTGGGGTCTCTCTTGACCAAGCCACCCAACTCGACGGCGATGGTGGAAGCTACTCCGCAAACGTCTCGCGGGCGTGGGAGATCTGGGGGCCCAACGGCGGGTATCTGGCAGCGATCGCTCTGCGCGCGGCGTCCATGCGCGCCGAGATCCGCTGGCCCGCGAGCTTCTACTGCCATTTCCTGCGCTCCCCGGACTTCGATCGTGTCGAGCTCGACGTCACCTTCCTCAAACAGGGTCGGCGCTCGGAGTCGCTTGCCGTAAGCATGACTCAAGCCGGCGCCCCCATCCTTGAGGCGCTCGTGCGCACGGCGGCCGATCTCCCCGGCTACGAGCACCAGCAGCCACAAGCGCCATACGTCCCGCCGCCCGAGGAGTTGCGGAACATCGAGGAGCTCTACTCGGAGACCGAACGTCCGCCGTTCCCGTTCTGGGACAACATCGAGCGCCGCCCGATCGACCAGAGAAAGTTGACCGAGCCCGGGCCGGCGATCGTGCGCGAGTGGGCGCGCTTCCGCCCCGAGGCGTGCTTCGACGATCCCTTCCTCGATGCGGCTCGGCCGCTCATCCTGCTCGACACATACGGCTGGCCGGCGGCCTACCGCATGTACCGGGACCGCTCCATGGTCGCCCCTAACCTCGACACGAGCGCGTTCTTCCATCGGTTCAGCCCACGCTCGCAATGGCTTCTGGTCGACCACGAGTGCATAGTGGGCCACCACGGGTTGCTGGGCGTCAGCGGCAAGGTCTGGAACACAGACGGACAGCTGCTCGCAACCGGCAGCGCACAGCTTTGCTGCCTCATTCGGTGACGTTTGGCAGCTGGCGTCTCCGCGTGGAAACCGCGCCTCTCTCGGGAGATCGCATTCGACAGGTTGTCCAGCTTTACGCCGTTCCGGCAGTCTCTGTAGGCAGCATTCAAAACCCAGGCAGGAGTGGACATGAGCAATCTCAGACTCAGCATCACGATGTCACTGGACGGTTATGTCGCAGGGCCAGACCAGAACGAGAAGAACCCGCTCGGAGTAGGCGGGATGGAGCTGCACGAATGGTTCTTCCCGCTCAAGGAGTTCCGCGAGATGCACGGCGAGCAGGGCGGCGAGACCAACGCCAGCTCCGCAGTGGTAGACGAGCGCCGCGCAAGCATCGGCGCCACGATCATGGGACGCAACATGTTCGGCGGTGGCACCGGACCCTGGGGCGAGGATCCGTGGCCAGGCTGGTGGGGCGAGGACCCGCCCTACCATCATCCGGTGTTCGTGCTCACACACCACGCGCGCGAGCCGCTTGAGATGAAGGGCGGCACCACCTTCTACTTCGTGACCGACGGGATCGCGTCGGCACTCGCGCAGGCCGAGGACGCCGCTCAGGGGCAAGACATCTGGCTCGCCGGCGGCGCGTCAGCGGTAAACCAATACCTGGCGGCAGGCCTGGTCGACGAGGTTGATATCTCGATCGCGCCTGTGATCATGGCCGGCGGCGAGCGCCTGTTCGAGGGTCTCCAGCGCGGGGCTCTCAAGCTGACGCAGATCCGGGCCGTGGACGCACCCGGCGTCACGCACATCAAGTATCACGTCGGCTGAACCGCTGTTGAGCAGCGACAGGCAGGCTCCGCCTGGCGGACCGCTCCCGCTTTGGTGCTCGCGAGAGCATCCTCGAGTGGCGACGGGTGCCTCCCTTAGCGCGGACAGCAGGAACAAGCCCCCGAGAGCCCGGTGCCGTGACCGCGCGCCGCGCAGCGTTCAACCCCGTGCTGGCGACAAGCAGGTCGATCTGTCATCTCGACACCACAAGGCAGTCAGCCACATCAAGCCCACCACTTGTCAGGCGGCTTGAGCCTTTTTCGCGGCGCTGTTGGTCGTGGCCGTCCTGCCAAGCGAGCTTGCCGATCATGCGCCAGCCAGGTCAAGTAGGTGGGCCAGGGCGTCGATTATGACCTGTGAAGCTCGTTTCTTCTCGACGTGTCGGACTCCTGCTCGCGATCCCGGTGGTGCTGCTCGCCGGTGCTGTTTTCGCCACCGCCAACGTACAGCGAAATGCCGCCCTTCGGCTGCGCTGCGTAGGGCGCTCCGTGTTTAAGGAATCACCGAGGGGTGGGGGTGTGGTGGGTCAGCGCCCGCGTGGTTGTGTCGCCGGGTTTCGCCGCAGGCGACGTCACGGACTCTGCGGGGGCCAGCCCACCGCTCGATAGTCTGCGATTGACCAGCTCGCCGTTCGGTGGTCTGGGATTGGGGACTGCTGATCGGGTCCGGCTCCTGCGCCAGCGGGGTCAGTTGGGCGGCTCTCCTTCCCGTGGAGCACCTTTCATCGCCATAACCGTGCCGGCAACGGCCCTACGAGCGGCGTCCGTGGCAGCCGTCGCCTGCCCACTGCGACAATTTCCTCCAAGACCTGGCGGAGCGGTTCGGCTGAGCACGCCCGACGGCCGCAGGGCGCGTCGGACGCTAACGAACTGCAAGGGTACTCGTGTGCGCTTCATATCGATCGATGACATGTTTACCGTGGGCGTCGCGCTCGACCTTCTCGGCGGGCTCCGCCGCACCTCTCTCGCCAAGGTCCGGGCAGCATCGGCCACCGCTGGTCGGCCATCCCGTGACCAGCTCCTCCAGTCGGAGGAGATCTGCCGGCGTTGGTTTCGAGAGGATCTGCTCGCAGCTGCGAACCTGGCTTGCGCCCGACGTCGCCGGCTCATGTGATGGCTTCGGCTGGCGCGTGACCCTGGCAGGCTTCGCCGGATGCTGAGCGCTGCCGCAGAACAAGCGTGGCCACCGTTCGTACTCGTCAGCGGGTTGTTGCTGATCGGCCTGGTCGCCAATCGCGATGGCCTGTTCGAGCGGGCCGGCCGTTTCGTGCAGGGCCTCGCGGGACCACCGGTAGGGCTGCTCGCCGCGTGCCTGCTGCTGGTAGCTGTCGTCACGGCCGTGCTCAACCTGGACACTGCTGTGGTGTTCCTGACACCCGTGCTAGTTCATGCGGCTCGCGGACGCGGTATCGAGGAGGAGGCGTTTCTGTATGGCACGGTCTACATGGCTAACGCATCCTCGCTCTACCTCCCTGGCTCGAACCTCACAAACCTGCTCGTCCTAGCCCACCAGCCGATCTCCGGTGGCACGTTTGCCGCACGGATGCTCCCGGTCGCGCTCGCAGCGACGCTCGCAACCGCCCTGGGACTGTTCGTGCTCTTCCGCCGCCGGCTGCGAGCAGCCACAAGTCAACACCCGCGGCGTGCGAGCTGGGACGCCCTCGGCTTGGGCCTACCCGGCGCGCTGGCCGCGGCCGTCCTCACAATCGCACTCCACAACCCGGCGATCCCCGTTCTCGCGGTCGGGCTGGTCTTGGCCGCGATCGAGGTCGCGCGCGGGCGGCTGCAGTGGCGGGAAGTCTTGCGCGCGGTCGGGGCGGTCGTGCTCATCAGCTTGTTCTTGGTCTGCGTTGCGGTGGGAATCCTTGCGCGATCCTGGAGCGGACCGGCGGAACTGCTCGACGGTGCTGGGCGTTGGGGCACCACAGGGATCGGTGCGCTGGCGTCGGTCGCGATCAACAACCTTCCTGGCGCGGTCCTTCTCTCGGCACACTCCGTCGCGCACCCCCGCGCGCTGCTGCTCGGGCTGAACGTTGGCCCCAACATCGCGGCAACGGGGTCTCTCTCGGCGTTCCTGTGGTGGCGAGCCGCCCAACAGGTGAACGCGCAACCGTCGCTCGTGTCCTTCTCGCGCCGCGGAGCTCCCCTCGCCGTCTTCGCGATCCTCGTCGCGCTGGGGGCCACGGCTGTGCTTCCGAGCGCTCTGTGAGCGCGACGTGGCGAGAACTTGCCATGCGGGGTCCAACTGCAATGGATCTAGCGTTCTTTTCCTCGCAAACTCCGGGAAGGTCCGGGGCAGGGCACTTGTGCTCACCGTCAGAGCTACCTATGTTGCTCCTCGACGCGGAACCGAGTCGCAAAGAGCGAGGCCACCGAGGTGTGAGGCCGCGCCACCTAAACCGAAGGGCCTTCGGGTCAGTCGGGGCGGGTTCCTCAAGCGGCGCGGGGCCGCGTCGTTTTTGTTCGTTCGCGAGGTACGTTTACGTGGCACGATGTGGGGTATGCCGACGTTGAGGATCGCCGAGGTGCTTGCCGGCTCGGGTCCTGATTGGGCCGCGTACCTCGACAGCGAGCGGGTGGAGCGATATGTACGGAACCTCGGGGCACAGCCGCCGGTCGTTGTCTTTGACACCGAGGACGGTTTGCTGCTGACCGACGGTTATCACCGGGTCGCCGCGGCGCAGCAGCGGGGTGCGGAAACGATCGCCGCGGAGGTGCATCACGGTTCGCGCGAGGACGCGCTTCGTTACGCGGCGCAGATCGGCGCCGCCCAGCGCGGCATTCCCCTGCAGGATGCGCTGGCTTACATCAAACGCCGCAGCGGCCACTGGAGCGAAGAGGACTAGGGTCGAACCCAGGTCCGCCTACCAATATGCTGTAAGCAAAGGCGTTCACGGAGACCGATTAGCGGGGTCAAGGTAGAAGCACAAGCGCCGGCCGCGGCGTCAAGGACTTGACGCCGCGACCCTCATCCCTCTACCCAGCCCATAATGGAAGTAGTCGTCAGCATTTTTTGGCAGTTCTATGCTGACGACACCGCCGCCGCAGTTTTAGCGTCTGCGCCCACACCGGCGATGAATGGTGCTCCACGGGAAGGAGAACCACGAGGCAACTGCATCCCTACAGCCGATTCCGACGCGGTCATATGTGGATGTAGTACTCATTCCAAGTCAACCTCGCGCGTAGGAGTAGAGCTCGGTGACGTAGCCGAGGCGCAGTGGTCTGTCGTCGTGGCGTTGCGCGAGCGCTCGCACCTCTCTCTCCACCTCGTCTCTCGCGGATGCTGAGAGTGCCGCGATGAAGCTGACCGAGAGCACACGGTCGGTGAGCTGATCGATGGTGAGGGACTGCTCGTAGGGGACTTGATGCTCGGCCGTTGGAATGAACAGTCGCGTGTGCTGGAAAGCCTCTCGCCAGTTCCCAGTCAGGAAGGATGGTGTCGATCCGCGATGGGCTCGATGATCTCGCTGATCGCGGCCTGCAGGGGCTCGCGCAGGTCGCGGCGGTTCCAGACCAGCCCAAGGCGGCCCGTGGGGGTCAGGACGCGAGCGATCTCCGCGAGCGCTGGCTCGCTTGCGAACCAGTGAAACGCCTGTCCGATCGCGACCGCATCGACACTGGCATCTGCAAGCGGGATCGCCTCCGCGGTGCCCGCTCTCACATCGACCCCGGGCAACAGTTCGGCCAAGGCGCTGCGCATCTCAGTGACCGGCTCGACAGCGATGAGCGAGGCGCCGGTGGTCACCAGCAGACGTGTCAGCTTGCCGGTGCCGGCAGCGAGATCCAACACCCTTCTACCGGGCGCCAGTCCCAGCTGCTCGGCGAGCCAGGACACAGCTTCGGGGGGATAGCTCGGGCGACCGCGCTCGTAGGCGCTCGCCCCGCGAGCGAAACCCTCAGCCGCCGCCTCGTGCACAGCATTCGGGGCGTCGGCCGTCACGCCGGAGAGCTCCTCTGGTGGTCCTGGTTCGCCGGGGTGGAGGTCCAGCTGCCACCACTGGACGTCGTGCCAGGCTCCGGCCTTCCAGCCGATGCGCCGGTAGGTGCCGACCTCCTTGAAGCCCATCGCGCTGTGCAGCCCCACGCTCGCCGTGTTCGGCAGGGTCATGCCGGCGATCGCCGTGCGGTAGCCGCGCGCGGCCAAGCGCGCGAGCAGCACCTCGTACAGCGCCCTGCCGGCGCCGGTGCGCCGGCGGCCCATCCCGAGATAGATGCTCACTTCGCACGAGCAGCGGTAGGCGGCGCGGACGTGCATGCGCGAGCCGTAGGCGTAGCCGACGACGCGCCCCTCGTCCTCGAGCACGAGCCAGGCATGCATCCGCGATGCGACCTCGATGCGCTCGGCCATCTGCTGCGGGGTCGGCGGCTCGATCTCGAATGAGACCGCGGTGTCGCTCACGTAGGGCGCGTAGATCGCTGCACAGGCACTCGCGTCGAGCTGTAGATCGGCGTCCCGGATGAGCATGCCCGCAGACCATAAACCGCAGCCGGCCACCGACGGGATGCCGTGGAGTCGTAGGCTTGACTCAGTGTCATTGTCTGGGTTGCCGGGCGGTGATGTCAACGCATGCACGAGTCTGACGAGAACCCTGTTCTGATTCTGACCGGAGCTCCAGGCTCGGGCAAGACCGCCTATGGCACGACTTCGTCGATCTCGGTCCGCTTGAGACCCACGTCATCGACAGCGGAGCCGAAGCTGTGAACGTCACAACCGATGCGCTTGCCGAGCGATTGCAGGGCGATCTGCTGCTCTGACTTGGTCGGGATAGCTAACGCGAGCCAGTCGCTGGCGAGCATCGAGTAGACGGCCAGGTCGACGTAGCGGTCGTCTACTCGCTCGGCCTCGCGCGCGACGCCCTCTTAGGTGAACGCGAGACGTTCGGGGATCGCGCAGCTGCGTGTGTTGTCGACTGCCGCGCGGATCTCGACCCGGTGAAGTCGCTACGTCCCGAACGCGTGATCGACGAGCGCTCGAACGGCGCGCATCATGGTGCCGCGACGCTGCGCCGATTCGGCAAGCCAGTAGCCGACGCTGGTCGAACGGTGCTGCCAGGAGACGCTGTGGAACCCGATCACTCCGACGATCTGGCCATCCTCAATGACCGCGGTTTGAAAGCCGTCGTTGCTCGCGAGCTGCTCGCGGGTGCGCTGGATGAAGGCCAGCGTGTCCTCCAGGGTCTGCCCGGCCGCCCACGGCATCCAGCGCGCCAGATGATCGCGGTTGGCGTCGATGACCGCGTACAGCTCCTGCGCATCTGACTCCTCGAGCAAATGCAGCCAACAGTCCTCAGACGGCCCAATTCGCAGACCGCATCGTGGCTTGCCGACGGCGGGATTCACGCGCTGGCCCAGTTCTCGCGCTCGACAATGTGGACGATGACCGGGTCGCCGAGCAGCACATCCTCGCGGACAGGCTTGAAACCGAGCCGCTGCGCGACCCGCGTCGAGCGCGTGTTCTCAGGAGCGATCATGGCCGTGATGTAGGGGATGGGCAGCGTCGCAATGCCCCAGTCCAGGCAAGCCCTGCTGGCCTCCGTTGCGTACCCGTGTCCCCACGCGTCACGGCGCAGCAACCATCCCGCCTCGGTCTCCTGAAACTGCGGCCAGTACTTCAACCCAACACGGCCAAGGAACCGACCGCTGTCCCGTTCGAGCACGGCCAGCATTCCATGACCGCGCTGCTCCCATTCCTGCTCGTTGGCCTGCAGCCGCTCCTCTGCCTGCGCGCGATCAAGCGCCCGCACGAACCTGACGACCTCGGGATCGCGATGCAGCGCGACGAACTCGTCGAGGTCGGCCATCACAAGCTCTCGCAACAGCAGCCGTTCGGTTTCGATCAGCACTCAGAGAGCGTACGGCCTACAACTGCCGGTCAGCGTGAACCGCAACTGCCGGGCGTGTGTGCCGCAGACACAGACATGAGCGGCGGAAGCCAACCGGCCGGGCCTCGAAAAATATCGGCCACCTGGCCAAACTGCGTGTTGCGGCTAGGCGGTCGTGACGTGAACGTCGATCGGGCGGGCGAGAATCTGGCCGAGGGCACCCGCGAGATCCTCCAGTGGGCTCGCGCTCGCGCCCATGCTGCGCCACGCGATGAAGCGGTCGGGGCGCACAATGATTGCTCCGTCGGGCCCGATCTGGCGGTGGCGCAGCCACGTGCAGCGCGGGTCGAACAGATCCCCGTCGAGGTGGCCGATACGCACGGCGTCGAGCGGCAAGCCCGTCGCGCCTGCCAGCTCCTGCGCGGCCGAGCACCAGTTCTGTCCGTCCTCTCCCGCGATCAGCAGGAGGCGTCCGATGCCGACCAGCTCGCGGATCGCGCGGCGGCCTCCGTCCTCGTCGTCGATCCACGCGTGTGGCAGCGGCGAGCCGGGCCGCGTCGATGGCTGGTAGACCCGGATCGGGTCGAGCGCGGGCGGTTGCGGCGTCCTGTCGGCGATGATCGCGGCGGATTCATAGCTGTATCCCAGCTCGACGTTCAGCTCGCTGAACTGCATCGACTGCGCCCGCACCTGACGCAGCAGCGCCGAGCGGTGCTCCGCGTCATCGGACAGGCCGCTCCACATCCTGCGGAACGCAGCGAGGTTCTGCTCTTCGGTGTGCTCGGGAGACACGCCGCTCGCGGCTGTGGTCGTGACGTGGTTGATCGCGTTCTCGAGCGAACGTTGCACGTTGAGCTCATCAGAGGAGCGACGCTCGGACTCATAGGTGTCCAGCAGCGCGGGCGTCGCATGCTCGGCCAGCACGGCGGCGAGCTTCCAGCAGAGGTTGTTCACGTCGTGGATCGCACTCGACAGCCCGAGCCCGCCTGTCGGAGGGTGCCTGTGGGCAGCGTCGCCCACGAGGAACACGCGACCAACGCTGAACGCGGACGCTATAACCGCGTCCACCGACCAGCGGGTCACCTTGTGGATCTTCATCGGGTGATCGCCGATCCCCAGCGCGCGGCGGATGTCGGCCTCGACCTGCTCGTCAGACTGCGCGCGGGGGTCCTCGACCGGGTAGTTGAGGTGGATCACCCACTCCTCCGAGTCAGGTCCCCAGCGTTCGGGGCCCACCGGCAGCATCACCACGCCGACGCCGCTTTGCGGCGAGAGGATCCATCGAATCTGCACGTCCGGGTCGCGCGCCCAGCGCGAGAAATCGGCGCTGACGTACAACGTGGCGGCCTGCACGATGACGCCGAGCCCTGTGTACTCGACGCCGATCTCTGCGGCTACACGCCGCCCGCCATCGGCGCCGACCACGTACTGCGAGCGGATCGTGTAGTCGCGCCCGAGGTCGTGATCACGGACGTGCGCGGTGACTCCGTCTGCATCCTGATCCAGCCGTGTGACCTCGTGGTGAAAGCGAATGCGGCCCTGGGAAAGCTCTTCGGCGCGGGCGCGCAGGATCGGCTCCAGCCGGATCTGTGGAAGGCTCTGCGGCATCCACGGGCTCGCCGCGCGCCAATTCTCATCCGCCCCGCCCGCGCCCCAGCACTCCAGCCGCGCGATGCAGCGTCCGTACTCGTCGGTCGGCCCCGCGAAGCCCGCGTAGAAAGCCGTGGCCGCCATGTTCCTCGACGGCGTGCCGCGCCGCGTGATCTCCTCGGCCGCACCGACATCATCGAGGATCTCCATCGCGCGCTGATTGAGCAAATGCGCCTTTGGCAAATCCGACGTCTCAGCCCGGGCGCTGACAAGCAGGTGCTCGACACCAAGCCGCGCCAGCAGCATCGACGCCGTAAGGCCCGCCCCACCGCCGCCGACGATCAAAACGGGCGTCTGCTCACTGCTCATGAAGTCCCCCCCTGTGCGCCCATGCTGGGCCTCCCTGCGTCGATATGGCTTCGCGTGATCGTTGTGTTTGGCTGAGCCTCACCGGCTGATCGGGCCGAGCCGCACCGGCAGCGTCTTGAGCTGATTGACGAATAGCGACTCCACCATCGCTGGGGCGCCGGCCATCTCCATCGCGGGATAGCGCGCAAGCGTCTCCTCGAACAGGATCCGCAGCTCTAGGCGCGCGAGCGCGGTTCCCAGGCAGAAGTGCCGCCCGCCCGCGCCGAACGCCTGATGCTCGGGGTTCCGTGTCACGTCAAAGCGGTCGGCCTGCTCGTAGCGCGTCTCGTCCCGGTTCGAGGACACGTACCACATCACGACCTTCTCGCCCTCCTTGATCTTCTGCCCGTGAAGCTCGGTGTCACAGGTGGCGGTGCGACGAAAGTGCGCGAACGCGGGAAACATCCGCAGCGACTCCTCGACTGCGCCGGGGATCAGCGAGGGGTCCTCCAGCAGCAGATCGCGCTGCTCGGGGTTTTCCATCAGCGCCCGCATGCCCGCGCAGTAGGTCGCCTTGGTCGAGTCGTTACCGGCGGCCATCAGCAGGAAGAAACCCATCACGATCTCGTGGTCCTCGAGTTTCTGGCCTTCGACCTCGCTGTGTATGAGCACGCTCGTCAAATCGTCGGTCGGGTTCTCACGGTGCTGCGCGATCAGCTCGTCGGTGCGCTCGAACAGCTCCGCCGCCTTCGCTTCGGTGCCCGGGCCGACCCCCTCCGGGTTCAGATCGCGGTCGTTCACCGCAAGCAGCGCGTTCATCAGCCGCGCCCACGGCTCGTCGTCGGCCTCGGGGATTCCCATGAAGCTGCCAATCACGCGCGACACCACCGGCTGGGCGACCTCTGAGACGAGGTCGCACTGCTCGCGGCGGTCGAGCCGGTCGAGGACGCGACCGGCGATTGCACGGATCGCATCCTCGTGAGCGGCGATCCGCCTCGGCGTGAAGCCAGCTTGGAAGAGGGCCTTCAGGCGGTCGTGCTTCGGCGGGTCCATGTTGATGAAGTTCGCCTGACGCAAGTGCAACGGGGCGGCGCTTTCCATGCTGACGCCGCCGCGCTGCGAAGAGTAGGTGCGCCAGTCGCGGCTGACCGCGTGCACATCCTCGGCCGTGGTCACCGACCAGAAACCCTCCTGCTTGGGGAGGTGGGTGACGTGCTCGGTCCAGTGCACCGGGCACTCCCCGCGCATCCGCGCGAACAGCTCATTCGGCGGGCCGTCCCGCCAAAGCTCGCGCTCGCCCACCAGCACGTTCTGCAGATCGCTTTCAACCGATGCCATTTGAAGACCTCCTAGGAAGCGGCGAGCATGTTGGCCGCCGCGACGTCGAAGGACCGGCGGCGTGAGCCACCCGCGGCGAGCTCGTCCAGCCGTCCGAGGAGATCCGCCGGCGTGGGCATCGAGAGGATCTGCTCGCGCAGCCGGGCAGCGGCCGCAGAGTAAGCCGGGTCGCAGCTGACCTCCTGGAAGCTCTCGCGCACCGCGGTTGGCGAGAGCGGCTCGGTGGAGCACGCTCTGCCGGCACCGGCCCGCTCCACCTGCTCCGCCATCTCGTATTGGTCGGTCGCGACGGGCGCCACCACCAGTGGGATGCCGTGGGCGAGCGCTCCCAACACGGTGCCGGCTCCGGCGCTGCAGACGACCACCTCGCAGTGCGGCAGGAGCGTGTTTTGGGCTATGTAGCGCTCGATGCGTACGTGCTCCGGCTGCACTCCGAACCGGTCGAGGTCCCCATCCGGACCGATCGTCACGACCACGTTCACGGCCCCCTCGCGCAACCCCTCGAGCATCGTCTCCAAAAGACCGGGGGTTGTGTTGTGGGTGGTGCCGGCGGTGACGTACACGGTGCGCTCGTGTGACAGGCCTTGAAGCGCAGCCGGCAAGGGTGGGGGTGTCGCCAGCCCGAGCGCGTTCTCGGGACGCAGGGGCCACATGTTCGGGTATTGCCAGTCCTCTGCTTGCGGGTGCAGACCCTCGGGCCAGATGTCCAGGTAAGGGGTGACGAGACGTGAGTCGCCGCTGGGTGGATCGATCCCCAACCCCTCGTACAGCTTCGCGAGTCCTGCTCTGTGCGCCGTGGCGAAGTAGCTCGACTTTGGCGAGCTGAAGCCATGAATCACGTGCGGCACACCCGCAGCGGTCGCGACGACCTCGGCAGCCGGCTCGCCGAGATTGCGGATCACGAGGTCCGGCTGCCACGTCCTGGCGAATGGCAGGAGATCGTCGAGCATCGCCGGCGCCGCGATCCCGATCAAGCCGTGGAGTAGAAGATGCTCAAGGCGCCCCTGCGGGGAAAGTCCGGCGAGCTCTGACCCAGACGCCTGAGCGTAGCGCCGGCGCACCTCGATGAAGCTCAGTCCCGCAGGCAGTGCCTGTAGGCCCGCGCCCTGCACCTGAGCGACGGCGTCGGGGCCTGTGGCGAACACGACGTCGTGACCCACGCGAGCCGCCTCGCGGGCGAGGGGCAGCATTGGCGCTATGTGACTCTGCGCGGACATCGAGGTAAACAGGACACGCACCGGAACGATCCTTACCCCACCGCTTGCCCGTCGTGGCTGCCTGGTGCAGCCGCCAGGAGTCTGCGTGACCGGCGTCTTCTCGCGGGCGAGCTGTTCCAGCAGCGGGACGGCCTCGCTCACGTCCGGGAGATCGGCGAACGCCGCCTTCATCGCCGCTGCGCCGGCTTGCAGCTGATCGTCTGCGAGCGCACCGCGGACCAGAGCGCACAGCCCCTGTGCGCTCTGTGCGTCTCGGCCGACGACGCGCGCGAGGCTGAGCTCGGCGCAGCGCTTCGCGTTGTACCAGTGATCGGCCGCGAGACACGTGAGGACCATCGGAACCCCATGCTGCATCGCTCCGAGCACCGTCCCGAAACCGGCGTGCGAGACGACCAGATCACAGTTCTCCAGCAGCAGCGACTGCGGGATGAACCGCTCGACGTGGACGTTCGCGGGCAGCGGCCCGAGCGAGCCGGGGTCAAAGCCCGTGCCGGTCGTGATGAGCACCTCGGCGTCGAGCGGGGAGAGCCCGTCGATCAGCCACCCGATCAGCGGTGCGATCGACACCACGGTCCCGATCGTCGCATAGATCAGCGTACGCTCGGGGAGCTCGGCAAACCACGACGGCAACCCGGTGCCCGCCGGGGCGTCATACAGCGCCATCGCAAAGCGACGCGTCGTCGGGCTGGCGGGCGCCCGCTCGCTCACCCAGCGCTCGGGCAGCGGTGACAGGCGCAGCCACCGAGCCCCGTGAGGGTCGCGGACGGGAGCGGGCCCGAGCCCGAACGCGGCGCGCAGCTCATCGTAGAGATCTCCGGTGTAGGAGAAGTCCATGTCGGTCTCATAACCCCAAGAGCAGTACGCGTAAGGGATGTCCAGGACATCGGCGGCGAGGCGCCCACCCCAGTCGGCGAAGTCGACGACCACCAGGTCGGGGTGGAAATCCCGCGCGATCTCGAGCACGCCTTCGGCCATCGGGCGATGCAGGCGTGGAGCGGCGATCCGCTCGGCGAGCCAGCGGACCTGGTCCGGGCCGCGCGGGGCGTCCACGATCTCGGGAAAGCTCACTAGAGGCTCAGACCACAGATAGTCGAGGCCCGCGGGCCGGCACTCGAACCCGTGCGAGCGCACCGTCTCACAGAAGCGCGGCGCCGTCGCAAACAGCACTTCATGACCCGCGTCCCGGCACGCGTGCGCAACCGGCAGCAGCGGGTTGAGGTGCCCGTGGGCGGGGTGGGTGGAGAAGATGATGCGCAGCGACATCAGCCCGTCATGTGCCTCACTGATCCCGCCTCATGTGCACAGCCATGTCGTGGCGCGCTCCACAACCGGGACCGGTCGCTCGCCATCGACGCGCTCGCGCAAACGCACGCGCAGGCCCTTCGGGATCATCGTGAAGCTGAGATGCTCGGCCACCTGCCCGCGGGAGTGATCGAGCTCGATCGCGAAGTTGCGGGCGATCATCGCAAGCGCGCTCTTGGCCTCCAGGAACGCGAGGTTGCGCCCCGGACAGAAGCGCGGGCCGGCACCGAAGGTCAACGGCCTCGGGTCGCCGCTGTCCTGCGCGAGCTGGCGCTCTGGTTCGAAATTGTCTTCTCGCTCGCCTCGCGCAGCCTCGCGCAGGAGCAGGAGCAGCCGCGTCCCGGCGGGGATGTGCGTGTCACAGATCGTCGTGTCCACAAGCGGTTCGATCGGCGCCAGCGTGGCGACGCTCTTGATGCGCATCGACTCGCGCAGCACCGCCTCGGCATACGGCAGCCGTCCGACGGCCTCGTACTCGCCGGCAAACGCCGCCTCGCCCAGGACCTCGCCCGCCTCGGCGGCGAGCCGCGCCTGAACGTCGGGTCGCGATCCGAGCAGCCAGATCGTCCACGCAAGCGTATGCGCGGTCGTGTCCTCACCAGCGGAGAGCAGGGTGAGCACGTTGCCGATGATCTCATCGTCGCTGAACATGTCGTCGCTCTGCTGGGCGGCGAGCATGCCCTCGAGGAAGTTCTCCGGCGCCTGCAGCAGCTCCGGCCGCTGCGCGACGCGCTCCCTGGCCTGCGCGATGAACTTCTCCACCGCCCTGTGGATCTCCGCGTTCGAGCGGTCCAGCGCGCGATCGGCGGGCAGCTTGATCCAGCGCCAGTAGGGGACGGGCGCGGCGAGGCGCTTCGCGAACATCCCGAACCTGCGCTGGATGTGTGCCTGCAGCTCGCTCTCGCCGCGCTCCAGCGTATTCAGGTCATACCCGAACGCGAGCGCCGAGGTTATGTCCACGGCATAGGAGGTCAGCTCTTGCTGGATCTCCAACACTCCTCCGGCGAGCGCGGCCTCGGTCAAGCGCCGGTGAAGCCGCTCGGTGCTCGTACGCACGACGTGGAAGTAGCGGTGCAGGTGATTGCTGTTGAGCGCAGTGACGACGAGGCGCCGCTGGCGCTTCCACTCCTCGCCCTCGGCCAGGAACACCCCCGTGGCGGTCCCAGGTGGCATTTCCCTGGCGATGATCTCCTGGTCGCGCCAGCGGCGGAAGCCGTCCGGGCGCTCACGCAGGATCCGGTGGATCTCATCCGCGTCGGCGATCTGAACGATCCGCCGCCGGCCGACGTCGACCCGGACGATCGGGCCATAGCGCCGCGCCCACCGCTCGGCTGTGAGGTGAATCCGCGACGGCCGCGCCAGCTGGTGGGCGTTGCCGATCAGCGGCAGCCGCGGTGGCCCGGGGAGATCCGAGATCGAACGCAGCGCGCTCCATCCATTCCCCAGTTCCGTGCGTCCCGCACCATCCACAGCAACCTCGTCCGCAGAAGGCACACTCATAGAGCGCGAAACCCTAACCGGCTCGGGGCACAGAAAACATCGGCCACCTGGCCATGATTCAACCCTGCGGCGGGGCTCACATCCGCAGCCCGCCGCTGCAGACGAGTACTTCGCCCGTGATGTAGTCCGACTCGGGGATGCACAGCAGATAGACGGCGCCAGCTGCCTCCTCGACCGTGCCGGCCCTGCCGAGTGGCGTCAACGCACCGAGCATATTCCTCGTCGCCGGGTCTATCCCAGCCTTCATCTCACGTCCCATGATCTCGATCGAAACGGGTGAATCGGCGGCTTGCGTCAAGCGCGTGTCGATCAGGCCGAAGGCGACGCAGTTGACTCGGACGCCGTAGCGGCCCCACTCCTTTGCGAGCGAGCGCGTGAGCGCAAGAACCGCGCCCTTGGCCGCGGCGTAGCTCACCTCGGTCGCCGTGCCATCGAGTCCTGAGAGCGAGGAGATGTTCACGACCCTGCGCGGGACCTCGCTATCGGCGCTCCTGGCCGCCTCGCGGAAATAGCGTCCCGCAGCACGCAGTATCCGAAATGGGGCCGACGCGTGGAGGTCCATCATCGAGTACCACTGCTCATCCGTCGCCTTGAGGATCGTCGTATTCCAGATCGCGCCCGCATTGTTGACCACGATGTCGATGTGCCCGAACCGCTCGAGGGCGTCGTCCACGAGCCGCTCGCCGAAGTCCGACTCTGTCACATCCCCGGCCACGAGATGGGCCTCGCCACCGCTTGCTTTGATCAGCTCGACGGTCTGCGCGCCGGGCTGCTCCTCCAGCTCGCTGACGACCACGTCGGCGCCTTCGCTGGCGAGCTTCAAGGCCACGGCTTGGCCGATCCCGCGGCCTGCACCGGTGACCAGCGCCACCTGGCCGTCGAGCCTCCTCATCGTGGGGACGGGTCGCTCCATAGGCGGCTGAGTCCTTCGGCCAGTCGCTTGGCCCCCACGAGCGGCAGGTCGAAGTGGCCTGCTTCCTCATAAGTCTCGACCAGAGCGTTCGGGAAGCAGGATGCCAGGCACTCTGCCTGCGCCAGCATGCGGCCCGCGCTTGCCTCCCCGACAGGGAGGTAGACAGGCGCTCCGATCTGCCGAAGCCGGCTACGGTCCAGTGGAGCTTCCTGATATCCCCGCCACACTCCCAGGAAGGCGTTCTTGAGCTCGTCGGCCTCCATCGGCGGCTTGGGAGGAACCGGAGCTCCAGGGCCATTCAAGATGCTGGTGACCGCCTCCCAGAAGCCGTCGCTCGGCTCATCGGCAAGCCCGTCATACGCCGCTCGGAACTCAGCCTCCTCCTCCTCGCCCCAAACGTCGTTGCCGATCCATGGAGGCTCGATCAGCGCAAGCGAGGCGAGCACCTAGGGATGCGCCACAGCATAAGCAAGAGCCACCGCGCCACCACCCGAATAGCCGACGAGATCGAGTTCGCGCGTCTGCGAGCGTTGACGCAGCAGCTCGATCGCCAGGACCTCCGTGTCCAGCGTCCAGTCCATCCATCGCGACGGATCCACGAACCTGGCGAACTCCATGTCCTTGAAAGCGAGCTCAGTCGGGTGCCGTCCCGTTCCGTCCAGGGCGCCAACCGTCCCCGCGAATACCACCTCACACTCCCGAGGAGCAACAAAGAGAACCAGCCGCGCCACCCGGCGCACTCTACGCCACCAATTCCCCTACGGCGCACCGGCGCTCAGACAGACCTGTCGAAAATTACGGCCACCTGGCCATAATTGGAGCGTGTTCTGGGAGGATTCGCAGGGATGGTGACCGTGGGGCCGCTGATCGGCCGCGAGTCAGAGCTCATCCAGCTGGAGGGGATGCTCGCCTGCACCCGGCTCCTGACCGTGACGGGCGCCGGCGGGTGCGGCAAGACACGCCTGGTGCTGGAACTGGCCGACCGCGTCAGCTCGAGAGAGGACGGGCCCGAATGCGTGGTCGCCCTGCTCTCCAGCGTGGCGGACGAGGAGCAGCTCGTCGATGCGCTGCTGGCGGCCGTCGGGGCTCGCGAGCGTTTCGGGAGTCGCCCGACGGAGGTCCTGCTCGAGCGCGTGGCAGGACGGCGCCTGCTTCTGGTCCTCGACAATTGCGAGCACCTCGTGGCCGAGGTCGGGCGGCTGACCGCCGTGCTGCTGGACGGCGCACCGGAGATTCGTGTGCTCGTAACGAGCAGGGAGCCGCTGGCGATCGCCTCCGAGCGGGTGTTTCGGCTTGGTCCTTTGAGCCTGCCCGACGTCGATGGCGGTGTTGGCGCGGTCGTCCGTTCAGATGCCGGGCGACTGTTCGTCAGTCACGCCGAGCGGATCGACCAGGCGTTCGCGCTCACGCCCACCGTCGCGCAAGCCGTAGCGCGGGTCTGCCGCGAGCTTGACGGTCTGCCGCTTGCCCTCGGGCTGGCAGCCGCGCGCCTGGACGCGCTCTCTGTCGAGGAGATCGCGGACGGCCTGTCACGGGGCGGGCGCCTCTCCGCGGCGAGCGGTGAGGACGAGCTCTGCCAACACACCTCCCTACGAGCCTCGCTGGACTGGAGCTGCGGACTGCTTGACGAACGCGAACGGGTGTTGCTGCGGCGCCTGGCGGTGTTCTCCGGCGGCTTCACCGCGGTCGCGGCGAGCGCTGTCGCGGCCCCCGAGTTGAGTGAGACGCGGGTGCGCGACCGCTTGAACGCATTGGAGTCCAAGGGACTGATCGTGCCTGTCGTGCCCGCGCATAGGCAGGAGCGCTGGGCGTTCCTGCAGACCGTCGCCGAGTACGCGGCCGCGCAGCTCACGCGGGCGGGTGAGCGGGAGCAGATCGCGGACCGTCACCTCGCCCACTTCTTGGCGTACGCGGCGCATGCCGACACGCTGTTGCTGGAGGCGCACGGGCACGAGCGGATCGATCAGGAGACGCCAAACCTGCGGCGCGCATTGGATCGCGCGATGGAGCACGATCCGTGCGGCGCGGTGGAGATAGCCGCTTCGCTGATGCGTCACTGGATCCTGGCCGAGCACTACCAGGAAGCTCGCTCTGTTTGCGCCACGGTGCTGGCGATCGGGGGCGTCGGCGGCGGCGGGGATGCGGCTGCGCGTGCGGTGGTGCATTGCGGCGCGGGCCTGGTCGGCATGCTGAGCGAGGACTACACAGGCGCGATCGAGAGCACTCGAGCCGGTCTCGGGCTGCTCGACGATGTGCGGGAGGCCGGTGCGCAGGCAGCCTGCCTGGGATTCTCCTCGATGGTGCTAATCCAAACCGGGCTGGACCTGGATGAGGGTCTGCGCAACGCGGAGCGCGCAGTGGAGCTGCAGCGGTCTGTCGAAGATCTGCTAGGGCTAGCGCTTGCGCTGGTCAACCTCGCGGTGGCCGCCATGCTGTGCGAGCGCTTCGATCTCCTCGACGCCGCCTACGGCGAGTTCCTCACGATCCCGCGAGCGTGCGAGCACGCCCGGCTGCGCACGTGGGCCGAGCAGGCGGCCGCGTGGGCGCGCCTCACCACTGGCTCGCTCGAGCGCGCGCTGGAGCACGCCGATCGCGGCCTGGCGTTGGAGGGCGAGTGGCCCTCGATGACGCATTTCCAGGTCCTCAGTTTCCGCATCCACGCGCTCTCGAGGCTCGGGCGCACCGATCAAGCGCTGCGAGAGGGAGCGGAGGCAATGCGCCGTGCGCACGAGTCCGGCGCACTGCAGGCGGTACCGGCGATCGAGCTGGCGCTGATGGTCGCGGAGCTCATGCACGGAGATCCGGACGCGGCCGAGACCCGGGCACTTAGGCTGCTCGAGATGCCGCACCTGCACACTCTCGTGCTCGCCCGCGAGACGCTCGCCTGTATCGCGCTCATACGTGGTGACGCCAGCGAAGCGGAGACACACGCTCACGAGCTCGAAACGATCGCGGGACGGTCCGGCAGCCCCCGTCACAATGCGCTCGCGGAATACATCAGGGGATGCGCGGCGGTCCAGGCCGATGAGACCGACAGGGGGCGGGATCTGCTGCACGGAGCCCTCGAGACATATGCCGAGCTCGGCCTGGAGCGTGAAGCGGCGGACGTGCTCGACGAGCTCGCGCTGCTCGCCGCGAGCGCAGGCGAGGGCGAGCGCGCCGCCCGGCTTGCCGCGGCCGCGGCGTCGGCACGTGCGCGGCTCGGCTGTGCGCCTTGGCCGGGGGCCAGCGACCGGCTCGACGCCGCCCGCGCCAAGCTCCCCGCCGGCGAGCAGGACGGCAACTGGCAGGCGGCATGGGAGCAGGGCCAAGCGCTCTCGCTCGCCGACGCGATCGCCTACGCGCGGCGTGGCCGGGGCTCCCGCGACCGTCCATCCTCGGGCTGGGCGAGCCTCACCCCGGTCGAGCTCGAAGTCGCGCAGCTGGCCGGGAGCGGCATCTCAAACCCCGAAATCGCCATGCGACTGTTCATCGCGCGAGGCACCGTCAAGATGCACCTCGCACACGCCTACCGCAAGCTCGGCGTCGCCAACCGCACCGAGCTAGCCACGGCGATCGCGACCCGCTCCCCCGACCCACTCACATCGATCGACGCCGACCTTCAGACAGCGGGAGCCCCTGACGCCTGGCGGTGGCCGTGAGGATCGTCTGGGCCCCGGTCAACCGCCAACCCCGGCCAGGGTGACGCTCGCCGAGCCCTAGGCGCAGGACCTCGCCCGCGCTGTAGCTGCGCATCGGAGTCTCCTCGTCGCCGAGAGATCGGCTGATGCCGACTGGCCCCTCGACGACCCGCCTATATCTCGCTGCGCCTACGCTAATACTGCCACGACATACGCCGCCCCGGGGCGACCAGCAGCAGCTTGGGGCTGAGTGCCAGTTGCTCGCGGGTGTCCTGGAGGCTCGTATCCCGGAAGTAGACCCGGATGAACTCCGCGACCTCGGTCTGAGCGATCATCAGGAACCCGCCCCAAGGGCGCTTGAGATCCTCACCGACGACGGTCAGACCAGCGCCAGCCAGAGATGCTCTCACTCGCAACACGACTGCGTCCATCTGCGACGGCATTGTCAGCTTCCGATGCGATGAGCGCCATCGTGACCGAGGATGCCTACCGCCGGATCGCCCAGCAGCGCGATCGTGAACGCGGACAGGGCGAGGTCTGCGAGCTGGCCGGCCGTGAACCAGGCGACGTTGATCGTCTCCTCCCCGTCGGCGCGCGGCTCGCCGTCGATGATACGCGCGTCGAAGATCGTCGGCACATAGCTGACGAGATCGCCGTTTGGATAGGTCATCCGGAACTGCTGTCCGCCGGCGACACCACGGATGCCGGCGAGCTCCACGACGACGCCGGCCTCCTCGGCCGCCTCGCGGATCGCGGCCTGCACTGGCGATTCGTCAGGCTCGACCGCCCCACCAATCGTCTGCCACAGACCTGTCTCGGCCTCGCGAACCAACAGCAGACGACCCTGCTCGTCCCACGGAAGAACCGCGACCGACGGGAGCAGCACCAAGTCGTGACCGACCCGCTCACGCAGGCGCCGTACGTACGGAGAGATGCCCATAGTGGGCGCGAGCCTATCGGCCGTCAGCCGTAGAGGATGCCAGTCGCGTCTCTTAGTGGGCTGGAAGTTTGTAGCGGCCGAGTATCTCGGTGCGGTCCGGGCTGCCGACCTTGTCGGTGCGGATCAGCGTCAGCTCGGGAAGCTCTACCTGTCGGTTGAGGAGGTCGTTGCGTTGGTGCTTGACGCTCCGGAGCGACTCGGGCGAGATCGGGCCGTTGAGTCGCAGAACGTTGGCGAAGACGAGGTCGCGCAGCAGCCGGGGCCCACGTTGCATCCCTGGTAGGTCGTCGAGTTGCGTTCGCAGGTCCCTCAAGTTCGAGTGGGTGGCGAGCAGTCGTAGTAGAAGCGTCTCGCGCGTGAAGCCGAGACCGTTGGCCTTCAGGCGAATCGGCTGCTGGCCGGCGAGCAGCGCTGGCAGTCGTTCAAGGTCGATGCCGTCGAGGTTACGGATGGTTACGTGTAGCTGTGGCGGTGTGTAGCGGTAGTGGCCGGCCAGACCGGGCAACGTGCCGACGGTTTCCACGAGTCTGGTCGCGAATACTTGGGGCAGGAATGCGACGAGAGTCGTGAATGGTCCTGTGGGAATGGCCGCGTCGAAGGTCGGCGCACCGTGCAACCGCCAACGAATCCGAGCGTCAACCTCCAGACCCACGAACGCCGAGCGAGCGAGGACCCGAGCAGGCAGCATCGTCTAATCCTTTCAGTGGCCACTGAGCAGTGCATCGCGCGATGGCGAGCGGCGGACACCGCATGTCTCAGACCGGCCGTCAGCTGGCCTTGCGGGCCTGAGCAAGCTGTAGGGCGAGTGGCCCATTGTCGCTGCGTATGTCGATGTCGGTGAACCCGGCCTCGGTGAGCATCGCGTGCATCTGCTCATCGGTGCGGACGTTCAGGGCTGGTCCCATCGGTGGGTATAGCCACCAGTTGCGCAGCGATGGCGCCGGCAGTGGTCCTGCGACGGTCGCGATCACCAGACGCCCGCTGGGGGTCAGGATGCGGTGAAGCTTGCGCAGCGCCTTGGCGGGGTCGTAGAGGAAGAAGAACATGTTGGCGGAGACCGCGGCGGTGAAGCTCTCCTGTGCCCATGGGATCTCGGCGGCGTCGCCGAGCTTCAGCTGCAGGCGCTCGTCGGCTATGGCCTCCTGGTTGCGGGCCATGCACAGCGCGAGCATGTCGGGGCTGTGGTCGAGGCCGACAGCGGTTCCGCCGGCAGCGAGTATGCGCTGCAGCAGCACTCCGGGGCCGCAGCCGATCTCCAGCACACGCTCGCCTTGGACTGGGCCGAGCGCATCGAGTACCGCGGCGAATGAGGTCTCGTGTGCTTTCGGTCCATCGCGATACATCCACCGGCCGACCAGTCCCGAGGGCCTGCGCGCGATCACATCGACGAGTCGCTGACCGAAGTGCGCGGTTGGTGGGGATGCTGGCGTGGAAGGCACGTCGAGGAAGTTTAGCGTACACGTACGCAAATAGGTTAGGTGTCTATCAACAGGCCGTCGAGGACCTTCGCCAACCGCTCCTGGTAGCTCTTACGCTGGCGGACCTTGGGCCAGTAGTCGCTGAGCGCCGCGAGCATAGGCAGCTCACCTGACTCGACGGCCGCGAGCAGCTCCAGCTGGAACGGACGACGATCCAGCTCGGCGCTCTGCTGTGCAGTCGAATGGCTCACGATCAGTTCACCGACCGTGAACCGCCAGACGGTCAGGTACGCGTCCGCCGCCTGCTCGACAGGCAGCCCGGCCGTGACGAACGTGGCGAGGATCTCCTCGATCAGCCACAACACCGACGGCGCCATCAGATCACCACGCACCAGCACCTGCACAACCCACGGGCTCCGATCCAACCCCTCATACAGCACCTTGAACAGAGCAAGCAGCCGCTTGCGAGGCTCTCGTGGCAGCCGCGGACGCGGCAAGTCCGCCGCGAGACGATCGAGCAACAGCACAAGCAGATCGTCCCGGTCACGCACATGCCGGTAGAGCGCCATCGTCGAGCTGTCGAGCTCACGCGCCAGCCGGCGCATGCTCAGCGCGTCAACGCCCTCCCTCTCGATGATCGCTTCGGCCGCATCCACCACGGCATCCCGCGACAGACGAGCCGGACGGCCAGCCCGACGCGGCGACTTCGAACGCTCAGACACCACAGAAGTGTCCCGCAGCACAGATCAACCGGTTGCCGGCTCGGCGGGCTGAAGCACGTCGTAGCCGACGAACTCGAACAGGCGGACACCCGCCTGGAAAGGTTGAGGTGAGCCGATCAGACGGTTGGCGCCCACACCGAAGGGCAAGGAGCCGTCACCGTCGAAGGAGACCTCCTCGAAGCCGTGACGCGCGAAGGTCTGGCGGATGTATGGGGTGAGATCTGGAGGCTGGCGGTGGCGGGTCCAGATGACGGTGGCCGCGAGCGCGCAGAGTTGCGGGAGATGACGGATTGTGTTGGCGATGTCATCGGCTGTGATGTTCCCGAACACGCCGCACATCAGGATGAGATCGGCCGGGACCGCGCCCGCGTAGGCGTCGGTGATCGACGCATCACCAGCGAGCACCTCCACCCCGTCGAGGCTGGCCTCCCGGGCAGCACGGCGCGCGATCAGCACGTTGTACTCGTCCAGCTCGACCAGGCGAGCGCTGACGTCCCCGCGGCGGGGGTGCCCGGCCAGCACACCGATGAGATCATGCCCCTGCCCGGCGCACACGCTGATCGCCCGCACGGGTCCCTGAGGCACACGATCCAGGGCGGCGCGCACTTGATCCTGCACCAACGCTAGGCGGCGACCCAACCCCGAATCAGGGTCCTCATACCCGTCGTGCCACGCTTGCCAATCCACGATGAAAGACTACGGGCTGATGACTCGCAAGCAGTGGCTGATCCTGCTCGGTATCGCGATGGTCGCGCTCACGATTGTCCCGTTTGTCGTTTTCGAAAGACGTTTGGAACACACGGGAGGACCTGGCATCCTCGCATTCGAGTTCGCGGCGACCAAGGCGCGTGCGAGCCAGATCCTCGCCGAATGGGGCCCGCAGGGCCGCCACACCGCCCGTCTCTCGCTCATCGTCGACTACGCCTACATGATCAGTTACGGCGGCTTCTTCACCCTCGCCGGTCTCGCCACCCGTGACCTCGCCCGGACACGCGACTGGCGACGCCTCGCGGCCGCCGGCATGATCGTCCCGTTCTTCGCGACGGTCGCGGCGCTGTTCGACGCCACCGAAAACGTGTTCCTACTGCTCGTCCTCGGAGGTCATGGAGGCGAACACGCCCCGCTGATCGCGACGGTGTGCTCGAGCATCAAGTTCACACTGATCACGATCGCCATCGTCTACATGGTGTGGGGGTTGGTGTGGCGGGCCGTGACGGCGAGCAGAGGGAAGCTGACCTCACTGCCGGCGCCGACTACAGCAGGTGAGGACAGCGCTGAAGCCCGCCGGGTCAGCTGAGCCTGAGCAACGCTGGCAACTCCTCCATCGATTCGAAGACCTCGGCGCCCGCCCGCCGCAGTGCCGTCGCATCGCTGTCGGCCGCGTACCCGAGGGCGCGCATCCCGGCCGCTACCGCGGCAGTTACCCCGGATGGCGTGTCCTCGACGACCGCGACGCGCGAGGGCTCGGCCGCCATCGCCTGAGCGGCGTGCAGGAAGAGGTCGGGGTGGGGCTTGCCGCGCGGGACCGAGTAGGCGGAGAACAGAGTCTCGTCGGGGAAGAGGGAGGCGAGCTTCGCGAGCTTCAGCGACAGTCGCGTCTTTTCCAGCTTGCCCTGGGAAGCGACGCACACTGCCACCCCGGCGGCCTTGACGCGCCGCACCGCCTCGGCGACTCCCGGCACCGCGCGCAGTTCGCGGTGGAAGGCGGCGGCACGGTCGCGCTCGTAGTGCTCGATCCAGTCCTGCGCCAGCGGGCGGCCGAGCTTGGCCTGCGCCAGGGAGTCGATCTCGGCCAGCAGCAGGCCCTGGTAGTCGCGCCGGGACTGCGCGAGCGTGGTCGGCAGGCCCAGCTCCGTCAGCGCGCGGGCGAGCACCTCGTTGGAGATCACCTCGCTGTCGACGAGGACGCCATCGCAGTCGAAGATCACCAATTGAAGATCGCGCATGGGATGCCTATGAGCCGTCAGTCGAGGCTTTTCAGACGCTCTATGAGATCGTCAACCAAGCCGGCGGCGTCTTTTGGTGAGATGGCATCGAGATCAAACCGCGCGGCAGTGCAGGTCTTTGCTTTTCCACCAGGGAGCCGCGGCGTATCGTGCTTATGCGGATGATCGGCGAGCAGGGTGACCAATTGCTCCCTTCGGGCCAGTAGGGCAACGGGTGGCGCGTAGGTCTTTACGCAGAGCGAGCGGCGGTCGCGCTCGCCCATGAACTCCAGATAGTCTCCGTCGATCTCACCCCAGTTGACCCAAAGAGTCATAAGTGGCCCGCTGATGAGCGCCTTGCGTTCCCAATCGCGTGCATCCTTTCGAATGCGTACAATCTCACTGAAGTACGCCCAGTGCCCCAGAGCCGTAGCGTCACGCGTGGAAACCATTGGTGCGTTGTCACGTACCGCAATTCGGGCTGCCTCATGCTCGCAAGCCTCGCGATCGAGACGGTCAGCGTATCCGAGGAACTCCTTATCGCCGCAAGCCTGGTCGCGCACGATGCTGGCGAGCTCTGCTGGACGCACACACCGCCAGGAAACAGGCTCGATGGCACACATGTCGTCATCCTCGACGGCAAGAGCGGTACGGCCGACTGCGAGCAGCACGCCCGCCACCCCTTCCGGGAGGGTTTCCTTGAGCTGACGCGGCGACCAGGCTGAGTCAACCTTCACCTCCACTCCAAGCCATCTCTCTTCTCCCGCCGCGGTCACGCGAGCACCGAGGTCGATCGGCCGGTGAGCGCCACCGATCCTTGCCTCGGTCTGTACGAGGTCCTTGTTTACGTCAGTGATGCCGGCGTCGGGAGCCAGCACACGCGCCACATCGACAGCCCGATCGTGGGTTAGTAGATGCTTCAGCGCCCCGACGTGTAGTGCCTCCTTCTGGAAGCCAACAGCCTCAACCCAGTCCACGCTCGACAGCCTCTTTCCCGTCCGCGTGTGCTCGCTCGACAGCTTGTCGCAGTTCGTCGATCCCGTAGACCGTTGGTGCGTGCCGGTCGAGAAAGCCGAGTGTCACACTGCGATAGCCATGCTCGGCGAGCTGGGCGGCGCTCATCACACGGAACTCCCAATCCTCGATCTTCAGCGGGTCGTACTGGTCAGGCTCCCGACAGGTATGGACCGCGAACACATACACCTGGGCGCGCAGGGTTCGGTCAGCCGCCAGCTCATTTGTCTGGGCAGACCACTCTCGGCCGGTAAGCCCCTTGAATTCGATCGAGGACAGTTTGCGCTGATTCCAGGACTGCAGGTAGGCGCTTGACTTGACCTCCACGGTGATACCGGTCGCGGTCGTCACATCCCAGTTGTCCCACGCCTCCCTGAGTGACGAAGGGTCACCGACCGCTCGTGCGACGATGTACTCCGCGAGCACCCCGCGCACGATGTTCGTTCGCAGATCCGAGAATGCCCAGCGCCAGAAATCAAGCACAGACCAAGCGTTGTCCGAGAAGCGCTCCCTACCCGTCAGCGGCACAACCGGCTTCGGCACCAGCCAGGTTGGCTCGGACCCGGTGATCTGCGCGTCGGATTCTGTAGCCATAAACGGGGAGGCTAACTCAGGGCGCACGGACGAGCGCTTCCCACTCGAGCGCATGGTCGCTCAGGTGGCTACAGCCGGTCATGACGAGTCAACAGCTGAGTTGCTCCTGCCGATAAGCGAGACGTGCGCGACTGGTTCTATCCGTACTACTGCGGCGCGGGTCGTGGCGCTCGCGCGAAGTACGACGAAGTTTCTGGACGCTGGCGCAAGCGCGTGTTCAAGCGAGTGCGGTGGATTTTCGTGGGGCTCGCCGTCCCGCTCATTGTAGGCACGGGACTGGCTCAGCATCGCCTCTGGATATGGCTCTTCGGGCTAGCGCTCGGAGCGCTGATGGCTGTCTATATCGCTCTGCGCGAGTCGCCTCCGGGATACATCGAGAACTGGCGGACGGGCTTTGAAGGCGAGCGGCGCACCGCGCGGGTGTTGGCGCCCCTGCGGCGAGATGGCTATGTGCTCCTCCACGACCTTTCAGACCGTCGCACAGGCGGGCAAGACCGCAAGGGCAACATCGACCATGTGGTCGTTTCGACCGGCGGTGTCTTTCTGCTCGACAGCAAGTGGCTCGGCGGCGAAGCCTCGATCGATGGGGACGTGGTCCATGTGCAGCGTCGCGATGACGACGACGCCTCCTATGACCTACTTTGGCTGGCGTGCGGTATGCGTGGGCGCGCAGTGCGCCTGCAAGAGGACATCGCGCAACAGACCGACGTTCGCTTCGTCCAGCCTGTGGTGATCTTCTGGAACGAGTTCGAGGCGGGCCGCGTGGCCTCTAACAACGTCGTCTTCGTCCACGGTGAGCAGCTCGTCGATTGGCTTGAAGAACAACGCGGCGAGATGTCCAGCGACTGGGTTGATCACGTCGCGGCCTGCATCAAGGATGCTCGTCCATCAGAACACCCTGCTTGGTGGGATCGACTACCTACGCTCGGCTTTCGAGGTCGAGGTGGGCTTGTCGCAACAGGAACTGCGGAGGGTGTAGCTCGAGAGATCTGAGGGAACGGGACCGCAGGCAGTGGGCGGCGATGCACGGCTACACGGGTGACCGTGTCAGAGCTGCGGGTTGGCGCTAGCCGCCATTCGCGGCGAGCTCGTCGGTTGTCTCGGGAGCGCGCTCGAGCACGTCCGAGCAGATGTAGCGCTGACTGAGCGTCCACGCCCACGGCTTGCCCTTGTGGTCGCGAGTCGTGTTGCGAATCGGATGGGGCAGCACGAGAGTCCGTTCATCCTCGGGTCGGGAGAGGAGGAAGACCTGGTAGGAGTCGCCTGGCGTACGTGGGCTGTCAGCGAGCAGCCCATCGATCAGGCGCCCGATCGTCTGGTCGGTATGGTCGTCCGAAGCGCTATAGCGCTTGGCTTCCTCGGTGCTGAAGACCACTGGATCGCGGTTTGCGAGGATCTCGGGAACCTCCCGTTGAATCTCCCCGCTCGTGTAGAACGCCATGCGCTTGAGGCCCTTGCGGAAAGCCCGCCCGGCCTGGCAAACATACGCGGAGTGTCGCCCATACTCGGGGTAGGCTGCCCTGGCCGCGACGACGACGGTGTCGAGCTGCTCCAGAAGACCCTCGTGCTCAAAGAGAGCTTGGAGCTCCCGGAGCAGGAACCTCGACTGCTCGGAGATCAGCTCAGTACGGTCGTCGAGCAACTCATCGATCGCCTGGTTGAGGCGGGCGAAGTTGAACCAGGTGATGGGCCTGTCCGCGAGATCCTCGATGAGCCGCGGCTGCTCCGGGTCCGGTGTTATCACAAACAAGCGCTCGTCCTTGAACGCTCCAGTGAGCCCGACGATATGGCTCTCGAGCTGCTTGCCGCGGAGCGCGTCGAGCTCGGTCTTGACCTCGAAAAGGTAGTGGAAGCTAGCGGAGATCGCGGCGTCGGGAACCGATCCGGCGACCCCGCCGACCTGGTTGACGAACCGGACGAACGTCAGCGAGGACTCCCCTGACGCCCCAGCAAGTAGGCGCTCGAGGATGCTCGCGTCGATCCGCTCGAACACCGCGAGCATCGAGGCAGTGACGCGATTCTCGCCGGTGCGGTACGTGGAGAAGAGCGGGTTCTTCGGCATGTCTGGTCGGCAAGAACATAGCGCCGGCTGGTGCTGGCGAGCTCAGCGGCTTGAGCCAACGATGCAGCGGATGAGGCGCGCGAACTGCGCCGATCGACGGGATCCGGTGTTCCGAGAGCCTGTGACGGTGCATAGCGCGGTACGGTAAGGTCGCTGGTCCATCTATATAAAGGGGGGCGTTTGTTGCGCCAGGCTCCAGTTCGGGCCTTTTGCGGGCTCTTCTTGGTGCCGGCATCGTGTTTGGCTCTGGTTGGTTGCGGTTCGCCCACAAGCACGATGTCTGTGTCCCAGCATTCGACGTCGAACTCCGCCACCGCGGGCACGCAGACTACCCCGTGGCCTCTCCGACATCCACGGCGCCTAGCGCCAAGTCACTGCCGTCTGCATCCGAAGCGCCCGAGCGCACCATCCAGTTCTCGCTCAAGACAAAGGAAGGGTGGGAATACGCGGGGTCTGTGCCGCTTCCCCGTCAATCAGTCAGCGCCTCCAAGAACATCGCGTCTTCGGCACCCGGGCAAGCGAAGCTCGAACTACACGTCACTGGCGACAACTTGGAAACGATGACTTTTTCTGACACTAACCCTGGCCGTCCGAATGGGCCCAAGCTCACTGTGTATCCCGGGTCATATGCATACGAGGTGCCGTACGAAGGTTTCCTCGCTGGGGGTCACGCTGTTGCGCCGAGCAAACCCAACCCGTGCGAATGGGCTGGAAATCAAGGAAGCACCGAAGGCGGGCACGAACCGTTTGGCAGCGCGCTCACGTGCCGTGGTGGTACCTCGGCGAGCGGACTATCGGAAGACGCTCCTGAACACGGCGTTGACGAGGCCATCAGAATCCTCGGCCACGAGACACCGTTGTACATCGTCAACTTCTCAGCAGGCGCGGACTCTGCCTGCAATATCTTCATCTCCGCGTCGGGGCATATAAGGAAGCCCGTAACGTGGAAATATGTTGAATGTGAACCGGTCCACGTTAGGGTTAGCGGCTAACGTCACGTACCTCAACTACGAAACGGAGCCGATTCCGGACAACCATCGGCTCGCACCGCAAGCCGAAGAGCTTCGCGCACAAGTTCGGCGACATCCAGTTACAGTGTAATCCAAGGCGTCTTGTCTTGATACGCCTCGTCTGTACAGAGTCGGCACGCGAGAGCGATGATGAACCGCAGTGTGCGATAATGGGACAGCCGTTGGGCAGTGGACTCATGTGGTAACTCGTTTTTTCGTACTCCAACTGCCTTGGTCTTACTTCAACCCTCTTTCACTTCAACTGACAGGTCGGCGGCGACGAGACGCTAGCGGTCGAACCACAGGCTGGCGACCTACAGCGGTGTGGCCGGGGCCGCGTGCTTCGTGGTAATGTGCGGCTCCATGCGGCTGCCTGGGACTATCGCGGCGATGGCGGTGGCAGTGGCTTTGCCGATGGGGTTGCTCCCCTGCACGGCTGTCGCTGGCGCTCCGCGGCTGCCGAGGCTCTACAGCACCGTGGTCATGCATGGAGCGTCGTTTGCGAACGTCTTCTCCGTCCGACCACGGTCGGTCGTCGTCGATTCGGCGGATGGCGGCGAGCTCGTGATTAGCTGGATGCAGTGGACACGTAGCGGCGCGTCAGGTCGTGGCACGGCGCATCCAGATCACGGCAGCTATCCGATCAAGGTCAGCGCAAGCGACGTGATCCATGGGGTATTCACCCACCTTACGGTAAACGGCAAGCAGCCGACCGGCAGATGGTACGCCGAGCGACTGGTCCTAGCGGATCTGGGCGATTCGACCCTGACTTGGGCAAGGCAGGAATGGGTCAGCAATCCTGAAAGTGGCTTGTCGCGCTGGCCGAATTGAGCGCTCGCGAGGAGTGATGCGCGTCACGTCAGCCAGCCGCGGCGATGGCTTCCGCGTCTGCCTCAAGCTTGGTGAGCGAAGGCACTGCCCCCCCAACGTTGAGCTCAAGCAATCGCCCGTCGAGGAGGAAGCACAGCTCCGTCCCTATCGCGCCGCCGCGAAAGATCAATACAAACGCGGAGGAGCCGATTCCGGACAGCGTTTTTACTTCGACTTCCGAAGGGGACTTTTTCGCACCTTTTTCGTACGTTTCTTTGATCCCACGAAAGTAGCGTGTAGGTTCCTGGCTAAAAATTCTTAGATAAAAAACCGGTCGGACCGAAGAGGTAGAAGCGTTCGGCCCAACTTCGTAGCCGCAGGACGGCACCCGATTGCCAGGGAGCGGACGCCAACGGACCACTTCTTTGACGCCAAGAAGTTCACTCGCCTTTGCTTCTGTGAGGACGTCGCATAGCTGCGACGGAGAGGCGCCGACAGTGGCGATGGAACCTTGCCCTCGGCGTGCTGCCTTAGCGGCTGTGTTGCTTTTTCGAGTCACGCTCGTGCTCTGTATCGTGTGCGCACTCGCGGAGGCCCCTGTGGTAGCACCCGTGGATGTCCCACCTGTTCCCCCACAGGCCACCAGCAGGAGCGCCGACGCGCCAGCCGCAGCAATCAGAACGAGTCGAGTTGGTGTTCTATCGGATCTCAGTCTCATATTATCCCTCCGCGACCGTATCAACCAACTGCGTCTGACAGCAGTTGGACACACGGCTTCAGACCTGTGAGGTCGGCGACGTCGAGTGCTATCACACTGGGGTCCTCGTGCGATACGGCTGCCAACAGGTCAGGAACGTCGTGCAGGAATGTTGCCGCTGCCGTAATCGAGTCGTGCAGGTTTTTGAGCTTGGCGACGATTTCCTTGAAGCTACGAAACCCGGCCGGGGCGTTGGGGTCGATCGGCTGTTGGTAGGCGCGGTAGAGGTCGTAGACGAAGCCGGTGGCGGTGCCGGCGGCGCGCTGTAGCGCCTTGACGGACTTCGCGTTGCGTACCAGATCGAGGAGCTTGTCGAGCTTGAGCTCGGGTGCGAGGAACGACGCGACGCCCTCCGCGCACTCGCCGGTCTGGAGGATCGTGTGGACCATCGGCACGGCGGCCAGACACTTCAAGGAGGTCACGAACGCGAACGCGCTCAGCCGGCCGCAGGAGACTGGCGCTGTCCAGGTGACGGTACTGATAGACGGGGTCGCGGCGGTGCTGGATGCGCTTGTGAGGGATGCTTCGATTTCATCGGTGCCGGCGCCTCCGGCGTCCTGGTAGGTGAATCTTGCGTAGCCGTCCTTGTTCGTCTTCGCCGTTGCGGAGCGCCCGATGTTCGGGCCGCACTTCGTCTTGAGCGAGACCGTCCGCCCGGACTGTCCTTGGAAGATGTCCCTGGTGACGCGTGCCAAGAATGTCGCGGTGCTGCCGGCCGGCAGGGTCGCGCCAGCGAAGGGGGTTAGCGTCACACTGTACGGGGGCGGCGGGTAAGCCGGCAGAGGGATGCGTCCCGATGGGCAGGTTGGTGCTGGCGCAGGCGCGGGAGCTGGGGCTTGTGGTGGCGGCGATCCGAGGTGATCGACAGTGGCGGTGAACTGGAATGGGCCGGGCTGCCCACAGCTGTCGTCGAACACGATCGGGTACACGCCCGCCGTGGTGGCCGTGAATTCCGTCTGCTGCTGACCGTTTCCGCCGATTGACGCCCACGCGGCACGACCCCCAATCGCGATCGTGGAGTCGGTTGTGCCAGCAGGCCAGATGTCCAGGCCGGTCACGTAGTCTTCCGATGACCCCCAGTCGATCGTGACCTGTTCCCCAGCGTTGAGCGACAGCAGCCAATACTGGCCCGTCTCCGGTCCGCAGCTCCCGGGGCTGTACTCGTAAGGGGTAGTGCCCGTGTTGCCGGTCTCCCGCTGGCCGAGAACGATCGTGGCAGCGGTAGCGATACTAGAGCCGTCAGCTCGCGCGTTGGCTGCCAACACCAACGATGCGGCGCTGACGACAAGAGCTGCCTTCGCAACGCCCGCCAGCGAGCTCATAGGAGCTTACTCACAATGAATCGCGCCACCTGTATGTAGCCTGTCCTTAAACATTGCTCCTCTGCACTTGACGGTCAGTAGCCGCTTGCCGTGGAGCAGGACGCGACGCCGTTGATCGCGATCTTGTCGTCTGTGTTCGAGGCGGCGTTTTCCAGCGACCAAGGGTGGCCGTCGAGCGCCGCTTCGAGTTTGCCGATTTGGCCGTACCCGACGGTCGCGGACTGTGGCGGCAGCGGCTGCGCAGTGACCTGAATGGACGCTGTGTCGCCTGGCTGGGAATCTTCGGTCGGCATTGCGAACGAGAGGGCGATCGAGCTGCAACTCGTGACGGGGAAGTCAAACAAGTTCCAGTACCTCGGCAGCATCGATTCGTCGTTGTCTTCGATGAGGATGGCGCGCTCAAATGCGTCGAACCCGATTTGACTGGTGCCGAGGTAGGGGCAGCCGTTGACAGCGTGCGACTGGACTTCGTGGTTTTCGCAGAGTTTTGAGAGAGGTACGGCACCGTAGGCGGGGAGAGCCGGGGTCGGTGCTGCTGGTCCGTGCTTTGGGATGCTTGGGTCTTTCAATAGGTGTTTTGCCTCTTCGGCCCATCCGGTCGGGTTGGGGTGATACCAGACGTTGATTGAAGTCGGGGTGAACGGTGAGACAAACCACGGATCGGGGGACGGTTCGCCTGCAGAGAGTTCGTGGCTAGCAAACAGTTGCTTCGTCTTGACGAACACGAAGCTGCTCGTGTGTTCTTCGGCGTTGAGCTGTGTGACGACCCGCTGCTGAACAGTGTCGCCTTTGTTCTCGAGCGCCCTTAGCCGCCTTCCTACCGCGACCGGCCGATGGTGCGGATCCGGGAGGGTGAACCTCTTGTCTTTCTCCAGATACGGGTAGCCCAGCAACGCGATCGTCGCCGACGGGCTGGCCTTTTTGTGGATTTCGCTGAGGACGTGCCGCACACTCCCTTCAAGTGTTCCGTTATCGAGTTGCGTTTCGGCGGCGCTCAGATAGGCGCTGCACTTCCAGCCGTCACGGATGCCGTAGACCAGGCACTGCTTGACGATCGCTACGAAGTTGACATTGTCGCCGCCAACGGTGAGCAGGATGAGGCCATACCCGTTGTTCACCGCGTAGATCTGCGGTGGCTGACCCCGCTGGCTTGCAAAGAAGGCGCTCGTTGTGGCGCCGCTGCACGCAACGTTCGTGAGAGGCGCCGGCTGGTTGTACGGGGGACGTTCCAGCGCATCGGCGAACAGAGCCGCATAGTTGTTGGGTGAGCGGTAGCAGCCGTTCGGCCCGAAGTACCCGCCCGCTCCGTTGCCGGCCGAATAGGAATCGCCCATTACGAGGATCGGGAACACGGAGCCAGACGCCTGGGCCCCAGCAGCGAATACGCCAGCGGCCACAACGACCGATGCGGCCAAGCGCATCGTAGTGGGGCCGCGTCTCCGCAAGCTCCGGCGAGCGTGATTCGTACGCCGCTTAGGCCCAGTTGCGTTGCCCCTTAGAGCGCCTAACAGAAAGAGGGTTTGGGGTATCGTTGTCGTAGACGGTGGCTATGGCGAAACCTTTGGTTGGTGATGGGTTGTGGGCTCGTGTCGAGCCGTTGTTGCCGCGTGTTGAGCGCCGGTATCGGTATCCGGGGCGCAAGCGGGTGCCCGACCGGCAGGCCCTGACGGGCATCTTGTTCGTGCTGAAGACGGGTATCCCGTGGGAGGATCTGCCGCAGGAGATGGGGTGTGGGTCGGGGATGACCTGTTGGCGAAGGTTGCGGGATTGGAACGACGCCGGGGTCTGGGAACGCTTGCATCAGGTGCTGTTGGATGAATTGCAGGACTCCGACCAGTTGGACTGGTCGCGGGCGGTCGTCGACAGCTCGCACGTGCGGGCAAAAGGGGGGGCGCCAAGACCGGCCCCTCGCCCGTCGATCGGCGCCGGCCGGGCTCAAAGCACCACGTGATCTGCGACGGGCAGGGCACGCCCCTGGCCGTGACGTTGACGGCCGCGAACCGCAACGACATCACCGAGTTGTTGGCGCTGGTCGATCGCGTGCCCCCGACCGGGCGCCATGGCAAGTTCCGCCCCAAGACGCTGCTCGCCGATCGGGCCTATAACAGTCGCAAGCACCGCACGGCGCTCAGGGAGCGCGGCATCACCCCCCGAATCGCCAAACGTGGCAGCGGCCACGGCTCGGGGCTCGGCAAAGAACGCTGGGTGATCGAGCGAACGATCTCCTGGCTGCACCAGCACCGCCGCCTGGACCGCCGCTACGACCGCCGCGCCGACATCCACGAAGCCTTCCTCACGATCGGCTGCGCTCTCATCTGCTACCAACAACTCCAACACTCATTTTGATAGGCGCTCTTAGGGTCGTACCTGCCACCAAGCGCAAAACCCTAGCTGAAAGCAGACCGTTCAGTCTGTTAGGAAAGCGTGACCAATATCGACTCCTGAGAGCGGTGGCTGAGTCTGTCGCAAGGCGCGCGTAGCTGATAGCAATGCTAAACACGCGCGAGTAAACGTTGTGTGTTCATATGGAATACTCGGGCGTTTGGCTTGCATAGACGGCTGACTTCCATATCTCCATGCGCGGAGTGTTTGGGTCGCTCGGCAGAGTGAACACGCTATCTACCTCGCACTTAGGAGCAGCAGGCAACCGATGACCGCCACTACCCCGTGAGAGATACCGCTGCTCGCCAGACGCCGCGAGTTCAACCTCGATCGGGACACGCTCTACAAAGACGCCATCCTCGATGAAGTTGACATAGACGATATAGTCGCCGGGTGCAACGCCGTGCAGGCGAACATTGGCCGAGCCAACTATGCCAGCCTCAAGGCCGCACGATGAGATTTCGGCAGGCCCACGGCCTGCTGAGGACGCTGGGGCCGATTTGTCTGTGGGAGTCGAACTTGCGACTTGCCCCGAGGTGTCAGCAGGAGACGCCGTATGCGGAGTCGTGTGTGACGTCACGTGGGCCAGCGGTGCGCCTTGCGACCTGGAGCCTCCGCAGCCCGAACATGCGATCGAAATCACCAGAACGCCCGCAAACGCTAAACGTCTCATCGAGCGAGGGCGCCTCATGCCAACTATCTGTCTATCCGGTGCACTTTTCATATGCGTTGGCGATATGGATGATCGTCTGCGCGGCCCCAAAGATTTGACCCCCGAAGTCGAGAAGCGAACCGACCGAGCTGACAATTACTTTCTCTGACTGCTCAAGGAATCCCCCGGCATCTGAGACGACATCGCTTGGCGATGAGAATGGGAAGCCTGCTTCTTGTTTCGCCAAAGTTATGGCAGCATCGAGGCACTGCTTGTACTGTTCGATGATCCCGCAGGCTTCCTTGAAGCCTTCATCGCATTGAATTTGCTGACCGTCAACGTAGATCGTTGCATTATGTTCCGCGCTGCTGAGCGTCTGTTCAGGTGTCGGGGAGCCGTCGCAATTAGTGGAGCCAAAGGCAGACGCCGCGGTTTTGGTTGTGGCGCCGTTGGCGGATGTCAGATAGGGGCTCGTCGTAACAGCCCCGCAGGCGAGCGCTGGTTCCGACGGAAACGGCCCAGTCTGGCGTGCCCCAATACGTGTACGCTGCGTCTACGCTGCAGGCTTGCGAGCCCCAGTCACAGGCATGTATACCGGATGAGTCGTTGCTCAGTTCGCCGCGGAACGACGCGTGGCCAGCTTGGGCTTCGAGTGCTAGGTCGGAGTTGCTCACTGCCACTTCTGCTAGCAGCGCCGTTCCCCCTTCCAAGGCCAACCCTGTTCCCGCGTAGCTTACCTTGGCGTGCTCCAGGTCGATCGAGCCACTGTTACCCGTCGAATAAATCCCATTCCAGTCGCCCGCCGCCGGCGTCCCACTCCCAGTCGTCCCACCGACAGCATTGTCGTTGATTGAGGTGAAGACAATGGGTTCGGCTTCAGTGCCAACGGCGTGCAAGGCACCTTCGACCCAAATGGAGCACCACACGTTGTTGCCGCAAGTCGCGCTTTCAGACCCGTAGTGATCACCCTTGACAACCGCTCCCGGAGCGATCGTCAGCGTCTGGCCCTCAGGCACCTTCAACGGTTCGAGGAACGTACGGCTCCCGACCTCCCAGGGTGCCGGCTCCGCGGGCAGCGTAGAGCTGGTCCCGATCGTGCCCGCAATCGCGACGACTCCTGAGCCACCGCCAGTTGCACTGTTGCCACCCAGCAAGCCTGCATCAAGCGAGCCCGAGCGCACACCAAACGCGGGACCACCCGAGTCCACAGACGAGTTGTCCAGCAACGTCGGAGACGGCACGCCAGAGATCACCACCGCCCCAGACGATTGCGACACAAACGCGTCGTTCTTGACAACCGCCCCACCTTCGCCATAAGCCAACACACCGGTCTGCGCAAAGCTCACCTTCGCGTGCTCCAGGTCGATCGAAGCTCCGCTCCCTTGCGAATACATACCCCACCAGTCGCCCGCCGCCGGCGTCCCACTCCCAGTCGTCCCGCCGACAGCATTGTCGTTGATTGAGGTGAAGACAATGGGTTCGGCTTCAGTGCCAACGGCGTGCAAGGCACCTTCGACCCAAATGGAGCACCACACGTTGTTGCCGCAAGTCGCGCTTTCAGACCCGTAGTGATCACCCTTGATGACCGCACCGGGCGCGATCGTGAGCGTCACCCCGTCCGGCACCTCAAGCGGTTCGGCCGAGGGGGTAAGTCCGGGCACATGAATATTGCCGACCTCCCAAGGCGCTGGCTCAGCAGACAGCGTCGAACTAGTGCCCAGCGAGCCAGCGATATCGACCACGCCAATCCCCGCGCCCGTCGCAGAATTACCACCCAGCAAACCTGCATTCAGGGAAGGTGACTGCACAACAAATGCAGCGGGGCCGCTCGCCCCGTTTGACGAGTTGCCCTCCAGCGTAGGCGAGGGCGACCCAAAGATGGCCGCCGCACTGGTAGCTGACGCCACAAATGAGTCGTCCCTAACCACCGTTGGGCCGCCGCCCTCAGCCTGGACGCCCACACCGGCGTAGCTGATATGCGCGTGTTCGACGTTGACCGAGCCCGTAGCAGTGGAGGCGATCCCGTCCCATTCTCCCGCCACGGGCGTGCCCGAGCCCGTCGCGGCTCCCACGCTGTTGTCGTTGACCGACGTGAACGTGATCGGTTCGGAAGCCGTGCCCGCCGAATCGAGGGTGCCCTGCACTGAGAGGTTCGTGCCGCTGTCGGCCTTGATCGTTGCGCCTGGCTGGGCCGTCAAGGTCACCCCTGCAGGTACATCTACATCGCAGGTGATGATGTAGAGCGCGGCGTAGTCTGGGCCGATCATCGTGTTGCTGACGATTGTGCCGCAGAGGTCGTGCTGCGGTTCGACCGAGCTCCACGACGCCGACGGCGGCGCAGCGGTTTCTTTGACCCGGGCCTGATTGGTCGCCTGCACCTTGAAGGTATGCGGGCCCGCCTCCGGGTCCTTGATCACGTCAGGCGAGCTGCACGGGCTGTAGGCGGCGCCGTCGAGACTGCACTGGAAGGAACTGCCGGCCTCGGTGGACGTGAATGAGATCGACACTTCTCCGGTGGGGATACGCCCGCTCGGGGCACTCGTAATCGTTGTCTGCGGTGGGGTTGCTTCGACCGTGAAGGACGCGCTGGCCGGCGTCGGGTCCACTTCACCAGCAGCGTTGATTGCACGCACCTGGAAGGTATGGGCGCCCTCCGCCAGCGAGCTGTACTGCTGCGGGCTCGCGCATGACGCCCACGGCGCTCCGTCAAGACTGCACTGAAAAGTGTCGTTGGTGTCGCTGCCGTGGAACGTGAACGTCACGGAAGACACGCCGAGCACGCCCGACGGACCACTGTCGATCACGATGCTCGGTGGGCTCGACGCTGGAGGCGTAGGTGTCGGCGATCCGGGCGCTGGTGAGGAGCCACCCGGAGGCGAGCCCGAGGGCGAGGATGGTTCGGAGCTTGTCGGCCCCGACGCCTTCACGCCCGAACCCGGGACCGTGATGACCCCCGCGTCACGGCAGTCGTTCTTCTTGCTGCGCTCCTGGACTTGGCCGAGGACATCCGCGCACACGCTCACCTCATAGCTGCCTGAAGCACCCTTGGGAAGATCAAACTGAAACTTTGCCTTGTGGCGCTGACCAGGCTTCAACGCCGGCACCTTGAACCGCCCAAGCTGAACCAGCCCGCCGCCCGTAGACGCTCTCCACGCAACCGCCGCCGTAGACGACCTCGCCCGCGCAGAGCCGACATTGCCGACCGTCGCCGAGCCCGCCAAAACATTCCCCGCCAACAGCTTCACCGCCGCGGCCGACACATCCAGCTCAGCGAGCCGCTGCCGACGCCTTGCCGCCACAGCAGCAGTGTCGCTCCGACCGGCGGCCTTGCTCGCGCGACCGACCCCCGGCAACGCCAGAACAGACACCACCGGCCCGCAAAGCACCAACACAGACACCACCGGCCCGCAAAGCACCAACACAAGCACAACCCACGGAACGGTGCGCCTCACGGTTGGGGCTCTGCGTGGATGCCCTCCGTGGCTCACCGACACCCTCCGACCATCATGTGGACCCGCAGATTCCTGTAGGCGCACGTAGCGCCTTGCCCTGGCCGGCGTTTGTGGCCCTCCGCGGTCGTCCCTGCCGTCAAGCGCGGAACCCTAACGGAAAGCATGGCATTCGGGTTGTTAGGAATACGTGACCCAGTCGTCAACTGTGGCCTCCGGTCTCATCGTCTCGCCGGTAGCCAAGACGGGCGGAGATGCGGTCGGCGGTGGAGACCAGGTGCGGGCCGAGCGCGTCGACCAACTCCTCCAGGGAAATCATTGAGGTGTGCGCGGCGAGGCTGACGGCGGCGACAACCTCACGGGCCTCATTGCGGACGGGCACCGCGATTGAGTGCAGCTCGGGCGCGAGCTCCTCGTCGTTGACCGCAAAGCTTTCCTCCAGCACCTGATCGAGCTCGTCGCGCAGCGCGTTCTTGCTCGTGATCGTGTTTGGGGCGCGCTTTGTCAGCTTCATCGAGGCGAGGATCTCGCGCTGCTCTTCCTCGGGGAGATTCGCGAGCAGCAGCTTGCCCATTGCGGTGCAGTAGGCCGGCAGGCGCGAGCCAGGGTGCAGATTGAGGTCAACCGCGCCCTGGCCACGGCGGAGGCTGCGCACGCGATCGACGTACACGATCTCCGGTCCGTCCAGCACAGCCAGGCTGACCGTATAGGAGGTGCGCTGGCGCAGCTCCTCGAGGTACGGGTGGGCGTGCTCGCGCAGCCCCGTCGCGTTCAGCGCCGACATTCCGAGGTCGGTCACTTTCAGCCCCAGGCGGTACTTGCGCGAGGCCCCCTGCTCCAGATAGCCCAACGCCACGAGCGTGATCACGTAGCGGTGCGTGGTGGAACGGCTCATACCGAGCCCGTCGGCGATGTTGGCGATCCCGAGAACGGGACGGTCTGGCGTGAAGCAAGTAAGGATCGCGAGACCACGCTCAAGTGACTGCGAGTAGCGCGGCTCACGCAGGCTGGGAACCGACCACGCCGGCTCCTCGTCGTCCTCTCGCCTGTGCTTAGGCATGGGTCCGGAGGGCCGGTTTCATTCGGCGCACTCTAACCGAAGGTTGACGACATGTCTCTTGGCTTCTTGGGCTAGCGCGCGGAAGCTACTCGCCGTGACCCCACTGGAGCGCTTCGCGTCCAACCTCAAGGAAGTTCGTGCAGAGCGTGGCTGGTCCCAGGAGGACCTGTCACGTGCGACCGGGCTGCACACGACGGCGATCTCAAAGATGGAGCGCGTCAACCGTGCTCCCCGCTTCCCCACGGTTGTGCTCTTGGCTGAAGCGCTCGAGGTACCCGCCGGACGGCTGTTCGAGAACATCCCGTAGCGCGCCGGGTGGTTCGCTGAGAGCTCCGGCATAGCGGCAACAGACTACCCGAAACATGTTTCGTGGTCAGGAGAGCTCTCTGCGCCGAGTCTTCCGGCGTGCGCCAAAGCCCAACACCACAACGAGCTCTCGGCCGAGCCATCGGACTACGACGGCTCGAACTCGAGCTCAAGCCCGAGCAGGTCGCTGATCGTGCAGGGCTCTCCCAGCGGACGCTCGAAGGGATCGAAGCGGGAACCGCAAACCCGACATGGGACACCGCCGACCGCGTAGCTCGAGCACTCGACTGGTCGATAGGCGAGCTCGCGCAAAGAACCACGGAGCTCGAGACCAAAGATCGGCAACCCGCCAACCGGCCACTCCCGCGCGCCAAACGTCAGCGTTGAGCAGCAGCCGTTCACGGTGCCAGGGGGGTCCCCTGAGCCGGTCTATGCGGCCTTGGGTCGGGTTTGTGGGTGTGCTCGTTCGCCGGGGAGGCGCTTGGCGAGGAGGAGGTCGGCGAGTCCTTGGAGTGTGCAGCGGAGGATGTCGTGGTGCTCGGTTGGCTGGGGGGTGGTGTCGAGCTGGCGGCGGCGGTGGACGATCAGGCCGATGATTGTTGGGCAGCCGTGGGTGAGCTCGGGGTTGCGCTGGAGCAGGCGTATCTGGCTGCGCATCTTGGAGAGCTGGTCGTCGCTGCGGTCGGCGTTCTTGGCGTCGAGGATCCAGACGACGCTCTTGTGGCTGTCGTGGACGATCAGGTCGAGGTCGAGTTTCACGCCTGGTGGCTGCCAGCGCTCGGCAGTGACGGCGAGCCCGTCGTGTCGGGCTGCGAGGTGGGCGACGCGCTCGATCAGTATGCGCTCCCAGGCGATGCCGGCGGCGGCCTTCCATGCGGCCTTGGTTGGTTGCTCGCGTGGGGGGTGACGGTCGAGGGTCTCGATCGCGAACTGCTCGTCGGCGGGTTGGATGTCGGCCTGCACGGTCTGGGGTAGTTCGGCCCTGAGCTTTTCGAGCTCTCGGCGGAGCATTGAGGCGATGACTTGGGGGGTGAGCTTGGGGGCGGGTGGCCGGCGTCGTAGGCGGGCGATGCGGAGCTTGTCCAGGAGACGTCCGATCGCCGTGTGCTGGTTGCTCGCATGCAGGCTCTGATGGACTGGTGGGGCGTCGCGGTCCAGGCACGCCGCGGGGTCTGAGTGGATGACGGCGTGGTTCTCGTCTGAGATGAGCGATAGGACGGGTGGCTGGTCCGGGAGGGGTGTGGTGGTGAAGTCGAAGTGCCAATCGCGTGGGAGGTGCTCGGCTTTTGCTGGGCAGAGCACGATCTGGGTCTACGCCGAGACGCGGGAAGGGCGCATCCCGCACCTCAAGCTCCGTCGCTATGTGCGGTATCGGCGCCCGGTGATCGCGGAGTGGTTGCGGGACCAGGAAGAGTGCGCGCGATGACGGACCTGATCAGACCGGGACAAGTCGCCAAAGATCTCGCCGTGTCGCGCACATGGGTCTACGACGCAGCGAACGCCGGGCGGATCCCGTCGATCCGGATCGGCGGCGAGGAGGGTCCGTTGCGGTTCGTGCCCGAGGACCTCGACCGCTGGATCGACGAAGCGCGGAAGGCGTGGAGGCCGGGTGGGGGGAGCGTGGCTACGCGGAGTCCATGCGACGAGGGCTTGGCGGGGGAGCGGCCGCGGGAGGGGGCGCGGAGGGCTGGCAGGACGGTTGGGAGCGGTCGAGCAGCGCGGCGGTGACGGCGGAGAGCGGCTAGGTGCGCAGCACGGCGGTAAAGGGTGGTGCTGATGCGCAACAATGGATGCCATGGACCATGGCCCGAACATTTCATGCCATCTCGGAGACATCACGTCCGACAACACGGCAGATGCGATCGTCAACGCGGCGAACACGAGCCTGCTCGGGGGTGGCGGAGTTGATGGTGCGATCCATCGCGCAGCCGGCCCTGAGATTCTGCATGAGTGTCGGCTTCTTGGGGGGTGCGCGGTTGGCGATGCGAAGGCCACAGGAGCTGGCCGTCTAGCTGCTCAGTTCATCATTCATGCGGTCGGGCCTGTGTGGCTCGATGGCGACCATCGAGAGCGCGAGTTGCTCGCTTCTTGTAATGCGCGGGCAGTAGATGTTGCGGGTGCACTTGACTGCACTGAGCTAGCGTTTCCGGCGATCTCAACGGGGGCCTATCAGTTTCCTGTAGCGATGGCAGCACCGATCGCCGTCGGGTCGGCCGCGCTTGCCGGGCGACGCTGGCCGAGCATTCGCGAGATCAGATTCTGGCTGTTCGATGACTACACCTATGGGGTCTTCGCGGAGGCTGTGAGCCAGCTAGCCGAAGGCATTGTGGTTAGGCTTGCGCACGATGGCGACTCGCGTGGGCCGGTGGATGAGCAAGGCCGAGTACAAAGCGATGGTTGAGACAGGCCGGGTTCAGGTTGGCGCTGGCGGGCGGACGTCGGTGTGTCTCCCGGCGGACCCCGAGGCGTACGGTAGACAGGCAGCGCCTGGCTCTATGTACGTAGAGTTCGACGTGCCAACGGAAGCGCTCCGTCCTGGTGGCAGAGACAGTTGGGCGATAATTCCCGGTCCGGACTCGATCTTTGAGCGGCTGGCAGGTGCAACACTAGAGATGCCGCGTGCGAGCAACGTAGAATGTGTCTCATGTCCAGAGTAACGCTGCTTGAGCGGCTTCACCGCTGGTTCGATGAAGAAGCGCCTGCCCTACGGGAGGCCGGCGTGCGGGCAAGCCTGCGGGATAGCTCCGGATCGCGGGATAAGGCGGCTACATGGCTCGATGTTGAGGCCGGTGATCAGTTGGGTCAACTGATCTTGTGGGAGACCGGCGAGCTTGATATTCGCGCTGGCCGGCGGGGAATGAGCCAGCTCGTTTTGGACACGCACGACACCGTCAAGACGGCCTCCGAGTTGAACAATCAAGTACGGCGCTTGATCGACGTCGTACGAGCGCCGGACCCGGATGAGCTGTCAACTCGGGAGCATGCAGTCCTCAAACTGGTCGCAGGCGGATTCACGAATGCAGAGATCGCCGATCGACTGTGTCTCAGCGAGAGTACGGTCAGGCATCACGTGAGCAATATCCGCCGGAAGCTTGGTGTGCGTGACCGCGCCCAAGTTGCCCGTGCTGTCGTGTCGAGCTGAAGCTTGTCAGGCGACGCCGGGATACTTGATCCCAGAGGTCAGCTTCGCGGTCCGTCAGTGCTCTTGACGTCGCGAAATAGTGATGATGGCTATGCGGCGAGCTCGTTGAGGCGATCGATCTCTTCCTCGGTGATGGTGGCGCCGGCGGCGAGGACGTTGCGCTCGAGGTGCCCGTAGTAGCGCTGGGTGGTGGTGATGCTCGCGTGGCCGAGCTGCTGCTGCACATAGGCCAGCGTTTGTCCGCTCGCCAGCCAAGCCGCCGCGGCGGTGTGACGTAGGGCATGGAGCGGCATGTCGCGCAAGGCGGCGTCCTCCAAGGCCGCCTTGTGCCAGTCGCGGCTAACGGTGTTGCGGTCCATCGGCCCCCAGGCGCCAGCGCCCTCCCACCGGCCTTTTGATCGCTTGGTAGTCCGTGTTGGCATGACGAAGACGAGCGCCTTTGGCGCATCACCGCCGGGCTGGGTGGCACGATGAGCCAGGTGCGTCCGCAGCATCGACGACTGGCGGGGGCCGACCTCGACGCGGCGGAACTTGTCGGACTTGGTGGATCCGACAACCGTCTTGCGCTTGCCTGAGCTCTTGCGCTTCGCTGCGCGCTTGTGTGAGCGGTACACGACGATCGCGCCGCCGTTGTCGTCGAGTTCGAGATCTTCTCTCTCAAGCGCGATCGCTTCCGATATCCGCAGACCGTCACGCAGAAGCACCTCAGCTAGAGGCCTGTACAGATCCGAGCAGCACTTCAGATATCGCGGTATCTCGAGCATGCGCAGGTAGTCACGCTCGACATGATCGAGCGGGAAACGCTCGATCTCCAGAGCCGGGTTGCGTGGGATAAGTTTTTCCTTGACGGCTGCGTTGAGACAGACAACGAGCGTGCCGAGCGCATTGTTCGCGGTCTTCGGTCCCAGTTCCTCGGCATCGATCTGTTCGGCCAGGACGTCCACGAGCTCGTTGAGCGGCCCGTCGTCGAGGCGTTCCAGTCGGGTTGCTTCGAGAACGGGGAGCAGGCGTTTGCGGCCGTGTACCTCGTAGTTGTCCCAGGACCCGGGCTCGAGATGCGGTTTGCGGCGTGGCAGCCACACGCGCCACCACGAGCCAAAGGTGTGTTTGGTGTGGCGCAGCTCGCCGCGCTCGACCTTCTCGGTGAGTCGGCGCTTGGCGTCCCGCGCTGCCCGTGGACTGGTAAAGCCACGCTTGCTCGTGGGGGAGCCGTCGGAGCGTCTAGCGACGTAGCGCCAGCGTGTGCCTTCCTTGGTCTCGTACGGATACACGCCTGCACCGGCACTGGGCAGCTTCTCGGCGGCTTTGCGATCGGTCTTGCCCACGTCGTTGATCGCTTCGTCGAACGCTTCAGCAGACGCCTCCTCGTCGAAGCGACGGGAGCGCTGCTTTCCGGTGGCGTCTCGCCACCGGACCTCCCACTTGCCCTTCGCAAAGCTGTAGCTCATCGTGCGCCTCCTCGCCGTCCGAACATCAACCTCCAAGATGTTCGGAAAAGTGTTCGGAGTTGCCATTGGCAACAATCCGAACATTAGCGCAGAGGAAGGCGAACGTCAAGCAAAACGAGGAAAACCCCACGTTTGCGGGGTTTTCCTCATGCGCCCGGGGGGACTCGAACCCCCACGGAGCTTGCGCTCCACAAGGCCCTCAACCTTGCGCGTCTACCAATTCCGCCACCGGCGCAGAGGGGGTGAGTATACCCGTGGCGACATACGCGCTAGATTGACTGGGCAGATCAAACAGCCGCGGAGGCCTCTGGGCCTTCGAGGAAAGTCCGGACATCAAAGGGCAAGGTGGTCGAGGGATCGACCCGGGGAAACCCGCGGGAAAGTGCCACAGAAACAAACCGCCTACGTCCGCCGTCCCACGTGAACGGCGGGCCGGCAAGGGTGAAATGGTGCGGTAAGAGCGCACCAGCGTCGCAGTGATGCGGCGGCTGGGCAAACCCCACCCGATGCAAGGCCAAACAGGATCGTTTGCAGGCTGCCCGCCAAGATCCAGGTAGGCCGCAAAGATGGATGGCTGTTCAACGACAGAATCCGGCTTATCGATTTGCTAAGGAAAAGCCCCGCTAACGCGGGGCTTTTCTATGGGCCAAAGTGGGGCTACCCTTGCATCTGTCCACGGCGCCCGCTACTCTGCGAACACATGTTCGTTGAAGTCCATCGTCCACCTGAACAGGGAGCCCAGCAGACATGGATCTGACCAAGCGCCAGCAGGAGATTTTCGACTTCATCCGCAAGCACTCAGCCAAGTACGGCTATCCACCAACCGTGCGCGACATCGGCAAAGCGGTCGGGTTGGCCTCGTCCTCAACCGTGCATGCACACCTAGCCAACCTGGAGAAGATCGGCCTGTTGCGCCGGGATCCCTCCAAGCCTCGTGCAATTGAGCTGCTCGACCGGGCGATGGGCAGCGCTGTGGACAGCGTGCGCGGGATCGTGCGCCCCGACAGCTTGCCGCTGGTGGGATCAGTCGCCGCAGGCGCACCAGTGCTCGCGGAGGAGAACGTCGAGGAGTACGTCTCAGTGCCCGAGCTCGCAGGCGGCGGTGACGGCGAGTACCTGCTGCGGATCCGCGGCGACTCGATGAAGGATGCCAGCATTCTCGAGGGCGACTACGTGGTAGTGCATTCCCAAGACACTGCCCAGGATGGCGACATCGTGGTAGCGCTGCTAGGTGAGGAGGCAACCGTGAAGCGCTACTTCCGCGAGTCCGATCACATCCGGCTGCAACCGGAGAACGAGACGATGGAGCCAATCCGCAGCAACGACGTCAAAGTGCTTGGGCGCGTGGTGGGCTTGCTCAGGAGCGTTTGACGCTCGCTTGCCGGCGCCAGCAGTGTCTCTGTTAGCTCCCATCCTTGGATTCGGAGCCGTCAAAGCTCGCCCCTCATACATTGTTTTAAAAACTGGGTATAACTATAGTATTGCAGGGAAGAGGAGGCTGGTGGCGCCACCCTCAAGAGCAATCACGTCGACCACCCCACACCCACACCACTCAGGCCAGGGCAGTGTCTCGGGTTGCGAATTGAGTAGGCCAGCGATCATGTCGCAAACAAACAAACATGATCAGCCATGGGACGGTTTACGCAGGCAGCCATCGCCGGCCTAATCAACTCGCAACCCGAGGCACTGCCGCGCGCTACCTACGCCGGGCCGCCGCGTCCAGTGCAGGGTTCGTCCACCCCGCATCCGTGAGGTTGATCGTCGTCCCTGGAGCCACGATCTCATCGATGCGGTCCAGAAGCGCAGCGTCGAGCTCCACATCCGCAGCGCCAAGCTGGGACTCGAGTTGCTCGAGCGTCCGGGGACCAATGATCGCCGCGGTGACCGCCGGGTGACGGATGACAAACGCAAGCGCTATTCCGATCAACGAGATGCCGGACTCGTCCGCCAACTGGCCGAGTGCATCGGCCGCCTCGAGCTTGGCCTGGTTAGCCGGGATCGAGAGGTCATAGCGCTGGGGAATCATCGCCGCGCGCCGCGACGTGAGGTCCTCAGCCCCCTTGCGCCAGCGCCCCGACAGCCAGCCGCCCGCAAGCGGACTCCAGGGGATGACGCCCATCCCAAACTCCCTGCAGGTCGGCAGCACGTCGGCCTCAATGCCACGAGCGAGGATCGAGTACGGCGGCTGCTCGCAGATGAAGCGCTGATGACCACGGTCGCGAGCGATCCACTGGGCCTTGACGATCTGCGCCGCAGGGTAGGTCGAGGAGCCGATGTAGCGCACCTTGCCCTGAGCCACAAGATCAGAGAGCGCACCGAGCGTCTCATCGTGATCGGTCCACGGGTCCCAGCGATGTACCTGATAGAGATCGATCCAGTCCGTCTGCAAGCGCTTGAGCGAGGCCTCAACCTCGCGCATGATCCACCGCCGCGAGTTGCCGGCCTCGTTGGGATCGTCGCCCATCGTGCCGTGGAACTTCGTCGCGAGCACCACGTTCTCGCGACGACCGCCGCTGAGCGCCTTGCCGACGATCTGCTCGGACTCGCCGCGCGAGTACACGTCGGCGGTGTCGATGAAGTTGATCCCCGCATCCAGCGCGCGGTGGATGATGCGGATGCTCGCGTCATGGTCGGTCTCGCCCCACGCGCCGAACATCATCGCGCCAAGGCAAAGCGGGCTCACATGGACGCCTGTGCGTCCCAGAGTGCGCTGATCCATGTCCCCCACATTAGCGCCCACGCAAAGCCGCCTCTGAAACCTCAGAAATCTCCCACCGTCACGGTGTACCACGGCGCGCTGGTCGGGTGGTTTCGGCTAAACCGGCGAGCTGGCCTTGAGGGTGTGGCCACAATCCCAGCGCGGCGGTCCGCTTCGCGTTGCTCGAGCCATGCCGTGTACGGGTCGCCGGGTACAGTACGCGCGGCAAGTAGCTGCGGATCATGGCGGCTTGTCGTCTGGTCCAGTCCATCCTGTGCAAATAGTTCACTGGTCCGCGAGTGTGAGTCGTAGTGATCCGATGAACCGTCTTTGAGTGAGTGTCCTTGAGCTTGAAGCAATGGCATTAATAACCCCCTGACTCAGTCGTCCTCTTTGTGAGTGTGCAGCAGTCGAAGAGAGCAAGAATGCACTTTATTCAGACAATGTCCAGGGTTTTGGACGAACGATGTAGGTCATATCCCAAAAAGTGATATGCACGCGTAAATCAGGTGCAATCAACCCGCCCAAATCGGGCAAGTTATGTCCTACTTTTGGGCGGACACCCCTCCTACCGGTGCAGGCGGACGTCCGTCTGTGGACGCTGAGCCCAAGTTGCGTGTGGCTATGGTTATACCGAACTTAAAAAAGAAGATGCCGTGGGCGGCGGTGAAGGCTTCCATCGTAGGCGTCGGCCCGGAACGTTAGAGGAGCATTCCACCTACCGCTCGTTGGACGCGACCACTCGCTGGACGCGCGGGATACCGTCACTTTGCTGGGGCCGGTATCTTCCGTCCCGAGGGGTCGGTGCTTTCCTTCACGACCCAGCGCTTCTGCAGGACGTCCCTGCGGTATTCCCCATCGAGGCCGATCCAGCGCCTCACGCACTCCTCGTCGCCTGGGTTCGTCACCGAGTAGGAGCCCTCGTTTGCCTCCACGTCAACGTCCAATTTGAGCGCCAAGGTCAACATGCGGACGAGCTCGTTCGCTACCTGCGCGGGGTCGGTGTCGTCGATCTCGATCGTCATCTTCATGCTTCTGTGTCGGCCCGCGTCTGTCGCGACTTTAGGGTTGCAGGGGATAGATCCACAGCCTGCGTGGGGCGTCATCTTCCTCGAAGACGCCTTCTTCACCTCGGTTTGTTGACTATTTTGAGTGGCATGACCCAGTTTGATCGCGAGCGCTTGGAGGCGCTGGTCGCCGAAGGGTGGCTCTCGAGCCAGCGGCATCCTGACGCTGATCTGTGGATATACAACTACACCAAGAAGACCCAGTATGAGGACCATTGGACGGCTGAGACACTCGTCTGCCGCGGCCTGATCCTCGATGAGTCGGGGACCGTAGTCGCGCGTGGGTTCTCGAAGTTCTTCAACTACCCCAGCCCTCAGGTGGCGAGTGTCCCGCAGGAGCCATTTGTAGTGACGGAGAAGATCGATGGAAGCCTTGGCATCCTTTACTACCTAGACGGGCAGGCATGTATCGCGACGCGTGGCAACTTCACCAGTCAGCAAGCGATCGAGGGCACCGCGATGATCCGCGAACGCGAGCTCGAGCTCCTCGATGGTGTGACGCCACTGTTCGAGATCGTCTATCCCGAGAACAGGATCGTCGTTGACTACGGCAATCGCCGTGAGCTGACGCTGCTCGCAGCGATATGTAACGAGACGGGAACAGACAAGCCGTTGCCCCGCTACTCCGGGCCGGTCGTGCAGCGCTACGGTCATCGCGAAATAGACAGCCTGGCCGCCATGGAGGAGCACAACCGGGAGGGGTTCGTCGTCGCATTTGAGTCCGGCCTGCGCGTCAAGATCAAGTTCGCCGAATATGCGCGGCTGCACAAGATTGTCACCGAGATAACTGCTCGGATGATCTGGGAATCGATGCGTGATGGCGATGATCTCGACAGACTGCTTCCCGGGTTGCCAGAGGAAGTCCATCGCTGGATAGTCACGACCCGCACGCGCATCGAAGAGGCATTTGAGAATGAAGTACGATGCGCGCGGAAGGCTTTCGAGGGACGCCCGGACACATCTGACCGCAAGACACTTGCGCAGTATTTTCTGGGCAGCGGCGCGAACCCATCGGTGCTTTTCAGGATGCTTGACGCAAAGCCCTTTGATGATCTGATCTGGAAGAACATCCGCCCAGCAGTCTGAAACCCCGCGCTCCTCAGATTAGCTGGCGACTGATCTTGCCGCCCAGCAACTTCTTTAGGCTCGCGCTGGCGATCGTCGCTGCCATGGTCCTCATGCTGGGCGCGCTCGCCATAGCAACCATCGCCAACGCCGGGGCGGTCCAAGTCACCGTAACGATCGATCCATTCACTCCTGGCAAGCCAGTGCCAGGACGGTTCCTCGGGCTCTCATTCGAGATGGCAGCGCTCCATCAAATCGCGCAATACGCAGACCATGGAGACCTGGTCGAACTACTGCGCTCGCTAGGGCCAGGGATGCTGCGCTTCGGCGGCATCACCGCCGATGAGAACGTCGCCTGGACCGACGCCAACACCCCAAAGCCAGCATGGGCATCAAGCACAATCGATGCCGCAGACCTGCGCGCCCTCGGAAACATCGCCCGTCGCAGCGGCTGGCAGGTACTGCTAACAGTCGGGATGGCCCACTACGAACCAACAGCCGCCGCACATGAGGTAGCAGCCGCACACAAAGCACTCGGCCCCTACCTCGCCGCTATCGAGATCGGCAACGAGCCAAATGCATACGGCGCACACGGATTCCGTCAACTACCCTGGATCGCCGAGGGCTATGAGGAAGAGGTCTCAAATTACCGCGAAGCAATCAACGCCCTCACTCCCAACGTGCCAATCGCCGGACCAGACGTATCTGGGTCAGGCGCCTTCAGCGAATGGGGCGAGGAGGAGGCACTCTCACAAAAACCCATGCTGCTGACCGGGCACCACTATCCGCTTGGCTGCGCACAAACACCCGCGCCCTCAATCGAAGCGCTGCTCAGCCCCTCCACGCGCGGGCGCGAGGCCAACTCGCTGGCAACCTACCTCAAAGTAGCCAACGAATACAGCATCCCGCTACGTGTCGATGAGACCAACACCGTCTCCTGCGGCGGGGTAGCAGGGATCAGCAACACGTTCGCCTCCACCCTATGGGCAAGCGCCTACATCACACAAGCAATGGCAGCAGGAGCAGCAGGCATCAATCTCCAAGGCAACCCTGGCAACTGCGCCGGATATACGCCCCTATGCGCGCCCAATCCAGCTGACCTAGCAGAAGGGAAGCTGCGCGCCGAGCCCGAGTGGTACGCGCTCCTGCTAAGCAGATCGCTCGTCGGCAACCGCCCGCTGCCCACAACAATCTCAGCCAAAAGCTCACCCAACCTCGTCGCAGCCGCGTTCTCAAAGCCCAACCACTCCCTGCAAGTGGTACTCGTCAACGACGAACCACAAAGCACAAGTCCGCTCGCGCTGCAGCTAGATATGGGGGTCAGCACCAGCACAGCACACATCATGCGCCTGACCGCACCCTCGCCAAGCTCCACCAGCGAAGTGCTGCTGGCTGCTCGCGCGGTCGCTGCCAACGGTTCCTTGAGCACTCCCACCCAAACAGAAAACCTTGCCACCCACTCAGGGACTCTTGCGCTCAAGCTACCGCCAAGCAGCGCCGCACTCGTCACCATAGGACGTGCAAGGTCCACATCATGACCTTGGTCCGCTACGTCCTGCCAGCCGCCGTCGTGGTCGGAGGCATCATCGTCATGATCCTAGGCAGCGAAAACGACCTCGAGGGTGGCGCCGGCATCATCAGCGCCGGCCTCGCCATCTACTTCCTCAACTGGCTGTTCCGCATCGGCGTGTCCGGAGAGCGCGAACGCGATGAAGAGGACGCCGCACGCGACTACTTCGAGCAGCACGGTCGCTGGCCCAACTGACCCGGCACCACAACTAAGGGAGACAATGCCCGGGCCGGTCAGCCGTGCTCAAGACTGCCGAGAAAACCGTCCCAAGTGATGCGTATGTTCGATGAGACATCGCAACCGGAAGGACCTCCCATGCCAGACCTACTCGAAACCGTACGCGCTGAAGTGGACACACGCCTCGACGAGTTGCGCCCGTTCGTGTCCGAGTACGAACAGCTGCTCCTGAGCGCCGCTGATACGAGCCCCGTCGAGATAGGTCCCGTTGAGGTGAGCCCCGCCGAGGCGAGTCCATCTGAGGCAAGGCCACCAGAGACACGACTACCCGAGACGAAACCATTTGAGGCAAGGCCACCAGAGACAAGGACCACCCCAATCCGGCTGCATCGTCCGCGAGGTACCATCCGGCCGGCGTGGCCCAAAGCTCCCAGAACCAGGCGGCCGGCGTGATGAAACACCGGTGGTGAGCGATATCCACACCCGCCGGTAAGGGCTCAAGCCGGGGGCTTGTGTGAGACTGGCGCCCGTGCGGTTGGGCGGACCAAAGGTGGCGGTGGTGGGCCACGTCGAGTGGGTGCAGTTCGCGCGCGTCTCGCACGTGCCGAGTGCCGGCGAGGTGGTTCACGCGAGCGACCCGTTCGAGGAGCCCGCCGGCGGCGGCGCAGTCGCCGCGGTGCAATTGGTGCGGCTCGCCGACGAGGCGACGTTGGTTACGACCCTGGGTGAAGACGAATACGGCCGGCGGTCAGTCGCGCGCCTGGGTGAGCTCGGAGTCGATGTTCGCGCCGATTTCGTCGATCCCCCGACCCGCCGGGCCGTGACGCTGGTGGACAAGGCCGGTGAGCGCACGATCACGACTTTTGGGCCGCGGCTGGAACCACGCGGAGACGACGATGGGACCAGATGGAGCGCACTCGCAGGGATCGACGCCATGTACTTCACGGCCGGCGATGATCGTGCGCTGCGTGTCGCGCGTGAGGCAACGCGGGTGCTCGTCGCCAGCCCGCGCGCACGCCATGCTCTCGGCCACGGTGTGCCGCTCGACGCGCTGGTGCTGAGCGCGGACGATCCAATCGAGCGTGGCGAGCTTCCCCGGGCGCAGGATGAGGCCGCCCTGGTCGTGTTCACCGAAGGGGAGCATGGCGGGAGCTACAGGACACGATCTGGCGAGACCGGCAGATGGGCGGCGGTCGCGCCGCCCGGCGAGCCAGTGGACTCCTACGGCTGCGGCGATTCGTTCGCCGCCGGACTCACTTACGGGCTCGGCGCTGGTCTCGAGCTCGAGGACGCCCTCGCGCTCGCCGCCCACTGCGGCGCCGTGTGCCTGACCGGACGCGGACCATACGAACGCCTGCTGAGCCGGACGGACCTGTAAGGATGCCCGCCGTGACGGGCATGGACTTCGAGCAGATCAAAACCGAACTGGCCGACAACGTGCTCACGATCACGTTGGACCGCCCCGAGCGGCTCAACGCGTGGACGGCGCAGATGGGCGCGGAGCTGCGAGCGGCGTTCGACGAGGCGGATACGGACGACGACGTTCGGGCGATCATCGTCACGGGTGCCGGCCGCGGCTTCTGCGCCGGTGCTGACCTGGCGAGCGGAGGCGATACGTTCGACGCGCGCAAGCGGGAGGCGGTCGCAGGTGCAAGGCGCGACAACGGCGGCGAATTCACCCTGCGGATCTTCGAATGCAAGAAGCCGGTGATCGCCGCGATCAACGGCCCCGCCGTTGGTGTGGGCGCGACGATGACGCTGCCAATGGACATCCGTCTGGCGGCGGATGACGCCCGCATGGGCTTCGTGTTCGCGCGCCGCGGCATCATCCCGGAGGCATGCTCGAGCTGGTTCCTGCCGCGGGTCGTGGGCATCAGCCGCGCGATGGAGTGGGTGGCCACCGGCCGCGTCTTCTCGGCCCAGGAGGGCTTGGAAGGAGGGCTGCTGCGCAGCCTGCACCCGAAAGAGGAGTTGCTCGGCGCTGCCCGCGAGCTCGCGCGGGAGATCGCGGAGAAGACCGCACCGGTATCTGTGGCGATGGCCCGGCAGCTGATGTGGCGGATGCTCGGCGCGGAGCACCCAATGCTCGCCCACCGCGCCGACTCGCGCGGCATGGTCTTCCGCGGTCAGTCCGCCGACGCGCGCGAGGGCATCACGTCATTCCTGGAGAAGCGCCCCGCGAGCTTCTCCGACCGCGTCAGCGACGGGCTGCCCGATGTGATGCCGGGTTGGGTCGCGCCAGAGTTCGAGTAGCGCCGGGCAAGATCGTGCCCACTCTGTGATCGATTGGTGACCTGATGTGACACAGCAGTAACTCTGGCAAGTGGATGTCTTAGTTTAAAAGTTCTGTACAACCATAGTTGTACAGAACTTTTAAAATAACAATGAACCCTGGTCCAGGTAGGGCAGTGTCTCGGTTTGAAACTCGACTAGCTCCCTTCCTGGGATTCGGAGCCGTCAAGTTCGCCCCTCATACATTGTTTTCAAAACTGGGTATAACCATGGTAGTACGCGAGGAAGGGGCCTAAGGTACGAGGAAGAAGAGCTGGTGGCCTGCGCGGTTCGGACACCTCGGCAGTGTCTCAGCCGGGCAGCTTCTGCACCAGCGAAAGCACCGGCGCGAACAGATCCCCTCGTTCGGCCACGCGCGCGAGCACATCGTGGGCCTCGAACACGAGCTGCGCCGGATCACCGGAGGCGACCGTTGCGCGCACCTCGCTCCAATCGAGCGGTGTGGAGACGGTCGGCCGTGCGGTCGCGCGTAGGGAGTAGACGCAGACAGTGGTCTTCCGTTTGTCGTTCTGGCTCCAGTCGATCAACACCTTGCCGGTGCGTCGCGCCTTGGTCATGCGCGAAACGACCAAGTCGGGTTGGGTGCCCTCAAACAACTCGGCGACGGCCTTGGCAAACGACTTGGTGTGCTTGAAGGTGACGTCGTCGCAGTTGAGCGGCACGTACACCTGCAGGCCCTTGGACCCGGAGGTCTTGGCGAGGCTATGCAATCCCAAGTTCTCGAACATCCCGTGCAGCTGCACGGCCACCTGAGAGCACTCGACGATGCTCGCCGGCTCGCCGGGGTCGAGGTCGAACACGAGCGCGGTAGGCCGCTCGATCGCGTCGGCGCGCGCGAGCGGTGTGTGCAGCTCAATCGCGGCTAGGTTGGCCAGCCACACGAGCGTCGGCTCATCGTCCGCGAGCGTGTAGTCGATCGGCCTTTGGCCGCTCGGCAGCGAGACGGTCCGTACCCAATCAGGCCGGTGCGCGGGCGCATGCTTCTGGAAGAAGGATTTTCCCTGCACCCCATCCGGCCAGCGCGTGACGGTCAGTGCACGGCCAGCCAGGTGGCCAAGCAGGACGGGCGCAATCGCAGCGTAGTAGTTGACCAGCTCGCCCTTGGTGAACCCTGCCTGGGGGTAGAGGACCTTAGTCAGGTTGGACAACTTGAGCTCGCGACCACCGACAGTCGCGGCGGCTGACTTTGCACTCTTTTCGCGGATGGCCAGGGCCTCGGTGTCCTCACGCACAACCTGCTCAGCGGGCTTGTCCTCGCTCACAACCCGCTCGGCGGGCTTGTCCTCACGCACGACCTGCTCGGCGGGCTTGTCCTCGCGCAAGCCCTTGTAGACAGGGTGGCGCAGGCTGCCGGTGTCGGTCCACTGCAAGAACTCCACCTCGACCACGAGCTTCGGCTCGCAGAATACGGCGTCCGCAGGCGGCTTCTCGCCAGTGGAGAACGGCGAGCTGGAGCGCTCGAGTGCTTTGAGCAGACCAGCAAGACGCATGAGCTCTCGCTCGGTGAAGCCGCTGCCGACACGCCCGACGTAGCGCAACGCGCCCCCCCGCGCGTGCACGCCCAGCAACAGCGCGCCGATGCTGTCGCTGCGCTTGCCCTTGCCAGGCAGCCAGCCGCCGACCACGAGCTCTTGGCGGCCAACTCGCTTGACCTTCACCCACCTGCCCGAGCGCAGCCCAGGCTCGTAGATCGAATCGAGTCGCTTGGCAACGACGCCCTCGAGTCCCTGCTCAGCACTGGCCTCCAGCAGCGCGGCTCCCTCTCCGACCACATGCTCTGGCGTCTGCCAGCGCTCGCCGCTGAGCGCCAGCGTGGCGAGAAGCTCACGGCGCTGCTCATAGCGCAGGCCCATCAGCGAGTGACCGTTCAGCCACAGCAGGTCAAAGATCACGTACGTAACAGGAGTACCTGCCGCCAGCCTTCTCGCCTGCGCCCGGGATGAGACGTGCATACGTTGCTGAAGCGCTGCGAAGCTGGGCCACCCGTGCTCGTCGAAAGCGACGATCTCTCCGTCCAGCACCACGCTGTGGGATCCAAGCGCAGCGCCCATCCGCGCGAGCTCCGGGTAGCTGTCGGTGATGTCGTTGAGATTGCGGCTATCCAAGCAAAGCTTCCCCGGTTGCGAGTAGGCAATAGCACGCACGCCATCCCACTTGATCTCGTAGGCCCAGCGGCTGTCGTCGTGGGGCAGCAGGCCAGCGCGCGCGAGCATCGGCGCGAGGTGCTCAGGCATCGGTTCGCTTGGAGCGCTGGCGGTTACCACCTAACGCTTAACGGGGGGTCCGTGACACGCCAGGTGTCTTCGCAGCGGACTTCTTCGCCGTGACTTTCCTGGCAGCTGGTTTCTTGGCAGCATCGTTGCCTTCGCGCTTGCGCACTGCTTCAAGGCTTGCCCGCAGAGCACTCGTCAGATCAGGAGCCGGTGTCAACATCTCCTCATACGCGGGCTGCAAAGCAATCGTCTCGCCCTTGGCCTTGCGCTCGATCAACGCCAACACCAGGTCGCGATGTGTGTCTCGGTACTCGCTCGGCTCGAAGTTGCCAGCAAGCGAGTTAACGAGCTGCTTGGCGATGTCAAGCTCACGCTTAGTCGTCTTGACCTCGGCCGCCTCAGAGATCTCGTGGAGGCGCTCCAACGACACGACTTCATCAGCGAAGATCATCGTCGCCATCCCCAACAAAGTATCCCCGATCGGGCGGATCGCCACGAGCTGCTCCTTAGAGCGAATGACCACACGCGCAATCGCCACCTTGCCCGTCTCACGCATCGCCTCCAGCAGCAACCGATATGGCTTCGCGCCACCAGATCCAGGAGCCAGATAGTAGGGGCGGTCGTAGAACACAGGGTCAATCTGCGTGAGGTTGACGAAATCCTCGATCTCGATCGTCTTCGTCTTCTTCGGCTCAATCGCCTCAAGCTCACCAGGCGCTATCACCACATAGCGGTCAGGCGCGATCTCATAGCCCTTGACGATGTCCCCGGACGAGACTTCCCAGCCGGTCTGGGGATCGATGCGCTTCTGCACCACGCGCACACCGCTCTTCGCAGAGAGCTGATGGAAGCGCACCGTTTTACGATTCACAGCGCTATAGAGCTTCACCGGGACAGTCACCATCCCAAAGCTGATCGTGCCAGACCACATCGAGCGGGGCATCCGTTAGTACCACTTCTTTCCGTGTCGAGCCCAGATGGCACCACCCACCCGGACTATTTTTTGATTGACTCGTATAACAGGTGGACTTATAGCAGGCAGGCTGGACAGACTTATGTGCGCATGGCAGCCCTATCTCCAGCCCACGCCGCATTCGGTGACGCAATCCGCCAATTGCGCAAGGAACGTGGCATCCCCCAAGAAGGGCTCGCTCTCAAGAGCGGCCTAAACAGGAGTTACTACGGGGATGTGGAGCGAGGCGAGCGCAATGTCTCGCTCGCAAACATCCTCAAGATCGCCGATGCCCTGGAAGTGCCCGCTTCGGAGATCCACGCTCGCGCCGAGCAGTTGCTTGCTTAGCCTTGGCCTGCTTAGCCTTGGCCTGCTTGGCTGCGCCGGCACCTTCGCGTACCTTCACAGCCTCCAAGCTCGCCTTCAGCGCGCCCATCAGGTCAGGAGTCGGCGGCGCCACATCCTCCGGCGCAGGCTGGACCGCGATCTCCTTGCCTTCAGCCTTGCGCTCGATCAGAGCCAGCACCTTGTCTCTGTAGGTGTCCCGATACTTCTTGGGTTCAAACTCGCCGGCCAACGAGAGAACAAGCTGCTTGGCGATGTCAAGCTCGCGCTTGGTCACCTCAACATCAGAGGTGTCTGAGACCTCATCGAGGCGATCAGGAGGGAGAACTTCGTCGCCAAACAGCATTGTCGCCATCCCCATCACAGCCCCCATCGGGCGGACCGCAACAAGCTGCTCCTTGGAGCGAATGACCACACGCGCAATCGCCACCTTGCTCGTCTCACGCATCGCCTCCAGAAGCAACTGGTAGGGCTTTGCGCCTCCCGGTCCAGGAGCCAGGTAGTAGGGGTGGTCGTAGAAGACAGGGTCAATCTGCGTGAGGTTGACGAAATCCTCGATCTCGATCGTCTTCGTCTTCTTCGGCTCAAGCGCCTCAAGCTCACCGGACTCAACCACCACATAGCGGTCAGGCGCCAGCTCGAAGCCCTTGACGATGTCCTTGTAAGGGAACTCCTCATCGGTCGTCGGATCGACCCGCTTCTGCACCACGCGCACGCCACTCTTCGCAGAGAGCTGATGGAAGCGCACCGTCTTGCGATTCACAGCGCTATAGAGCCTCACCGGGATCGTGACCATCCCAAAGCCGATTGTGCCGGTCCACATTGCGCGGGGCATCGTTCAAGTACTACCAGTTATCCCCCGTCCTAGCCAGCCCTGCAAATTGCGTGCCCGCTATGCACCAAAGCAACACGATGATCGAGCCGTGGTGCAGCCGCTGGTCTTGTGTCCACCCTGGGCCTCGCAGAGCTATACTTAGGGCGACCTAACATGACCCTTCGTCTTCCCACCCCCAAGCCCACATACAGCCCACCGGCAGCATCCCACGTGTCGCTTGACGAGCGCCGCACTGTGAGGGCTGGAGTCCCTATGAATCTCGGCGGCTGTGGGTACCGTCTCGAGGCCGCAGCTCGCCGCGCAGGACTTGCCTCAACCGTCCGCCGCAAGCCTCGCAACGCCTGACGCGCAATAGGAGGATCGCATGCCTGCCGCTGATCGCTTGCAGCTAGCCCACAACGTGATCGAGCTACCTGTTGCCGCATGCTGTCTGGCATGATCGTCATGCCATGTCCAAAGAAAAAGACAGGACAAACAAGGCCGGGCCTGTAGAGAAGATCAAATGGCTCGACGATGTCGCCGACCACGATTACGATGCCGCCGAGGCCTACTTGTCGCTCAAGCTCGACGTGGAGGCCGTGCACAAGACCGTCAAACGGCTACGCAACGCGTCACTCACAACTCGTCGCGCAAACGACATTCTGCGTGCTGCCGGATTGACCGCTGCGCCGTTGGACGATCCAGGCGTAATGAAAGACTTGATCAAGGTCATCGAGGGCAGGCATCTCAGCCCCGTGCTCGTGGTCAGTGCCGAGATGCGCGCCGACATCGCCGACGGCTATCACCGCGTGTCGCTGGTGTATCGCATCGACCCCTACGGGGAGGTCCCTCTCAAGCTCGCCTGATCGCGCGCGAGTCCTCGCGACTGGTGAGCTCTTAGATCAGCCGCCGGCTTCCTCGCGATCGATCTCTTGTCAGGGGTGCTTGCTTTCGCTGGGTTTGGTCGCATCCAGCGCGCCGGACCCGGCGATGTAGGCCATCGGATCCCCGCCCCCTCCACGCAGGACGTATGCGCAGCCGACGGCGATGAGCGCCCCGGCGATTGGGCCGAGCACGTAGACCCAGTAGCTTGAGAAGTCCCCGCTGACCAGCGCCGGGCCGAACGAGCGCGCCGGGTTCATCGACGTGCCGCTGACGGGCGCCGCCCACAGGCCGGCCAGTGCGATGTAGCCGCCGACGCCCAACGCGGCTACCCGGCCTACGTTCTGGGCGCTCGAGGCGGTCCCCAGGATGACGCTGACCAGCGTCGCGGTGAGGAAGACCTCCATCAGCAGTGCCTGCCAGTTCGCATAGCCCGGACCCGGCAGCGTCGCTCCGAGATGCTGGACGTTGCCGAACACCGCATAGAGAAACAGACAGGCCAGGGCTGCACCTACGAGCTGGGTGATGACGTAGCCGGGGACGCGTTTCCAGGGGAAGTCTCGACGCAGCGCGAACGCCAGCGAGACGGCCGGGTTCAGGTGGGCGCCTGAGACTGCGCCCATGAACAGGATGATCGCCATCACCATCAGCCCGGGCGCCACCACGGCCGCGGCCAGGCTGATCTGGCCCTCGCCGTGGAGGATCCCGCCGCCAGCGGCGACGGTCACCAGCATGAAGGTACCGAGCAGCTCGGAGAAGAGCCTTCGCCCTTCCAGGCGGGGGTCGTCGAACTGGGCCTTGGAGCCGAACTCGAGCGCCAGCAGGTGGCGCGTGCGTCGAACGGTCGTCCCGGGAAGCGGAACCTCCCCCGCCGCAACCGTTCCCTGCGTGACACGCTCGTCGGGCATCGCCACAACACAACCTAACATTCAAGGGATAGAAAGGTGGTTCTAGGATCAACCATGAAGGAAGCGAAAACAACCATGAAGAAGAGCAAGAGCGGCTCGAAGGAAGGAGAGGGAGGAGACTCTCCTTCTCAGCTGATCGATGCGAGAATCAAGGAGCTGAGTGATTGGCGGGGCGAGACGCTCGCTCGGATCCGAATTCTCATCAAGCAGGCCGACCCCGAAGTGGTCGAGGAGTGGAAATGGAGAGGGGTTCCGGTGTGGTCGCACGCCGGAATGATCTGCACCGGTGAGACGTACAAGAACGTCGTGAAGATGACCTTCGCCAAGGGCGCCTCGTTGGAGGACCCTTCAGGCCTCTTCAACTCCAGCCTCGAAGGCAACACCAGGCGTGCCATCGATTTCCATGAGGACGACAAGATCGATGAGAAGGCGTTGAAGGCGCTCATTCGCGCCGCCGTGGCACTGAACACGTCCTCGTGACGCCGGAGGAGCTCGCCAACTTCGCGCACCTGCGCCGCGCCCGCGATCTGATGGACCGCGAGTACGCGCGCCCGCTCGACGTCGCCGCGCTCGCCCGCGCTGCGCTGATGTTGACCGCGCACTTCTCGCGGCAGTTCCGCGCGACGTACGGGGAGACGCCCTACGCCTACCTGATGACGCGGCGAATCGAGCGGGCGAAGGCGCTGCTGCGCCGCGGCGAGCTGTCGGTCACCGATGTGTGCGTGGCAGTCGGGTGTACGTCGCTCGGCTCGTTCAGCACACGCTTCACCCAGCTTGTGGGCGAGACCCCGACGGCCTACCGGACCCGTGACCACAGCGCGCTCATGAGCGTGCCGGGCTGCATCGCCAAGGACCTCACCCGCCCAAGCCACAAACCGAGCAGGATCGGAGAAGCGCGCGCAGCACCCGCCGCGTAGCCAGGATCTACCATCGGCGGCCTCTGCGCTGCGGCTATGTCCAACCGATCCTCCCGTTGATCGCTCGTCAATCGCGGAGGGTATTCATCGCTGCAGTCCACGCCTCGAGCTGGTCGAACAGCGTGACTGCCGCTGCGTCGTGCTGGGGTCCCGGTGCGAAGCTCGAGAAGTTCTCGAAGTCGGTGAACAGCGAGAAGCTCAGCTGCTGACGCACGTGCGCGATCTGAAGCTCACTGCAGATCGCGCGCAGGTGCTCGATCGCGCGGGCTCCCCCGAGCGATCCGTAGCTGACGAACGCCGCCGCCTTGTTGTTCCACTCGGCGTAGAGATAGTCGATCGCGTTCTTGAGCACGCTCGAGGTCGAGTGGTTGTACTCGGGCGTGACGAAGATAAAACCGTCGTAGGAGCCGATCTTCTGCGCCCATGCCTTCGTGTGCTCACCCACGTACTGCCCCACCGACGGCGGGATCGGCTCGTCCATGTGGGGAAGCGGGTAGTCCGCGAGGTTGACGAGCTCATACCGCGCAGTCGTTCGTGCCTGCGCCTTCTCGAGCACCCAGTCGGCGACGGCCTTGCCGTTTCGCCCGGGGCGAGTGCTACCCAGGATGATCGCGATCTTCAGGTCAGGCATGGGAGGTCCTTTCATGGTGGTTGCCGGTGGCTATCTCGTCGACCCGGTCGGGATAGAAAGCGACGTGGTCCTTGACCGGCGGGTAGTCGGCCTCACGCAGCGTCAGCGCGCTCTGCGTGTCGGCGATGACTTGTCCTGCGATCGAAACGACGATCCGCGCTGGGTTCGGCTCGATCGTGATTGGGTGGTCCGGTCCGGGTTGCTTGATCGGCTTGTCAGTCATGGCTTTGCCTTCCTGTGTCGGGGACTGGTGTCAGTGGAGCTGGATCAGGCGGGATGCCACGGTGTCAGCGACGCTGAGAATGCCTTTAAGCGGCAGCATCAGCAGCCGGGCAAGCACACCACGTACGGGGCTTCTCCTGGCCGCCAGGGACGGACCGATCGCGGAGGCGAACACAGCGATATCCACGAGCGGGCGGATCAGAACCCTGATCTCGGAGATCTTGCCGTGCTCGTCATGGCGCAGGAGGTCGGTGCCCTCGATCAGCCGACCTGCGACATTCGCTCGCCAGAAGAACGCATGAGAGTCCGTGTCGGCGAACTCGCCGGTGATCTCCACCTCGCCGAACGTCTCGGTTGCCGCCGAACGTCCCCGGAACGGCGTCCGCACGACGGGGGAGTGCAGCACGATCTCCGGCGAGAGAGCCTCGAACCACGCATCAAGGTCGCGCGTACGCCACGCCGCCCGGAAGGGATGATCGTCCATCGCACCGAACGCTAGCGACTCGAATGCTCCTCGGTCTTGGGCCTGCAGGCTGTGGCGCTGGCTCAGCCGGTCCGAACATGGCGACCGCCATCGGTTGCGGGTTTCGGGGATGTGCGCGTCGCAAACATGTCCAGCCATGCGCGGATCGCTGCAGTGAAGGCGTCGTTGTTGTCGCCGGCGACCATGTGGCCGGCGTGTGGGACTTCGGCCAGGGTGGCATTCGCTGCGAGCTCGATGAACTCGCTCGCGATGCTGGTGGTGAGCACGTCGCTGTCGGCACCGCGGACGAGCAGGCAGGGTTGACGCAGTCGTGTGGCGGCCGTTGTGAGGCGCTCGGAGAGTTGGGCTTGGTCTTGGATAAGTGGGCGGGCCTGCGTCAGGATCTCTGGGTCCCAGTGCCAGATCCAGCGTCCGTCCTCGTTGCGTCGGAGATTGTGGCGCAGCCCGTTCGGGTCGCGAGGTCGCGCGCGGTGAGGAAGGTAGGCAGCGACTGCCTCAGCAGCGTCGGCGATATTGACAAAGCCGTCCGGGTGCTGCTCCATGAAGCTCACGATCCGTCCGCCGCCACGTGGCTGGAAGCGGTGAGCGACGTCAACCAGGACGAGCCCGGCGGCGGGCGCTGTGGGTGACTCTGTGAGTGCCAGTAGGCTGGCGATGCCGCCCAGCGAGGCTCCGATCACGACCGGGTCTCCCGCGATCGAGGCGATCAGGACGCGCACGTCGGCAGCGAAGTCCTCAAGCGCGTAGGTCGGGGGGCGAGGGTGGGTGCTCTCGCCGTGGCCGCGCAGATCGACTGTGACCGCTCGCCAGCCAGCATGCGAGGTTCATTGCGGTCGCGTGCCACGCGTGTCGTGTCTGGCCGCCGCCGTGCAGCATGAGCACGGTGGGGGCGTTCGAGTCGCCGAAGGTGTCCGCGGCCAGCCGGATGCCCGGTGCAACGTCGAATACCACAGCGGCCTGCGTCATCGCGACTCGCGCCGCTTGCGCGCCAGCGGCGCGGAAAGCTCCGCAGCCCGGTCCTCGCTGGCACCTGCGGCGAACACCACGTCGACCGCGAAGCGCACACGCTTACGAAACGCCGGATCTGAGATCTGGCCCGCTGCCCACTGACGCAGCGCACCGCCACATGCCGTCGCGATATGCCCGACTAGCGCCTCGATATGAAGATCGGGCCTGAGCATCCCGGTCCCTTGCGCGCGAAGCAATGCGGCCCGCAGCCGCGGGACCGGGTTCTCCTGCAGCAGCGCGCCGCTGCGCCCCCAGCTGTTGAGGAGATGCCTAAAGACGGCGGCGTCGGCGATGAACAGCTCGGCCGTCTCGCCGACGATCCTACGCGCCTGATCGCGCGGATCATCGTCAGCTGCGAGGGCGAGGCACTCGTCAAGCTCGCGCAGAAGCTCCTCGCACAGCGCCGCCCACTGCTGCTCTCGCGGTCCGACGAGGTTGAAGACCGTCGCAGTGGATAGGTCGGCGAGCTCGGCGATGCGCTCAACGGTCGGTGTCTCGTCCGGACACTCACGTAGCAGTTCGCGAATCGCCTCAAGAATGCGCTCACGGCGCTTCTGCTTCTGGCGCTCACGCAGACCTGTCGCCGGGGCTGAAGCTGACATGCAACAGAACTTTAGAGGCCACTCTAAATCTTGTCAAGCCTCCAACCTTGAGATGCCCAGTAGGGACGCCGTACGCCAAAGCTTTCTACGCCCAGCGAACACCGACCCACAGTGACGGGGCCTGCTGAAGCTCAGAAGAGTTCCTCGGATAGCTCCTCCGGTGGTCCTGGTTCGCCGGGGTGGAGGTCCAGCTGCCACCATTGGACGTCGTGCCAGGTTCCGGCCTTCCAGCCGATGCGCCGGTAGGTCCCGACGGGGACGAATCCCATCGCGCGGTGCAGGCCGTTGCTTGCGTCGTTCGGCTGGGTGATCCCGGCGCACAGCGCCCACAGGCCGATCGCTCGCAGCTGCTCGAACAGGCGGGTGTACAGCGCTCGCCCGATGCCCGATCGGTGATGGTCCGAATTGATGTACACAGCAACGTCCGCCGCCCAGCGGTACGCAGCGCGATCCCGGTGACGCGAGCCGTACGCGTAGCCCAGCGTGACTCCCTCATGCTCGGCGACGACCCAGGCGTACACCGCACCGACGCGATCCGCCATCTTCTCCGCGGTCGGCGGCCGCTCCTCGAAGGACACGACCGAATCGGAGACGTACGGCCCGTAGATCGCCGCACACGCGCTCGCGTCGCGCTCTGGGTCGGCATCCCGGATCAGCATGCCCGCAGACCATAAACCGCAGGCGCCCCGTCCCGCACAGTGACGCAGCGTAATGCTGTGGGTCGCGCACTCCCGCTGCTTGCCCGCAGGTGCGGCATCGGTTGCCTTCCGACAGTGAAGTCAGGTTCGGTCGTAGTCGTCGCAGACGCGCACGATGTCGAGCTCGTCTGACGGTGAGGTCGCATCGGTGTGCTGCCAGATCTCGGCGATAACTCCCCACGTGTCAAGTCCGACGAGGCGGTGGCGCTCGCCGAGCTCCAGGCGCAGAACCTCGCCCGGAGCGTAGCTGCGCATCGGTGCCTCCTCGTCGGTAAGAGATCGGCTGATGCCGACCTGCCCCTCGACGACACGCCATATCTCGCTGCGTCTGCTGTGGTACTGCCAGGACAGCCGCCGCCCTGGGGCGACCAGCAGCAGCTTGGGGCTGAGCGCCAGTTGCTCGCCTGCTTCATGCATACCAGTGTCCGGGAAGTAAGCCTGGATGAATCTCCGGATGTCGGTCTGGGAGATCAGCAGGAACCCGCCCCAGGGGCGAGTCAGATCCTCACCGGCCACGGCCAGTCCGGCGATGGCGAGAGATGCTCTCGCTCGTGACACGACTGCATCCATCTGCGACGGCATCGGGGGTCATCTTGCCGGCGTCTCTACAGCCCGCGGGCGAAGTGGTGCGAGTAGATCGACAGACCGTGGGTGTGGTAGAGCCGGTGTGCGTCAAAGCGCTCCGGGCCGACTCCCGAGTCCAGGTGTAGCTGGCCGCATCCGAGCCTTCGGCCCTCCTCGATGAGCCACTCCAGTAGCGCCCCGGCGTGACCCTGACGCCGTGCCTCGGGCGCGGTCGAGAGGTCATCGACGTACAGGTAATGACCCCAGGCGAGGTTGTCGCCAACACGGAATCCAGCGGCCGCGAGAGCCGGCTCGCGGTCTGGCGAGAAGGCACCGATGAGCCTATAGCCAGCGAGTCGCAGCACACTGTCAACGTACTCGACGAATCGCTCTTCGCTTTCGTAGGTCGTTCGCAATGCGCGCATCGCCTGGTAGGCGAGATGGGTCTCACCGGTAAGGAGCTCCCGGGTTTGTGCCGCGTCGGTCTGCATTATCTCGAAGCCTATCCGGGGCTGTTCTGCGCGAGGTCCGCCGTCTCTTGTAGTCCGATGCGGTTGTGCAGGCGTCGCAGTGGTCTTGGCGCCCACCAGTTCCACTTGCCCATCAGCGCCATCAGCGAGGGCACCAGCAGCGCTCTGACGATGCTCGCGTCGACCGCGACCGCGAGTGCGGCGCCGAGGCCGAGCTGTTTGGTGAAGAACAGGTCAGAGGTGGTCAGGGCGCCGATCGCCACGCAGAACAGCAGCGCCGCGGCGGTGACGATCCGCCCTGTGCGCTCGATCCCGAGCGCGATCGCCTCGCGGTTTCCCAGGCCACGATCGTGGGCCTCCTTGATGCGGGCGAGCACGAACACCTCATAGTCGGTCGCCAGCGCGAACGCGACCACCAACATCAACACGAGGCTCGACTCTTCGAGGCCGCCGATCGGCGTGAAGCCGAGCGGGTTCGACAGGTGGCCGTCCTGGAAGATCAGCACCTGCAGCCCCACGGCGACGCTCACGCTCAGCGCATTCATCACCAGCGCCTTGATCGGGATCACGAGCGAGCCCGTCATCGCGAACAGAAAGACCGCGGTCAGCGGCAGCAGGATCAGCAGCGCGAGCGAGATGTGCGCGGCGATCGCTGACCTCTGGTCTACGAAGAACGCGGTCGCGCCACCGACCAGCGTGTTTGGAGTCCCGCCCGCCCGCGCGAGCGCGCGCAGCCTGCCGAGCAGCCGCTGCTGGACGTTCGAGTACGGAGAGCCGTGGGGCAGCAGCACGATATCCCAGGTGCCGCGCCCGAGATAGACCGGGGCTGAGACGCTCGCTATCGCACCGGCCGTGGTGGCCGCGGCGACGGCGAGGCGCTGCGCCGAGGAGCGCGTCCCTTTCAGCACGATTTCGGTCGCTTCTCCCGCGTTGGCGGGGAAGCTCCCGGCGAGCGTGGATTCGACCTGCCGGCTTTCCGCGCTCGCGGGCAGCAGGTTCGCGCCCGGCGAGGTGAACTGCACGTGCAGCGTGGGGATCGCCGCGGCGAGCAGGACGACCGCGCAGAGGAGCGCAACCGGCACGGGCCGGCGCACCACGCCGTGCGCGAGCCGCCACCAGCCGCCGTCCGCGGTTGCCCTGGCTGTGCGCGCCGCACGCCGCTGCAGCCATGCCGGGGAGAGCGCGTTGACGCGCGGCCCGAGCACGATCAGCACGGCGGGCAGCACGAGCAGCGAGACCGCGCCGCCGCACAGTACGACGATCGCTCCACCGATCCCCATCGAGGAGAGAAAGCGGATCGGGAACACGAGCAGGCTCGTCATCGCCGCCGCGACCGTCAGACAGCTGAACAGCACCGTGCGGCCGACCGTCCGCAGCGTGCGCGCAATCGCCTCATGAGCGCCGGCGCCGCCCGCGAGCTCCTCGCGATAGCGATAGAGCACGAATAGGCTGTAATCGATGCCCAGGCCGAGGCCCATGCCGCTGACGAGGTTCAGCGCGAACACCGAGATCGGCGTGAACTGGTCGATCAGCCGCAGCGCCAGGAAGGTGAGCACGATCGCAAAGCCGCCGACCAGCAGCGGCAAGAGCGCCGCGATCAGACCCCGGAAGAACCAGAATGACAGCAGCAGCAGAAACGGGAAGGCGAGTAGCTCGGCGCGCGCGAGCTCGCTGGTCGTGCGTTCGTTGAGTTCCTGGTTGAGCAGCGCAAACCCGCCGAAGCGCACGCTCATCCCGGCAAACTCCGTGGCAGCAGGTCCCTTCGACAGCGCGACGCGAACCCTCGAGATCGCCGTGGTCGCGTCGGTCGTGGTCGCGAACGCCGCGAGCACAGCCGTTTCATGGCCATCGCGTGAGATCAACGACGCTGAGCTCGCCGCGGCAGAACGCGTCGCGATAGAGCGCGCCCCTCCATAGTCCACGACGCGCTGGAACCCGCGCTGAGCGGCGAGCAGCGCAGTGAACGTCCTGTCGGCGTGCTGCGCCGCCGCATCAGTCCTGACATCGCGTCGGCCACCCAACAGCGCGATCACGTTGTAGTACGGGTTCTGCCCGGTCGCGGCCTGAATCGCGGCGTTCGTGCGTTCGTACTGCGAAGCTGGATCCTGGAAGTCCTGACTCGAGCTGCCGAGCGTCCCGGTCACGGGCACGCCGATCACCGCGGCGATGACAAACAGCACGCCGGCCGCCACCAGCACACGCCGCGGGCGGTTTACGGCGAGCGTTGTGAGTCTTCCCATCATGATCTACTCGTCGACCAGCCGTCGGTGTACCGCCCAGCGCGTCAGCTCGTGGCGGCTGGAGAGCTGCAGCTTGCGCAACACGGCGGAGACGTGCGCCTCGACGGTCTTCGCCGAGATACCGAGCTGGGCGGCGATCTCCTTGTACATGTAGCCGCGCGCGATGTGCTGGAGCACCTCGCGCTCGCGCGGTGTCAACAGGTCCAGCTCCGGGTCCACCTGCGCGGCCGGGATCTCCCCGGCAAACGCGTCGAGCACGAAGCCGGCCAAGCGAGGGGAGAAGACGGCGTCACCCTCGTGCACGCGGCACACGGCGTCGGCCAGCTCGGGGCCGGAGATCGTCTTCGTCACATAGCCGCGCGCGCCGGCGCGGATCAGCGCGATCACGTCTTCGGCGGCGTCGCTGACCGACAGCGCGAGAAAGCGCACCGCGGGCTGGCCCTCGCCGACGCGTCGGATCACCTCCGCCCCGCCGCCGCCCGGCATGTGGACGTCGAGCAGGACGACATCGGGTTCGAGCTCCTCGATCGCCCGCACGGCGCCCTCCACGTCGCCGCTCTCGGCCACAACCTCGACCTGCTGGCCGAGGCTCGCGCGCACACCGGCGCGGAAGAGGTTGTGATCGTCGACGATCACAACCCGGGGCGCCGATCCCTCGCTCACGATCGATCCCCGTGCTCGAGCGCGATCTCGACCTCGGTGCCACCACCCGGCAGGGAGCGCACCGACGCCCGGCCCCCGGCGCGTCGCATCCGACCGATGATCGACTCGCGCACGCCACGTCGCTGCGGCGGCACAGCCGCGGGATCGAAGCCGGCGCCGCGGTCGCGGACGAACACCTGGATGCGCCCCTCGGAGAGCTCGGCATAGACGGAGACCGGCGCATCGCCCGCAAACTTCGCGGCGTTGAGCATCGCCTCACGAGCAGCCGCAAGGACAGCCTCACCGCGCTCTTCGAGCGGGCAGTCACCGACGGCCACGACCTCGACCGAGCCGCCCACCGCCGCCTCCACGTCGGCCGCCGCCGCGTCGAGGGCGGCTGCGAACCGCTCGCCGGGCTCGCGCGAATCCCCGCCGGCCAGCCAGCCCCGCAGCTCGCGCTCCTGCCGACGGGCGAGCACCGCGACCTGCTTGGGATCCTCTGCGCTGCGCTGGATCAACGCCAGCGTCTGCAGCACCGAGTCGTGCAGATGCGCCCCGACGTCGGCGCGCTCCTGGGAGCGAACGCGCTCGGTCCGCTCGGCCGCGAGGCTGCGCGCGAGGCGACGCCAGGAGGGCGCGAAGATCAACGCAACCGCGACCAGCACCGCAAGCGCCGCGAGCACCGTTTCGCCCGCCGGACGCAGCGCTCCATTCGCCCACAGGAACGCGAGCCCACCGGCGAGCACGAGCGCGACGCCGAGCCCGCCGCGGCTCACTTCGGGGCGGCCGAGCACGCGGATCCGCCCGGAGGGCTCGCGCGACGGCGAGGGCGTTATTGAGGGACCCCCGTCCGGACGATGGGCCGCCCAGCCGCCACGGCGCCCGGGCATGACACCGGGCGCCCGCCAGATCAACATCGCACCCACTGCGACGATCACCGCCGGCCAGACGATCGCGTCTCCCGGCCACGGTCCCGCCGCGCGCACGAACAGCAGGCCGCCGCAGACCAGCAGGCTCGCGCCGAGCGTGATTCTCAGACCGCCGCGCGAGGGGTTCGCCGGGTGGGACATCGCCGCCCATGATCTCAGCCACCGCCACGGCGACGGCTGGCGAGACCGCTTGCGAGCAAGATCGCCCCGAACGCACCGACGAGCACAGGCGCCATGTACGCAAAACGGAGGTCGATGGTGCCGCTCGCGTCGAGTACGAGCAGCACGCCCAGCACGAGCGTGGCGATGCCGGTCAGCAGGACCGTGACGTTGGGCGAGCGCGTCATCGACTCGCCCCCGCCGAGGGCAGGCAGGCTTCGTTGGTGCCCAGCGCGACGGGATAGGCGTGGCTGGCAAACCAGCCGCCTTCGCCGCCCCAACCCCAGCCGTTCCAGCCGCGTTCAATCGGATGGTCGGCCACGAGCAATGCGCCGAGGCCGATGTTCCCATCCAGCACCAGGCGCGGCGTGCCGGCCGGCGGAGAAGGACGTTCGGCCCAGTCAACGTCGAGGCCACCGGAGCGACCTTCGAGCGCCCCGACGTAGCCTCCGCCGATCTGCGCGGTGGTCGCGACACAGACATCGCGGGGCACGAGCACGACGAGCTCCCCCATCCCCAGCCGCACGTGAAGCTGGGTGTCGCCTGGCGGGAACGCGATCCCGCGCAGGTCAACTTCGAGCCGGCCGGCGCCGAGCCGGTAGCCGTTACGCAGTGCACTCAGGCTCCGCGGACGATAGGTGCGTTCACCCATGCCGCCGTGCAGGTCAACGTGGGCGGCGGCGATCGTGGCGACCGCGAGCGCAAACGCAACACCCGGCAGCACAAACCAGCGGATCGTTCGGGTGAACGCGCTTAGCACGAGCGCCGCGCCGACCGCCACGACCGCCCAGGCGGCGAGCTGCGCGTGGGTGCCGGCAAGCCAGGCACCCGCGAGCGCGAGCAGAGCCGCGCACACGACGACGGCGGTCACGATCACAAGGCAGCGAAGCAGCCGTCGATCGGCGCTCGCGTGCCACTGCTCCCCGGAGAAACCACTCCAGAGCAGGGAGATCGGAGCGCGGCCGACACCCTCCTCCGGCACGAGCAGAAGGATCGCCAGATACAGCGCGATCCCGATCCCTGAGAAGATCGCAAGCCCCACGAACGCGATGCGAAAGAGGATCGGATCGACGCCGAAATGGTCCGCCAGGCCGCTGCAGACGCCGCCGATGAGGCGCCCGCGTCGTGTACGGACGAGTCGGGGGCGCCGAGTGGGCCCGCTCTCAGGGCTGGACATCGACTGCCTCGCAAGCGATCGCGGTATCGGGGATCTCGAACATGGAGACAGTCTCGACCCGCAAGGCCGCCGGCGCAATCGGGAATGTCCCTAACGCGTCCCTCAGTCGCGTCCGCGAGGCTCAGCCCAGTCGGGCTCTCCGGTGGAGAGCCTAAGGTGATCAGCGAACCTTCCTCCCAGATGGCTTGGGCAATCAAGAGGCGGCGGGCTCGCTCAGCGCATAACGCTGCACGGAAGCAGCTTCGTGCGCCCGCAGGGTGTCCGGCTCGAGCGTCGCCTCGAGGATCAGCACGGCCGCGGACACAAGGGCCCATGCCTGGGCGACAAAGGCCCATAGGCGCTCTTCGAGTCCCTGGTAGGGGGCGAACGAGTCGTGCAGAAAGAACGTGACGATCCCCGCTGCAAGGATCACGACAGCGCCGCTCAATACGAGTCGGCCGAGCCGGCTCGGCCAAGCGGAGCGGGCAAACGCGAAGCCCGTCAGCAACAACGAGACCTTGATGCCAAGGCTCAGCCACTCATGCGCGTAGTGATGCCAGGAGAGTGCGCCCGCGCTTTCGCGTGATTTGCACACGGCGCTAACCGTCGGCGAGCAGTCCATGTGTATCGGTCCGACGAGAATCGCGCACACGCCGGCGAGCACGAAGAACAACGGCATTGCCAGTGGCCACGGCCGCGTACGCAGGGATGGCACGACCGCGATCGCCAGCGCGATCCACCCCAATCCCCAGATCGCCATGAAAGCGATGAAGATCCCCGGGTTCGCCGCGCCATGGCGGCCGAGCTCGCTTATGTACTGGCGAACCGCCGAGTAATGGGGTTCGAGAGCGCCGGCCAGCACCCACCCGCCGAGGAAAACGACCTGTGCGAGGATTGCAGCCCAAGCCAGCAGCAACGTCGGACGGCGCGCTGCATTGGGCAGAAGCGGCCATCCTGCCGGTCTAAGCCAAAGCGCGACGTTGCGTAGCACGGTGGCTCTCACGAAACCTCTGGGAGTATCTCGACCGCACGATGGCATCTCCTGCGCTGGAAAGCGCGACCTCTCGACCTACTCTTCGCTGACTAACGCGGACCACCTCCCTTCCTGTACTGCTCATGCAAGAGCTTAGGTGTAGTCGCCGTCGACGAAGGCTTCGGCGGCTTCCCGCACCGCGGTGAAGTCGCCCCCGGCGAGTCGGTCGATCGAACCCGAGCAGCCGATTGCGAGCCATCGGCCAGCTGCGCGTGGCCTCGGCCGAGCACCGTCTTCCCTACGCCGCGAAGGCCCGAATAGATGAGGCTTCGCTCCGGCCGGCCATCGGCCAGGCGCTCGAGAAGCACTCGAAATGCCTCGAGATCCGAGTCTCGGCCCGCGAGTTTGAGCGGCTTTACGCCGGACCCAGGCGTGTAGGGATTTAGACGTTGATCCATTTCTATCTGCGAATATAAATAAAAGCAGATAGACCGAACGAGCGCCCTCCTACTCAACCCGCTGATCTGAACCTACGACCACCCGGTCGTTCCCGGGTGGGCAGCGTGTTACTGGACTTGGCCCCCCAAATTGGACCCCAGGCTTACTTTTCGTAAGTGCTTTACTAATCAGAAAGTGTAAGCGTTCAGTGGGTTGGGGGACATAACTCTGCTTTGTTGAATATTGGGGTGTGGAGCGCGCCGAGGCGGAGGCGATCTATGACCAGGGCCGTGAGGCTGTCGTTGAGGTTCTGTTGGCGATGGATCGCCGGATCGCACAGCTCGAGGCGCACGTGGCCCGTCAGGACGAGCGGATCGCGAAGCTCGAGCGTCAGCTGAACCGTTCCTCGAGGAACAGCTCACAGCCACCGAGCGCCGATGGGCCGGGCTCTGCGGGCCCGCGGCAAGGACCCCTCGGGTCGCTCCCGGGGCGGACAGCTCGGCCACGAGGGCAAGGGCCGGCCGTTCTTGCCGGCGTGGGCGGTGGATGAGGTGATCGAGCATTGGCCCGGGCGCTGCTCCTGCGGTCACGTATTCGCTGAGGCAGAACATGTGGGGGTCGGCGAGCCGATGCGCCATCAGGTCGAGGAGCTGCCGGTCATCACGGTCAACGTCACAGAGCACCGCGCCCAGCGTGTCCGCTGCCCGGGTTGCGGTGAGCCTGTGCGCGCCGGGCTCCCACACGAGGTCTCCCGCAGCGCCTTCGGTCCCCGCCTGCAGGCCGCGATCGCGACGCTCGGTCCGCAACCGCATCTCCCGCCGCGACGCGGTCGAGCTGGCAGAGCAGCTGTTCGGCTCGCGGATCTCGACCGGTACGGTTGACGCGATCCTCTCGCGCATCGGCGAGGCCCTCGCAGACCCGCACGCCGACCTGCTCGAGCAGCTCCGTTCAAGCCGCGCCGTGAACATGGATGAGACCGGCTGGCGGACTGCCGGAGAGCGTCGCACGCTGTGGGGCGTCTTTGACGATCGCCACGCCTACCTTCACGTCGCCGAGAACCGCCACGAGGACCACGCCAAAGAGCTCCTCGCAGACACCAAGGCGATCGTCACCTCTGACCGCTGGTGGGCCTACTCGCATCTGCCCCTGGCGCGTCGCCAGCTGTGCTGGGCTCATTTGAAGCGCGACTTCGCCGCCCACACCGAGGGTCTCGACGCAGAGAAGGAGTTCGGCGAACGAGGCCTTGAACTGTGTGAGCGTGTCTTCTGGGCCTGGGAGGTCTTCAAGCACACCCAAGATCGCAAAGCCCTCCAGCTCACCGTCCGCCGCCTGCAGCGCGAATACAAGCCCGTCATCCGAAGCTATGCGGCGAGACGGGCGCGCAACCGCCACTGCCGCGGGATGGCCCGCAACCTCTTGAAGGCGTGGCCGGCGCTCTGGACGTTCGCCAAGCACCCCGGCCTGGAGCCGACCAACAACCACGCCGAGCGCGCGCTGCGCAGCGCAGTCATCTACCGCAAGCTCTCTCTCGGCACCCAGTCCGAGACCGGTGAGCTGCGAACCGCCCGGCTGCTCTCCGCACACACCACCTGCCGCCTACAAAAGCGATCGCTATTCGTCTACCTCACCGAAACGATCAGCGCCCACGCCCGTGGACATCCCGTACCGCTGCTCAGTTGAGCAAAGCGGGCGACTGAACGCTTACCAAAAAGTGTAAGCGTTCAGTTGGTCGGCTCAGCTGAGCAGTGGCGCGGGGTCGCCGCGGGCGTGGGCGGTGAGCGCGTCGGTGAGGTAGACGAAGAGGGAGCGCCTCTGTAGACGGCAGGTGGTGTGCGCGGAGAGCAGCCGCTCGATCCGGCGTTCGCCGCCCTCGGACTGGGTGCCGAGAGAGAGCTTGCGGTAGATGACCGCGCTGCGGAGCGCGCGCTCGGCGTGGTTGTTGGTCGGCTCGACCCTGGGGTGAGTGGCGAAGGTCCATAGCGCCGGCCATGCCTTCAGGAGGTTTCGCGCCATGCCGCGGCAGTATTTGTTGCGCGCCCGTTTCGAGGAGTAGCCGGCGATGATCGGCTTGAAATCTCTTTGGAGGCTGCGGATTGTGCGCTTCAGCTCTGAGCGGTCGTTGGTGTTCTGGAAGATCTCCCAGGCCCAAAACACTCGCTCGCAGAGCTCCAGACCGTGTTCGCCGAACTCTTTCTCCGCGGCGAGTCCTTCGGCGTGCGCGGCGAAATCTCGTCGTAGGTGCGCCCAGCAAAGCTGACGGCGCGCCAAAGGGAGGTGCGTGTAGGCCCACCAGCGGTCAGACGTCACGATCGCTTTCGTCTGCGCGAGCAGTTCCTTGGCGTGGTCCTCGTGGCGGTCTGGGGCGAGGTGTAGGTAGGCATGGTGCCGGTCAAAGATGCCCCACAGCGCGCGGCGCTCCCCCGCGGTCCGCCAGCCCGTCTCGTCCATGTTCACCGCATCAGCACCGTGAAGCGCCTGCAATAGGTTGGCGTGGGGCACGGCGAGCGCGTCGCTGGCGCGGGCGAGGATCGCGTCCACCGTCCCGGTGCTGATCCTCGAGCCGAACAGCTGCTCGCATAGCTCCACCACGTCACGCCGGGAAATACGGTTACGCACCGAAAGCGTCGCGACGGCCGCCTGAAAACGAGGACCAAACGCGCTCTGGGCGACCTCTGCAGGCAACTCGCCGCGCGGGCGCTCACCACAGCCCGGACAACGTACCCGGTGACACTGGTGCTCGGTGAGCCTGACTTGGATCACGGGCAGCTCCTCAATCTGCCAGCGCACCGGCTCGCCCACCGTCAAGCGCTCGTTCCACGCGAAGACATGCCCGCAGCGACAGCGCTCGGGCCAATGCTCGATGACGTCATCCACGGCCCACGCCGGCAAAAGCGGCCGGCCCTTGCCCTCGTGACCGAGCTGGGCGCCCTGTTTGCGACCCGATGAATCCTTGCCACGCTTCGGCGTGCTAGCGGGCGGATCAGCGCTCGGAGGAATCGAAGAGTTGCGCGAACTGCGATTCAACCGACGCTCGAGCTGGGCGATCCGCTCGTCCTGACGCGCGACCCGCGCAGTCAACGCCTGGATCTGGGCATCCATCCGCAGAAGCACCCCAACGACCGCCTCACGCCCAGTGTCATAGATCGCCTCCGCCTCAACCCGCTCCACACCCCAAAATTCGACGAAGCAAAGTTATGTCCCCCTACCAACTGAACGCTTACCAAAAAGTGCTGTTTTACAGGTATTTCGTTGTATCGGGGAGACAGGTTCAAGACACCCCGAAACCCCAGTGTTCGCTGGGCGCGGCGGAAGCCGTGCTACCCATCTGCTATCGAGCGGCGCTCCGCGCCGCCTCCCGGCGGCTAGCACCGCGCTTCCGTCGTCGCCCGACAATCGTCCCAACCGTGATGCCGACCATGACCGCAGGGCAGGCCAACCAGAACGCACGGGTAAATTCAAATGGATGCGCGGTGCCGATATCCATGACGACCTGTGCAACGTAGGCGCCGATGAACGCCGCTGCGACCACGATGAACAACGAAACCGTTGGGCGACGCTCACCGAAAGCGCGCGAGCGCAGGATGTACGCACGCCACCATACTTGCATCCGCACATCCTAACACGGCGGCTGAGGAAGCGCCACGTCCCTGACGTGTTCGTGGCGGCGCAGACGAAGCTAGTTGTCCGAGCGGTACTCGGCAACCAGGCCACGGTTTGGGGCCCGGCGAGCGTCGGCCAACGTCACCGGGTCGCAATGCGTGCGTACTACGGCGCTCGCGCTAGCTGCCCATCAATCGCCTACAGCTTTTAGACGCCGCGCGGGGTTGCGCCGGAACGCCTCAAGAACGCGCGCCAGCGATGCTTTAATGGAGGGGTGTCCGTAGGTGCTCATCACAAGTGCGCCGCCGTCTGTGTGGCCGAGCTGGACGGCAACATCAGCAGGGCTCGCTCCAAGTTCAAGTAGGTGCGTCGCGCAGAAATGCCGCAGCTCGTAAAACGCCATGTCCGGTCGTTGGGCCGCCAAGCGGAGCAGCCGCCAGTAGTAATAGTGTGAGGTCTTAGAGAACCGCTGTCCGCCGGGCGTTGTGAATACATACGGACTGTCGGCCCTACGGGGCATAGCCACAAGAACCTCCTTGGCCTCCGGCGGAAGGGTGACCTTCCGCCGGAGGCCGTTCTTCGGAAGGGTTATCTCTCCCGTGTTGCCGAGCGAGCGATTGATTTTGATAAGGCTGCCTGGGATATCGAGGTCGGACCATTGCAAGACGAACATCTCGGCGGGTCGCAGACCAACGTATGCCGCGAACAGGACGCACGCGCGGAACGTCGGGCCGTATGCGCCGAACAGGTGTAGCGAAGCGTCGGCGAGGTCGCGGACCTCTGTCTCACTCAACGCCACGAGGTCGCGCCGACCGCGCCGTTGGTCGAGGCGCAGGTTGGCGAACGGGTTGGTGGTGACGCACTCCTCGTTAACCGCATCGTTGAACATCGCGCGCACAACCGGAACGCTGCCACGATGCCGGAGCGCCCACTCGCGGGCGCGGCGTCTGGATATGTCCGACATCTTCACCGTGTCGAACTCAGCGACGAGTGGCTTGACCATATAAGCGTTGTGGCGGTTGGTCGAGGCGCGCGGGCGCTTGAAGTCACGGAGCCACCGCTCCACGAACTCCGCCACAGTCTCATCGTTCGCCGGGCGGACCCGTATAAGCGCCTCGCGTTCAGCCAGCCGCGCCTCCTGACGTGTGCGGAAGCTACCAACCCAAACCTGCCGCTTTGCGACGTAGATGCGAACGCCGTATCGGTTGCCGCGCTTGATAATCATGCGTTCGCCTCACTCGGCCGCGCGAGCCATGCCTCGCACTCGGAGAGCAGAAACCGACGTTGGTTGCCTCGCAGACGCGAAGGCATGCCCTCGCGCACTCGCAGCTCGACCCAGCGGGTCGAGAAACCGAACCGTTGAGCAACCTGGCGCTTGCTCAACTCCGGCTCCCAGTCTGTGCGGCGCGGAAACGGTATGACGATGCCCATGCCAATACGAATAGGGGCTTGCGAGGGGCTGACCGGGGGAAGCTGACCATACATTTGACTATACGCGTTCGCGTATGTCATTTCAAGTGTCCTGGTTCGCGGGCTCGCCGAGGGCTGTCGGTCCATGACCCATACCATCGGGGCTTTTGAGGGGCTGACCGGAAGCACACCCGGAGTGCCCTGCGTTGCGGGGAACCGTCTGTCCATGACCGATAGCATCGGGCGTTTTGAGGGGCTAACCGGAAGCACACCCCGGAGTGCCCTGCGTTGCAGGCTCAGCGAGGGCCGTTCGCCGATAATCTCCGCTCCTGTGACATCACTGGCCGGTGACTTCCTGCGGGCGACCCGCGAACGACAGGGCGTGTCCCAGGAGGAGCTGGCGCGTCGTGTCGGCTCTCACCAACCGCAGGTATCGGCCTGGGAGACCGGCAGGAAGCCCATACAGGTCGAGCAGTTGGCCGCGCTGCTTGAGGCGCTTGGGCTAGAGCTGCGTCTAGGCGCTGAGCCTAAGCGCGGCGAGTGAGGTTCCGATAGCTCCGGGGCAGCCGGAGCGGAGCGCCTATCCCAGGAGCCCCGCGTCGAACGCAGCAGCCTCAGCCACGTCAAGGCAGCGGAGACTGCGGCTTAGCTCGCGCTCGGTTGCCTCGTCGTAGAGCGCGCCATGCGGCGGCTCATCCGCGACGAGAAGGTCGCGCAGCGCCTCTATCTCGGCCTCGAACTCGATTGCTGTCGGCAATCTCCGCCAAACACCCAAGCGGCACCACAAAGCGAACCTGCGCTCCTCGAATGCCGAGGCGACACCAGTGGGCGTTCTTGCTTTGAGCAGCCAATACCCAACCTGCTCAAGGCCGGGCACGGCGAGGCGTAGCGGGGGCGATGGTCTCATCTTCCGAAAATAGACCCGAGCGCGCATACGCGCGCGGATTTCGCATCGCCTCGGCCATTTCTCCTCCTCTGCGGTTTTCCCCGGTTAGGACCTTGCAAGGTCCTAGGTTATTGATGTCCGCCGCTCCGGCGGACCAAAATCAAGAAAGGAATCGCTGTGCAAACCATGAAAACCACCCAAACAAAAACCGCCATGAAAAACCAAAAACTCTCGGCTACGGTCCGAGATGGCTGGTTGGTCATGACGGAGGACGGTCTATGCGTCGTATATGGGACGGTTGAGGGTAAGCCTCTCACGTCCGAGCAGGCGGCCTTCGCCGCTAATGAGGTAAGAAGCGAACTCGCAGAAGATGATAAGTAGGGAACAAGGTGGATGCGGTCAGTGACAGGAATGTACTGTCACTGACCGCATCAGTTTGGTCGCGTGTCTCGGCTGCACCGCGCTCGCCGCCGCGCGGCTCGTCCGCCCACTTGCCTCTCGGAGCGGCCCTCACTCGCCCGCTACGCGGCCTCGGTCGGTCGCCTCCTCCGGCGCGTTGGCGGACAGGGAAGTCCCTCACCCGCCTTCACCCGCCACGAGCAACGCCTGCCGCTTCTTGGAGCCAAGGCTGATACGTCCTATAGAGCGCTCTCGCTGATGCTCGCGCTCCGCAAGTAAAAAGCGTCCCGCATGGCCCTCATGGACCAGCCGCCACGGCCCATCGTCCTCGCCGCCGCCGTACCACTCCTCGACGAGACGGCGCTGAGCTTCTGTGAGCTTCAGAGGCCAGCCAGCCGACACACGAAAGGGCCTTATCCGCGTTGCGGCCAGCTCCCCGAGCTGGGAGACACGCGACACCTTCGCCATATACGCAGCAACCACACCCGCCTCCTTAGTTGCCACTCGATAGGTCCCCTTCGTGAAGTACGCCGAGAGCCGCTGTTCGCGGCGAGGAATATCTGTCACCTCGCGTATATCAACAATTCGTCCAAAGCCACAAGCCTCCGCCATCCTGGAGAGTTCGGCTTGCGCAATGAAACCACCGCCTTTGGCGCTGTCAATGAGAAGGAAATGCCCGTGGAGGCGACCAGACTGGGGCTGGACCTCAAGCGCGCAGGCGTAGTCGCCGAGCTTCGCTCGGCGGCGGAGCCGGGGACGGAGCTTGCGAGACCACGCCGCGTAGAAGGCGGCGAAGTCCATGTCGCCGCAACCGTCCGTAAGCGTCATGAAGCGCACACGCGAGCCCCGTTCGGCGGCGGCGCATAGACCGTCCTGGATAGAGACGAGCGCCGCTGCGCGCTTGAGGCGAACGCACGATGGACAGGTCCAGCGTTTGCACAGCCTCGGAACGGCCAGCCCGGAGCTGTCCGAGATGGCCCACCAGCCGTCCGTACTCGGGCACTCCGGCTCGGGCGCACGCGCGATGGCGCGTGCGTAGTGCAGCTCTAAACGCTCGCGCTGCTCGAACAGACCCGGCTCCAAACCCGCGAGAACGTCCAACTCAACGACGCGTTTCGCATATGGGCCTCCGGCGAACTGCGTTCGCCTCCGGCCCTCAAGTGAAGAGGCCGGGCTTCCCATTGCGTCACGGGACCCCGAGGAGGTTCTTCTGGCAAGGCTTCATGAAGCGACTATGCGCCTCGCACGGAGCGCGCACGCCATCTTTCGCTTCCGGCATCCCGACGCTGGCTGCTACCGAGTTGGGCCGGTACTGCTACCGAGATGCTACCGACTCGCGGGCATCTGAGCCCATCGTCACCGAGCGACGGTTCGCACTTTTCGCAGGTGCCAGGCTAGAAACCGCCTGCAATTGGGCGATTTGTGAGGCTCGCGCCCGCCTTGTTCGCATTTCTTCGTATTTGGACTTTTTAGTCGGGGAGACAGGATTTGAACCTGCGACCGCCCGGCCCCCAGCCGCAAAGATTGGGTGTCGCCCAGAGAAGGACCCCCGTATTTATTGGGTTTTCTGCCTTCTCCTACCTCTCAGTGTCGCTCAAATTGTGCCCCAAATTGTGCCCCAAACACGTGTTCGCCGCCGAACTCCGACATGCGCGAAGTTCGTCGTTCCACACACGCGCGGGTCATGGTCGTCCCCATACTGTGCGTTACCTTCGCTTTCAGCATGACGCGCCAGTCACCGTCCATAGTCCCACCGCCTCGGCCACATAAGAGACCCGCCAACACAGGCCTCTTGGCGCTCTTCAAGGACCGCGACGCAAGGGTCGTCAACTTCCTTGCGCTCGCCAGCCTCACGATAGCCTTCCTAGTTCGTGTTGCCTTCGCCTCGGATGGGAGTTCGATTCCCGGGGCCTCCAACGCGGCGAACCTGGCATCAGACCTCTGCGTCGGTTATCTCGCTGCGTGGGTCGTCTACTATTTGACTACTTGGCGGCCTCGCAGGGAGGACCGCGATCGGGTCCTTCGCGCTGCCGGGCCTACTCTGATTAGCGTGAGCGGTACCGGTGCTGGCCTTCTGGGCCAGCTTCGTGAAATAGCCGAACCACGACCAACCACGGGTCCGATCAGCGAGAGAGAACTCGATGCGCTCGTGAAGGACTTGACGACTGCCGGACCTGCCCGGATGTCTGGTCCGGACATGCAACCAGTGACCATCTTTCAGATGCTCTGGTACGAGATGGAGCGCGCTCAGGGCTTCATCGAGAGGGCTAGGAGACTGGAGCTGTACCTGGACGGTGAACTCGCCGTGGCGCTAGCAGCCATCCACGATTGCGGCTTCTTTACTCATCTACGACTCATGAGCGGTGTGCCAGGGGTCGGCGCGCTACATATCTTCGTGCCTGGAATGTACGAGTACTTCTTGTTGTGTGACGCGCTACGCGAGTTGGTGTGCGAACGCTACGGCGAGGTTATAGATGGTGTGAACGGCCTTAGCATGAGTGCCGCGAGGCAGAGCAAAATCACTGACGGCGAGCTTGAGTGGAAGCCGGGAAGCGAATGCCCGTGGGAGAGGCCGACGTAGGCATCGCCAGAAGCTTCCGTGGGGGTTCCTGACACTGCCCTCGGTAAAACTATGCACTAAGCCTTAGTTGGTGTAGGCTTTTTGTCCTCTGGTGCAGGATTGTCCAGCGGTGCTTGGTCACTCGTCTGGTTGTCTTCGCCGTCGCCGAAGTTCGTGCGCAAGCGGCGCCACTTCGAGCCCCGCCCCGCGCCGATGCGCTCGATGATCCCGTGTTCCTTTAGGTCAATGAGGATCTGCGTGATGTACGAGTCGCTGGCTCCTGGTGAGGCGTTACGCAGGTCACTCACCGTGAACTCGCTCGACAGCGACGTCTTGATGAAACGCTCGATCAGTGCGCGCTTTGAGCCTCGTCCTCCAAGGATGCTCGTGCGGTCCTCGAACTCCTTGTAGGCAGCGATGACAATGCCAAGGAAGTACTGCAGCCACGGCAGTAGATCATGCTCGCCCTCGTGCCATCCGGCTGTCGACTTGGCCAGTGCGTCGTAGTAGGTCTCCTTGCTGTCCTCGATGAGCTTCTCGAGGCTGATGTAGCGGCCGACCTGGAAATCACCCAGGTAAAGGAGCCACAGCGTCAGGAGCCGGGACATGCGGCCGTTCCCGTCGCGGAAGGGATGGATGACAAGAAAGTCCAAGATGTATGCGCCTGTGAGCAGCAGGTGGTCATAGGTGCCTGCCGATCGCTCGGCATTGAATCTGTCGTGCAGCTCGGTCATCGCTGCGTCCACGTCTGCAGCATCAACCGGTTTGAAGCGGACCTTGATCGTCCCGTCTGCGTGATGTTCCTCGACGTGGTTGTCGAGCATCTTCCACTTACCAGCGGTTGAATCTCCGGTGAAGCGAGCCATGTAGCCGTGTAGTTGCTCGACGTATTTGGGCTCGAACTCGATGTTCAGCGCGTTCGCGTGGATCGTGTCGAGGACCAGTCGGTACCCGGCGATCTCGGCCTCGGAACGGTTCTGGGGCGTCGTCTTATCCGCAACCAACTCTTCGATGCGCTTACGCGGCGCATGGATATTCTCGATCGCGTTGGAGGACTCTGCGCTCTGCACCAGCGCAATCTGCCGAAGCGACTCGAGGTCATCCGGGCGCTGACGCATGAAGGCCTCCTGGCGGCCACGTGCTGCAGAGACCACGACGAGCGCCCCGACGATGTCTGGCGGCACCGTAGCGAGGTGGCGTTGAAGGTCTCGGAATGACTGCATGACAGCGACTAATTATACACTTGCGCACTGAAAGTGCATAGTTTCTTTGCAGACTGTAGGGTTCCGACCCTCAGCACGGATCACAACGTCTAGGTATCTAAGCACTCGACGCTCACTACCTCAGCCCTCCACACCGCCCTCCCCGTGCTGGACCTGCTCCGGCTGCTCCCTCTCCGTTTCCGCCTCCTTCGCCTTATCCGCCACACCGGGCCCCTCCTCAACGAACGCCGCGTCCACCATCTCGACCTCGTGCTCTGACGGCGCGTAGTGAACGTAGATCTGTGTCGTCTTGCTGTCAGCGTGGCCCATGAACTCCTGGAGCATTCGCATCGGCACATTCGACGCCGCCATCCGTGTTCCGAAAGTGTGGCGCAGGTTGTGGAACTTGATCACATGAACTTTGGCGTCTTCGCAAGCTTGCTTGAACCGCCTGCTCACCTTCGGACCGTCGAGCGCCTTGCCGGTGCTCGGGTGCGCGAACACGAGATCGTCGTCCCCTTTGTAGGCCGTGCGCTTTGACCACAGATCGAGCACCTGGGCGAGCCGTGTCGCCATCGGCACCGAGCGCTTGGTCGAGAGTTCTGACTTCCCTCTCGTGGATTGCACACCTCGCCGATCCGGCTTGCGCACACGGATCCGCTGAGCGACCCAGTCCACATCCCGCCATCGCAGACCGAGCAGCTCCCCGCGGCGCAACCCTGTCATGCCGGCCGTCAGGATCACGCGCCGCAACACCGGGCCGTACACGTCCGGCGGGGGCGGCGGGGCCGGTCCACGACGGCCTTTGCGCGTCGCTTTCGGCTCGCGCTTGACCGTTTCGTCCGGGATCGCCCTGAAAACTGCTTCGAGCTCTGAGACGCTCAGGAATTCCAGGTCGTCGCTCGAACCCTTGCTCAAGCTGCCTGGCTTCTCCGCACCGCGGACCGGATTCTCTCTTGTCCATTTTTCCTTGATGGCCAACTCGAATACCGAGTACAGGTACGACAGGATGTTCCGGACGCTCTTTGGCGCCAGATTCTTTTTCAGCAGTGCTCTCGCCAGCGACTCGACATCGGCTGTGCTCACGTCGGCTGGACTGCTTTTCCCGACCCGCGACGGTGCGATGTGGAGCCGCTCCACGCACTCGCAACCTTCCTGGTAGGAGTCGCTCGCACCGCGGATCTCGAGTCGCTGACGTAGTAGGCCACTGACGTCGGCAACCGTGGGGATTTCGTCGCCGGGTTGCGCACGCGGCGCACCCTCCTCCGCCTCGCGCATCTTGCGGAACTCGCGCTCAGCTTGGGTCCCGGTCAGTCCCTCTCGCTCACCCGGAAGGCGGATCTTGCCGATCTTCCGGTTGAGCATCCGCCCATCGGGAGTCCGCCAGCGACCATAGTACGAGCCAGACTTCTCGTGTATCTGCCCCGTCCCGTAGCTTCGCTTCTGCTTCTTGCTGCTCATTGCTGCCGCCTCCTCATCTCTTGCTTGCCCACTCGGAACCGTCCTCAGTGGCGCCTCACCATGGCGCCTGGATCCTCCCGTGCTCGATGTCGCTGAGCCACGTGTCGATCGTGGCCCGCCGGAACCTGACGTAGCGGCCGAGCGGCACGTGGGGGATCTTGTTCGCGCGCGCCTGCGCGTAGACCCAGGCTGGAGTCATACGCAGGATTACAGCGAGCTCCGGCGCGACCATCAGCTTCCCGGTCTGAGCCCGCTGATCCGTTCAGCTCCGGGAACTCCCCCACCGCCGTCAGGGTGTCCTCCGAGACTGCCCTGCCCGGCCCTACCTGATTGTTCTGTACCTCTTGCATCGTCCTTCCCTTCTGTCCTGTACTTCAGCGCGAAGGATTCGCGCGTCTGGGGCCGGACCCGTCCGGCCCCTGTAGCTGGCCCGTCCATGGCCTAGCGGTCCTTCCTATCTCTGCGGTGCTTCTCCCAGCCGTCGATCGTCTCCCAGCGGTCTCCTACACGTTTGAAGACTGTGCCCTCGTTGCGCAGCAGGTGCGATTGAACGTTGGTGGTGGGGACTTCTAGTGCGGCTGCGATCTCTGCCGGTTTCGATCCGGGGTGCTCGTCGACGTACTCGGCGACCTGCTCCCACTTCACGCGCTTTTTGATGCTCTTGCCGCCGTCCAGGGCCGCCAGCGCACTCGCGAGACGCTCCTGCTTCTCGACGAGCTCCTTGTAGGGCTCGAGTTCCTCGTCAACCTCGTTGAGCTTCTCGACCAGCGATTGGCGCACGTCGTCCAGTCCTCCATCGGTTTTCCGGCTCTTGGCCACTTCGCAACCTCCGTCGTCAGGCATTGACTTTCGGTGCACAGATATCCTAGCACAGATATCTGTGCTTTACTGTGCGAGCACAGATAATTTTATGAAAGGAAGAAATGCCATGTCAAGCACCCACAACACCCAACTGCAACGCCACGAATGGGGACCCCAGCACCAGCAGCCCGAAGCGCCCCCGGCGAAGCACTCGATCCTCTGGCGCTTCCTCGGCTGGTTCATCGCCGCGATGTTCCTGCACGAGGCGATCGATAACGGCGGCAGCGGCGAGATCAACTGGTGCTTGCACGTGATGTTCCTCGGCTGGCTCTGCAAGTGGCTGATTCGCGGCATCCGCGACGGCCACATCCCGATCGACTGGCTCGTGCGGCGCGCCCAAGCCTCGCGTTGGGGCTTGGCGATGCTGTTCGCCCGCTACGCCCCACTCTTCTTGGTCAAGCCGGTGGCCCGCCACCGCACTCACCGCCGCAGCCTCGAGCCGGAGCCGTACTACCCAACCGCCGAAGACGCGCGCTACAAGGTCCAAGCCCTCGGCGGCGGCGCGTATCTCGGCGTCGATCAGCAAGGCGAGTGGGTCACGGCCACACCGCACAGCGCGACGCTCGTGCTCGGGCCCCCACGGTCGGGCAAGACGATGGATGTCGAGATCCCAACGATCATCGCCGCGTCTGGACCGGTGATCAGCACCGCGACCAAGCCCGAGGTGATGGAAGCGACGATGTTCGCGCGCGCGGAGATCGGTGATGTCTGGCTGTTCGATCCTTCCGGCGAATACACCGAGATGCCCCAAGGCCTGCGCCGGCTGTGCTGGTCGCCCGTCGCCGCGGCAACCACCTGGGATGCGGCGCTCCTGACCTCGCGTGCGATGACCGCTTGTACACGCGTGGGCGCGGGCACGACCAACGAGACCCATTGGACCGAGCGCGCGGCGGCCCTGCTCGCGCCGCTGTTGCTCACCGCGAATCTGATTGAGCGCCCGATCGAGGATGTGCTGCGCTGGACTTTGCGCCAGGACCTCGTGCCCGCGATGGAGTTCCTCGCCGGCGGACAGTACGCGATCGCGGCCGATGTCCTCGTCGGTATCCAGCGCACCGACACGCGCGAGCGCTCGAGCATCTTCTCCGCAGCAGCCGGGGTCCTGTCCGCATACAACAGCGACGGCGCCCGTCACACCGCCGCCGACCCGAACTTCGACGCGGACGAGTTCGTGCTCTCCACGGACACGATCTACATCACTGCGCCCGAGCACCACCAGGCGTTCTCCGCGCCGCTGATTGTCGGCATGTTGGAGCAGGTCCGCCACGCCTGTTACCGCGCGGCCGCCAAGCGCTACAGCGCCCAGCGCATGCTCTGGGTGCTCGACGAGTTCGCGAACATCGCCCCGATCCCCGACGTGCTCGCGCTCGCCTCCCAGGCCGGAGGTCAGCGCCTGGATCTGATGCTGGGCCTGCAGGACCTCGGACAGGTGGCAAGCCGCTACGGCCAGCACGTCGCCGACGCGTTCATGACCCTCTTTCAGACCAAGCTGATCCTCAAAGGCGTCTCTGACCCCAGAACGCTCGAGGCGATCTCCCAGGTGATCGGCGACTACGACCGGGAAATCATCTCTAACTCCAGCGGCACGAGCGAGAGCGGTGAGTTGTTCAGCCCGCCCGGCAAGAACCAGTCAACCAGCTACCAGACCCACCGCCAGCGGATCGTCGCCCCGAGCGACATCGCCGACCTCCCCGACCGCCACGGCCTGCTCCTGCGCGGCGCGTCCTGGGACCTGATCGAGACGACGAGGTGGTTCGAGTCAGAGCCCTGGACCAGCATCGGCAACCACACCCCGGTCCTCGTTCAGTGAGACGGCGCGTGCGGGAGCGTTCTCGCGCCGGGTCAGGTGTGTGGAACTTGACCGGTCTGGTGTCTGTGTCGATACTCACATGCTATGGCTGGTGAGAACGTTCACCCCCAGTTGCGCTGGGTCCCGTTCGGCTTTCGCCGAGCGGGTGTCGAAGCGCTGCAAGCACGTCTCGCGCAGACCGAGAGCGACCTCGCAACGGTTCGTGCTGAGAACGATGGACTGACCACCGACCTCTCCTCTGCCCGTCTCGCGCTCAACGAGACAGCCGGTTGGTCTGAGCGCCTTCCCGCTGGCTTGGCTGAGCTCGCAAGCCTCGCCGGTGGCAGCGCCCTCGATGAGCAGTCGAGCTCTCGCCTCGCCGCGAGCATTCTCGCCGTCGCGGGCGAGCACCTGATCGCGGGCGTGGAGGTTGGCTTCGGCGATCCCACCGGCGACCTCTCCCAGGCCACGACCCGCAACGAGAACGGCAGGCCCGTCCGCACAGTCGTGCAGCTCGGTGAGTGCGTCGTCGATTGCACCTGGCAACCCGGCGTCGACGCTGGCGAGGACACCACCCGGATCGTCGAGGGCCTCTGTGCCGCGGTCGTGCGCTCGCTCGCGGGTGTCGCGGCGTCGCGTGTCGAGCGTCATCTCGTCACGCAGCTCGGTGACGAGCGTGCCTTTCACCGCCACCTCGCGTTGCGCGCACGCCTGGAGGCGCCCGCTGCCACGGTCGGCGTCGTCGTCGATCCGCAGAGCCATCTCGCGCACTCTGAGTTGTATGGGCGCAAGGCCTGGGAGGCGGCGCTTGCTCGCGCCGCCGCTGAGCTGGATCGCCTCGCCCGTGCGCACGGCGGTCAGGCCTATCACGTCGAAGACCTCGCCTTTGCGCTGCTCGTCGACGAGCAGCGCCTCGACACTGTCGCCTCCCAGGCGGAAGAGGAGCTGGCCGATTACGACGGGCTGATCTTCCGTGTGGGTGACGCGTGAGCATCCGTGTCGCGATCACCAACAACCCGATACCCCGATCTGAACGTGCGGATCGGGATCGTTGACCGCTTCCAGGGAGACGAGGACCAGGTGGTCATCCTCAGCATCGCCGCGACGACGGTCGCCGGTTTCCTGAAGACCCCGAACCGGATCAACGTCGCGATCAGCCGCGCCCAGGACCTCCTGATCGTCACGACCGATCGCAGCCTCGCGCTCGAGGGCAGGATCGGCGAGCCCTTCCAGCGCGTCGCCCGCTTCATCGACGAGCGCGTCAAACAGGGCGACACGGCGTATGACGTACTCAACCCACGACAGAGACGCGGGCGCGCGGCATGACCGTCCTCGGCGCGATCCCAATCCAGATTCCCGTCCGCCGCATCCGCGTCAGGGTGAGGTGTCTCGCGATCGGCGGGCCGGTCCATGCCGCCGTGCTGCGCCTCGCGGACCTTTGGGGCGACAGTCCTGAAGAGATCGCCGAGGTCCTCGGCCTACCAATCGCTCGAGTACAGCAGCTCCTCCAGGATCTCGAGCGGGGTGGCGAGGAAATCGAGCGCGAATTCGTCGTCTGGGTCGACCACGCCCGCCGGCGCTGCCTGCCCTACGACGCGCTCTCCGGCGTCGCGGTCAAGCGCTCGCGCTCACAACCCCTCAGCCTGCGTGCCGACCCGCCGACGCCCGCGATGCTCGAGAGCATGGGACTGGAGGCCGGGCTCTCCTGGGACCTCGGCATCGAAGGGCACGTCCAGGTCCTCGACGTGCTCGATGTCGTCGTCGATGTCCGTGACCGCTCGCTGCCTCACGAGCTGCGCCTACCCGACACCCAAGCTGCTGATCACGGACGGCGGAGAGGACGAAGCAGCCGTAGGTACTTCCTCGTCCCTCGGCTTCTCTCTCACTCAGTACGGCGAGGACGACCCTCTCCTCACCCACTGGGTCCGCGAGCACTACGCCGAGGACATCGAGCGATACCTCACCAAAGCCAACCTCAGTACCGACCGCACACCACCCCAACAGATCGCGCAACTCGCCACCCACGCGTGGAATCAACAGCCGCCCCACCCAGGGCTGCTGCGCCGGCACATAACCGAAACGGCACAAGACGCGCAGGAGCGCCTCGTGCTCTGCGCCCCCGACCTGCGGCATATCCCCGCGTGGCTGCAGGAAACGCTGTGCGAAACCAGCGAACGCGACGTCGAGGTTCTGCTGTGCCCCAGCCAGGCCGAGCACGTCCCTCGCAAGGCCGACTTCGACTTCGCCGTCTCCGCGAGCACCCACCAGCCGGGAGCGCTCGCCCTCGTCGCCGACGAAGCCCACTCCGTGCTGCACTCAGACCCCGCCGGTGCCCTGAAGGAAAACCCCACCCCCCGCCACCAGTACCTCTACAACACCCGTGCCGGCCAGGCGATCGGAGATCTCCTCGACCGCCTCCACCTGCCTCGCCTGCGTCCCCAAGCGCCGCGGCACCCGATCTCTCCCAAGAAGATCGCCTCGATGCTCCGCCAAGAGCTCGACAAGCTCAAAGCCGAAGCGCCCGCCGCGCTGCACGTCAGCATCCAGCCCGAGGACGAGCAGTTCGCGATCGAAACACTCGAACGCCAGCGCAACCCCGAGAACCCCACCCAGGCCGCCTGGCGCGCCGCCGCCGGCATCGCATGGGAACGCGTCCTGATCCAGCGTATCCGCGACCTCGTCGCCAACCACGGCGACCTCTATCTCCTGCGCGAGCGCTGGGTCCCACCAAGCGGGGGCATCGACCTCGACATCATCCTCGCCGACAACCGCAAGGGCATCACCTGGATCATCGACGCGAAGAACGCCGAGCCCAAAGGCGGACAGCTACGCAAAATGCTCGACCAGATCCCGCTGCTCGAGAAAGCACCCCAAATCAGCGGCGGGCGCCCCGTCATGGGCGTCATCGTCCACCGCAAGCACCAACTCTCCACGCCGATCAGCCCAACCGAGCACCACAACGTCCTGCGCTGCACCCCACACGGCCTCCACCAGCTACTCCAAGCCAGAGCACTCCCCGGCACCGGCCGCGAACCGGGAACCCAACCCAAGGCCGCCTAGATAGCGAGAACCGCACCTGCGATCCGTTGCTCCACTTAGGAACGGAAGAGCAGGCAACAACTTCCGGTGCGTGCCTCCGCGAGGCGAGTAGGGGATGATCACGGCAGTGTTTGATTCGAGCGAGCAGCGCATCATCACCGCGAAATACCGCGTGCGGCCACTGCGCCTAGCGTTCCTCGTCGATCCGTCGAATCGTGCACAGGTGCTCCGAGCGATGGAGATCTGTACGTGCCACTGGGGTGGTCTCCTCGACCCAATCATCCCGGTGTTTCGGCGTCGTCCAGGCTGGCTGGAAGGGCCGGATCACGATCCTGCTCCTTCAGGACACCGGCTGACCGCTGGATGGGTGGAGATGTTCGAGCCGGACTACCTGGTTGAGGTCCAGCCCGGACTCGCATCCGAGATCGGGTGGCCCAGCGACCTCGTCATTCCAATCGATTACACCGATGCCGTCGGCGACGACGCTGGAGTCGGTCACGGTCTCAGCGCACGCAGCGTCTACGCGCGAGCTTATGAGCGGGACTTTCGCTTCGAGCGCAGAGACCCCGAGCGGGTCATCCTTTGCGATCCTCGGTTGGCGATGGACAGCCTCTGGGTGGCGACCCTCTTTGGACGCTTGCCGTCCACTGGTCCGGCAACCCCGATACGTCGAGACTATCTGGCGGCTCTGGATGCAAACCTGCAAGCCGTTGATGGAAGCAATTTCGCCGACATCCTGATCAGCGGGCGCTCGGTCCGCACGCCGATCGAGCTGACGGCCTGGGAGTTGCGATTCCGCCCCCGGGTTCAGCAACTCGCTCTCTATGTTCTGTTCAATCCAAGCCGGCCAATCGATGCGGCTTATATCTGGAGCCTCAGAGCTCTCGGGGTGAGATTCTGGCCGATTCCGGCACCGTACGGAGCCGCGTTTGCTTCGAGTCTCGCGGGGGCGGCAATGTCCGGGCGGCTTGGCCCGAGCGACATGGAGGTCTCTCCAATAGTCAGCCGTGCGCCCACCGTTTCCTCGGCAGCAGCAGACGCGTTCTGCGCGCAGTTGAAGGCCGGCGGAGACCATCCGTTGTTGCATCCACATCTGAATGTCGCCCCGCTCCCTGTGTGGGACAAGCTCAAGTTGCGCAACGAGCACTTCGAGCGCGCTGAGGTCTATTGGAAGGAGACAGAGGCGGAGGTTGTTTCGCGCGACGGACGGATCGAGCTCACCTGTCCAGGTCCCGCCTTTGGGGAGGATTCATTCGGCGCCGGGCCACAGTGGGCGACAGTTGTCGGTCTGCGTGACTCCCGCGCCGCGAGCGAACTTGCCGAGGTCTTCCCGCCCAAACTCGGCGACGTTAGGCAACTGCTCGACGGGTTCGCCACGTTCAACCCTGTCACCGCGAGCAGCGAAGGTCTCGTCGTGCGCTGTCATCTCATCGATCAACGTCAATACTGGCGGCTCGGTCTCCGGCACAGACCTCTTCGAGTTCTGGCTTCGTAGCCAGGGTGTCGAGGCTGAGATCTCCTCTGCGGGGCGAAGCGCACTGGAGCTGATTCGAGCGATTGAGGGACCAGGCACTGCGGCTTTGGTCGGCCACCCCGACCTCGTCAGAATCATCGGTAAGGCAGCAGAGAACTCGGCTGGGAGCCAGGTCGTCCCATATGCGCACCTACAGGAGCACCTCAGCCGCAGGTACGACGGCCACCAGGCGACCGTTCGTCGGATCGCTGCTTGGCTGACTGAGAGAGTACTTCAAGTACAGATGGACGCAGAGTGTCCGGCGTGCAGCCAACGAAACTGGTACGCACCAGCCGACCTCGGCAACGAGTTGCGTTGCGCGCGCTGTCTTCGAGTATTCCCATTCCCGGCGGGCCAGCCGCCAAATCGAACCGACTGGGGATACAGGCCAGTCGGGCCGTTCGCTGAGCCCGGCTACGCGAGAGGCGCCTACACAGTGGCGCTTGCGCTGCGCTTCTTTGATAACCGTGATATTGGCGGAGGCTCGCAGTCATGGTCGGTAAGCCTGGAGGATCGGCGGGAGGGCAAGGCCTTCGAGGTGGACTTTGGTCTCTGGATCAGACCAAGTCGGCGCAAGGAAGGATCGCCGGAACTCGTGCTGGGCGAGGCCAAGACCTTCAACCGCTTTCTTGCACAAGACTTCGAACGAGCGGAGCATCTCCTTGAGCGCTTCCAGGAAGCGCATGTTGTGTTCGCAACGCTAAATGAGAGCCTGGACGAGAGCGAGCGCAAAGGAATAACTCGTCTCGCCAAGCGGCGAGCGAACCACAGCTATCGTGGCCGGCTGATCCTGCTAACCGCCATTGAGCTCTGCGAGCAAACGGCTCTCTCAGCGACGCAGGCATGGAAAAAGCGCGGAGGCAGCTTCGCTCACGCTACGGAAGCGTACCCTGACGCCAACCATTCCTTGAGCGTTCTAAGCGACGCAACGCTCGATCTTCACTGTGACTGGCGGTGGCAATAGTCGTATCAGTTCACTTACCGAGAGCGAAGCACGTTGTTGCCACCGCTCGCGGCCCAAGCGCTCGACTACGAGCCCCGGACGAGCCCGCCGGGCGCCCGCTAGGCGCGGCCAGGTGAGCTAGCAGGTGACAATGAAATCCACTGGCCTCGCGCGCCGAACACTTGACCGCTCCTCAGCGGCAACCTGGCCCCAAGCGCCCGGGTTGCCGCCAGTGAATACACCGGCACAGCGATACCGTCACTGGTTGGTATTTGGTCTCACCAGTGCACCAAAAATGGCAGAGTCACCCAAGCGCATCGACCTCTTCCCGCAGTGCCGAAAGAGCCGCGACAGCTTGAGCCTGTAGATGCTGCCACGCTCCTTGCCAATCGCTCGTTGGAAGCTCAACGCCAAGACGTTGCATTCCTCTCCTGCCCTGCTCGTTGGCCCGACCACCCGGGTGCTGCCGCCAAGCTCGAATATCAAGGAACGCACGGAGATCATCTACCGCCGTTTCCGCGCGACCCAAGGTCTCCGCCGGGAGCTTCTGCGCCAGGTAGTCCTTCAGATCGGTGAGCTTCTTGTTCCCCTGGCCCTCTGGTAGCTGCAGATCGCCAAGAATCCCGCAGAAGGCGCTCAGCCGCGCCTCGAGCTCGTCAACGTTCGCGCAGTCCAAGGCCAGCTTGGCGGCAGCCTCAGCACGGGCGATTCGCAGCAGGGGCTTGCCGGCATGTATGCGCCATACGGCATTCAGGTAGTCGATTGCCTCCGGCAGCGACAGCGACGAGGGGTGGAGCGGCTCGGCCGCAGGCACAGGCGGTGCGAGCACCTGCGCTAGCCGCTCCAGATACTCCTCGGGTGTCCGAACGCCGCCATAGCTGCGGATAAAGGGACTGAGCGACGCGGTCCAGATGCCTGGCGCTTCGCCTTCTTGCACCTGACAATTCCATGTGGAGGGCTCGCTCTTGAGCACTGCCGCGATGCTTTCAAGCTCAGCTGCGCCCAGACACCAACGGCCGTGCGGCGGTTCGAGTCGCCGTTGAAGCTCAACTGCGTTGACCTCTACGCCCTGAACCACGGTCGCTGACGGGGAGATGGAACGATCTGTGTCCACTAGCAAGGCAAGGACGTCAAGAAATATCTCGACCTCCGCAGCCGCCCGTGGCAGGTGGACCATGCCTGCAATGTTGAGACGCACCTTGTCGCCGGAGCCCAGCACGTTCGCGTGGGGCTTATCGAGATCAATCCATCCATAGCGTGCTTGACCTCCGCTGAACCGCACGCCTGGACATTCAAGAAGCACCCTTCGGGCATCCAATCCATGCTCTCGGTAGAGAGTGATCTCGACGTACTGGAAGATCGGCCAGTCACCCGGCTTGCCGACCCTCCGCATCCTCATCTCCTGAACGGGCTCGAAGTTCGGCCGACCTGCCTCTTCCCGTCCGCGGTACACGACATCAAGCAGCGCGGCCTGCTCATCCGTCGGTTCAGCTAGTAGCGGGTTCACGCAGACATCTCAGCAGATAGAGACGCCGGGCCGGGCGCGAGACGCATCCACATCGCGCGGGCCCGAGATCCGTAGAGCGGCCGATCAGGAGCAGATGCGGCGAGCGCCACCACCGCCCGCTTTGACTGCCATGGGGCGATGATATGTCAGGCCGAACCGCTCGCTAAACCTATATCTATGAATACCTCCCCTCAGCACGCTTCTAGCCCGAGTCTGCCTTGTGGCGAGCCTCTCGATCCTCTCGAGCAGCATCGCGTTCGTAGGATGCTGCCACTTCGCGCAGCACTCTCGAGGTTCTTGGCCAGCGTGTGGCGGTTTGGTCTGACCAGGTGAGGTAGCCGGCGACAAGAGCACGCTCCTGCTTACCGCCTTCGTAGAGGTCGCGGGTGGTGACTCCGCGGGCGTTGAGCCTACCAATGTGAAGGCCGTTCTCAAGATCTTTGCTTCCCAGACGCTCGACTAGATCACGGACCGGCTCCGCTGGCCATGCGCCGTCATCTCCGTTCGGGCTGCCCGACAGCACCTGGCCGATTAGCTCATCGCCGACGTCATCTCGGTCTCGCTCGGTGAGTAGCAGGCGTGCTTTGTTGATCCAGCTGTCAAGGTGTTGAGCATCGATGCTGCCATCGTCCTGGAGCCCCGGAACGGTGCGCCAGTCACGGAGAACCTGCCAGGCGTGCATGGCCTGGGCAGCCGCCTGCTCGTCGTGGACACGGTTGGGGTCATTCTTGCCACGGAACACGCGAGCGCTGAGATCAACAAAGAGGCCTGGGTCAGCCGCGAGCGCGGAGTAGAGCGCACGAGGGGCGCGGTGGCCCTTAAGAGTGCGATAGAAAATCCACTCTAGGCGGGCTACGGTCGCGGGCTCGACGCTGGCTGATTCGAGGAAGTCCAATAGGAAGCCGATCTCGTAGCCAAGCACTGCGGCGGTGGGCTCCCGAGACTGCGTGACTGCTGCGGCAGTGAGCGTCTCGACCACCATGTCAGGCGTAATCTCGCCGGATGTCGTAGCACCGGGGCGATGCAGAGCCATGGAGAGCGTCGTGACAGCCGCCCACGGTCGTCCATGCTCGACGAGCCGACGAATCGCGAGGCTAGCGTCCTGTGGCGTAATCCCCACCGGCGTGGCTCGCTCCCAGTAAGCATCGCTGAGCTCTGGGGAAATCTGCTCCAGCAGTGTCCATAGCTGCTCGCTGGGCCGGGTGACAAGAGCGATGGTCAGGCGACGGCTGGATTCGCTCTCGTCGAGCTGGCTTAGCATGCTCGCGACCCATGGCTCCCCGTCGGTAAAAGCTCGTTGCCCGGCCCAAGCGCGTGCCATCTCTGTTCGCTTCTCATCAGACTCGAGCCACGACAGCAGGGTCGCGGCGTAGTCGTCCGCGAACAGCTGTGCGACCACCACGCCGAGCTTGCTGGGTACAGGACAGCGCGCGGCTAGGCGTCCGAGACCCTCAATGCCTACGGCAGCGGCTGTCTGGCGTGCCGCATTCTCTTGGAGCTCTTTTTCTGCCGCTTCGTGCGTCTCGAAGTCGTCGTATTTGATGCCAGCAATATCGGGGTGCCAGTCAAAGACGCGGGCGTAGCGCTCGATGTTGTCGGTAGGCTCGATACGGTTGGCGATGCTCTTCAAACGCGCGAGGGTTGCCTCGTCCATCGCCCAGTCCGCGGACGCGAACCTGCGGTGACGTTCGACCTCGTTGGTGAGTGTCTCCCAAACCAGAAGCTGATCATTCGAGTCAGTGGTGAGTTTCTCGATCCGCTCTCCAAAGGCGCTGATCAGCAGCTCTCGCTCGTTTGGGCCTAGGGACGCTATATGCGGTAGCAGTTCTACCCAGCGGCTCGCATTGCCTCCAGAGCACTCGACCGCTTTTCCGACGAGATACTTGACGAACGTGGCCCAATCAGTGAGTGGGACACCTCGTCGATCGGGCGTCCAATCGCGATACCGCGGGCTGCGGGGAGGCATCGACGTTGCATGGATTGACGGCCAGAGATCCTTGATTAGTTGCCAGCCGACATCAGGATGCGCCTCAACGACCTGATCAACCGCGGCGATACGGCGCTCGAGCGAAGCGCTGGTATGCCGGATCCAAGGCACGAGGATCGCGGCGAGGCTCGCCGTCGGGCGGTTGCTGAGACGCCCACCTGGGTCGATCGTGGCGAGTTGCGCGAGCGCGCGAATGCCTTCGAGGAAGTGCTCCTCTGACCAGCAGAGCGTCTCAAGCGCCCACAAGAGTCCGGAGTGCGGGGACGAGATACCGAACACAGGTGGTGTCCCGCTGTCCTGAAACATCATTTCAAGCAATGGTTTCTGCCCACGCGAGCCTTCTAGCACGCTGGCCAGGAAGACCCTCGGGGCCGCTTCGGCGAGCATCGGCAACTCACTGCTGAGCGAACGCCAGATCGTGGCCGCAGAATCAGCATCGGCCCGCAGAAGGACTTCACGCGTAACGCCCTCTGCCACGTCGGTGCAGGTTCGGACGCTATCCAGCGGGTAGTCGCCAAAGGAGGCCATCAGGGCGAGTCCTTCCGCAAGCCCTTCCCGCAACGCTTGGGAGCAACCCCGTGCGATGCCTTTGAGGCTCGCGAACGGACGCTCATCGGGGTCAAGATCGATCGTCGGATCGGCTTCGAGGAGAACGTTCTTGATAAGCGCTTCCCATCGACTCAGATCAGCTGAGGTCAGGAGCCGGGCAAGCACCTCGAAGGCCTCATCGGGTGACGCCAGGCGCCAATGTGTCCCCGAGAACACGAACGGAGGGTCATCGTCGCGAGCGGCGTCCTTTAGATGACGCTCGATCTCCGACCAAGGCCGTTCGACGAGGTCGCTGATCGCGGTGTGATCGACGTCGGTTTCGGCCCAGGTACCGGCAAGCATGAGCGGTGCGAATACGACGCTGTTCGGCGGCTTCGCCCATGGCGGCTCTTTGAACACTCCGCTCGGCGCTAGCCGGCGCATCAGCGCTGGCATGCTCCGCCGCGCGAGAGCTGCGGCCCGGTCGGCTGACTCGTAGTCCATTTTCGTCTCAACGAGGGCCTCGCACGCAGCCCGGCGGGCTGGGGGTGGAAGCTCGATCGCCTCGCCGGAGAGTTCGCCCCCGCCCGCCGGGACAACAACGTGCTTGCGGTTTGCAACTGCTAGGCCGATGTCCGCGGAGTCGAAGTCGGGGATCATCATTGCCGGCCCCGGACCCGTAGCTACTCGGTCCCACACCTCGGGATTACGGATGACCAGAGTAGGCAAAATGGGCGGGTCCTCCGAGGCAACGCCGGCCGTGAGGCAACTGAATGCGAGCGCATCATCTCGCCACGAGGCCTTCACCGTGATCGACGCGGGTGGTTGGGTGAGAAACTGGTTGAGCTTGTGACGCTCCTCCTCGCGTCCAGCGAGCAGGAACGCCGGTGGCAACATCGGTCGTGTCCTGCCGCTGAACTGGGTCCACCAGCGGTCCGCGGTCATCAATCCCCTGGGGTTCAAGCCAATCTGCTCAGAGATCCAGTAGTGGACCGCTGGTGTGGCTTCGAGCCATGCCTCCAGATCGTCGCCGTCGATCACGCGAACCCGCCTCCACATTCCTTCGGCTTCACGCTCGGCAGCCCATGTGCTTGAGTCCTGCCAGCGCTTCGGAGTTATGAACATGTAGGAGGTCTCCTTGGGGTTCACCTCCAGGGGATTCTTCAATCGCTTCTCGTAGTCGCTCTGAGCCTTGACGCGCGGAGAGCGACCGACACCCAACTCGAATGCGAGTGGGCCCTCGGGCAGCCAAGGTGTTGCCGCGGCGGCCGTTGCCCGGATGTCCCAGCCACCGAGAGAGATGCCCTCGCCCGCGCGCGCCGTCAGATTCTCGATACCGGGCGTGGCGGCGAGCAGGCGGCGCAGGAGACGCGGAAAGACGTACTTGGCCTCCTTCTCCTCGGCCCACCGGCTGAGCCGAGTCGCGTCAGCGAACTCGGGACCAATAATCCTGCGCGTCTCCTGGGCGGTGGAGACTGACGACGAGCGCGCTTGACGTACGCGCTCTACCTCCGAGACGGCGAAGCGGTGGAAGCGTGCCCCCGGCTTCCTGGCGCTCTCCAGGATCCCCTTATCCACCCAATTCCGCACTGTGTTCTCGTGCACACCGAGGCGGCGGGCCGTCTCGCGCACAGACAGGAACTCAGACTCCGCAGTTTCCACAGCCATACAATAAATCTATCATGATTGTTGTCTATTGTGTATGCTGGGGGGATGAGGGTCGAGCGCGAACGGTCGCCTGGCACGTCGCGATGGTCAATCGAAACCACTGGAGCGATCGACCGAGCGATCGCGGTGCTCTTCACGGCAGCAACGCTGGGCTGCGCCCACGTTCTCGGCCTTGACGCCGATCTACTGCGACTCGCTCAGCATCTGTTCTGAGCGCATCGTCTTGAGTCTGCAGCACCCCTGCCCCGGCCGCACATGAGGCCGACAAGGTACGACCGCAGCTTCCGTGATGATGTCGCCCGTGCCCGCTCCGCGCTCCTTGTCCTGCCCGGCTAGCCACCTCGTCGAGGTGGCTCCATGACCGTGCGCCTCGACTGGGACGGCAAGCCCGAGCGCGTTGAGCGCATCCACCTGCCCTTCCAGACGGTCGAGACCATCAACGAGTCCCGAGCGACTCGTGAGCGGGACACCGGCGCACTGCCGTTCGGTGGCGACGCCCCAACGGCAAGCGGACGGAACCTATTGATCTGGGGAGATAACAAGCTCGTGATGAGCAGCTTGCTCAAGGAGTATGCGGGACGGATCAAGCTCGTGTATATCGATCCGCCGTTCGACATAGGCGCCGACTTTTCCCATCGAGTTTCGATCGGCGACGGATCGATCGAGAAGATGCCCTCGATCCTTGAGGAGCATGCGTATCGCGACACCTGGGGTCACGGTCAGAACTCCTATCTGTCCATGATCTACGAACGTCTTGTCCTGATCCATGAGTTACTCGCCGAGGACGGGTCGCTCTACGTGCATCTAGGGACCAATGTCAGTCACGCGGTCAAGCTAATTCTTGATGAGGTATTTGGCACCGAGAACTACCGTAACGAGATCGTCTGGAAGCGAGCCACAACCGTCAAGGGCAACTTCGGGCAAGGCACGAAGGCGTGGGGCCCAGCCACTGAGTCGATTCTCTTCTACTCAAAGTCAGATGCATATACGTTCAACCAGCCTTTTACTGACTACACACCGGAGTACATCGCCACCGCGTATCGACACGTTGAGGAGACGACTGGTCGCAGATATCGACTTGTAAGCATGATTGGGCCTGGCGGGGCAACAAAGGGAAACCCCCAATACGAGGTGATGGGAGTCACTCGCTATTGGCGTTACTCGAAGAAGACCATGGACGAACTTATTGCCGCCGGGTTGGTGGTGCAACCCAAGCCAGGAGCTGTTCCCCACCGCAAGTACTACCTCGATGAAGGCAAGGGAGTTCCGGTTCAATCGCTTTGGGACGACATCGGCAACCTCCAAGCATCGGACTCAGAGCGGATCGGGTATCCGACCCAGAAGCCCAAGAGCCTTCTTGAACGGATTATCTCGGCAAGCAGCAACCCCGATGATCTCGTCGCCGATTTCTTTGTCGGCTCGGGAACAACGGCCGCGGTTGCCGAGCAACTCGGACGCCGCTGGATCGCCTGTGACCTCGGCCGTTTTGCTATCCACTCGACACGTAAGCGCCTTCTCAGCACACCCGACTGCCGCCCGTTTGATATTCAGAACCTGGGTGCGTACGAGCGTCAGCGCTGGCAGATCGAGTCGGGAAACGGCGCGTTGCGCGCGTACCTCGACACGATTTTGGCTTTCTACAATGCCGAGCCTGTCGAGGGATTTATCCACCTCCACGGCCGCAAGGCCGAGCGAATGGTCCATGTCGGCGCGACTGATGCTCCGGTCACGATCGACGAGACCGAGGATGTCATTGATGAGATGGCCGACAACGGGATCGAGGCGTGTGACCTTCTCGGTTGGGAGTGGGAGATGGGTCTCCACGACACGATCACCGAGCGGGCACGAAGGCGCGGCCTCGACTTGCGTCCGCGCCAGATCCCGCGGGAGGTCATGGAGCGCCAGGTCTCCGAAGCCGACGCCGTGAGGTTCTTCGAGCTGGCCTTCGTCGACCTCGACGTCCGTCGCAAAGGCCACGAGGCATGCGTGGTACTCAAGGACTTTGCGATCCCGAGCGAGGATCTCATTCCACAGACGGTCCGTGAGAGCATCGCGTCGTGGTCTGATCTCATCGACTATTGGTCGGTGGACTTCGACTTCAGCGACGAGGTCTTCCATAACCAGTGGCAGGCATACCGGACGCGTGAAAACCCTGCGCTCGCAACCCAGAGCGACTGGCACGAGTATCCGAAGCCCGGCAGCTACGCGATCGTCGTGAAGATCATCGACATCTTCGGCAACGACACGACCAAGCTGGCCGAGGTTCGAATCAAATGAGCCCGGAGGAGCCCACGGCTCCGGCGAGTGACCCGTACGCCCTTCCCGAGCGGCGCAAGCCCAGCGAAGACACCTACGCAGTGAACGGAGTGCGAGCGCATGTCGATTCCTGGCGCGCACAGGGATATCCGAAAGCCTCGGCGACATCGCAGCGACTGCTGAGCTTCTGGTTCGCTGATGAGCATCGCTCCGACGACGGCCAACCATTTCGCTTCTACTTCTGCCAGCGCGAGGCCGTTGAGACGTTCATCTACTTGACCGAGATCGAGCCGGTTCGCGGACTGAAGGACCTCCTTGAGTACGCCGAGCATGGGATGACGATCCAGCCTGGCGAAACCAAGCGCCAGCGATTGGCAATGAAGATGGCGACGGGCTCGGGCAAGACGATGGCGATGAGCCTCTGCATCGTCTGGTCCTACTTCCACGCGCTATACGAGTCTGACTCGCCGATGACGACATCGTTCCTCGTGATCGCACCGAACCTGATCGTCTTCGAGCGCTTGAAGTCCGACTTCGGCGACGGAGCGACTTTTCGTCGCGATCCCTTGGTCCCGCCTGAGTGGTCGCATGACTTCGACCTTGCCGTGCTCTTGCAGGACGATCCGTCCCCGGTCACTGCCCGCGGAGTCCTGTACCTCACGAATATCCAGCGGTTGTACGAGCCGTCCACGGCACGCGGCAAGAACAAAACGGCCCCCAATCCGGTGGAGGCGATGGTCGGGCCCCGTGTCAACCGCGATGTCGACGCATCCTCCGCCGAGCGGCTCTTCGATGCCATCTCAGAGCGCCAGCGAGTGATGGTCGTAAACGACGAGGCCCATCACGTCCACGACGAGAAACTCACTTGGAATCAGACGATCGAGAGGCTCCACACCGAGTTGCGAAAGCACGCACCAGAGGACCCTGGCGCAGGCGTCGTGTCGCAGCTCGACTTCTCAGCCACCCCGAAGTACGAGAAGGGCGGCGTCTTCCGTCACGTAGTGGTCGACTATCCGCTCGCTCAGGCCGTCGCCGACGGGATCGTCAAGACACCGATTATCGGAGAGGTCAAGGGAGCAGAGGTCGAGCTCGGGGATACCTCCTTTCAGCGCAACCGCCAGTGGCTCGATGTCGCTGTAGGCCGATGGAGGGCGTTCCAAGAGACGCTCTCACCGTCGGGCAAGCGGCCGGTCCTCTTTGTGATGTGCGAGAACACGCTTGCCGCCGACGAGGCAGGCGACTACCTCCGCCAGCTTCCAGACTTCTCCGGCGACCGACTGCTCGTCATCCACACCACCCGCTCCGGTGAGATCACCAAGGACGACCTCGACCTGGCTCGCCGCGCTGCCCGGGACGTTGACGGACCCGATAGCCCTATCCGATGCATCGTCAGCGTTCTCATGCTGCGTGAGGGCTGGGACGTCCGCAACGTCTGCGTGATCGTCACACTCCGCGCGCTCACCGCCGCGAACAAGATCCTCCCCGAGCAGGCCCTCGGGCGTGGCTTGCGCCGCATGACCCCGCCCGGCTCAGGATTCGACGAGCGCGTAGTCGTGATCGAGCATGAGGCCTTCCGCCACCTCTGGAACACAGAGCTCGACGGGGGCCTCGTCGTCGAGCGCGAGGACGCCGACAAGATCAAGCCCGGCGCACTGACGATCTTTGCCGACGAGGCCAAGCGCCGCTTTGACATCGTCATCCCGCAGCTCACACGTGCTCTGGCACGCTCAGACAGTGCCCTGAGCCAGCTAAATCCACACGACGTGCCCGATCCGAAGCATCGACTCGCGGTACCCGACGTGCAGCCAGACGAGTACGTCCAGTACCGCGGCATGCACCTGATCGACAAGGGCGTCATCGAGGAGTACGAGTTCCTTGTTCCCTACGCAGAGGACCCATCCGGCGTGATCACTTACTACACGCGCAGCGTCGCCAAGGCCGCCGGAGTCGACCGGCTCTCTGGTGCCTTCGCCACACTCGCGCCGATGGTCCGCGACTACCTCAAGACCCGCGTGTTCGAGCAGTCCGTCGAGCTGGACGACAAGGTTGTCCTGCGCCGGCTGGCAGAGAACGATGCCCAAAAGCTCGTTGAGAACGCATTTGGCGAGGCGATCCGTGACCTCGCGATCGTCGAGCGCGAACCAACGATCACCGAGAACGCCTTCCGGCTCTCCCAGACCCCACCATTCCCCTGGTCTCGCCAGACAGTCGAAGGCAAGCACACGATCTTCAACCTCACGCCCGTCGACAACACCCTGGAGGGCCGCTTCGCACAGTTCCTCGACCGGGCGACAGACGTCACCGCCTGGGCAAAGCTCACGATGAACAGCCGCTTCGCGCTGGAGTACATCTCCAAGGCAGGCGCCCTGCGCTACTACTACCCCGACTTCGTATTGCGGCTGACCGACGACAGCTGCCTGATCATCGAGACCAAGGGCCAAGAAGATCTCGACGTCGCCCTCAAGGACCGCCGCGCCCGGCGCTGGTGCGAGGACGCAACACGCCTCGCGGGCCGAGAATGGGCCTACGAGAAGGTCGGCCAAGCGACCTTCGACGCCTACACCGGACAGGATTTCGACGGCCTACGACGCTTCATCGCCGCAGGCGACAAGAGCAAGTCATAGCTTGAGCGCGAATACCGTCCCAAGCCGGTGGGAAGATAGCTCCTAAGCTCTAAGGGAGGGGCCTGATCCATGCCACCACCTACCGACACCCAGATCGATCTCTTTGCGTGGGCTCGCGAGCTCGAGCAGGAGAACGAGCGAATCGCCAAGGTCAACGATGAGCGCGCACGCCGCCGCGGATACCTGGTGTTCGCCACCGACCCCGCAGTCTCTCCGGAGGACCCAAGCTACTGCGAGATCTATGCCACCGAGGCAAGAACACCCAACCAGGCGGCAGGCAAGATCCGGCCCCTCGCAGCAGGACGGCGTCTGCACGCCTATCTAGCCACCGGCAAGTACAAGCACGAGCTCGCAGACGCCCGCTGGGTGGCCTAGAACCAGCCACCGTTGCTGAGCACGCCAGTGTGCTCTTGATTCCGCGTCCGTCGGCTACACGACATGACCGGAGCGGGTGCTTACATGACTGGAATGAGCATCTCGGCCGATCGTCACCTCGTCTCCTCCCGCCGAGTGCGATCCCGGATACAGCGCCCCCTGCTCGTGATTCCCGAAACGGCACGAGACTCGGGACTCTTCCTGCCACCAGGAGTCCTCGATGGAAGGCCGCCAATCACGCAGAGACGCCGGCCCATATCTGACCTACCGCCAGAGCTACGCCCCATCGCACCACGGCTCTTGATCCCAGACTCCGCAAAGCCGCAGCCGGAGGACATCATCTTCTGCGCGCCGACCCCGGAGGAACTCGGACTGCCCACGCCCACGCTTGAAGAGATGATCGAGCTAATCGCCTCCGTGCCCTTCGAACCGGCGATGAGGGCGCTGAGCGTTCTTACTGCTGAGCTGCATCATCATCCGCAGGACCGTGCGCGTCACCTTGAGCTGGGCGCGGACTTGTATCGAGGCGAGATAGGAGTGAAGTTCAAGGCATTCGTTGAAGAATCGCCATCCCACGTGGGCTTTGACGCTCGATACGTCGCTGCGCTTCAACGTTTGCTGGTTGCGCACGCTGCGCCCGATCTCCAGATGGAACGTGATCTCACGAGGGCGGAGGCTGACCGGCTCGCAGGCGCGCTGCTTGGTCTGGCATCTGCTCTACCTCACGGCGATCCCCCAGAGCACGACCCTGCTTCTCCCGCTGACTGGGCCGCCTGGGCTCGTTACACAACGTTGATTGCCGCATGGCATCACGAATCCGACCTTCTCGAGGCTATGGCTCGCGCTCACGCGATGTACGTCGATGTGCACGGCGATCCTATGATGGTCGAGCACCATGCCCGTTGTGGCATCGACCAGTGGATGCAGGAGGACTACGGCCTCAGGCTAGGCGAGCAACTTGCGGGGGGTCTCGCCTGCGCATCAGTGAGCAGGGCGTTGGACGCCGAGGCAGCGCCCCGCGAACGACTGATCCATATCGAGCCTGGGTTTCTGCGCGCCGGGGGACTTGCCGCTAAGGAGCCGGCTCTGGTCAAACTAATCTCCGCCTCTCGCCAGGAGCTACAGGACTTGATGCTCGCCACTAGCGATAACCCAGCCCATGTCGCTTGGGATCACACGGCATTCGAGCAGCGACCCTATTTGCGCGCGCTCGACGGCACGCTGCGGCTTATCTCGCCACGCGCTCTGCAGTCATGGATGACCCGAGGCATGCACCACCGCGCTCTACAGGCAGCCGAACATCGTCCCCATCCCCGCAAGCCGGGCAAAAACGCGGCACTCGTGCTACTCGGCTATGAGGGCACGCTTGGCGAGGAAGTCGTCCGCCGTCTGATGAGGACCTCTCACAACAACCAGTTGAACCTTGGGACCGTTACCCTCCACGGCGAGCACTCATACAAGATCGGCAAGCAACGCCACGACTCGCCCGATCTCTTGCTGGACTATGGCAGCGACCTAGTGCTTGTGGAGATCTTCTCCGGGCGCATCCCCCGCGAGGCGCGCACAAGCCTGAATGAGACTTTGCTCCTCAAGGCCATGGATAAGGCCACCACCGACAAGCTGCTGGAGTTGGCCTCGCGGCTACGCGAGTTGCTGGACGGGGACTTGACCTATGACGGAGTGGAACTCAACCGAGTACGTCGTATCTGGCCAGTGCTGGTTCAAGCCGGTGATCCGATCTTTCAAAACCCGGCGCTCTGGCAATACCTCCGCGATGTGGCTCCGGAAGCGTTCCTCAATGACGCACGCGTCAGACGACCAACAATTCTCAACATGGATGATCTAGAGCCGCTACTTGCCCTTGTCCAGGAGGAGGGTAAGGTCTTGCCCGAGGTGCTCAGCGAGATTCTCGCGTCTCCTTATGTCGAGCTTCCACCTCGCAACTGGGTTCACGCCACATTCGGAGGCATTCGTCGGCGCCCTTTCTATGTCGACGAGCAGGCACAAGCTGCTCTGCGGCTTGCGGCCACGACCCTCTTCCCCAACTCCGAGCGGATGCGGACCATTACGCTTACTCGATGATCAGTTAGGGCGCACGCGATCTCGGTAGACAAGCCAGTTCTGGGACCAAGAATCGATCCGTCGTTCGGCCTGAGATCCGTGCCTGCCTCGTTTAGCCACTACAAAGACGGCGCAGACGAGATTTATTCGACCCAGTCCTCGGGTTTGCTCAGCAAGTCTTGCGGCAGTTCGTGACCTTCCCAGGGTGATGGTGGTGTTGCCACAAATACATGGGAGCTGTTTCCATCCCAAATCCACACCGTAGTGATCGGGGTCGGCAATGTAGGCAAACGTCCAATTTGGCGGTGTCTGACTGATAGATATGCGCCGACCGTTGACGGGTGTGCCACAACAAACAAATGACGGCGCTCCGCATCCGGAGAACAGCTGAGCTTCTCCTGGTTATCTGCCTTGGCGGCCTCGTGTTCGATCGCCCACGCGACTGAATCTGGATGGGTAAATCCACCGGCCGGGGCGATCCCCTCGATGCTTCCAGTCTCGCCCGGCCCAGCCGCGCGAGAAGAGCCGGCGTCACAACCAAGATCGGCCAGCCCCTGTAGCACTTCGTCACCAGGCGGTCCAGGCACGTAGAAGTCGTGCTGGCCGCGTTCCTCGAGCGCACGAAGCAGCGGCCCGGCGTACTTAACAAATCGGTTTACATCAGACGGCCCGGTGGACCCATCGGGCCCCCGTTCCCTGCTTGGCATGTCAAGCATCCAAACCCGCGACAATGTGGGCGCGATTGCATCCATCCTTCTCAGACGCATCCATGTCGCGAGGGTCGCCTGATCCACCGAGCGCGTCACCTCCAGCGGCTCGTCGGTTCTCCCGTCCGGGTAGCGCAGGTCGAAGTCCCGCATGCGGGTGCCACCCAGATCCCGCCGCTGCGCCCGACCACCAACCACGTAAGCCGCCGCGGCAGCAGCCCTCAGCTCCAGGCCATCGATTTTTGGTCCACTGACCGTGCGCTTTGCCATCCACTCAACTTACCGTTGTATCGCACCCGTCGTGATGGTCAGGGCACCGACTGGTGTCGAGGCTGGTGGTCGTTGCCAAGCGCTCCAGCATCTCAAAAAGACCCCCAGAGAAGGGATCTATCAAATCAAGAACAGCAAGAAGAAAGTTACCCAACAGCCTGATTCACAATTGATTATCGCACGCTGACGCGTGCCCGGTTTGAGCCAAATCCGGCTGTTTGTTTTTGGAAAGTTCTCAACGACAAACAGCACAAAGGCAAAGACCGGGAGTTACAGATGATTCGCTTGAGGACCTTTCACGAGGCGCCACACGAAGGACGCGTGCGGATGCAACGGCTGGAGTTCGTGCGGCATGGAGCTCGGAGTCGGGGAGGGCATGGTAGAGACTGCTTGATCACGCTCATCGATGCCATCTCCGCCAGCCAGAAGTTGAGGCTTTCACCAATGTCGCTGGAATTGGGAGCGAGGAATGGGCTTATACCCCACTACTTGATCGGAGAGCAGATTCGCTTCGATCTCAGAGAACTCGACAGCTGGGCTCGCGAGCACAGGATCGACGGGGTTGTCCGGTGGGCTGACTCGGAGGAGCCTCGATGACCCGAAGTTGTGGCGCGAGGCGCTGAAAGAGGTCATCCATGTCGGCAGGAGACCTGCCAACTGAGAGCATTATGGGCTGGGTGGAGGGCATCGGCGTCGCGGCGTCAAGTCCTCTGCTCCCCATCGAGCGTTCGGGCGGGTCACTTGACCCCGCTAATCGTTCAGTCGTGAGCTCTAGGCGTGGTACCACTCGACGGTGGCGGCTCCCTTTGAGCAGTCTCCGCCGGCCCCGTGACCAGGGAAGCCGCTGCCGTCGCCGAAGCACGTCCAGCCGGGTAGGCCGTATAGCTTCCAGCGAAACTGGGAGGCCGGACCTTCGGGGTTGCCGACAAACGTCACGCCGACGCCCGACTCCATCGCCTGCACCATGGTCAACGCTTGCGCGCACGACACACTGCGCGTCTGAATCAGGATCGGGTAGCCGCGCTTGAAGCTCATGAGCGTCGGCACCGCCGGGCAGTTGTGGTTCGGCCCAGAGAAGGCAGTCGCTCCCCCATGCCCGGTGAGCAGGGCCATGCCACCGAGTAGCGCCACCACGATGATCACGGTCAACCTTTTCACGACAGTCGCAGCCTACCCCACCGCCGACTCAAACTGATACACACCGGCGGCGGTAGCCGCCGTACGCCCAACAGCCGTGTATCGACCGGGGCTCGTGCGGCGCGGTGGGGTCTCGCGCGTGTCGCGCGAGACCGCTACGAGCTGCTGTCGTTGAGTCGGGCGATGAGTTCGAGCATTGCGTCAAGCGCGGCCTCTAGCGGCTTGGTGTCGCGTTTGACCTGAGTGAGGAGCAGGCCGCCTTGTAGGGCGGCTAGCAGCGCGAGGGCGAGGGTGTCGGGGTCGGTGTCGGGGGGAGCTCGCCTCGTGCGTGCATCTCTCGTAGACCGTTCTGGATGGTGGCTTCCCATCGTTTGAAGCCCTCGGCGACGTGGGCTCTTGCGTCGGGATCGGTCTCGGCTAGCTGGCCTCCGAGAGAGCCGATTGGGCAGCCGCCGATGCAGTGGTGCTCGCGCTGGGCCGCGATCACGAAGTCGCGCCACGCTCGAAGGCCCTCCAGCGTGCTGAAATCGAACATCTCCTGGCCGCCGACCATTGTCTCGGCCTGGTGGTCAACCACGGCCCAGACCAAAGCCGTCTTGTCCTCGAAGTAGTGGTAGAGCTGAGAACTCGAGACGTCCGCCGCCGCGCGCACGTCCTCGATCGTCGTGTGGGCGACGCCTCGCCGGAAGATCAAACCGGCCGCCGCGTCAACGATGCGCTGCCGGGTCTCCTGGCCCTTGCGCGTCAACGGGCGAGGGGTGGGGCTAGTCGCGGTCATACCGCAGATTCTACCAACAGAATGGAACGCACTATCCATTCTGTGTTAGAGTGGAACGCACGATCCATTTCGAGGGTCGCGACAACCACTCAAAGGGAGAACGCGATACATGTCACTCCAAGGCAAGACCGCCCTCATCGCTGGCGGCACATCCGGGATGGGTTCCGCCACCGCACTGTCGATGGCCGAGAAGGGCGCGTCGGTGATCATCACCGGCCGCGATGAGACCCGCGGCGCGAGCACCGTGGAGAAGATCCGGGCGGGTGGGCACGATGCGCAGTTCATCGCCGCTGATTTCTCGGAGATGTCCGAGGTGGGGCGCGTCGCCGACGCGGCAGGCGAGATCGATGTTCTGGTCAACTGTGCCGGCTTTGCCGCCCTCGCACCGACAGCTGACACCGACGAGGCGGCGTTCGACGGGCTGTTCCAGATCAACGTCAAGGCGCCATTCTTCCTCGTCGCCGCACTCGCCCCGAAGATCGCCGCCCGCGGCGGCGGATCGATCATCAACGTCTCAACGATGGTCGCGAGCTACGGCCAGCCAGGCTTGGCTGCCTACGGCGCCTCGCGCGCCGCGATCGAGCTGCTCACCAAGGCGTGGGCCGCCGAATACGGGCCGCAGAACGTCCGCGTCAACGCGGTCGCTCCCGGTCCGACGTTGACCCCGACGTTGGAGACGAAATTGGCGATGGCCGAAGAGTTCGCCAAGACGATTCCGCTCGGCCGGATCGCTGACGTGCACGAGCTGTCCGACGTCATCACGTTCCTCGCGACCCCGTCGGCCGGCTACATCAACGGAGCGATCATCCCCGTCGACGGCGGCCGCCTCGCGATCTGAGGCGCGACCCCGACGAGACGCAGAAGTCTGCACAGCCGTACCCCGGATCACCAATGACCATGTCTGTATCTAAGGAGCCGAGCACTCAAATGCAAACCACCAAAGGAAAGACCGTGTTGATCACCGGCGCCAACGTCGGGATCGGCAAGGACATAGCCCGGCAACTGGCATCACGTCCCGAGACCGCTCGCATCTACCTGGCGTGCCGCAACCAAGACCGGGCGGCAACGGCACAGGCCGATCTCGAAGCGAAGACCGGCCGGCCCATCTTCGACATCGTTCTCATGGACGTTGCCGATCCGCGCTCGGTCCGCGCCGGCGTGGCGGGCGTTGACGGATCGATTGACGCGGTGGTCATGAACGCCGGTGGAATGGGCGGCAAGACACCGATGACGTTGACCCCAGACGGGGTCACCTACATGTTCGCGCAGAACGTTCTCGGCCACGTCGTCCTGCTCGAGACGCTGCTGGCCGAGAACCGACTTGGCGAGGTGGCGGTCTTCGCCGGAAGCGAGGCAGCCAGGGGAATCCCGAAAATGGGGTTCAAGCGGCCGTCGTTTGACTCAAACTCCGCCGACGAGCTCACCAGTGTTATCGACGGCAGCCATTTCGCCGGTAAACCTGACGTCAATCTGGCCTATGGGCAAGCCAAGCTGATCGGCATCCTATGGATGGCCCACCTCGCCCGGCAGCACCCCGACCGCCGATTCATCAGCATGAGCCCCGGCAACACCACCGGCACCCAAGCACCCAACGACCTCAAATTGCCGCTGCGCATAGCGGCCAAGTACGTCATGCCCCGCCTCGGCATCGCCCACAAGCTTGACGTGGGCGCGAAGCGACTGGTCGACGGCGTCACCGACCCGACCCTGTCCAGCGGCGTGTTCTACGCCAGCAAAGGGGAAGTCCTCAAGGGTCCCGTAGTCGACCAAGCAGACATCTTCCCCGACCTGGCCAACCCATCCTTTCAGGACCACGCCAACGAGGCCATCCACCGCTTCATACCGAGGCTTGCCGCGACTTGACGCTGTGCTCGCCGGTGGCACCAAACCAGGGGAGCCGCCCCATCAAAGTCAGGAGAACGACAGGACCGCCCTGTCGGGCTCATGTAACGGTGCGCCTTCGGCGCTTGACAGAGACGTCAGCACACTACGTCTCTAGACCGCTCCGCTCCAAAACCACGGGTCCTTCGACCCTGGTGAATTACGTCATAGATAGCCCTGAGATTCTCACGCACCTGCGGTGCTGAACAGCACGTCACGGCCCTTCGGGCAGACCCTGGAAAAGCAAGTTAGGGCCCTTCGGGCCTGACCGGTGCCTGCTGGCGCAGTCACCTCCCAACGGCGCAGACTCTACGCACCGAAGGAGCTGAATCTTTAACTTTCTTACTCTGACTTATTACCTTTATCTGTGAGTGTTTCACTGTTTTCAGGCCCCTTGACTTAATTTCTGTGAGAGCTACGTTCGATGTGGGATGCAAACGACTCACAAGATCGAGGGGAGCTCAGCCGTCAGATTCGCGCGCTATCTCCTGGCCGAAGCGTCGCGGGGTGACTACTACACCCACGATGGTCAGGGTGGCAAGTCGGCGCCGACGCAGTGGCACGGTCCGGAGCACCTGTTGCGCCGCTTCGGGATCGACCCGGAGAAGGCAGTCGAAATGAAGCACTTGGGACCTCTGATGCAGGGCTTCGATCCCGTCACCGAGAAGCCCATCCGCCCCGCCGGATCCAACGGCACCAGGGTGGCTGGGATCGACCTGAGCTATGCGCCGCCGAAGGAAGTCTCAGCGCTGTGGGCGACTGTCGATCCCTACCGGCGTGCCCAGATCGAGGTCGCCCACCGCAAGGCCGTCGCCAGCACGCTGAAGCGGATCGAGAGGGAGGTTGCTGTGGTGCGACGCAAAAGCGGTCGAGTCACCCGCTTCGAGATGGCCAAAGGCCTGCTCGCCACGGAGGTCGTTCACACGACCAGCCGCCTCGGGAAGGACCAGGACGCTAATGGGATCCCCGACCCGCAACTGCACTCCCACATCGTGATCCTCGCCGCCGAACGACAGGACGGCACAATCGCCGCCGTCGAATCCAGACAGATCATGAAGGCCGCCCGCGAGAACGGCGCGTGGTACCGCAGCCAGCTGGCCGCGAACCTACAGGAGCTCGGGGTCGGCATCGAACGACGCCAGGGCAACGGCGAGCGCTACTTCGGCGTGAAGGGTGTCTCCAAGGAGCTGTCCGAGCGCTGGTCGACTCGCACCCAGGAAGTCCACCGCGCCGCGAACCTCTTTCGTCAACGCTATGGCCGTGAGCCCGGGCCCCACGAACTCGACTCCTTCAGCCTCTCCACCCGCGGGTCCAAGACCGCCGCTTCTCCAGAGGAGGTCAATGCCGCGTGGCGCGCGCTCGGCGAGGAGCACAACCAAACCGCTAAACGCTCCGAGGAAGCCTTCCACGACTGGGGACTCCACGCCGACCCGAATATCGACCCCGCCGAGGAGTTGCTCGTTGCCGTCACCAGCGAACGATCGATGATCACCGCGGCCGAACTGCGAGCCAAGGCGTACGAGCTATCCGCAGGTGTATGCCGGCCCGCCGAGGCCGATCGGCTGATCGTTGAGTTGGAGCGCTCCGGTGACCTGCTGCGCTTGGAGGATGGTACCTACACGACCAAGCGTCTGCGCGAGATCGAGCAGGAGACGATCGCGAGTGCTCAACAGCGAGCCGCCGCGACGGTCGCCCCCGTCACCGACCGAGTCCTCGAGCAGGCACGCCTGCAGAAGGACCGCGAGCTCAAGGGCGCTCTCAGCCAGGAGCAGCGCGAAGCGCTCGAGACAATCACGGGACCCGGCGGCGTCGTGATCCTCGTGGGGCAGGCCGGGACGGGAAAGGGAGTCGTGCTCTCCGCCGCCACCGATGCTTGGCAGAAAGAAGGCTATGAGGTGATCGGCAGCGCCGTCCCGGGCGCGACCGCGATGCGTCTACAGGCCGACACCAAGTCCGACCAAGGCGTCACCGCCGACTCCCTGATCACCAGATTCGAACACGGGCACCTCGACCTCGACCCCAACACCGTGATCGTCCTCGACGAGGCGGGGATGCTCGACAGCGAGCGACTATCCAAGCTCGTCAGGCTCGCCGAGCAACACGGCGTCAAGCTCATCCTTACCGGTGACGCCGCGCAGCTCTACTCGCTCGGAGCGGGCGGTCTGTTCAAGGAGCTGGAAGGCAAGGTCCCCACCGCGGAACTCACCGAGGTGCACCGTGCCCATCACGAGTGGGAGCGCGAAGCCTGGCTAGAGGTCAGAGAAGGCGAACCCGGGCCCGCACTCGCACGCTACCGCGCCCACGACCGTCTCCACGTCTACGACACCCGCGCCGAGGCGACCCAGGCGATGGTCGACAACTGGGATCAGAACCGCCAGGGCCTGCCACCCGATCAGACCGTGATGATCACCGACTCCTCAAACGTTGAGCGCGACGAGATGAACGCCCTCGCCCAGGACCGTCGAGCGCAGGCGGGCGAGCTTGGCTCGGACCGCGTCGCGCTCCCCGGCAAGCCCTACGGGCTGGCAGCCGGCGACGAGGTGATCTTCACCGACAAATTCAGGATCAAACGCCTCAAACGCGTCGAGAACGGGATCACCGGGACCGTCATCCACGCCAGCGAGAACGAGGGGAAGGTCACAATCCTGACCCGCGAGAGCCCGCCACGGAAGGTCGAGGTGGACACCCAGAAGTTCTCGGAGATCTCGCTCGCCTACGCCGTGCACATCCGCAAGGGCCAGGGACTCACCTCCGAGACCTCGGGGATCCTCGCCGGCGGCTGGCAGACAGACAAGGAGCACATGTACGTCTCGCTCAGCCGCGCCCGCGAGCGCACCGACATCTACATAAGCCGCGAGGACCTCGGCGAGCAGGGCATGGACACAGGCGCAATCGAACGACTGGGAGAACGCATGGCACGCAGCCGCGCACAAGAAGCCACCATCACCAAAGACATCGCACAGGATCGACCCGCAGAGCCCGAGCGGAGCACCGAGCAACCCGCGCAGATCGAGCCCGCCAGGCAAGCCACGCCCGAGCCGACCCCGGACCAACCGGCGCAGATCGAGCCCGACACACAGGCCTCGCAGGAGCCGACCATCGACCACCCCGAGCGCGAACGCTCAGCCGTGCCATCACAGGAACACGAGCCCCCGGCCGAGACCGCCGACCACCCCGAGCTCCAGCGCTCGGCCGAGCCATCACAACAACACGAGCCCCCGACCCGGGCTGACGAGCCGGCAATCCACCAGTCGCCTGAGACCGCCTCGCCCTCCAAGGCTCAGGGATCCGAGAGTGAGCTCCAGGAGGTACTCAAGTCGCGCCGCGCGCGGCAGTTCGACTACCAACGCGCCGCCGACGTCGACCGCAGTGGCACCTTCGACGAACAGTCCCGCGAAGTCGAGGCGATCGAGCACCTCGCCGAGCAACTACGCCGCGAGGGCGCCAGCGAGGCGACGATCACTCAGGAGATCGCGAAACAGACCGCCGGCCGCGAGGCTGCCCTGGAGCGCAACACCCAGGCCCAGGCCGAACACGAACGATACGTCAACAAGGTCCTCGAGCAACAGCGACAACGACTACTCGACTCTGAGCAACCTCGCGCGATCGATCGCGAGCAGGACCTCGACCGGTCGACGGACCAGCGACCCTCCCCGACCCCTGAGCCAAGCGCCGCCCGCGACCCGTACATCGAGCAGGCCATCCAGGAAGCCCGCAACCGTCCGGAAGGCCGCGAGCCAGAACACCAGTCCGAGCACCAGCCGGCCCACGTCGAGCGGGATGAACCCTCGATCGAGCAAGCCAAGGAGGACGGCCGCGACCCCTACATCGAGCAGGCCATCCAGGAAGCGCGAGAGCGCCAGGAGTCCTGGGAGCGAGGCATCGACCCCGACCGCGACAACGACCGCGGGTTCGGGATTGAGTAGACCCCTTCGATCGTCCATTGTTTCCGCAGTCGAGGCGGCCCTCTCCGACAAACGCCAGGCAGCCCGCCATCGTCTGCTCGTTAGGGTTTGGACCGTGCCGACAGTTCCCAACTATTGGTTGAAGACGATCGGAGCCGCCGATTGGCCTCTTGCGGATCGCTGGCTTGAGGAGCGCCCCGATCTTCTCACGGGTGTGCGCGCGCCGGCCCAGCCAATAGGCATACACAGCGGGGATCGGCTTGTCTACTACTCAGCGGTAAGTCAGAAGATCTTCGCGATCGCACGGGCCACGCAGGACGGCGACAACGTACCCATGGCGCCAGGTCGTGGCGAGGAGCGATGGCCCTACCTCATCCCGGTGCAGATCCTGCTGGCTATCCCAACGCTTGCGCTCGCACCATCCTGGGACGTGCTCGGGCTTCCCGGAACCACGATGCGCCAGCATTCCTACGTCGAGATCTCCGCCGCCACCTACGCACTTGGCTGGGAGGCCATCGTGGAACGTACGAGGCCTTAAGCAGTGTTCGGAGGATTGCCAGTGCTGGCTGCGTTCTTGGGGATTCACGACGCAACAACCGCGGCTGCGGTCGTGGCCGTGATCGTCGCGTTCGTCACTGCGCTCGCGACGGCTCCGATCAGGTTTGTGACGGAAAGGCGACTTCACCGCGCACAGGCAGCCACTGACTACGAATATGACCAGCGCAAGGAGCTTCGAGCCAAGATCGGCACCTACCAAGGACGACTACTCGAGGCGGCCGCCAACCTCAACTACAGAATCAACGAGATCTACAGGAGTCGCAGCAAGGGCTGGTTGAACGTGGACGGCGACTACACGAAGCGCTGGCCGCGTGGTTACTTCTTCAACAGCACGGTCCTGCGTCTCATCACCTTTGTGGCGGTGGCGGAGAGCTTCGAGCGAGAGGCGATCTACATCGACGCTGTCGTCTCCACACCGATGTGTAGAGCGACGCTGAGTTCAGGCAACGCAGCGAACGGCCTCCACCCGAGGACGGCAACAGCAGAGAAGATCGCCGTGTACACAACGACCACAAAGGTGGCAACACCCAAACCATCTGCGACTCCAAGCACCGTGACAAAACCGACCAGGACCAGCACCGCGACCGGTATCACGACCTTGGGCCTCCGGGCCATGCGTGCCAAGTATGCCGTCACAGCTCGGCTCAGCTGCTAGCCAAAGCAGTCGCCCCGGCAATGATGGGCGTCGAGAACGGTTCATATGGCGAAGGCAAGAACCCGACTTCCATAACCATCATTGGCGGATAGCGCAAACAGCGACGTAGCGCATTGAGCCTGACTTCTGGATCAGTCTCAAGCGCCGCCCAGTAGCTCTCGAGGGCCGCCGTGTAATCCGCCAGGAACTCGGGCCAATGCAGCACTACGCGCCCGCTCGTCTCGTACTGAAGATGTATGCCGGCGGATTGGCTGTCGGCCAGCGCTACATCAGCACCCGAGAAGTTGTGCAGCGGCCGGCAGCGCAGACCACGCCAGAGCCTCGGTCCCAGCTTCGCCGTACGGTACTCGGACCGGAAGAACTCGTGTACGAAGTCAGCGTAGCGGGACCCCTGCTTCCCGTCCGTGTCCTTTTCGGGCGCAAACCGCAGTCCAGCCAGCGTGTCAACCATCGCTCCGACCAGGAGGAACGCACCGAGCGGATAGACGTCCCCAGTACGCCGGATGCCGGTGAGGGAATGATCGAAGAGGGCGACCCTAAGCTTCTCGAGCTCTTCGTTTGCGACTTGTTCGTGTTCGGCGTGTGTGCTCATGGCAGAGACCATCCATCAGTTCCGTTGGAGAGCCGAACCGGGCTAGGCAGCTTCGAGCCTGGGCCTGGCCACCGTGCCCGTCCGGGGCACAGAGATGGGGTGCCAACCGGCATTCGTCCACTCGACTTCGTAGATGACCTCGACCTTCTCCATGCCTGCACCGATCAAGAGTCCGACAGCCCAGCAAGCCAGACCACCGAGGAACGCCGCCTCGCCGTTCTGCGACGACGAGCCCACAACGCCCGCTCCGGTGATGCCCCCTCCAAACGCCATTTCGAGCGCTCGATCCGCGACCCTGGTGATCTCGGCTTCCGCGAACAAGTAGCCGAGTTCCTGCGCCGCAGTGAGAAGCTCGTTTAGCGCTTCCTGATGCGAGTCGCGCTCAAGCGCGATGTCCGCAAGGTGACCCCACGACTCCTCACTCAGGCTCCGGATAGACACATCGGACGCCAAGCGTCCCGCCAGAGCCTCCGGCGTCAATGCAGCCGGACTCCATACGAGCGGCCGCAGCTTGAGCTTGTAGGCGAACGTGTGCACTTCGCCTCAGCGTAGCGCTCTGACCGGGGGGATAGTGGGCCAGAAAACAGCCCTTAGGCGTCTTCTCGGGCTCCTCCGCACCGGCCCCGCTCGGGGCTCGTGTCAGGACGCCCAATGCAAGTTTCAAAATATCCTTTTCCCCGTTTGTTCCCCGTGGGGCATTTTTAGAGGAACGAGCAAGAGACCAAAAGTGCTGTTTTCCAGGTGTTTTGTTGTATCGGGGAGACAGGATTTGAACCTGCGACCGCCCGGCCCCCAGCCGGGTGCGCTACCAGACTGCGCCACTCCCCGTGGCTGCTTTGATTCTACGTACCAAGCCAGTATGCCGGAGCCCACGCGGTTCATTCGCCCGGGTACATGCGTTCGCAGGCACGAGAGCCGCTCGCGACGGCCCTGGCAGTCGGTACTCGACGAGATCGCCACCTGCGACGTGGTTTGTGCAAACTGTCATCGTCGGCGAACCGCTCTTCGAGGGGGATTCGCACGCGCGGGGGTAGCTCAATGGTAGAGCCTCGCCCTTCCAAGGCGATGATGCGAGTTCGATCCTCGTCCCCCGCTTCAGCTGATCAGCACAACTGATCCGTCTAAAGCAGACGGCCGTCTAGGGTTTGTTCGTGCCTCCGATACGTACGGCCTCTATCACCATGCCCGCGAGTTCGCGTATGGGAGGCATATTGTGAGCAGGCGCACACGCTGGATCGCGGCAGGCCTCGTCGTGCTGCTCCTAGCCGTCGCACTCGGTGGCTACCTATACGAGCGCAATCGCACCGGCAGCATCTACCACCCCCACGCACGCTTCGTGCCGCAGCCAACACCCACGCTGCCAACCCACGGCCCCGCGCGCTTCGCGTGGCCGCTCTACGGCTACAGCAAGAACCACACGCGCTTCTTTCCCGCCCCCACAAGCGTGCACGCTCCGTACAAGCCCCTATGGGTGCACAACAGCCACACGCTGCTCGAGTTTCCGCCAGTGCTCTACGGCGAGAGCATCTTCCAACTCGGGGACGACGGCGTACTGAACGCAATCAACAAGGACACCGGACGCGTTCTCTGGACGCAGCACCTGGGGCAGCTCTCCGCCTCCTCCCCAGCCGTCACCGCCAACACCGTCTACGTAACCATCCTCTACAGCGGGCACCCCAACAGCCCAGGTCGTGTGATCGCACTGAACAGCGCCAATGGGGCAATCCGCTGGTGGCGCACCCTGCCCAGCGGAAGCGAGTCCTCACCACTGATCGACCAAGGACGCCTGTTCTTCGGCTCTCAGAACGGCACCGTATATGCACTCAACGACCGCAACGGCGCCGTCATCTGGACCTATCGCGCCGCCGCCGCCGTCAAGGCAAGCCCCACACTCGCAGGCGGCCTCCTGTACTTCGGCGACTACTCAGGCCACGTGCAAGCGATCTCCGAGCAGACCGGCCGGCAACTGTGGCGCAGCAACTCCGAAGGCGCACTGCTCGGCAGCGGCACGTTCTACTCAACCGCCGCCGTCGTCTACGGACGCGTGTTCCTCGGCAACACCGATGGGCGCGTCTACGCCTACGACGCAGGTACCGGCAAGCTCGACTGGGCCGTACAAACAGGCGACTACGTGTACTCCTCGCCAGCCGTCACCAACGCCCCCGGACTCGGCCCGACGATCTACCTGGGCTCCTACGACGGGACCTTCTACGCGCTGAACGCCCGCTCGGGCCACATCGCTTGGAAGTACAACGCACATGGGCGCATCTCCGGCTCGGCGACGATCGTCGGGCGCACCGTGTACTTCGCCGACCTAGGCCAACATCGTACCTACGGCCTGGGCATCTCAACCGGCCGGGTGCTGTTCGAAATGGACACCGGCTCGTTCGACCCAGTGATCAGCGACGGCACCAACATCTACCTCACCGGCGACACCAGCCTGTACGCGCTCGCACCCCTCACACATCCAACTCCCGCGCCCACTGTCACGAAGGCCCTCCCTCGCCACAGGACGCTTCAGGTCCAAACGCACGCGCGAGCGAAAAGCGCGCAGCGATGACCGCCATGCCGCTCGCGCGCACGCTCACCTCCGTCCAGCCGCCAGGCGCCGGCGCCACACATCCCACCCCACGGGTGAACGCCCAGTAGCGCGTGAAGTGCACACGCACAAGGAAGCTGCCAGGCGTGCGTGCTCTCAACGCAAACGAATCGTGTCCAAGCGCCATCAGCCTGCCCGGCCCTTCCAGCAGCGGCGTCGCGTCACGCACCGCATATACGCGCCAGTGCGCACTCGCGAACACCAACCGCAGATACGGCAGCCCGCGGCGGATCAGCGCGCTCTCCCCAGCGCTGGACGGATCCGATGGCGCATCTGGCAGCGCCACATAGCTGACAGCCTGCGCCCGCAGCCACGCGTAGTAGCTACCCGGCGTCAGCCCTGACGCGAGCAGAACCGAGTCATAGCGCATATCCAGCTGCTTCTCCCAGCCCCGGGCAAGCGACACACTCGGCGCCAGAAATGCTGCCTCCCAATGCGAGCGCGTCAGCGGAACCTCAACGCGTACCGGGAGATCTCCGCTCAGGCCCGCAACCCCATGACCCGCAAGGAAGCGCTCGACCGGCGCGTAATAAGAAGCCTCCGTCGCCTGCGCCCCGGCCCCGGACACAGCTAGCGTCTCGCGCACAGGACCCCACAGAACCCACAAGGCGATCACGCACAGCGCCACAGCTACCGGTGAGCCTTGCCGCCAGCGCCAGCGCCCATCAGCCGTCCTGTCACTTCCAGCGAGCCCGCACAGCAGCAGCGGCCCAGCCAGCAGCACCCCGTAGCGCTCGACATTGCTGCCCATCGGCGTATGCACCACCAAGCACAGCACGCACACCAACAGGTACACAACCGCCCCCACCCGCAGCAAGCGCAGCCGCCCGTCCTTCTCGCTCCCACGCGGGAGTGCCCACAGAAATGCCGCCACAACTAGCACCGTCGCCACAAACGAGCTCGCTGGATACGGCTCAAAGCCACCTTCGGAAAACAGCAGCTCAAGCGGCGCGAGCACAAGCGCAACCGGCACCACAAGCACGAGCAGAACCCGGACCGGACCAGCAGCAAGCAACCCAGGATCGCGGCGCGAATCCCAGCACGCCAGCACATATGTACAGCCAGCCAACGCCAGCAGCAAACCAGCAATAGGGCTCGCCGCCGCGCACGCAGCCGCCAACAGGGCTCCAAGCAGCACCCAGCGGCGCGACAGCGCGGACACGCACGCCAGCGCACAAGTGACCCCCAGCGCAAACGTCAGCCGCCCACTCCAAATGTCCCCAACCGCCGCCACCGCAAACACACACCCGCCCCAGCGCACGCGCCGATCCTCCCCGTAGGCGCGCAGCGCGATCCGTTCAAACAGCGCCGCCGACGCAAGCACCGACAACGCCGCTAGCACGCGCATCCCCAGTAGCGATGCAAGCGGCGCGAACAGCAGACTGTAGCCAGGCAGTTGATGGCCGCCATACCAGTGCTCGTCAAAGATGGCGAACCCGTCGTGTTCGTACAGGCCAACGCGATATACCTGCGCCGCCAGATCAGGCGTGCGCGGGTTGGCGATCAGCCACACCACCGCAAGCCCAGCAGCAAACAACACCGCAATGGGAAAGCGCACGCCAAGAATGCGGGCCGGGGTCCGGCGAGCTACCGCCCCGGACCCCGGTCCGTAGGAGTTCAAACCGGCTCGCCTCCCTAAAGTAGCTGTCGTTCGCAAGATGTCGATCATCGACACGCGCAGATAATGACGAGGACACGAGCAACACGAGCAGGGCTGATAGCAGCGGCGTTGTGCGCCGCTGCGCTCGCGGCCGGCTGCAGCGCCACCAGACGCCCGGGACCGATCGCCGCACGCGAACTCGCCGAAGCGCAGACATTCCCCTACTACCGGATCTACTGGGCAGGGAAACGCTTCGACGGGCAGCCCCTCGCCGCCGCCGACGGACGCAAGGGCTACAACAGCGCGGTCGGGGACAGCGTCTACTACGGCGACTGCGTGCAGAGCAAGGGCGTCTTCGGAGGCGGCTCATGCACACTGCCGCTGCAGGTGACGACCGTGATCTACCGCCTGCACTCGAACGCCACGCTCGGACCGCAGCGCAACATCCTGACCAGAGGCGTCCCCGCGACCGTCTACGACGAAGGCCGCTCAATCGAGATGTACAGCGGCCGCGTCGCGATCGACATCTTCTCCGACAACTTCACGCACGCCTATTCAGCGGCCCTGCAATTGCGACCCTTGAACGCCGCCGGCTCAGCCACAGGTACCCTACCGCCGCCCGTCTACTGCCCCGGCCTATACGGACCACAGGATCCCCAGCTCAGCCAAGCCATGGCAAGTCTGCCCGGACACGCTTGCCAGCAGGACGCAGCAGAGGTGGCATTCGCGCACAGCCTGCGAACCGACGTCGTCACAGCTTCGGGCCACCAGGCAGGCGACCGCGGCTAACGCCGCCGAGCGCGCGCTAGGAGGTGGGAGTGGGCACAGCCGGCGGAGCGGAACGCGTGAGCTCGCGCCGCAGCCCAAGGAACGCAAGCGAGCCGACCAGAGCCGGGATCCACAGCGAGACCGCCCGGTAGGTGACAACCGCCGCGAGCACCAGCGAGCCAGGACGCACACCAAACAGCAGCAACATCCCAAACAGCCCACCTTCAACCGCGACTAGACCAGCGGGGATCGGCAGCGAGTTGGCCAGCATGCCCACGAGATAGGCCATCGCAACTACCCAGAACGAGGGCGCAGGACCGTAGGCAAGCAGGCACGCGTACAGCGCAGCAATGTCGAGGAGACAGTAGGCAACAGCTCCAAGCAGCCGCCACTCGCGCGCGCGGATCAGCCGCAGCGCGTCGAACACCCCGCCGCTCAGCGCCGCCAGCGCGACATACATGCGCCCGCGCGAACGTATCCTGCGGGCGGCGCCGCGACGCGCCCACGCAGCCAACGCGATCGTCCCGCCAATCGTCGCCACAGCCGCCGCAGCAGGCAGCAGAGTGAGAAGCGGGTTGCGCGAGCCAGGCAGCACTCCCAGCCACATCGGCACGCCGATGAGCGCCGTCGCGATGACATTGACAGCGCTCGTCAGTACGAAGATCAGGACCGAGCGCTTGGCGATTCGCTCCACCGAGATACCCCTGCTGCGCAGCACCCATGCGCCAAGCGCGATCCCCGCGAGGCCGCTGACCGAGACAACCGAGTTGACCGCCAACTCCGACAGCGACAGGCGCGAGCGCAGGCGCCGATTGAGCATTCCGAAGACGAGGCCAAACAGGACCACGTATCCCAAGCAAGACAACAGCTCGAAGCCGATCCCAGCAGCCACCCACCATGGGTGCGCATGGGTGATGCGATGCGCCGCCGAGCGCAGCCCAGGCACTGCCAGCAGCAGCGCAGCCACGAGCGCAAAGAACACAGCTAGGCTGACGATGCTGTTGCGCAGAGTGCGCGACTGCGCCGAGATCACAGTGCCAGCATCAGTTAAAACTTCCTCTTCTGAAACTTCCTCTTCTATTAGGCGCTTCTCGGCGATGTGCAGCACTCCCTCCGCTTTAATCCCAGCATGGCCGAGCAAGCCGCCCGCATCCTCGTCGTCGACGACGAGCCCGCCGTCCAGAACGCATTGACGCGCGCGCTCACGCTAGAGCATTACAAGGTCACGCAGGCAGCAGATGGACAGCAGGCCATGGAGCGATTGGGCGAAGACCCATACGAGATCGTGATCCTAGACGTTGCGATGCCAAAGCTGAACGGCCTGGAGGTGTGCAGGCGACTGCGCGAGGGCGGGGACCGCACGCCCGTTCTGATGCTGACAGCACGCGAAGATATCGATGACCGTGTCGCGGGCCTCGACGCAGGCGCCGACGACTACCTCGTCAAGCCGTTCGCGCTGCGCGAGCTGCTGGCGCGCGTGCGCGCCCTGCTGCGCCGCTCGGGCGAGGATGAGGGTGACGACGAGCGCGACCGGACGCTCGCGTTCGCGGATCTACGCCTCGACTGGCTCGCACACGAAGCCTGGCGCGGAGAGCGCGTGCTGGCGCTGACCCGGACCGAGTTCCTGCTGCTGGAAATGTTCCTGCGCCACCCCCGTCAGGTGCTGACCCGCTCGGCGATCTTCGAACACGTCTGGGGCTATGACTTCGGCGCGACCTCCAACTCGCTCGGCGTCTACATGGGCTACCTGCGCCGCAAGACCGAGGCCGGGGACGAGCCGCGGCTGCTGCACACGGTGCGCGGAGTCGGCTACGTGCTGCGCGCCCCATGAGCTTCCGCAGGCGCATCACGTTCGCTTCGGCGGCCGCCGTCGCGATCGCAGTGCTGCTCGCCTCGGTGCTGGTGTATCTGCTCACCTCCAACGAGCTGCACGGCCAGGTCGACGCGCAGCTGCGCAGCCGCTCGGACAACCTGCGGCTGATCGAGCATCACCCGACGCACCGGCGCGGCGACCGCCTGCTCGACGCGCTGCAGAGCAAAGGCGCCACGGCCCAGCAGCTGCTCGAAGGCGCCTCCGCGCTGCCGGGCAACGCGCTGGGCAACGTCTCGCCCCGGCCCAACCAGGTGCGCGGCTACCAGCAGCTCGTGGACTCCAGCGGAGCGGTGCTGTTCCGCTCCGGCGCCAAGAACGTGACGCTCCCGGTCGACGCCCGCACGCGCGCTCTGGCGGCGGGCAGAGGCGAAAGCTTCTTCCGCGACGCCACGGTCAATGGCCTGCAGCTGCGCATCCTCGCCGAGCACCTCGCGCCCGGACGCGTCGTCCAGTTCGCCCAGCCGCTCACTGAAGTCAACGAACTGCTCGATCATCTGCGCCTGATCCTGGTGCTGATCGGCTTCGGTGGGATCCTGCTGGCGGCGCTGCTCGGGCAGCTCGTCGCGCGCGCCGCTGTGCTGCCCGTCAGACGGCTGACGCGCGCGGCCGAGCATGTGGCCGAAACGCAGGATCTCTCCCAGCGCATCGCGCCGGCCGGGGAAGATGAGATCGGGCGCCTGGCCGTCAGCTTCAACGCGATGCTCGATGCGCTCGAGCGCTCGATGAGCGCGCTAGACGACTCGGTGCACGCCCAGCGACAGCTCGTCGCCGACGCCTCGCACGAGCTGCGCACGCCGGTGACGAGCCTGCGCACGAACATCGAGATCCTGCAGCAGGCCGGCGACATGGACGAGCAGGAGCGCGAGCTGCTGCTCAGCGACGTGGTCGAGCAGATCGAGGAGCTCACGCTGCTGATGAACGACCTGATCGACCTGGCTCGCGGCGAGGAACAGAACATCGACGCCGAGGACGTGCGCCTGGACGCAGTCGTGGCAGAGGTCGTCGATCGCACTCGGCGCAACTCGCCCACCACACCGCTGCAAACGACGCTCGAGCCTGTGCTCCTCAGCGGCGTCGCGACCCGGCTGCAGCGAGCCGTCGTCAACCTACTCGACAACGCCGTCAAGTACAGCCCCGAGGGCGAGCCCGTCGAGATCTCACTCCACGGCAGTGAGCTGACCGTGCGCGACCATGGGCAGGGAATATCCGCAGAGGATATTCCGTACGTGTTCGACCGCTTTTATCGCGGGGCAGAGGCACGCGGGCGTCCCGGCTCGGGGCTGGGCTTGGCCATCGTCCGCCAGGTCGTGACCCAGCATGGCGGCAGCATCACGGCCGAGCGAGCCGACGGCGGCGGGACACTGATGCGGGTGTACCTACCGGGGGCAGAGTCACTCGACCCTGTTGACATGTCGGAGAGCGCGGTCGCGGAAGAGAGCCGGCGATAGCCCATAGTGACGGCGGAATGCGAACGCAAAATATGAAGCCTGGCGATAACCGACCAAGCGCCCAACGTCGCTGATCGGGATCGTGCGCTGCTCGACGAGCAGTTGCGCAGCGACCGCCATTCTGCGCGAAAACAGGTCCTCGTGAAAGGAGTCCCCAAACTGCGCGTACGCACGCTGCAGCTGGCGGGGCGAGGTCGAGACGGCACGGGCAACCGCAGCGAGCGTCAGCGGGCGGCGGTAGTGGCGCGCAACGATCACGCGCCCGAGCAGATAGAGGCGGCGGCGCTCGTTCAGCGTGTCTTGGTGCACATGTCCTATTCCGACGGAATCCGCCGATGGGGACACGCCAGCTGCGGCTACTCTTCGCCCAGCTCCAACACCGCCAGGAACGCCTCCTGCGGCACCTCCACGCGGCCCACCTGCTTCATCCGCTTCTTGCCCTCCTTCTGTTTGGCCAGCAGCTTTTTCTTGCGCGTGATGTCCCCACCATAGCAGCCGGCGATCACATCCTTGCGGAAAGCTTTGACGGTCTCGCGAGCGATCACGTGCGCACCGATCGCAGCCTGAATCGGCACGTCGTACTGCTGGCGGGGGATGCGCTTGCGCAGCTTCTCCGTCAGTGTGCGCCCCATCTCATACGTCTTGTCGCGGTGCACCACCATCGACAGCGCATCCACGGTGTCACCGGCTAGGAGCACGTCGAGCTTGACCAGGTCCGAGGGCTTCATGCCGCTCAGCTCGTAGTCGAGCGACGCGTAGCCTTTGGTGCGCGACTTCAACTGGTCGAAGAAGTCGAGCACGATTTCCGCGAGCGGCAGTTCGTAATTCATCTGCACCCGCTCCGGAGAGAGGTAGTGCATGCCCGAGTGCACGCCGCGGCGCTCCTGGCAGAGCTCCATGACCGCGCCCACGAACTCTTTGGGGGCGATGATGGAGGCGGTGATGAAGGGCTCTCGAGATCTCCTCGATCATGCCCGGGTCAGGCATGTCCGAGGGGTTGTGCACCTCGAGCTGCTCGCCGTTTGAGAGCGTCACGTCGAACTCCACCGAGGGCATGGTGGCCAGCAGCTCGAGGTCGTACTCGCGCTCCAAGCGCTCGCGCACGATGTCCATGTGCAAGAGGCCCAGAAAGCCGCAGCGAAAGCCAAACCCCAAAGCGTCCGATGTCTCAGGCTCCCACGACAGCGCCGCGTCGTTGAGGACGAGCTTCTCCAGCGCATCGCGCAGATCAGGGTAGTCATCAGAGTCGATCGGGAACAGCCCGCAGAAGACCATCGGCTTGACCTCGCGATAGCCAGGCAATGCCTCAGTCGCCTCTGCGGGTGGGTGGGCTCTCGATCCGCTACCTGGGCCAGACGTGCGTGTACGCGTGGTCAGCGTGTCGCCGACACGCAGCAGCGTGACGTCCTTCAGGCCCGTGATCAGGTAGCCCACCTCGCCCGCCGCCAGTTGGTCGGTCGGCATCATCTGCGGGCTGAACACACCGATGTCGTCGATGTCCGCCTCGGTCGCGGTCGCCATCGCCCGGATCGCCTCACCCTTCTTGAACACCCCGTCGACAACCCGGATGTAGGCGATCACGCCGCGGTATTGATCGAACTCGGAGTCGAAGATCAACGCGCGCGGGGGCCCATCCGGGTCGCCATGCGGCGGAGGTACGCGTGCGATCAGCTCCTCCAGCACCTCGCCCACGCCCTCGCCTGTCTTGCCGCTGATCTGCAGGATACCGTCGGTTGACTCGCCGATCAGATCGCTCACTTCGCCCGCAACCCGCTCGGGCTCGGCGCCGGGCAAGTCGATCTTGTTCAGACAGGGGATCAGCTCGAGGCCGGATTCGACTGCGAGATAGGTGTTCGCGACCGTCTGCGCCTCCACGCCCTGGGCGGCATCCACAACCAAGAGCGCGCCCTCGCACGCCGCGAGCGAGCGCGAGACCTCATACGTGAAGTCGACGTGGCCGGGCGTATCGATCAGGTGCAGCTGGTAGGTCTCGCCGTCCTTGGCGGTGTAGAACACGCGGACGGCCTGCGCCTTGATCGTGATCCCCCGCTCACGCTCGAGGTCCATCGAGTCGAGCAACTGTGCGCGCATCTCGCGCGCAGCGACCGTGTGCGTGAGCTCGAGGATGCGGTCAGCCAGTGTCGACTTGCCGTGGTCGATGTGCGCGATGATCGAGAAGTTGCGGATGTGGGCCTGATCCATGGGCCGCTACAGCGTAGAAGGCACAGCCGCTCGTAGAAGGCACGGCTGCTGCTAGTGAGAGTGCTTGACCTGGTGCTTGAGCAGCTTGTCGGAGGCGTCCTGCACCTGCGCGCTCATGCGCTGCTTGAACACTGCCAGCAGCGCCTCCGAGGCGATCGCCCGCAGCGCGCCGATCGCCTCGATCACCTCATCCCAGCGCTCCTCCGGCTGCCCGGCCTGCGTAAACGGCTCCCACAGCTCGTTCAGATAGAGCTTTACAAACGCACGTGAGATCGACTCGCAGTCGCGGCTGACCCGCTCGATGAGCGCCAGCGCCGCGTGCAGCGAGATACCAAGCGCGGTCACTTCCTCAGCAGCTTTCATCAGTGCTGGGCTGGGCACCTCGAAACGGTCGTCGCCCAGCGGGCTGAGCAACTTCAGCTTGCGGATGCGCTCGACATCCTTGGCAGCGACCTCGCCGAAGCGCTGGCGCAACTCCTCGCCCGTGACCACTTCCGGTGTCTCGTTCTCGAAGGGCGCGGTCATGGCGTTGCGCAGTCCCAGCAAGCGTGCAGCCGATCCGCCCGAAGCGCTCATCAGGCGCTCGATCGCCGTGAGGTTGAAGCCGTCCGCCTGCAGGTCAAGGATCAGGCGCAATCGCGCCACGTGCTCAGCGCCGTAGTAACCCACGCGCGCACGAACCTCCGGCGCAGGGAGCAGGCCACGGGAGTGGTGGTTACGGATGTTGCGCACCGACATCCCCACCTCCGCCGCCAGCTGCTCGATCGTGAGGTCGGCCACCGGGCCGGGCTTCTGCTGCGTGTCCAAGCTCACACTCGCCATCTCCATCCAAGGATACCGTATTTGATGTAACCTCAAATGAGGTACCATTGGATCAGGTCATGTCGATGCGCTCGAGCTCCTCCCGCCTCCACTCCCCGAATCGCGCCGATGGCTGAGCGAGGCGCCGTTCCGCAGGTCTCACCCGTCCGGCGGCGGGCGCTGGGGCTGGTCCGCTCGTTCACCTCCCCGCTCCTGCCCGACGATTACCTCGAGCTCGTCAACCCGCTGTGGTCGACGCGCGAGCTGCGCGGACGCATCGAGCGGGTGGAGCGCGAGACACAGGACGCGGTGACGGTGCTGATCAAGCCCGGCTGGGAATGGCCAGGCCATCGTCCCGGGCAATACCTGCGCCTGGGCATCGAGGTCAACGGTATCCATCACTGGCGCGCCTACTCGCTGACCTCCGACCCGGAGCGCGCGGACGGCTGCATCGCAATCACGCCCAAGCTCGTGCCGTCGGGGAAAGTCTCGCCATTTCTGTGTGGGCGCGTGCGGCCCGGGACGATCGTGCGGCTGGGGGGTGTAGAAGGCACATTCACGCTGCCCGACCCGTTGCCCGAGCGGCTGCTGTTCATCAGCGCCGGCAGTGGGATCACACCAATCATCAGCATGCTGCGCAGCCTCGCTAGCCAGGGCGCACTACGTAATGTGGTCCACCTCCACAGCTCTCACACAGCCGAGCAGATCGTGTTCGCCCGTGAGCTGCATGAGATGTATGCCCACCACGCCGGATACCGACTAAACGAGTGGATCTCGGGCGTTCACGGCCGCGTGACGCCGGATCGGCTGGACGAGCTGTGCCCGGACTGGGCCAAGCGCGAAACGTTCCTGTGCGGTCCGCCCGGTCTGCTCGACGCGATGGGCGAGCGCTGGAATCGCGACGGCAACCCGGAGCGGCTGCACGTTGAGCACTTCCAACCCGACGCGACGGTCGGCGACGGCGAGCGCGGCCTGGGCGGGTCAATCCGATTGTGCAAGAGCAACATCGACGCTGTCAGCGACGGCGAGCAGCCGATCCTCGTAGCCGGTGAGAGCGCAGGCGCGACGCTGCCCTATGGCTGTCGGATGGGCATCTGCCACAGCTGTGTCGGACGGTTGCGCTCGGGTCAGGTCCGTGACCTGCGCACCGGCCAGGTACACGGCCAGCCCGGAGAACTGTTGCGTACCTGTATCAATGCGCCCGAGGGCGCTGTCGAGATCGACCTGTGAAGGATGCATGCATGAGTGCGTATAACTTTAGTATATACTGGAGGATAAGGGAGAGTGATGCAGGTATAAAAATTAAAAGTTTGTATAACTATAGTTATACGCAAGTTTAAAATCTATATACACCCTCCCGATCCCCTCCGGTATCTCTCTCCCAGCCCATCCACAAGCGTCCTCCACAAAGAGTCCCCCCAAACGAAGGAACCCCCCACATGTCCTCCTCCGCCCGCCTCGCCGACCCACCGACCGCCATGCGACTGAACGAGATCGAGGGCCCGCCGCCGCGCGGCGCCTTCTCCACCGCCGCGCCCGAGCCTGCCAAGCGACCCCATGCGCGCCTGGGAGACAAGTCCGAGAACCCTCTCGCCCGCCTGACCCCGGAGCAGCTCGAGGAGCTCGGCCGTGAGTTCGACGCAATCCACGACGAGGTCTTCGCCGATTTGGGCGAGCGCGACTCGCGCTACATCCGTTCGACCATCAAGCTGCACCGCGAGCTCGTGCTCGCCGCCCGCGCGATGCTGCTCGGCTCGCGTAAAAAGCCACTATGGGTGAGTGGGACCGCAGCATTGTCGGTGGCAAAGATCCTCGAGAACATGGAGATTGGCCACAACGTCATGCACGGGCAGTGGGACTGGATGAACGACCCCGACATCAACTCCCAGAACTGGGATTGGGATACAGCCTCGCCGGCCGATGCCTGGCGGCATTCGCACAACTACGAGCACCATACGTTCACCAATATCCGCGGCAAGGATCGCGATTTGGGGTACGAGATCATGCGCATCGACCCGCACCAAAAATGGCATCCGGTGTACCTACTGCAGCCGCTCTACAACCTCGTCTTGATGGGTTTCTTCGAGTGGGGCGTGGCGTTGCACGACCTCAACTTCGACGCGATCCGCGCCGGCGAGAAGTCGAAGGGGAAGGTCAACAGGGAGCTGAAGGCAATCGGCGTGAAGGCGCGCAAGCAGGTCGTCAAGGACTACATCGCCTTCCCGTTGCTGTCAGCGGCTGTCGCGGCGGTCGCCTCCGGACGGGGCGGATCATCGCTCGCCGAGCGGAGGTCCTCCGCGGGGCGCAACTTCAAGTCGACGCTCGCGGCGAACTTCACTGCGAACATCGTCAGGAACGTGTGGGCCTATTCGATCATCTTCTGCGGGCACTTTCCCGACCAGACCTACACGTTCAGCCAAGCAGAGGTAGCCGATGAGACCCGCGGTGCCTGGTACGTACGTCAGCTGCTCGGCTCAGCCAACATCGACGGCAGCCCGCTGTTTCACCTGCTCGCCGGCAATCTCAGCTTCCAGGTCGAGCACCATCTCTACCCCGACATGCCCTCCAGCCGCTACGCCGAGATCGCGCCGCGCGTGCGCGATATCTGTCGGCGCTACGGGCTGCCCTACAACACGGGCCCACTAAGCAAGCAGCTCGGCACGGTCCACCGTACGATCCTGCGGCTCGCGTTCCCCGGCGGCAAGGTAAGGCCGAAGCCCGGTCCGATGCTCTAGCCTTCAGCTACCGGCGGATCGCCAACTCGACAAGGATGCATTCAGCCGCGGCTACGCGTCAGGCGCAAGCTTGACGGCCTGTCCAGGTGTCGAGAGTGTTAAGCCGCCCAGGCGAAACACACAGTCCTGGGACGTATGTAGTAAGCGGCGATCTATGTCGGGCGCAAGCCGGGTGGGCTTCGGCTCACCCGGCCTCTGCTCGATCGCCACACAGCGTTGCGCATGCACACAGCGCGTGCCTTGTTTTTTAGAGTACGTATAACTATGGTGTTACGCTCGCCTCAGCCGTGCTCGGATCAGGCGGCTGACCTGGTGGGCCTCGGGAATGTGCATCGTCAGCACCGCGCGCGTATAGAGCCACAAGCCCACGCCCGCGGCGACGCCCATGCTGAGGATCTGCGCCGGTAGCGACTTGCCGAGCACCGCGTCCAGCACGTACCAGACGACCCACGAGACCCCCGCCAGCAGCGCCGAGGCGACGGCGATCCGAGCGGTGATCATCGTCGTCTGGGCCCCCTCCAGGCGGCCGTTAAAGCCGGTCCGCAGGCGGCGCAACTGCAGCGCCGTCATCACGGCGTTGGCGGCGACCGTTCCCATCACCAGCCCGGCGATTCCAAGCGGCTTGTACAGGCCAATGCTGACGACGATGTCGACGACGATGTTCATCGCCGCTAGGCGCGTCGGGATCCAGGGGCGCTGGAGCGCGAAGAAGGTACGGGTGAGCAGCAGGTTGATGCCGGCGAAGGGCAGGCTGAAGGCGAACCAGAAGAGGGCTTCGGAGACCAGCTTGGTCGACTGGGCATCAAAGTGGCCACGTTCGAACACGAGTCGCGTGATCGGCGTCGCGAGCACGATCATGAACGCCGACGCTGGGATCAACAGCAGGTTGATCTGACGCATTCCGGTGCCGACGGTGCTGCGCATACCGGCCGCGTCGCGGCGCGCGGCCAAGCGGCTGAGGACCGGGAACAGGACGGTCGCGACCGCCACGCTGAACATCCCCTGGGGGAGCATGTAGATCCGGAAGGCCTGATCGATCGCCCGCGGGGCTTCTTCGGAGACGAGGCTGCCGAAGGCCGAGTTGATCAGCTGATCGAGGTTCACGATCCCCAGGCCGATCGTCACCGGCATCATCAGCATGAATACCTGCTTGATCCGCGGATCGCGCCAATCGGCTCGGAACCTCAGGCGAAAGTCGATCCGCCCCAGCGCACCCAGCGCCAGGGCCACCTGCACACCTGTCGCAGCGAGTATGCCGATCGCATAGGCATAGATCTCTTCTTCACCGTGGAAGTGCGGGGCGAGCACGACCAGCAGGACGATGATCACGAGGTTCCACACGGCCGGCGAGATCGCGGGAATCGTGAATTCGTCGTGTGATTGAAGGACGCCGGTGAGCAGCCCGGTCACCCCCTGCAAAAGCACAACCGGGAACAGCGCCTGGGAGAGGCCGATCGTCAGATCGGTTCTCGAGACGAGATCCGGGCCGATGAACAGCGGCATGATGAAGCCGGCCGCGAGGATGAAGAAAGCGGTGATCGCCCCGAGGACGATCAGCATGATCCAGAGCAGCGTCGAGGCCAGCCGCACCGCCTCTTTGCGACGCCCCTGCTGGAGCAGGTCGGTGAACACCGGCACGAACGCAGCCGACAAGGCGGCATTCGCGAACAGGTTGCTCACCAGGTTGGGAATCAAGAAGGCGATCGTGAAGGCGGAGGCGGGGCCGCTCGTGCCGAAGTAGCTCGCAGCAACGATTTCTCGACCCAACCCCGCGACCCGCGAGATGCCGGTGCCGATCGAGAAGATCGCCGTGTTGCGCGCCACGCCGCGGGCCGCGGGAGCGCCTGCATCCCCTGGTAAATCTTCGTTGTCCAGCGACTCTCCCCCATCCTGTGGTCCTTCTTCAATCGGCTCCTCGGCACCAGGCGCCGGGGAGGCCCCTGTCAGCTGTGGCCCCGCAACCCGCTGGATGCCCTCGTCGGGCAGCTCCCCCTCAGGCGGCGCCTCCGGCTCGGCAACCATCTCCTCATCGTCGGGTCGTCCCGGGCTGGGCGGCTCCGTGGGAGTTGGTGGTTCACTGGGGACGGACAAGGCCGCTATAGTACGGCGCTCTAAAGATGGCCAACATCCATTCCCAGAAGAAGCGGATCCTGCGCTCCGAGCGAGAGCGGCTAGAGAACCGTCTCTACACCTCCACAATCAAGACCCAGTTTCGCCGACTGGAGGCGAGCGTGACCAGCGGCGAGGAGGCTACCGCCGTTGACGCCGCCCATCGCGAACTGGTCAGCACGATCGACAAGGCCGTCAAGCGCGGCGCGATGCACAAGAACACTGGCGCGCGCAAGAAGTCCCGCGCCGCCAGCACCCTCGCCAGCCGCTAGGTCACAGTGCCTCAGTCTGCAAATTGATTAGGCCGGCGATGGCTGCCTGCGTAATCTGTCCTGCGGCTGGTCGCGTTTGTGGTTTGCGACATGATCGCTGGCCTACTCAATTTGCGAACTGGGACACTGCTGCCGGGCGATATCGAGCGCTCGTCGGGGCGTAGGCCTAGACTCGGGCTAGATGTCAGACCTCAAGCCCGTATACCTGATCCACGGCGACGACCATGGCGCGATCGCTGAGCGGCGCGCGGGCCTGCGGGCACTGACCGAGCGTGAGGGCGGGGCGAGCAGTGTGGAAGCGCTGGAGGGCGAGCAGGCGAGCCCTGCTGGCGTTGCAGGGGCGCTCGCGGCGATGACGCTGGCGACTGGCCGGCGTGTGATCCTCGTTGATGGCGTTGAGCGCTGGAAGCAGGCTGAGATCGAGCGCGATCTCCTCCCTGCGCTTGCGGCGATGCCGCCCGACACAACACTTGCGCTGTTCGCACGCGAGGAAGGGCGCACGAAGACTCCGACGGCTGTGCATGAGGCAGTCAAGCGGGCGGGAGGGCAGTTGGTCGCGCAGATGATGGTCAAGCCGTGGGACCTGCCGAAGTGGGCGCGCGCACAGGCTGCGCATATGGGTCTAGCCCTTGATATGGCGGCAGCCAAGGCGTTTGTTGGCCAGGTTGGTGATCGCCAACAGAGGTTGCTGCGCGAGCTGGAGAAGCTGGCACTGGAGATTCCTAGCGCCGACTCCAAGCGAGCTGAGCCCCTGCATGTCACTGTTGAGGAGATCGAGCGTCGTGCTGCCCGCTCGGCGCAGTACCGGGCTTTCACGCTTGCTGACTCGCTCGTCGGCGGCGATTCGCGCGAGGCGACCAGAACCTACCTGCGCCTACGCCAACAGGGCGAGCGCCTTTCAGGGCTGACGTATCTGATGGCCTCGCGCCTACGCGAAGCGCTTCAGATAGCGCTGCGTTTGCAGGCGGGTGAATCTGCTGCGGATGTCAGGCGTGGACTGCGCATGCCTCCCCGTGCGGCCGAGCGCTTTGTCGCTGACGTGGCTAATACTGAGCCCGATCGGTTGCGCGCTGCGCTGGCCGCGCTGGCCGACCTGGAGCTTGACACGCGCGGTGGGTCGCCGCTACGTGTGACCCGCTCGCGGATGTCTTACCTGGACGAGGACACCTTGGCACTGCGCGCAATCGACGCGATCACGACCTAGCGGGCAGTGTCTCGTTTTGAAACTCGACTAGCTCCGACCGGGGTTCGGAGCCGTCGAGCTCGCCCCTCGTACATTGTTTTAAAAACTGGGTATAGCCATAGTAACTCACGAGGAAGAGGAGCTGGTGACCTGCACTGTTCGGACACCTCGGCTCTAGCAGTGTCTCAGTTTGCAAATCGAGTAGGCCAGCGATCATGTCGCAAACCACAAACGTGACCAGCCGCAGGACAGATTACGCAGGCAGCCATCGCCGGCCTAATCAATTTGCAAACTGAGACACTGCCAGCCCGGCTAGCGGACTACCAGGTTGACGAGCTTGCCCGGCACCACGATCTCCTTGACGATCTCTTTGCCATCGAGGTGCGCCTGCACGTTCGGGGCAGCGCGGCACAACTCCTTGAGCTCGTCCGGGCTCGCATCGGAGGCTGCCTGAACGCGATCGCGGAGCTTGCCATTGACCTGGCACACCAGCTCATATACATCGCGCTCCAGCAGTGCCTCCTCGGCCTGCGGCCAGGGCTGCTCCCACACGCGCTTGCCCGTCAGGCGCTCGTACACATCAGCGCTGATGTGCGGTGCAAATGGAAACAACAGCGATGCAGCCGTCTCGAGCGCAAACTTCTGCACAGCCACGCTCGCATCCTCGCGCAAGCGCGAGCATTCGTTGAGCAGCTCCATCACCGCCGCAATCGCAGTGTTGAACGCAAAACGACGCAGGTCGCCGCTGACCTTGTCAATCGCCCAATGGCTCTTACGCAGCAGCTCAAGGTCCTGACCGTCCGCCGGGGTCATCTGCGCTGTTTCAGTCGGCACATGCTCCGCCCCAGGCCGGGCTGCCTCTCCCACCTCCACCGCCAAGCGCCACAAACGGCTGAGGAAGCGGTGCACACCCTCCATACCCTCGTCCGACCAATCAGCATCCTGATCTGGCGGGCCAATGAACAGAATGTAACAACGAGCCGTATCAGCGCCAAAACGCTCGACAATCGACGCAGGCGAGACAACGTTGCCCCGGGACTTGCTCATCTTCGCGCCGTCCTTGGTGACCATTCCCTGCGTAAACAGAGCCCTGAACGGCTCCTGCACCTCAAGGTGACCCAGGTCAGCAAGCGCCTTGGTAACAAACCGGGCGTACATCAGATGCAGGATCGCGTGCTCAACCCCGCCGATGTACTGGTCCACCGGCATCCACTCGCTCAGCGCAGCCGGGTCCCACGCCGCTTGGTTGTTGGACGCATCGCAGTAGCGCAGGAAATACCAAGAGGAATCCACAAACGTATCCATCGTGTCCGTCTCCCTGCGCGCCTGCCCATCACACTCCGGGCAGCGGGTACGCACCCACTCCTCAGCACTCGCCAGCGGTGAGCGCCCCCGCGGCGCGTAATCCTCGATCTCAGGCAGCTCCACCGGCAACTCATCAGCAGGCACAGGCACCGCGCCGCACTGCTCGCAGTACACAATCGGGATCGGGCAGCCCCAATAGCGCTGGCGAGACACAAGCCAGTCGCGCAAGCGATAGTTGACTGACGCATGACCCTTGCCTTCGCGGTCCAGCCACTGCACAATCGCGCTCAGCGCCGCGCGGTTGTGCATGCCATCGAACTCAGGGTTTGAGTTGATCAGCGGACCATCGCCCGTATACGGCAGTTCCTCCCCGCCCTCAATCACACGGCGGATCGGCAGCTCGAACGCGGTCGCGAACGCGTGGTCGCGCTCGTCGTGCGCCGGCACCGCCATAATCGCTCCAGTGCCGTACTCCATCAGCACGTAATCAGCCACATACATCGGGATCTGCTCGCCGTTGACCGGATTAATGACAGTACGTCCCAGCGCCACCCCCGTCTTCGGCTTCTCAGCATTGCCGCGCTCCTCACCAGACTCCGTGATCGCGTGGCTTACATACTCGCGCACCTCCCGCTCGCGCTCGGTATTAGCCACGATCCGCAACACGTCCGGATGCTCGGGCGCCATCACAAAAAACGTCGCCCCAAACAGCGTGTCCGGACGAGTGGTGAACACCGGATAGTCGATGCCAAGCTCCTCACAGCGGAACGTCACCTCCGCGCCCTCTGAGCGCCCAATCCAGTTGCGCTGCATCGTCTTTACGTGCTCAGGCCAGTCGATCTCATCCAGGTCGCCCAGCAGCCGCTCGGCATAGTCAGTGATGCGCAGGAACCACTGCTCCAGCTGCCTGACTTCAACCAGCGCTCCACAGCGCTCGCAGTGCCCATCAGCGTCGACCTGCTCGTTGGCAAGCACCGTCTGGTCTTTGGGACACCACTTGACCGCCGCCTCCTTGCGGTAAGCCAGTCCCGCCTCAAACAACTGCAGAAATATCCACTGTGTCCAGCGGTAATAGCTCGGTTCGTGTGTCGCCAGCTCACGCGACCAGTCGATCGAGATGCCCCATTCGCGGAACTGCTTCTGAAACGAGGCGATCGAGGCGTCCGTGGATACGCGCGGATGCACCCCCGTCTTGATCGCATGGTTCTCCGCCGGCAGGCCAAACGAGTCGTATCCCATCGGGTGCAGCACACGCCGGCCAAGGCGACGGTGATAGTGAGCGATCGCGTCCCCCACCGAGTACACCTTCAGATGGCCAATATGCGGCTCCCCGCTCGGGTACGGCAGCATCTCCAGTACATATGAGCTCGTCGCCTGCTCATCAGCGCCAGATGCGCCCCAGCCCGCACCGAGAGCCGCACCTTCGTTTGCGACCTCCCAGGTGCGCTCATCAGCCCACACCGCCTGCCAGCGGGGCTCGATCTCCTGAGGGTCATACCGGTTCTCGCTCATGACCTCCTGAGGTTATCGGGCGCTCAGGGACGCCTGGGGGCTGGCAGTGTCTCGGTTGGCAAATTGATTAGGCCGGCGATGGCTGCCTGCGTAACCTGTCTCGTGGCTGATCGCGTTTGTGGTTTGCGACACGATCGCTGGCCTACTCAATTTGCCAACCGAGACACTGCTTGCACGAGGGTCATCCTTAAACATGCTGCGGCGCTCACCCGGGTGTCGCGACCGGCTCCTCTGTCTCAAACAGAAAGCGGCTGTTGGCACGGAGCAGCTCCACGATCTGCGCCGGCGCCTTCTGTGGTGAGCCAGCATCAAACGGCGGCTGCGGGTCGTACTCGATCCCCAGCTGGATCGCCTGGGCGACCTGCTCGCCAGCGATGCTCGCGACGAGCCTGAGCGCCATGTCGATCCCCGCCGACACCCCAGCGGCCGTGACGATCTTGCCGTCGAACACGACCCGCTCGGCGGTCGGCTCCGCGCCCAGCTCGCACAGCGCATCCAGCGCCAGCCAATGGCTCGTGGCGCGCTTGCCCTCAAGCAGTCCCGCAGCGGCAAGGATCAGCGATCCGGTGCACACCGACGTCGTCCACATGCTCGTGCGATCGGCCTCCCTGAGCCAGTCGAGCACCGCGCCGCCCGCACGCTGAACCACCTCGCCGGGCCCGCCTGGCACGAGCACGATCTCGGGCTCGCGCACCTGCTCGAGCGACTTCTCAGCCAACAGTGTCAGCATGCCGTTGTCGGTGCTCACCGGCCCTGCCTCGGCGGCGACGAATGTGACGCTGGCGCCGGGGATCCGACTGAGCACCTCGTATGGCCCGATCGCGTCGAGCGCGGTGAACCTGTCGTACAGGACGATCGCGATGTTCATGTGACTGTCTCCTTTGTGGTGGGCGTATGCGTGGCGGATTGCGCCGCGCTTCCGGTGGGGACGTGAAAACGGCGGCGATACTCAGCCGGGCCGACGTGCAGCGTGCGTAGGAACACGCGGCGCATCGTCTCGGCGGTGCCGAAGCCACAGTCAGCGGCGATAGCAGCGAGAGTGTCACTCGTGTCCTCTAGCCGCCACCGCGCCGCCTCCAGGCGCACGCACTCGACATGGCGCGCAGGCGTGACGCCGGTCTCCGCGCGAAACGCGCGCGCGAAGTGGCGCGGGCTCATGTGGGCGCGGGCGGCCATCGCCTCGACGCAGTGATCGCCGGCGATGTCCTCGAGCACCGCCCGCTGGATCTCGCGCAGCGGCTCGCGCTCGGCCTGCTGCGCGGCGAGCGTGGCGCTGAACTGCGACTGGTTGCCCGGCCGGCGTAGGAACAGCACGAGGTGGCGCGCGATCATCAGCGCAACGTCGCGGTCGAGGTCGTCCTCTACGAGTGCCAATGCGAGGTCCATGCCGGCGGTGACGCCAGCCGAGGTCCAGACCTGCCCATCGCGCACGAAGATCGGCTCGGCGTCAACGCGCACCTCAGGGTACAGCCGCTGCAGCTCGTGCGCGAACGCCCAGTGCGTGGTCGCGCGGCGGCCGTCGAGCAACCCTGCGCGTGCGAGCAGGAACGCGCCCGTGCACACGGACGCAGTGCGCCTGGCGATCGCCGACGCGTTTGCGATCCAGTCGATGAGCGTGCGGTCGGCTTCTGCCTCGGTGTGCCCGGATCCGCCGGTGACGATCAGCGTGTCGATCGCGCTGGGCGCCGCCGACAGCCGCGCATCGGGAACGATGCTCAGGCCGCTCGACGTGCGCAGCGGCTTGTCGTCGCGGCTGAGCACGCACACGTCGTATATGCGCTCGCGCCGCCCCATCGCTTCGATCACTTGCCGGGCACCGGCGAACACCTCGAGCGGGCCGGTCACATCGAGGCTCTGCACACCCGGGTAGACGACGATCGCAATCACGCGGGGCTTGGGGACACTCGGCATGCGGCGATCATCGCTCACCGAGGCTCTGTCTGCAAGGACGTATTTCCAACAATTTCTGCCATTCGTTATACGACCGTGGGAACCCATATCCCAGGCAGGTCTACGATGCCCTCATGGAGTCGCCGTCCGATGTCCCAGGCACCGCTTCAAAGCAGGTCGCAAGCATCATCGAGGCCGCCGAACGGACCGCCGCACAGCTGCGCGAGCAGGCCGAGGCGCGTGCCAGCGAGCGCATAGCCGAGGCCGACCGCGCCTCCGAGCACCGGGTCCAGGCCGCCGAAGAGGAGGCCCAAGAGATCCTCCACGCAGCCCGAGCACAAGCAGAGGCCGCCAGAAACGACGCGCTCGCCTCGGTCGGAGCGATCCACAACGAGGCCGAGAACACGCTGACCGCCGCCCGCGAGGAGGTCGAGGGCATGCTGGCCAGCGCAAGAGACGAAGCAGCTCAAACATTGGGCGCCGCCCAGCACGAGTCAGAGGAGATCCTGAACAGCGCGCGCCAGGAGTCCGAGCGCCTGCTCGGAGGCACACGCGAGCAGGCCAGTGAGGAGCTCGCCCACGAGCAAGCGCAAATACGCGAGCGGGCCCAAGAGATACGCGCGCGCGCACGCGCCGAGGCGCGCGAGATCGTTGACGAGGCGCACATCGTCGCGCGCGAGGTCGTACGCGACGGAACCGAGCTATCGCGCAACCTACGCGAGCTCTCCTCGTCTCTGCGCAACAACGCCGAGCGGCTCTTGCGTGACGTCCGCCTCGCCCACGGCAGCATGACCGCGCGCCTGGATCAGGCCGGACCAGGATCCAGCGCGCGCCGCAGAGACGATCGCGGCGAGGACCTCGACGTCCCAGAGTTCATTCCGCCCGAATGACGCAAATCCGGGGGTTGATATCCGGAGTCCGGAGGGCGTGATCCGGGGGTCGATCACCGGGGGTGTGGTCCGGGGGTCGTGTCTCGCTTTGAAATGAGTAGGCCGGCTCGCTGTCAGCGGTGGGTATTGGCGCCACGCATCCCGCGGCCGATCGGCTCTCAGCTGGAGCCCATGACCGCTGGCCCACCCATTTCAAAGCGAGACACGACCCCCGGTGCATGACAGACAAGAATTTCTGCGATCGAGGCGGTACCATGATCTGCCTTGGGGCTATAGCTCAGCTGGGAGAGCGTCTGGCTGGCAGCCAGAAGGTCGCCGGTTCGATCCCGGCTAGCTCCATTTTCCTGGCGGCGTGCTAATCCCTGGCGAATGCAGGTCCGCCGGCTGCCGGTGCTCCCAGGGTCCGCATCGCTTGGCATCCTCGCTGGGTGGACAAATCCGGGCATCCGCGTTATCAGGACAATGAGGGCTCACGCTTCTACAGGGCCGGCCGTCTGTCGCCGGAGGAGACTTGGCGGGCGCTCGGCAACGAACTGGCACGTGTTCTCGTGGATGCGCAGCGAGTCTTCTGGCGGGGTCGGCTGGAGATGGATACTGAGCGAGTCCGCTGGTGGCATGGGGCGATCTTCGCTCGCCATTTCCCCTACGACGGTGGGCACTTCCGCCAAGAGCGCGCGTACTTCGGGGTGGTGATCGCGGATGGTGGGATGCGCCAGATCGAGGGAAGCTTGCCCGACACTCTGCGCCGGGATCTCGCGGAGGTCTGCCTCTCGTTCAACGGCGGCATCGAGCAACTCGGGGGGCGGAACAGCGGTGTTCTGGAGCAGACCCGCGTGGCGAGCGCTCTGTATGCGGGCATCCTGCGCGTGCATCCCTTCGCTGACGGGAATCACCGCACGGGTTTCGTCGCGCTCTCAGCCGCGCTGTGGTCATTGGGGCTACCCGCCGTCGAATTTGTTCAGGACCGGGACATGACCGACCACGACGATGCCGTCACGCCGGCGCTCCTCTCGCCCGACGGGGATATCGAGCCGTTCGCGCAACTCCTCGCGACGCGCATCGAACACGCGAGAAACTCCGCGACGTGAGGTACCCTCAGGGCATGGAGAACGGCCTGCATCGCTCGAATGGGGCGCGTGACGTGGCGCAGATCGTCCGCGGGGATCGACTCGTGGAGGCAACACCCGAGGCCACCCGCGAACTAGCCGAAAGCGCGATGCTGCTCTCCCAGGGCGCCCGTCGCGCGATCGAGATGAAGCGCGACGCCGATAACGGGAGTACGGAGCGAGCAGCGTCCGCTGGCGTAGCAGCGACCGAAGCGCCTCCCGCCTGACCCCAGCAGCGTCGCCGTATCGTAGTCTGCGTCGGCGATCACGCCTACAGGACCAAGAGCTGGGGGCCGATGAGATGAGCAAATGCCCAGTCCTCGTGCGCGCCTGTACGGCGCTATGTTCGCGGTGCTCCTGCTCGGCGGCGCCAGCGGATGCGGCGCTAGCGTTTGGGTCAGGATCAGAACGACCGCCAGCACCACACAGACGCCGGCCGAGGCCGCCACAGCACAGAGACCTGGCACCTGTCAGGTCGCGCCACCCAAGGTCCACCTCCCGGCCGGTGAATGGACAGCAACGAAGACGGTCCTGACCACCAACGCCATAGATGTCTGCGCGGGGGAACGACAGGTCCGTCCTTGGGACTTCCGACGCCTCTGCAAAGCCAACACATGCATGACCTATCTAGTCACGGCCAGCTACTACGGCGTAGACACAGCACAGATCTCACCCGACGGCCCGGGCCGATATGTCGCGGTCTTCCAACCGCAAACCGTGCCGTGCCCACACCGTCCCGGAGAAGACGCCGGAACCAACCAGGATTACTCAACGCTCACTCTGTCGTGGTCACCAAATAAACAGACTCTCCATGGGTTCGAGCGCCAGCACCAGGTGGGCCCCTGCGGGGGCGGCCCCGGCGAAAACCTCGAGCTACGTGGCGACACGCACAGATCCAGCCGCTAATCCACGAGCGGAAGGCCCCTAAAGGTCCCGAGCCGGTCTGTTTCGAGCTCCCCGCAGTGCAGATCGGCCCACTCGGCCACGACTTTGAGCGCGCGGCCGACGCGCGCTGAGGAACGTCTACCATCGTGCACGTATGGCGAATCACAAGCGAGGGCGACCCAAGCAGCGTCGCGCCGGCTGCCTGCTGTGCAAGCCGCACAAGCTGTCGTCGTTGAAGAAGGCCGAGCGCAGACGGGTCGTCGCGACGCGATGCTGCACGAGCTTCGCGCCACGCAGGACGCTCGGTAGCAACCATCTAAGGAGCAGACCATGTCCAGCGATGCTGTCAGCCCCATTCCTGAGCATCTCCACACCCTCACCCCACGGCTGGTCGTTCGCGACGTCCCCGCCGCCATCGACTTCTACCGCGCCGCATTCGCAGCCCAGGAGATCAGCGAGCGATTCACTGGACCCAACGGCGAAGTCATCCATACCGAACTACGTATCGGCGATTCTGTGCTCATGATCACCGAGGACTCCGAAGACCGCGAGCTATCGCCAACACCACCCACCCCCCAGTGCATCCTCGCCACCTACTGGGAAAACGTCGACGCCGCCTGGCAGCGCGCCCTCGCCGCCGGCGCCGAGGTCATCCATCCCCTCGATGACCACTTCTACGGCGAGCGCGGCGGCCGACTACGCGACCCCCTCGGCCACCAATGGATGCTCAGCCAGCGCACCGAACACCTCTCCCACGAGGAGATGAACCAGAGAGCCGCCAGTTACTTCGCCCCAAGCTGACCTCACTCGGACCGCGACTGTCCAGGGCTTGTACCGTAGACCCGGTACAGATTTGTACCGCCTAGACGGTACAAATCTAGGGCTCGTCGGATACCGCGGCCAGCCGGTCCCGGGATGAACCCGGCTTGCGGCTCATTACAGAAGCTTGTTAGAACAGGCAATCATTACAAGATCTTGTTATGACTGAAGCTTCGGGCAAGAACGCTTACCGCGACTACCTGTCGCGCAGAAACACAGACTGAAAGCTTCATCCTCACGCAGCCGCTACCCGGACAAGGCGTTCGTCGGCGCCGATCGTGAAGCCCGGGAGCGAGAAGCGCGTGGCAAGCAGCTCCGGTATGGCCTCTCGCTCGAGCGGCGTCACACTCGTGCCCGCGGGAGTCTGAACCGTGAGGGCGAGCTCGCCCCAGTCGCTGAGGGAGGTGCGCACGCCGTCGCGCGTCTGTGTGCCGACGATCAGCCCACTGACAAACGGGGAGCGCGGATTGGTGGAGGTGAACCAATTGGCCACCTCGATGTCGACGATGGGCACCGGCTGAGGCACGAAGCCATACACGTCGACCCAGCCGTCCGCGCTCTGCGTCTGCAGCACGTGTTCGTGCTGGTCTGTCACGACGCGAAAGCGCCAGCCCGACTGCTCGTGGACGTCGCCCGGGTCGAACGGCAGCGGCGCCAGCAGCGTGCCCAAGCCGAGGCCGACGTCCGCCAGCCAGCGCTCGCCGTCGAGCAGCACGCGCAGCACCAGATGGGAGCGCGGACGCACGACGCCGGCGGGCGCCCCCCGTTTCACGCGCGCGAGCATCGCATCCACCTGCATGCCCAAGGCCTCCAAGGCTCCTTTGAACAGCAGGTTCTGCTCGAAGCAGTAGCCGCCACGCCGCTCGCTCACCAGCTTGCGCTGCAGGTCCTCCAGCTCCAGCGAGACGGGCAGCCCGGCGTGCGGATCGAGGTTCTCGAACGGAATCGAGGCGGCGTGCGCGCAGTGCAGCTCTGCCAGGCCAGGACGCCCGCTCATCCCGATCCGCTCCAAGTAGGCGTCCAGGTCGAACACGACGGCGAGTTTAGTGAGCGTAATCAGAGCATGACCAAGGCCAAGCTGGGTTTCCGTATCACGCGCTTGAGCCCGTCCCGTCAACATGCTCCTGGACGCGTATGCGCGCATTGCGCTTGGCTGTCGTGGGTATGAGTCGCGAGAGCCGCGAGCGATGATCGGCGACCCAACGGTACGCCTTCTCGGTGAGTCTCGGGAAACGGGCGAAGGCCGCAGCCGGCGTCCGACCGCCGGGCAGCAGTCGGAGCACCTGCACGACCGCGGCGCCACCTGAATACCGCGCGCCGACAGGGGAAATCAGATGCCATGAGGCCATACGCTCGGCGGGTTGGACATCGGCGAGCAGACGACTGGCCTCGGAGCATTGCAGCGCCGTCGGTCGCAGGCGGCGGGCGCGATCCCACGTCAGGAGACCCGACAGGACCCACGCGCAGAGGCCGCATTCGGCGTCATAGAGAACCGTCCAGGTCTTCTGCTTCTCGGATCGCTGTGCCACCCCCACGATCTTGCCTTGTTCGACGTACGCCAGATGTGTGAGCGAGGGGCCCGGCCCGCCGGCCTGCGGCCGGCTGCGCCACCCTCTAGGCACGAGCCGCGGCACGATCATCGGCGCACGCCTGCCATGAGCGCTCGAACTCGCGGAGCATGGCCGGGTAGATGAACAGGTATCGGAACGGCTTGATCGCAGCCATGTAGGCGGCGCCGAAGAGCCCGTTCGGCTTCACAAGGACGGCCATCTGGCCGCTGTGGCCCCTAGCCCCGTCGGTGACCAACCCCACGTGCAGGATCCCGTGCATTGTGCCATTGGCGATCTCGGCGGCGAACTCGTCGTCGGTGAAGTACAGCGAGGTGAAGGGGAGCTCCTGCAATTGCGGGGGCGCCGTGTCGCGGAGGTCGGCAGGCAGACGATCGAGGAGCGTGGGGACACGGGAGCCGGGCCCGCTGTCGGGCCCATCCCAGCCGAGCACACCGCCTATCTTCCAGCGCAACGCGAACAACGCGCGCACGGCTCGTGAGGAGCTGTGTGCCGGGTCCAGCGAGACGAGCACCTCCTCAGCGGTCTCCCGATCGTCCGGGCGTCCCGGCGCGCGTATCTGCCACACGTCCTCCAGGCGAAAGTCGCGCGTCAGCTCGTGGATGCGCCAAGGGTGCGAGGTGTGCGCGCTGTCAGGCAGCCTCTTCATCTCAAGCCTCCCATCCATACGGTTACGTATCCATACGGTAGCGTATAGAATCGGTGTCGGCAAACCTGGACTACGAGAGCACCATGGCCACGACACGAACGCCCCCAATTGGCTGGATCAACGCAGGGCTGCGCGCACTGGCCACCGCCGGCCCCGACGCTGTGCGGATCGAGTCGCTCGCACAAGCTCTCGGCGTCAGCAAGGGCGGCTTCTACTGGCACTTCGACGGCAGGTCCGCTCTGCTCGAAGAGATGCTCGATCAATGGGAACGAGTGATGCTCGACGACGTGATCGAGCGCGTAGAGAACGAGCCCGGCGGCAACTCGCGAGCCAAGCTGCGCCGGCTGTTTGCGCTCGGGACAGATCGCAGCCGGCGCGGGAACGCCAACAACCCAGACGCACCCAGTCCGATGGAAATCGAGCTGGCGATCCGCGACTGGGCACGACGCAATCAAGCAGTGGCCGCACGCCTCACGCACGTGGACAACCGGCGCATGGAATATATGCGCAAGCTGTTCGGAGACCTCTGTCCAGACGCCGAGGAGGTGGAGGTGCGCTGCCTGCTGGCCTTCTCCCTCTTCGTCGGCAGCTACTTCATAGCCGCCGACCATGGCGCATACAGCCGCGCCGAAATCCTGCAGCTAACACTCGAGCGCCTACTCACATGAGCCATTACCAGCCCGGCTCGTCTCGGCCCCTCCATTCCTGTAGGGCCACCTCCGGCGATCACCACTGCATGGTCGGTCATAGCCGTACTCCCGTCGGCTCGCGCTCGTAGCGCCCGGCCAGGTATTCGTTGACCCAGGCGCGCGTGCTGCGCCACGTACCGTCGGCGGCCTTGGAGGCTTGGAGGCGGCCACGCGTTGCAGCCACGCGTAGCGCGTTGGCGGAGATCCGCTCCGAGGCGAGGGCCGGGAGCGGAACCAGGCGGGATGGGCCGGCGATGGCGCGCACGCCGAACTTGTGGAGGTTGTCGAGAATGGCGCGGGCGAGGAGCTCGGCGAGGGCGCTGTGGTCGCCCTGGTCGGCGTTCTGAAGTGCGGCCAGGTAGCACCGGCGATCCCCCTTGAAGATGATCGCCGGGGGATAGCCGAGCCTGACTAGGAGCAAATTGAGGACGAGCCGGCCAGTGCGCCCGTTGCCGTCGAGAAATGGATGGATCTGCTCGAAGCGCGCATGCGCCTTGGCCAGTGCCTCGGGCTCGATGCTCCCACCCTCCCTGCCCAGCGCTTGCACCTCACTGATCCAGTCGGTGATCATGGCGGGGACCTCGGGCCACGGCGGTGGGCGCATGCCGCCGGGGAACGGCCGGATGTCGTGCTCGCGGAACGAGCCGGGACGCTCGCCCTGGCCGGCGTTTGGGTGAGGCGCTACATCCCATGCGGGCGTGAGCGCAAGGCGATGGAGGTGCCGAAGCTCGGTCAGCGAGAGCAGCTCGCCGCTCGACCACGCGCCAGGGTTGAGCGCCTGACCGTAAACCCAGTTAGCGGCATCGGCGTATCCACGCACCTCCATGTACTCCCTGAGCTCCTTGTTGCCCACCGCTCGACCCTCGTCGAGCAACTGCTCGACCTGCTTGAGCACGAGCGTGTTGCCCTCGATGGCGGTCGAGTGGTGGGCCTCCTCGAGCCATATCCCGTGCCAGATGGGGTCTGCCTCTTCGGGTGTCGGCAGGCCCCCAAGTCGCTCACGCAGCTCGGCGATCTGCACACGCAGACGCTCGTAGATGGCAGCTCGCGTCGGCCGGCCGCGATTACTCCCCGAGATTTTGTGCGGCTGAGGCACTATCCAATCGTACCCAAACACGTTCTAAAAATGTGCGCCTGCAGCGGAATAAATTGCACCGAACAAATACGTGAAGGCCTATACGCGGACTCAATCCGAACCCAGGGCTGGAAGACCGCCGCGCCGACGAGGAAGATCGCGAAGCCACAGAGCGTGATCAGCACCCCTGCGCGGACCCTCGCGTTCGGTTGCGTGCCCCGCCCGAGCCCGAAGCTCCGCAACCGCTCGCCGCCGCCGCTGCGCAGCATGTCCAGCCTACGGCTCTCACCGCCCGGGCCCGAAGTTGCACGCGGCCGCCGCCTGCTTAAACGCCGGCGAGCTCGTGTCGATCGACTTCGGGATCGCAAGGAAGTACCCGCCGCTGCCGATGATCGCGCTGTTGCCGGCTGGGTTCGATGGAGGCGAGGTGCTCGGGTCGGGGAAGCCCGAGATCCCGTGCTTGCGCATACATGCGGACACCTCGAGCATCCGTGACTGCGTCTGCGTGGACGGGGGTCCGGAGCTGGGAGGGCCCTTCGGCAGCAGGCGCTGGCACGAGTGCGCTGCGGACTGGAACGCGGGTGACCGCACGATGCTCGGCGAGCCCATCCGGACTGTTTGGCCACTGACCTTCGGGTCGGGGAAGTTCGGCACCCCGTGCGAGCGGATGCACTTGGAGAACGCGACCCCCGATTCGACGGCGATCGCCGCGGACGCCGAGGTGCTCGCACCGCCCGTCGTGCTTGTTGAGCTCCCCCCGCATCCCGCCACGAGCACCCCGCTCAGGAGTGCCGCAGCGGTGAGCAGCCGGACTCCCATCAGTGGTTGTGCAGCGGGAACGCGCACGCGGCTGCCGCTCGCGTGAACACCGGCGACTGCTGGTCGATCGTGCTTCCGAACAGGAGGATCACCCCTTCGATGTCGCTCAGCTCTGCGATGCCGGAGCCGAACGGCTTTGGAGGCGCCGAGGTCCGAGGGTCGGGGAAGTCGGAGACGCCGTGCTGGCGCATGCACCGCGCGATGTCCAGAAATCGCGCCAGCGTCTGCGGAGAGGGCGGGGGGCCCGAGCCGGGACCTTCCGGCAGGAGCTTGTGGCACTTCGCCTGCGCCACCTTGAACAAGGGCGAATTGATCAATCCGCGCGCGTGGACGGGGAAGCCCCCGCTGCCGCTGCTCGGGTCTGGGAAGTTGGGCACGCCGTTGGCGCGCACGCACTTGGCGAAGGCGACCATTGCCTGCTGGAGGCTCGCGGGGCTTTCAGGCGACGAGCCGCCGCCTTCGGAGCTCGCCGTTGAGGCACCCTTCCCGGAGGAGAGGTGGGCGACGCCGGAGCTCGAGGAGCCCCCGCCGCAGCCGGCGAGCGCCAGCGTGACGCCCAGGAGTGCCGTGGCGGTGAGCAGGCGCATTCGACAGTTCTACGCGGTGGGTTGTTTCGGCGCTGTTTCGCTCTCCGATGCTGGCAGCCGTTTTGTTTGACGGAGCCGGGCGAAACAGCCTTGAAACACCGCGGCGCTACCTTCACGAGGAGGAGCTATTGATGCGGGTGCTTGTAATCGAGGACGACGAGGAGCTGGCCGCAACGGTCGCAGCCGGGCTGCGCCACGCGCGCATGGCGGTCGATGTCGCGTTCGACGGCCAGGCTGGTTTGACGCGCGCGCTGGTCAATGATTACGACGTGATCGTGCTCGACCGTGACCTTCCCGCACTGCACGGCGATGAGGTGTGCGCGAAGCTGGTTGCGGCCGGCGGGCGCGGCCGGGTGTTGATGCTGACCGGCGCGGCTGAGAATGAGGATCTGGTCGATGGGCTTGGGCTCGGTGCGGATGACTACCTGGGAAAGCCGTTCGACTTCCCCGTGTTGGTGGCGCGCGTCGGCGCCCTGGCCCGCCGCGCGCAGCCGAGCATCCCGCCGGTGCTGGAACACGGCGACGTGGTGCTCGATACGGCCAAGCGCCGCGCGCGCCGGTCTGGCCGTGATCTCGAGCTGACGCCCAAGGAGTTCGGGGCGCTGGAGCTGCTGCTCGCGGCCCAGGGCCGGGTCGTCTCAGCCGAGGAAGCTGCTCGAACGCGTGTGGGATGAGAACGCCGACCCGTTCACAGGCGCCGTGAGGATCACCATGAGCCGGCTGCGCGCCAAGCTCGGCGATCCATCCATGATCGAGACCGTCGCGAAGGCCGGCTACCGCATCGGGGGCGTGTGACGAGCGTCGCGCATCCCCGGCTTGTACCACCCTCTTGGCTGCGATTGCCTCGCCGCACCGCCCGGCTGCGGCTCACCGCTCTCTATGGCGGCCTCTTCCTTTTGTCCGGCGTCGCGCTGGTCGCCACCACCTACGTCCTGTTTGAGCGCGCGACCGAATACAGAGCGCCACACCTACCGACGATTCCTCACACTCCCGCCATCCAGCATCTCCAGCTTCCGCTTAAGCCTGCTAAGCCTCTCACCCCTCTGGGCCAATCCGTCGTCATCGAGCACGGGCATCCGCTGGCGCAGGCTCAGCAGGAACTGGCGCATGCTCAGTACGAGCTGGGGCAGGCGGGGCCTCGGTTGATCGTGGGTGTGCCCACTCAGCTGGCACGGGTACAGCAGCAGGTGACACAGGCTCGGCATCAGCTGGAACAGGACCAGCGTCAGCTGACAGACGCTGTGCATCAGCTGGCACAGGTAGGGCCCGCCCAGGCCGCCCAGCGTGCTGCCGACTCGCACGACCTTCTGGTCAACTCAGGGATAGCGCTTGCGATCGTGGCCGTGCTCGCCGTCCTGGCCGGCTGGCTCGTTGCCGGCAGGATGCTGCGACCGATCCGGACCATCACCCGCGCGGCGCGAAGGATCTCCTCCGCCAGCCTGCACGAGCGTTTGGCCCTCGATGGCCCGCAGGACGAGCTCAAGGAACTCGGGGACACCCTCGATGACCTGTTTGGGCGGCTCGACGCCGCGTTCGAAGCGCAGCGCCAGTTCGTCGCCAACGCCTCGCACGAGTTGCGCGCGCCGCTCACACGCCAGCGAGCCCTGATCCAGGTCGCGCTCGGCGACCCCGACGCGAACTTCGCCTCATTGCGCACGGCCCACGAGCGCGTGCTCGCCTCAGAGCTTCAGCTGGAACAGATGATCGACGCGCTACTGACACTCACGCGTGGCCAGGCCGGCCTGCAGCGCCGCGAGCACCTCGACCTCGCCACCCTCGCCTCCAAGGCCCTGCTCGCGCGCGAGTCAGAAGTCGCGGGTCGCGACCTCGACGTTCGCGCAACGCTCGCCCCAGCACCAACGGTTGGCGATCCGCGGCTCGTGGAGCGCCTGATCGCCAACCTCCTCGACAATGCCATCCGCCACAACATCCCTGAAGGACACGTCGAGATCACGACCGGCACCCGTCACCAGCACGCATTCCTGGCGGTTGCAAACAGCGGTCCCACGATCTCCCCCGAGGAGGTGCCGCGCCTGCTGCAACCGTTCCAACACCTGCACGGAACCCGTACCAACCACGCCAGCGGGAACGGGCTCGGCCTCGCGATCGTCGACGCGATCGCCTCCGCCCATCGCGCCACGCTGAGCGCCCAACCGCGCCCGGACGGCGGGCTGACCATAGAAGTCACTTTCCCCCTCTAGGGCGTGATGATGACGCGGCCGAACGCCTTCCGGCGGCGCACCGGGGGGCTCAGCCGATCGGCGCCAGCGAGTTGCCCGGCGCGATGCTCGAGCAGTTCTGCGGCGCCGGCAGCCCGGCGAAACGCGCGGCGAGCCAGGCGTCGGCTTCGGGTAGCCACACCGCCGCGCTCGGAACGTGACTGAGATGTTCGTATTCCCGGTACTGCACGGAGACGCCACGGCTGCAGTACTCACGCGCAAGGCTGCGCACATCGCCCGCGATCATCACGCCGTCGCCAGGACCGATGCCTTCCTTGTTGCCCGCGGTTCCTTCGAGTTCACCGCCGTTGCCCTGACCGATGAACATCGGCATGTCGGGTGTGCCGCGACTACCCATGATCAACTGGTTCACCACTTCGACGTAAACCGGCACGCTCTCGGGTGTCTGGTATTCGGGCTTTGCGACCTGCGCCCAGGTGAGACCCGGGTACTCGCCAAGCACGGTCACGATCGAGGCGTGCTGGAGCTTGTTGTAGAGCTGTAGCCCGTATTCGTTCAGGTATGGCGTGAGGTTGACGTGGAACGCTCGCGAGACTCCGATCACCGCCATCGGGATCACGCCGGCCCAGATGGTGCTGCCTTCGACGTAATGCAGGTTGTGCGCGGGGTCGACGAGCACGCCGCCCATCGCGGCACCTACGATGCGTGAGCTGATCTCAGGCGCGTAGGTAGACGCGAGCTCCGCAGCCCACCCGGTCGCAATCGCGCCACCGGAATAGCCGATCAGGCCGATCGTCGTGGCGCCCGCCAGGCCCGTTGCCGGCGAGCGCAGCGCCGCTCGCAACGAGTCGAGCGTGTTCATCCCGTACTCCGGGCCCGCCGAGAAGTCAGCCGTCTCGCCCTCGGTGTCAGGCACCACGACCGTCTCGCCCGCCAGCAGCGCCGGCGCGATCAACCCCGACTCCGCGGTCGGGATCGAGCCGCCGAACGTGACGCCACCGGAGATCGCATAGGACGGATCGGCTTCGGGGTTCAGCGAGTCGTAGAAGGACTGATATGAAACCACCGTCGGTGATCCCAGTCGCAGCGGCGGCTCGAGCACCGACGTTACGTTGACCGTCGGCGCGCCGGTCTCTCCGGTGGAGCGGTACAGCAGCTGCACCGCCGTCACCGGCAGCGGCACGCCCGCGACGTGATAGGAGAGCGTCCGCGTCTTCAGCACAGTGCCTGGCACGATGCTCGCCAGCGGCGTGGAGCCTTCGTAGGAGTAGAAGGGATCCTGTTCAGGCGGCACCGCCGCGTCCGCTGCCGTCGCCATCAGCGCCATCAAGATCACCAGCAGGCCAAGCGAGATCAGGCCCGCTCCCAATTTCATCCGCAGCCCGGTCACAAGACGCATCAGATCCGTCTCTACCCAGTTGAGGCGACCGGCAATCGCAGCCGCGGCTGCCAAGCGATGCCTACCGCGGGAGTCTGTCTTGGTGCTCGTGTGTTAGGACTAGCTTCTGGCGCTGGTTGTGAGCTTTGCCTGCTGCGCGCCTTTAGTGATTCGCACGACGTCCCACGCGAGCCCGAGCCGCTCGAGACCGTCGATCAGCCATCCGCCCGGGTCCAGCTGCCAGCGGGTGAGGCCGTGGTGCGCGGAGGTCGGGAAGGCGTGGTGGTTGTTGTGCCAGGCCTCACCAAAGGTTGGTAGTGCAAGCCAGGCGAGGTTGCGCGACTCATCGCCGGTGCCAAAGCGACGCCGGCCGAAGAAGTGACACAGCGAGTTGATCGAGAAGGTAGCGTGGTGAAGGAAGAGGATGCGGACAGCTCCGCCCCATAGCATGCCGGTCAGGCCACCGATCAGCGAGCCGGTCAGTGCGACGCCGAGACCAAAGGGGAATGCGAGCCCGAGCAGAACCCAGAGAGGAAACGTGCGATCGACCGCACGGATCACGGGGTCAGCGAGCAAGTCCGGGGCGTAGCGCTCCTCACTGGCGCGGTCCACGCCGCGGAACATCCATCCGACGTGCGCGTGGAACAGTCCTCGCACTGCCCCTCGCCAGCCGACACCGTCGTCGGTGTGGGGGCTATGGGGATCACCGGGAAGGTCGCTAAAGCGGTGGTGCTTGCGATGGGTAGATACCCACTCGATCACTGGTCCCTCGACCGCGGCGGATCCGAACACGGCAAACAGCGCGCGTAGCAGGCGACCGGTCTTGAAGCTACGGTGGGTGAACAGACGGTGGTAGCCGACGGTGATCCCGACGCCGGTGATGAGATAGCTGACCGCCAGAACCACGAGGTCCTGCCAGTGAAGCGTTCCTCCCCACGCCAGCCAGATCGCAACGCCCAACAGGGCGACGGGCACGACCGTGACGACGACGTTGGCGAGGCGATCCACCGTCTCGTGCTCGAGGGCCAGCTTGTCATCGCCAGCGGGTATGTCAGACATGAGTCGTTTCCTTAAGAGAAGGGCTCGCTTCTGCCAACGGTCACCGTCAGCAGACGCGAACGGCTCTAGACGGCTTGGACGTTGACCGCCTTGGGCCCCTTGTCTCCGGCTTCTGAGTCGTAGGTGACCTTCGCGCCCTCAGTGAGCGAGCGATAGCCCTCACCGATGATCGCGCTGTGATGGACGAACAAGTCCTTGGACTGGTCATCGGGCGTTATGAACCCGAATCCCTTGTCGTCGCTGAACCACTTCACGGTTCCTTCAGCCATTGTCTTCCTCCGGCGTCGATGCGTGCTGCGAACGCGGGAGTTGCTATAGAGCAAAGGCTACGAGCGCGGGCACTTCGTTGTTGGACCATTGATCCAACCTGATACATGAACGGTATCACGGTTGGCTCTGCCGTGGGAGCCGACGGGGGGCAGTGTCTCAGTTTGCAAATGAGTAGGCCGGCGATGGGCCGCCTGCGTAGCCTGTCCCGTGGCTAATCATGTTTGTGATTTGCGACAGGATCGCTGGCCTACTCATTTGCAAACTGAGACACTGCCGAGAATCGAGGTAGCCATGAACCATGAGCCGAGCAAACTCAGGCCAACAGAAGCCGACGTAACCGACCCAGTGGAGACTCCTGTCGCGGCCGATAGGGGCACGTTTCAAGCCGAGCTCGATGCCCTGCGGGTCCGCGAGAAGGCGCACACCCGTGAGGGCGATGCGATCGCCGCGGCACGCCGCCAGCTGCCGATGGTCGAGGTGGACCCAACTCTCGCGCTGATCGGTCAGCACGGCCCGGTGACCCTGCTGGACGCGTTCGAGGGCCGTCGACAGCTGATCGCCTACTACTTCATGTGGAACCCAGGGCAACCTGCGGCCGAGCAGTGCGAGGGCTGCACGTGGTGCAACACCCAGGTCGCGGAGCTGTCCTACCTTCATACTCGCGACATCACTTACGCGGTCTTCGCTCAGGGGCCTACGGGGAGAGCGTCCGCTACAGGACGTTCATGGGCTGGGAGATGCCGTGGTACTCGGCACACGCCTCCCTCGAGGCGCTCCTCGTCGGGCGCCAAATCGGCAAAATGCACCTCGTCTGCTACCTACGAGACGGCGACCGCGTCTTCGAGACCTACTGGACGACGCGCCGCGGCGTAGAGGCAATGGACTACAGCTACGCGCTCGCGGACCTCACCGTGTACGGACGCCAGGAGACCTGGGAGGACTCACCCGCCGGCTGGCCACAGTCCCCCGTGATTTCCCATCTGCGCACCAATGGACGCCCCATCGCCCAGTGGTCGCGCTTGGAAGCCGGACGCTCCGACGACCTCGGCACCGCCGGGCGCTAGCTGGGAGCCGAGGTGTCCACAAGGAAACCGCGGGTGAGGCTGCGTCAGGCGGTGCTCGCCGCAAGCGAGCTCGAGCCCGTGGCCGCGGCGCTGCGCTCGGCGCTGAACCTGAACGAGCCGTTCCGCGACCCGAGTGTCGGCCTGTTCGGCTTGGCGAACGTGGTGTTCGCGGTGAACGACTGCTTCCTGGAGGTGGTCTCGCCAACGCGACCGGATACGGCGGCCGGTCGCTACCTGGAGCGCCACGGCGGGGACGGCGGCTACATGGTGATCTTCGACCTCGAGGATCTCGAGAGCGCGCGCTCGCGTGCACAAGAGCTGGGTGTGCGCGTGGCCTGGGAGATCGACCTACCCGACATCTCCACAACCCACCTGCACCCGGCGGACATGCGCGGGGCGATCGTCTCCCTCGACCGATCAGAGCCCTATGGCACCTGGCGTTGGGGCGGGCCGCAATGGACTGGCCAGGTCGGCGACGGCGCACCCGGACGGCTGGCGGCGGTCACAATCGCGGTGAGCGACCCATCGGCGGTAGCAGCGCGCTGGGGTGAGGTGCTGGGCCTCGACGTGACCGGTGGGGATTGGCCGCTGCTTAGCCTCGACGGCGGCGAGGTTCGCTTTGAGACGGCCACGAGCGAGCCCGCGGAAGGACTGACTGAGATCGCCCTCGAGCTCCCACACGAACTGCCCGATGGACACGAGGCGATCGAGCTTGGAGGAGTGCGCCTGCGGCGGATGAGCCCAGCCTGAGTAAACCAAGGGGCAGCGTCTTGGTGTCTCAGCTTGAAACTCGACTAGCTCCCCATCCTGGGATTCGGAGGCGCCGAGCTCGCCCCTCATACATTGTTTTAAAAACTGGGTATAGCTATAGTTATACGAGGAAGAAGAGCTGGTGGCCTACATGACCCCAACCCCATCCCCCACAGACCCAAGCAGTGTCTCAGTTTGCAAATTGATTAGGCCAGCGATCATGTCGCAAACCACAAACATGATCAGCCACAGGACAGATTACGCAGGCAGCCATCGCCGGCCTACTCAATTTGCATACTGAGACACTGCCCTACCTACTGGTTTAGCCCGAGCGTTTCCAGAATCTGGTCCCAATCGCTGAACCCGGTAACGGTTTCGGTGTTCAGAAGCTTGGTTTCCAGACGGCTGGTGCGCGCCAGCAGGCCCCTGTCGGCCGACTGCACATACGGCCTGAGCAGTGACGTCGGGACGACGTGCGGTTCGATCGCTTCCACACGCTTGACGAGACTAGCCGTGTCTGCCGGGAGCGTCTGAAAGCTGGTGGCCTTCCACGCGCGCACGTCGCCGCACAGGTTGGGCAGCGCGAGAGTGGCCAGTTCCTGCAGGTCCGCCGCGTAGCTTTGCGCAATGTGCGTGAGCCGTGAGTTGCTCCAGTGCAGTCGTTTGACGGTGTTCGCGAACGTGTGGATCGCTGCTGCGTCGGCGCCATAGGAAACCGACCACAATGCCACCGCAACCTCATAGCTCATGGGCTGTGACTCCGCATCCTCAGGCGAGCCGACGCCAACCTTCGGACATTCTCCAGCGAGCTTTTGGTTGAGAGCCTCGACGTCCGCCTGGGCAGGCGTAACCTTCGCCTCAGTGGCACGGGCAAGTGCATAGTTGGCCTGAATGTAGGCGTGCGTGGAGGCGATGTCCTGGGGCGTGGCGATTGCTGAGGCGGGCATCATCGCGAAGACGAGCACAGTCACAACAATGGTCGCGCGTCCGAGCATGTTGATCCAAGAGTATCTGGCTGATCGCCATTGCGCAGCAGCGTCGTGTCACGCCCGCGCGCTCGCCTGCGGGTCCAAGCGAGACATCGTCACCGAGGCGCTGAGCTCTGAGTTGACGCCGCCCATGTAGAGGCCCTTCACCGGAGGCACATCCGAATAGAAGCGCCCGTGGCCGATCTTCACATGGGTCTCGCCCGCCAGTCGCCGGTTGGTGGGGTCGGCGCTCACCCAAACAGGCTCGCCGTGCCCATCGGTACCTGGCAGGAGCGCCTCCAGCCAGGCGTGGGTGTCAACCTCAACCGAATCCGTACCCTCGTCCTCTGGCGCTGCCCACAGATAGCCGGAGACGTAGCGCGCAGCTATGCCACGCCTGCGCAACAGCACGAGCGAGAGATGGACGAAATCCTGACAGACGCCAGCGCTCGCTTCGAGCAGATCCTCAACAGTCGAGCCTACATACGTCGCTCCCGGCCTATATTCGAAGCGGTTCGGTACCATCTCGCACAGTCGCTCGAGCGTCTCCAGCGGTGTATCTGCCTCAAGCTCTTCGTGCATGATCTGAAGACCCGCAATCGCCGGCTGGTCCTGCCACGGCAGCGCGAACTCGCCCGCTGCATCGACATAGGAAGGGCTGCTCAGGCTGTCCCACGAGCCATCCGGAGGATCTGGGGGAGCCGAGGTCACCACACGCGCACGCACGTCGATTGTCAGCTGCTCGTGACTGGTCGGTATGCCGAACTCGATCACCTCAGTGCCGAAGTAGTCGAGGTGGCGGCTGACTCGGGCCTCGGGTTCGATGCGTGTATGGAACTCATCGCAGCGCTGGGTGGAGGTCGTCGCGGGGCGCACGCGCAGCGCGTTGAGATTGTCGGTGACCGGCGCGTCGTAGTGGTACTCGGTCAGAAAGCGGATCGCGAAGTGCACCGTTCAATCACCTCCTCAGGCCGGCCATCGCTGCGCCTGCGAAGTAACGCTCGGCGACATCCTGGTCGATGCGTGCGAGCTCTTGTTGGGTCTGTTCGCATATACCAGTCAGCTCAGCCCCGTCTGGCAGGGCACGACGCTGAAAGTCTAGGTCGGCTGCCAGTTGACTTACGCGCAGCACAGGCTTAGAGTTGCGTGGCCCCGCATCCGCTGCCGTGAAAACCTCGTGTAGCGAGTCCACACACGCGGCCACGCTGTCGGGATACCCGCGCTCGAACAGCAAAAAACGTGCGACCGGATGCGCGTTGGGGGGCGAGGTGACCGCGCGCAGGTAGGCGTGAAAGCCGCCGACTGCCTGCAGCAGGATCAACGCGTGCCCATCTGCGGATGCCGAGTCGCCTGAGGGCAATGCGATCCGCAGCATCCGCAGCACCATGTCCGAAACCTCGATCAGGCCGCCTGCATCCAGGAAGCACTTGGCCTCGTCGCGCAGCATCGAGCGGTTTGCGACACCCCAGATCAGGGCAGTGCGTTCCTTGACGTACTGCGAGGCCAGCGACGGCCCCGCCGGCGCCGTGGATTGGAATCCCGCCCGGGTGGGCAGGCCCCAATTAGTCCCGCCGCGCAGCCCAAGCGCAGTCGTGTTGATCGCCTCCCACATCTCCGCGCTGATTACGTCGCGCACCGTGCGCGCCCCCTCGCGCGCCCGCTCGATGCTCGCAAGCATCGACCCCGGGCGCTCCGCGTCGAGCGTAAGCTGCCCCAGTGCCTGGCTCGAGCGGGGGCCTGCGTGCACGTCGCCGAACATCGCCAGCAGACCACCTGAGCCGAAACTCACGCCCGGCTTGGTATCCGAGGCTCCCTGCAGCTCAGCCTGGAACACCGCCTCGACAGCGCGGGCGGTGAACTCCGCGCGCGCCAGGTTGCGCCCCAACCAGTAGAGCTCGTGTGCAATGCGGGCCAGCATTAGGTCTCCTGCCGGCGCTGCTGCTGTTGCGGTTCCTGCTGTTGCTGCTGCTGTTGCTGTCCCGTCCACGCGCCGTAGCGCAGGTCGGGCAGCGCCGGCGGCTGGGTGTCGGCGACTGGGAACCCACCCACCCCACCCGCTCGATCGGCGTCGTCTCCGTCCTCCAGCACCCATGTGTCCTTGGAGCCACCGCCGCGCGAGGAATTGACGATCAGCGAGCCATCCTCCAATGCCACCCGCGTCAGCCCGCCGGGAACAATGTCGATGCGCTCGCCAAACACAGCGAACGGGCGCAGATCCACATGGCGCGGCTGCAGCACTCCATCCGCGCCCACAGTCGGCACGGTTGACAGGCGCACGACATCCTGGGCGATCCAACCTTCCGGATGCATGCTGATCGTCTGGCGCATCCGCTCGATTTCCTGCTCATCGGCGTGCGGGCCGATCATCACGCCGCGACCGCCCGACTCACCAGTGGGCTTTACCACCAGCTGATCCAGCCGGCCGAGCACATGCTCGAGCACTTCCGGGTCCGACAGCAGATAGGTCTTCACATTTTCGAGAATCGGCTCCTCACCGAGGTAGAAGCGGATCATGTCCGGCACAAAACAGTAGATGGGGTATCCACTTCAGTACCCCAGCGTATAATTCACACATGAACGCAGCTAATACGGCTTTCACCTCTTTGCGGGAGCGTGTACATGTGGCGAGGATGAAGCACCTCCGTAGTAAGGTGCGTCGGTGGCATCAGGCATGTCACTATCTGACATCCGAGGAACTCAAGGAGCGCGCCGAGTTCAAGGCGAAGATTAAGGCGCGCTACCGGGCGGAACAAGAACAGTTCTTGCGTGAGGTTGCGAGTGACATGTCTAGCGGCGAATGGTTGTTACCTATCGACTAGTTCCTTCAAAGCGTCCCACGCCTCCCACGCCTCGCACGTGGGACGTACCAACGAATCCCTCGCTGATGACTCATCAGTTTGCAAGTCGAACTGATCAAGCAGCTCAGCCAGGGACCTCATGACGCTTGTTACCGAACTTGTGGTCATCGGATGGACTCTCTTTTTTCGATTCCGATTGTCTTGATACCCGATGCAATCCTCGGATGCGTCCGTGGAACTTATTATCGGAGCCATCAGAACGTGCCACCCGTCAGGACTGGTCACGGTAATAACGAACGGCGGAAGGCCATCCTTTTTGACGTAGTTGATTGCAACTACGCAGTGAGGACAGAAGCGCTTGATGAGGTCTTGCACTAGGCAGACCCATCCGAGATAGTCGTCTCGTGCCGGCAACGCCTCCATCGACAACCAGTAGCAACCGCACGCGTGTCCCACTAGCTTCTCGTCCTCGTACATCTGCCTATCAAGTGAGCCTGGCATTGGCTTGCGCGTCCATGGCTGCCGCTAGGCTCGACATATGGCGCGTGAGGCACGGACGCTTCGTGGTGGTCGAGACTACCCTCGCAACTTCCCCGAGTTCCTGCGGTGGTTCCCGGATGATGGTGCGTGCCTGCGCTACCTGGAGAGGGTCCGTTGGCACACTGATGGCTTCACCTGTCCTCACTGTCACACCAATGGCGCTGACTGGTGGCTGATGGCCGATGACTGGCGGCGCTGTGCCGTCTGCCGGCGTGAGTGCTCTGTCACATCGAGCACCATCTTCGAGGGCACGCGCTATCCACTTCAGATGTGGTTCTATGCCATGTGGTTCGTCGTCTCACAGAAGACAGGAGTGAGCGCCCTGGGCCTGAAGCGCGAGCTGGGCCTTGGCTCATATCAGACAGCGTGGGCTTGGCTGCACAAGCTGAGGCGCGCCATGGTCGTGCCTGGACGCGACCTGCTGACCGGGCCGGTCGAGGTCGATGAGACCTTTGTCGGTGGGGTCAAGAGTGGCGCTCGTGGGCGCACCCCAGGGGCCAAGGCGATCATCGCCATCGCCGTAGAGGCCCGTAATGACGGGCCTGGACGGGTTAGGATGAGGCGCATCCCCAACACCTCCGGGGCCTCGCTGGTGCCCGTGGTCGAGGACTTCGTGGAGCCTGGCTCGGAGGTCCAGACGGATGCTTGGTCAGGCTACAACGAGCTAGACCGCCTCCGTCATTACGACCACACTGTCACTAACGTCTCGCAATCAGGAGAGCCAGCACATGTGTCAATGCCGCATGTGCATCGGGTCGCCTCCCTCTTCAAGCGTTGGCTGCTCGGAACGCATCAGGGCGGCATCGCTTGGCAACAGCTTGACTACTACATGGATGAGTTCACATTCCGCTTCAATCGCCGCCAGTCACGACACAGGGGTCTTCTCTTCTACCGGCTCCTAGAGGGAGCGGTCGCCACTGCTCCAAAGCCCTACCTCGACCTCATCATCAGCGAAGACCCAATGGCACAGCAAAACGCGCTGAGTGCGCCTGCGCGCGACCTCGACGCAGCCTGAGCCGTACGTCAATCGCCCGACTGCTCTGGTAGCCTCGCCCGCAACGAGGCGGACTGGCACATGGATGCTCAGGACATAGACGAGACGGGCCAGGATGACCTCGCGCGGGAGGCTACCGCGAGCCTGAGCCGGCTCGTGGATGAGTATGGCTCGGCCAACATGACCGTTCGCCAACTCCTAGGACAGTTCGGCTATGACGAGCTGACTGAGGACAACGCCGATGAGGTCTTCGACGCTCTGCGCAACGCGGGCCTCCGCGAAGAGCCGTTGCTCGGCAAAGAGGGGCTGACGCTAGAGAGTCCCATCAAGGTCAAGCGCGTCGAGAAGCGCAAGGAGAAGGAAGAGCGCTCCTTCATCACCTGGGGCTTCATCACCGCCATCCTCTTCGCCCCGGTCGGCATCTTCTTTGGCATCCGCCTCCTCGTGCGCGAACGGGTCGGCCCTGGCATCGCCGTCATCCTCGTGGCGGTCGCTATCTGGGGCGCCGGCATCGTCATCGTCCTGGGCCAAGGGGGCTCCGGGCCAGCGGCTGAACACTACAACGCCCACGACACCGCCTTGCAGCAGGAAATCGTGTCGGCCATAGAAGGCAAAGCCGCTAAAGGAGTGACCGTCAGTGGCGTGAGCTGCGTGGCGCAGTCAGCATCGACGCTGACCTGCCTCGGCAGCGTCACCTCAGGCTATGGCTCCGGCCAGGCCACTTACAACGTCACCGTGGATACCAACACCGGCCACTACATCATCTCCTCGCCGCAGGTCTCTCTGAATGGCGGTTAGGGGCCTGATGAGGGTGTTAGTGACACATTCGACCCTTTTCTAGGCGCAGAGCCAAATCGGGGTAGCGAAGTGGATACCCCATAACAGTAGATCGCCTTATCGTCAGCCACGCCCGTTCCGAAGGCATTTGCGATCGCGACGCTCCCGGCGCGGTAGGCCCGCACCAGGCCCGGCACGCCCAGCAGCGAATCCGAGCGGAACTCCAGCGGGTCCACGAAGTCGTCGTCCAGGCGCCGGTAGACCGCATGCGCGCGCTCCAGGCCGCGCGTGGTGCGCATGTAGAGGACGTCGTCGCGGACCACGAGGTCAGATGCCTCGACCAGCTCGACGCCCATCTGGCGTGCCAAGAAGGCGTGCTCGAAGTACGCCGGATTAGCCGGCCCGGGTGTCCATACGACAACTGTCGCCTCGCTCTCTGCCGACGGCGCCACCGAGCGCAACGCACGCAGCAACAGCTGCGGGTAGTGGTCGACCGGGCGCACGCGGTAAGACGCGAACAGCTCCGGCACGAGTTGGGCCATCGCCGCACGGTTCTCCAGCACATAGGAGATGCCTGACGGGATACGGACGTTGTCCTCGATCACCTTCCACGTGCCATCGCTGTGACGCACTAGGTCGCAGCCGGCCACATGCGTATACACGCCGCCCGGCGGGCGGATGCCGTGAACGGCGCGCGCGAAGTTCGAGCACGAGCACACCAGCCGCCAGGGCACCAATCCCTCGCGCACGATCTCGCGGGCGTGGTAAACGTCGTCCACAAAGTGGTTCAGCGCGCGGATGCGCTGCGCCAGGCCGCGCTTGATGTCCCGCCATTCCTGGCCGCTGAGCACCCGAGGTACGAGGTCCAGCGGGAACGGTCGTTCATGGCTTCCCCCGCCGCCGCTGGTCTCAAACGTAATCCCCTGCTGCATAAAGATCGCGTCGCGGCGCCTCCCCGCCTCGGTGAGTCCCTCCGGTCCGAGGCGCCTCAGCTCCTCGACGAGTGCGCGCGCCGTCAACCTGGGGGTACCGTCGAGCTCGAACAGCTCGTCCAGGAAGGCTGCCTGTGGGTGGTACTCGTCGATTGCAGACTCATCCGCGCCGAAATCATCAGCGGATGTATCGGTCCTCAATATCACCTCAAGATGTTCCCGCAATCAGCTGCTTTCAACCTTCGACGGATGGAGCAATTGAGGGGCTCTCAGCTGCTCAGCTGTCGCAAATGTGGGCGCGCGCGGGCGCTCAGCCCGCCGCTCGTGCCGGAACCTCTCCCCATAGCTGCTCCAACCGGTAGTAGGAGCGTGTAGCCGGCGTGAAGATATGGACAACCACATCGAGGTAGTCCATCAGGATCCAGTCGCCCCTGGCGAACCCCTCGACCCGGCGCGGCAACATAGCGTGCTCGTGCTTGAGCCCTTCGAGGATGCCATCGTGGATCCCCTTTGTCTGGCGCTCAGTGTTGCCAGAGCAGATCAGAAAATAGTCGGTATAGCCGAGTACCCCGCGCAGGTCCAGCTCGATGACGTCCCCAGCCTTCTTGTCGGCGGCATAGCGGGCGATCTCGCTGAGCAGATCCTCTGGACTCACGTGACGCCGCCGTTCTCGGTCGTGGACCCCACGGTGCGGTAGAGGCCATGCTCGACGATGTAGTTGGCGACCCCCGCGCCGACGAGCTCCTCAATCGACTCCCCGCGCGCCGCACGCCGGCGAGCGAGCGAGGAGGACACCTCAATCTCGGGCATCTCAAGGAACCTCAAGCGCTCGACCCTAGGCACAGCTTCCAGCACCCGCTGCCGCGCCGCTCCAGCGCGCGTGGCAACCGCGAGCTGAGCCAAGTCGAGCAGCAGCTCCGGCTCGCGCCAGGAGCTCAGCGTGCTCGCAGCATCGGCTCCCACGATGAACGTCAGCTCCGCCTCCGGATGGCTGGCATGCAGAGACGTCAGAGTATCCACCGTGTAGGACACTCCGCCGCGCTCGATCTCCAGGGGACACACCGACACGCCCGCAACTGCATCGATCGCGAGCTCGCACATACGCATGCGGTGCTGTGGACCCGGATCCTGCCCACCCTCTTCGGCATCCGTCTTGTACGGAGCCGTATGAGCGGGCATCAGCAACACGCGCTCCAGCCGCAGCTCATCGCGCGCGTGCTGTGCCAGCGCCACATGGCCGAGGTGCGGCGGATTGAAGGTGCCACCGAGGATGCCGACTGATCGCAGATCGCCCAGTGTCACCGGCGCTCTAACCGCGGATATGCCCGTCGCCCTCAATGAGGTACTTGAACGTGCACAGCTCGCGCAGGCCGATTGGCCCGCGCGCGTGCAGCTTCTGCGTGGAGTTGCCGATCTCCGCGCCCATCCCGAACTCGCCCCCATCGGTGAAACGCGTCGAGGCGTTTATGTACACGCAGGCCGCGTCCACACTCAGCTGGAATGCCCGCGCACAGGACGTGTCACGCGTGACGATCGCCTCGGAGTGCCCGCTGCCATAGCGGGCGATGTGCTCGATCGCCTCCTCCAAGGAGTCCACGACTCGGACAGCAAGCGTCAGCGCCAGGTACTCGGTCGCCCAGTCATCCTCGCTGGCAACCTCCAGGGGACTGGCATCCGCGGCGGCCAGCGCGTGAGTGCGTGCGTCCACGCGCAGCAGCACCCCTGCGGATCCCAGCGCGGCCACGATCCGTGGGATGAACTCAGCCGCGACGGCCTCGTGCACGAGCAGTGTCTCGGCCGCGTTGCACACGCCGGGGCGCTGCGTCTTTGAGTTGAGCGTGATCGCCTCGGCCTGGTCAAGGTCGGCGGCCGCATCCACGTACACGTGGCAGTTCCCCGAGGCCGCGTAGATGACCGGCACGGTAGCCACTGCCTTCAGTGCCGTCTTCAGACCCTCCCCACCGCGCGGAATGATCAGATCCACGGTTCCCTCTTGCGTCGCCAACTCTGCCAACTCCTCCCTGCCGCCGCCCGCCACAAGGCTCACACAGCCTTCCGGCAGTCCAGCCGCGATCGCCGCCTCAGCAGCGATCTGGGCAAGCGCAGCATTGGAGTGTGTTGCCGATGAGGACCCTCGCAGGACGATCGCATTCCCCGACTTCAGGCACAGTGCGGCGGCGTCAATCGTGACGTTCGGGCGTGCCTCATACACGACCGCCACCACCCCCAGCGGCACACGTACCTTGCGCACGTCCAGGCCATTGGGCAGACGGTGGCCGTCGATCACCTCGCCCACCGGATCCCCGAGCACCGCGATCTGTCTCACCGCACTTGCAATCGCAGCGATCCGCGCCTCGTCCAACCGCAGCCTGTCCAGCAGCGCGTCGCCGATCTCCGCCTCGCGGCCGGCTTGCATGTCGCGCTCGTTCGCTTCGATGATCTCTTCTGTGCGCTTCTCAAGAGCCGCCGCGATCTCCCCCAGCGCCGCGTCCTTCGTGGCGGTGTCCACGCGCGCCAACTCTCTCGCCGCACGCTTGGCCATGTGGCAGATGTCCGCGACCGATGAGATGACTGTGGCCATGCGGACAAGCATAGACCGGCTCAATCGATGACCAAATAGTCCCGGTGTACGGCCTCGTCGGTGGCACGCGGCAACAGCTCACGGACGGCCGCTGACTGCAGGCCCATCACGCGGCGCAACTCGGGGGCAGAGTAGTTGCAGATGCCCTTCGCCAAGGGCCTCAGCCTCCCCTCAGACGATGCGGCGCGCTCTGAGATGTCAACTGCGTCGCCGGCGTCGAAGTCGCCGTGCACATCGACCACGCCGACCGGCAGCAGGCTCGCGCTGCCTTCGCGCAGAGCGCGCGCAGCGCCCTCATCTACATAGAGCATGCCGCGCGAGGGCTTGGCGTACTTCAGCCACAGCTTGAAGCTGCTGTAGCCGGCTTCACGCGGCTGAAATCGCGTACCTGCGCCACCACCAGCGAGGACGCTCTCGAGTGCTCCCTCGGACAAGCCGTTGCAGATCGTGGTCGTGATCCCCGCGGCGGTCGCCATGTCGGCGGCGACGACCTTCGAGCGCATTCCGCCAGACCCGAGCGGCGAGGTCGTGTGACCAATCTCAAGCTCCTCCAAGGCCGTGAAGTCACTGACCTCGTCGATCAGCCGCGCGTCGGGATGCAGGCGCGGATCAGCAGTGAACAGCCCGTCGATGTCGGTCAGCAGCACGAGCTCGCCAGCGCCCGTCAACACCGCGACCTGGGCCGCAAGAAAGTCGTTATCGCCAAAGGACAGCTCGTCGGTGGAGGTCGTGTCATTCTCGTTGACAACCGGCAGCACCCGCCATGCGAGCAGCTTCTCGAGCGTCTGACGCGCGTTCAGGTAGTGCGTGCGGGCGGACATGTCAAAGAAAGTGAGCAGGACCTGCGCGCTGGTAACGCCGCGTTCGCGCAGGAGCTCGTCGTAGACCCGATACAGCTTGCCCTGTCCGACAGCACTGGCAGCCTGTAGCTCCTGCACGGTGCTCGGACGTTGCGGTAGACCCATCGTGCGCATCCCTCGCGCGATCGCGCCGCTGGTGACGAGGATCGCCTCATCGCCGTGCTCATGCAGGCCGACAGCAGCGTCGCACACACGCGCGAGCACACCCTCGCGCAGCTCGCCGTCAGCGTCGGCGACAACACTGGAGCCGAGCTTGATCACCACGCGCCTCATTTGTCGCGCATGAACCCAGCCAAATCCGCGGGAGCCATCTCCAAGGCGGCGCTCTCGCCGCCACGGCGCTTCACCTCAACGATGCCCTCGCCTGCGCCACGGCCAACGGTGACCCGTACCGGACAGCCCAGCAGATCGGCGTCCTTGAACTTGACACCGGGTGAGACGTCGCGCTCATCAGCGATCAGCGCAAGCCCGAGATCGTCGGTGACGGTCTCCAGCTCGCCCAGCAGCTCGGCCTGGCGCGACTCCTCCGGCTGGGTGAGGACGACGTGCACGTCATACGGCGCAACCGCAGCGGGCCAGATCAGCCCGTTCTCGTCGCGGGCCTGCTCGGCGATCGCCTGCAGCAGGCGGGTCGTGCCCATTCCGTAACAGCCCATCCAAAGCGGCTCTTCGCGGCCGTCCTCAGTCGTATAGCGCGCGTCGAGCGCCTGCGAGTAGCGTTGCTGGAGCATAAATATGTGGCCGATCTCGATTCCCCGGCGCTCCTGCAACATGCCGGCGCAGCCGTCTTCAGGGCAGCCGTGACCTGCCTGCAGGTCACCTGCCGTCTCCACGTTCATGCCGTAGCCGCAGGTCGGGCAGCTGAGTAGGACGTCCTCGCCGACATCGTTAACGACCATGAACTCGGCCGAGCCCTTGCCGCCGATCGGCCCACTGTCGGCCTGTACCGAGACCACGTCGCGCAGACCGAGCCGCTGGAAAACCTGTGTGTAGATCTCGCGAAACAGCTCAAACGAGTCGTGCATCGCCGGCTCGTCGGGATCGAACGAGTAGGCGTCGGACATCATGAACTCGCGACAGCGCAACAGCCCCAGGCGGGGACGGATCTCATCGCGGAACTTCGGGCCAATCTGATGCAGACGCAGCGGCAGCTCGCGCCAGCTCTTGAGCTCACCCGCGACCAGCGCGGTAATGACCTCCTCAGCCGTCGGCGCGAGTCCGAACTGCGTGCCGCGATGCTCCTCGACGGTCTGGAACATGACCTTGTCCTGCACGTATGAGTCCCAGCGGCCGCTGCGCTCCCACAGCTGCTTGGGCTGCAGAATCGGCAGCTGCAGATTCTCGACGCCCCCGCGCTCCATCTCAGCGAAGATCACCTCACAGATCTTGCGGTGCACGCGCCAGCCCGCGGGCAGCAGCGTGAAGATCCCGGCTGCGCCGGAAGTGCGCACGAAACCACCCTGTTCGAGCAGCGCATGCCCAGGCGTGGAGGGCTCGCTCTGGTCCTCGGCGCGTCGTCGGGTCTGGGGGAAATGGCGAGACAGCTTCAGCATTTGGGCGACACCATAGCCGCCGGTAGGCTGGCGCTGTCAGCGAAACTCCATGACCGCCCCACCGATGCGCAGCTCGTCGCCGGGTTGGAAGCCCTCATCCTCGAGCGCAGTGAGCACACCGATCTTGCGCAACCGCTCCTCGATGTAGGCCAGCGCGTCCTCGTTATCCACGTCATAGCGGGCCAGCAGCCGCTCGATTCCGCGGCCGTTGACGACAAACGAGCCGGGCGCGATGCGCTCGACCGAGAAGCCATGCCGGGGACCAGTCGGGCGGAATACCATGTGCTCGGCGAGCTCGCTCTCGCCATCCCCGGCTCGCGCCCCCGAGCTGGCGGGGGTGTTGTTCGCACCGGCCATCTGCTCAGCCGGCATGAGCGCGGCGTCGGGAACAATGTCCAGCAGCAACTTGGCCAGCTCATGCGTCCCCGCGCCAGTGGCGCTTGAGGTGGCAATCACGGGCACCTCAGGGCCAAGCGCGCGCCCCCACGCAGAGACGGCCTCGTCCACGCGGGCAGGCGGGAGCAGGTCGGCCTTGGACAGCACAAGCACGCGCGGCAGCAACGCGAGACGCTCATCGTAAGTGGCAAGCTCGCGCTCGATCATCGCATGGTTGCCGGCCGCGTCAGCGGGGTGGGTGGGATCCATAGGGTGGGTGGGATCTGAATACCCGGGAGCAATGTCAAGCACATGCACGAGCAGCCGTGTGCGCTCGATATGAGCGAGGAAGTCGTGTCCAAGGCCAGCGCCGTCGCTGGCGCCCTCAATCAGGCCAGGGATGTCAGCGATCACGAGCTGGCGGGTCTCGCCCGCGAGCACCCCCAGCACGGGCGCGAGCGTCGTAAACGGATAGTCAGCGACCTTCGGCGCTGCGCGCGTCAGGCGCGCCAGCAACGAGGACTTGCCGGCGTTGGGCATACCCACGAGGCCGACGTCAGCGAGCAGCTTCAGCTGCAGCTGAAGCCAACCTTCCTCGCCGGGCAGTCCGTGCTCTGAGAAGCGCGGCGCCTGGCGCGTAGCAGTCGCAAAGTGCTTGTTCCCGCGCCCTCCACCGCCACCGCGGGCAATCACGGCACGCTGACCAGGCGCGAGCAGCTCCCAGCGGCGTCCTTCCAGGTCTCCAGCATCTCCATCCGCTCCAGCTATACCGGCCACCTGCGTCCCCGGGGGCACCCCAATCGTCAGCGTCTGGCCGTCGGCGCCGTGGCGCAGTGCGCCTTCGCCTTTGCCCCCGCGCCCAGCCTTGTAATGGGACCTGCGCCGGAGCCCCTGCAGGTCGCGCAGCGACTCCTCACACACCAGCACCACGTCCCCCCCGCGCCCACCGTCGCCGCCGTCGGGGCCCCCACGCGGAACATGCGCCTCACGCCGGAAGCTCATGCAGCCATCGCCGCCAGCGCCGGCCTGGACATGGATTTTTGCGCGATCGTGCAGCATCGCCGCCGCCCCGCGGGGCTCGGTCTAGCTCTCGCTGGCGGGCAGAACGTTCACGACGCGGCCGCGCCGGCCTGTCGTGAACTGCACAGTGCCCGCGGCGCGCGCGTACAGGGTGTCATCTTTGCCGATGCCAACGCCTTCGCCCGGCTTGAATTTGGTGCCGCGCTGGCGCACGATGATCTCCCCGCCGCTGACAGCCTGCCCGGCGAACGTCTTTACGCCTAGGCGCTGAGCGTTGGAGTCGCGTCCATTGCGACTGGAGCCTAGCCCCTTCTTATGCGCCATCTGGCTTGTCCTCCTTCGGAGCAGCTTTCGTGGCTTTAGTGGCTTTGGCGGCTTTGGCGGGCGCTTTTGCAGCTTTCGCTTTGGGAGCAGCTTTCGTTTTAGTCGCGCCCGCAGCCGGCTTGGCCTCTTTCGCTTTCGCGCGCGTACCGCCCAAAGCAAGCTCGGTGACCTCGATGCGGGTCAGCTCCTGGCGGTGGCCATTGCGGCGCTTGTAGCCGCGCTTCGGCTTGAACTTGAACACACGCAGCTTCTCACCGCGCTCATGCGCGATGACCTTTGCGGTGACCTTCACCTTCTCCAAGCCGGCTTTGTCGAACACAGCCTCCTCAGAGCGATACAGGATCGGCTCAAGCACCACGCTCTCGCCCTCAGCCGCAGCAAGCCGCTCGACCAGCAGTCGCTGGCCACGCTCGACGCGGTACTGCTTGCCACCTGTCTTCACGATCGCATACATTCGGGTTCAGCCGTGCCTTTCGATGCTGCTGCTATGACTCCGTGCCCGCCTCAGCCTTGGCCTTTGCAGCCGAACGGCGTCGCCCGCCTCTGCGGCCACGACGCCGAGGTTTGGATTGTAGGCCATCCTCGCTCTCCTTGGGCGGAGCGTCCCGGGCCTCGACTGACTCGGGCGCCGGGCGCTCGGTCTCGGGCTTGGGCTGGGCCGGTCGTTTTCTGGGCCTGCTACGCCTGCTCGCCGGCGCGGGCGCGCGCGGCGCGGGTGTGATGACCTCCCCTGACTCGTCCAGCAGCAGTGCACTGGCCGCCGTGCGCCCCACCTGGTCGATGCGCACCATCCGCTTCTCCCCTACGTGGGGTGCGGCGCCGGCGATCGAGATGATGTAGCCATCGATTTTCGCAACCGCGTCGTCGACGTCGTACATGTGTGGCTCGACGATCTCGACCAGCACCTCATCCCCCTGGCGAAATGGCAGCGCGCGCTCCTCGACCTCCGCGCGCGTGCCCATGAACGTAATCGCGAAGCGGTCGAGCGCGAGCCCTTCGGAGCCCTCGAACAGAAACGACTTGCCCGTCCGGGCCTCCAGCGCGTGCAGCACGCGCGAGCTATGGCCGGTGAACTCAACAGTCACGCGCGGGTTGATCTGCACGAGGAACGCCTCCACGTCAGCGTGTTCGGCCGCGACGTCACGCAGCCGGCGCTCGAACTCGATCGCGATCGTCTCCTCCGAGCGGATCACCCCCTCGCCCTCACACGTGGGGCACGGGCGACTCATGATCTCGCGCACCCCCTCGGTGACGTTCTGGCGTGTCATCTCGACCAGCCCGAGCTTTGAGATCTCAGCTGTGAACGTCTTCGTGCGGTCTTCATCAAGCGCTTTGCGCAGTGTCTTCATGACCGCGTCGCGATTACGCGCGCGGGCCATGTCGATGAAGTCGATCACGATGATGCCGCCGATGTCGCGCAAGCGCAGTTGGTTGACGACCTCCTCGGCGGCCTCGAGGTTCGTTTGCGTGATCGTGTCCTCCAGCGCCGCGCCTTTGCCACGGCTGATGAAGCTGCCGGAATTGACATCGATCACGGTCAGCGCCTCGGCGTAGTCGATGATCAGATAACCGCCGCTGGGCAGCTCCACACGTCGCGAGAGCACGCCGGCGATAGCCTCGTCGACTTTGTAGGCCTCGAATAGAGGTGTGTCGGACTCCTTCCACAGCTCAACCCGCTCGACCAGCTCAGGGGCGGTGCGCATAAAGAACGACACCAGCCGGTGATATTGCTGCTCGTCGTCGACGATCGCCCGCTCGAAGTGCTCAGAGAAGATGTCGCGCACGACGCGTACCGACAGGTCAGCCTCCTGGAAGACCAGATCGGGGGCAGTCGTATCCGCCACTCGTTTGACGAGCACCTCGTGCAGCTTGTGCAGGTACTTCAGCTCGCGCTCGAAGTCCTCGCGCGTGGCTCCGTGCGCGGCGGTGCGGACGATCGCGCCGCCGCCACCGAGGTCAAGTTTGGCGGTCTGGCGCCGCAGGCGCTCGCGCTCTTTGTCCTCCAGACGGCGCGACACCCCAACGCCCTCGCCGGTGGGGGCATAAACCATGTAGCGGCCGGCGATCGTCAGGTCCATCGACACGCGCGCGCCCTTCGTCTTCAGCGGGTCCTTGATCACCTGCACGACGATCTCCTGGCCCGGTTTCAGCAGCTCGGTGATCTTGTTAGGAGCACTCCCGCGACCGCGCTTTGCGACCTCGACGCCAGGCAGCACGATCTCATCCACATGCAGGAAGCCATTCTTCTCCAGGCCGATGTCTACAAACGCGGCCTCCAGGCCAGGTAGGACGTTGTCGACCTTGCCCTTGTAGATGTTGCCTACGATCGAGCGCCCACCGCGACGCTCGATGTACAGCTCAGCTATGCGATAGCCGGCCCCGGGAGGTCCATCGCCGCGCTTGCGCCGGGGACTGTTTGCAGATGACTTCGCGGCGCCCGGTGTACCGGTCGCCTCCAACAGCGCGACGCGCGTCTCCGCGCGATCGACGCTGACAAGCACTTGCTTTTTCAATTTTTCGATCCAGTCTAATTATCATATGTTTAGTAGAGGGTCACGTGGCCCTTCAGCGCAGCTGAGGCGCGTGCCCGGACGTAGATTGACTGCAGCAATCCTACGGCCAGCAAAGTTGTAATCACCGACGAGCCGCCATAGCTCATCAGAGGCAGTGTGACGCCGGTGATAGGCATGATCCCGATGGTCATTCCCACGTTGACGAACACCTGAAACATCAGCATAGCCGCTACACCGGCGGCGATGAGCGAGCCAAACAGGTCCTTGGACATCGTCAATATGCGCAGTGTGCGCCACATCAGCAGCGCATACAAACACAGCACAAGCCCCGCCCCGAGGAACCCGTACTGCTCGCCAACGGCAGCGAACACAAAGTCGGTGTCGTCCTCGGGCACGAAGTTCAAGCGGATCTGGGTAGCGTCGGAGCCGCGACCGGTCTTCTGCCCGGAGCCGATTGCGATCTTCGACTGGGCGAGCTGATAGCGGGGATCGGGTTCGCCGGTCTTGGATTCCTTTTCCTTGATTTCCTCGAAGTTCCCCGAGGGGTTCAGGAAGGCCGTCAGGCGTTCGGCCTGGTAGGGCTTGAGCACGTGCACGCCGACCGCTGGCGCCGCTACGAGCACAATCGCAGTGGAGACGCACACGAGCGCCACGAGCGCTCCCAGCGCTCGCCACGACGTGCCCGCCACGAGCAACACGACGAACGCGATCACCATGTACACCATCCCCGAACCTAGATCTGGCTGGGCGATCACGAGCATCGCCGGCACCAGCGCCGCGAGCATCACTCGGACAGTCGTGTCCCGCTCGCGCAACCGGCGGGTGCGATCGACCACAAACGCCGATAGCGCCAAGATCAACAGCACCTTGCCAAGCTCCGAGGACTGAAACGAGAAGAACGGCAGGCTGATCGCGCGCTGGGAGCCGTTGGTGGAGTGGCCGAGCCCCAGCACCGCCAGGATGCTTAGGATCAGCAGCGCGTAGATCCCATTTTTCGCCGGACGCAACCGCGCGTAATCGATGCGCGCGATCACCACCATCAAGAGCCCGCCAACCACCAGATAGACGGTTTGACGGTTTACGTAGTAGCTGGGATCGCCGGGTATCGCTTCACGGGTGGCCGTGCCAAGCGTCATCACTGAGGCGATCCCCAGGCCGATCACCGCGAGCGTCAGCAGCGGGTCCAGCGGCAGACGCAGCGTGCGCGGGCCAGCTGCGGGCATCGGCTCCTCGGCGGGCTTGATCGGGCTGTCCAGGAGTGGTGGACTCAAAACGTTTTCGACGTCCCGGCGACGAACTTCTCGGGCTGGCCAAACCACTTGGAGGCGATCAGGCGGGCGATCGGCGCGGCCGTTTCGGCACCGAAGCCGCCTTCTTCGACGGTCACCGCAATTACGATCGGATGCTTGGAGTCAGCCAGATAGCACATGTACCAGGACTGTTCCACGTGCCCAGCACGTTCGGCGGTGCCCGTCTTGCCGTAAACGGGGTGCTGTTCCTGGTTCCACCCCGCCCACACGTCCGCAGAGGTGCCACCCGGCTGGCTGGCCGCCTCGTGGATGCCCTGCATCACAAGGCCGAGGTCTTCGTAGTTCAGGTGCACGTGGCGCATAGGGGGATAGCTCAGGCTCTGCACCAAGCCACCGCTGGAATCGTCGATCTCCAACCCCAGATGGGGGCGTACAACCGCGCCGTAGCCGCCGTGCAGATACGCGTTGGTGAGCGTCGAGTAGGCGACCGCCATCTGCAGCGGATTGGTTTGCAGGCTGCCCTGGCCGACCGCCAAGTCCATGTTGTAGCCGACCGTCCAGGGCTCGCCCGGTTCGGCCACGATGTGACATGGGTGGCCGTGATGCGCGCGCTGGCACCTTGCTTCTTCTCTGTTCTGTTCGACCAGCCACTGCCGGCTGGGCACAGTGCCGGTCGTCTCGCTCGGCAGGTCGATCCCCGTCTGTCTGCCGATCCCAAGTTCGTAGGCCTTGTCCTGGATCACATTGCCGTGGCTGTTGGCCAGCTCGCCGACTTCGAAGAAGTACGTGTCCGAGGAAACCTTCAGCGCTTCGACCAGTCCCACCGCGCCATAGTCGGCCATTCCCGCGTTGCAGAACTGCTCGGTCGAGACGTGGATGCACTGGCCGGCGCCGAGCCCCTCGGTCGGGTTGATAACACCGCCTTCCAGGGCGGCCATCGAGGTGATCGGCTTGAACGTCGAACCGGTGGGGTAAGCGCCATTGACCGCCCGGTTGACCAGTCGCGAGGGAGTTTCTTCGCCGCCACCCGATCCCGTCTCACCCTCGAGTTCCTTGTATTCGTGTTCAGTCAGTGGTTTGGCGAACTTGTTCGGATCGAAGCTGGGATAGGAACCAATCGCGAGCACTTCTCCGTTGAGCGGATTCATCGCCACAAACGCCCCCGCGGGGGCCGGTTTGCCGCCCGCACGCGCGTTTTCGATGCCCTCCAGCAGAGCCTTTTCCCCCTCGCGCTGCAGAGGAAAGTCGAGCGTGGTCTTCAGGCTGTAGCCGGCGGTGGGCGGCGTCGGCTGCAAGCGTGTCGGCACGGGATAACCTTCGGAGTTGACCTGCACGCGCTGCTCGCCATCGTGGCCACGCAGATAGCGATCGTAGTAGTACTCGAGGCCTTCCTGGCCAACAACCGTTCCCTGCTTGACGCCTTGAAACGCGCGCAGCTTAAGCTCCGGTTCGGAGAGGAGGCCAACGTAACCCAGGACGTTCGAGGCCATTTCGCCGTACGGGTAGGAGCGGATCGACACGGGCTGCTGAGTGACACCGGGGTACTTGCTCTGCTGCTCAGCGAGCACGGTCAGCACGCCGCGCCCCGCGTCGGTCTTGATCGTCACGGGCGCATACGGCAGCGCTGTGCGGCCTTTGATTACGAGTGCCTGGATGTGTGTCGCGCTCATCCCCAGCAGCGCCCCCAGCCTCTGGTAGAGCGCCAGCCGCAGATGGCCCGCGGGCGGCAAGGCTGATGGCACGATCTGCACGGCGTTAGTCACCACGCTGGCGGCGATCGGCTGGCCTTCGCGGTCGAGGATTTGCCCGCGCGGAGCGGCGATCGGGAGGTCGCGCACGCTGTTGGCAGCCGCTTCCTGCACGTACTGTTCGCCAGTCAGCACCTGCAGGTACCACAGACGGAAGAAGATCACCCCGAACATCACGACCGCCAAACCGCCGAGGATCGCCACGCGGAACGCCAGCTGCGAGGAGACCGGCGGCGTGCGCGAGGCAGGCGTGGTCCCCGAGTCGCTCGGGCGAAAACGCTCGATCGCGCTCACGATCGCGAGAGCGGGCTCAACCCACCGGTCGTGTATGCGCGGCGCCGACGCCGGCGCCGACGAGGATCTTCAGGCAGAGCACCAATCAAACAGCGGCGTATGAACACCCATACCGGCAGCGCGACAATCGTGTTGACCAGCACGCCAAGCACGATCTGGCGAAGCAGCTCGAGGCTCACAGGCGCGTCCACACCGAGCATGAACTCCATCAACGAATAGCCGACAAGCGCAGCAGCCGTGGCCGCCGCTCCCACCAGCACCGGCGTCAGCGCCGCCTGCGGGTCGCGCAGCTCGCGCAAGCGCCCGCACCAGTAGCCGACAAGCGTGAGCACAAGCGAGGTCAGCCCCAGCGTCTGCACAAGTGCGAGATCGACAAGCAGGCCGACACAGAACCCAGTGATGGCTCCCACCGTCGAGCCACAGAGCAGGCCGACAAACGCAACCAGCAGCGTCGAGGCATCAACCGTCACCCCAAACACGGGCACCTCCGAGATGACGCCGATCTGGAAGAACACAATCACCACCGCAAGCGCAGCGATCCGGGCAAGCAGACCCGTCGACATGGTCTGGCCGCTCATTCGCCGAGCCCCGTGGAAGCCAACTGTCCCGCACTCGGAGTTTCTCCGGAGGAGTGCCCACCCCCAGGCAGGCTCGACACCAAGCTGCTCAGGCGCGCAGGCAGCGTCCCTGAGCCTGCGGTCAGCACCTGGACGATGTCCAGTTCGTGCAGGTTGGCGATCGGTTGCACGTTCACCGACTTGTAAGGGCTTTCTTCGTCAGTCGAGGTCACCTGGCCAATCACCAGTCCTGGGGGATACAGCGAGTCATCGGGGCCCGCAACAGTGCCAGAGGTGACAACGTATTCGCCATTGTTCGCCTGTGCGTTGGCAGGCAGGTATTGGAGCAGGAGATCGTTGGGGTCGCCGACCTTGGGCTGAACGATGCCAGTAGCGTTGCTCGTGCCGATCCTCGCCGAGACCCCCATCGAGCTGTCCGTGATGAGGTCAACCAGAGCACCATCGGAGGCGGCCTGAGCAACCTTACCGATCAAAAAGCCGTCTTCATTGATGACTGGGTCATTTTCCCGCACGCCCGCAGATTCGCCCTTGTTGATATCTACGGTCGAATACCACAGATTGGGGGTTTTCCCGACCACAGTCGCAGTCACGGGATGGTAGTCGTTGACTCCCAGTTGATCCACGTGATAGAGGTCGAGCAGATCGCGATAGGAACGTTTTTCGGCCTGCTCCGCGACGACTTGCCGCCGCAACTGGGCGACCTGCTTGCGCAGTTGCGCGTTCTGGCTTTTGGCGTGGAACACTTCGTCGATCGAGCTGAACAGGTCGCGTACCGGCTTCAGCACCTTGTCGGCACCATTCTGGATCGGTGAGATGACGGTCAGAAAGCCACGCTGAACCGAGTGCAGGCGTCCACTTGGCGCCTCGCCGAAGTAGGCGGTCAGGAGAATCAGGGAGAGCACGACGAGCAGCGCGAGCACCGCACGTCGACGCCGGACCGTCTTGTCATACACGATTCAGGGCCTTCCGAAGCGTTTTGAGGCCTTTCAATGCGTATTGATGGCCTTCCGAAGCGTTCCCCGGACAGAGTACCCAGGGTGGTCGAATCCGTCACAGGTACCTACCGACGCCGCCGGTTGTGCGAGTTACGGTTAGAGCGGTGGATCGCCTCGAACTCCTCCAGGGAGCGTCCTGAGCCGACGGCCACACAGGTCAGCGGCGACTCCGCCAGGTGTGCGGGCATCTGCGTCTCCTGACGCAGCCGCTCGTCGAGACCCTGCAGCAGCGAGCCGCCTCCAGCCAGCATGATGCCGCGATCCATGATGTCCGAGGCCAGCTCCGGTGGAGTTCGGTCGAGCGTCTCCTTGACCGCTTCGATGATCTGGTTCAGCGGTTCCTCGAGGGCCTGGCGGATCTCCTCACTCGTCAGCACCACCGTCTTGGGCAGCCCAGCAACCATGTCGCGCCCGCGGATCTCCGCCTGCAGCTCCTCGCCCATCGGGCAAGCAGAGCCGATCTCGAGCTTCAGCTCCTCAGCCGTCTGCTGGCCGATCAGCAGCTTGTACTCCTTCTTTGCGTAGTTGATGATCGCCTCGTCCATCTCGTCGCCGCCAACGCGGATCGACTGCGAGACGACAATCCCCCCGAGCGAGATCACCGCGACCTCGGAAGTACCGCCGCCGATGTCCACCACCATCGATCCTGTCGGCTCACCCACCGGCAGCCCAGCGCCGATCGCAGCAGCCATCGGCTCCTCGATCAAATAAGCCGTGCGAGCGCCAGCCGACAGACACGCCTCCTCGACCGCGCGCTTCTCCACCCCGGTCACGCCGGATGGCACGCACACCACCACACGCGGATGTGCCCAGCGGTTCTGGTGGACCTTCTGGATGAAATGCCTGAGCATCTGCTCAGTCACGTCGAAGTCCGCAATAACGCCGTCCTTCAGCGGGCGGATCGCCTGGATCGTGCCGGGCGTGCGCCCCAGCATGCGCTTGGCCTCGATCCCGACCGCGTGCACTTCGCCAGTGCGCGAGTCGATCGCTACGACGCTCGGCTCTGACAGCACAATCCCGCGTCCGCGCACGTACACAAGGGTGTTCGCCGTACCCAGATCCACCGCCATGTCGCGGCCACCGAATCCGGTCAGGTAGGTAAAGATGCCCATATCTGCTTGAGAAAGGACACGCTTAGAGTCGGTGACGCGCCGCCGTCTGACGCCAGGCCCCGCGGGCGGCGCGCATCCGGGCCGTACCCGCGGCCAGTGTAGCGAACGACAGTCGCCGCCTGACAGCGTTGCGAGCGTATTTGCAGGTCAAAACAGCTCCGGGTAGATCTCCAGCAGCGTCGCCAGCGGCAGGCCGACAACGTTCTCCTCCTCGCCGTCAATCTCAAGCGCAAGCTTCGCGCCCGCGCCCTGGATCGCGTAGCCGCCCGAGCGCCCGCGCCACTCCCCAGTGCCCACGTACCAATCCAGCAGCTCGCGGTCGATGGCCCGGAAGGTGACGCGCGTGCGGGCCACAGCTGTGCGCTCACGGGTAGATGCGCGCCCGTCTGCGAGCAGCAGCGCCAGTCCGCTGAGCACTTCATGGGTACGACCGCCCAGAGCAGCGAGCGTTCTGCGAGCCGCCGCCGCATCAGGCGGCTTGCCGTAGATCACGCCGTCGAGCACCACGATCGTGTCGCAGCCGAGCACGGCCTCGGCGACGCCCGGGCGCTGGGCCGCGCGCGCCTTGCGCAGGGCGTTCTCGAGCGCCACCTGCCCCGGATCCTCTCCCTGCTCGATCTCCTGAACGTCCGAGGCCCTGATCGTGAAGGGGACGCCCAGGCGCTCGAGCAGGGCACGCCGCTGCGGTGAGCGCGAGGCGAGGACGAGCGGGAGCGGTGCGCGGGATGCTGCCACCAGGACGGGTGCGCTTCTACAGCTCCGGGAAGAACAGCGCCGCCTCGCGCGCAGCCGACTCATCGGAGTCCGATCCGTGGACCATGTTCTGGCCCATCTCGATCGCGAAGTCTCCGCGGATCGAGCCGGTCGCCGCCTCCAGTGGATTGGTCGCACCGATCACTTGCCGCGCTGCCTTTACCGCATCAGTGCCTTCAAGCACCATCGCCACGATTGGGCCAGAAGTGATGAAGTCGACAAGCTCGCCAAAGAAGGGACGCTCTGTGTGCTCGGCATAGTGGCCCTCAGCGAGCTCTCTGGTCACGGTCATGTGACGCAGTGCGACGATCTGAAGGCCCTTGCGCTCAAAGCGGGCGACTATCTCGCCGGTCAGGCCACGTGCGAAGGCATCGGGCTTTACGAGGATCAGCGTGCGGTCCATATCGTCCTTTTCGGATCGAGGTTGTCTTTATCAGAACGCGGCGTTCAGGAGGTCGGACGCGGACGTCGCGCGCGACTGGCCGCTCGCGCCCTAGCAGTAGACGGCTCAGCTGCCGCCACAGGCGCGGACGGCTCGCCGTCTTCGACTTCGGAGACAGATGGCTGCTCGAACTCGGAGGAGTCGCCCTCGAGCGGCACCGCCTGCCTGCGGCGGCGGCTGCGTGAAGTAGAGATTCCCGGAACGTCTGTCTCGCAGTACGGGCAGATCGTCCATGCCTGATCGAGCGGTCGTGCGCAGCTGACGCAGCGCTCCTTGAGCTTGCGCAGGCAGCTCGGACAGCGGATGAAGTCGCGCTCGATCCGGTAATTGCAGTGCGGGCAGAGACTGTTGTCAAGCTCGTACAGCCTAGCCTCGGCAGCCTGCATCTCCAGTTCGCGCTCGTGCACGTCCTCGAGATACTCAGGCGGGCGCAGGATCACGTAGACGATCGTGCCCACAAACGGAAACAGTGACGCCGCCGTCGCGCAGCCGACGAGCATAGGGTCGAGGATCCTGCGGCGGGCGTCGGCGTAGGTCCAGTAGACCAGCGCGAAGTACACGACCACCACGAACACAATCAGCAGATCGATGACTAGGTTCAAGCCGCTGCTTTCTATGCCGAAATATGCGAGCGGGAACATGGCCGGCCGAGTTTAGAGAAACAACCGGCCGAATCCATAACCAGCCGCGAAGAACACCAAGATCACGAGTGCGACGATCAGCGCGACGGCACCGATCATCGTGAGCACCGATGGACCTTCGTCGTTCACTTGAAAGCACCTTGCGTCGCCGCCTGCGAGCCCCCCAAAGTATCGGAAGCCACGAATTGAGAGAGCTCGCCCACGAGATAGACAGAGCCCGTGACGAGCACCGCTCTGCCTGGGTGTTGCTCGCGCCATGCCCATGCCCGTGCCTGCGCCAGGGCACGTTCTGGCTGAGGCTCGCACGCGACCGCGTCGAAGCCGAGTTGGCGCGCGAGCGACTGCAGCGCCGCCGGCGAGAGCGCGCGGCTGCTCGGGGGCGCGGTGAACCATGCGCGCTCGACGCGCGGCATCAGCGCGGCGAGCATCGCGGCCGCGTCCTTGTCCTCGAGCACTCCGAGCACCAGGGCGAGCTGGGCGTCGCCGATCAGCTCTCCCAGCGACTCCACCAGCGCGCGTACCGCATCGGGATTGTGCGCTCCGTCGAGCACGGTCAGCGGGTCTCGTGCCACCACCTGCAGGCGCCCGGGGACATCCGTTTCCGCTGCGGCCGCGGCGACGGCGTCCTCGTCCATGGCGATGCCGGCGGCCTTGAGGTACGCCTCCGCGGTCGCCCGCGCGAGCGCGAAGTTGCGACGCTGGAAGGAGCCGCGCGCCAGCAGCTTCCTCGCCGCCGGCAGCGGGCGCGGCCGCACGATCCACGCCGCTCGCTCGCCGGCCACGCGCTCTGCCACCGCGAGCGCGAGCGGCGCCATGTCCTCTCCGAGCACGAGCGCGGTGCGCGGGCGCACGATCGCTAGCTTCTCCTCGGCGATGTCGGTGATCGTCGGCCCGAGCCAGCGGGTGTGCTCGAGACCGACGTTGGTGAGCGCCGTGACGCGCGCGTCGATCACACTGGTCGCGTCATAGCGACCGCCCAGCCCGGCCTCGATTACGGCGACGTCCACCTCCTGGCGCGCCATCTCCCACAGCGCAGCGGCGGTCAGCAGTTCGAACTGGGTCACATGGTCGTCCTCAGCGAGGGTGCGGTTGACACGCTCAGCTGCCCATGCAGCGCGCTCAATCGCACCTGCAAAAGCGTCTGCCTCGATGTCGTGCTCGCCGATCCGCAAACGCTCGCTGTAGGACACCAGGTGCGGCGAGGTATACGCGCCCGTGCGCAGTCGGTGACGCTCGAGGATCGCTGCCGTCATTCGCGTCGTCGAGGACTTGCCGTTCGTGCCGAGCACGTGAATCGCGTCGAAGCTCCCCTGCGGAGAGCCCAGCACAATCATCATGCGCCGCATCCTGTCCAGCCCAAAGCGCATCCCGAACAGCTCAAGCGTTTGCAGGTGACGCTCGGCCTCAGCTTGCGTCCAGGGCTTCACGTGAGCGCTTACGAATCGTGGTGCTTGCGCAGGTAGTCGATAAACACGGGGCGCAACGCCTCACCAAGCTGGCCGTCACCACTGTGGAGCGCATCCGAGATCAAACCGCGCGAGTGTCCGATATCAAAGTCGGCCTCCCCCACATCTCCACTCACCGTCTCAGCCGCCGGGATCATCTCGAGCAGCGACCAAAAGAACTTCGCATCCAGATGCTTCTCGGCCCTGCGCACCGCACGGTCGTGCAGCTCGTGCGTCGAGAGCTGGTCGAGGTCATCCGTCATCAGCGACGCTTGTGCCGGGGAGACCGCTTGCCACGCACCAGCGGCAGCAGCTCACGGCTCATGCCTTTGATGTCAAGCTTGCGCGCCAACTTGCGCAGCTCCAATCGCTCTTTCACGCTGAGGTTGCCAATGCGTCCGCGCGACTCACGCACGAGCTCAGCCAGCCGCGCGCGCTCCTTTGCCGACAGCGCTACCCAGCGCTTGCCGACGATCAGCCCGCCCTGCAGCAGCGTGGCCCACGGCACCGCGCGTGCGCGACGCTTAAGCTCGGACTCGGATTCTTTTCTCCGCTTGGCCATGGGAGCTAGGCCGACTCCTCGCGCAGCTCCTGTGCCTCGTCGGCCTCCCGCGGAGCGGCTTCGGTGACAAGCGTCGGGGTCAGCCCCTTCTCGACCGTCTCCTTGGTGACGACGCACTTCTTTACATCCCGCCTGGATGGCAGCTCGAACTGGACCTCGAGCAGAATCTCCTCGATGATCGAGCGCAGGCCGCGCGCGCCGGTTTCGCGCTCCAGACCACGCTCTGCGACCGCCGTCAGCGAATCCTCAGAGAAGACCAGCTCGATCCCATCGAAGCTGAAGAAACGCTGGAACTGCTTGACCAGCGCGTTGCGCGGCTCGGTCAGGATCGAGACGAGATCCTCGCGCGTGAGCTGGTGCACCGCGCTCATCACCGGCAGTCTGCCGATGAACTCGGGGATCAACCCATACTCGATCAAATCCTCGGGCAGGCACTGCTCGAACACCTCCCCAGTGTCCTTGTCCGCCTTGTTCTCGATCGCCGCAGCGAAACCAACGCCTTTGTGCCCGATGCGGCGCTCGATCACCTTGTCGAGGTTGGCGAACGCGCCGCCGCAGATAAACAGCACGTTGGTCGTGTCGATCGTCAGGAACTCCTGATGAGGATGCTTGCGCCCACCCTGGGGCGGCACCGAGGCCTGCGTACCCTCCAAGATCTTCAACAGGGCCTGCTGGACGCCCTCGCCGGAGACGTCGCGCGTGATCGACGGATTGTCAGCCTTGCGCGCAATCTTGTCGACCTCGTCGATATAGATGATCCCGGTCTCTGCCTTTTTGACGTCGTAGTCAGCCGCTTGGATCAGCTTCAGCAGGATGTTCTCGACGTCCTCGCCGACATAGCCGGCCTCGGTCAGCGCGGTGGCGTCGGCAATCGCGAATGGCACGTTGAGAATCCGCGCGAGCGTTTGCGCGAGCAGCGTCTTGCCGCAGCCCGTGGGACCGAGCAGCAGGATGTTCGACTTCTGCAGCTCCACCTCGTCCTCGCCGGACTGCATCATCTGCACGCGCTTGTAGTGGTTGTACACAGCCACAGACAGCGTGCGCTTGGAGGGGTCCTGGCCGACGACGTACTCGTCGAGCACCTCATAGATCTCGCGTGGCTTGGGGAGGCTCTCCAGGTCGAACGCCGGCGGCGCCGAGAGCTCCTCGTCAATGATCTCATTGCAGAGATCGATGCACTCGTCGCAGATGTACACCCCGGGGCCGGCGATCAGCTTCTTGACCTGGCGCTGGGACTTGCCGCAGAAGCTGCAGAGGAGCTGCTCGTTTGAATCAGTTGGTCTCGCCATCTCGCCTCTTTCCTTGACCTGGCATCTCCGCGTGCTCAGAGCTAATGCTCGGAGATCACACGGTCAATAATGCCGTACTCCTTTGCCTCCTCGGAACTCATGAAGTAGTCGCGATCCGTATCTTTGCGCACGTCCTCGAGCTGCTTCTTGGTGTGCTTGGCAATGATCTCGTCCAAGCGCTTGCGCACGTCAATGATCTCTTTGGCGTGGATCTCGATGTCTGTCGCCTGGCCTTCAAAGCTCGATGAGACCTGGTGGATCAGGATCTTCGCGTTGGGCAGCGCCATGCGCTTGCCCTCGGCGCCGCCCGCCAGCAGCAGAGCGCCCATCGACATCGCGATGCCAACGCAGATCGTCTGCACGTCGGGCTTGACGAACTGCATCGTGTCGTAGATCGCCAGGCCCGCATAGACCGAGCCGCCGGGCGAGTTGATGTAGATCGAGATGTCCTTGTCGGGGTCCTCAGACTCCAGGTGCAGGAGCTGGGCGACGATCAGGTTGGCGATCTGGTCGTCGACGGGCGTGCCGAGGAAGATGATCCGCTCGTTCAGCAGACGGCTGTAGATGTCGAAGGCGCGCTCGCCTCGCGAGGTCTGCTCGACGACCATTGGCACAAGTGGACTCATAGCTCCCGCTTCAGTTCCCGTCCTCGGCTTGGATTCCTCCAGGCTAGCGACTCGGAGTCCATAGCCCCTCGCGCTCAGTCTCGCCCTTGACGTCCTTTTCCGGTGTCCACAGCTTCTCCCGCGCCTGCGCCTGCTCGACTCCGATCGCCTTGGCCTGCTCGGCGATCAGGTCGATCGCCTGACGTGCCGCGAGATCCTCGCGCACCTCCTCCAAGCGCCCTGCGCCGCGTAGCTGCTCGAGCAGATTCTGCGGCTCGATCCCCTCGCGCTCGGCGGTGGGAGCGAGCGCCCCCAGCAGGTCCTCCTCAGGCGGGTCGATGCCCTCGGCGGCGACCACAGCCGTGATCACGGCCTCGCGGCGCAGCGCGAGCTCGGCTTCGGGCTCCATCTCGGCAAGGATCTCCGCCTCATCGCGTGCGACGATCTGCAGGTAGGCCTCGCGCGAGATGCCGCGGTGTGAGAGCGAGTGCAGCATCCGCTCCCACATCTCCCGCGCGCGCGCTTTGATCAGCTCGGGCGTGACTGCCACTTGCGCGCCAGCGACTGCCGCGTCCAGCGCGGCCTGACGGAACTCAGCCTCGATCCGCTGCTCGTCGAGCTCGATCAGGCGCTTGCGGATGTCATCGCGCAGCTCCTTGAGGTCATCGAAGCCAGCGTTGACCGCGAGGTCCTCATCCACAGCAGGGAGCTCCTTGAACTTGACCTCCTTCACGGTGATCTCAAACGAGGCATCCCTGCCTGCAAGGTGCTCGGCACCATAGTCGGCGGGGAACGCCAGCTCGACCGTCCGCGTCTCACCGGCCGCGGCCCCGAGCAGCCCCTCCTCGAAGCCCGGGATCAGGTTGCCGCCGCCGAGCTCAATCAGCTGATCGCGGCCCTCGCCACCCTCAAACGGCTGGGGCTGGTGGGCGGGCTCTGATCCTGAAGGATCCTCTGCAGGTAGATAGCCGGAGTAGTCGACAACGACGAAGTCGCCGGCAGCCGCAGGACGCTCGACCGTGTCGAGACGGGCTAGGCGCTCGCGCAAGGCATCGATCTCCTGCTGGATCTGATCGTCTGGCACGTCGGGCTCGCGCCGCCCTACCTCCAGGCCCTTATACTCGCCCAGCTCAGCCTTTGGCAGCACACCGATCTCGATCGAGAACTCGAGTGCCTGGCCCTGCGGGGGCAGCTCGCCGAGATCGAGCTGTGGATCGCCCACCGGCACTATCCCTGAGCTCTCGATCGCATCGGAGTACCAGCTGGAGAGTGTGTCGCGCACTGCTTCCTCGAGCACGGCCGCACGACCCATACGCTGGATGATCAGCGGCACGGGCACCTTCCCGCGGCGAAAGCCTGGGAGCTTCAGTTCACGCCCGAGTTGGCGCGCCTTGTGCTCGAGACGACCCTCGACCTCGCCCGGGGGCACCTGCACCTGCAGACGTACGCGCGAGTCAGGAAGCTCGGTAACTGTTGTCTTGAGGGCAACCGGCATCCCCGCCACGATACCGTGCCGCCGATGATGCCCCAGCCACGCCGCACGGCGCTCAGACGGGCCGAGAGCTGGCTGTGGACGGGCCCGGCGGGCCACCTGGCAGGCGGCTCCCTGGACTTCCTCGGAGCGCTCGCGCGCTACTGGCGCGCGAGTACGCGCCGCCGAGCCCTGTGCTGGGCCCGGGGCGCGCACACGCGGATGCGCTTCGCGGGTCTGACTAGGCGGCTGCGGGGACGCCCGCGCCGCTGAACGACAGCTTTGCTCCGCGCGCCAGCACGAGCACCGGGCAGGTGGCGATCTCGATCAGGTGCGTCGCCGAGGAGCTGAGCGAGACCCTGCCGGGCGCCGCGTCGGGGCGCGAGTCGATCACGAGCAGGTCCGCCCGCTCGTCGGCGACGGGCACGACCTCGCCACCGAGCGCAGCCGCGAGCGCCTGGGCGGTCGCCTGAGCGCTGCCGTCACCGCCTGCCTCGCCGACCGCGACGATCCGCTGCGCGCCTGACTTCCCGCCGGCGGCGTCGGCCAGCCCCGCCGGGGCGATCGCGACCGCGACCGGACCGCCCTCGAGCAGCCACTGAGCGGAGTTGCCGATCGTGATGTGACCCTTAGCGGTGTGGGAGTCCGAGCAGAACACGATCACCTGAGCGCCGATCTGCTCGGCCAGCGCGCGCAGGCCCTCGGGCGTCGAGCGGTTGGTCACGATGTGGCTGGAGGCAAACGTGCCGGCGAACAGGGCGGCGGCACGGTCGAGCACCACTGCCTGAGCCTCCTCGTCGCTGACGGCCTCGTCGGTGTGACGGACGTAACCGAGCGACACCTCGGCGCCGGCGCGGGCGAGCAGCGAGCCATAAGCGATCGCGTCGTCCTCGTTGGCGGTTCCGTCGTAGGAAACGATGATCTTGGTGGACATTTCGGTTCTCCTGTTGGTCATTGGCCACCAAGCTGATGGCCGAAAGGTTTCGAACTGGAAGCTTGTTCGTTCCACTGTGACACGCTCCTGCCATCAGTGCTAATGATTGTTGTAATCTCTGCTATTAGTTCTACTAATGCTTAACGTGGCTCGGCTGAAGGTTTTGCACGAGGTCGCTCACCGCGGCTCGTTCTCCGCAGCCGCGGCCGCGCTGTCCTACACCCAGTCGGCCGTCTCCCAACAGATCGCGGCGCTCGAGACGGAAACCGGCATGACGCTGCTCGTGCGCCACCCGCGCGGCGTCTCCCTGACCGCGGCGGGCCAGACCCTCGTGGGTCACGCCGAGGGCATCCTTCGCGCGGCTGGAGTCGGCCGATGCGGCGCTGTCCGCGATCGCGGGCCTACGCGGGGGCAGGCTGAGGATGGCCTCGTTCCCGACCGCCGGAGCGACGCTGATGCCGCTCGCGATCGCCACTTTCCGCGCGCGCCACCCGGACGTCGAACTGACACTTGCGGAGGGTGAGCCCGAGGAGATCGTGCCACGCCTGCGCATCGGCGAGCTCGACCTAGCGCTGCTGTTCGAGTTCGACGGTGAGGCGCCGCTGGCGGCGGATATGACACGCACAGACCTGCTCGAGGACCCCATGTACCTAGCGCTGCCCCACGAGCACCCGCTTGCGGGCAAGGGCAAGCTCCGCCTGGGAGATCTCCGCGATGAAGCCTGGATCCAAACTTCTAGCTCAAGCCCCTGTGCTCGCCACGTCGTGCGCTGCTGCCACGCAGCCGGCTTCGAGCCACGCGTGGCCTTCGAGAGCGACGATTACCAGACCGTGCAAGGCCTCGTGGCGGCCGGCGTGGGCGTGGCCCTGATCCCTGAGCTGGCCCTCCCGCTAGTGCGCGAAGACATCGCGATCCGCGCCCTCTCCCCCGCTCCCCCCGTGCGCCAGGTGATCGCCGCTGCACGCACTGGTGCTCGCCTGCTCCCAGCAGCACCCGCGATGCTGCAGGTTCTCATAGAGGTCGCGGCGCGCTACGAGGCGCGCGTTGCGACATCGGGGCTGCCCATTGCTGCGTAGCCGCTATCCATGACTCAGGACTAGCCCGGTGGAATGCGCAGATAAGGCAAGGCAAACGACATGATCTCCCCAAACGCCGGGGCCGCCACGGTGCCGCCAAAGATCGAGCCCGACTGCGGTTCATCCACGATTACTGCGCACAGCAGCTTCGGATCCAACGCCGGGGCAAAGCCGATGAATGAGGCGACATATGCAGTTTCGGAGTATTCGTGCGTCGTCGGGTTGACCTTGCTGGCCGTGCCCGTCTTGCCCGCCAGCTGATACCCAGGGATCGAGACCTCGCTGGCCGTGCCGCCCGGAGCGAGCACCCCCTTCAACATCTCGCGCAGCTCGGCGGCCGTGGTCTGCGAGAGGACCCGGTGCCCGGCCGGCTCGGGCTTCGGGCGGCCATCGATGGACTGGATGACATGCGGTGCGCGCAGGATGCCGCCGTTGGCGATCGCCGCGTACGCGCTCACCATCTGTAGCGGCGTCACCAGCTCGCCCTGGCCGATCGGCAGGTTGCCCATCGAGGAGCCTGAGTATTCGCTCAGCGGCAGCGCCACACCCGTTTCCTCTCCCGGCAGTTCCACTCCCGTGCGCTCACCAAAGCCAAATTTGTGCACCCAGCTGTTGAAGGTCTGCGGCCCCTCCAGCGCCCCAATCTTGATCGCCCCCACGTTGCTCGACTGGGCCAGGATTTCCGCTGTCGTCAGGGTCTCTTCGGGGTGTTCCTCTGCATCGTGAATCGTGCGGTTGGCGACCTGGATCTGATCGGGGATCGCGAACGGTGTGTTCGGCGTGATCAGCCCGCTTTCCAGCCCGCCCGAGACCGCGACGACCTTGAACGTCGAGCCCGGTTCGTAGTTGAAGCTCACCGCCCGGTCCTGCGCCGCCGCTTCCAGCGCCGGCTTGGAGTACGCCCCCGGGTCGTTCAGGTTCACCTGCGGCCAGTTCGCGACCGCCAGCAGCGCGCCCGTGCGCGGGTTCATCACGATCGCGGTCGCGTCTTTCGGATCGAACACGTGCCCGACTGCGTTGAGCACGTCTTCGGCGCGCTGCTGGATGTTCGCGTCCAGCGTCAGCGTCAGCTTCGCGCCCGGCTGCTCGGCATGGACGTTGGAGATCGAGATCGGCTGGCCGAGCGCGTCGCTGACGACGCGCCGCTCGCCCGCCTTGCCCTGCAGCAGCGACTCCTGCGAGTACTCCAGGCCGGACAACCCCTTGCTTTCGGCGCCGACGAACCCGAGCACCTGCGCCGCCAGCGTCCCGCGCGGGTATACGCGGCGCATCGTCGGCGTGCCCGTGATGCCTTCGAGCTTCAGCGCCATCGCCTCCCGCGCCTGCCTCGCCGGCAGCGCCTGCGCCAGCAGCACATACCCGGTATGTTCGCTCAACTTGCTCAGCACCTGCGCCTGGCTCAGTCCGAGCAGCGGCGCCAGCTGTTGCGATGCCTGCAGCGGGTCCTTGATCAGATACGGCGTCGCCGAGATTTCCTGCGTAGGCTCGGACACGGCCAAGTCCACGCCGTTGCGGTCGGTGATCGTGCCCCGCTGGGCCGGCACCGTTTCGGTGCTCAGCTGCTGAGTCTCGGCGGCCTTGCGCAGCGCCGGGGCGCGCACCGTCCCGAGATACAGCGCTCGGGCGGCCGCGAGCACGAGCAGCAGGAAGAACAGTCCAAAGATCGCCCCAATCCGATGCTGGACCGTGGCCACCCGCTACCCCCTTACCCCTGTGGGCTTGACGCGCCGCCCGCTTCGCCGACCGGCGGAGCTGCGGCGGGCGCAGTCGCGCTCGTGCTGGTGCTGGTGCTGGTGGCCGTTTCGGCGGTGCTCCCCGTGCCTGCGGCAGACGTAGCAGCTGTGGATTCGCTTGAGGTTGGCGGCGCTTGAGTTGCCGATTCGCTGGATGACGCTTCGCTCGGGGAGGCTTCAGTTGAGGAGGCTTCAGTCGACGAGGCTTCGCTCGATGCAGATGCCGCACTCTGCGCGCTGGCGGACGCGCTCAGGGCTGCGACCGCGCGTCCAAGTTCGGCCGAGAGCCCTTGCGGGTGCACAGACAGGAAGCGCAGCGCGCCAGGCGGTGCGATCTCCATGCCCATGTGCGCAGCCTGCAGCTCGATCGTGTTGCCCGAGGCCACTTCGGAGTCTTCGACGCTGAGCGCCGCGTTTTCGCGCTGCAGCGCAGCCTCGTGTTCCAACGCACGCCCGATGCCTGCGTTGAGCTTGAGCAGCCCGAGCTGCATCGTCACGATCCCGATCAGCGCGAACGCGACGATCGCGATCCAGGCGCGCCCGTGGATCATCCGGTCCAGCAGTGAACGCGCGACGCCGTGGCTCGCTGGATTAACCGCAGCTCGCGAGTGCGCAGTTGAAGGCTCGAGTCCAGATAGACGTCGGGGCTTTCGCGATGGGGTCAGCGGTGCACGGCGGGGAGGGGCGGTTCGCCGTGGATGGACAGCCGGAGCAGCAGCTGCAGCGGACGGCGGGGTCATACGCCGCCTCCCATCTCGGTCAGCTTGCGTGCAGCGCGCAGCTTCGCGCTCGCCGAACGCGGGTTGCCCGCGATCTCTCCCGCTTGAGGGACAATCGCACGGCGCGCAAGCAGAGCCGCCTGCGGCTCGCGTCCGCACCCGCACACAGGCAGGTCCGGCGGGCAAATGCAGCCGCGGGCACGCTCTGAGAGGAAGCGCTTGACGCGGCGATCCTCCAGCGACTGGAACGAGATCCCGGCGAGCACGCCACCCTCGCGCAACAGCTCCCAGGCGATGGGGAGCCCGCGGTCGAGTTGGTCGAGCTCGTCGTTGACGGCGATCCGCAGCGCCTGGAAGGAACGCTTGGCGGGATGGCCGCCGGCGAAGCGGGCCGGAGCAGGAAGCGCAGAGTTGATCGTGTCAACGAGCTGCAGCGTCGTTTGAATCGAATCCTGCCCACCCCGCGCACGGCGGCGCACGATCGCGCGGGCGATCGCGCCGGAGTGGCGCTCCTCACCGAAGTCCCGGAGCGTGTGAGCCAAGCGACGCTCGTCCCACTCGGCGACGATCTGGCGCGCGGTCAGCTCCTGGTCGGGGTCCATACGCATGTCCAGGGGCGCCTCGTATGAATAAGAGAACCCGCGCTCGCGCATGTCCACCTGCATCGAGGACATACCCAGGTCGAGGTACGCAAAGTCGGCCCGCAGTCCCTCCTTGGCAAGTAGCCCCAGCGCCTCGGCATAGCCCGCGCGGATGAAGCGCACAGCGCAGGCGACTTCGCCGGCAAGGTCCTCGAAGTGCTCCTGCGCAAGCGGATCGCGGTCGATCGCGATCAGCGTGCCTTCGGGACCCAGGCGTTCGGCGATCAGGCGGGCATGCCCACCGCCGCCGAACGTGCAGTCGATCGCGGTCTGGCCCGGGCACGGGTCGAGCAGATCGATCAGCTCCCCCGCGAGCACCGGCACATGCGGGGAGTGCGCACGTGCGACCGCGCCAGGGGGTGCATCCGCGGATGCGGAGGCAGAGGTCCTCGCTCTTGCCGCAGGGCGGCGCTCACGCATATCAAGCAGGATGGTCGACACCAGCAGTGATCTCCGCGACGCCACCGAGCAGCGTCGATCGATGGCCGTTCCAGGCGCTCTTGGCCCACAGCTCCAGGCGGTCGCCCACGCCGACCACCACGACCTCCTTGACCAGCTCCGCGTGCTCGCCGAGGAAGCCCGGGACCATGATGCGCCCGGCCGAATCGAGCTCAGCATCGTGGGAGCTGCCGTAGAAGAAGCGTTCCAGCTCGGTCAGCCGCGGCGACAGCGGCGGCAGCTCCGCGAGCGCACGCCGTGTGTAGGTCTCGTACTGCTCCGGGCGCCACACGCCGACACACGGCTTCAGGTCGACCGGCATCGCCAAGACCACGCCCTCCGCGAGCGCCGCGCGGTAGCGCGCCGGGACGGTGAGTCTGTTCTTCGCGTCGAGCGTGTGGTCGTAGGTGCCGCGAAAGGGGACCAAGTGAAGCTCCCAAGCCTTGTTAACCGAGCCGAGGTGGAGGAGTGGGAGGAGCCCCTCCACCCCGGCTCGCTGCCGACAAGGTAGCCCACTTTCCCCCACAACGCAACTCTAATTGCACACTTTTTCCCACAACGCTGCAAAAGGTACCTCAAAACCGGCAAAACGCCCGCCTGTAGCGCACATCGCCAGCAGGGAGAGCCGGGCGCTGGAGGCCACGAATCCGCAATTCCGCTTGCATATCGGCGTAACGCATCCTCGCTTGCAGATACGATCGCGTCATGAGCACCAGGATCTCCATGGCATGTATCCTCGCCGCGCTCGCCGGAGGGCTCGCGAGCTGCGGCTCGAGCGCCTCACCCGGCACGAGCGCCGACCCTGCCGGAATCGTGCCCGCTTCGGCACCCATATACGTGGGCGCGGTTGTGCGCCCCAACGGCACTCTGAAGACCGCAGCGCTCGCCGCCGGACACGCACTCTCCCACCAAGCCGACCCGTATGTCCGCCTGCTCAGCATCCTTGAGACTCCAGGCTCTCCCACACTCGACTTCAGCCACGATGTCGCTCCATGGCTGGGTCCAGACGCCGGGCTGTTCTTTACCTCGCTCGGCTCCTCCGAAGCGCTTGAGAGCCTGCTCCAGCAGGGCCTGACCAGCGGCGGCTCGACCGGCACGGAGTGGCCGTTCGGTACGGGCGGGGGCACCGCCGGAGGTGGTCAGGGCGCGATCGTGCTCGACACCAGCAACCTCTCGAGCGCCAAGACGTTCGTCGCAAATGCAGCTGCCCACGCAAGCGCGCATGCGAACAGCTACCGGGGCATCGCTTACCAAGCCACCTCGGCCGGGGACGCGTTCGCAGTCATTGACCGCTTTGTCGTGCTCGGCACCGAATCGGGGGTGCACGCGGTGATCGACACGACCCAAGGCGGCTCCTCGCTGAAAGACGACTCCCCGTATGCGCAACTGCAATCAGTTGCCCCGTCGAATGCACTGGGACATGTGTACGCGAACCCTGCAGCGCTGACCGCCGTGCACAACAGCGTTGGCGGCGGAGCGTCGTCGCAAGCGCTGCCTGAGCTGCTGAGCGTGCTTGGCGGGACCCGCCCGCTCAACATCTCGCTCGTGCCCTCGTCAAGCTCGCTCGCGCTCGACGCCGACGTGGGTCCGCCGCCTGCGGGCACTACTGGCAAGCAGGGCGGAGGGCTTGTCGCGGCGGCCGCGGCCGGCAACCGCGCGCTGGGCGAACTGCCAGGTGAATCGTGGCTAGCCGCCGGCCTCGGCAACGTCGGCGGCGAGCTCGGAGGGGGCTTGAGCGGCATTCACGGGCTGCTCTCGCTGGCGAGCACTTTGGGCTCTTCCGGCGCGGGCGCAGGAGTGACCTCCCCCTCATCGCAGACGGGGCTCAGCGTGAAGGGACTGCTCGAGGCACTGCTCACTCCGCTGAACGCACTCAGCGCCAACACCGCTCAGGCCAGGCGCGACTATCTCAGCTGGATGGGAGAAGCGGCCGTATTTGCAAGCGGAACGGGCGTGCTTGAACTGAAGGGCGCCGTCGTCATCGACTCGACCGATCCAACGGCCTCGCGCGCCGCCGTTGCCACACTGGGGACCGCCCTGCGCCGAGCTGGCAACGAAGCTACTCAAGCGACAATTCCGGGCACTGAAGCCGCCATCGAAGCGAAAATCATCGGCTTGCCTATCCCGCTCGTGATCGCCGATGGCCGCGCCGCTGACGGCCACACGAAGTTCGTGCTTGGGTTGGGCACGGCATCGGTTCCAGACGCGCTGAACCCGACGAGTACGTTTTCGAGCGCCTCCTCCTACAGCGCCGCCACAAACGCACTCGGCGAAGGGATCCAGCCAAGCATCACAATCGACTTCAGCACGCTGTTGAGTCTGCTCGAAGGGGTTGGCCTCAGCGAAGATCCAACTGTGTCGAAGTTCGTCCCCTACCTGCGCTCCTCCACCACACTGTCAGGCGGGGGCAAGAGCCTTGGGAGCGGTATCGAACGGCTGCGACTCGTGCTGGACCTACAGCCCGCAACGGGCTGATTCAGGCAGGCGCCGGCTCGGGTTCGCGTGGGCGCGCAGTGCGGTTCTCCGTCTCGATGATCACGCGGCAGGGACGCTTCGAGAGCAGGTAGGCCGCCGTCGGGCCGATCCGCTGCTCGCCGGTCGGGCGCATGGATGGCCGACCAGTAGATGACATCGGCACCCACACGCTCGGCCTCTTCAACCAGGGCGGCCCCAGGATTGCGTGTGCGGATCAGGCCGGTGTGGATCTTGATCTGGGCGCGGCGCGCTTGGATGCGCGCGCTCTCGAGCACCGAGCGACCCCTGGCCTCCTCCTCCTCCAGGCCCGCCTCCAGCGAGAGTTGGCTGGGCACGGGCAGCACGAAGATGGCATATACAACGCCGTCCTCGCCGATCAGCTTGGCTGCGCTTGAGAGCGCGGTCGCGCTGACGTCGTCGCCGAAGATTGGCACGAGCGCCGTGCGATAACCGAGTTCCTCGAAGTCCGGGGGCGCTCGGCGCGCTCGATGCGGTACTGCTTGAAGGGATCGAGCCCCTGGCGGTGGCGGTAGTACAGATAGCCGCCCATGCCGAGCACCATCCAGGGGATGCCGACGTAGCGCGCCTCGGGGTGCGTGACCACGACGACAACCCACACAGCCGCGGTGCCGATTGCACCGATCACGGCCGTCAGCGGTATCGAGGCGCCGCGAATGCGCACGTTCCAGGGCAGCCGGTATGGACGTGCAAGATCGGCCTCCTTGACGCGCAGCGCGATCACCGCGATGTGCGCGATCGTGAACGAGAGCAGCGCGCCAAACGAGTAGAGGTTGCCGAGCACGTTGGTATTGCCGTACAGGACGAGCAGGCTGGCCAGTCCCGAGAAGAACACGATCGTGAACCACGGTGTCCGATAACGCGCGTGTAGACGCGAGAAGATGTTCGGCAGTTGACGGTGCTCGGCCAGCGACCACGACAATCGCGAGATCCCGATCATGCCGGCATTGGTGGCAATGAACAGGATCGTCGCCGCGAGCAGGCCGACGTAGTACTGGGCAAGTTTCAGCACCGTGCCGTGCAGCCCCAGCCGCGAGACGATCCCCAGCACCGGATCGTTCTCGAAGCGCCCGCCCAGCGCGGTCGCGTAACCGGAGGTCTTGAAATGTTCGCCCAGGGCCGGGCTGTAGCCGGCGGCGTGGTGGACGACGGGCAACGCGGAAAGCGCGATCATCGAGATGCCGAGGTACACGCCGAGCACCGCGAGCACGACGAGGTTGACGGCCTTGGGAACCTGCCGCCCGGGGTCGCGCGACTCCTCGGCCATGTTCGCCACGGTCTCGATGCCGGTGTAGGCAAGCATCGCCAGCGACAGCGCGAAAATCAGTTCGTGCCAGCTCGGAGCCTTGCCGAGGTGGACCTGGTGGATCAAAAGCGTTGGGCTGAGCACCAGCACGGCTCCAACCACAACGAGCATGACCTGTGTCGAGAGGTCTACGATCGCCAGGACGAAGTTGAGCTTCGCCGACTCGCCGAGGCCACGAATATTAAGGCTGGCGAGCACCGCGACCACGACCAGCCCGCCGACGATGTCGCCCGGATTGTGGTCGAGTCCGCCCAGGCCCGGGAACGCGCTCAGGTAGTGCGGCACAAAGAACGCCGAGATCGCGATCGTGAGGATGTAGTCGAGGCTCAGCGCCCAGCCGGCGAAGAACGAGACGACCTCGTTGAAGGCATGGCGCGCGAATGACGAGGAGCCGCCGGCCTCGGGAAACATCGCCGCGCCCTCGGCATAGGTCTTCGCGGTCAGCGCGAACAGGCCTCCGGCAAAGACGAAGACCAGCGGCGTGAGCCCCAGCGCGTGTGCGGCAACGAGCCCCAACGCGTAGTAGATCGAGGAGCCGACGTTGCCATAGGCGGTCGCGAACAGGCCGGGAACCCCGACCGACCGCCGCAGCCCATGCTCTGAAAGACGTGCCATTCAGCGGAGCGTATATGCCCGGCCCGTATGCAAAATCCCATGCATAGCCATAGCCTAAGCAGGAACCCAGCTTATGATCCCGACGACCCGGGGGCCGGGCGAGTTCCGAATCTACCCCGACCTTTGACATGGAAACGTCACGCCGCGGAAATTACGACTCGGGAGAGGACTTCGTCCTCGAATACGGGGAGTTGCGATTCACCTTCAATGAGGAGGACTTCGCCGAGCGCTGCGAGCAGGCGGCGCTGAAGCTCGGCTTCGTTGGCGGGCGACTGGGGGAGGACGAGCTCGAAGATCTCGTGAACCTGTCGGTGAACGGCGAGGTCTATGACCCGGCATCTGCGCTAGGCGAACACGTCAACGACTGCTGGCCGGAGCTGGTTGGGCCGGCGGAGCGCTCGCTGGTGCATTGGCTGCGACGACTCGTGTTCAGGGGCGCGTGGTTGGACCAGCGCGTCAACGAGGGCGAGCTGGGGATCGAATTCGACGAAGAGACGGGCGGCTTCATCTACGTGCAGCCAACCGACCCGCACTCGGCCAGCAGCGGCGAACCGATCGAGCTGGCGCAAGAGCCCTCCTGGAACCGAGTCGCCTACAGGCGATAGCACCCCTCGGGGCACAGGCTGGCCGGCGCGCTGGGCAGTGTCTCAGTTTGCAAATTGGGTAGGCCGGCGATGGCTGCCTGCGTAAACAGGCCCATGGCTGATCACGTTTGTAGTTTGCGACATGATCGCTGGCCTACCCAATTTGCAAACTGAGACACAGCTCGGGTCCGAGGGTAGGCAGGTGGCAACATGGTCGCTCCTGCCGGCTGTGTCCAGATCATGGAGCGTGCCTGTACCGTACTGGCATGGGGGCTGGCTGAGAGCCGAGGTGTCCGAACCATGCAGGATACGATGGTTATACCCAGTTTTAAAATGATGTACTAGGGGGCTCGCGTACAGAATCGACCAAATGGGAGCGATTGCCCGGCAGCCATCGCCGGCCTAATCAATTTGCATACTGAGACACTGCCGCGCGCTGCGGCGTAGTGCCGCTGCGGCGTAGTGGCTAAGTTGCTTCGATGGCGGCCAACCGCGCCTTGGTGATCGCCTCGGCGCCGTCGGCGCCGACGAGCAGCTCGGGCTTGAGCGTGCCGCTGGCGGGGAGGTTGAGGATCGGCTGACGGCCGGTCGATGTCAATGCGCCATCGAGCGCAATCACAGTCGTCTCACCACCGAGTGGGCTGGTTGCGGTTGCGATCACGGTCAGAGAGCCACTCTCGCGTAGGTTGCGGGCCGCCGCAAGCGCCTTGCGGGCTGCACTCGGCTGCAGGCCGTCGAGGCTGTCGATCAGCACGAGCGCGTGTCCCCCGCGCGTCGCAATCCGCTTGGCTTCGTCAATCGCGCGCTCAAGCGCCTGGCTCTGGACATCGGCGGAGGCCGCGAAGCTGAGCGCTGCGACGGGAGACCCCGGCCCCTCCTGCCAATCTGCGATCTCCTCGGGCCGCACACCGAGGAGGACCACGCTGATCTCGAGATCCTCACGTCCGCTGACCGCGGCGAGCAGCCGCTGCAGCGTCTCGGTCTTGCCGGAATGGCGAGCTCCCACGATCACCGCACGCGAGCCACGGCCGAGCGGGGTGAGCCACTCGATCGCCTCGAGCGTCGGATCCTTGGCGTCCAGCGCGAGTCGCTCACTCGGCCAAGCGACCGGGAGATCCTCATAGCGAGCCCCGTCGGCGACGGCGTCGGCAGATGTCCCATTGATCGTGTCAATGCGGACCAGTGAGGGGTAGCGCTCCGATCGCCTGGGCGTACGCACAGGACCAGTGACGCGATCACCGGAGGCGAGCTCGCAGCGACGAACCTGAGCAGCGGAGATGTAGACGTCCTCGTCGGAGGCATCCGGTGGATTGACACGCAGGAAAGCTGAGCCATTGCCGAGCACCTCGACCACGCCAGTCGCGATGCGCCCAGCGCCTTCGGTGGCAATGTCCGCAGACTTGGCGCTCTCACCGGCCTTTGTGGAGATGGAGGCCCCCTGCTTCTCTTTGGAGTCCGTAGAGGCCCCCTGTTCCTCCTTGGAGTCCGAGCTCGAGCGGCGGGAACGCGGGGAGCGACGTCGCTGCGGACGCTGGACAGCCTCTGAGCGGTCGCGCTCCTGCTCGCCGTCAGAGCCGCTGTCGGACTCCCCAGAGTCGCTGGATTCACCGAGAATCGCGTCGATCAACTCAGCCTTGCGCAGTCGGCGGAAGCCCTCGAGGCCGAGCTGACTGGCGATCACGTGCAGGTCAGCCAGTGGGCTGTCGTTCAGCTCAGAGCGTTGCAGTACTGCCATTTTGGATCTCCTTCGTTAGGTGTAGGGCGGTTGGCGTCCCCTCGCGTTGAACAGCGACGGGCACCCATGTGCAGCGGCAGACTAGCGTTCAACTGGCGTTCACGTGGCGAACGTGACGCAATTCCTCGGCCAGCACGAGATACCTGCCTGGATCGAGCTCTCCCCGCAGAGCAGCACGCACCCGTAGGAAGTCAGCGGCAGCCTCGACGTCGTGCACACGAAAGATGTGAGCTCCCTGCTCTATGCCATGGGCGAGCGCGGCGAGCGTGCCGGCGAGGCGTTCGCGTGGCGAGCGGCCGGTGAGCGCCCCGATGAAGTCCTTGCGCGATATGGCCATCAACAGCGGACGGCCGAGCTCGTGCAGGCGGCCGAGCTCAGCGAGCAGCCGAATCGTCTGCGCGGGAGTCTTCGCGAAATCGGGGCCAGGGTCGAGAATCAGCTGTTCGAGGTCCACGCCCGCCGCGACCGCGAGCTCGATGCGCTCGCGCAGGAAGGTGAGCACCTCGCCGGTTACATCTGAGTAGAGATCGGGGTCCTGGAGTCGTTCGCGCGGGGCTGCACGCGTGTGCATGAGCACGAGCGCAGCGCCCGTCTGCGCACACATCTCAGCCAACTGCGGGTCGCGCAGACCACTGACGTCGTTGACGATCTTGGCACCCGCTCCAATCGCGGCGCGCGCCACCTGTGGCTTGTAGGTGTCGACCGACACCAGCGCCCCCAGCTCGCCGGCGACCCGTTCGATCAGCGGCACGACTCGCTCGATCTCCTCTGCCACCGCGACGGGCGGACGGCCCGTGGACGCAGACTCGCCGCCGATGTCGAGGATGTCGGCCCCCGCGGCGAGCAGTTCCTCGGCGAGTGCACTCTGGGCATCCAGGCCGGCGTGCAAGCCGCCATCGCTGAAGGAGTCGGGCGAAGCGTTGACGATCCCCATCAGCCATGATCGCTCGCCGAGGTCGAGTGTCAGCTCGCAGGCGCGCAGGCGGTGCACCGGCGCGCTCATGGCATCGCGCTCGGCTGCGAGCCGGTGCCCGCGTTGACGGCCGGCTCGCGCTCGGTCTGCGCCGCGATCCCCTCGGCGGCGGCCTCCTCGGCGAAGCGCGTCAGCTCGAGCTCGAGCCGCTCGGCGCTCCAGTCCAGCTCGCGCGCCAGCGTCTCGCCCACGCGGCGCACCGCCGGCGGGTGCTCGAAGGCAGCCGGCGCGAGCCGGTCGAGCCCCGCATCCGCGGTGGTCAGCTCGCGTGCCGCCAGCAAACCCAGGCGGGTGCGTCTCAGCAGCACGTCACCGATGCTGCGTGCCTGCTCACGACGGGCAGCCAGCGCAACCTCGGCAAGCAGGTCGGGGAGGCCGAGGACGACCGGTTGGGCGAGCTCGGGGTGGGCGGGACTTTCTTCATCTGCCAGCGCGAGCACGTCGTGGGCGGCGTGGCCGTAGCGTGCGGCGAGCGCCTCGTAGGAGGCGTCCGGCACTCCCTCCACGCGCGGAAGATCGGCCGCGTCGATCGCCTGCCCCAGCGGGATCTCATGGGTACGGCAGGGCGCGTCGCGTGCGTCGCGCTCCACCAGTCGGTCGACTGTCATCTTGGCCATGCGCCGCCATGTGGTGAGCTTGCCGCCGGTGATCGTGATCATCCCCGAGGAGGTCTCGTACAACTCGGCCTTGCGTGAGATGTTCGACCGACTTTTTTGGATCGCCGGTTGAGATCAGCGGACGCACACCGGCGAAGGCACCTGTCAGTTGGGTCGCTGCGAGCTCTGTGCCAAAGAAGCCGTTGACCGCTTCCAGCAGATAGGCGATGTCCTCGCCCGAGGGCTGGATGTGGTCGAGCGGGCCCTCATAGTCGTTGTCGGTGGTGCCAACGAGTGTGTGGCCGAGCCAGGGCAGAGCAAAGATCGAGCGCCCGCCACCGGCCGGGACGATCGCGCCCCCCACCAGCGGAAGGTCCTCTTGTCTGATCGTGATGTGGGTACCGCGACTGGGGCGGATGCGTGGCAGCTCTGCCTCGTCGTGGAGCTCCTGGGGGCGCAGCTGGTCGGCCCAGACCCCTGTCGCGTTGACGACATTTGCGGCGCGCACGTCGAAGCGCTCGCCGCTCTCAGCATCCAGGACCTGCACGCCGTGGGCACGGCCGTCGCGCTCCAGCAGGCCAGTGACGTCGAGGCGGTTGGCACAGACCGCGCCGAAGCGCTCGGCCTCGCCCAGCACCGTCAGCACGAGACGCACGTCGTCGGTCTGGCAGTCGTAGAAGAGGTACCCGCTGGTGGGCTCGCGCCCGGCCAGCGCCGGCAGCAGCCCGATCACTTCCTCTCCGGAGATCACGCGGTGACGGTCCGGGCTCCATGACTCGCCGCGTCGGCCGCGCTCGCGTGACATGACGTCGTAGAGGTTCAGGCCAACACCCACCAAGCGATCGGGGTGGGCACCCTCGAAGGCAGCCACGACCAACGGCAGCGGACGGACGAGGTGCGGCGCCAGCGCGACCATCAACTGGCGCTCGAGCAGCGCCTCGCGCACCAGCCCGAGATCGAAGTTCTGCAGGTAGCGGAGACCTCCGTGGACGAGCTTGCTCGAGCGGCTGGAAGTGCCGGACGCATAGTCGGCGCGCTCGAGCAGGGCAACGCTGTAGCCGCGCGTGGCGGCGTCCAGCGCGACTCCGGCGCCAGTGATGCCGCCACCCACAACGACGACGTCGAACTCGTCGTGGCTCAGCGCCGCGAGAGCCTGGCTTCGCTCGATCACCTGTCGCAGTTTCGCAGCTAAAGGTGTGCAAGCTCGGCGGTGATCTCGCTCACCGCCGACTTGGCGTCCCCGAAGAGCATGCTCGTCTTGGGGTCGTAGTAGAGCTCGTTTTCGATGCCCGCGAAGCCAGGGTTCATCGAGCGCTTAATCACGATCACCGAGTGGCTGTCTGAGACCTCGAGGATCGGCATCCCGTAGATCGGCGAGGAGGGCGTGTTCTTGGCCGCCGGGTTGGTGACGTCGTTGGCGCCGATCACCAGCGAGACATCGGTGCGCTGGAACTCGGGATTGGCCTCCTCCATCTCCTTGAGCTGGTCGTAGGGCACGTCGGCCTCGGCCAGCAGCACGTTCATGTGTCCCGGCATCCGCCCCGCGACGGGATGGATGGCGTAGCTGACCTCCACCTGGCGTTTCTCGAGCTCCTTGGTCAGCTCCCGCACGGCGTGCTGAGCCTGGGCCACCGCCATGCCGTATCCGGGCACGATCACCACACGGTTGGCGTAGGCAAGCTGGATCGCCGCGTCGGCGGCGCTGGTGGAGCGCACCGTGCCGGCATGCTCGCCGGCGCCGCTCGCGCCCTCGACGGCTCCGCCGCCGCCGAAACCACCGGCGATGATCGCGGGGATCGAGCGGTTCATGGCGACCGCCATCAGGTTCGTGAGGATCGAGCCGGACGCGCCGACGATCATGCCCGCGACGATCAGCGCGGGGTTGTTCAGCGCGATCCCCGTGGCGGCTGCCGACAGGCCGGTGAAGGCGTTCAGCATCGAGATCACGACCGGCATGTCCGCGCCGCCGATCGGGAACACGACGGCGTTGCCGAGCAGCGCCGCGCACACGAGCATGCCGATGAAGAGCAGTTCGGAGTGAGCGCCCGAAGCGATGTCCACGCCCGCTGCGACCGCGAGGATCAGCAGCACCAGGTTGACGATCTGCTGGGCCGAGCCGAGGCTGATCGGGCGCCCGGGGATGATTTCCTGGAGCTTGCCGAAGGCGATGTTCGAGCCCCAGAAGGACACCGACCCGACGATCGCGGCGAACAGCGAGAAGATCGCGATGTACGTGGCTGTGCCCTGGTAGCCGTGGGTCAGCCGGAACTCCGACCAAGAGATCAGGAACACCGCGCCACCGCCGACGCCGTTGAACAGCGCCACCATCTGCGGCATCGCGGTCATCTTCACTTGGCGCGCAGCGGGCACGCCGATGGCCGCGCCGAGCGCCACGCCGAGCGCGATCAGGCCCCAGTTGCCCTCGTTGGGGTTGAGCAGCGTCGCGATCACGGCGATCGTCATGCCAATCGCGGCGATGCGGTTGCCGCGCACCGCCGTCGTCGGCCCGGAGAGGCCGCGCAGGCCCTGGATGAAGAGGGCGAAGGCGACGATGTAGAGGACATCGAGGAAGCTCTGGTTCTGCAGGAAGGTACCTAGCACCGGGTGGATCACGACGAGGACTCTCCCGGCTTCTTTGCGTCCGGTGTGTCTGGGCCGCCGCCCGCGTCCTTCGCTGGCGGCTTCGGTCGCGACTTGAACATCTCGAGCATGCGGTCGGTTACGAGGAAGCCACCGACGACGTTGATCGTGCCGAAAGCGATGGCGATAACGAGGATGATCTTGTTGAACGTGCCATTGCCGGACAGGCCGACGATCAACAGGCCGCCGAGCAGCACGATGCCGTGGATCGCGTTGGTGCCGGACATCAGCGGCGTGTGCAGCGTGTTAGGCACCTTGGAGATGACCACAAAGCCGATGAACCCCGCGAGCACGAGGATCGCGAGGTTGGTCGTGAGCGTACTCGCGAGCAACATCAGGACGCCTCTCCCGCGGCCGTCGCGCCGGCCGCTTCCACAGCGGCTTTCGCACCCGGATGCACGATCTCGCCGTCGCGCACGATGCACGCGCCTTTGACGATCTCATCGTCGAAGTCGAGCTTCAGCGAGCCATCTTCTGCGACGAACAGGTCGAGTAGGGCCTGGACGTTGCGCGCGAACAGTCTGCGAGGCGTGCTCGGCCATGCTGGCGGGCAGGTTGAGCGGCGAGACAATCTTGACGTCGTGGCGCACGACCGTCTCACCGGGCACGGTCAGCTCGCAGTTGCCCCCCGCCTCGCCGGCCAGATCGACGATCACCGAACCCGGCTTCATGCCTTCGACCGCCTCGGCGGTGACAAGCCGCGGCGCCGGGCGCCCGGGCACCAGGGCGGTCGTGATGACGACGTCGAAGCCCTTGATCGCATCGTTCATGGCCTGCTGCTGGCGGGCGCGCTCCTCATCGGTCAGCTCGCGCGCGTAGCCACCCTCGCCGCTGGCCTCCAGAGCCAGGTCGAGCCACTGCGCGCCGAGCGATTCGACCTGCTCGGCGACCTCTGGGCGAACGTCGTAGCCGGTCGTGCGCGCCCCCAGGCGCTTGGCTGTCGCAAGCGCCTGCAACCCAGCGACGCCGACCCCGAGAACGAGGACCTTGGCGGGCGGAATTGTGCCGGCAGCGGTCATCAGCATCGGGTAGAAACGCCCCATCTCCTCGGCGCCCAGAAGTGCCGCCCTATAGCCGGCGACATTGCTCTGCGAGGACAGCGCGTCCATCGCCTGTGCCCGCGAGATGCGCGGGATGGCCTCCATTGCGAATGCGGTCGCCTTGGCGTCGATGAGCGCCCGCGTGGTCGACGGGCTCGAGAGCGGCGCAAGGAAGCCAATCAGGATCGAGCCTGACCCGAGCCCGCGGATCTGTTGGGGGTCAGGCGGGGCGATCGTTACGACCACATCCGAGCGCCAGATCTCCGCGGCGTCGCTTGAGATCTGCGCGCCGGCCTGCGCAAAGGCAGCGTCGGTCAGCAGCGCATCGGCACCCGCGCCGCTCTGCACGACGACGTCCAGGCCCTTGGCCTTAAGCTTGCTCACGACCTCCGGCACAAGCGCCACCCGATGCTCGCCCGCCGCGGTCTCCTTCGGAACTCCGATCCGCATCTGAGGTCCGAGAACGTATCCGATCACCCCGATGCTCGGCGGTGAGGGTCCGGCCATGCGAAACTACATGGGCCATGACCGTGAACCTGACTCGCATCTACACGAAGCTCGGCGATTCCGGCGAGACGCACCTCGGAGACATGAGTCGTGTGTCCAAGCTGCACCCGCGCGTGGAGGCTTACGGCACGGTTGACGAACTCAATGCAGTGCTCGGCGTGGCGCTGCTTCAGCCTGGTCTGCCCGAGACGTTCGCCGCGTGGCTCAAGCGCGTGCAGAACGACCTCCTCGACGTCGGCGCCGACCTGTCGGTGCCTGCCCCACGGACGAACGCGGGCGATGGACAACATGACGAAGGTAAGCGTTCGCGACTGCGAGTGACACCGGAGTACACCGAGTGGCTGGAGCAGGCATGTGACGAGGTCAACGCAAAGCTCGAGCCGCTGCACTCGTTCGTGATCCCAGGCGGGACTCCAGCCGCTGCGCACCTGCATGTCTGCCGTACGGTCTGCCGCCGCGCTGAGCGGCGCACCATTGCCATCGGCGATGAGGGCAACCCCGAGGTGGTGCGCTACCTCAACCGCTTGTCAGACCTGCTGTTCATCCTCGCACGCGCCGTGAATCAAGACCCACCCACCCCGGAGCCGTTGTGGAGCCCCGGCGCGCACGGTGCCGACGCTCATCTTTAAAACTTCCTGAGGGTTTGGTCTAGCGAACTGGTGACTGGCGCGTTTCGGTGCTGCGCAAGCCGGCCACCGCCAGCGCCATCCACAGCGAGGCCACGAGGTAGCCACCGAGCACGTCGCTCGGCATGTGCCAGGCAAGGATCAGCAGCGAGCAGCCGACTGCCACCGCGAACAGGCCGCCGAATGCCGCGACTGCCGGACGCAGCCAGATCGGGGCAACAAGCACAGCACACAGCACAAGCGCGACGGCAGCAGTGGCGTGCCCGCTCGGCCAGGACGCCGGGGCGATGTAGGTCGAGCCGACCTGGGCGTGAGGATGAGCGAGCAGCGGCTTGAGGATCTCGGACGTCAGCGGCGCCATCCCCATCACAGTCGCTACTGCGAGCGCGGTCCGCGGGCGGCCTCGGGCGAGCGCGAAAGCTATGAGTAGGAGTGCCCAGACCGTGAAGAGCAGCGGTTCGAGCAGGTCCAGCAGGAAGCTCGCCACCGCGTTCACGCGTGGGCGGCTGAGCAGCGTGAAGTCGTGCAGCGCAACCGCATCGCGCACATGCGCCGCCGGCACCAGCGCAGCCACTACCCACGTCAGCGCGAGCGCGATCACGCAAAGTCCGGCGATGCGCAGAGGGATAGCCGCACCAGGCCGCCCGGCACGTCCAGCCACTTGCCTTGAAGGCATGACCTTCGTGGCATAAAAAGCTTGTTCTGACATCTCTAGAGAGAGTAGAGCGGTCGATAAAGAGTGGCTGAAGCAGGACTCTCAGGGGCCGACAGGGAACGTCTTGCCTGCTAGCGCGATCAGCGCTTGGACAGTCACCCATATGGGTGACTCAGAGCTGGTGCGCGAGTAGCGAACGCTGCCACCAGGGGCCACGAGGCTTTCGAGGTAACCGATCGGCGAGCGGCTGCCGTGGTGGTGCACTGAGCCAGGGTTGCGTCCCGCCGCGATCAGGCCCTGGATCGCCCAGGCGGTTCGACTGGGCGTTGGATTCGCCGCCTGGCTGCTGCGGATAGCCACCGTCGAGGTTCTGGGCTCCAATCAGGTAGTTCCTCGCGGCCCCGAGCACGTGCGTGTTATGAGCGTCCGCATCCACGAGCGCCTGCAGTACCGCACCGGTGTCGTTGACGTCGCTGGAGGAGCCGTGCCCACCGAAGCCGAAGCCGCCGTCGCCGTTCTGCTGGCGCTCGATCCATCCTGCCGCTTCGCGGATCGGGCCATAGCTTGCGGAGTGGCCAACTGCGCGCAGCGCGAAGATCGCAAACGCCGTAAGGTTGACTAGGTGATCGAACGAGTCATCGCTCTCTCGCGCGCGCAGGACTTCGGCTACGAGATTGCGCCCAGCGAACGAGTACGCGGAGGCGCCGCAGGCGTGCGCGGCGAGGATCGTGCGCTCGGCGTCGCCGAGGCCCTGCAATGTCGAGACTTCAGCGCGCAGCGAGTCGAACACCGAGTGCCCGTCGTGACTGACGCTCGCCGGGTCGCGCCCGGCGGCCGCCAGGCCCATCGCCGCCCAGGCGGTGTACAGCTCGCTGGAGCTCTGCCCGCCCGTGCCGCCAAAGCCGCCGTCAGCGTTCTGGGCAGAGGTCAGGTATGAGACCTCCGGTGACAGCGATGCGGCGCGGACGGCGACGGGCGAAATGAGCGCTGCCCCCACAACGAGGACGAGAATCGCTGGCACTACCGGCTCCCAGCTAACGGTCATGCGCTCGCGGGTGCGGGCCAGCAGGCGCGCGAGCTCGGGACCGAACGCAAGCGCGAACAGCAGCGTGGCAATCGTGTCGGTGATGTCGAACGGCAATCCGTTGGCCACCGCGACCAGCAACGCCGCCATGGTGTGGCTGGCGCCGATTGTCCAGGTGTAGAGGTTCATGATCTCCTTGGCCATCAGCGCGGCGAGCGCGCAAGCGATCGCGAGTGGAACTCGCGACAGGCGTCGGCCACTAACCCGTCCGAGCGCGGCCCCGGCGAGGCCGACGAGGCCCCAAGCGGCCATCTGCCAGGGGGTGTAGGGGCCCTGGCCGAGCATGACGTTCGACGCGAGCATCCCGATCGCACCGACAGTGAACCCGGGCAGCGGGCCGAGCGCGTAGCCGACGACGAACGCGATCGCAGTGATCGGCTTGACGTCGGGCAACGCCACGAACGCATCGCGACCGAGCGCGGCGACGGCCGCCAGTGTGGCTACCACGGCGACCATGCGCGCCGATGGGCGCCGGCGCTCATAGGCAATCCAGCCGGCAGCGAGGACGAGCCCGACGAGCAGGAACGAGGCGAGCGGCCAGCTCATAGGAGAATCTCTGCGGGTTGAGGGGCGTCAGTGATGTCACTCGTTCCTGCTTGGGAGAGGGAGTTCTCGCTCGCCCGCAACAGCGCGACCCCTTGCTCAGGTAGCAGCGCGCCGCCAGCGCCGCCGAGGATACGAGCCGTCTCGGTGGCGAAGTACCAGCCACCTGCGAGCAGTTCCGTTGCGGCCCCGTCGGCGATCACGCGCCCGTCGGCGAGCAGGATCGCGCGCTGCGCGCAGGATGCGGCGAACTCGGGGTCGTGCGTGGCCACGATCACCGCCAGTCCCTGCTCGGCACGGCGGCGCAGCTCGAGCGCCAGCTCAGCCTTGGCCTCGCGATCCATGCCGCGCGTGGGCTCGTCCAGGGCGAGCACCGCCGGTGGACCGTCCGGAGAGTCGCCGCCATCCCCCGCGACGATCGCCAGTGCGAGCCGTTGACGCTCGCCTCCGGACAGGTCGCGTGGGTTGCGCTGCGCCATGTGCGTCAGTCCAACCGACTGCAACGCCTCCGCCGAAGTTTCCTCGCAGACGCGCTCGTGTACGAAGTAGTCGCCCGGGTTCTGCAGCAGCAGCGCGACCCGCCCGGCGCGGTCGATCCGCCCGCGTGTCGGGTCCAACAGGCCGGCAGCGTGACGTAGCAGCGTTGACTTGCCGGCGCCGTTACGGCCCATCAGCGCGACGGTCTCACCGGGTCGGAGCGTCAGCTCAACGCCGCGCAGGATCGCGGGACCATCGCGCAGCTCATGCCAGACGCCGCGCACGTGCAATGCGGTGGCGGGTTTGCGCGAGCGCCGCATGCGTGGCGCAGCCGCAGCCGCCACGGGCACGTCACGGCGATCCTCGGGCAGCAACCCGCGCGCGCGCAAAGCGGAGCGAGCCTGGCGCACACCGACGGGGAGCGGATGCAGGCCGGCGAGCGCGAACAGCTTCGATCCGGGCGTCTGCAATGCGGGCGACTCGCGCGCGGCCCACTCAAGGAACGACGCGGGATCGCCGTCGTGCGCGATGCGTCCACGGCGCATGGCGATCACACGGTCTGCCGCCGACAGGCAGCGCTCCAGACGATGCTCGGCGAGCAGAATCGTCGTCTCCCACTCCTGGTTCAGACGGCGCAACAGTCCGATCAGCTCATCCCCCGCAACCGGATCCAGCTGCGAGGTGGGCTCGTCGAGCAGCACCACCGCAGGACGGCCCGCGAGCGCGGCGCCGAGCGCGACACGCTGCTGCTCGCCCCCGGAGAGCTCGTGCACCGAGCGGTCGAGCAGTGCGTCGATCCCAAGCGCGAGCGCTACCTCCTCCACCCCGCGCGCGACCGCGCCGGCGCCGTGGCCGCGGCTCTCAAGCGACAGGGCAAGCTCGGAGCGCACCGAGCTCGTCACGAGCTGCGTCTCGGGGTCCTGGAACAGTGCGCCCGCGACGACACCCAGACGCGCGGGTCCGTGCTCGCGCGTGTCCATCCCGGCCAGCGTGACCGTGCCGGCGAAGCGCCCGCCATGGAAGTGCGGTACCAGCCCGCAGGCGGCGCGCAGCAATGTCGACTTGCCGTGGCCGGACAGGCCCGCGAGCAGGCACAGTTCGCCGGGCTCGATCTCGAAGCTGACGTCCTGCAGCGCCGGCTCCTCGGCACCGGGATAGTGGTAGGTGACGCGCTCGAACGACAGGATCGGGGTCATGGATCGATACCCCTGCGGTCTGCGAACGGAAACAGGATGGCCGCAATCAGCGCGGCGCACAAAGCGAGCGTTGTGATGCTCACTGGCATGTGGATCAGAGGGTACGCCCGAAACGACGCCGCTTCGGTGACTCGGCCGAGGATGGCGAGGACGAGGATCGCGACCGTCGAGCACGCGAACGCGATGTCGTGACGGGACCACGCGCGCGCGGGGTGCGACACGTGGGGTGCCGCCGGCCGGTGCGCGGAGCCCGGCACCAGGCGCGACAGTCGCGACGCCAGCGAGGAGCTCGGCGTACGGCGGGCGGCAGCGAAGCCGCGTAGCTCGAGCGTGGCCGCCACGTCCATGGCGCGGTCGAGCGAGCCGCCGATTACGGCACCAAGCAGTGCGACACGCGCGCGGGCGCCGGTGGGCGCCCCACCTGGACGGGTGTGCTGGGCCTCGGCCAGGCGCCCGGAGTCGGCGGCCAGCAGCGGAATCATGCGGGTCGCGAGCGAGGCGGTCAACGCGGAACGGTAGGACAGCCAGCGCACCGTGCCCAGCAGCTCATCAGGGTCGACCGCGAGGCTCGCGAGCGTCGTGACAAGGATCAGCAGCGTGACCTTCAGCCCGATCACCGCGCCATATACGGCCGCCTCGACCGTGAGGTCGCCCTGACCAAATGGGCCGAGATCGCCGAGCCGCGCGAACACGGTCAGTCCTTCGCGCGAGACGAGCACGTTGATCGCGACGATCGGCACGGCCACGATCGCAGCGGTACGCAGGGTGCGCGCCAGCTGATGGCCAAGCCCGGCGGCCGCCCCCGCGCCGAGCACCGCCAGCGTCAGCGCGAGCAGGACCAGCGGATGGAACAGCACGAGCACGGCCGCGGTGAGCGCGAGCGCCCACGTGGCGGCGACGCCCGCACGCGCCGCGTGCAGGGGGCTGGGAAGACGGCGGTAGAAGAACGACGTGCTCCCGCCCAGCATGCGCTCACCCTCCCGAGGACGTGGGGGCCGGGAGCGGGAGCATGGCGCCATCGGGGGCGATCGCCAGCGCGAAGCGGTTGTGCAGCGCCGCTTCGTCGAACGCGTGCGCCGCCTCCTCCACGCCCGCTTCGTCGGTGCCGGTGACGACCCAGACAGGGTCTTCTTCGCCGCTGCGCGTGGCCGCAATCAGTCCCGCGCCGGCGGTGAGCGTGCGGGCGATTGTGCCCTGTTCGTTCAGCACGGTGAGCGTCGATCCGTTCGCGGACATGCGCGCATACACGCCGCTGGAGCGTGGTCCGGACTCGATCTGGTGCACCGTCGGCTCGCCGCTCACCGCGGTCCATGGTCCGACGAGCAGACGCAGCGTTTCCGGCTCATCGCCCGGTCCGATCGCGGCGAGCGGGGCGAGCACGCCGAGCTTCGCCAGGCGCGACTCGACCGTGACACACGGGCCGCTCGAGACCGACGCGCATTCGACGCGCAACGGCAGGCGCTTGCCGTCGATCCCGTTCACGAACGGATCTGGGAACGACCCCACGACCGCAGGCACGCTGTCGGTCTGGCTCCAGTCGTGCAGATCCCACCAGATGTGATCTCCCGGATTCACGTTCGTCGCCGCCGCACCCTTGGGCGCCTCGATGCCGTTGACGTAATAGAACCAATCAAGTGGCTGTCCGCCCGATTCGCCGCCGGAGTCACCGTCGATGCTCTGTACGAACCCGCCGCCGTAGCGCGTTGAGACAGTCGCGTTGCGCATCAGCAGGCTCATGACCGTTTCTTCGCCGCGCGCTTTAGGCGCGCTCTCAGAACGCACGACCTGAGTACCGAAATCGCGGGTCACGGTCAGCTTGACCGCGGTCGGTGCGGAGCCGGCGCCCAGGCCACAGCCGGCGAGCGCGACTGCGCCCAGCGCGACCGTAGCCACGCTGAGCGCCCACCGACGAACTGGCCGCTGACACAAGTCTGCGCTAGGAGGCATCGCCGCTACTGCACATAGAACACGATCCGCGAGGTGCCGCGCGCGAGACTCGTGTGGTTACCGGCGGCGTCGCTCGCTTCTATGTCGAGCACGTAACGCCCGGGCCTGAGCGCGCTCGGTAGCAGATAGGAGAAACTCGACGCCGAGGAAACCTTGAAGAATTCGCCCTGCCCGCAGTGCGCGCGCACAAAGCGCCCGCTAGTGCCGTCGTAGGACCAGCAGCGTCCGTGGTAGCGACGACGCAGTCGTAGGCTGACCGAGGCGATAGAGGAGTGTGAGGCAACGGTGCCGCTGATTAGACGCGGCGCCTGCCCATACGTATAGGCGTGACCGTCGAGCACATCCGTCGCGTGTGCGACAAGTGCGTACGGTCCCGCGTATGGAACGGACGGCGCGGGAGTCGTCGTAGACGAGGAGGTCGCTCCCGGTGTCGATGGCTTCTGCGTACCGCAGTTGCCATCGTTGCCGGCGTGAACACAGACGGTAGTCTCGTCGCGCACGGTGCCGGACCCACTGGCCTGCAGCACAACTTCACCTGTCTGTGACAGCGACAGTGTCGCGTGGCCGTTCGCGTCCGTCGTCGCGCTTGCGCCGCCGCCCGAGACGGTGACGCCGGCGGCCGGCGAAGGTTCGCCGGTGGCGTTTGCGTAGGAGATCACCGAGACGGTAATAGCCGAGCCACGTTCGGCGATCACGGGTGCCGAGATAGCAAGCGGGTTCGGCGACACGGGGCAGGCGCCCGATTCGCTGAAGCATTCCGGGAAGAACAGGATGCTGTCGCCCGAATTCACTTCGCCTTCGCAGATCCCGGCCGTCGCCGACTTGTCATCGAGCCAGTATGCCCAGAAGTAGTTCGCCGGCACGCCCGGTTCGAAGGCGTGCGTCTCGCCGAGGATCGTTTCAACCGAGTAGCCGATGCCGTTGAACCATTCACCGCTCCAGCTGCCGTGGGTGGCCTGCTCCAGCGCGCCGGCCGCGCTCGTGCCACGGCAGGAGTGTTCAGGATTGCCGTCCTTGATGACTGGGACTTCGTTGGTGGTGACCATCGTTGACGGCAGCAGCGTCTTGGTCGCTCCCTCGACCCTGACGGTTACCGTCGCCGGACCAGCGGCTTGCGCCGAGGCCGTGCTCAAAGCACAGGCCAGCGACAACAACGAGAGCAGTGCACCGGCGAGCGCCAGCAGCACACGACGAGATATACGCATTGAGCCAACCCCTTTCCACGAGGGCTTGTGGGCTTTCGGTCGGAGGCAGGTCTCCTGGCTCCCGGGCCAACCCCTTCGCACCTTCCCAACCCGCTTGTGCAGCAGATCAGTGGCTTTCGCGCCTTCGCGCGCCGCTTGGGGCATCCCCGGTCACAGTGGCGGGTCCGCTCCGGATTCTCACCGGCTTCCCTTCACCACCGACCGTCTTATCCGCCGCATCGTACTCCCCCGGGCCAGCGGATGCTGAGACACTGCCAAGAGACTACAGGGCACCCGTTTCTAAATTTCGCCCAGTGTGCTCTTACGTATTACAATCCTAATACTATGGTGCACATTTTTCTAAAAAGTTGAATCTAGGTCGGCATCGACATCGCCCAGCGCCGCCCGCTGGGAGGCGTCGAGGTCGGGCTTCTCGACCAGCAGCCTGCGCGCGGCATCGAGATCGTCCGAGCGACCGAACGTGAGCGCGGCTACGACGCGCCCGTCCTTTAGGTACCAGTTTGTGAAGTTGCCGTCCTCGAACGAGCCGCGCGTAATCTCCTCGTCCCACTCGTACGCGGGCCCGACATACTCCAGTTCACCAAGCTTCGCAAGCACCGAGAAGAAGTACGGGACCTCCGTATGCGGCACATGCCTGCCAAGCATGTTCAGCGCTGCGGTCTTGCCGTGGTTAAAAGCGACATCCCAGTGCTCGATCCGCATCGATTTTCCATGCAGGACCGAGTCGTACTCGCATACATCCCCTGCAGCAAATACGCCCTCGATGGAGGTTTCCAGCCCAGCCTCGCACGCGATCCCGCCATGCTCCCCGATCTCAAGGCCCGCCCGCTGCGCGAGGCTCACGTCCGGGCTCACGCCCGCGCCAATCACGACAGCGTCGGCCGCCAACTCCAAGCCACCCCTTGTAACGACCCTGCCGACGCGCCCGTCCTTGCCCTCAAAGCGCTCGAGCTCGTCCTCGCCATACACCTTTACTCCAGCGCCTTCGAGCAGGCCCTGAAAGAAACTCCCAGCACGCTCGCCAAAGCCCCGTTCGAGCGTCGTCTTCTCCTGCATTACGATTGCACACCGCTTGCCGATCGCGCTCAGCGAAGCTGCGACCTCGCAGCCGATGTAGGAGCCTCCAATCAGCACGACGTCTTCTGCATCCGTTACGCCCGCGCGGATCGCATCGGCATTGCCGAGTGTGCGCAGGTAGTGGATCTGCTCCAGCTCGCACCCATGCACGTTCAACCGCCGCACGTTCGCCCCTGTAGCGATCAGCGCCTTGCCAAAAGCGACCTCCTCCCTGTTCGACAGCTTTGCCGTGCGCTCCTCCAGGTCGAGGGCAGTCACGCTCGTGCGCGTCAACAGCTCGATGTTCTGCTCCTGCCACCACTCATCCGGGCGAAACAGCGCCTCTTTGCGCTCCTCTTCACCGCGCAGATAGCCCTTCGAGCAGTTCGGGCGGTTGTACGGCGGATCGGGCTCGCGCCCGACGAGCAGCACCTCGTCCTCAGCGCCCTCCTCGCGCAACCAGCGCGCGCAGTTCGCGCTCGCAAGCCCTCCCCCAATCAGCAGATACTCGACCTTGCGGACAGCCATCGCCTGCCAGCCTACAACCCTGGCGGGTGTCTCACCGACCATTTCGCCCAGGTTGGGATCTGGTCGAGGACTCGCCAGCGTGGTCCGCTTTCGTTGCGGTTTGGGCCAACATCGGTTCCTTCTCCAAAGACGGTGTCCAAGCGCAAGCCCGCGATGACCATGAAAACATGCGGTTCCGGGCTCGCGCTCGCGTAGATCGTCACCCACTTTCCCGGGCCAGGCGCGCCCCAGTTCACGTAGTCCTGTGCGAGCGGGTTGTCTTTGACAATTTCCGCAATCGGCCTGACTCCCGAGCGGTACAGCACATAGTTGACAGTGCTCGAGCAGTCCTCCTCGCTCGCGCCCCGTGGGTCGGGATGCCCATCGGGGCCATAGGGCAGTTCCTGCAGACTCATTGCCCGCGACTAGCATCGCCTGCACCGTCGCCGGCGCGCCGGTTGGTATCAGCGCAACATGACCATCGCCCGGCGCCAACATCGCGCGTTCGCCCGGGATGAACCGCACCGGCGTCGAGGTCTCGCTCGCCAAGCGCGTGTCGGCACCTTCAAGGCTATATCCCCCACTGGCTTCGCTGCCTTCAGACTGGGTGGGTGAGCCTCGATACTTCGCAGCCCAGCTTTCGACCTCTTCCACATATGCGTTTTCGTGGTTGTAAGCATAAATCGCGGCTTTGTAGTTTCCCGGCGCACCTGAGGCATGCAGGTAGTTGGCTGCTCCATAGATCGCGTCCGCCGGGTTCCAGCGGTCGGGCTGGCCCTTGCCTTCGGCGTCCACTCCGTATTTTTCCCAGGTCGAGGCAAGGAACTGCATCGGCCCACCAGCGCCAGCCGAGTTGACCGCTCCCTCATGAGTGCAAGACGGATCTGGGTCGCGCCCGTGGTCGCACTCGACCTTGCCGATCCCCGCGAGGATCGCCCAGTCCAGCCCATATCGCTGGGCCGCCTGTTGATAAAGATGCAGATATTCGGGTGGGATTTCCTTCAGCGCCAACGCTGAGACGCCGTCATCCGGAGCGCTCGATTCGCCTACCCCCGCACCTCCCATCGTGAACGAGAATGTCGAGAGGACCATCAATACGATCATCAGCGCAGCCGCCGCCCCCGCCACCAACACGCCACCCAGCACGAGCGTTCCAGGGTTCAACCGTCCCCTGACGACAGCGCCCGCCACGCTTTGCAACCTCGCGGCCGCACCCCCTTGAGCGGGCGCCTCCAACGCGGACGACTCGATCGCAAGCCTCACTTGGCAGCACCCGATCGGGGCAGCACCTCAAATTCACACGTGCCGAGCCTCATCGTTTCGGCTCTTTTCCCAGTTGGCGTTTGCGCCGTGCAGCCACTTCCCGGGCATCGCGCATAACACTGGATTCCCCAGCGCCAGCCGATCTTCGCTCGGCCCGGCCAGTCTGCAGGTAGGTCTCGAGCGCCGAACCTTTGTCCCCTGAAGAGGGCGTACTGTGGCCTTCAGCATGTACCCGAGTTTTTAGAGCAGTATCAAATCGCTGCTGCGTTTTGAGCTTCTTCAACCCCCTTTGTGATGGATCCTTCCTATTAACAACATCCTCAACCGCACCCGCAAGCTGACCGCGGGTCGCCAGTTCTCGATCAATGGCATCCCGAGCCTTGGTTCTAGCTTGAGGATTCAGTTGCTTCCATTCATCAGGTGAATGACCAATAACTCCAGCCAGTGACGCATAGTCACGCCGCTGACGTGGCAGCGCGGCTTGAGTATCAAGAAACTGTCCACGCTCCTTAGCCTGTGCAGATGTGTAGAGACGCCCAGACTGGCGCTTTGCTCTGTCACCTTCGGTGACGGTATGACGAGCCAGCTGGTGCTTGCGCTCCTCCAGCTGCATATCTTTTTCAACACGTCTTGCAGCACGACCCACCCGGTCCGCCCGGCCCTGGTGTCCACGTCGCTCAGCACTTGCCTGCTTCGTCCTCAGGTCCCTCAGCTTTTCATGCCGTTCAGCTTGACGAGCTCGCATCTGGGGCTCTGCTCGCAACTGCTCTTGTGCGTCGTGATAGCCGCGCTCAAGGCTCGTATTAACCTGCCCGTCCGCGATAGCCTCAGCCCTCTTATTTCCAGTCGCCGCGATTCGCTGGCGCTTTTGCACGCTGGGAGCGCTGGGAGTAAGTTTGCGCCGAGCCCAACCGCCGAGGCGTCCCATTTCCCGCGCACTCATCAGCGCAGACGTCAGCCGCATCCCGCGAATACGCGACTCGGAGCGACCGCCCTGCGCGAAGTTCAGCATGTGATGGCGGTGGAGAAACGCTCCCCACCACATCGTCGAGATAAGCAGCCATTGGGTGAACCAGCCGAGCGCGGTCAGGTCCACCGTCAGGATCCGCTCCATCAGCAGCACCACACCGAGCAAAAACGAGTAGATCAGCTTCGACATCACCGCGCTCAGCAGCCGCGTCGCCCATCCGCGAAACGCCGCCCGCCCTCCGTCGCCCAGCGCCGGAGCCAGCACCGCCGCCGGCGCCAGCAGCAGATAGAGCATGCTGCTGAGCGCCGCAGCCAGCAGACGCAGCGCGATGAACCCGAGCATCAGGATCATGCCAAGTCCACCCAACCAGATAAAAAACAGCCCCATAAATCGCCACCCGGTTCCGCTCCCGGTGCGAAATTCGGCCTGTGCTGCCGTGGGCCCTTTGCAGGGTTCTTCACTGCCGCCACAGAGCACGTTGAACAGCGAGCCGGATTTGTTGATCGAGTTGCGCTCCGGCCCGTTCGCTGCCAGCGCCAGGAAGATTGCACCGTTGCTCTGTGCTTTGCGCAGAAGTTCCGCGCTGTGTTCAAGCGCCTTCGCCTGTTCACTTCCCGCTGTGACGCACACCGGCAGCCCCAGTTCATAGTCAAGCCATAGCGGGGTCGATGGCGAGCCCGACTTGCAACTAACCTGTTCCATCTCGCTCGCAGCGATCTTCAAACCTGCCGCACGCAAACGTGGATCCCGTCGAGCAGGGTTGTCACACCACCCCACCTCACCGAACTCCATGTAGCACCAGGGGCCTTCGATCGCGCCGCTGAAAACATCCCGCATGCTGTCAGCCAGCGTGCGGTCGGGATGGCCCGGGTTACCTGAAGTGACAGCACCAAGCGTGCCCAGGCCAGCCTGATTAGCCCAACCGCCAAGCGCCCCAATGGTGCCCGCCGGGTTCATGATTACCCACAGGCCACCCACCATCATCGCCAGCACCATCAGCGCCTGGCCAAGCGTCTCGGCCACCCGGCGGCGCACAAGGCCGTGGTACAGCGCCAATACCGACGCAACACTGAGCGCCAGCACGAGCCACGGCTGGGTAAAGAGCGCCTGCGCTTGGCGTAGCCCACTGGCAACGCCGCTCATCGCGGGGCTGTTCAGCAGGTCGAGCGTGTAACACCACTCGAGCATCACAATCACACCGTGCACGACCGCCTCCAGCACCGTCCAGCCAAACTCGAGCAGGTCCTGGAATATCGCGTCTGCATCGCTTGTCCAGTCCGTGATGCCCGTGTTGATGTGCACGTCGAACCCGTAGTTGCCGGTCGGCGCCGGCGCCGCCTCGAACCCCGAGGTCTGACAGTCGCTTTGACTGGCCTGGGACAGATCGCCTTCCGCCCCTGCATGGCACAGGGGACTGCCCAGCCCGTTGTCCACCAGTGGGTCTCCCGCGCTCGAGGACATCGAGGTTTCTCCACCACCACCGCCACTGGACTTCGTGGTGAGCGGAGGCGTGCTCGGCGCCCTCTTCGCACCCGCGCTTGGGTGTGTGGGCGGCGTCGGCGAGTTGGCCACGCGAGCTGCATGTGCCGTCTGCGCCCATGCAACCGTGGCCTCACAGGCGTCCTTGGCACCAAGCATAAGAACCAGTGCTGCTAGACCAACCGATGCGGCTCGCTTCAGTATCACCGACTAGGTGGGTCGCCGCCAGCCAAAGCCGGGGTCGTCGAAAACGCACGCAGCAGCGACGGCACCACCACGTCGACCTGGATCGCCTCCACCCGCCCTGAGTGATCGCGGAACAGACAACGTCCAGCCTCCAGCTCCAGCAGGGTCTGGCGCATCCTTGTGTCTTCCGGGTCGAGCCCCAGCAGCGTGAGTGCTCGTCCCGCCTCCGCCTCCGAGCGCATCCCGAACACGAACGTCGCGCCGATCAGATTCTCCAGCGACTCCCGCTCCCCGATCAGCGTATCCGTCACCAACTGCGTGCTCACGATCGGCACCGCCAGCTCAGAGCGTCCCATCCGCTGCAGTGACGCCAGCAGTGCGCGGCCAGCCGGGTCGCCCAGTAGCCGCCAGCCCTCGTCGAATGACAATGCTATATTGCGCCCTATGACTTCAGCTGGCCTGCAACTCGATGCCTACATCCGCGTCTCGAAGGTCGGTGGCAGGGCGGGCGACAGCTTCATCTCGCCGACAGTCCAGCGCGAGCGCATCGAGTCGTGGGCGCAGGCGCACGAACACACGCTGACGTGGCACGAGCCCGAGCTGGACGTCAGCGGCGGCACGATGCAGCGCCCCGTGTTCGAACGGATCATGGAGCGCGTTCGAAGCGGCGAGACCGATGGCGTGATCGTCGCCAAGCTCGACCGCTTCGCGCGCACGCTCGTCGGCGCCCTGAGCACCCTGGAGGAATTCGAGCGCCACGGCGCAGTGCTCGTATGCGTCGCCGACAACATCGACCTCTCAACGCCGATGGGCAAGGCGTTCCTGCGCATCCTGCTCGTGTTCGCGGAGCTGGAGCGCGACCGGATCAGTGAATCGTGGAAGACAGCCTCCTCCAACGCGGTCGCACGGGGCATCCACATCGCCAAGTTCACGCCCGTCGGCTACGACAGGAGCCCAGACAAACGGCTCCTACCCAATAAAGACGCGCCCGCGATCCGCGAGGCTTTCTTGATGCGCGCAGCGCAGAAGAACTTCACAGAGATCGCGCGCAGGCTCGATCAGAGCGCGCCACGCCCGGACGAGGGTCGCTGGACACGCTCGATGGTGGACCGCATCATCAAAAACCGTGTCTATCGGGGTGAGGCATACCGGGGCGAGAGCGTCAACGTGGACGCGCATGAGCCGATCGTGTCCGTCGCCGAGTGGCAAGCAGCCAACCTCGTACCCGTGAGGGCTCTCGCGCGCGGCAAACGGCCGAGCCTGCTCGGGGGGTTCGTCCGCTGCGCCGGATGCCGCTACCTGCTCGCGCCGCACAAGCTGGACGCAATCGATGAAGCGGGCAGCCGCTCACCGGTCTACCGCTGTCGCGGCACCCACACCGCCGGCGCCTGCACCGCGCCCGCGAGCATCAACGGGCGCAAGCTCGAGCGCTACGTGGAGAGCGTCTGGCGGGAGCAGATGGCCCGGGAGGCGCTGAGCGTCCAGCACGACACCGACGCTCTGCAGAACGCCACAGAGAAGCTGTCAGAGGCAGAAGCAGAGCTTCAGGCGTTCGCGGCAGACCTGACATTGCGGCGCGTGCTCGGCAACAGCTACCACGCCGCCGTCGAAGCACGCGCCGCAGCCGTCAATCAGGCGCAGGCCGAGCTACAGCGAGCGCTCGCACCGGTTGTCGGCGGCGATGCCATCGAGGGCTACGACGATCTACCGATCGAGGACCGCAGGCGCATCCTCGGCAGCTCGATCGACGCAGTAATCGTCAAACGTGACGATGCAAGCGTGCCGATCGCGGACCGTGTCACGATCCTGTGGCGTGGCGAAGGGCCTGACGATCTGCCTCGCCGGGGGCGGGACAACGGGCCGGTGCGGGCCTACGCGCTCTAGCACGCCGCAACGCGGCCTCTGAGCAGAACGCGGCCGCAACTTCCTTAGCGCGTGACCGCAGCTCACGGTCCCGGGTACCAGGGCGCGCATGCACCGAGTATGTTTTGCGCCCAAGTGGAGAGCGTGTACCCGGCGCCCGAACTGGGTAGTTGTCGTCGACATCCGCCGAGTTCGCCCGGCCCGGTCAGGGTCGTCAGCAGAGGTGCGACTTGCGGGAGTGGGTTTGTTATTGTGCCGGCCCCAGTTGACGAGAAGTTTTGCCACGTTTCGACGTGGCCGTAGTGAACTCGTACCTGGCTGAAGGTCAGCGGTTCCTCGTAAGTCCCAGGGAACTGTGCGGTCGAGCCGTGCAACTCCCCGCCGGTGAGGTCGGCCTGGGTGAGGGGGTCGGCGCCTTTGGGGCCATATTGTTCGGGCAGGTAGTACACCCACAGGCACTTGCCGTTTAGTGTCGCCTCAACCTCCTCCTTGCGGTGGCCTGGCGATGGAACCTCGCCTTGAAATTGGAGGTATTTTTGTGCCATTTTGGCGCGCGTAATCCATTCGCAGGTCGAGAGGCCTTCCGTGAGGCCCTTCGTCTCAACGCCGAAGGTGCCGGAGCGCGTCTTGCCCAATGCGAAGATCTCTATCGCACACGTGGTTTCGTGGTTCAAGGTCAGAATGAGTCCGTCCGTGAACGTATCGCCTTCGCATGCCTTCGGGGGGTTATTCTGGGGGGTGGGGCGCGCCTCCACGAAGGGATTATCCGTGCCATCTGGATTGTAGAAGATGCCGGCTTGCACGAAGCCGACGCCTCCGGAACTTTGAAGCATCACCCACGACGAGGTGAGCGGGCTCGTGTCGATGCGGCAAACGCGCGCTGCTGCAATGTGTGCGCGGATGCCCTGGAACGACTCGTGTTTTTTTACCTGATCGGGGGTGAATTCGTCGATCGCGGTGTCGAATTCCCCGGTGGCTAGCGTCTCGGCGGGGCAGTTCTTTTCGTTGTTGGGGTTTGCATCAATGTTGTTTTTAGTAAGGGTGGTCGCTGCCGTGTGGACTAGGTCGCTACGCTGGCCCACGGCGACGCAGTTGACGTTGTGGTAGCAGGAGATCGCATTAAGGGCGGCGACGCCGGTGTCTTCGTCGGCGCTCCCCGCGGTGTTCAGGATGACGCCGGCTGTGAGTACACTATTCTGGCCGACGGCGAAGCAAGCGGTGGTGTTCACGCACGCCAAGCCCGCCTCGGGACCGGCGTGTTCGAAGACGTGTACGGGCTTGTAGAGGCCGTGGCTGACGAGCACGATCGCCGCCGCATTGTGTGGACCAACGGCGGTGCCGACCGCTTCGCAACTGTTGGCGGCGGCGCACGCCACGCCACGCAGGACTTCTGTTTCCGGGACTTCCTGTGTCAGCTGGGCGGCGCCGTTGATGACGGAGATGACTGCACCGTTTTGGTGGCCGCTGCGGCCGACGGCGACGCATTTACTGGCGCGGCTGCATGTGACCGCGAGCAGTGCTTCCGTGTTCGGTACCGTCTTCACCGTCAGTTTCGTGGCCGACGAATTCATCTGCACCAGGGTCCCGTCGCCTCCGGTTGACTTGCCCACAGCGAAGCAAACGGTGCTGCTCGGGCATGTCACGCCGGCGAGGTTCGCTACTTGGGGAACGAATTGGGGCTTGCCCACGTGCCCCTGCGTGATGGGGACGACGATGCCTTCGGGGACACCGGAGGTAACGCGCTTCCCCACGGCGACGCACGACGCGGTGGACGTGCATGTGATCCCGTTGAGGTTTGATGCCGTGGGAACGGTCTGGGGCGTGCCGATGACGCCCTTCGTAATTGGCACGGTGATGGCGTGGGAAACGCCCGATTCTTCGGTGTAGCCGACAGCGGTGCAGGACGTGGCTGTGGTGCAAGACACGCCGTCGAGGTCTGACGTGGTGCTGGGTTGCGGGGGGCTTACCTGGATCACTGGGTGGTTGAGCGTGGCGCGCTTGGCGATGATGGTCGTGACGGCGTAGTAGTTCGCGGTGGCGCTGGCGCCCGAGAGGTAAGCGTCCGTGGCCGTCGACGGCAGTACTTCGACGGGTTCCGTGGAGGTCGGACTGGCGAGTACTGGGTCAGGCTTGGCCGCGAAGGGGGTGTCCAGGTTGGGCGTGGTGAAGACCTCGTAGCCTTCCGCGCCTGGGGATGGTTCCCAGTGCAGGTGTGTGAAGCCGGGCGTGTCCACCGGGCCGGTCAGGGCGTAAAGCGGTGGCCGTGGGACGGCCGTGATGCCTTCGCCGGGTTTGACGCTCTGGCCCACGAACGTCGCGCTGGACAGCGCGGGGTTGAATACGGATTGGCTTTCGCCGTCGGGTACGAGGATGTCGGGTTCGGCGTACACGGTTTCGCCGGGCTTCAGTTCGCCGAGCACTTCGTGAAAGACTTGGTCGGGTTGGAAGATGAAGTGTTCGTGGACGCTCGAGTCGATTTCGAGGGCCACGTTGTAGAAGGGCACGTCGGCGTTGTTCGTAACGCCAATGCGGGCGCCGTAGGGGATCCCGGCGGCGAGCGCGCCTTCGTCGGCCTGCACCTTGAGTGAGAGGGCTTCCGCGCCCCACACCTTGAGGGGTTGGGCCAGTTCAGCGTGCAGGTTGACGGGGGCTTCGATGATGTTGAGGTTGCCGTGGTAGTCGGCTGAGAGGTAGTAGTTGCCAGGCGTGTCGCCGCGGATGATCCAGTTCACCGTCTTGCTGCCGAGCCCTGGCACGTCTTCGACGTTCTGCGTTTCCAGCTGTGGCTTTGAGGTTGGTGCGAGGCTGATCCCGGGTGGCAGGTGCAGGGTGGCGGTGCCGGTGGTGAGCTTGAAGGGTTCTGGGGAGAGGTTCTGGATGACCATGCTTACTTCGAAGAATTGCTTGAGCACGGTCGCCTTGCCGCGCAGGATCAGCCACTGGATGAGTGGGTGGCCTTGGATGAACGCGGGGACAACAACAACGCCTCCGCCCTCACACTCGTTCGGTGAGCACGTCCAGCCACCGCCGCCGACTCCGCCGCCGTTGGGGCCGACGAAGGCGCCGTCGTTGTTGACGAATCCGGAGAGCGTGGCGGGCGGAGCGCCTTCGGTGAACGCGAGCCTGACTTCGAATTCGTAGACGTGCTGGTTGGCGGGGTCGTTGACGTTGATGCCGGCCGCTTCGATTTCTTTGAGGTCTAGTTCGTGGGACTTCAGCGTGCTGGTGGCGACTTCGCCGCTCACGAGCGTCAGTGTTGCGCTTCCGGCTCCTCCGCTGACGGTGACGGCGCCGACGAGTGGTCGGTAGCCGCTCTCGTAGGCGTAGACGGTGTCGGTGCCGTCCGGCAGGCCTTCGAGTGCCGCTTCGCCTTCAGTGCCGGTCGTCGCTTGGACGCGTGCGCCACTTGAGCCGACGTACAACACGGTAGCGCCCGCGATCGGGGTCCCGCCACTGCCGACGGTCTTGATTTTGACATTCTTGGGCGCCGGAGCCGTCACGGTCACGGTGGTCGATTGATGGGCGGTTTCGGTGCCACGTGACACAGTCAACGTTGCTGTGTACGTCCCTGGGGCGGCGTACGTGTGGGTAGTGCTCTTTTCGGTGCTGGTCGCGCCGTCTCCGAATTCCCAGGTGTAGTGTTCGATTTCGCTCGCGGGCGAGCTGCCGCTGCCGTCGAAGACGACTGGCACGCCGACGGCCGCGGTGAGGCTTTCGCCAGCCACGGCGTGCAGCGGGATCGGCACGACGGCCGCGGTGGGGGCCGACGGCACGGCCAGGCTTTCCCCGCCCGCGTTGATTGCTGTCTCCTCCACGCGGAGCTCGTGTCCGACGTCGGCCGCGGTCGCCTGATACGTCTCGTTTTCCGCGCCGCTGATGAGCGCGCATTCTTTGCCCGCGGCGTTGCAGCGCTCCCACTTGTAGGTGTATGAGGTCGGTTCGTTGGTCCAGGTGCCGTGCTGCTCGACGAGCGTCTGGCCCTTTTCTGCCGTCCCAGAAATAGTCGGAGGCGTGATGTTGACGGGCACCGCGGCCTTGACGACGGCCGTCGGTTCCGAAGTGGCCGCTTTTTCGCTCGTCCCTCCGCTGTTGCTGGCTGTCTCTTCGACGCGGATGGTGTCACCGAGGTCAAGTGCGGTGGGCGAGTATGTTTCGCCAGTCGCCCCACCGATCGGCAGACAGCCGTTGCCCATGCTGCCGCATAGCAGCCACTGGATCTTGTAACCGGCGGGGTTGTTTTCCCAGGTGCCGTGGTACTCGGTGAGCGTCTTGCCTTGCACGGCTTCGCCGGTGATGGCCGGCAGCGTGACATCGACCGGAGCCGGCGGGAGCACAACCGCGGTTGGTTCCGAGATTGCCGGCGACGAGGGGCCACCTTCGTTGTGAGCGATCTCTTCCAATCGGAGTGTGTGCCCGACGTCTTTGGCTACGGGCACATAGCTTTCGCCGGTCCCCGCGGTGGGTTCGCATTCTTTGCCGGCTACGTTGCAACGCACCCAGATATCAGCGTAGCCGGTTGGTTCATTGCTCCATTTGCCGTGGTCGCGGGTTAGTTCCTTGCCCTGCTGCGCAGTGCCGGTGATCGTTGGGAGCGTTTCGTCGACCGGTGGAGCCGGCACGACTACCGCCGTCGCGAGCGATGTCGCGGGTGCGCCCGCACCGCCTTCGTTGCGCACGATCTCTTCGACACGGAGCTTGTGCTTCACGTCTTTCGAGGTCAGTTCGTAGGTTTCGCCACTCGCGCCGGTGGCTTCACATTCCTTGCCGGCTTCATTGCAGCGCAGCCATTGGTCTTCGTAGTCGGTGGGCGCGTTGCTCCATTTGCCGTGATGGAGCGTGAGTTTGTCGCCCTGCTTGGCGGTACCGGTTATGGTCGGGAGGGCTTCGAGCACGGGCACAGGCGGGACCACGACAGGGGTCGGTGTCGAGAGTGCTGGTTTGCTCGGTCCGCCGGCGTTTTTGGCGACCTCTGAGACACGGATCGTGTGGCCCACATCAGCGGATTCGGGGACGTATTTTTCTTCTGAGACAGTCGTGATGGGCGAGCATTCTTCACCGGCTTTGTTGCAGCGCAGCCATTCGACCTTATAGCCGGTGGGGTCGTTTTCCCACGCGCCGTGGTGCTCGATGAGTTCCTTGCCTTGCTGCGCGGTGCCAGAGATCGATGGCGGGACAGTGTTGACCGGGATACCAATCTGCATCGCGGCGTTGATTTCCGAGACAGTCTTTTCCGGCGGAACGGACACCAAGTCCGCTTCGTCCTGCGAAGACTTGTCGTTGTAGTACTGGGTCGCCCAGCCGCCGCCGTATTCGCCCGCGGAGAACTCCACCTTGTAGGAGCCGCCAGCGAGCCCCGAGACGCTGTATTCGCCGCTCGCGTCGGTCAGCGCCGACGCGACAAAGCTACCTGTCGAGGTCAGGACCGTCACTTCTATGTGTTCGATCGGCGCTTTCGTCGCGGCGTTTGTGACCGTCCCGCTGATCTGGCTCGGCAGGTACATGGCGGCATCGACGCCCGGCGTGAAGCTTCCTCCCGTCACTGGTACGCCTTCGGCTTCCGCGAGCGAAAACTTACCGCTGTAGTACTGCCGCAAATAGCTTCCGCCGGAGAACTCCACCTTGTAGGAACCGCCGGCAAGACCGGAGACCGTATAGCGACCGTTTGAGTTGGTCGACTCCGACGCAACGGGGATCCCACCCAAGGTGAGGGCAGTGACTTCGATGCCTCTGAGCGGCGCTTTGGTCGCGGCGCTCGTGACGGTACCGGTGATCTGCCCAGCCGGTTGCATAGCAGCGTTGATTTCGGGTTTGGTTTCGCCGGCCGTGACCGCCACGGCTTCAGCTTCGGACGCCGACGCCTTGCCGTTGTAGTACTGCGTCACATAACTACCACCGACGAACTCAACCCTGTAGCTGCCCGTGGCCAGACGCAGCACCGTGTATTCGCCCTTGCCGTTGGTGATCCCGCATTCCCGTTCGAATTCTTGGAGCGTGCAGACTTCGATACCGGCGATCGCGGCTTTGGTCGACGCGCTTGTCACCTTCCCCGTGATCTTCCCACCGGTCTGCATGGCGGCATCGATTTCGGGTTTGGTTTCGCCGGCCGTAACCGCCACCGCTTCAGCTTCGGCGTACGATGACTTGTCGCTGTAGTACTGCCGCACATAGTTGCCGCCGCCATTGCGCGCAGAGAATTCAACCCTGTAGCTGCCCGTCGCCAGGCGCGACACCGTGTATTCGCCGCCGGAGTTGGTCGCGGCGCATTCCCCTTCGCCCCCTTCCTCCGGGAATGCGCAAACCTCAATGCCAGCGATCGTGGCTTTCGTCGCAGCGCCCGTCACCGTACCCGTGATCTTTCCACCGGTTTTCATAGCGGCATTGATTTCGGGCTTCGTTTCGCCCGCCGTGACCGCCACCCCTTCGGCTTCGACGTACGAGGACTTCCCGTTGTAGTACTCGGGCGCGTAGTTGCCACTGCTATTGCGTGCAGAGAAATGGACTTTGTAGCTTCCTGTAACCAGACGCGACAGGGTGTATTCGCCACTGGAGTTGGTCGCGGCGCATTCCTCTTCGCCCCCTTCCTCCGGGAATGCGCATACCTCGACGCCAGCGATCGCGGCTTTCGTCGCAGCGCTCGTCACCGTACCCGTGATCTGCCCACCAATCAGCATCGCGGCGTTGATTTCATGTTTCGTTTCGCCGGCCGTAACCGCCACCCCTTCGGCTTCGGCGTACGAGGACTTCCCGTTGTAGTACTGCCGCAGGTAGTTCCCACCACCGTTACGCGCGGAGAATTCAACTTTGTAGCTTCCTGTCGCGAGCCCCGACACGATGTATTCGCCACTGGAGTTGGTCGTAGCGCATTCCTCTTCGCCCCCTTCCGTGAACGCGCAGACTTGAACACCAGCGATCGCGGCTTTCGTCGCAGCGCTCGTCACCGTACCCGTGATCTGCCCACCAATCTGCATCGCGGCGTTAATTTCGTGCTTTGTCTCGCCGGCTTCGACGGTGACGACTTCCGCTTCCGAACGCGCCGACTGTTCGCTGTAATACTGGCGCACGTAGTTCCCGCCACCATTACGCGCAGAGAATTCGACCTTGTAGCTCCCCGTCGCCAGCCCCGACACGGTGTATTCCCCGTTGGAGCTGGTCGGCGGAGCGCATTGCTCAGAAAATTCCTCGCCCGTTGGGTATACACAGACTTGAACACCTGCGATCGCGGCTTTCGTCGCAGCGCTTGTCACCGTACCTGTGATCTGCCCACCAATCTGCATGGCGGCGTTAATTTCGTGCTTTGTTTCGCCGGCCGTGATCGCCACCGCGTCTGCTTCGTAGAATGAGGACTTATCGCTGTAGTACTGCGCGAGGTAGTTGCCGCTGCCAAGGAACTCAACCTTGTAGCCGCCCGTCGCCAGGCCCGACACGGTGTATTCGCCGTTTGACGCTGTCGCCGCGCATTCTCCTTCGCTTTCCCCTTCGTCTCCTTCCGGGGATGCGCAAACCTCGATGCCGGCAATTGCGGCTTTCGTCGCCGCACTCGTCACCGTGCCCGTGATCTGCCCGCCGACCTGCATGACGGCGTTGATTTCGTGCCTTGTTTCCCCAGCTTCGACGGTGACGGCATCCGCTTCCGAGCGTGAGTGCTTGTCGTTGTAATACTGGCGCACGTAGTCGCCGCCACCATTACGCGCAGCAAATTCAACCTTGTAGCCCCCCGCTGGCAGTCCGGACACAGTGTATTCACCGCTCGAGACTGGTGGGCGAGGCGCACTGCCCAAAGAATTCATTGCCCGTTGGATATACACAGACCTCAACACCAGCGATAGCGGCTTTCGTCGCAGCGCTCGTCACCGTACCGGTGATCGAGCCAGTTGGTTCAGCCGCCGATGCGGGCGCAGGACTCGATACCGCCAACGCCATGACAAGCGACACAAGCGCAACGACTAGCGAGCCGCAACGAACCGCCGCTAGTCGTGCCCGTGGCCCTACGGGAATGTTCGCTACTGCGGCCGTGGCCCCCCACTCTCGCGTCGCGCGGCTCCGTCCTCCGGGTCCCTTCTCTCCTCCGGGTCACTTCTCCCCGGCTGCGCCGCTATGTGCGCGGGAACCTATCAGGTCGGACAACTCGACGCACACCGATCACGGCCGCGTAACATACCTAGCCGCGCCCACCACGGAGCTTTGGCAGTAGCCCGCAGACACCGCGTATCGGCGAGCCCTGAGCACCTGAACGCCAGCTACCCCGTGTGACCGCTGGGTGGGCGTCGTCTGGGTGGTGGATTTGGGTGATGGTTGGTGGTTGGTCTGAGCCGGGTGTGATGACGGCGGCGTAGCCTGTTGGGAGGTTCTTGATGTCGCTGGGGTGGAGCCAGAACTCGTGTCCGCGGTGGCGGGATCCCTTGCCGCTTTCGCCTGTGCCAAATGCTTTTTGCTCGGTTTGTTGGGTGGTGATCCAGACGGGCTTGGTGCCGGCGAACTCGGCGATCATCTCGGCGGACTCGGGCACGTTCTGGCGATGAGAGATCATCGCGGCAAGGTTCCCGAGGACCTGCTCGCGCAGCGCGCCATCGCCGACGCTCTTCATATCCGCGAGCTCCTGAGTGCCAAGGATCAGGCTGACCCCGGCCGAGCGAGCACGCCCGAACAACCTTGCAACCTGTCCTGCCGCGACAGCGGAGAACTCGTCGATCAAAACGACCGTGGGCACCGCGTTGGTCTCCATCCGTGCGACAAGGGTGACCAGGTCACCGACGATCGCGCCGGCAAGCATCGCGGAGAGCAACGGCCGACGGTCAGAGTCCAAGCGAAAGTAGACAACCGCTCGTTCCATCACGGCACGCTCTAGGTCGAGCACGTGCTCGCTTGTGGTGGAGTCGAGCCATTGTCGGGTGTCTGACTCCGCGAGGATCGACAGGCGATCCCGAACACCGGACAAATCGCGCTTCTGCCGGTCAGTCAACGAGTCGAGATAACCCTGCACCACCTTCGCGTCCTCCTCGGGTAGCCGGCGAGCACTTACCTCGAGCTCGCGTGGATCCAAATGTGCCATCAGCGACACCGGAGTTACAGGTATGCCGGCGGCGTGCATGACCCGTACGGCGTGCCCGAGATAACGCTGGGCCTGGCGCAGATAGTGCGGCTCGGTGAACTGCTCCCCCGCGAGCGCCTTATCCGCAATCTCAGTATCCGTCCCGTGCGCGTAGGGGTTGTATGCCAGTGGTCCTTCGGGTGTCCATTCCAGAAACGGCACACCGGCCCGATCGGCTGCCTGCTCCAGCTCGTCATGCAGCATCAGGTCTCCCTTGGGGTCGAGCGTGACCGCGCCGTAGCCGGCGGCATCAACGAGGCGGCCCACGATCCCTGCCTCGGTGACCGTCTTGCCCGCCCCAGTCGCACCAAGAACCAGCGTGTGGCAGCCCGAGTGGTACCCGACCGGGATAGTTACCGGCAGCCCACGCTCATCAAGACCCACGATCAGGCGCCCGCCGCTGAGGAATCCTTCCCGCGCGACCTGCTGGCGGCGCTGATGACGCTCCAACACCGCACCGATCCCCAAACGAGCACTCGCAATCTCGGCATGATCACCACCGCTGGCCAAGTCAATGCGATGCCAACGCCTTCCAAGCGAGCACGCATACAAGCACGCCCCCATCACAGTCAGCCCCAAAGGCCAAGTCACCTGCCAGAGCACGAACCCCGCCGGCAACCCAGGCGCAGCACAACTCCACAACATCCCACTACTGCGAAGCATCCTTGCGACCACCTGACCACCGGCGATGATGAAAACAACAGCAACAAGACCATCACCAAACATTTGCGACCTCCAATCCGTTGATAGCGGCCAGCGCCTCGGGCTGGCCAAGCGGGAGGACCACGATGCGATCCTCCGCACGGGTCTCAGCGACCGCGCGCTCCACAGCACGAGCCGCAGCAGACGGCGCGAGGTAATACACAGCCTCGACATGACGGGCGCGGGCCCAGCCCAGACAGATCGCCGCGAGACGCCGCGGTGCCTTCACCGAAAGCTCAACCTCCACCGCAACGACCCTCCCCTCTGGGGATAGGAGCGCCAGATCCGGCCGGTGAAGCGCCGGGCGACCACCCGGCAGCTCCCCCCAGCCTCACCGAAGCAACCAGCCCACCACTGTCACTCTCCTGCGCTCGGATCTCGCGCTCGCTGAGCACCCGCCAGCCCGGCAACAGGAGATGCAACGCGGCCGCCGCAGAGGCGACCTCCTGGGCATGCAGAAACCCACCCGGGCTAACCCGATAGACCCCCAAACGCTCAAGACCACGCCAGCGCAACCCTTCCAAAGTCGCCAAATACAACCCCGGCTGGCGGTAAAGCAACGTCCTCTGCTCAAGCAGCCCATCAGCGACCAGCCGACCCAACCGCGCATACGCCCAACTACGACCCATCACAAAACGACCCATCACATGCTCAGCCCCAGCCGCCCCGAGACAACCAATCCAACCAACGATTTCCGCATCCTTCTCCGTCTGCACAACGCCTCCTAACGACAAGCGACGACAACCGTTCTGAATGCATGTCGGTCAGAGGCACGCCGAGACCCCCCTCCCAATTACAACCGTGCACGACGGGAGGAGGCCTTGAGGGAGCGCGCGCAAGCGCGCCCTGCCTCCCACGCTCGCTTGCTGGGCGTCAACTATTACGGAGGCACCGAGCGGCGCGAACACCCGCGCCGCCGCAAACGACATCCCCCTCGGTGCTGCAGTTACGTCCCGCCAGTCGCGGCGACAGAGACCACCGAGCCGCGTCAAGCGATGGGCGGCCGACTTTCGGCTGTCTGCGCAAACGAGCTCCGGTTTCGACGCAATTCGGTAACCAGCGTGCCGCACATGCATTTCGTCCCAAGCGCAAATCTCGATTGCGACCACGGTCACGCCTGCTCTGGGCTCACATGCTATATCCGCTCGCTCGGAGATGGTGTCCAAGGCCACTGAGCTGCGTATGATTGAGTTCCTCGATGGCTCGGAACCGCTCTGGTACCACCAGTGATCGAATCTCCCGCCGACACATCGCGCATCACCGAGCCCTCGGCGGCGTCTGCGCTGCACCTGCTCTACGAGGAGGCCTTCCCGGCGAGCGAGCGCGTCTCATTCGACGAGCTCGTCGGGGGTGTATTGGCGGGCGCGCAGCAACTCCACCTCGTCTTGGATCCCAAAGGAGTGCCGGTGGCGTTTGGAATATCGCTCGATCTGGCCCCGATTCTGATGTTGGAATACCTCGCGGTAGACGCGGCTCGGCGCAGCCTCGGAGTCGGCGGCGAACTTCTGGAGGCGATCAAGAGCTGCGCTCGCACACGCGGGTACAGCGGCATCGTGCTCGAGGTCGAGCGCGCCGACGCGAGCTGCGCGTACGACGACCCACGTGCTAGGCGAGTCGCCTTTTATCGCCACCACGGCGCTGAGCTCATAGAGTGTGCGCCCGACTATCGAGCGCCTCGTCTCGACGGAGTGGCGGGGAGCGTCGCCATGGCCCTCCTGTGGATTCCCTCCGCGTGCGAGCAGTGCCCCCGGGGCGCTGAGCTGGAGCGCACAATCAGGGACATCATGGCGAAGTCCTACGAGCTGAAACCCGAGGACGCCGTGGTCCGCGCGAACCTGGAGACGCTCAAGTGCTGACTGTCGTGATCTCCAGCATCCCCACATGGCTCGGCGACACCGCCGATGTCGGGGAGGCAGTGGCCGGGATCGCTGCCCTCGTCGGTCTCTTCGCGCTTGCGTTTCAAGTCCGCCAGCTGGCCTCCCAGACCAAGTACCAAGGCGATCAGACCAAAAATCAAGCCGACCAAATCAAATATCAAGGCGACGCTATCCGGGCGTCCGTCATCCAGGGGATCACGACTCAGATGCTCACAATCGACCAGGTGTTCGTCGAATACCCACAGTTGCGGCCCTTCTTTTACGAGGACAACGTACCGTTCCCGAAAGACCACCCCGAGTACGGCCGCGCGCTGTCTGCCGCGGAGATGCTCGTCGATCTGATCGACTGCGTCGTCTCTCTCAAGGACCACATGCGGGCCGATATCGACCAGCCCGGCTGGCACGAATACGCGTATGAGCTCTACACCCAATCGGTTCCGCTGCGCAACTACGTTAACAGGTATAAGGATTGGTATACGCCTGAGACGATCCACTATCTGAGGTCTCCGCCGTGATGTCACGCTGGCCTACGGTCAGACCACGCGAGGGTATTCCAGCGACGAGCTTCTGAGCCCGGTCAGGGGCGTCGCTGGAGCCGATACCAGGTGGGACGAATGTCGCCCAGCCAGCGGGGGAGCCTCACCCCGGTGTCCTGGGTGCTCGAGAGCAACTCCCAGTCCTGGCCGAGATGGCGCATCAGTTCCTCGCGGGTGACTCCGCGAGGACCCAGCCCTCGCTTTCGTGGTTGGAACGCGAACATCAACAGCACGGCGCTGGGGCTGGCCACCGCGCTCACGGCTCGTGCGTACTGATCTCGCTGGTCATTGGTGAAGTCGTGAAAGCACAACGCGGTGTCTCGCCTGCACAAGAGTCGCGTCGAACGCTGCTTGGACGCGCGCCATCCGGCGTCAGTCGCCGCGACTCACGCGAACCAGGACGACCGTGCCGTAGCCAATCGCGCCCGGTCCAACACACAGCACGGCCCGGGAGTGGGCTTCACGGCGAGTTCTCGCCGCTCTCGACCCTCGCCTGTCGCTGACCCCGAAGGCCCGCGCTCAGACCGGACGGACCCGCCTCGCTACGTGGGCAGGGCACCGTGCGGCAGATTCGGTCGCACCGCTGCTTTGGACGAAATCGATAAGGCAGACCTCAAGTGTGCCCATTGGGACAACGCCCCCATCTTCAGACGAGTCGCGCTCGCGTCGATAGTCGTTAGATGCGTATTAGCGGCAACGAAGCTGAGCAGCGCGGCGAAGGTCGCACAATCACGGTGCTTGACGACGTGCTCACCCGGACCATTGGCCGTCTCGGGATGGGGCCAGCCCTGCTGTTGGGCGCCACGATCTACGTCACGATCGGCCTGGCATTCCCGCTAAGCATCGGTGCGCCAGGTTTTCTGCTCGCCCTCTTGAATGTCCTTGGTGTAGTGCTGGGATGGCTTGTCACCCTTGCCTGGCTGGCTCCGCAGGTTGAAGCCACGCGCCGACGGCATCTTCTCGAGTGGACGACAAACCTCCGCCTGCTCTCTGCGCAGGAGTTCGAGTGGATCGTTGGCGAGGTATTGCGCCGTGAGGGCTGGGACGTCGAGGAGACAGGCAAGGAAGGGGCCGCTGACGGCAACGTCGATCTACGCATCCGCCGCGCCGAGCAGGAGTTGCTCGTACAGTGCAAGCGCTGGCAGTCGTGGTCTGTCGGCGTGGACGAGGTACGCAAGCTCGCAGGCACGCTGTTGCGCGAAGGGCTTCCGGGCAAGGCTGGCATATTCGTGACGTTGTCGCACTTCACCGAGCCGGCGATCGCCGAGGCAGCGGAGCTCGGGATCGAGCTGGTCGACAACCGGGAGCTCGTTCGTCGAATCGAGAGAGTGCGTGCCACCGAGCCGTGTCCGATCTGTGCAACGCCGATGCTGCTTGACCGGTCTCAGCACGGTTGGTGGCTGCGCTGTCCGGGCTGGGCCGACGGCTGCGCTGGAAAGCGCGACCTCGGGGCTAATCCGGGCCGAGCACTCGACCTGCTCCTCGCCGACTAACTCTGAACCATCGTCGGCGTAGGCGGCGGGCCGTCTCCGCTGGCCGCGGCGGAGTGTGAGGGCGTCAACTCTCGTGGAGCGGGCATCGGCCCTTTGTCGGGCTGAAATCCTCGGGAAAGCTCTACGGCGAGACTCACATCCGGAATGCCGTCGAGTGTGGGAATCGCCCAACGCCACTCGCGGTGCGATGCGTCCCACCGGCTCTTGAGCTGTGGATACGGATCGTCGAGACCGAGCTTGTCGGGGCTGTCGGGCAGCTTGACGCAGGCGCGAGAGGACGAGGTCCTGCTCGATCTGGGCTTGTTGGGGCCATGGCGCTTGGGTCGCCCACTTGTTCAGGTAGGCCTGTGCGATCACAGGTCGGGCTCCACCGTGATGTTCACACGTACCCCCCAGGTTCTATCCGCGTGTCCTCGCCGCGGCCCTGAGGCACTGAGGAGAGCGGGTTCCCCCATGTCGAGCCTCGCAGCCAGGCGCAACGGACCGAGGTCCTCACAGGAGCCGTAGTTGTCCACCATCCATCCCGTGCGGCGTGCAAGCGTCCGACCGTAGCGCGCCGCGAGAGTAGCCAGCGCTGAGCCGTCAAGCTCTCCGATCTCGCTCAGGATCGTCGCGACGTTGCTGATCCCGCCGCTCGCGCGCGGCTCACGCACGAGGTCGACCACGGTCGCCTCCCGCGATGACACGAGGACCTGCCCCGTGTGCACGGTCACTATCCCGGTTGGAGTGTCTGCCGTGTACTCGCTTGAGTAGAAGCGCAGACGCACCCGCTCGATCGCCCGATCGAGCACGCGCCCATCAGCCATCACCTGGAAGACCTGCGAAGCCTGGTGGGCAGCTCCGTGATAGGCAGCAGCTGACAGCAGGGCGACGTAGTAGCGACGACCCAGATGGCCCATCAAGGCGTCGATGAACCAATCCGCGGGGACCACGCCCCAAGAGCGGTACTCCGGCGGGACCACGACATACAGACCACGCGTCGGAGAGAACACCCGCCGCTGCCTACGCAGACGCTGCAAGCCGCTCGCGATCGCGGCATCGCTCAAGCCGGTAAGCGACCGAATCTCCTCCAAGGAGGCGCTATAGCGCCCCCGCGAGATCAGCAGGTCCGGTAGATCTTGAATCGAGACATCTTGCGTGGTTGACATATGCCTCAATATAGCGTATTCCAATGACTACATGCAGTTATATACATATTTTTAGGCTTATATGGCATGTAGACATCGTTGAGTGCCATATTGATGCAGACATCAACTTAGTCTGAGCCCGGGTCACCTCGGGCGGATGCCTTGCCCTGCCGGCGTGATTCTGGTCTCTTGCAGCCATTCCTGTAGGTCTTCGGGGTTGAAGCGAACGTAGTGGCCGAGTCGGTGGTGTGGGATGTTTCGGGCGCGGGCTTGTGCGAGGAGCCAGGTGTGTGGAACGCCGAGCAACTCGCCGGCTGCCTTCGCGTCGATCAGCGGCATGAACGGGCGGGCTTGGTCGGGGGCGTCGTCTGCCATCCGGTTGATCGTGTTGCGCGCCGAGGTCATCGCGTCCGATCCAGGAGTGTGCGACATCGCGTTCGCTAGGACGTGGAGAGCCGCTTACCGTTGCGGCGCAGGCGACCGACGCGTGGTAGGAAGCGGCCCGCTTGGGTGGCGTAGGCGGTGTATTGCTTGCCGTGGATTCTTGTGAGGTAGGGCTCCTCGATGACCCGGGTTTGCAACTCGAGGGCCACCATCAGGAGGATCGCTCCAGCGATCGTCACGATGTTCGGCGCGAGCAGGGCGATGCCCGTGAAGGAGGGGATCATCGCCGCGTAGATCGGGTTACGCACGAGCGAGAAGGGACCGTGAGTGACGAGCTCGGTGCGCTCATGAGAATCGACGCCGATCCGCCAGGCGTCGCCCATCGCGAACTGGGCGACGAGGGTGAGCAGGATTCCCAGGGACGCGAGCGCGACGCCGAGGATGTTGGCGGCGTCGCCGTCGAGCGCCTGGACAGGGCCCAATGCGTCGGTGAACTGTAGGACGGGGCCCGCGACGCTGAGCACGGCCGCTACCACGAACAGCAGTCCGCCGATCCGCTCCAGTGATCCCGAGGTGTCGCGTAGGCCCTTGAAACCAGTTGAGCCTGTCCGGCGAACCTGAACGGCCATCCGCACACCAAGGCGAGGAGACCGTAGATCGCGAGGAGGACGAGTCCGAGAGCAGGCATGCTCATATACTTGAGCAATTACTCGCATGCCGTCAACTCGCATTCCCAAGCAGCGTCTCGAGCCACGCAAGCTCCCCAAGCAGCCGCGATCGGAGGCCACTGTCAAGGCGATCCTGGAAGCGGCTGCTCAGGTTTTCGAGCGTCACGGATACGCCGCCGGCACCACGAACAGGATCGCCGAGCGCGCCGGAGTGTCAATCGGCTCGCTGTATCAGTACTTCCCGAACAAGGACGCGATCCTCGTCGCACTCGTACACCAGCACCTCGCCGAAAGCCTCGCGGTACTCGAGCCCCACCTGAAAAAACTGCAAGCAGGCGCGGACTTCGAAGAGATCCTCCCCGGCGTCGTTCGACGCAATGGTCGCGATGCACGCCCTCGCACCAGGCCTACACCGCGTGCTCTTCGAGGAGACCCAACTCCCACCAACCCTCCGCGCAGAGCTCGACGAACTCGAAGACCAAGCTCGTCGACCTGACAACGGATGCGCTCGCCGCCGACCCGCACACAGCTCCCGCCGACCCCAGGCTATCGGCCCGCATCGTGATCAACACGATCGAGAGCCTCACACACCGCCTCGTACTACACCCACCCCCAAGCGTCACCACAGAGGCAATCGCCCACGAGATCACAGAGCTCGTATGCGCCTACCTGGAGCACCGTGGCCTATCGCATCACGGTGGCGCCCATAACCGGAAGCATTCAGGCGCCACGAAGCGCCGCCGAGTTACGTCTTGAGACCCCTGTCGGCCCCGGAGACAATCGACCTGTCGGCAGGGAGTAGCTATTGGCCTCCCCGGCCAAGGCTCCGGGGCCATATAGGTACACCATGTTACGGGCGACAGACGTACTGCGAAAGGGCTGCCGTAAGCATGAGCATGAGGCGAGCATCCGATGCGTCGAAGTGCTGTTCCGATGGCTGGCCCTCGGGATGATGCGGCGCGTTGACGATATCGATTGCCGCCTTCCATACACCTTCAACAAAACCGGTACGTCCATCGCTCTCGGTCCATCCTCGTCTCTCCGCTATCACGGCCGCGACAGGGCGATTCTTCGTGGCCTTCAGTTGGTTCTGCCACATGGCGAGTATGTCGCGACACTCCGACACACAATCGCTGTAGCGCTGCTCGTCAAGCGCCCGCCTGGCCTTGTCCCACTCGCTCGCCGCGCTCGGATGGTCGGGCAACGGTGGTGGAAATGTCATCTCGATAAGGCGGCTGCGGTCATATCCAAGGCCAGGTAGGACATCACGGACCCACGTTGAACGCTCAATCGAGACCGAAGCGGGAGAAATGTTCGTGCGCCAAAAAGGCAGCACTTGAGAGAACATCCCGTAGTGCCTCTCCCAGGGCATCGGCTCCGCGTCGGGTGGTGCTGGTATCTGGTTATACGTATTGAGGCCGCAGACGACCGCATCAAGGCCGAGATACAGCGGGAAGATCGCACCAGGGGAACCATGTCGTTTTCTCTCTAGATCCTCTACATCGGCGGGCGTGAGATAGAAGCGAAGTGGGACGGTGTGCTCCGCGGCGCCATTTTCAAATGAACGAGCTGGGAATTCTTGCAATAGCAGTCTCGGTTGTTGGTTCCCCAATCGTTGACGGAGGGAAAGCATGTTGGTCCGTCGCGAGATGCGCTCGGACCCAACACAGTGCCATCATGGAATCGACGGGCCTGTTGTGCATCTGGATAGTGAGCGGCACTACGAGTTGCGGTCTCTCTGATCCGCCCTCACCCCGTAGCGCACCGCCATCGACCCAGACATTCCCGACGATGCGGTTGCCGCCGACGGTGATGTTTTGCTTGCTTATCTGCGCCATAGTCGCAGTGCAGCTACGCGGCGATCGCGGTTGACGTACACGTGTCGAGCTTCCGGTGCAGCAGCGAGGCCACGCTCAGTGCATCCAGTGCGTCCTGCTCGGACATGTGCCAGCTGACCTTCGCCTCGTGGGCGGTGGGATTGCGGAAGGCACCAAAGATCCCGCGCAGCATGTTGGCCACGCCATGCTGCTCAGACCATTGCGTCGGGGTTTGCAGGGCGTTGCAGGCGAGCAACGGATATTCGCGCTGACCCCTCTCAAACGCCTGGTCGATAAGGGCCACGCCGTCTGAGGCCAGACCTGTCTTGTCCCGGATCTCCAAAGCGAGGCTCTTGGTGGCCTCCAAAACGGTATGGAAGTAGTTGTTGTTGGCGATCTCGGCCCCGCAGGCCGCGAGGATTCGCGGATGGACACCGCGCTCCGCGAGTTGCCGGCGAAGGCGACGGGAACGCGCGCGGGCCTCATTGAGGGTCGTAGCGACCTTTGATCGCTGCCCTACTCGCCCAGCCTCGTTGACGATGAGTCCCGCGAACGCCAGAGTCTCGTTGAGCGCGTCTCTCCAGTCGGCGAAAGCGGCGTCTCTGCCGCGAAAGCGAACCGGCCGCATGACGCACTCAAGAAAGTGGAGCACTGCGTTTGCTGCTCGGTCTTGACGTTGACGTGCGTCAAGCGCAGCGTAGAGACGGTCGCGCTTATTGATTGCGCGGTATAGATATGGGCTCTTTGGCTGCGGATTTAGATCGCGTATCCCTGAGGTGCTCAGCAGACTGTCGATTTCGCCGTTCGTCAAGCCGCTATCCGTCGCGCCGATCACGTCGGCGAGCTCGCGTAGAACAGCCTGGTCAAGCGGAGAGATGTGAGCCACGATAAATCCTTTTCAATCGAACGGATGTTCGCAGTCTACGAGTTCCGGCCGACGGAAAGTTGCTTGTCTGCGAAGTCGAAGGAGCGCATCACGAACGGCTCAGGTCTCATCGAAGATCAAGGCGGAGCGCTGATGCTGTTGGAGGTCGCTGTCGGAGCCCCTCCGCGACTTTTCGGCAGACACTGTGCAGGCACCGCGGATAGGCTAGCTCCAATGTCTGACGGCTCCACCACCCAGCGGCTAACAGATGAGCAGCTTGACACGCTGGTAGCCCGCGTCAAGGCTGGCGAGTACTTGGACGAGTACCTGCGGCCGCTACTGTTCCGCCAGGCGAAGGAGTACGAGCTCGAATATGCGGCCAAGACGCCGAAGAGCCGGGTCCTCGCGGACACGATGGCGGTCCCCTTGCAGCGGCTCAAGCAGTTCGGGGTGCCCGACGGCGAGTGGACGAACAAGCTCGTCTTTGGCGACAACCTGCAGGTCTTGAAGACGTTGATGGAGATGAAGAGCCGCGGCGAGCTGCGCAATGCCAACGGCTCGGAGGGTATCCGCCTGTGCTACATCGATCCGCCGTTTGCTACCAAGCGTGAGTTCCGTGGCTCTGGCAACCAGCGCGCGTATCGCGACAAGATCGAGGGCGCGGCGTTCGTCGAGTTCCTGCGACGTCGGCTCATCTTTATTGCCGAGCTTCTGGCCAAGGACGGAACGCTTTACCTGCACCTCGACACGAAGAAGGTGCATTACATGAAGGTGATTCTCGACGAGCTCTTTGACGAGGGCAGCTTCCGCAATGAGATTGTGTGGAAGCGCGCTGATGCCCACAGCGATGCTCGTGGCCAGGGCGGCACGGACTTTGGTCGCATTCACGACATCATCCTGCGATACACAAAGGGCGATCTGCCCATCTTTCACCCCCAGCACTTGCCGCTGCCCGAGTTGACTTCGGAGAAGTGGTATCGCCACGTTGAGGAGGGGACTGGCCGCCGATACAACAAGGCGGACATCACGGGCCCAGGGGGCGCCGCGAAGGGCAACCCTCACTACGAGATCCTTGGTGTGACCCGTTACTGGCGATATTCCAAGAGGCGTATGGAGCAACTCATAGCCGACGGACTGGTCTGTCAGGATCGCCCCGGCACGGTGCCGTATTTGAAGCGGTATCTCGACGAGAGTCCAGGCGTCGCCCTTCAGGATATTTGGACCGATATTCCGATGCTGCGCGGCTATACGCGTGGCGAGCGCACCGATTACCCAACGCAAAAGCCAGAAGCTCTGCTCACGCGCATGATCGAGGCTTCCTCGAACCCGGGCGACCTCGTGCTGGATTGCTTCAGCGGTTCCGGTACTACTGCGGTCACCGCAGAGCGTCTCGGGCGTCGCTGGATCGCCGTGGACTGCGGCAAGCTCGCTGTCTATACCACCCAACGCCGCCTGCTTACATTCGACGACCGCAAGGAGGATAAGAACACCACGCCCGCATTCGACCTTTGCTCGGCTGGCCTCTACGACAACGACATCGTCGAGCTGATGCCCTTCGAGGGCTTTCAGAACTTCTGCCTCGAGCTGTTCGGCTGTCGTGAGCAGCCCCAGGTCATCGGTGGAATCCAGATGGCCGGCACCCGCAAGGGCGGGCCTGTCCATTTCTTTCCCTTTAAGGAGACCAACGCCGAGATGGGCCGCGACTACATCGAGTCGCTACACGGACGCCTCAAGGGCAAGGTTACCGGCGAGGTCTACGTGGTCGCTCCTGTCACCGCCTGTGATCCCGGGCTCTTCGAGGACGTTGTTGTAATCGACAAGATCACCTTCTTTATTCTCCGCGTTCCCTATTCGGTCATCGAGGCGCTTCACGGCCGGCGCTTCAAGCTGCTTGACCAGCCCTACTCCGCGGAGATGGTCAACGATCCGATGGACACATTTGGGTTCGACTTCGTGCAGTTGCCTGAGGTTGACGTACGGTACGCAAAAACCAAGACGACGTTCAGCGGCAGCATCCGGTCATTTATGCGCGGCGGTCTTGACCCTGATGACTTTGATGAACTAGACCAGGCAGGTCGATTCGACCTGGCGATGGTGCTGGTCGACCGAGACTACGACGGCGAGATCTTCCGCGTGTCCGACCACTTCTTTGGCGAAGACCTAGAGAGCGCGAGTTGGAAGTTCGTGCTGCCACTGGCCGACTGCGGCAAGCGAATGCTCGTCATCTACATGGACACTCACGGCAATGAGTTTCGCGAAACAATTGAGCTCACGAAGCTCAAAACACCGACAAAAAGATCCAAGGCGGCTGCGAAGTGAGCCCGAAGGCCAAGCTCACGATTGACCAGTTCGCCGTCGACGACCTCGTCCTACCGGTCTCGGAGAGCTACGACCCAGCGACGTTCGACCTTGCGGCATACGAGGACTTTATAGACGCTGTCGTGGCCGGCCGCGAGTACTCCAGGGTGGCAATCGTCACTGCTCTGCGCTTTATGGCTGGGGGACGCTACGCGAACACAAAGCAACTCGCAGAGGAGGCTTTCGCCTCTACGCCGGCGCTCGAGCGTCGCTACGGAACGCTCGGTCGCCTGCTGGAACGCTTGCCCTTCCCGGACAAGCTCGCCTGCACGCTCGATCTTGCTACCGGCACAGGTAAGAGCTACGTCCTGTTCTGCTTGGCACGCATAATGCTCAACGAGGGCCTGGTGAGTCGCGTGCTCATCCTGTGCCCGTCGCTCACGATTGAGTCAGGTCTCATCGATAAGTTCGATTCCCTCCTTGCCGACAGCGACCTCACCGCGTTGCTCCCCAGCTCGAAAGGCACACGACTACCCGAGCGCGTCGATGCAACCGGGACAGTCAAGGCAGGCCAAATCTGCATCGAGAACATCCACGCCGTATACGAGACAACCGGCTCATCCATATCCGACAGCTTCGGGGGCAGCGGCGCCTCCACGCTCGTGCTCTCCGACGAGGCCCATCACATCTACTCGCCGGGCGACACAAAGCTCAAGAAATGGCGAGAGTTCATCGCCAGTCCCGCCTACGGCTTCCGCTACCACGTCGGGGTGTCGGGGACCTGCTACGTCGCCAACGACTACATCGCTGACGTCGTACACCGCTACAGCATTCGTGACGCCATCAACGACCGTTGGGTCAAGGATGTCTTCTACGTCGCCAAGGACGAATCGACCACCGACGATGAGCGCTTCCAAAAGCTGCTCCAGCAGCATGAAACCAACCGCAAGACCTACAAGCCGCTGAAGCCGTTGACCATCGCGGTCACCAAGAACATCAAGGCAGCCGAGGACCTCAGTGAAGCGCTAGTCGAGTTCCTCGCCGAGCAACTCGCGGGTGGCCGCGGTGAGGCGGAGAGCAAGGTCCTCGTGGTCACCTCCTCGCCCAGGCACGAGAAGAACATTCTCAAGCTGGCCACAGTTGACGATCCGACCAACCCGGTCGAGTGGGTCGTCTCGGTAGCAATGTTGTCGGAGGGCTGGGACGTCAAGAACGTCTTTCAGATCTACCCTCACGAGAAGCGAGCCTTCAACAGCAAGCTGCTCGTGGCACAAGTGCTCGGCCGCGGCCTACGTCGGCCCGAAGGTATCAAGGCCGAGCCTCGGGTCTTTGTGTTCAACCACCAGAAGTGGGCGCACGAGGTCAAGGATCTCGTCGCCGAGGTTCTCGATCAGGAGACGACCATCGCGCAGCGCCCCAGCGACGGCCGGCCTGCGAAGCATTTTGACCTACATCGCCTGACCTACAAGGAGGTGCCGACCGGGATCGAAGCCAGGGAGGTGGAGAAACCGCGCGACATCAAGAAGCTCAACCTTCGACCGCAGCGCGACGCACCAGAGAGTACCGAGTTCGTCTCAGTCTCCGACTCCGAGCAGAGGGTCGTCCTGACGACCCTCGTGCGCGAGACCTACTACCCGATGGCCGAGGTGGTCGCCGACGTTCGCCAGCGAATGCTGCTGCACGACAAGCTCACCGGCGGTGATCTCGCCAAGGCTTATCCCAAGAAGCGTGTCGAGGGGCTGATCCGCGACGCCCTCAAACGACTCAAGCTCAAAGGCACGGCCGTCAGCCAGGAGAATCGGCAACTCATCATGAGCGCCTTTGGGTCGCTGCGACAGAGGACGATGCGCGCGGGCGCCGAGTGGGCGCAAGAGCCCGACGGTCTGGCGATCAAGCCGACCTCTGAGATGGCGCCGGTACGAGAGCGCATCAGCGGCCTGACCTCCCACGTGGGTCTCTTTCACGACGAGCTCTCGCCCAAGCTGGGCCTCCCCGACGATGCGGCAGCGCTCAAGAAGGCGCTCACGATCGAGGTCCCAACGTTTATGCGCCGGGTGGATAACAGCTACCTGCTCAAGTCGCCGGTCAACGTTGTGCTCACCTCGCACACCCCGGAGCGACTGTTCGTCGAACGCGTTCTGGAAGCTGACAATGCCGCCGCGCTGATGGCATGGGTGAAGGCCCCCCACGTTGGTTTCTACGTGCGGCGCAAGCTCTGAGTATGCGTCCGTTTCGTATAGCCGCTCGTCGGCCCTTTCTATCTCGTCCCGGATATTGAGCGAGGTGTTGCGCACGTCGCGTAGGATCGGGAGTCGGGCGATCACGTACTCGATCCCCTTCTCGGGTGATCCGACCTTTGTGACGTGCAGGTAGTCCTTAACCGCCTCGTAGATTCGGTCCGAGTCACTGGAAGCTCGCTCAAGCTCCCTGAACGAGGCGAGGTTATGGCTGATCAGCAGCACGACTATCGACAGCAGGAAAGCTGGCACCGCAGCCAGAGGCGCATGATGCCCAAAATTCAAGGGGTCGATGTAGTACGTCGCGACGAATGCAATGAGAGCCAGGATCGGGCCCGCAACGAGAAGCACCCACTGTGATCCGCGGATGCGGGACCTCGACGCCACCGATAATTCCTAGTTATCCGAACAGCTTGCCATTGAGCGAATCGTAGTGGACCTCTTGCTCGTCATGAAACTCGCGACGACGGGTCCCGTTGTAACGGCAGGCCGTGGCCAGCCTAGCGGTCTTCCCCACCGCGCGCTCGCCTGCGGGTCTTCGCACGTCAAGAACCTGGCCGCGGAGCAGACGGAGACGGCCCAAGCGGCCGGTGCCCCCCAGACAGAGGGAGCCATCCGGTACGGCGCTATGTGGCGCTGAATGGCGCTATGTGGCGCTGAATGGCGCTATGTGGCGCGATGGACTACTTGGGGCGGTAAAAGCCGGTCTGCCTGGACCCGACGAACTCCACCAAGCCGACATTGCGCAGATGTCCTAGGTCACGGTCCAGGGTTCGCGCAGGAATACCCGTATACCCCTGGATGTCGGTGGTGTTCGGACGCTCAAGCTCCTGCACCGCGCGCAGAACCAGCTGCCTGCGCTCCTCGACGCTCTGCCGTGACCTTCCTTGGACGCTCGCCGACCTCTGGGGTACATCAGCGCCCTGCAAGGCGGCGTCTGCGCCAGGATGTGGCCGCAGGACCACCTTGATCTGTGGCCCGTTCTCGATCCACTCGGGTTCTGGGTAGCCACCCTCCTGGCAGGCGGTGGTCACGCGGGCGTAGCCGCTGCCGTAACCCTCGATGACGCTGAGCCGCATCAGGACCCGCGAGATGGCCTTGTTGCGGCGCAGGCTGACGCCAGATTCGAACTCTTCCCGCGAGAAGCCCGGCGGCCACGTCCCCGGGCTCGATATCTCGAGACGGTCAGAGAAGAGCGCGACGAAGATCGAGGCTCCCTCGATCGCGTAGTCGGTATGCGCGACCGCGTTATCGAGGATCTCGCGGACCGCGACCGACGGGTAGGGCTCGATGTCCTGGCGCTGCGCGCGGCCGGTGATCAGCGGGATCGGATCGGTGTTGCGCTCGATAAAGGCAAGGGCCGCCTCAATGGCGTCCAGCACCGTTCCGTCGCTCTCGACGCCCTTGCCGATCGGATGGGCCTTGTTTGTGCCGCGGAATCGAGCGCATCGAATCTGCGCATCGGGAAAATGGAGCTCCCGCTCTCTGCCGAACAGGATGATCCCAGCGCGGGTGGGGACCAGCTCGCCACCGTATTCGCCCAGCACCCCGAGGCTCCGCAGCTTCGCATCAGTCCAGCGCTCCCCGACGGAGTCTGCCCAGCGCTTGATCGCCTCGTCGTCCAGTGCATCTCGGGCGAGCGCAATCGTCGGTTCCTGGTCCCAGCTGGCGCTGCTGCGTGCCCGTTCGAGCTCTGAGATCTTCTCGGGGCTCGCCGGCAGCGAGTTGCTCCCGACGCGGATAAAGGTCCCCCGCTGCTTGCCTCTGCGCTTGACGAAGAAGGGTCCGGCGGCGTAGGCCACGCGCAGAAGGAGCAGATCGCCGCCCTCGTGGGTCACGATCTCAAGCTGCACGGTCGGCTGCGGCTCGATTGCGCTGCTCACCGCATTAGCGAGAGCCTCTTCCTGCTTCTCGACGTCCGGCACCCCGATGGGACTCCGCGCGCGGTCCTCGACTCCGACGATGAGAGTTCCGCCGGCCGTATTGAGGAACGAGCAGACCGTCTCCAGCACACGCGCCATACCAGAGAGGTCCCGCTTGAAGTCCAGGCGGGTGCCCTCGCGTTCGCCCAGCGAGTCTCTGCGATGGACTTGGCCATGGTGGGAGCGTAAGCCTCAGAGCGGTCTGACGCGCGACTCGGCGCCGTTGAACAGCTCATGAGCAACCGCGAGCGTTTTGTCCCGTTTTCCACTCCGTGTCGGAGTAGAGAGAAGTGGCACTCCCAACCTCTCACCGCATGCCCCGAGCCGCAGTGGACGCCGCGCTCGACACGTTCGCGCTCGTCATGCGCGAACGGCATCCCGGTGTGATCGCCCTGCCGCTACGGAGCGTAGGCGCGGACGGGTCCGCTGTCTCGCCTCCGTCGGGGCAGATCATCCGGCCCTTCGCCGCGCCAGAGAAACGTCACCCAATCCTCGATTGGAACTCAGACGTGACCCCGCGTGACTATCACCGCGCCGGTCGAGCTGTGAAGCATGCGCCTGCGGTCGCAGACAGGTAGGTCCTTGTAGCATCGACGTTGGGTGGCGCGCGGCGCCAGCGCTCGCCGCAGATGGGACTGTGTTGCCTCGCCGGACCGCTGCTCTATCCGCCAGGGCTTGTTATCTTGCTATATGGCTTGTAGTTGAGGGTGCCGTGGACTCGGGGACCGTGGGGGCGCTAAATCGCTCTGTCCAAGGAGAACAGCTTCAGCCTTTCCCGCTCAGAGCCCAGCAGATGCATCGCAAACATCGCAATCAGCCGTACGATCTGCTCGCCCACACGCTCAGCCTGTGAGTACTCCGAGCGCCGCATCCCCGGCTCCGGACCGGGTAGATCGCGGATCGGCAGATAGGTCACCTGACGATGGCCGACCGGCGGCAGTTTCACATCCGGATCAGCGAATCCGAGCTGCGTCAACCCAGAGCGGGCATACACCTCGAGCGTCTTTCCCACCTGCTGATCAGTCTCATCCCCCTCTTGCAGCGCCCTCACCACCTCCAGGCAGGTCGGTTCGCGCGAGCGCCTCAGCACGCGGTCAACCGCACCCACCACCGCCGTCTCCCACGCCGGCTCAGCCCTCCCGGGCAACAAATCGCGCAAAAACGACACCGTCGTGTCCTGGCGCAGATGCTCCGGCGCTACTCGCAACGGGTCAAGCACACCCCGCAACGCCGGATCCGGCTTGAGTGTCACGCACTCTACGTGCGGCGCCACCTCCTCCAGCAGGTGAAAGCGGTGATCGCCCTTCGGATCGCAGTCGATCACACGCGCGCCCAGCAGAAACCCCTCGTACTTGAGCTTCTGATCGAGCGTCGTCTTGCCCGAGCCAAGCGCCCCGACACTGAGGATCGTCGTGTTGCGGTCGTTGTCGGATCCCTCCCGCAGGTTGAATCTGACCGGCTGCCTGGATCCCGTCAAGGTGTAACCCAGGTAGAAGCCACGCCGCGAGCCGGCCTCGTGCGTTGCGGTCGGCATCATCGCCGCGACCTGCTCCGGCGTGAGCGTGTCGTCGTAGCCCGCCACCTTCGTGCGCTGCGCCGGCAGATGCTGCACGAACAGCCGCAGCTGATCCCCCAATGGCCGGTGCAGCCGGATCTCGCCGTACGCACGCTTGCACATCTCGACCCGTTCGTCGAGCTCCTCCTCATCTTGCGCGCCAATCGCAATCGCAAGTGTCGCCCGCAGCAGCGGCGGCCTGCTCGACGCCTGCAGATAAGCGAGCAGATCGCGGGCTTCCTGCGTGCGCTCATACCCGAGGTCCGAGACCCCCTGCTCGCCATCAGACTCTGCCCGGACGATCTGATCCGCATCCTGGATCCTCCTGCGCGCGATCCTCAGCGCAAGCTCGTTGGGCAGGAACCGCGCATTCAGGGACAGATCAATCGCAAACGGCAGGCTTTCTGCCGGCGCGAACATCAACTCGGCGCGCGCGCCCGGAAAATGGGTCCGATCAGGCAGCGCCCCAACCACCAGCTGTGCCTGCCAGCTCGTGCCCAGCTCCGATTCGATCTTAAGCCCTCTCCCCCGATGCTCGACATAGCCGTCCATCCAGCGCATAACGTCACCCTCCAGTGGCGCCAGCATCGCCTCGCCGTTACGCTCAAACACCAACGCCCGCGGCTCATGCAGCCCATCGATTTCCGGCTCGCCCAGCCCGCGGCAGAACGCCCTACGCACCAGCCACTGCAACTCCACGCCACGCGCCTGGCGCACAGGCAGGAAGTCCGCCAGCCGCGCGTGGGCTTGGTCGGCGCGCACCCTCGCTCGCTCGAGCTCTGCGACCTTCACCAGCCGTCTGTCGCGCGTCGAGAACGCTCTGCGCAGCCCCTCCCACCACTCACGTGGATGCTGTTCTGCGACTTGCGACACATACGTGGCAACATCGCGCTCAGGATCTCGCAAGCTGACCAGCAAAAACACCTCCGGTCTGCTTGCCCCGATCTCCGTCAGGCGGCGGGCATGTTCTTGCACATACGTGCTGCATGCATGTGCGTGCACGCCCCCCAGCTCGCTCGAGTACCGCTCGACCTCCCAGCCCCTGCCCACCCGCAGGATCTGCACGTCCGCCTCGATCGTCTCCACCCCGCCAAGCAACGCAAGAAACCGCGCGCGCTTGCCGTCTTCGCTCAGCCACTCATAGGACTCCGCCTCCACCACAAACGCAGCCCAGCAATCCTCGAGCCCGTCCGCGAACACACAGTTCCCGTACACAAACCCGATCGGCGTCTTCACCGCTTCACCCCTCTGGGCCGGCGTCCGCACTCACGTGCAGGCTGGCGCCCGCGGCAAGTGCGATCACCTGCCCGTGGCTTTGAACCTCCTGTGTTCCGCCCAGCGCACGCAGGGTCAGCGCCGCACGACGATGTCTCCACCGGCCCCCGTCCAAGCGCTCATGCGCCACCGTGATCAGCACTGCACCCGGTCCGGTGTAACGCAGCCGGCGCATCCTGCTGTCAGATCCGTCCGGAAGCATCAGGATCTCCTGCGGACACCAGCGTCCTCCCGGGCCAGGGCTTGAGCGCGACCCGCTCCGGCGAACCCCCACCAGTTGACGAGGCTCGCTCTGATAGCGCATAAGCGCGTATGCCGCCAGATGGAACGGCCGGCCCTCGACGCGGATCACCGTAAGCACCGCAGCGCTCGCCACCGGCAGCGCAATATCGCGCAGATACCAGGGCAGGACATTAACGACCGCCGCCAGCAGCGGCAGACGCCCAGCGACCAGCGCCACAAGGAGGATCGCGAGGAAGTAGCAGACCCCACGCACCGGTATCCCCGCTGGGTTCAGCCGTAGCTGGTCAACGCGATAGATCCGTCGCTCCAGGTCAAACACCCTCCGATATGAACGAATCTCCATCGTCAGTGCGATGCGCCCAACAGCGAGCTGACCGTGTCCTGCAGCAGGCTCACGCCAGCCGGGGTGGCCAGCAGCACCGCCACAATCCCAACCACGAAGACGCCCGCAGCCTCCTTGAAGTCACGGCGAAACGCCAGCACTATGGCCGCTACCGCCAATGCCAGCCCGATCAGGCTCATGGCGATCGTGCGTCCTGTGCTGCCCGCCTTCGCCGCAGCCGATTCCAGCGTGCTGCCAGCCCCTTCAGCCGTCGTCGACTGTTGCTGCGGGGTGGCAGCATTCGGCGTCGTAACGATTCCCCCTGCCCGCGCCGCGACCGGCGCAACTGCCAGACACGTGCAGAGGAGCATCGCCACGACGCCCACGCGGGCGCCAAGCAGCCATCTCGATCGGGAACTGGAAAGAAGTTGTGAACTGGTGGAGAGAGATTGGGGACTTGCGGGGGCTTGCATGGGGCTCCTTTGCTCTTATTGCTCTTATGTGTCTGGGTCCATCTGAATCGCGGCCACCTCCCAGCGGCCCGCTTCGCGGACCACATCGAGTTCGTAGGCGAGCGTGTATCGCGTGCCACGCGTGTCCTGCGCCTGCACGACCGCGCTGACCGCATCGCCACCTTCCGGCGACCAGTCCAAGTGCTGCACCGCTTCCAGGTTCAGCGCCTGCGCCGGCAGCGAGACCTGCGCGTCGCTGCTCAGATCAGCCGCCAGCTCCCCGCCCGAGGCGGCCAGGTAGTTGCGCAGCGCCCGTTCCACGACCGTTGCAAGTGCAGGTTCGTGCACTTCGCGCAACCCTTCTGCCATGTCTGCCGGGCCAGATGCCGGGGGGCCCACGAAGGCGGGATAGCCCGCCAGCTCCAGCGTGCCGCTGCGTGCGCGCATGACGCCCACCGTGAGATAGACAAGCCCCGCCGTGTCGGTCTGCGCAGCGACCGTATACACATGCTCGCTCGACGTCACCATGCGTTCCTGCACAACCTCGGTCCACTGCACCTGCTCCTCACCGCTCGTCGGGGGCAGCATCCCCGCACCCACTTCCATGCCCTGCCCGACGAACGGCTCGAGCGCTCGCTGATGGGCTTCTGGATCGTTTGCTTCCCATGTCAGGTAGCGCCGTGCGAACAGCTGCGCAAACCCCTCCGCCGCGAGGTCCTGTGGGGGCACGCTCGGGCGGGCCAGTACGGGGGCAGCTGCCCGCGGGGGCGCGATCGCGAAGCGAGCGCTCGCCAGCAGTCCCGCGGCCGATAGTCCACACAGCAAATACCGCGGCAGTTCACGCGCAAGCCTGATCCGCCACAACGGCTTGGAGCTGACCGTCACCCGTGCATGTGGCGCAGCGGCCATCTCAACGCTCGAATCCGAACTCGCTCTGTGCGGGTGGCCTCGCCTGAGCTTCAGTAGGCGTACTCTGCGCGGCGCCCACCGCTGCCGCAGCTGCGGGAGCACTCTGAGCTGGGCTCACCGTGGGCGCGGTTGCAGGCGCAGGTGCGCTCTGGGCTTGAACGACGCGCGCTTGCATCGCGCGTGCCGTGCTCGGAGAGACCCTCGCTGGCACAGCCTGCGCCGAGCGCACCCTGCTCGCGTGCGTCCGCTGCGCGCGGACTGGGCGCTCTAGGAGCTGTCGCTGTCCAACGCGCGAGGAGGTCACATGCAGCTTCGGCAGCGCATGCGTCACGGACGGCGCAATCTGCGCCGTCGCCGTCCGCGCCGGCGGTACCACGTTGCTAGCCGCCAGCTGACGATCACCTGTGTGGGAGCGCATCGCAGCGAGGCCGATCGCCCCACCAACCGTTCCCACCGCCCCCGTCAATGCAGCAGCACACGCCAGCCGTTGAAGGCGGCGCTCGCGCGAGATCCCCATCGACGGCTGCGCCTGGATCGGCGAACCCTGCCGATCCAAACCTTGCGGCCAAACATCCGGAACGGACAGCTCGGGCAGTTGCTCGTCCCACTGCGCCGACTCCGCATCCCAGTCGGTCAGCGCGTCCGTGCCCGCAAGGTATTCCTCCTCGGTATACACCCTGTAGACCGTGCGGGGCTGGTGGCGCAGGAGCGTCATCACAGCCACTCCCCGATTCTCGCCAAGCACACGCGGACGGCCGAGAGCCGAGATGGGGAGATACCCGGCTCCCGGCCGCTTGCGCGCGGATGGGCGTCGCCGGGCAGTCGTCCGTTCAATCGACTGCCGGCGTCCCAGGGGACGCGCCTATGAGTGGGGGTATGTTTGTTCATAGGTGGGTCCCTGCTCACTACTCCGACGCAGCCCATAAAAGGGGACATCGCTCCCCAAAAAATTTCCGTCCGAGCTCGGATCCACGCGCAGTGGCGCCTCGTCTGCCACCGCCGCCTCGTCCAGCAGTTCACGCAGCCGGACGCGCGCGCGCTGGGCCACCTTGCGGTGCTTATCTCCCGACCAGCCGAACCTGCGACAGAACTCCTCGCGGCTCATCTGCAACCCGATCTGGCAGGCGAGCACCAGGCGCTGATCGGGGCTCAGCCCATGCGCGGCTCGCTCGAGCGAACGCAGCTCCGAGCGCAACAGAATGCGTCGCTCGACGTCCGCGCGCGTATCGGCGATCTCGACTTCCCGCTCACCCCCGCTCCCCAGCGAGATCGCACCGTCCAGGGCCGCCTGCATCGGGCTGCGCCCGCCCAGCGCGCGTCGGCGATCCTGGATTCGCGATACGAAACGCTGCTCAAAGATGTTGCGCAAGTGCGTGCGGCTGGAGAACCGCAATCCCCCCTGACGCGCCGTAGCCACAAGCTCGAGCGTTGCCTGGCTGTAGCAGTCCTCCAGGTCCTCCCAGCGCAGCCGGTGGCGATGAACAGCCAGCAACAACTCGCGCGCGCCGCGCGCCACCAGCGCAACTTCCTCGGCAGCGTCCAGCGATCGTCCGGGCCAGCGCCGGGGCGCTATGCGCGCAGCATCTTTCGGAAACTCGGGCGGGGCATCGCGCAAGCGCGAATCCGCCCAGCTCTCGCCCTGGGCTCGCGTTCGAAGCTCAGATCGGGTAGACACGTAGACATGTCGGTCGGAGTGACGTCTAGACCCCCCTCCCAATTGCGCCGCCAGAAGATCGACGGGCCTGGCTGCGGCTTGGCGCCGGGCGGGAAGGTCCCCCGGTGAGCCTCAGCGAGCGCCTGCGCACCCTCGACCGCCGCCAGCAACAGAGCCCGCGGTTGAGCTTCATCGCCGCCGTCATTAAGAAGTTCGGCGACGATCAGGCCGGCCAACTGGCCGCGCTGATCGCCTACTACGGGTTCGTCTCTCTGTTCCCGCTACTGCTCGTGCTCGTGACCGTGCTGGGCTTCGTGCTGCAGGGTGACCCGGCCGACCAGAAGCGCATCCTCGACGGCGCGCTCGGACAGTTTCCGATCATCTCAGACCAGCTCAAACTGCATTCGCTCACCGGCAGCGGCGTCGGCCTGGCCATCGGCGTCGTTGGCTCGCTACTCGCCGGCATGGGCATCACCGGCGCCACGCAGAACGCCTTCAATCGCATCTGGAGCGTGCCCTTCAAGCACCGCCCTAACTTTCTCTACGCCCACCTGCGCGGCCTGGGCATGCTCGCGATTCTGGGCACGCTCTCGATCGTCTCCACCACCGCCGCAGGCTACGTCAGCACGAGCTCCCACGCCGCGCTGTCCGTCGTCGCGGGCGTCCTCGTCGCGTTCGTGCTCAACCTCGCGCTGTTCATGACCGCCTTCAAACTGCTGACCGCCGTGGATGTCCCCTGGCGCGATCTGCTCCCAGGGGTGGTAGTCGCCGCCGTCTTCTGGCAGCTGCTGCAGCACCTCGGCGGCTTCTACGTCGACCACGAGCTCAAGCACACCGGTCCGCTCTACGGCATTTTCGCGCTCGTGCTCGGCCTGCTCGCCTGGCTCTACCTCGGCGCCCAGCTGACGATCTTCGCCGCCGAGATCAACGTCGTGAAAGTTCGCCGACTGTGGCCGCGCAGCTTCTTCTCCGATCCCCTGCTCGAGGCCGACAGGCGCGCGTTGACGTCCTCCGCGGAGGTCGAGGAGCGCGTGCACGAGGAGAACGTTGACGTTAGCTTTGACAAGCCCAGATGACGCGCTATACTAACTACACTTTCGTAAGCTCATATGGAGCGATTACCTATGTCACCTGCTTCAGAGAAGTCCAAAGTCCAGCCTTCCGAGCCGACGCCGCGCCTGCGGTTGATCCCGCTCGACGACACGGTCGTGTTCCCCAACATGGGCATCACGCTGACCATCGAGGTCGGCGACGATGAGCGCGTCGTGCTCGTGCCGCGCCACGAGAATGAGTTCCTCGAGGTGGGCACCATCGCCGAGGTCTCCGAGCAGATCCGCCTGCCCGGCGGCGGGCGTGCCGTGTCGCTCTCCGGTGAGCACCGCGCGCTGATCGGCAAAGCCGAGACCGGCCCGAGCGGCGAGCTGCGTGTCGAGGTCGACGAGCGCCGCGACGCCGTGCCCACCGACAAACGCACGCGCGAGCTCGAGCGCGAGTACCGTGCCACAGTCGAGGAGATCCTCGAGCTGCGAGGCGACGACGGGCGCATCTCCGCGTTCCTGCGCGCCATTGCCGAGCCCGGCGCGCTCGCCGACTCCGCCGGCTACTCCCCCAACCTGTCCTACGAGCAGAAGGTCGAGCTGCTGCGCACGCTCGACGTCACCGAGCGCCTCGAGCTGGCCGTCAAGCTCCAGCGCGAGAGCCTCGCAGAGCTGCAGGTACGCAGGCGCATCCGCGAGGACGTGCAGGAGGGCGCCGAGAAGCAGCAGCGCGAGTACTTCCTGCGCAAGCAGATGGACTCGATCCGCAAGGAGCTCGGCGAGGACGACGCGTCCGTGGCTGATGAGTACCGCACCAAGATCGAGGACGCCGACATGCCGCAGGACGTCAAGGAGCAGGCGCTCAAGGAGCTCGCGCGCCTGGAGCGCATGGGCGAGCAGACAGGCGAGTCGAGCATGATCCGCACCTACCTCGACTGGCTGATCGCCGTGCCATGGGGCAAGCGCTCCGAGGAGCACCTCGACCCAGTCGCCGCGCGCGCCGTCCTCGACGCCGACCACGCAGGCCTCGAGGACGTCAAGGATCGAGTCACCGAGTACCTGGCCGTGCGCAAGCTGCGCCAGGACCGCAAAATCGAGGCCGACCCCAAGTCGGGGGCGATCCTCACGCTGATCGGGCCTCCGGGCACCGGCAAGACATCCATCGGCGAGTCCATCGCCCGTGCCACCGGACGCGAGTTCGTGCGCATGTCGCTCGGCGGCGTGCGCGACGAGGCCGAGATCCGTGGTCACCGGCGCACCTACATCGGCGCACTACCCGGAAGGCTCGTAAGGGCGCTCAGGGACGCTGGCACGATGAACCCCGTGATCCTGCTCGACGAGGTCGACAAGGTCGGCGCCGACTGGCGCGGAGACCCCTCCGCGGCGCTGCTCGAGGTCCTCGACCCCGCGCAGAACCACTCATTCCGCGACCACTACCTCGACGTCGAGCTGGACCTCAGCCAGGTGATGTTCCTGGCTACCGCCAACGTCGCCGACACGATCCCCGGGCCGCTGCTCGATCGCATGGAGGTGATCAGCTTCGACGGCTACACCTCCGAGGAGAAGCTCGCCATCGCCAAGGGCTACCTGTGGCCGCGCCAGCGCGACCGCAACGGCCTGCGCGAGGACGAGGTCGAGATCTCCGATGAGGTGCTGCGCACGATCATCTCCGACTACACGCGCGAGGCCGGCGTACGCAGCCTCGAGCGCAACCTCGGCACGGTGCTGAGAAAGACAGCCACCAAGATCGCCTCACGGAAGACCAAGCTCAAAGCGCCCGTGCAGATCGACGTGGATGTCGTGCGCGACGCGCTCGGACGCCAGAAGTTCTTCCAGGAGTCAGCCGCGAGGACCGCCACACCCGGCGTCGCAACCGGGCTCGCCGTCACAGGCGCAGGCGGCGACGTGCTGTTCGTCGAGGCCACTGCCATGAAGGGCGGCAGCTCCGGCGGCAACAGCCTCGTGCTGACCGGCCAGCTCGGCGACGTCATGAAGGAGTCCGCCAAGATCGCGCTCTCCTACGTGCGCGGCCACGCCGACGAGCTCGGCATTGACGAGAGCGCGTTCGAGAACCGCGAGTTCCACGTCCACGTGCCCGCCGGCGCCATACCCAAGGACGGCCCCAGCGCCGGAGTCACGATGGTCACAGCGCTCGCCTCGCTGCTCTCCGAGCGGCCCGTCAAGCACACCGTCGGCATGACCGGCGAGGTCACGCTGCAGGGTCGGGTGCTGCCAATCGGCGGCTTCAAGCAGAAGGCGCTTGCCGCCCACGCAGCCGGCCTGACCGACGTGATCCTGCCCGAGCGCAACCGCGGCGACCTCGACGACATCCCCGAGGAGGTTCGCGAGCAGATGACCTTCCATCCGGTGATGACCGTCCAGGAGGTCCTCGACCGCGCCCTGGAGCCCGCACGCGATGTCGCGCACGCGTAGATGTGAGCCCGTCCCGATGGAGGTCCGCGAGACCGCGGACCTCCTCGAGCGGCGCTGGCAGCTGTCGATCCTCTACGCCGCCCTCACCGGCGCCCTGCGCTTCAACGAGTTCGCCGACGCCGTCGCCGGAATCTCCCCGCGGATGCTCTCAGAGCGGCTGCGCGAACTGGAGGCCGCTGGGCTGATCGAGCGCACCGTCATCCCTACCAGCCCCCCCTCCGTCGAGTATCGCCTCACTACGCGTGGGCGCAGGCTCGGCCCGATCATCGACGCGATGCGCACGTACGCGCGCGAGCCAGTGTGATGTGAGGAGCTTCAGGCGACTCGACGAACTGCAACCGTGCGGTCCGCCTCAACGGCGATCTCCCACCCGGGCGTGCCTGTGCCCGAGCGGAAGCAGTGCGTAACGACAGCGGTGGGACCAGATAGTCCGCGGCCGCCGGGTTGGTCGGCGCGCGCATCGTGAAAGACGACATGGCCACCGACAGGAACGAGGCGATGCCAGCAGGACCAGTCCAGCTCACAGCCCGCCTGCGAGTGATCGCCGTCGATGAAGACCATGTCCACCTCTCCTGACCAGTGAGCGGCCACGTCATGGGAGAGCGCCACATGCCAGCGCACACTCGGCGCTCGCGTGCCGAGGCGCCGGATCGTACGGGCGACAGCACGCTTCGTCGCCCACTCGGTCGCACCCCAGCCACTCGGCAGCGCGTCTGGATGGGAGCCAAAAGGATCGATCAGATGTAGCTCTGCGCCTGCATCGAGCGCGCAGCAGAGCGCAAGCGCAGAGGAGCCCTCGTAAACACCGATCTCAACCACTCGTCGCGCACCCCGGGCGGCATCAAGCAGCACGCGGGCGTCCTCGCTCGAGTGCATCGTGCGCGGCGGGATCACTCCGAGGCCGACCGACAGCGCGCGCAAGCGCACATTGTCACGCAGGCGATCGGGCGTCAGACTACGCAGACTTGCTGGCAAGACAGACATCGCGAGCGCACCCTATGCGCTCGAACGATCAGACTGCGGAGACCTGCTCCTCCTCGGCAACGCGGAAGGAAGAGCCGCAGCCGCACGCAGCAACAACGTTGGGGTTTTCGACCTTGAAGCCCGCGCCCTGAAGGCTGTCCTGGTAGTCGATCACCGAGCCGCGCACGAACGGAAGGCTCTCGTTGTCCACGAGCAGCTTAAGTCCGTGCGTCTCAAACACAATGTCGCCATCACGCTGCTCATCGAAGGCGAGCTGGTACTGAAAGCCCGAGCATCCTCCGCCACGCACGCTAACGCGCAGGCCAGCCATGCTGACATCAGCCTCCTGAGCGTCAAGAAACTCGTGGACCTTCTCAGCGCCCTTGTCGGTGATCGTGACCATTGCTTTCGAAAGTATAGCGAGGCGCGGTGGTGTTCTAAGCTATGCGGATAATGCCCGACGCGACAGAAATCAAGCAGCGCATCGAGACCGCTATTCCCGGCGCACAAGCCGAGGTCGAGGACTACACCGGCGGTGGCGACCACTTCCGCGCAACCGTCACCGCCCCCGCGTTCGACGGCCTCAGCCGCATCGAGCAGCACCGCCTCGTCTATGCCGTCTTCGGGGCTGAGATCGGCGGCCCGATCCACGCGCTCGCGCTGAAGACGCAGACCGATTAGTCAGGAGCCTGCAGATGACCGACACAGACACCAACCCCATCCGTGACGCGATCGTGCAAGCGATCGCCGCGCACGAGACGATCCTATTCATGAAGGGCACGCCAGAGGCGCCCGCGTGCGGGTTCTCGGCCCGCACCGTGGCAGCACTGCAGGCGCTCGGAGCGCCGTTCGCCGCCGTGGACATCCTGCCGGACCCACGCATCCGCGAAGAGCTCTCAGCGATCTCGCAGTGGCCGACGATCCCGCAACTGTTCGTCGGTGGCGAGTTCGTGGGAGGGTGCGACATCGTGACAGAGATGTACGAGACGGGCGAGCTGGCGCAGACGCTCGGGCTCGACGCCGCGTCGTTGCTGTAGCGTGCTGCGAGGATGCCGTCCGTCGCGGTCGTAACCGACAGCACGCAGTACCTACCGCGCGAGCTCGCGGACAAACAAAACATTCACCAGGTCAGCCTGTACGTAGGGTGGAAGGGAGAGCCCGAGCGCGAGCTGGAGATGGACGGTTTCGACGCCTTCTACCGGCGCCTGGGCACAGATCCAGAGTTGCCCACGACCTCACAGCCGTCGATCGGCGATTTCCTCGCCGTGTGGGAGCCACTGCTCGACGCGGGGATGGACATCGTCTCGATTCATCTCGCAGGGGGCATCTCGGGCACATATGAGGCAGCCAGGCAGGCGCACGGCCTGCTGAGCGAGCGTGGGATGGGCGAGCGCGTGGAGGTCATCGACAGCGAAACGGCGTGCGGTGGGATGGGCCTGCTGGTGCTCGCTGCCTGCGCAGCGGCGCAGGGAGGCGCAGATCGCGGCACAGTGGTCGAGCGCGTGCGTGAGACACGTCGGGCGCTGAAAATCTGGTTCTGCCTGGACACGCTCGAGTACCTGCGCCGCGGTGGGCGCGTCGGCAAGGCCCAGGCCTGGCTCGGCGGAACGCTGCGAATCAAGCCGATCCTCTCGCTGGAGTACGAAATCGTTCCGGTCGAGCGCGTGCGCACGGCGGGCCGCGCCTTCGAGCGCATGGTCAAGTACGCGCAGGAACTCCATGACGCCGACTCGGACGGGTGGGTCGTTCAGCACATCCAGGCGCCCGAGCAGGCCGAGCGCCTGATCGAACGCTGCCGCGAGATCTTTGACTCCGAGCCAGTATTCACGTCCGAGGTCGGACCCGTCATCGGCACGTACACCGGACCAGGTCTAATTGGGGTGGGCGCGATTCCCAGAACCATGCTCAGCTGATTCCCAGAACCATGCTCAGCTAGTTGGTGGGTGTGTATGTTCTTTTAAATGTTCCGTATAACTATTGCTATACAGAACTTTATTTTTAAAGCACCCTCGGCCGCTCTCAACGTCGGCGACGGCGGCGCAGCAAGCGTACCCCGATCGTCAGGCCGACAACAGCGCTGGCGACAATGACCTCGCGGCGATGGCGCTCCAGGTGGCCGCGCCAGTCAGTGAGGTAGGCGACCTCACCGCGCAACTGCACGATCGAGACCGCCAGCTCGTTGCGATTGGCCTCGATCGAGCTGCGGATCTCGGCGGGTGAGCGCTGGGCCATCAGCTAGTCCCCTCCTGATCGGTGTCCACGGGTGCTCCTGCTGCAGCAGGAGCAGCGGCACCGTAAGGATCTGCGCCCACGACTGGCGGGGCAGCCGCACCGTCGTCTGCGGAAGCCGTGAAAGAGGAGACGGTGTCGCGGATCTTGCGCGCTTCCTCGATCGCCATGTTGGGCGTGGGCGGCGAGCCGCGTTTGACCGCTCGAGCGGCAATCAGCCCGGCGAGCAGGCCGAGGAAGAGCAGGATCAGGGCCATCGCGAAGAAGCCCCAGAAGAAGGTCAGCGAGTTGCCGATCGGTAGCTCATAGAACAGCAGCCAGGCACAGCCGATCAGGAAGAAGAACAGCGCAGTAACGAAGAAGATCCCGGCGGCAACGCCAATGATCGCGCCCTTGGCGAGCTTGGTCACCTTCTGGGTGATCTCGGCCTTGGCGAGCTCAATCTCCTCGCGGACGAGGAGGGTAGCGCGCTCTGAAACCTCAGCTATCGCAGTGGCGATGCCCTTGGGAACATCGCCACCCGAACTGCCTGCGCCATTGCTGCGCCCATCGCCGCCAAGAGAATCGTTCACTCGGGCGGCTCCTCGTCAAACACGCGCCTCCACGCCGTCGCGGCCGCACGGTTGGCGAGGATGCCCACCAGCGCGCTCACACCCGCGAGTAGGCCCTGCCACATCAGGCGCTTGATCATCTCATTCTCCATTCTCGCCGCAGTCTATTCCCCGCGGTGGTCGCGTTCACACTTCATCCGACGCGCGGCTCGCCGACGGCGCTCGTCTCGAGACCTCCACACACGGTTTCGACCACCAGCCACTTGGCCCGCTCGTAGTGCTCCTCACCGTCGGGCAGCAGACCGAAGATCCAGCCTGTCAGCACCTGCTCGATCGCACCGTAGAACGCAATCGCTGCAAACTCAGCGGTGATCTCAGGCTTGAACTCGCGATCGGACTGCGCCTTCGTCACGATCTCGGCGATCAACGTAAACGCCTCGCGGATCTGGGCGAGATGAGTCTGCCCAAATGAGTTGGCCGCGCGCGTGACCTCGACGATGATCACCTTCATGAGGTCAGGGTCGTGGCTATAAGAGTCGATGATGAATGAGGCGATCGCCTGGAGCTTCTCCCGGGCGGGCAGCTGCTGGGTGTCGACGTGGCGGATCGTCTCGAGCATGATGTTCCAGCGCTCGAGAAACAGCGTGTCGAGGATCTCGTCCTTGGAAGCAAAGTAGTGGTAGACGAGGCCATAGGCAACGCCCGCCTCGTCGGCGATATCAGCGACGCGACATGCATGAAATCCTTGGCGTGCAAACACACGCACGGCTGCGTCGAGGATCGAGCGGCGCTTGTCCACGGCGGTCTTTGCTCTTGTCACGCTCACCAGCTATAGGCCTCCGGGCGGCGGTTGGCAAGCGCTGGGAGTTGCGCGCGGATCTCCGCCTGGCGCTCGAGGTCGAGCTCGGCGGCGACGTAGCTCTCGCCGTCGGGCGCCTGCGTGAGCACGACGCCCCACGGGTCGACGATCATCGAGCGCCCGCCTGAGCGCATGCCGCCCGGGTGCGGTCCGACCTGATTGGCAGCGATCACGAACGCCTGGTTCTCGATCGCGCGTGCCCGGACGAGCACTTCCCAATGGTCGCGCGTGGTCGGCAGTGTGAACGCGGAGGGCAGCGCGAGGATGCGCGCGCCGCGGACGGCGAGGATGCGAAAGATCTCAGGGAAGCGCAGGTCATAGCAGACCGCAAGACCCAACTCGACGCCACGGGCATCCGTAGCGCCCGAGCCGGTGCCAACGCCGGCAGAGGTCTCCGATAGCACGATCTCCTCGCCGGGCAGCTCGATGTCAGACTCGCGGTAGGAACGGCCGTCGATCTGTACGTCGAACATGTGCAGCTTGCGATAGACCGCGCGGACGGCGCCTGAGGGACCAACATGAACGCAGGTGTTGGCGAGCTTCTCCTCCCCCGGGATCCGCTCCAGGAACGATCCGGCGACAAGATCCACGCCTAGTTCGCCAGCGGTTTCGCGCGCCCACGTGACGGCGCGCCCGTCAAGCGGTTCGGCGGCAGCGCGCAACTCATCCTCAGAGCCCATCGCTGTCCACTTCTCGGGCAACACGATCAGCTGTGCGCCATCTGCAGCTGCCGCGTGCGTGAGACGATCAGCGGTAGCAAGGTTCGCGCTGAAGTCGGCAGTGGAGTTGAGCTGTACGGCCGCTGCCTTCATGTTTGCATCCCCTCCGCAGGCTGAGTACCAATCTACAGAGAGTAGATTGACTAGTCAGTCAATGCCATCAAGCATAGCTCCCACACGGCGCGGCGCGACCGCCGGCGAGGCTCGTCTGCCCCTGCTCTGCGCAGGCCGCCCGCTCAAGCGGTGGCGATACGTGGGTGTGTTCTGCGAGGAGTTGATGGCTTGCGCCGCACTTGCGCAGGTCGGGCCGGCGAAGCAATCGTTCTGGGCTGTGTACCCACGCGCCGAGCGAGCTTCTACCGGTGGCCTGCTGCGCGAGCGCACGCGCATGTTTGTGCATCGCGATGCCGTAGAGCTGTCTCCGGGGCGCATGAGGGTTCGTGACGGCGGCGTGCTGCTCGATATTGCGCTGGAGGAAGACGAGGGCGTGCAGACGAGGTGCACCCACGGCAGCCGCGAGGCGCAAGATCGCGTCACGCCCAGTGGCGATAAAGCACTCGGCGGGGGCGAGGTGTGGACGCGCAAGCAGGCGGGCGTGCGCACACACGGGACGCTCTCACTCGACGAAGGCCCATCGCAATCGGTCGAGGCACTGGCCGTGATCGACGATACGGCCGGGTACCACGCTCGACACACCGAGTGGTGGTGGAGCGCAGGGGTTGGTAGGAGCGAGGACGGAGTCGCGCTCGCATGGAACCTGGTTGCTGGCATCAACGATCCGCCCAGTGGGAGCGAGCGCGCGGTGTGGATCGCAGGCAAGCCGAGCGAGACCGTTCCAGTGCGGTTCGCTACGGACCTGAGCGAGATCATCGCGCAGGATGGCTCGAAGCTGATCTTTGCCGCAGAGGCACAACGTAGGCACAAAGAGAACATGCTGATCGTAAGCAGCGACTACACCGCCCCGTTTGGCACGTTCGCTGGGACGCTGCCAGGCGGCATCCGGCTGGCGAGTGGGCTTGGCGTGATTGAGCACCACCGCGCAAAGTGGTAACTAGCGCCGCTGACGAGCCAGCTCAGCGAGCAAAAGCTTGGAGTGCATCGCGCCGATCAGCTCGCGCAGCGGTTCCACGCCGGCAGCCACGATCTCCATCGCGCGCTGGCTTCACACCCGGAACGTCGCGCTCGACGGAGCGTCGGCCGGGTGGGCGGGACCTGCAACCGCACCCGACGCCAACAGTTCCGCGACCTGCTCGCGCGAGTAGCCGGCCGCGAGCAGCACCTCCTCGGTGTGCTCGCCCAGCGCCGGCCCGGGCAGGCGGGCGTGCGTGCCTGGCGTGCGTCCCAGCTTGACCGGTATTCCCAACTGACGCACAGGCCGCTCGGCTCCCGGCTGCTCGAGCTCGACCACCATCTCGCGCTCGTACACAAGCTTCGAGGACAGCGCTTCGTCGAGCTCCAGCACCGGCTCCAAGCAGCAGTCGTGCTTGCGCGCAAACGCCTCCCATTCGGCGCGCATGCGGCCTTTGAAGATCTCCTTGACCTGCGCGTGCGCATCCGAGCCTGGACGCTCGAACTGCATTGCAATGAGCTCCTCGCGCCCAACGCCCCGGCACCATGCCTGCCAGAACTTCGGCTCCAGCGCGCCCAGCGATACCCAGCCGTCGGCGCACTCGTATGGCCGATAGCAGATCAGCGAGCCAGCCAGCGGCAGATCGCCCCTATACGGCACCGTTCCGTCGGCGAAGTACGCGGCCGCGACCATCGCTAGCCACGACAGCGCGCCGTCGGACATCGACACGTCCACCATCTGTCCCTCACCGGAGCCTGGATGCTCAGGCGAGCCGTCGCGCTCGCGCAGCGCCGCCATGATCCCAAACGCCGCCATCAACGCACCGCCGCCGAGGTCAGCGATCTGCCCCGCTGCCTGCACCGGCTCACCTCCGCGCTCGCCTGTCAGGCCCAAGAGGCCGATCAGCCCCAGGTAGTTCATATCGTGGCCTGAGGCCTCGCGCTTGGGGCCGTCCTGGCCGTAGCCAGAGATCGCGCAGTACACGATCCCCGGGTTCTCCTTGCGCATGAGCTCATAGCCAACTCCGAGACGGTCCAGCACCCCGGGACGAAAGGACTCGAGCACCACGTCGTGCTCGCGCACCAGCGCCAGCAGCGCCTCACGGCCGCGCTCGTTCTTCAGGTCCAGACAGATCGAGCGCTTGTTGCGGTTCAGCGACAGGAACAGCGCCGACTTCGCGCTGTCGTGCGCGCCCTCGTAATACGGCGGCGACCAGCGAATGTAGTCGCCCATGCCCATGTCCTCCACCTTCACCACGTCCGCGCCAAAGTCCGCAAGCAGCAGCGAGCAGAAGCCGCCCGGCAGCAGGCGCGACAGGTCGAGCACGCGGATGCCCTGCAGCGGGAGGCTCACGAGCCGGCCGCCTGCTCACGCGGGGGAATCGCCAGCATCGTCCGCGCCTCAGCGACCGTCGCCGGCCGGCGCCCCATGTCCTCGGTCATCTGCCTGGCCTTCGCGATCAGCTCACCATTGGACTTGGCCATCTCGCCGTCGGGCAGATAGAGGTTGTCCTCGAGTCCGACCCTGATCGAGCCGCCAAGCGAGAGCGCAGCGCCGACGAGCATCCACTGGTCGCGCGAGATCCCGATCACGCCCCAATGCGAGCCCGCCGGGATGTTGTCGACCATCGCCGCCAGGTTGCGCGCCGTCGGCGGGATCCCTCCGACGACGCCCATTACGCAGTCCACGTGCAGCGGCGTGTGAAGCACGCCCATGTCGATCAGCGGCGCCAGGCTACCCACGTGGCCCACGTCGAAGCACTCGTGCTCCGGTTTGATACCCAGCTCGTTCATCGCCTCTAGCAGCTCGATGATCTCCCCGAACGGGTTCTCGAAGACCATGTTGAACACGAACTGCTTTTTCGACTTGGAGTACTTCGCGTAATTCATCGAGCCCATGTTCAGCGCCGCCACCTCCGGGCGGCACGCGCGCAGGTATTCGATGCGCTTGGCCACGGGCACACCGATCGTGCCCGTGGAGTAGTTGATGATCGCCGCGTCACCCACCTCGCTTCGGATCGCGTCCGTGATCGCCTGGAAGTCCTCGATCTCATACGACGGGGTCCCTTGCGGTTTGCGCGCGTGTATGTGGATGTGCACGCCCCCCTCGTCCACGATCCGCCGCGCCTCCGCCGCGTACTCCGCCGGCGTGTACGGGATCGCCGGGCACTGCTCGCGGTTGGCGATCGCGCCGGAGATAGAGCACGTGATCACTACGGGGTCGTCGAGGCTCATACCGGCACCACTCCGTGCCGCTTCCACGGTCGCTCGACTTTCTTGTTCTGCGACATCTCCAGCCCGCGGCAGATCGTCTCGCGCGTCTCGCGCGGGTCGATCACGTCGTCGATCAGGTCGTTGCCGGCGGCGAGGTAGACGTCGAACGTCTGCTTGAATCCGGCGATCAGCTCGGCACGCTTTGCCTCGGGGTCCTCGGCCTCGTCGACCTGCTTGCGGAACGCGATCTCGACGACCCCCTCGGCGCCCATCACGCTGATCTCGGCAGACGGCCAGGCGACGATCAGGTCCGGCTCGTACGCGCGGCCGTTCATCACGTAGTAGCCCGCGCCGTAGGCCTTGCGCGTGATCACGGTGATCTTCGGCACGGTCGCGTTGGCGACGGCGTGCAGCATCTTGGCGCCGTGGCGGATGATCCCTTCGGCCTCGACCTTCGTGCCGACCATGAACCCCGGCACGTCCTGCACGAACACGAGCGGGATCGCGAACGCGTTGCACAGGTTGACGAACCGCGCAGCCTTGTCGGCGGAGTCGTTGTCGAGGATGCCGCCCAGCTGCTTGGGCTGATTGGCAACGATCCCCGCGGGCCGCCCGCCGAAGCGGGCAAAGCAGGTGATGATCGTCTTCGCCCACTGGCCCTTGATGTCGAAGTACTCCCCGTCGTCGACGATCCTGCGGATCACCTCGTACATGTCATACGGCTTGCGGTTGGACTCCGGCAGCACGTCCAGCAGCTCCTCCGCACGCCGCTCGATCGGGTCGCTCACCGGCCGCACGGGCGGGCGCTCTTCGCAGTTCTGGGGCATGTAGGAGAGGTACTGCTTGATGCGCTCGATGCACTCCTCGTCGTCAACCACTTCCATGTCCCCCACACCCGACTTGCGGCAGTGCACGCGCGAGCCACCAAGTTCCTCCTGCGTGACATCCTCGCCGACGGCGGCCCGCACGAGGTGCGGTCCCGCGAGCGCCATCGAGCCTCGCCCCTTGACCATCGGCACGAAGTCCGCCAGCCCGGGGATGTAGGCGGTGCCCGCCGCGCACGGCCCCATCAGCGCGGCGACCTGGGGGATCACACCGGACATGACCACCTCTTCGCGGAAGAGGTGCCCCGAGCCGGCGAACATCGCGCCGGCGGCCTCCTGCACGCGCGCGCCTGCTGAGTCGAGCAGCCAGACGAACGGGATGCGCTTTGTCAAAGCGAGCTCGCGCAGGCGTGTGACCTTGAACTCGCCGGTCATCCCCATCGATCCGGCCATCACCGTGAAGTCGTAGGCACACACGGCGGTGAGACGGCCGTCCACCTTCCCGTAGCCGGTGATGACCCCGTCGGCGGGCGCCTCGACGCCGTCCATCGTGCGCTGGGAGGTGTGCGGCTTGCCGTGGATGCCAAGCTCGGTGAACGTGCCCTCATCCACCAGCAGCGCGATCCGCTCGCGCGCCGTGAGCTTTTCGCGGTCGTGCTGCTTGGCGATCTTCTCCTCGCCGCCGCCCAGGCGGATCTTCGCGCGGCGGGCTTCCAGATCCTCGACCAGCGGGCGCAGCAGGCTCATCAGCGTCCCTTCCATTGCGGCTCGCGCTTCTCGAAGAACGCGGTGACGCCCTCGACGATGTCCTCAGTTGAAAGCGCGAGGCTGAGCTGGGCGCGCAGGTAGTCGAGCGCGTCATCGAGCGGCATGTCCAACTGGCGGCGCATCGCCTCCTTGCCCAGGCGCATGATCACGGGCGACTTCGACGCCAGTTTGCCCGCCCACTCGGCGACCGCCGCGTCGAGCTCTCCGGCCGGGACGACGCGGTTGACGATCCCAGCCGCAAGCGCCTCCTGCGCGTTCCAACGCTCGCCGAGCAGCAGCAACTCGTTGGCCTTCTTGCGCGGCACGTTTCGGTAGATCAGCGCCATGATCATGAACGGGAACGTGCCGATATTGATCTCGGGCGTGCCGAAGCTCGCCTCCTCGGAGGCCACGATCAGGTCGCACGCGAGCGCGATCCCCAGCGCACCTGCCAGCACATGACCGCGCACCGCGCAGATCGTTGGCTTGCCGAGCGCGCCGATCAGCTTGAACAGGCCGACGAAGCGCTCGGAGCCGAAGTGCTTCTCCACCAGCGGCGCGTCAGCGCCAAACCCGCCCAGGCTCGCGCCCGAGGAGAACGTCTTCTCGTGTGAGGACTGGAGCACCACGCAGCGCACCTCAGCATCCTCCCGCGCGCTCTCGAACGCCTTGATCAATCCTGTGAGCATCTCCGGCGAAAGCGCGTTGCGCGTGTCCGGATCGTCGAGCGTGATCGTCGCCACACCATCGGCCACGTCGTAGAGCACACACTGCTGGGACACGCCCGGCATCCTAACCTGCCTTGCGTTAGCGTTTGGCTGCCCAGCCGAACAAGGAGAGTCATGGCCGCCACCGCCGAGAGCGTGCGCAAGCCCGAGCACCAAGCCCAGCGCAAGCACTTCATCTTCACCGACGAGCACGAACAACTGCGCGAGTCGATCCACAACTTCGCGATCAAAGAGCTCGCGCCACACGCCGAGGAGTGGGAGCAGACGACATTTCCCGACTCGGTGTTCGCGCGAATGGGCGTGCTCGGCTTTCTCGGCCTCGACAAGCCGGAGGAGTACGGCGGCCAGGGCGGCGACTACTACACGGCTCTAGTGCTGGCGGAGGAGATCACAAACGGCAACTCCGGCGGCCTGGCGATGGGGGTCGCGGTGCACACCGACATGGCGATGCCGCCAATCCTCGCGTTCGGCTCAGAGGAGCAGAAGCAGGAGTGGGTCGTGCCGGCGATCAAGGGCGAGAAGATCCTCTGCCTCGGCATCACCGAGCCCGACGCCGGCTCGGATGTGAAAGGCATCAAGACGCGCGCGGTCAAAGACGGCGATGACTACATCATCAACGGCTCCAAGACGTACATCACAAACGGCCACCGTGCCGATGTGATCGTGCTCGTGACTAAGACCGATCCCGACGCCGGCTATGACGGGTTCACGCTGTTCCTCGTGCCGATGGACGCTCCCGGGGTGATCCGCGAGAGGAAGCTCGAGAAGCTCGGCATGCATGCCTCCGATACGGCGCTGCTCGCCTTCCAGGACGTGCGCGTGCCCGCAACGGCAGTGCTCGGCCAGGTCGGCAAGGGCTTCTACCACATCATGTGGGAGCTCCAGGGGGAGCGCCTGATCGGCGCCGCCGGCATGGTGGCTGGTGCCCAGAAGTGCTTCGAACGCACGCTGCAGTACGCGCACGAGCGCAAGGCGTTCGGGCGGGAAATCGGCAAGTTCCAGGTGATCCGCCACAAGTTCGCGGAGATGGCGACCAAAATCGAGTCTGCGCGGCAGATGACCTACATAACCGCCTGGCGCTTCAACAATGGCGAGTACCCCGTGCGCGAGATCTCGATGGCCAAGCTGCACGCCTCACGCGTGCTCTGCGAAGTGGCCGACGAATGCATCCAGATCCACGGCGGCGCCGGCTACATGCGCGAGTACGGTGTCGAGCGCGTCTGGCGCGACGCTCGGTTGAACCGCATCGGCGCGGGCACCGACGAGATCATGCTCGACGTGATCGGGCGCTCTTACGGGCTTTGATCACTTGGCTTCGACGCCTCCATTCACCGAGGAGCACGAGGAGCTGAGGGCTTCGGTCCGCGGCTTCATCGAACGCGAGCTCACGCCCCACGCCCAGCAGTGGGAGGAGGAGTGCTGGTTCCCCGACGAGGTGTTCGAAAAGCTCGCAGCGCAGGGACTACTAGGGCTGAAGTACCCCGAGGAGTACGGCGGGCAGGGCGGTGACTACCTGCACGAGGCAGTCATGATCGAGGAGTTGGCCAGAACCGGATCGGGCGGCACTGCCGCCGGGATCGGCGCACACATCAACATCGCCACGCCGCCGATCTGGAAGTTCGGCTCAGAGGAGCAGAAGCAGCGCTACCTCGTGCCCGCCATCCGCGGCGAGCTGATCGGCGCGCTCGGCATCACCGAGCCGGGTGCCGGCTCAGACGTGGCAGCCATCACCACGCGCGCCGAGCGCGTGGACGGTGGCTGGGTCCTCAACGGCGAGAAGACCTACATCACCAACGGTGTGCGCGCGCATTTCATCGTCACCGCGGTGAAGACAAGCCAGGAAGGTGGCCACCACGGCATGTCCTTCCTGATCGTCGACCGCGGAGAGGGCGTGGAGTCCTCGAAGCTGGAGAAGCTCGGTTGGCACGCATCCGACACCGCGACCATCAGCTTCCAGGACGTATTCGTTCCAGAGGAGAACCTGCTCGGCCCTCTCAACGAGGGCTTCAAGCTGATCATGGCCAACTTCCAATGGGAGCGCCTGGCGATGTCGTTGGGCGCCGTGGGCGCCATGACCTTGGCGTGGGAGCGCACCGCGGAGTTCGCGCGTAGCCGCAGCGCCTTCGGCCGCCCGCTCTCGGGCCACCAGGCGATCCGCCACAAGCTCGCCGACCTCGCCACGTCCGTGTACACGTGCCGCTGCGTCACCTACGACGCGCTACGGCGCTTCGTCGCCGGTGAGGAGCCACTGAAGGAGGTCACAATGGCCAAGCTGCTGACCCAGCGCGCGTGCTTCGAGCTAATGGACGCCTGCCTGCAGATTCACGGCGGCGCCGGCTACATGAAGGAGGTCTGGGTCGAGCGCGCCGCACGCGACGCCCGCTTGGGCCCGATCGGCGGCGGCTCAGATGAGATCATGCGCGAGATCCTGGGGCGGATGCTGGAGGCCCCGGGGTCGGCATAGGGAACCCCTTCCTCCGGCGACCCGGTGCTCATACGTCTGCAAGTACACGTCCAATCCGATCGATAACGCTCAAATAGAGGCTCCACCCTGCCGATTCGGTAGGGGTGAGTCGTCTTCTGCCCAAGATCCTGGTCGTTGGTGCGACGGCGCTCCTCGGCGTCCCCGTGGCCGCCGGGGCCCAGACGCACCACGACCACGGCAGCCACGGTGATGGCCACGCCTGCCTGCACACCGAGCTTGAGCCCACCCGCCACAACCTTGCGCTCATCCGCTCAGCCACCCTGTGCCTGGTCAACCGCGCACGCGCCGCCCACGGCGAGCGCCCGCTGCGAGGAAACATGCGACTCAGGCGCGCCGCACAGGCTCATACCGAGAGCATGGCCTTCGGTGACTACTTCGAACACGTCGGCCCACAGGGTCAGACGCCGCTCGCTCGGATCCGTGGCGCCGGCTATATCTCAAGCTCCCATGTCGGCTACGAAGTCGGTGAGAACATCGCGTGGGGGACGCGCGGTCTGGCCACACCGCGCGCGATCGTCGCCGCCTGGATGGCCTCCCCGGGCCACCGCGCCAACATCCTCGATCCGAGGTACAGGGAAACGGGGATCGGCATCTCGCCGCATCCACCTGCGTCCAAAGCCCACGGCCAGCCCGGCGCCATCTACACGCAGGACTTCGGCGTCATCATCGCCGGCTGAGCCAGCCGTGGCGAGACCGCGTCCCGCGTAACCATCCACGCCGGGCGTATATAACTTCCGGTCCCCTACCACAACAAGGAGACCTAAAGGCTATGGGAGTACTCGACGGCAAGTCGGCGATCGTGACGGGCTCAGCGCGCGGGATCGGCCGTGCCACCGCAGAGCTGCTCGTCTCACAGGGCGCCCAGGTTCTGATCAATGACCTCGACGGCGACATCGCCGAGCAGGCGGCGGGCGAGATCCAGGGTGAAACGGCCGTGTTCGCTGGCGATCTGACCAAGCCGGGCGTGCCCGAGGAGCTCGTGCAGAAGGCGGTCAACTCGTTCGGCAAGATCGACATCATCGTCAACAACGCCGGCTACACGCTCGACGCACCGATCCACAAGATGACCGACGAGCACTTCCAGGCGATGCTCGACATCCACACCGTCGTGCCCTTCCGCGTGATCCGCGCGGCGGCGCCGCACCTGCGCGAGCCGGCCAAGCAGGAGCGCGAGGAAGGCAAGGAGGTGTTCCGCAAGATCGTCAACGTCTCCTCCACCTCGGGCACATTCGGCAACGCCGGCCAGGCCAACTACTCGGCCGGCAAGGCGGCCGTTGTGGGCCTGACCAAAACCGTCGCCAAGGAGTGGGGCCAGTTCAAGGTCAACGTCAACGCGGTCGCCTTCGGCTTCATCGACACGCGCCTGACCCAGGCGAAGGTCGACGAGAACGTCATGGAAAAGGACGGCGAGAAGATCCAGCTCGGCATCCCCGAGCAGATGCGCGGCATGGCCTCGATGCTGATCCCACTCGGCCGTCCCGCCACACCCGAGGAGGCTGCCGGCGGCATCTTCTTCCTGTGCTCGCCATGGTCCAACTACGTGCACGGCCAGACGCTGCACATCACCGGCGGGCTGTTCGGAGGGATGACCGGCTGAGAGGCCAGGCAAGCCGGGCCGAGACCGCGCGTCAGACGGTGGCTGCCCGTCGCGTGCCGCGCTCGGCCCGGCGCTGCGCGCGCACGCGCCTGGAGATGCCCTTGCGGCCGTGCTCCTCCAAGCCTGCATAGAGCAAGCGGATCTCACTGAGAATCTCATCCGCGACGGCCTGCTGCTGGGCGTGAGTGGGATTCTCGATCCGCTCCCAGCGGATCGCGTCGCCGTACTGAATGGTGACCTCAGGAAAGCGTAGGCGCTTCCAGTTACGAATACGCGAGGAGCCGTGGATCGCGATCGGCACAACCGGCGCACCCGTCTCCAGAGCGAGGCGACCGATGCCACGCTTGGCCTGCTCGGCAAGCCGGCCCGTGCGCGAACGCCCGCCCTCGCAATACATCGTGATCGCCCCACCACGGGAGAGGATCGTCTCGGCCGTGATGAACGTCTCCTCATCGCGAGCACCCCGGCGCACGGGGAACACACCGCCGTGTGTGTAGATGAACTGCATCGGCCGTTTGAACAGCTGCGACTTGGCCATGAAGCGGACCTTGCGACGGATGTAGCAGCCCATCAAGAAGTGATCCATGAAGGAGAAGTGGTTCGGCGCAAGGATCACCGCGCCTGAGCCAGGCACCTTCTCCGTGGAGATCGGGCGCGCGCGCAAGAGCGTGTAGGCATAGAGCGAAGTGAGCAGGCGGGTGAGCTCGTATGCCCAGTCGGGCTCGCGGGTGCGCGCGCGCGTGTGAAAACGGTCGAAGTGCTCCTTCGGGCGCTCATCGGCATAAACCTGCTCACGCATCGGGGCAAGATCGCTCATCTGAGCGCTTTACCTCACCGGCGCAGCAAAGTTACGCGCGCAGGCCAGCGCTTCATGCCAACCGGCCAAAAGCTTCGCGCGCTCGTCCTCATCCATGCGCGGCTCGTAGCGCGCCCGCCCCCCTCGCGTGCCGCGCGCCGCTACGTCGCTCATCGTCCAGGCGCCCACACCAATGCCAGCCAGGTAAGCCGCGCCGAGCGCAGTCGTCTCTGAGATCTCACTCAAAAGGACAGGCGCACCTAGAACGTCCGCCTGGAACTGCATCAGCCAACCGTTCACACTGGCACCGCCGTCGACACGCAGCTCATGCAGCGACTGCCCTGAGGCATCCTTCATCGCGCGGACCGCATCGACAGTCTGGTAGGCAATCGCCTCGAGCGTCGCACGCGCCAGGTGCGCGCGACCAGCGCCCCGCGTCAGCCCGACGATCGTCCCGCGCGCGTGAGGATCCCAGTGCGGCGACCCCAGCCCGGTGAGCGCGGGCACGAAGTACACACCGTCGTTGCTCTCGAGCGAAGCAGCAAGCACCTCTGTTTCAGACGCGCGCTCGATAATGCCAAGCCCGTCGCGCAGCCACTGCACAGCCGCCCCTGTAACGAAGATCGATGCCTCCAACGCGTAGGTGTAATTGGGTACGGCGAGCGAGCCCCCTATTCCCCACGCGATCGTTGCCAGCAGCCCGGGCGGAGGCTGCTCGGGCGGGAGAAAGCCGGTATTGAGCAGCACGAACGAGCCTGTGCCGTACGTGTTCTTGCCCATGCCCGGATCCATGCACGCTTGGCCAAACAGAGCAGCCTGCTGGTCGCCGGCGACGCCCGCGACCGGGGCCGTGTGGCCGTGCAGCGCGTCGGGGCGCGTATCCCCGAAGGTGCTCGCGCTTTTCAGCACTCGCGGCAGCGCTCCTACGGGTATGTCGAAGAGCTCCAGCAGCTCTGGGTCCCAGCGGCCGGCGGCGATGTCAAAGAGCATCGTGCGTGACGCGTTGGAGGGATCGGTGACATGCTCGCCGGTGAGCTTGTAGATCAGCCACGAGTCGACGGTGCCGAACACGGCGCGCCCGGTTTCCGCCTGCTCACGCAGGCCAGCGACGTTATCGAGCAGCCACTCGATCTTCGTTGCTGAAAAGTATGGATCGAGCACCAGCCCGGTACGCGTACGCACGAGCGGCTCATAACCTGCCACCCGCAACTGCTCGCAACGCGCAGCTGTACGACGATCCTGCCAGACGATCGCGCGGTGCAACGGCTCCCCGCTGATGGGGTCCCAGACGCAGACCGTCTCGCGCTGATTGGCAATCCCCACCGCCTCGAGCTCGCCGGGGCGCACATCGGCGTCCGTGAGCGCCTCGCCCGCTACGGCCTGCGTCGATCCCCAGATCTCGCGTGCATCATGCTCCACCCAGCCGGGGCGCGGAAAATGCTGGGTGTGTTCACGGTAGGCGCGACCGACGAGCTCAGCACGCTCGTCGAAGACCAGACATGTAGTTCCGGTGGTTCCCTGATCGATCGCAAGGATCATCGCGCCGCGAGCCTACCGCCGTGACAGGTAGACCCGCACGAAGTCGACGAGTTGGCGTCCCCGATGGGCGAACCCCCTCAACGTCCGGCCGGTGGCGCGGTGGGTCAGGTCGAGCTCGATCTCGACAATGCGATGTCCAGCGCGAACCGCATCGATCGTCATACCGATCTCCATGCCGAAGCCATGCGCGAACGGCAGCACATCCTCCAGCACGCGTACGCGCAATGCGCGCTGCCCAGAGATCGGCGCGCGCATCGCAAGGCCACACCGCCGGCGGATCGCCCAGCGCGCGAATCCCACAGCCAGGCCAACCCCGCCCCCGACACGCCTAGCGAAGACCGCGATGGCCATGTCCGCATCACCACCCAGCACTACGTCTGCGAGCGCACCCAGATCGGCAGCCGACTCGCCGAGGTCGCCGTCACAAAAGATGAAGATCGGTTCGCTGTCGCCCGCGCCCGCGTAGGAGTGCGCAGTGGACGAGGAGGCCTCGCGAAGGACATCCCGGGCAGCCGCGGTGGCGGCAGCGCCCTTACCGATCACGCGCTCGCTGCGCACCACTCGCGCGCCGGCTGCACGCGCTATCTCGGACGTGGCGTCGGTGGAGCCATCGTCTGCGACCCACAGCTCCACGCCAGGGAAAACAAGCCTCAGCGCGGCCAGCGTGGCCCCGATGTGGTCGGCCTCGTTGTAGGCGGTGACGATGACAAAGGTGTCCGAGGTCATGGCTGTCGGCGACTGAGGCTATTGTCCCCGACCGTCAGCGGCGATCAGCATTTTGGAGGTTCACATGACTGAGGTGGAGGCCCATATCACTGGGACCGTATGGAAAATCGAGTGCGCCGTCGGCGACACAATCGAGGAGGGCGACACCGTCGCGATTCTCGAGTCGATGAAGATGGAGATGCCCGTCGAGGCCGAAGACTCCGGCACCGTGAGCGAGATCCTCTGCGAGGAGGGACAAGCCGTCAACGAGGGCGACACGCTGGTCGTGCTTGAGTAGCGCTGGGGCACTAATGCCGACTGGCACTGCAGCGGTGGTCGTCAGTCGTCGGGAAAAGCAGCAAAATCACGCTTGGCCTTCCTGTACCAACCCATTCCTGAGATGGGGTGCTTCCATCTGCCCTTCATCTCCTTCAATGCACTCTCGTGCGTTGCATCGCCTTGCGCGACAGCATCCTTCAGATGTTTGTCCTGTGCCTTTATAACCTCATCTGCGGTGTTTCCATGGTGCGGAAGATCGCATGGTCCACCCAGTTGCTTACATGTCATCGTCTTCATGAGTCTCGCTTCCTTTCGTGGCCGCGAATCGCCGGACGACTCAGTGGAGCTTGTTGTTGCGGGCCTCGAAGCCGAGGGTGACGGTCACTCTAGGTGACCTCGGTAACCGGCGCTTCTCGATTCCTGCTTCAGTGAGCGGCGCCTCAGGCTAACGGCCCACCGGGAACGTTTCAGAGCATCCAAACGACCGTTACCCGACTTTGGCAGAAGGGCGAGCCAAAAGCCGGAGATCAACTAGTGTCACTCAATCCGGTGAGGAGCACTGGTTCAGCCGGCACCGGCTAGCCTTCCGGCCCATGCCTCCCGATGACCAGGTCCCTGTGCGAGAGTTGGCCGACGGCAAGCTCCTGATCGATGAGCCGGCCGCGGGCATCGTACGCCTGGCGATCTCAAACCCTGCCAAGCGCAACGCGCTCGACCATCCGATCCTCGACGCGATCACCGCGACCCTCACCGAGCTGTCCCGGCCGCAGGAAACTGCCCGCTGTGTCGTGGTGACCGGAGCGCACGGCATGTTCTCGGCCGGATATGACATCGGCGAGATCCCAGAGGAGGAGTTCGAGGAGCGCGCCGAGCGTCTCGTGGCGCATCCGTTCACCGAAGCGATCGACGCGCTCGAGGCATTCCCCTACCCGACACTGGCGGTGCTACCGGGCCACACGATCGGAGGCGGCTTGGAGCTGGCGCTGGCCTGCGACCTGCGCGTGGCCAAGGACGCCATCAAGCTGGGGATGCCCCCGGCGAAGCTGGGACTCGTGTACTCGCACACCGGCCTGCGCCGCTTCATCGACGCAATCGGCGCCGCGCGCACGCGCGAGCTGTTTCTGCTCGGCAGCTATATCGATGCGCCCACCGCCTTGGCCTGGGGCCTTGTCAACCGCGTCGTCCCCGAGGCTGAGCTGGAGACACTCGCGTTGCAGATCGCAAGCGAGCTGGCTGGCAACGCGCCGCTGTCTCAGCGCGGCAACAAGCGGGTGATCGCTGCCCTGCTAAATGCCGAGGGTGAGTTGCCTGGGGATGTCGAGGAGGAGCTGATCGAGTTGCGACGGGCATCATTCGCATCACAAGATATGCGCGAGGGGATGCGGGCCTTCGCCGAGAAACGCTCAGCACGCTGGCGCAACGAATAGCCGTCCGCCGCGCTCCATAACCTGCGGCCCATGCCGCCCCTGATCACCCGCGAGGAGGCGATCCGCCTCGGTGAGCTCGAGGATCACGCCCAAATCGAAGCGCTCGTGCAGCGCGCGTGGGAGGCGCGGGTGGAACGGTTCGAGGATGCAACCGACATGTGCTCGCTGGTCAACGCCAAGTCAGGTGGCTGCGCCGAGGACTGCGGCTTCTGCGCACAGTCACGATTTGCCGAGGCCGAGACGCCGATGCACGCAATGATGGACCCGGAGCAGATCCTCGAACATGCGCGAGCGGCAGAGGCAGCAGGAGCGCACCGCTTCTGCATGGTCACCCAAGGCCAGGGATTGTCCAAGCGCGACTTCGAGAAGATCCTAGAGGGCGCGAGGATGGTGGCCGAGCACACCAACCTCAAGCGCTGCGCGTCGGTCGGGCACATGTCCGTGGAGCGCGCGAAAGCACTAAACGAGGCGGGCATACAGCGTGTGCATCACAACGTCGAGACGGCTGAGAGCTACTACGATGAGGTCTCCAGCACCGTCCGCTACGAGGGGCGGCTGCGTACGATCGAAGCAGTGCGCGAGGCGGGACTGGAGACGTGCGTCGGCGGCATCCTCAATCTCGGGGAGACGCGCGCGCAGCGCGTAGAGATGGCGTTTGAGCTCGCCGCGATCGACCCGACAAGCGTGCCTATCAACATGCTCAACCCACGGCCGGGGACGAAGTTCGGCGACCGCGAGTACATGGACCCGTGGGAGGCAGTGAAGTGGATAGCGATCTTCAGACTGATCCTGCCAGAGGCGCTGTTTCGGCTGTGCGGCGGGCGGGTGGAGAACCTCGGTGAGCTGCAGCAGCTCGCCGTCAAGGCGGGCATCAACGGCGTGATGATGGGCAACTTTCTGACCACGCTCGGCAACTCACCCGAGCAAGACAAAGCAATGTTCGAGGAGCTCGGGTTGAACGTCGCGCGCCAGCCCGACAACGGCGCCAACCCACGCCCGGACAATCGCTCGGGATGGCTTGCTGGCGAGACGCCCGATGTCGTAAAGGAGTTTCTCGGTAAGACGACGCCGGTGAGTGGAGCCGACCACGACGGAGCGGGTCTGCACGTGCGGCTGTGGGACCCGTCAACGCAGCTGCAGTTCAAGGCCAAGCGCAACATCCCATCGCGCCCGGACGGCGCGCCGAACAGAGCCCCCGTCGGGTAGGCGAGAAGGAGACAGAGATGAACGAGATCGAGCAGCGCTTGGACGAACTGGAGCGGCTCGGTCTAAGCCGGCGCCTACGGATGGTGAGCGGACCGCAGGGACCACGGGTGCTGCTCGATGGCAGGCCAGTGCTGCTGCTGTGCTCGAACAACTATCTGGGCCTCGCCGACCATCCGCGTGTGCGTGCAGCGGCCGCCGAGGCAGCGATGCGCTGGGGCGTCGGCGCAGGCGCCTCCAGGCTGGTGTCGGGCACGATGACGATCCACCGCCGCCTGGAGGAGCGTCTAGCCGCATTCGCCGGCAGCGAGTCGTGCGTGCTGTTCGGCTCGGGCTATCTCGCCAACCAAGGCGCGATCGGCGCGATCGCCGGACGCGGCGACACGATCTTCTCGGACGAGCTGAACCACGCCTCGATCATCGACGGCTGCCGATGTTCGCGAGCAGAGGTCATCGTGTACAAGCACGGCGACGCCGATCACCTCGCCTGGTGCCTGCGCCAGCACAGCCGCAACGGACGTGGCCGTAGCCATACGGGCGAGCGACTGATCGTGACCGACTCAGTGTTCTCGATGGACGGCGATGTCGCTCCGCTCGTGGAGATAGCGGAGCTAGCGGAATCCTACGGCGCGAGGACAATCGTCGATGAGGCACACGCGATCGGTGTGCTTGGCCCGGGCGGACGCGGAGCCGTTGCGCAGGCTGGTCTGCAGGACGAGATCGACATCGTGATCGGCACACTCGGCAAGGCGCTCGGCTCATACGGCGCGTACGTCTGCGCGAGCGAGGAGATGGTCAGCTACCTGATCAACACGGCGCGAGCATTGATCTTCTCGACCGCGCCCTCGCCCCCCGCGGTCGCCGGGGCGCTGGCCGCCCTAGAGTTGCTGGAAGAACGGCCTCACCGTGTGCAGCGGCTCCGCTCCAACGCACGCATTCTGCGCCGCGCGCTGGCCGCCGAAGGATGCCCGACGGAGGACATCGAGATGCACATCGTCCCACTCCTCGTCGGCGACGAGCGCGCGGCGATGCGCCTTTGCGAAGCGGCACTGGAGAAGGGTGTGTACGCCCAAGCGATCCGCCCGCCCACAGTCGCCCCTGGCACATCCAGGCTGCGTCTGACGATGATGGCCTCGCACACGGCCGATGAGCTGCGCAATGCCGCGCGAGTGCTGGGCGACGCCGTCCGTGAGCTGGGGCTGGATCCGGTGGCGATCGGGGGACCCGTTATCGAGCGAGAGCTGCCGGACCCCGAGCCCGTCGCCCCGAACATCGAGCGGTTCGTCCACTCGAGTGCTCCGTTCGACATCGAGCGCGACGCTGCAACCGCCCGCGCGGCCTAGCCACCACCCGCCGAGGTAGGTGGTGCGAGGTCTATTCGTAACAGGCACCGACACCGGAGTCGGTAAGACGATTCTGAGCGCAGCGCTGCTCGCCGCGATGACGGCCATCGGTGAGCCGGTACGGGCGCACAAGCCCGTCGTCACCGGCCTGGATGAGCCCTCAGGCGAGTGGCCACCCGACCACGAGCTACTGGCCACCGCGGCCGGCATGACGCCTGAAGAGGTCGCACCATTGCGCTACGGACCCGCCGTATCCCCGCATCTGGCGGCACGGCTTGCGGGCGAGAGTATCGATCCGCTCGCCTTGGTGGCACGGGCCCGGCAGGCAGGCGAGGAGGAGACCTCACTGATCGTCGAGGGCGTGGGGGGACTACTGGCGCCGCTCGCCGAGGATTACACGGTGTGCGACCTGGCAGTCGCGCTCGGACTGCCAGTGCTGATCGCCGCCCGTCCGGGCTTGGGCACGATCAACCACACGCTGCTCACGCTCCAGGCCGCCTGCGCGGTAGGCCTCGACGTGCGCGCGGTCGTGCTCACCCTATGGCCGGAGGATCCGTCCGCCCTGGAGCGCTCAAACCGTGAGACGATCGCGTCCATGGGCGAAGTCGAGGTCGAGAGGCTTGGTCGAGTTGAGAGTCCCGATGTGGCCTGTCTGGCGATAGTGGGCGCGAGGTTGCCGTGGCAGCGCTGGCTGGATAGCAGCTCATCCTCCTGAGCCCACACATGCGGCGTCAACCACAGCCGCTGTGACCATAGCCAGATCTTCCTCGTCCATCACATAGGCGGGCATCGTGTAGATGAGGTCACGGAACGGGCGCAGCCACACCCCGTGGTCGAGGGCCATAGCGGTCACCGCAGCGACATTCACATCGCGGTCCAGCTGCACCACCCCGATCGCTCCCAGCACGCGCACGTCTTCGACGCCGGGGAGATCACCAGCAGGCGTGAGGCCCTCACGCAGGCCATGTTCGATCCGCATCACGTCCTCGTGCCAACCTCCATCGGCAAGCAGGTCCAGCGAGGCGAGGGCCACCGCGCACGCCAGCGGGTTGGCCATGAACGTCGGGCCGTGCATCAGCCCGCCGCCCTCGCCCGCGGACACCGCCTCAGCCACAGCCCGCGTGCACAACGTCGCGGCGAGCGTCATGTAGCCACCCGTGAGCGCCTTGCCGACGCACATCACATCCGGCGCCACGCCGGCATGCTCGCACGCAAACAGCGCGCCGGTGCGCCCAAAGCCAGTGGCAATCTCATCTAGCAGCAGCAGCAGGTCGTGCTCGTCGCACAGGCTCCTGAGCAGCGCAATGCACTCCGGCGCATAGAACCGCATCCCCCCCGCCCCCTGTACGACGGGCTCCACGATCACGGCGGCCAACTCGTGCGCGTGCCGCGCGAGGAGCTCGCTCACGTGCGCCGCCCAGGCACCTTCGAGACCTGTGTCAAACCCGCCGGGAGGGCGCTCGGCGAACACGTGCTCCGATAGCACTCCGGCGAACATGCTGTGCATCCCTGAGACCGGGTCGCACACGGCCATCGCACCGAACGTGTCGCCGTGGTAGCCACCCCGCACGGTCAGCAGTCGTGTGCGCTCGGGGTGCCCGACCGCGCGCTGGTATTGCAACGCCATCTTGATCGCAACCTCCACCGACACCGAGCCTGAGTCGGCGAAGAACACCCTCTCGAGACCGGCAGGGGCGATCTGCACCAGACGCTCCGCCAGGCGCACTGCTGGCTCGTGCGTGAGCCCACCAAACATCACGTGCGCCATCTGCTCCAGTTGCGCGCGCACGGCCGCGTCGAGCGCTGGATGGCGGTAGCCGTGAATCGCACACCACCACGACGCCATCCCGTCGATCAGCTCACGCCCGTCGGCCAGCTTCAGACGCACCCCTTTCGCCGATACCACGGGCAATGAGGACAGCGCCGCCGGCAGCGCGCCGTAGGGGTGCCAGACGTGCTCGCCGTCGAACGCGAGCAGTGCGTCCCAGTCGGTCACTCCAGGCCGCGGTCTCGAATAACGTCCTAGTCAGTCCTCGTACGGTGTGAAGTCGCGCTTACGCGCGCCACACACCGGACAGAACCAGGTGTCGGGGATGTCCTCGAAGGCGGTACCGGTGGGGATGCCCCCGTCCGGGTCGCCCTCCTCGGGGTCATAGATGTAGCCGCAGGACTCGCAGATCCAGCGCTGGAGGGTCTTGGTGGTCATGGGCGCAAAGATTACCGGCCGCCTGCCTCGACGGTAAGGTCAACCTATAAGCACGTCCTGTGACAGCAACGAGCCCGCGCGCGAGGTGGATGAGTACAACCCCGGCGGGCGGGCGGGTACTCCAACTCCGCCCCGCCAAGCGGCCACCGTAATCCTCCTGCACGGCGGCTCGGACACCCTCGAGGTACTGCTGGTCAAGCGCACGCCTCACGCACGTTTTATGGGCGGCGTATGGGTGTTCCCGGGCGGTGCGGTCGATGCAGATGAGGGCGACGGCGACGAGGCTCACCGGACAGCGGCGATTCGCGAGCTGCGCGAGGAGGCAGGCATCGTCCTGGAGGATCCCGGCGCCCTTGTGAAGTTCTCGCGCTGGATCACACCGGCTGAGGTGCGCACGCGCTTCGACACCCACTTCTTCCTCGCTGTACTACCCGCCGGGCAGGAGCCGAAGGTCGATGGCGAGGAGTGTGTCGATCTGGGCTGGTTCACGCCGGCAGCGGCGCTCGAGGCCCACCGTGACGAGCGGATCGTGCTCGTGTTCCCCACGATCAAGCACCTCGAACAGCTCCAGGCATTCTCCTCCGCCGACGAGTTGCTGGCGTACGCCCGTGGCCGCGAGGTGCTGCCAATCCAACCCCGAATCGTGGTCGAGGGCGAGGTTGCCCGCGTGCTCCTCCCCGGCGAACCCGGATACGACGACCCGCAGCCGGACATCGCGATGCGTTAGGTGCGGTAGGAGGCCGCAATGCGCTAGAAAGGGAAGATGCCGACTGCGGACCGTGCACCGATACACACCGGCCTGACGGTCGCGGTTACGGGGCCAACGGGCGAGATCGGGCGGGCGGTGGTTGGAGCGCTCGAGCGCTCCACCGAGGTGGGCCGCGTGCTCGGGATGGCGCGGCGGCCATTTGACCCAGTCGCACACGGCTGGAAGAAGGTTTCCTATCGACGCGGCGACGTACTCAGTCCCACCGCCGTGGCCGAGCTGGTGGCAGACGCGGACGTGGTCGTCCACCTCGCATTCCTGATCATGGGCAACGCGCTGGAGACCCGCGCGGTGAACATGGAAGGCTCACGCAACGTCTTTCAGGCAGTTCGCTCGGCCGGGGTGAAGCGGCTGGTCTATGCCTCCTCGGTCGCCGCTTACGGATTCCACGGGGATAGCCCCCAGCCGCTCACCGAGGAGGTTCCCGCGCGCGGCACCACGAGCCACTACTACTCCGCCCAGAAGGCCGAAGTCGAGGCGATGCTGCGTGAGGTACTGGATGGTGGGTCCACCGCCGCTTACGTGCTGCGGCCGTGCATCGTCGGCGGCCCGGATGCGCCGCTGCTGATCGACAGCCTGCCCTACACCCAGATCTCCGGGCGATTGCCCGCGCCGGTTCTGCGCCTGCTGGACGGCGTGCCGATCCTCAAGCCGGTGCTGCCCGATCCGGGCGTGCCCTTTCAGCTCGTCCATCACGACGACGTCGCCAGCGCGATGCGGGCCGCGGTACTCGGCCGCGGCGCTCCGGGCATCTACAATCTCGCCGGACCCGGCGAGCTCACGGTGAAGGATCTCGCGCGCGAGCTCGGCTGGTATTCGATCCCCGTGCCCGAGCTCGCAATCGACGTGGTCGCCGAGATGGTCGGGCGCCTGGGCTTCCTGCCCGCCCAGGCCCAATGGGTGGCCGCCTTGCGCGAGCCGATGATCATGGACATCTCCAAGGCCCGGCGCGAGCTGCGCTGGCGGCCCAAGCACGACTCGCTGCACACCCTGCGCGAGACGATCGCCGCCGAGCGGCTCGATCGCTTCGTGCGCTGAAGGAGAACCTCAGCCTGCAAGAACCTCAGCCGGCGGCTTGGGCCTGGATGACGTGCGTGACAGCATTGATGAGCGCGAGGTGTGTGAACGCCTGCGGGTAGTTGCCGAGGTGGCGACCAGATGAGGCCTCGAGCTCCTCGGCGTAGAGGCCGAGCGGCGAGGCGTATGAGAGCAGGCGCTCGCACAGGTGCTCCGCCTGGCGGTGTTCGCCGATCTCCGACAACGCAGATACAAGCCAGAACGAGCAGATCAGGAAGGTTCCCTCCTCGCCATGCAGGCCGTCGTCGGTCTCGCCGGTGCGGTAGCGCAGCACGAGGCCGCTGTCCGTCAGCTCATCGCGGATCGCCATCACAGTCGCACGCACGCGTTCGTCCTCGGGCGGCAGGAAGCGCACAAGCGGCACGAGCAGGTTGGAGGCGTCGAGCGCGTCGGTTTCGTAGTGCTGGCGAAAGACACCGCGCTTGTCAACGCCGTGGTCAAGGATGTCCTTGCGGATCTTGTCAGCGAGCGCCTGCCAGTGTTCGGCGTGCTCGGCCTCGCCGCGGCGTTCGGCAAGTCGCGCGCCGCGGTCCATCGCCACCCAGCACATCAGCTTTGAGGAGACGTAGTGGCGCGGCTCGCCGCGGGCCTCCCAGATCCCCTGATCGGGCTGCTTCCACACAGCCGCTGCGCACTGCACCTGATCAGCCAGCACCGGCCACAGGCGCTCGGGTATGTGGTCGCGCTTCTTGGAGTGCAGGTAGACCGAGTCGAGTACAGCACCGAACACGTCATTCTGGCGCTGGTTGTAGGCTCCGTTGCCGATGCGCACGGGGCGCGCGCCCTCGTAGCCCTTGAGATGGTCGAGCGTGGTCTCGGCGAGGTCCTTCTGGCCCTTGATCCCGTACATGATCTGCAGCGAGCCATCCTCGTTGCGCTCCATGTCAGCGACGTACTGGACGAAGTCGTCGGCCTCCCAGTCCAGGCCGAGTGCGTGCAGCCCCCATAGCGCGAAGGAGGCATCGCGCATCCAGCAGAAGCGGTAGTCCCAGTTGCGCTCGCCTCCAGGAGTCTCTGGAAGCGACGTGGTGGCGGCCGCCACGAGTGCGCCGGTGGGCATGAACGTCAGCCCCTTCAGCGCTAGAGCCGAGCGCTCGAGGTGAAGCCGCCAGGTGTGGTCAGGGTAGGTGCCTTCGGCTAGCCACGTGCGCCAGAAGTGGCTAGTGCGCTCAATGTGCTCCTCCGCCTGCTCGACTGTGTGCGGCCCTCCCTTCCCCTCCGTCCAGGAGAGCGCGCAGAAGCGCTTCTCGCCTTCGCTCATCGTGTGCCGTCCATGCGTCCGATTGCCCTCGATGCCCATGCGGATGTCACTGAACAGACGAAATGTGGTGTGACCTCCGGAAGCGTCCATCTCCTCGACAGCATCTGCCTGGCAATCAACCGCACAGCTGCCCTCGGCGCCGGTATCGACCAAGGTCCACTTCGCCGCCGTCGAGCCGTAGTCGAGCATCGGCTCGCACACGATCTCCACCTGCACCTGGCCCTGGGTGCATTCGACGATGCGCACCAGCAGGTGATCGGCGTCGTTGTCCGTCGGCGGGCGCGTGTGGCTCGAGCCCTCCTTGTTGTCATGCCACGGGCCGATGGTGAGCGCCTCGACGACGCGCAGCCACCCCTGGGGAGTCATCCATGTCGTCTCGATGATGTTGGTGCCGGGGATGTAGCGCCGCCCCGCCGGCACGTACACCCCGTAGGGGCCCACACGCCAGCTTGCCGGCGCCGCGGTCGAGCATCGCCCCGAACACGGACGGCGAGTCGAAGTGGGGCAGGCACATCCACTCAATCGAGCCGTCGGAGGCGAGCAGCGCGCAGGTGTGGCAGTCCGACAGGAAGCCGTAGTCGGCGATCGGCGGGAACGGGGAGTCTGCGGCGCCGCCGGTCGGGCTCACAAGTCGAAGCTCTCGAACGTTGGCCGTTGGACGTCCTCTGGCAGGACTTCCTCGTCATCGAGCTTGTCCAGGTGCGCGGCGAGCGTGACGCTCGCGAGCGGACGCATCGACTCGGGCACGTCCGGCCAGACCGCGTCGAGCAGCTCGCGCTCACCACGCAGACCCTGGTTGAGCGCAATCATCAGTGCGTGCTCGCGGTCGAGACGGTGGTTGACGTATTCTTCGAGCTTGCTGTCCGCGTCCCACACTGGCGGACCGTGTCCGGGGCAGATCACGTCGAAGTCTTCGCGCTGCAGCAGTCGCGTCAGTGCGAGCAGGTAGGACGCCATCGCACCGCGGTGTGGAGCGATATAGACGCTACCTTCGCCCAGCACCGCGTCGCCCGTGAAGCAGGCGCCGTTGGCGACGAGCGCGAAGTGGTCGGGCGAGTGCCCGGAGGTGGCCACAGGCTCAAACGGGCCGAAGCGCACGCCCTCCTGGAGCTCGACGTCCACATCGCCGCGACCGCCCGCCAACGGAGCGGGGTAGCGCTCCAGCAGGGCACCAACTGCCTCGCTGTGATCCTCGTGGTCGTGCGTGAGCGCCACGCCGCCGAGCCCGCCCCTGGCATCAATCGCCACGAGCAGTCGCTCCAGGTGTGACTCGATCATCGGCCCCGGATCCACGACCCACGTGGGCCGGTCCCCCACAACCCATGTGTTCGTGCCCGACAGCGTGAATGGCCCTGGATTGGGTGCGCGCACGCGCAGGATGTCGTAGTTCCTCAACAGGTCAGCTTCGGACACCGTCGAGGAGGCAATCTCGTCATCGTGATCAGACACCAGCGGAGCCTAGCGGAGCGTTTCGCGCAGGTGCGCCAGAGTAGATAGCGCGTCGAGGTAGTTGCAGACCGGTGCGACCTACGCGGCCACGTAGCGCTTGCTTCCGCGGCGCTCCTCGGGCACGGTGACCACGTCCCAGCACAACCCGAGACGCGCCATCGCCGCAATCACGAGCCCAGACACGTCCAGCTGGCGCCAGCTCAAGCCGTGGCTGGCGGAGGTCGGGAAAGCGTGGTGGTTGTTGTGCCACGCCTCGCCGAGCGTGGGCAGCGCCAGCCAGGCCAGGTTGCGGGAGTGATCATCGGTGGCGTAATCACGGCGGCCGAAGAAGTGGCACAGCGAGTTGATGCTGTAGGTCATGTGGTGGAGCACGAGCATCCGCACGGCGCCGCCCCACAACAGGCCGGTGAACGCCGCGCGCCACGATCCACCGATCGCGCCTCCGAGCGCAAACGCCGCCGCGAGACCTCCGAGCGCCCACACAAAGAATGTGCGATCGACGAACGCCACCACCGGGTCGGCAAGCAGGTCGGGCGCGTAGCGCTCGCGCGAGCCGCGCTCGGTGTGAATAAACAGCCAGCCCAGATGCGCGTGGGCGAGACCCCGCAGGGCGCCGCGCAAGCCGATGCCATGATCTACATGCGGACTGTGAGGATCGCCCTGGCGATCCGAGAAGGCGTGGTGCTTGCGATGGTCAGCGACCCAGGAGATGACGGGACCCTCGATCGCCGCGGACCCGAGCACTGCCAAGACGCCGCGCAGCGCAGGGGAGGTCTTGAAGCTGCGGTGGGTAAACAGTCGGTGAAAGCCGACAGTCACACCGAGCCCCGTGAACACATACATGATCACGAACACCAACACGTCCGAGGGGTGCAGCAGACCGTCCCACAGCTGCCAGCCGACCAAGCCGAGTGCGAGGATGGGACCGATCGTGATCAGTCCTGTAAGTGCGCGGTTGAGCCACTCATAGGAGACCGGCTGGATGTCGTCTGGTTCAGGCAAGCGGGCGGCTGGGCCGCCGGAGATGTTTTCGTTGTTCATACAGGCCTTTCGATGCAACCTACCATCGTGGCCCGTAGGCTGCGTAACCACGATGTCTCCGCAAACATACATTCCAGTGCCGACGACAGCGAAAGGCGGGCAAGCGTTGCTCGCCAACCCTGATCCCCTGCGACGCGAGCTCGCGCGCGCACTCCCGCAGCGTCCATTTGCTCTGCGCTTCTGGGATGGTTCGGAGCTCGCGCCCACCACCCCCGGCGGGCCGGTCTTCACGGTACGCTCCCCGGCCGCCGTCGCGCACCTGCTACGTGCCCCCGGACAGCTCGGGCTGGGACGCGCCTACGCCGCCGGCGAGCTGGAGGCGGACGACCTCGACCTCGTGATCGGGCTGCTCGACACGTTCAAGGCGCCCGCGATCGACACCCCAACACGCCTGCGGCTGACGCTCGCCGCCGCGCGCGCCTGCGGCCTGACGAAGCCACCGCCGATCCCCGCGAGCGAGCTGCGCCCGCGCGGGCGACGCCACAGCCGCGAGCGCGACGTACGCGCGGTGCGCCATCACTACGACGTCTCGAACGAGTTCTTCGCGCTGTTCCTCGACGAGTCGATGACCTACAGCTGTGCGCTGTTCTCGCGCGAGCTCGACTCGCTCGAGGGCTCGTGGGGAACCCATCCGCCACCAGCGGAGCGGCGCCCGCCGACGCTCGAGCAGGCGCAGGCGGCCAAGCGCGAGTTGATCTGCCGGAAGCTCGCGCTGCGGGAGGGGGAGCGCGTGCTCGACGTCGGCTGCGGCTGGGGCAGCTTCGTGATCCACGCGGCCGCCAATCACGGCGTTCGGGCGGTCGGCATCACCCTCTCCCCCGCCCAGGCCGAGCTGGCGCGCAGACGCGTGGCCGAGGCCGGATTGGACGATCAGGTGGAGATCCGCGTCGCGGACTACCGCGACCTCAGCGCGGCCGGCGATGGCTATGACGCGATCGCCTCGATCGGGATGGTCGAGCACGTCGGCGCCAACCAGATCGACCTCTACGCGCGGCAGCTCGCCGGCCTGCTGGCGCCCGGCGGCAGGCTGCTCAACCACGGCATCTCCCGTCTGCGCCACGGCGAGGCGGAGGCGGGGCCGTTCTCCGAGCGCTACGTGTTCCCGGACGCGGCGCCGCTTCACGTCTCGCGCGTGACGCTCGCGCTCGAGCGCGCCGGCATCGAGCCCCTGCACATCGAGGGCCTGCGCGCGGACTACGCCGAGACGCTCAGCCACTGGATCGAGCGCCTCGACGCCAACCTCCAGCAGGCCGAACGCCTGGCCGGTGCCGAGCGCGTGCGCGTGTGGCGGCTCTACCTGCGCGCCGCACGTAACGGCTTTCGAACGGGTTTTACCTCGATCTTTCAGATCTTGGGAACCCGCCCACCCCGGCGCGCTTAGCACCACCACGGTTGCGCGAGGAGCGCGTGCGCTGCTGGGAGCCGCCGGAGCGCTGTCCGGTGGCGTCGCTCGGCAGGCCGCCCTGCTCGAGCTCGCGGTGCAGGCCGAGATCGCGGACCATCGCAACGAGTTCGCGTGCCTGGTCGTGGACGACGAACGTGACGCCGGTGCCGCTCGCGCCGGCGCGAGCGGTGCGGCCGATGCGGTGGACGTAGTCCTCGCGCGAGCCGGGGATGTCGAAGTTGATCACGTGCGTGATGCCGGCGACGTCGATCCCGCGCGCGGCGACGTCGGTCGCCACGAGCGTGTTGACGGCGCCCGACTCGAAGCGCGCGAGCGCCTTCTCGCGCTGGGACTGGGACTTGTCGCCGTGCATCGCGACCGCTTGCACGTTGCTCTGAGCGAGCCGTTTGACCAATCTGTCGGCGCCGCGCTTGGTGCGCACGAACACGAGCGTGCGCCCGCGCTCGGAGTCGCTGAGCTCAGATACGAGCCGCGCGACCTTGCCCTCGTGTGAGACCGAGACGAAGCGGTGCTCGACGTCTCCCTTGCGCTCGGCCGAGTGCGCGTGCTCGTGGCGGCGGGGGTTGGTGGTGTAGGCCTTGGCAACCTTGCCCACCTCGCCCTGGAGCGTGGCGCTGAACAGCAGCGTCTGGCGCTCGCGGGCGCACATCTTCACGATCCTGTCAACGACGGGCTTGAAGCCCATGTCGAGCATCCTGTCGGCCTCATCGAGCACGAGCAGCCTGACGCGGTCGAGCGAGATGTCGCGCCGATCGATCAGGTCGAGCAGCCGTCCCGGCGTGGCGACGAGGATGTGGGCGCGAGCGGCGAGACGCGCCTGCTTGACGATGCCGGCACCGCCGTAGACGGCCGCGATCGAGAGCGCGCGGGCGTGGGCGATCTCACGCAGATCGTCGACGATCTGCGATGCCAGCTCGCGCGTCGGCGCCAGCACCAGCGCCGAGGGGCGCACGTTGGTGCCGTGCAGGCGTTCGATCATCGGGATGCCGAAGGCAAGCGTCTTGCCCGACCCGGTCGGGGACTGGGCGAGCACATCGTGTCCGGCGAGCACGTCGGGGAGAACCATCTTCTGGACTGCGAACGGCTGGGTGATCTCGCGTTTGGCAAGCTCACTGGTGACGACCTCGGACACGCCGAGGTCGGCGAATGTTGCATGTTGCATGTTGGTGTTGCTCCTTCTGGCGGCCCTATGGCCGCTGCGTTAGATGGAGATTCGACTGACCCCATCCGCGCAACGAAAAAGCGCCAACAAAGACAAAGAACCTCGCGGGCGACGTCGCCGCCCGGTAGGGCAACCGTAGCAGGCGGCCTCGCTGCTGCTGCAAATTCGCCATCAAGTGCTTAACGACCGTGTAGCTTCTTCTCGTTGCTCGTCAGACGCCGAGCGCTTCCGCGACGGCCCCGTAGGTGATCTCGCCCGCGCGCACGTTCAGTCCCCGTGCCAGACCCGGGTCGCGCGCCAAGGCGCCGTCGACCCCGTGCTCAGCGAGCTCCAGCACGTAGGGCAGGGTCGCGTTCGTGAGCGCGTACGTCGAGGTGATCGGCACCGCGCCCGGCATGTTCGTCACGCAGTAGTGGGTGATGCCGTCAACCTCGTACGTCGGGTCCGAGTGCGTCGTCGGACGCGACGTCTCAAAGCAGCCGCCCTGGTCAATCGACACGTCGACCAGCACTGCGTTCCGCTTCATCAGCTTCAGCTGCTCGCGGCTGACCACGTGCGGGGCGCGTCCCCCGTGCACCAGCACCGCGCCGATCACCAGGTCGGCGGCCGGCAGCATCTCCTCAATCGCAAGCGTCGAGGAGTACACCGTCGAGGCGCGGCCAGCGAACGCGACTTCCAGCTCGCGCAGCCGGTCGATCGAGCGGTCGAACACAAATACGTCGGCCTGCATGCCGATCGCGATGAAAGCCGCATTCATGCCCACCACGCCACCGCCGATCACCAGCACGGTCGCCGCCGCCACGCCGGGCACCCCACCCAGCAGGATGCCGCGTCCGCCGAGCGGCTTCTCGAGCATGAAGGCGCCCGCCTGTGTGGCGAGCTTGCCCGCGACCTCGCTCATCGGCGCCAGCAGCGGCAGCCGCCCCGCGGCGTCTTCGACCGTCTCGTAGGCGATGCACGTCGCGCCCGACTCGCGCAGACCGTGCGCGAGCTCGGGCTCGGCCGCGAGGTGGAGGTAGGTGAACAGCGTCTGCCCCTCCCTCAGCAGCCCGACCTCGCCCGCCTGGGGCTCCTTCACCTTCAGCACCATCTCGGCCTCGCCGAACACGACCTCGGCGTCGGGCACGATCCGCGCGCCTTGGGCCGCGAAGTGAGCGTCGTCGAACGCGCTCCCCAACCCCGCGCCCGCCTGCAGCAGCACCTCGTGTCCGCGCACGCTCAGCTCGCGCACACCGGCGGGGGTGATCGCGACGCGATACTCGTTGACCTTCACCTCGGTCGGGACCCCGATCTTCATCGTGAGATCAGGCTCGCGACAGTGAGCTCCATTGCTCCATCCGCTCCGAGGCCTCGCTCAACACCGGGCGCAGGATCGCCTCGATCTCCTCGAACTGCTGCTCGCCCGCGATCAGTGGCGGCGACAGCTGCACGATCGGGTCGCCGCGGTCGTCCGTCCGGCAGATCAGCCCGCGGTTGTACAGCTCGCCCGAGAGGAAGCCGCGCAGCAGCTGCTCGGACTGCTCCTGGTCGAACGTCTCCTTCGTCTCTTTGTCCTTCACCAGCTCGATCGCCTGGAAGTAGCCGGCGCCGCGCACGTCGCCCACGATCGGCACGTCGCGCAGGCTCTCCAGCATCTCGCGGAACGCGCCCTCGTTCGCGAGCACTCCTCCGCACAGGTCCTTGTTCTCGATGATCTCGATGTTCGCCAAGCCCACCGCGCACGCCACCGGGTGGCCGCCGAACGTGAAGCCGTGGTTGAAGATCGCCTTGCCGTGCAGGAACGGCTCCGCCACACGGTCCGACGCGATCACCGCGCCCAGCGGCGCGTACGCCGAGCTGACGCCCTTCGCCGTCGTGATCATGTCCGGCTCATAGTCGAAGCGCTCGCAGCCGAACCAGTAGCCCAGCCTGCCCCACGCGCAGATCACCTCGTCGGAGATCAGCAGCACGCCGTGTCGGTCACAGATCTCGCGCACACGCTGGAAGTAGCCCTCCTGCGGCACAAAGCAGCCGCCGCCGTTCTGCACCGGCTCGAGGATCACCGCGGCCACCGTCTCCGGCCCCTCGAACTCGATCGCCTCCTCGATCGCGTCCGCCGCCCACAGCGGGTCGCGATCCTGCGGCCAGCGGTAGGAGTTCGTATTCGGCACGTGCGCCCCGCCCGGAGTCAGCGGTTCGAAAGGCACCCGCAGCGCCGTCAGGCCGGTCGCCGTCAGCGCGCCCATCGACGTGCCGTGATAGGCCAGCTTGCGCGAGACGAGCTTGTGCCTGCGCGGCTCCCCCTGCGCCGCGTGATGCGCCTTCGCCAGCTTCCACGCCGACTCCACCGCCTCCGAGCCACCCGACGTGAAGAACACGCGGTTCAGATCTCCCGGCGCGAGCTCCGCGATGCGACTCGCCAGTTCGATCGAGCGCGGATGCGCGTAGCTCCAGTTCGTGTAGAACGCCAGCTCCCTTGACTGCGCCGCCGCCGCCTCCCCCAGCTCCGCGCGACCGTGACCCACGTTCACGCAGTACAGCGCCGACAGCCCGTCCAGATGGCGCTTACCATGCTCGTCGTACACGTAGCAGCCCTCGCCGCGCACGATCACCGGCACCTCGTGGCCAGGATCCGCGAAGGAGCCCATGCGCGTGAAGTGCATCCACAGGTGGCGCTTGGCCTGCTCTTGGAGATCACCAGACATCGAACACACGCCCTCTCGGTCGCCGACTAGACACTCAGGACAACGCTAACCGCTCACCATACGCCGCTCAATGCGCTGCCTGCCGAAAACCAGGTGCTCGCCGAGGCTGCTCGAGCAGTCGGTGGAGCACGCACCAGCACACTTCTGATGGCACACTTCTGAGGAGAGGGGGTACAGGAAGCCCGTCAGGGGACACGGCGCTCACGACCGGGGGATCTCGTGGGCGCCGTGGGACGGGTCGCTCAAGCTCAGCTCAGCGACCGCTCCGACCACAAGCACGCGCATGCCTCAAGTGTGACACGGCTCCCGTATGCTGCCCCGACCAATGGCGAGCATGCTCCTGGACAGGCCCTCGACTACCCCTGTCGAGCGGTCCAAGACTCGCTGGCTCGCCTCCCCCTCGCTGAGCCGCGGCGAGGTTTTGTGGATGGCAGTGGCTGGGGTCCTTCTCGCCATCCTCACCAGCTGGCCGCTCGTCCTGCACATGTCCACCCACATCGCCCCGGATCTCGGCGACCCGGTTCGCACCGCCTGGGAGATCGCGTGGGTGGGGCACGCGATGCTGCACGACCCGCTGCACCTGTTCGACTCCAACGCCTTCTACCCCCACCCGCTCAGCCTCGCCTTCTCCGATTCGCTGCTCGGCTACGGCCCCACGGCGTTCTTCGGCTCGGGCACCGTCGCCGCCCTCGTCCGCTACAACCTGCTGTTCCTGTGGGCATGGTCGCTGTGCTTCGTCGGCGCCTACCTGCTGGCACGCGAGCTTGGGCTGCGCTGGTTCGCCGCCGCCGCCGCGGGTGTGGCGTTCGCCTACGCGCCCTACCGGGTCACGGAGGCCGGGCACCTGCATGTCATCTCGTCCGGAGGGTTCGTGCTGGCGATGTTCCTGCTGCTGCGCGGCTACCGGCGCGGCTCCCGTTGGCTCGTGCTCGCCGGCTGGCTCGTGTCCGCCTGGCAGATCAGCCTCGGGTTCACGCTCGGCTTGCAGTACTCCTACCTGCTCGTCGTGCTCGCGCTGCTCGTGCTGCTGCACTGGTGGCGCGGGCGGCTGACTCCGGGACCGGCCTGGGGCGACCCCGAGGAGCGACCGGCCAGGGCGCGCGGGCCGCTGATCCCCCGCCGTCTGCTGGCAGTGACGTTGATCGGGGTCGCCGTGCTCGGCGCCGTCACGGTCTATCAGGCCAGGCCCTACCTGAAGGTCGCGGAAGAGTACCCGACGGCCAAGCGCACGCTCCGTGAAGTCGAAGCCTATTCCGCCGGCCCCGCCGCGTTCCTGTCCGCCTCCTCGGAGAACCGCGTCTGGGGCTCGCTCACATCGGGGATGCGCGCGAAAGTCAACTCCAAGAACGAGAGCGTGTTCTTCCCCGGCGGGCTGATCCTCGCGCTGGCGTTGATCGGACTGCTCGTCATGCGCGACGCCCCCTATACGCGTCGGCTACGCCTCGGCCTGCTCGCGGGGATCGTCGTCGTCTCGATCCTCGCGCTCGGCTTCGGCATCACCGGGGCGGGCTATCCCTATCGGCTGCTCTACAACCACGCCCCCGGTTGGGACGGCGTGCGCGTGCCGGGCAGGATCTTCACGCTGGCCACCCTCTTCTACGCCCTCCTCGCGGGGGCTGGAGCGCAGGTACTGGTCCAGCGCCTACGTTCGTGGCGCGCACGCACGACGGCGAGCGCTCCATCGGCGGCCGCAGGCGGGCACACGCGCTCCCGCCCCGGGCTCGCCCTACCCGCCTTGGGCCTGCCCGCGCTGGTGGGAGCAGCGCTGCTCGTGGGAATCCTCGGCGAAGGCGCCGGCCACCTCGGTCATCCCGTGGTGCCCCAGCCGACCAAGGCGGAGATCGGCCTGCGCGGCCCGATCCTCGATCTCCCCACCGACGGCGCCCTCGACCGCATCTGGCAGTACTTCTCGACCGACGGCTTCTATGAGATCCCGATCGGCAACTCCACGTTCGACATGCCCGACGTGGACGACCTGCGCGGGGGCATGAACGGCTTCCCGGACAGGGCGAGCGTCGAGAAGCTTCGCTTCTACCACATCCGTACGGTCGTGCTGCACACGGTGCTCCCGGAAGGCCTCCCGCCTGAACATGGCCCCGTGGTCGCCGAGCCTCCAGACCCTGCCGCCGCCGCGGCCAAGCCGATCGCCGGCCTCGGCATCACGCGACGACGAGTGGGAACGCTTGAGATCTACGAGATCGGCCCGGGGCCGGCCGCGCTGCACGGAACCGACTGATGATCACCCGCAAACGCCTCGCGCTCGCCGCGATCCTGCTCGTCGGCCTGTCCTACGCAACCCTAATCCAGAGCTTCTCCTGGAATCAGACTTCCCACTACGACCTGATCCGGTCGCTGAACCAGGGCAAGACCACGATCGACTCCTACCAGGTCAACACCGGCGATAAGGCCTACTACAAGGGGCACTACTACTCCGCGCGGGCGCCCGGGCTTGCCCTGTTCTCGCTGCCGTTCTACGACGCTTTGAACCTGGTGGGAGCCGAATCATGGACGGATACGCACGTGGCGGCGCCGAACCATCCGGGCGACGAGATGATCTACCTCCTCGGCCTGTGGGCCAACGTGCTACCGGGCCTACTGCTGCTCATTCTTGTGTGGCGTGTGGCCGAGCGCTTCGAGCCCGGCTACGGAGCGGGGGCCGCCGCAGCACTCGGGCTCGGCACGATGGTGTTGCCGCTCTCGACGCTGCTGTTCAGCCACGTGTTCACGACGTTCCTGGCGTTTGCGGCGTTCTGGCTGATGTTGCGCGAGCGCGAGGGTCCACCCAGCCCGATGCTGCTCGCGCTCGCAGGTCTGGCGATGGGCTACGCGTTCTCGTCCGAGTACCCGACGTTCTTCGCCGCGATCGTGCTCGGCTTGTTCCTGCTCTCACGCAAGGACTCGCTCACGCCGCTCGGAGTCCTGCGCCGTGGCGGCTCCTACGTGGCCGGCGGCGTGGTCGGCATCATCCCGCTGCTGCTCTACAACCACTACGCGTTCGGATCCTGGACGCACCTGGCCTACTCCAACATCCCCCGCCAGAAACAGGGATTTTTCGGCATCGATATCCCCAGCCTGAAGGTGCTCGCAACGCTGCTGCTGGACTCGCGCGGCCTGCTGACGATCTCCCCAGTGCTGGTCCTGGGCGCCCTCGGCACGGTGCTGCTGTACAAACGCGGCAAGCGCGCCGAGGCGCTGACGATCACCGGCGTATGCGTGTGCTATCTGGGCTACAACTCCGGCTACTACCTGCCGTTCGGCGGCGGCTTCATGGGCCCGCGCTTCCTCGACACGCTGCTCCCCTTCCTGGCCTTCCCGATAGCGCTCACGCTGAAGCGCTTCCCCGGGCCCACAATCGCGCTCGCGGGGGTCTCGATCGCGACGACGGTAATCGCGACGATCACCCACCCGCTCGTGGGATACGAGACCGAGACAGTCGTGTGGGCACGCTACCTGCGTGAGGGCTTCTTCCAACCGACGATCGCCTCCGCGTATGGCCTCGGACGCGGGTGGGGCGGCATTTGGCCGTTCCTGCTGGCGGCGGGCGGCGGGATAGTGTTGGCGGCATGGGCGACGCCGCGCCTGCGCTTGACCAACCGCTCGCTCTCGATCGGCCTGCTCGTGCTCGTCGGATGGTGCCTGTTCGCCGTGCTCGTGCCGACGGTGCTCGGGATCGACCACGCGGGCCTCGAATCGATCGTCAAAGCCGGAGACCACACCGCACTGAGCACGTTGGACCACCCGACGTTCAGCACCTACCCACTGAAGGTGTTGGCCCCGATCGCGGCTGTCTTCGGCCTGCTCGGGCTGCTAGCAATGCGGCTGCTGCGCAACGAGCCGGAGATCAGTTATTGACGGTCTTGACGTTGCAGTGCGCGCCGTGTAGCTGCTTGCAGACAACCACATATCCAGGACGAGGCTGATCGTGGGCATTCATCAGGCCAGCGTCGAAGCGCGTGTGGGAGTTGCCACCTGTCCAGTCGTAGATATACAGCCGCCTGATCCGCGGACTCGAGCCGGCGACGGCGAACATGTACTTGAGCACCCTGGACGAGCGCGTCAGCCCTTCCCCATGCCCGTTGGGAAAGGCGCCGCCGAACTGCACGATCCCGCCGGTCTCGGTCAGCCACACGTCGCCGCCGAGGGCACGGACCAGTTCGCGCGTGCGCCACGATTCCAGGCGGTTGATGTCCGAGTAGTTGTGCAGGCCCCAGATCTTCGGCATGACCGTCTCGAGCCGCCCGATCTCCTGCTTGAATTCAGAGATGTACTGCAGAGTCGGGCCGATGTCCTGCGCGTCGAGCACGTCCAGGCCGATCACGGTGCAGCCGCGGCAGACACGGATCAGCGCCTGGTAGTACTTCGCGGCGGCCACCGCCGAGGGGCTCGCGAGCACGCCGGGGATGTAGCCGCGGTTGGCCTCATCCCAGGACTGGTACTGGCGGACGTGGGGAAACAGCTTCACGAATTTCTGCACGTCGTGCTGGTACTGGGCGACGCTTGGCATCCGCAGCGGGCTGTACTCGGAGTGGTAGAACGCGACCAGGACCTGCTGATGCTGCGCTTCTGCGGCCTGGATCCAGGCCTTCGCCTTGTCCAGCGAGTACGGGTGCGCAACCGCATCCCACGGCGCGATGTAGCGGGCGATACGCGTGTGCAGCTTGCTGCCACAACGGGTTTGAAAACATCTCTTCCTGCTCATCGCCGATGCCCGTCAGATAGGTGGACGCCGCGTGCGCGCGCGGCGTCTGGACCCTGCCGAGGAGGGCACCGCCAGCAAAGCCGGTGGTGGGCGCGACCAGCAGGCCGGCCAGCAGCACGAGCGGGATCGCGATCGCCGCGAGCAGCCGGGGAAGTTTGAAGTGCAGGCGTTGGCGTCGTGTCATGTCGCTCCTGGAACAGCGGTTGAGGCACAAGGTTGCGACCGCCGGGTTGCAGGTCCTCACAGCTTTACGCCGCCCTCATGCCGGCTCCTGCTCCTTTAGGTCAGTTTTACGCAGGGTCGGGTCGGCGACGATCCGAACATCCACACCGGGCAGGCCCCGCAGCAGACGCATCAGCAGCGGCTCGTTGAACCGGCGCAGGCCGCGCGGAGGCGACGGGGCGCCCATCAGCACGTACGTGATCCCGAGCGAGCGAGCGACGGAGATCGCGACGGCGGCGACGTCTTCACCCTCCTCGACGCGCAGGCGCGCCCCCAACATTGAGACCAACCGCCTCAGCGCCTCCAAGCGCTCGCGGTCCTCGGCGCTGGGCTCGCGCCCCGGGGGACGCACAACCAGCACGTCGAGCTCAGCATCCAAGCGCTGGGCCGAGCGCCAGGCGCGACGCACCACACGCTCGGAGTGAGGCGCGAGTGTCGCCAGTGCCAGCAGCCGCTCAGCGATCGCCTGCGGTCCGTCCTTCGCCGTCGCTGGCAACCCCTCCTCATCGCGGCGCACCGCGGGGGCCGGCTCCCTCACGAAGCGCTTGACCTCGACGTCCTCGGCCACCTGGCGCAGGGCCGTCTCACGCAAGGCAGCGAGGTTCTCGATCTTGAAGAAGTTGTTCAGCGCCGCCTGCACACGCTCCCGGCGGTAGACCTTGCCCGCACGCAGGCGCGCGATCAGCGTCTCGGGGGTGACATCGATCAGCACGACCTCGTCGGCCGAGGAGAGCACCTCGTCGGGGATCGTCTCGCGCGTGATCGAGCCGGTCAGCCGTGTGACCTGGTCGTTGAGGCTCTCCAGGTGCTGGACGTTGACTGTCGAGAACACGTCGATCCCCGCCTCGATCACCTCGCGCACGTCCTCGTAACGCTTCTCGTGCTCCACGCCAGGCGCGTTGGTATGGGCAAGCTCGTCGATCAGGCACAGCTCGGGTTTGCGCGCAAGCACCGCCTGCAGATCCATCTCCTCCAATGGCGTGCCGCGGTAGGTGATGTGACGGCGCGGGATCAGCTCGAGGCCCTCAGCTTGTGCGACGGTCTCGGCGCGACCGTGGGACTCCAGATAGCCGACCACCACGTCGCGCCCGTTGTCAGCCTCGGCAGCCCCCTCCTGCAGCATGCGATAGGTCTTACCGACCCCCGGCGCCATGCCGATGAAAACCTTCAGATGCCCACGGTCCGGTGAGGCCATGCGGGCATTGTCGCCGACTGCGGTCCGGCGGTGTGGGTCGGTGTCTTCATCCCGTCCGGAAGTCCGCTTCGCGGAGCCTGCCGGGATGAAGACACCGACCCACACCGCTCGCTCGGACCTGATACGACATGTTCGGTCGGGTCCGTTGGGGGTGATCGCCGGGCTCCAGACGACCCTCTATGCCGTCCCGGATCAAGAGCGCCTCGCCGTCTGATCGCGACCCCCGATGGCGCTGACTGGCGTCGCGAGGCGGTGGCGTTGAACGCATAATGCGAGGCCGCTGTCTCAGTCGCGTTGGCCCAGCGGCTGGTTGGTGGGCCGCCGGTCTGCCGTCTCCAGCTCGTCGGTCATGCGGGCGAGCTCGTGCAGCGAGAGGCCGAGGGCTCGTGAGACGCGGTCTGCGACATCCCAGGTGTGGTTGGCTATGCCGCGCTCGAGACCTCGGATGGAGGTTGCGTCAAGGTCCGCAGCGTCGGCGAGGGCCTCCTGGCTGAGTCCGATCTCTTCGCGGCGTAGACGGACCGCTCGGCCGAGGGCGACTTGGGGAGTTTGGCTGATGCGCACGCCTGAACCCTCGGCGGATACGCCCTCCATGCGGATCGTCCAGGAGCGTGGGGTAGTCGATGCGCTGCGGCTTGACCGGGTCACCGAAGGACAGGTCGAGGCGGAGCTTGAGCACCGCACCAGCCAAGTTTGTCGGCAACGCCAAGCGTACGCCCTCATAGTGGGCGTCTTCGCGTATCGACGTGATCGAGATCTCAGTGGCGTCGAAGCTCACGCCGTCCGCCATCGAGATCGCGGCGATCTCGCCGACCACTGCACGCAGGTTCTCCTCATCATTAGCCAGTCCTCGCGCGAGCATGTCCGCGTCGCGCGTGGGGCGTCGCACCTCCAGCACGGCGAGCAGCATCCCACCCTTGAGCACGAGCATCTCGCTGAACCGCGACTCGGCCAACCGCGCCAGAAAGCGCTCATGGATGTAGAGCTCGAAGAGCTGCTGGGTGTTGCGACCCTGGGCTCGCGCGAGGTTCTGCAGATCCAAGTAGGCCTGCTGTGGCGTGCGCGCGCTCATGCCAACATGGGCTCCATGACCTCGGCCATCACCGTGCCAACTCGCAGCTGACGCGCCAGCGCCAGCAGCTCGCCCGGCTTGGCATCACGGCCTCCCAGATATCTCCGAAGCGCCGACAGCGCCAGATCCCGCCCCACACGCGAGCGAAGTCGCAAGAGGTCAACGACCGTCCGCTCCTGGGAGCTGATGGCGATCGTCTCGGCCGATTCGAGCGTCTGCTGGACACGCCCGAGCGCGAACGTGTCCGCCGCGAAGACATGCACGCGCGTCGGGGGATAGACGATGTTAGGACGGTGCCTGCCGCGCGCGACCGCGACGTGGACCGAATCGGGCATCTCGTCGGTCAGATCCCAAAAGCTCGCCGCCGAGTTCAGGCAGATCATGCCCTCAGGCGCCCGTTCGACAAACCGCCACGAGATCCAGATGAGCAGTCGCCGGAGCATCAGCGACACGGTAGATCCCGCGGGAGAGCTCGATCAGAACCCCCTCGTCGCGCAGCCGATACAGATCCTCCCAACGAGCGCCTCCGCCGATTAGCTCAGCAGACGAGGCCGTACCACCCAAGCGGCGTGCGATGTCGAGGATCTCGCCCGTGCGCATTGGATGAGATTCTACACACCTAGATCTTAGATGTAAAGCATTTCATCCGACATGAATGAAGACATAGTTGCCCAGCGCCCCGGCTCCCAGCCTATACGCCTGCTTTAGACATTTTTAGACTTTTAGAGGTTTTTGACATCCAAGGCCGCGTGCTGCTCAGAGGCCGCGTTGGGGCGCGCTACACAGAGGGAAACTTTGTCCCCAACTCGGCAAATCTGACCCTCAGCAACCTCACCCAACCAGACCCAACTGCCCTAACGCCGAACAGTGTCTCAGTTTGCAAATTGATTAGGCCAGCGATCATGTCGCAAACCACAAACGTGATCAGCCATGGGACTGGTTACGCGGGCAGCCATCGCCGGCCTAATCAATTTGCAAACTGAGACACTGCTCCGACCGGGAGAAAGTGCCGATCCTGCGCGGCTCAGGCGCCGAGCAGGTTGTGGATGATCAGGTCGATCAGCTTGATCCCGATGAACGGCGCGATGATCCCGCCGAGCCCGTAGATCCACAGGTTGCGTCGCAACAGCGCGCTCGCCCCGATCGGCCGGTAGCGCACCCCGCGCAGCGACAGCGGGATCAAGAGCGGGATCACGATCGCGTTGAAGATGATCGCGGAGACGATCGCGCTTTCGGGCGTGCCGAGGTTCATGATGTTAAGGACGTGCAGCGGACCCTTGGCGCCTGCACCGGCCGCATACGTGCCGACGAACACGGCCGGCAGGATCGCGAAGTACTTAGCGACGTCGTTGGCGATCGAGAACGTCGTCAGCGCGCCGCGGGTGATCAACAACTGCTTGCCGACCTCGACGATCTCGATCAGCTTCGTCGGATTGGAATCGAGGTCGACCATGTTCCCCGCCTCGCGCGCGGCCTGGGTTCCGGTGTTCATCGCCACGCCGACGTCGGCCTGGGCGAGGGCAGGCGCGTCGTTGGTCCCGTCGCCGGTCATCGCGACGAGGCGGCCGTCGGCCTGCTGCTCGCGGATCAACGCGAGCTTGCGCTCGGGGGTCGCTTCGGCGAGGAAGTCGTCAACGCCGGACTCCTCGGCGATCTTCGCGGCGGTCAGGCGGTTGTCGCCGGTCACCATCACGGTTTTGATGCCCATCGCGCGCAGCTGGTCAAAGCGCGCCTTCATGCCCTCCTTGATCGTGTCCTTGAGGTAGACCACGCCGAGCACCTGGTTATCGCGCGAGACGGCCAGCGGCGTGCCGCCCTCATTTCCAATCCTGTCGAGCTGGACCTGCAGCTCAGGCGGTGGCGAGCCCCCTTCGCTCTTGACGAGCTCGACGATCGAATCGCCGGCGCCCTTGCGCAGCCGCCGGCCGTCGATGTCGACGCCGCTCATCCGCGTCTGCGCGGTGAACGGCACGAACTCGGCCTGCATCGAAGCCATGTCGTGCTCGCGGATGCCGTACTGCTTGGCCAGCACCACGATCGAGCGGCCCTCGGGCGTCTCGTCAGCGAGCGAGGCGAGCTGCGCGACCTCGGCCAGCTCAGACTCGGGCACGCCCGGCATCGGGACGAATTCGGAGGCCAGCCGGTTGCCGATCGTGATCGTGCCGGTCTTGTCGAGCAGCAGCACGTTGACATCGCCGGAGGCCTCGACCGCGCGCCCGGAGAGCGCGAGCACGTTGCGGCGCACGAGCCGATCCATGCCGGCGATCCCGATCGCGCTCAGCAGCGCCCCGATCGTCGTCGGGATCAGCGCGACGAGCAGCGCGATCAGGCTCGTCTCGGAGATCGTCGTGCCGGCGAACAGGCCGAACGGGCGCAGCGTCGCCACGACGATCACGAAGATCAGCGTCAGCGCCGCGAGCAGGATGTTCAGCGCGATCTCGTTCGGCGTCTTGCGCCGCTCCGCCCCCTCGACGAGCGCGATCATGCGATCCAGAAACGACTGCCCGGGCTCCTGGGTGATTTCCACGACGATCTCATCGGAGGTCACGCGCGTGCCACCCGTGACCGCGCTGCGGTCGCCGCCGGACTCGCGGATCACCGGCGCGGACTCGCCGGTGATCGCCGACTCGTTGACGGTGGCGATGCCCTCGATCACGGTGCCGTCGCCGGGGATCAGCTCCCCCGCCGGCACGACCACGACATCGCCACGCGTCAGCTCGGCGGCGGCCTTGGTGGAGCCGTCGCGCATGACGGCGACCGTCTCCTTGCGCATGCTGCGCAGCGTGTCCGCCTGGGCGCGGCCGCGGCCCTCGGCGAACGCCTCGGCCATGTTCGCGAACACGACCGTCAGCCACAGCCACACCGAGATCGTGAACGTGTACCACGCGGGCTCGCTCCCGCCGAGGGATTGGCCGCCGCCGAGCTGGATGAACCACGTCACGGTCGTGATCAGCGCGCCGATCTCCACCACGAACATCACGGGGTTGCGGACCTGCACGCGCGGGTCGAGCTTCTTGAAGCTGTCGATCAGCGCGCGCACGACGATCTCACGCTGGAACAGCGAGATCGCCTGACGCTCGTTTTTGTGGGTCCCGCCCACCCTCTGTGCGGACATCAGCTCGTTCCTCCGGTCAGCCGGTCGAGTGCAAGGTTGAGCTCGAGCACGTTCACGCCTTCCTCGCCGGAGAAGCCGAGCCCGCGGCCCGAGGTGTACTTGGCGATCAGCCCGTCAACCGTCGCGAGTGACAGGTTGCGGATGGCTGCTATCCGGTGCGCCTGGATCCAGGCGTTCGCCTTTGAGATTTCCGGGTCGAGGCCCGAGGCCGAGCTGTTGACGGCGTCAACCGGGATCTTCGCCACGGTCAGCCCTGGGTCATATTCGGTCTTGGTGGTCGGGTTCTTGTTCAGTTCGAGATAGGACTTGATGTTTTCTTCGTCAGCTTCCTTAGTCTTCACGCTGTTGGGTCCGTGGTTGGAGAACGTGCTCGCGGCGGCGTTGTACGCCCCGCCTTCGGTCGCGGACGGGCGGCTCTGGAAGTAGCGCGGGTCCGGTTCTGTCACCACCGCGCCTTTCACAACCTTTACCTTGCCGTTCTTTTCGAGCACCGGCGTGCCGAAGTTCTGGCCGATGATCTTCGAGCCGACGAGCTTGCCGTCGAGGTGGATCTGCTGCCCGTTGGCGTCGCCCGGAAACGCGACCTGGCTGATGCCCGTGATCGCGAGCGGATATACCAGCCCGAGCAGGATCGCGAAGACGATGATCCCGATGATCGATGTGATTGCGTCGCGTGCCCAGGGTTTCATGTCAGTACAAGTGTCCTGTGAGGCCCTGAACAATCGGGCCTAGTAGCAGGGCGGGGAAGAACGTGAGCGCGCCGACGAGGATGATCACGCCGATCAGCAGCACCACGAACGTGCCGTTGTCGGTGCGCATCGTGCCGAGGCCCGCAGGGGTCACACGCTTGCCGGCGAGGGCGCCCGCGACGGCGAGCGCGAACAGGATCGGCGCATAACGCGCGAAGATCATGTCGAAGCCCCCGAGCACGTCGGCGAAGCTGATGCCGTGCGAGCCGAGGTTGCCCGCGTTCGGCTGGATGAAGCCGGTATAGCCGGCGAACGCGGAGCCGTTGTTGTTCGCCTGCGACAGATAGGCGTAGAAGCTCTCGGAGAAGGCCTGCGGCGTATGGATGCCCAGCTTGCCGGCGGAGGTCGCCACTTCGGAGATCGATGCGCGCCCGGCTTTACTCGCGACGGCCATCGCCGTGCAGAACAGCGCGGCCAGCGGCGTGATCAGGATGCCCAGCCCGGCGAGCTTGATCTCGCGCGCCTCGAGCTTCTTGCCGAGCCACTCCGGCGTGCGTCCGACCATCAGCCCGCCGATGAACACCGCCAGCAGCACGTACAGCAGGATCGAGTACAGGCCCGTGCCGACGCCGCCGAAGATCACCTCGCTGGCGGACAGGTTGGCAAAGGGAACGGCCCCTCCGATGCCGGTGAACGACTCGAGCGCGCTGTTGACGGCGCCGCACGAGGTGACGGTTGTAATGACGTCGAACAGCGCCGAGCCCGCGATCCCGAAGCGCTGCTCCTTGCCTTCCATGTTGCCGCCTGTGGAGCCGTTGATCACCCCGGTGTGCAAACCGGCCGCGTGCTGCGCGGGCGAGCCGTGGGCCTCGGCGATGTAGGCGACGATGACCGCGCCGAGGAACATGATCATCACGGTGGCGTAGATCGCATAGCCCTGGCGGCGGTTGGCGGTCATGCGCCCGTAGAAGAAGATCAGCGCCGCAGGGATGATCAGCACGAGCAGCATCTCGAAGTAGTTGCTGAACTGGGTCGGGTTCTCGAACGGGTGAGCGGAGTTCGTATTGAAGAAGCCACCGCCGTTGGTGCCGAGCTCCTTGATCGCCTCCTGGCCGGCGACGGGCCCCATCGCGATCGTCTGGGTCAGGCCGGTGATCGTGTGAACCGTCAGGTAGGTCGTGAGGTTCGCGATCACGCCCTGGGAGGCGAGCACGAGTGCGCCGAACACGGACAGCGGCGCCAGCACGTACAGGATCGTGCGCACCATGTCCTGCCAGAAGTTGCCGATGCCCTTGCCGCTGCGCCCGATGATCCCGCGCACGAGGGCGACCGCCACGACGATCCCGACCCCCGCCGACAGCCAGTTCTGGACGGTCAAGCCGATCATCTGGCTGAGGTAGCTCATCGTCGTCTCGCCGCTGTAGAACTGCCAGTTAGTATTCGTCATGAACGACGACACCGTGTTGAATGTCACGTCCGCCGGAGCCGAGTGATAGCCGAGCGGGTTGAGCGAGTGGGGCACGAAGAACGCGTCCTGGGTGCGCAGGACTATGTACAGGAAGATCCAACCCGCGAGTGAGAAGATGATCAAGCTTTTCGCGTACCCCTTCCAGTCCTGCCGGCGCTCAGGGTTGACCCTGAGGACTTTGTACAGAAAGCGCTCGGGCCAGGCGAATATGGGCGTCAGGAACACCCTCTCACCGGTATACACCTTCGCCATGTACGTGCCCAGCGGAAAGGCGAGCGCGGTCACCACGAGCACGAACGCGACGATCGTGAACCAGCCGGCGAACGTCATGCTTTAGAGCTTCTCTCCGCGGATCAATGCGTAAAAGAGATAGGCGATCACCAGCACTGAGACGACCAGGCCGAAGAAGTCGGCGCCGCTCATGTGCGCGACGAAGAAGCCGAGTGGGAGCGACGCGCTCATACCCGGTCGATGCCCTCGATGATCGCCAGCAGGATCGCGAACATGGCGATCCCGAGAACGATGTACACGGCGTCCATGGCTGCACTATGGACCGGCGGTCATCACGCTGATGTAACGATCGCTCTCATCCGTATAACGATTTCGTGACGTGCCGATGGGATGACCTGCGGTGCCTCACACCGGAGCAGGCTCGGTTTCCTGAAGAGCGCTCACGGCGGACTCGCTGCGTGCCTCCCGGGAGTGCTCGCGGCTGTCGCGTGAAGAGATCAGGATGGCGGCGAGGATCGCTCCGGTGATCGCGAAGCCCGCGCCGACGAGGAACGCACGGTCGAAGCCTTTCGTGAGCGCGACTGACGTGCTGTGCACGCCGGCGTGCATGAGGCTCTGGGTGCGGCTGTTGGCGACAGTGGCGAGGATCGCGAGGCCGAGCGCGCCCCCAACCTGCTGGGCGGTGTTGATCAGTCCCGAGGCGAGACCGGCCTCGTGCGGCTTGGTTCCCGTGACGGCCGCGATCGTTACCGACACGAACGCCAGTCCGAGTCCGATCGCGGCGAGCAGCGAGGGGCCGAGGACATTCGCCGCGAAGGAGCCTCCCGGCGCGGGGACGCGCGAGAACCACACCAGACCACCCGCGATGAAGAGCAGCCCCGCGATCAGCGTCGGCTTGAACCCGACCCGCGTGGTGAGTTGCGAGGCGGCGCCCGCAGCGAGAATGATCCCGACCGCGAGCGGCAGGTAGGAGATACCGGCCTTGATCGGCGAGTAGCCGAGCACGTCTTGTAGGTAGAGGGAGATGAAGAAGAACATCGAGAACAGCGACATGCCGATCAGCAGGCCGACGATGTTTGCTCCCCTGAGCGTCCGCAGGCGGAAGATCGAGAATGGCATCAGCGGGTGGCGCTGACGGCTCTCGATGACCACGAACGCGACGAGCAGCACGGCGGACCCCGCGAGGCGCAGCAGCGTCCCGGTCGAGCCCCAGCCGACGTTCACAGCGTCGACGACCGCGTAGACGAGCAGCGCAAGGCCGGCCGTGACCGTCACCGCACCGGGGATGTCGAAGCCTTCGGTGCCGTTCTCGGCGTGGCTCTCCAGCAGCAGTCGCGGGGCGAGCGTGGCGGCGATCAGGCCGATCGGGACGTTGACGAACAGCACCCAGCGCCAGCTCAGCCCGCTTGTCAGGATTCCACCGAGCAGCACGCCCGCGGCGCCGCCGAGGCCCGCGACGGCGCCCCAGATGCCGAGCGCGCGGTTGCGCTCGGCGCCTTCGGCGAACGTGGTCGTGATGATCGACAGCGCCGCCGGGGAGACGATCGCCGCGCCCAGGCCCTGGATCGCGCGCGCGATGATCAGCCACGCCTCCGACTGCGCCAGGCCGCCAGCGAGCGAAGCCAGCGAGAACACGATCAGGCCGAGCATGAACATTCGCCTGCGCCCGAGCAGGTCGGCGAGGCGCCCGCCGAGCAGCAGGAACCCACCGAAGGTGAGGGTGTAGGCGTTCACGACCCACGAGAGGTCATCGCGAGAGAAGTGCAGGTGGGCGCCGATTGATGGCAGCGCGACGTTGACGATCGAGGCGTCGATCACGATCACGAACTGCGTCATCGCCAAAAGCATCAGGGCGAGGTTCTTTGCGCGGGGCGAGTCGAGCGACGGTGCGTGGGCTTTGGCCTGGACGAGCGGACTCATTGGGAAGCTGATCTCCGGTTCCGTTTGCGCCGGGGACTATAGTGAACTACGATTCCGCTTTCAAGGGGAGGGTGAGAAAAATGCCGACCGAGACCTCAACAGACACCGAGTTGGAGAACGAGCGCCCATTGCGCGCTGACGCGCGTCGCAACCGCGAACGCATCATCGACGCCGCACGCGAGCTGTTTGCGGGCGAGCAGCCAAACGTCCAGATGGAGGAAGTCGCGCACCGCGCCGGTGTCGGCGTCGGCACCGTCTACCGGCACTTCCCCGACAAGGAGACGTTGATGGGAGAGCTCGTGCGCCAGCGCTTCGAGCTCTTCAACGAGAACCTCCGCCACGCCCTGACAGACGAGCACTCCAGCGCGTTCGCGGCGCTCGTCGGCGCGCTGCGCGCAAACGTCGCGTCCGTCGCCGAGGACGCCGCGACCCGCTTCGCGTTCATGAGCGGCGGCGAGCGCGTCTTCGCTCACGCCGCCTCAGAGATGGAGCAGTTCATGCTCCTCGCCAACGATCTCGTAGGGCGCGCTCACCGCGCCGGCGATCTGCGCAACGACTTTCACGCGAGCGACATCCCAATGGTCATGTGCGGGATCTGCGCGACAATCGGCGTGAACAAGCCCGACTGGGACTGGCAACACCACCTCGACCTGATCCTCCACGGCATGCAACCACCGGGGGCGCCGGCTGCAGCTACTACCCCGCGAACCGGTAACCCACCCCGGGATCGGTGACGATGTAGCGCGGCACTGCTCCCTCCGGCTCGATCTTGGCGCGCAGCCTCGCGATGTGCGTGCGCAACGCTTGTACGTCGTCGGCGTACCCGGGACCCCATACCTCGACCAGCAACGAGCGGTGGGTCATCAGCCGGCCGCGATTGCGCGCGAGCACACGCAGCAGGTCGAACTCGATCGGGGTCAGGTGCACGGGCTCGCCTTCGCGACGCACGACCCGCGCGGCCAGATCTATCTCGAGACCCTCCACGACGATCGCCGGCTCGCCATCGACGGGCGCGGTACGGCGCAGCGCCGCTTGCAGTCGCGCCACCAGCTCGCGCGTGCCGAACGGCTTGGTCACGTAGTCGTCGGCGCCCGCCTCCAGTGCACGGACCTTCTGCTCCTCCTCGCCGACGGCCGACAGCACGAGGATTGGCATATCGCTCCACTCGCGCAGCCTGCGCGTCACCTCGATCCCGTCGCCGTCGGGCAGCACCAGATCGACGATCGCGGCCTGCGGGGGACGCACCGCGGCGCGATCGAGCGCCTCGGAGGCGGTCTGCGCCGCAACCACCTCGAACCCGGCGTCGCGCAGCACCACGCGCAGCGCGCGCAGGATCTGCAGCTCGTCGTCTACAACCAGCACGCGCGGCGCGTCAGCCGCCATGATCCTCGTCCGCCACTCCGGGCTCGCCCGGCGAGCTCACGACGCCCACCGGCGCCTGGGCGTCCTCGGCTGGAACGACCACGGGGTCCAGCGGCAGCTCGAACACGAACGTCGCGCCCTGTCCGGGCAGAGACTCGACATACAGCTTGCCGCCGTTGGCCTGCACGAAGCCGCGAGCGATCGCCAGGCCAAGGCCCGAGCCGCGATGCCCGCCGCTCGCGGTCCCAGCTCGGTAGAAGGGCTCGAACACGCGCTCCAGCTGCAGCGGAGGGATGCCGGGACCGCGGTCGACCACGCGCACGATCACGCGGTCGTTCTCGCTCGCATGGGTGCGCACGGCGCGAGCGCGCACAGATACCGGGTGCCCGCCGGAGTGCCGGCGAGCGTTCTCGAGCACGTTCACAAACGCGCGCTCGAGCTGTGCGGAGTCCGCGCGCACGAGCGGCAGTTCGCGATCGATCGACAGCGTGTACTCCTCGCTCTTGGCGCTCAGCTCCTCCATCGCGGCGCCGAGCACCTCCTCGATGGACGTCCACTCACGGTGGGGCTCGGCGACGCCCGCCTCCAGGCGCGACTGGTCGAGCAAGTTCTCCACCAGCCTGGCCAGACGTCCTGTCTCCTGCTCGATTACCGACGCCAGCTCCTCGCGCTCGTGTTCGGACAGCCCCGGCAATGCAACCGCCTCGCCGGCGGCAGAGATGGCGGTCAGGGGCGAGCGCAGATCGTGGGAGACAGCCCGCAGGACCGCGGTCTTGACCACGTCGGCGCGGCGCAGGGAGGCCGTCTCGACCACCTCACCGAGCAACGCCTCGCGCTCCAGCGCCGCGCTGAGCAAGGCCTCCAGGGCCGGCACGACGCGCTCCTGCAGCCGGCGCAGGCCCGCCTCGGGCGTGTCCGCACCGACCAGCAGCGTCCCCAGCCGGCGAGTGCCTTCACGCAGCGGGAACGCGATCCGGCGCTCGTCGCCTTCCACGGCCTCCATCTCGATCGCAGCCGAGTGCAGGCCCAGCACCTGCGCCAGACGCGCCGCGGCGGTGGGCAGCGCCTCGGCGAGGTTGTTGCCGCGCAACAGCAGCCGCGCCATCTCCGCCGCGAGGTCCGCCTCGCGGCGACGCTCCTCAGCCTCTCGCGTGCGCGCGCGTGTTATCTCAGCGACCGAGCTGGCCAGCCCCGCGGCAACCACGAACGCGATCAGAGCCACCCAGTTCTCCGAGTCCCTGATCGTGAACCGCCCGACCGGAGGGAGGTGAAAGAAGTTAAACGCCGCCGCGCTCAGCACAGCCGTCAGCACGCCCAGCCACGCTCCCCAGACGGCCGAGACGACGAGCACCGCCAGCAGATACACGACCCTGAGCGAGACGATCGGCGCGATCTGCCCCAGCGGATACAGAAGCAGCGTGCACAGCGCCACCGCAGCTACAGCGACGAGGACACCCACCCGCTTGGGCGGCGGCTCGGTGGCCAGCATGAAGCCGAAAGTACGCATGTGAGCTCAGCCTAATGGGAACGGGCAATACCGTCCGTCTGAGCCCCCTACCCTTTACTCAAGCTGACATCCGCTCCCGCCGACGTCATCACAGGGAACCCTCGCAGACACAATGAAGCCACGCCTCATCCTCCGAGCCACCGCCGCACTGGGCTTTCTGGCTGTGATTGCCTGCTGTTCGCTGCTGAGCGCCACAGCGGCCGCGGCGGACACCGTCTCGCCACTGCCGGCCTCCGACTACACGGTTCGCCACGTGTGTGCGGCACCTGCTCCCGGGTATGCAGGGTGCCTGGCGCTGGAGCTGGTGCCGAGGACTGAAGCGGCACGTGCTCACACCCATCCGCTGGGGATCACGCTCAACGCGCCGATCAGAGCGGGCACGGCCGCGGAAGTCTGCGAACACCCCACGCCCGGGGAAGGCTGCTTTGGTCTGCGACCCCGGGATCTGCACAGCATCTATCAACTGCCGACCACTGCCGCCTCCGCACAGACGATCGCGCTCGTCGATGCCTACAACGACCTCACCGCCGAAGCCGACCTGAAAATCTATGACGAAGAATTTGGGCTACCCGCATGTACGGTAGGGAACGGATGCTTCGAGCAGGTCAACCAGAACGGGGAACCCGGGAGTCTGCCCTTTCCCGCGAGCACCGAAGAAAGAGCAAAAGAAGAAGTAGTCTGCAAAAGCGGGTCGAGAAGAACAATCAGAGAAGTGGCCTGTAAGGAAGTAGAAGAAGCCGATGGGTGGTCGGAAGAGATATCGCTCGACATCGAGGCCTCCCACGCAACCTGTCAGAGCTGCAAGATCATGCTCGTCGAGGCCGATTCGAGCTCGTTTGGAAACCTCGAAACAGCCGAGCAAGCGGCCGCCAAGCATGGCGCCACGGAGATCTCGGACTCGTGGGGCGGGCCCGCGCCGGGCGAGACCGCGGCCGAAGATGACGCCAGCGCCTTCAAACAGCCCGGCATCGTCGTCACAGCGGCGGCAGGGGATGACGGCTACCTGGATTGGGACGCCAAGGAAAGCTCGCAAAGAGGCTTCGCCGACTATCCCGCCTCCTCTCCACACGTGGTCGCGGTCGGCGGTACCCGCCTGCTGGGCCCGCTCGGTCCCGGTGGAACGTGGGCGGGCGAGACCGTCTGGAACGACGGCGGTACAAGCGAAGGCGCCCCCGATGGCTATGGCGCCGGCGGAAGCGGCTGCAGTGTTGCGCTCGCCGCTCCGATCTGGCAGCAGAGCACCTCCGACTGGGAATCGGTCGGATGCGGCGAACATCGCGCCGTCGCCGATGTCTCCGCCGACGCCGACCCCTACACGGGGATCGCGACGTACTACTCCACCGCGGAATGCGAATACGAAGAAGGCGGTGCGTTGCACGTGACCCATTGGTGCACGATCGGCGGCACGAGCCTCGCGTCGCCGCTCGTCGCCTCGGTATTCGCGCTGGCCGGAGGAGCAGGCGAAGTCCCATACCCGGCGGAGACTTTGTACGAAAATGAGATCGAACACCCGGCCTCGTTGCACGACGTTGCCTCCGGGTCCAACGGGGAATGCAAGGAGCCGTTCGACGAAGAAGACGGCCTCTCCGGCTGCACTGTGCTCCAGGAGGCGGCCAGTTGCTCGGAAGAGGCGATCTGTCTCGCGCGGGAAGGCTACGACGGACCCACCGGGGTCGGCACCCCCAATGGGATCGCCGCCTTCGAGCCCACCGACGAAGAAGTCAAACACGAGTCCGAAAAACGACGCGAAGAAACATTGCACACAAGAGCAAAACTGCGTGAAGAAGAACGGCAGCGCGAAGAAAGGAAAGACGAAGCAGAAAAAGCCGCAGTGACCGGCGCGGGTGGCAGCGGCTCGCCCAGTAGCCCAGGCAACGCCTCTCCCACCACATCGCCCGCAGCTTCCGTCAGTCCCACGATCAAGTTGACCTCCCTCGCCCTCACCCCGACCGCGCTGCTCGCGCTAAACCGTGCGCGGCCGCGGGTCTCCTCAGTCCATTTCATCTTCACCCTCAGCGCAGCCGCCCGCATCCGCGCCAAGCTCGCCAAGCTCGTCCGTGTGCGCGGGCATAACCGCTGGGAGCCGGTGCCCGGCGCGCTCACCTTCACCGCGCGGAAGGGACGCAACCGCAGAAGCCTCATCGGCCGCAGCGCCCTGACCCCCGGCCGCTACCGCCTAACGCTAACGCCCGTGCACGGGATCGCGCGAACGCTCGTATTCCAGGTCAACTGAGACCACCACCACGCGCTATCCCAGCTGCGCAGGCGCGCCGTATGGGCGCAGGCACTCGGGCAACTCGACGCTCCCGTCCTCGCGCTGCCCGTTCTCCAGCAGCGCCACCAGCGTCCTGCCCACCGCCACCGCCGTGCCGTTGAGCGTGTGCACCACCTGCGTGCGGGTGGGTGGGCTCTCATTCATGCGGACACGGATGTTCAGGCGCCTGGCCTGGTAGTCGGTTGTGTTCGAGCAAGAGGTAAGCTCGCGGTAGCGGCCCTGGCTGGGGATCCACGCTTCGCAGTCGTACTTCTTCGCCGCCGAGCTACCCAGATCGCCGACCGCGATGTTGACCACGCGGTAGGGCAGTCCCAGCTCGCTCAGGATCTCCTCCTCCAGCGCGAGAATCCGCTCATGCTCGTCGGTCGAATCCCCGGGCGCGACGAAGCTGAACATCTCCACCTTGTCGAACTGGTGCACCCTGAAGATGCCGCGTGTGTCCTTGCCTGCCGCGCCCGCCTCGCGCCGGAAGCACGGCGAGAAGCCCGCGTAGCGCAGCGGCAAGCGCTCGCCGTCGAGGATCTCGCCGTCGTGCAACGACGCCAGCGCGACCTCCGAGGTCCCGACCAGATACAGCTCGTCCTCGGGCAGGCTGTAGATCTGCTGCTCGGTGTCGGGCAGAAAGCCCGTCCCATACAGCGCCCGCTCTCGCACGAGCACCGGCGGGATCACGGGCTCGAAACCGGCGTGTCGGAGCTTCTCGAGCACCCAGCGCACGAGCGCCAACTCGAGCATCACCAGATCGCCTTTCAAGTAGGCAAAGCGCGTGCCCGAGAGGTTGGCCGCGCGATCCATGTCGATCCGATCACCAGCGAGCTCGAGATGGTCGCGCGGCTCGAAGTCGAGCTCGGGCACGGCGCCGACCTCGCGCACGAGCTCATCCTCGGGGCCGGGAGCGGCGGAGGGGTCGGGCAGATTGGGGAGCGGCGCGAGCGCGCCCTGCAGCTCCGACTCCACCTCGCCGAGCTCCTGGTCGAGTGCCTTGGCCTTGGCGGCGACGCCACGCATCGCCTCGATCTCCCGCTCGCGCTCGGTCGCATCGGCGGCGGAGCGGATACGCGCGTTGGCATCGTTCTGCTCGGCGCGCAACCCCTCCAGCTCGGGCAGCAGCGCGCGGCGGCGCTCGTCCAGTTGGATTACACGGTCAAGTCCATCCGCGACATCCTCGCCGCGGCGCGCCAGCGCGGTGCGCACCGCGTCGGGGTCCTGCCTGATCCGTTTGAGGTCCAGCACGCTGCTGACGCCGCCTGAGGCTCTACTTCGTTGACAAAGTGATGTTCGTGGAGGGGACCTTCTGCGCCTGCAGACCCGAGTACTTAGCGAGGAATTCCGCGACCGCCTGGGCGTCGCCGCCGACGACGACGTTCTCGGGCATGATCGCCCCGGAGAAGCCGCCGTTGCGGATCGCGTAGAGGACCTGTTTGATGTTCTCCTTGCGGAAGTTGAAGTTGGGGCCGTTCGTCCGCAGACGATCCTTGATGCTCGTCGCCGAGCCCTCGGCACCAACGATCGCCAGCGTGTGACAGCCCGAGCAGTGATCGCGAAAGAGGACCGCCCCGCGATAGTAGGGACTCGTTTTGGCGAGTTTGATCCCCTGCGACCCGCACGCGCCCAGAACTGTGGCGCAGACGAGTGCAGCGACGGACGTAGCGACGATCTTGGCGCAAGCCTTCATGCGCGGGGAATATATAGCCCCCCGAGTCAGAACCCGTGGGCCGTGCTCGCAGCGCGCAAGGCGAGGAAGACAACCACCAGCGCAGACAGCGTCATCACCCCCAGCTCGCGCCGCATGATCGCAGTCACCACGCGGCGCTGCTGGACCTCCGGCAGAGCGCCCACTGCCTTGGCATCCTCCAGTTCGCGCTGGTCGAGGATCGTCTGCGCCGAGACGACCCGCAAGCTGCTCGGCGACGAACGCAACCGCGAGTGGGATCAGCGCGTACAAGTAGAAGAGATGTTCGCTTGAGTACTTGCCAGCCGCCGCCAGCGAACCAACGGCGATTGCCAGCGTCAGCGCGGAGCCCTGTCCCACACGCAAGAGCACCCAGAACGCCGCCGTGGCCCTCCGATCGCCCGTGGGATCGCCGCGATACCAGACCCAGCCACCCAGCAGGCCGGGCACCAGGTTGAGGACCGCCACCACGATGGCGCCAGCCACAACAGCTTCTGTCATTCGACGTATATCGAGCCGATTGCCACTATGTAACACTCTGCCACAAGCGGTGATATAAAAGCGCGCGGTGCTACGGAGCTATCTCCCGGCGATCGTCTTCCTCATTCTCGGCGGTGCCGTGGGGGTAGCGTTCGCACTGCTGAACACCTTCATCGGACCGCGACGGGCAGTCGCACACAAGCAGGACCCCTACGAGTGCGGACTGCCCTCAGAGGTCAAGCAGGAGATGCGGTTCGGGATCAGCTTCTACCTGATCGCGATGCTGTTCATCCTGTTCGACATCGAGGTGGTGTTCCTGTACCCGATCGCCATCGAGCTGCGCGCGTACGGAAGCTACGCGCTGGCGGAGACGATCACGTTCGTGGCGTTGCTGTTCGTCGCGTTCGTATACGTTTGGCGCAGAGGAGCACTCGAGTGGAAGTGAAACGCGAGCCGGCCGGTACCGCGGACCGATCGAAGATCGGCCAGCGCGTACAGAGCTTGAACGCCCACCAACTGCTGCGCGGCAGCGAGCTGGAGGGAGCCAACCAGCCCGCGCACTTGGAGGGCGAGGAGCTCGAACGGTACGTGCACGAACGCGTGCTGACAACGACGCTCGACAAAACGGTCGCGTGGGCGCGTTCAAACTCGTTCTTCCCTCTGGGATTCGGGTTGGCATGCTGCGCGATGGAGCAGTTCCACGCCGCCGGCCCGCGCCTGGACATCGCGCGCTTCGGCTACGAGGCGTTCCGCGCGTCGCCGCGCCAGGCCGACCTGATCATCCTCGCAGGGCGGGTGTCGATCAAGATGGCGCCGATCATCCGCCGGCTGTACGACCAGATGCTCGAGCCCAAGTGGGCCATCTCGATGGGCGCCTGCTGCAGCTCGATGGGGGTCTTCAACAACTACGCGCTGGTGCCGGCCGACAAGTTCATGCCGGTCAACGTGCACGTACCCGGATGCCCGCCGCGCCCAGAGGCGCTGATGCACGGGATCCTCAAGCTGCGCAAGCTTGTTCAGGATGACCCCGACATGGGTTGGCGCGAGCGCTATGACGCGGTGGGCACCGAGGAGCACCCCCTAAATGCCTGACGCCACGGGCTTGGAGCTGCTCGCCCGCGAGCTGGGCGATGCCGCGATCGAGACCGTGTACTTCCGCGAGCGGGCTACCGTCGTGGTCGATCCGGCGCAGATTCGCACGGTGCTTGCGAAGTTGCGCACGCAGGGGTATGCGTTCCTGGCGAGCGTCCACGGCGTGGATCACTACCCCGAAGAGCCGCGCCTGGGTGTGATCTACGAGCTGCTGGACATGAGTCGGGTGGACCGCGTCACGGTCAAGCTGCGCGTAGGAACCGATGCGCCGACGGTCGAATCGGTGACAGGGGACTGGCCCACAGCCGACCATCAGGAGCGCGAGGTGTATGACATGTTCGGCGTTGTGTTCGAGGGACACCCCGACCTGCGCCGGATCCTGATGCCCGAGGACTACGAGGGACATCCCCAGCGACGCGATTTTCCGATCGGCGGCGAACCCGTGATCTTCACCCGCGACGAGGCCAAATGGCTGGAGTCGCGCGAGTGAGCACGATGGCGGCCGACCGCACGGAAGAGCTGATGACGCTCAACTTCGGGCCGCATCACCCCGCCACGCATGGCGTATTGCGGCTGCTGGTGACGTTGCAGGGCGAGATCGTGCGCGACCTCAAACCGATCATCGGGTACGTCCACACCGGCATCGAGAAGACCGCCGAGGACAAGGCCTACTGGAAGGTCATCCCGGTGATCGAGCGCATGGACTACCTGTCCTACTACTTCAACGCGATGGCCTACTGCGGCGCGGTGGAGCGCCTGCTCGAGGTCGAGATCCCCAGCCGCGCGCAATACCTGCGCGTGATCCATCTCGAGCTCAACCGCATCGCCTCGCATCTGATCTGGCTCGGAACGAGCGCGCTGGACCTCGGCGCGGTCTCGATATTCCTGTACTGCCTGCGCGAGCGCGAACTGATCCTCGACCTGTTCGAGATGTCCTCGGGGGCACGGATGCACACGCGCTACTTCCAGGTGGGAGGCGTGATCGAGGACATCCCCGCTGGGTTCGAGAAAAAGTTGCGCGAGTTCCTGAAGATCATGCCCGAGCGCACCGACGAGTACGGCGCGATCCTCAACTCCAACGAGATCGTGCTGCAAAGGCTGCGCGGCACCTGCCCGCTGGACTCAGAGACGCTGCTGAGCCTGGGGGTGACTGGTCCGCTGCTGCGCGCCGCAGGCAACCCATGGGACCTGCGCAAGGCCGACCCATACAGCTCCTACGACCACTTCCAGTTCAAGATCCCGGTCGGCACCGTCGGTGATAACTACGACCGCTTCGCGGTGCGGCTGGCTGAGATCTACGAGTCCGTGAAGATCATCGAGCAGGCCATCGACGGGTTGCCTGAGGGGCCGCACATCACCGAGGACCGCAAGGTGGCGCTGCCCCCGCGCCACGAGCTGGCGACATCGATGGAGGCACTGATCCACCATTTCAAGCTCGTCACCGAGGGCATGCGCGTACCACCCGGCGAGGTGTATAACCCGATCGAGTCCCCCCGCGGCGAGCTCGGCTGCTACGTGCGATCGGATGGGTCGTCCAAGCCCGCGCGCGTGCACATGCGCGATCCGTCGTTCGTCAACCTACAAGCGCTGGCGCACATGAGCCGGGGCAGCTACATCGCCGACATGATCGCGACCACCGCGATGCTCGACCCGATCCTCGGAGGAATCGATAGATGAGCCCCCTAGGCTGGGACTCACCGGCCGACCTGGAAAAGGACCCGGCGACGATCCCCGATCCCGCCACCACTCCCGTGCCCGAGGAGCTGCGCCAGGAGATCGAGGCGCACATGGCGCTCTACCCGGACAGCCGCTCGGCCGCGCTGCCAGCGCTCGCGGCAGCCCAGCGTGTGCACGGATGGTGCTCGCCAGAGGCGCTCGAGCAGGTCGCGTGCGTGATGAGCGTGACGCCCGCCTACCTGGACGCGGTGGCCACGTTCTACGACATGCTCGAGACCCAGCCCGTGGGCCGGCACAGCGTGTATGTGTGCACGAACATCTCCTGCTCGCTGTGCGGAGCAGACGATCTGTACGCGGCAATCCTCGACGCAGCGGGCGATGACGAGGCATTCAACGTGCGCGCGTTCGAGTGCCTCGGCGCGTGCGACATCGCGCCGATGGCCTCTGTCAACGGCGTATATGTCGGTCCCTTGAGCATCGACGACGTACCGCAACTGCTCGAGGACATCCGTGCAGGGCAGCCGGTCCTTCCAGAGAAGCAGCTCGCGCGGCGCGTGTGCGCGGACCCGGAGGCGAACGCGTGAAGCTGCTGTTCGCCGACATCGACGAGCCCGGGCTAAACACGCTCCCGGTGTACGAAGCCCGCGGTGGGTACGAGTCACTGCGCAAGGCGCTGGCGACGACCCCAGAGGACGTCCTGAAGGAGCTCGAAGCCTCCGGCTTGCGCGGGCGCGGCGGGGCAGGGTTCGCGATGGGCAAGAAGGTCTCGTTCCTACCCAAGGGCTCGATCGAGAAGTACCTCGTATGCAATGCCGACGAGTCCGAGCCGGGAACGTTCAAGGACCGCGAACTGATGCAGAAGACCCCACACATGCTGATCGAGGGCCTGATCATCGCCTCCTACGCAGCTGGCACCAGCCGCTCGTTTATCTACATCCGCGGCGAGTACGCGCTGCAGGCCGACATCCTCGACGCGGCGTTGCACGAAGCACGAGCGGGCGGCTACGTAGGGGAGAACATCCTCGGCTCTGAGCACTCGCTGTCGCTGGTCGTGCATCGCGGCGCCGGCGCCTACATCTGCGGTGAGGAGACCGGGCTGCTCGACTCGCTCGAGGGCAAGCGCGGCAACCCGCGCCTGAAGCCGCCGTTCCCCGCCAACCAAGGCCTCTACCAGGGGCCAACGCTGATCAACAACGTCGAGACGCTCTCCACGGTTCCCGCGATCATCCGCATGGGCGGAGAGCAGTACGCGAAGCTCGGCGTGGAAACCTCGACAGGCACCAAGCTCGTGTCCGTCTCCGGCCACGTGCAGCGCCCCGGCAACTACGAGATCGAGCTCGGCATCCCCTCGCGCGAGATCATCTATGGCCTCGCCGGCGGCCCGCCGGAGGGACGCAAAGTGAAGTGCTGGTTCCCCGGCGGCTCCTCCGCACCGGTGCTCGAGGAGCAGGACCTCGACGTCCCCTACGACTTCGACTCGCTCGCCAAAGCCGGCTCGATGCTCGGCTCGGGCGCGATCATCGTCGTCAACGACTCCACCCCAATCCTCGACGTGGCGATGAAGACGGCCAAGTTCTACCGCCACGAGTCCTGCGGCAAGTGCACGCCCTGCCGTGAGGGCACCAACTGGACGGTCAAGATGCTCGAGCGCATCGACGCCGGCGAGGCCACGCCAATGGATCTCGAGATCATGGCCTCCGTGCAGGAGCACATCATCGGTAACTGCCTGTGCGTGCTCGGCGACGCGATGGCAATGCCGATCGGCTCGATGATCGCTAAGTTCAAAGACGAGTTCGAAGCGCACATGGAGGAGCGCCGCCTCAGCCATGCCTAGACCCGAACCGCGAACCATCACCTTCACCATCGACGGCCGCGAGGTGCAGGCGTCCGAAAACGCGATGCTCGTGGACGCCGCCAAGCACGGCGACGTCGAGATCCCGGTGTTCTGCTACGAGCCCAAGCTCGGCGGACCCGTCGGTGCGTGCCGCATGTGCCTGGTGGAAATCGAGGGCATCCCCAAGCTGCAAACCGGCTGCTCAACTCCGGTCAAGGATGGCATGGTCGTGCACACGCAGTCCGAGCGCGTCAAGACCGCGCAGCAGTCGGTCGTCGAGTTCCTGCTGATCAATCACCCGCTCGACTGTCCTGTCTGTGACAAGGGCGGCGAGTGTCCGCTGCAGGACATCACCTTCGGCTGGGGCAGCGGCATCTCGCGCTTCATCGAGCCCAAGCGCCACTTCGTCAAGCCGCTGGAGCTGTCCCCCACGATCGCCATCGACCGGGAGCGCTGCATCCTCTGCTACCGCTGCGTGCGCTTCTCCCAAGATGTCGCCGAAGACAACCAGCTCGTGCTGCTGGAGCGCGGCGCGCACTCCTACGTCTCGACGTTCGACGGCCACCCCTACGTGGCGCCGTTCGCCGGAAACATCGTCGAGCTGTGCCCGGTGGGCGCGCTCACCTCCCGCCCCTACCGCTTCCGGGCGCGCCCGTGGGACATCGAGGGCGCCGGCTCGGTCTGCACGCTGTGCCCGGCGCAGTGCAACGTCACACTGACCGTGCGCGACGAGCGCGTACTGCGGGTGCTCGCACGCGAGCACCCCGAGGTCGACGACGGCTGGCTGTGCGACCGCGGCCGCTTCGCCTACCCGGCACTAGGGGGCGTTCCCCCGGCCGATGGATCAATCGGCCCCATCAATCCCGCCGATCGCGTCACCGAGCCGCTGCTGCGCGACGGTGGCCAACTGCGCCCCGTCTCCTGGGAGCGCGCGCTGGGGGAGGCCGCGGCCGGCCTGTCACGCGCGGGCGCGCACACGGGTGCAGTGGTGGGCGGCGAGGCCACCAACGAGGAGGGCTACCTGCTCACGCGCCTGCTGCGCGAGGGCCTCGGCTCACCCCACCTCGACTCGCGCAGCGCCGGCACGCTGCCGCTTGACCTGTACCGCGCACTGTCGGACCCACGTCTGCAGGCCACTGTCTCAGATCTCGAGTTCGCCCACGCAGTGCTCGTGCTGGAGATCGACCCGATCGAGGACGCCCCGATCCTCGACCTGCGCCTGCGCAAGGGTGTGCGCCGCCACGGGATGCATCTGCACCAGGCGAGCACAGCGGACCTACTCGGCGGCGGGGAGCTCCTCGAAGAGCTGACTACGCAGCTGCGCGATGCGGGCGACGAGGTCGTGATCGTGTGGCACGAACGCTTGACCGCCGGCCCCGACGGCGCAGCGGCCACGAGGGCCCTGCTCGACCTAGCAGACACGCTGTCCCTGGCCGACACCACCGGCGCGGGTCTGCTGGAAATCCCCGCTGGCGCCAACGGCCGCGGCTTGCGCGAGGTGGGAGTCCTGCCCAACGCCGGCCCGGGCCTGAGCGATGTCGCAGAGGAGGGCCTGGATGCACAGGGCATAGTCGAAGGGTTGATCGCGGGCGAGCTGGCAGCGGTGTTGCTACTGCAGGCCGATCTGCCGAGCGAATCCTCCGACCCCGAGTTGTGGGAGCGCGCGCTGGAGCGCGCATCAACAGTCGTCGCCCACGCCAACTTCTTGACCGACAGCCTGCGTGAGCACGCGAACGTCGTGTTCCCCGCGCAGGCGTATGCCGAGAAGGAGGGCACGATCGTCCACCCCGACGGGCGCATTCAACGCCTGCGTCCCGCTGTCGCACACCCAGGGTCCACACGCGCACAGTGGCAGGTCATCGCAGACCTGGCCGCGCGGATCGGACTCGACCTGGAGGTGCCTACGGGCCCGATGGCCTCGCAGCAGCTGTTCGACGCGGTGCCGTTCTACGCGGGGCTGACTTTGGATGAGATAGGCGGCAAAGGCGTGCGCTGGCAGGATCGCGAGGCCGCGGGCGCGTATGCCGGCTGGGAGCGCGTATGACCATCCTCGCCACCGTCGGGTTCTACGAAGAATGGTGGATCCAGATCCTGAAGGCGATCGTGATCTTCGCCGTGGGCCTGCAGCTCGTGCCCGTCGTGCTGCTGGCCGAGCGCAAGCTGCTCGGGCGCTTTCAGAGCCGCTATGGCCCCAACCGTGTTGGTCCGTACGGCGCGCTGCAGCCGCTCGCGGACATCGTGAAGCTCTTGACCAAGGAGCAGTTCCGCCCGACCACCTCGATCGGCTTCCTGTTCGCGTTCGCCCCACTCATCTCGATCATCACGGCCGTCGCCGCGTTCGCGATCATCCCCTTCGGCGACGTTCAGCACATTTTCGGTGCGCGCGTTGGACTGTACGGACTTGACGTCTCGATCGGCCCGCTGTACCTGTTCGCGTTCGGCGCGATCGCCTTCTACGGGATCATGCTCGGCGGCTGGTCCTCGGGCTCGAAGTACTCGTTCCTGGGGGCGATGCGCGGCGCCGCGCAGCTGATTTCCTACGAGGTCTCCCAGGGCCTCGCGCTGGTGGGGGTGATCATGACCGCGCAGACGCTGTCGCTGACCGGGATCGTCACTGCCCAGAAAGGCATGTGGTACATCGTCCCGCAGTTCTTCGGCTTCCTCATCTTCCTCACCGCCAGCTTCGCCGAGACCAATCGCGCGCCCTTCGACCTCACCGAGGCCGACGCCGAGTTGGTCGGCGGCTACAACACCGAGTACGGTGGCGGGCGCTTTGCCTCCTACTACTTCGCCGAGTACCTCAACGTGCTGGTCGTCTCCGGCATCGTTACCACCGTCTTCCTCGGCGGCTGGCTGCTTCCGTTCGGCATCCACCCCCCCGGCTTCCTCGACCCGTTCGTCGTCCTCTTCAAGATGTCGCTGTTCACATTCCTCTTCATCTGGATCCGCGCAACGCTCCCGCGCCTGCGCTATGACCAGCTGATGAGCTTCGGCTGGAAGGTGCTGTTGCCGCTGGCTACGCTCAACGCGCTCGTGACGGCCGTGCTCGTGGTGGTGACGCACTGATGTGGAGCCCCGGCGATGACGTGATCGAGGTCACGCGCACCCCCGCCCCAGGTCCCGCGCGCGGCACTTGGCGCACGTTCCGCGAGACCATGCGTGGCCTGCTGACGACCTTCGGCCGTTTCACCGAACACCCGGTGACTGTTCAATACCCGGAGGAGAAGACCGCCGTGTACCCGCGCTTCCGCGGACGCCACAAGCTGCACCGCTTCGAGGACACGGGTGGGGCGGGATCCGATCCTGCACAGGCGGGCCTGGAGAAGTGCGTCGGCTGCTCGCTGTGCGCGGCGGCGTGTCCGGCGGACTGCATCCGCGTGGTCGCGGCTGAGAACACGCCCGAGAACCGCGTCTCAGCGGGGGAGCGCTACGCGGCGGTGTACGAGATCAACCTGTCGCGCTGCATCTTCTGCGGCTACTGCGAGGTCGCGTGCCCGTTCGACGCGATCACGATGGGCCACGACTACGAGCTGTCGGACTACGACCGCACCGATCTGATCTTCACCAAGGAGATGCTGCTCGCGGAGCCGCTCGAACGCACGCCGCTGAGGAACGAGGGCGAGTGAGGGCCGGGGGGGCAAGATGAGCGCTGTTCTGTTCTTCATCGCCGCGATCGGGGTTATCTCGGGAGCGGTCGGCGTGGTAGTGCTACGCAACCCCTTCTACAGCGTGCTCGCGCTCGTCGCGCACCTGATCTCGCTGGCAGTACTGTTCCTGCTGCTGCGCGCGGAGTTCGTGGCGGCGGTGCAGGTCGTCGTGTACGCCGGTGCGGTGATGGTGCTGTACGTGTTCGTGGTCGCATACGTGGGCGGCGAGGGCGACTCGATCGGCGAGCGCCTGCGCGGGACCGGCTCGGTCGGCTCGAGCCTGCGCCTTGGCGGCGCGATCCTGGGCGGGGCGCTGCTGGTGGAGCTGCTGATCGCGCTGCTCGGCACGGGCCTGGAGGCGACAAGCGGCTACGGCGCACCGTATGTCTCGGGACCGCAGACGTACGGCACGCCGGCGTACATCGGCAAGCTGCTGCTCACGCGCTTCCTGCTCGCGTTCGAGCTCGCGTCCTTCCTGCTGCTGATCGCCGCCGTCGGCGGCGTGGTGCTCGCCCGCCGCCGCGGCGGCCTGGGCGAGGAGGAGGAGACCCTGACACCGCTCGACCTGAAGCGCCCGCTCGGCACAGGCACGACCGCCGAGGGCGTGGGCAGCGTGGCCCTGCACGGCGCGGGCGTGGAGAGCGGCGCCGGGTACGGCTCATGAGCATCGCCTGGTATCTGGCCGTCTCGGCGATCGTGTTCTCGTTGGGCGCGGCGGGCGTGATGACGCGCCGCAACCCGCTGGTGGTGCTGCTGTGCCTCGAGTTGATGCTCAACGGCGGCAACTTGGCGCTGATCGCGTTCTCGCGCATGTGGGGCAACGGCGACGGTCAGATCCTGGCGATCGTGGTGATGACGGTCGCCGCATGCGAGGTCTGCATCGGCCTCGGCATGATCGTCGCGATCTACCGCCGCCATCTGCCAGTCGATGTCGATGAGCTCAGGGAGCTTCAGGGCTAGATGAGCGCGACCACGTATGGCTGGCTCGTGCTGGCCTTTCCCCTGCTCGGCACGCTGATCACAGCGTTCGGCTATCGCTTTTTGCCGGGACGCTCCGCCGGCTGGATCGGCACCGCGGCGATCTTCCTGGCGTTCCTGGCGGCGTTGGGCGCGCTGATCTCGCTGCAAGGCCACGCGAGCGACCACCGCCAGATCGTCTCCTCGCTGTGGGACTACGCCTCGACGGTAGGCATCGACGCGCAGATGTCGATCCTGGTGGACCCGCTGTCGGTGTTCATGATCCTCGTCGTCAGCGGCGTGTCCACCCTGATCCACCTGTACTCGATCTCCTACATGGACAAAGACCGCGGCTTCGTCCGCTACTTCTCCTACCTCAACTTCTTCGTGTTCTCGATGCTGCTGCTGGTTCTCGCCGGTAACTTCCTGCTGCTGATCGTCGGGTGGGCGTTCGTGGGCGCGGCCTCCTACCTGCTCATCTCCTTCTGGTACCGACGCACCACCGCCACTAAAGCCGGCATCAAGGCGTTCGTGATCAACGTCGTCGGCGACGCGGGCCTCGTGCTTGGCACGTACTTCATCTTCAAGCACACCCACACGCTCGACTTCCTGAGAACCTTCCACGCAGCTGAAACCGGCGCGTTCGGTCACGGCACGAACGAGGGCGACCTGGTCGCGGGCTGCATCCTGCTGCTGGTGGGCGCGTTTGCGAAGTCCGCGCAGATCCCGCTGCACACGTGGCTGCCGGACGCGATGGAGGGTCCGACGCCGGTCAGCTCGCTGATCCACGCGGCGACGATGGTGACGGCGGGCGTGTACTTGATCGCGCGCATGCACCCGCTATTCGAACTGGCGCCGGCGGCGCAGGACGTGGGCGCAGTGATCGGCGCGGCGACGCTGCTGATCGCGGGCACGATCGGCCTCGCGCAGACGGACATCAAGCGCGTGATCGCGTACTCGACGATGTCGCAGATCGGCTACATGATCATGGGCGTGTCGGTGGGCGCCTATGCCGCGGGCCTGTTCCACCTGATGACGCACGCGTTCTTCAAGGCGCTGCTGTTCATGGCGGCTGGGTCACTGATCGGCGCGATGGGCGGCGAGCAAACGCTTGAGAAGATGGGCGGCTTTCGCAAGGCGCTGCCGTTCACGTACGCCTGCTTCATCATCGGCGGCCTCGCGCTGTCAGGCATCCCGCCGTTCTCGGGCTTCTTCTCCAAGGACGAGATCCTGCTGGTGACGGGCGAGCGCGGCGGCTGGCATTGGATTCTGTATGTGGCCGGCTACATCGGCGCCTTCTTCACGGCCGTCTACACGTTCCGCATGATCTTCCGCGCCTTCCACGGCGAGCCCGTAGCCGAGGCGCGCGAGCTCGAAGGAGGCCATCTGCACCACGCGGAGGTGCCGCGCAACCCCGCCAACGGCGAAGAGGAGGACCCGGACGTCGGCTTCCCCGGCCCCAGCCACGCGATCGCCGAGCGCGCGCTGCCGATGCGCATCGCGATGGGCCTGCTGGCGCTCGGGGCGGTCGGCGCCGGGCTGATCCAGATCCCGAAAGTGGACTTCGTGATCGACGATTTCCTGCGCCCGTCGTTCGCCACCGCCAAAGAATATGAGCCGCACACGAAAACAGGACTGCTCGTGATCGGGTTGACGCTCGGCACGCTGATCGGCCTGGCGGGCATCGCGCTGGCCTACCGCATCTGGGTCGTCGGCGGGAAGGAACTGAAGGCCTCAACGGCGATCAGGGAACGCGCGAAGCCGTTGTACACGCTGTTCGTCAACAAGTGGTACTTCGACGAGGCGATCGACCTGCTGGTCGTGCGCCCGATGGCGGCGACGGGCGCGTTCGCGCGCGACACGTTCGAGCGCGTGTTCGTCGACGACACGCTCGTCGGCGGCACGACGGGCATCGTGCGCGCGGGCTCCGCGGCGGTGCGCGCGGCGCAGAGCGGCTTCGTGCGCTACTACGCCGCGCTGCTGGTGCTGGGCGTCGCAGGCGTCGGCTTCTACTTCCTACTGCAGGCCTGATATGCCGCCCCTCTCAATCCTCGTCTGGCTACCCCTCGCCTGCGGCCTGCTCGGCGCGCTGTTGGGTGCGGTGATCAAATCGCCGGGCACGGCCGTCGGTGGTGCGAATGGCGAGCAGGCCAGCGACGCTGCGCGGCCGGGCTGGAGCGCGCCGGGCGTGCTGGCGCTGCTGGGCTCGCTCGCGGCGCTGGCGCTGGCGCTCGGCTACATCGCGGACTACAAAGCTGGTGGCGGCCTGCAGCACGTGACGGACGTGGTGTGGATCGCGACGCTGGGGATCCACTACAAGCTGGCGGTGACGGGCTTGAACGTGTTCCTGCTGGGCCTGACGACGCTGCTGTTCGCGGCAGCGACGCTGGCGGCGAACCTGCGCAGCGGGGCGGGCGGGACCAAATCAATCGACCGCCCCCGCCTCTTCTACTTCAACTTTATGCTGGCGGAGTCTGCCGTGCTGGGTGCGTTCCTGGCGCAGGATCTGGCGCTGTTCGTGGCGTTCTTCGACCTGATGTTGGTCCCGTTCTACTTCCTGATCTTGATTGGACCCCCACCCGCCCAGGGTCCGGACCGCGTGAAAGCGACTATCAAGCTGGTGATCTACACGCTGGTGGGCTCGCTGCTGATGCTCGCGGGGGCCGTCGCAACCGGCGTGCTGGCGGCGCAGCAGGGCGGCGGGCACATCACGTTCGTGCTGTCCTCGCTGCAGGCGCTGCCGTTGAGCACAGGATCGCAAGAGTGGATCTTCCTGTTCTTCGCCGCCGCGTTCCTGGTGAAGATGCCGGCGTTCCCGCTACACGGCTGGATGCCCGACGGCTACCGGGCGATGCCGGTGGAGGTGCTGATGGTGTTCTCGGGGGTGCTGTCGAAGGTCGCCGCGTACGGCTTCTTGGCGATCGTGCTGCCGCTGTTCCCGCAGGCTGCCGTGCACTTCCAGACGCTGATGCTGCTGATCGCGCTGGTGTCGATCGTGTACGGCTCGATGCAGGCGTTCAGCCAGACGAACGCGCGGCTGATCCTCGGGTACTCCTCGGTGGCACAGCTGGGCTTCATCCTGCTGGGGATCTTCGCGCTGAACCCGCAGGGCGCGCAGGGCGCGCTGCTGCAGATGGTCAATCACGGCCTGGTGGTGGCGCCGGCGCTGTTCATCGCGGCGCTGCTCGGCCGCCGCGCGGGCGGCTCGGAAGACATCCGTGACATGGGTGGCATCGCGTTCCGCGCGCCGGTGCTGGCGAGCATCTTCCTGATCGTCTCGCTGGCGACGCTGGCGATGCCGGGCTCGTCGAACTTCGTCGGCGAGTTCCTGATCCTGCTAGGCGTGTTCAAAGCGAAGCTGGCGATCGCGATCATCGCCTTCAGCGGCGTGGTGCTGGCGAGCGTATACGCGTTGCGGCTGTTCATCCGCGCGATGCACAACCGCGTGGGCTCCAATGTGCAGTCGCGTGAGATCACCCTTCGGGACAGCACGGTGCTGGTGCCGCTGGTGCTGGTGATCCTGTTCCTGGCGCTGTACCCGCAGTTCGCGCTGCACCGCAGCGAAGGCTCGGTCAAGACCGCGGTGTTCGAGGCGCAGGCCATCGCGGCCAACCCACATGCCCAGTTCCATTTCTTCACCGGCACGGCCAGTACCGCCGCGCTCGCCGCGACCCAGACCGGCACGATCCCCGCGACGACCGAATGAACTACGTGCCCCTCTTCTCCCCCACGGTCGCGACCACGCACCTGAAAGGCCCGCACGTTGACTTCGCGGGACTGTCGCCGCTGATCGCGCTGCTCGGTGGCGCGGTGATCGTGCTGCTCGTGGGACTGCTAGGCTCGCGCTGGGTGCGCTCGCAGGTCGTGCCGGCGCTCAGCCTGGTCGCGCTGGGCGCGGCGCTGGGCCTGACGATCTGGCAGTGGAACATGGACAAGTCGATCGTTTCGGGAGCACTACGAATTGATGACTTGTCGTTGGCGCTGAACCTGATCCTAATCGCGGGCGGCGCGTGCACGGTGCTGCTGGCGTGGCGATCGCTGGCGGCGCACGAAGCGGCGCATGGTGAGTTCCACGCGCTGCTGCTGACGTCGGTGGGCGGCATGTCGGTGCTGGCGAGCGCGCAGAACACGATCGCGCTGTTCGTCGGCTTGGAGCTGCTGTCGATCCCGCTGTACGTGCTGTGCGCGACGGAACTGCGCCGCGAGCACTCGCTCGAGTCGGGGCTCAAGTACCTGATCGTCGGCTCGGTCGGTTCGGCGACGCTACTGTACGGCCTCGCGCTGATCTACGGGGCGACCGGGGCGACCGACTTCTCCGCGATCGCCAGCGCCCTGTCAAACGGCTCGCTGGCAACCGACCCCCTGATGCTGACGGGGATCGCGCTGTGCGTCGCGGGCCTGTGCTTCAAGGCGTCGGTGGCGCCGTTCCACCAGTGGACCCCGGACGTGTACGAGGGCGCGCCGACGCCGATCACGGCATTCATGGCGGTCACCACCAAGGTCGCCGCCCTCGGCGTGTTCCTGCGCTTCTTTGACGTCGCGCTGATCGGCGCGCAGCCGAGCTGGGGTCCGGCGCTGGCGGTGCTCGCGACGATCACGATCCTCGTCGGCAACGTCGGCGCGCTCGGGCAGTCGTCGCTGAAGCGCATGCTCGCGTACTCGTCGGTGGGGCAGGCGGGCTACATGCTGGCGGGGATCGTTGTGGCGACGCAGCTGGGCGTGGCGGCGACGGTGTTCTACCTGGCGGTGTACCTGATGATGAACATGGGGTCGTTCGCGGTGATCGTGGCGCGCGAACGCGAAACGGGTCTCGGTGACTCGCTCGAGGCGGTCGCGGGGTTGGGACGCGAGCGCCCGTGGCTGGCGTGGCCGATGACGATCTCGATGCTCGCGCTCGCGGGCATCCCCGCGACGGCGGGCTTCATGGGCAAGTTCTATTTGATCGACGCGGCCGTAGCGGGCGGCTACACGTGGCTGGGCGTCGCGATCGTGATCGGCTCGATGATCTCGCTCGGCTACTACCTGCCGGTGATCGCGGCGATGTGGATGCGCGAAGCGCCGGCGGGAGCCGAACGCGGTTCCGCTGGCGCAGTCGGCCCGGCGGCTCCGATCCCGGGGGCGCTGCCGGCACTCGCGGGGGGCTCGCCGGAGCTGGACGAGCAGGGCGGGCTCGCGCCCGCCACCGGCGGCGTTGACCTACCCGGCTCACCGGCCCGCGGCCTACAGCCCGAGGTCGCCTTTGTCGCCGTGCTCGCGAGTGCGGCCACGATCTTCTTCGGCATCATCCCCCAGCCGCTGTTCGACCTCGTGCACCACGCCGGCAGCGCGCTCGGCGGGCTTTTCTGAGCTACAAGCGCTCCGACGCCTCGGCGGCAGCTTCGGCTTCCTCCAGCTGGCGCTCGACCAGATCCAGCCCGGCCTCCCAGAAGCCCGGGTCGGCGAGGTCTACCCCGACGATCTTCCCGAGCTCCTCCGGCGGCAGCGAGCCGCCCGCGGCGAGCATCCGCAGATAGCTGGGTACGAGCTCAGGACCGGCCTGCTGGTAGCGCTCGTACACCGACAGCGCGAGCAACTGCCCGTAGGCGTAGGCGTACACGTAGCCGGGGCTGCCGATGAAGTGCGGGATGTAGGACCACCATGTGCGGTAGCCCTCGGTCAGCTCGATCGAGTCGCCAAACATCTCCGACTGGCTGTCAGCCCACAGCTCGCCGAGCCGGTCCACCGAAAGCTCCCCCTGCTCGCGTCTGTTCGTGTGCACGAGATCCTCGAAGCGGTTCATCGCCACCTGGCGGAAGACGGTCGCGATCGTGTCCTCGAGGTTCTCCGCCAGCAGCGCCAGACGCGAGGCCGGCGAGGTGTCCTCCTCGAGCAACCGGCCGAACACGATCGTCTCACCGAAGACCGACGCCGTCTCGGCGAGCGTCAGCGGCGTGCTCTGGTGAAAGACGCCCTGCGGCGCCGCGAGCGCGAAGTGCACGCCATGCCCGAGCTCGTGCGCGAGCGTCAGCACGTCGCGCCGGCGCGCGGTGTAGTTGAGCAGGACATACGGGAACACCGAGGGCACCGCCGCGGCACAGAAGGCGCCGCCGCGCTTGGCCGGGCGCACCGGCGCGTCGATGCGCCGCTCATCGAAGAAGCGTTTGGCGAGGCCGCCGAGCTCGGGCGAGAACGAGGAGTAACAGTCGAGCACGATCTCGCGCGCCTGCGCGAACGGGAAGCTGACCTCGTCCTCGGTGACCGACGCCATGCGGTCGTAATCGGCGATTCTCTCCACGCCCAGAAGCCGCGCCTTCAGCCGGTACCAGCGGCGCGGGATCTCATAGCGCCCGCGGACCGCCTCGATCAATGCCTGCACCGACTCGTCGCTGGCCTCGTTGGCGAGATTGCGCTCCGCCAGCCAGTGCGGATAATGGCGCAGGCGATCGTCGGTGGCCTTGTCCGCGAGCAGCGTGTTGAACAGGTACGCCCGGGTGCGCAGGCCCGGAGCGAGGGCGGCGGTGACGGCTTCGGCCGTCGTGCGTCGCACGTCCGGATCGGGGAGCGACAGGCGGCTCAGTGCGACATCCAGCGCGACCGTCTCGCCCGCATCGGGCGATCCATTAGTGTCCGGGAGGGCGACCTCGATCGCCGAGGTCAGCTCCTCGAACAGTCGCGTCCACGCGCCCGCACCGGTGAGCGCCTTCTCCGTGAGGATCTTCTCCTCCGGCTCGCTCAGCAGGTGCTCGCGGTAGCGGCGCACGTTGCGCAGGTAGTGCGCGCAGAACTCGAGTCCGTCTCCGGCCAGCAGCTGATCGACGCGCTCGTCCGAAAGCGCCGCCCACTGCAGCTCGAAGAACAGCAATGTCGTCTGGATCACCGTCTCCTGCTCCTGCACCTTCTGCAGCAGCGCCCCGTTTGCCGGCTCGGCGGTGTCGGTGGAAAAGCGCAGCGCCGCGTAGTAGCCGGCGCGAGCCACGAGCTCGTGGATCGCGGCGAGCTCGTTCATGGCGTCGCGCAGTGCCTCGCTGTCGAGCTCCTCGAGCTTGCCCGCGTGTTGCTCCGCGAACGCCTGCGCGCGTTTCAGCGCGTCGCCGAGGCGTCGCTCGACCCCCTCCACCTCCTCGCCGTCAACCAGCGGCGCGAGGTCCCACGCGGTCGCCTGCAGCTCGGGGTCGCTCGGCTGGGCGTGGGCTGCGGTAGCCATGGTCGCCCAGCTTAGAGCGTGCCGCCGAGCAGTGGAGCGCCTCTGCGCAACTAAGCGCTACGGTGCGAACGTGGCACGCAAGCTGGCACTGGCCCTATCGCTCGGCGTGTCGCTGTCGGCCGGCGGCTGGCGCGCGCAGCCGTCTCTGGCCTCGACACCGAGCCGGCGCCCGACCCACCACCGGCGGCGCAAGGTGCCGCCCCCGCCGGAAGTCGCGCTGACGCCGACGATCGGCGCTGGCGGGGTCGGGATCACGATGGCGCCGGTGGGCCTGTCACTCGAGTACTCCGTGATGGCGCAGGACCTGGGCGCGGGCGCGTGCCCTCCCGCGGCCCTCATCACAGAGCTGCAACAGCTCGGCTCGCCGCCTATCGCGCTCGGGGGAGACAGCCAGGATGAGACCGCTCCCAGCGGCGTCGTGCCCGCTCCGGCGCAGTCATGGGAAGCGGCGACCCTCTACACGCTGCCAGCATCGTTTTGGAGTCAGCTGCACTGCCTGCTCACCGCCACGCGAGACCCGCTCACCGTGGGGCTGAACGCGCGCACCGGTCAGCTCGTGTGGGCGACGCAGATGGTCGCAGGCGCACAGAGCGCGGCCACCAACGGCCTGGACTACTCGCTGGGCAATGAGCCGGACCTGTACCCGCTGCCGAACTACTCCGAGCTGGACAAGCCACGGGCGAACGAAGAAACGGTGGCCGTGAACACGTATCTGCAGATCGCCGAACAGCTCAAACCGGAGCTCGCCGGCGCCCCGGTGGTCGGACCGGAACTGGCAAGACCGGCGCACTGGCAGCACGAACTGCCGCGTGTCGTCGCGCAACTGCACGAGCAGACCGTGGGCGTGCACCTGTATCCGCTGACCAGCTGCGCCACACCGAAGGCGGTCACGATCGGGGGACTGCTCTCCCTGCAGGCGGCCGAAACGCCGCGCAGCCTCGCCTGGGTCGTAGCTGACGCGAGCGCGGCGAGCGCGCAGGCGATCATCTCCGAGGCCAACTCCGCATCCTGTGGAGGCGTGGCGGGCGTGTCCGACAGCCCGGCCGCCGCTGTATGGGCCGTGCGCTTCGTTCTCTCCGCGCTGAAGACCGGCTTCAAGGAGGTGCGCTTCCACTTCAGCGGCGGCCCCTACGACCCGTTCTTGGTCAACGGCGAAACCGTCCTCAACCGCCCGATCGAGAGCGCCCTGGTCGCGCTCGGGCAGTGGCTGCCAGCCGGCTCCTCGCTGCGCTCGCTCACCGTACGAGGGCTCGTCGCGACCGCGGTCAGCCAGCCGGCGGGCACAGGTCTGTTGATTCTCGACAACGAGCACCCACGCGCCCAGTCTGTAGTGCTTCGTGGCACACATAGCGTTCATATAGAGGTGCTGAGCGCCGCACGCGCTGGCCTGCAGGCAGCAGAATCGACCTCGCCCCGTGGCCGCATAAAGCTCGTGCTCGCGCCCAACAGCGTGCTGGCGGTTTCGCCGTCGCCCTGACAATGCCCCTGGCATCCACGTGCCGGTGCGCCGTCCGAGAGAGGCCTTAGCATCCTGCGCCCCGATGCACGAGACCGCTCCTGCCGTTTACCTGATCGCTCGCCCCTCGATCGACGTCGAGGGGATGCGCTTCTACCTGCGTGACGTCGGCGGAGAGTCGTGGCTTGAGCGCCGCATCGAGGAGGCCGAGAGCGAGTCTCGGGAGCTGGGTGCTGGCGAACTGTTGCTCGAGTTCGGCGGCCGTGCCTGCTACCGGAGCTGGGAGCCGGGCCTGAACCCGAACGTGACCAAGATCCGCACCGACCGGCGTGAGTACTTCGCCAACATCCTGCGCTCGGGCCACGGCAGCGTGCTCGAGCACGCGAACTATAGTTTCGCTATTCGGAACTGTTCGAGAGTATTCACTCACGAGCTTGTGAGGCATCGCGCCGGCTCGGCGTTCAGCCAGGAGAGCCTGCGCTACGTGCGCCTCGCCGATATCGGCTTTCGCGTCCCCCCCGCTCTGGAGCCTGTGCGCGAGCAGGTGCTGAGCATCGTCGAGCAGCTGGAGGAGTTCCAGGTGAGCGCCGCCAAGGAGCTGGGGATCGACCAGGAGGGCGTGCCGTTTCATGTCAAGAAGGAGGTCACCTCCGCCCTGCGCCGCCTCGCCCCGATCGGGTTGAGTACGGACATCGTGTGGACGGCCAACGCACGCACACTGAGACACGTGATCGAGATGCGCACGGCGGAGGGCGCCGAGGAGGAGCTGCGCCTCGTGTTCGATACGATCGCCCGCATGATGCAGGACGAGGCGCCCAACCTCTTCCAGGACTTTGCCCGGCAGGAGGATGGGTCCTGGGTCCCCGAGCACCGCAAGGTTTAGAAGCTACGCGTCCATCGTGCGCGTGCGCCATGCGCCGAGGCCCAGGAAGACCGCCAGCCACAGGATAATCACCAGCAGCGCCGTCCCTCCGGACATGGTGATGTTGGCGGCATGCCCATCGGCCACGGCGAGCGGACTGAAGTGCGAGAGGCCCTGAGTGAGCACGAAGTCGCGAGCACTGCCCAGCGAGGTGATGCTCGAGATCAGCGGGCTGGCGATGATCTGCCACGCGATCAACGCAATGATCGCTCCCGGCTTGGACGTGATCAGCGAGGCAAATCCGACGGCCACCGCACACAGCACGCCGGCGGACAGCAGCAGAAAGCCGAAACCATTGAGGATCAACGAACCACTCGGCGTGGGCAGGCCCCCGGCGAATACAAATGTCCCCAATACGACCAGCGCGTAGCCCGTGATGATCACTGCCCAGCACAACAACACAGCAGCGGGAACGCGCGTCGCGAACAACAGCAGTCTTGATCGTCCTGTGACGACAAGATCGCGAAAGACACCGGCCGAGGAGTCGCCGGTGCCAGCCTCGACGCCGATGAGAATCGCGACCAGCGGACCGAAGAACAGGCCTCCAAGCAGACGTAGGCCATCGTGAAAGCTGCTGATGCCCCCGGCCGGTTCGTCGCTCGAATTGGACGCGTGTTCCACCGCCTTTACGGCATAGAAGATCACGATCGGCAAGAGCGACAGTACCAGCGCCCAGATCAGGGTGCTGCGCTTCTTGCGGATCTTGAGAAAGTCCGCACCCGCCATGCGCAACGCTATCGCGGTCATGACCGCACCTCCTCGTGCGTCGTGCTCGCAGGCGCGTCCGCGGGAGCCTCGTCCAGACGCGCGGTGATCTCCAGGAAGCGTTGCTCGAGGCTGTGACGGACCGGCTCCAGGCGCATGACGCCCACGCCCGCTCGCACGAGCATCGCGTTCAGTTGGGCTGCCGTCTGCGGGTCGCCCGCAAGGACTACCCGCAGCCCCCCGTCTGAGCGATGTGCATCCACAATCAACTCGTTGCCGCTGAGCGTCCTCAGTGCCAGGTCGGGATCGTCCACGCCGAGGATCAGCTCGTGACGCGCCCCGCCGGCGGAGGCGAGCTCGGCGATCGTGCCCTGCGTGATGATCTTGCCCCGATCTACGATCGCGGCGGCGTCGCATGTCCTTTCGACCTCGTCGAGCAGATGGGAGGAGATGAACACGGTGCGCCCCTCCTGCTCGACCATCGCGCGGATCATCTCGCGAAACTCCTGGATGCCGCCGGGATCGAGGCCGTTGGTGGGCTCGTCGAGGATCAGCAGGAGCGGGTCGGCCAGCAGGCAGCGGGCCACGCCGAGGCGCTGGCGCATGCCCATCGAGTAGCTCTTGACCTTCTCCCCGGCGCGGTCGGAGAGCCCCACGCGTGCGAGCGCCGGTTCGATTCGCGGGTATGCATCGGGGCCGCGTACGGCCGCGATGAGGCGCAGGTTCTCACGCCCAGTCAGGTGCATGTGGAAGCGTGGCTCCTCGACTATCGCGCCGACCCGCTGCAGGGCCTGCGCACGCTGAGCAGGTACCGGGTGCCCGAGGACCTGCATCGTCCCGGCGTTGGCGTGGGTGAGCCCGAGCAGCGTGCGGATGATCGTGGTCTTGCCCGCTCCGTTGGGGCCGAGGAAGCCAAAGGCACAGCCCGTGGGTACCTGCAGGTCAATGCCGTCGAGCGCCGTGCGCTCGCCGAAGCGCTTGGTCAGGCCGTGCGTCTCGATCGCGAGCTCCATGGCGAGCAGCCTCCCAGACACACCTAAAGATTCGATGAGAGTGGCCGGCATCCTGCGCCGCGCCGCCCTCAGCTCAATCCTCCGTCGCCTGGAGTCTCCTTGATGCGTCCCTCCAGCTGGGCCATCACATCCGGGTCGCGCAGAGTCGTCACGTCGCCCAGCGCACGGCCCTCCGCGATGTCGCGCAGCAAGCGGCGCATGATCTTGCCAGAGCGGGTCTTGGGCAGATCATCGGCCCAGATGATCCGCTTCGGCCGCGCGAACTTCCCGATCCGCTCGGCGACCGTTTCACGGATGCCCTCGACGGTCGCCTTGTCGCCCTCCAGATCGCCCTGCAGCGTCACGAACGCGACGATCGCTTGGCCGGAGTCCTCATCGTGCTGGCCGATCACGGCCGCCTCGGCGACATCGGGGTGAGCGACGATCGCCGACTCGACCTCGGCCGTGGAGAGCCGGTGGCCGGAGACGTTGACGACATCGTCGATCCGCCCGATCACCCATAGATAGCCGTCCTTGTCGCGGCGCGCCGCGTCGCCGACGAGGTAGGTTTCGCGCCCGAACCGGGAGAAGTAGGTCTCGATGAAGCGCTCGTCCTCCTTGTAGAGCGTGCGCAGCATCGACGGCCAGGGCCGCGTCAGGACGAGCAGACCCTGGCCCTCCTGCACCACCTCCCCGGTGGACTCGTCGCGCACCTCGGCCGCGATCCCGGGGAAGGGATGGGTCGCCGAGCCGGGCTTGGTCTGAGTGATGCCCGGCAGCGGCGTGATCATGATCGCCCCGGTCTCGGTCTGCCACCAGGTATCGACGATCGGGCAGCGTCCTGAGCCGATCACCTTGTGGTACCAGAGCCACGCCTTCGGGTTGATCGGCTCGCCGACCGAGCCGAGCAGCCGCAATGACGAGAGGTCGTGCTCGCCGGGCCACTGCGCGCCCCACTTGATGCAGGCCCTGATCGCGGTCGGCGCGCAGTAGAGGATCGTGACGCCGTAGCGCTCGACGAGCTCCCACCAGATGCCCTTGTTGGGGTAGTCCGGTGCGCCCTCCCACATCACCGAGGTCGCGCCGTTGGCAAGCGGGCCGTAGACGATGTAGGAGTGGCCCGTCACCCAGCCGACATCGGCCGCGCACCAGTAGACGTCCTCGTCGGGCTTCAGATCGAACACGTAGCGGTGGGTGGCCGAGACCCCCGTCAAATAGCCGCCGGTGGTGTGCAGAATCCCCTTCGGCTTGGCGGTCGAGCCGGAGGTGTAGAGGATGTACAGCGGATGCTCCGCATCGAGCTTCTCCGCCGAGCACTCCTGATCGGCCGCCGCGCAGATCTCGTCGTAGTAGACATCGCGCCCGTCCTGCATCTCGCAGTCCACGCCCTTGCTGCGCACGACGACGATCCGCTCGAGCGTCTCCAGATCGCCCATCACCTCGTTGACGCGGTCCTTCACCGGCGCGGTCTTGCCCTTGCGCGCCGCGCCGTTGACGGTCACGAGCACCTTCGCCTCGGAGAACTCCATCCGCTCGCGCACGGCCTCCGCGGAGAAGCCGCCGAAGACGACGTTGTGCGGGGCGCCGATCCGCGCGCATGCCAGCATCGAGACGACGACCTCGGGGATCATCGGCAGGTAGATCCCGACCACGTCGCCTCGTTGCACGCCCAGGTCCTTCAGGGCGCTTGAGAAGCGCTTGACCTCCCCGAGCAGCTCCGCGTAGTTGATATCGCGCTCGGAGCCGTCCTCCCCGCGCCAGTGAAACGCGACGCGCTCGCCGCGGCCCGCCTCGACGTGGCGGTCAAGGCAGTTGTAGGAGACGTTCAGCTTGCCGCCGGTGAACCATTTGTAGAACGGCGGGTTTGAGTCATCTAGCACCGTGTCCCACCTCTGAAACCAATTCAACCGCTCGGCCTGTTGCACCCACCACGCGAGCGGGTCAGCGACCGCCTGCTCGTACACGACGGGATCGGCGAGCAGCGCATGCTCGCGGAACTCGCCCGGAGGATCGAATGTCTCGACGTCGAGCAGGTCCGCGAGCTCGCGGTCGAGCGCCTCGCCAGTAAGCGCCTCCGATTCAGTTGCCATCGCCCGACCCTATCGCCCGCTCACTGCTCAGCGGCGCGACCCGCGCTTGCGCCGACGTTTCCCAGATTGACCTGACGCTGGAAGCGACGGCTCTGGCACTGGATCGCCCTTGGCCTGGGATCGTGCGCTTTGGTTGCCGCCCACTTTGTCTTCCTGCGCCTGTTCGGCACGAATGGCCGCCTGCGATGGCCACGGGCGGGCCTCTCCGGCAGCCCATGCCGGCGGCTCGCCTTTGGGCCAGCGTCCCATCAGCAAGATCCCCATACCGACAAGCCAGAAGGCTGGAACCAGCTCAAACGTGGCGCTGCCAAAGAAGGGAAGAAACAACAGCCCGGCGAAAATCCCGAGTACACCCAGCCAGCGTGGCAGCAAACCGACGCGCATCGAGGCGATCATCGCCGCGGCCATCCCCGCAGCAAGTGCAAGCGCTGCGAGCAGTCCCGTGAGCCCGAGAATCAGCCCTCCAGAGCCAGCGGTCAGCAGGGCCCGTTCCACTGCTTGATTCGTGAAGTCATGGCCAACAGCGAAGCTGTTGGTCTTGATGGCAAGGACAATCGCGTGGAGGAGGTTGAGGAGGGGTAGGCTGATGCCTCCTATCAGGATGAGCAGACGGGCCCCCGACCAGCTCTCAAGACGGCGGAAGCGGGTGGCATTGATGAGCATCAGCACCACCAGCGTCAGCACACCGATGGCAACCGCCGCGAGCACGCTCCCAGTGATCAGGCCGAAGGCGTGATGGCTGACGAATTTGACCTCGGCCGTGCGCGGACTCACAGCCGGGTTGGCAACGCCTGACAGGGCTGAGGTAAGGCCCTGCAGCAGGCCAACCGTTGGCGCACCGTTGAGCGTCGAGGAGATGATGATGGCACTGAGGACATACAGAAACCCGCCAGCGAAAGCAGGCACGCCAAGACGCACACGGCGCTCGGACTCGTGGTCGACCTGCTCGCGTATCTCGGCTGCCGAGGGCATGAGCAGGGCAGTCTATGATGCGGGCATGGAAAGTGGCGACCTCGGAGACCTGTTCGGCGACCCGGAGGAGCTGCAACGGCGACTCGCCGAGTTCGCCGAGCAGATCCAGGGCAACCAGCGACTGGCGTGGGCGGACAACGCGATCAAGCTCGCGGTCGACATGACGGTTGCCGCTGTGGAGCGGGTGAACTTGCAGGGCAACGCCGAGGCGCAGGCCGAGCAGATCCGCACCGTGATCGCACGCGTGTTCCCAGAGGCAGTGGCGCTGGTGCGCGAGGCCCGCGAGGGTCTTCAGTAAACCCCGGCGCGCTCAGCCTCGCGCTCGGCGTCGCGAGAGGCGCGCCCAGCGTGGAGCACCTCCTTGAACGAGCGGAAGCGGAAGATGAAGATCACCGACCCGAGCCCGACGAGCGCGGTGAACGTCGCGATCGCGAGCTGCTGGCCGACCGAGTAGGCGGCCACGGCCGCCGTGCCCGCGGCACTCGTCGCGAACACCTTCACGAGCAGCGCCTGCTGCACACCGGCCCCGCCCGGCGTGAACGGCACCGCGCCCGCCACCTGGTTGACCCCGAACACGAGCAGCACGTTTTTGACCGAGCCGCCGACGCGGAACGCGTCGAGCAGGAACCAGAACGCGGCGAAGCGGCACAGCCAGCCGAGCGCCTGCAGCGTTGCGACCTCGCGCAGGTAACGGGGCCGGTCTGACAGGATCGTGACGCCCTGGCGCACACGTGTCCAGAACGCGCGGGCGCGCACCGACAGCAGCGCGAACGCGACCAGCGCGAGGATCGCGAGCGCAGTGAGCAGAAACAGCGTAAAACGGAAGTGCGCAGCCAGATAGGAGATGTCGAACGAGTTCAGCTTCGAAAAGTCCGGCGGCTTGGGGAACACCCCCTGTGTGAACGCGAAGATCAGCACGAACACGCCGACGCTCGCGTCGAACACCGACTCGACGAAGAACGCCGCCGCGACCGTCGGATAAGAAGACCCCGGGATCGAGGAGCGCGTGAGGAACAGCTTGATCACGTCCCCGCCGCGCGCGGGCACCACGTTGTTGAAGCCGACCGCCGCGAAGTAGGCGCCCCACACGCGCCGCCACTGGAAGCGGACCGCGGGATAGGCGGCGCGCAGGCTGTGGAAGAACGCGCGCGAACGCAACGTCAGGTTGAGCCCAAAGAACGCCAGCCCAAGCGCGAGCAGCCCCCAGTGGACCGCCGCGAGGTCGGAGAAGAACTGCCCGACGGCTTCGAAGAACGTGTCGAGGCTATGGCCGATCGAGGTTGAGGCGAGGGGCGTGGTGAGCACGCCCCCAAGCGTACGGGGCTATGGCGGGAGCGGCGGCCTGTACCGTTTGACTCGTGCCGGACCGAACACTGCAGGAGACCGATCGTGTGGGCGCCAGCAAGGCGAGCGCGCACCCGCCGCTGCCGCGCGACAAGCGCGGCTGGCAGGTTTCGCCCGCCCCCGACGGGCGCGGCATGCCCGAGCAGACACCCAAAGGCCCGCCCGCCCATCGCCGGCCGGGGTTCATGTGGTTCGTGGTGATCCTGCTCGCCATCAACCTGCTCTCTGTCTTTCTCTCCGCCCCCTCCACGAGCGAACCGCGGGTGACGGTGCCCTTCAGTCCCTACTTCCTCGAACAGGTCAAGGGCGGGCAGGTCAAATCGATCTCCTCCAAGGGGGACACCGTCGAAGGCAACTTCAAGACCAAGCTGCGTTATCCAGCAAGCAGCAAGAAGGCGACCCCCACGAAGCTCTTCGCCACCCAGGTCCCGACCTTCTGGAACGGCAGCCAGCTGTCGGCCCTGCTGCAGGAAAAGGGCGTCGAGATCAACGCCAAGTCGACGACCACCTCCCAATCGCTGCTGGCCGAGCTGCTGCTCGGCTTCGGCCCCACGCTGCTGATCGTGGGACTGTTCGTGCTGCTCGCCAAACGAGCGGCCAAAGCCGGCGGGATGGGCGCCCTCGGGAGCTTCGGCAAATCACAGGCGCGAAGGGTCGACCCGGAGACGATCCGGGTGACCTTCGCCGACGTCGCCGGGATCGACGAGGCCAAGGCAGAGCTCTCGGAGATCGTGGATTTCCTGCGCAATCCCGACCGCTACGGCAGCCTCGGCGGGCGTATGCCCCACGGCGTGCTGCTCTCAGGCGCGCCCGGCACCGGCAAGACGCTGCTCGCCCGCGCGGTCGCCGGCGAGGCGCACGCCGCGTTCTTCTCGATCTCTGCATCGGAGTTCATCGAGGCGATCGTGGGTGTCGGCGCCTCGCGCGTGCGCGACCTCTTCGCCAAGGCCAAGGAGGCGGCGCCCGCGATCATCTTCATCGACGAGCTCGATGCCATCGGCCGTTCCCGCCAGGGATCGGTGTCGGTCACCGGCTCCAACGACGAGCGCGAGCAGACCCTCGATCAGATCCTCACGGAAATGGACGGCTTCGAGTCCTCCGAGGCGGTGATCGTGCTCGCAGCGACAAACCGCCCCGACGTCCTGGACTCCGCTCTGCTGCGGGCCGGACGCTTCGACCGGCGAGTGGCCGTGCAGGCCCCCGACCGCAAAGGCCGGGCCGAAATCCTCGCGGTGCACACCCGCTCGATCCCGCTCGACGACGACGCCGACCTGCAGGCGATCGCCTCCAGCACCCCCGGCATGGTCGGCGCGGACCTCGCCAACCTCGCCAACGAGGCCGCGCTGCTCGCCGCCCGCCGCAGCCATCAGAAGGTGCAGATGAGCGACTTCACGGACTCCCTGGAGAAGATCATGCTCGGCTCCCCCCGCGGCATTCTGCTCTCGCCCGCAGACCGTGAGCGCACCGCCCACCACGAGTCCGGGCACGCGCTCGTGGGGATGCTCACGCCCGGCGCCGACCCCGTACGCAAGGTTTCGATCATCCCCCGCGGAATGGCCCTCGGAGTGACCCTCTCCACACCCGACTCCGATCGCGTCTCCTATTCGCTGGAGGAGCTGCAGGCGAAGATCAAGGTCGCCCTCGGAGGCAGGGTCGCCGAGGAGATCGTCTACGGCACGATAACCACCGGAGCCGAGTCCGACATCCAGCAGCTCACCATGATCGCCCGCCAGATGGTCGGGCACTGGGGGATGAGCGAGCAGATCGGCCCCGTCTCGGTGCTGCCCGAAGACGGCCAGGGCCCACTGCTTCCAGGCGTCAGCGCAACCTCCGAGCACACCCAGCGCACCGTCGACGAGGAGGTCCACCGGATCGTCGAGGGTGCCCACGAGGAAGTCACCGCTCTACTCACAGAGCACCACGAGCAACTCGACAGCCTCGCCCAAGCGCTGCTGAAGGCAGAGACGCTCGACGCGGCGGATGCTTACGCCGCGGCCGGTGTGGCCATGTCGCCTAGCGACGAGCCGGAGCAGCCCGCTCCAGTGCCTCGAGCACCAGATCGTCGTGCTCGGCGGGTTTGACCTTGGCCAGCACGTGCGCCACTCGCCCATCCGGATCGATGATGAAGGTGGTGCGCTCGGCGCCCATATAAGTTTTCCCGTACATACTCTTCTGTGCCCAGACGCCGTAACGCTCTGTAATCGTGTGATCCTCGTCGGCGAGCAGCGCGAAGTTCAACCCCTCCTTCTCGTGGAACTTCTTGACCTTGGCGACAGGATCGGGAGAGATCCCGAGCACAGTGGCGCCTGCCTTGGCGTAGTCGGCGCGATGGTCGCGCACACCGCACGCCTGGACCGTACAGCCAGGCGTTGCTGCCTTGGGGTAGAAGTAGACGACCACCGGCTGACCACGGAAGTCTGAGAGCTTGACGGGACGGCCGTCCTGGTCCGGTAGCTCAAAGTCCGGGGCCGTATCTCCTGGCTCGATCATGCTCAGATCGTACCGGCCCGCAAGAGCGCGGGGACGTCGGCGATCGAATCGACGAGGCGGCCCACCGCGTGCCGCCAGCTCACCGCAGCAGACGCGACAAGCGCCTGTCCTTCAGCACTCGTCCCTCGGTCTGGCAGTTGGGGCAGTAGGCGATGACGTAGTCCTCGAAGTGCACAGCTTCAAGCGTCGTGGCACAGCGCGGACAAGGCTCGCTCTGGTGGCGATGGATCCGCAGCGGCATCGGCAGCTTGTCGGGGATCGGGAGACCAACCGCCTGCTCGTAGTGAGCCAGCGCTGCACCGAGGGTCTCCCGCACCGCATCTCCCAGCCGCTTGGCCTCGTCTTCATCGAGGTCGGCGCCGCGCTTGTACGGCGACAGCTTCGCCTGCCACAGGATCTCGTCGACCCAGGAACGCCCGATGCCGGCGATCACGTGCTGGTCGCGCAGCAGCGCGTGCAGCGGTCGCGGCGCGTCGAGCAGCTCTTTCAGCCGATCGGACCCACCCGGATCAGGCCAGGCTTCCGGCCCGAGTGTGGACAGCGAATCGTCGTGCTCGAGCTCGTCCGCACGGAGGAGCTTCACCCACGCTGCCTGCTTAGAACCGAACTCGCGCAATCGCAGCTCGCGCTCATCATCGAGCCCAACAAGCAGCCGCGAGGTGCGATCCCGCGGGCCAGCCGGCTTGTCGAAAAGCTGCAGGCGCCCGGCGGACATCAGGTGCATCAAGAGCGCCAGCGGCTCCTCGCCGCTGGCGCTCTTATCGATCTGAACCACCAGATGCTTGCCACGCCTACCTACGGAGGCGATCTGTCGGCCCTCGAGCGCTGAGAGGGGCGGCTCGAAGGTCTTCAGCGCGTTGATTCCCGGTGCTTGCGCAGACGTGATCCGCGCACCGCTCAGAGCGGCGTCGAGCAGGCGCGCGGTGATCTCGACCTCGGGCAGCTCAGGCACCCTCCCATCTTAGGAGGACTCCGGAGCGTCAATATGCCGCTATTGGCGGGCCTTCGTACTTCGTACCGCTCGGACTAACCCAGCGCACGCGCCACTCCACGCCCTTCACGGAAGAGTTGAAGCTCCAGTAGCCGAGCGAGTTGGTCGTGACCGTCTTCAGCGTCGTGAACTTCCTGGCGCCCCGGCGCTTGACGAGGATCGTCGCTGTGGTCGAACCGGTCGCCGGGCGGATGAGCCCCCACAGCGAGTAGCCATGGCCATGCTTGGTGACGGTCAACGGGACAGGCCAAGCGTAGTAGAGCGGCTTGGGCTGGGATAGGACGTTCAATAGGCCGGTCTGAAAGCCGACGAAGCCACCGTTGACACTCGACCCAGCCGGCCCTCCGAGCGGGTCGTCTTTGAGCAGGTACTGCGAGAACGCCGCCACGCGTGGGTTGCTCCAGGCAATATGTTCGTCGATGGCGTAGAACTGGGCCTGCTGGGACAGCGAGACGCCAAGTTCCTTATTGGGCACGCTCTGCACCCCGAACTCGGTCAGGTAGATCGGCACGCCCGCCGGGATCGCGCGTGCGCTCGCGGCTTTGTTAAGTGCGTTTGACAGGCGTGAGAGTGAGCCAATCGTGACGTCGTCGGCCTCGGGTGGGCGGTAGTACGGGCCCGCCGGCAGCGTATAGGCGTGGTGGGCGTAGCCGGCCGTCTGCAGCTCCCCGCACGAGCCGGATTTCTTGTAGTGGGTGTTCAGACACAGCACCCCGCGCATGAACGCCAGCGGGGCGACATCGTGCAGCAGCGCCCTCGAGCCTTCCTTGCGCACATTGACCGTGTCGTAACCAAACGGCGCGGTCTCGCCCATCAGCACCTGTGGATGTGCAAGTCCACCGGCCACGAGGCCTGCGTAGCCAGCTTGGTAGAGACCCCGATAGATCCGCGGCGAAGCGGGCTGGCCCTTGGACGTGAACTGCGGGCGCAGATAGGCAGGGTGGTTGGGCTCGTTCCAGATCGAGAACAGCGACACCTCGGAGCCATAATGACGGGCGACAGCAGTCATGAACTGTTCGAAGTCGAGGTCGTCGGGGCTTGTGATGTAAGGCGCCTGCTTGTTGGACGTGGCCCAGCGTGGCACGGGCGAGGTGACGGTCAGCAGTACTTTCCAGTGCAGACGCTGCGCTTCATTGATCAGCGCGTCGTATTCGCCCCAGTTGTAGCTGGTCGGGTTGGTCGCTTCGAAGTTGGGCTTGGTCTGACTCTGTTGGCCGGGCGCGACTTCGTACCAGGAAAGCTCGACGCGCAATGCTTTGACGCCGAGTGCCTGTAGCTGGGCGATCGAATGCGGGCGCGTGGCCGCGTTGAGCAACTCGGAGGAGCCCTCAAAGTAGACGGTCTCGTTGTGGGAGGCAAGGGCCGTGGGAGCACTCGTCAGAGAACCTAGCGCCAGGCAGACCAGCAGTACGGGGAAGAACAGGGGGGGAAACAGCTTGTTTTGGAGCATGGTCGCTTAAGACACCTCGGGGCCATGGAGGTTGCGGTCGTTGTAGCGTGCCGAGCGATGAGTGCAGCAGTCGCCCCGGACGACATCGTCGCCACGCACGCCGACGCATCCGCCAACGCGCGTCCTCCCCTGCTCGTACTGGAGCCGCTGCGCGCGTTCCTGGACGAGCACGGCCTCGGCGAAGGGGAGATCGAAGCCCAGCCGATCGGCGAGGGCCACTCCAACGTCACCTACCTGATCGAACGCTCAGGCGCCGAGGTGGTCCTGCGCCGTCCGCCGCGCCCGCCGCTACCCCCGAGCGCGCACGACGTCCTGCGCGAGGCGCGCCTGCTAACCGCGCTCGCCTCCACGCCCGCGCGCGTGCCCGCGATGCTCGCGGTCTGTGACGACGTCGAGGTGATCGGCTGCCCGTTCTACGTGATGGAGCACATCCCGGGCGAGGTGATCGTCGCGAGCGTCCCAGACGCACTGGATGATCCCGCGCAGCGGCGCAAGATCGGCGAGGAGCTGATCGAGGCGCTCGTCGAGATCCACGCGGTCGACTGGCAGGAGGCCGGGTTGGAGGGCTTCGGCAAGCCGACCGGCTACCTGGAGCGCCAGCTGCGTCGCTTTGGGGGGCTGTGGGAGATCAACAAGACGCGCGAGATCCCCGCCGTCGAGCGCGTCGGCGAGTGGTTGGCCGAGCACCTGCCGCATCCGGACCCGCCCACCCAGGCGACGATCGTGCACGGCGACTACCGCCTCGGCAACACGATCTTCGCAGCCGACGCGCCAGCGCGGCTGAAGAGCGTGCTCGACTGGGAGATGGCGACGATCGGCGATCCGCTGGCGGACCTCGGCTACCTGTGCATGATGTGGACCGAGGGCGGCGACCCGAAGGGCGGGATGCGCGAGTACCTCGGCGGCGTCACACGCCGTGAAGGTTTCCCCACGCGCGCGGAACTGATCAACCTGTATGAGCAGCGCTCGGGCCGATCGATGGGAGACATCCGCTGGTACACGACGCTCGCGCTGTGGAAGTCCGTGGTGTTCATGGAGGGCAACTACAAGCGCGCGATCGCGGGCGCGACCGACGATCCCTATCTGAAGCAGTTCGGCGACGGGGTGGTCGAGCTGGCCAAGCAGGCCGAGGGAGTGGCGCTCGGAGATGGCTGACGACCCTGTGGAGAGCAGCGCCAACTCAAAGGGCACCCCCGCGCTCCGCAGCGGCCTGTTGATCGACTGGGGTGGGGTGTTGACGACGAACCTGTTCGCTTCCTTCCACGCCTACTGCCTACGCGTCGAGCTCGATCCCGAGATCCTCGCGGGGCGCTTTCGGAAGGACCCCGAGGCGCGCGAGCTGCTGATCGCGCTGGAGAAGGGCGAGATCGACGAGCCGGCCTTCGAGCAACACTTCGCGAAGCTGCTCGGCGTCGCGCCCGACGGGCTGATCGACGGGCTGTTCACGGAGGTGGCCCCGGACGTGGCGATGCTCGACGCCGTGCGCCGCGCCCACGCCGCCGACATCCGTACGGCGCTCGTGTCGAACTCCTGGGGAGTGCACCGCTACCCGCACGAGCTGTTCGACGAACTGTTCGACGGCATCGTGATCTCCGGCGAGCTCGGCATCCGCAAGCCCTCGCGGCGCATGTACGAGCTCGGCGCCGAGCGCGCCGGGGTGCCGGCGGAGGACTGCGTCTACGTCGACGACCTCCCCTTCAACCTCGCCCCCGCAAAGGAGCTCGGCATGGCGACCGTCCACCACACCAGCGCCGAGACCACGATTCCGGAGCTCGAACGGCTGCTCGGCGTGTCGCTGGCAGCTTAGTCGCGCTTGCCGCGGCCGTACATGAACTTGAACAGGCCAGCGAGCATCCTCGATGTCCGCGACTTGTACGGGTACATGAAGAGTTCCTTCTTCATGGCCAGTTTTCCGGTCACGACAATTGCCTGCTGGGAGCAGTACTTGCGAATCCCGCCGGCACCGTGACGTGAACCGAGGCCGGAGGCCTTGGCGCCGCCCATCGGCAGCTCGAGCACCGTGTAGTTGATCATCGCGTCATTGACGTTCGCCGCGCCAGCTTCAAGCCGCCGCGCGATCGCCTCGCCGCGCTCGGTATCGCGTGAGAACACCGACGCGCCCAAGCCGTATGGGGAGTCGTTGGCAAGCCTCACCGCCTCCTCGGCGTCTGCGACCTTCATGATCGGCAGCGTCGGCCCAAATGTCTCCTCGGTCATGCACTTCATCGTGTGGTCGACGTCCACCAGCACAGTGGGTTCGAAGAAGCGCCCCGCGCCCGGCACTTCCTGGCCGCCAGTGAGCACATGCGCGCCCTTCTGTACCGCGTCGGCGACGTGATCCTTGATCGTGTCCAGCTGCGGCGGGAAGGTGATCGCGCCAACCTCGACCGAACCGGGGCCTGCGGGAGCACCGACACGCAACGCGCGGACTTTCTCAGAGACTTTCGCCACAAACTCGTCGTAGACGGGCTCCTCGACGTAGACACGCTCGATCGAGATGCACGTCTGACCAGCGTTCTGCATCGAGTAGTAGGTCGCGAAGTTCGCTGCCCGCTCGATGTCGGCGTCGGCGAGCACCAACATCGGATCCTTGCCGCCGAGCTCCAGCGAGGCCGGGATCAGACGCCGCGCCGCCGCCTCGGCGACCTTGCGCCCCGTCCGCGTGGAGCCAGTGAACATGATCATGTCCACGTGCTCGACCAGCGCCGCGCCGGTCTCCCCGCGCCCGGTCGCAATCTGCAGGACGTCCTCGGGCAGCCCGCACTCGCGCAGTCCTTCGGCCATCAGCAGTGAGGTCAGCGGCGTTATCTCCGAGGGCTTGAGGATCACGCTGTTACCGGCCATCAGCGCCGGGATACAGTCGCCGAAAGAGTTCGTCAGCGGATAGTTCCACGGACCAATCACGCCTATCACGCCAAGCGGGCGGTAGCGCAATAGGATCTTCTTACCCTTGACGAGCACCTGGCTCGACTTCACGCGCTGGTCGGCCAGGTACTCCGGGCCATATTTGGCCCAGAACCCGAAGGCGTTGCCCGCGTAGCCAATCTCCGCCAGCTCAGCGTCCTCGAAGGTCTTGCCGGTCTCCGAGCAGATCGTCGCGACGATCCGCTCGGCGTTGTCCATCACCCACTTCTGCGCTCGCAGCAGCACGCGCGCGCGTCCGTCAAAGCCGTACGCCTCCCAAGCCGGCTGGGCCAAGCGGGCGCGCCGGACCATCTCCGCAACCGCCGCCGCACCGAGATCGGGAGCCGTGCCGACGGTCTCGCCGGTTGCGGGGTTCTCGACCGGAATCTCCGGGCGGGCGGGATCCTCATCCTTCGCGACGCCGTTGTGGGCCTGGAGTATCTCCTGCTCGACGGTCGCCATATCGACCTCCCCTTCGTTTCGGTAGTAACGAAGAGGCTACTCCGACAGCTCGATTGTGGCGATCCCGATTGGCTCAGTCGGCCGGTCTGCGCCGTCGGTTGCAACACCCTCCAGCTTGTCGACCACGTCCATGCCGTCGGTCACCTGGCCGAACACGGTGTGCTTGCCGTCGAGCCAGGACGCGGCCTTGGTGGTGACGATAAAGAACTGCGAGCCGTTCGTGTTGGGTCCGGCGTTGGCCATCGCCAGCGCCCCGCGCACCACCTTGTGGTCGTTGAACTCGTCCTCGAAAGTGTAGCCGGGACCGCCGGTGCCGGTGCCCTGCGGGCAGCCGCCCTGGATCATGAAGTCCTTGATCACGCGGTGGAAGGTCAGCCCGTCGTAGAAACCGTCGGAGACGAGCTTGCGGAAGTTCTCAACGGTCTTGGGGGCATCCTCGTCGAACAGCTCAAACGCGATCGCGCCCTCGCTCGTGTTCATCGTGGCGGTTGACATCGTGCTTCCCTCCTCAGCTCGGGTGAGCGGGCCACGATAGCGGGCATCTCGCCGCCCGGACCTGGCTAACCGACCACACGCTCTAGGCTGAGCGCCCGTCCACGCACGTCACGCCCGTGCAGCGCGTGAATCACCCTGTCCGCCTCGCCTGCGGGCACCGACAGGAACGAGAAGCGATCGAGCACGAGCACGTCGCGCACGGCCTCGCCGTCGAGACCCAAGGACGTCACCACCGCAACGATGTCGGCCACGCGCAGGCCCGCCTGGCGACCGCCGCCCAGTACGAGCTTGACGTAAGGCTCATCACCGTCGCGCCTGGCTATATGTGGCTTGGAGTGTCTGCGCGGACGCTCTTTCACGGGCGTCGGCTCCGTCACTGCGCCCTTCTGCCACTGCGTGACCGCGGTGCCAATGTGGCGTTCGATCGCTTCCAGCTCGCGTTTCTGGCGATCCTCGACAAACGTGATCGCCCGGCCCGAGCGCCCCACGCGCCCGGTGCGCCCGATGCGGTGCACATAGGTGTCGGGCGAGGTGGGCACGTCGTAGTTGATCACGTGGGTGACCGTCGAGATGTCCAGACCGCGGGCTGCCACGTCGGTGGCCACCAGGATCGGTACACGTCCGCCCTTGAACGCAAGCATCACGCCGTCGCGCGAGCCCTGCGACATGTCGCCGTGCAGCGCCCGCACGTTCATGCCGCGGTCGCGCAGCGTGCGAAACAGCTGGTCGCAGCGGATCTTCGTGCGTACGAACACAATCGTTTGATTGGGATGCCCACCCTCCTGATGGGCGGGCATCGATTCGATCTCCGCGCGCAACACCTCAACGAGCTTGTCGGGCTTGGCCTTCGTCTCGACCGGGAGTTGGAACTGCGCGACCGTGTCAATCGTGAGTGTCTCCGCCTCGACCTGGATGATCATCGGGTCGTACATGTAGCGATCGGCCAGCGTGCGGATCGGCGGCGGCATCGTGGCCGAGAACAGCGCCGTCTGGCGACTGGAGGGCGTCAGCGAGAGGATCTTCTCGACGTCTTCCAGGAAGCCCAGGTCGAGCATCTCGTCGGCCTCGTCGAGCACCATGAAGCGACAGTCGTGCAGCACCAGCGAATGGCGCGAGATCAGGTCGAGCACGCGCCCAACCGTCCCCACCACCACATGCCCGCCCGCGCGCAGCTGCGCCTGCTGGGTGCGAATCGGAGCGCCACCGAACACCGCCACCACGTCGATCCCCTTGTGCGCCCCATACGTTCTCAGCGCCTGCGTCACCTGGATGCACAGCTCGCGCGTCGGCGTCAGCACAAGCGCCTGCACCACCTGCTCGCTCGGGTCGAGGTACTCCATGATCGGCAGGCCGAACGCGGCCGTCTTGCCGGTGCCCGTCTGCGCCTGGCCGATCACGTCGCGGCCCTCCAGCAGCGCCGGGATCGCCTGTTCCTGGATCGGGCTGGGCGACTCGTAGCCGACATCGCGCAGCGCCTGCAGTGTGGACTCGGACAGCCCGAGCTCGGCAAATGACTTGGCCATGACGGTAGACATGGAGCTTAGGCGGCCGGGTCGAGCAACAGCTTGCCGGTCGTCCGACGGGCCTGCAGATCGGCCTGTGCCTGGGCCGCCTGCGTCAGCGGATACGTGTGCCCGACGATCGCCCGCAGCTCGCCGGCGGCGGCGCGAGCGAACAAGTCCTCGAGCGCCGCAGCGAACATACCGGGCCGCTCCAGGCAGTGGAAGATGTAGAAGCCGACCACCGCGCGCGAGTGGCGCAGCAGCGAGCCCGTGCGCACCTCGTTGGGCTCGCTCGTCGCGATCCCGCACACGACGACCCGCCCAAACGGCGCGAGCGCCCTGTAAGACGCGTCGAACCCGGCCCCACCGGACACGTCGAAGACAACGTCGACTTCACGGCCCCGATTAGCCTCGATCAGCCGCTCGGTCAAGCCCTCCGCGGCGGGGTCGATCGCAACGTCGGCACCCAGCTCGAGTGCCAGCGCGCGCTTGTGCTCGCTCGTCGCCGTCGCGATCACGCGTCCGGCGCCCAGCGCGTGACCGAGCTGCACCGCGATCGAGCCCACGCCACCCACAGCACCGTGCACGACCACGCTCTCGCCCATCTGCACGCGCGCCGCAGTGCGGTACAGATGCCACGCGGTCGTTCCCTGCACGATCATCGCCAACGCCGTGCCGTCGTCGAGCTCGTCGGGGATCGCAAACACGCGCTCCCTGGGAGCGATCGCGTACTCGGCGTAGCCGCCGTTGCCGACCAGCGCGACCACGCGCTCGCCCGTGTCCTCGCGCACGCCCGCCACCTCCCCGCCGGGCACCAGCGGCAGCGTGGCCTTCTGCACATAGGAGTTGGTGCGCATGTGCGTGTCCGCGAAGTTCAGCCCGGCGCGGGCGACCCTGATCAGAACCTCCTCGGGTCCTGGCTGGGGCGTCGGCAGCTCGGCCAGCCTGAGCACCTCCGGGCCGCCGAACTCGGTCATCTGGATCGCACGCATCGTTGGCCCCAGGCTAGCGGGTGCTCTAAGGTGCGCGCCCATGCCCATCACCGTGGTCGGATCGATTGCCTACGACGCCGTCAAGACGCCTTTCGGCGAGCGCGAGCGAATGCTCGGCGGCGCAGCCGTGCATTTCGCCCTGGCTGCGTCCTTCTTTGCAGAGGTGCGCATCGTCGGCCCCATCGGCGACGACTTTGGCGAGGCCGAGCTCGATGTGCTGCGCCACCGCGGAGTGGACATATCCGACATCGAGCGAGTCCCAGGCGGTAAGACGTTCTTCTGGCGCGGCGAGTACGGCTGGGATCTGAACTCGCGCGAGACCCTTGACACCCAACTGGGCGTGTTCGAGAGCTTCCAGCCAAAGCTGTCAGCCGGCTCGCGCTCGAGCGACGTGCTGTTCTTGGCCAACATCCAGCCCGACCTGCAACGCGAGGTGCGTGGGCAGCTCCCCGATGCGCGGTTCGTGGCGCTCGACTCGATGAACCTGTGGATTGACATCGCGCGCGACTCGCTGGTGGAGGCGATCCAATCGGTGGATTGTGTGATCCTCAACGACTCAGAGCTGCGTCAGCTCACGGGCAAGCCCAACCTCGTCTCTGCCGCACGCGAGGTGCTCTCGTGGTCGCCCGCCGGCGGCGGCAAGGGCCCTAGCGTGATCGTCGCCAAGCAGGGCGAGTACGGCGCCGCGCTCGTTACGCGCGAGGGCTTCTTCGCGCTCCCTGCCTACCCGCTGGAGACCGTGATTGACCCGACGGGCGCGGGCGACACATTCGCCGGCGGACTCATCGGCTACATCGCAGCCCACCCCGACGAGGACCTATCCGATGATTTGCTGCGTAGCGCGATGGCCCATGGCACCGCCCTTGCGTCGTTCAACGTCGAGCAGTTCGGGACCGAGCGTGTCGAACACCTCAGCAGCGAGGAAATCGCCGCTCGCGTGCAAGAGCTGCACGCGATGACCCGCTTCAGCGGGTCTGTACGGATGCCGTAGGCGGTAGTACTCTCCCTAACGTGGATGCATGGACGTTCATCTGGCTGATGCTCATCCTGAAGATCCCGATCGTGGCGCTGTTCCTGATCGTGCGCTGGGCAGTCCGCCAGACGCCTGAGGTCACGCCCGAGGACGGTGGCATCGGCGTGGGTAGGCCCCGAATCAATCCGCTGCACCCGCACCACCCCTCCAGGCTGCCTCGCTTGCCCCGGCGCGGCTCCCACGGCGAGCCCTCGCCGAGCGCACCCCCGCGCGTGCGTACGGTTGTCGCGCGCGGACGGCTGATTTCGCACTGAGCGCCCACCCGAGTGCGCCCCGTCTGCAGCGCACGTGCGAGAATCGCGCCGATGAGTGACGACACGCTCACGGTGACCGACAACCGCACCGGCAAGAGCTACGAGCTGCCGATCGAGGACGGCACCGTGCGCGGCACCGATCTGCGTCAGGTCAAGACCGGCGAGGACGACTTCGGGCTGATGGTCTACGACCCCGCCTACATGAACACCGCCTCGTGCCGCAGCTCGATCACCTACATCGACGGCGACGCCGGCATCCTGCAGCACCGCGGCTACCCGATCGAGCAGCTGTGCGAGCACTCGACCTACCTGGAGGTCGCATACCTGCTGATCAACGGCCACCTGCCGAACAAGGTCGAGCTCGAGGGCTGGGTGGACGAGATCACCGTCCACACGTTCGTACACGAGAACGTCAAGGACTTCATGCAGGGCTTCCGCTACGACGCGAACCCGATGGGCATGCTCGTCGCGTCCGTCGGCGCACTCTCGACCTTCTACCCGGACGCCAACAAGATCCACGAGGAGCGAGTGCGCGCAATCCAGATCATCCGGCTGCTGGCGAAGATGCCGACCCTGGCCGCGTTCGCGTTCCGCCACAACATGGGCCAGCCCTACGTCTACCCCGACAACGACCTCAACTACGCCGGCAACTTCCTCGGGATGATGTACAAAATGACCGAGCTCAAGTACGAGCCCGATCCCCGCCTGGAACGCGCGCTGGATGTCCTGTTCATCCTCCACGCCGACCACGAACAGAACGCCTCCACCAGCGCCGTGCGCTCAGTCGGCTCCACCCAGGTCGACCCCTACTCGGCGGTCGCCGCGGGGGTCGCGGCGCTGTACGGGCCGCTGCACGGCGGCGCCAACGAGCAGGCGCTGCGGATGCTCGAGCGGATCGAGAAGGTCGAGAACATCCCCGACTTCCTCGAGGGCGTCAAGGCCGGCAACGAGCGCCTGATGGGCTTCGGTCACCGCGTGTACAAGAACTACGATCCCCGCGCCCGGATCATTCGCAAATACCTCGACGATGTGTTCGAGGTGCGCGGCAAGAGCCCACTGCTCGACGTGGCAACCGAGCTCGAGAAGCGCGCGCTCGACGACGACTACTTCACCTCACGCAAGCTCTACCCCAACGTCGACTTCTACTCAGGCCTGATCTACGAGGCGCTCGGCCTGCCGGTGGCGATGTTCCCGGTGATGTTCGCGATCGGGCGCACCAGCGGCTGGATCGCACAGTGGAAGGAGATGGTCGAGGACTCCGAGCAGAAGATCGCCCGCCCGCGCCAGATCTACACCGGCGAGCGAGATCTGGACTACGTGCCGATCGCGCAGCGGGGCTAGAGCACGAGCGTCGCGCCGTGGCGACGCAGCCACTCGCGGTCCTCGCGGTAGCCCGGCCAGCGCCGCGCCACCAGCGCCCAGAAGCGAGGTGAGTGGTCGAGGATCTCCAGGTGGCAGACCTCGTGCCAGACGACATAGTCGAGTACCGACTCGGGCGCGAGCAGCAGCCGCCAGTTGAAGCTCATGTGCCCGTTGGACGAGCAGGACGCCCAGCGTGTGCGCTGTGCGCGGATCGAAAGATCGCGATAGCGCACGCCAGCAAGCGCAGTGGCACGGTCCAAGCGGGCTGCGATCTCCATGCGTGCCGCGCGGCGGTAGAAGCGCTCGATCGCCGGGCGGGCGTCGCCGGCAGGTACGAACAACCGAACGCCTGAGCGGTGAGCACGTGTACGCCCGGCCTGTGGAATCAGGTGTAGAGACTCGCCGATGTAGGCAATCTCGCGCATAGGCAGGAAGCGTATTAGTCTGACCGGGCGCCATCGGCCGACCGAGTGACCAACTCAACCGGAGCGCATAATCTGGCGTATGCCACAGTCAAGAATCACGCTGCCGCGCGAGGTGCGCGAGCCATATGAGGTCTACTTGAACGGTGTGCGCCAGCAGCTAGGCGTTCGACTACGAGGTTCGCAAAGGTGCCCTCGTGTTCGAGCAGGACCTGCGCAAGGACAAGATCAGCGGCTGGCGCTGGCTGCTCGGCGCGTGGGGTGTGGGCACCTACCGCCAGAACGACTCGGTCGACGTGCGCTATGAGGCGCCTGACGGCTCGCCGCGGGTGGCCGAGGCGTTGGAGATCGAAGCTGGCTGAGAGCCTGTTGCAGCGAGCTTTAGCGCGGAGAGGATCGCGCGCGTGGCGGGGGAGCGGTTGAGCGTGATGAAGTGGATGCCGGGCACGCCCTCGCGCAGCAGCTCCGCGCACTGCAGCGTGGCGTAGGCGACGCCGAAGTCGAGCACCGCCTCGGGGTCCTCGCCGCGCGCGTGCAGCTCGCGACGCAGGCCGTCGGGAATGGAGGCCCCGCAGAGCTTAGCCATGCGCTCGACCTGCCCCACCTGCGTGATGGGCATGACGCCGGGGATGATCGGCACGTTCACGCCCGCCGCGCGTGCGCGCTGGACGAAGTCGAAGTAGAGGGCGTTGTCGAAGAACAACTGTGTGATTAGGAACTGCACGCCCGCGGCCACCTTCTCCGCGAGATGTTCCAAGTCCTCCTCGGGGCTGACTGCGTGGATGTGCGTCTCGGGGAAGCAGGCGCCGCCGATCGCAAAGGGGTAGTCGGCGGCGATCAGTTCCACCAGTTCGCGCGAGTACTCCAAGCCGCCCTCCGTTTTGCGCCACTGCTCCTGGCCCGCGGGCGGGTCGCCGCGCAGCGCGAGCACGTTGTCGATGCCCGCGCTCTGCATCTCGTCGAGCGTGGCGCGCAGTTCCGCCACGGTGGCGCCCACGCAGGTGAAGTGCGCCATCGCCTCCAACCCGTACTGCTCGCGGATGCGCTTGACGATCTCGATCGTTTTGCCCCTGGTGGAGCCGCCGGCGCCGTAGGTGACGGACACGAACGACGGGTCCAGGCCGCGCAGCTCGGCGAGCGCCGTGCGCAGGTTCTCCTCCCCCGCCTCCGTCTTGGGCGGGAAGAACTCGAAGGAAAAGACCGGCTGATCGCCGGAGACAAGAATCTGGTCGATTCGCATTTGCGTATAGCTATAGTTATTACTAAAGTCTAAAGAAGGAGGGTATGGGTATCGAGAAAAAAACTTGGTATCACCATGGTGATACCAAGAAAAAAGTAGAACACCTCTGTAACCCTTCTTTAGGTTCCAGTCCCATCGGCAGACGCGCGCACCGTCCAGCGCTCGGGCTCTCCGGGGATCCGCCGCGCGCGGCCGGTCACCTCCAGGTGCAGCAGCATCGCGAGCGTCTCCGTCATCAGCCACTGCGCAGTCATCGGCGTGAGGTGGGAGCCGTACACACGAGGCAGGATCTCGAACGCCGTCAGCGGCGCACCGGCCTCGGCCTCCTCCTCTCGCATCGCGGCTATGACTTTGGCCAAGTGCTCGGCGACGAGCTCGCGGTTGCCCTCGATGTGCGCGTCCACGTCGGTGAAGGTACGCCCGTGGCCGGGCAGGCAGAGGCGCGCGTGCAGCGCCTCGACGACGTCGAGCGAGCGCAGGAACTCGCCGACGGGATCGGGCGAGTAGCCGAAGTCGAAGAACGGAAAGATGCGCCCGAGCAGGTGATCCCCGGAGATCAGCAGACGGCGCTCGGGCTGGAACAGGCAGACGTGCGAGGGCGCGTGGCCGGGCGTCTGGTGCACCGTCCAGAGGCCGAGGTCGGTCTCCACGACAACCCCCGGCAACAGCTCGCGGTCGGGCTCGATCACCGCGGCGATCCCGGTGTCGCGCTCACCGCGCTCGGCGGCGTAGCGGCGTAGCACCTCCTCAGGGACGCCGCTCTGGCGTGCAACCTCCAGGCGCCGCTCAATCGCCGCGTCGGGGTCTTCGGCCCAGTGCATAGCGTGCTCGTGGCTAGGGTGCATCCACAGTTCGCAACCCGACCGCTCAATGATTGTGGCGGCCTGGCCGTAATGATCGGAGTGAGCATGCGTGCACACGAGCAGGCGGACATCTTGGAGGCTGAGTGAGCACATCTCAAGCGCCCGTTCGAGCTGTGCAAGCGAGCCGGGCGCATGTATGCCTGTATCGAACAGAACGATCCCGTCGCCAGCCGCGACCGCCCAGGCGTTGCAATGGGGGACGCCGGGCCAGGGCAGCGGCAGGCGCAGACGAAAGACGCCGGGCAGGACGCGTTCGCCCCGTCCCAGTTCAGGTTTGCGCGCACCCTCGGCCACGGCGAGGGAGACTAGACTACGTATCTCCAAGCATCATCCAAGGAGAGTCATCATGGCCGACGAGGAGAGCGCGAGCAGGGCAGCCACAAAGGTGCAGGAGGCAGCCGCAAGAGTGCAACAGGCTTCGGCAAGCCGGCGCGAGCGGATCTCCGGCAGCAAGGTGGAGGCGATCGCGCGGCGATACTTTGAAGCGATCGACGCGCACGACGTGCAGGGCGCCGCGGCGATGTGGGCGCCGGATGGGCGCGAGGACGTGCGCGGTCAGGGGCTGTTCATCGGCCCCGAGGGGTTGCGCGAGTTCATCGGAAGCCTGATAGAGGCAATCCCGGACCTGCGCGTAGAGATCGTCGCGACCACTACCGAGAATGAGCGCTGCGCGCTGCAGTGGCGCTTCCTCGGCACGTTCGCGGGCCCCGGATCGTTCAACGGAATCGCGCCGACAGGCGACAGGATGCAGCTGGAAGGTGTCGATGTGTTGACGGTGCGCGATGGGCTGATCCACTCAAACGACGCGTTCACCGACACGATGGCGGTGCCGCGGCAGATCGGGATGATGCCGCCGCTGGGATCACCAACAGAGCAGCGACTGACGGGCGCGTTCAACGTCAAGACGAAGGTGACCGACAGCCTGACCGGCGGCGAGGCGAGGCTGGTGGCCGAGGGCGTGTGGGTGGTGCAGGGCCAGCCGGGCCGGTGCAACGTGTATCTGATCGAGGACGAGGGCGGCGTGACGATGTTCGACGCGGGCGCGCGCACAATGACGCGGGCGCTGGCGAGCGCAGGTGCGAGGCTGGGCGGAATCAAGCGGATAGTGCTGGGCCACGGCCACACCGACCATCGCGGCACCGCGCCGGTGCTGGGCGTGCCAGTGCTGTGCCACCCCGACGAGGTCCAAGATGCCGAGGGCAGCGGCGGCTTTCGCTACTGGCCGCCCGACCTCGCGGGGCTGCCGCCGGTGAGTAGGCAGATCCAGAAAGCGCTGCATCGCTACGCCTGGGACGACGGCCCGGTGAAGATCTCAGAGACCGTCAAGGAGGGCGACGAGGTCGCCGGGTTCAAGGTGATCGCCCTGCCGGGGCATGCGCCGGGGCTGATCGGGCTGTGGCGCGAGTCGGATCGACTAGCGATCGTCAGCGACTGCTTCTATACGATCGACATGTGGGGCCGTAGCTGCAAGGCGAGCGTGCCGATAGACACCTACAACTACGACACTGACCAGGCACGCGCAAGCATGCGCAAGCTCGCAGCAATGGAGCCCGCAGCGGCATGGCCGGGACATGCCAACCCGGTCACGGGCGATGTGCGGGGACAGCTGCTGAAAGCAGCGGGCGCGGCACCCAGCACCTGAGCCACAGTGGGTCTGAGCCACAGTGGGTAAGCGCAGCCGCCGGCGCACCTCGGGGAACGGAAGTGATCGCCCAGACAAGCTTGTGGCCCCGACGAGCAAGTACACCGACAAGGACCACAACGAAATCATGCTGCGCGGCGTGCTGACGGCAGCCACACGGCATCAGTACGCAGATGCGCTCGCTGGCATAGGCAGGCGGGCAGCCACCACCCAGGAGGACACGTGGCAGCGGGCGACCGAGCTGCTGTTCGAGAGGCTGACGGTGCGCTGGACGATCGCGGGCGTGCCAATCGAAAGTCAGCGCGAGCTACTCGCGCGCTACAGGGCGGCCAGTGTCACTGAGCGCGCCTGGGTTAGAGACGTGCTGCGAGAGCACTGCGCGGAGCACTTCCCCGACGTGCAGGCGCCCTGACGGCTATCAGTCAAGATCTCCCAATAGTTCCAGGCGTGGGCCGTGCGAGACGCCAGCCGCAATGAAGCGGGCGGTCGCTGGGCTGAGCACGAACTCGTGCGTCTCGCCTCCCTCGCTACGCACCTGCAGGCGGCGTCCATCGTCGTGCACGGCGATGACTGTGCCCTGCTCATAGCTGCCGCCGAAGTGGGCGATCCGCGCGCGGGCGCCCACGCGCGGTACAGGTCGCGAGGGGGTGAGCACGGATCGATGCTACGCGGGCGGCCCGACGCGCGCGGCCTCGCCGATCGATACCTTGCCGACCATGCTACGTCGCACCAAGATCGTCGCCACCATTGGCCCCGCTTCACGCGAGCCTGCCACGCTGCTGGCGATGGTGCAGGCAGGGATGGACGTCGCGCGGCTGAACTACTCGCACGGCACGCTCGACGAGCACGCCGAGACCGTCCACCGCGTGCGCGACGCGGCCGGGCGGGCGGGACGGCCGGTGGCAATCCTGCAAGACCTGCCTGGGCCGAAGCTGCGCATCGGCCCGCTGCGCGAGGACGTCGTCGAGCTCACCCCCGGCGAGCAGCTCACGTTCCACTGCGGCGACGATGAGCGGACGGGTGACGCCCAGCACATGAGCATCTCCTGGGGGGGGCTCCCCGACACGGTCGAGGAGGGCTCGATCTTGTACCTCGCCGACGGCTCGGTACGACTGCGCGTGGTCGACGTGCGCACTGCCTCACACGAGGTCGACGTCGAGATCGAGGTCGGCGGCGCCGTCGCCTCGCGCCAGGGACTGAATATTCCCGGGCCGGTGTCCTCGCTGCCAGCGGTCCCTGAGGAGGATTTGCACCTGCTACGCCATGGCGAGTCAATCGGTGTGGACATGGTTGCGCTGTCGTTCGTCCAGCGCCCAGAGGACATTGAGCTGGTGCGCGAGCACACGCGCCTGCCATTGATCGCCAAGATGGAGAAGCCCCAGGCGGTGGAGCGCGCGGAGGAGATCGTGCGAGCCGCTGACTGCGTGATGGTCGCCCGTGGCGACCTCGGCATCGAGCTGGCAATCGAGCGGGTCCCGATCGTACAGAAGCAGCTGCTGGAGCTGGCCGGTTGGATGGCACGGCCGTCAATCACCGCAACGCAGATGCTCGACTCGATGGTCAGCTCCTCGCGACCCACCCGCGCCGAGGTCGCTGACGTGGCGAACGCGATCCTCGACGGGACCGACGCGGTGATGCTCTCACAGGAGACCGCCATCGGCGCATACCCGGTTGAGGCAGTCGCAATGATGGCCGCGGTAGCCGTGCAGGCGGAGTCGATCGCGCCATATGAGCGCTGGAATCAGTCGCGCGTGCGCCGTACCCACTCAGACCCGGCCTACACCATCGCTCACAACCTGTGCGATGCCGCACGCGAGCTGCGCCTTGATGCGCTGATCGTCCCGACCCTGTCCGGGCGGTCCGCGCGGCTGGTCTCCGCGCACCGTCCGACAGTGCCGATCTACGCGCTCTCGCCTGGCAAGGAGACAGTCCGCCGCTGCGGGCTGATGTGGGGCGTACAGGCCACCTCGATGCGCCGCCATGAGACGACCGAGGCACTGATCGCCGACGCCGCCCGGCGTGTGGTCGAGCTTGGCTGGTGCGCGCCGGGCCAGCGCGTCGGCATCACCGCGGGCCTGCCCTCCGGGCAGCCTGGCACGACGAGCCTCATTCAGATCCAGATGCTGTGATCAACCGGCTGCGGCCACGCCCGCATGCCCATAGAACTCTGTCTCTTCCCGCCCCAGGTCGGTGATGGGCTCATCACCGTACATCCACTCACGCGCAATTCTGTGCCAGTTGGCGCGTGCGCGCAGCTGCGAGAGCACGGCGAGGGTCAGCATCTCCATGCGCCTACCGAATAGGTGCTCCGGGCGCATGTCCTGGTGGCGCATCTCCCGGAAGTAGCTCGACCGCGGATCCGAGCTCTCGATCATCACCTGCGTAGCGATCTCGGGCGTCAGCTGCACGGGCTCGTCCACAGTCGTGTACCACCAGATCGCCTCCCCGATGAACGCCAACAGGTGCTCAGGATCGACCCGCTCGGGATCCGGCAGGAAGCCCGACCCCGCCAGCAGCCGGTGCAACTCAGCGGCGTTCCCCTCAGACACGGCCCGCTGGCAGGCGAGCTCCAGCTCTACCGGCTCGCGAGCCATACGCTTGAACAGGCCGAAGTCCAGGAACGCAACGCGCCCGTCCGCCAGCAGCAGGAAGTTCCCCGGGTGCGGGTCGCCGGAGAACTGCCGGTGCCGGTACAGGCAGCCGAGGAAGAAGCGGAAGATGATCTCGCCGATGCGGTCGCGCTCGGCCTGCGGACGCTCCTTCAACTGCTCGAACCCAACCCCCTCGACGAACTCACTCACGAGCACCCGCTCGCGTGAGAGGCTCATCACCACATCCGGCACCGCGATGAACGGGTGCCCGGCGAAGATTCGCGCAAGCGAACGTTGATTCTGCGCCTCCAACTCGTAATCGAGCTCCTCGCCGATCCGCTCCCTGATCTCCGCAGCAATCGCCTTCGCGTCCATCCCTGGCGTCATCCGCTTGAGTAGCCGCATGATCATGTCCATGTTCTGCATGTCCGCGCGCACAGCAGCAGCAACACCCGGATACTGCACCTTGACTGCCACCTCACGCCCGTCGTGCAGGCGTCCGCGGTACACCTGCCCGATCGATGCTGCCGCGATTGGCTCCTCCTCGAAGGACGCGAATACCTCCGCGATCGGCGCTTCGAGATCGTCCTCGATCACGCGGCGCATCTGCTTGAACGACACAGTTGGCGCTGCGTCTCTGAGCTTGGCCAACTCGCGCTGGAACTCCTCTCTGTGCTCCTCCTGCACGAGTCCGACGTCGAGGAACGACATCACCTGACCAAGCTTCATTGCCGCGCCCTTCATCGTCCCCAGCACCGCCACGATCTGCTTGGCGGTCTCCAGCTGGCGCTTCGCCAGTGCTTCCTCTGAGGCCTGCTCGTCTCGGGTCAGGTTCGCCGCGCGCGTCCCGAACTGCTTGACCGCCTCGCTCGCCGCAAGCTTGCCGACAGTCGCCGTCCTGCGTACGCGGGAGGTCGGGATCTTCTTGTTGCTCTCGCGCGGTGGCATACGCCTAGCATCCTAGGCGCTATCCACGCAGCTCAAGCCTGCTGGACCTGGGACCCCGGCACGATGTCATCCACCCCGCTCGCCCAGCGCACCCACGCCTTCCTGCCGCCGTCGTAGTCGTCACACAGCAGCACCAGCGTTGCGGACTCTCCCAGTGCCGTACAGCGCTCTGCGCCCTCCGCGTCGAGGCCACGCCAGACCCTGATAAACGGGTTCTGCTCCCACTCGCGCCCGACGGTCGTTGCATCCGCGTGACCCGGGTGGATGATCGTGTCGGGCGGCAGCTCCATCAGCGTACCCATGATCGAGTCCTTCAGGTCGGTATATGTCGTGTGGCCCGGCGCGCGCACCCCGCCGACAGAGCCCGCGAACAGGGTGTCGCCGGTAAACACAACTGCTTCACCACCCGTAAACCCTCCCGGCGCGGCGCTCACTGACGGGCCACGCCTACTGGTCGTCATGCTGGGCTCGCTGACCAAAAATGACAGCATCCCCGAAGTGTGCCCCGGCGTGTGCAGTGGGCGCACCTCGAGCGTGCCGAACCGCAGCGTCTCCCCTGCTTGCACCGTGCCGGTGGCGATTCCGTCGCCGTCCGATCCCTTCCCACCCGCGCTCGCGAGCAGGTCGCGTTCCAGCGGGCTGATCAGCACCTCGATCTGCGGCCAGCGCGCACGCAGAGCCGAGGTCTCGCTGACATGGTCGAAATGATGATGCGTCAGCAGCACATGCGTCGGCGTCAGTCCCAGACGCTCGGCCGCGGCAATCAGCGGCTTTACGGGGCCGCCGGCATCGACGAAGAACGCCGGTCCTCCTTCGCCGTCAGCGACCAAATAGGTGTTCGAGACGAACTGCGGATGGGACGCGCGCTCAACGATCATGCCGGCCATACTTGCACGACTGCCGCTGGCAGTGACGGCGCTCGCGCTACCCTGACTGCAAGCGATGGCTGACACGGGCAAGATCGCAAAGAACCTCGAGCGCTTTGCGCAAGCCGTCGCGGCCCACGACCGCGAGAATCCAACGCACACCGCCTACGGGATCGGCCTCGCCCACTTCGACATGGAGCGCCTCGGCCTGGACGAGGGCGAGGAGATCCTCCCGGGTATCACGATCCACGCCGACAGCGGCGTCACAGGCAACTTCCGGGTGCTGTGCGACGGCGATCACGAGGAGGAGTTGACTGAGGCGGAGGAGCAGGCGGTCGAGGCGATTGCGACGCAGGCGGTTCCCGCATATTCGCCGGGCCGCTCGCCATTCGAAGAACAGTAGGCAGCTCAGCGAGCGACACTCGGGAGCGCAACGCCGGCGCGCTCGGCGATCATGGCGAGGAGGCGTGCGATCGTCGGACATGGGATGCCGTGACGGGCGCCCGCGCGCAGCACCGCGCCTGGTATAGCGTCCAGCTCCGGCTCACGCCCCGCGGCAATGTCCCGCTGCATCGAGCTCCCCAAAGTGTCGTGGGCCATGTTCAGCTCGGCGAGCGCAGTCTGCGGATCGACGTCGTCGGCGCCCTCCGCCCGGCCGACGGCGCAGGCCTCATCGATCGTCCCGACAAGGTCGGCTTGCAGCTCCGGCGTGGAGCGGATCTCGCCGAGCAGCTTGTCGTAAGCGCTCGTCGTGCACGCAAGCGCGTTCAGGCGGACCAGCTTGGACCACATCACCTGCGCCTCGGAGCGCTCGGAGACGGGCAGTATCAACCTGACGGGCACATCAGCGTCTTTGAATGCTTTGGCCATCGCCTCCATCCCCGGGAGCATGGACGGACTGTGAGTGGCCATGTCAACGAGCAGAAACGGGCTCGTATGCACGACAACGCCAGGCTCAGGGCGGTCGGACTCAACACGGATCGTGCCCGCGATCACACTGTCCGGATCGAACCGCTCGCGCAGTACCGCGAGATGGTCGAGCCCATTGAGCAGCGGCAACACGAGATCGGGCTTGCCTTCGATTCGCTCCAGCGCGCCGATGAGCCCGGCGGCCTTGGTCGTGACGATCAGCGCGTCCACCGGCTCGCTCAGCCGCGCGAGCGCACGCGGGTGAGCAACGAAGTCGCCGAGCATCACGCTCTGCACACGCAGGCCGTTCTGCGCGATCCCTGTGGCCGTCGCCTCGCGTGCGACCACCATCACCTCGGTGCCCGCCCGATCGAGTGCGCTCGCAAGCAGTCCGCCCACCCCGCCGGGGCCAAGAATTGCGATCTTCATTTCTTCGCCTCGCGAAGGGTCACGAGCGCCGAGTCTATTGCGCGACACCGGACGGTCACGCCCGCCGGGCGGAGCGCCCACTAGCCTTCTGGGTCCGTGTCTGCCCAGCCCAAGTCCAACACAAGCACCGAGCAGCCAGAGATCCTGGCGCGCGGACCGTGGGCGCTGGAGCAGATCACGGCGCGCTGGCGCGAGCAGCCGTTCGAGCCATCGCCCAAGCACAGCGAGGCCGCGGACGCGGCAATCAGGGAGCTGCAGGAACGTGGCTCGCCGAGCCACGACGGGGTGGCGGCGCGCCTGGTGGACTACCGCCAGGACGAGCAGGGGATCGCGATCGAGCTACAGCCGCTGCGCTGGGCGCTGCGCCTGGTGGACGGCGACGCCTCGCAGAGCATGGCGGCGCTGTGCGTGACGCGCTCGGCCGATGGACGCTGGCTCGCCGGGCGGCGCGCCGCATGGGTCTCCTCGTGGGCTGGGCGCTGGGCGCTCGGCGCGGGCGGAGCGGTCAACCTAGGAGAGAGTCCCGCCGAGACGCTCGTGCGGGAGCTGCAAGAGGAGTGGTCTGTTGCACCCGAGCGCGTACGCGGCGAGGTGCTGCTGCGCCTGCCGCACAGGCTTGTCATGTTCGTCGGACAGGCGTGGCTCGCGGAGGGCGTCGAGGACGACGTCCTGCCGGACCACGAGCACGACGAATTCGCCTGGTGGCCACGGGAGATCGACGAGTGGCCCGCCGAGGCCGAGGCGCCGCTGCGCGTGATGGCACGATGGCTGTCGGCGGAGTGAGCGCACCTAACACCTCTACACGCGCCACCGCCACCCCGCGGGCAGGCGTAGGACCGCTGACGTTTACACGCCTGAAGTGGATCTCATTCACCCACTCGTGCATCTACACCGCGCTGCTGATCAGCGCATTCGTCGTAGGCAAGCCGGAACCGCTGACGTTCGTGCTCGGATGGACGCACGGGCTGCTGTGGATCGGGATGTCGTTGGTGTGCATAACGGCCGCGCGTCTGCGTGTTGTCTCCCTCCGGCTTGCGGTCGCCGTGGCTGTGCTCGGAGGGATCGGGCCGTTCTTCGGCAGCTATGAGTTCATCCGCGAGCAGCGCCAGCGTGCACGTATGCACGCCGCGCTAAAGTGAGACATCAATGGCAACCAGCACCACGGCAGCGCAGACGATCGACGTCGTAACCCCTGCCGCGGGAGAGTCAGTCACCGAGGGAACGATCCTCGAATGGCGGGTGAAGGTCGGCGATCCGATCAAGTTGGACGACACGATCGTCGAGATCTCGACTGACAAGGTCAACGTAGAGCTGCCCTCGCCTGGTAGCGGCATCGTCAGCGAGATCCTCGTCGAGGAGGGCGACACGGTGACCGTAGGACAGGTGATCGCACGCATCACGGTGGGCGACGGTGACGCGACGACATCGACTGGAACGGACGGAACTGGCCAGCCGTCGACAGACGGACAGAGCATCCCCGACGGCACGAAAGCCTCCCCGGTGGCCGCGCGCGCGGCGGCAGTTGAGGGCGTGGACCTCGCGACCGTATCCGGCAGTGGGCCTGCGGGGCGGATTACCAAGTCCGACGTGTTGACCGCAGCGGCCAACGGCAGCCCGCCCGCTTCTGGAACTACCACAGCTACAGGCACCTCCATGGACAACGGAGAGACAGTGGCGAGCGAACCCGACTCGCAGTTGTTGAAGGGAGGCGCGGCAGCGCTCGCGAAGTACATGGAGCAGTCGCGCTCGATTCCCACGGCGACGAGTTTCAGGACTCTGACAGTAAGTGCACTGGACGCGCGCAGGCGCGAGCTGAAGGAAGCTGGAAAGAAAGTGTCTTACACCCACCTGATCGCGTACGCGATCGCGCGGGCAGGCGAGGACATGCCGGTGATGGCCGACCACTTTGCGGAGATCGACGGCAAGCCTCACCGCGTGAAAGACGGACAGGTGAACCTCGGGCTGGCTGTGGACGTGGAGAAGAAGGACGGCCAGCGCACGCTGATGGTGCCGGTGATCCCCAACGCCGGAAAGCTGCCGTTCGACCAGTTCCTCCAAGCGTACGAAACGCTTGTAGAGAAGGCGCGGACAAACACGCTGACGGCCAACGACCTGCAGGGCGCGAACATCACACTGACGAATCCGGGAGGCATCGGCACGGTCGCCTCGGTCCCGCGGCTGATGGTCGGCCAGGGCACGATCGTGGCGACCGGCTCGATCGCCTACCCGGTCGGCCTCGGCAATATCGGCGCGATGATCGGCGCGGAGAAGGTCATGACGATGACCTCGACGTACGACCATCGCATCATCCAGGGTGCGGAGTCCGGACGCTTCCTGGCGCTCGTCGAGGGATATCTGCAGGGTGAGAACGGGTTCTACGAGGATGTGTTCGCTGCGCTGGGCGTCGAGCTGGGCCCGGTGCCTGCTCTGCCCGCACCAGCGGCGGCCGCGGCGGCCGCGGCGAGTGAATCGGCAGCGAAGACGCCAAGCGAGACCCAGGGCGAGGAGCTGCTGGAAGCGGTGTACGCCGCGAGCACGCTCGTGACGCGCTTTCGCAGCCACGGCCATCTCGCAGCGCGACTGGACCCACTCGGGTCCGAGCCGGAGGGTGAACCGGGACTCGACCCCGAGTCGCTAGGCCTGACACCGGCGATCACTGCGCAGATCCCAGCGAAGATCCTGAACGTTTACGTACCGGGGGCAACGCTCGCGGATGCGCTGCCACACCTGCGCGAGACCTATTGCGGCACGATCGCGTACGAGATCGAGCACATCGCCTCGCACCGCCAGCGGGTGTGGCTGCGCGAGCAGATCGAGTCGGGTGAGTTCCGCAAGCCGCTGAGCAACGACGAGCAGCAGCGGCTGCTGAAGCGGCTGATCGAGGTGGACGCGCTCGAGCGGTTCATGCACAAGGCGTATCTCGGCCAGCATCAGTTTTCGATCGAGGGCCTCGACATGACGGTGCCGATGCTCGACGAGCTGATCGAGCTGTCGGCCGCGCACGGCGGCAAAGAGGTAGTGATCGGGATGGCACATCGCGGGCGGCTGAATGTGCTCGCGCACAACCTCGGACGCTCTTACGACACGATCTTCGCCGAGTTCGAGGGGGCCTCAACACTCGAGGCCGTGACGACGATCCCGCAAGGCGGCACGGGCGACGTCAAGTACCACCACGGCACGCAGGGCTCCTACAAGTTGCCAGACGGCAGCACGATCATGGTCAATCTGGAGTCGAACCCCAGTCACCTGGAGTACGTCTCTGCCGTCGTCGAGGGCGCAACGCGCGCAGCGCAGACTACGCGGCAAGGACCACACGCGCACCAGGACACCAACGCAGCAGTACCGATCGCGATCCATGGCGACGCCGCGTTCCCAGCCCAAGGTGTGGTCTCAGAGACGCTGAACCTGCAGGCACTCGACGGCTACAAGGTCGGCGGGACCGTCCATATCATCACCAACAACCAGGTTGGCTTCACGACTGACCCCGACGACGCGCGCTCAACGCAATGGGCCTCGGACTTGGCGAAGGGCTTCGACGTGCCGATCGTGCACGTCAACGCTGACGACGTGCCGGCATGTATGAGCGCGGTACGGCTCGCGTTTGCGTTTCGCAAGGAGTTCGGGCACGACGTGCTGATCGATCTGATCGGCTACCGACGCTTCGGTCACAACGAGTCCGACGAGCCGGCGTATACGCAGCCGGAGATGTACGCCAAGATCAAGACCAAGAAGCGGGTGTACGAACTGTGGGCGGACCGTCTGGTGGCCGAGGGCGTCGTCTCCAAGGAGGATGTCGATCGCCAGGCACAGGAGGTATGGAACAACCTGACGCTGCTGCACCAGCGTCTGAAGGCGAAGATCGCGGCCGCCGCCGAGCACGGCGCGGAGGAAAGCACGGGCGAGTACCAGCTCGACCGCTCCCCCAGTCCCGAGGTTGACACGGCCGTGCCCGCCGCACGGTTGCGTGAGCTGGGCGATGAGCTGCTGAGGGTGCCCGAAGGGTTCACGGTCCACCCGAAGCTCGTCAAACAGCTCGAGCGCCGGCGCGAGGCACTGCACGCAGAGGATGGGACAGGACAGCCTGCGACGATCGACTGGGCGCACGCCGAGGCGCTCGCGTTCTCGTCACTGCTGACAGAGGGCATCCCGATCAGGCTGACCGGACAGGACACCGAGCGCGGGACGTTCAGCCAGCGTCATCTGGTGCTGCATGACGCCAAGACAGGGCAGACGGTCTGCCCGATCCAGAACCTGCCCGAGGCGCTCGCGCCACTGGAGCTGCACAACAGCCCGCTCTCAGAGCTCGCGTGCATGGGCTTCGAGTATGGCTACAGCCAGGAGGCGCCAGAGACGCTCGTGCTGTGGGAGGCGCAGTTCGGCGACTTCGTCAACTCCGCGCAGGTGATCGTCGACCAGTTCATCGTCTCGGGGCTGGCCAAGTGGGGGCAGACCTCGCGGCTGACGCTGCTGCTGCCCCATGGCTACGAGGGCTCGGGGCCAGAGCACTCCTCGGCGCGGCTGGAGCGATTTCTGACGCTGGCGGCAGAGGGGAATATCCGTGTGGCCAGCCCGACGACACCGGCCCAGTACTTTCACCTGCTGCGCCGTCAGGCGCGCATCGCCAAGCAGCGCCCACTGGTCGTGATGACGCCCAAGTCGCTGCTACGCCTGCCCCAGGCCGCGAGCGCAATCGCGGACATGGCCGAGAACACGAGCTTTCAGCCCGTGCTCGCCGAGCCGGGCGTGCACGACGACCAGGTCACGCGCCTAGTGCTGTGCACGGGGAAGATCTACTACGACCTGGTGGGCCACCCCGACCGCGCCAGCCACCAGGGCCTGGCGGTTGGTCGCGTGGAGCTGCTGTACCCCTTCCCCGAACGACAAATCCTCGAGCTGATCGAGCGCTACCCAAACCTGCGGGAGGTCGTGTGGGTGCAGGAGGAGCCGCGCAACATGGGTCCGCGTGCGCACATGTTCCCGCGCCTGATGCAGATCATGCCCGACGAGATCGGATTCGGTTACATTGGCCGTCCCGAGCGCGCCAGCCCAGGCGAGGGCTACCCGGCCGCGCACATCGCCGAACAGAACAGGATCGTGACGACCGCAATTGACCCGGGCATATCGATTTCGCAGTATCCGCGCAAGACGCCAGGTCAGCGCTGATGGGCGCCCTGTGGAGACGGTTCCGGCTGATCCTGAAACAGCGCAAACGCAAGCGCCGCGGCTACTAACGTCGATCAGGCGGCAAACAGGGTCAGGTCCGGCTCACGTTCGCCGCGCAGCACCGCCAAGTCCACCTCAACGCAGTCAATCCCCCGGGCCTGCGCGAGCACGCGCGCCTGAGGCTTGATCATCTGAGCCGCGAGCACGCCACGGCAGGAGCCCATAGCCGGGTCCAGTCGGATGCGCTCCAGGTAGCGCGTGAGCTGCTCGACGGCGTCGATCGTTGCTATGCGCTTGATCTCCACAGCGATCCACTCGTCGTCGCCATCCCTACACATGAGGTCCACGGGCCCGATATCAGTAGGCCACTCACGCCGCACCAGCCTCAGCCCCTCTCCGCACCACTCAGGGGCGTCTGCCAGCAGTTCCTGCAGCTCACGCTCGAGCCCCTCCTTCTCGAGCGCTGCCAGAGCATCGAGCTCGTGCTCAACGTCTGAAAGCACCTCAGCGATCGATATCTCCAACCGCTCCTCCTGCCTACGCTTGCCTGTGCCCCCACGGGTACGCACGAGCAGTCGCCGCAGACGACCGTCATCGTCGCACTGCTCCTCAATCACCGTTGGCGCGACCATCCAGTTCAGCGGCTTGACATTCGAGCCGCCGCCGTCGGCCCACACCATGAACGTGCCGTCTGGCTTGAGCATCAGCAGCCTGACCGCCTCTGGCAGGACCGTGCTCAGACGACCGGCATAGGAGACCTCACAGCGGGCGATGATCAGACGCACTGCGCGACCGTACAGGCTCGGTCGGATCAACCGCCGCTGGCTCCTCCGGAGCGCCTGTAACCGCTCCCACCCCACTGGCAGCGCCATCCATGGCCTCGCGAAACTCACGTATACCCTTGCCGAGGGCACGCGCGACCTCAGGCAGGCGCCTGGGGCCCAAGACGACGAGTGCCACCGCAGCGAGGAATGCCAGGTGAACGGGATTCTCGATGCCCATCGCCATCCAGATTAGCGCTGCAGGTGTCTGCTTATCGCGCATCGGCAACGGCCGGACGAGGTGGCGGGCTCGCCGGCCGATCGCTCCGACCGGCCCCCTAACCTCTGGGTGCGTGGCGCAGGCATCCGCAGACCAGCCCGGTCGTCCCTATCCGCCCCCGGCAGCCGCCGAATCGTTCTGGCCGGCGCAGCTGACGGTGCTGGCAGCGATCGGGCTGCAGCTGTCGTTGCCCAAGCGGCTGACTGCGGGCCCGTCGTGGCTGCTCCCTGCCCTGGAGGCTGTGCTCCTAGTGGGCCTGTCGATGGCCACGCCCCGCCAACTCGAGCACGAGCACACGGTCCGCCGGCGAACAGCCATCTCGCTCACCGCGTTCGTGAGCGCTGCCAACATCTTCTCGCTGGTCGAGCTGTCGCACCTGCTGCTGCACCACAACGTCGAAAACGGTCGCGAGCTGATCGTCTCGGGCGTGCTCATCTGGCTGACCAATTTCCTGATCTTCGCGCTGTGGTACTGGGAGTTGGACCGCGGCGGTCCGGGCAAGCGTGCGGCGGGGCACGACGGCGCCCCTGACTTCCTGTTCCCGCAGATGGCCGACGACCACATCCATCCGGCGGCGTGGCGACCAAAGTTCCTCGACTACCTGTACGTGTCGTTGACCAACGCGACCGCGTTCTCGCCCACCGACACGATGCCCCTCACCGCGGCGGCGAAGTCGGTCATGGGCATCCAGGCGCTCGTGTCGGTGGTGACGATTGGGCTGATCGTCTCGCGCGCGGTCAACATCCTCTGAGCGCGCCCACACGCGTGCTCTCTTTTAAAAACTCTGTATAACCATCGTTGTACAGAGTTTTAAAAACTACTAATACACCCGAGCCAGGATCAGCCAGCCAGGCTCAGCCGGCAAGGCTCGGCTCGAGCGCGAGCGCCTGGGCGACGAGGTCCTGCACCTCGCCGTCGGCTCCGAGCTTGAGCGCCCGCCGGAAGGCGTCGAGGGCTCCCTCGCGATCCAGCAAGGCCAGGCGCAGGCGCCCAAGGCGCTCCCAGGCACCGGCGTCGGATGGGCCACACTTGGCGGCGCGCTCGGCTGCCTCCTCGGCGAGATCGATGGCTCCCATGTCTTCATAGATCCTCGCCGCGAAACGGTGGGCCGCGGGACGCCGGCCGTCGACGCGTGCCCAGTCGCGCACCGCGCGCGCGGCCTCGTCGAGCTTGCCCGCGTTCCAGAACGCGAGCGTCATCAGCCGCAGCACCGCGACGTTGCGCGGCTCGGCGTCGCGCGCGTAGATGAGGCGCTGGGCGGCAAGCTCGTATTCGCCTTCGGCCATCGCCCGCTGCGCAGCGATCATGAAGCGCTCGACGCGCTCCTCAGCGGGATCGGACTTCGAAAAGTCGACGAATTTCATGCTGCCGGCGGGCACGGTGCGAATTCCGTGGCTGAACTTGACGCGCGCCCACTGCTGCACCTCCTCGCCAGCGCCTACCGGATCGGAGGAGAAGTAGATGCCCGCGACGGTACCCACGCCCCACTCGGGGTATGAGAGGCAGCGCGCGTAGCGGTGCACCACCGAGTGGTCGGGCACCCGGCTGCCGAATGGGTCGTTTTCGGCACGGTCTTTGGCCATCGCACGCGCGCGCTGTTCGGCTTCGTAGTTACGTCTGCCGGCCTCCTCGCGCTCACGGCGGGCCGCGGCGGCGCTGACTTTGACGGCGTTCTGTGTGACCTTGCCCCCGCGCGAGCCCTCAGCCAGGCGCTCGAGCTGGTCGGCGGCCTCATTTATGGCCTTCAGATGGCGCTCGTGCTCGAACTGCCGCCCCTGCGGCGCGACGTCCGGATGCCAGCGCTTGGCCATGCGTCGGCGCGCGAGCTGCACGTCGCGCTTGTCGAACGGCGGCTCAAGCTCCAGCAGGAGCAGATGCTGCTCGACATCCAGAACGGTGGTGGGCATGACCCGACAACGTTAGCGAGGGTTGGCACCAGTGGGCGGGATTCTGTGGGTGGGCGGGCCTTCTATGCTGCGTGCGAATGTCCTCCCAATACATCTTCACGATGCACCGGCTGTCGAAGCTGCATCCGCCGGACAAGACGGTGCTCGACGATGTCTCGCTCGCGTTCTATCCGGGCGCGAAGATCGGCGTGCTCGGCTACAACGGCGCGGGCAAGTCGACGCTGCTGCGGATCATGGCGGGGGTCGACCAGGAGTACCGCGGCGAGGCGGCGCTCGCGCCGGGCGCGACGGTGGGGATGCTCGAGCAGGAGCCCCACCTGGACGAGAGTAAGGACGTCAGGGGGAACGTCGAGGACGGCGTCGCCGAGACGAAGGCGCTGCTCGACCGCTTCAACGAGCTCGCGGCCAGCTACTCGGAGGAGACCGCCGAGGAGTTCGGGCAGATCCAGGCGAAGATCGAAGCGGCCGACGCGTGGAACCTGGAGACGCAGCTCGAATACGCGATGGACGCGCTGCGCCTGCCGCCGCCCGACGCCGACGTGAGCACGCTCTCGGGCGGCGAGCGCCGCCGCGTGGCGCTGTGCCGGCTGCTGCTGCGGGCTCCCGATCTGCTGCTGCTGGACGAGCCCACGAACCACCTCGACGCCGAGTCGGTGGCGTGGCTCGAGCAGCACCTGTCCGAGTACAAGGGCGCGATCGTCGCCGTCACGCACGACCGTTACTTCCTCGACAACGTCGCCGGCTGGATCCTCGAGCTCGACCGCGGCAAGGGCATCCCCTATCAGGGCAACTACTCGAGCTGGCTCGAGCAGAAGCAGGCGCGCATGGCCCAGGAAGAGCGCCGCGAAAAGGGCCGCGAGCGCACGATCGCCGCGGAGCTCGAATGGGTGCGGACCAACCCGAAGGGCAAACGCACGAAGTCAAAGGCACGCCTCGCCCGCTACGAGGAGCTGATCGCCGAAGACACCAACATCAAGCTCGACGAGGTCCAGATCCACATCCCGCCGGGCCCGCGCCTCGGCGAGAAGGTGCTGACCGCGACGGATTTGGCGAAGGGCTTCGGCGACCGGCTGTTGATCGAGTCGCTGTCCTTCGATCTCCCCCGGGCCGGGATCGTCGGCGTGATCGGCGCCAACGGCGCCGGCAAGACGACCCTGTTCAGGATGATCACGGGCGAGGAGACGCCCGACAGCGGCACGCTCCAGCTCGGCGACACCGTCCAGCTCGCCTACGTCGATCAGTCGCGCGACTCGCTGAATCCGGAGAAGACGGTATGGGAGGAGATCTCCGAAGGCTACGAGCACATCAAGGTCGGCGAGCGTGAGGTCAACTCACGCCAGTACACGGCCGGCTTCAACTTCAAGGGCAGCTCCCAGCAGGCGCGCATCGGCAAGCTCTCCGGCGGCGAGCGCAACCGCGTGCACCTCGCGAAGCTGCTGCGCAGCGGCGGCAACCTGCTGCTGCTGGACGAGCCCACCAACGACCTCGACGTGGACACGCTGCGTGCGCTCGAGAACGCGCTGCTCGCGTTCCCCGGCTGCGCGATCGTGATCTCGCACGACCGCTGGTTTCTCGACCGCGTCGCCACGCACGTGCTGGCGTTCGAGGGCGACTCGCAGGTCACGTGGTTCGAGGGCAACTTCGAGGCCTACGAGGAGCACCGCCACGCGCTGCTCGGCGCGGCCGCCGACCGACCCCACCGCATCACCTACAAGCGGCTCGTCCGTGGCTGAGGCGCCGGACGCGGCTCTCGGCCCTTTCGACCGAGACACCGCCGTCGTTCTACAGAGCGAAGCGGGCGCCGAGCGCCTGTTTGCCGCCAATGTGTCGCCTGACTGGAAAGCCGGGCGCGGCCCGCACGGCGGCTACCTGGCGGCAATGCTGCTGCGTGCGTTGATGGAGACAGTCGCGGAGGAGGCACGCTCGCCGCGCTCGCTGACGATTCATTACACGCGGGCGCCCGAACCCGGGCCGGTGAGCATCCGTACGGTGATCGAGCGCGAGGGACGCTCGCTGAGCACACTGTCGGCGCGCATCGAGCAGGACGGCAAGCTGATGGCGCTCGCGCTGAGCGCCTTCTCGATCCCATGGAAAGCGCCGGAGATCGCCGAGCTTCCGATGCCACAGGTCGATCCGGCCGATCCCGTTCGCGAGTCGAGCCGGCTGCTGCATCCTGCGGCCCCGCCGTTCACCCGTCATCTGGTCCTGCAGCCGAGGATCGGCGCAATACCCTTCCAAGGCTCAGATCACCCGATGGAAATCGGCGGCTGGGTCGGCCTGGCCGAGCTACGAGCGATCGACGCGCTGACGCTGGCGTTCCTCAGCGACGCGCTGTTCTCACCGCCGTTCATCCGCATGAGCGAAGCCGGCACCAGCCCCACGATCGACCTTACGATCCACTTTCGCACGCCCACTCCACGCGTGAGCGACCCGGATCCGGGAGAGCTGTGCTTCGCGCGCTTCGACTCCGGGCTGATGCACGAGGGCTTCTTCGACGAGAATGGCGTGATCTGGGCGGCCGACGGCACGGTGCTTGTGCAGTCGCGCCAACTGGCCATCATGCTTCCACTTCCTAATAGTTAGGATCAACGCGCGAAGGACGTATCGTGCGTGAGGCGCAGCACGGCGGCGGCGATCAGACGCGCGCTCGACTGAACGTCCTCGAGCTGGACGAGCTCCACAGGCGAGTGCATGTAGCGGATGGGGATCGAGACGAGGCCGGTCGGCACGCCGGCGCGGCTGATGTGCACGGCGTCCGCGTCGGTGCCGGTCGCGCGCGCCGAGGCCTCGACGGTGAACGGGATCTTCTCGGCCTCGCCGGCCTCGTACAGCAGCTCGAACAGCTTGTCGTTGAGCGTGGAGCCGCGCGTGATGACCGGCCCGGAGCCGAGCTCGTGCTTGCCGGCCTCCTTGACGTCGATCCCGGGGGCGTCGGTGGCATGGGTGACGTCGACGACGATCGCGGCGTCGGGCTCGAGCGCGAACGCGCTGGTGCGCGAGCCGCCAAAGGTGATCTCCTCCTGTGTGGCGGCGACCGCAGCAAGCTCCCACTGCGCGCCTCCGGCCTCGGCTACCAGGCGGGCGGCCTCGAGCGCCACGAAGGATCCCAGCCGGTTGTCGAGCGCGCGCGCCGTCAGGCGCCCGTTGGGGAGCTCCACCGGCTGCGCGTCGATCACGGCGACGTCGCCGATCCGCACGATCTCGCGCGACTGCTCGCCGTCGCGCGCGCCGATGTCGATGTGCAGGTCGCGGATGTCGGCGACCTTCTTGCGCTCCTCATCGCGCAGCAGATGGATCGGCTTCTTGCCGACGACGCCCACCACGGGACCGCTGCGCGTGTCGAGCACGACACGCTGGCCGACGAGGATCTGCGCGTCCCAGCCGCCGACCGCGCTGAACCACAGGTATCCATCGTCGCCGATGTGCGTGACGATCAGCCCGATCTCGTCGATGTGGCCCACGATCAGCACCCGCCGCGGCGGGGCGTCATAGCCGTGTTTGGGCGCCACGAGCGCAAGCGGCGTGCCGACGACGTCGATGCTGACCTGCGCGAACTCGCTCGCCGCGTCGCACCACACCTGGGCGGGGGCGGTCTCATAGCCTGAGGGTCCGCGCGCGACGAGCAGCTCGCGTAGAACCGGGGGCACCCCCGCCGCGGGGCGAGCGCGTCGTTTCGTCGGGGCTTTGCGCGTGGCCGGGCTCATGCCGCCAGCAGCGCCCGCAGGACGTACTGGAGGATGCCACCGTGGCGGAAGTACTCTGCCTCGCGCGGCGTGTCGATCCGCACGCGCGCCTCGAACTCGATCGGACTCGCACCGGCGCGCTCGGCGCGCACGCGAGCCTCAGCGGGCGGACTGCCACCGTCGGCCATCGCCTCGGCGAGCCCGGTGATCGAGAACGCCTCCTCGCCCGTGAGACCCAGCGACTTCGCGCTCTGCCCGTCGGGGAACTGCAGCGGCAGCACGCCCATGCCGACGAGGTTCGAGCGGTGGATGCGCTCGAAGCTCTCGGCGATGACCGCTCGCACGCCGAGCAGCTTCGTGCCCTTGGCGGCCCAGTCGCGGGAGGAGCCCGAGCCGTACTCGCGTCCCGCGAGCACGACCAGGTCGATGCCCTCGCGCATATAGCGCATCGCGGCGTCGTAGATCGCCGTCTGCTCGTTCGAGCCGTCGGCGAGGTAGCGGGTGAAGCCGCCTTCGGGCAGCGCGCCGCCGCCGAGCAGGTTGCGCAGGCGGATGTTCGCGAACGTCCCGCGCATCATCACCTCGTGATTGCCGCGACGTGAGCCGTAGGAGTTGAAGTCACGCGGCGCGACGCCCTGTTCCTGCAGGTACAGGCCAGCGGGGCTGTCACGCTTGATCGAGCCCGCGGGCGAGATGTGGTCGGTGGTGACGCTGTCACCCAACAGCGCGAGCACGCGCGCACCGTGGACGTCCTTGACGAGCTCCGGCGCGGCGGGCATGTCCTGGAAGTACGGAGGCAGGCGCACGTAGGTCGAGTGCTCGTCCCACGCGAAGCGCTCGCCCTCCGGCACCGCCAGCGAGTTCCAGCGCTCGTCGCCGGCGAAGACCTCGCCGTAGCTGCGGCGGAACATGTCCGCCTGCACGGCCTCGCCGATCGTCTGGGCGACCTCCTGCTCGGTGGGCCAGATGTCCCGCAGATAGACATCGTTGCCCTGCTCGTCGCGCCCGATCGGATCGCCGACGATGTCGACGTCCATCGTGCCAGCGAGCGCGTAGGCGACGCACAGCGGCGGCGAGGCAAGGTAGTTCATCTTGACGTCGGGGTTGATGCGCCCCTCGAAGTTGCGGTTGCCCGAGAGCACCGAGACGACCGCGAGATCCGCCTCGTTGACCGCGGCCGAGATCTCCTGCGGTAGCGGACCGGAGTTTCCGATGCAGGTGGTGCAGCCGTAGCCGACGAGGTTGAAGCCGAGCGCTTCGAGCGGCTCGGTGAGACCCGCGCGGTCGAGATATTCGGTGACGACCTTCGAGCCCGGCGCCAGCGATGTCTTGACCCACGGCTTCGAGCGCAGACCGCGCGCGCGCGCATTGCGCGCGAGGATGCCCGCAGCGATCATCACCGACGGGTTGGAGGTGTTGGTGCAGCTCGGTGATCGCCGCGATCACGACGTGGCCGTGGTCGAGCTCGAAGCTCTCTCCGTCGAGCGTCACCGGCGTCGATGTTCCGTTGTGGGGAAGCGTGGCTGTCGCGCCGGCTGCTTCGGAGGCGGGATGCGTCTCGCGCGGGTTCGGGTGGCCGGGAGCGCCGTTCGCGGGCGGGTCCGACGCCGGGTAGGACTCGGCGACGGCCTCGTCGATCGGGTCGCGCTGCACGTCGTCGCTGGGGACGTAGTCGCTCAGCGCGGTCCTGAACGCCTGTCGCGCGCCGCTCAGCGAAACGCGGTCCTGCGGGCGCTTGGGGCCGGCGAGGCTCGGTTCGACGCTGCTCAGGTCGAGCTCGATCGTGTCGGAGAACGTCGGCTCCTCGGAGTGCTCGTCGTGCCACAGGCCCTGCTCCTTGGCGTAGGCCTCGACCAGCGCGATGCGCTCGGGCGGGCGCCCGGTGAACTCGAGGTAGGCGAGCGTCTCGGCGTCGATCGGGAAGATCGCACAGGTCGAGCCGAACTCGGGGGACATGTTGCCGATCGTCGCGCGGTCTGCGATCGGCAGGCCGGCCAGACCGGCGCCATAGAACTCGACGAACATCCCCACCACGCCGCGCGCGCGGAGCATCTGCGTGACGGTCAGCACGAGGTCCGTTGCGGTGGCGCCCTCGGGCAGCTCGCCGTGCAGGCGAAAGCCGAGCACCTGCGGGATCAGCATCGACATCGGCTGGCCGAGCATCGCCGCCTCCGCCTCGATGCCGCCGACGCCCCACCCCAGCACGCCGAGCCCGTTGACCATCGTCGTGTGCGAGTCGGTCCCGACCAGCGTGTCGGGGTAAGCCTGCTCGGTCTTGTCGTTGTCGAAGACGACACGAGCGAGGTACTCGAGGTTGACTTGGTGGACGATCCCGGTGTCAGGCGGCACGACCGCGAAGTCGTCGAACGCCCCCTGACCCCAGCGCAGGAAGGCGTAGCGCTCCTGGTTTCGCTCGAACTCGCGCTCGGCGTTGAAGCGAAAGGCGTCACGCGTGCCGAACGCGTCGACCTGCACCGAGTGGTCGATCACGAGCTCGGCGGGGGCGAGCGGGTTGATCCGCGCTGGATCGCCCCCCATGTCGGCCATCGCGTCGCGCATCGCCGCCAGATCGACGACCGCCGGCACGCCGGTGAAGTCCTGCATCAGCACGCGTGCGGGCGTGAAGGCGATCTCCTTGCTCGGCTGCGCCTTCGCATCCCAACTGGCGAGTGCCTCGACGTCTGCCGCGGTGACCGGACCGCTGCCCTCGTTGCGCAGCAGGTTCTCGAGCAGCACCTTCAGCGAGAAGGGCAGCCGTGCCACGTCGAAGCGCTGCTGCAGCGCGTCGAGGCGAAAGATCTCGTAGCTGCGCGCGCCGACAATCAGCGTGTCCTTGGCGCCAAAGCTGTCGTGCGGCATACCCCGCAGTCTACGAGGCGCGCGTCACGCGCCCCTTGCCCTGGCGCTTGGCACGCAGTAGGGCGGCGTCGCACGCTTCGAGCAATTCATCGGTGCTCATCGGCGCCTCCCACTGGGCGACGCCTACGGATGCGGAGACCCCTGTGCCGATCCCGGGGTGGTCGGGAATCGCGCGCAGCCGCTCGAGCGCGCGGCTGGCGGCCGCGGCGGCGCTGTCGAGCGTCGCGTTGGGAAGGATCACGACAAACTCGTCGCCTCCGTAGCGCGCCACGCGGTCGAACGCACGGAACTCACCGACCAGGGCATGCACGACAGCACGCAACATCACGTCGCCGGCCTGATGGCCGTGGCGGTCGTTCACGAGCTTGAAGTCGTCGAGGTCGATCAGCATCGCCGACAGCGGCCCGCCGGTGCGAGTAGCACGACCTATCTCCTCGTCCAGGCGCCGGCGCATCGCGCGGTGATTCATGCAGCCGGTCACCGCGTCCGTGCCGGCCTCCGCTCGCGCGCGCGCGAGCGCGCGCGCAGTGGCGGCCTGATCGACGAGCGTGACGGCGAACTCGACTTCTGCTGGTGCGAAGGCCTCTGATTCCCGGCGCACGAGCACGACGACCGCCTCGACCTCTCCCCGCTCGGCGAGTGGCACAAGTAGCGCGCCGGTGACCACGCCGGTTTCGGTCAGGCGCGGAATGCTGACCTCGAGCCCCTCAGTGTCGGTGGCGAGAAAGCTGTTGCGCGTGCTCGCCACCCAACTCACGCCAGGCGGGCGCTCGGTGCGCGGGTGCAGATAGCTGAGCCGGTCGGTGCCGCCGTGCAGGTATACCGCCACCAACTCGTCCTCACTGGCGCCGTCGGGCTCGAGGTGGTGGATGTGGACCTCCTCAGCGCCGGGCACCGACAGCAGCTCTCGGGCGAGCGCACGGAACATCGCGTCTGTGTCTGCCGCGCCGTCAGCCAGCGCGGTCAGGTGACGGATACCGGCCAGCAGCGAATCGGTGTGCGTAGGCTGCTGGATGGTGTCCGTACCCGTGCCCATCTCTCTAAATGTAGGGCATCTCCCGGGAGCGGGCGCCTGCGCACCCGGGATCGCCGTGTGTGCTGATTATCTGAACGTTACGTTTATATAGGTGATGGAGCGGGGCTTGCCCCTCTTCTTGGGCACAAACCCGACGCGCACCCTGACCCTATACGGACGGCCACGGCGCTGGCCTGCCCGCGAGAGCGGAATCCTTAGCGTCGCCGTTTTGTGGGCCTGGTTGAAGCTCCGGAACACCGTCGCCAGGCCGGCGCCTTTGCCGCTGATTCGTCCCGCTTCGTAGGTCTGGACGGTCAGATAATCGGTGCTGCCAATCACCTTTTGCCCGACGATACGCACCGGACAGTTGTTGACCCTGATCGCCGTGTTCTGTTTGAACGTGGTCCCATTCTGGCCGACAATCGTCGTCGGCATTACGAGCTTGTTCGTGCAAACGCTGCCGTTGGTCGTCAGCGCTGAGTGCCCGCCGATCGGCAGATTCACCGTGATGCTCGAGACCGGCACGTCCGGGAGTGCAGCGAAGTTGGTCGTCGTAATCCCGTTTTTGATGTTCGTGGTGCCCACCAAGATCACGCGGATGCCTTCGCCTTCGAGAAGCAGGTCCAGATCCGGGAACGCCGCCCCGCCGTGCGAGACGAGGATCGCCGGTCCTTTCAGTTTTGTGGCGAGCGTCGGAGTGTTCGCCCTGACGCCGCCCACAAACGAGCCGCCCGGACAGCCATATGGGTTAGCGGCGAACGTCGCTTCCGGACACGCCTGTTGCAACGTCGTCAGCCTCGATGGCAAGCTGCTTGGGCAGTTGCACCAGCACTGACTTGACGTTCGCCTGGCCGACCGGCAGGTTGAGCGTAGTTTCCAGGCTCGCCCCATTGGCTTTCGAGGTCTTGGCCCCAGTCGCCGATCCGAACAAGGGCTTGAACGGGAGCTTGCTGCATTCGCCCACCTGGAACGGGGTCAACAAGCTCTGCGTTGTGCCGAGCGTCAACGTCAGCGTCGTTTCGGTCGCGAGCGTTCCGCAGTTGGTCGGGTTCTGCAGGAAGCCCTGCTTGTTGATTTCGACGCTGATCCCCCTCAACCGCAGGGGGATGCCCTTGTAGATCGTCGGCACGTTACTAGTCGCGACCACGCGCGCTGTGTACGGTTCGACGTTGATCGTCCCGCGCGTGACCACGTTGCCGAGGTTGAACGGCCCGGCGATCGCCGGCACGACGATCGAGAGGCCGAACGGCGCGCCACCGTAGGGCCCCGTCAGGTAGACGTTCCCCCTGAACCCGTACGGATGGCCTGAACCCGCCGCCACGTTGACCGTGCCGATTTCGCTCGCCCCCGAGCATTCGCCTTTGCCGGCCTGCGGTTCGGGGCACTGAGTCACGGTCGGCAGCAGCCCGACGAGACCGGCCGGCATCACCGTCTTGATCTGCGACAGGTACTGCTGGCCTTCGCTCCGTCCGATGTTGAGCGTGAACGACGTCTTCGCCCCCGCGTAGCCCGGCGACTGGTTGACCGCACTCTGGCTGAGCGCGAACGGCAGCGGTGAGGAGCATGCGCCTCCCGAGCCGTTGCTGTCCACGGTGAACGGCGAGATCGACGGTGCGAACGCGGGCTGACCGGTATACGGAGTGAAGCTGGCTGCGCTGCTCGCGGCCCCGCACGTCAGCGGGTTGGCAATCGGCGCGAGTTCACCGCCGGTGAATTTCAGGATCGCATCGCTGAACGGCTGTTCGGGATTCTTTTCGAACGTCGCGGTCAGCCTGCCCGTAGTTTCGTTGGGCGTGACCGAGCCCTGCAGGCGCACATCAACGCCGTACCGCTTCGATTCGGCGTTGAGATACATCGTGTACGGAGGGCCTTCGATCGGTTTCCCTTCCGGCCCGCCCAGGTAGAGGGCGCCGGTCAGCGATCCCGGCGGGAGCGTCGGGACTTCGAGCGTGACCGTGCCGACCTTCGATTCTTCCGGGCATTCCACCCCGAACGTGGAGTTGTGGATCCGCGCCTGCGCCGGCGTGCACGCCTTCTTGACTTCCGCCGCGGCCGACGGGTTCAGCGTCATGCCTTCGGGCAGAGTGACGGTGGCCGTGTTGAGCTGGGAGGAGTCGATGGTGGTCGGGCTTTCAGCGTGCGGCACCGTCAGTTCGGTCGTGATGCCGTCTGGCTTGTCCGACTGGCTCGTTTCCGGCGTCAGCTTGAATCCGGGTTCGAACAAAGGGATCGTTAGGCCGGATTCGCCTTTGCAGCCTTCGCTACCGACTGGTCCTGAAAAGCCTTCGATTTGCGATTGACCTTCGTAGGACGTAACGTGCAGGGTCGTCGTCGTCTGTTCTCCGGTGCCCGTGCAACTGCTGGGGAGCGTCAGAAACCCGCCCGTGCCGATATCGCCTTTGAAGATCAGACGAGACGAGATCAGTCCCGGGGTGACGTTCTTGATGATGTAGACGTCGTGGTAGTCACCCTTGTTGGTTCCCTGCGGTTCCTTGCCCCATTCGATGTGACCTTCGAGGAAGGTATGGACATAGTCATTGGGTAGGCCAAGGGGCGCGAGACTGAGAGCAATACCGAAGTACGACGCGAGACCGGTCGGCTGTTCGAGGTTGTACATCTTGCCCGACAAAGGAACGTCGGCAAAAGTGCTGGGTGCCACTTCGAGCACAGTGGTTACTTTGTTTTCACCGATTTCGCTTCCCGGACAGTTGGGAGCCGTAAAGGCGTGCAGACCCGGCGCAGGTTCAACCGGCGTCCCTTCAAATTCTTTTACCGAGCACCTTGGGACGGCCTCGGGGTTGGTGCTCTGGCCAGGCCCGACGTCCGTGCGTATTTCCTTGACGCTGCCCCCGGGGAAGCCTTCAGGGTAGGTGACCCCTGCTTTTTCTTCGTGTTTGACCACGAATTCCGTGACCCCCGCCAGAGGATGGCCAGCCGCCTGCGTGAAGTATTCGGATGGGTGTTCCAGGGTGCTTTTGAGCGTGCATGTTTCGGTTTTGCAGTTGGCCGCAAAGAAGCTTTCTACGCCGAACGCAGCCTGCGCCGCGGGTGCCGAGACAGCAACAATTGCGCCTGCCAGCAGCGCCAAGACCGAAACGCGAGCGTGCAACCTCATGGCAACCCTCCCTATAGACCCAGGATCTCTATACCTTTGTCCGACTCCCCATACCCTCGAAAGTTGCGGTCGATCGAAGGTTCCGATCAAGCAAATCCAGTAGACACTCTCGAATGTATCCACTGTAGCAAGCGCAACTTGCTTCCTCGACGGCTCATTGGTGGACGACTCATCGGTCCGCGCCTGGATCAAGATCGGACGGAGGCTGGGACATGCCCGCCGCTGCACCGAAGCTGACCTTCAGCAGCGCGCCGCCGCCCGGAGCGTTCTGTGCTTCGACGAAGCCGCCGCAGGCCTCAGCGGCCTGACGCACGATCGCCAGGCCGAGACCAGAGCCGGGCAGCTTGCGCGCCCTGTCGGCCCTGTAAAAGCGGTCGAACACGTGCCCCAGATCGCGCTCGTCGAAGCCTGGGCCATGGTCTCTGACAGTCAGCACTCCCGCCTTCAGCCCCACCTCCACGACGCCGTCATTGGGGCTGAACTTGCAGGCGTTGTCCAGTAGGTTCGACACCGCTCGGTCGATCCGCTGCGCGTTCCCTGTTACAACCGTAGGCTCCAATTGCCGCTCAAAGCGCAGCCCCCCGCGACGTTGTGCCTTCTCGATCGCCGCGCTCACGACATCGTCCAGGCGCACCTCGTCCTGCTGCCCCTCAGTGACAGTCCCGCGAGCAAGCTCCACCACGTCCGCCACCAGTGCGGTCAGCTCGTCGAGCTCCGCCACGATGTCCTTGCGCAGGCTCTCCTGCTCCGCCCGCGGCAGTCGCTCGGCTTCGCCCAGCACCTGCACGTTCGCGCGCAAGCTCGCAATTGGCGTGCGCAGCTCGTGGCTCGCGTCGGCCACCAACTGGCGCTGCGATCCAATCGAGCGCTCCAGCGCATCCAGCGTCCTGTTGAAGCCATCAGCCAACCTACCCAGCTCGTCTTTACCCCCCACCTCCAGCCGCTTGGACAGATCCAGATTGCCCGTTCTCAGTGCACCCTCTGCCGTCAGCGCCTCAGTGCGCGCGGTGAACCTCCTTACCGGCGCAAGCGCCACTCGCGCAACCAGCGCCCCCAGCCCCGCTGCGAGCGCGATTCCCGCCGCGCCGACCACAGCGAGAATCAGCGCCAGTCTGCTCAGCTCGCTGTTCACCTCGGTCAGCGGCCGCGCCACCATAACAGCCCCGCGCGCCCCGATTCCCTCCGTCAGCACCCTCAGCCTCGTCCCCTGCACCGTCCTGTCGCTCAACGAGCTGCCGCTGCCGCGTCTTGCAATCGTCTCATCCCGTGCGTTGGGCACGATCATCGCAGGCGATCTGCCCTGGCCGCCCGGCACCTGCACCTTGCCATCCGGCGCGATGAACTGCACGTATCCTGACGCCCCCCCGAACGGCGCTGGCTGAACGCTGCTCGGCAGTGCGCCTGCGCCATAGCCTCCGCCCGCTCGAGAGCCGGGAGCACTGGGGGGTGGTACGCCTTCGAACAGCTTCGGGCCGCCTGGTCCTTCCGCTGATTCTCCCGCCCTCACATTGCCCGGAGGTGGTCCCGCCAACGCGCGCGCACGCGCGTGCAGGCCCTTGTCAACTTCGCCGCGCAGGTCCGCGTTGACCGCGACGTACAACCCGATCGCCGCCGCCAGGACCGCCAGTGCCACCGACACGCTCGCCACCACCGCGATCCGGGTGCGCAATGTCATCGGTCGTGGGTTCGCCATTCCCACTCAGGGCTCGCGCAGCACATACCCCACCCCACGCACCGTATGGATCAGCTGTCGCGCGCCCGCCCCCTCCAGCTTGCGCCGCAGGTAGCCGATGTACACGCGCAGCGCATTCGACGCTGGGCCGAAGTCGTACCCCCACACTCTGTCGTAGATCAGGCTGTGCGACAGGACGTGTCTGGGGTTCAGCATCAGCAACTCCAGCAGCTGGTACTCCGTCTTCGTCAGCTCGACGAATGCTCCGTTCACCTCTGCGCCATGCCTGGCGCCATCCAACCTGACCTCCGCGAACGACAGCGCTTCGGGATCTCCCCTTTCCGGCCCCGCCCTCCGCAGCAGTGCCCTGATCCGTGCCTTCAGCTCGTCCACATCGAACGGCTTGACCATGTAGTCGTCAGCTCCCACGTCCAGCCCGTCGATACGGTCAGAGACCGCGTCGCGCGCTGTCAGCATCAGGATCGGCACCCTGTTGCCCAGCCTGCGCAGCCGTCTGCACACCTCCAGCCCGTCCATCTCCGGCATGCCCACGTCCAGCACAACAGTGTCCGGCACCGCCTGCACGACCAGCTCGAGCGCCTCTTCTCCACCCTCCGCCGTCTGCACCTCGTATCCGGCCAGCGTCAGCACCCGGCGCAGCGCCTCGCGCACCGCGCGGTCATCGTCAACGACCAGGAGCCTCACCGGCATGTCGCTCGAATCGTCCGTCATCGACGGACACTGTAGGAGGCCAGCGCACCTCAGCCAGCGGCGGACATGGACTCAGAGCGTGAAGAGCTCCCCTGCGAGTACTCGGACCCAGCGTTCACGGCGCCGGGACCGGGCTCGGCACGCACATCGCGCACCTCCAATGGCTCGCCGCAGCGCGTGCAGATCCGGCGCTCGCCGAGCACGCCGCCGCAGTCCTTGTGCCGCAGCACGATCGGCGGGCCCGCGTCGGGCGCGGCGTAGCGGTCGCCCCAGCGCAACAGCTCGACGGTCACGGGCCACAGGTCAACGCCCTTTGGGGTCAGCCGGTATTCGTGGCGCAGCGGGCGCTCTTGGTAAGGGACCTTTTCGAGGATCCCCTCGGCGACGAGGCGGTCCAGGCGAGCGGCGAGCACGTTGCGGGCGACGCCGAGGCTTTGCTGGATCTGATCGAAGCGCCTGCGACCGAGGAACACGTCGCGCAGCACGAGAATCGTCCAGCGCTCACCGACCAACTCGAGCGCGCGCGCAAGCGAGCAGTTCTGGTCGGTGTAGTCGCTTTTCAGCATCCAGTGAGTCTACCACTTAGTTGCGTGATAAAACTCTCTCTGCTAGGGTGCGTTTTGTGATGCAACTTGGTCGTGCGTGGTCGTCCAACTAGACGGGAGCGTGGTCATGGAGCGCAGGTGGCAGGTTCTGCTGGTCGTCGTCGCCGGAGTCTTCATGGCCGGGCTCGACGTGTTCATCGTCAACATCGCGTTTCCCCAACTCCACACGGACTTCCCTGGCACGAGCCTGCGGTCGCTGTCGTGGGTGCTGAACTCCTACACGATCGTGTTCGCCGCGTTCCTGATCGCCGCCGGGCGCTGGTCGGACACGTTCGGGCGCAAGCGCTCCTACCTGCTCGGCACGGGCGTGTTCGTGACGGCCTCGGCCGCCTGCGCGCTCGCGCCGTCGATCCCCTTCCTCGTCGCGGCACGCGCGGTGCAGGGACTCGGCGCGGCGCTGTTGATGCCCGCTTCGCTCGGGTTGCTGCTACCGGAGTTTCCGCCCGAGAAGCGCCACATCCCGATCGGGATCTGGGCCGCCGTCGGTGGGATCGCCGCCGCCGCCGGGCCACCTCTGGGGGGACTCTTGGTGCAGGTCAGCTGGCGCTGGGTGTTCATCGTGAATGTCCCGGTCGGTCTCGCAAGCTTGATCGCCGGGCTGGCGCGTGCTGCGCGAGGTTCGCCATCCGGACACAGAGCGGGCAGACTTCCTCGGCGCGGGCATCCTGACCGCGGCGATGGCGACGCTCGTCGTGGCAATCATCGAGGGCTCCACCTGGGGCTGGGCGAGCCCGCGCATCCTTGGCCTGTTCGCCCTCACGGCGCTGCTGATCGCGATGGTCGGGCGGCGCATCGTCTATCACCCCTCCCCGATCGTCGAGCCGGCGTTGCTCAAAGTGCGGGCCTTCAGCCTCGCCACGCTGGGGTCGCTGCTGTTCTTCGTGGCGTTCGCCGCGATGTTGCTCGCGAGCGTGCTGTTCCTGACCGGGATCTGGCACAAGCAGATCATCACCGCGGGCCTCGAGATCTTCCCCGGACCGGCGATGGCCGCCACGATGGCGGTCCCCGGCGCGCGGTTGGGCGCCCGCTTCGGCCCCGGACGGGTGGGAGCCGTTGGCGCGCTGCTGTTCGCGCTGGGCGGCGTCTGGTGGGTCACGCACCTGACCGGCGCACCCCGCTACGCGACCGACTTCTTGCCGGGCATGATGATCGGCGGAGTCGGTGTCGGGCTAATGATCCCCTCGCTGACGGGCGCAGTGGCCGCGACGCTCGCGCCGGAGCGGCTGGCGACCGGGATCGCGGTGCAGACCACGGGCCGGCAGATCGGCTCCGCCCTCGGCTTCGCGATCCTTGTCGCGGTGCTGGGGACGCCGCACACCGCGGGAGACTTCAAGGCCGCGTGGGAGTTCATGATCGCCGCCAGCCTGCTCGCGGGCGTGACGCTCGCCGCAGTCGGTAGGTCTCCTGTCCAGGCCAGGGTGAGCAAATCTCCGACTGGGGTCCATACCGCCGAGGCGTCCACTCGGGCAGCCTGAGGCAAGCTGTCTGTGTTGTCTTCCCACCGAACAAAGCGAGCGCGATGCGCCCGATGCGATCCAAGGATGCCCAGATCGTCGCCTTCGGAGGCGGGGGCTTCTCCATGGAGAAAGACAGCTCGCTGCTCGATGACTATGTCCTCTCGCTGACGGACGCCGCACGGCCGCGCGTCTGCTTCCTGCCGACCGCCTCGGGCGACGCCGATCACTACGTGGTGCGCTTCTACCGCCGCTTCTCCCCCTCCTGCGACGCCAGTCACGTCTCGCTTTTCCGCCGCGACCAGGGCACGGGCGGGGTCGAGGACGATCTCGCCACACACCTGCTGGCGCAGGACCTGATCTATGTCGGCGGCGGCAACGTGGTGAGCATGCTCGGCGCGTGGCGGGCGCATGGCCTGGATGCGATCCTGCGCAAGGCGTGGCGGCGGGGGATCGTCCTGTGCGGACCTTCGGCCGGATCGCTGTGCTGGTTCGCGCAGGCGCTGAGCGCGTTTCACGGCGCGCCGCGGGGCATGCGCGGGCTCGGGCTGCTGCCGTATTCCAACTGCGTCCACTACGACGCCGAGCCTGCCCGCCGAGCCGAGTACCACCGCTTCGTCGCCGACGGCATGCGCGCCGGCTTCGCCGCCGAGGACGGCGTCGCGCTGCACTTCCGCGGCACCAGCCTCGAGCGCGTCGTCTCATCCCGCCGAGACGGCAGCGCCTTCCTCGTCGAGCCGTCCGACAGTGGCGTGCGCGAGACGCGCCTGCACGCCGACTATCTCGGCGGCGTCTACGTCGAGCGGGAGCCGGTCGCCGCGTGAGCGCCGAGCAGGCGATCGTTGATCTGCGCCAGCGCGTGATCTTCGCCATGGGCGGCGGGGGCTTCACGATGGAGCCGTCCAACCCGCTGCTCGACGACTTCGTGCTGTCGCTCGCCGACATCGGCGAACCGCGCATCCTGTTTCTGCCGACCGCCTCGGGTGACACCACCTCGCAGATCAACGCGTTCAAGGCGCGCTTCGGCGAGCGGGCCTGCCGGGGCGAGGTCCTGTCGCTGTTTCACCTGCGCGAGCTGACCCGCTCGCTCGAGGAGATCATCTTCGACCAGGACATCGTGTACGTCGGCGGCGGCTCCATGCGCAACCTCCTCGCCCTGTGGAACGCCCATGGGCTCGACCGCCTGCTCGAGCGCGCGTGGGAGCGAGGGACCGTGCTGGTGGGGCTGAGCGCCGGGGCAATGTGTTGGTTCCAGGGGGGCGTCACCCGCTCCTCCGGCCCCCCGGAGCCGATCCAGGGCCTCGGGCTGCTGCCCGGGTCGCTCACCGTCCACGCCGACGGCGAGCCCGAGCGCCTGCCCGTGTGGCTCGCCGCCGTCCGCGACGGCACCCTCCCCGGGGGGTGGGCGCTCGACGACGGCGTCGGGCTGGTGTTCCGCGGCGACCGCCCCGAGCGAGCCTTCAGCTCCCGTCCCGGGGCCGGCGCCCAGCGCGTCGACGCGATCGCCGGAGAGCTCGTCCGCAAGCGCATCGACGTCGAACTGCTCGGCGACGGGGCCCGTGCCGCCCTCGGCGGCTTTGACGAGGCGGTCGAGGAACTGCGCCGTGAAAACCGGCTGCGCCGCGGCGGCATCGGGCGGTGAGCGCCGCTCGCGCCTGAGAATCTGTTTGCAGAGGATCGGCACGCCCGGTTACGTCCCTGGGCGCGCGGAGGCGTCGGCTACCATCTCGCCGGATGACCGCCAGTGCCACCGTTAGAGGAGCCGCTACGTGACGACGATCGGCGAGAACGGAATCGAGGTTGAAGGCCTCGTCAAGGACTTCAAGGGGGGCGTGCGCGCAGTCGACGGGATCGATCTGCAGGTGGCGCCAGGGGAGATCTACGGCTTCCTCGGCCCCAACGGCGCCGGCAAGTCCACGACCGTGCTGGTGCTCACGACGCTGCTCCCGCCGACATCCGGCACCGCGCGCGTGGCGGGACTTGACGTAGTGCATCAGGGCGCAGAGGTCAGGCGCGCGATCGGCGCCTCGTTGCAGGAGGCCGCGCTCGACCCGTTCCTCACCGGCAGCGAGCATATGCGCCTCCAGAGCTCGCTGCACGGGCTGGGCAAGACAGAGCGCGCGACGCGCGGCCGCGAGTTGCTGGCCCGCGTCGGGCTGACCGACGCGGCCGAGCGCAAGGTCGGCGGCTACTCCGGCGGGATGAAGCGCCGGCTCGACCTTGCGCTGGCGCTCGTGCACCGCCCGCGGATCCTGTTCCTTGACGAGCCAACCACCGGCCTGGATCCGCAGAGCCGCGCGGCGCTGTGGGACGAGGTCCGCCGACTGGCAGACGACGGCGTGACGGTCTTCCTGACGACGCAGTACCTCGAGGAGGCCGACGTGCTCGCCAATCGGGTGGGGATTATCGACCGCGGCAAGATCGTCGCCGAGGGCACACCGGCTGAGCTGAAGGCCGGGATCGGCCGTCCCAGCGTCGAGGCGATCCCGGCCGACCCGGGCGATCGTGAGCGCCTGGCGTCCGCGCTAGCACGCTTCGGTGAGGAGGCGGCCGCCTCCTCGAACGGGGTGGCGGTGCGTCTGCCCGAGGGGGTGGGCGACCTAGCCGAGATCGTGCGCGTGCTCGACGCCGAGGGCCTGCGAATCGCCGACCTGCGCCTGCACTCGCCGACGCTCGACGACGTCTTCCTGGCCAAGACCGGCCGCTCGCTCGAGGGCGCCGCCGACGGGGCGCAGGACGAGGACGAGCAACCGGCCGGCGAGCCAGTCGCGTCGTGAACCCCGTGCTGCTCACCCAAATCGGCGCACTGGCCAGGCGCTCGACGCTGAAGACGCTGCGCCAGCCGTTTCAGATGTTCCCGATCGTCTTCTTCCCCGCGATGCTGCTCGCCGTGAACGCCAGTGGGCTAAAGGCGGCGACGCGGCTGCCGGGCTTTCCAACGCACTCCTACATCTCGTTCGCAATCGCAGTCGCGTTCATCCAGGGCGGGATGTTCTCGCTGATCAACACCGGCACGAACCTGGCCGAGGACATCGAGAGCGGCTTCTTCGACCGTCTCGCCCTCACCCCGATGCGCCGGATTTCGCTGATCGCGGGGCTGCTGCTCGGTGTCGCGGCGCTGGGGGCGCTGCAATCGGCCGTGTACATCGTCGTCGGCCTGATCTTCGGGGCCCACCTGCATACTGGGTTTCCAGGCGCGCTGGTGGTGATCGTGCTCGGCTCGCTGGCCGCGGTCGGCTTCGGCGCGCTGGGCTGCGTGGCGGCCCTGCGGACCGGCTCGGGCGAGGCGGTGCAGGGCCTGTTCCCGCTGTTCTTCGTGTTCATCTTCCTGTCCTCGAGCAACCTGCCGCGCAACCTACTGAAGACGGGCTGGTTTCACACGGTCGCGACGTGGAACCCGATCTCCTACCTGATCGAGGGCTTTCGCTCGCTGTTCATCTCCGGCTGGGACGGCACCGCGCTATGGCGCGGCTTCGCCGTTGCCATCGGCCTGCTGATCGTCGGCCTCTTCGGCGTCGCGGGAGCATTGAAATTCAGGCTGCAGCGCACATGAAAAGCACGACTCCACACGGCGGGCTGTGGCGGGTCGCCGGGGCGATCGCCTGGCGCAGCCTGCACACATACGTGCGCCGGCCCGACCTGTTCGTGCCCTCGATCGTGTTCCCGCTCGTCTTCCTCGCGAGCTTCGCCGGCGGCCTCTCGGCGCTCGGGTCGATCCCGGGCTTTCACTTCCCCGCCGGCTATACCGCTTTTCAGTTCGTGTTCGTTCTCTGCCAGTCGGCGCTGTTCAGCGGCCTGTTCACCGGCTTCACGGTCGCGTTCGACTTCGAGAGCGGGTTCGCGCGCCGGCTGATGCTCGCCGCCGAGGACCGGCGCGGCATCGTGCTGGGCTACGCGCTCGTGGCGCTCACACGCGCAGTCATCACCCTGACGGTCGTCACCGGGGTCGCGCTGATCGCCGGGATGCGCATCACCGGCAGCGGCGTGGACATCTTCGGCCTCTACGGCCTGGCCGCGCTGCTCGTGCTCGTCGGCTACGGCTGGGCCGCGGGCGTGGCCTTCCGCTTCCGCTCGATCCAGGCGGGGCCGCTGATGCAGACTCCGGTCTTCCTGATCCTGTTCCTCGCGCCGGTGTACGTGCCGCTCGGGCTACTCAAGGGGTGGATCCACACAGTCGCGAGCGTCAACCCCGCGACCGCCTTCCTCGACGCGGGCCGTGGGCTGATCTCCGGCGCGCACGACCACACGGCGCTTGCATTCGCCTGCGCCGTCGCGCTCATCGGCCTGTTTGCGATTTGGCTCCTGACCGGGCTGCGCAACGCCGAGTCTTCCCCATAGGCTGCGAGCGCAATCGGCTGTCATAGACGGCCGAGTAAGATCGACAGGCATCCCCCGACAACGATCTTGGAGGTTCGGATGACGGCGGTAGAAAGCAACGACCTGAAGGACGTGCTCGTGACCGAGCGCGAGGTCTGGGAGCGCGGCGTGCCGCACGAGCTGTTCGCGCGCCTGCGCGGCGAGTGTCCCGTGCACTGGACCTCAGGGATCCGCGAATTCCCCGAGGAGGCCGGCTACTGGTCGGTCACCACGGCCGAGGATGTCCACGCGGTCAGCCGCGACTGGCAGACCTACTCCTCCGAACGCGGTGGCATCACGGCCGCCACAACCGGCTTCCCGATCGAGCTCTCGCGGGCGATGTTCATCGGCATGGACCCACCCAAGCATGACCGCATCAAGGCCCTGTTCCAGGCGGGGTTCACGCCGAAGCGAATCGCCGCCCACGAGGACGCCGTCCGGGCGATCGTGGTGGAGGCGCTCGAGCGATTGGAGGGCCCGCCCGCCCGGGAGACGTGCGACCTGGTCGCAGACGTTGCCCAGCCGGTGGTCGCGCGCGTGATCGGCAGCTTCATGGGCCTACCTCCCGAGGACGACGAGGCCTGGGCGCGTCTGATGAACATGATGCTCGGCGCCGGCGACCCCGATCTGAACCCGCACGAGAGCGTCGAGGCGGGGATCCAAGCAGGGGTTGCGGAGGTGTTCGAGCGCTGCGGCAAGCTGATCTCCCAGCGCCGCGAGAACCCGACCGATGACCTGACCAGCGTGCTGGTGCACGCCGAAGTGGACGGACAGCGTCTGGAGGAACACGAGATCGTGATGGGCTTCTTCCTGCTCGTCGCCGCCGGCAACGACTCCACCAAGGCCACCTACTGCAGCGGTATGCGGGCGCTGATGGAGCACCCCGATCAGCGCCGGCTGCTGCTGGACGACCCTTCGCTGATTCCAGGCGCCGTGGAGGAGTCGCTGCGGATGTTTCCCGCGTTCGCGCACTTTCGCCGCACCGCGACCCGCGACACCGAGTTGCACGGCCGTGAGATCAAGGAGGGAGACAAGGTCGTCATGTGGTACGTCTCCTCCAACCGCGATGAGTCCTGTCACGAGGACCCCGACCGTTTCGACGTGCGCCGCAACCCCGAGCATCAGGCGTTCGGTGCCGGTGGCCGGCACTTCTGCCTGGGCACTGCGCTGGCCCGGCTGGAGCTCAACACCCTGTTCGAGGAGACCCTCGCTCGCTTCCCGGCGATGGAGATGTCGGGGCGACCGGCGATGGTCGAGTCGGTGTTCCTCAACCAGCTCAAGTCTTTGCCCGTGCGTTTGACACCATAGGCGCACGTTGCATCACGCATCTGTGACAAGAGCGTGACTTCTCTGCAGCAAGGGATTGACGCGACCCTGATTAAGGCCGATTCCGACAGTTGCGAACCGTACTGTCGATTCTCCACGAACGTGTGTTCGGATTTGAGGAGATGATTCCTGATGAGCGATGCGCAGACAACTGCCCGAGCCGCCGATCTCGCTGAGCGCATTGTCGATGCGATAAGCGAAGCCGATCAGAACTGGCGCTTCATCGAGGTGTGCGCTTGGGAGCTCTTCGAGCTTGCCGCCAAGCGAGCCGCCAGGCAGGCTGGGCGCCCTCTACGGGTTCGCACATAGCACTGCCATAGACTGGCATCCTGCCTCGAGGTCGAGCAGCAACCGCTTGCGCTCGATCCCGCCGCCGTAGCCGGTGAGTGCGCCGTTCGCGCCGATCACGCGGTGGCAGGGGACGATGATGCCGATCGGGTTGCGACCGTTGGCCATGCCCACGGCACGCGCGGCCGAGGGCTGCCCGATGCGTTGTGCGAGCTCGCCGTAGCTAATGGTCTCGCCGTAGGGGATGTCCTGCAGGGCACGCCACACACGATGCTGAAACGGCGCCCCCTTCATCACCAGCGGCACGTCGAAGCTCGTGCGCTGCGCGGCGAAATACTCGACCAGCTGCTCACTGACGTCCGTGAATGCCGCCGGTGAGAGCTCCCAGCTCGGCGATATCTCGATCGGCTTGCGGCCCTCCTGCATGTACAGCCCGTGCAGCGCCTCCCCGTCACCGAGCAGCAGCAGCTCGCCGATTGGACTGTCCATCTTCGTGTACAGCAGTGTGTCGGTTGCGATGAGCATCAGGCTCCTTTCAGGCCGCGAGCCGGTTGGGGTCGCTGTGTGGTGTTGTCCTATGTTTGGCCGGCTGTGAGGCGGCAAGCCGTGCCCACAGGTGCTGCACGGCATAGGAGCGATACGGCCGCCAGCGCCCAGCCAGCCGTTCGGTGGCGGCGGGCCGGCCATCCTGTCCCAGCTGTTCGAGCGCTTGGCGAACGCCCAGGTCGCTGGGCAGGAACGCGTCGGGATCGCGCAGCGCGCGCATTGCGATGTAGTCCACGGTCCACGGCCCAATCCCGGGCAGCGCAAGCAGACCTCTGCGTGCCTCCTCGCGATCGGCTCCCGCATCAAGCGTCAAATCTCCGCGCGCCAGTGCAGCGACGAGTCCAAGTAGGGCGCGCCGGCGCGCCTTCGGCATCGCGAGCTGGTCGGGGTCCGCTCCGGCGAGTGCCGCGACTGAGGGAAACACATGTGTCACGGCGCCGATCGGACGCTCCAGCGCAGTCCCATACTCACTCACCAAGCGCCTTGCGAGGGTCCTCGCGCCTGCGAGCGATACCTGCTGGCCAAGCACAGCGCGCACGGCGAGCTCGTGACCGTCCACGTGGCCCGGCACGCGACGGCCAGGCGCTGTACGAATCAGCGGACCGAGCAGCGAGTCATCGCCCAGCGCCTCCACCACCGCATGCGGGTCGGAGTCGAGATCCAGCAGCGCCCGCGAGCGCTGCATCGCCGCGGCCAAGTCGCGCAGGTCATCGAGCCAGTAGCGCGCCTGCACGTAACCGTCGAGTGGACACAGCTCGACTACACCGTCGCCGTGTGGCAGGCGCAGGCTGCGCCGGTAGGCGCCATTCAAAGCCTCCTCGATGCCGGGCACGGCACGGAGCGCGAGAAACATGAGCAGGTCGTTCCCATCCAGCGGCGCCCGGTAGGGAAGTCGCAAGATGACCGCCCCGCTGTCCTCTACAGCTCCACGATGGCTTACCCGCGCACGCACCTCGCGCGGCGATCTGGCGAACACGTCCTGGATCGTCGCGTTGAACTGGCGCACGCTCTGAAAGCCAGCCGCGAACGCGACCTCGATGATCGGAACCTTCGTCGTCTCCAGCAGGATCCGCGCGGTTTGAGCACGTTGGGCACGCGCGAGCGCAAGCGGCCCGGCACCGACGACCGCTACGAGCTGGCGATACACGTGGCGATCGGTGTAGCCAAGCCGACTCGCCAGCCCCACGACACCTTCACGATCAACCACCCCATCGGCGATCAGCCGCATCGCACGTCCTACGAGATCAGCACGACGATCCCACTCCGGCGAGCCCGGAGTCGCATCCGGCCGGCAGCGCTTGCACGCGCGAAAGCCGGCCGCCTGCGCCGCCGCAGCCGTGGTGAAGAAGCGCACATTCTCACGTTTGGGCGTGCGCGCCGGGCAGCTCGGACGGCAGTAGATACCGGTCGTCTTCACCGCGCAGAACACCCATCCGTCAAAGCGCGGATCTTCTGCTTCGACGGCGCCCCAGAAGCGATCTGAGTCAAAGATCATACGGTCACGATGCCACACAGGCTTGGTCTTGTCTGGCGGGAATCGGACATGACCGTCGGAACGACGGCTGAATGTACACGGAGATAGTCTCCTGATCCGCAAGACATTCCTGGTCGGTCGCGTCGTGCGGCTCGCCGCGGAGGAGGGGACAACCATGGACCTGACGTTCAGTGAGCTGGAGATTGCCTTCCGCGACGAGCTGCGCGCGTGGCTGGCGGAGAACCCGCCGGAGGCGAAACCGCCGGCGGACGCGGGCGACGACGCCCAGTTTGCGTGGCGGCGCGATTGGCAGCGCCACCTTTACGAGGCGGGCTGGGCGGCGCCGGCGTGGCCGACGGAGTACGGCGGGCGTGGCACGTCGCAGACGGAGTCGGCGATCTACTTCGAAGAGCTGGGCCGCGCGCGAGTGCCGTTTGCGGCGAACACGCTGGGCCTGCTGCTGGGCGGCCCGACGCTGATGGTGTGGGGCACGCCCGAGCAGAAGGAGCGCTACCTGTCGCCGATCCTTTCGGCAGAGGAGATCTGGTGCCAGGGCTTCTCCGAGCCGGATGCGGGGTCGGATCTGGCGTCGCTGAAGACGCGGGCGGTGAAGGACGGAGACGAATGGGTGGTGACGGGCCAGAAGGTGTGGACGAGCGGCGCGCAGTACTCCAAGTGGTGCATGCTGGTGGCGCGGACGGACTCTGAGGTGGCCAAGCACAAGGGCCTGACTTACTTCCTCATGGACATGGAGCAGGAGGCGGTGCAGATCCGCCCGCTGCGCCAGATCACGGGCGAGGCGGAGTTCAACGAGCTGTTCATCGAGGAGGCGCGCATACCGGACGCGAACGTGGTGGGCGGCGTTGGCAACGGCTGGAAGGTGGCACTGACGACGCTGATGAACGAGCGCGCGGGGCTGGGCTTCGCGCTGCAGATCCGCCTGCGCCAGTTGCTAGACGACGTGATCACGGCGGCGGGCGAGAAGGGCCTGCTGGAGAACGCGCTGTATGCGGACAAGATCGCGGACCTGCACGTGCGCTGCGAGACGATCCGCCTGCTGGCCTGGAAGGGCCTGACCGATGCGGAGCGTTATGGCCAGCCGGGCCCGGAGGGCTCGCTGGTCAAGTGGCTGTGGTCTGACACCAACCAGCGTGCGACACAGTTGGCCGCGGACGTGATCGGGCCCGAGGCGCTCACGTTGGGAACGAGCTGGAGCTATGAGCTGATGCGCGCGCGCGGCAACACGATCGAGGGAGGCACTACGGAGGTGCTCAAGAACATCGTCGCCGAGCGCGTGCTCGGGCTGCCCCGTCTGAAGGTGGCCGCGTAGATGGACTTCGGCCTGACAGACGACCAGCGCGACATCCAGCGCACGGCGCGCGACCTGCTGGCCGAGCGCGCGAAGCCGGAGAGGATGCGCGAGCACGCCGAGGCACAGACCACCGACACGGACCTGTGGAAGGAGCTATCCGAGCTGGGCTGGCCGGGGATCGCGATCTCCGAGGAGCACGGCGGCCAGGGATTGGGCACGATCGAGCTGTCGATCCTGTGCGAGGAGCTCGGGCGCACGCTCGCGCCGGTGCCGTTCCTCCCGAGTGCGATGGCGGCGTGCGTGATCGAGCAGGCGGGCTCGTCCGAGCAGCGCGAGCGCTGGCTGGGAGACCTTGCCTCGGGCGAGACGATCGGAGCGCTCGCGAGCGCGGTGGACGGCAGCGCAGAGCTGGTGATCGGCGGCGCGGACGCTGGCGTGATCGTGCTGATCGAAGACGATGGCAGCGGGCGACTGCTGACGCCGGCGGACGCCGAGGTGAGCCGGATCGCTGCGATCGACCCGACGCGCTCCGCCGCGCGCGTGAGCGCGACCGATAGCGCCGGCGAGGCGCTGGAGGACGGCTGCCCGGGCCTCGGGCGCGCGCTCGTGGCGGTCAGCTCGGAGCTCGTGGGCGTGTGCGACCGTGCTCTTGAGATGACGGTCGCGTACGTCAAGGAGCGCAAGCAGTTCGGCGTGCCCGTCGGCGCCTACCAGTCGGTATCGCACCGCTGTGCGCAGATGCTGCTGGAAACGGAGAAGGCGCGCTCGACGACTGCTTTCGCCGCGTGGAGCGCCGACGCTAACCCCGAGGGGCTGGCGGAGGCGGCGGCGATGGCCAAGGCGGCCGCGTCAGACGCCGGGCGCGAGGTCACCGCGAGCGCGATCCAGGCCCACGGCGGCATCGGCTTTACGTGGGAGGCGGACGTGCACTGGCTGTTCAAGCGCGCGCAGCTCGACGCCGCGCTGCTCGGCGGCGCCGGACGCCACCGCGCGCGCCTCGCGGCGATCCTGTCCGAGCGGATCGCCGCCTCGACGACCGCCTGCCGGTTGTGAGAAACGAGACATCGTGGGAGTCATGGCTGAACACAAGATCGGAACGCGGGAGGAATGGCAGGCGGCCCGGGACGAGCTCGCGAAGCTCGAGGCCGAGCAGGCGGAGCGAAACCAGGAGATCAAGGAGAAGCGCCTGGCGCTGCCCTGGGTCCCGGTGGAGAAGGAGTACGAGTTCGACACCGAGAGCGGGAGGAAGACGCTGGCAGAGCTCCCGGCGTTCTCCGTCGATCGTCACGTCTATCGGGCACCCGGTCCAATCGACGACCTTGCCGATGAGGTGTTTTCGATGCCGCTGCGGCGCGACCGGCCGCTGTGGGAGATGTGGATCTGCGAGGACTCAGAACGCCGACAGATCGGACTCGTCGGCAAGGCCCACCACTGCATGGTCGATGGCATCGCGGCCGTCGAGCTGGGCTGCCTGCTGCTCGACCCAACGCCCGAGCCGCCCGGTTGCTCCAGCGACGGGTGGCACGCGGAGCCGGAACCGAGCGCCGAGCGCCTGCTCGCGCGGGGGCTGCGCGACCTCGCCGGCGAGCAGCTTGGGTTGCTGCGCGGACCGCTGCGTGTACTCGCCTCGCCCGCCCAGACGGCGCGGCAGGCCCTGGCGGGCGCATTGCAGGCGACCCGGGCGCTGAGCCACTCGGTGTACGCGGCGCCCGCAAGCGTGCTCAACACAGAGCTCTCGCCGCTGCGCCACCTCGTCCGTACCCAGCACCCGCTCGAGGACCTGAAGGTGGTGAAGCGGGCCCACGGCACGACGGTCAACGATGTCATGCTCGCCGCGGTCGCGGGCGCCGTGCGCGCCTATCTGATCCGCGAGGGCGAGCAGCCCGTTGCGCTCAAGGCGATGGTCCCGGTGAACGTTCGCGGCTCCGGCGACGTTCTCGGCAACCACATCTCGTTTGTGTTCGCGGACCTGCCGTGCGACGAGCCCGACCCGCTGGTCCGGCTGCGCCGCGTGCACGACACGATGAGCCAGCGCAAGCGTGATGGCGAGCCCGAAGGAGCCGACCTGGCGCTGAAGGCCGCCGCCCTCACCCTGCCGGCCGTACAGCACACCTTTTCCCGTTTCATGGCCAGCCCGCGCACGTTCAACCTCGTCGTGTCGAACATCCCGGGTCCCGCGGAGCCGCTGTACATGCTCGGCTGCCCGCTGCGGGCCACCTATCCGGTCGTTCCGCTGGCCGACCGCCACGCCCTGTCGGTTGGGATGACCACAGTGCTCGATCTGGCCTGCTTTGGTATCTACGCCGACCGGGAGACGCTTCCCCACGCGGACGGACTCGCCCGCGACATCGACGAGGCGATCGCTGAGCTGCTCGCCGGCGCCCACCAGCCACGGCACCTACACAGCGCAGGCAATGCAGAACGATGAAGCTGGTCACACGAGCAGGATCGGAGAAACGCGCGGGGCGCTGGCTCCCTAGTGTTCGGAGTATGAATCTCACTCTCTCCCAATGCTTCGTCCTAGTCCATGACCCCAACCAAGCCCTGACCTTCTACCGCGACACACTCGGCCTCGAACTGCGCAACGACGTCGCCCGCGAGGACTTCCGCTGGATCACCGTCGGCTCCGCCTCCCAGCCCGGCGTCGCGATCGTCCTCACGAACTATCTGAACGGCAGCCCCGCCGACAGCGACGCGCTCGCGGCGCTCCTCGCCAAGGGCGCCCTGAACGGCGTCCACTTCCACACCGACGACCTCGACGACACCTTCAAGAAGCTGCAAGCCTCGGGCAGCGAGATAGTGCAGGAGCCGACCGACCAGCCGTGGGGCACGCGGGACTGTGCCGTGCGCGACCCGTCCGGTAACATGGTGCGCATCGATGAGCCGCCCGCCGCGTAGTCGGCGACATCCCGGGGCAGCCTGAAACGAGCCTTATGAAGACAATGACATGTAAACATTGGGTGGACCGTGTGACTTCGCGCACGGCGTGATGGTTATGAGACACAGATTCTGGGTAGTCATCTCGCCATGACCACTGGAACCTCTCTATTTTTCATCGCCGTCGGTGCGATTCTGCGCTATGCGGTCACGAGCACGGTGTCAGGCATTTCCCTGCCGACGGTGGGCCTGATCCTGATGATCATCGGTATCGCTGGATTGGTGCTGTCGCTCTTCTACATGCTCGCCTGGAGACCGCGACGCGGACAGGTGGTGCGTGATCGCGTGATCGAGCGCGAGCCTTACGAAGATCCGGCGGCTCGTCTCTGATGTCGGTCCTTCTCTAGTCGAAGGAGACGGCGATTCAAGGTGAACCAGACGAGCTTACCGTTGGGTGAAGGGCTGAATCCCCAGTCCTCAGCGAGCTCTTGGACGATCTGAAGCCCTCGTCCCGACTGATCCTGGGTCGTAGGGAAGCGCGGGACGGGCTGGCCTTGACCGTGATCGCTCACCTCCACGCGGATTTCGTCTCGCGAAAGGTGGATCGCGAGCTCGAAGTCGCTACGGGCGTGTCGCACGCTGTTGGTGGCAAGCTCGGAGGTCATCAGCTCCGCGGCTTCCACAGTCTCACGCGGCTCCTCGCTCAGGACATCCCTGACGAAGTGGCGTGCGCCAGCCACAGACTCGGGCTGGCAGTGAAAGCGGCGTGCCTTCTTCATGATTCGATCGAGAACACACTGGAGAGGCCCGTGGCCTCCAACACGCGTCGGATGATCGGGGACGGATTACGTAGCGACACGTTGCTTGCCTTCGCCGCAGCGCCGATCAGCACCGCAATTCCGGCGCTGTCCATGAATCGCAGGTCGGTGAGGTCGAAGATCAGCCGCCGAGGGGGCTGCGGCGGGAGCGACTCACCTGCTCCTGAAGCGATGCAGCGTTTGAAGCTGTCGAGCTCTCCCGAGAGGATCACGACCTGCGCGCCCGTTGGGTCGAGGTGGATGTCGATCTGCACCGTCGGGGGCTCAGGCTCTAGCTCTGCCATCGGATGCCCACAATCGCCGTGTCGTCGTGGTGGTCATCGGATGCGAGGCTCTGCGGCGAGCTCGCTCAGCAGATCCTCGAGTGGAAGGCCGTGGTGGTGGCCGCCTCTCGCAGGCGCGCCAAACCGACGTCGAGCAGCTCTCCCCGACGCTCGACCAAACCGTCGGTGAACGCGATCAGCGTCGTGTTCTGGCCGCACGGAGACACTGTCTCTGCAGGTAGGGCGACTTGCGCACAACGCCGATCGGCACGTGGGCGTCGAACTCGACGAACTGCCCGCCGGCGCCATCGATCAAGAGCGGCGGAAGGTGACCGGCGCTGGCCACCGTCAGCCGATGGGCACCCACGTCGATCAGGACACAGAGCATCGTCGCGAAGTAGTCGTGGGGCGCCGCTGTTGACAAAATCCGAGAGCTGCGGCAAGCACCGAAGCCGGACTGGGGTCCTGCGCCGCATACGCCAGCGCGGCGTGGCGCAGCGAGGCCATCGTCGTCGCTGCTCGAAGCCCATGACCGGAGACATCGCCGATCATGACCAGCACCTGTCCATCGCCCGCCGTGACTACGTCATACCAGTCGCCTCCCACATCGATGCCCGAAGCGGCCGGCACGTAGCGTGCGCCCATCTGCAGCCCATCGAACTCGGGCAGTTTCTCAGGCAGCAAGCGCGTGCTGGAGCGTCTGCGCGATGCTGCGCTGCTCGGTGTACATCTCGCGGTTCTCGGAGGCAACCCGATCGAGGACACCGACGAGTTGCTCGGCGTAGCGTCTGCGACGCGCCAGCCGATCGGTCATCAGTGCCGCCGCCAGGCTCACCAAGAGACCCACGAGGGCGATGATCCACGGCAGTCGCTCGAAGAACGCGCCCCCGAGCGAGCCGTTTGGGCTCACCACAATCGTGAACACGCCGGCGCCAAAGGGGACGACGTCCGAGGCCTGCCGGCCCTTGATCGGCAGATGCTTCAGGCTGGTCACCAGCACGTCGCTCGTGCGCTCGGAGTGACCCAGATACAGCGCGTAGTTGAGGTCGGAGAAGGCCGAGTTCTTCTCCAATTTCGAGCGTCTGTCCGCGGGCAGTGGGTTTTCGGCATAGACCGCGAACCCGTGCGCACGGCCGAGTGCGCTGAAGTCGAAGCCGAGCGCCGGATGCGGGGAGCTCGAGGAAGCCGGTGAGGTTCAACACACCGGGCCGGGTGGAATGCGTGAAGAACTGCTCGGCCCTTTCGGGCATCGACGCGAGCGCCGGAGTGCTGCCGAGCACAGTGCTCGGCGCGAGGTGCGCTGTGCCCAACGGCCACAGCGATACCGAAGTGAACTGGCGAGAAGGGCCCACGTAGGGCGCCATGAACGCACGGAATTTCTGCGCGTTTCCGCCCGTGGCGTTGGCCAACTCGGCGGCCGACGCCAGTGGCGTCTGGGTCGAGGGGGCGGTAGCCGCCAGCACGAGGCTCAGCTCACGCACGCGGAGGTTCAACAGCCGCCGCTCGTTGCGGTTGTATACGGCCATCGACGTCAGCGCAAGCGCCCCCGTCACGATCAGCCCCGTCAACAGCGCGACCACCGCCACCCAAGACGGTCGCCACCGCCAAAATCTCCCCGAGCCCATAATCGCCGCCTAGCTTATCCCGGGGATCAGGACAGGTGTCGCCATAGCGGGGGCACGATATAGACCCATTAGCGACGGCGCAGTGGCGGTCGAACTCGTGTTGCCATGGGACTCACGGTCGCCTACAAGCGCACGCCACCACGCATGATGCCTGCAGAGTGGATGGGGCTTGCACGCCACGGCTCGCGCCAGCCAGGTTCGAGATCCAGACATCTGAGAACCTCGATACGGTCCGGCCGTGACACTACGGCAACTTCAGGCGGGCGCCGGCGATGAGTTTCTTTTCCATTACACGGACGCCGCGCGCGCCGACGCGATCATTGAGGATCGCTGCTTCGTCTCCGGTCCGGGAGTGGCACGGGGGCTCGGGATCTACGCGACGGATATCGCGCCAACGGGGGTGGAGACGATCGAGGACGTCATCGTCCACTGCTTCCGGGGAGAGGCAACGCCAGCGGAGGTGAGCCACGCGATCGCGGTCCGGCGCTCAGCCGGCGAGCTTCGATTCGAGCAGACCGACGACCCCTACCAATGGGTTCTGCCAACGGGGAAGCTCGAGCTCGTCCATATCGAGGGGATCTACATCGCGACCGCTCAGTTCACCGGCAGCCGCTGGTCGATCATCGACATAGACTGACAACCACTTGGAAGTTTCTGTGCTAGGATGAGCGACGTGGCTAGAGGTGGACAGAACAGCATTGCGAAGCAGCCGGCGCCCCGCCGCGGGGGTATGCGCCCGGCGGAGCTCTCGCCGGAGCGCCGGGAGCGCCTGGACCAGGCGCAAGTGCTGCGCGACCCGCGCGTGCGTGCGCTGTGGCCACGGCTGAAGCCCCGCCAGCAACAGGTCGTCCTCGACCCAAGCGCAGCGACCGGTCACCGCTACCCGCTGAGCAGCGGCGAGATCGCGCAGCTAACGGGGATGTCCGAGCGGCAGGTCAGATACTGGGCCGACCACGGGCTGATCGCGCACTGGCGCAAGGGCAGCCGGCGCCAGTTTGAGACGGTCGGGCTGATCACCGCGTTCTCGATAACGAACGCCAGCCAGCACGAGCTCCAGTTCTACCGCGGTGTCATGGAGGACCCGGTCGTCAAGCTCGCGGCGAAGGTCGGGATCCTGACGAGCCTGCTCGCATCCCGACTGGAGGGCATCGATACAAGCGAAGCGGAAGAACTAACCGCGCCGCTCGACGAGCTGACGCACCGCTGATCCTCCACCGTCGCGGGCTACGTCGATGCCCTCGGCGGCAAGCTCGAGATCCTGGCCGTGTCCGGCGACGAAACGATCACCATCTAGCTGTTCGGCCAGGATGCGGCGGGCTGCGCGATCGAGGATGCACTGCACTTCGGACTGGACGTGGCGCGGTAGCTCGGGGTTCATCGCTGCTCCGTGGGTTCGTAGTTTTGGCAAGGGCTGCGTTGACCAGACTGTCCGCCAGGCCTTGGGGCGGCCCGCCTGGTTTCGAGGCGCTCGGGGTGCCCGCTGAGTCCGGGTCAAGGCTGAGCCGCAGCGGCATCCCGTAGGGGAGCGCAGGGCCTTGACGCGGCGACGCCGAGCCCTCCGCCCAGCCCATCATGCTCGCAGTCGGCAGCTCCGCTGCGGACATGATCGCCCTCCCATGCGTCTCTCGCCCTCGGGTCGGCTCTGCTACGCCACACCAGGGGTTAGAGGAAACGTCGGCCAAAAACTAGAGATTTCGCTGGACGTTTGCCATAAACCGTGGACCCGCACAGGTGCCACGGCGCCAGTCGCAACAGCTTCGGAGCCTATGCTACACTGAACAATAATCTGACGAGAGTAGTTCCCCCGAGATGGCCCCGACCACGCAGCACTTCCCGAAGTGGAAGGCCAAGAAGCCCAAGAGGACCCGCACTGCTCGCAGCGGCCAGGCCCAGCGGACTGCGTCAGAACTACTGGTCTTCTACCGCTCCCTTTCGCAGATGGCGGACGCGCTGGGCGTGACGCGCGATACCGCACGTAGCTGGAGCGCCGGCACGGCACCAGCCCGCCCACGTGTAGAGCTCCTGGAGAGAGCCGAGCTGTTGCTGGGTCTTTGCGCTGCAGCGCGACGCTACATGGCAAGCGATCACCAAGTCGGCGCTTGGACACTCGCGCCGAGCCCCTCCCTGCGGGGCCACTCCCCAGCACAGATGCTCGCTCGGCACGGACGCGAGGGATTGCAGATCCTGTTGGCCGAGCTGGCGAGGATCGCGCCACCACGACCGACAGGCCCTGTGGAGATGCCATCGGTGGAGCAGCTTCGCGCGTCGCTCGCGACCGGTGTGGATGCAGCGGCGCTCAAGCGGATCGAGAAGATCGCCGCGGCAGAGCCGATCGAGCTCAGCGACGCGCAGCTCGATGCACAGCTGCGCGAAGCCGCACAACAGAACAAGTAACGCCGGCGCCTGACGGAGACCTTCACGTTGTAGCCCGGCATGGCGCCAAACCTACGGACTGCAGCGGCAGATCGGTGTTGTGCGAGACGTATAGAGGAGCGTTCGACTCGGCGTGACTCGCCTACTCGACAATGAGCCGTAGACTGCTGGCACGATATCCCCAGTCACTTCGCTGGCTGGGCGCGAGGCTCGGCCGAGTGTCGAGCCTCAGCTTTTCTAGTGTTCACCGCAGTAAGCGCGCGGCTCGCCAACTGGTTGGAAGTTAGCTTGGAACTTCCAACCTGCTTCCAACCTCTCTGACACCAAGCCCGTCATCTCCTTTTATCCCGCCATTTATCCCGCCACTTTGGCGGGATAAATGGCGGGCAGAGCTTCGTGGAGCGCGCCCGATATCGAGCGAGTCCCGAGGACCGACGTTGATCGATCGCGACGTCAGGGCTTAGCGGAGTTGGTCCAGACGCGCGACGGCGTTCACGCCGCCAGCCACGTGCTTGATGCGAACCTCGAGTCCGCGATAGCTGCTCGGTAGATCCACCGGCGCGGTCGCGCCAACGTCAAGAAACCAGAGATCATGCTCGAGGTCGCGCCGTACGCCAACTGAGGACACGCCGTCCTGGGCGCGATACGCACGATAGAAGTCCAAGCGGATCCGCTCGCGCCCGTCGGGACTGATGTCAGTGACGCTGCTCATCGACTTCACGATAGCCCCTGGCAGGGTTGCCAAAGCCGCTGCAAAGCAGATCCCTACTCCTCAGCCAGACGCTGGATGGCTGTAGCGATCTCTTGGACTCGCGCCGGATCCAGCAGTTCGGGTCGCGCGGCGAGCCAGGCCTTCAGGCGTGAGCCGTGGATGTACACGCACTTGCCGTGTTCCACGAGCTGCTCGGGGAAGTCCGACCAGAACACGACCACCGCTTGCACCCACAGGCAGTGCCCGGCGCGCTGCTGGATGTCCGCCTTGATCTGCCTGGCCGCATCGAGTGCCCGAGGGCGAATCCGCCGGAACGTTTCGCCGGCTTGGGGATAGTGGCGCCGGTTGAGGTGCGGCGAGCCGTCTTTGATCTCCACGATGCCCTGAAGGTTCTTGGTCTCCAGCAGGTACACGGCGTTCGGGCCGACCGCGATGTGGTCGTAGTTGCCGTGCCGCTGCTGAATGTCGTGCACAACGGTCCATCCCCTCCGCTTGAGGGGCTTCAGCGCTTTCGCCGTCTTGCGCTCTCCTTCAGCGCCGTCGTGCCACTTCTCAACGTAACGCGGCGGGCTGTCACGAAGCCACAACCACACGCCCACAAGCACACCAAAGATCATTCCCGCGAACCACGAGAGCAAATGCCTTTCGACGATCAGAACGACGAACCCAGCGATCAAGAAAGGGCCAAACACTCCCGCCAGGACCGGAGTGAGCTTGCGCCGCCAACTCTCGAGGCCACGCTGATAGCGCTGCTCGGCGTAACCACCCGCGCGCGTGACCCGGCTGTCGATCGCCATGGCGTAGATATCTGCAGCGAGACTCGGCGATGTAAGGGATCGATGCCTCCGAGCGGATTGCCCCAGGGCGATCGCGAACCGGCGGAGACGCCGTTCCCGGCTGTCAGTCGAGGAAGGCGTGTGCCGTCGAGTAATAGTTGAGACGCTTGGGCGAGAGAAGGTCTATGTAGCGTGTCGCCACCGCCCCGTTGGGGTCCACCACCGACACTTTGCACGTCTTGTTTTGCAGGTATGCGCGCGTGAGTAGGTTGGCACTCTCGAAGTCGAGAGCTGGGCATGAGTATCCGAACACGACGATGTGGTCGGCCTCAACGAGGCGTTGTTCCGCCAGAGCCCAGATTGGCCCGAGCGCGGTCGGTAGGACTGCCGACTTGTGGTTGACCGGTGGAACGATCACCGGCACTGCGTAAGTGGCGCGCTTGCCGCTCATCTTCATCTCCACGTCGATTCTCCGTTGACGGGTGACGAATAGCCGACGATGAGGGTCCAACATGGCCGTCCGGCTCGGGCTGGAGGAGTTGTGTTTCGAGAACCAGTTAAGGGAGCCGTGCAACTTGAGCACCCGGAGAATGTCGGCATCTTCAGCTAAGGCCGCAAACGCGTCCTGAGTACGTGTACCAGTTGAGCGGAGGGCCCCCGGCGCCATGGAGTACATGTTGGGAAAGGAAAAGAGACGCGAGGCGATCGAGCTCCATCGCTGGGTTGCGGCCAAGTGCTCCAGGACCTTCTCTACCTGAATGTCTTGATTGAACGTGAGGATCGTAATGTCGGCTGGATCGGCACCGGCAGCCAGCAGGTGGCTCACGATGCGGTACAGAAGGCTCTTGTGGGTCGCGTGAAGATCGTTGGTGGTCTGAGCGAGACGTCCGGTGAAGAGCTTGACCAGCGCTCGGAAGGCCGTCAGGGCGTCCCTGGCCACCAAGTCGCTAAAGAGGTCTGGATATATACGACTCATCACCCCCTCGAGAGAGTCGTGCTGAGGCGTGAAGATGTCTATCCCGTACGTGCCCTGCATGTATTCGCGCACTTGGTGAGCAAACCAGGGGGCCGGCTGGGCACCGGCGGAGACCCGGAAGAAGCCGTGATCCAGCGGCGGCCTGGACTTCTTGGGTCGAGTGGCTACGTCGGCGACACTTGCCCCCGCTCCAAGCAAAAGGACCGTCTTTCCCATGGATGAGGATGGTCTCCGCTGGCTCGGACGGCAGGGAGCGTGGAAGGCTCCCTGCTAGACATACACCGATGGAGATGAGAATCTCAAAGACGGACGCCGCGCAACGGCAGCTCGACACGGCGATTGAGCTGTACTTCGCGGAGTCCGACCCGGTGGCGATACACACGCTGGCGGCAGCGGCGTACGAGCTGATTAGAGCGCTACGCGAGCGTGAAGGTCTGCCGGACGAGATCACGGACGCCATCATTCCGGGACGGGAGGCAGAGTTTCGGCAGCTCTGGAATGAAGCACAGAACTTCTTCAAGCACGCCGACAGAGATGGCGATGCGGTTCTCGAGTTTGATCCCGCACACACAGGGCTGCGGCTGTATGTGGCGAGTCACTATTTCGGGGCGCTCGCGCCTCGCACCGAAGCAATGTTGGCATTTGCAGTGTGGTATTCGATGCATAATGTCGAGCTGCTGCTTGACCCGGAGCTGCAGGTGGTGCTGCGGATGGCGAAGACGAAATGGGAAGGCATGACCCGCGTCGAATTTCGCGCTCTGATGCGCGAGGGCGCGAAAGGTGTTTTAGGCTGAGGTCCTGTCAGCCCGGGATCTACTCCATCCCAAACCCCAGCCCGTTATCCCGCTCCCGCTCGATCCCTTGCTCGAACGCCTGCTGCCGGTTTCGCTCCTCCTCGATGGCCTGCTCGATGTATGGGTCGCGCTCGACCCGTTCGTGTTCGGGCTGTAGCTGGGGATCCTGCTCGGGCGGTTCCATCGCGTTCTGGGTGTCGAGGTCCTTCTCGAGCGGGTCGATCGCGGGTTGGTGATCGGGAGCGCGCTCGCCGGCTTCGAGCTGGGCTGGCCCGCGGTAGCGGTCGCGGTTGGCGTCCTTGGCTTGGTTGATCTGTTGTTGCTCTTCGTCGAGCAGTCGCTGTCGCTGCTGCTCGAGGACCTTGTCGATGTATCGCTCGTGTTCGGCCTGGGCCTGGGTGTTGCGCTCGAGGTCGGCTTCGCGCCCGGCGGTCAGCTTGGCGATCTCCTTGGTGATGGTCGCCTCGCCAGCTCCCTCGCCGCGCATCTGTTCGGCGAGGTTTTCGATCGCCTCGATTTCCCTGGCCTGTTCGTTGACATCCCCGCTGCGGTCAACGTCGATCGCGCGCTCCCACTCGAACTGACGTCCCCGCCGCGCTTTGAGCATCTCATCGATCTCGCTCGTGGTCGCCTGAGTGGCGTTCGAGGGCGAGGGTGTCTCAGCCGACTGCTGGACTGCCGACTCGGCGGTCTGGTGCTCCGGCTCGTGTTGCTGTGAGGTCTTTGTCGAACGCTCCAGCTCGGGGTGGTCGACGATGCGCTTGGGCGTGGCCTGTGTGGCGGGCTCGATCTGCGCGGGTTGCTCCGCGGTCCGCCCGGGCTCTGCGGGCAGATCTTGGGCGAGACGCTTGGTGATCGTTGCTTGCTGGGCGCGGCTGCGCTTCATCTTCTCGGCGAGGCGTTCCATCGCGCCCGTGTCGAAGCTCTGCTCGCCGAGGTCCTCGCGTGAGACGTAGATCTGGGTCTGCTCGCGTGCGCGGGTAAGCGTGACATATGCGTGCTCCTTGTCGGTCTGCCAGCCGCCGATCAGGATGCCGCTCGTCTCGGTGGTGATGCCCTGGCCCTTGTTGACGTGGACGGCATAGGAGAGGGATAGATCGGAGAACTTGCTCGTGTCTACCTCGACCTCGCGGAGCTCGTGTTCGTTGGTCTTGATCGTGACCCTTGGCTTGTCGCGGCTGGCGTCGATCACGGTTCCGGTGATCCCGTTCTTGATTCGCTGCTCGCCGGGCACGGGGTATTTGGCGGTGAAGAGAATCTCGTCGCCGGCGCGCAGCCCGTAGGGCTTGCCGGGCAGCTCGACCTGGTGGGCTCCGAGCTCGCCTGCTTGCGCGCGGCGGTCTTGGGCCATCGCGTTCATCTGGTCTCGCTCCATGTTCGAGGCGTCGGTGATCATCATGGCCTTGCCGTTCGCGAGGGTCTTGCGGGTCTCGTCCCAGTTCTGCACCATCGCCTCCGCTGCCTCGGCGCGGGTGTCGTGGATGTGCAGGCGGTCGTGGGATTGGTATTGGGCGAGCGCGGGTCCGGGTTCGCCGGCGCGGATCTGTTGCCAGGCTTGGCGCTCCCACTCGTGGTTGGCGCGGTGGACCTCGTGCAGTTCTGCTGTGGGGACCTTGCCTTCCAGTGCGGCGAACAGTCCGCTGGGGCCGATGCCGGAGAGTTGCGCGGCGTCACCGACGAGCAGTGGCTTGGCGCCGCGCTCTGCCGTCAGCTTCACGAGTGGGGCGATCCGTTCGTGGTCGGCCATCGCCGCCTCGTCGAAGACGATCACGGTGTTCGGCCCGATCCTGATGCGGCCCTGCTGGATCCCGTAGTTGAGCTCGTCGGCACTGTAGGAGCTGTCGAGGCTCGCGTCGGCTTGGAGTCGTTGCGCGGTCGCCCCGGCGACTGACGTGCCGATCACCTCGTCGCCCTCTAGCTGCCATGCCCTGGCCGCGGTGGAGATCACGACGCCCTTGCCGGTGCCCGCCGGTCCGACGAGCACCGCGATCCCACCCTCACCCGTGATCGTCTCCAGCGCGTCGCGCTGCTCCTGGCTGAGCGACCCTTTGATCTGCCTGCCGATCTCCCGGCGGGCCTGCTTCAGGGCTTGCTCTGAGACCGGGGCGGCGATCTCGCTGGCGCGCCGCTGCGCGATCTCGATCGTGGCCTGCTCCAGCTCGCGGAGCTGCCTGCTCGTCCACGTACCGTCCTGCAACTGGAGCAGCTCGCCCGAGCGGGTGAGGTCGTTGATGAGCTTGTCGGCCTCGGCCGGTCGGCAGACGCCGGCGCTCAGCTCGTAGGCCTTGGCGTGCAGTTCGTGGGTGTTGATCATCGATGCTTCCCTGGTGACGTTCGCGAGTAGCTCCTTCGCGAGATCGATGTTGGGGTCGTTGTGCAGACCCCAGTCGTGGAAGGCTTCCTCGGAGCGTTTCGCGCTCTGGTTGTGCTCCTCGCCGAGCGCGCGCCACGCCGCGTTGACCTCCTCCGGTGGCGCCGCGGACTTCGACCCGCGGGTGGAGAGGGTGATGGAGTCGAGCTCTCCGGGTCCGGGCTCCCGTCCGTAGCGCTGGCGGAAGAGGTTCGCGGCTCGGTGTACGTCTTGGGAACGGGTGGACCAACGCTCGGAGAGGTCCTTGCTCACACCGCGAACACCGAAGTAGCGCTCGCCGTTCCCCTGGTGGCGTTCGATGCCGACACCCAGCTCCTGCAGGTTGGCGGCGAGCTCGCTGCGATACCAGGCGCCGTTCTCGCGGGCGGCTCGCATCACTTGCTTGGATTCGATGGCGGCGAGCACGCCGTCTTTGCGTTCGGCGGCGAGCAGCACTATGTGGGAGTGCAATTGGGGGTCGGGGATCCCGTGCTCGTCTTGGTCCTTGCCCAAGCGGCTGGTCGTGTGCACGACCTCCGTGGCGAGCAAGCCTTTGGCCTTCTCGAAGCGCTGGACTTTGTCGGTCTTGCGGCGCACCAAAGCGACCTCCCGCTCGATCCGCTTCAGTGTGCTGGCGACCGCCTTGCGATGCGCGACCTCGATCTGCGCGCGGCGGTAGGGATCGGTGGTCGCCCACAACGCTGAGACTTCCTTCGGCGGCGCGTAGGTCAAGTCGATCCCGGCGACCCTCGTGCCATTAGATCCAGCCGGCCGGATCGGCTTCTCGGTGACGGGATCGAACCCCTGCATCAGTGGTCCCAAGTGCTTCATCTCGACGGCCTTCTCAGGGTTGATCCCGAAGGATCGCAACAGCTTCTCTGGACCGTGCCATTGCGTGGGGGCAGACTTGCCACCCTGCCCGTCGTGGGTGTAATAGTCACCCCGCGACGCTTCCGCCAGGAGATACCTGGCGAACCTGACAGCAGAGCTTCCCGGGATCTTGTGAGTCGTCTGCATCCCCCCGAACGTAGCTCTCACCAAAATAGACTTCAAGGAAATCTCGGATGTACTATTAATACATCGCTATCACTGACTATGTTCGTCTATTTAGCTCCTCGAGGTGCGTATAGTTTGCGCTTTTGGAGGGAACTGCATGGATGCAGTGACCGTTTAGGCCCGAAGGGCCGTATCTTGTCGTTTCAGCATCGCCCGAAGGGCCGTAACGTTGCTGTTGAGCACCGCAGGTGCGTATGTGACCAGGGCTTCCAGGCCCGTGGTTTTGGAGCGTTAGCGGTGTAGAGACGGATGTGTGGTGACGTTCTTTTCAGCACTCGTTTCAGGTCTCGATTGCGTCAGCAAAGGCTTGCAGTGCAGCACGCAGATCGTCACGCATCGCGTCGACGAGGGCACGAATGGCTTGGCGTGACTCCAGGCTTCCGGGCATGACCTGGATGTGTCCGTAGCGTTGCATGAACGAACTGCCGATCACGCGTTCGCGCTTGACGATGCACGCGCCCGCGATGTGCTCGAGACCATTATCGAGCGCAGCAACGAGCGCCATCAGATCGAATGCCATCGGCAGCGTTCCTGGACCTACGATCCTTACTCCATGCAGCCAGCTCTGATCGACGGATGGCGCGCCGATCGTCGATGGTGGGAGCAGCATTGGTCGCACCAGTCTGCATGTCGGAGTGCCGCTCGGCATTCGGAGCGGCCTCTTCGACCGCTTGGATCAACGGCTCCAGTAGCTCGCCGAGCTGGGTAGCGTCCGCTCGGGCGGCTTCGAGACGCGCCTGCGAGATCTCCTGTCTAGCCATCTCCGGTGCGAGCTGCGTGCGGATGCGTGCTGTCACATCACCCAGATCGAGATCGGATTGCTCGTTCACCGTGGCCTCATCCAACCATGCGCGCAACTCGGATGCCAAGCTCGGGAGCGACGGTCGCTCAGCCGGACTTCGTGTGCACTGGTCGATCAGGCGATCCAGGTCGGCGGTGCGCGTATGCGCCCTATAGGCACCTATCGCCTGCAGTGCGTTGCTCTGAGGTTGATGGCCCGGTGGCGGCCAAGTCTGTCCGGTGGCGAGTACCCACAGGGTCTTCGACAGCGAGTAGACATCAGCGAGATGTGGGTCGGCAGTGGCGGGGGAACTCATCATCTCGTAGGCGACGAAGTTCGCGGGACCAACGATGCGATCGGTCTCGGTCAGCGAGTCCGCTCCTGGTAGGTCGATCAAGCCGAGATCGCCGACTGCCCAGCCATGCTCGTGCCGGTACAGGTTGCCGGGCTTGATGTCGCGGTGTGCGATCCCGAACTGTGTCTGCAGGTCGGCGAGCGTTTCGGCGAACGCTGCAACCGCTTCGACCACTTGCTCCAAAGGCGCATTCGCCAGCGCGTCGCGGACGGGCTCAGCGATCGGCATCGACATCCACGCACGGTTTCGACGGTCTGGCTCCTCCGGAAGGTGCCAATCGAGCATCGGCACGAGATCCGCGCGGGTGCCGAGCTGGCGATGCGTCTCGATCTCACGACGAAACCGCCGATACGACACCGCGTCAGGCCTGCGATCACGAAGAATCTTGACCGCCCGCTCGGTCTCGTTATCGCGACGAGCAACCCAAACCTCGGCGTTGCCGCCCTCACCAAGCGGGCGCACCAAACACCACGGACCGACTCGGCTGCCCGCACCAAACTGCACAGTGGCATCGTATGCGGTAGGTGAGCTTTGGCCACGACTAACCTGAACGGTCGATGAGCATCAAAAGCGGGACCCCTCACTGAAGCCGTGCATCTTCTGTCGTCTCCCGTTCGGTCCCGACCGGCCGAACACGCATGAGCACATCTGGCCTGAATGGATGCGCGAGCTGCTGCCCCGGGCCCCGGGTACTCAGCGCCTATCCAGGTTCAAGGATGGCGAGACATCAGAGCTGGTAGAGAGCCGCGAGTACCGCGGGGTGCTTCAGAGTAAATTCAAGCCGCGCGTCGTCTGTCGTGACTGCAACACCGGCTGGATGAGCCTTTTGGATGGTGCCACAAAGCCAATCCTGCGCCCGCTCATCCTCGGAGAAAAGCGGCATTTGACCTCTGAGGACCAGAAGATCCTCGCGACTTGGGTGTGCCTGAAGAACATGGTCGCGGAGTTCTCCGACTCGAAGACGATAGCCACCAGCGCCGTCGAAGCACCCGATCGCCATCTGTCCGGTCGTCTTGCAAACGAGGAGTGGTTCTATCTGAAGACCGATCGGCCTAGCAATTGGTTGAAGGTAGTCGTAGCCTATGTCGAGGGTCGTGGGCAAATCATCACGGCTTTCGCAAGGAGATCAATGCCATGACGATCACCATCGGTTCATCCACTTTCGACAACGTCTTCTATGACGCCGATGGTGATGTGCTCTACCTGCATGTCGGCGATCCGTCCACGGCTGTTGAGTTTGATGAGTCGCCGGAGGGTCATGCGCTGCGTTTCGATGCTGAGGGGCGGGCTGGTCGGCGTGACGATCGTCAACGCCAAGTCGCTGATCGATCGCGAGGGCGAGATCGCGATCACGCTCCCGGAAGTCGTCCACGTTGACTCGGATACCGTAGGACCCGCACTCGCCGGCGTATAGCCGCCGCCGTCAGCGGCGCCGGCCTTGGACGAAGCTCAACGCGGGGGTTGCGATGACGGCGAAGTCGTCGGTCAGCTGATCTTCAAGCTGCCAGGAGCGCTCGGCGAACCGCACGGTAGCCCTTGCAGTGCTTGAGCTGTAGGGCGGCGGGCAGGTCCGCCGCCATCAGTTCTACTGTGCGCCCAATGTCGGATAGCTCACATTCTGCCAAGGGCGCCGCGGGTGCGGACGATGTGCCTGAGCGCGGAGTTGGGTCGATCGCTCGTCGAGCACGGTTGAGGTTGGGCATTGTGCGTGGGCGTGCGGTGGCGATCTGGCAGTTCGCTTGGGTGCCTGCCTTCCCGTTCGGCCTCGGTGGGTTGTTTTACCTCGGGGGCAAGAGAGATGTCCCGCACGACTTCATGGAAATCTCCTGCCAGGTGCTGGCCGTCGTGATTCTCGCTCTAGCGGTCCAGACACGCTTGCTGTGGGACAAGAGGTTCGACACGGTCGAAGACCGGATGTTCGGGCGGGCGGTCGCGGCCATGTTGCTGCTCGGTGAGGCGGCTCCCCTCGCGGCCCTTTTGGCCGGGACGGACTCGGTGATCTTTGGGGTTCCGGCGGCCTTTGCGATCGTCATGGGTCTGCTGTTTATCGTGCTCCATGGCGTGGTTGGAGAGCGCCACCTCCCGCCTGGTGAAGGTGAATGTGAGCTAACAGGTACAGCTCATAACTCGACCACACTGAAAAGCAAGGACTCATCCGTACGCATGAGGGTCCGCTGGTGAGGTTGCCTACTGGCCGGGTCGTGTGATGTAACGGGGTAGGGACTGGCCCGGCGCCTGAAATCGCATTTCTTCGCAAACTCCGGGAAGGTCCGGGGCCGGGCACTTGTGCTCGCCGTCAGAGCTACCTATGTTGCTCCTCGACGCGGAACCGAGTCGCAAAGAGCGAGGCCACCGAGGTGTGAGGCCGCGCCACCTAAACCGAAGGGCCTTCGGGTCAGTCGGAGCGGGTTCCTCAAGCGGCCCGGGACCGCGTCGTTTTCGTTCGTTCGTGAGGCACGGTTACGTGGCACGATGTGGGATATGCCAACGTTGAGAATCGCCGAGGTGCTTGCCGGCTCGGGTCCTGATTGGACCGCGTACCTGGACAGCGAGCGGGTGGGGCGATATGTAGGGAACCTCGGGGCGCAGCGGCCGGTCGTTGTCTTTGATACTGAGGACGGGTTGCTGCTGACCGATGGTTACCACCGGGTCGCCGCGGCGCAACAGCGGGGCGCGGAAACGATTGACGCGGAGGTTCATCGCGGTTCGCGTGAGGACGCGCTTCGTTACGCGGCGGAGCTCGGCGCCGCCCAGCGCGGCATTCCCCTGCAGGATGCGTTGGCTTACATCAAACGCCGCAGCGGCCACTGGAGCGAAGAGCACTAGGTTCGTACCCAGGTCGGGGGCGGAGCATGTGGGGACAGGTGCCGGTAGCGGCGGAAGCTGCCGCCGACCCCGTAAGGCCACAGGCTGTGTGCTTGCGGACGACCGATTAGCGGTGTCAAGGTAGAACCACAGCGCCGGCCGGGGCAACAAGGACTTGACGCCGCTAGCCCCCATCCCTCTACCCAGCCCATAATGGAAGTAGTCGTCAGCATTGTTTGGCAGTTCTATGCTGACGACACCGCCGCCGCAGTTTTTGGCGTCTGCGCCCACACCGGCGATGAATGGTGCTCCATGGGAAGGAGAACCACGAGGCAACTGCATCCCTACAAGCTCGAGCCGACGGCCTCAACCCAGTCGATGTTCGCCATCGTCTTTACTGCTCTTGTGTGCTCGCTCGACGGCCGGCGCCAGCTCGTCGAGTCGATACACGGTCGGTGCGTGCCGGTCGAGGAAGGCAAGCGTCAGGCTGCGATAGCCATGCTCCGCGAGCTGGGCGGCGCTCATCACACGGAACTCCCAATCCTCGATCTTCAAAGGGTCATACTGGTCAGGGTCGCGGCACGTGTGGACGGCGAACACATACACGTGGGCGCGCAGTGTTCGGTCAGCCGCGAGCTCATTTGTCTGGGCAGACCACTCTCTCCCCGTCAAACCGGAGAACACGATCGAGGACAGTTTGCGCTGGTTCCATGACTGCAGGTAGGCGCTTGACTTGACCTCCACCTTTATCCCGGTCGTGGTCGTCACATCCCAGTTGTCCCACGCCTCCCTGAGTGGCGAAGGGTCACCGACCGCTCGAGCGACGAGATACTCCGCGAGCACCCCGCGCACGATGTTCGTCCGCAGATCCGAGAACGCCCACCGCCAAAAATCGAGCACCGACGAAGCGTCGTCTGAGAACCGCTCCTGACCCGTCAGCGGCACAACCGGCGTGGGGACCAGCCAGGCCGGCTCGGAGCCGGCGGTCTGCGCGTCGCAATCCGCAGCCATAACCACGGAGCCTAGCCCAGGCGGGCGAGTGGACCGCAGAAGCATGGGCAGATTGTCTCGGTAGCCTTTTGGCTGTGCTTCTCGTCATTAGCTGCTACGAGGATCGGCCGTGACTGCGATCGTCCCGTCCTATGTTGCGAAGGTCAGTCGTGCCAAGAAGCACCTCATCGATCTCCAAGAGGCCGTCGATGCCTATGGGCTCACGAGCCCGTACATGGTGAGCGAGGAGAGAGGAGGCAAGAAAAAGCCAAAGCTCCGGCGGCGGCTTACATTCACGGTCGACCCGGCCAACACGGACATTCCGATCATTGCCGCCGATGTGATCTACAACCTTCGGTCTTCCCTGGACCACCTGATGGGCAGTCTGGTCCCGTCAAGTCGCCGTCGAAGTGTGATGTTTCCGGTATTTTTCCATGGTGTCTGGGAGGACGTGGTCCCAGGCGAGAACAAGCAGCGAACCAAGGATCGAGAACGTTGGAGCTCTTGTGTCCAGGGACTTCCTGCTGAGGCCGTCGCATTCCTCAAGAAGGCACAACCGCCGGATGGCGCTGGGGAGGAAGACTATGCCAACCTCCTCAAGACCCTGAACGAGTGGTCGAATCGCGACCGACACGAGAAGCTGCCGGTGATTGCTCCAGGGTTGCGCGGAATGATGGTCCGCTTCAAGAAGTCCGACGGTACCCATCAGAGCGGAATCGCGATTCCGCGTAGAGAGGACGCGATTTTCAAGGACCGGACGGAGATTCGGTCCATCCCCGATGACGCAACGGGTGTCGAGATCGCGGGCGTTCCGCTGATAGCCATAGGAGTCGCAGGCGCCAAGCGCTACCTGGAGATCCCCGAGCATCTACGGCTGACGGCTCGCCTGATCGAGGAGGAGATCATCCCCAGCCTCAACCCATACGTCCGAGAGATCTGATGAACAAATATGAAGTGAGTGATCGACGATTGCGCGCAGGTTGTGATCGCGGCGAATATCGCAGGTTTAGGACGTAGGATCCGGCCGTGCATCCCACCGATGTCAGAGGACCAGACCCGCGGTGGCAGAACCTGGTGGGCGACCGTGCCGAACTCGAAGAGAAGACCGGCAGCTGGCCGGTCAGCCCAGCTCTCCCTGAAGGAGTGTCGGAAGTGCTGCGAGTCTCCCGTGAGCTGTTCGTTCACTCGTACTTCGTCTACGAGTTCTCGTTGACAGCGGTGGTCTGGGGGCTGCTCGCGCTCGAGGCGAGCCTGCGCCTATGCGTCAAGGCAAGCGATCGGGAAAGTCTGCAGGCCCTAATCCGACGAGCCAGTGACAGCGGCTTGCTGTCGGTCGACGAGGCCAGCGCGCTCAACGGAGCGCGGGAGCTGCGGAACGAGATAGTCCACGGGAGCCTGCTGCCGACGTTCGCGCCAACTGCTGCGGCGGAGATGCTCGAAGCGATTCACGAAGCTATCTCAGATGTTTGCGAGCGTACGTTCGGTGAAGGCGTCTCAGCCGATGCTTCGTCAGATCGCTCAGCGTCGTGATTCGTGCTGCCTGGGCTGGAACGATCAGGATTTCTGTTAGTCGGCTGACGGCCAATGAGCAGGCAGTCCGAATATCTCGGCAGCGGTCTGGGTGGCGGGATGCTCGACCATTCGTCCGTTTGACTGGATCTCACATCGTCGCCAAGGAAGTACGGATGCGTCAATAGGGTGCGCTGCGGCCGGGTTCAGCCAGAGGCATGGCTCTGCAGTTCCCACGCCGGTTGGGCTGAGGTTCGACGCGGTGAGGACCGCCGATACCTCGGTGTATCGAGATCCTCCGCCCTCATGCCACAGACCGCCGGGTAGATATTCACCAACGGCTTGATTACTCGACATTGAAACCCGATACTCGATCCGGCCGAAGAGAGCCTGTGCGATGTCATGGTCGTCGATGAAGTCGCCGGCGCACAGAACCGCGATTGCGAATGGCCGATCGCCGATCTCGTAGCCATGCCCTGCCTTCTTTAGCAGCACGCGGGTAAGTGGCGTGATGTCATCGATTTCCGGCAGCAGGTCTTCGCCGTCAGGATCATCGGCGAATCCCTCGACGCGGGCGCCAATCACGCCCATGTCTGGATCCGCTCGAAGCTCGGGCTTCTTGCCAGTCGCCTCAAGGCGGACTCGCCAGCCTTGCTCGTCGATTAGCATCGCCGACGGTGCATCGCCACCGTCGGCGCGTCGCCGCTCAACATCCGGGTCCAGAGTGTCGAGCCAGCGATCGAGGGGACGAGTGATGGTCTTGCGGCCAGGAGTGTTTTCACCGACTCGCTCGAGGTTGATGTGGACAAGGAAGTCTCGATTGCTTAGCCGTTCGATCGCCGCGTACAACTGATCAGCGCGGGCTCGCTGATCGCGTCCCATGACGCCATCGCCGAGTGCCACGGTCGCCTCGATGAAGAAGCTGTCGGATCCCTTTGTCAACATCAGATCTGGTCGGCGAGCAGCATCATCGCGGCCGACATCGAGATCGATTTCGAAGTCCTGTCTGTACGCCGCCTCGTGGAGATACAGACTCCCAGAACGCACTCAGATGAGCACCCTTGGAACTCTCGGCAAAGCGCTGGCGAATCTCGCCGCGCGAATGCGCAGGAAGCCGCGAATACCAGTGGTCCATAAGCCGCCGAACGCGATCCGGTAGCTCCCCCTGGGCGCGGTCCAATTGTTGATAGTCGGTTTCTAGCCATCGGTCCCTCCGGCTCGCGATACCGCGCCGCATTGAGAAGAGTGATTCGCTCGGTGATGAGTCGCTGGACACGACGATCGAGCATAGGTACTTGCTAGGACGCGAGGCAGCAGATGCGCTACTTGATCACAGCGAGCGCGGACACCCGCAAAATGCTCGATCAGGTGCAGGCTCTGCTTCCGGCTGGCCTACGCGACCCAGCGGGCGTCTGCGAGCTCGTGCTTGTACTTGCCGGTGGCTAGATAAGCGTGTAGGCGGCGCCCCGCGGCGAGGGGCCGGATCTTGCCCGCTGCTTGGTTGGGAGTCCTTGCCTCGGTGGCGTAGATCTCGCAGTAGCCCGGGTCTTCTGGTGAGACGGTCGGGTCGGTGGCGAACACCAGGTAGCCACGGCGGCGAGCTCGCTCTGCGTTGGTCTTTGCGATCCGCTCGTTCTCCTGCTCGAGCTCGCGAGCCCATGCGAACAGGTCGATCTGGGTGTCGGTAGCTGGTGGCATCGATCAGCGCCCCTCCATTAGAGCTTAGGAGCTATCTTCCCACCGGCTTGGGACGGTACTCTCGCGCCATGCTATGACTTGCCCTTGTCGCCGGCGGCGATGAAGCGTCGTAGGCCGTCGAAATCCTGTCCGGTGTAGGCGTCAAAGGTCGCTTGGCCGACCTTCTCGTAGGCCCATTCGCGGCCCGCGAGGCGTGTTGCGTCCTCACACCAGCGCCGGGCGCGCCGGTCCTTGAGGGCGACGTCGAGATCTTCCTGGCCCTTGGTCTCGATGATCAGGCAGCTGTCATCGGTTAGCCGCACGACGAAGTCGGGGTAGTAGTAGCGCAGGGCGCCTGCCTTGGAGATGTACTCCAGAGCGAAGCGGCTGTTCATCGTGAGCTTCGCCCAGGCGGTGACGTCGGTCGCCCGGTCGAGGAACTGTGCGAAGCGGCCCTCCAGGGCGTTGTCGACGGGCGTGAGGTTGAAGATCGTGTGCTTGCCCTCGACTGTCTGCCGAGACCAGGGGAATGGTGGGGTTTGGGAGAGCCGGAAGGCGTTCTCGGTGATCGTTGGTTCGCGCTCGACGATCGCGAGGGCACGGATCGCCTCGCCAAATGCATTCTCAACGAGCTTTTGGGCATCGTTCTCTGCCAGCCGGCGCAGGACAACCTTGTCGTCCAGTTCCACGGGCCGCACGAATACACGGCTCTTGAGGTAGTCGCGGACCATCGGTGCAAGCGTGGCAAAGGCCCCAGAAAGCCGGTCGACCCCAGCTGCCTTGGCGACGCTGCGCGTGTAGTAGGTGATCACCCCGTTGGGATCTTCGGCATAGGGAACGCGGAACTCGAACTCCTCGATAACACCCTTCTCGATCAAGTGCATGCCGCGATACTGGACGTACTCGTCCGGCTGTATGTCAGGTACCGCAAGCTGATGCTTTGGGTCGGGCACCTCGTGTGGATTGAGCTGGCTCAGGGCGCTGTCGGAGCGTGCCAGGGCACGCGTGAGCTGTGGGATTACGATGTCAAAGCGGCGCTTGGCCTCGTCGGCAAAGATCGTCAGCGCGCCCGGATCGATCTTGTCAGCATCCTCGCGCTCGACGATGAGGCCCCCGTCGAGCTCTGTGTTCCACAGGTGGCGGAAGGCTTCGTGCTCGATCACGACCACGCGCTCGTCGAATCCTGAGCCAGGCGGGGTCATTCGACGCAACCCGCGCCCGAGGGCCTGCTCGGGGAGAATCTTGTTCGCAGCGGTGAGAGCGCGCAGTGTGACAATCACACACACGTTCCGAACATCCCAACCCTCCCTGAGCATCAGGACGCTGACGATGCAGCGAATGCGACTATCGGGCTCATCGACCTCGCGTGCTGCGCGCCGAGCTAGATCGAGATCGTCCTTGGTGATCTCACCCGAGCGGGTGGTATGGATGACGAGCAGCCGGTCACCGGAGAAGTCCGGAAGCTGACCAAGGTAATCGCCCGCTACGTCTGCCTCACGCGTGTTCTCGCACATGACAAAGAGCACTGGTCGCTTGCCAGAAAGAGAGAGAGTCTCGCGGAAGACCCTCCAGCGTTCCACGGCGACGTTGAGCCACTGGCGGTTGCGCTCAAACGACGTATCACCTAGCTCTACCTCTGCGCCCTTGATCTCGCCGATGACCGGCGTCTTGACGATCCCGTCGGCGACCGCTTGGGCCAGCGGATAGTCGACCACTACGTGACGGAAGACACCACCCTTCTCATACTTCGGAGTGGCAGAGAAGTCGAGTTGCGAGACGATGCCCGCACCAGGATCATCCGGTGCTCGTTTTCTCAACTCGGTGTTCAGCCTCTCGATCGTCTGATTCCAAGTGAGTTTCTCGTCGTGGACGTGATGGGCCTCGTCGTTGACGACCATGACTCGCTGGCGCTCTGAGATGGCATCGAAGAGCCGCTCGGCGGAGGATGCGTCGACATCGCGGTTGACACGGGGCCCGACCATCGCCTCAACAGGATTGGGAGCCGTTTTGTTCTTGCCGCGTGCCGTGGACGGCTCGTACAACCGCTGAATGTTCGTCAGGTACAGAACGCCGCGTGCCGTCACCGGGGACGGGTCGTCTTGCAAGAGCACAGCAAGGTCAAAGTCGTGTGACCACTCGGGCGGCACCAACGGATCGCGCAGGAAGGTCGCTCCGTCGCCGAAGTCGGACTTCAAGCGCTCGAACACGATCAGGTTCGGTGCGATCACGAGGAACGAGGTAGTCATCGGCGAGTCGGACTCATAGAGCGCGTGGAAGTAAGCCCAGACGACACACAGGCTCATCGCCATCGTCTTGCCCGAGCCTGTCGCCATCTTCATCGCCAATCGCTGGCGCTTGGTTTCACCTGGCTGGATAGTCATCCCGTGCTCGGAGTAAGCGAGCAGGTCGGCCAACCCGCGAACTGGCTCGACCTCGGTCAAGTAGATGAACGTCTCAACGGCCTCGCGTTGGCAGAAATAGAAGCGAAATGGTTGGCCGTCGTCGGAGCGATGCTCATCAGCGAACCAGAAGCTCAGCAGTCGCCGAGAGGTGGCTGAGGCTCCTGGATACTCTCGTGCGCGCCATGCATCGACATGCGCTCGCACTCCGTTCACTGCGTAGGTGCCTTCGCTGGGCTTGCGCCGCTCAGGAAGGACGTACGGGTCACTCGCCGGAGCCGTAGGCTCCTCCGGACTCATTTGATGCGAACCTCGGCCAGCTTGGTCGTGTCATTGCCGAAAATATCGATGATCTTCACGACGATCGCGTAGCTGCCGGGCTTCGGATACTCGTGCCAATCGCTCTGGGTTGCGAGGGCAGGGTTCTCACGCGTCCGGTATGCCTGCCACTGGTTGTGGAAGACCTCGTCGCTGAAGTCGAAGTCCACCGACCAATAGTCGATGAGATCAGACCACGATGCGATGCTCTCGCGGACCTTCTGTGGGATGAGATCCTCGCTAGGGATTGCGAAGTCCTTGAGCACCACGCATGCCTCGTGGTCTTTGCGACGGACGTCGAGGTCGACAAATGCAAGCTCGAAGAAGCGCACAGCGTCAGCCTCAGAGACCTGACGCTCCATGACCTCCCGCGGAATCTGACGGGGCCGGAGATCCAGCCCGCGACGCCGGGCGCGCTCGGAGATCGTGTCGTGGAGTCCCATCTCCCACTCCCAACCGAGCAGGTCGCATGCCTCGATCCCGTTATCGGCCATCTCGTCGATGACGTCCTCGGTCTCGTCGATCGTAACCGGTGCATCCGTGGCGCCGACGTGAACCATGCGATCGGCCTTGCGGCCGTGGAGGTGGATGAACCCCTCAACTGGCTCGGCGTTGTAGAAGGCCAAGATGGTGTCCAGGTACGCACGCAGCGCGCCGTTGCCCGACTCGATCTGCCACCGCTGGCGCTCGTAGGCTCCCAGATTCTTTATGTCAAACGGGCGACAGTCCGGGATGTTGAGGAGTCGCTTGCGCGTTGTGTGGATCGAAAAGCGGCCGAGATCGCAAGCGATCCAGCGACGACCTTGCTGCTCGGCCACTACAGCAGTTGTGCCCGATCCACAGAAAAAATCGGCAACAAGGTCATCCGGATTGCTACTTGCAGATATGACGCGCTCTAGAAGCTTCGCTGGCTTCTGCGTTGGATAGCCGATTCGCTCCAGCGCTTGCGAGTTAATCGGATAGATATCTGTCCAGACATCCTGGAGCGTGATGCCCTCCAGTTCGTCGGCATATTGCTTGAGCCGGGGCGTCCCCTTGGAGGTGTAGTACAGCAGCTGCTCGACGTGAAAGCTGAGGAAGTTCTCTCGAGAATACGCCCAGTACCTGCCCCGAGAGGGGAACACCTCTTTATATTGCCAGCCCTCCTTTGGGACTTGCCACTCGTCCTCGGGATCGCCGGTCCACTCGGTTGTGCCCTCGGGTGCCTTCACACGCCAGCCAAACGAGGTATCCCCTCCCGGCTTAGCTGCTGTCAGGTCGGCGTCCTTGTAAGGCCGGTTATCCGCGTCCACATGGACGAAGCGCTCCTTAACGTACGCCTCGTCGTATTCGGTATAGATGGGGTTCCAGGTCCATCGATCACTCTTCGTATAGAAGAGGAGCACATCGTGTATTCCGCCGTAGAGTGCGCGTCCTTGCTTCGTGTCGCTATGCGCCGTGGTGCGCTTCCACACGAGGTCATTGCGGTAATTCGCAGCGCCGAAGATCTCGTCGAGGATCAGCTTGATTGCGTGGCTCACATTGGTGCCGACATGCACGTATAGCGAGCCGTCTTCGGCGAGCAACTCGTGAATCAGAACTAGACGTTCGTACATCATCGAGAGATACGAACTCTGGCCATCGCCCCAGGTATCGCGATACGCGTGCTCCTCAAGGATGGAGGGAAGCTTCGTTATCGAGGCGTCACCGATGGACACACGATGCGAGAAATCTGTGCCCGTGTCGAACGGCGGGTCGATGTAGATGAGCTTGACCTTGCCGGCATAGTCTGCGAGCAGGCTGCTCATTACCAGCTTGTTGTCTCCCCAGATGAGCTGGTTCCTCTCGGCCGTCTGTGGGTCGTTGCCGCCGAACAGGGCGCCCGTGTCTCGCTCACGAGTCGCTCGGGACTCGTTGATGGTCTCGACGGTCTGGAAGGGCAGGTGGATCCGCTCAACGCGCTCGGGCTTACCGTCCCACTCGAGGCGCACGGTCACGAGGGCGCCTCGTCAGGGGTCGTTGGGAGGTATCTGGGGGGCTGGACGCGCATCAGACGGACATCTTGGCGATCACGTCGGTCGCGAGCGTTCGCTGCGTACCGCAGCCGAGCGGCGCGACGGCCGTAGGCTCAAGGCTGTCGGGCTACTGTGGGTCGCTTGCCGTCGGCTGCCGGCGAGGTTGATCCAAGTCAGGAGTACGGAGGAACCAGGGTCGGCGTTGGGAGCTGATCGTTCCGTCTGCCCAAGGACATACGAATATGGGGCTGCCATGCGTTCGCAGCTTTCCCACCGGGCGGGGTCTAGTCACCCTCGCCCGGTGGGCCCAATTTTTCCGCCGAGCGCGTTGATTGACTATGCGTCGGTAGTCAACGGTTGACCCCGTGTGCGATGGCTGCCACGCCGCGAACGCAACTGAAAAGCAGCTACAGCACCAGGAGGTGCCTAATGTCTTCTGCAGTTCTGGCTCCTGTCTCCTCGGCCTACGCGCTCGACCGCCTCGCCGAGGTCCTCGACCTGAGCAAAATCCGGATGAAGCTGGCCGACCCCGAGGAGGGGAAGGGTTACGATCCCGAGCGCCTCGACCTGATGGAGCAGGAGTACCGCCGGTTTCTGGCGATGCACCTCGCGCATCCAGAGTCCGAAGTCGTGCCCTGCAAACTTGTCGATGAGATGTGGCATCAGCACATCCTCGACACGATCGCCTACCGCGAGGACTGCGAGATGCTCTTCGGTGGCTACCTCGATCACTTCCCCTACTTCGGGATGAGGGGCGAGGAGGACGCTCAGGCTCTGTCTGACGCGTATGGCGACACGCTCGAAATGTACGAGCGGGACTTCGGGGCACCGCCGGAGGGGACCTGGATCTCGGCGGACGCCGCGAAGTGCAGCCGCACCAATTGCAAGCCGACGAAGTGTAGATAGAAGTCTCTGACGCTCATTGTCTTCCGACTGCCAACCGAGAGATCTGGTTGTAGACGGGAGACAATGAGCGTTCGTTAGGCGACTCCATTGCAGCCCGGTCAGCCTGATCCCGTCCGGTCACCAGTCGAGCTGGTGCGGCTGTTGCCGTTCTATGCTCGGCACCCGGTAGTGGCCGATGCGAACGTCCTGTTTCAGGACATCGACCGGTACGTCAAGACGGGCTTTACTGTCTTGACGTTTCTCTCACAGCACGACGTGATCACACTGTTGACCAGCGAGCATGTTCGGCAGCGGCTTCCCGAGATCATCGCTGAACGCTGTATCGATCCAAACCCACAGCTTCGTGTGTGGCGAGAGGTCTACCTGCCGCTGGTTCGCTTTGTGGAGATCCCCGACTCGATGTGCGCCGGACATCCCCAGATTGGGGCCATCACAGACCTTGAGGATCGCCCGTTCGCACGTGTGGCGGTCGCCACGGCACCGAGCCTCCTTCTGACCCGCGATCACCACCTCAGCGACGTCGGTCTAGGAACCGTCGAATGGGCGGACGCGCTGACCGTGCTCGGCGATCTGGTCGAGCTCGACGCGTCGATATACGGCGGTGCCCACGCAGCGCTCCTTCTCGCGCGGCTGCTTGGGCTCTTCGCACAGCTGGCCTGGCAGGCCATCGCGGCCGAGCCGCTGCTGGCGCTCGCGGCCGCAGGGATCGGAGTTCTGCTGCTGCTAGATAACAAAGATGAGGCACTCCGACGCATGCGTATCATCCGAGCGGCGATCGTGGATCGTGGGAACCGTCTGCTGGATGCCAGCGCTCCCGCGATGCAGCGACGCGAGCAGAGGGAGGGCGAACTCGCATCTCGCCTCGAGAGGCCAATGCTGCCGCGAAGTATCGAGTCGATCTGCGCTCGCGAGCTGGCGACGCAAAGGCTCGCTGGTACCACCGACGTGCTCCTCACCGCGTGCGAGTCGACTAGTTCGCCCGTGGCCAGGACACGCCTCTCGCGATTTCTTCGGGAACACCCGAGCTTTACCGCGTTGCCAGATGACAGATGGGAGCTCGGCGAGCTGGGCCGTGCGACCATCGATGGAGCCACTGGTCCCCAGGATCGACGTGCCTCCAAGTGAAGGCTGATCGAGATGGTTGACTCAAGCGATGCTGGGCCAGACATGAACCGAGTCCGTCTCCGGCTACGTCGGTGGCGGCTCTGGTGGCGCTTTCAGCTGCGTGTTCTACGCCACCGCCGGCCCCTACGCCGCCTGCGTCTGCTCCGCGAGCCTGGAGAATCGGTCGCGCTTGCAGCGTTCCAGCTGCGCACCGGGAGACTCCTCGGCCACGGGTATCTGCGCGCCCTGCGTATAGGTGAGCAGCTGCGGATCGGCCGGGCGCGCCTCCCGGACCGCGTAGAGCCCGCACGCGCCACCACGGGATTGGTCAAGGAACAACTACCTCTGCTCGGTGCGCTCGTCGCGTTGATCGCCGTCGGCATCGGGATCGACGAAGCAGCGCGTCGCCTTGGCGCTCCCTTCACCGAAGCGCTCGGGATCCATCATTGGCTTACCGCCACTTTCTCGCTCCCGGACGCTGGGACTGTCACGATCCTGCTCGCCGCGGTCGCCGGTGGCACTGCCACGATCCTCGGTCTGGTGCTGTCGATCAGTCTGATCGCTTGGCAGGCGACCGCCGACCGGTACCGCTCGACCAGCATCGTGGCGTTCCTCTTGCGGGAGCGGATCGGCTCGAGCGTTGTACGGCTGTTGGCGCTCGCGTTCGCCTACAGCCTGTGGGTCATCGCGCTCTACCAGTTTCTCCCCTATCGTCCGTACGTGTCCGCGGCGCTCGCCCTCGCGCTTGGCACCGTCGCCGTCGTATCGCTTATCAGCTACCGCCGTGCAGGCCTCGTCGGCTACCTGCCCGAGAGCATCGCCAAGAGCCTTAGCGCGGACATGCGGGCTGCGCTCGCGCGCGCCCGACGCCCGGGCTCAGGGCGCTCGGTCCAGGACCATTCCAGGCGCGTCATCTTGGGCGACCTTCAGATCTACAACGATCTGTTCGGTCGGCTCGCCCGCGAGGGCGAGCCGACCGATATCGCCGCCTCCCTCGGCCAACTCGCCGCGTTCGTCCTGCACTACAGCTACGTCAAGCACGAGCTCGACCCTGACAGCTTGTTCTTTGAACGTCATGAGCAACGGCTGCCTCCGTCAAGCGCCGACATCGAGGAACACCTCGCGAGCGAAGGTGCGATGAATCCGACGATGCAGATCCCGGAGCATCACTATCTTGAGCGGCGCCTCGCGGAGGCGCTCCGAGATCTCACGGACGGCCCGATGGCAGAGCATCCCCTCGTTGCGAAAAGCCTGTTTGGGCTGTGGGCGTTGCCGCTGCAGGTCTCCTGGTACCAGGAGGATCACGAAGCCGTCGAGATATTTCTGGACAAGCTAAAGGATCTAGCCGGCCGCCCCGCGATGCGCGCCTCCCCGGAGACCGCCGAGCCGATTATGACTGTCCCCTGGCTGCTGGTCGAGGCTGCCGGCAACGGCCTCTCCACCACCGCGCAGCAGATCCTCGCGACCAAGCCGTGGCAAGGCGAGCGGCGACTGCGCCGGCTCCCTTGGGCCGCCCAGGAGGACGCTCGCTTGCTGGCCCACATGATTACCGCGGAGCATGAGGTTGCCGGAAGGACAGTAACGCCCGAGCCCGTGATCCTCGCGGAGATCGAACAGCGTTGACGCCCACGTCTTGAAGAACAACAGAAGCTCATGTGCGAGCAGGCGGTTGGGTACTGCCATACGCAGCTCACGATGCTGAAGCCCGGCGAGGCCGGCGCCAGCATCATCGTGCGGATGACGATCCGCACGATTCTGCGCGTCACTCACCACGGGCTGTCCCTGCCGAACATCGAGTCGCTAGTGCATCCGCTGCTCAGCGCAATCGAAGGCCTTGGGGCCACTGAGGCTGAAGACCTGCGCCTCGACACGGCCAGGGCTGCCCGCGTGCTTGCCGCCGCGGGCGAGTGGCAAGCTGCCTACCAGATGCTCAGGATCACCGCGGTCACGAGCGTGCTCGCCCGCGTCCGGGAGGGGCAGAGCAACCCGATGCGCGCGATCGAGATCACCTTCGACCTCGCCTACCTCGCTGCCTGCATTCACGGCTGGGGCGAGCTCGACCAGCGCAGCGACCACCTACACGAGACGATGCGAGTGCTCCTACTGGCGTTCCCGGCTCTCGACGGGCTTGCGAACATCCTCGAGCAGCACCTGAAACCACTCACGATCCCCTCGATCACCCACATTCGCTGGTTTCAGGCGCTCACGCGCGCCGTGCGCGAACTGCCGGACATCCCTGTCCGCGACGGTGGCATCGGTTACAGCCTGCAGAAGCAGTACCCCTCGCCGTTGATCGCCCGCGCGGATCTCATGTTCGGTCCCGACGAGTGCCTCGACGCGCTCGTCAAGGACGCGCTCGAAGAGCGCCGGCTGGCGCGCGAGGAGCTCATCCTGATGCTGCGCGAGGTCTACGCGTGGAGGCTAGAGGCGTGAGAAGGAACCGTCGCCGCCAGGGTCGGACGGTTTGGTGGCGCGACCGCTATGCCGCGTTCGCGCTTGGCACGCTCGAAGACGTCGAGGGTGGGTTTGGCGGCACGGACGTGTTCGTCGCCTCGCGCGGGCTGGCCGACACCGTAATCCCCGGGATCGCCCAGAACAGCCTGCGGGTCGTCGGCCAGCACCCAGAGCAAGTAGACGCAATAGCCGACGTGGTCTTCGAGCGCGGCCGAGACAGGCTGTGGGACGAACCGACATTTCCGATGCAGCTGCACGCTTGGATCAAGCAGCTCGTCCACGACGGGGAGCTGATCGTCCACCTCGACTTCCAGCGGCCCGCTGCCGCAGAGCCGTATCGGCTCGAACGCGCTACCTGGATGGGTCCCGAGACCGTCCGTCGGCGGGGCGGGATCTACGAGCAGTTCGTGAGCCACCGTGCGTTCGAACAAGCAGGGATCATCGTCGCGGAGCCCGAAGATCAGCTCGTCGAGCTCCCCGCCCAAGAGATCCTCCACGTCAGCTGGCCGTTTCCGACCCGCGGGCGCTCCCGCCTCGCTGACACAACAAAGCTCCGCCGACGCATCGAGCGGGAAATGCGCAGAGGACTGCTCGCCGCCCGCGCCGGCGCAGAACCCAAGGAGACATTCCTCCCGATAGCCCGCGGCCGCGCGGGGGCATACCGCCAGGCCCTCGAACGCCAGAAGCTCGACTCCGCCCGCATCAAGGACATGCTCTACTACCCCGGCGCCTACGAGGCATTCGCATTCCCCTGGGTCGAGGAGACAACCGACTACTTCATGGCCGAGCGGATGCTGCGCTCCCGGATCGCCGTCTGCAAGCTCCGTAGGCACCTCTTCGAGCAGATCAACACTCAGCTCCTCCAGCGGTGGACCCACCTGAACGGCTGGGACAGCGTGACGCTCGAGCTCGCAACCGACACGTTCACGGAAGAGGACTGGAGGCAGATGCGCCGCCAGCTAGACGAGGGAGCGATCACCCTCCAGGACGTCCAGGCGGCGATCGCTGCCGAGGCCGAAGCCGGTCGCAGGCGCTGACCGGAAAATGCTGTCACGCCGCGGTTGCTATCTGCTGAGATGTCTACGTGAACCAGCTACTGGCTGAGCCGACCGATAAGCAGGCCGCCCTGCTTGATGTCGTGTACCGCGGACGAGAAGAGGCAGGTCGGCCGAACTTCGAGCCCGTTCAGGAGATGAGGATGCGGAGGGTCGGCAAGCCGGGTGACTGGCCGATCTTCCAGTACGTCGAGATGGTCCTTTATCGTGAGCATGGGTTCGACGCAAGGTCCGTGCTTGCGGAGTGCCCAAGCATACGTTTCAATGGCGGTCAGGCCCGGTACGGGTGGATAGCGCTCGACAAGCCTGGGCCGTTGATGCTCGGCGTCGGCGACAAGGTGAGTCTTAACATCGCTGGCATGGCCCATGTGGCCCGTGCGGATAACGAGGTTCAGGTGTTCCTTGAGGCCCTTGCCGCCCTCGTAGAAAGAGATGGCGACGTTCAGCCGTCGCCCACTGAGGTTCAGAGCGTCCAGATCAGCGCTTCAGAGCTTCAACGCCGACTCGAATCGCCAAATGGCCGTTGGTCTATGGGCGCAGCCGAGCTTGCAAGTGTCGCCGCGGTACTTGATCGCGAGCCGTCCACGTGGAATTGCCAATTCCAACAAGGAGAGGAGCTCGGTCACTGGACCGCCACCGTGAGCCCCTTCGTACGTGGCTATGCCGGCGTTCGGACGCCGCAGGAGTATGTGGAGCGATTGGTGCAAGTGCTCACGCCACCCATGTTGGCACTCGAGCCGCTCCATCCCTCTTCGCTCTCACTACCCGAGGCGATTGACTACCTCAATGCCGTGTGGCGTGTTCACGCTGGGAAACCGCTGCTTCGGATCGCCCGAGCGGAGGGTGCAGCCAAGCTCGCTCTGGACTGTGCGACCGTCGATGAGCTAGAGGCGCGCCTGAGTGCGCTGTGCGGGATTCTCGGCGATCTCCAGTTGCCCGAGGCCGAGGGCAACAAGACGCTCATCGAACTGAAGGGCTATCTGTTACAGAAGCTTCCCGGTGAGGCGGCAGCTCGTGCCGAGCATGCGGTTGACGATCTGCGTGCATTTTTTGACCTCCGGACTTGGCGACAGCATCCTGGAGGCAGACCCGAAGAGCAGGGTAGACGAGGAATGCAGCGCCTCGGCGTTGAGCTTCCAACCGGTGATTGGCAAGGCGCGTGGCAGCATCTACAAGTACGAGCGGTAGCAGCTCTCTCTGCGCTGCGGGAAGAGGTCGATGCGCTTGGGTGGGTCGATCCGACGTACGAACCAGTAGTGCTGCCCACTCTCGACGAGGATGAGCTTGCGCGGCGCCTCGCAGAGCCGTGTACGCCCAGCTCGGACATCTCGACCTTTCTCAGCCCAGAAGATCTCAGCTAACGTATGCCGCTGACTACGGGATGCGGTCGAACAGTCGCCCGGCCGGCATGTTGAATGCTTCGGCCAGGATCACGATCGTCGGGAATCGAGGTGCGCGGTTGGCGCTCTCGATCTTTGAGATCGCGGTTGTGTGCGCGCCGCGTAGGCCGGGTCCTAGAAACAACCCGTGAAGCCCGCCGGTATGCACCACATACCTCTCGACTGCGATGCGGCAATACGATGACAAGGGACTGCGTCAGGGGGCTCGGGAGCCGCTCGTAGACGACGGTCGGCGGTTTAGGAATTAGACCGAATCGGTGTAGTAACGACTGTGGAGTCATCCCAACCCAGGACAGAATGGACACGACGGCCGCTGCCGTCGCAAGCCAGCCCAGGCTAGCGAAGTGTAAGTGAAAGTGAAAATATATATTCATACACATTACATGGAGCGCAGAGCGAAAATATATAGTGCTGGCGCGCACCTTCCTTGGGTGCTAGGCGTAACGGTGACTCACAAGATTGGTGACGACGAACACCGGGGACTTCGTGTTAGCCCATCGCCGACTATGCGCACTTTGCCCTTGGCGCATTCTTGACCACGAGCGCGTCCTACTCCCTCAACCGTGACCGTTCGGTACGCTGACCCTCGAAACGTTTATGATCTCGTCACTTCGAGCCGGACGACTTTCCCGGCTTTGGAGCCGAGCTCTACTCGTAAGACCGCCGGCGACAGAGCGTCGAGCTTCTTAGACCAGCGAGGACGTTTTCTCGATCTCCTCTGCGAGTCGTGCCAGGTCGGAGACCTCAACGCCGAGGGCGGCGGCTATGCGTCGGACGGTGCCCCAAGCTGGGTTTCGCCCGGACTCAATGTGGCTCAGCCAGGTCGGATGGAGATCAGCATGATGGGCGGCCTCCTCCTGCGAGAGGCCAAGAGCCGTTCTGGTTTGGCGGATCGCTTGCCCGAGGGCGACTTGAGGATCGGATCGTGGAGCCATGCCCGCAACGGTCGCGGGCCGAGCCGGCCATAGATTCCAACTCAAGTCTGTCTCCGGACGAACCGATAAGCTGGGAGGAACAGGCGATGAAGAAACTCACGACGATATGCGTGGCGCTCGTCCTGGTCGGTGGCGTCGCCGGGTGCGGCTCCTCAAAGCACACCCCGTCCACGATGGGCGGTGCAACGACCACAAGCGAAGGACCTTCCCGGCAGGAAGCCCTAAACCAAGTCGCGAGAGAAACGCAGAGTGCGGACAAGTTGATGAACGAAGGGGCAAAACGTCTGCGCCAAGAAAGACTCAACAGGGAAAAGCGAGAAGAACGCCGCGAACGAGAACCTCACGAATTGGGGTCCGCGTGCAAGGGCGTCGAATCTGGATCAGCCGCGTGCGCCGAAGAAGTAAAACAGTGCGAAGCCACGCCCTCGTGCAGTAGCGAACTGGCAACAGGAGAGGAACAACGCGCCCGTAACAAAGAAGTGAGCGAAGCCAAGGCGCGGTGTGGCCTCAACGAAGGGTACGAAGAACAATCGGATGGTCGCCGGGTGCCGTGCAAGCGTTGATGCGTTGCACAAGCGGAGAAAGATGACGAATGAAAATTATGAAGACACAAGCCTTCCTCATCGTCGCGTTTGTCTTGCTGCTCACGGTGGCACCAGCCGACGCGGCCCAGCACTGCCGACCTACAGGTCCACGAATCACGATTGTGTCGAGCGTGGGCTGCGCGGGGGAAGTTACAGCGCTTGCTCGGTGGATTACGACGGAAGGGTCCGACGAAACTGGAGCGGTCCTTGGGCCGCACCACAAATGGCTGTGCGCGTCACACGCCGTCCGTGCGGACGTGACTCCCGTCCTGCAACTCGAACCTGGGGAAGTGCCTTTTGTGCCACAACCGGGTTGGTACATTGTCGGCCACGACAGTATCTGTGCCCAGCCTGTCAGCCGCCGTGTAGGCCGCTTCCTCGAAGCCTGGGCATCCATCCACGTAACGCCTACCCTTGAGCCACATCCACGGCTGCCATCCCGGCCTGCTCGGTGGGTGGAAATTCTGCGCAGCGTTGTGGCAAGCACTCACTGCTGCGCCACCTCGTCTCCTTCCGAAGAACTCGAACGAACCTAAGAGGACCCCCGCCTAGCGGGAACGCCAGCCCGGACTCGGAGCCCTTTCGTACTGATCTTGAGCCAATCCGAGGGCGGCAAGCTTGCCCTATGTGCCCTGGTCCTGGCTCAGTAGGTCGGCTCGCTGCACAGTGTGGATCGGCTGACGCGACAGTCGATGTCGGCGGTGCGTGCTGCTTCGGCGAGCTCTTCGACCTCGGCGGGGGTCGCATTGGGCGATACTCTCACCTCGTCGATCAGTTCGCGAGGGTCGACCGAGATAGTCACCCCGTCGTCGGGAATCTCGACCCCGAACTCAACAGCCATGCGAAGCGACAGCAGCGCGCGGACCTCGGTCTCGTCTTGGTACTCGACTCGCTTGTGCAAGAAGATGCCCAGCATCGAACTGTTGGTCATCGCCTCGGTGGCGTAGTCGATATAGCGCACCGTCCCGATGCTGACCAGCTCAGCCCCGTAGCTCGGCTGGAGCCGAAACTCTCGCAGTGACCGCTTCAGCGCACCAACGGTTGAGGCGACCGCTACCCCGCAGCCTGTGGCCGGACGGTACCTCTCCCACATGGCGACGTTCTCGTGTGCTCTGGCATGCCAGCAACTGATCTTGGTCATACGGCGTAGATCGGCGAAGGCTTCGGACAGGCCACAAAGCGTGCGCCGCCGTGCTGTGTCATCCGGGAATATGCGGGTCATCTCCTGCTGCCGTCTCGCGTTTTCGGCCTGGGTAATAGCGCCCTCGAAGGGGTCGTCAAATTCGTGTGCGGCGGCGAAGTACAGTTGCCCGGCGAGCAGGTCGCCGAAGCGAGCGGCGGACACGTAGCGCCAGATGACCGTGTTGTCGCCGGCCGCGAAGCCCTGGTAGTCAACCCCCGCCATACCCTCAGACTATGCCGGTTCCGTGAGCTTTACCTGAGCTACTGCAAGGCGGCTTTCGCGAGCACGCACGTTCGGCGGCCAGGAAGTCATTGATTACCCCGCGACTCCGGTTCCTGAGCGTCAGGGGTTGGCAGTTGGTCGGATTGAACCCCTTCCCCTACCGGTGGCGCTCTCGGAACGCTTCGCGAGCCCGGTCGCGTTGCTCGTGCCATCGCCGCCGAGCGCTCTCGGCGGCGGCTTGGTGGCGCTCGTTCTCGAGTCGTGTCTGCGTGATCGCCTTGGTTCGCTCGGCGCGGAACGCGGCGATCAACCCATCGCGTTCGTGGCGCACTCGCCAGGCGCGTAGTGCGATCGTGGCCCATGATGGCGGTCGCAGCAGCTCTGGCATGGGAGAGGCGTGGGGCTTGGGCGTGAGTGTGTAGCCGCGGGCGAGCGCGGTGTCCCAGGTGGTGTCGCGGCCGTTGGTGCAAGTGGTGAGCACGATCTCACGACCATGGTTGACGGCGGGGAATAAACAGATGCGTCCGGCCTGCAGGTAGCCGTCGGATGGGGTGCGCGACAGCGACCAGCGGGGGCGATCGGTCGCCCAGAATCCTTCGCAGCGGATCAGCTCCAGGACATGCGGCTCGACGTGTTTGGCCATCCAGTCGCGGTAGCGGTTCAGCTGGCCCTGCTCAGGTCCAGACCGGTTTCCCGAGCCGAGGTCTTCGAGTCTCGCCATCGCGTCGGCGACCTGATCGGCTCCGGGGATCTCTGGTTGGAGGCGCTGCACGAAGCGCCGCAACGCATGCGCGGAGATGACGATGCGCTGGAGGTCCTGCTCGCTGACGAGGCGGGCGAAGTTGGGCTCGGGACGGGTGCCCCTCGGGGCGCTCATGACGCGCGTTCCTCGGCGATGGTCTTCCACGGCTCGCTTCGGTGCCAGGGTGTGAGGCCGAGCAGCTGCCAGTCGGCGCCTTGCAGTAGTAGTCCTTGGCCGTCTGGGAGGCGTGCGATCTCGCCGGGTGTGAGGACCCGTTGGCGCTGTGTTTGGTAGCCGACGGTATCTGAGTGGGTTGTCGTGCCGAACCACTCCTGGGGATCTGAGCGGCCGAGGGAGTGATTGACAGTGTCGCGGTCGTATTCGCCGAGGGCGATCGAGATCGCTTCGAGGCTCCTGGTATCCGCGATCCCGTTGAGGATCAGCTTGGTCTGGAAGAGCGATAGGAACCCGTCGGCGGCGTCGGCGCCCCAGCGTGTGCGGGCTTGCGAGAGGTCCTGCAGCCCGATCATGACCTGCAGCTTCTGGCCACCGGCCTGGGAGACCAGGGCGGGCAGATCGTGGATCGGCGCGATGTTCGCGAGCTCATCCAACGCCCACAACATCGCCGGCCCGTCGATCGCCCGTGTCGCAGCTCGCTGGTAGACGGCGTGGCGGATCTGCTCCAGCAGGCCGACGATCAACGGGGCGCACAATGCCTGCTTGTGCTCGGGCGCGGTCATGTAGATCGTGTCCGTCAACGCCGCGAACCGGTGCGGGTCAAAGTTGGGATGCGCGGCTGTTGCCCTGACCGCGTCGGCGTTGTAGGCGGCGAGCACACCGGCCGTCGCGGAGAAGATGCTCGAGCGCTCGCGCGCGTCCGTCTTCTCGATCCCGACCAGTACGTCGGCCGCGATCTCGCTCCCACCGTCGGCAAGCGCGTCCATCGCCGGCGCGAGGTCTTGGCGCAGCGTCCAGCGCAGCACCTCCCCGATCGGGCGGTCCGTGAGCTGGGCGGCGTAGAGCAGCGGGGCGAGCAGCGCCGCCGCGCGCTCGGTCCAGTGATTCTCGTTCGTGGTGCCGCCCCCCACCCGGGTGCACGCCGTCATCGCACGGGCCATCACCAGCGCCTCATCCCACGAGCCCGCGGCCGCGACCGGCGACCAGCACAGACGCCGCACACCCTCGGGTAGCCGCCGCTCGCCGCCGGAGGGGTCAAACAGCCACGCCTCGCCGACCTCAGATCGCGCGCTGACCGTCGCGTCCATGACATCCGGCTTGGTCGATGTCGACACCGCCGCGCCCGAGCAGGCCATCAGCGCGGGGATCATCACCGCGCTCGTCTTCCCAGACCGCGGCGGGCCGAGCACCATCACCGCGTGCTCCGGATCAGCGAGCACCCAGCCGCCACGCCTTGAGACCCCGAGATACGCGCCACCACCGAGCCTCGAGACCTCCGCCCGGACCGCCTCCCCGGGCGTCAGCTCTGCGTCCCCTGTGAGCGCGGGGAGAACTTCGGGGACGGGTGTCGTGAGGCGTGTCAGCAGCCATCCGATGGGGATCCTGCCGTCGCGAACCGCCCGCACGAACAACACCGTCAGCCAGCCGATCACCAGCGCCTTGACGCTCCACATGAGCGCGTCGGGACCGCCCGGGTCAACGCGCCCGTGGGCGAACAGCGCGACCAAGTACCAGCCGGCGACTTTCCAGAACCGCGCCGGGCGGTCCTGAAAGGGTGGGGTCATGTGCTGGTGGGACGGCCCCCAATCCTTATTTGCAACTGCTCTTGACATATGATTGACTTTACATCATAATCGGTCCAAGTCAAGAGAAAGTCATCTGGAGACCTGAATGCCACCACGCCGCCACACCCTTGGAGTCCGACGCCAGCTCGACCGCGACATCAAGCGCCTGGACGACGAACGCTCCCGCCTGATCGCCGCCAGGGCCGCCCTCGACGGCGAGGCGGTGATCCCGCGTGAGAAGCCCCGCCGCTTCTCACAGGACGATGTGGCCGCATATCTCGCCGGGCATCCCGAATCCACCTACACAGAGATCGCCGAGGGCCTCGGCGCATCCCCGATCAACGTCGCCGCTCACCTCAGTCGCGGTCGAAATCACGCCAGGTTTCGCAGTACGGCTGGAAAATGGAGCTTGGAGGAGTAAAACTAATGTCTGGACAGACAGCGAGGAGGGCTCCCAATGAACGCGAGAACGAGCGCCTACGTCATCCGGCCCGGCGAGGTCAACCCAGGATGGGTCCTGCTGTACGCGGTCACCTGGGCGCTGCAATGGATCTGCGCCGGCGTTCGCTACCTCGTCGCCTACGGTGTCATCTGGCTCATCAGCCACATCATGGGCTGGGGACTCCCCGTCCACGACCTCGCGCTGCTGATCGGCTTCGGGCCACTCGTCATCTCCCTCGCCACGCTCGTGCTGCCGCTCGGAGGCTGGTGGTGGGAGCAACAGTCCGGAGGACGGCAGCCATCCGAGCGCGAGCGGACCGCGTTCGACTACGCCTTCGCCCAGCTCACCCAAGCCGACCCATCGTTGCGCCCGCCACGGCGCTGGTTCATGACCGACGAGGACGAGCCCAACGCCGCGGTCTATGCCGACACGCTGATGGTCACCCGCGGAATGCTCGACAACCCGTTTTTCCCCGCCGTCCTCGCACACGAGCTCGGGCACATGAACTCCAGCGACGGCAGAGTCACCGCCGCCGTCTACCGCATCACGACACCACCCCGGCACCCGGTCCGCTTCCCGTTCAAAACGCTCGCGTTCCTCTCCACCGGCCGCGTCGGGATGAGCTTCGTGCAAACACCGTGGGCGATGTACTGGCGCCACAGAGAGACACTCGCCGACCAATACGCCGCGAAACTCGGCCAGGGACCGGCGCTCGCGACCTACCTCGACACACACGCGCTCGACGGAGACCTACCCACACCCTTCAAGGCGTTCGGCACCACCTCCCACCCCTGGACCGAGCACCGCATCGACCACCTACAGCCGCGCTGAGACGCACCCTGCAGTCGCGGGCAAGCCGACCGGCGTCCTCTGAGAGGAGCACGCGATGCAGGCGCTGAGCGCCATCCCCCGCAGCCGCGAACCGGAGCTGCGACCGCGACGCGGGCTGGGAGCGATATCGCGCCAGGTTACGGTCGCTCTCACGCCGGAGACGGTGGAGCAGATCGCCAGCCGCGTCGCGCAGTTGCTGCAACAGCGCGAGGCGCGACCGGAGCTCATCACAGCCGGCGAGCTCGCCCATGAGCTGCGGGTCGAGCGCCCCTGGATCTACAAGCACCGCCACCTGCTCGGCGGGCAGCGGATCAGCGACGGACCGAAGGCGCAGTGGCGGTTCGAGCTGGATACCGCGAAACGGGCGCTCGAGCGCCACACCGAAGCACGAGACACGAACGGAGATAGGTGATGCGAACCCTGACGACCATGCCGACACGCCACCGCGACATGCCGACGCTCAGAGCCACGCGGCTCCGGCCCGGCGTCGTAAGCGCACCACACATATGCCGTGACCGTCCGCTGCGCGGGCTCGGCACCATCAGACGGCGAGTCTTGGGTGCGCTGCCGGCCGACACCTCGAGCTTCGGCGAGCGCCCGCGCAAGCGCGAGATTCGTGATGAGCTGGAGCACGCACGGATCACCGTCCAGGTCGAGTACACCGTTCCGGGCAGCCCGCTTGACCAGCGGCTGTGTCGCGAGCAGACGCAGGCGTTGCTCGACCTGATAGCTGACGTCGTGAGTCGTAGAATCCGGAGGGCCGCATGACACGCTTCGCCTGGTACGGTCGCCTCTCGACCAAGGACAAGCAGGATCCGACGCTGTCGTTCCCCTCGCAGCGGGAGGCGTGCGAGCTCAAGGCCGCCGAGCTGGCCGGACGGATCACCTGCGACTTCACCGACCAGGAATCAGGACGCCGCGATGACCGCCAGGCGTGGAGCGAGCTGATCGCCGAGGCCCGTGAGCGTGACGCACGGCGGTTTGACGCCGTCGTGATCTACTCCACGAGCCGGCTCTCACGAGACCTCTTCCACGCCCTCGCGTTCGAGCGGGAGCTCAGCCGCGCGGGTGTGCAGGTTTACTACGCGATCGCCGCTGGGGACCAGACGAGCCCTGAGGGCCGTCTAATGCGACACATGTTTCAGGCGCTGGACCAGTTCGAGGTCGAGAAGCTCAGCCGCGAGGTACGCCGGGGACAGACTGAGAACGCCCGCCAGGGCTACCGCAACGGCGGCAGAGCGCCCTACGGGTACCAGCTCAAGCAACTCCCACACCCCGACCCGAGACGCGCCAGGGCAGGCGACCACAAGTCGATCCTCGAGCCCGACCCCGAGCAGGCTCCGGTCATCGTCGAGATCTTCGAGCGCTTCCACGCCGGGTCCGGGTTCAAGGAGATCGCGAACCATCTCAACCGTCCCGGTGGACCCGAGTCACCGAAGCACGTCGAACAGCAAGCGCAACACCGCTGGCAAGTGGTCAAAGACCACCATCCGCGCGATCCTCGAGAACCCCGTCTACACCGGGCGGCTGTACTGGAATCGCCTCGACTTCCGGCAAGTCAAGATCGGCGACGGACCGCTCGTCCGGCGACCAGAAGAGGAGTGGGTCGAGTCCGAGCAGCGCCACGACGCGATCATCCCCGACGAGCTGTTCCAGGCAGTCCAAGAACAGCTCACCAAACGCCCACAGACCGAGGGGTCACGAAGGCGCAGCTGCCAGAAGCGCACATACGCCCTGCGCGGGATCGTGCACTGTGCGACCGGACACAACCCGCTACGCATGCACGGCAAGGAACGCAAGGGCATCACCTACTACGCCTGCTGCTACCGCATCGCCTACGGCGACAAGGCCGCAGAGGCACTCGGACACGGCAAGTGGCAGTACGTCCGCGAGGACATCCTCATGCCCGCCATCGACAGTTTCTTCGCCGAGAACATCTTCGGCCCCGACCGCATCCAGCACCTCCAAGCGCAATACGCACAGTTGACCAGATCGATCGCCACGCAGGACACCAGCGAGCAGGACCGGCTACGCGAGCGTGTCGCCGATGTCGAGCACCGGATGCAACTACAGGTCCAGGCGATCGAGGCCGGTGTCGAACCAGCACTCGTCAACGCACGCATCCAACAGCTCAAGCACGAGCAACGAGACCTCCAACGCGCACTCACCAACAGCGAACGCTCCGCAGCCAGCCACCCGCAGACGACCCTGGACACGGGCTGCGAAATCCTCGACCAGCTACCCATCCTTCACGACGAGCTCACGAACGCGGACCCCGAGGTACGCCGCCGGGTGTTCGACGCGTTCCAGCTCGCCGTCGAGATCGACCGAAACGAGCCCCACATACGACTGAAGGCGCTCATATCGAACGCCTTCGCCGGAAACAACCTTCAGGACCTCGTCACTAATGGGTCCATAGCGGGGGCGGGATTCGAACCCGCGACCTTTGGGTTATGAGCCCAACGAGCTACCAGACTGCTCCACCCCGCGCCGCTCTTAACGTTCTAGCAGAAAGTAGCATCCCCGCCCATGCGCGTGGCGGTCATCGACATAGGGACCAACTCAACGCGGCTGCTGATCGCAGACACCTCCCCCGAAGGTGACGTAACAGAGATCGTGCGCCGGTCCACCGTGACCCGTTTGGGTGAGGGCGTAGACGAGGGCGGTGCCTTGTCAGAGGAGGCATGCACGCGCGTCTTGACCGTGCTGGATAGCTACTGCACCGAGATCAACACCCACATCGAAGGGCCCTATCCCAACCTCGCCGTCCTGACTTCTGCAGCCCGCGACGCATCCAACGGCGAGGCGTTCGCAGCGCGCATCCGCGCCATGTATGACCTCAACGCGCACGTGTTGACCGGCGAGGAAGAGGCACGCCTGACGTTCCTCGGCGCAATGTCAGGCCGTCCACTCGCAGATGAGCCAACACCCGCTGAGCCGACAGTCGTGATCGACATTGGCGGAGGCTCCACCGAGTTCATCGTCGGCCGTGGACGCGCCGCTGGCTTTCATGCATCTCTGCCTGCAGGAGTGGTGCGTATGAGCGAGCGCCACATCCACAGCGATCCGCCTGCTCCTACCGAGCTGCAGCAGCTAGCAGCAGACACGCGCGCGATCTTCCTCGCCGGCCTACCGCCCGCCGAGCGTGCTCCCGTTACGAAGGCAATTGCAGTCGCTGGTACCGCCACCTCCGCCGCAGCTATAGACCAAGAGCTGGACCCATACGACCCCGCGCATGTGCACGGCTATTCCCTGCTACTGGCAACAGTCGAGATGCTGCTCGCCCGCCTCGCCGACATGACCGAAAACGAGCGCCGTCACGTCGTCGGCCTGCATCCCGACCGTGCTCCCACCATCGTTGCCGGAATGATCCTACTCAGCGAGGCCATGCGCGCCTTTGAGCTCGAGCAGGTTCAGGTATCCGAGCACGACATCCTCTATGGAGGAGCTCTGCAGCTGGCCGGGCTCGCCAGCGTCGCCTAGGCCAGATTCGATTTGCGCGGGTACACAACCGTCGGATCGGTCAGCACGTTCACCAGCGCCGGTATCCCCGCCGAGAACGCGCGTTCCAGCGCCGGGACAACATCCTGTGGTCGCTCCACCAGCTCACCGTGGCAGCCAAGCGCCTCCACGAGGAGGTCATAGCGCGTGGCCGGACGCAGGTCGGCAGCGACGGAATAGCCATACAGAAACTCCATCGGGTGCTTCTCCAGTGCCCAGATGCCGTTGTTGCCCATCACGCCCACCACATTCACGCCATGGCGCGCAAGGGTGTCGAACTCCATACCAGAGAACCCAAACGCGCCATCGCCAAGCAGCAGCACAACCTGGCGGTCAGGGTGCGCAAGCTTGGCTGCAAGCGCATAGCCTGGCCCAGCGCCAAGGCAACCAAACGGCCCCGGGTCAAGCCAGCAGCCCGGCTGGTAGGAGTCGATGACGCGGCCCGCATATGAGACGAAGTCACCGCCATCGCCAATCACGATCGCGTCGCGGTCGAGCACCCGAGCGAGCTCCGCATACAGCCGCATCGGGTGAAGCGGAGCGCGGTCATCCTCGAGCTCCGCGCGCTCGGCCTCGCGACGCTCAAGCTCTGCCGCGCGCAGATCCTCGATCCAGGATGCGCTGGCCAGTTCCTTCCCACCAACAGCGGAGCGCAGGTCCGCGAGCGTGACAGGCAGCGCCCCATAGAGCTCGGCCGCGACCGGTCGCGGATGGCGGCGCGTTGGCTCAGCAACGTCCACCACAATAATCTCAGTGTCCTCACCAAACGAGCTGCCGAAGCCCAAGCGGAAGTCCATCGGCACGCCGATCACCAGCGCAACGTCGGCACCCTTGAGCGCATGCGAGCGCGCACGCGAGAAGAACAGCTCGTGATCAGCCGGCACACACCCGCGCGCGAGACCGTTCAGGAACACGGGGATGCGCAGGGTCTCAGCGAGCGCCAGCAGCTCCTGCTCACCATGCCCCCAGTACAGGTCGGTTCCCGCCATCACGACCGGGCGTTCGGCCCCGCGCAGCAGCTCTGCGGTCCGTTCGATCGACGGCCCGTCAGCCCCCCGGCTCGATCGAGGCGGCGGGCCGTCGAGCGCATCCGGAGGCTCGGGAGCCTCCATGAACACGTAGTCCATTGGAAAGTCCACAAACGTCGGGCCTCCATAGGGCTCTAGCGCAGTGGCAAGCGCCTCATCGACGAGATTCGGGATCTCAGCAGTACTCTCGGGCGTGACCGCCATCTTGGTGAGTGGTCGCACGAACGGGATATGGTCGATCTCCTGCAGCGACCCCATACCCCAGCGCCCCGCCGGCGCACGCCCACCGAGGACAAGCATCGGCGAGTGATTGGCCTGTGCCGAGCCCATCGCACTCATTCCGTTTGTGACGCCCGGCCCAGCCGTGAGCGCACAGACACCGGGCTCGCGCGTGACCTTTGCCCAGCCCTCGGCAGCAAACGCCGCCGTGGACTCGTGGCGGACGTCCACGATCTCGACCCCCTCCTCGCGACACCCATCATAAATCGAGAACAGGTGCCCGCCAGATAGCGTGAACAGCTTGCTGACCCCATGCGTCTTCAGACGCCGCGCGACTAGCCGTCCGCCGTGGAACGTGCCAGTGGTCTCCTCCGGTGCTCTCTGCTCGGTAGCCATCAGCCCGCGACTCTATCCGCTGCGGTCGCAAAGAGATGCGCGCCTGAGCGCACCAGCCCCTACGCACACGATCGCGCACCATTAGGACCGCAACTCCCCAATTGCTACCGTGTCAAGAAGGGTAAGCAGCTAGCTGACCGAGGAGCGAAGATCGCCCGTGGAGGTCTCAGCACTAACACACAAGAGCATGCCGGGCCTGAGCGGGCCCACAGCACTGCTGCGCCTCCAGTCTGACGAGCGCTTGATCGCGTTTGCCCGGCGCGGCCAGCAGGCAGCGTTTGAGGTTCTGTTCTCGCGCTACCAGTCACGTCTGCTCGCTTTCTGCCGGCATATGCTCGGCTCGCGCGAGGACGCTGAGGACGTGCTCCAGGAGGTGTTCACCGCGGCTTTCAACGCGATCCTCGCCGACAATCGCGAGATCAATGCTCGGCCGTGGCTATACCGGATCGCGCGTAATCGCTCGCTCAACCATCTGCGCCGCGCTTCAGCGATCGGCGTGGACTCGATGGACGTGCACCTTGCCGACAACGGACTCTCCACTGGCGAGCGAGTACTACGCCGCGAGAGCTTCCGCCAACTGCTCGGCGATGTCAAAGAGCTGCCAGAGACGCAGCGCTCCGCGCTGCTGCTGCGCGAGATCGACGCACTGTCCTACGAGCAGATCGCCCACGCAATGGAGACAACGGTCCCGTCCGTCAAGTCGCTGCTCGTACGTGCTCGTATCTCCTTGGCTGAGGCCGCGGAGGCACGCCAGCTCAGCTGCGAGGAAGTGCGCATGCAGCTCGGCGAGGCAGCAGAGGGACTGGCCAAGCTGGGCGCACCGGCGCGCCGGCATGTGCGCAGCTGCGACCGCTGCCGCATGTTCAAGAAACACCTGCACGAGAACAACCGTGCGCTCGCTGCCATCTTCCCCGTCGGGCCGCTGCTGCTGGTCAAGAAGCTGCTGCTCACCAAGCTCGGCTCCACCGCGTCAGCGGGCAGTGCTCACGTAGCGGGCGGAGCGGGCGCCACCGCCGGGGCCACTGCAAGCGCGGCAGGCGCCGCCGCCGGGGCGGGAGGCACGAGCGCAGCAGGTGGCCTCCTCACTGCCGGAGCAGGCGCGCTTGCGACCAAGGCAGTCGCTGGGCTCGCTGCGGCAGCAATCGTTACGGCCGGGGCGGTCGCAGCGGACCATGTGACCCCGCGCTCACACCACCATGCGATCACCTCCGCCGATGTGTCCGTCTCGCACGCAGCTGTCGCGGAACCGGTCGTGGTGCGCGACCAGGTCCAACCGGTCACCCCAGCCGTCGTCGAGCACACTCGAGTCGTGTCCGCACACCGCAGCAGACATCGCCGCGCTGCAGCCAAGACGGTCAAGACCGCTCCTGTCACAAACGTGACGCCGCCCATACACGCACTTGCCGTCACGCCTACGCCCGCCGCTGCCGCGCCCGTCACACCTGCGCCATCCAAGCCAGCAAGTACGCAAGTAACCGAGGTCACGACCGAGACCACTGCCCTGCCCACGACCGCCACCAGTGGCGAACAGCCCCAGCCTACAGCCACCAGCACGCCGACGACGGACCCGACGGGAGGCACTCCTTCGCCGCCCGCTGAAACGACCCCGCCAGCAAGCACCACGACACCCACAGAAACCACGCCGCCCGAGGAAACGACGCCGCCGCCTCCCACCGAGACCACTGGGGAACCGACGCCACCCCCAACGCCGCCGCCGACCGAACCTCAGGGTTAGCCAAACAGCCCGCCGGAGCCAAATGTGAACGTCTCCAGTGGCCGTTCGAGCACGCCGGTGGTGCCCACGAGCAGCGGCGATGTCACCTGCGAGCTGGCCATGGGCAGGGCCAGCATCACGATCTGCACCCCGGCGCGCACGTCCGGCCGTTCGGGCAGCAGCAGGATGTTGCGTCCATACATCATGCGGCCTTCGATCCGAGCTGTGTACATAACAGCATAAGCAGGCACCGTATTGACCCGCGTCTTGCCCTCGCTGCGCAGCACAAAGCCGGTGTAATGCGCGCGCAGGCCAGCGATGTAGGCCGCCGCATATAGCGGCAGCTCGCCACTGAGGCTGCCCGCATACGGTGGCAGCTGCAAAGGTCCGACTGCGAAGGAGTCTTCCAGGCGCCCGTCGCCGCGGCGCTGCACTCGCACGTACTCGCCCGGATCGGGAGCGGTCCGGTAGAGACCCCTGTAGCTGAAGTGAAACGGCGTCGGTCCGCCATAAGATATGTGGGCGTTCTCGAGCGTCAGTCCCGCCCCAATCGCGAGCGCAAGCAGACCCACGCTCGCCGCGACTACAACTGTCTGTCCCAGCCGCGACGCGGCCCGCCAGCGAGGCTCCAGCAGCTGACCGAGCGTCGGCCCGTACTCGGGCTTCAGGGGGATAGCGGCCATCGCGGCTCTCTATTCGCCAAGCGAGAACAGCGCTTCGAGATCGTGCCTCGAGTAGGCCGCGAAAGCAACCATCGTCTGGGTCCTCAACACCCCGGAGAGACCGCCGATCTCGCCGGTGACGACGTCTGCTAGCTGCTCATGATCGGGGACACGCACGATCGCGACAAAGTCCCACTCACCCGTCACTGAGTACGCCTCGGCGACGCCCTCGATGTCGGCCAAGGCGCCGCCGAGGCTCGAGAGCGCGTCACGCTCAGCCTCAATCAGAACAACGGCATTGGTCATAGTCATGGCGAGTGCTTATCTCCCGGCGCAAGCACGACGACCTCGGAAATACCAGCCGACTCGACATCCGCCTTGAACGCCTGCACGTCGGTCTCGACCAGCGGAAAGGTGTCGTAGTGGCAGGGAATCACCTGCTTGGCGCCGATCAGTCGCGCCGCCTCGACGGCATCATGGCGGTCCATCGTGTAGTGGCCTCCGATGCACATCAGCGCGACATCGATCGGATCGCGCCTGCCCACCAGCGCCATATCGGAGAACAATCCTGTATCGCCGAGGTGGTAGATCGTCTTGCCTTTAAAGTTCACAAGCAGCCCAGCCGGCACGCTCGCGGTGCCTTTCGGGGTCATTGAGGTGTGCCACGCCGGCACGAGGCGTACCCAACCCCAGTCAAATGTCACCGTCCCGCCAATGTTGGGGTCATGCACGTTCTGGAGGCCTTCATTTGAGAGCTCGTTAGCGATCTCCACAACCGCCACGAGATCCGAGCCGGCACGCTTGGCGATCGAGACCGTATCGCCGAAATGGTCGCCATGGCCATGCGTGAGTAGGATCGCCTGCGGGTTGAGCTCCTCCGCGGCGACAGCCGCCTTGGGATTGCCCGTTAGGAAGGGGTCGATAAGCACGGAGGTGTCGCCGTCGCTGAGCTCGAATGCGGCGTGACCTAGAAAGCGGATCTCCATCTGCGCTGCTCCTCTTTGGTGGTGGGTACCGGGCCACCATCATAGGAGCGCCCGCCCACTCGCGGACTCTAAAGCTCCGGCGGGTCGATCAGGCGCAGGCCGAGGCCAACCGTCAAGCCGAACGCCCCCCCGACGACTCCCGCCAGCCAGCTGACCTCGGGACGGGCATAGGGAATCACCAGCAGGGTCGCAGCGAGTGCGCCGGTGCCGAGCAGATCGCCGTCGTAGTAGGAGCCCCCGCGCGCAGCTGCGAGGTCGGGGATCGCCCACGCCGCAAGCAACGCGAGCGCCGCACCGTTGGCGCCGCTGACGATCGGTTCGGCATATACCGCGCTGGCCGCCAGCGCCCCGGTCACGCCACCACCGAAGAACAGCGCAAGCACGATCGCGGGTCCCCGACGGCGCTCCAGCAGCCAGCCGAAGATCGCTATAGCCAGCAGCGTGACAAACGCGTAGAGACCGTTGAGATAGGCGAACTGGCTGGAGAGCAGCTTCCACCAGTCGCCGTGCAGCGGACCGACGATCGCAAGCTTGAAGAAGCCGATATAGCCGCCGCGCACTGCGATCCATGCCACGCAGCCAAACCCAACGAGAGCGATCGTTGCATACGGTCGCGAGGCGGTGAGTGAGTACCCATACCGGGATGAGCCCGTGCGCGTACTGCGTGCGGAAGGCGACCGCAAGCGCGCAAACGCCGGGCGGTGAACGAACCGACGCAGAGCTCCACCACGGCTGTTGGCACGCGGCAGCTTGGGTGCACGCTGGCGCAGGCGATGCCCGCAGTAAGGGCACTCAGTGATGTACGGGCTGACCTCCGACCCGCATTGCTGGCATACGACGAACAGGTCTGGACCGGTGGCCATCGTCGCTCCATTCTATGGACCCCCACGTCCTCGCCCGCTCGGCTTTGGGATACTCAGGCCATGAAACCAGGTTATGACCAGAAGCTGTACATCCTCGCGTTCGACCATCGTGGGTCGTTCCAGAAGAAGTTCTTTGGTATCGAAGGGGAGCCAGACACCGAGCAGACGGCGATGATTGCCGATGCCAAGCACCTGATCTACGAGGGCCTCGAACAGGCGGTCGCGGCCGGCGCAAACCCAGCAGTGACAGGCGTGCTCGTAGACGAGCAATTCGGCTCGACCGTGCCGGCACAGGCGCGCGAGCGAGGCCTGCGACTGGCGATGCCCGCGGAGCGCTCGGGCCAGAACATGTTCGACTTCCAGTACGGCGATGATTTCGGCGCGCATATCGAACGATTTGACCCCGACTTCACGAAGGTCCTGGTCCGTTACAACCCCGATAGTGACGCCGAGGACAACCGCGAGCAACTGGCCAAGCTCAAGCGGCTGTCGGACTGGCTTTCAGAGCACGAGCGCAGGTTCCTGTTCGAGCTGCTCGTGCCAGCCGAGGAAGTCCAGCTGGAATCCGTCGGCGGTGACAGCGAGCGCTACGACACTGAGCTGCGCCCGGAGCTGATGCGGCGCGCGATCGCCGAGATCCAGGATGCGGGGATCGAGGTAGACGTTTGGAAGATCGAGGGCGTCGATGCACGCGCAGACTGCGAGATGCTCGTAGCCCAGGCCCGCGCTGGGGGGCGCGACGGAGTCGTCTGTGTCGTGCTCGGCCGGGGCGCCGACGACGCGAAGGTCAACCATTGGCTCACGCAGGCCGCGCCTGTCAACGGTTTCGTCGGCTTCGCAATCGGACGCTCGATCTGGTGGGATCCACTCAAAGCGTACGTGGACGGCAAGATCGAACGATCGGTCGGCGCCCGCAGGATTGCAGAGAACTACCTGCGCTTCGTAAAGATCTACGAGCGCGCCGAGACAGAGGCCCACGTCGGATGAGGATGCGGAGTCTCGCGGAGCTCGAGCAAGCGTTCGCGAAAGAGATCTCGCTCGATCGTCATCGCCGGGCGTCGCTGCGGCGTACGACCGAGCAGCGCGCTCTGAAGCGCGAGGTAGACCGGCGTCATAAGCGCGGCTCGGTTCGCTTCGTCCTGCTCGTGCTGATGTTGATCATGACAGCGGCGATAGTCACCGTGGTCATGTTTCGCACGCTCTACCTGCTGCTCGGCTAGGGACGCCGCTGGGCGGCGCGATCCTGCGTCCTCAGTCGCTCGCGTGCCGAGCACGCCACGCTCCTTGCGTCCTTGCCTCACTTGCCCAGCGACACCCCTAGAGGCTGGGTGTCTCGACTAGGTGTCTTTGAGCTCAGAAACAGGCGCGCCCATGTCCGTGCCGACAGCGTCATCCCCGTCCGCGCCTGGCGCTTGCCCGGCCTCCGCCGTCTCCGTGGCGTCGTCACGATGGATCTCTAGGTAGATCTCCGTACGGAACACCGGGATGTTCTGGGGCGCCTGGATGCCGATGCGCACCTTGTCGCCCATTACGGACAGCACTGACACCTCGACATCGTCACCGATCATGATGCTTTGGTTGGACTTGCGTGTGAGCACCAACATGCGGCATACCTTCCTCTTGACCGGTTGGCGCTCGACGGAATCCGGATCCGGCGAACGTTCGACAGGTCGCTTCGCTAGCCAGTCGGGCAAGCATAGTCATCGCGACGGTCGAAAGCGAGCCCGGCGCATCTGCTCCGTCGCGAGGGGCTTATGCGCTAGTCTCCCGGACCGTCCATGGCTCGCAAATCTCTGCGCCCCCACCTGAACCAAATCCGCGCCTGGGTACGGCAAGGCCGTACCGACGCCTGGGTCGCTCACCAGCTGGAGGTACCCGTCCGTGACATCGAGCAGTTCAAGCGCCAGAACGAGCTGGTCGGCGACGATAAGGCCACCGAGGGAGGCGCCGCGGTGGCAGCCGACTACTCTGAGGAAGTGGATCTCCGGGCCGAGGACGATGCGCTGATCGCAGCCGAGCTGGAGGCCGCCGAAGAGCAGGCCGAGCGCGAGCGGGCGCTGGCTCACAACAACAACGGTGAGGACCGATCGGAGGCCGACGCAGCCGAAAGCGACGACAGCGACGACAGCGAGGTCGTCCCCGCCCGCCGCCGCAGCCGTCGTGGGGGACGTAGGCGGAACTCTGCGCGTGCCACCGCCAGCCCCCTCGAGGGCACGTTCGATCACGGCGAGGAGGGCTACGGTCTATGGCTGGACCCAGCCATCCAAGATAACCCGATCTATGCCGAGCATTGGGCAGGGCACCGACCCGTCGAGGTGTCCGTAGAAGAAGACCGCATTGTCATCCGCCGCGCGGGCGCGAGCGACGACTAGCGCGCAGGCCAGCTTCACAAACAAAGTTCTGTATAGCTATAGGTGTACAGAAGTTTTTTAACGTAACGCACTCTCTGGACGGCGCTTGCCTGCCACCGGCAGGATGTTTGCGGGCTGGCGCGAATCCGACTGGGTATGTCCACAATTTCGGCATCCGGCAGCCGCTCGAGCCACGCCCCACGCTCGAGCCACGCCCCAGGTGCACGCGTGCGCTGGGACCGACTGGGGCGCATTGCGATGGTGTGCGTGCTGGCGGTGCTGGTGTATCTATATGTGAGCGCCGGCATCCGCCTGTTCTCGACATGGCGCCAAGCGCGCGGCGACAGCGCACAGGTGGCGACGCTTGAGCATGAACACACGTTCCTGCAACACCAGCATGAAACCCTCGCCCGACGGGGCACCGTCGAAGAAGAGGCTCGTCGTCTGGGGATGGTCAAGCCGAACGAGCAGCCATACGTAATCACTGGCCTGCCCAACAACTGACATAGATGGGTCGAGAGGGGCTGCAATCCGCTGCTAGCCTCGGCGCGTGTCGTCGTCCTTCGAGAACGCGATCTATCAGTGGCGTCGGGGCGAGCGCCGCCTGCTGGATGCTCCACCGGAGCGCAGTCTGTTGCTGGAGCGCATAGTACAGGAGCTGGTCGCTGAATTGCGTCGGCGTCTGGGCGGGCGATTCTCCGCGCAGGAGCTGGCTGACTGCTACGAGGCTGGAACGGCTTGGTGCCTACAGGTGGCGATGAAGTGTGCCCCGAGGACCCCTGGGCATGGGACTCGGGTGTGGTCGTCAACGCCGCTTTTGGGCGCTACCTGCGCGAGGCGGACGACTACGCAGGCGGGCGCCGCACGCTGTCAGAGGCGTAGCTCGGCGGTGTCTCAGACACTGCCCTGGTCTGAGGGGTGTGGGTGTGGGAGCCGGGCTTACGTCGCGCTACTTGCCCCGGAATGCGCTGCGTCCAGGAAACTCCGCGTCGGCGCCGAGCTGCTCCTCGATGCGCAGCAGCTGATTGTACTTGGCCACGCGATCCGAGCGCGAGGGAGCGCCTGTCTTGATCTGTCCGCAACCGGTGGCCACGGCGAGGTCGGCGATGGTCACGTCCTCGGTCTCGCCGGAGCGATGGCTCATGACGGCGGTGTAGCCGGCCTCGCGTGCCATCGCGATTGCCGCCAGCGTCTCCGTTAGCGTGCCGATCTGGTTGACCTTGACGAGGATCGAGTTGGCAACTCCCAGCTCGATGCCACGCCGCAGGCGCTCGGTGTTGGTGACGAACAGGTCATCGCCGACCAGCTGCACGTGCTCGCCGATGCGCTCTGTCAGAGCCTTCCAACCGTCCCAGTCCTGCTCGTCCATGCCGTCCTCGATCGACACGATCGGGTAGCGCTCGGCAAGCGTGGCCCAGTAGTCGCTCAGCTCGGCGGCGGACAGCGTGCGGCCCTCGTGCTCGAGCACGTAGGCACCATCCCTGAAAAGCTCGCTGGTGGCCGGGTCGAGCGCGATCGCGACATCCACGCCGGGCTCATAGCCGGCCGCCTCGATGCCGGCGACGAGCATCTTCAGGGCATCCTCGTTGGAGGCGAGATCGGGGGCAAAGCCGCCCTCGTCGCCGACTGCTGTGGAAAGACCGCGATCGTGGAGCGTGCGCTTCAGCGCGTGGTAGACCTCCGTGCCCACGCGCAGGCACTCAGAGAAGGTGGGCGCGCCGCACGGCACGATCATGAACTCCTGGAAGTCCACCTTGTTGTCGGCATGCGCGCCGCCATTGAGCACGTTCATCATCGGCACGGGCAGCACACGGGCGGCCTCTCCTCCGAGGTAGCGCCACAACGGCAGACCCTCCTCGGCGGCCTGCGCGTGGGCGGCCGCAAGCGACACGCCGAGGATCGCGTTGGCGCCGAGCCTTGACTTGTCCTGTGTGCCGTCCAGCGCGATCAGCGCCTCGTCGAGGGCAGCCTGGTCGGAGGCGTCCATGCCGCTCACCGCGGCGGCGATCTCGCCGTCCACGCCCGCCACAGCGCGCGTGACGCCCTTGCCGAGCCAGCGCTCACCACCGTCGCGCAACTCGGTGGCCTCGAACTCGCCAGTGGATGCGCCAGAGGGAACTGCTGCCCGGCCCTGCGTGCCTGAGCGCAGCCCCACTTCTACCTCGACCGTCGGGTTGCCGCGACTGTCGAGGATCTGGCGCGCATGGATTCGCTCGATCTGGCTCATGCCAGCGGCCCTTCAGTCACCGGCATAACCCGGACCCGACCTATTTGGTTGGCGTGACGGGTACTTTGGTCGTCTGCGGCGGCGTGCTCGTCTGCGGCGTGGCAGCGGTGCCTTCGGTGGAGGTCGTCTTGGGCGCTTTGTAGCCCTTGCAGTCGGCAACCATGTATTCGGAGCGACATTCGGTTTTGCCCTGCCACTTCTTTTTGAATTCTTTCACGAACTTGCTGAGCGCTGTCTGCTCGCCGGTCGAGATCAACTGCTGTTTGATCGTCGACTTCACCTGCGCAAGCGTCTGCTGAGTACCGGGCGTGGTGCTCACAACTTCGTAGACGTAGTAGCCAAACGGGGTCTTGACGGGACCGCCGAGCACGTTCTTGGCGGCCGAGAAAATCGCTGTGTCGAGCGCCTTCTCCTCCTCGCCTTTGACGACTTCCTTGAGCAGGCCGCCGTTGGCCTTGCTCGTCGGGTCGATCGAGTCCTTCTTGGCGACGCTCGCGAAGCTCTTGCCCGATTCGACTTCCTTCTTCGCGCTCGCGGCCTGCGCTTCGGTCTTCGTCAGGATGATCCTCACGTTGCGCTTTTCGGGGGTGCCGTATTTCGACTTGTTTTCGTTGTAGTACTTGCTGACCTGCGCTTCGGTGACGGTGCTCTTCTGCTTGACGATCTGCTTCTGGATTTTCTGCGAGAGCAGGTTCAGCTTGACGCGCAGTAGTAGATCCGAGACCGTCTGCCCAGAGGTGGAGAGAAATTTTTCGAATTCAGCCGCTTTGGGGAACTGGGCGGTCTTGATTTTCGTGAATTCTTTGTGGACTTCCGCATCACTGAGCTTCACGCCCAGCGAGGACGCTTCGCCGAGAACCCACTGCGAGGAGATCAGGAAACCCAAGACCTCGGTCTGCAACGATTTGTACTGCGTTTCGCACTCGGACTTGAACTGCTTGGTGGTCAACGCCGGCGTGCCCTTGGCCGGCTTGGGCGTCGTCTTGGCCAAGTGAGCGATGCACGTGGTGTAGTTCGGCGGTTCGGGGATCGCCGGCTTTTCCGTGGTGCCGCTCGCGTTCGAAGCAGAAGCGACCGACATCCAGTGGTCGAACGCAGTCTTGGTGATCGGGGTCCCCGATACCTGCACCACGGCGTTGCCAGGGATGCCACCGCACGCGGAGATGCCGACGAGGGCAAACAAAACGGCGCCTAGCGCCGCGATGGACCTGAGAGCCTTGAACACGACGCGGGCACTCTAGCGGAACTTCACAACCCGTGCTTAAGGAGTTCCTGAAGACGGACTTTACGCAGCCTCGCGCACGATCGCCAGCAGCACATCCGCCGCGCGAACCACGGTCGGGAAGCGTGCAGGGCCCTCCGCTGGCACGCGCACGGATACCTGCGACCGTCCGGACTCGTACAGCGCTTCGGGCAGTTCTACGTGCAAGCGCCGCGCACGGACAGAGTCCAGCTCGATCGGCGCCACCGCCAGGCGATCTCCGCGAAAGCTCACCGTTCGTGCCCCAGCCTGGCCGAACTTGATGCGCGCGCGTTGCAGCGCCAGCAGGTTCTGAACCGGCTCAGGCACCGGGCCAAAGCGATCCTCGAGCTCCTCCCGCAGCCGTTCAACGTCCGCCACCTCCAGCGCTCCCGCCACGCGGCGGTGCAACTCGATCTTCGCCTGCTCATAAGGCACGTAGTCAGCGGGCACATACGCATCCACGTTCACGTCCATCCGCACCGGCTCCGCCAGCTCCTCGCCCTCGAGCTCAGGCTCGGCTGCGGCGACCGCTTCATCGAGCATCTGCATGTACAGCTCGAAGCCGAGCGCGGCGACGTGACCGGACTGCTCGTCGCCGAGCAGGTTGCCGGCGCCGCGAATCTCCAGGTCGCGCATCGCCACCTTGAACCCCGCCCCCAGCTCGGTGTAGTCCGACAGTGCCGCCAGCCGTTGTGCCGCCTCCGCCGTGAGCGCCGCCGCCGAGTCGTACAGCAGGTAGGCATAGGACCGCGCATGGCTGCGGCCCACGCGCCCGCGGATCTGGTAGAGCTGCGCCAGCCCGAACGTGTCCGAGTGCTCCACGATCAGCGTGTTCGCCTGCGGGATGTCGATCCCCGACTCAATGATCGACGTGCACACCAGCACGTCCGCGCCGCCGCGCAGATAGTCCATCATCACCGTCTCCAGATCCCCCTCGCCCATCTGCCCATGGGCCACCGCGAAGCGCACGCCCGGGCACAGCGCACGCAGCCGCTCCGCCGTCTCCTCGATGCTCTCCACACGGTTGTGTAGGAAGAACGCCTGCCCATCGCGCTCGTGCTCGCGCACGATCGCCCGCTTGACGAGCTCCTCCTCGTACTCGCCCACATACGTCTTCACAGGCCTGCGCCCCTCCGGCGGTGTCTCGATCACCGAGATATCCCTGAGTCCCGCGAGCGACATCTGCAGCGTGCGCGGAATCGGCGTAGCCGACATCGAGATCACGTCCACCTTCAACTTCAGCTGCCTGAGCAACTCCTTCTGCTTGACACCGAAACGTTGCTCCTCGTCAACGATCAAAAGGCCCAAATCCTTTGCGCGCACATCGCGCGAGAGCACTCGGTGTGTGCCGATCAGGATGTCCACGCGCCCGTCAGCAAAACCCTTCACCGCAGCTTTCTGTTCGGCGACGCTGCGAAACCGTGAGACGTGCTCGAGGGTGACCGGATAGTCGGCAAGGCGCTCTGAGAACGTCCCATAATGCTGCTGGGCGAGGATCGTTGTCGGCACCAGCATCAGCACCTGCTTGCCCTCGTTCGCCGCCTTAAACGCCGCCCTGAGGGCCACCTCGGTCTTGCCGTAGCCCACATCTCCGCAGATCAGCCGGTCCATCGGCCGCGGCGCCTCCATATCAGCCTTCACAAGCTCGATCGCCTCACGTTGATCCGGCGTCTCAGTGAACGGAAAACGCTCCTCGAACTCTCTCTGCCAGTCGGAGTCGGGCGCGAATGCGTGCCCCATCCGCCGCCGGCGCTCGGCATACAGGCTCAACAGCTCACCAGCCAGCTCCTGCGCCGCCCGGCGGGCCCGCGCCTTCATCGTCTCCCAGCGTGTGCCCCCAAGCTTGCTCAGCGGTGGATGCGAGTCCGCGCCCGCGCCGACGTAGCGCGAGATCTTCGCCAGCTGGTCGGTGGGCACGAACACGCGGTCGTCGCCCTGGTATTCGAGGTACAGGTAGTCGCGCGTAACGTCCGCCACGGTGCGCGTCTCGAACCCCGCAAAGCGAGCAACGCCGTGGTCCTCATGCACCACGATGTCGCCCGTGCGCAGCTCAGTAAACGAGCGCAGCGCGCCCCTGCGCACGGATGAACCCCTGCCCACCCCCGTGCCTGCAGGCCCAACAGGACGTTCAGATCGCCGCCTGCGCAACAGGCGGTGCTCGGGGTAAACGGCCAGCTTCAGCTGTGGCGCCACAAACCCCTCGCGCAACGACGCCATCGCAAACCGCAGCGATGGCTCCAACGGCGCTGCGGAGACTCCCTCACCCTCGCCCAGCCACGTAGCTTTAAGCCGCCCCAAGTTATAGGCAGCCCGCTCGCCCTCCCCGCGGCGGGGAAATGCGACCACCGTGCGATACCCCGAGCGCACCAGCTTCTCGAGCTCCGGCTCGGCCTCCCCCAGCGAGCGCGCTGCCGTGTCCGCCGCCTGTGCTCGCAGCTCGATCTCCTGGCCGCTTGAAAGCGCCGACAGCCAGATCCGCGCGCGTGCATTCAGCGCACCCTGTATCTGCTCGGGGCTCACGTAGAGGTGATGCGCATCCTGATCGTGAAACGCGGCGCACACATCGGTCCAGTGGTCACTCAGCGCCTGTGCCAGCTCTTCCTCGGCGGCCACCACGATCTCCGTGTCCGCTCCAAGCAGATCAAGCAATGCACCAAAGCGCTCGACCGGCAACAGCTCCGCCACGTCAGGACGCTCTTCTGGGCCTTCCAGAACCGCGATCTCTGCGAGCTCGCGGTGCTCGGCTGCCAGCTCGGCCGCAGGCGCGATCTCGACCTCCTCAGCATCACCCAGCGAGCGCTGCGTGAACGTCGAGAACCAGCGCAGCGATTCAATCTCCACATCGAACATGTCCACCCGCACCGCCCGCTCCTCAGTCGCGGGAAACACGTCCAGCAGACCTCCTCGCAGCGCAAACTGCCCGCGCTCCTCGACCTGGTCCACCCGCTCATAGCCCGCACCCACAAGCTCGACCGCGCACTCGTCCAGATCCAGCAACTCCCCCACGCGCAGCGTGAAAGAGTGCGGACGCAGCGCCGGGTCGGGCACCTTCTCCGACAGCGCCACCGCACTGACAATCACCACCGGAGACTCCGTCTCTGAGTCCGCGCCCGCCGCGGCGCCGTTCGCGCCCAGCAGCGCGTCCAGCGCGGCCACGCGCAGGCCCACCAGGTGCGGTGGCGGAGTCAGGTGGGACTCATACGCCACGCCTCGCGACGGGTAGTAGCGCACCCGCCTGGGGGCGAGCCACGCGCGCAGATCAGCCGCCAGGTCGCGTGCTGCGCGGTCGTCTCCCACCACCACCAGCGTCGGCCGCGCCCGCGCGGCCGAGTCGATGTCGGTGAGCGCCGCGATCAGGTACGGCCGCAGCGATCCAGACACGAACGCATGACCGCCGTCGCGCGCCAGACGCAGCGTCTGCTCGTCCTCCTGGGCCAGGCCCAGCAGCGTGCGTAGAACGCCTCCGCCGGCTGCCACCATCAGGAGCTTCCTCGCTGTCCGGCGCCGTCCGGCGGGCCTGCGCCGGCGCGAGGGCGCGCGCTCGCGCGCTCGCCGTCATCCCCCAGCACCACGCGCTCGACATGCTCGCACGCAAGCCCAACCAGGTCGCGCACCTGCGCATCGTCCTCCCGGAAGCGGCCGAGCACGTACGCAGAGACAATCTCTGGGTCGGTCGAGTCAGGGCGCCCAACGCCCACTCGAACGCGCATGAAGTCCGCGCTGCCCAGCTCGCGCTTGAGCGACTTCAGTCCGTTGTGTCCAGCCAGTCCGCCACCCAAGCGAGTGCGCACCTCACCAAAGGGCAGGTCGATCTCGTCGTGCACAACGAGCACGCGCTCGAGCGCCAGCTTGAATGTGCCGCGCGCTGGCCCCACGGAGCGCCCCGCCTCGTTCATGTATGTCTGCGGGCACAGCACCGCGACGCGCGGTGGCGAACCAGCGCCCGCCGCCGCGCCGGCCGACCCGTCATCGAGCGATGCGCCCGGCGTACCGGCACGCACGCGGCCTTCGGCGATGCGCCCACGGAAGCGGTCCTTGGCCTTGCCCAACCCCCAGCGCTCGGCGAGCGCGTCAGCAACCATGAAGCCGACGTTGTGACGCGTACCTGCGTACTCGCGGCCGGGGTTGCCCAACCCGACGATCAGCCAGTCGACGGCTCCACCACCACCGCCAAAGGGGCGTCGCAGGAGCCGCTACTCCCCGCCGCCGGAGTCCTCGGAGTCGGCGCCCTCCGCGACCTCGCCCGACTCCTCGCCCTCGCCGACGAGCTCCGTCTCGGCCTCGATCTCCTCCTCCTCGACCTGCAGCCGCGGCGGAGACAGTGTCGCGAGGACCGTCTCTGAGTCGTCCAGCAGCGTCACGCCCTCGGGGACCTCGAGTGCCGACAGCAGGATCGTCTCGCCGATCTGCATCTCGCCGATGTCGTGGACGATCGACTCGGGGATCGCCGTCGGCAGCGCCTGTACGTTCAGCTCACGCGTGATCTGCTCCAACACACCGCCTTCCTTGACGCCCGGCGCATCCTCAGCGCCAGTCAGTTCCAGCGGTACGATCGCGTGGATAGCCTCGTCCAAGCGCACACGCAACAGATCGACATGCACAGTCTCGCCCCGCACAGGGTTGCGATGGGCCTCCTTCAAGACGACCGGAGTTGCCTTCTCACCATCAACGCTCAGGTCCAGTACCGCTCCTGATCTCGCCAGCGCGAGGCGCAGCTCGCGCTCGTCGACGTCAAAGCTCACGGACTCTCCACCACCGCCGTAAACAATCCCCGGCACGCGACCCGAGCGGCGCAGGCGTCGCGCGGCGCGCGAGCCAGCGGCCGTACGGCTAGAGACTTCGAGCTTAGTCGTGGTGTCTGCCATCGCAGCGGCAGACTCTAGCAATCCCCTTCGTTTGCGATCGGCGCACTCAGCGACAGCAGTGTCACCTCAATGCCCTTCAGGAAGTTACCCGTGCGCCGTACACGCACACACTGCACGATCGGCAGCCTGCCGATCACGACCCAGGCCACGCGGGTCGTCCCGGTAGCGCCCGTCAGCGAATCAGCCGTGGGCGATGTGATCGACAAGATCTTCACCGCCCCAGGGCGCTTCAGCCTGCTCGCGTTCGCCTTGACGTTCGCCACGCACGAAGGGTGCTCGCGACAGCCGTCCAGCAGCGCAATCAAGCCATTACCATTGCCTCTTGCCTGCGCCTGCAGCACCGCAAGGATGTCGTCGCGTTCGGTGTTTTCGGTTGACAAGAACCGTGCGAGCAGGCCGCCGATGGCTACGAGCAGCACGACGCTGACGAGCACGATCGCCACACGCCGGCGCGGCGGGATCTGCCGCCACCACATGCGGGGAGTCCGTTCGGGTGAGACTGAGACTGTCTGGGGGGAAGGCTGGGCGGAAATGTGCTCGGCGGGGCGGGATCGCGGAGGCGTCAGGGTTTGTGCGGCCTGTCAGAACAACTGGTTCTCGCCGCCGAACACTTCGCTGACCGAATCGTCGGTGAATATCCGCCGGATCGAATCGGCCAGCAGCTCCGCGCAGGGAAGCACGCGAACGTTGTCCGGGCGACCCGGACCTATGGGAATAGTGTCGGTCACCACGATCTGCTCGAAGCCGGCATCGCGCAGGTTCTCGAACGCGTTGCCCGCGAACACCGCATGCGTCGCCGCCGCGTACACGCGCGCGGCGCCTTCCTCCATGACCGTTTTTGCGGCAGCGGCAAGCGTGCCGGCGGTGTCGATCATGTCATCGACGATCACCGCCGTCCTGCCTTTCACGTCGCCGATCACGTAGCCGATCTCGGCCACCTGCTGGGCCGGGCGCTCCTTGTCGAGGATCGCAAGCTCGGCGCCGATCTTGGAAGCGAAGTTCTTGTTCAGCTTGACCCTGCCCGCATCTGGAGCCACGACCACAAGGTCTGACAGTCCAAGATCCGCAAAGTACTGCGTCAGCATGAACAGCGCCGTCATGTGATCGACGGGCTTCTGGAAGAAACCCTGGATCTGGCCGGCGTGCAGGTCCATCGTCAGCACCCGGTCGGCGCCCGCCGCCTCGAGCATGCGCGCGACCAGACGCGCCGAGATCGGCTCCCGCGGCGCGGACTTCTTGTCCTGGCGCGAGTACCCGAACCACGGCGTCACCGCGATCACCCTGTGGGCGGAGGCACCGACGGCAGCGTCGATCATGAACAGCAGCTCCATCAGCGAGTCGTTCGCCGTCACCCCCGTCTGCGGGTTGCCGCATGTGGACTGCACGATGAACACGTCCGCGCCGCGGATCGAATCCTCATAGCGGCAATACACCTCGCCCCCGGAGAACGTCTTCAGCTCGACCGGCCCGAGATCCACGCCCAGCTTGTCCGCGATGTTGACCGCCAACTGCGGGTTCGCGCGCCCGCTGAACAGCATCAGCCGCTTGTTGTAGTCGATCGGCAGGCTGGCCCGGGAGTATTGGGTGCGCGTGTCCATCGCGCTGCTCATATCCCCTCGCAGTGTAAACGGCTGTTGAGCATGTCAGCCCCTTGACCTTTCCTCGTCCTGCTCCGCAGAGTCGTTACGCCGCCGCGTATATCCCTCGATGTTCTCCTGCCTCGCCCTCGCCACCGCCAGCGCACCCGATGGCACATCCTCGGTCACGACCGAGCCCGCGGCGATGACCGCCCTGTCCCCGACTGTCACCGGTGCTATGAACGAGGTATCGACGCCGCCACGCACGCCGCTGCCGATTGTCGTGCGGTGCTTGGCCTGGCCGTCGTAGTTAGCGGTGATCGTACTGGCACCGAGGTTGGTGTCCTCGCCCACGTCGGCGTCGCCGACATAGGACAGGTGCGGGATCTTCGCACCAACGCCGATGTCCGAGTTCTTGATCTCCACGAACGTCCCCACCTTCGACCCCCGGCGCAGGACCGAGCCTGGGCGCAGATACGCGAACGGCCCGACCGTCGCGCCATCCTCGAGGGTGCAGTCGAGGAGGTAGGAGTGCTTGACGACGCAGTTGGAGCCGATCGTGGTCTTGCCGCGAATCGTCGTGAACGGCTCGATCACGGTGTCCGCACCGATCACCACATCGACATCGACGACGGTGGCACTCGGATCTACGATGCTCACCCCCGACGCCATATGCCGGGCGTGGATCGCCTCTTGCGCGAGCTTGCGCACCTGCGCGAGCTCCGCACGGTCATTGACGCCCAGCACCAGTTGACGATCGGAGACCGTGTGAGCAGCGACCGCGCCACCGTTAGCACGGATCAGATCGAGCGCTTGCGGAAGGTACAGCTCGCCCTGGGCGTTATCCGCGCTCAACCGCGGTAGCACCTCGCGCAGGGCGCTGGGCGCGAAGACGTAGATGCCGGTGTTCACCTCGCGTATCTGGAGCTGCTCGGGTGTGGCGTCCCCGTCGGCCTTGGTCTCGACCACGCGCTCGACCGCGCCGTCAACGTCGCGCACGACGCGGCCGTAGCCGCTTGGATCGTCCAGCACTGTGCTCGCCATTGTCGCGTCCGCGCCACCATCCTCATGGGCACGCACGAGCCCGGCGATCGTCTCAGTGCTCACGAGTGGAACATCCCCGCTGAGCACGACCACCGGCGCACCGTTGTCTGCCTCGATCTCATCGAGCCCAGCAAGGCCCGCCACAACCGCGCCGCCCGTCCCGTTCGAGCGCAGCTGCACCGCGAGCGACACCCCGTCCGGCAGCACGTCCGCCAGCGCTCGCTCGGGCGAGTTGACGACAACCACCCGGCCGGCCCCGGCGGCCAGCGCGGCACGCACTGGCCACAACACCATCGGGATGCCGCACAGATCATGCAGGACCTTCGGCGCCCTAGAGCGCATGCGCGTGCCCTGGCCCGCAGCAAGGATCAGAACCGCCGGAGCCGGAGTCACCCCGGAGATGCTAGCCACTCACTACTGGGGAGCAGGGATTCGAACCCCGATTCTCAGGACCAAAACCTGATGTCCTGCCATTGGACGACTCCCCAAGGTCAGCACATAGTGGCATGTGACCAAGATGCAGTAACGCGCCCATCAGCGGGGCCTGCAAGTATTCCTGCACTTGCCGGGGGTAACGACAAGATGTGGGAGCAAGCTGGGAGCCACATTGGCAGCAGCGTTGCTGGCCTGCGTCGGCGTGCTCGCGACGGACGCCACACGCGCGGGCGCGTCCTCTGCCTGCGCGGGCGCGAACTTGCATCCAAGCCGTGCAAACGTCACGGCGATCGACGCGGCGACGCTGTGCCTGATCGACCAGGTGCGCGTCACCAACCACCTGCTTGCGCTTAGAGCCAACGGCGAACTGCAAGCGGTGGCTGTCTCCCAGGTCAAAGCAATGATCCGCTTGAACTACTTCGCCAATGACAGTCCGTCAGGGAAGACAGCCACCGCTCTGATCACGGCGACCCGCTATGGGCAGCGCTCCAGGAACCTCTCAACTGGAGAAAACATCGGTTGGGGCACCGGCCGCTACGCGACACCAAAGCAGATGGTCCTTGCCTGGATGCGCTCGCCTTCCCACCGCAAAATCATCCTCACCAGCGAATTCACAGACGTGGGTATCGGCGTGATGCCGTTCGTGCCCGGCTCCCGGGCGCACGGCCGGCACGGCGCCACATACGTGGTGGAGCTTGCCGGGCCATAGTTCGAGCGGGACGGCAGTAGCCTGAGGGCCAAGTGTCCTACTACGTAACCACCCCGATCTACTACGTGAACGCGGCGCCGCATCTCGGCCACGCCTACACCACGATCGCCGCCGACGTACTGGCACGCCACCACCGCCAGCGCGGCGAGGACGTGTTCTTCCTGACGGGCACCGACGAGCACGGCGAGCCAGTGGCCGACGCGGCGCATGCGCTTGGCGTGGAGCCCCAAGAGCTGGCGGATCGCAACTCCGAGCGCTTTCGGGCGCTTGCCCCGAAGATCGAGGCGACCAACGACTTTTTCATCCGCACCACCGACCCGCAGCACATGGCGGTCGTGCAGGACGTGCTCTCTCGCGTGCGCGACAACGGGCACGTATACATGGGCACGTACGAGGGCTGGTACTGCCCCAAGTGCGCCGACTTCAAGGCCGAGAACGAAGTCGACGAGGGCGAGTTGTGCCCGATCCACCACGTGAAGCTCACGCGCGAGCAGGAGGACAATTACTTCTTCGCGCTGTCCTCCTTCCAGGGGCCGCTGGAGCGGCTGTACAGTGAGCGCGAGGACTTCGTAGCGCCGCGCACGCGCTACAACGAGGCGCTGTCGTTTATCAAGTCCGGCCTGCGCGACGTGCCGCTCACGCGCCACAAGCTCACCTGGGGGGTGCCCGTGCCGTGGGACCCCGAGCACGTGTTCTACGTGTGGTTCGATGCGCTGCTCAACTACTACTCGGCGCTCAGCTACGCCCGCCCCGAAGAGGACCTGACACAGGCTTTCTGGCCCACGAACGTGCACCTGATCGCCAAGGACATTCTGCGCTTCCACACCGTGTACTGGCCCGCGCTGTTGATGGCCGCGGACATCGAGCTACCAAAGCGCGTGTTCGTGCACGGCTATCTGCTGATGGACGGCGAGAAGATGAGCAAGTCGCTTGGCAACGTGCTCGACCCATTCGAGGTGATCGAGCGCTTCGGCGCAGACGCGCTGCGCTTCTACTTGTTGCGCGACGTGCCCTTCGGCCAGGACGGCTCGGTGTCGACCGCATCCTTTGAGCAGCGCTACGAGACGGAGCTGGCCAACGACTACGGCAACCTCGCCAGCCGCACGCTCGCGATGATCGCCCGCTATCGCGATGGGGTCGTGGATGGGGGCGACCCCGACGGACTGCTCCACGAGGACTTCGCCGGTTTGAATGAGCGCGTGGCGGAACTGCTCGACCGCGTCGAGCTGACGAGCGCGCTGGATGAGATCTGGCAGCGCGTGCGACGGCTGAACCGCTACGTCGAGGAGCAGGCGCCGTGGCAGCTCGCCAAGGACCCCGAGCGAAGCGAGGATCTCGACCGCGTGCTGCGCACGCTCGCCGAGGGACTGCGGGTCGTGTCGGTGCTGCTGGCGCCCTACCTGCCCGATGCCACCGCCAAGCTGCTGGCGGCGCTCGGCGCGCCGCAGCTGTCGCTTGCTGGCGCGCGCTTCGGGACCGGGGAAATTCGCGAGGTACAGACGCTGGAGCCGCTGTTCCCGAAGAGCTCCGACCCTCACCCCTCATGATCGACAGCCATACCCATCTCCATCTGTGCGAAGAGCCCGATGCCGAGCTGGTCGCAGCGGCCGACGCGGCTGGTGTCACACGAATGCTGACGGTTGGCACCGAAAGCGCGTCGTGTCGCGCGGCGCTGGCGGCGGCCGAGGCCTTCCCGCAGGTGTACGCGGCGATTGGTCGCCACCCCAACGAGGCGAGCAGCTTTGATGACGCCGACCTTGCTGAGCTGCGTGCACTGGCCGCTCATGAGCGTTGCCTGGCGATCGGCGAGACTGGGCTCGACTTCTACCGCGACAGCACGCCGCGCGCCGATCAGGAGCGTGCGTTTGCCGCACAGATCGCGCTGGCGCGCGAGACCGGCAAGCCGCTGACGATCCACTCGCGTGCAGCCGAGGAGGAGACGCTGACGCAACTCGCGTACGAAGCTGAGGGGCTGAGCATCGTGATCCACTGCTTCTCGATGCCCGACCGCCTCGAGGAGTGCCTCGACCGTGGGTATGCGATCTCGTTCGCAGGCAATGTGACATACAAAAGCGCCGCCGACCTGGCTGCGGCGGCGCGTCAGGTGCCGAATGAGCGGCTGTTGGTCGAGACCGACGCTCCATATCTGACCCCGCAGGTGGTGCGCAAACAGCGCAATCAGCCCGCGTTCGTCGCCCATACGGCCGCGTTCATCGCCGAGCTGCGCGGTGTGTCGTTGGCCGAGCTGGACGCGATCGTGGAGCGCAACGCCGCGCGCGTGTTCGGCTGGTGAGTGGGCTCGTGGTGGACGCGCCCGCACCAGTCCAGCCCAGCCTGCGCCGGATGCGGCAATTCGGGATCCGCCCCGACCGCGAGCTGGGGCAGAACTTCCTGATCGACTCGAACATCCTCGGCGTGATCGAGCGCGCCGCCGAGCTGCGGCACGAGGATGTCGTGCTGGAGGTCGGCGGCGGCCTGGGCGTGCTCTCCGAGCACCTCGCCGAGCGGGTCGCGCACGTGCACGTGGTCGAGCTCGACGAGCATCTGCGCGAGGCGCTGGGTGACGCCATCGACCCGCATGACAATGTCAGCGTGCACTGGGGCGATGCGCTGCAGCTCGACATCGCGGCGTTCAGACCATCGCCAACGAAGCTCGTCTCGAACCTGCCCTACAACATCGCGGCCGGGTTGATCCTGCGCACGATCGGTGTCTATCCGGCGATGACGCGCTGGGTGGCGATGGTCCAGCGCGAGGTCGGCGAACGGTTCGCGGCCAAGCCGGCGACGCCCGCCTACGGTGCACCGTCGGTGCTGGCGCAGCTCTCGTGCGAGGTACGCGTTCTGCGGGTGATCTCGCGCAGCGTGTTCCACCCGGTCCCGAACGTTCGACTCGGTCCTGTTGCTGCTCGTCCGTCACGAGGGAGACGACGCCACCCACGAGCTGCGCGAGCTCGTCCGTTACGCGTTCGCTCATCGCCGCAAGGCGCTGGCCGGCTCGCTGGCGCTGGCGCCCGGCGCGCCGGACGGGACGCGCGAGCGGGTGCGCGTGGCGCTCCTCGAGCTGGGCCACCCGGCCGACGCGCGCGCCGAGCGGCTGGCGCCTGAGGAGTTCCGCGAGCTGGGGCGGTTGCTCGACATATGAGTCAGTCTCCACAACCGAGTCCGTCGCCGCAACTCATATACGCGCGCGCGAGCGCGCCCGCCAAGATCAATCTCGGATTGTTCGTCGGGCCGGCGCGCGAGTCTGACGGCCGGCACGAGCTGGCGAGCGTGATGCAGTCGATCTCGCTGGCCGACGAGCTGACGCTGGAGCCCGCCCCGATGGGCGCGGCCGAGGACGAGATCGTCTGCCCCTGGGTACCCGTCGATCCCGCTGAGAACCTCGCGGCGGCGGCCCTGCGCACGTTCCGCGAGGCGACCGGCTGGGACGCGGGACCGCTGCGGTTGAGCATCGACAAGCGCATCCCGGTCGCCGCCGGCCTCGGCGGAGGCTCGGCCGACGCGGCGGCGACACTGCGCCTGGCACGGCACGCGTCGGGTCTCGGTTCAGACGAGCTGCTGCTGGCGCTCGGTGGGCAGCTGGGGGCGGACGTGCCCGCGCAGATCGCCCCCGGGCGCTGGCTGGCCACGGGCGCCGGTGAGCAGTTGCGCGAGCTGGTGGCGCCGAACCATCAGTTCGGCGTGCTCGTGCTGCCGGTCGCGGCCGAGCTGTCCACCGCCGCGGTGTACGCGCGCGCGGACGAGCTCGGGGCACAGCGCACCGCGCAGGCGATCTCCGCCACCGCCAGTGATCTGGAGCGTGCGTTTGAGCTGGGCGCGGGCGTGCCGGACGCGCACGAGCTGTTGCACAACGACCTGCAGGCCGCCGCGATCTCGCTGTGTCCGCAGATCAAGCCGGCCCTGGCGCAGGCACTCGACTCCGGGGCGGACGTGGCGTTCGTCAGTGGCTCGGGCCCGACGGTCGTTGGTCTGTTCCTGCGCGCCAACGGTCCCGGACGGGTGCAGCGCGCCCTCGCCGGCCTGAGCGGGCGGGATCCCGCGCCGATCTGCGCCACCCCGGTGGACGCCGCCAATGCCCGGGTGCAGCCGGAGCGTGACCCGGCGTAGCGTCGGCGGCGGCAGCGCGGGCGACCCCGGTGGAGCCCGTGTTCGCGCATGCGCACGCGCCCGACATGTCTGTGCGTCACAATCTCGGGCGATGAGCAGGACAGACGTCAACGACCTGGTGGCCGTGTGCGCGGGCGTGTTCGGGCTGGCGTTGTATGCCGGCCTGATCCTCGTGCCGGCCTGGACCAGCTACTCGCGCCTGTGGGAGCGTGTGGCGGCGAGCATCCTGTCGCTGTACGTGCTCGCCGTGCTCGTCGGCGTCGGCGTGGCGGCAGCGCTCGCCGTCGTCTACTTCTGGGGCTGAGGCCGATGTCCGAGCTCGCGGCTATGGAAGCCGTAACCGAGGCGGTCGAGTCGGGCGCCGGCCTACCCGAAGTGGTGCGCGCGGCCGCAAAAGCCCTGGACGCGAGCCTCGCCGTAGCCGACGCGTGGGGCGCAACGCTGGCGGTGGCGGCGCGCTCGCCGGCGGAGGAGCGCGCGCTGCTGTCACAGGGCAAAGGCGTGACCAGCACGCCGCTGCGTGTCGGCGACACGGTCGTGGGGACGATGCACATGCGCGCGACCGCCGGCGATGAGGAGTCGGGCGAGCCGAGCGCGCAGATGAAGCGGCTGCTGGTGACGATGATCGCCTCGGAGGTCGAGCGCGTGCGCGCCCCGGAGCGCGCCTCGGAGACGGCGGCAGCCGAGTTCCTGCGCGCGATCCTGCGCCGCGAGCTGACCGGACGCGAGGAGCTGATCGCGCGCGCGCAGGAACTGTCGCTGGAGGTCGGTGACGGCGCGAGCATGATCGTCGCCCGTGCCCACCCGCAAACGCCGACCGACGAGGGCTGGCGCGCACGCGTGCGCGCGGTCGCCGAGCGGGGGGCGCGAGCGATCGTGAGCCGCTCGATCGCTGCGCTGTCCGAACGCGACGGTGCTGCTGCGGCTGGTGCAGAGATCCTGCTGCTCGTGCCGGGCGGCGAGGAGGCGACTGCGGCGCGCGCGGCAGATGCGGTGCTGCGCGAGATGGAGGCGGCGCTCGCGGGTTACACGTTCGCGCTCGGACGTAGCCGCATCGCCGAGGATCCTGCCGACCTGCCGCGTGCCGCCAGCGAGGCCCTGCTGGCAGCCAATGTCGCGCAGGGCGGGGCCGATGGCGCAGCACTGGCGTTCGAGCAGACCGGCGCTTACCGGCTCTTGCTATCGGCCATGAGCGAGAATCCAAGCGAGCTGGAGCGCTTCTACTCAGAGACGGTCGAGCCGCTCGTGGCATACGACGAGCAGTACGAGACCGATCTGGTGCGCACACTCGCGACATTCCTCGAGGCTGACGGCAACGTTGCTGGAACGGCCCAGCGTTTGTTCACCCATCGCCACACGATCTATTACCGCCTCGAGCGCGTGCGCGAGCTGTCAGGACTGGACGTCAGCTCGAGCGATGGCCGTGAGAAGCTCAGCCTCGGGCTGAAGGCGATGCGTGTGCTCGGCATCTCCTCCGCGGGCGGTCCTGCGCTGGAGGCCGGCGCCGAGGGTGGCCGCGTGCCGGGCCGCTCGCCCCGGCGGACCTAATCTGTGCGCTCTAATCCTCAGACGTAAGCGCTCGGTACAGCTCGTTCGTAGGAACCCCCGTCAACTTCGCCACGACGGCAGCCGCAGGCCGAGGCTTCGCGCCCGCCTGCAGCAGCTCGCGCAGCGCTCCCAACGCTTCCTCGCGCCGGATGAGGCCCCGCCCACCCGCGGGATCGGATCCGGTGAGATCAGATCCCGTGGGCACTGATCCAACGGCGCCGATCGCGAGTACGATCTCACCGCGCGGCGCACTGAGGGTGTAGTGGCTCGCCAGTCTCCGCGGCGGCGCCGCGGCGGATCTCCTCATGGAGCTTGGTCAGCTCGCGGCACACAGCAACCGGGCGCTCCGGGTCGAGCTCAGCCAGCAACCTCAGCGTGGCGGCCAGGCGCCGTGGTGACTCGAACGCGATCATCGTCTCCTGCGCATGCTCGAGCAATCGTTCGAGCTCAGCATGCTTGCGTGGCAGGAACCCCACGAAGCACCAGCGCTCGGTCGGCAATCCTGAGGCGACCAGCGCCGCCACCGCGGCGCTCGCTCCCGGCAGCACCTCGATCGGCAGCCCCTCCCGGATGCACTCCTGCACCAGGGCATAGCCGGGGTCAGAGATCAACGGCGTGCCAGCGTCGCTGACCAGCGCCACCGTCTCCCCCGCGCGCACCCGCGCCGCCAGCGCGCGCGCGCGGGACTGTTCGTTGTGCTCGTGCAGGCTCACCAGACGCGCCGCCTGAATACCGTGGCGATCGAGCAAGATCTTGGTGTGGCGCGTGTCCTCGCACGCAACCACATCGGCTCCTCGGAGCGTGTCGAGCACGCGTAGCGTGACGTCGTCGAGGTTGCCGATCGGAGTGGCGCACACCCGCAAGCAGCCGTGCGTGTCAGGTTGAACCGGAGGGTTATCGGCGCTCATCACGCAACTATAGGTTCGTCCCATGTCCGCCCCGTCCGAACAGCCGCCGCAGTACACCCGCTACCGCGCCGGGCGCCGACTGCTGCCCCGCAAGGAAGACGAGGGCAGCGGGGACTTGGCGCGCTCGCCACACTCCCTCCGCCACGAGCACGATGGCAGGCATCCGAACAAGGCTGCACGCTGGCGTCGCTGGGCCAAACCGAAGCGCATCCTGCTCAGCCTGCTCGCTCTGATCGTTGGCTGGCTGTTGCTCTCGCTCGTGTTGTTTTTGATCAGCTCGCACTTTGAGCGCACCTCTCTGCCAGCGAACGTCGCGGGTGTGCTAGACCCAGCCGGCTATCCGCTCACGTCCGCCAACAACATCCTCGTGCTCGGCTCCGACCGGCGTCAGAAGAACTCAAAGGAACCCGGCGCCGAAACCACCGGGTTCGGCCGCTCCGACACGATCATGCTGATCCGCACCGGCGGCGGGCACGCCGCGCGGCTGTCGATCCCGCGCGATACGGTCATCGAAATCCCCGGCCACGGACTGCAGAAGGTCAACGCCGCGCACGAGTACGGCGGACCCGCGGAGTCCGTCTCCGTGATCAAGAAATGGCTCGGCATCCCCATCAACCACGTCGTCGAAGTCAACTTCGAAAACTTCCCTCAGCTGATCGAATCCATGGGTGGCGTCACCTACACCGGCGGCTGCGTCATCTCCAAGCTCGACGGCGGCTCGGCCAACGGCGGCTTCACCCTGCGCCTCAGCGGCGGCACGCACCACCTCGACGGCAAGCAGGCGCTCGCGCTCGCGCGAACACGCGAGAACCTGTGCGCGTCAAACGAGACCGACATCCAGCGCGAGGAACATCAGCAGGCGCTGTTCAACGACATGAAGAACCAGCTCAAGTCGCCGACGAGCTTCTTCCGGTTGCCGTGGATCGCCTGGGACGCCCCGCCCGCGATCATCTCCGATATGAGCGGCACCGAACTGCTCGGCATGTTCACCGCGCTCGCCGTCACCGGCACACCGCCCACACGCGTGCTGCTGCCCACCGGGCAGACCGCGCTGCCGAGCGGCGAAGAAGGGCTCACGATCTCAGAAGAAGCGCGCCGCGCGGACGTCGCTCAATTCATGGCCGGCTGATCTGCACGGACCATGCGCGCACCAACACTTCTTTTTAAAAGTTTGTATAACCATCGTTGTACAGAGTTTTAAAAAGAGAAGTCACTCTGTGCGAGGGCCGACTCAGCTCTTGGCTGCGGCCGGCTTGGAGTCAGGAGCCTTCGCACTGCTGCCCTTCGCACTGCTGCCTTTCTCGCTGCTGCCCTTCTCGCTCTTACTGTCCGAAGAGGACGAAGAAGACGACCCCTCAGAAGAGGACTTGTCTGTCGAGGACTTCTCGCCAGAGGACTTCTCAGCAGCTGCCGCGGCAGTCTCGCGCTGGCGGTTGCGCGTGCCGTAGTCGGTGTTGTAGAAGCCTTTGCCCTTGAAATGGACCGCAGGGGCATGCAGGACCCGCTCTACAGGCACGCCCGAGTCAGGATCGACGGTGAGCGCCGCATCAGCGAAGGACTGCTGGATCTCAAACGTGCTCCCGTCCGGGCGCCTGTACTCGTAGATTGGCATTAGTAGCCAATTATATGAGCCATCAATCGGCCAGCAACGCACGCGCGCAGGCGATTCCAGCCTGGACTGTCGCCTGGAAGTCGCGTTCGGGCTCAGTCAGCATCCGCAGCGCGAAACCATCGCCGAGGGCAAACAGGATCTCAGCGACCGCCTCTGGCTCGGCATGCAGACGCACAACGCCGTCACGCTGCGCGCTCGCCAGCATGTCGGCGACCTGTTCGCGCGTGCGCCGCATCAGCTCGGCGTACTCAGCGGCTATGTCCTCGTTGCGCCGCGACAGCGTGAACAGCTCAAACATCAGCGTTACAAAGTCAGGGTCCTCGCGTACTGTCTCCTGCAGGTGCTGGGCCATCAGGCCGATGAAATCCTCAGCAGTGCGCGCCCCCGAGAGCTGGCGCTCGAGCAGCTCCATGCGCAGCTCGCAGTCGCGTCGCACCGCCTCTAGGAGCAGCTGCTCCTTGGTGCCAAAGTAGTAGTGCAGCAACCCGCGCGACACGCCTGCCTCGCGCGCGACATGGTCGAAGGTCGAGCCCGTCGTCCCGCGTCGCGCTACGCTGCGGCGCATCGCCTCGACGATCCGCTGCGCCTTCTCACCCTCAATGGTCGCTGTCATCCAGGCTCAGGCAGTGGAAGCGCTAACCGGCGCCGGCTCCGCAGGCATGGTGGTGGAGCTGTAGTCGAACTCCTCCTCGGCCCCAAACAGGAGATCGAGCACCTTTGCGCGGAGATCCTCGCTGAGCGCAATCGCAAGTACGCTCGCGATGCCCAACAGCAGCAGCGTGCGACTCAGACCGCCACGCCGACGACGACGCTTGGGAGCAGGTTCACGCAGCGTGCTCGCCGCGTCGCGCAGCGAGTTCGCTGCCTCGCGCAGTTCATTCTGGAGCTTGCGATCCTCGAACAGCGCCTTGCTCGCAGGCTTACCGTTGCTCATGCGCCCGTACGCATTGCGCGCCGCGCCATACGCCGCGAGCAAGGTGCCGCGCAGCTCCTCGTCCTCGATCAGACGCTCGATGTACCGGTTGCGCCGCGCAGCCCGCGCCGCCTCGCCAGCCCTACCAAATCCGTTGCCACGATCTTTCGCCGCCATCTGGGCCACCGCCTGTGTTTGAAGCTTTGCCGATCCTGCCCAATATACCCCTCTACGCGTGCAGCGCAGCCTGCTCCTGTGCGGAGGGAAACGCCCAGGCGGCTCGCGAACGGCGCTCCTGGCGGAACACGAACCGCAGTTGCTGCGGCGGCTGCAGCTGGGCCTCATTCGGGCGGAAGGTCGCGCAGGGCTCATCGAGATCGAGCGCGCAGAGAAGATTGCGACGGAAAAAGCAATCATCGCAACTGACCTTGCGCGTAGGACGCTTGGACGGTCGCGTGCTCTGCTGTCTCTGCACATTCCCCCCAGTGGGTCGAAGTGAACGGAACGCAGCCATCAAAGCACGCTCTGAGGAGACAGGCAGGGGCCATTCCGCAAATCGCAGAGAAAAACCTTTTCTACCCGGAAAGAGCCTTCAACGAGTCACTTTCTCGTGACAATCTTCTTCTTAATCGCGCACTTTCCGGGCTTTTCGCGCCTAGCCGTCATCATCTACACACATGCGCATCCTCGTTACCGGCGCCAGCGGCTTCGTCGGCTCGCTGCTTGTCCCTCGGCTGCTGGCAGACGGGCACACAGTGCGTGCTCTAGCACGTGATGAGGCTCGGATCGATGCCGCCCGTAGAGTAGAAGCTCTCAGCGGGGACGTTCTCACCGGCGAGGGACTCGCGCCGGCCTTGGATGATGTCGAGGTCGCCTACTACCTGATCCACTCGATGGAGCGTGCTCCCACTCCCACCAGCGTCGTGGGCAAGCGGGCCACTTCGTTTCCCGAGCGCGAGCGCGTCGGGGCCGAGAACTTTGCGGCAGCGGCGGCAAACGCAGGCGTGCAGCGCATCGTCTATCTCGGCGGCCCCGTGCCAAGCTGGGACGCCCCCGGCAAGCCGGCGGCAACCTCGCGTCACCTGGCCAGCCGCGAGGCGGTGGAGCACATTCTGCTCGACGCCATCCCCGACTCGGTCGCCTTGCGCGCATCGATCGTGATCGGCGCACGGTCGCGCTCGTTCCGGTTCCTCGTCAGGCTCGTAGAGCGCATGCCTGTGCTCACCCTGCCCTCCTGGCACTCGCATCGCAGTCGGCCGATCGACGAGCGCGACATCATCGAAATGCTGACCGCCGCCGCGACGGTCACGCTTGACAGGACGGTCAAGGGCAGATCGCTGGACGTGGGTGGGCCCGAGATCCTCACCTATGGCGAGATGCTGCAACGCATCGCCGACTCGATGCTGCTCAACCGCCCCACACTCGGGCTTGCATTGAACGCCACGCCGCTGGCCGCCCCCCTGGCGGCGGCAATCGCTGGTGAGGATCCCGAACTGGTGAGCGCGCTGATGGAGAGCCTGCAGGGAGATCTGCTGCCTGCAGGCGCCGAGGGTCGCGCGCACCTCGACGCCGCTGAGCTGCTGGGAGTCGATTTGCACTCTTTCGACTCCGCCGTAGAGCATGCGCTGAGAGAGTGGGAGCAGACCGAGCCGCTGGCTGCACGGTGAAGAGTTAGAGCCGAGTACGGTTCACCCAACTATGAGCGTCGTCACCGCATCGATTCGCATTGCCACCCCGGTAGAGGAGGTGTGGAAGATGGTGATGGACCCAAATAGGCTGACCGACTGGGTCACGATTCATCGTAAGCTGCACCATGCTGACGGCGGGCCGCCGCGCGTGGGCTACCAGATGGATCAACAGATCCGTCTGCGAGGAGTCAGCATCGATGTTCACTGGCAGCTCGTTCGACTGCAAGCCCTGCGAGCGGGCAGTGTGGGAGGGGCATGGGCCAGGACGGTCGCGTGCACTCACCGAGTACACGCTGAACGCGAACGCGGACGGGAGTACACGCTTTGACTACCGTAACGAGTTCCATCCGCCACTCGGCCCACTCGGAGCAATAGTGAGCCGAGCGCTCGTCGGGGGAATACCCAGGCGAGAGGCCGAGCGCACGCTCGAGCGGCTATGCGACCACTTGGAGAGTCCTGCGTACATAAAGCCCGAGTGACGTGAACTTAATGATTTCCAGGAAAAGGATTTCTGGGAGGGATAGTGTAAGGTAACGTTGAAAGGAGTGTGACATGCTCACATTCGCACTAGTGAAAAGGACTGGATCGTGACCGACTTTCTTGACGAGAAGCGCCAAGAGATCACCGCTCGACTGAAGGAGCTGGCGCCGCTGGTGCAGGAGTACCACCGCCTGGAGGAGGCCGCTGCGGCGCTAGGCGGGATCAGCGGGTCGGCCGCTGCTGGGGTAGCTCCCAGCCGCCGTAGACCCGGACGCCCGCCCGGCTCTGTCAGCAAAACCGCTGCAGCTCCCGTGAAAGCAGCCCGTAAAAAACCAGGTCGTCCGCCGGGTAAACCGGGCCGTCCGAAAAAAGTAGGTCGCCCAGCGGGCAGTGCCAAAGCCGCCGCCCCGTCGAAACAGAAACGTCGCGCCGGACGACGCAAAGGCAGCGGCACACGGGCCGCTCAAGCGCATGCATTTGTGCGGGGACAGCCGGGCATCACAATCCCCGAGCTGGCCGCCAAGATGGGTATCAAGCAGAACTACCTCTACCGCGTGCTTCCAGCCCTGGCACAGGAAAACAAGGTAGAGCAAAAAGGCCGAGGCTGGCACCCCAAAGGGTAGGACTTTCAGTCGGCACACTAGGGGCGCGGCAAGTCTTGCCGCGCCCCTTTTGCATAACCCCGGCTTAGATCAGACCCTGGCTGGCCACCGTGTCGCGCTCACTGACGAGCTCAGCGATAGAGGCGTCGATCTTCTCGCGCGAGAAGGCATCGATGTCAAGTCCCTCCACGATCGAGTACTCACCCCCCTCGCATGTGCATGGGAAACCGCTGATGAGGCCCTCTGGGACGTCGTAGGAGCCGTCGGAAGGAATGCCCATCGATACCCACCGGCCCGCAGTGCCGGAGACCCAGTCGTGGACGTGGTCGATGGCAGCGCTGGCAGCGGAGGCCGCCGAGGAGGCGCCGCGTGCCTCGATGATCGCCGCGCCGCGTTTGCCGACGTTGGACAGGAAGTCGTTCTCTATCCACGCCTGGTCATCGACAGCAGCAGCTGCCACCTGGTCGCCGACCTTGGCGTGGAAGAGGTCGGGGTACATGGTGGGCGAGTGGTTTCCCCAAACACCCATGTTGGAGATGTCTGTGACAGGAACCTCCAGCTTGGCTGCCAACTGTGCGATGGCGCGGTTGTGATCGAGGCGGAGCATCGCGGTGAAGCGCTCGCGCGGGATGTCCGGCGCGTTGTTCATCGCGATCAGGCAGTTGGTGTTGGCAGGGTTGCCAACGACGAGCACTTTCAGGTCGGACGCCGCGCGGTCGTTGAGCGCCTTGCCCTGCACCGTGAAGATCTTGCCGTTCTCTGAGAGGAGCTCCGCGCGCTCCATGCCCTTTGTGCGTGGGCGCGAGCCGACGAGCAGCGCGATGTTGACGCCGTCGAACGCATCCGCCGGGTCGTCGTGCAGGTCCAGACCGGACAGCAGCGGGAACGCGCAGTCGACGAGCTCCATGGCCACGCCCTCGAGCGCGCCCATCGCCTGCGGAATCTCCAGCAGTCGCAGGTCCACCGGCTGGTCGGGGCCGAGTAGCTGTCCGCTCGCGATCCTGAACACGAGGCTGTAGCCGATCTGGCCGGCAGCGCCGGTGACGGTGACTTTGACTGGGTTGCTCACGTGTTCATCTCCTGCTTGAGGTTGTCATCGATAGAGGTTAGAAACTCCTGTGTCGTCTGCCACTCCTGATCGGGACCTATCAGCAGCGCGAGATCCTTCGTCATCATCCCGCCTTCGACCGTCTCGACGCACACGCGCTCGAGCGTCTCGGCGAAGCCACTAACCTCTGGCGTGCCGTCCATTCGCCCGCGCGCAGACAGGCCGCGGGTCCATGCAAAGATCGACGCGATCGGGTTGGTCGAGGTGGGCTTGCCCTGCTGGTGCTGGCGGTAGTGGCGCGTGACCGTGCCGTGCGCAGCCTCGGCCTCGACGGTCTTGCCGTCAGCGCTCATTAGCACGCTCGTCATCAGACCCAGCGAGCCAAAGCCTTGGGCGACGGTGTCGGACTGGACGTCGCCATCGTAGTTCTTGCACGCCCACACATAACCGCCCTCCCACTTCAGCGAAGAGGCGACCATGTCGTCGATCAGGCGGTGTTCATAGGTGATGCCAGCGGCCTGGAAGTCCGACTTGAACTCACTGTCGTAGACCTCTTCGAAGATGTCTTTGAAACGTCCGTCGTAGCGCTTGAGGATCGTGTTCTTCGTCGACAGATAAACCGGATAGGAACGGTCGAGCCCGTAGCGCAGGGAGGCTCGTGCGAAGTCGCGGATCGAGGAGTCGAGGTTGTACATCGCCATCGCGACCCCCCCACCCGGGAAGTCGTAGACGTCGAGCTCGATCGGCTCGCCACCGTCCGTCGGTGTGTAGGTGAGTGTCAGCTTGCCCTCGCCGGGGACGACCATGTCAGTCGCCCGGTACTGGTCGCCGAACGCATGGCGGCCGATCACGATCGGCTTGGTCCAGCTCGGCACCAGTCTCGGGATATTCGAGATCACGATCGGCTCGCGGAAGATCACCCCACCGAGAATGTTCCGGATCGTCCCATTTGGGGATTTGTACATTTCCTTCAACCCAAACTCCGCCACCCGTGCCTCGTCGGGCGTGATCGTGGCGCACTTGACGCCGACCCCAAAACGCTTGATCGCTTCAGCCGCTTCGACCGTGATCTGGTCACTCGAGGCATCGCGATTCTCGATACTCAGGTCGTAGCGCTTCAAATCCATATCCAGGTATGGCAGGATCAACTGGTCCCTGATAAACGACCAGATGACCCGGGTCATCTCGTCGCCGTCGAGTTCGACAACGGGGTTCTTCACCTTGATCTTGGCCATGAGCAGGTCCTTAGAGTGTTGTGTTCGCAGGGCAGCGGCGTCTGTGTTCGCAGGGGCAGCAATGACGGGTGGCCGATGCTATCGACCGCGCGCAGTACAGCCGGCGGCACCCAATTCTGCTTGACTGTCATGTGATGGCCAGCACTATGTCGGGAGCAGCGATTGGGGGCGCACCGTGGCAGACGCACACGGTGTTCAACCAGGTGCCGCCGCTGGAGGGACTGGACGTGTTCTCCAGCAACCTTCCGCTCGTGGAGGCCGTGCAGCGTGAGGGCGCAAGCTGGGTCAGCGAGCGAGCCTCCAAATTGGGACGGTTCGTCGGTGAGATAAATGGGCCTGGCCAGGAATGGGGCCGACTGGCCAACGAGAACAAGCCGGTTCTGCACCTGTTCGACCGTTACGGGCACCGTATCGACGAGGTCGAGTTCCACCCCGCGTGGCACCAACTGATGAAGATGGGGGTGGAGAACGAGCTGCATTCGCTGCCGTGGACGAGCGATGAGCCCTCCGCGCACACGGCGCGCGCGGCCCTGTATATGACCGCTATGCAGGCAGAGGCAGGCTTCGCATGCCCCATCACCATGACCTTCGCGGTCGTGCCCGCGCTGCGCGCGCAGCCGGAGTTGGCGGCCGAGTGGGAGCCGCTGGTGACCGCCACCACATATGACCCGCGGCTGATCCCCGCGAGCGAGAAGGGCTCGGCGATCTCCGGCATGGCCATGACCGAGAAGCAAGGCGGCTCGGACGTGCGCGCCAACACCACAGTCGCGCATGCGCTGAACGGCGGCGGCACCGGGGGGGAGTACGAGATCGTCGGGCACAAGTGGTTCTGCTCGGCGCCCATGTCCGACATCTTCCTCGTGCTCGCCCAGACCGACGACGGCCTGTCGTGCTTCTTGATGCCCCGCATCCTGCCCGACGGCACGCGCAACCAGTTCCACATCCAGCGCCTGAAGGACAAGCTGGGCAACCACTCCAACGCCTCCTCTGAGGTCGAGTTCCACGGAGCGTGGGCGCGCATGCTGGGCGAGCCCGGGCGCGGCGTGCCCACGATCATCGAGATGGTCGGCCACACGCGCCTGGACTGCGTAATCGGCTCCGCCGCCGGCATGCGGGCGGGCGTGGTGAGCGCGCTGCACCACACCGCCCACCGCAGCGCCTTTGGCAATCTACTGATCGACCAGCCGCTGATGCGCAACGTGCTGGCCGACCTATGCGTGGAGTCCGAGGCCACGACGGCCCTGGCGATGCGTCTGGCGCGCGCCTACGACGACGCGCACGCAGACGTTATTTTCGGTGCCCGCCCGGGTGGTACTCAAGACCAGAGCGACGCGCAGCTGTTCAAGCGCCTGGCGACGGCGGTGGGCAAGTTCTGGACCTGCAAGCGTGCCCCCAACCACGCGTTTGAGTCGATGGAGTGCCTCGGCGGCGCCGGCTACGTGGAGGAGTCGGGAATGCCCCGCCTATATCGGGAGGCGCCGCTCGCCTCCATCTGGGAGGGCTCCGGCAACGTGATGAGCCTCGACGTTCTGCGCGCGCTCATGCGCTCACCACGCTCGCTCGAGGTGTTCTTCAACGAGGTCGAGCAGGCCAGCGGCGCGGATGCCCGCCTGGACAAGCGGGTGGCGAAGCTGAAGGACCAGTTCTCGGACCCCACCACGCTCGAGTCACGGGCTCGGCGTGTGGTGGAAGGCATGGCGCTGTGCCTGCAGGGCTCGCTGCTGGTGCGCAACGGAGCACCCGCTGTGGCCGACGCCTTTTGTGCGTCACGGCTGTCCGACGATGGCGGACTGGAGTACGGCACGCTGCCAGCGGGAGTCGACTTCGAGGGCATCATCTCCCGCTCGCAAGTGCAGGTGTGACATGCCTCGGCGCACAAACTTCCAGCTCGCACGCATCTTTGGGATCCGCATCGGCGTCAGCGCCAGCTGGTTCGTGGTGCTGTTCCTGCTGATCTACTGGCTCTCCCAGGAATACCTTCCCCAGGTGATGCGCGGCTCGCAGACGACCGCGTACGCGATCGCGGTGGCGGGAGCGCTCGGCTACTTCGCGTCGTTGATCCTGCACGAGCTCGGGCACGCCCTCGTCGCGCGACGGCTCGGCATCCCGATCGCCGGCATCGACCTGTGGTTCTTCGGCGGCCTCTCGCAGATGCGCCGCGAGCCGCAGAGCGCAGGAGAGGAACTCAAGATCGCGGCGGCGGGGCCCGCGGTCACGCTGCTCCTGTTCGCCCTCTGCCTCGGCGCCACCGCGGTGCTCGCGAGCGGGCGCACCGTCACCGACGCGGTGCTCTCGAACGAAAACCTCAAGACGACGCCCGCGCTCGCGCTCGTGGGTTGGCTCGGCTTCATCAACGCGGCGCTGCTGCTGTTCAACATCGTCCCCGCCTTCCCCCTCGACGGCGGGCGCATTGCGCGAGCGCTCGTGTGGTGGCGCACGGAAGATCGCAATCGCGCCACGCAGTGGACCGGGCGCTCGGGCCAGGCTTTCGCGCTCGCGCTCGGCCTGTTCGGCCTGTGGGTGTTCGCCAGCGGCGACTCCTCGCTTGCGCTGATCACAATGGTGCTTGCCTTTTTCCTCTACCAGGCCGCGAGCGCAGCCGTTCTCCAGGGCACACTCGGCCGGCGCATCCAGCACATCACCGTCGGCGACATCATGGACCGCGAGCCCGTCACCATCTCCGCGGAGGTCACGCTGCTGGACGCCCAGGAGCAGTTCTTCCTGCGCTATCGCTGGCCGTGGTTCGCGGTCGTCGACCCTGCCCGCCACTTCCTCGGCGTCGTGCGCCAGCAGCGCATCGACAGCGAGATCGAAGCCGGCCGCCCGGCGCTTCCGGTCGTTGATGTGCTCGAGGAGGACCTGTCGGTGCGAATTGGCGAAGAGGCGCCACTGGAATCGCTGCTCGGCGCCGAAGGCCTCGGACGCCTGGGGGCAATGGTGGCCGTCGACAAGGACGGCGTCCTGCAGGGCGTCGTCACGCTGGCGCAGGTGCGCAATGCGCTGCGCCCGGCCCAGCCGACCCGTCCGGCCACCTGACGCCCGCCGCCTCGGCCGCGCGTTATAGAGTGCCGGGCGCAGTTCCCCTCTTCCTCTTCCTCAAAGCGACATCAGGGAGCCATGCCAGCACACGACGTCTTGATCATCGGGGCCGGTCTCGCAGGGCAGCGCGCCGCGCTCGCCGCCGCCCAGGACGGGGCCACCGTGGCGATCATGAGCAAGGTCCACCCGGTGCGCTCGCACTCGGTGGCCGCCGCGGGTGGCATCAACGCAGCAATCAGCGTCGATGACGACTGGCGCTCGCACGCCTATGACACAGTCAAGGGATCGGACTTCCTCGGCGACCAGGACGCGATCGAGATCATGTGTTCGGAGGCCCCCCAGGAGGTCATGCACCTCGAGCACATGGGCGTGACCTTCCACCGTAACGACGACGGTGAAATGGACCTGCGCGCGTTTGGCGGAGCGTCGATGAAGCGCACCGCGTATGTCGCCGACATCACCGGCCAGGCGATGCTGCACGTGCTCTACGAGCAGCTGATGAAGCACCACGAGACCGTCGATCGCTATGAGGAGTGGTTCACAACCTCGCTGCTGCGCGACGACGCCGGGCGCTGCTGCGGAGCGATCGCGCGTGACGTGCGCTCCGGGCGCATGGAGGCGTTTACTGCCAAGAATGTGATCCTCGCCTGCGGCGGCGCCGGACAGGTCTACAAGCCGACGACAAACGGGCTGATTGTCACCGGCGACGGGATCGCGATGGCCTATCGCGCGGGGGCGCCGCTGATGGACATGGAGATGGTCCAGTACCACCCAACGTGCCTCGTCGAGACCGGCATCCTCATCACCGAGGGCGCCCGCGGCGAGGGTGCGCACCTGCTCAACGCACAGGGCGAACGCTTCATGGAGAAGTCAGCGCCGAACAAGATGGAGCTCGCCTCTCGCGACGTCGTATCTCGTGCCGAGCAGACCGAGATCGACGAGGGCCGCGGAGTAGGAGCAGGCGGCGCCGGCATCTATCTGGACGTGACCGTCGTCCCACGCAAGCGCACGCTCGAGGCGTTGCGCGAGATTGTCAACCTAGGCCGCGACTTCGCCGGCGTGGACATCACGCGCGAGCCGATCACGATCAGGCCCGGACAGCACTACATCATGGGCGGCGTCAAGACCGACATCAACGGCGCGACCTCGATCGAGGGCCTGTACGCCGCCGGCGAGGTGGCGTGCGTGTCAGTCCACGGCGGCAATCGCCTCGGTGCGAACTCGCTGCTGGACACGCTGATCTTTGGACGCCGGGCAGGCGAGCACGCCGCAGCGCGCGCGGCGAGTATGCCGATGCCTCGTGTCGATTCGCACTCTCGACTGCGCGAGGACGCAGCAGAGATCGACGCGATCATCGCCCGCCCGCACGACGGTAGGCGGGTGTCGGAGATCAAGCACGAGCTCGGCGAGTTGATGAACCGCTACGCGGCCGTGTTCCGCGACGAGGCTGGACTGCAGAGCGCCCTGGAGACAATCGGACGTCTCAAAGAAGAGGCCGCCAGCGCCTGGATCGACGATCGCGGCACAGTCTTCAACCAGGACGTGCTCGGCGCAATTGAGCTCGGCTACATGGTCGACTGCGCCGAGGCGACCGTCGTCGCAGCGATCGAGCGCAAGGAGTCACGCGGCGCGCAGTTCCGCACCGACTACCCAGAGCGCAACGACGAGGAGTGGCTCAAGCACATCGACATATCGCTGGGAGTGGACGGCCCAGAGGTGAGCTACTCGCCGGTCACCATCACGCAATGGCAGCCCGAGGAGAGGAAATACTGATGGCTGAGGTGCACCGCCCCCCCGAGCAATTCACCCTGCGGATGCGCCGCTATGACCCAGAGTCCGGCCAGGCCCCCTACTGGGACGAGCACACCATCGAGCTCGAGCCCCACCGCTCGGTGCTGGAGGCGGTCCTGCAGGCCAAAGACCGCTTCGACGGCTCGATCGGCATCCGCTGCTCCTGCCGCCAGGCGATCTGCGGCTCATGCGGCGTGCGCGTCAACGGCGAACCCGCGCTGGCCTGCCACACGCACCTGGACGCCGCCAAGGCGAGCGCGCGCGAGGGCGTAATCGAGATCGAGCCGATGGGCAACATGCCCGTCATCAAGGACCTGATCGTCAACATGGACGCCGTGCACTGGAAGAAGATTCAGCGCGTCACGCCATGGCTGCTGGCAAAGCAGCCCGTGCCTGAGCGCGAGTACATCGTCCCGAAAGAGTCGATGGTCGATGTGACCCAGACAATGGCTTGTATCCAGTGCGGAGCGTGCGTGTCGGATTGCCTGGCGATGGAGGTCAACCCGGGCTTCATCGGCCCTGCAGCGTTGGCCAAGGCATACCGCTTCGTGGGCGACCCGCGCGACGATGAGCAGCGCGAGCGCCTGCTCGACCTTTCCGAAGATCCGCAGGGCATCTTTGACTGCACGCACTGTTTCAAGTGCGTGGAGGCATGCCCAAAGGACGTGAACCCGATGGGCCAGATCATGCGCCTGCGGCGGATCGCCACCGGCGACCAGCACATCGTCGATCAGAACAACGGCGAGCGCCACGAGGCGGCGTTCACGTCGCTGATCAAGAACAACGGCCTGCTGTGGGAGGCCGAGCTCATTCCCCGCTCCTACGGCGGCAACTCGTGGTTCGGGAAATTCGCGCCCGCCGCCGGCAAGGAGTTGTTGAGCTCGCTGCCGACTGCCATCAGGGGCCTGCTTCACCGCAAGATGACGATCTCGGGAATACTCAAGCCGCACAAAATCCCCAGCCAGGACCTGAAGGCGGTGCAGTCGATCTACGAGCGCATCGAGAGCCGCCCCGAACGCTACGAGCTGAATCTGTACATCGCCGGCGAGGACGAAGACGCGACACCCGTCGCCGCCGGCGCGGGCGCCGACGGCGGGCAGATCCCCGAGGACCCAACGAGCCCCGAAGGGAGCGCCAACTGATGAAGGTCGCCTACTGGCCCGGCTGTGTCAGCCGTGGCTTCACACCCGAGCTGCACGGCTCGATGGCCAAGGTCGCGCCGCTGCTGGACATCGAGCTGGTCGAGCTCGACCGCGCCAGCTGCTGTGGCGCCGGCGTGATCGCAGAGCACAACCAGGAGCTCGCGGACACCCTGAACGCGCGCACGTTCGCGCTCGCCCAGCAGGTCGACGGCGCGGAGCTGATGATGAACATCTGCTCGACCTGCCAGGGCGCGCAGAGCGAGTGCCAGGAGCGCCTGGACGCAAACGCCGAGTACCGCGCGCACGTCAACACCACGCTGTCCGCCGAGGGACTCACGTATGAGACCGGCCTCACGAACAAGAACTTCCTGTGGCTACTAGTCGAGGAGATCGGCCTCGACAGCCTGCGCGCACGCGTCAAACAGCCGCTCACGAACCTCAAGGTGGGACCCTTCTACGGCTGCTACATCGTGCGCCCGCGCGAGCGGCTGGGTATCGACCCCGAGCACCCGCGCGACCACTACCTCGACCAGGTGATCGACGCTCTGGGCGGCACCGTGATCGAGTACGCAGGCATGCGCAAGTGCTGCGGCTTCCCGATCATCACCATGAACAAGGAAGCCTCGCTCAAGCAGGCCGGACGCCACCTCGGCGACGCGGTCGACGCCGACGCCGACTGCCTCGTCACTCCCTGCCCGCTATGCCACCTGAACCTCGACCTGCAGCAGCCGCTCGCCGAACAGGTCGTCGGCCGCGATCTGAAGATGCCGGTGCTGCACCTGCCGCAGCTCGTTGGTCTCGCGCTCGGCCTCGACCCCAAGGATCTCGGCCTGCAGCGACACGTCGTACGCCCCACCTCCGTGATCGACTGGTCAACGTCAGTCGTCGCCGCCGCGGCCTGATCCACGTGCGGATCCTCACCGTCGTTGGCAACCGGCCACAGTTCATCAAGGCCGCAGCCGTCTCCGGCCCACTGCGTGAGCAGCACGAGGAGATCCTCGTACACACCGGCCAGCATCATGACGACTCGCTCTCGCGAGTGTTCTTCACCGAGCTCGGTCTCGCGAAACCCGACCGGGAACTCGGCATCGGCGGCGGGTCGAACGAGTCGCAGACAACGCGGATGCTCGGCGCGTTGGAGGGGCTGATCCCCGAGGTCCAACCCGACGCGGTGTTGGTCTATGGAGACACCAACTCGACCCTAGCCGGAGCACAGGCGGGCAAGCACGCAGGGGTCCCCGTCGTGCACGTGGAGGCAGGCATGCGTTCCTTTGATCTCACGATGCCGGAGGAGCGCAACCGGATTGCGACCGATCAACTGAGCGATCTCATGCTCTGTTCCTCTGCCACCGCAGCTGAGAACCTCGGCAGCGAGGGGATCTCCGGCAAGGTGGAGATTGTGGGAGACGTGATGGTCAACGTCGCGCTGCGCTGGCAGCCCACCGCGCGCGCCAACGTAGAGGTGCCGGCGGCCTACGGCGTGCAGCCCGGCTCCTACCTGCTGCTCACTGCCCACCGCGCGGGCAACGTCAACGATCGCGAGCGCCTGCGCGCACTGGTGGCGCTGATCAAGGCGCTACCAGCGCCGGTGCTGTTCCCGCTACACCCCCGCACCCGTGCGCGGTTGCACGAGGCTGGCCTGCTCGAGGAGCTGCACGCCACGGATGGGTTGACACTCACCGAGCCTCTCGGCTACATCGAGTTCAGCGCGCTTGTATGCCATGCCCGCGCGGTACTCACCGACTCCGGGGGCGTCCAGAAGGAGGCGTACCTTGCCGGGGTGCCCTGTGTCACGCTGCGGGACACCACCGAGTGGGTCGAGACCGTAGAGAGTGGCTGGAACACGCTCGTAGACCTAGACACGCAAGCCGCGCTCGCCGCGCTCGAGCGCCAGCCACCGGCCGAGCGGGGCGGGCGGGCAGCGAATCCCTACGGCGACGGCCACGCCGCCGAGCGCTGCGTCGAGGCGATCGGGACGCTATGAGCAGCGAGCCAATCCGGATCGGGGTGGTGGGCCTCGGCTACTGGGGGCCGAACCTCGCACGTAACTTCGCCGCGATCCCAGGCTGCGAGCTCGCGTGGCTGTGCGACGCTGACGAGCAGGCGCGCGCCAAGCTCGAGCGCTCGTTCCCGGGCGCACGCGCCACCGCCGAGCTCGCCGACCTGCTCGCCGACGCCGAGCTCGACGCGGTCGTGCTCGCCACGCCCGTGCCCACGCACGCCGAGCTCGCGATCGCAGTCGCAGAGGCCGGCAAGCACTGCTTTGTGGAGAAGCCGCTCGCGACCAACGCCGCCGACGCCGAACGCGCGGTCGCCGCGGCCGAGCAAGCCGGCACGATCTTGATGGTCGGCCACCTGCTCGAGTACCACCCCGCGGTCGCCAGGCTCAAGCAGCTGGTCGACTCCGACGAGCTCGGCGATCTCTTCTACATCTACGGCAACCGCCTCAACCTCGGCAAGCTGCGCGCCGACGAGAACGCGCTGTGGAGCCTCGGCGCGCACGACGTATCGGTCGCGCTGCACCTGATCGGCGAAGAGCCTGAGGAGTGCGTCGCGCATGGCGCCAGCTACGTGCGCGAGGGCGTCCAGGACGTCGTCTTCTGCTATCTGCGCTTCCCCTCGGGCGTAGTCGCGCACCTGCACCTGTCGTGGCTTGACCCACACAAGGAGCGGCGCATCACCGTCGTCGGCGCGCGCCGCATGGCCACCTTCGACGACATGCTGATCGAGGGTAAGCTGACGATCTACGACAAGGGCTTCGACGAGGACACGCGCTCGTGGGGCGAGTACATCGCCCGCTCCGGCGACACATTCTCACCGAGCATCCCCAACCTCGAGCCGCTGCGCATCGAGTGCGAGCACTTCGTCGAGTGCGTGCGTACCGGCGCGACTCCCCGCTCGGACGGGCGCAGCGGGTTGCGCGTGGTCAGGGTGCTGGAGCAGCTGCAGCACTCGCTGGAGGGGTGAACAGGACCTTTACGCGACGCTGGTGCTGCGGCGGTCGATCCCTTCGAACGACCCCGCCCGCTTGCGACGACGGCGGTCTGGGCGCAGCACGGGGCCAGCATAGTTGCCGACAGCGCGTAGCACGAAGGCGTCCCGGGTGGCGCTGTAACGGAGCAAAGGCTTGAGGACAAAGAGCCCATGTCGCGCCATGTAGCGACGCGGTCGTTGTGTTGAGCGCATACGTGGCTCCTTTCCTCGTCTCAGCCTTGACGGCCTCGGCACGTGCCCAGTGATCCCCAGGGACGTCCTGCTCCGCCCTCAATACCTATTACGAGTGCGAAGCGCAGATTCCGATCCATTCGACCAATCTTTATCGCGATCCGCCGCTTAGTACGTCTCGCTCTTGACCTCGTCACTCCAGTTACCATCGGCTGACGATGGCCTACACCACCGCTGCCGCGCGCCAGCAGCTGCTCGACACGCTCGCCGAGGCGACCGAGGAGATCGCGTTCGCGCTGACAGCTCTGGGTGAGGCCTACGAGCAGCTCGACGAGCAGAAAGCCGACGAACTCGAGCGAGAGCTGTTCCGGCCCGTGCAGGCAGCCTATGGTCGGGCCAAGCGCACCCACTCCGAGTTCGCACGCCGCCACGGCCTGCCTGACCGAATATTCGAGCCGGCCGCTCCCGGAGCCCCTGGGCAGGGCGCAAAGGGCTTCATCTCACGCGCAGTCGAGGCGACAGGCAGGGCCGACAGCGCGCTCGCGACGCTGCAAGACTCAATGCTCCCGATCGAGGTCGGCGATCCCGAGTTGCGTGCCGGCCTCGGGGAGATCCGTATGCTGCTCGACGACCTCTTTGGCCGCGCCCGTCAGCTCCTGCGCACGCTCGGGCGGTAGCAAGCTTCGGCAGTGTCTCGGTTTGAAACTCGACTAGCTCCCACCTCGAGATCCGGAGCCGTCAAGCTCGCCCCTCATACATTGTTTTAAAAACTGTGTATAACCATAGTATCCCCGACCCTTACACCCACTCCCCTCAGACCTGGGCAGTGTCTCAGTTTGCAAATTGAGTAGGCCAGCGATCATGTCTCAAACCACAAACGTGATTAGCCATAGGACAGGCTACGCGGGCAGCCATCGCCCACCTACTCAATTTGCAAACTGAGACACTGCCCAGGCTACTTGCGACGTCCCTTCGCCGGCCTCGGCTGTGGGGGATAGCGCTTGCGCTCCTGCGCCGTCATCTTCCGGATCTTCAGCGACCCATCTTTGACCTGCCGCTGAACCTCCTCCAGTTTCACGCGGCGGCGCTCAGCTGCATGCTCTGCCTGTGTGAGCATTGACACATGTTAGCGCGTCAGAACCGCCCTCTAACCCGGAATCGTCAGTAGTGGCGCGGGGTGTGGTGGCGCGGGAGGGCTGAATCGTCCGCCTGGGCGGGCAGGATTGCGTTTGCGAAGACCCAATCCACCCGTCCAGGAGGTTCACCTTGAAGGTGACGAGAAGTGCGTCGTTTAGAACGGTAGATGTGGTCGCGGACGGCAGCGGCCTTTCGTCTCGCGCGGGGACTGTGCTGATGGCGCTGACCGCGCAGCGGCTGGGGCTCACAGACGGTCTTTCTGGCGCTCTGGCGGGGACCCGGGAGCGTCGCTCGGCTCATGATCCGGGCCGGGTGCTGTGTGATCTGGCGGTGATGGCTGCGGACGGCGGAAGCTGCGTCTCAGACCTCGCCGTGTTGGCGGGCCAGGGCGCGCTGTTCGGGAACATCGCGTCAGTGCCAACCGCCAGGCGGGTGCTGCTGAAGGTCGGCGAGAGCGAGCTTGAACGGATCCGTCAGGCCCGGGCGCTCGCCCGCGAACGCGCGTGGAGGGCGGGGGCGGCTCCTGAGCGTGTGATCCTGGATTTCGACGCGACGCCGATCAGCATCCATTCCGAGAAGGAGCTGGCGGCCGGCCATTACAAGGGCGGGTTCGGGTTCAACCCGCTGATCACGACATGTGGCCGGGAGGTGCTCGCCGGTATCTTGCGGCCCGGAAACGCCGGCGCGAACAACGCCGCCGACCATCAGCGGGTGCTGGAACTCGCGCTCGAGCAGCTCCCTGAGAGCACGCTCGACGGGGAGATCCTCGCACGGTCCGATTCCGCTGGTGCGAGCCACGAGTTCGCGTCAGCGTGCCGGGAGACCAGGATCCGGTATTCGCTTGGCTACCCGATCAACCAGACAGTCCGCGAGCAGATCCTGGCTCTGGGAGAGGCCGCGTGGATACCGGTGGTCAACCAGGACGGCGAGCTGCGCGAGGGGGCATGGGTCACCGAGCTCACCGGCCTGCTCGATCTCTCCTCCTGGCCTTCCGGGACCCGGCTGATCTGCCGCCGTGAGCGCCCACACCCCGGCGCACAGCTCACGTTCACCGACCTCGATGGGCACCGCTTCCAGTGCTTCATCACCGACCAGGACGGCCCGGACATCGCAGCGCTGGAGGCGCTACACCGCTGCCACGCCGAAGTGGAGGACCGGGTCAAGACGCTGAAGGCGACCGGTGCGGGGCATCTCCCGTTCCACGCCTTCACCGCGAACGCTGCATGGTTCGAGCTCGCGCTCACAGCCCACGACATCATGGTCTGGACACAGCTGTTGACCCTCGACGGCGGACACAAGATCTCAGAACCCAAGAGGCTGCGCTACCGCATCCTCCACGTCGCCGGGCAAATCACCCACCACGCCCGGCGAACCACCCTGCACCTTCCCGCCGACTGGCCCTGGGCGGAAGCGATTACCAGGGCGTTCAAGCGCCTGAACGCGCTCCCGACTTACGGCTGAGCACCCAGCCCGCCCTCAACGCCACCTACGGAGCACCAGTGAACGAACCCTACGCTCGCGGCTGCCCGAAAACACGTTCCCAGCGATCCCAACCGACGAAAGCCCCACAGCGCGGACCCCGCAGCACTGCCAACCAACCCAACCCCCGACGACCTCACCCCAGCACAGCCGCCAAATCACCTTGATGACGAATCGAGGCTAAGCGGAACGCGCGCTCATGCAACAGCGCGCAGGCGTCGGTAGGGCACGCCTCGCAGCTCGCGCACCAGCGCATCGACAACACCCTCCTCGTCCCGCTCGAGTCCATCGGTGACAGCGCCGATCACCGCCCGCTTGCGCTCGAGCAGGGTCGCGATCGTCTCGTCGATTGTGCCCGCTGCAAGCAGGTAGGTCGCGTTGACAGCGTCCTGCTGACCGATCCGATGGCAGCGATCCTCAGCTTGGTCGTGCTTCGCCGGTGTCCAGTCGAGCTCGAGAAACACAACGTTCGAGGACTTCGTCAGCGTCAGGCCCTGACCAGCGACCTCAATGGAGCAGACAATCAGCTGATTCTCAGCGCCGTCCGGTGCCTGGAACTGGCGCAGCGAGGCGTCCCTCGCAGCGGGGCTGTCTTCGCCGAGGATGTGCAGCGCTCCCGGAAAACGCTCGAGCACCGCACGCTGGATCTCGCGATGCTTGGCGAACACAACCAAGCGCTCGCCTGAGGAGCAGAAGTCGTGGATCCATGCAAGCGCCGCATGGAGCTTGCCGCGCGCAGCGAGCAGCTTCAGCGCATTCAGCCGTACGAGCCGCTCGGCGCGCAACGCTGCGGCGACCTTCGCGTCGAGCTGGCGCAAATCCAGCGGCTGGCTCTGCAACCAGGCGACAACATCACGCTCAGCCAGACGATACTCGGGCTCATTGTCGAGCTCGACCGGCAACACGCTCCGAGTCTTCGCCGGCAGCTGAGGCAGGACATCGGCCTTCAGGCGTCGTACGAAGCAGCGCGCGCGCAGATGCCAGTGCAGGCGCATGTGCGCATCGGGCCCACGAAAGCGCCTACCGAACTGCGCGCCCGAGCCGAAGTCATCCAGCCTGCCGACGATCCGCAGCTGCGAGATCAGCTCTCCCGGCCGGTTCATCACTGGCGTGCCTGTCAGGGCGAGCACAAGACCATCCTGTGGCACCGCGGCCGAGAGCCGCTGGACGGCCTGGGTGCGCTTGGCCGTCGCGTTCTTGCAGTAGTGCGACTCGTCGAGCACAAGCGCACGCGGCGTGAGCTGGCACAGCTCCTCGAGCCGTGCAGCAACGATGTCGTAGTTGATGACCGTGATGTCCGCGGCCGTCTCCTGACCCTCAGCCCCGGTTCCCACCAGCGCACGCGTGCTGCGCTGCGGCAGCCAATGCGCGATCTCCCGCAACCAGTTCAGCTTGAGGCTGGCCGGACACACGACGACCGCCGGGTAGGAGCCGTCAGCCTCAATCGCCGCAAGCGCCTCGATCGTCTTGCCCAGCCCTTGCTCGTCGGCAAGAAACACGCGCCGCTGGGCAAGCATGTAACTCACCCCAGCCCGCTGGAACGGCTTCAGCTCGCCGCCGAGACCGGGTACCTCCAGCAGCCCGTCAGTCGCAGCCGAAAGCGCGACGAGTCCCTCAGCGCGTGCGTGCTGCTCACGCACCTCCTGCAACAGCGCGAGCGCCTCAGGATCGACCCAGGTCTCGTGCTCAGCCAGGAACAGATCGAGCTCCGGCACGCAGAACGGGTCGGCGCGGATTGCAGCCAGCTGCGCGTGCTCATGCCCAGCGCCACGGCGCCCGAGCGGCAACGCGCCCGCCAGCGCCGCAAACTCGTCGAGTTGCGCCGCATCGTGGCCAGGCGCAAGTACGAACGTCGGATCCTCGTGGACCCTCGATATCTCCAACACCGCCGGGGGGGCCGGCCTGCCCTCGCGCAGCGCCGCCACACAGCGCCCCGCAGCACTGCGCATCCAGCCGTGGAGCTTGCCCTCCATCAGTTGCCAGGACTCCAGCGTGAGCGGTACAGTCGCGCCACCGGGCGCGCTCACAGCACGCTCACGCAGCGCTTGGGGCAGATGATCGATCGCGCCCAGCAGCAAGAACACGGGTTCACCCCGCTCGTTCGCCACTCCGATCGTGCCATACCAGGGGACGGCACGATCGGGCCGGGCCTCAGTGCGAGAGTCAACTCGCCGCGCCTGCAGCATCCCCTGTGCAGCACGAGCGCGCTGCGCGAGCTCGGTGAGCGCGTGCTCCGCATCTTCAGTCACCCGTAGGCGCCGCGACGCATTCGCGCGCAGCTCTCTGACGAGGCACTCAGAGCGCTCGTCGAGCGGAATCAGCCCCCGGCCGATTGCCGGCAGGCGATAGGCATCCGGGTGCTCCATCAGCGTCTCCACCAGATCCGCAGCAGTATCGGTCGGGAAGCTCAGCCACCAGTTCTCATCGGGTCGCGCGAGGTCCAGCACGCACTCGCCATCACGTCGCGCCGCCCGCTGGCGCGCGAGCGCCCGGGCAAGCGCGTCGCTCACATTCGGCGCATCTGAGCGGCTCGCGAGCAACCTTGCGAGCGCCTCTGCACATTGGGGGTCCAGCGGGATTCGCCACGTTCGCTCGCCTGGGTCCCAACGTCGGTGAGGGATCGCGCGCAACATCTGGCGCAGATGCTCGTCGTAGGGAAAGCGCAGGACAGCTTCACCGCTGTCGAATGAAGCAAAGAAGGAGCCATTGAGCACAGACCAACTACGATAGACAGTGGCACGGATAGGAGATCCTGAGCCGTCTGTGGTCGAAGGTCAACGCGTGCAGGTGGCGCTTTAGGAAAAGATGCCCTTGGATGGATCGGGACTACGAGCTGCAGACCCACCGCGCCGAGGACCGCCACTGGTGGTACCGGGGTCGCCGCCAGGTGCTCGAGGGCGTGATCGACAACCTGCGCCTGCCCGCCCGCGCGCGCATCCTCGACGCCGGCTGCGGCAGCGGACGCAACATGGTCGAGCTCGCGCGCCACGGCACCGTCACCGGCGTGGAGCTGTCGGCAACCAGCGTCGCCCTCGCCCGCGAGCGTTCGGTCGGCGAGGTGATCGAAGGGTCGGTCCTGGCCATGCCATTTGACTCCGCAAGCTTTGACCTTGCGGTCTCACTCGATGTGATCGAGCATCTGGGAGACGACCTAGCCGCCCTGCGCGAGCTGCGCCGTGTGGTCGCCCCCGGCGGGGCCCTGTTGATCACTGTCCCCGCGTATCAGTGGCTGTGGAGCGGGCATGACGAGATCAACCATCACCACCGCCGCTACACCCGCCGCTCGCTGCTGGCAGTAGCCGAGCAGGCCGGCTGGGAGACCGTTCGCACCACCTATTTCAACTCGCTGCTACTTCCTGTCGCGATCGTATTGCGCGTCCTCGACCGCTTCTCCCGTGCCACAACCGAGTCAAGTCTCGACCTGTGGGTGCCTCCCCCGCCTGTCAACTGGTTGCTCGAGCGCCCCCTCGCGCTCGAGGCATCAGTCATCGGGCGCGGCGGGCGCATCCCCGCCGGGCTCTCGCTGCTGACCCTGTTTCGCTGATCACCCCTCGCCGTCGGCCGCCACCACCGGCGTATGGACGCGAAACGTCCAGGCGCGGTTCACGAAGAACGTCGTGACGGTGACCACCGCAGTAGCAAACACCTGGGCAAGCAGCTTGTCCACATGGGCGTCATGCACGAACAGATACAGCAGGCCCTCGTCAACGCCCAGGCCACAACCCTGGACGATCCCCCAGCGGATCGGCGTCAGCGCATCGCCGACATGCTCACGGAACGTCCAGCGGCGGTTGAGCAGAAACCCGTTGGTCGCGCCCACAATGAACCCGATAGCCGACGCCGCCAGATACCAGACGCCGAGCTTCAGCAGCACGGTGTAGACGAGGAGCGTCAGCACCGTGTTGGACACGCCAACGATGCCAAACTTCACGAACTGGATGAGCACCGGCGCGCTCACCCGGCGCAACGCTCGCGCTACGCTGATGTGCAATTTCCGCTGCTCAGTCCGCTCGGAAGGCATCCATAGACAGGATGAACGATAAATTGAGCGACGGCTAAACGATCATGTTGGATACCTCACCACGTACTCCCATCCTGCTCAGCGTCGTAGCTCCCGTCTATGACGAGGAGGAGTTGATCGAGAAGTTCGTCTCCCGCACGATCGCCGCAGTTGCGGCCCAGCCGTTCGAGCTGGTGCTCGTCAACGACGGCTCATCCGATCGCACCCCCGAGATCTTGGACCGCATCGCCGATGCCGACCCACGCGTGCGGGTGGTGCACCTGTCGCGCAATTTCGGCCACCAGGCCGCGCTCACCGCAGGCCTCGAGCATGCCTGCGGCGATGTCGTCGCGATGATCGACGCCGACCTACAGGACCCGCCCGAGCTGATCTCAGAGATGGTCAAGTGCTGGAGCGAAGGCGCAGACGTCGTCTACGCGGTTCGCCAGCGTCGCGAGGGCGAGACAGCGTTCAAGCTGGCGACCGCCTCTTGGTTCTACAAGTTGTTCGACCGACTCGCCCAGGTCAACCTAGAGCCCAACTCCGGCGACTTTCGCCTGCTCGACCGGCGCGCGCTGGACGCGCTCTTGTCGATGACCGAGCGCTCGCGCTTTTTGCGCGGCATGACTGTCTGGGTCGGGTTCTCCCAGACCGCGGTCTCCTACGAGCGTGACGCCCGCCACGCTGGCGAGACCAAGTACACGCTGCGCAAGATGCTGCGCTTCTCTCTCGACGCAATCGCCTCGTTCTCGCACCTGCCTCTGCAGTTGGCCACCTACGTGGGACTGCTGTCCGCGGGGGTCGCATTCATCGCGATCCCCGTAGTCATCGCGCTGCATTTCGTCGGGTCCTATCTCCCAGGCTTCGGCACGCTCACGATCGCAATCCTCCTGCTCGGTGGCATCCAACTGATAGCCCTCGGCGTGATCGGCGAGTACGTGGGACGCATCTACGACGAGGTCAAGCACCGCCCCCTCTACATCGTCCGCGAAGAGCGCAATCGTCCCGTGGACGGTCCCGCGGCAGCCGTGATGCCTCTCGCACGCGCTGGTCTGCATGCGCGCCACCCCGAGCGCGTCGCCTGAAGCGCCACCACACCGCTCCGCCGGCACCAGTCTCGTGTTGTGATCCGGGATGACGTTTCCCCAGCGCCGTCGTCTCTCAGATGTCCTTCTCTTCGTGGCGTGCACCAGCGCATGTGCGCTCGCGCAGTACTCAGCCTTTTCGACGGCAGTCGCCCACGCCGAAGCCTGCCCGGGCTCAGGACTCACTGCCCAAGCCTGCCCGTACAGCTCGGCGACAATCGTCGGCATCCGCGCCGAATCGGTTCTGCGCTTCCCCGAGGCCGTCGCCGTCGATCAGTTCGGCGACGTCTATGTAGCCGACCAGCTCAGCTACGTAGTTCAGAAGTTCAACGCCGTCGGCGCATTCCTCAGCCAATGGGGCTCCTATGGCGGCGGGCACGGTCAATTCGGGCCAATCGGCGGTCTCGCCACCGACGCCGCCGGGAACGTCTACGTCGTCGACTCTGAGCACAACCGGATCGAGAAGTTCTCGCCCTCCGGTGAATTCATCAAGGACTGGGGCCGCTTCGGCAGCGAACTCGGCGAGTTCAACTTCGGCTCCTCTCTCAACCCAACCCAACCGCCGGGCGGCGGGATCGCGGTCTACGGCAACTACGTTTACGTCGCCGACTCGGGTAACGACCGGATCGAGCGCTTCAACCTCGAAGGCAGCGAAGCCCTCGAATGGGGCTCCTACGGAACCGGCCCCGGCCAGTTCTCCTACCCGCGCGGCGTCGCCGCCAACGCCACCGAGGTGCTCGTCACCGACGACGACAACCACCGCATCGAGAAATTTAGTCCCTCCGGTCAGTTCGAAGGTCTTGACGGCTCCGAAGGCACGACCGGCGACCGCTTCGACTTCCCCTATGGGATCGCGCTCGATGCCGCCGGCAACGTCTATGTAGCCGACGACATCAACCACCGCATCGTCAAGCTCAGCCCCTCGCTCGGCTACCTCACCGAATGGGGCGGCTTCGGCTCCAAACCGGGCCAGCTCGCGTTCCCGCGCGGGCTCGCAGCCGACCCCGCCGGCGAAACATTCGTCGCCGACACCGCCAACGATCGCGTCCAGGTGTTCGACCCCGAAGGCCACTACCTGCGCACGATCGGCGCCTCCGCGCGCGGGCCCGGCCCGATGACCGGACCGCGCGGGCTGGCGATCGACCCGACCGGCCGGCTGTTCGTCTCCGACACCGTCAACTCGCGCGTCGAGGAGTTCGCACCCGACACCGACGCCTACGCCGGCACACTCCCCTCCCCGGGCGGCTACACGACCGGCTTCAACCGCCCCGCGGGGATCGCCGTCGATCCGCGCGGCTCGATCTACGTCACCGATCCCGCCGACACGCGGATCTCGCGCTTCTGGGGCGACGGCACCTACCTCTCCGAAATCGGCGGGCCAGCCGACGTCGGCGGCGCGCAGCTCAGTGGTGCTCTCTCGCTCGCCGTCTCCACACAGAATGGCGACCTCTATGTGGCCGATACCAACCACAACCGCATCCTCATCTATTCGCCCACCGGCGCACTGCTCGCCAAGATCGGCTCTGGCGGCAGCAATGGATCCGCCGGCAAAGGGCTTGGTGAATTCGACCATCCCTCAGCCATTGCCGTCTCGCCCTCAGGCAATGTCTTTGTCGCAGACACCGCTAACAACCGCATTGTCGAGCTCGCCTCCGGTGGATCATTCCTCAACGAGTGGGGCACGCGCGGTACCGCCAACGGTCATTTTCATGAACCTACAGGCGTCGCTGTCGACGCAGCTGGACATGTCTACGTTGTCGATGCTGCCAACAATCGCATCGAGGTCTTCAACGAAATGGGTGATTTCCTGGCCAAGTGGGGACTACGCGGCACCGAACTCGGCGAGCTCTCTCAGCCGACCGCCGTTGCCGTCGGCTGTGAAGGCGCCGTCTATGTCGCTGACACCAACAACAATCGCGTCGAGCGCTTCATGCCCGCATCGCCAGCCGGTGTTGGCTGTCTTCCCCCCTCCAAGCTGGCCTCCGCCGCTGAACGTCCCGCCGGTGCTCCACATCAGCCTGCCGCGCCCCTCCGGAGTGCTCGCACGGGGCGCGCTCACGCTGAGCATCGGCTGTCAGCGGGGCTGTAAGATTCTGGCCACCGCGACCCTCTCCGCGCGCTCGCGCCGCCAGCCAGTTGCGCTTATCGCCGTCGCCCGCCCACTGCCGCCCGCCCAAACCGGGTACGTGCGCCTGCGCGTGGATCCAGCAGCGCTGCGCCGCCTGCGTCGCGCGCTCGGGCACCAGCACAACATGATCGCAACGGTCCATATCGTCGCCGTCGGTCCCACCGGGCTGCGCACTGCCATAACCCAGATCTACTCGGTCACGCGATAATGCTCGCGTGAGCACCGAGGATCCCACACCACTCGACGCGCATGTCGCCCGCGAGGGAGACCCCGACCCAGGTGGCATAGATCGTCGCCGCGAGCGCATCCGTATCGAGACTCAGCGTCATCGCATCGTCGGATTCATCACACTCGCCCGCGAGGGCTACCGCAGCCGTGTCTCCGACGTGCTCAACGCGCCCGAGCGCGACTTCATCACACTCACCGAGGTATCTGTACAACCACTACCTGAGGGTCCCGTCGAGCTCCATCCCCACCTGACCATCGCTCGGCACCACATCATCTTCGCCGTCTCCGCGCCCGAACAGGAATAACAGCGAGGAGCGGGACAAGGTCCTAAAGGATCGCGCGCGGAACGCCGATCCTCTTTTCTATGCCAGCGCTCGACCGCAGGGTCCTCGCCGCCGCGGACGCGCCGGCGCGACCGCGGCGCGGTGTCAAGGCGCTGTATGGCGTCCTGATCTTCGTGTTGGTCGCCTACATGGTCTCGCTGGTCGTACGCGGACCGCACGGTCCGGCGCCTACCTGGCTGGACGGCTGGGGTGTGGCCGGCTTTGAGCTGCTGGTCAGCCTGCTGATGGTTGCGCGGGGCGTGATGTATAAGCACGACCGCAGGTATGCGTTGCTGCTCGGGCTGGCCGGCTGCTCGTGGGCGGCGGGGGATTTCGCCAACACGTACCTATCGCTGGGCGGCGCGCAGGTGCCGACGCTGGCGCTCAACAACTATCTGTGGGCGGGGTTCTTCCCGCTGACCTACGTGGGCGTGATGGTGCTGATGCGCCGCGACGTCAAGAAGCTCACGGCCGCCAACTACCTCGACGGTGTGGTGGCGACGCTCGTGACCGCGGCGGCGCTCGTCGCGTTCGCGTTTCACTGGATCGTGTCCGCTTCGGGCGGCGGCAGCGAGTTCGCGGCAGTCAACCTGGTCTATCCAGTCGGCGACCTGCTGCTGTTCGGCTTGACCTTCCTGGGCATCGTCATGTTGCCCGCGGGGCGGGGGCGGGCGCGCTGGTTTCTGATCGCGGTGGCCGGGGCGTGCAACGCGGCGGGTGACACCAGCGCGCTGTTCAACAGCCTGCTCGCCACGGACGTGGGCTGGTTTCTCAACATCATCGCGTGGCCGACATCGCTGCTGTTGATCTCCTGCGCGGTGTGGCTGGCGCCGGACCCGGGCGTGCCGGTCAAGGAGAACACCTCCTCGGGCTTCAAGATCCCCGCGGTCGCCTCCAGCCTGGCGCTGGTGATCCTGTGGGTGGGCTCGTTCCGGCACCTAAGTCAGGTCGCGATAGGCTTCGCCACCCTGACACTGGTGGCGGCTGGGGCTCGCTTCGGGCTGGCCCTGCGCCGGCTGGGCGAGCTCACCGAGGAGCGCCACCGTGAGCTGGAGATCGCCGCGCAAGCCGAGCGCGAGTCCAAGCGGATGGCACTCCTGGAAGCGCACACCGACGAACTGACCGGGCTGGCGAACAGACGGCAGCTCTACAAGGTCGCCGATCAGCTGCTCGGCGAGGAACGCCCGCTCGCGATGCTGCTAGTGGACCTCAATCGCTTCAAGGAGATCAACGACACGCTCGGGCACAACGCCGGTGACGAGCTGCTGCGCCAGGTGTCGGTGCGATTGCGTGAGGCAGTGCCGCCCCCGGGTCTGCTGGCACGCCTCGGCGGTGACGAGTTCGCCGCGCTGCTGGCGGACGCTTCTGACGAGCCTGACGTGGTGCGGGCGGCTGAAGTGCTGCTGCGCGTCTTCGATGAGCCCTTCCCGCTCGACGGCCTGACCATCCCCGTCCAGGCGAGCATCGGCGTCGGGATCGCGCCGCTGCACGCCAACACGCGCCCGGAGGTGCTGCGCTGCGCCGACGTGGCGATGTACCGCGCGAAGTCCAAGCGAACCGGAGTGGAGAGCTACGTCGCGGACAGCGACAAGCACAGCCGGGACTACCTAGCGCTCGTGAGCGACCTGCGCCTTGCCGTCGGGACCGACCAGCTCCTCCTGCACTACCAGCCGAAGCGGTCGATCAAGGATGGGAGCCTCGCGGGCGTCGAGGCGCTCGTGCGCTGGCAGCACCCGCGTCTCGGGCTGCTACCTCCGGACGAGTTCGTGCCGCTCGCGGAGCGGGAGGGCCTCATGCGCGAGCTGACGCTCTGCGTACTCGACCGCGCGCTCTCCCAGCAGCGGGAATGGCGCCTGATGGGCGAGACCGTGCCGATGGCCGTCAACCTCTCCCCCGCGAACCTCCTGGACACGCGCCTTCCCGAGGATCTCAACGCCCTGATCAAACGACACGGGACCGCGCCGGCGGAGCTCGAGCTCGAGATCACCGAGGAAACGCTCATGCAGGACCCGACGCGCGCGCTCGATGTGATCGCCCGCATCTCAGAGCTCGGCGTCACCTTCTCGCTCGACGACTTCGGGACGGGCTACTCCTCGCTCGCCCAGCTCAGACAACTGCCTGTCCGCTCGCTGAAGATAGACCGCTCGTTCATCGCCAACATGAGCAACAGCGAGGAGGACGCGAGCGTCGTCCGCTCGACCATTCAGCTCGGCCACAGCCTGAAGCTGCAGGTTGTCGCCGAGGGAATCGAGACCCCGGAGCACCTGGAGGAACTGACCGGCTTCGGGTGCGACATAGCTCAGGGCTATCACCTGTCGCGACCCATACCTCCGGATCAAATCCCGGCCTGGATCCACTCAAACGAAGCGACCACGCAGGCCGGCCACGAGAATGCCCAGCAGCGCGCTCGCTGAGCAAACTGAGACACTGCCCATCAGTCGCCCTGGAGGGGTGGCAGAGCGGTTGAATGCACCGGTCTTGAAATCCCTCAGCCCGGAAAGTCGCGCCTTTTGACGGCGCCCGGATTCTTGGCTTTCCTGAGGCTGTCGCGGAAACGTGGTGGCCGGGTTCGTGTGTGTCGGCGCCGGTTGAAAAGTGGCCCTTCTTTCGGCGGGTGAGCGTTGACCGCCGCTGGGTGGGTGGTGGCGTTTGGGGCTGGGGAGTGCTGCCGGGGTCCTTTTAGGCGGCCGCGGGGGTGGTGTTTGCTCGCCAGAGCTTGAGGATGTTGTGGGTGGTGGCGATGAGTCGCCACTCTGATCTGCAGGCCTGGATGCCTCTGCGTTGGAATCGAGCGATGCGCCGGTTGTGCTTGATCTGGCCGAAGACGGGCTCGATCGTGTGTTTTCGCTGGCTGTAGAGCGCGCGTCCGGTGTCGCTGGCGATGATCCGGCGCATGAAGTCATAGCGTGGTCCTTTGCGGTTCGCGCCGGGGCTGCGTTTGGAGTTCTGCCCGTCGGGTGGCACGAGTGGCCGCATCCCTCTGGCAGCGAGGTTCTCGATCTGCTCGCTGGCCCAGAAGCCGGCGTCGGCGAGCACAACATCGATCTGTTCGCTGATCCCGGCCGTGGCCAGTTCCCCGACGGCCGCGTCGGCGAGCGGCTCCAGCAGCCCGTAGTCGACACTGTTGCGATGATCTCGGCAGCGATGATGATCTGCTCGCTGGTCGCGGCGGCTTGCGCGCTATAGCCCTGGATGAACCCTTGTTGTGTCTTGACCGATTGTGAGTCGGGGTCGGTGATGTTGACCCTCACGTGCGATGGGATCTGCTCCGGGGGAGCCTTGGGCTTGCGACCGCCGATCTTGTGGCCCTGCTCGACTTCGAGTTCGGCGCGTCGCTGCATGCGCTCACGATGAGCGTCCTTGGCGGCCTGGTGCTCGGCCTCCATCTGGCGCTTGGCTTCCTGTAGGCGCGCTCGACGCGACGCCGGATCGGCCATCTCCTTTGGCAGCTCATCCCCGCGGGCATCCCCGAACTGCTGATCCTCGGCCTCATCGACCGCGCCAGCCTCGGCTAGCAGCTCAGCCGCGATCTGCTCATAGCTGCGGTTGGCCATCCCCGAGGCGTTCGCTGCGAGCTTGGTGCTATCGAGCGCGACCACCCCCAGCGAGACCAGCCCTGCGCGTGCGCAGACCCCCAGCACCTGGCCGAACAGCCCGGCGATAGCCTGCTCGTGACGCGCCCGGAAACGAGCGATCGTGGCGTGATCAGGCACCTGGTTCGCCGTGATCACACGAAACGCCACATCGACGTGGCAACGACGCTCAATCGCACGCGAAGAGCGCTCCCCCACCGCGTAGGCGTAGATCAACAACGCGACCATCATCCCCGAACAACGCGACCATCATCCCCGGCTCGAACGCCGCGCGACCATGCCCGTCCGCCCGATAGCCGCCATAGATCGCCGCCAGATCCATCTCCGCGACGACGTCCAGCACACACCACGCCAGCTCGTCCTGCCCAAGCCAATCCCGCAAACTCGGAGGCATCAACAACGCCTGATCACGATCACACCACAGAAAGTTCTGAGCCATCCCAGAACCCTCTTAAACCCAGCGGACAGAACCCTTTGTGCGACAGCCTCTCCTGAGCCGTTTTCCGCACCGTTGAGCGGGATTCGGCCGGTTGGTCGCTGCTAGGGTTCGGTGTCGCAAAACCGCAGTTAACCGCCTGAGACCGCACGATCCGCGCTTGGACTGGCGCGGATTTGGCGCGAGTCCGGCGGGGATGGTTGAGGGTTTCATCGGGCGTCGGATGTGGGCTGAGTCACGGCTCGGCCCTCGTCATCGGGGCCGGAGAAGCTGAAGCGGGCCAGGGCCGGAGTGCCAACGCCGAGGACGCACTCAGGTCGCGGGCGATGAGCGAGAAGTCCTCATCGGTCGCGGTGGCGAACGGCCAGCGTCTTGGTCGAGGCGTCGAGCGAGCTTTCCCGCTGTAGGCGCTCAGGCCAGTTTCCCATATGACACGAGGCCCCAGGTCCGCGCGATGGTGCAGGTGGGCGAGCGCGCCTAGCCCTAGACGTGCGGGACCGGCTTAGAGGCGCGCTTCTCGACGGGTGCATCGCGCGCTGTGCGTAGCGATGCGACGAGCGTGACCACCCCCAGTGATCGCGTGCGCCTTATCTGCAAGCCGATGCTTGCAACTGTCGGCGGTGTCCAGTTGACCCGCACGATCCGCCAGCGGCGCCCGGAGTACACCAGGAGCTCGCCTACCAGTTCAGAGCCCACGGTGAAGCGCGCTCGCCCGTGCCGATCTGCTCGTGCGGCCTGGACTCCAGTGCCGTCGAAGAGGAAGATCAGGCGCCCGGCCGGCGGCTGGCGAGCGTATGTGGCGACTCCCGTCAGGGCGCCAGGGTCCCAGCCCGCCCTCCAAGCTGCGAGCCCCTGAAGCGGATCGCCGCTCCCGGGCGAGTTGCATCGGCGATCTTCGTGGATGTGGGAGGAGGATCGCGTCGTCCTCGAGGCTCATCCCGACGCACTGGGGGTCGCGCTCGACGCGATCGCCCAGAGTCGGGTCCGCGTAGCGATCGGCGAGGGCGGGGAGCTGCTGGGACTCTCGGTCGTGGCGGATGGTGGACGCGGCGTCTGTAGCTCGATGACCTCTTCGTCGATTCCGACGTTTACGCCAGGGCGTCGGCCGGGCGCTGGTCGAGAACGCCGCCGCGCGGCGCGGCATCAGGCAGCCACCGGATGAGCGTCGTCGCCCACCCATGCAACTTCCCGTTCTATGAGAGCGTCGGGGTCGTTCCCGGCGAGCTGCGCAAACGCGCTTCGGGCCGGCGGTGCGAATGTGGCGCAAACTCGATGGAGGCGGCCGATTGGCTGAGCTGTGGTCCTTCTCGCGCGGAGCAGCGGGACCACCACGTTCGTCCCAACAGTGGCGTGGGGCGTCGTCAACGACGTCGAGCTGCTGCCGTCCTCGCAGCGCTGCCACGGGCCCCGTAAAGCAGTCGCTTCGGCATTGGCACAGGGCTAAGCCGCGTGACCGCCGAGCCGATGAACAGGCGTGGCTCGAGGGTGGCGAGGAGGGCGCTCAGCTCTTGGCGCTCAGCTTCGCTCAGTGAGCTCGGCCGACCTCGCGTCTGGCGCACGAGGGCGAGGAGCCGGCGACGTTGAGCACCGTTGAGCTTGGCAAAGTGCCCCCTAGCCATCAGGCCGACCTCGGCAGCCAAAAATAGCCCGACCACCGGAAAGCCATGCGCGAAGCGCTTGACCCACGAACGTTTGAGTACTAGCCGGAGCACGACGCCATCGTAGCCCGCGCCTGGCACTCGTCGTAGAAGCAGACGTGCCTGCACGGCGCGTAGTGGCAGGCGCAACCGCAGCAGTCATCGCACGACTGCGCCAGAGCCGGCAGGACCCCACCGTGTGCCGGCGAAGAAGACCGAAATGGCGCAGCCGCTCAAGCATCCGAAGCCGCCCAAGTTGGCCAACGAACGCACCGGCTTGAACGACAAGGTCGCGAACTTCATCGCCAAGACGGTGGGCTCGATGTGGATGTTCTACGCCAGTGTCATCGGCTTCGCGGTCTGGATGGCCGGGCTCGGGGTCACCGTCGCGGGCGACAACTACCCATACAACCTCATGCTGCTCGCTGTCGGCGGCATCATGCAGTGGCTTGCGATGATCGCGATTCTCGTCGCGCAGAACGCTCAAGGGAACGTCCAAGACAAGCAGGTCGAGCACCTACACGATCTAGGTGTGACGACCCACAGCCTGGTCGTCGAGAACACTGAGCTGACCGAAGCGATCCACGACCACTTCATCAAGAAGAGCGCTTCCTAGCCGGCTTGCTGACCGTATGGCGAGCTGGCGCGAACCGGTTGCCGAAAGCCCGCGGACCACTTCGGCCGCGAATTGAAGTGGCGCAACGGCGCCACCCTGACTGCACAGACGTCCGGCGCGCCCGCGACGATTGACTCGATGCCGCTTCGAGTGCTGGGGTCCGCTGCCGGCGAGTTTCGTGACGTTCTCCGCGCGGCGACGCCGACGCATCGTCGGCTGCGCGACCACCTCGTGACGATCATCGTGGTGACCGCCGGTATTGACTTGTTCTGCGCGATCGCGGCGTTCCTGCTCGAGCGCCACTCCCAGCAGACCGAGATCAAGACATTCGGCAGCGCCGTGTTCTGGACGACAACTCAGCTGCTGACCGTCTCCTCGCAGATCAAGAATCCGATCTCGGCGGGCGGACGAATTCTCGACGTCTTCATGGAGATCTGGGCGATCACGGTAGTCGCCGCGCTGGCTGGCGCGATCGGCACCTTCCTTCAAAAGCGCGGCCAAGAGATGGACAAGGCACACTGACGGGCCGCGCTCGGCGGATCCCGTCGGGCCCGCCCGACGGGATCCTCGCGTTCTCGCTTCTACAAGCTGCGGCGGCCGCGGCGTCTGTAGCCGAATCCGCCGGTCAGCAGCAGGACTACGACGATGATGAGGAGGATCGTAAGCATGGTCACCTCCCAAGGCTCAGTTGAGTTGACTCGCGCATGTCTAGGTCTGCTTCTTGTTTCTCTTGCGGCCGGTGAGGGTGTCGGCGGCCTTGTCCACGGCTTTCTTCGCAGACCCCTTGGCCTCCTCGACGCGCCCTTCGTTCTTCAGGCGCCTGTCTCCGGTCAGCGCGCCGGCAGCCTCCTTCACGCGACCCTTCGCCTTATCGATGTTCTTGTCGGTCATGAAACCTCCTGACTTGGATCGGACGAGCGCCCGAGTTGACGATCGCGCTGGGTGGGACCGATTAGCCGCGCGATCAGTCCGCCCACGATGAGGTAGACGACCGCGGCGATGCCCCAGTCGACAGCGATAGCGTCATTGGCGCTGCGGAAGCTGAACATGCCGTCAAACGGACCGGCGAGCCAGCGTGCCCAGCTGTGGACTTCCGAGACGATGCTGTTGGCTGGATTGGCCTTTAGCAGCACGAGCAGAATGCCCGCGACGATGGTCAACACGATGATGCTGACAACGAGCTGAAGCAAGCGCACGAACAAGCCCCGCACGTCCATCACGAACTCGCGAGCACCGGTTGCGTAATGCCTACCGTGCGGACGCGACACTGTGGCCGGCCGACCATCCTGATCGACTTCGGAAGCAGGCCCTGCGGGCCTGGCTCTAAACATGAGAGGAACCTCCTGTTTGGTCTTCAATCCCTTCCGGGCAAAGCCCGGCGGCCGCGAACCCCGAAAGGGATCCACGTGGGCGGAGGTCAATCGAATCGGCTAGTCGCAGCGACGGCAAGATCTCAGCGGCGGCGACGGCTGGTCGGCTTGGTCAGCGACCGTCCGAGAGCGAGTCTACTCCCTTGTGCGGATGATTGCTTGCTTGGGGCGGATGATTGAACGTCGGCCGGCCAGACTCAGCCGTCAACGAGCAGACTGTCAAGGGGCCCAAGGAGCCCCATCGAGCGGCGCGAGACGCCGGGGAGCTCGAGCAGCCGATGGGTTAAGGGCTCGCCTCGCTTTCGGCGCTCGAGCTGCTCGCGGGCGATCGGGCGCCACAGCTCATCGATGACCCGGGCCGGCTCGCCGGACATCTCCTCGACCGAGCGCTCCAGATGCTCTGCCCACAGCCGCAGGCGGGTGTCTCGCGCCAGGCCAGGGTCGCATGTGACGACGTTCATCTCGGTGTCGTTGAAGAACGAGTGCTCGTTCAGGTTGGCCGACCCAACCGTCAGCCAAGCATCGTCGATGATCCCTACCTTGGCATGAACATATAGCGGGCCGGTGAGCCCCCCGCTGCGCGCTGAGATCGTCGTAGCAAGAAAGCGACCGGCGTCATTGTCGGCGCCAGCCAGGACTCCCAGTTGGCCACGGGTCGTGTCCGCGCCGTTGTTCGGCTTTGCGGGCAGCAACACGACCACGCGAAAGTCCTCGCTCGGCGGCTCGCGAAGCTTATTGGCGAGGATCCCGACGACCTGGGCCGACCACAGAAACTGGCTCTCGAGATAGACGAACTTGCGAGCCGATCGCAGCGCCCGCGTGTACGCCTCCAAGATGCGAAAATCACCCTGGGGCAAGAAGTCATAGATCTTCTCAGGCACAGTCCGCACCACCTGGAGCTCCACGCCGCCGGCGGCGGTCGTCGGCGGCGTCTGCTCGATCTGCTCACCGGTCACTTCGCGCCAGCGGGCGGCGAAGTGCGCCGCGACATCGGCGACCGCCGGGCCACGCACCCGGCTGGAAGCATCGTGCCATCCCAGACGGCCGCGCATCAAATGATCACTACTGTCAAAACGATCGCCGCCGAGAGAGGTCAGGTCGATACCGCCAACGAACGCGACCTCACCGTCGACGATCACCAGCTTCTCGTGGTGACAATGCATCGGCCGCTCGTGAAAATCAAGCGCGCACTGCACGCGGGTGCGCCGCATGAGTTCCTCGCGTACGCGGCGCACAGCTGCACGAGCCGGGGTGAAGATCGGAAGCGGCGCTCCCGCCCACAGCAGAACCCTGACCTCGACGCGCTCGGCCAGCTCACCAAGCAGATCGCGCAGCCGAGACGCCCTGTCGTCGCGCGTCAGCCCGAAATCAGGGGTGATGTGCCACCCGGCGATATACACGTGCGAGCGAGCGCTCCTCAGCGCCTCGGCGATACGCGGCAGCGCCTCCCCACCATCAACCAACACGTCAAGCGCGCACCCCCCGCGCGGCGGCGGATCGCCGGCAGCCCATAGCGATGAGCCACGCGGGGGATCCAACTGATCAATCCGGCCAACCCGCCGCAACCGGCGACGATGATGCCCACCGATCGCGACCTCGATCCCCCGACCTGCCCACCCATCCACACGCTCAACCAAGCCTCTCGCCACCCACAGAGCCTACCCACAGCCCCCACAGCGGAGGCTCGCGAGCTCGCCAGCCGGCTCGCGGTACCGGTCAAAGCCCATTCCTGATCGATGCAGTGTTCCGCTACTGCGCCAGTCGGTGACTAGCCGGGCTCTGCCCGCCATCGCGTTTCCAGGCGACGCCGACGTCTTCAACGGGGATGACACGGGCCGAAACGCTCGGGTGAGGGCCTCTCCTAGGCACTCTAAACGCCCAAGTATGCGTGAGGCGTCGCGGGTGTCGGTCGTTCCAGCCTTACCTGAGCGAGGACAACCGGGCCATCATTGGAACTTGTCGATCGTCGTCGGCTGCACGGTGCGGTTGATCGGCGCGTACTTCGTTCTCGGAGAGAGCCAGGAATGCGCCGTTCTGCTCCTTGGCGTCAAGACCCTCGGGGCCTTGACGATGGCGTCCTCACGAGTACGTGTGCGCAGTCTGTACCGCCCAGTTTACGCACCCCACAGGGTAGGCTGGCGACGACCGCACAGGACATCCGAACTGGAGGAGTCTCATGGACCTGCTTGTGCTTCTTATCATCGTCTTGATCATTCTCAGCGTCGCTGGTGCCGCCTTCGTGAGCCCGTTGGTGTTGGTTCTTCTTGTCGTGGCGCTGGTGCTGTTCCTGGGTCCCTACCGCGGGCGGCGAGGCGGCCTCTAGACTGTCAACCCGCGGCGATTCGTGATACCGCGTCAGCGGCGGGCGAGTCGGCGTCCGCTCTGCGTGCCGGGCGGCGTGTAGTTGAGCTCGTAATGGTGGTAAAGGGCCGACTCGTCTGCCTGGGAGAGCTCCTCGCCGTGCTGCTCGATGTCAGGCGCGTCCTCGACCTGCTCCCTGGAGACCGCCACCTGCAGGTCATCGGGACCTATCTTGATCGCACCCAGCGGCACAAAGGTCAGGTGGCGGCCGATGAAGCCTTCCTTGACGGTGGCGAACTGCGGCTCGTCGGTCTCGACGTCAACGTAGACGTCCTGCAGCTTGCCGATCTTCTCGCCGTCGCGATCGACGAGCATCTTGCCGTGCCACGCGGCGACATTCCACTCCGCATCTTGATGCTCGGTCATTGTCTTGGCCTCTTTGCTCTGGCAGCTAGGGGTGTTGCAGCGACGTAGTGAGGGCGTCAAGTAGCTCGACGGTCGTCATCGATGCCCCGTCCGAGGAAGCCGGGGTCAACTCGTCGGGACGCCCCTCGCGCCAGATCACTCTCCCGTCGTCGTCCTGATCGCGTGAGTAGTGACCGATGCCGCCGTCGGAGTCGTGGATAATGACTCGAATCGCTTGTCCGGGGACTCTCCAGCTCATGCCCCCATCGTACTCCTCCGAACGTACCACGCGGTTCCGGCTCTCTCGAATTCGATGGCACGGTGCCAAAGCCAAGCGCAAACCCCGTCGGCCGATGCGCGGATTCGGTTGCAGGAGTCTCAAGCTCGGTCGGCGGCCTTCATAGCCGTCAACGAGGACCTTCTCGATGATCTCTTTGCGTGCGTCGAGCTCCTGTGGGGCCCGAATCCCGAGGTACGGGAGAGCCAGAACTGGCGCACGCTCGGTGTGGCGACGCCCTTTATAAACGCGATCCGTCAACCTGGACCCGGGGACCACTCCTCGTGATCCACTAGCCTTCGTGTTTCGCGTGGAAGGGTGGCAGAGCGGTTGAATGCACCGGTCTTGAAAACCGGCAGGCGGGCAACCCCCGCCTCGGGAGTTCGAATCTCCCCCCTTCCGTTTTTCCCGCCACCCTCAAGTAGCATTTTCGCAAGGACTGGCGCGAGTCGTGGCGCGAGTACCCGATTTTTAGCTCTGTAGAGGCTGTCGCACAAAGGGTTCTGTCCGCTGGGTTTAAGAGGGTTCTGGGATGGCTCAGAACTTTCTGTGGTGTGATCGTGATCAGGCGTTGTTGATGCCTCCGAGTTTGCGGGATTGGCTTGGGCAGGACGAGCTGGCGTGGTGTGTGCTGGACGTCGTCGCGGAGATGGATCTGGCGGCGATCTATGGCGGCTATCGGGCGGACGGGCATGGTCGCGCGGCGTTCGAGCCGGGGATGATGGTCGCGTTGTTCGGGGATGATGGTCGCGTTGTTGATCTACGCCTACGCGGTGGGGGAGCGCTCTTCGCGTGCGATTGAGCGTCGTTGCCACGTCGATGTGGCGTTTCGTGTGATCACGGCGAACCAGGTGCCTGATCACGCCACGATCGCTCGTTTCCGGGCGCGTCACGAGCAGGCTATCGCCGGGCTGTTCGGCCAGGTGCTGGGGGTCTGCGCACGCGCAGGGCTGGTCTCGCTGGGGGTGGTCGCGCTCGATAGCACCAAGCTCGCAGCGAACGCCTCGGGGATGGCCAACCGCAGCTATGAGCAGATCGCGGCTGAGCTGCTAGCCGAGGCTGGCGCGGTCGATGAGGCCGAGGATCAGCAGTTCGGGGATGCCCGCGGGGATGAGCTGCCAAAGGAGATGGCCGATCCGGCGTCGCGTCGAGCGCGCCTACAGGAAGCCAAGCGCCAGATGGAGGCCGAGCACCAGGCCGCCAAGGACGCTCATCGTGAGCGCATGCAGCGACGCGCCGAACTCGAAGTCGAGCAGGGCCACAAGATCGGCGGTCGCAAGCCCAAGGCTCCCCCGGAGCAGATCCCATCGCACGTGAGGGTCAACATCACCGACCCCGACTCACAATCGGTCAAGACACAACAAGGGTTCATCCAGGGCTATAGCGCGCAAGCCGCCGCGACCAGCGAGCAGATCATCATCGCTGCCGAGATCATCGCAACAGTGTCGACTACGGGCTGCTGGAGCCGCTCGCCGACGCGGCCGTCGGGGAACTGGCCACGGCCGGGATCAGCGAACAGATCGATGTTGTGCTCGCCGACGCCGGCTTCTGGGCCAGCGAGCAGATCGAGAACCTCGCTGCCAGAGGGATGCGGCCACTCGTGCCACCCGACGGGCAGAACTCCAAACGCAGCCCCGGCGCGAACCGCAAAGGACCACGCTATGACTTCATGCGCCGGATCATCGCCAGCGACACCGGACGCGCGCTCTACAGCCAGCGAAAACACACGATCGAGCCCGTCTTCGGCCAGATCAAGCACAACCGGCGCATCGCTCGATTCCAACGCAGAGGCATCCAGGCCTGCAGATCAGAGTGGCGACTCATCGCCACCACCCACAACATCCTCAAGCTCTGGCGAGCAAACACCACCCCCGCGGCCGCCTAAAAGGACCCCGGCAGCACTCCCCAGCCCCAAACGCCACCACCCACCCAGCGGCGGTCAACGCTCACCCGCCGAAAGAAGGGCCACTTTTCAACCGGCGCCGACACACACGAACCCGGCCACCACGTTTCCGCGACAGCCTCTGTAGAGCCAAATGTTAATGGTCTTGAAAACCGGCAGGCGGGCAACCCCCGCCTCGGGAGTTCGAATCTCCCCCCCTCCGTCAGCTCAGAGAAGCTGTTTTGGCCCCTCAGCGAGGGCAGGCTCTAAACTGGCCGGACCTCAGGAGAGGTGGCCGAGAGGCTGAAGGCACTCGCCTGCTAAGCGAGTATGGGGGTTAAACTCCATCGCGGGTTCGAATCCCGCCCTCTCCGTCCAGGATTCAGCCCAGGCGAGCAGCTGTTGGTGCGGTCGCGAGCACATTCCCGCTTGCGTCGAGTGCCTGTACCGTCACATATGGCCCAGTCGTGCCTGCCGGCAGTGCGATTGCAGTCTCGAAGCTCGTGCGAGCGTTTTCGGCGACCGTCTGCAGGTCTGTAGCTGACAGACCCGCGAGCACGCGCCAGCGCGCCACAAGGGTCGCGCCGTTCCAACTGGCGTAGACGGTGCCTGCGCTCGAGGCCTGAGATTGGGAACCAGCCGGCCCTGCGGCCACCACAGCGAACGCCGGCAGGTGCGCTGGGGTGCCCGTCCACATGAAGCGAAAGGCGCGATAGGACTCCGTGTGTACTGGGAAGTGCGCATCGAATAGCAGCTGGCCTTCGGGACCAAACTCGGAGAAGAACGGTTCCTGGCCCCAACCGACAAACCAGTCACCGTTGGCAAGCGCCTGCAAGCTTCCTTGGCTTTCCACAAGCAGCGGCGGTGTGTGCGTCAGCCGGCTGACCAGCGTCGCCGCGCCCGTCGCTTGGCCGAGGCTCACGACAATGCCCCGCGATTGGTGGTGCTCGGTCGGCGAGGCGCCGTTGTCGAACAGGCTGATCGAGCCATCGGGGAGTTCGCGTGGGTCGTGCTGCCAGGCAGTGCCGGTCCCAGCTCCCATCTTGAAGCTCGAGTGCCTGCCACCCAAGCGCCAGACGATCTGGCCGCTCTGAGCGTCAAGCTTGTAGACGGTCCACGTGTTGCGGCTGGAGATCAGCAGGCTGCCGTCTTGGTCGAGGTTGACCGAGTTCAGATGGAAGAAGTCGAACGGATAAGCAGTGTTTGAGTGGCCCGCCGGTTCATGGGTTTCGCTGAGCGCCACATGATCGATGCTCGTCCATTCGTACATCACAAGGCCAGTCTTGACGTCGATCTCCTGGAAGAGACTGTCGGTGACGGCGCCCTGTGCAGGACCGCCCACCGAGGAGAGGTTGCAGAGGATCGGCTCATACGCAGTGATCAGGGCCGTCCCTTGCGGGGTGAGCTGAAACTCATGTAGGTCAGCCTCCAGGCCATTTCCGACGCGCACGTGGGCGATGTCCGTGTAGGTGTCGTCAGCAATCACGTCTTCGCCCAGTCCAAACCCATGCACAGTGATATGTCCCTGCCACCAAGTCAGCACCGGTTTGCCCTCGTATTCCTGGACCTGCAGGTTGGTGGCGGACGTGTTGGGGGGCATGGGCTTGAACCACACGAGCCCTCCACTCGGGTCGAGGATCATCGGCCCCGACTGGCCAGGCCCATGGTAAGGCGCAACGAACTCATCACCGGGTGCCACCGCGGGGGACTGCGCCGTCACCGTCACCACCGGCGGGTGCAGTTCCGGGCGCGAATGGAAGCTCTGGTCTGCCGCGGGGTTGAGGGATCCGAGGTGCTCAGGCGTCGTGGTGATGCTGTCCTCGCTGGCGATCTGAAACTGGTCGAACAGGGCGTGCGCGGAGCCACCGATGCGCAGCCGCGCACGCACCGTCACACGCTCGCCTTCCGCGAACTGTCGATACGGCAAGAAGCTCGCGCCGTTGCCCTGCGAGTAGGCAGTCAGGCGCCCGCTGTGCAAGCCGGTCCGCGAGCCAGCTACGCTGATGATGCTCAGCTCGGAGGCCGGTACGCCAAGAAAGCTGATCTGCGTCTGCGGCGTGGCGTCGCGGCTGCCGGGCAGTGGCGAAACGGTCACGGCGCCGTCAAGCAGCGCAGAGTTGTTCAATGTGCTTGGCGTGCACGCCGGCGCTCGAACCGTCGCTCGGGCGCTCTCGGCAACGAATCCGAGCACCAGCAACACGGCCAGACAGGCGATCGGAGCACGTAGGAAGTACATGAGAGCAGACGAGGATAAGAGAATCGATAAAAGAATCGACAGACGCACCTTCGTGAAGCGAGGATTGATCGCGGGCGGTGCGCTGGCCGGCGGGGGTCTGGCTATCTCCAAGCTGGCGGATGCCACCGGCGGATCAGGCCCGGACCCTCAGTCCCCGGCTCCCGCCCCCACCCAGCCGGCGAAACGCCAGCCAGCCGCAAGCCCCGAAGGGCGCCCCAACATCCTGGTGATAGTCGTCGACCAGTTGCGCTTCCCGCAGTGGCTCATCACCGCTGCGGGCGGACCAAGCCTGCCGCCCAACCTCACCCGCCTGCGCAAGGACGCAGTCTCCTTTGCCCGGCACTACACAGCCTCCAACGACTGCACGCCCGCGCGCTCTACGCTGCTGACCGGCCTGTACACGCACCAGACCGGCTGCCTGATCACTGGTGGCAGCACCCTTGACCCGGGCTTCCCAACGTGGGGCTCGATGCTGCGCGAACACGGTTATCACACGCGCTGGTACGGCAAGTGGCATCTCACGCACGGCGACAACAAGTGGACCGCTGTGTCAGGGAGTCGCGTGCTCGAGCGTTACGGCTTCGCGGGCGGCACCTACCCCTCCCCCGACGGGGCGCCCGGGCAGGGCTGGCGGGTGGACCCCAGTATCGCTGAGCAGTTCGAGCAGTGGCTCTCGACAGTCGGTGAGGCGGAGCCATGGTGCACGACCGTCTCGTTCGTGAACCCGCACGACATCGCCTGGTGGTACAAGTGGACCAACCGCGTTCCCAGCGAGGTGCAGGCACCGAGCGTCATTCACGGACTGCCGCCCAACTTCGAGACGCCGGAACTGATGATCGAGCGGGGCAAGCCACGCCTGCAGCGCTCTCTGCAGGAAACCTCCGCCCTCTCGTTCGGGCCGGTGCCCTTTACAGGCCCAGAAGCCACCGATGCATGGCTGGGATTCCTCGACCTCTACATCAAGCTCCAACTCGAGGTAGATGGCCACATCGGGCGCGTGCTCGACGCGCTGGAGAGCCGCCCGCACGTGGCTTCAAACACCATAGTCGTGTTCACCTCTGACCACGGCGAGTACGGCGCCTCACATGGCCTGCGCGGCAAGGGCGCCGGTGCCTACGAGGAGGCGATCAGGGTGCCGTTGCTCGTCAAGGATCCGCGCGGCGTGCTCACCAAGAGCCCTGAACTCGCCCGCACTCAGCTGACCTCGAGCGTCGATGTCGCACCGCTGCTGTTGACGATCGCCACCGGATCGAACGAATGGCGCAACGAGCGTCGCTACTCGCATCTCGCACGCCGGCTCGACCTTGCGAGCGTCCTCGCCGACCCAAGTGCGCCCGGTCGTCCCTACGCGCTGCATGCGACCGATGAGATCGTCACCGAGTACGCGGTTGAGGCCTATGCCGCCGATGCGCCGCTGCACGTAGTCGCGCTGCGCACGCCAAGCGCGAAGTACGCGACTTACTCCAACTGGCCGGTCGAAGGGATCGAGCCGCTCGCGAGCGGCCAGGAACGCGAGCTGTACGACTACCGCACGCACAGCGGACGCTTGGAGCTGCACAACAGCGCTGGCTCAAGCCCATTGGAAAACTCGTTGCAGACGCTGCTCCAGCGCGCGCTGCGCGAGGAGCTGCACGGCCCACTGCCCCACCATCTGCTCGCTGCCCACAGACGCGGCTTCTACGACTACTTCACAATCGCCACCCGCGCGGCCGAACACGCCACCCTGCACCGGGCCGAACTCCAAGCCGAGCGGCTGAAGGGGCCCGGCTCAGGTTTTGACCGCCAGCGAAGACCCGAGCAGCGCGCCGGCGCTGTTCAGCGCCTGCACCTCGACATAGGCAGCCGTGGTGGGCACCGAGATCATCGTCTGAAAACCGGCCCTGGGAGCGCTCGCCACCGGCACAAGTGACGCCGGCGAGGAGCCCACGAGCACCTGCCAAGAGGCAACTTCGGTCGCCCCGTTCCAGCTCACCGACACGGCGATCGTGCCGCTTGAGCCCGGCGTAGCGAGCACCGAGGGAACCCCCGGCGGCTGCCCATTCCAAGGCGAGAGATAGGTTCGGAAGTCCTGCACGTTCTTGCCGAGAGTCGCGTCAAACAGAACACCCCCGGATGAGTTGTACTCAGTGAAGTTGGGGAGACCGCCATAGCCCATCAGCCAGTTGCCGCCCGGCAGCGTGAGCATGTCGCCCTGGCTCGATGCCAGCAGGGTTTTGGTTGGGTTGGTGAACTGTTTGACGAGCGTAACCGTGTGGTTGGACAGGTTCGGGTCGAGCACCAGCCCCCGCGACTGCTTCTCCTTCGGCGGGGTCGAGCCGTTGTCGAACACCGAGATCTCACCGCCGGGCTGCCATTCGGCGTCGTGCTGCCAGTAAAAGCGCGTGCCGGGAGCCAGCTTGAAGCTCGAGCGCTGATCGCCAAGCCGCCAGCGGAAGCCGCCGCTGTGCATGTCCACGTCGTACAGCGTCCAGCTGTTGCGCGCCGACAGCAGCACATCTTCGCCAGATGGCCCCGGGTCGACTGAGTTGATGTGGATGTAGTCCCATGGGTAGTTATTGGTGGGCGGCGGATTGTGCGATTCGCTCAGGCTGATATGCCCGAGCGAATGCCACTCCCACATCACCAGGCCCGTCTTTACGTCGATCTCCTGGATCACCGAGTCCATCAGCACGCCGTTGGACGCGCCCCGCCGACCGGCCACCTGCACACCAGACAGATTCATGTGGACCGTGTCGAACACGTCGATCCAGGCCGTACCCTGCGGGGTCAACCGGATTTCGTGCAGGTCGGCTTTGTAGCCGTTGCCAGCCCTGATCGTGGCGATCTGCTGGTAGGAGGTGTTGTAGATGACGTCTTCGCCCTGCCCGAAGCCCACCTCGAGAATGCGCCCCTGCCACCACGTCAGCACAGGCTTGCCCTGGTACTGCTGGACCTGAAAGTTAGTCGCCGAGTCGCCTGCCGGCACGGGGTGAAACCAGACCAGCGAGCCGTCTTGTTCTGAAATCATCGGTCCGGGTGTGCCCTCGCCCTGGTAGGGCGCGAGGAACAGGTCTCCAGGGCTCGCGCCGGGCTGTGCGGGCGTGGTGATGTGTACGGTCGAGGGCGTGAGCATGGGCGCGGAGACGTAGTGCTGGACATCGCTCGAGGTACCAGGGTTGTTCGGAAACTCTTTCTGACTGACCGACGCCTGGTTGGCGATCGTGAAGTTGGTGCTCGCCGGCTGGCTGGGAGCACCAGCGCTGGGGCTGACGAGCGCGTGGACCGTGACGTGCTCGCCCGTGATGAACGGGCGCAATGGCAGGAAGCTCTCCCCTGTCCCGGTAGAGTAGGACTCCAGGCGACCGCTGTGCACGCCGCTGCGGGAGCCGACTGCGCGCACGTCAGCGACCTGCGTGCCAGAGCCGCCGAGGAAGCTGATCTGGGTCTGCGGCGAGGCGTCCTCGGTACCAGGCAGGGGCGAGACCGTAACCGGGTTGGCCGCAGCGGCGCTGATGTCAGCGATGGGAATGAGCGCAGTGGAGCTCGAGGCGCCGCCGCACGCGCACAGCAGCATCGCCATCGCCAGGGCAGTGGACAGCCCACCGGTTATTCGCCTCACCAGCATCAGTGCTCCCGTCTAGCTCACTCGCCGCCTGCCGCGACCTGGACCGTCATCGACCCTACCGTGTGAACGGACGGGACGCTCCGATCACGTGCCCGCCCGCATCGAGCGCCTGGACCTCGAAGCGCTCATAGCCCTGCGGCGCCGGGATCGCCGTCTCGAATCCCGACTTGGCGATGGTTGCCACTGCCGTCAGTTTGCCAGCGCCGGCTGCGGCAAGGACCCGCCAGAAGACGACCTGTGTGGCGCCGTTCCAGCTCGCGTACACGGTCGTCTTGCCGTTCCCCCTACGAGCGGCGCCAACCGGCGGCGTGATTGGCACGCCGACCCACGGCTCCACCATCGTGCGATAGCTCAGGTCGCTCCCCGGAAATTCCGCTTCCAAAAGCAGCTTGCCCGCGGGGCTGTACTCGGTGAAGTACGGCGCCGATCCCCAGCCGACGAACGTGTTGCTGTTCGCCAGCGGCTCTGTGTCGCCCATGTATTCGGACTTGAAGCCTTCGCGGTTTCCGTATTGCGCCTCGAGCGTCGCGACGTGCGTGCTCTGGTTCAACTCGAGCACGAGGCCACGAGACGGCCCGGTAGCCGGTACGGAGGTGCCGCCGCCGGTGAGTTGACAGCAGTGGTCGTCGAACACCGTGACCGTAGGACCGGTATGCCCGCCCACCCCCAGCGCCACGTCGTGCTGCCACTGGAATTCCGCTCCCCGGCCGAACTTGAAGCTCGAGTGCTTGCCGCCGAGGGTCCATTCGATCTTGCCGGTGTTGATGTTGACCATGTAGGCGGCCCACGTGTTGCGCATGGAGACGAGGAAGGTCCCACTGCCGGTCAGGTCGATCGCGTTGACATGGTAGGCGTCCCACGGGAACCCGTTGGTGGGCACTGTCGCGCGCGAGTCGCCCAGCGGGATGTGTTCGAGCGCGTCCCAGCTGTGCAGCAGCTTGCCGGTCTTGAGGTTGTACTCCTGGACAGCCGAGTCGATCATCGCACCGTTGTAGGCGCCGCCATAGCTGGAGAGGTTCTTGGCGATGTTCTTGTTGGCCGTCACCCAGATGTCAACGCCTGAGATATCGATTGCGTGCAGCGTCAGCTTCCAGCCGTACTTGCCTCGAATCCTCGCCACCGTCTGGTAATGCTGGTTGACGACCACGTCTTCGCCGCTTTCCGTCGAGCCGGTGCTCGTGACGACACCCTGCCACCAGGCGAGCGCGGGCTTGCCTTCATAGGTCTGCAGGCTGAGATTGGAGGCCACGAGCTTTTCTGGCACCGGACTGAACCACACCGGCTGCAGCTTGTCGTCGAGAATCAGCGGCCCGCTCTGGCCGATGAGGGGTGGGTAGTTGAGGTTGTAGAAGTTGGTGGTGAAGATGTAGCCTGGCGCCAGCTCGCCGGTGGCGCTCGCACTGTTCCGGCGCAGAATCGGCGGGTGCAATGAGGGCGCTGTGACGAAGCTGTATGCGCCGTGGGTGGTGTATGCACCGACAGGCGCGCCATGCGAGCCGGCGAACGCAGTGTCGAGCGCGAGGAAACCTGCGACGGCGACGGCGACGGCGATCGCGAGGCGCCGCGGCGCGGGCAGCACGACACCCGCGGGATTCCGCATCGCCGTGAACGTGACCAGCGCCGCCGCGGCGGCCAGGCCGCCCCCGATCAGGTAGGCGAGCCGGAAGCCGTCGGTGAGCGACTGCGCCACACCGTGACCGGTGCCGATCAGGTGGCTGCTGCGCGAGGTCGCGAGCGTGACCAGGATCGCCAGCCCGAGCCCACCGCCGACCTGGCGTGAGGTGTTCACGAGACCCGACGCGAGCCCCGCCTGACCCTCCTTTGCGCCCTGGGTGGCGGCGATCGTGGAGGGAACGATCGACATCGCGATCCCGGCCGCCGTCAGCAGCCCAGGAATCATGATGTACACGACCGGGCTGCCGCTGGAACCGATTTTCGCGAGCAGCAGCAGCCCAGCGGTCAACATCACGAGGCCTCCGCCGAGCACAGGGCGCACGCCGAAGTGACTCACGAGCTTGCCGGTGCGCGAGGCGACCAGCATGATCATCAAGGTCATCGGCAGGAAGATCAGGCCAGTGTCCAGCGGCGAGAGATACAGCACCTGCTGCAGGTACAGCGAGCTCACGAACCACAGAGGGAACAGCGACGCGCTGAACAGCAGCACGATGTTGTTGGCGATCCGCAGCGGCTTGGTCAGCTCCTTGAAGGGGATCAGCGGTTCAGACGCGAAACGCACCTCAATCACGCCGAACACCGCAAGCAGGACCAGGCCCGCGACGATCGGGCCAAGCGCGGCAAACGTGCCCAAGCCCGCCAGGCCCGCTTCGACGATCCCGAACACAAGCACGATCTGCCCGATCGTCAACGTCAGCGCGCCCGCAAGGTCGAAGGTGCGCCGCGGCGCCCTGCGGCGCTCGCTCACGACCGCGTAGGCCACGATCGCGGCCACGATCCCGATCGGGGGGTTGATCAGCAGCACCCAGCGCCAGCTGAGGAATTCGGTGATCAGGCCCCCGAACAGCATTCCGGCGGCGCCGCCGAGGCCGTTCATCGACGCCCAGGCGCCGATCGCGCGGTGGAGTTGCGGGCCGGGCGCAAACGACGAGGTGATGATCGCCAGCGAGCACGCCGCCATCAGCGCGCCGCCCAGACCCTGCGCGGCGCGCGCGACTACGAGCAAGCCGCGATCCGGTGCGAGACCGCCGGCGAGCGATGCGAGCCCGAACAGGAGCAGCGCCACCACGAACATCCGCCGCTGGCCGAAATGGTCGGCCGCCCGGCCGCCGAGCATCAGGAAGCCCGCGAACGTGATCGAGTAGGCATCGACGATCCACTGCAGTTCCGGCGCGGAGAAGCCAAGCGCCGACTGGATCGAGGGCAGCGCGACGTTGACGATGCTCAGGTCGAGGATGACCATGAACTGCGCCACGCAGCAGACGATCAAAAGCCACGCCGAGCGCCTGGTAGGGTGAGCCTCCGAGCCAGCTAGCACGACTGGAGCCCGGCCCATGAAAAGAACACCGCTGACCGCCATCCTAACGCTCGCTGCCGTCCTGGCGACCATCCTCGTGGCCGGATGCGGCGGCAAAGGGGGGAGCTCCTCCTCCACGACGTCAACGACGACAAACAGCACCCCAACGACGACCACGACGCCGGCGATACACAAGCACAAGTCCAATCCGCACTACTAGCATCATCCCGACCCCTGGGGGCTATGGGAGGGAGGCGGCGTAGCTGATCACATGCCGTGCCTTCGAGGTGCTGAGCACATGGCCAGCCGAGTCGAGCGCCTGCACCGCCACGTAGGCGTACTTCCGCGGCAAGATCGTCGAGCTTTCAAAGCCGCTCGCGGAGACCGCCGTCTGCGGCCGTAGCGACTTGGGATGCTCGCCGGCAAGCACGCGCCACGCGGCAACTTCGGTCGCGCCGTTCCAGCTCATGTGCACGATCGTCTCTTCGCCGGTGTTGTTCAGGCTGGCGAGCAGCGCCGGTGGGCTCAGCGGGCGCCCGCTCCAGGGGAAGCGGAAGGCGCGGTAGAAGGACATGTCAAACGGCAGATGGGCGTCGAGGAGCAGCGAACCACCCTGGGCGTACTCACTGATCGCGGGCAGCCCGCCATAGCCCACGACGGTGTTCCCGTCGCTCAGCGTCTGCATGTTGCCCTGGCTCGCAGCAAGCAGCGGCGGGCCCGGGTGGGTGAGCGCGCTGACGAGCCTCGCTTCGTGCGTCTTGAAGTTCAAGCTGATCCGCACGGCGCGCGATTGATGGTGGATCGGCGGGTTCGAGCCATCATCGAAGAAAGTGACTTCCCCGTTCGGGAGGACGCGGCCGTCATGCTGCCAAGCCGTTTCCGTGCCCGGCCCCATCTTGAACGAGCTCTTCAGGCCGCCGACACGCCACAGGACCTTGCCGCTTCCGCCTTCCAACTGATAGCCAGCCCAAGTGTTGCGCGCCGATATGAAGATATTCCCGTCAGGCTCGGGATCGATCGAATTGAGGTGAAACCAATCCCAAGGCATCGCGTTCGTCGGCGTTTCTGTCTCAGACTCGGAAGCACCGACGTGGTCGAGGCTGTGCCATTCCCAGCGCACAAGGCCTGTATTCATGTCGATCTCCTGAATCGCCGTGTCGATGATCGTCCCGTCCCGCGCTCCTTTTACCGGCGCAAGGTCACAGTGGATCGGGTTGAACGCCGTGATGTACGCGATGTCATGAGGGGCGATCTGGAAGTCGTGCAGGTCCGCCTTCAGTCCATTGGCGCCAGGAATCCTGGCAACCGTCCGGTAGTTGGAGTTCATGACGATGTCTTCGCCTTGGCCAAAGCCCAAGTCGAGCACGCGTCCCCTCCACCACGTAAGGGCTGACTGGCCTTCGTAGGTCTGCACGCTCAGGTCCTCGGCGGTTTCACCCCCCGACAGCTTGTCAAACCAGACGAGCTGCCCCTGCGGCGTGTAGATCAGCGGCCCGTACTGACCCGCACCGGGCCCATTGGTCGTGAGGATGTCGCCAGCCGCAGGATCGCGATCCGCCACAGTGACGCTCAGGGTCGGGGCCTGAATGCCGGGCAGGGTCTCAAAGCTCTGATAGTCGGCCAGAGCAGCCGGCGGGTTGGGGAATTCCGAGGTGGTTTCCGTCGGGTATGGGGTATCGACCCGAAAGTAGAAGGCGATCGGCTTGGCGTCGTTTACAGGACCTATAAGGGCACGCACATTCACGCGCTCGCCGGGGTCGAATGGCTCCTCGGGCACAAAGCTGGCACCGTCACCCTGAAAGTACCCATACACATGGCCGTGGTGGTAGCCGGATTTGGAGCCAACCACTGAGACTTCGTGGATGTTCGCGACATTCGTGCCAAGCAAGCTGATCTGGGTGTGTGGGTTGGCCGTGTCGGTTCCCGGCTCCGGCGAGACGTTGACGTCGGTGCCCGGCAAGCTCGCGCTGTGTGCGAGCGTCGCCGGCAGACAAGAGGCCGACGTGGAGTTCCCACCCAGCAAGCCGAGGCCGGGAGAGCCGGTAAGGATCGCAGCGACGATCCACGCGAGAACCGCGACCGGCAGGACGATGTAGCCGCCACGTCTCATGCGGGCAGAAGTGGCGACTTCCCAGCTACGGCTGGGGCCGAGATCACCACTGCAGCAGCATCAGGCCAACGGTGATGCCGGGCCCAATCGTCACCATCAGCCCACGCTCACCAGGGGTGGGCTCTCTCTGTTCGATCGTCTGATGCAGGACGTAAAAGATAGAAGGTGTGCCGATATTGCCGTGGTTTGCCAGCACATCGCGGCTGACCGCGACCTCCTCGTCGGCAAGCTCGAGCGCCGACTGCACGCAGTCGATGATGCGCCGGCCACCCGGATGCACGATCCAGTGGTCGATCTCCGCGCGGTCCAGACCAGCGGCGTCCAGGAAGTCGTCGGCCAGATCGGCGAGGCCGGCCGTGGCAACGTCGGGTAGGTCGCGATCAAGGTGCAGGTAGCTGTCCTCCGCGGTCAGCGCCATGCTGACCGCGCCGAGCGTGTCGCCGATCTGGTGGACCTTCGATGCGACGATCACCGGTCCCTCACCGTAGGGGTCATCGTTCAGCAGCGTCGCGGCGCAGCCGTCGCCGAAGATGGCCGAGCCGACGGTCTTCGCCCTGGAGTCCTCCGCCGTGGCGCGCGTGAGCAGGCCCGCCATGCTCTCCGCCGCAACGATCAGTCCCTGCTTCTCCGGCTGCTGGGGCAGGGATTGGGCGAGGAACCTCATCAGCGGCACCGCGCTGGCACAGCCGATCCCCACCAGGTGGTACTTGTCCGTGGCCGGGTCCATCTGAAAATGATTGACGATGCGGTGCGCGAGCGTAGGACCGCCGAGCGAGTACAGGCTCGCCGTCACCACGGTGCCGATCGCCTGTGGATCGATCTGGAGACGCTCCACCGCCTGGACGGCCAGTTGGAAGAGCTCCTCCTCGACCATTGGCGTGCGACCCTGCAGCGTGCTCTGAAGGAAGTCCTCGCTTGAGTTGAGACGACGCGTGTGGACGCCGCAGCTGACGAAGATGCGCTCGGCGAACTCGTCTCCCTTCAACCCCAGCAGCTCCAGCACCTGTTCCTGCGAGAACGAGCTCCCAGAGTCGGCGATCTCCAGGCGACTGATCCGCGCCCCGAGGCGCGGCGCGGAATCGGCGAGCGCGTTCGCGTCGGCGGCAGCCGACAAGGGAGCGTGGCGCTGCATCGAGCTAATGACCATATCGATGCAACCCTTCCCTACCCGACAAAGGAGCACCGGCCACCCCGATCCTTACCAATTTCTTCGCACCTAGGGCCCATAGGGCCGCACCATATGGCGCCCGACGGATATAGCTGCGCACGACTGTCCAAGTGCGATATAGAGTTCGTGGTCCTGTGAAGAGTCCAGGCCTGCGTCAGATGCGCCACTCAACAGCGACGATCGCCGTTATCGTCCTGTGCACAGGACTGATAGTGGGCGCAGCGAGTGGAGTGGACCTGAACGGACTGCTGTGTCTCGTCCCAGCAATGGCGCTGGCTGGCGCACTGCTCGCCCGGCGCTATCCAGGCGAGCGCCTGCTCGTACGTCTGGCCGGCCGCGGTCGGCGTACGCGCCGGCGCAGACCACCACTTGTGCCGACGCCCATACGGATCGCGGCACTGACGCCGCGCGGCGGTCTGCTGCTGGGCCGCTCACTGGCCGTGCGCCCGCCACCGGCAACGGCTGTCGCGAGCTAGAGCCCTCTCGCACAGAGCGGGGGACGGCTCGCAGTCGATCCGTGTCCACGCCCAAAAAGCGAGAAGTCAATGCGTCGTACCCATCTGCTCATAGGAGTGCTCGCGTGCGCATGCGCGGCCCTGTGTACGTATGCCCCCACGGCGTGGGCGCATGCGCAGCTGCTCGGCACCTCGCCGTTGTCAGGCACGGTTGTCCAGCAACAGCCGCAAGAGGTGATTTTCAAGTTCAACCAGGCCGTCGGCGGCACATTGGGGGCAGTGCGGGTGTACAACGCCCAAGGCGAAGAGGTCGACGACCTCGACGTCTCGCACCCGGAAGGACAGGAGCACTGGATGGGCGTCGGCCTGAAGCCGGGCCTGCCCGACGGCACGTACACGGCGACCTACCGGGTGATCTCGGCCGACACACACATCGTGTACGGCGGGCTGGTGTTCAGCATCGGTCATGCCGGACCGGCGCCGACGGTGACGGTCGCGGGGCTGATCAGCCGCAATAAGAGCGGCGAGGTCACCGAGGTCGCCATCGGGACCGTGCGCAGTTTGGACTATCTCTCGCTGGCGCTGTTCATCGGCGGTCTCGCATTCCTGCTCGTCGCGTGGCTGCCCGGTCTGGCGGCGGTCATGGACACCGAGCCCGATTGGCAGGCGGCCTCGCAGGCGTTCGCCAAGCGCCTGCACAGACTGCTGACGGTTGCGGTCGTGCTCGGGATGGTGGTGAGCGTGCTCGGAATCCTGCTGCAGGGTGCAAGCGCCGCCGGCGTGTCGCTGTGGAGCTCGCTGAAAGGCACAGTCATCGAAAACACTCTCAATAGCCGCTTCGGGGAAGTGTGGGGCGCACGGGCGATCGACTGGCAGGCGTTGGGCGTCGCGCTCGCATTCTGGAGACGCGGGGAGCGTTCTCCGTCACGCCCGATCATCGTCCTGTTCGGACTCGGCAGCGCCTATCTGGCGATCACCCCCGCGCTGGCTGGGCACGCGAGCATCCAGAGCCCAACGGCGGTTTTCTTTCCCTCAGATGTCCTGCACGTGCTCGCCGCGAGCGTGTGGGTCGGAGGGATCGCATGCCTACTGGGAGCACTGCCAGCGGCGACTCGCCAACTGCAGGGCCCCGATCGCAGTCGGCTGCTGCTGGCCACACTTGCGCGCTTCTCGCCGCTCGCGCTCGGCGCGGTGGTTGTGATCGCCGTGACAGGCGTAGTACAGGCATACATCGATGTGCGCAGCATCGAAGGCCTGCTGCACACAACCTACGGTGCGCTGATCCTCGTCAAGGTCGCGCTGCTGGTCGCGTTGATCGGCCTGGGATGGGTCAATCGTGAGCGAGCGATCCCCGCGCTGAAGCGCATTGCCAACTCGAGCCAAGCGCCGGGCACAGTAGGCATGCTGGCGCGCCGTACGATGCGCGGCGAGCTCGCGCTGATGCTCTGCGTGTTCGGCGTGACCGCCGCACTGATCAGCTACGCCCCGCCTATCGACGCCGCGAGCGGGCCGTTCGCGACAAACACAACGCTCGGGCCAATCGAGCTGGAGATGACCCTCGAACCGGCAAAAGTTGGCCTGAACACGGTCCACCTCTACCTGATCAATGCCAAGGATGGAACCCAGTTCACCGGCACGAAGGAACTGGTGGTCACCGCCGATCTGCCCTCGAAGGGCATCGGTCCACTGCCGTTGCAGGCGAACGTCGCGGGGCCAGGTCACTACGTCCTGAGCTCAGCCGAGCTGAGCCCCGGCGGCACATGGGAGATCGAGATCACCGACAGGGTCTCCGAATTCGAAGAGTACAGCCGCACAGTGAAGGTCCAAATCCGATGACAGGCCGGAAAAGGCCGGGAAGAACGACGGCAGCACAGGAGCAAGCCCACCAGAGAACCCGAGGAGAGGAGCACACATGCGAACAATAAGACCGACCTTGTATACATCATGCCTGGCCACGACCGTCGCGGCCTGCTGCGCGCTGCTGGTGCCTGGGCTGGCACAGGCGCACATCAGCCTGCACCCAAACACGATCCCAGCGGGAGCATTCGTGACGCTCGATGTGCGCGTGCCCGGGGAGCAGGAAGGCGCATACGCATACAAGGTCGACATGCTGATGCCGCCGGGGTTCACCGAAGTAAGCACACAGAACGTGCCTGGTTGGAGCGTGCGGAAGGTGATGAAGAAGCTCGCCACGCCGATCCAGACCGACGAAGGGCCGATAGACATGGAGGTCTCAGAAATCATCTGGACAGGTGACCGCTCGCAGCTCGGCAGGCTCGAAAACGGTCAGTTCATCCAGTTCCCACTGTCGATCGCGATGCCCGGGGACATCGCCGGGCAGTCACTCGCGTTCAAGACAATTCAGGACTACTCCAATGGCAGGGTCATCCACTGGATCGGGCCGCCGAGCGCCGAATACCCAGCCCCGACGATCAACGTCACGGCCAAGGGTGGTGTGATCGAGGAAGTCGCCGGTGGCGAGGCAGGACCCACACCCGGCGAGGTCCCCGGCGCGCAGAGCGCCGCCACCCCCAGCACAGCAACGGCAAAGGCGAGCGGCGAGGCAAGCAAAGGACTGGCGATCGCAGCGCTGATCGTCGGTGCGCTGGGCCTGATCGTCGGCCTAGGCGCGCTGGGGTTGGCGCACAGAAGCAAAAACGCGCAAACGGGATAGGCCGTGCATGCTCAGCGACCGAGCTGGTCGAGATCGTCGTCGACCGCCGTTGACTCGTAGTCAGCCGGACGCACACCCCGGTTACCTGGCGCGAAGCGTCCTGCGGTCGTGGTGAAGCTCATCACGCGAGCTGTGTAGCGACGTGACATCCAGCGGCGCGTCAGGGTGCGGGTCGGCGGAAACAGGAGCAGAACGCCGAGGACAGCTGTCACGAACCCTGGGACAGCGAGCAGCGCCGCGCCGAGAAATCCGAGTGCGCCGTCAATAGCGGCACGGGCTGGTGCACGATGCTCGGACACCGCCAGCGAGACACGCGCGATCACCGACCGTCCCTGGATACGCAGAACCTGCACGCCCAGCACCGAGATCCCGATCAACAAGACGACCGCCAGTAGCCAGCCGATCGCTCGTCCAACCTCGATGAAGACGAACACCTCGAGAACGGGCACTCCGATCAGGACAAGCACGAACATCGCAGGACTCCAGACTACGCGTCTCAGCGCGAGGTCTCGACTAGCTCCATCCTGAGATTCGGAGCCGTCAAGCTTGCCCCGGACATCGTCATCGTCATGGTAGGGATCGCCGCTGACGGCACAGCGGTCCCGATAGGGCGGTCATCGAGTCCCTCTCGCTGCTGCGCCGTTAGCGGCGTCTGCCCTGGGTCAGGTTGTGGATCAGCTGAGTCCCAACATTGCCGGGAGTTCGTTGAGTGCCATGAACGTCCTGCCGCCTGCCTGGCGCAGTGCCGTCTCGTCGCTGTCGGCGGCATACCCGAGGGCGCGCATCCCGGCTGTGCGCGGCACGCGCGCCTGTGCTACACGACTAAGACTGAGCGCATCTCGAACAAAAGAAAATTCGGGGCGTGTCGATTTCGTCTGGCCTCGTTCGACGTGCGGGTAGAACCCACCACACCTACCACAAGGAGACACCAATGCGTTTCATGGTTCTGGTCCCCGGGAGCCGCGAGTCCGAGGCGGGCGAGATGCCCAGCACAGAGATCCTGGGAGCAATGACGAAGTACAACGAAGAGCTCGTCAAGTCAGGCGTGATGCTGGCCGGTGAGGGTCTGCACCAGACCTCCAAGGGCGCAAAGATCCGCTTCAACGGCAGCGAGCGGACCGTCATCGACGGACCGTTCACCGAGGCCAAGGAGATCGTCGCGGGCTATTGGATCTGGGAGTGCGCGTCGCGCGATGAGGCGATCGAGTGGCTCAAGCGAGCGCCGTTCGACGGCGGTGTCGAGATCGAGCTGCGCCAGATCTTCGAGGCCGACGACTTCGGCGAGCAGCTGACGCCGGAGCTGCGCGAGGCCAACGAGCGGCTGCGCGAGCAGACGGCCCAGAATTAGGCGCATGAGCCCGTCGGCCACCCATCGTGCGATCGACGCCGTCTGGCGCATCGAGTCAGCCCGGCTGATAGCCGGGCTGACTCGCATCGTGCGTGACGTGGCGGTGGCTGAGGACCTGGCCCAGGACGCGCTCGTCGCCGCACTCGAGCAGTGGCCTGCGTCGGGCATCCCGGACAAGCCGGGCGCATGGCTGATGGCCACCGCCAAGCGCCGGGGCATCGATGCGCTGCGCCGGCGCGTCGTACTCGAGCGCAAGCGCGAGCTGATCGGGCGCGAGCTAGAAATCCTCCAACAGCTCGATCAGCCCGACTTCGCCGCGCAGGTCGAAGACGTGCAGGATGATGTGCTGCGCCTGATCTTCATGACGTGCCATCCGGTCTTGTCTCGGGAGGCACGCGTCGCGCTGACGCTGCGTCTGCTCGGCGGCCTGTTGACGCCGGAGATCGCGCGCGCGTTTCTCGTCTCCGAAGGAACGGTTGCGCAGCGGATCGTTCGCGCCAAGCGCACGCTCGCCGAGGCGCATGTGCCATTTGAGGTTCCCGGTCGCGAGCAGCTGGGTGAGCGTCTGTCTGCGGTGCTCGAGGTGATCTACCTGGCGTTCAACGAGGGCTACGCGGCGAGCGCCGGCGAGCACTGGATCCGCCCGGCGCTGTGCGCGGACGCCCTACGCCTGGGAAGGATCCTGGCCGCGCTGATGCCCCGCGAGGCTGAGGTCCACGGCCTGCTGGCCCTAATGGAGCTGCAGGCCTCGCGGCTGCGGGCGCGGGTCGGGCCGCACGGTGAGCCGGTGCTGCTCGCCGATCAGGACCGAGCGCGCTGGGACCACCTGCTCGTGCAGCGCGGTCTCGCCGGGCTGCGGCGGGCCGAGGAGCTCAGCGGCGCGCTGGGGTCGTACACGCTGCAGGCCGCGATCGCCGCCTGCCACGCGCGCGCCCGGAGCGTGGAGGAAACCGACTGGCTACGGATCGTCGCGCTGTACGACGGCCTGGCGGCGCTCACCGGCTCCCCGGTGGTTGAGCTCAACCGGGCGGTGGCGGTGACGATGGCGTTCGGTCCCGAGGCCGGGCTCGAGCTCGTCGATTCACTCGCCGATGAGCCAGTGTTGAGCACCTACCATCTGCTGCCCAGCGTGCGTGGCGACGTCCTCGTACGCCTGGGGCGCCTGGCTGAGGCCCGCGAGGAGTTCGAGCGCGCAGCCGAGCTATGCGACAACAAGCGTGAGCGCGAGCTGCTGCTCTCGCGCGCGTTCGCCTGTGAACCAACGACAAATTGAGGAGGTAGGTGTTCATGCCGAGATTCGTAACAATCGGATATGGGGATCGCGCAGGGTACGACAGGACTGACCCTAAAGTCCGCGATGCGGCCCATCAACACGACGCGCGCCTGCACGCGGACGGAGCGTTGATGGGTATCGCCGGTGAGCCCGTGCAAGTGCGCAACCACGACGGGTCGGGCGTGGAGCGGAGCGAGGGACCGTTCCAGCGCTCGGACCTTCCGATCGCGGGATTCATGATGATCGAGGCCCCCACGCTCGAGGAGGCGGTCAGCCTCGTCTCGGAAACCCCTTGCGCGGTCGCCCACGGTGTCGTCGAGGTATGGCCACTGAAGTTGACGCCGTGATTACGCTCACCGCCACCAGCGAAGGCCACCCATTCCCTGCCGCAACCGAGCAACGCCTGCTCGCCCAGCAGGGTCGGAGCGACATGTTGATCGATACGGGGCTGGAGTATCGACCAGGGGATCCTGTTCGTGTCCGTGTCGTGCGTCGTGAGCACCGAATCTCGGTCACCGACGATGGCGCAGCGATCGCTAAGGCCGGACGGCCGCACGCCTCGCGCGCGGTCGCCGACCTTGTGGGGGAGCTCGGTGTGAACGTCAGCCAGGGTGGCGTCGTCTCGTTGCCTGTGGTGCCGGTCGGCCCGAGTGAGGAGAAGACCGTACGGAGAATCGGAGAGGCCTCTCTTTGCCTCTACCAAGCGATTCTCGAACGAGAGGAATAGGCGTGTCCGAGCCCGTGCGCAGCTCCGCTAGACCCGGACGATCACCTTCCCCGTGTTGCCGCCGGTGAACAGCAGGTTGAGTGCCTTGGGCGCGTTTTCCAAGCCCTCGACGATGTGCTCGGAGGACTTGATCTTGCCTTCGGTCAACCAGGTTGCCATCTCTTCGCGCGCGGCCGGTAGCCGGTCGAAGTAGTCGAGGATCAGAAAGCCCTCCATTCGCCCGCGCCTGATTATCAACGCAGAGGTGTTGAAGACACCGCGTGCGGAGCTGCGATCGTTATAGCTCGCGATCGCCCCGCACAGCACGATCCGCCCGCGCAGCGCGAGCTGGGCGAGACAAGCGTCGAGGATCTCGCCGCCGACGTTGTCGAAATACAGGTCGATGCCCTCAGGTGCCTCCTCGCGCAGGCGGGTCGCGACATCCTCGTTCTTGTAGTCGATCGCCGCGTCGAAGCCGAGCTCCTCGACGATGTGGGCGCACTTCTCGGGCCCGCCCGCGATCCCGATCACCTTCCCCGCATCCTTGATCTTCGCGATTTGCCCCACCGTCGAACCGGTCGCGCCGGCTGCGCCGCTGACGACCACGACGTCGCCCGCGTTCATCCTGCCCACGTCGATCAGCCCGAAATAGGCGGTCATGCCGGTGATGCCGAACAGGCTGAGCGCCAGCGTTGGGGAGACGCCCTCGGGAAGGCTCTGATAGCCACTTGCTTGGCTTGCCAGCACATAGTCCTGCCAGCCCGTGAAGCCGAACACGAGATCGCCTGGCGCGAAGTCGTCGCTCTTACTCTCCACGATCTCAGCGACGCCGCCGCTGCGCACCACTTCGTCGATCGCTATCGGCGGCAGGTAGCCGGGCAGGTCGTCCATCCACGTGCGGATCGTCGGGTCGATCGAGATGTAGCGCACGCGTGCAAGCGCCTCGCCATCGCCCGGCACGGGCACATCGGCCTCCTCCATGCGGACGGTGCTGTTGTCCACCATCCCCGACGGACGCTCCGCCAACACCAGGCGGCGGTTGTGGTCGCTCATGGATCTATCCCCTCTCATATGCGTGGAGGTGCCGGCCGGCACCGACATGCATCCTAGGCCCACGCGGCGATTCCCGGCCATTTGAGGCACCAATGCCCGACTGGCGCAGCAGCTAAGCCCGAGGGACTTCGGGCGGGTGCTCGTGGTCGGCCATCTAGTGGATCAGCTGAGTCCCAACATTGCCGGGAGTTCGTTGAGTGCCATGAACGTCCTGCCGCCTGCCTGGCGCAGGGCCGCCTCGTCGCTGTCGGCTGCATAGCCGAGGGCGCGCATCCCGGCCGAGACCGCAGCGGTGACCCCGGATGGCGTGTCCTCCACGACCGCGCAGCGCGAGGGCTCGACCGCCAGCGTGGCTGCAGCGTGCAGGAAGAGGTCCGGATGCGGCTTGCCGCGCGCCACCGAATACGCAGAGAACACGACCTCATCTGGAAAGAGACCATCGAGCTTCGTAAGCCTCAGCGACAGCCGCGTCTTCTCCAGCTTCCCCTGCGACGCGACGCACACCGGCACCCCGGCCGCCCGGATGCGCTTTACCGTCTCCGCGGCGCCCGGCACCGCTCGCAGCTCCCGACGAAAAACGACAGCGCGATCACTCTCGTATCGCTCGAGCCAGTCCTTCTCAAGCGGCCGGCCGAGCTTCGCCCGTGCCCGAGAATCGATCTCGGCCAGCAACAGCCCCTGATAGTCACGACGGGCTTCTGGCAGCGTGGTCGGTAGGCCCTGCTCCGTAAGCGCACGGGCGAGCACGTCGTTAGAGATGATCTCGCTATCGACCAGCACGCCGTCGCAGTCGAAGATGACCAACTGGAGATCACGCACGGGATTTACGCCTCGGCACGGAGCCAGGCAAGCCAGCCGCCAGCAAGAACGAGATCAGCGAGAGCGTCGTATCCCTCAGCGCCCGGATGAGCACCATCCCCGGCAGCGACCTGCTCCCTCCAAATCGGTGAGGCGAGAAGCGGCTCGATGACGCTCACGAACGGCACCCCGTGCTCCACACAGACACCAGCAAACGAGACAGAGAGACTGTAAATGCGACGGTTCTGCTCGAGATCATCAACGGGCGCAGGGCCGAGAACGAGCGTCGGCAGGCCGATCATCGCTGCTTCCTTCAGAATCGTGGCCAGCGCGCCCGACGAGCGATTGGCGTCAACACGCACCCGGTCGTGTTCGATGCTCGTGTCATTGGCGCCAAAGGACAACACGACCCGGCAATCCGCACCAGCCAACAGCCGTGGGAGCGCCTCTGCGCGCCAGCGCGAGGCGACCTGCTCAGAAGTCTCGCCTCTGATGCCAAGGTTGTAAGCGGTCAGTCCCAGACCCGCCGCGAACGACGCGGCCACGACTCGCCCGACCTAGCCGGCGCCCGCAGGGTCTCCAACGTCAGCTACTAGCGAGTCGCCGAAGAACAGCAGCCGCCGATCAGCCACAGCCCGATCCTAAACAGGTCGCGGGCAGGTAGACGGGCTCAGGCCCGACACGCGTTGTAGCCGACGCCCATGTGCGTCAGGAACCGGGAGTCCGCTGGCCTTCGGGGCTACCATTGGTTCATGGCGACTGCGGTAAAGAGACTCGATTTGACGGTCGGTGAGTTCGTGGAGATCGCGGGGCGCCGTTATGAGGTCGTCCCGGATCGCGAGGGTGGCGTGACGATCGAGCCGGCGATCACTCCCACGCCGCAACTGCACGCCCAGCGGAGAACCAAGCCCGCCTCTGACGAGGACTTCGAGCGTCTCTCGGCCGACGTCCCCTACGACGACGAGGGCTAACGGTGCCGGATAGTCCGGCGGCTGGTGGTCTGCCGTCCGTTTCGATCGAGTTCGGCCCGGTCGAGTGGAAAGAGGAGATCGAGCGCTACGACCGCCGCTCGCCAGCTCGCGCTCAGGCACAGAGCGCCCGCAAAACGATCGAGACCGGTAGGGCAAAGCTCGACTGGAAGCGTTGCAAGGCCGACGGCCCAGGTGCCACAAAACTGCCCGGCTGCCGCAAGCTCTACATCCCGCTCGGCGGGCAAGGTGCCTCAGAGGCGCCCTACGGATTCGTGTTCCAGCTGATCCAGAAGCCCGACGACAGCCTTGCCTAGAACATGATCGCCTTCGGCGAGCGCCACCCCGCCGATGAGAGAACCCGCAATGTCTACGAGCGAGCCCACAAGCGTCTGCATGGTCACTATCCGTAGTCGAGCCTGAGGACCGGGGTCGCCCGACAGTCCCGTCGGAGCGCCGAGAGCCCGCGGCGGGTGGATATCGATCGTGCTGTGGGGATGACGGCACGGATCATGGCCGAGCAGCGAGCACAGACACGCAGCCGTACCGAGTCTTCTCGCGCCCAGGAGGACGCTGTGCGCAAGGTGCTGCTGCGATGCGGCTTGAAGTATGTGGACCGCAAGGACGTTCGCCAGCGCATGGTCGAGCTCGGGGATGACCCCAAGCGCGGTCTGACGACCACGAACTACCAGGAGCTGCTCGGGCGCAGTGAGTTCACACGCGAGACGGCGCTAGCCGGTGCCAAGTGCGATGTCCCGGTGCGCCTGAAGGATGGGAGGCTGTTCCCGATCGAGTGCAAGGTGTCCAACTCGGAGGTCAACTCCACGAAGCGATTGATCCGTGAGACTCGCGGTAAGCACAACGAGTGGCGCCGCGAATTCGGAGGCGAGCTGATGACGGGCGCGGTGCTGGCCGGCGCTTTCAGCTTGATCAACCTGCGCCAGGCTCAGGAGGCTGGAGTGCTGCCGTTCTTCGAGCACGAACTGAAAGCGCTAAGCGCGTTCATCAAGGCTGGCGCCTACCCGCGATAGGCGACCCCTACGCGGCAGGCGCGATCGGCATCTGGAGCGGCTTGACCGGTAGGCGCAGTAGATCGCCGGGCTCGATCTTGCCGAGCCCACCACCATAGGTCCGCCCGAACTCCCGCAGCAGCTGAGCGTTGGCCTCGTCCTCGAGCATCGGGCGTAGCTGATCGGGCTCGATCCCATCGTTAGACCACACGTTTAGCAGCGAGGTCAGGCAACGCGCGCCGAGCTCGTTGCGGACAAAGCGCGCACGCTGCCGGGACATATAGGTCACGAAGAAGTCAGCGGGCGGGACACGCTCCACGCCATACCACGGTTTCCGTGTCTTGCAGTTGAAGCGCTCGGATAGGCCGAGGGACTCTCCGTGCTCGATGTAGCGCAGCACTGCCGTGCCGGCCAGGGCGTCCCTGGGCTCGTGACACCACAGCAGCCAGCTGGGAGCACCTGAAGCCTTGCGGGCGCTCCAGAACTCGCGGGTGAGCACTGATCCATTGTCGGGCAAGTCCTTGGAGCCGCCAGCCACGGGGACCAGGAATCGCGGCTCGATGCCCCACCGGTCGACCTGCTCTTGGGTCAGGCAGAAGAAGGAGTTATCGCCTGTCGCGATCCCCCGTCGCACCCGCGCATAGTCGCTGAGCTTCGCCGAGCGTCCCGCGACCAGCGGCCGGATCCGATCTGCGCGCGAGGGCAGCAGTGCCGTCCACAGCGCGTCCGGCGAGGCCTCATCCGCCGCGAGCTGCACTTGGCGGCCGCGAGCGATCCCGCTATTGAGCCGGGCCTCGGTCATCAGCAGGCGTCGGGTGGTCCGCTCGCGCTTGGTAGCGATCGTGATCGCGGAGGTCGTCAGGACTCCGTCGAAGGCGAGCTCGTCCATCTCCAGGACGATCAGCTCGTCGATGTCGCACCAGCTGAGCAGAGCTTCCTTCAGCGGCGCCCCGTAGCGGACATCCAGGAACTCGGTCGGGGTGATGAACGCTAGGCGCCCGCCGAATCGAAGACGCCGAATCGCCTCTAGGAAGAAGTAGACGTAGCTACCGGACAGGCTGCTGATCGTCAGGCCAAACGTGCGGGAGTAGTGCTTGGCGAGCGCCTTCTGCTGAAGGGTCAGGTTGTGATGGCGGATGTAGGGCGGATTGGCGATGATCGCGTCGAACTCGCCGATCGAGAACGGCCACTCATCCAAGCTCAGGAAGTCTCCGTGAACCAGCTCCAGCTCGCCACCCTGAGCCTCCAAGTCATCCTGCGCGAGCTCGACCGCCGCCGGATCGATGTCGCAGCCGAAACGCTTAGGCCCTGGTCCAACGGCGCGAAGCAGCACCCCGCATCCGACTCCGGGGTCCAGGCAGGTCTGCGGATCGATCCCCAAGATCGCCTCAGCCATCAGCTCGGCGATCGGCGGCGGCGTAAAGAACTGCCCAAGACCGTAGCGCTCCTCACGCGAGTTGATCCGCTCGAGCACCTGCTCAGGCGTCTCGATAGTGCTTGTCGGGGTCACTCGGCTCATCCTAGACAGGCGGTCAGACCCCACCCCACCCAAAACGCCCCGCGTCACAGAGATGCGCATGCTTTGGCACAGTCCTATATCGGCCTGTACAGAATTGGCACCGTTGATCGGCCAAGCCCGACTCAGCCACTGCTGGGCTTTTCAGAGCCGACGCGGGGACTCGAACCCCGGACCCCTTCATTACGAGTGAAGTGCTCTACCAGCTGAGCTACGTCGGCACGAGCCCAGATCGTAGCGCCGGCAGCGAGGATAATCGGCGCATCGCCTCCTCACCTTCCACAGAACGTTCAAGGCCCGCCGGCCTGTGCCAGTGGGCGCTGCGCGCCTCGCGCTGGATAGTGCCAGAGGAGAACCCTGCAGGCGTCGTCTACGGGGTGATCACGATCGGAGCCCTGCTCGCGGCAGAGAGCGGCCTGCACGACAGCTATCTCGACACTGTCAGCTCTGCGGTGATTGCACTGGCGCTCTTCTGGCTCGCCCACTCATATGCGAGCGTCCTCGGGCAGCGCATCGAGAACGAAGAGCGTCTCAGCCCACGCATGCTCGCTCAGGCGCTCGCGCACGACTGGGCGATCGTTCGCGGCGCCGCGATTCCACTATGTGCGCTGGTGCTTGCATGGGTGCTCGGCGTCGCCCAAGCGACGGCCGTCACCGCAGCCCTGTGGAGCGCCGTCGCGAGCCTTGTCGCATTCGAGCTGCTCGCCGGGCTGCGCTCGCGGGCTGGCCGATCTTCGATCAGTCCCGGTGAGCTCGCGCTCGAGGCAAGCGTCGGCATTGCGCTGGGCGTGGCGATCCTCGCGCTGAAGGCCCTGCTGCACTGATCGGTCAGCGCCCTCCGTACCGGCCGAGCCCAGGCCGTCCGGTCAGCGGCGCTTGCTCACCCGGCGCTCAGCGAAATGGGTCAGGACGATCCCGACCAGCAACGAGATCACGATCACGACAATCAGCGGCGCGTGCCCCGAGCCGAAGATCCAGTTGACTCTCACGCTTTTGAGATTCAGCACGGCGAACAGCGTGATCAGCACCGCCAGCACGACCAGCGCCCCCGTGCGCGCCTGATCGCGGCGGCTGCGCTTTTGCAGCTCGCCGCGGAGCTTTGACTCCTGCGGTCCTGGCGCCTGCGCGGACATCTCTGTGCGAGCATCCTACCCGGTCGCCGACCGCGAATCCGGCGTCTCGCGCTCGGCCGCAATCCACGGACAGTCGACCGACAGCGCCTCAACACCGAGCGCTGCCGCGACGTTGAGCGCCATGCCATGCCTGAAAAAGTCGTCCAAGCGCTCTGGCTCGGCCTCCGACAACTCCCTGGCAAGATCAACCATCTGTGCGTACCTGTGCCTTACGCGCGCGCGTACGACCTCGTCCTCGCAGGCCGCATACGACTGGTGTTGGAGCATCAGGTAGTCACGATCAGAGGCGAGCAGTTCCTTGTAGGCCATGCCCATCGCCTGCAACGCGTCCTCGCACTCTGCCGGCCCGCGCCCTTCGCGAAAGTCGGTCGCAGCGGCCCTGAATGTCTCGGCGACGCGCTCGAAGCTCCGCTCCAGCGCCGCCAGAAACAGCTCGCGCTTGTTCGCAAAAAGACTGAACACGTACGGCTGCGACACGCCCACGCGCCGCGCAACCAGCTCGACGGCAGTGCCGTGCAAGCCGCCTTTGGCGAACTCATGCACCGCCGCTGAGATCAGCTCATCACGCCGCTGCGCCGCTGGTACCCGCTTGCGGGCAGGCCCTTCCACGCCACTCATTCCCATGCTCCTTGCTCGGTTGCCAGCTGCTTGATCGTGGTAAGTAACTTAGCAGTCACTAAGTAATGTAGCAAGAGGGGCTCCTCCCGGGTGCAGCGAATACGATTGTGCGATGACCCGCTTCCGTGCTCGCGCCCTGACCACCGCCCTGCTCGCCATCCTCGCTGCGCTGCTCGGCGGGTGCGGCAGCGCCACCAAGACGGTGTCCGTCTCTGGCGCCCCCACGCCCGCCCAGACCAGCACGACTCAGTTGACGAGCAAAGCACCAGCCCACACGACCACAACGACAACCCCGACCACAACCCCCACAACGCCTACGCCCGCTCCCGCCACACGCACAGCGCCCGAGCCGGAATTCGCCCAACAGCAAGCACACGGCGAAGGCTCAAGCGAAGCCATCAGCGTGCTCCAGGCGCGCGGCTATACCGCCACCGAACCCGCCCAGTATCACGCCAACCAGACTCTGCGGGTGCTCGTCGGCGCGAAGAGCGGCTCCAGCGGCGGCTACGGCCAACAGGCATTCTTCTTCGTCGGCAGCCGCTACATCGGCACCGACACCAAGGAACCAAGCGCCACCGTCAAGGTCATCGCCCAGAGCGATACCGAAGTCACACTCAGCTATCCCCTGTACCGCAAGGGCGACCCTCTGTCTGACCCAAGCGGCGGACAGGCGACCGTCCGCTTCCAGCTCAACAACGGCAAACTCGTCGCGCTCGACCCGATCCCGCCTGCCAGCTCGACCACAGGGCCGAGCAGACAGTAGAACGGCCCGCAAACGCCCTATCGTGGTGTGCCAGCCGATCGAAGATCCCATCGATCTTTGATCGGTACGCCACCATTGCCAGAAAGGGTCACGCCGATGAGCGCAACTATCGAGGGCCGCAGCGAGGAGTTGCTGTCAGGGAAGAACTTCGCCAATGTCTCGACTATCCGCAAGGACGGGTCCGTGCACACTGTGCCTGTGTGGGTAGACGTGCAGGACGGGCTCCCGGTGCTCAACACCGCGGAGGGGCGCGCTTGGCCGCGCAACCTGGAGCGCGATCCGCGTGTAACGCTGACCGTGCAGAATATGGAGAACCCCTACGAGTATGTCTCGATTCGCGGCCACGTCGCCGAGCGCACGCATGCGGGTGCAGACGAGCACATCGATGCGCTGGCTAAGAAGTACATGGGCGTCGATGAGTACCCCATGCGCCAGCCCGGCGAACAGCGCGTAATCATCCGCGTAGAGCCAGAGAACGTGCACATCTGGGGCAGCTGAGCCGCCGTCCTCACCCCCGCCGCAGCAGCCGCCGCCACAGCGACGGCTGGCGCGGCTGGGTGCGCAGCCACTCCTCGCGCAGCACCAGTCGACCCGCAGCGCGTGCCTCAAGGACGCACTCGGTGTGGGCATGGCGGCGACGGCGCGTATCGCCTTCGGGCGCGATCAGCATATGCTCGCTGAGAGCGGGCAAATGATGATCACAGATCGGACAACGATACGTCGCCGGCTTGCGGTTCGCCGCACGGCGCACCGTCCACCATGGGGCAGGCGGAAGTCTGGGCATCGCTCTATTGTCGCGCCACTGGCAGCCACGCTGACAGCAACCGTCGCCGTGGGGATCGGCGTCGCCTTGGCCAGAGCCGAGCGCGAGCGCCGTGTCGCCAAGGCCAGGCTCCCGCGGCACGACCGGCGGTTCGGGCTGCTGACAAGCGAGCCTGCCGCAGACGGACTCAAGCGCATCGCTCTCGGCCAGCTCGATCTTGCGATCGAGCTGCTCAACGGCAAGTCGTCTGTCCCCCCGGAGCGCTGTATACACGAGACACGTAAGGCGCTCAAGCGCCTATGCGCACTGATGCGGCTGCTCGAGCAGGAGCTCGGCGAGAAGCGCTCTAAGCGCGAGCGCGCCACCCTACGCAACGCCGCACGGCGCCTCTCAAGCGCGCGCGACACCGAGGTGATGGTGAAAACGCTCGACTCCCTCTTCGCTCGCCACCCCCACAAACTGGGCCAGCGGCGCGGGCTGATCGAGCTGCGCGCACATCTGGCAGGCAAGCGCTTGGTGGCAGTCGAGCATGCGCTTGGAGACACCGCCACCCGATCGCAGGTCGCTGAGGAGTTGCGCGCTGTGCGCAGGCGCGTGACGAAGTGGAAGCTTTCTGAGCAGCGATCAGCCAGGCTCATGGAACCAGGCTTGAAGCGCATCTACCGAGAAGGCCGCGCAGGCTTGCGTCGCGCTGACCGATCTTCGAGTCCTCGCCGCAAGTCAGATCCAGCAGTGCTGCACAGCTGGCGCAAACACGTCAAGGACCTGCGCTACGCAGCTGAAATTCTGGACGTCCAAAACCCCGTGCATGGTGTGCGTGCGCGGGAAGCCGGACGCATCGACAAGCTCGCCCGCCAGGCAGACACACTCGGCGAACTGCTCGGTGAAGAGCACGACCTAGCGCTTCTCGCTGCGCGCGTGCGCGCGCACAAGCCACTGCGACAGCACAAACGCGCCCGCAAGCTCCTGCTGCGCACGATCGCACGTAGGCGCGCGTCCTTGCGCAAGCGCGCTCTTCGGGATGGCTTGCGTCTGTACCAACGCAAGCCCAAGCGCTTCGTTCGCCGCATCTTCAGCACCTCCTAGAGCGCCTATAGAGATCGCGCTGAGCGCATCCCCAAAATTTTGGCTAGCGTGCTCCATAGTATCTCTACGCCGGCCCCACCATCGATCTCGGAGCGACTCCAGTGTTCGCCGCTAACGGCCGATGTAGACACAAAGCCTTTCTGCGTCATGCGCACCACCAGAGTGAACCAACCGACGCTGTTCTTGGCTTCCCTTCTGGGAGGCCTGGGCGTGCTCGTGCTGCACACGAACGTCGGCCTCGGCGGGCCGCACACCAACCAGCTGTTCAACGGCTACGTCTACAACGCGCTGATGTTCGGCGCGGCATTCGCCGTGATCGCCCGCGGGATCACCGTCAAGGCCCAGCGCGCCGCCTGGCTGGTGATGGGCGCTGGCGTGCTGTGCTGGAGCCTCGGCGAACTGTATTTCACGCTTTTCCTCACCGGCCACGGCAAAGCCGGCGGCGGCATCTCCCCCGCCGATGGGCTGCTCCTAGCGATGTACCCCTGCATGTACATCGCCCTGACGCTCCTCATCGGCGCGCACCTACGCGAGCTGCGCATCAGCATCTGGCTGGACGGCCTGATCGCCGGCCTCGCCGCCGCCGCACTGGCAGCCGCAGTCGTGCTGCCCCCAATCGTCGGAAGCTCAAGCCACAACACCGGCTCAGTCGCGGTCTCGCTTGCCTACCCGATTAGCGACATCCTGCTGCTGATCTTCACGATCGGCGCACTGGGCATGACCGGCTGGAGGCCCGGGCGCGTGTGGCTGCTGATCGCCACGAGCATGTTGTTCAGCGCAATCGCCGACTCTGGTTACGTCTATCAGACGGCGACCAACACCTACAACACCAGCACCTGGCTCAAAGGCCTGTGGCCCGCTGCGGCAATCCTGCTTGCGATCGCCGCCTGGACGCCATGGCCGCGGCCAACGCGCCGGCGGGTCGAGGACTGGCGCCTAGTGTCGATCCCGACCCTGTCGCTGTTGACCGCTCTGGGCGTGTTCGTGTACGGCAACCTCCACCACCAGCTCACCTTGCCAGCGCTGATCCTCGCGATCGCAACGGTACTCGCCGTGTGCGCACGTCTGATGATGACGGTACGCGAGAACCTGGTGATGCTGATCGGCTCGCGCCGCCTTGCGCTGACCGACCCACTCACCGGGCTTGGCAACCGCCGCCAGCTGATGGAAGATCTCCAGTTCGCCTGCCGCATCGCCGAGGAGAACCAGCCGTGGAAGCTAGTGATATATGACCTCAACGGCTTCAAGCGCTACAACGACAGCTTCGGCCATCCTGCCGGCGACGCGCTGCTTGTACGGTTGAGCGACAAGCTCAGCGCAATCGTCGCAGCCCATGGAACTGCCTATCGGATGGGCGGGGACGAGTTCTGCGTGCTGTTTCGCTGTGAAGGTGCAACCGAGCAGGCACTCCTGTCAGCAAGCGTGGCAGCGCTCATCGAGCACGGTCCTGGTTTCTCGATCAGCGCTGCTTACGGCGACGTGCGCATACCAGCCGAGAGCAGCGAGCCGGCGAGCGTCCTGCAGCTCGCCGACCAGCGCCTGTACCAGCGCAAGGACCAGACGCGTGAAAGCAGCGCCGTACTGCAGTTGCGCGATGTGCTGCTGCAAGCCTTCCGCGAGCGCTACCCGGATCTGCAGGAACACCAGTGTGGCGTCGGAGCGCTCGTGCTCGCGGTCGGCCGCCGTATGGGCGTGGGCGGCGAGGAGCTAGACGTGCTCGCGCGCGCAGCAGAACTGCACGATGTCGGCAAGATCGCGATTCCCGATGCGATCCTGGGCAAGCCCGGTCCGCTCGAGCCTCAAGAGTGGCAGTTCATGCGCCGGCACACGATCCTCGGCGAGCGCATCCTCACTGCAGCGAGCGCTCTGCGCCCGGTCGCACGACTCGTGCGCGCCAGTCACGAGCGCTTCGACGGAGGCGGCTATCCGGACGGCTTGCGAGGCGCAGAGATACCGCTGGGCGCGAGAATCATCTTCGTGTGCGACGCATTCGACGCGATGACCTCCAACCGCACCTACAGCAGTGCGATCTCAACGACCGCGGCCGTAGCGGAGTTGCGCGCATGCGCCGGCACACAGTTCGACCCGGAGGTGGTCAACGCCTTCATCGCCACGCTCGAGGACTCCCCAGCTGACGAGAAATCCTCAGCTGACGCTGACAACGGTCATCGTTCGCTTGCCCCTAGGCAGCGACACAGAAGCCTGATCGCCGGGACCATGCCCGAGCAGCGCTAGCGCGACCGGAGATTCGGCCGAGAGACGACCTTCGGTGGGGTTAGCGTCGTGTGAACTGACAATTCGCCAGGTGCGCTCAGCGCCGTCCTGGTCGCGCACAACCACGGTCGAGCCAAAGCCAACCACCCCACCAGCAGTAGGCGTCTCTTGGACAACAACCGCCGCGGCGATCTTCTCGCGCAGCCGCGCGATCTTGGTCTCCAGATGGGCCTGCTCGTTCTTGGCATCGTGATACTCGCTGTTCTCCTTCAAGTCCCCCCATTCACGCGCCGTCTTGATCCGCTCAGCGATCTCTCTGCGCCCCTCCCCCTCGAGCTCAGCCAGCTCTGCGTGAAGCGTCCCCAGACCCTCGGCAGTCATCATGTTCGTCGCGTCAGACATCTCTTGGGAGCCTACTCCACCGGGCCATCCTCGGTGGATCTGTGTGTGTAACAAAAAAGTTCTGTATACCCATGGTCATACAGAACTTTTTTTTGGAGATACGTCAATCGCGCAGCGTCAGGGTAGGTAGGGCTGAGCGGCGGTGAAGTCACCGTTGAGGGTTTGCCCGGTGCTGGCGGCGATCTGGGGATTGTCGGTGATGATGCCCAGCTCGCGGTTGTAGTTGAGGCTCTGGCGGGAGAGGTTCTGCGAGCCCAGGAACACGATGCGCTGATCCACGCGGATGAGCTTGGCGTGAATGTAGAGCGCCGAGGTCGAGGCGTAGGTGCGCACATGCACGCCGCAGCCAGCTAGGTAGGTGAAAGCCGCTTGCCAGGCGGGCTGGTAGGTCATCACTACCCGTACCTGCACGCCGCGACGGGCGGCTTGGCAGAGCTCGAGCGTCGTTGAGGGGTCGTCCATCTCCTCGTTCTCGAGTTCGATGCTCTGCTGTGCCTGCGCGATCAGCGCGGTAATCGAAGCTTGCGCACCGGGGCTCCACACCAGGTCACCGCTGCCGGCACCAGGTTTGATCTGCTGACCTGAGAGGTCGGCGTCAAACACCCGCTCGATCGCGGCGACATCGGCTGGCCGCCGGTCCAACACCGCGAAGTCGCGCGAGCTTGAGTAGTAGTCGGGCGTCAGATTCAAGGTCATGATCGCTGCTACTCGCCGGTCGATCATGATCGACTTCTCATGCACGATGGCGAAGTATGTGGGGCCCCACGCCACGGTCACGTGGTGGGCGCTCAGGTAGTTGTAGGCGGCCTGGTTTGACGGGCGTCCGGCGCCATACTGGCCATGATCGAGCAGCACCACCACGTGCACGCCACGCGCTGCGGCACTGGCGAGTGCCTGCTCGACGCGCTGGTCTTCCAGCTCGTACATCGCGACCCGCACGCTGTGTTGGGCGCTGTCGATCAGCGCGACGAACGGCCCATCGCCAGGGCCTGGCTCGGTGATCAACAACAGCCCACCGGTGACCACCGTGGGTTGGGTATGTATGCCACCTGCGCTCGTGACGGTGGTGGTGGGCACGGAGCAGCCGCAGACGGCAAGCAACAGGACAGCGCAGCACGCGCTAAGTACATGCAAGTTCCGTCCAGCGTGCGCCAACGTATCCACCATCCATCGGGTCAAGAGTTTCTCCATCCCTATCCCGACGAGAGCTCCCAGATGGGACAGCCACGCGCGCCGTGAGAGGATGATCGCGTGAACCGTGACTCGCTCGTCCAGCTCCCACCTGCACTTGCTGACGCTGGGACGAAGGCGAACGCCGGCGCGCGCTATGTGCTCGGCGTCAACGGCGGCGCGACGAAGACGCTGGCGGCTGTGCTCGACCTCGAGCGCCACGCGCTGCACCTTGGCCACGGTGGTCCCAGTAACCAGGACGCTGTCGGCCCGCAGGCGGCCGTGGGAGCGCTGCTGCATGCCGCGGATGAGGCGCTCTCCCGAGCTGGAGTCGGCCAAGATGCGCTTGCAGCGGCGGTGCTCGCGGTTGCTGGAACCGACACGGACGCGATCATCGAGCATGTGCGCAAGGTGCGAACGGAGGACTGGATTGTCGTCAACGATGTAGTCGGAGCATGGGCGACAGCCACGGGCGGGCGCCCCGGCGTGGGTGTGATCTCCGGCACGGGCTCGAACGTATTCGGCGTCGGAGGGGTGGGCACCGATACACGTGCGTGGCGGGCCGGCGGTTGGGGGCATTTGCTTGGCGACGAGGGCAGCGGCTACTGGCTCGGCGCACAGTCGATCAGGGCTGCGCTGCAGGACCGTGACGCGTCGGGATCGCCGACTGCGCTCAGCGACGCTGCCCTTGCCTTTTTCGGCTCGCCCTCTTTGGAGGCTCTCGCGGCCAGCGTCTACACGACGCCGCTGACCAAGGGCGAGCTCGCCGCCTTTGCGATCGAAACATCTCGCCTGGCGAACGAGGGCGATGCGGTCGCCTGCGACCTCTATGCCCGTGCTGCCTCCGAGCTCGGCGCGCAAATCCAGGCGGTCATCGTCCACACTGGCCTGACTGGCGCCTTTCCCGTCGGGCTGATCGGCAGCGCGTTCCGCGCCGGCGAAGTCTTCATCTCTCCGCTCACCGCTGCCATCCATGCGGTTGCGCCCGAGGCCGACATCTTCCCCGTCGACATACCCCCCGTTGGTGGCAGCCTGCTGCTGGCCGCGCGCGCATGCGGTCGTGCTCAGGAGATCGCCGTCGAGGACCTCTCACGCATGATCGATGCGGCGCTCACATGATTTCTTGGGGTGCCTCGCGTAGCAATTGCCAAAGGACACATAAGCGCCGTGTAGAAGAGATCCCCCAACGACGCCCCGGCCACGACCAAATCAAACGCGCGGCTTGCTTGTTCTGTTTCTGTATTGATCGTCCCCATGACCCACCACGCAGATCCTCTTTTTTCGCCGCTGCAACGCCTCGCTATCTGTGCGCTGGTGCTGGTGGCCTGCTGGCTGTCGCAGCTCGCGCCCGCGTTGGCAGCCTCTCCTTATCCGGCTGGCGCCACTAAGCCCCTGCGTGTGGCGAACGCCTCCGAATTGGCTCACGCCTCGGCGTCCACAGGGGGCTCGTCTGCGCCCACGTCTGGATCGTCCCAACCCACTTCTGGATCATCCAAACCCACGACCGGTGCGTCCAAGCCAAAATCGAAGAAGCACCCCAAGCCGGTCCTGCACGGCGATCCGGCGCGCGCGGTGATCGCGTTCGAAGCGATGCAGCACAATTACTACATCCCGGGGTCGGGGTTGTACGAGGGGGAACCGTTCTCGTTCCTGTGGCCGTTCTCCCAGGCGCTCGCGGCCACCGTCACCCTTTCTCACATCCCGAGCTTCGCCACGATCCCCGGGCTGTCGAACATGTTCGCGCACGAACTGAACGCGCGGATGGTCGGCCTGGGCTCCTACCTGGACACCGCCAACTCGGGCGCGCCGGAAGGGACCTTCACGAGCACGCTGGCCGCGTTCGACGGCACGGTGGCGCCCCCGGCGGGTCCGGGCGGGGCCAAGTACTACGACGACAACGAGTGGGTCGGGATCGAGCTCGTGCGTGTATATGAGCTGACCCACAGCGCCTCCGCGCTCGGCGTCGCCGAGGGGATCATGGCGTTCGTGATGGCTGGCTGGCAGACGACCGGTCCGAACGGCGAACCGCTGGCCTGTCCCGGCGGGGTCCCGTTCTCAAATCTCGCTGAAAACACCGAACGCAACACCGTCACCGATGGTCCCGGTGCCGAGCTCGCGCTGCAGCTCTACCGGCTTACCGGCAACGCCCAGTATCTGGCGTTCGCGACGATGGCTTACGAATGGGTGCGCAGCTGCCTGCTGAGCGCAAACGGCCTGTATGCCGACCACATCGGCCCCCACGGTGGGGTCGCCGAAATCTATTGGAGCTACAACCAGGGCTCGATGATCGGCGCCGGCGTGATGCTGTACCAGGCTACTCACAACGGCGCCTACCTCTACCAGGCCCGTCAGACCGCCAGGGCGGCGCTCTCCTACTACACGCCTGAACGCCTCGGCAGCGAAAACCCGTTCTTTGTGTCGATCTACTTCCGCAACCTGCTCTATCTCGACTCGGTCACCCACGACCCGCCTGGGCCGAAGATTGCGCAGGCCTATGTTGACTATGCCTGGGAACACCTACGGCTGTCTAGCAACCTGTTCGTGTTCGGCTCGCCGCCGTCCGGACAGCTGCTCGTGCAGGCGGCAATCGTGCAGATCTACGGCCTGTTGTCGTCGCCCGCAAGCACCTATTTCTAACGAACAGGGGCGTCCAGAAGCTCAGGGCCCTCCTCAACAGCATCAACCTTGTTGACGGCTGGGTTCGCAGGCCGAGCAGTCATCCGGCTGGCTGCGAGTGGACCGCATAGCGCGAGGGCTTCCTCAGCACGAAGAGCAGGGTCGAGCCACGCGCGTTGCATGTCCGGGTCAGCGAGGATCACCGGCATCCGGTTGTGAATCGCAGAAGCCACGCGATTGCCAGCCGGGTCGCAGGTGAGCAGCGTGCAGCTCTCGATCCACTCGCCCTTGACCTTCGCTGGGGTCCACAATGCCGCGAATGCAAAGGGAAGGCCCCCATCGACCTGGAAGTAGAACGGCTGACGCCGCTGACCGGGCTTCTCAGGCTTGATCCACTCGAAGTAGCCATCAGCGATCTGCAGAGCACGCCGCGATGCCTTCGGGATCAGGTCGCGGTAGGCCGGCTTTGCGCTCACCGTCTCCATACGCGCGTTGATCATCTTGTAGACGTCATTTGGGTCTTTGGCCCATGTGGGGATGAGTCCCCAACGCAGCAGCCGCGTCTCTGGATCCCCGTGCGGCGCAACGATCGCGAGCACCTTTTCGCTCGGCGCGACGTTATAGCGACGAGTGCCCTCCTTGCTGGCCACATGCACCCCAAACTGCTTGACGATCTGTGTAAAACCGACCGTGTTGGTGTATCTGCCGCACATAAGCCAAGGGTAGGCATCGCTGCGGACCCCCTTGACGGTTGCTCAAAAGTCCCTGTGCCGTCGAGGGCAGAGCGTGGTGATGGCTGTAGCAAGCAGGTTGATCGTCCCGCTGTCATTTGTGTGTCGCTGCAAGCGTCCTTCTACTAGAACCAGCGGCTCGGTGCGAATCGTCAGTTGCTCTCGCTCATACAACGCTGTCGGGACGATCACATTCAATGTGCCGCACTCGTCCTCCAAGAGCAGGAACATGGTGCCGCGTGCGCTCTGCGGCCGCTGGCGTGCGATTACCAGCCCGCCAACCGTGACGCGCCTGCCGTGCGGTGTCCTTGAGAGCCCGGCTATAGACGTAGCGCCCCTGCTGGCAAGCGAAGCTCGCGACAGCTTGAGGGGATGTCGGTCGATTGAGATGCCGGTGGTGCTGTAGTCGGCGACCATTGCGTCCCATGTACTGAGCGCAGGTAGGCGGGGCGCACTGTCCAGGGGTAGCGCGAGCGTGAGCTGCTGCCCGCGTGAAGCCGTGGTTGCCCCGAGCTGCCACAGGGCATTGCGACGTGCGCGCGGACCGTCGCCGGCGAGCTTGTCGCACGCTCCTGACCACGCTAGTCGTTCCAATGTGGCGGGGCTCACCCTGGCGCGCGTCGCGACGTCTCTGAGGTTCTTGAAGACACCGGACTCGTTGCGAGACGAAACCAGCCGGCTGATGCCGTCGCGGTTGACACCCCTGATGTAGCAGAGGCCGATCCGGATCGTTCGTTCGCCGGCGACAGAGCACTCCGCGTCGCTTTGGTTGACGTCCGGCGGAAGGATCGTAATACCCCAGCGCTGACCCTCGTGGATCAGCAAGTCAGCCGGGTAAAACCCCATCGGCTGCTCGTTCAGCAACGCGCACAGGAACTCGCTCGGGTAGTGCACGCGCAGCCACGTCAACTGGTACGCGAGCAGACCATACGCGGCGCAGTGGCTCTTGGGGAAGCCGAACCCCGCGAGGCCCTCGACCATCTGCCATATCTGCTCGATAACCTGCTCGCCGGCATCGGGATGGGTGCGACGGGCACCCTCGATGAATTGCTGGTGATGGCTGTCGATCACCTCCTGTGAGCGCTTGCGGCTCACCGCGCGACGCAAGTCCTCGGCCTCCCCAACTGAGAATCCAGCGAAAGATCTGGCGACCGCAGTCACCTGGTCCTGGAAGATGATCGTCCCCAGCGTCTCGGCTAGCGGCCCTTTGAGCGACGGGTGCAGATAAGGAACCCGATATGCGGGGTCGCGGAGCAGTGCCCGCCGGCGTTTGATGTACGGGTTGGCGGCGCCGCTGACAATCGGGCCGGGACGCATCAACGCGAGCTGCACGGTCAAGTCTTCGAGCGTCGCGGGACGGGTCCGTCTGAGTGACCCCATCTGTACGCAAGACTCGATCTGAAACACGCCGGTCGTATCGGCGTTCTGGATTGTCGCAAATGTCTCAGGGTTATCGAACGGAATGCGTGAGAGGTCGACCCGCTCACCGCGGGTGCGGGCGATCAGCTCCACGCATCGCTCGACCGCGGAGAGCATCCTCAGCCCAAGCAGGTCGATCTTCACGAACCCGGCGTTGGCACAGGAGTCCTTATCCCACTGCACAATCTGGCGGTCCGGCATACGCGCTGGCACAATCGGGCAACAGGCGATCAACGGGCGTGTCGAGATCACCATGCCCCCGGGATGCTGGGAGAGATGGTGAGGCAACCCGCAAGCCTCCTCTGTGAGCCGCGCCAGCCATGCCCATCGCCTGTTTTTCAGCCGATTGGGGCCAAGTGCGGTTCTGACGTCCCTGCCCACCGTGCCGCCTTCACCACATATCTCTGAGCCTTGTGCGACGCGCTCGATCTCTCTGGCTGGCAGGCCGAGCGCCTTTCCCAAGTCACGGATTGCACTGCGTGCCCTGTAGGTGGGAAATGCGGCGACGAGGGCGGTGCGGTCGTGGCCATAGCGCTCGTGGATTGCAGGGATCAGCTGCTCGCGGATGTCGCGGGGGAAGTCTATGTCGATGTCTGGCAGGCTCTCCATGTCTTCGTGGAGGAACCGGTCGATCGCCAGGTCGTTCGCGATCGGATCGATGTGCGATAGACCGGTGAGGTAGCAGACAATCGAGGACACCGCTGAGCCTCTTCCGCGACCGGGTGGCAGCAGCGCTCTTGCCGAGTCTGGCCCTCTGACAACGGCTGCGACCTCACGTGCAAGTTCGAGGATCTCGTAGTGCAGCAGGAAGAATCCAGCGAGTCCGAGCCGGTCGATGATGCGAAGCTCCTCGTCGAGTCTCCCGGCTGCCTCGGAGTGTCGCGAGCTGCCAGGCGGGTAGCGGCTGGCGAACTTGGCGTGGCATACCTCGGCGAGCTCGCGGATCGTCTCTGTGGAGTCTGATCCGGGGTAGCGGTAGCCGAGGTCGCCGGTCAGCTGGAACGTCAGAGTCTCAGCGAGCCTCACCGTCTCAGCCACCGCATCTGGGTGCCCGTGGAACCGGGCGGCCATCACCTGCGGCGGAGCGAGCACATGCGCATGATTCGGGCGGCGTTGCAGCTCGCTTGCATCTAGCGTCAGGCCGTTGCGGGCAGCGACAAACGCGTCCTGCAGCAATGCCCGAATCAGGGTGTGTGCGTGCACACCGCCGCTCGCCACAGTCCGCACACCAAGCCTCCGGGCGAGCTGCTCGAGCATCTGGTTACGTGCCCTGTCTCCTTGGGCGTAGGTGCGCTGCAACTCGACCCGCAGCCATTCCGGGCTGAACCCGTCGAGCAATCGTTGCAGGGTCGGCTCGTCACGCACGCCTCGCCTCGCGCAGCCGGTCAGGCATACCAGCCCATTCGCATGCTCCAACACTGTCTCCAGCGGCACGCTGGGCTTGCCTACTCGGCGGCCGGTTGAGTCACGGATGTGCGCATGCGCCGCTGTCAGCAGCCGGCAGAGGTTCTGCCAGCCCTGGCTGTTGCGTACGAGCAGCGTCAGGTGCCGTGCGTCGTCGTTACCCGCTGACTCCTGGATGGTGACCTCTGCCCCGAAGATCGCCCGTACGGATGAGCTGGCGGCGGCTATCGCGAGCTCCATTGCCCCAGCCAGCGAGTCGTGGTCGGTGAGCGCCATCGCCGTATAGCCGAGCTCGGCCGCTCGGACGATTAGCTCTTCAGGGTGAGACGCCCCATCCAAGAGCGAATACGCGGAATGCGCGTGCAGCTCGACGTAGGGCTGGGTTCCAGACATCCTCACGCTGCCTGCGTGAACCATCTACGTGCTTCCAGGTCGTAATAGACCACGAGGTTGCGGCCACGGGCGGTCACGACCTCCCAATAGTGGCGACGGATCGGCCGCTCGGTCCACCAGCGATCCTCGACCAGCCACGACTCCTGCACTGCCTCGACCGGCTCGCCGTCCACCGCGAGCGGCGTACCCGCCGGTGCCCGGACTCTGATCGGACGCGGCTTGTTCGGGACGAGTGGGCGCAGGACGGTCACAACGAGAACGGGGTAAACACATACCTGCGCTCGGGCACCCGTGAGCTGGGATCTACGGGCAGTGCGCGCAGCACCGCGTCGTGGCCCGCGATCATGCGTATCTGGCTCAGGGCGTCTCGCAGACGCTCGCGGCGTGCGATCCGCTCTCCATCGAACAACGTGCCCTGATCACCGCTTGCCGGCCCGAAGGCCTGTACCGCGAGGCTCAATGATTCGGCGGGCGCTGGCAACAGCGCGAGCCGAGCTGCGAGCGCGAGCTGCATCCGTAGCCTGTCCGCCATTGCCTGGCGAAACACCACCAGCTCGCACCACGTGCCTCGTTCCACCAGGCGGGCTGACAGCATGACCGCTCTGATCGTCCGGCCGCGGCGCTCTTCTCGCGCTAGCAGTCGGTTGACCAGTGCACCCAGCGCACGCTCGAGCGCCTCTCTGGAGCTTGACTGGTTGAGGTCCATCGACTCCTCCAATCGGTCCTCCACTCGCCGAGTCTGAAGCGGCGTGTCGTGCCCGAGTGCGAGGCGCCGCGCGAGCGTGCCGGCCTTCCCGAAACGGGCAGCCACGTGGCTGGCGCTGAGCCCAGCCAGGTCTCCGAGTGTCAAGATCCCAAGCCGTTCAAGTGGCGCGACCAACGCTGCGGTTTGCTCCCTGCAGGCAAGCAAGCCGACCGGTTGGCTCGAGAGATACTGGCGGGCTGCACGGTCATTGACTATGCGGGCTCGGCGCGAGGGTGCTTGCAATGCAGCCGCAAGCGCACAGAACCGTGTTGGCCCGCCCCCAATACGTCCTGTTCTGTTGACCGCTCGCTGTGCCGCGGCGATTGCTCCTGCTTTGTCGCGGTGCAGTCCCTGCAGCCTGTGAGCGTCGAAGTACGCCACGCCGACCCTCGACATCTCGACCTCGACGCCGATCTCTTCCAGCGCGCGGATTGTCTCCTCCCATGCCATAAGCGCCTTGGCGCCTCCTGCGGCGACGGCCGCCGACTCAAAGCAGGGCAGATAGATGCATACGATCATCGATCTAGTCCCCGGGCAGCGCACAAAGCTCTGAGCTGGCCTGCGACCAGCTTGGGCTCGGCCATCATCGTGTCGAACGCCCGCAAGATCAGCTTGTAGTCCTCCCGGCGCTGCCCGCTGGCTTTTGCTGCGAACTGCCTGATCCACTGGACCGACGCTGTCTCAAGGCGGGCAGGGTCATGTTCGGCGATCAGCCGGCACACTTCAGCTTCGTCAGCCAGGTCCAGCGTGAACTGGTGAGCATGCTCCTGGATGAACTCCAGTCGGCCAGCCCTCAACGCTGCCTCGAAGCGGGCATAAGGAACATGTGGAGCGCAGACAATTGTCATCGAACATATGTTCGCATACCTGTCAAGGGCCCTTGAGCTAAGACCAGAGCTGCAAGCGGGTCATCCCCCGCTGGCAGCCATGAGGCGGTCGCGGCCGGCGTGCTTGGCCGCATTGAGCGCGCGATGTGCCCGCTGTAGCAATGACTCCGCGGACTCCGACCCGTCCCAGGTCGCAATGCCGCCCGAGACTGTCTGTCCAGCGGGTGTGACTGCGCGCAGACGCTCGATGACATCGGACGCGCCAGCGGACGGGCAGTCCGGCAGGATCACGATGAACTCCTCTCCGCCGTAGCGGCCGATGAAGTCGCTCTGGCGGATCTCGATCCGCCATGCTGTGGCGGCTTCGCGCAACAGCATGTCGCCTGCGGGATGCCCGTAGAGGTCGTTGTAGTCCTTGAAGCGATCGATGTCGAGCATCGCAATCGTGACCTGGTGGCCCATGCGCCTGGCGCGAGCTATCTCGCGACGGATCTCCTCGTCCAACGCCCGCCGGTTCGCCAGCCCAGTCAGCTCGTCCGTTCGAGCCATCGCCTCCATCCGCGCCAACAGAGCCTCTCGCTCCGCCTCCGCCGGTGAGGCGTTGAGGTCGTTACGGAAGCCGGCGTCCGGGACCAGGCGGCGCGTCGCCGCCCGCACGAGGATCGTCTCGGCGATAAGAACCTCGTCGACTGCATACTGCGAGTCGCTTACAAGTTCTTGGAGTAGGCGTATCCGCTGTCGCATACTGGTTCAAGCTCTATATCGACACTGGAAGCCACGAAGAGTTCTTCGCCGGCGTAGCTGGACGAGCGTATGAAATCGCGTGTGAGGACGAAAGGAATCCAAAGTGCCCAGTTCGCCGTTGCATCCAGGCAAACCTGCAGGCACACTTGCGACCGACCCGCCGGCGAGCATCGGGGGCGATCTGCGCCAGGCGCGCTTGAGTGCGTGGTGCCTCGCCCTGTCACCGTGGGTGCTCGCGCTTGCGGTGGCCACGCCACTGGCGAGCATCTACCTCGTGCTCGCGCCGTCCAGCGGCGATCTCGCGGCCGCGACCTACCGCGGTGACCTGTTTGCCCGGGCAGGGTTCACGCTGTGGGACGGCGGCTGGTACGGCGGGCACGACCTTCCCGGCTACTCGCTGCTGGCACCAGCTGTCGGAGCGCTGGTGGGGGAGCGACTGTTGCTCGCGCTGTGTGCCGTCGTCGCGGCTGGGTTGTTCGGCCTGCTCGCGCAGCGGACGTTTCAGAGTGCCGGCGCTCGTGTGGCCGGCGCGTCGTTCGCGCTAGGCGCCTGCGTCGGGCTGCTCTCCGGCCAGGTCGCCTATGGCCTCGGGATCACTGTTGGTCTGCTCGCGCTGCTGGTGCTGATACGCGGATGGACAGTCGCGGCGCTGGCGCTGGCCGTGCTCACCAGCCTCGCAAGCCCCGTCGCCGGAACGTTCCTCGCGTTGGCCGGGCTCGCCTACGCGCTGGCCGCACCCCGGGGCGCACATGCCGGGCATCACGTCGGCGGGCAGGCAGGGTTGTGTCCGCGTACACGCGGCCTGGCGCTCACGGCCGCGACGCTGGCCCCGATCCTGGCGCTGGCAGTCGCGTTCCCCGAAGGCGGCTGGGAGCCGTTCGCGCCGTCGCTGTTCTGGCCTGCCCTGGCCGGGGTGGCGGCGATCGCGGTGGCGCTCCCGCACGCCGGCGGCAAGCTCGCGCCGGGGACCCGGCGGATGCTGACGTGGGGCGCCTGGCTGTACGCGCTGGCGCTGACGGGAGCCTTCGTGCTGCGCACGCCGGTAGGTGGCAACGCCGCTCGCCTGGGGGTGCTGCTGGCGGCCCCGCTGGTGGCCGGTGTGCTGTGGGAGCGCCGGCGGTTCGCGCTCGTCCTGTTGGCGCCTGCGCTGCTGTATTGGCAACTGGACACCCCGATCAGCGATTTCGCGGCGCTGGCCGGTAACCCATCTGTCAACGCCTCCTATTACGCCCCGCTGGCCGGGGAGCTCTTGCGGCTGGCACATGGTAGGCCGCTGCGTGTGGAGGTCCCGCTAACCGAAGCCCACTGGGAGTCGGTGTACCTCCCCGAGCATCCTCTGATCCTGCTGGCGCGTGGCTGGGAGCGCCAGCTCGACACGCGCTACGACGCGTTGTTTTACCGCCCCGGGCTCACCTCGGCGGCCTACAGGTCATGGCTGGGTCAAAACGCCGTCTCTTACGTGGCGCTACCCGACGTGCCCCTGGACTTCGCCGGCGAACAGGAGGGGCAGCTGATCGCGCGGGGGCTGCTCTACCTGATCGAGGTGTGGCATTCGGCGCACTGGCGCCTGTTCGCCGTGCGTGACGCAACCCCGCTGGCACAGCCGCCCGCGGTGCTGAGGAGCGTGGGACCGGACAGCTTCACGCTGCTCACCAACCGCCCGGGCAGATTCACGGTGCGGGTGCGCTTCACCCCCTATTGGACGCTGCAACAAGGGCGAGGATCCGTGCACCGCACACCTGGCGGGTGGACCGAGATCGACACGCGCCGAGCGGGCGTCGTCCGCGTCGGCATCGACTTGTTTTAGGCCATGAGCGTGAGAGAGTCGATGCGACTTTCGTAGCAATCGCATGCGACCTGCGGTGGATAGCTGGGTTTCCGAAGATGATCCTCTAGGGCGTTGTGGGCAGGCTGGAGACACCGTACGGTGACTGCGTGATCGATGTTCGTGGTGTGACCAAGCGCCCAGAGGCTCGGCCGCTATGAGCACTGACAGCATCGCGGCCAGGGGGCGGCCCAGAGTTCGACTGGCGTCGAGCCGAGTTCGTTCTCACGCTGCTCGCGTTCATCGGCTTCCTCACGCTGCCCATCCGTATCAAGACCATCTACAGCGGCCTGCCCGCGCATCCGCTGTTCGTGCACGTGCCGGTGATCTTGATCCCTACGACCATCGTCGCCGCCATCGTCTTCGTCATCAAGCCGCAGTGGCTCACGCGCTATGGGATCGCGCTCGCGCTCGTGTCGATCGTCGCCATGAGCTCCATCTTCCTCGCCATGCAAGCTGGCGCTGCGCTGCGCGGTGCGCTCAACCTACAGGGCCAGGCCGCCAAACTGATCTCCGAACACTCGCAAGCGGCCCACATCCTCGCGATCGTCTACGTACTCTTCACAGCCACGCTGATCGTTACCTTCGCCGCCCAGCGGATCTCCGGCGGGATGCCCACAGGGCTTGGCATCGTCGACAGTCTGCTCACTCCCAAGCCCATGCTCACCGCGCTGCGCGTCGTGCTCGTGCTGCTGGCCGTCGTCGCCGGCTACATGTGCTTCAGGACGGGCGACCTCGGCGCGAAAGCGGTGTGGGAGGGACGACTCCAGGCGTCCCACGGCAGCGGCGCTTTCCCCGCTGGCGAGGTGCTTCGTAGAGCACGCGGCCGCCTTCACTTTCCGGGCATCGTCAAGCACCGGGCCTCACGCCAGGTCCGCACCTGACAGACATGTGACAATTCTCACGTGTCGCTCATGTGGCGCTAAGCTTGGCGGGCGAGCATTTGGGCATGTTCGGTGAAAGGCACCGGCGCGGGTATCGCGGACTCGCGTCGGGACTGCTGAGCGTGGGGGTGATCGGCGCGATCCTCGCAATGACGCTCGACGTCGACCTTCCCTCCACTGGACACGCCGCCGCGTCCGGCGCTCAATGCGGTCCCGCGACGGCGGCGACGATCGCCGCCGTCGATGATTCTGTGGCGCGGCGTATCTATGCCGGAGAGCTGACCGGCACAGAGGTGAGCACAGACATCGCGCACGTCACGGGTTCCGCTGAACTACTCGCGGCGCTCGAGAGAGCAGATCAACCGGCGGTGTTCGCGGCGGTGCACACGCTCGTCTACACACCGCATTGGCACATCGTGCGCCTGCGCGTCCTCCAGCACGGGCGCGTCCTGGCCGATGTCGGCGGCCCCGACATCATCGCTCCGGTATCCGGCGCGCTGCGAGTCAAGGGCAGGACCGTGGGCGGCTTTGTGATGTCCGTGCAGGACGATCTCGGCTACGTCAAGCTCGTCAGCCGCTTCATCGGCGTCCCGATCGACCTTTATCGGGCGGGCTCGTTCGTGATGGGGACGCTGAAGCCGCCGCCTGCCTCGGTGAGCAACGGAACAACTGTGACTGTCGGGCGGAGCGAATATCAGGCCGTCGTGTTCGATACAGCGGCGTTCCCAGCGGGTACGCTGAAGGTGGCGCTGTTCGTGCCCGCCCCGGCGAGCACGCTCGCCGCGCGCGGTTGTGCATCCGTGCGCCTGGCGGCGTGGAGCGACGTCGCCCACCACATCGCCGCCCGCTTTACACCGCTCTCGGCACGCTACAGCGACTTCCGCGACACGCTTCAGTTCCTATCCGGCGGTCAGGTGTTCGTGAGGTCCGGATCGGTGCGTCTGGCCGGCGCTGGCCCGGCGCGCGTCCCCCGTCACGGCACCGTCAAATACCACGGGCGGACGTGGGCGGTCTATTCGTGGGAGGCGATCCCTCCGGCCCGGATCTACTTTCTTACACCCACCGTACCGGGCTCCCTAGCGGGCGACGTCACCTTCGACGCGATCGCCACTGCCCGAGCAGGATCGAGACGCCGCAGATAGCGAGTACCAGCAGCGCGGCGACGGCGACGATCGCCACGCCCGGCGCGAGCAGAAGTGCCAGTACCGCGATCAGCAGCCCGAGCCCGATGTCTACACGAAAGAGGTAACGACGCCTGCGCGCCTGGAGACGGCGGGCGTGCAGGTAAGACATGTCATTCAGCGGTTTGATGGCGCTCACTGTTTCAAGCGGCGGAAAAGAGGGCGGGGAATTATCCTCATCACGAGCATAAGCCAGCGTAGAGCGGACGGCGCCCACACGGTGTGAGAGCGGTGGTCCAGTCCTTCGACGACGACGCGGGCGAGCGCCTGTGGTGTGGTTGACAGCGGCGCGGGCTCAAGGCCCTGTGTCATGCGGGTATGCACGAAGCCGGGGCGAACCACCAGCACCCGTACGCCGTCCTCGCGCAACTCATCGCCGACGCCCTGTGCGAGCGCATCGAGACCGGCCTTGGAGGCTCCGTAGACGGCATTCGCGCGCCGCGGCCGTTCCGCCGCCACCGAGGAGAGCACGACGAGCGTCCCTGACCCCTGCGCGCGCAAGCGCTTGGCGCTGTGGATGAATAGCGAGCCGGCGCCCACCAGGTTGACCTGGAGGACAGCCAGCGCCGCTGACACCTCCGTGGGCAGGCCGCCGCGCTCGCCGAGGACGCCGACGGCGAGGATGACAATGTCGGCGCCACCCAGCTCGTCGAATGCCTCGCCGATAACTTGCTCGTGACGGTCGACGTCACGGGCGTCAAGCTCGAATGTCAATGCCAGCTCACAGCCGGCGCTGGTGAGATTCTCGGCCGCGCGGGCCAACGCATCGGGGTCGCGGCCCAGGAGCGCCACCTCGCGCGGAGCACGGCCCTGCAGCTCTCCTACGATCGCCAGGGCGATCTCCGAGGTGCCTCCCAGCACCACGACACGCCTGCCGGCCGAGCCGGCACCAGCGCCGCTCACAGCGCGGCCTCGCACAGTCCCAAGCGCCGCGCGAGATCCGAGCGCAGCACCCCGTTGGGGTCCACGCGGGCGCGCTGTGCGTGGAAGCGGTCCAGGTCGGGATACATCGCGGCCATCGTCTCGCGTCGCAGTCGGGCGTCCTTTGTTAGGTAAACGCGCCCGCCACAGCCGGCGACGACCTCGTCCAACTCGTCCAGTGCCGCCCGCAACCCGGGCGCAGCCGCCGGCAGGTCGGCCGCGAGCGTCCAGCCTTCGAGCGGGAACGACAACGGGCCGCCAAAGGCGGGTCCGAAGCGCTTGAACACGGCGAGATACACGGGCAGCCGGCGCGTGCGTATGAGCTCGAAGCAGCGCTCGAGCGCGTGCTCCTGCCCGGCGGGGATCACGAACTGGTACTGGATCAGCCCGGCCGGGCCGTACAGCCGGTTCCACTCTCCAAGGGCGTCGAGGGGAAAGAAGTACGGCGCCATCGCCAGCGGGCGCCCGCGCTCGCGACGCGGCGTCGCGCGCCAGCGCAGCGCGTTGAACGTGCGCATGCTCGCCGGGCGCAGCAGGGCGGCGGGAAAGCCGTGGGGAACCTCGAGCGCCGGCCGCCGCGAGAGCGCGCCGGGATATGCGCCGCTCGCTGCTCGTCGCCTCCGGGCAGGCGGAGTGGCTGCATCGGCTGCGAGCGGGTCGGCTCGGCTGACAATCCCGCGTCCCATCTTCCACCCGTCCGCGAGCAGGTCGAGCCATGCCACCGAGTAGCGGTGGCGCTCGGAGCCGCCCATCAGCTCGAGCGTCTGCGCAAGGCTGTCGGTGCGGTCAACGTCGGCCGCCACCCACGGGGTGCAGAGCGGCTCCGCGCGGAGCGTCGCCTCCACGACCACACCAGTGAGGCCCATCCCACCAAGCGTCGCGTAGAACAGCTCGGAGTCAGTCTCGGGTGAAACCTCCATGAGACCTCCGGCGGGCGTGCAGAGCGAGATCGCCGCCACGTGCCTGGCCAGGCCACCGTCGCGGTGGTGGTTCTTGCCATGCACGTCACTGGCGATGGCGCCAGCGAGCGTGACGTGCCGCGTCCCGGGCACGACCGGCAACGTGAGCCCGTGGGCAGCGAGCCCAGCCATCAGCTGGGCCACCGTGGCGCCGGCCTGCGCGGTTATCAGCCCGCGCTCGCCGTCGATCGAGACGATCTCATCCAGGCCGGTCATGTCGAGCACGTCACCGCCGTCGTTCTGGGCGGCATCTCCGTAGCTGCGCCCGGCGCCCCTGGCGATCACACCAGTCTGCGGCGCGCGCGATGCGAGCGCTTCGAGCACGTCTTCGATCGCGCGCGGCTGGAGGACCCGGCAGCGGCTTCGGGTCGTCCGTCCCCAGCCGCACAGCGAGCGTGCGACGCCTATGAGCGGGGTGCGCGCCGTCAGCTCAGCTGCCGACATATACGCCGCCGAGGAAGAGGAAGCTCCACGCGAAGCTGAGCGCCAGCAGCGTTCGATCGCGCAGGATCAACTCCTCCGGCGCCTGGCCGGCGCCCGCGCCGATCAGGCTCGCGTAACGGCCCAGCCACAGCAGGAACGGGGCGATCGACAGGCCGTACCAGACGAGGTGGGCTGGGCGTGTGAACGCCCAGCCGGTGTATGCGACGCCGGCGATCGTGGCCGCCGCCAGAAGCGTCAGACGCAGAGTCCCGGGCGAGTAGCGGCGCAGGGTCGCGCGCGCCGCCACACCGGAGCCGGCGTGCTCGCGCAACTCGGCATACCGCTTCCCGGCGACCAGGTAGATCGCGCAGGATGCCGTCACGATCACAAACCAGCGGGACAGGTAGATGTCCGTCGCGACGCCCCCAGCGATGGCGCGCAGCACGAAACCGGCGGCGATCGCCAGGATGTCGAGCACGACGATCCGCCGCAACCACAGCGAATAGCTCATCGTCAACGCGAGATAGCCGCAGGCGACCGCGCCCAGGCCGGGGGTGATCGCTGTCGCGGAAGCGATGCCCACGAATGCCAGCACCGCCGCGACCCGCAGGGCCGCGCGGGGTGAGAGCTCGCCTGAAGCCACCGGCCGCAAACGCTTGCGCGGATGCTGGCGATCCTGTTCACGGTCGTGCACGTCGTTGACGAGATACGTAGCGCTCGACACCAGACACAGCACGAGAAACGCTCCAGCGACCTGCGCGGCCACGAGCGGCCGGCCGATTACGCCTGCGGCGCACGGCGCCGCGAGCACGAGTAGGTTCTTGCTCCACTGGCGCGGACGGCACGCCCGCAGCAGCACCCGGGCAGGGGATCGAGCAGCGGGCCGCAGCTGGATAGGCGTATGCTCGGCCGTGTCCAGTTCGCTTGTACTGAACGGGGCTTGAGTCTCCTCGATGCTTGCTATCGCTTGAACTGAATTAATATGCACTCTCCGATCAGGGGTACCGTTGAGGTGAGGCATGGTTCCGGCCCCCGGTACAGGTTCCACATGACTACTGCATTTCCGGCTCGCTTTCACCCCTCAAGAGGTGAGACTTTTCATATGTGAGAGTGCTCTCATCTGACGGTCGATCAATGTGTGACTAGACCCCGAGGCGCATACAGTCTGGGAATGGAGCTCGGAAGCGCCACACACCTCCCCCAATTCCCGCAGAAGAACCGCCCATCGAAGTGTCCTGGCGGAGAAGCTCTGCGCCGGACGCGACGGATCGCGCTGATCGCCGCGCTGATCGCGCTCCTCCCCGCCGCGTACTCCTATGTGAAAACGATGGCCGAACCGTCCAACTCGAGTCTCGGTGTTCGCTCGGTGGAGTGGCTGCGCGAACATGGAGCGGCCGGGCTCGTGTCGCAGATCGAGTCGACCTACTACTCGCTGACGGCGCCCAGCAAGGGGGGCCCCACGCTCAAGGTCCTGCCCCAGGTCGGCTACGGAGCCGCCGAACGGGCGCAGGCGCAGCGGCTGAAGGCCCGGCAACTGGCCGCGATCGAACGTCCCCATCGGGTTGCTCCACTGTTCCATCCGGCGCTTCCAGGCGAGGGCGTCTGGCGCGCCAGCCGTCCCGGACAGGGTGAGGGCGCTCCGCTGCTGATCACCACGCTGCGCAACCAGCCTGAATATCCGCGTGTGGTGGCGGGCTTGGCGTGGATCGACACCAAGCGCACGACGCTGACCCTCAACCCCGGCCGCCAGGAGCCCTCGGTGCCCATCCCGCGCGGCTCGATGGACGTGCCTCAAGCACGCCGCGGCAAGCTGCTGGCGACGTTCAACAGCGGCTTCAAACTCTCAGACTCACACGGCGGGTTCGCCCTGAACGGCCACACCTACGCCACGATGCAAGACGGGCAGGCCACGATCGTGGGCTACAGCGACGGCCGCGTGGACGTCATCGACTGGCAGTATGGTCCGCGAGCCCCCAGCTCGGTTTCGTTTGCGCGCCAGAACCTGCCCCTGATCGTGAACGAAGGACGCCCCAGCCCGAACCTCAACAACGGGGAATGGGGCGCGACCGTCGGCAACGCGGTTCTCGTGTGGCGCTCGGGGATCGGCGTCGACCGTCACGGCAACCTGATCTACGCCGCCGGCGAAGATCAGAGCGCGGGCAGCCTGGCCGACACACTCGCCCATGCAGGCGCCGTGCGTGCGATGGAGCTCGACATCAACTCCTACTGGGTGAGCTTCATCACCTACGGCGCTCCCGGAGCCGAAGACCCGAAGAATCTGCTGCCCGCGATGGAACGGCCGGACACGCGCTACCTCGAACCCGACGACCGTGACTTCTTCGCCGTCTACAGTCGCAGTGAAGGTTGAGCCGAATACCATGAACCGAGTTCTGCGTTTCACCGTGTCCGAGCGAGCCGTCCACTGGCTCACGGCGCTCGCGTTCTTCAGCCTGCTCATCAGCGGCCTCGTCGTCGGCCGCCGTGGAACATTTCACGACGTGATGTATGCCTGGCATCTCGCCTCAGCCGGCGTGCTCGTCGGTGGCGTTGCGCTGATCGTCGTGGCGGGGAACCGGCGGGCGCTCAGGGGCACCGCTCACGAATTGAGCAGTCTTGACGTGGAGGACCGCGAGTGGCTCGGAGCGATTCCAGCGCGCCTGCTTTCTGGCGCGCCGGAACCACCAGCGGGGCGCTTCAACGCCGGCCAGAAGGTCAACTTCGCCCTCGTCTGTGTCCTGGTCGGCATCCTGTATGTCACGGGAATCGACACGATCGTCGCCGGCACCCATCACAACCTGATCTTCGGCGGCCACAAGCTCGCGACGATCGCCCTATGCGTCCTGGTGGCAGGTCATCTCTACATGGCGCTCGTCAACCGCGCCACACGCCACGCGCTCCGCGGAATCCTGACAGGCGAGGTCGATCGCGAGTGGGCGCGCAAGCACTATCCGCGCTGGAAGCCATAGCCGAGCGCGGGCTACGCCGCCAGCATTCACCATTCATCATTACCGTGAGGCCCTGTGCCGCCCACACCGCCACGCCCGTCCGATTCCGCCAACGAGGCTACCGCCCGGCGAGCAGATCATGAGCGCGAGCGCGTCAGGCGCAGGCGGGCCCTTCAGCGCCAGCGTCTGCTGGCATTCGGGCTGCTCGCGCTCGTCCTTGCGGCCGTTGCGCTGAGCTTCGCCCTGGCGAGCGGCGGGCCGGCGCCATCGCGTCACGGCCACGCCGGCGCGAGCGCCGATGAGACAGCGGGGTCGCGCACCGGCTCGCGCGCCGAGTCACCGCCATCCTCCTCACCGCCATCCTCATATCCGGTCGGCCTTCGCGTGCTGCGCCTCGTCGACAGCGGTCGTACGATTGAGCTCCCGGACGGGACGAGCGAGCCGCGAACGCTGTACACGGAGGTTCGCTACCCGGCGCTCGGGGCGTCGGGAGCAACCGATCTGTTGGACGCGCCGGCGGCGCGCGCCGATGGTCCGTTTCCACTGATCGTCTTCGGACACGGCTTCGCTGTGACGCCCGCGCTCTATGCGCGCCTGCTGCAGAGCTGGGCGCGCGCTGGCTTTGTCGTCGCCGCGCCCGTGTTCCCGCTCGAGAACGCCGACGCGCCGGGCGGGCCCGAGGAGTCCGATCTGGTCAACCAGCCCGCCGACATGAGCTTCGTGATCTCCCGCATGCTCGCCGCCAGCGCGGGGTCGGGGCCGCTGGCCGGTCTGATCGACCCCAAGCGGATCGCGGTCGCGGGACAGTCCGACGGCGGCGACACGGCTCTAGCGGTCGCCTACGACCCGACCTTCCGCGACCCACGGGTCAGCGCCGCGGTGATCCTGTCGGGCGCGGAGATACCGGGCGTCGGCGGGTTCACGTTTCCGCCGGGAAGCCCGCCGCTACTGGCGACCCAGGGTACGGCCGACACCGTCAACCCGCCGAGCGCCACCAACGCCTTCTTCGACGCCGCGCGGCGCCCGAAGTACCTGCTGAGCCTGATCGGAGCCGAACACCTGCCGCCGTACTCCTCTGAGCAGCCGCAGCTATCGATCGTCGAGCGTGTCACGATCGCGTTCCTCGACGGCTACCTCGAGCACAAGCCCGGAGCGCTGGCGCGCCTGGCGTCGGTGGGGACCGTCCCGGGGGTGGCCTCGATGACCGCCGAACCGTGAGCCCGTCTGGTCGCGCTTATCTCGGCGCGCCGCCCGTCAGCGACAGCTGGCCGTCCGGGTGGCCGGCGATCGCGCTCGGGCCGGGAGCCTCAGCCGTCGCGATGCCGCCCTCGTGAGCCAGCGTTTCGATCCTCACGCGATCAAAGCCCGATCGTCTCAACGCGTCATCCCACCAGGCGGCGTCAGCCGGATACTCCCAGCGCCCGCTCGCCAGCCGGGCGGCGTTCTTCAGCAACCGCCACGCGCCGGGCGCTCCCCGGCGGGCGAGCTTGCGCAACTTGACGGCCACCACGCGGCGGTCGCGCGGATCGGCCGGATTCAGCGAGAACATCATGTCGCCGATCACGAGCCGCCCGCCCGGCTTGAGCACACGCCTGGCCTCGGACAGGGCGCGGAGCTTGTCCGCAGGGCGCAGCTCGTGCAGGCAGTAGTTGGATACCACAAGGTCGGCGATCTCGTCCACCAGGGGAAGGCTGACGGCCGAGGCAAGCACGGTCTCGATGTTCTCCAGACCCGCGCTGCTCGCCTTGACGCGCAGATACTCGTTCATCGCCGGTGAGCTGTCGATCGCCCACACGCGAACGCTGCACTGGGCGAACGCCAGCGACAGCAGCCCCGTGCCCGAGCCGAGATCGACGACCGTATGGCCCGCTCGCGGTTCGGCCAGCCCCAGGATGCGATCGCGCAGGTCGCGAAACCCATCGCTGCGTGCGACCAGCTCTGCGTCTGTGACACGGGCGTCCCAGTTCTTGGAAGTCACGAATATCCGTCAACTCTCTTCGAGTGTCTGACAAAAGCAAATGTGGCGTGCATGGGAGCGACTAATTCGCCACGAACGCCAGAAAATCCCGGCTGTAGGGTTCGAGCAGCTTGCCGGCAATCCCGAGCTGCCCGGGTACCACCTGCGCGGGGGAAGGGCCTCCGGGGTGATGGACGTACAGGTAGCCCGCCACCCAGTCAGGGTTGATGTCGAGCTCGATCGCACGCACGGCGCCGGCGCCAATCAGCGCGGAGGCCAGTTCGGCGGGCAGGAGCTGCTCGCCGGCGGCCCACACGAGCTGCCCGCTCGCGGTGACCCCAAGCGCCGAGCGCGCCACGCTCGTTTGTGAGCCGATCGTTTCGCCCCAGCACGTGATGATGCAGTCAGAGACGCTCGCCGCCGCGACGCCGCGATCGACGAGCAGGCGCTGGTTCTGAAGCACGGAGAACACGGTCTTGCTCGCGCTCGGCACGCCCGCTCGCCACGCTCCGATGTCGGTCGTTCCATCGGTGTAGGTGACGATCGAAGCGAGCCCGGCCTTGAGCGGGACCGCCACGTGACCGCCCGAGGAGAATCCAACGTCGTGGTAGGTGAGCTTGAACCCGCCGTTGACGGCGGCGATCAGCAGGTGGATCTCCCGCGGGGTGATGTGGTCGCCATAGGTCCAGCCGTTTACCCCACCGTCGCTCGAGCCGGCGTGCAACGTGAGGTGCATCAGTCCCTGATCGAAGCGCATCAGGGTTACCCCCGATCGCTGTGCGAGCCATGCGGCGGGCTGCCCGTGAACCTGTGCGACCACCGTCCAGGCGCTCGTCGGATGTCCCGGCGCGTTCACCACGAGGTGCGGCGGGGAGGGAGCGCGTGTCGCGGTCGTGGGCCTGACCCCGGATGTGGCGGCGTGCCGTTCGATGGCCGCTGCGCTTGCCGCTCGAGCCTGACGCGTGCCGGAAGCCCCAGCCCCCATGCTGTAGACGCCCACGCCGACGAGGAGCAAGGCGACGGCCAAGATAGCGCCGACGCGCCGACGCGTGTAGAGCCCCCGAGGCCGGCGACCTCCGCGGCGATCACGCAAACGCGGTCCCTCGACGCGCACAGGCTCCCGAGCACGACCCTGCACATCACCAGTGTGGATATCTCGCCGTGTCACACCTTCAGCGATGCTATCTCGCCGCCGCGTTCCAGCAAGCCACCGTGAGAAACGTCTCACGTCTGATGCCAGCAGCGAGTCTCGGGGTGCTGGGCCAGTGGACAATAGTGTGAGAGGCTTCTCACCGCGCCGTTATCTGCGCCTTCGATTTAACAGTTAGAACACGCTGACAGATTGGCTGAGAAAGCTCTCACGAGCAATTGAGGTAGGTCTTATGCAGCTCGTGTGTAGTAACTGAGAAGCTATGGTGCCGGGCACGCTAGCCACCGACCCGCCGGCTAGCCTCGGTGCCGAGCTGCGCCGGGTGCGCTCGCGTGGGACCCGCCTTGTCAGCATCCGGCGCGTAACCGTGCCGCTACTCGCGGTGGTGGCGATCGTCGTTGCGGTCGTCGTCGTATTTCTGCCGCTCACTCGCAGTTATGACCTTGATGTCTTCCTGCGTGCCGGCTATGCGGCGGTTCACGCTCAGCAGGTCTACCCAAGTCCCGGGTCACCGGTCGTCTACTCCGGCTCGTCGTTCGTCTACCCATACTTCGCCGTCTGGCCGTTCGTGGCGCTGGCGGCGTTGTCGTCGGGCTTGAGCACGATGCTGTTCTTCTTCGTCTGCGTGTGCGCCGTGCTGGTGGCGTGCTTCGTCGGCGCGAGGGGCGACCCCTGGCCCGCGATCCTGACTCTGTGCACGGCCTTCACGATCACCGGGCTGCAGCTGGGAGCGCTCAGCCCGCTTCTGTTCGTAGGCGTCGTGTTCCTGTGGCGCCTGCGCGACCGCCCGGTCGCCTTCGCGCTTCTGGCCGCGCCCGTGATCGCTTGCAAGCTCTTCCTTGCGCCGTTGCTCGTGTGGCTGTTGCTGGCGCGCAGATACCGGGCTTTCGCGTATGCAAGCGCGTCAACTCTGGCGCTGCTCGCGCTGTCATTCGCGCTCGGCCCGATCGCCCCTGCCCCGTATCTCCAACTGCTCTCCCAGCTTGGGGCCCACGAGGCGCCGTCCGGGTTCGGTCTCGTCGGTGCGCTCATGAACGCCCATCTCGGATCGGGGGCGGCGGAGACCACGGTGGTGGCGATCGCGCTTGCCCTGCTCGCGGCGGCCCACATCCACTTTCGTCGCACTCACGACGAGCGTGTGTCCTTTTGTGCTGGAATCGTCGCTGCGCTCGTCCTGACTCCTGTGCTGTGGAGTCATTACCTGATCCTGCTCTCCGCCATTCTCCTGGTGCTCGGAGCGCGACGGCGCTGGTTCGTCATGCTCATGCTGGCGAGCTGGGTGATCTCGTCACCCCACGGCGTGTACCTCGGCAGAGACGCGATCGAGGCCATCGCGTCGCCGGCGGTATGGCTCGCCGCCGCCGTGTCATTCCTCCTACTGGCTTACGCCTATGTACGGTATCGCGGCGCTCGGGACAAGAGCCGCGATGCCGGGTTGGCCTCGGTGGCCGATTCGCGGCTCACGTAGCCGGAGCCGGTGCTGCAGGTTGGGCGGGCGGGTTCGCCGCGGGTGCGGTGAGCGAGACGCTCGTTGCGAGGTGCAACGGTTCGGAGACGCCCGCGCCGAACCCGGTGCCCCCGGGGCAGAGAGCCCGCAACCACATCCCGCCGCCGGCCAGGCTGACCTGCGTTGCGTCAAGCTCCCATACCCCTGCAGAATCGGTTGTGGTTTCGGCGAGCGTCCGCTCGTTCACGACTTCTCCCCTGCGGCTCACGGTGCGTACCTGGATCAGTACTGGCGCACCTTGGATGGGAACCACACCCGCCCCGTCGAGGAGCTCGAGGACACCCGAAAGCGCCTGGACCTGGCTGATCGCGGGACTACCGGTCCCGGCGGCGCCGGTGAGGGTTTCCGGTGTGCTCGGTGTGCTCGGCCCGGCCGATGGCGCGGTGAGCGCGAGCGTCGCCCTCGTTGGGTTAGGCGCCAGTCGTTGCACGCCGGCGCGGATCGCGGGCAGCTCGCCGTAGAGCACGTTGCCGGGACAGTCGGTGGTGTCGGCGTCGCGGTGCCCGGCGATGCGCGGCAGCGGCACGCGCGCGTCGGCCGGGTATTTGCTGTAAGAGGCGCCCGCCGGGTTGACCTTGACCACCACCCGGCCCTGCGAGGGGACCCCATGCAGCGAGAGCTTCCACGCCAGCAGCTCTTCCAGCGCCCCCCGCGCGGCCGGTGAGATCAGGACGCTCGTGAAAGTGCCGAGCACCGCTACCCCGCTCGAGACCAGGTTGTAGCCGCCCGCGTGGGCTCCCACGACGGGCTCGTCTATACCGCCCGCGAGTGCGCCCGCGGTGCTCGCAAGCAGGGACCTGCGCGTCAGCCGCCGCGCGCTCATCGCCGTCTATGACACCACGACACCGGGACAGGTTGCGTCCCAATTCATGAGAATCCATTCAGCCGATCCGAGCAAGTGTCATCGCAGGCGAGGCGGCGGTGTGGCCAATCAGGTCGAGGATCGCGGTGCTCGCGCACGTCAACTCGTCGGCGTATGGAGTGATGGTCTCGGCAGCACAGCCGAGCGCTTGACGCAGTCTCCCGTGTGAGCTCGTGGGAGTCCTTGGCGTGTCTGATCAGCCCGTGGCGCACCATCGCCTGCGTGTTGTGGCGCACATGGCCGCGCGCGAACCCGTACGCGATCACCGAACAGCCCTGGGCGGCGGCCTCCAGGCAGGTCATTCCACCGGTGGAGTGAACGAGCACGTTGGCCGCGCCGAGCAGGTCGGCCATTGCGTGGGTGTACCCAAGCACACGGACCCTGGAGTGCGAGGAGTAGTGTCTGCTCAGCCGGCGGGCCGCGAGCTCGTTCTCCCCGCAAACCACGATCACTTGCGAGCACTCGATTCTCAGCGCTCCTTCGATCGCTCCGCGCAGGTCGCCGATGCCCCAGCCACCACCGGAGACGATGACCAGCGGCAGCTCGGGGTCCACGCCCAGCGCGCGGCGCGCGGCACACCGTCCACGCCGGACACGGTGGGCAAGGCCAAGTGGAGGTCGGGCTGCCCTGGCGGGCGCTCCGCCGGTGATCGCGGCGATCTCGGCGAGGGACTCTGGATAACTGGCCAAGTGCAGGTCGGCGCCGGGGTGCACCCAGAAATGCAGGCTGGCAAGATCGGTGACGAGCGCGCACACGGGAACGTCCAGCCGGCCACGCTGACGCATGACAGCCAGCGGCGCGGTGATCCCGGGATAGGTGGAGACGACCACGTCGGGCTCCTCGGCATCGATCAGTGCGCCCAGACTGGAGCGACTGGCGCGGTAGAGCAGCCCCAGCGCGGCCCGGCGTCCCGGCTTCCAACGCACGCCGATGAAATACGAGAAGGAATAAGCGGGCGGGCAGTGCGTGAGCTGCCACCGCGTGAAGCGCTCGAGGAATACTCGCACCGGACCCCTGGATGCCCCGAGACCGTTGTGCACCATCACCTGCACATCGGGGGCCATGCGGAGTAGCTCGTCGCGCAGACCCTCCGCGGCGCTTTGGTGGCCACGACCAACGCCCGCAGCAAGGATCAGCACCCTGCGGCAGACACGCCGGTCAGGTTGACCCACGGGTCCGAGATGCGCCTGAGAGTTGCCGTAGGAGCAAGTGGGCCTTCACCAAGACGGCCGGACATACAGCGGTGGTGAGCAAGGTCCTCCTTTTACACCGCATGGGCGGCGCGTTTCATGAGAGTGCTCTCACCGCCGAGGTGGCCGACGCCGCGTAGTGGGTCACGGCTTCTGACCCAGATGAGTGAACTCTCATCCTGAGAGATATCTCACCCGAGTCTTAGCTGGGATTTTACTCTGGCGGGGAATAATGATTGCATGACCCCACCGCATTCATCCCACACAAGAGATGCCGGGTTGCGCAGGCTCGTACTCGCCAAGCGCTGGCTGCTCGCGGGCAGCGTAACCATGACGGGAGTATTCACAGCGGTCGCGGCGCACGCCTTTCCGGGCAGGACGATCAAGTCGCCGCGCGCCAGAGCGGCGAACGCGAGCAACGCCTCGACGCATCACCACGCCCAGAGCTCACAGGGCTCGTCCAGTTCGTTGCAGCCGCCGGCGCAAGCGCCGCAATCCACCACACCCCAGGAACCAGCTCCAACCCAGGAACCAGCGCCGGCCCACGAATCCGCGCCAGCGCAGGAATCCGCACCGGCCCAGGAATCGGCGCCAGCTAAAGAATCCGCGCCCGCGCAGGAACCCGCGCCGGTCGAACACTCGGAACCGGCGCCAGAAGCACCGGTGGTCTCGGGTGGATCCTGAGGCGCGTTGCGTGATGCTCACCGGCACCCGCGAGCCCGCATCGGCGAGCTGGCGGGCGCTCGGCACGAGCGTGGTGTTGAAGCTGACCGACTCGGGCGCGCTGGCGCACGCCCGCAGGATCGTTGAACAGCAGGTTCGGGAGATGGACCGCGCGTGCAGCCGCTTCCGGGCCGACTCCGAGCTCGAGCGCGTCAACGCGCGCGCCGGTGTCCCGGTGCGCGTTGGCGAGGTGCTGATCGAGGCCGTCGAGGTGGGGCTGCGCGCCGCGCGCCTGACCGATGGCGATGTCGACCCCGCGCTGGGCGAAGCACTCCTGATCGCCGGATATGACCGCGACTATGGTCTGCTGGAGTACCCCGTCACCGAGCGCGAGGACGCCGCGCCTGAGCGCCGCAGGCATGAAGTCTCTGCCGGTGGCGGATTGCCTGAGCACCGGCGAGCAGGACCACGAGTGCTGGCGCGTCGTACCGTCGGCTGGCGCACGATCGTCGTGGACCGCGGGCACTCCACGGTTCGTGTCGGGCGCGGTGTGCGCCTGGATCTCGGCGCGACGGCCAAGGCGCTGGCTGCGGACCGCGCCGCACACACCGCTCATGAGGCGACGGGCGCGGGAGTCCTGGTCAGCCTCGGCGGCGATATCGCGCTCGCGGGTCCGGGACCGGCCGGTGGGTGGCGCGTGTTCGTGACCGACGATCACCGCAGCGACCTGGACGCCGAGGGCCAGACGATCTCGATCTCCGCCGGTGGCCTGGCGAGCTCCAGCACGACCACACGCCGCTGGATCCATGACGGACAGAGGATGCACCACATCATCGACCCGGGTACCGGCGCACCTGTTGAACTCGACGTGGAGGACGATCAGCGTGGCCGCGGCTACGTGCGTGGACGCCAACATCGCCAGCACCGCGGCGCTCGTCCGTGGGGACTCGTGTGTGGCGTGGCTCGCCGCGAGCGGGCTGCCGGCCCGCCTTGTGGCGCAGGACGGGCGCGTGCTGATAGTCGGCGGCTGGCCCGCCGAGCCGGAGCATCGGTCAGAGACGGTTCAGCCGCAGGCGGTGGCACGATGACGCTCACTCTGGGCACCGTGGGTCCGAGTGTCTACTGGTACCTGACGCGCTCCACCGGCGTGGTGGCGTTGGTGCTGCTGACCATGACCGTGGTCCTTGGCGTGATCGACGTGAGTCGCTGGAGCAGCCCACGCTGGCCGCGCTTCGTGGTGGACTCGCTACATCGCAGCGTCTCGATGCTGGTGCTCGTGTTCCTCGCTCTGCACATCATCACGGCGGCGCTTGACAGCTTCGCGCCGATCAGCCTGCTCGACGCGGTGCTGCCGTTCATCGGGAGCTACCGGCCGTTCTGGCTGGGGCTCGGCGCGGTCGCGTTCGATCTGCTGCTCGCGGTCACGATCACCAGCCTCCTACGTGAGCGACTGGGACATCGCGCCTGGCGAATCGCGCACTGGCTGGCCTACGCGTGCTGGCCGATCGCGTTGCTGCACGGACTGGGGACCGGCAGCGATGTCAAAAACACCTGGTTGCTGGCGCTGAACATCGCCTGTCTCGGGATCGTCGCGCTGGCGGTGGGCGTGCGTGCGATCGCCGGCTGGCCGGACCATGCACGGGTCCGTATCGCGGCGCTTGGCGGGGTGGCCGTCTTTTCGCTGTTCCTGTTGGTGTGGCTGCCCGGCGGACCGCTGGGAGGCGGCTGGGCGCGCCGCTCGGGCACACCAACCTCGCTACTGGCAGGGTCCTCGAAGAAATGAGCCCGCAGGCCGATCCCGCCCGCCTGCCGCGACTGCTAAACGGCATCCCGGATCATGGCCAGATGAGCCTGTCAGAGCATATGGAGATCCATGGCGAGCTCCCCGCCGGCCACGGCAGACGCAACCGCCGCAGATCGGCCGCCAGCCTGGTCGAGAGCATCGAGCGGGCGGGGCTCTATGGTCGCGGGGGCGCCGCGTTTCCCACGGCGGTCAAGCTGCGCGCGGTCGCCGCGGCGAGACGTCGAGGGATCGTCGTTGCCAACGGCGCCGAGGGCGAGCCGGCGAGCCTCAAGGACCGGCTGCTGCTGGAGGCGCTGCCGCACCTCGTGCTCGACGGTGGCTCGCTCGCGGCGGCGGCGGTCGGCGCGAGCGAGGTCATCGTCTGCGTCCCGCAATCGGCGAGCGCCGCGCATCACAGCATCGCTCAGGCCCTGCGAGAACGCGAGCGAGAGCGATATGACTCCGCGGCGGTGCGCATCGTGCTCGTGCCAGACCGCTACCTCGCGGGACAGGAGTCGGCGCTAGTCAATCACATCAACGGAGGGCCGGCCATACCGACACTGACACCCCCGCTGCCGTTCGAGCGCGGTGTCCAGCGACGACCGACGCTGATCAACAATGTCGAGACACTCGCGCATGTCGCGCTGATCGCGCGCTATGGGTCTGAGTGGTTTCGTGAGCTGGGATCACGCGGCCAGCCAGGCTCTACGCTCCTGACACTCTCGGGCGCGGTCGCATATCCCGGCGTTTATGAGATCGAGCCCGGCACGCCGCTGGGAGACCTGATCGCGGCGGCTGGTGGCGCGACGAGCGAGGTCAAGGCGCTGCTGCTCGGCGGCTACTCCGGCGCCTGGCTACCCGGCCTGCTCGCGTACACTCTCCGCCTTTCCGCGGAGCAGCTCGCGCCCTACCGTGCGGGGCTCGGCCCCGGCATAGTCCTGGTGCTGTCAGAGGATGCGTGTGGCGTCGCAGAGACGGCGCGGGTCACCCGCTGGCTCGCCGCGCAGACGGCCGGGCAATGCGGGCCGTGCGTGCACGGGCTGAACACGATCGCGAGCGCGGTCGAGGAGCTCGCGGCCGGAACCGCCGCCGCTGAAACCGAGCGGCGCATCGCTCGTTGGGCCTCGATGGTGCAATCCCGTGGCGCGTGCGCGCACCCCGACGGCGCGGTCCGCTTCGTCTCTAGCGCGCTGGACGTGTTCGCCGAGGAGTTCGCCGAGCACGCCCACCACGGGCCATGCCCCGCCTGTGCACGACCCTCAGAGCTGCCGCTGCCCCAGCCCCACCTCGCGATGGCCGTGTGAGCCGATGAGCACCCATTTGCGTGTCAACCCGATCACCTGCGACGCCCACGGTCTCTGCGCCGAGCTGCTGCCCGAGATGATCACCCTCGACGACTGGGGCTACCCCATCGTCAACGGCAACCCGATCGCGCCCGAGCTGCTCGAGCACGCACAACGAGCCGCGGCCGCATGTCCAACCCTCGCGCTCCTGATCGAGCGCCGGCCCCAGCGCTGAGCGGCGAGCTTCACGGTGGCGTTGTACGGGTTAATGATGGTGCGCGTTCAGCCAGGGGGTGAACTGGGGAATGTAGAGGATCGCGAGCACCAGCCCGGCAACGAGTGCCCCGGAGAGAGACAGGACCAGCCCGGCGCGGCCGTCTCCGTGTCCGTCCAGATGCGGCTGGAGCTCGTGTTTGGCCTTCAGTGCTCGGGGCAGGTCGGATAGGTGAGCGAGCACGTGGATCGCGGTGACCGCCACCCACACGAAGAAGCTCGCCTTGTGGATCAGCAGCAGCGACCCGCGGGAGCTCGGCCCCAGCAGCAGCAGAGCGACCCCACTCGCGAACACGACCACGGTCGAGATCACAACCAATGGAGCAAGCAGACGCAGGACGGCTGGGGGCGGGCCCTTGCGACGGTAGGCCGGGTTGGAGGTGTAATAGCGCGCGAACCGGTAGCCGGTGCTCGCCATCTTCAGGGCGACGGGCGGGATCAACAACAGTCCGAGGAACATGTGCTCGCTCAGGAGTGGTCCGATCCTGAGGATCGTCACGCCCAGGGCCGCGAGCAGGACGATGAGAAGTATCCCGGTCGCGGCGGTGAGCCGCTCGTTGCCGGTAGTCCCGCCCATCACAGGTGAGTCTGTGGGCGTTTGCTAAGGACTGGGTAACAGGATGATGAGAGATTTCATGTAATTGCCGCCGGCCCGAAAAGCTGGTGTTTTGTGGGTCTATCCTGACGTGATGCAACAGGCCGTTGACCGCAGCGAGCAGCGGACGTTCCCACCGTCGATCCTGCTCGTCGAGGACGAGCCGGGGATCGTCGATTTCGTGCAACGGGGCCTGCGCGCCGAGGGCTTTGCCGTCGAGGCTGAGCTGGACGGGATCGAGGGCGAGCGGCGCGCTCTGCACGATGGCTTCGACTTGATCGTGTTGGACCTGATGCTTCCCGGCAGAGGGGGCCTCGAGATCCTCGCGTCGCTGCGCCAGGCCAAGCCGAGCCTCCCGGTGATCGTGCTGACCGCGCGCGGTGAGACCGAGGATCGCGTCGTCGGGCTGGATGCGGGCGCGGTCGACTATCTGGTCAAGCCATTCTCGCTGGCTGAGCTCGCGGCCCGGGTGAGGGTGCAACTGCGGCTGGCGGCGCAGGCCACAAACGGGACGCTGCGCGGCGGGGACATCGAGGTGAACATGCTCACCCGCCAGGTGCGCCGGGGCGGGGAGGACGTACGGTTGTCGAGCACCGAGTTCGAGCTGCTCGTGTATCTGCTGCGCCACCGTGGAAGCGTGCTTTCACGCGAGCAGATCCTCAGCGCCGTTTGGGGTTACGAGCACGATCCCACCACCAACGTTGTGGATGTCTACATCGGCTATCTCAGACGCAAGCTCAACCGTCCCGATGACCCGGTCCCGATCTTCACGGTGCGCAGGGTCGGCTACCGCCTCGGCGATGGCGATTAGCCGCTCGGGCGCCACACCGCCGTCGGAGAGCGTTACTCCCAGCCCGCGCCGGCGTCTGGCCGCGGTCGGGCTGCGCTGGCGCTTGGCGGCGTGGATCGCGGTGGTCATGCTGATCTCCTCCGCGATCACCTTCGTCGCCGTCTATCGAGGCACCGGCACCCAGCTGCGTCGCCAGATCGACCAGGAGATCACCGGCGACGCGAGCGAGTTCTCCCACAACCTCAAGCTCCAGGACGCGGACTCCCCCCATACGCTGGCCGTGGCCGCGAGCAGCTACGTCCACGACCAGCCCTTCAGCGCGAGCTCGACGTTGCTGTTCGCGGTCATCCCCGGAGCGGGCACGAGCACTAACCAACCCGAGCTCCTCGGCGGCGCTACGCCCGACAACGGCGAGACGCCCGCCGCGCAGGACCAGGAGAACCGCCTGGCCCTGCGGGTGCTAAGCGCTCACGACGGATACTCCACCGTGCCTTTTCCCGACGTCGGCGACCTGCGCCTGCTCAAGCGCCGCGTGAGCATCGACGACCGGCTGGCGGTGACGATCGGCGTGGGCGAGCCGCTGGCGGCGGTGCACCGAGCCCAGGACGGCGTCGCGGGCGCGTTCATCCTCGCCGGCATCTTGACACTCGCCGGCGCGCTGCTCGCCGCCTTCCTGATCGGCAGCCGTATGTCACGTCCGTTGCGCCGCATGGCGAGCGTAGCCGCCCAGGTCGACGCCGGCGATCTGCACCCGCGCATCCACGACCTGAACAGACAGGGAGGCGAGGTGCGCGTGCTCGCCGACGCGTTCAACCACATGCTCGACCGGCTGACCGACGCCTTCGCCGGCCAGCGCGCGTTCGTCGCCGACGCATCACACGAGCTGCGCACGCCCCTGACCGTGATCGGCGGCCAGCTCGAGGTGCTCGCCTCCCAGCCGAACCCGTCAGGTGAGGAGGTGCGTCGCGTTGAGCACCTCGTGCGCGCCGAGATCGCCCGGATGAGTCGCTTGGTCGACGATTTGCTGCTGCTCGCCAAGGCCGAGCAGACGCAGTTCCTGCGCCCCGAGCCGATCGACCTGCCCGTCTTCGTCCAGGAACTGTGGGACGGAATGAGCCTGCTCGCCGACCGACGCTTCGAGCTCGGCCCCGTTCCGGCGGGGATCCTGAGAGCCGATCCCGATCGCCTCGCGCAAGCGCTGCGCAACCTGCTCTCAAACGCGATCTCACACACCACTCCCGGCGACGGACTGGTGCGTCTGGAAATCGAGCACGAGGGCACGGATCGCCTGCGGTTCGTGGTCGAAGACGACGGGCCGGGCATCCCCGCCGAGGAGCGCGAGCGCGTCTTCGACCGTTTTCACCGCACCGACGCGGCCCGTGACCGCGCCTCGGGCGGATCGGGACTCGGGCTCGCGATCGTGCGCGCGATCGCCGAGGCCCACGCAGGACGCGTCGCCGTGGGACACCGACCCGAAGGCGGCACGAAGATCGAGCTCGAGCTCCCCGGTTTCACTGCTTTGAGGAGCCGCGAACAGAACGCTGAGCTCGCCGCGCGGCCGGCCGCCAGATGACGCGCCGTCGGCGCCAACTTCGCCTGGCGATACCGGCCGCGCTGCTATGCATCGTGATCGTTGCCATTCTCATCGCAAGCGCGGGAAGTACATCTCCCCCCAAAGGCCACCACTCTGCCAGCAGCGCACATGCCGCGCGACCCTCCGGCCAGCTTGGGAGCACCCCTGGACTGCGTCAGAGATCGATAGGCACGCTTGCGTCCCCGCTGCAGGACGCCGCCGCGGTGTCACTGGGTGCAAGACGTATGGTGCTGCTTGGCGGCCTCGACAGCAGCGACACCTCCACAGCTGCCATCACCGTCATCGCGGCGGGACAGGCCGAGAGCGCTGGAGAACTACCGGAAGCCCAGCATGACGCTCAGGGCGCGAGCCTCGAAGGAGAGGTCTACATCTTCGGCGGCGGGCAGTTCAGCTCCTACGACCACATTCTGCGCTACGAACCCGGCGACGGTCGCGTCTCCCTCGTCGGGCAGCTGCCACAGCCCGCCTCAGACGTCGCGGTGACCACGATTGGGAGCACCGCTTACATCGTCGGCGGCTACAACGGCGAACAGGCGCTCGACACGATCCTCGCCTGGCGCACCGGGGGACGTCCGACGGTCGTCGGCAGTCTCCCGACAGGGCTTCGCTACGCGGCCGTTGCTGCGAGCGGCTCGAAGGTAATCATCGCCGGGGGCTCGACCGAAACCGTGGCCAGCCGCGCGATCCTCAGCTTCGACCCAGCCACGGGCCGGGTCACACAGATAGGCAGTCTGCCCAATCCCGTTACTCACGCGTCCGCCGCGAGCCTCGGCGATGCGGTGTATGTGATCGGAGGCCGCGGCTCAGCGCCGGGATCCCAGACCGCGGCGATCCTCGCGATCGATCCCGGCAGTGGCCGTGTGCGCCGCGTGGGAGATCTGGCGCAACCACTGTCCGACGCGGCCACCGCCACGGAAGGGGGGCGCATCGTCCTCGCGGGCGGACAGAGCGCCACCGGCACGCAGTCCTCGATCATCGAACTGACGCCCGAAACCGGGTAGCTCAGGGAGCCTGCAGCGAGTGCGCGAAGCGCATCGTCAAGGAGTACGGCGGCGCGAGATCCACACCATCGGGGTTCGCCAGATAGCCCGGCTGCGAGCCGGGCTGGTGGGTGTGGCCGTACTGCCAGACGATGCGGTTGGTGTGCGGATCTACGACGATCACGCGGTCGTTGCGGTCGTCGTTGGCCAGCACATCTCCGTTGGGCAGCGGCAGCGCGAGCGAGGGATGATCCAGCGCTTCCGACCCGGTTGGTTCGTAGCGCCACAACAACTGGCCGGTGGTCGTGAAGGTCTCGATCGCCCCCGGACTAGTGTAGTCCACGGAGAGAAACACGCCGGGGCTCACCTCGTTGGTGTCCGAGGGGTAGCTGAAGCCCGGCGGATTGGTGTCTGTGACCGGTCGTCCTTCGGGACCGAGCACGTCGATCCAGTCCCCGTTGATCTCCGTGACCACGGTGTCACCATTACTCATGGGAAAGGCTCCGTTGGGGCTGCCATAGGACACACCGAGTTCGTGGGTGCAGTTGCCGGTTTCGCCCAGCTGTTGGGTCAGCTGCTGGGCCGGCGGGCGGATGACGATCAAACGGCAGTTCTTGATGTCCGCCGCAAGAATCGAGCCACCGGGCGTGAGCATGGCGTCATCGGGGTTGTGCAGATAGCCGGGTTCTGAGCCGGGAACGCCAGGATGCCCGTAGCGAAAGACGATCCTCGGGTGCGTCACGCTGACGACGCTGATCACGAAGTCGTCCTCCTGGGTGACGACCACTTCACGCCCGTTGGGGGAGTAGAAAGCATCATCGGGCAGTTCGAACGACTGGCCCGCGGCGAGATCGCCTGGTTCCGGGAAACGCCACAGCACCTGACCCGTGGGGCTGACCTCCAGAAGCCGGTTGTTGTCACGATCGGCGATCAGCACCGGCCCCGGCAGAACGGCTGGGTCAGAGCCTCGCCACAGACCCTCACCCAGCTGGTTGCGTGACCGTGGGTCGTGACCATGAATAGCGGAACCGCTGCTGAGACCCTGGCTGACCAGAACGATCAGAGCCGCTACGACGACCAGCATCGCTGTTGCTGCGAGGGCCCGCCGACGTATGATCGCCCGTCGCCGGGCTGCCGTCACGCGCCCACCGCGTCGACACTGAACATGCCGCCAGCATCGACTGGCCAGCTAAAGCATGGATCAGCCGCCGATGAGAAACCTCTCACACTGAGATCCCCTTGCTGCCTCGACACCTAGTGTTCAGCCCAGCCATGCGGATAGCTCCTCTAGTGCGTCGGGGATCACGTAGTAGTACGCCCACAATCCCTGCCGCTCTGAGTCCACGATCCCGGCGGCGCGCAGCTTGCCGAGATGATGGGAGAGCGTGGACTGCGAGATGTCGAACAGCGGCACGAGCTCGCACACGCACACCTTCCCGGCGTGCTTGCGCAGCACGTCCACGAGCTGCAATCGGATCGGGTCACCGAGCGCCTTTGCGACTTGGGCCATGCGCAACGCGTGCTCGCGCTGAACGTCGGGGTAGACGACAGGCTCGCAACAGCGCTCGCCGGCCGGCCGCTTCTGCTTGGGGGCTAGCTCCAAATCGACAGGCATCAATCTACTTATATCAATAACACTCATGACCATCAATGTATTACGATCCGCGCCATGAACACCACCGTTGCGGTCATAACCGACATTCACGGCAATCTGCCCGCGCTGCAAGCTGCCCTCGCGCGGATCGAGGAGCTTGGCATCGAGAGCGTGTTCTGCGGCGGCGACCTCGTTGGCTACGGCCCACACCCCAACAAGGTCTGCGCCCTGATCGCCGATCGCGACATTCCCACAATCTACGGCAACTATGACTACGCCATCGCACGCGATCTTGAGGACTGCGGCTGCGCGTATGTCACGCAGCATGACCGCGAGCTTGGACAGCGCTCGGTAGACTGGACGCTCGCGCACACAAGCCAACAGTCCAAGGACTTCATGCGCGGCCTACCGTTCGACCTGCACTTCCCGGTCGGCAACGTCGATGTCCACCTCGTCCATGGCTCCCCTCGTAAGGTCAACGAGTATCTGTTTGAGGACAAGCCCGCGAGCTTGTATGAACGCCTCGCGGCAGCCGAGAGCGATCCGGTGCTCGTGTTCGGGCACACGCACAAACCTTGGGTGCGGGAGTACGGCGGGGTACTGTTCGTCAACTGCGGCTCGGTCGGCAAGCCCAAGGACGGCGACCCGCGCGGCGCGTTCGCCGTGCTGACGCCGAGCACCGGAAGTGTGGGCGTGAGCATCGAGCGCATCCCCTATGACGCTGATGCCGTCGCCGCCGAGGTCCGCGAGGCCGGACTGCCAGGCGAGTTCGCCGACAAGCTCCTCATCGCCGCATGACCAACACGCCTCCGCTTGCTCGCCGTCTGCTTGCCGAGCTATTGGGCTCGGCGTTCCTCGCCGCGCTCGTGATCGGCTCGGGGATCGCGGCACAGACGCTCTCACCGGGCGACGTTGGCCTGGAGCTGTTCGAGAACGCCGCCGCCACGGCCGCAGGGCTGTTCACAATCATCCTCATGTTCGGTCCCGTGTCCGGTGGGCACTTCAACCCGGTCGTCTCGCTCGCCGACGCGAGCTTTGGCGGGCTCCGCTGGCGCGAAGCGCTCGCCTACGTTCCCGCCCAAGTTGCCGGCTGCGTGCTCGGCGCCGTGGCGGCGAACGGCATGTTCTCTCTGGCCGCCGTCAGCATCTCCACCCACCATCGCGCGTCGCCCGCACACCTGTTCTCCGAGGTGATCGCCACCGCCGGGCTGCTGCTCGTGATCTTCTCGCTCGCGCGTACCAAACGCACAAGCACAGCGCCGGCCGCCGTCGGGGTGTACATCGGCGCCGCGTACTTCTTCACCAGCTCGGCCAGCTTCGCCAACCCGGCGATAAGCGTCGGGCGCATGTTCTCGGACACCTTCGCCGGCATCGCACCCGCGTCCGTGCCCGGTTTCGTCGCCGCGCAGCTCGTCGGCGGCGCGTGCGCGATCCTCGTCGTAAGGGTGCTCTACCCGGACCTGACGCCGGACGAGGCAGCCGAGGCCGTCATGCCCCACCACCAACAGTAACCGAGTGCCCCACCCCGGGATTCGGAGCCGTCAAGCTCGCCCCTCATACATTGTTTTAAAAACTGGGTATCACCATAGTAGCGCACAGGAGTTGAGCTCCACGACCAACCGAAAATTCCGGCGAATGCATCCGCAGGACCACGCGTCCTGAGCGAGGGGCGTAGGAGGCGGGGCGGTCGAGGGGGGGTGGAGGCTGTTATTGCCGCGTTCCCCACATCACCACGCCGCCGCCGAGGCTCATGCGCCGGACATGCACGCCCTCGATCCCGGCGTCCCGCCACAGCTGCACAACCCGCTCCAGCGAGAAGCGCTCGTAGAAGTCGGGGATGCTATGCGCAAGGAAGCTCCCGGTGGATGCCCACTCGCGCGAGAAGAGGCGACCCAACACAGGCAGCCCCACGTGCGTGTATAGCCGCCACGCCGCGCGCCAGAGCGGGTTGGGCGGCACCGCGAACTCGAGCATCGCGATCCGGCCTCCAGGGCGCACCACACGCGCCAACTCCGCGAGCGTAGCGGCCGGATCATCGACATACCGCAGCAGATAGGTAAAGGTGAGGTGGTCGAACGCAGCGTCGGCGAACGGCAGCCGCTCAGCCTCTCCCTCGATCACCGACACCCGCCCGGCGAGCACCGAGTCACGCGCCAGCCGCGCCCGCGCGCCCGCGAGCATCCCCGGGCTCTGGTCGAGCCCCACAACCATGCAGCCATAGCGGCGAACGAGCTCCCACGCCACCATCCCCGTGCCCGTCGCGACATCGAGCACACGCTCACCCGGCGCAGCGCCGATCACCGCGACCATCGCCCGCCGCCAACGCAGATCCTGACCGAAACTGAGCAACGTCGCCACCGCGTCATAGCTGCCACCCAGCGGCGCGAACAACTCACGCGCATGGGGTTTACGACCAAGCCGCCGCTGCGCCACCCACTCACCTGCACCCACCATCAACACAGGCTAACGATCCACCGCCCCTATGCCGAGACGGGAACGCAGCGCACGGCTCGGCCGCCTGCCATCATGAGCTTCACTCGCCGACGCGACAAGTCCATCAAGACGATTGTCCCGATGGCTACGACAACGCCGGAACTGCGACAATGATCCGGGCCGAGCCATGAAATCGAGCGAGTAGAGCAAGCCGGCGAGCAGCCAAGATCCTAGCCCCGGTCCAAGATCCTAGCCCGGTGATAGGCGCGCGCACGAGGTTAGCAGTCGCCAGCTGACCCAGTACCGGCACTGGGCAGTGTCTCAGTTGCAAACTGAGACACTGCCCTATGTCACAGAGCTACTTGACGATCTTGAAGATCCGCTCCATGCCCAGCCGCGTGTGGTCACGCCCATCCTGGGTTTCCATGAAGCACGCCTGCACGTACCAGCCCGGCTTGGCGGTGATCGTCTCCTGCTGGAAGGCTTCGTGCGACAGCGGCCCGGCGAAGCCGAACGGTTCCGCGCTGACGAGCTTTTCAAGTCCCTTTTCCTTGCCCGTCAAGAGGCCCTTGACGATCAACTTGGCGTCGCGCAGGCTCTTGGCGGGGAACGCAATGTCCATGTGCACCAGGAAGCCTTCGTTTTCGAAGCGCACCAGCTCGCCGTCGTGCAGCGTCGTCGGACCGCGGAAGCCGAACTCGATCGAGCGGACCGTCGCTTCGGGCGCGGGCAGCGTCGCCGGCGCTTTTGCGGCGGTCACCGTGAACGGCGCTTTGATCGTTGGGCCGTGTTCGCCCACGCTGCCAAGCGCGACGTACTGACCCGGTTCGAGGATCGTCTGCGCTTCGCTCGTCTTACCGGGGCGCACTTCGGCGTCGAACACGATCGACCCGTACTTGGTCGCCTTGTTGGGGTCCTTGCTCGCGCCCGCCTTCATCACAGCTTCGACTTCCGCGACGGTGTAGCCGGGCTTCAGCTGAAACAGGATCGTCGCGCCTTCCTTGACCCCCGAGTCAGTCGAGACGACGTTCACTGCCCCGGACTGCGTGCTACCCCCGACCGTGATCGAGGACTTGGTGAGCGTCAGCGTGAGGGTGGGAAGCGTGGAGGACTGCGCGTAGCTCGTGGCGGCGAGACTGGCCGCCAAGACCAGCGCTGCACCAGTAGCGAGGGTAACTCGCAACATTGTCTTGTTCACTTTTGGTTGTCTCCTGGTTGTGGTGAGGTCCCGGCACCGTGCTGCTCTGCAGGCTGCGCGAGTGTACTTCATCTCCCGCCGTGACTTGCACCAGCTTTTCACACGGTTCGTAGCGCTTCGGTGGGTGAGAGCCGCGCGGCGCGCAGCGCGGGGACGAGACCGGCGACTGCGCCGATCAGCATGGCCGCGCCGAACCCGCCGGCCCAGGCGAGGGTGGGGATCACGATCGTCCAGCCCTTCGTGGTGGCGTAGATCGCGGTCGCGACTATGCCCATGGCGACACCGACCGCACCGCCGGCGAACCCGAGCAGGATCGCCTCAGAGAGGAACTGGGTACGGATCTGGCCCTTGGTCGCGCCCAGCGCGCGGCGCAGCCCGATCTCCGAGCGGCGTTCCAGGACGGAGATGACCATGATGTTCGCCACACCAACGGCGCCCACGAGGAGCGCGACGGCGCCGAGTCCGAGGAAGAGACCGTTGAAGGCGCCCTGGGCGTCGGCGCGCGCTGTGAGCGTGGCGGAGGGTTGGCTGACGTTGACTTCGTTGGGCGCTTCTGGGTCCGCGGTCGCGGCGAGCACCGACTGGACGGCCGGCACCTGGCTGTTCTGGGCGCGCAGGTAGACGGTGTTGGGGTGCCCGTTGAAGTGCAGGTAGCGTTCCGCGGCCTTGAACCCGACGAACACCGAGCTTTCGATTCCGGGCGCGAGCACCGAGGGGCCGAGGATCCCGACGATGTACACCCACTGGTTCGCGGCCCAGATCCGCTCACCGGGGTAGATGTGATCGATGCCGAGGCGTTGCGCGGCGGCGGGGCCGAGCACCCCCACCGGCTCGGTGGCGGTGGCGGCGTTCAGGTAGCGGCCCTGCACGACCTGGACGCCCAGGGTGTGCAACAGGCCGAGGCTCGCCGCCTGGATTTCGAGGGCGTTGGTTTCGACGGTGGGGATCAGCGGCGAGCGATACACCTTCCCTTCGACCTTCCCCGTCTCCGCGACGGTTTCGACCGGGTCGATACGCGCGATCATCGCCGGCGCCACCAGTGGCAGCTCCGCCGTCTTACCCGCGAAGCTCTGACCGTTGGTGACAGTCAGCAGGTTCGTCCCGAGCCTGTCGATCTCTTCCAGCAACCCCGCCTGGCTCGAGGAGGACAGGCCGAGCACCGCCACGATCGCGGCGACCCCGATCGCGATCCCCAACGCCGACAGCCCCGCACGCATACGCCGCGTGCGCAGCCCCACGCTCGCCACGCGCGCGAGATCGGAGGCCCGCAGCCGCCGGGGTGCGAGGTCCGCGGCGCCCGCGTCTGCTCGAGTGGGATCGGCGACGGCGCTCACAGGGCCCTCAAGGGGACTGTCCGGGTGCTTCGTTTACGAGCGCGAACGCCGCCGGTCTGGCGGGTTTGGCGCTGGCCTTGACGATGTAGCCGCCCTGCGTGTCGTTGGCGGTGAAGGCCGGCGCGACGGCGATCCCGCAGGCGCTGGTCTCGACCTTGACCGTACGGGTGTGGGAGACACGCGAGCGATGGTGGGGGCCACGAGGGTGGCCAGTCGAAGATCGGACCGTGAAGCGTCCGCTCGCACCGCGGGCGGGTGCTGAGAACGTGATGAGCGCGCCGGCCACCGGGTTTTTCTGCGCATCGGTGACGGTGACGGCGAGGCGGATCGGGAACGGGGTTCCCGCGGGGGTGGACTGCGTGGAGCCGACCCCTGTAGTGAGCTTGGCGGGCCGGCCGGCGAGGTTTGAGAGCGCGAAGCTCACCGGTGCCGCCGCGCCGCTGGAAGATGCCCCAGGGTTTTCTTTACCGCCGGATCCTCCGGTGGGTTCTTTGCCCGAGACGGCTGCCGTCGCAGTGAACGACCCAGCCGTGCCGTTCGCGGTCAGCAGGGGGGAGCTCGCCACACCGGACGTGTTGGTCGTCACGGTCGCCTGGGTGCTCCCGCCGGTGAAGGTCGCGCCGGCGCTCGAGGAGGAGGTTGTGCCGCATGCGCCCGAGCCGCTGGAGTCGCCGGGGGCGAGCGTGAACGCGACGGTCGTCCCGGCGATCGGGTTGCCATTTGAGTCCAGCACCTTGACCTGCAGCGGCTCCAGGTAGCGGCTCAGGACGTTCACCGATCTGCTCTTCAGCGGGATCGCGACGATCCTTGCCGGTATGCCCGCGGCTGTGTTCGTCAAAGAGAACGAGACAGTGCCGTACTGCGAGCTGGCGGTCACGGTGTAGCTGCCCGCCGTGGTGTTGGCGGTGAACGCCGGCGCGGCCACGCTACCCGAAACATCGGCGCCGACGATGACGGTATTCGAGGCGCTGGTGGAGAACACCCCGCTCGCGCCACTGGCGGGTGCGCTGAACGTGACCGGGGCCCCCGCGGCGGCGCTCGTGACGGGGCAGCCATCGCTGTTGCCGAGCGCTACCTGCAGCCCGGTCGCGAAAGCCGTCCCGAGGATCGCCGTCTGTGGTGTGCCCGCGACGAGCGTGAGCTGGTTCGGCGGGTTGGAGGACGGGCAATTCGACGTCCCCGTGCCGGTGGGCGACGTTCCCGTTTCGCCGGGCGATCCACCGCTTGCACCCGAGGCAAACGCCGGGCCACCCACGAGCACGCCAACCGCGGCGCCCAAGCTCGCGGTCAGGATCAGTCCGAGCGCCACTCTGCGTACGCCGCCTCCAGACCGCGCCATCCCAGTCATGAACACTCAACTCCTTCGGTGGTGTCGTTCACGATGCGCCCATCGAGTACCTGGACCTGTCGTGGCAGGCGGGCGGCGAGGTCGTGGTCATGGGTGATCACGAGGATCGTCGCGCCGTCGGCGTTCAGCTCTTCCAGCAGCGCGAGGATCGATTCACCGGACGCGCTGTCGAGGTTGCCCGTGGGCTCATCGGCCAGCACGATCGCGGGAGCACCCACGAGGGCCCTGGCGATCGCGACCCTTTGGCGCTCACCACCGGAGAGCTTGCTCGGACGGAAGCTCGCGCGCTCGGCGAGCCCCACCCGCGCGAGCGTCTCGGCCGCCCGCTCACGGCGCTCGGCGACAGCGACCCCCGCATACAGGAGTCCTTCGGCGACGTTCTCGAGGGCAGTGGAGTGCTCCGCCAGGAAGAATTGCTGAAACACGAACCCGATACGCGTGGCACGCACCGCCGCGAGCTCGCGATCGGACAGTCCCGCCGCGTCGAGGCCCGTGATCGAAACCACACCCGAGCTCGGGCGCTCGAGCGTGCCCATCACGTGCAGCAGCGTCGTCTTACCCGAGCCCGAGGGGCCCACGATCGCGACGAGCTCGCCCTCACCAACCGCGAAGCTGACTTCCCGCAGCGCGTACACCGGCGGCTCGGCGCCGTAGACCTTGCTGACTCCGCGGAGCTCCAACACCACAGGCGCCGTTTTCTCGGCGCTGTCTGCGTACGCTACGCGTGCTGTTGGCTGCTCGCTCATGATGTCGCCGGCACCACCACGCGCTGGCCGGCGGACAGGCCCTGGCCGCTCACCTGCACGACGCCTTCGGCGTCGTCGAACAGGCCGACGGTGACGGCCTCCAGACGGTGCACGCCCCCTTCGGCGACCTCCACCGCGTAGCCACCGCCGGCGAGCGCGAGCAGCGCGTCAACCGGCACCGCCAGCACGTTTTCGACGCGTTCGGTGGTGATCTCAACGTTCACGGGCGCCTGGTCGAGGTGGCCCGTCGCCGCCGGGTTCGTGGGGGTGGCGTCGACTTCGATCGTGGGGGCGCTTTCTTCTTCGCCGCCGTGGCCAGAGCCAGAGCTGGACGGCGTGGTGGCGACGCTGGAGACGTAGGTGATCCGCCCGGGCGTGGTCTGGTTGTCGGGAAGCGTGATCGTGACCTGGTCGCCGACCTTGACGCTCGCCTGTTGGGAGGCGTCGAGCGCGATCTTGACCTGGCGGGCGGTCGAGGTGATCGCGAGCACCGGGCCGGGCATGACCATCTGGCCGACCGTGGGGGTCACGCTCGTGACGCGCACGGGCCCGGGCTCGAACACCACCGAGCCGAGCGGCAACTCGCGTGTCGCCGGCGAGCCGTACTGAAGCACCACCGGCCGGCCGCTGATCGCGTAGAGGGTCTGTCCGTTCGAGATCACCTCGCCGACCGCCGGCAGCGCCGTGAAGGTCGAGCTCTGGCCGTACGCCACCTCCGACGCCCGCGCCGTGGACAAATTGGACTGCGCGCTCGCGAGCTGTTTTTCGGCCGAGGAAACCTGGGAGCGGTCGCCTTTGACCTTCATCGCGGCGCCTGTGGAGCCCTGCTCGGCGGTCGCGACCGCCTGCACGTCGCTCGCGCACGAGCTCCCGCCAGCGTTTTCGCTTCCGGGCGAGGAGCCCGCGGAGGCGGCTTCCGCGGCGCCCCCGCCCGCGCAGTCGACCTGCTCCTTGGCGCGCGCAGCCGTCAGCGTCGCCTCGTGGCCCGCGAGCGCCTGCGTGTCGGAGGCCAGCGTCGCCCTGGCGCTCGCCAGCATCGTTTCGGCTGAGGTGACCTGCTGGCTTGACTGCTGGACGGCGGTGGGCGCGGTCCCGGACGGCACGCGGATGCTCGAGGAGCCGGCGTAGCCGAGCGTGCCGCTCACCTGCGTCTGCTGCGAGAGCGACTGCCGTTTCACCGACACCAGCGAAACGGCGCTCGCGTTGTCAACGACACCGCCCGCGGATTTCCCCGCGCCGCCAAAGGGATCGGTAGCGATCACCACCACGACGGCCACGACCAGCACCAGCCCCACAATCGCGAGCAGACGCCGGCGCGCGCGACCTCGCGGCGGGTCGATCCCGGAGCGCTCGTCAGAAGATCCGGCCGCGCCGGCCGCGTGGGGCACCGACGCCGCCTCACCAGACACAGGATCGCTCATCGGTGCTGTTTGTACGACATCAACGGTTTCGGGAATGTTTCGCCGACCTCACGGACGACCGCGCGCTCACGGGCCCGCCACCACGGCCCCGGATTCGCCGCCTCCCGGCCCGCCCTTGGCGCCCGGCGGCCTGGGCAGGTCGGACTGGCACGTTTTCTGCGCGGCTTTGAACTGCGGCGAGTTGGGATCTATACCGGAGCCCTTGCCTCCGATTCGTACCCGGACACCGCCGCCGCCACTGTGGAATTCCGGATCGGGGAAGTTGGGGACCCCGTGGCTGCGCATGCAGGCGGAGAACTTCAAGGCACCTTCCTGCATCTTGGCCTGTTCTGCCGGACTCGGGGCCACCTTCGAGGGCGCGTACTTGCTGCACGCCTTTTCGGCCGCCTGGAACCGGGACGATTCTGGATTCGGGCCGTGGCCGTTGTGGCTGTGGATCTCTATGCCGCCTTCGGTCGGTTCGGGGAATTCGGGTTCCCCGTGGGTGCGCATGCACTGCGAGAACTTGACCATCTTCTGCTGGGTCCTCGCGCTGCTTTCCGGGGAGGATGAGCCGCCGCCGCTCGCGGCGGAGCCGCCGGATGTGCTGGTCGAGAGGTGCGCGACGCCCGGGCTCGATGAGCCGCCACCGCAGCCGGCGAGCAGCAGGGCGCCGCTCGCAAGCACGACCACGCTGAGGTTGATTTTTGTCATGCCGGCATCATGCGGGAAGCAACCTGAGAATTGGCTGAGAGAAGGCGAGGAACTTCCTAAACGACGCCGGACGCCGTTGGAGCATGGGGCTGGGATGCGGCGAGCTCGGCGTCGGTCATCTCGAGCGCCGGCAGCTCGAGCGTCAACCTGGCGCCGCCGTCTGGATCGTTGGCTGCGTGCACGGCTCCACCGTGAGCCTCGGCCATCTGGCGCACGATCGCCAGCCCGAGCCCCGACCCGGGTCGCGCCCGGGCGCCGGGCGCGCGGTAGAAGCGGTCGAACACGCGGGGCAGATCCTCCGCGGCGATCCCCGGGCCGTGGTCGCGGACCTCAAGGGCACCCGCACGCACACGCACTTCCACGGGGCCTCCCGTCGGCGCAGGCGAATTCCATTTGCAGGCGTTGTCGAGCAGGTTGGCGATTGCCCGCTCCAGGCGCGCGGGCGCGGCGCGCACCAGACAGGGCTTAGCGTCGAGAACGAGCGTAGATGAGTGCCCACCCACCCCGTGCAGGCGGGCGCGCTCGATCGCCCCGGCGGCGGCCAGATCCAGGCGCACATCCTCCATCTCGATCTGATCGACCTCGGTCTTCGACAGATCGACCAGATCGCCGACCAGCACCGTCAGCTCCCGCAGCTGCGCCTGCGCGGCGGCCAGGATGCGAGCGCGCTCGCGCGCGGGCAGCTCCTCGCCGATCGCGAGCGCGTCGAGGTTGGCCTGCACGCTCGTCAACGGCGTGCGCAGCTCATGCGAGGCATCGGAGACGAGCTGGCGCTGGGCGAGGCGAGAGCGCTCGAGCGCGGCCAGCATTGTGTTGAAGCTCCCGGCCAGCCGCCCGAGCTCATCCTCCTCGCTCGCCTGGATGCGGTGGCCTAGATCCTGCGTGCGCGCCACGCGCTCGGCGGCGCCAGTCAAGCGCCGCACGGGCACGAGCGCCGCGCGTGAGACGAGCAGCCCGAGCACGGCCGCGAGCGCGATCCCGCCCAGGCACACGAGCGCGAGCACGAGCTTGAGGTGGGTGAGCGTGCTGTCGATGTCGCTCAGCGGCAGGGCGACCTGCCACACTCCGCCTTCGCCGGCGCGCTGGGTCAGTACCCGCACGGACGTGCCGGCGACGGTCGCGTCGCTGAAGAAGGCGTCGCGGCGGCCGGCGGCCACGGCGCGGGTCGCGGCGGTGATCGGGAGCAGCGAGCCCCTGCCTTCGGAGCGCAGAACATGGCCGTTGGACTGGATGAACTGGACGTAGCCGGTGGCGCCGCCGAGCTGCGGCACCGGCAGCACGAGCCGGGCGAAACCGGTCTGCTTGCCGCCCGGCGGCGTGCCCTTCGCGGCGGTGGGTCTGGGCACGACCACTGTCTTGCGTTCGATCGAGATCGCTTCTTCGCGAGGGTTCTTCGCGGCGCCGGCCGACGATTCTCGCCTGCCGGAGTAGCCTTCCGGTACCGCGGCGACGATCCCCGACGGGCCGACGGTAGTGCCGCTCGCCGCGCCGCCGCCGCTGGCGTGGTTGCGCTTAGCGCTGCCGCTGGTGCTGCTGTTCCCACGGGCCGGCGCGCTGAACTCGAGATGCGTCGCCGGCAGGCTCGGCAGCTTTCCTTCACGCTGCAGCTTGGCCAGCCCGGCGGAACTCACATTTGTGGCCTGGATCTGGACCGCCTGCGGCAGGCCGGGAGTCAGCTTCTGGCGCAGGCTCGCATCGATCTGCCCGCGCAGCTCGTTGCGCGTCACGACATAGACAACAACCGACGCGATCACCACGGCGGCCGCCACCGCCCCGGCGGCGAGCAGGATCATGCGCCGGCGAAAGCTCATCGCGCCCGCGTCCTCAATACGTAGCCGATCCCGCGCACCGTGTGCACCAGGCGCGGCTCGCCGCCGGCCTCGGTCTTGCGCCGCAGATAGCCGACGTACACCTCCAGCGAGTTCGACGCAGGCCCGAAGTCATAGCCCCACACGCACTCGAAGATCTTCGTGCGCGAAAGCACCTGGCGAGGATGGCGCATGAGCAGCTCCAGCAGCAAGAACTCGGTGCGCGTCAGGTCGAGCTCACGGCCCGCGCGGCGCGCCTCGTGCGCGACGGGATCGAGCTCCAGATCCGCGAAGCGCATCGTCTCCTCGTTGCCCTCCCACCCTGTACGGCGCAGCAGCGCGCGCAGTCTGGCCACCAGCTCCTCGCTCGCGAACGGCTTGACCAGATAGTCATCGGCGCCGGCCTCCAGCCCCACCACCCGCTCTGATACCTCCGCGCGCGCGGTCAACATAAGCACAGGCGTGCGATCGCCGGTCGCGCGCAGCCGCCGGCAGACCTCCAGGCCGTCCAGCCCCGGCATCAGCACGTCGAGGATCACCGCGTCGGGCCGGTCCACCGCGAGCGTGCGAATCGCCTCAGCCCCGTCCGCGGCCGTCGCCACCCCAAATCCGTTGAGGTCCAGCACGAGCTCGAGCGCCTCGCGAACCGAGGGATCGTCGTCAACGACCAACAGACGCATCAGCCGATGCTGACAGGCCAACCTGAAAGAAAGCTGAGGACGGCCGCGTCACGGCGCCGGCTTGGACGACGCGCTCGAGCCGCCGTGCACGCCGCCGGGGATCAGCGATTCGCAGGCGTGCACCGCCGCCTTGAACGCCGGGGAGCTCTCGTTGAGGTTCTGATGTTCGATGTGCACGCCGCCACCGGAGAACGTCGGGTCCGGGAAGTTCGGCACGCCATGGGAGCGGATGCACGCCGCCGCCTTCAGGTACTGCGACTGTTCGGAGGGGGTGATCTGGTGGTTCGAGCCTGATCCGGGGCCGCCGCCCGGCAGCAGCTTGTTGCAGGCTTGCTGCGCCGACTTGAAATGGGGATTGCCCGTGATCGCCGGCGTGACCCTCATCGCGATCTTGTGTTCGTTTCCGTTGCTGGAGATCTGCGGGTCGGGGAAGTTCGGCACGCCGTGCGAGCGCATGCACGCCGAGTACGCCACAGCCTGGCTTTCGGGTGACGCCGAGCCCGTCGAGCCGGCAGCCGTCGAGCTCGTCGTGGACGTTTTCGACGCGTGCGTCCCGATGCTCGCCACGCTGCCGCTCGGCGACGTGCCGCCGCAGCCCGTCACGAGCACGCCGAGGGCGATCAGGGCCACGGCCAGAGCAGCCGCTCCCATTCCCTGGACGGTCGTCGTGCTCCGGTCGTCGCTGTGTCTGGCGTGGACTTGCATGTCGTCTCCTTTGCGGCTCGCGGGTCGTGCTCTCGGCTGGTTGTACGAGATCGACGGTTTCAGGAACGTATCGCCACCCGGGCAGCCGGCGCTCGCGTGAGGCCGCCGGCGAAACCGTGCCGAAACCGCGGGGAAGTAGCCTGGACTGGACCATGCGGGTGCTCGTGATCGAGGACGACGAGGAGATGGCCGAGGCGATCGCGTTTGGTCTGCGCCAGACGGGCATGGCCGTGGACATCGCGCTCGACGGCCCGGCCGGTTTCGCACGCGCCACGGTCAACGACTACGACGTGATCGTACTCGACCGCGACCTGCCGGGCATGCACGGCGATGAGCTCTGCGCCAAGCTCGTGGACAGCGAATGTCGTAGCCGGGTGCTGATGCTCACCGCCGCGGCGAGCATCGACGACCTGGTGGACGGGCTCGGTCTCGGCGCTGACGACTATCTGGGAAAGCCATTCGATTTCCCCGTGCTCCTCGCGCGGATTGGCGCGTTGACGCGCCGCGCCCAACCCGCGATCCCGCCGGTTCTCCGCCACGCCGACATCGTTCTCGACACCGCGCAGCACCGTGCCTTCCGGGGCTCCAGGCAGCTCGAGCTCGCACCGAAGGAGTTCGGCGTGTTGGAGCTGCTGCTCGCCTCGCAGGGTCGCAGTGTGTCGGCGGAGGAACTCCTGGCGCGCGTGTGGGACGAGGCCGCAGACCCGTTCACGAACGCGGTCAAGATCACCGTCAGCCGGTTGCGCGCAAAGCTCGGGGACCCCCCGATCATCGAGACGGTCGCCAAGTCCGGCTACCGGATCTGAGCGCTGCTGTGCGCTTCGGCCGTCAACGGACCCTGCTGGCGAGGCGACTACACCTGCCGCGGCGCACGATTCGCCTGCGTCTGGCGCTACTGTACGGCGGCCTGTTTTTCATCTCGGGCGCCGTGCTGCTGGCGATCATCTACACCGCCGCCTCGCACACTCACGGCGCGTATTCGCAGTCCGTCGCAGTCCCGTTCGAACAGTCCCAGTCGCGCGCCGCGCCCTCTGGCACCCCTGCCCAGGGGCTTGCCGGGCCTGGCGAAGAGGGTGTGCAGCCAACGCTGCACGCACGCCCTGGCGGAGCCTCGCTGAAGGTGTTCAATCCTGGCCAGCACGGCGCCGACCTGCGCGTGCTCGCATTCGTGTCGGTGATCGCACTGGTGGTGATGGCGGCCGTGTCGATGGGGCTTGGATGGCTTGTGGCAGGACGTGTGCTGCGCCCGCTGAGCACGATCACGAGCGCGGCCCGCGACATATCTGCCACAGACCTGCACCGGCGGCTTGCGCTCGACGGCCCCGACGACGAGTTCAAGGAGCTCGGAGACACCTTCGACGGGCTGCTCGCGCGGCTCGACGCGTCCTTCCACGCCCAGCGCCAGTTCGTCGCCAACGCCTCGCACGAGCTGCGCACCCCGCTGGCGCGGCTCAAGACCCTGGTGCAGGTCACGCTGGCGGATCCCAACGCCTCCCCGGAGTCACTGCGCGCCGCCCACGAACGCGTGCTCGCCTCCGAGGAGCAGCTGGAGGGGCTGATTGAGGCGCTGCTCAGCCTAGCCAGCAGCGAGCGAGATATCGACCGCCGCGAGCCGGTCGACCTGGCGGCGGTGACCGAGCAGGCGCTCGCCGCTCGCCGTCCCGAGATCGAGCGCCACGGTCTGCGTCTGAACGCCACGCTCGACCCCGCCGGGGTGGAGGGCAACCCGCAGCTCATCGAGCGTCTCGTGGCGAACCTGATCGACAACGCCATCCGCCACAACACGACCCCGGGCCAGATCGATGTCACGACTACAACCAAGGTGGGGCAGCCCATCCTGTCGGTCACCAACAGCGGCCCGGTGATCGCACCGGAGGAGCTCGACCGGCTGCAGCGTCCATTCCAGCGCCTCGGCGCCGACCGCACCCATCAAGGCGACGGGCACGGCCTCGGCCTCTCGATCATCTACGCGATCGCCACGGCCCACGAAGCCACTATCACCGTTCAAGCCCGGCCGAATGGCGGTCTAGCCATCGAGGTGAGCTTCCCGCCAAGGGTGCCGCCCGGTAGACCGTCTGCGTAAGCTGGCGCTTGTGATCGATCGCCCACCCGAGCCACCGATCAGGATCGTGCTCGCCGACGTGGACGGCACGCTCGTCACGCAGGACAAGGTCCTGACCGATCGTGCCGTGACCGCTGTATATCGCCTGCGCGAGGAGGGCATCGAGTTTGCAGTGACGAGCGGCCGGCCGCCACGGGGCATGTCGATGCTGATCGAGCCGCTCGGCCTGACCACACCGATCGCAGCCTTCAACGGGGGGTTGATCGTGCACCCCGATATGTCAGTGATGGAGCAGAAGGTGATCCCCGAGGATGTCGTGGCGCCGGCGGTCGAGCTCCTGGGTGCGCGCGGGCTCGACGTGTGGGTCTACTGCGGCGCGGACTGGCTCGTGCGCAACGCCAAAGCTCCCCACGTGGACAAAGAGGCAGCGACGGTTCAGTTCGACCCCACGGTCGTCAAGAGCTTCGACGGCGTAAAGAACGTGGCCAAGATCGTCGGGGTCTCCGACAATCATCAGCTCATTGCGGCAACCACCGACGAGGCACGCGAGCGCTTCGGCGAGCATGTGTCAGCCGCCCAATCCCAGCCCTACTACCTGGACATCACCCACCCCCAGGCCAACAAGGGCGAGGTCGTCAAGTACCTGTCAAAGCAACTCAGCATCCCCACCGAGCAGTTCGCGACGATCGGGGACATGCCCAACGACGTGCTGATGTTCGCCCAGTCAGGGCTCAGCATCGCCATGGGCAACGCCGAACGCGAGGTGCAGCGGGCCGCACGACTGGTCACCGCCTCAAACGAAGACGAGGGTTTCGCCAAGGCAATCGAGCGCTTTATGCTGCGGACCGCCTGACTGCGGGTTCTAGCCGCCCAGCGGGGATGGCGGTATCCGCGTCTCGCCTTTCACCTCGGGGAGGCTGAGGGCCACCTCATCGAGGAAGCACCACGACCACACCTCCCCAGGCTCGAGCGAGCGAATGATCGGGTGAGCGCTCGAATGAGCGTGCGCTGTAGCGTGGCGGTTGGGTGAGTCGTCGCAGCAGCCAACGTGGCCGCACTCCAAGCAAATGCGAAGATGCAACCAGGGATCACCAGTCAACAGGCAGTCCTCGCAGCCATCTACAGCCTCCGGGGAGCTGTGAGATCAGAACCTGGTCAAGATGTGTGCAAGCAGCCATACGAAGCGATTCTGTGTGGTTGGATGTCACCTCGTTGAGGGACTATTCAACTTTCAAAATATGTGTGCCATCGTATTGCGAATAAATACAATGGCGCACCTAACGCAGAAATCAATACATCTTCTGGAACCCCTTAATACACCTTCTAAGGACCCCTTCAAGAATAGGTGGTGCGGTCAGGCCGTGCATGGACCAAACTGGGCGTCGCGAGCCGGTGAAGCCCGTGCTAATCCATACCATGGTGCACATATCTTAAAGTCGGATAGTCTTTCTGGTCTTCTTCGATGCGCTTGAGGCTGGCTTGAGGCGATGCTCAGGAGAACTTTTCTGGTTTGCGCTTTCCTAGTTGTTACTGATGGCAGGCGCTGGAAGCACCATTACCCGCAGGCAGTTGCTCCGCTCCGCCGGCGTGGGAGTGGCTGGGCTCGCCCTAACGGGTACGCTCGGTGAGATTGTCGCAGGCGCTGTCGCGTCACGAAGCCCTGTAATGCCGGTGCCGCCGAAATGGCACACCCGCCCGGATCTGCGCATCCCGGCGCTGACTGTTGTCCACAGCGAGGGGACGGCCTCCACTCACCCGATCTTCATCGCCCCGTACAACGCTCCCGTCGGCCAGGTGGGTGCTGTGATCGTTGACAACGACGGACAACCGATCTGGGAGAACCCGCTGGCCGGCAAGGTCACGACCAATTTCCGCGTGCAGCGCTACCGCGGCGAGCCAGTGCTGACTTGGTGGGAGGGGTTGATCGAATACGGGCACGGCGTGGGCGAATACGTGATCGCGGACGCGAGCTATCGGACGGTTCGCCGGGTGCAAGCGGCGCGGGGGCTGCGCGGCGACCTACACGAGTTCGTGATCACTCCACGCGACACGGCGCTGCTGACGAGCTATGTGATCACAGGCGCCGACCTGTCGTCTGTGGGCGGCTCGCGCAAAGGTACGATCCAGGACGCGATCTTCCAGGAGATCGACCTCGCGAGCGGCAGGGTGCTGCTGGAGTGGCACAGCCTCGATCGCATACCCCTTGAGGAGTCCTACGCGCCGGTTGAAGCCAACTGGGACTTCTTTCACATCAACTCGATAGATGTCGACGGGGACGGCAACCTGCTGATCTCCTCGCGCAGCACCCACACCGTCTACAAGCTCGACCGCTCGGGAGCGATCCTGTGGCGATTGGGCGGCAAGAGCAGCGACTTCGAGATGACTGCGGGGAGCAACTTCGCCTGGCAGCACGATGCCCGCCGCCAGCCCGATGGAACGCTGAGCCTCCTTGACAACGGCGCCACACCGGCCGTCGAGAAGCTCTCGCGCGGCCTGATCCTCGACGTCGACGAGCAGGCGATGACCGCCACCCTGCTGCGTCAGTACACCCACCCGAAGATCCTCTCCGGCAGCCAGGGCAACGTGCAGTTGCTGGGCAATGGAAACGTGTTCGTCGGCTGGGGAGAAGTACCACACGTGTCCGAGTTCGATTACTCAGGCCGGATGCTGTTCGACGCAGTGCTCGGCGAGAAGTACCAGTCCTATAGAGCCTTTCGCCTGCCCTGGACGGGCCTCCCGGCCGAAGCGCCGGCAATCGCCGTTGCCGAACACGGCCGCCAACAGACCGTCTACGCGAGCTGGAACGGGGCGACCGAGGTGCGCACTTGGCAGTTGCTCGCGGGCGGGCCGACCGGCGATCTCGAGCCCGTGGCTAGCACGCGGTCGGTGGGGTTCGAGAGTGCGCTGCACACCGCATCGACCGGCCCCCACTTTGCCGTGCAGGCGCTCGACGGCAGTGGCACGCCGCTGGGGCGGTCGAACATTGTGGCGGCCCCCGTACTATCAGTACATACATAAGCGCACGCTAGAGAAATTTGAATCCCTGTTCTGAGCCGTCCGGCCGATCAGAAATGATCGCGTGCGCAATGCAACTTTCCAAGCGTGATATCCCAGATCTCCTGCGCAGTGCCGGGGGCCTGCTGTTCGCTATTGGCGCGGTGGTCTTGCTCAGTCGCAAGCCCGGCCACCACGAATGGAGCGACTTCGAGCGTCTGCTGATTGTGCTGGTGCCAGCTGTGGTTCTCTACGTGTTGGCGCTGGGCATGCTCGAGTCTCCCCGGAGCGAGGAAGACGCCCGACCATGGCAGTCGGTGCTGCTGGTGGCGATCCTGCTCGGACCGGTGGCGCTCCTCGAGTTCCTCAAGTGGGTCGGCGCGAACACGAACCACGTGCTCTACGACGCAGGAGTCTTTGCTCTCACTGCTCTGCTCGCGGGCTATGGCGCTCGGCGGGCACGCGCGCCCTACGCTGCTCTGCTTGCTGCTCTCGCATTGCTCGTCACATGGCTGCTGGTGTGGAGCAAGATCCTCAACCACCCGTCCGGAGACACATATCGCTGGCTGCTGGTAGTGGCGGCGGTGTTGTTCCTTGCCGGCGCGGGTAGGCTCGCGCGTGCTGGCGCGATCGGTGCGGGCGAGGTGGCCACGGTGGGCGGACTGACAGCGGTGGCAGCGGGCGTGCTGGGCGTGATAGTCGGCTACGTCGTGGGAGTGACGCAAAGCCTCAATAGAGTGCTCGGGACCCTCTCGCCCACGATCGGGACCCGCTCGGAAATCACGTCACAGTCTGTGTTCGCATCCCGCCCCGTAAACACTTCCCGCTCAATCCCACACCACCCCGTAACCACGTCCCGCCCGGCCTTCCCGCCCAGCCGCATCGCTAACCACGCAAGCCGACCCCAGGGCATCCAGTCGCACCGGATCCAGCACATATATGAAGCCAGCCGACTTCATAGCATCCGCGCGCGCGGACTGCAGCACATCCATCATGCACCCGGGCTGCCGCTGCCCCATATCAGTGGACTTCAGCACTTTGGCTGGAACCTATATCTGCTGGTCGTGTCGCTGGCATTGGTGTGGATTGGCTCACGCATGCGTGTTCGCGGGCTTGGCTACGTCGGGGGGATTGGGCTGCTCGCGTTCATCATCAGTATTGGTGCACAAATCACGCGCCTGGAGGCCGGCCAGACTCCAACTACTGGCATCGTCGGCTGGCCGCTGGCACTGCTCATCATCGGCATCGCGGGACTGGCTGCGCCAGCGCTGTACTCCCGCAAGTCATAAGAACTTATGTGGGCATGAGATCGCAAAAGACAAAACCATCGCGTTCGACTACCTCGCCGGTTTCGCACGCGATTGGCTTGGCGAAGATCGGTCCGGCGTGGACGAAGGTGTGAAACTCGCCGTTCTCGCCACATGGGTCAACGCTCGCGGGTAGGTCGGCGAGAAGCTGCTCGTCGTATGTTCGCCCGGCGAAGGAGGCGTCGAGCACACGCGGATCCAGGCAGGCGATGATCGCCTGGAAGCCGGCCGCGATGAACTCGTGTGCCAGGCCGCCGGTGTCGCGACCCCAAAGCGGGAAGAGGCCGCGCTTGTCGGCTGCCTCGAGTCGCGTCTCACGGTACGCGCGGACATCCTCCAGAAACAGGTCGCCGAAGGCAACAGCCTCCACGCCGGACAAAGGCGGCGAGGCAAACGCTTGAGCCATGCGTGCTTCATAGACTTCGTTGACGCACGCGGGCGGGATGCGAACCTCCACGAGCGGGATCCCGGCCGCGTCAGCCTGCCTGGCGAGAAGCTCGCGGCGAACACCGTGCATGCTGATGCGGTCGTACTCGTCGGTGACGGTCGTAATCAGCGCCTCCGGCTCGATCCCTTCCCCGCGCAGCGTCCACAGCGTGAGAGCTGAGTCCTTGCCGCCACTCCAGGAGAGTGCAGAGCGTAGGGGCACTAGCCGGCAGCGCTCGCCAGGAGCGTGAACATCGCCCATTCGCTCATGGTGCGCCCAACGAGCACAGCGGCACGCTCCCACGCCAGGGCCTCAGTGATCGCAGCTGGATTCAGAGTTGAAGCCACCCCGCTCGGTGGCATGCGCTCGATCAGCCGGGTTGGGAAGGCAACCGTGACTGGTGTTCTTCCCAGCGCCTGAGGGATGGACCGCGTGCCAAGCTCTCGCAAGTAAGCCGCGGCCGCCGGGCTCAGCGGAAGCTTCGCCTGTGCATGGCGGGCAGTAGCGCACAACAGTGATCGTGTCTGACGTGGAAGGAGACCGAGTGCATCAGCGTCTGCGAGTACGAGATGGTGCTCTGCAGCGATGGCAACCGCCTGCTCGAGGCCCAAGCCAATATCGGTTGCAGCCGTCTTGAACGCGGCGAGCAAGGGGTCGTTGCCGAGCCTCACTGTCTGACGGCGATCACCTGGACGGCAGCGAGAGCCAGCGGGGGCAACGCCTGGCGCATCGATCGAGATGACCGGTGGCAGAGATTGCAGCGGGCTGTCGACGAGGCGGAGTCCAGTCATGTAATTACTGCGGTCAGGTCATGACTGCAGTCATGTCATCGCTGAATTCGATGACCATCACGAGATGCCTGCCGGTCGTCAAAGCGGCAACTCAACCACTGTGGCAAGATCTCGTCGCGATGGAGGACAAGATGGAGGAAAAGGGTCCCAGTCACAGCCCGCCTGCCGGGAGCGAGCAGGAGAAGCCCAGAATCTCTATCGAGCTCACCGATGGGCAACTCGACAAGCTCATCCGTGAGGCGGCCGGGGTCGGCAACATGTCTGTCTTGCTGTCCGGGCTGCAAAACATCTCCGAGACTGTCGCGCGCGAACCCACCCTGTTCGACGATCCGCGAGCGTCACGGTCTTTGCTGACTGGCCTGCTGATGCTCGCCGCCCTGCCCTCCGACGGAACCGGCATCGGGGTTTTGGATCTTTCCCGGTCGCTCAACATGAGCCCAAGCACGGCCCACCGCTACCTGAGCACACTCGTACTGGTCGGTTTGGCCGAACGAGAGCCCACAACACGCCGCTACAAACTGGCGCAGTAGAGGCTTGCAAGCCATCGGCGGTTTGGGATCGTTGTCTGCATGCCTGCGTCCGTCGAGCTCAGCGCAAAGCAATATGAGAAGGAGCTGTTGCGCTTGCAGACCGAGCTGGTCTACATGCAGGAGTGGGTCGTCGCGCAGGGCAAGCGGCTGGTGGTGCTGTTCGAGGGACGCGACACGGCTGGCAAGGGCGGGGTGATCAAGCGGATCACCGCCTTTCTGAACCCGCGCAGCTGTCGCATAGTCGCAGTTCCCACGCCCAGCGAGCGCGAGCGCACGCAGTGGTACTTCCAGCGCTACGTGGCACACCTGCCAGCCGCCGGAGAGATCGTTCTGTTCGACCGCAGCTGGTACAACCGCGCCGGCGTCGAGCAGGTTATGGGCTACTGCACGCAGAACGAGTACGAAGAGTTCCTGCGCTTCTGTCCCGCCTTTGAGCAGGCCCTACAAAACGACGGGATCATCCTCCTCAAGTACTGGCTGTCGGTCAGCGACTCCGAGCAGGAGCGCCGCTTCAAGAAACGCCTGTCAGACCCGCGCAAGCGCTGGAAGTTCAGCCCGACCGATCTGCAGGCGCGCGCCCGCTGGGTGGACTACGCCGAGGCCAAGGACCGAATGTTCGCTGCCACAGACACCGACTCGAGCCCCTGGCATGTGGTCGAGGCCGACGACAAGCGCACCGCGCGCCTGAACCTCATCAGTCATCTGCTCTCGCGTGTCCCCTACGAGCACCCCGACAAGGCCAAGCGCGTCAAGCTCCCCGCCCGCCAACGCCGCAAGTATCAACGTCCTCCGAAGCACACCGAGCGTCTCGTGCCGACCCGCTACACCGTTCGCTAAGCAGTCGCACGCGCAGGCCGGCGGTGGTGCACCCACCGCGCCGCATCCTGCACCGAATCCCACCCAGACAGGTCCACCTCATTGAGATCCAGGCGCCGGGCCACTCGGGTAGCATCGTTCAGGAGCGAATGGAAGTGTGTGGCAGGCTCGTTACGTCGGCCCTGAGTAGCGCGCTGGGCCAGCCGTGCCCGACATACGAGGGTATGGCCAACCTTCTGCCTCTCTACAGGCGGGACACCAGCCTCATGTTGACCGCAGTCGCATTCATGCGCCGCAAATAGCATCTCTGCATGCGTGCGCTCTGCAGGGCCAGAGCGGTCGTTGTAGACATCCGTGAGAACAACGGGGTGAAACACGCGGCGTCGACGTGGACGGCCGGTCACCACGCGAGGCCAGGGCAGCAGTGGCCGTGCATCAACACGAACCGATGCACCAGCCAGACCCGCAAGCAGAAGCGCAAGGTGCAGGTTCCCAGCGCCATAGCTGACCACAGGCTTGCCCTTCCGCCGTTCAAGCTCGAAAAGCCAGGTTGTCGCGGCATGTAGATCCTCCGTCGAGGACCACTCGTTGAACGCGTCGATACCAACCCAGTATCCGTCAACGTCCAGTTCAGCGTAGGCCGCCAGAAGCTCCTCTCCAGCCAGACCGCTGAGCGCACGAATCGAGACCAGTGCATAGGCAAACAGGGGACGGCGAAGCGACCACAAAGCGCTTGCGTCAGGCTGGTCAAGGCCGTCGCGCAACATAACGTGGCGACTGATTGCCGCCATACCGAGGTCGTTTCTGCGTCCAATACTGTTCACACCGCCAACAAAGTGGGCCGGGGTAAGCAGCAGCGACGCACCCCGCTCTGCCTGGACGCCAAGCACAGCACTGACATAGTCGTCCATCAAAGCCGCTGAAAGCACTCCGCTCGAGGCTCGGTACGGCGCTGAACCAAAGGGATAACCGAGATCGCTGTGGCCAAGAGGACGCTTGTCAGGCTCACGCGCGTTGAACTCCGTGCACGGCAGCAACACCGTGGCCGTAGGGACATCAAATAGCGTACCTGGCATGTCAGGCATAGGCGCCGTTATTGGCTGTGCCCACGCACGAACACCAAGCCCTCGCAGAAGATCCAGCTCGTACTCACGGACACGTGCAAAGGCCGGAAAGAATGTCGGCGAGCCCAGCCTCGGGAGGACGCTCGCCACATCGCTCACTGTCGAGCCTGAAGGCATTTGGATTAATTGTCGTAGATGCTTAGGACCCTTCTGGGTGAGTCTGCTTGCCGCGTCTTATGCACGTGTTGCATAAGCCGCCTACGCCGCGCCATCAGACCCGCTAGCCTTGGCCCGGTCAGCCAGCCATGGACACAGGATCTGCATCGCAAGAGCGTTGGACAGCGGTTGACCGCTACATCGCCGATCTGCTCATAGGCGAGGATCCCGCGCTGGATGCAGCGCTGAAGGACAGCGTCGCATCCGGGCTGCCCCCGATCGCGGTCACGCCGACCCAGGGCAAGCTGCTGGAGTTGCTTGCGCGCGTGCAGGGAGCGCGCACAATCCTGGAGCTGGGAACACTTGGGGGCTACAGCACAATCTGGTTGGCAAGGGCGCTGCCAGCAGGCGGGCGTCTCGTCACGCTCGAGGCCAACCCGCAATACGCGGAGGTCGCCCAAACGAACATCGCAAGAGCTGGGTTCGATGAGGTCGTCGAGCTGCGTGTGGGACCAGCGCTCGAGACGTTGCCAGAACTCGCGGCCGAGGGTGCCGGCCCGTTCGACATGATCTTCATCGACGCCGACAAGGGAAATTACCCGGGTTACTTCGAATGGTCGCTGAAGCTGTCAAGGCCCGGCACGCTGATCGTCGGCGACAACGTCGTCCGCGACGGCGCGATCCTCGACCCAGACGCCGATGACCCATCAGGAGGCAACGAGACGATCAAAGGCGTACGCCGCTTCTACGAGATGCTCGCCGCCGGGGAGGGTGGGGGTTCAATCTCCGCCACTGCAATCCAAACCGTGGGCGACAAGGGCTACGACGGCTTCGCGCTGGTGCTCGTCAGAGGTCAGGGAGAGGCTGAGTAGGTTCCAAATTTCGTTTAATTGTTCAGGTCTCCATGTCCAGCTTCCACAGCTCCCGGGCGATCCGAGCGGTTGTCACCGGGACCGTCCAAGGTGTCGGCTTCCGGGAGGCCACCCGGCGTCGGGCAGGCGAGCTCGGCGTCATGGGCTGGGTGCGCAACGCAGACGACGGCACCTTGGTCGTGCATGCCGAGGGCCCTCCCGTTGCGATCAATACGCTCGTCACCTTCCTGCACCAGGGTACGCGGAGCACCGTCGTCGACAACATGGCTATAGATGACGTTCCAGTCGAGGGCCACGAGCAGTTCGCGATCCGTGGCGTGAGCGCCGGTGTGTTCGTCGTGCAGCAGCACGCCGCCACCACACGCCACTTCGACCTGCGGCTCGAGGTCGCCGGGGTGATGCGATCCTGGGCAGTGCCCAAGGGCCCATCACTGGACCCGGCCGTCAAGCGCCTGGCCGTCCAGGTAGACGACCACGGAATGGAGCACAACGCCTTCGAGGGACCAACCAACAGCGGCGGCGTGGTGGTCTGGGACCGCGGCAGCTACGAGCAGGGCGGACGGGTAGCCTGGCCCGAGGCGCTCGACCGCGGTCATGCCGTCTTCGTCCTGCACGGTCAGAAGCTCCGCGGTGGCTTCGCGCTGCAGCGCACGCAGCCAGGGGCTAAGCCACAGTGGCTACTACTCAAGCGGCGCGACGAGCTGGCACACCCAGGCTCAGACATCGTCGCCGAGGAGCCCGCATCCGTGCTCAGCGGGCAAACGCTGGATGAGCTGCTGCGCTACAGATCGTAAGGTTCGCCTCTAGCGGGCATGATGCTCGCGCGACGCGCCTGGAGAGATTCGAACTCCCGACCTTCGGTTCCGTAGACCGACGCTCTATCCAGCTGAGCTACAGGCGCAGAGCCGCCTAGTGTAGCTTGGGTCCCATCGTGCTCGACCCCATCGACGCGTTCGAGGCCTGGCAGATGCAACTGCACGGACACCGCGTGATCTACCACATGGTAGGCAGCGGGCCGCCAGTGGTTCTAATCCACGGCATGGTCAACTCCTCGCGCCACTGGCGCGAGGTCGCGCTGCGCTTGGCCGACCGCTACACCGTGATCGCCCCCGACCTGATCGGGCACGGCGACTCCGCAACGCCGCGCGGGGACTACTCGCTCGGCGCGCACGCCTCTTCGATCCGCGACCTGCTAGCAGTGCTCGGCGTCGAGAAGGCCACGATCGTCGGCCACTCACTCGGTGGCGGCGTCGCGATGCAGTTCTTCTACCAGTTCCCCCAACGTACCGAGCGTCTCGTGCTCATCTCCTCCGGCGGTCTCGGCCACGAGGTCTCACCGCTTTTGCGCAGCGCCACGCTGCCCGGCGCCTCCTCGCTTTTGTCGCTCGCCGCCCATCCTCGCCTGCAGTCAGCCCTGCGCCGCGTCGGCAACCAGTTGAGCGATGCAGGATCGCGCCAAGGTGTCTACCTGCAAGCGATCGCGCGCGCCCTACGCCCGCTCGAGCAGCCCGGCGCGCGCACCGCGTTCCTGCACACGCTCCGCTCCGTGATCGACATCCACGGCCAGCGAGTCAGCGCCACCGACCGGCTCTACCTGCTCACGGGCATGCCGACCCTGATCGTCTGGGGCGAGCGCGATCACACAATCCCCCTCGCCCACGGACTGGCCGCCCACCGCGCGGCGCCTCACAGCCGCTTCGAGACGCTGCCGCGCGCCGCCCACTTTCCCAACCTCGAAGATCCCGAGGGACTCGCCGCGGTCCTCGGCGACTTCCTGGCCACCACCGAGCCCGCCCACATCGAGGACAGCGACTGGGGCGCCATCGTCTCCCCCCGTGCGCCGCGCAGCCGCCGCGAGGTGGCGCATGCCGGGGCGACCACCGCGGAATGACCGTGTCCATGCCCAGAAAACGGGACGGGCTGCACGGGACGACTCTCGAAACATGCCGACGCTTGGCAGCGCATCCAAGATCTGCACGCCCAGCGCTACGGCTCAAAGCCGTCGCCCTCACCCGGGACAGCCGAGCTATAGACTTATGCGTATGCCGCTGCCTCCTTCCGAGATAGCCAACCTCGAGGAAAAAATCTCCGAAGAGGACGATGAGATCGCGAGGAAGCGGGCGCGGCTTGATGGCGTAGGCCCAGCGCAGAAAGCCGAAATCGAACTAGACATCAGCGAGCGTGAAGGGCTGGTTCGGGGCTGGGCAAACCAGCTTCGCGTAGGCGAGGTTGGCTTTGGCTAGGTCGTTGAGCCTCGATTTCGACTGAACTGCTATCGAAGCCGGAGGTCCCGAGAGAAACAGATCCTCAATTCTCACTTGAGGATCGAATGGACGGCCGGTGGTGTTTCTTGCTCGGGTAGCTAGGACTCTTGATGGGTGAGCCGCATCAACTGGGCTTGGGCCTCTCCGGCTTTCGGGTGGCCGCTTTGCAACTCGGTGGTCAGTTGCTCTTCCAATTGCGTCTCATACGGCTCGAACGGTGCGCCACCGATCTCACGATAGGTTCGGTAGCCTGCAAGCACCTCATCCGAGCTTGGCTCAGGGAAATCAACGACATAACCAGCCCCAGCCTCGTCGGGCTCTGGCTGACCGGGCGAACTCTCTGGCCGGGATGCGGTCTTCATGGCTGTTGCATGTCCCACTGCTTCACCCTTCCAGTCTGATGCGGTTTTCGATGTAAGTCAACTGTCTCCTCCGTGCCGTAGTTGTGTTTGCACGAGATCTGCCGCAGTGCGTAGGTGTTTGAAGTAAATGTTAGTTTTGGCTACTTTTTTGTTGGCTTGCGGAAGATGCAGCGCCGAGTCGGCGGCAAACTCAAGCGTGACGCATCCAAGGGCGTCGCCCGACGCATCCCGTATCACCAAGGCTGCCGCCTCGCTATAAATCCGAGCCAACGATTCGGCTTCTTCCCGATCCAAGCGATAGGTTGTCGTGATTGGGGCTTCCTTCCAGCGGGTTTCATCGGCTACAGACGATTTGAACGCTGGCGTGCTGAGTTTCACGACGTGAATTCTGCCTGCCTGGTTCTGGGCGACGCACCGGCCAACAAGACCAGCGCCGATCCGGAACGATAGGCCACTTGGATCATGTGGCTGAATCCGGTAGCGAGCAAGGCAGAGCAAGCTTGGGGCGTAGCCGCAAGCGACGTGCCAAGCGCGCGAGCGTCGATTTGCGACGTAGGCGGCTTCTGAGCTGGTAAGGGAACAAGAACCGATACCAGGGGGGAACCAACCAGACGTGCAGACTGATGCCCACTACGTCTTCCCCGGACACTCCAGCCGTGGCCAAGTCAACGATCGTAGACTGCAGAATGCGTCGGACGCGTTGCTTTGTGTCTTCGCCTGGGCCAGAGAGCCCTTTGACGTTGGCACCAAGTCGGAGCGCACCAGGGAGTCCGACGATCACCGCAGAGGCAATGCGAATCGCTTGGTGATGAACGACAGTGGAGGTACCGAGGAGTACCGACGCGGCGAGCCAAATGCCGACCAGCAGGAACCTGAGGAATGTCGATAGCAAGCGACTAAGTGGGGGCGAGAGCGTCGCGCTCGGTGCGCGTAAGTGGTAGCCACGTATGCAAGCGGGCTTACCGCCCGAACCTGGCGACAGCCTATACGATCACCTCAGCCAGAGACAAGCCGACTTGCCGGACTTTGTGGACTAATTCGGCTTCTCTACGATGGTTTCCTCAAGAGCGGGGCTGCGTGGCCAGTGAGGGACGACGCTGAGCAATGCCCTAGCCGAGCCACTGGCGCAGAGAAGCGCCGCGCCCTGCTCGAGCGGCGCGGCGCTGTTGCGACCGTCGGTCAGATCGTGCCGACCTCGATTTCGGCGGCCCGGCCGGCAGTGCGCGTCGGGAAGACGAACTCCCCGATCCGATGCAGCAGGCCACTGGTCGCGAGACGGTTTACGGCGTCTTCGGCCCCGCCCTCGCTGCTCATCTCTCGGGCGATCTCGCTCACTGTCCACGGCCACGGGTGCTCCGTGAACATGAGGTCGAGCACGTTGCGGTCGAACTGGGCGTCCTCTTGGCCCGCGCTCTGGTTAGGCTGTTCTGGCATGGGAGCTAACACCTCCTGTGTCACGCCCCCGGGGCAGTTCAGCGCTGTCGCCGGGGGCACTAGTTGTCTAGGGTGTCCGCCAGCCTACTATCTAATCCGTGTCATGTCTAGGCCGAGGCTCCCGGAGGCTCATTTGCCAGCGCTTCGGCCCGCGCGGCCAGCTCCGAGACGCTGACGCCCAGGCCGTCGGCCAACCGGCCGACGTTGCTCCAGCTGACGTTACGCCGGCCATGCTCGACGTTGCTGATCCAGCTCTGCATGAAGCCGGTGGCCTCGGCGAGCTGCATTTGGCTGATGTCCGTCTCGGCCCGAATGGCTTGGACGGCCCGCCCGAGAGCGGCGGCGTCAGGCGGCGAAGCTGGCATGGCTACGCCTGAGCTTCGCCGTCCGGCGGCGTAAGTCCTTGCACCAGCTCTCCCGGATCGACACCCAAACCCTTCGCGATCTTGACCAGGTTGTGCAGGCTGAGGTTTCGCCGGCCGCGCTCGACCTGCCCGAGAAAGGTCCAGTGGACGCCGCTCCGAGCTGCCAAGGCTTCCTGACTGAGGCCCAAGGCTTCCCGGTGGGTGCGGACGCGTTCGCCGAAGGCTTGGGTCGCTGGGGAGATCGGCGCGGGCATGGCTGCTCCAACCCCATACGTCCCGACCATCTATGTCCAGAGTGCTCGCGTCCCATGCGTATACGTCCTGCTACAGTGCCGCGCTGTGCTCGTAGCGATCGCTCGATCAACGACGACGCGCTCTGTCGGCCTCGCGGCCGCCCTGGTCTCGCTGCTGGGCGTGATCACCCTCGCCCGCGGCGCTATCGCCGAGCCGAACCCAGAACAGGCCACAGCCCGGATCATGGCGGCGCGCGACACGCAGACCCTTGCGTCCGACACCCTGCGTGACTACCACCGTGGCAGCCGTGGCATAGTCACCAAACTAACCAAGGGCTGTTGCGGCGCTCAGGTCATCAACGTCTATTACCTAGCCAAGCCCGGCAGCTATGCCAAGTATGGCGCCTATGGCTTGGAGGCTGTGTTCGCTCACGGCCGCCTGAGCCCAAGCACCGTTGTTTCAATGGCGATCATCGAGTTCCCGACTTACCGCCGGTATACCGTCGGGTCAACGGCTCGCACGCCGACGTATCAGCTCACGCTCAGTCACGGCGCAGAACCTGACTGGTTCGCCGACCTGAGCTTTATCGGCCATTCTGACCTCCGCTATACGACTGGCGAAGTGGCCCTCCATGAAGAGGCCACCTTCCTGACACCCGCAGACTTGAGCGTGTTCTATGCCCAGGCGCTGCATGTGCTGCACAAGGCCGAAGCCCACGCGCCGGTCACGCTAGAGGAATACCTACACCCCGGACTGCCGTGTGGACTCGAAGGCGATCCGGCTTGCGTCAGCGGGTAGCCCAAATTCAATCATCCGTCTCTCGATACCGTGCCGCCCCCGACGACGAAAGCGAGCCCGCCCTATGTCCTCCCGCCCCTGCCGTTCCTTTGCCGCCGTCGTGGTGGCGCTCGTTCTCGTCGGCGGCTCGCTGGCGACCAGCGCCAGTGCTGCCACATCGCCAACGGTCTACCTCGACCAACCTGGCCTCAGCGAAGCCGTCCAGCCATCGTCCTTCCGGCTGGCGGACTACGAATCGGCCGACATGCAGACGCTCGCCAACTCGGCCGTCTCGGCCGTCAGTTGGTCGAGCTGGGGCGGGGCCACAGCCGAAGGCAGCGCGGTGGCTCTGATCCAATGGACGGACGCCAGTACCGGCCTGCACGCTCAGGAACGGGCCACCGTGCCGGTGGTGGTCAGCGCGAGCGGCTTGCGTAGCTGCGGTGGGGTGAGCGTCTATACCAGCTTGGTCATCAACCTTGCCCTCGGTGCAACCGCCCCGCCGCACTTCGCGCAGGTGCAGCATGACGACAAAATCACGGCCTGCGCCGTTCACGCCGGTAGCTACGTCGCCGGGAAGGAAGAGCGCATCGACCCCAATGGCTGCTTCTTCAAGGGACTCCGGGAACTCGTCATCCGGCCACCGTTCAGCTTGAACTACTGCGCGATGCGCTGGCAGGGTTGGGGCGGCAGCACCACGACGGGCGAGGGAGTCGCCCGGATCGGCTACAAGCAGTACGGCCTGCGGGTCAGGCTGAGTCGGGTGCGCTGGTGCAAGCAGTGGACAGTCTCCTACACCCAGGAGATAGCCGAAATATGGGGAGCTGGTGAAACGCTGACGGGCATAGGCAATGTGTCATCGGGCCAGGCTGCCAGACTCAGAGCGTTGATCGGGAGGGGTGGTCAGGCGCACAAAGTGGTGCGTGAGGCGATGGCTGGTGGGGCGGGGTGTGTGGGGTAAACACAACTGCTCCCTCATCTGCTCTCGCACGGTACCTAGTCGGCCTCTTGTTGCGTGTCTATGTGGTCGTAGGCAGAGCACCACGGCTTTAGCTGTGGGGGAATAAACTCATACGGCGGTACAATGAATGCAGCTACGCACTCCATGCCATAGCATCCTTGTTGACGGGCAGGTCGCGGCTGATCAGCTCTACACCTCGCTGAAGTCGCTGACAGGCAACAACGAGCATCCCCGCCTCGCCATGATCGTCGTTGGTGCCGTCAGTTAACCAGCGGTGCCACTCGTCGGCCGCGATTGGTTCGCGCTCCCAGAGGACATCGCACCATTTAGGATCGTACACGTCCATCGCTGGCAGCCGGGCTATTGCCTCTCGGTGGAAAGTTGCCGGCTCCGCAAGTTGCGGGACCGTGACCATCGCCGCATAGACGTCGTACTTCTTGTCTATGCGAACTCCTGACCGAAGGCCCTCAGTTATTACGCGGCGGCGGTGAGCTTGCCCGCCAACAACTTCGGTGCAGGTTCCTATCAATCGACTCGCGTACCACAGTGCCATGCTCTCCAGGCTGACGCTGCTCGATGTCGTTGCGTTCCCAGGTGTTGGCGACGGCAAGTGCCGTGGTCTTGGCGCCTAGCCACAGATCGCGGTAGACCGCCCGACCAGGGTCAGGGTCGGGCGAGATCTCCGATCTATGCTCAGTCACTCGTCAGTCTTCATCTACACCTCTATCAAACCACATAAGTATTGGACGTGTCAAGTCTGGCTGGTTCCTGTTCAAAGAATCGATCCGCGACTTCACGGAGGGACAGCCCGTTGCTGAGAAGCTGACCAGTATCAATGTCGTAGTGGTAGGCCAGCGCCCGATGCGCGCGAGCGCGGGCATTTGCGACAACGGGATACTTGTAACTCCCCTCGGTAGCGAGAAGCCTCTCCATCCTGTAGCCGACAATGACCAGCGCTGCGAGCGGCGAGTCTTTGAGGGCCTCAAATGGCACGATCGTGGTTGGGCTCCCCACCAGTCGTGGCGCGACCCCTGGAGTCGGTGTTTGTGAAACTTCGTGCATGACGTCCAACCCGAACAGTTGCGCTTCGAGCCAAGGCCGCCAGCCGTTTTCATAAAGTGCATTAACATACGTGTAACGCGCAGACCGGCCAGAACGTATTATCTGGGCGCCGTAGTATTCCAAGAGCCCCAGTGGAAACCTGGTCGCCCCAGTCTCCGTATTGGAACGGAGCGACGTGCGCCGCATATTCGCTCAAGTCGCAGACGCTTCGCACCGTTGCTGGGGACAACTTCTTCCCAAATGCAACGAAGGCCATTGAATGTAGGAACTGACAAAACGCATCAAATGACCACACTATGAAGCCGTCCCATGATCGTGTGGATATGATGTGCGCGTCGTCGGGGAGAGCGTGGTAGAGGTAGGTCGAGAACAATGGCAGCATGGCGGCATAGTGCAAGTCTGCGCTCGTCTTGGCGAGGCCCTCAACCCCCCACGGAAAATCTGGACGCGCAGAACCGGGAAGTGGCGGTGCTATCGGATTGTGACGGGGCGTGTCGCGGAGCAACAACTGCACTATTTCGCTAAGCACACGCTTTCGGCCTTTTTTGTATATGTCGGTCGTAAGGTGCCCACGGGTTTTGTCGATACGTTGCTGCAACGAGTGCTCCACGAACTGCCCGACGAACAAGGCGACTTCGGCGATTTGCCGATCAGACGGCACTAGTTCCCCGATCGCCGCCAGCAGAACATAATTCGCCGCCTTTGCAAGCGCCGGAACGTCTTCGTCTGAAGAGCACATGCGCACCTGAGGGCAACTAAGCAGGAGGCGATACTTGTCCTTTTCGAAGACGATCGGCTGGATCGACCGCTCTCGGCTGGCAAGCTCGCTGAGCAGCCCGTAGATCGTGCCAGCCGAGACGGCGGTTGCACCTGGTGCGCACTCAATCGGCACTAGCTCTGCACTTCTCAGCGCCTAACGGGCGTGCGACCCTGCTCGCATGTCTGGCACTCGCGTAGTTACGTCCCGTGTTGCAGTCATTCAAGAAGAGGCTAGCGCTGACTGCCCCCACTGGCTGCCCGATGCCCTCGACCCGGAGCCCGAGCAGTGCTTCTGCCTGCGCTGCGGCGAGGCCCTGCCGTGTCCATGCCAAGCCCGTATGCCCAACCTAGTCAAGGAGCTGATACCCCATGCGTCGCAGACCATCATCTAGAGACCTAGTCCATGTCCAGCGCAGCCAGCCAGCTCAGGTCATCTCGCCCGACCGCGACCTGAACCGCGAGATCGCTAAGGCCGAGCGAGCTGGCATCGTAGCGGCGGCCCGCATCAACTCCGGGGCCTTTGCGACTTCGGTCGCCATCCATCACGCGGCGGTGCTGTCGCAGGCTACTGACACCGCTTTTCGTATCTCGCCGATGGGCGAGAACGTCTATCGGGCGATCTTCACGGCCTTTGGCAATTTTGCCGCCAATGAGATCAACCTTCTCGCCTTCCACGAGGGAGGGCAGGACTGATGGCCGTCATTGAGGCAGCCCTTGCGGTCATTGGTCTAGTGGCCCTAGTCGGGCTGGTCGTCGGCTGGCAGTTCCGGCTGCGGCCGTCTGAGGCACCGCCACCGGTCGAAGATGACCTCGCCGCTCCCTACCGCGAAGGCTTGGAGGCCGCGCTCCGTATTCAGGTCGTGGCCCAAGGTCTAGAGCAACAGATGTATGCCAAGGCAATCGAGCACGCCGAAGCGCAGCCAGCTCCGCCAAGCGGCGTCAGGTACAGGACAGGAACAAGCACATGCACGAAAAGCAGAAACTAGCCGAGAAGGCCGTCATCGGCCTGGTGGCGGTCGCCATCTCCTTGCAGGTGTTGGCTGACGTGCTCCCGAGACTCATGCCGTATCTCATTGTGCTGGCGATCATCTTTGTCGTCGTGCGCTTGGTGCTTTTCCACACCCGCAAGTGGTGACGAGTCTTGTAAATCCCACACTTGACCGCCCGACTGAAGCCGCGAGACAATAGAGGGTTACGTTCGTGTTTGAGAGTGGCGTGACCTACGGCAGTAGTAAGAGCGAAAGGAGTCACGCCATGCCGAGAAAGAAAACAACCAACCGAAAACGTTTGGAGCGAGTCTCCATCCGAGCCGAGCTGCGGAGTGAACCGGATTGGGATCGCTTTGCCTGGGCGCTGCTCCAGCACGCCCGACTGCTGTCTGCTAACAAGAACACCAACAGCCAGAAAGGCAAGTCGCAGCCATGATGCGACCTGAGCTGACCTGGTATCGGCTCAGGTTCCCTCGCGATCTGGACGAATCGGCTGTGCTGGCGGCCCTGTCAGCCTTTTCTGGCGTGTCGTACAACACCCGCCTGGTGTTTGACCTGAGCGCTAGCCGTGGCGGGATTACCCACCGCCTCGCCGTCAGTCCCAAGGCTGCCGATGGCGTGCTGGGCAGCTTGCGAGCTGCCATCCCCAGCCTGCGCCTTGACCAAACCGAAGCACCAACCGGCCGTCACACCCAGCGCTCGCTTTGGCAGGTGACGCCGGCAACGGCTGTTATCCGCACGGATGCGCTGGCAGCGATCGCCGCCGACCTGCTTTCGAGCCTCTTTCCACTACATGAGCACGAGACTGTCCGTCTGACCTGGACGTTCCGGCCGCATATCCGGCCGCCGTTGCCGCTAACGCCGGAGATCCAGCGCGACGGCCGCCAACGGCTGCTGCTTGCCAAGCTCAGTCAGCCGGGCCTGAACGGCTACGGCCTGATGAGCGTCCGCGCCAACAGCTCGGCCCGCGCCACCCAACTGATGCGGCGCACCGCCGCCAGCTTGTGGAGTCTCAGCACCCCCTTTGGTCGCATGGTCGCTGATCCGTATTGGTACGGCCAACTGCTGCGCCTGCTCGGCCAGCGTGGCCGTTACCTCAGTGTCACCGAACTGGCGGCCGTCATCGCGTGGCCTGTCGGCGGCCCCGACCTCCCCGGCCTGGAACTCGGCGCGGCCAAGCGCCTGGTACCGAGCCTGAGCCTGCCGCACACCGGTCGAATACTGGGTGTCAGCAACTTCGCTGGCGTCGCTCGCCCGGTTGCCATCACGCCGACCGCCTCCACGCGCGGGCTATACGTCCTCGGCCCGACCGGCACCGGCAAGACCAGCCTGATCCAGAACCTGATCCGCGATGACCTGGCGCAAGGCCGGGGGCTGGCGGTCATCGAGACCAACGGCGACTTGATCCGTGACCTACTCGACCTGATCCCACCGGAGCGCACCAAAGACGTGATCCTGCTCGATCCAACCGACCCGGACTATGCCGTCGGTTTCAACCCGTTTGCCGGCTCGACTGATCCGTCGCTTGTCGCCGATCAGCTCGGCGAGCTGTTCGAGCGCATCTGGAGCGCCTATTGGGGTCCGCGCACCGGCCAGCTGGCACACATGGGGCTGCTGACGCTAGCCCGCCGCCCAGGCTCGACGCTGCTCGATCTGCCCCGGCTGTTCCTCGATCCACGTTTCCGCGACAAGGTGTTGGCGGACTTGGATGATCCGGTTGGCCTCGAACCAGACTGGCATTGGTTCGGTGAGCTGCCAGCCAAAGAGCAGGCGACGGTCATTGCGCCCTTGCTCAACAAGGTGCGCGCCTTTACGGCTCGCCCCTCAATTCGGGCGATCATGGGGCAAGCCACACCGCCGCTATCGATGCAGCGCCTGATGGCTGAGCGCAAGGTACTGCTCGTCCGTCTCCCCAAGGGCCTGATCGGCAACGAGACGGCGACGCTGTTGGGCTGCCTGGTGCTGACCTCGCTCTGGCAGGCCGCCACCGAGCGTGCCGGACGACCGCAAGCCGAGCGCCGCCCCTTCGGCCTGTACGTCGATGAGGTTCAAGACTTCGCGGACGCCCCGATCCCGTGGGACGAGATGTTCGCCCAAGGCCGGAAGTACGGCCTGGCCCTGACCGTCGCTCATCAGAACCTCGCCCAACTCCCGAAGGAGCTGCTCGAGGTGGTGCTCGCCAATGCTCGTAGCAAGGCCGTATTTGCCCTCAGCTCCAGTGACGCGAAAGTCATGGAGCGGCTGTTTGCCCCAGCCCTGACCGCCGCCGATCTCCAAGCCCTTGATGCTCACGCCATCGCCGTGCAGCTGGCGCTCGACGATGGCAGCACCGCCCGCCCGGTGACGCTGAGCACCCCGCCGCCACCTGTGCCGCTCGGTAGCCGGGAGCAAATCCGCCACGCCTCACGCTTCAACTACGCCCGCCCACGCGCTGATGTCGAGGCCGAGCTACGACGGCGGATCAGCGGCCCGGCCCGCCCGTCGTCGCCGGTTGGCCGCAAGCCGAGGACACGGCCATGAGGCTGCCAGTCGCCCGTCCAGTCGCGTCGAGTAGAGGCAGCGAAATCTCCTGTATCTACCAGCCATCGCCGCTCAATTTGCCACTGACTACTAACCACAAAGTGAGTCGCAAATGAGCCGGTCTTACCTGACGGCGGCCGATCTACTGGAGCTGCAATCCCGACTGACTGAGCATGACCTGAGCATTCTCCAGCGCGTGTCCGATCTGCGTTTCGTCAGCGGCGACCAGCTCACCCGCCTGTGCTTCGCCGACACTGACGATCAGGCCGCTAACGGCCGCGCTGCCCGTCGAGCACTGCTGCGCCTGACGCGGCTCGGCGCGCTGGAACGCCTGCCGCGCCAAGTTGGCGGCGCTCGCGCCGGCTCGGCCGGCTATGTCTACTGCCTTGGCCTCGGCGGTCAGCGGCTGGCCCTAGAACGTGGCTGGCAACCCGAGCGGCATAGGCGGCGGTCGCAGACGCCAGGGACGTTGTTCGTGCGCCACACCCTGCAAGTGTCGGAGCTGCACGCGCTGCTCGTGGAAGCCGACCGCTCCCGCCGTATCGAGCTGCTGGAGCTGAGCGGCGAGCCCGCCTGTTGGCGTAGCTGGGGCGGCCTTGCAGCTCAGCGGCACACGCTCAAGCCGGACAGCTACGCCCGGCTCGGAGTCGGAGCCTACGAGTACAGCTACTTCATCGAGGTAGACCGAGGCACCGAGGGCAGCCAGACGATTGTCCGCCAGCTAGCCGTCTACGTCGCCTATTACACGAGCGGAGCTGAGCAGGCCGCACGTGGCGTCTTCCCGCGCGTCCTGTGGCTGGCACCAGACAGCAAGCGCGTGGCGACGATCGAGGACTGCATAGGGCAGCTACCACGCGCTGACCGTGAGCTGTTCCAGGTGGCGCGGTTTGACGAAGCGCCAGCCGTGATGCTCGACACGAATATTACGCAGATGATATAATGTAAAGTTAACAACACCCTGACGACAACGGGCAGAAAGGAGGACACCAGTGCCATCAGTGACAACCGATAAACCAGCCCCAGCAACGCCAAGCGCCCAAGTAACTAAGAACGCGTTCGCATATCTGCGTGTATCCGGTGGCCCTCGTCAGAAGAACAACGACTACGATCCGGATGGCCTGAGCATCAGCGCGCAGCGCGAGGCAGCTGGGAACAAGGCAAGCTCTGAACTCAACGCCGAGATCGTTGACGAGTTCTCTGATCCCGGCAAGAGCGCCTACGTCGATCTGCACAAGCGCACGGGCTTTCTGGAAATGCTCGACGAGCTGAAGCGCCGCAACGAGGGCGAGGCAATGCACGTCGACTACGTCATCGTCTGGAGCCTGAGCCGCTGGGCGCGCAACCAAAAGGACTACTGGCAGACGCGCGAGCTGGTGCGCCAAGCTGGAGCGCAGCTCATCTCCGTCAGCGAGCCGATGATTGGCGACAATAGCGCCGCCGCGTTCTTCACGGAGAGCATCATTGCAGCCAAGAACCAGTACGAGTCGATGCAGACGAGTGAGAATGTCAAACGGAGCATCTACCAGAAGGCCAAGAACGGCGGCACCTACGGCTGGACACGACTCGGCTACCGCAACACCGTCGATCGTCTGCCCGACGGCCGCAAGGTTGCCGTCGCCGAACCTGATCCGGAGCGTGCGCCCTTCCTAACGCTCGCCTTCCAGCTCTATGGCTCTGGCGAATACTCCATCCCGCAACTGGAGGCAGAGCTGTACCGACTCGGTCTGCGCTCGCGTCCGCGCACCTCGCGCCCGCCGCAAAAGGTCAACAGCTCCAGCCTGCAACGCATTCTGCGTGACGCCTACTACGCCGGCTGGGTCGTCTATAAGCGCGGCACTCCGGAGCAGGAGACTTTCTCTGGCCGACACGAGCCGCTGATCGACCAGGACACCTTCGATCGCGTACAGAACCTGCTCGACGCGAAGCGCACGGCCGGCGAGCGACCGCAAATCCATCGCCACTACCTCAAGGGGAGCATCTTCTGCGGCTCCTGCGGGCAGCGCCTCAGCTTCGGCATCAGCACCGGGCGCAATGGCCGCAAGTACGCCTACTTCTTCTGCAGCGCCCGGATCAACCGCACCCGCTGCGAGATGCGCGCCAACATCCGCCCGGAGCTGATTGAGCAGGCCATTGAGCGCCACTACCGCGAGCGGCCCGTGCAACTCACTGCCCAGGAGGTCGCCAACCGCACCGGCGCAATAGAAGCACTCGCCGCCGTCAGCACCCAGGCCGTCCAGCAGGTGCGTAAGGCCAAGAGCGAGCTGATTGACAAGCTCAAGGCTCAGCAGAAGCGCCTGATCCGACTCCATGCCGAGGAGGGCGACGACGTATCCGGCGATGCCTTCCGCGAAGAACGCACCCGGCTCAAGGAAGAGATCAAGGCCGCTGAAACGTCCCTGGCAGAGACTGAGCTACGGCTGACGATCGAGACGGCACAGCTCAAGATGGCCCTAGAGCTGGCCGAGGACGCCGCCCTGGTCTACGCCAGTGCCAACGACACGACCAAACGCGGCTACAACCAGGCGTTCTTTACGAAGCTGTTCATCACGGCCGAGTGGGACGAAGGCAGCGGCCAAAACCTTGCCTGCGTCAGCGCCGACGAGCTAACCGAGCCTTATGCCGTCCTGCTCGACCGCCGCCTCGTTGCCAAGCTCAAGCAAGCCACACGCGAGCTGCAGGCCAGCCAGAACCCAGAAGGCGGCCTATCCCGGCCGCCTTCTGACGCTGCTGTTTCGATCTTCGTCAATATGGCGGAGAGGGAGGGATTCGAACCCTCGAACGAGGTTTCCCCCGTTACGCGATTTCCAGTCGCGCCCGTTCAACCGCTCCGGCACCTCTCCCTGCGCTCGTCTGCGACAGCGTCCCAAGGCTACGACACCCGCGCTCGCCGCGCTGCTAGGCTCCCGGCATGTTGTCCCTGCTCGCCACCAGCCCAGCCGTCTCCAAGGACATCGGATTGATCGCCACCTTCGGCGGGATCGGCGTGGTCGTCAACATCATCATCGTCTTCATCGCGATTCAGATCCGTGGCGAGCGCCAGCAGAACCAGGCCTACCTCGCCGAACGCACCAATCGCACCCCGCGACCCTGAGAGTAAGTGCATTTGCGCCCGGGCGCGTATGCCTGATCGGCGAGCACACCGACTACAACGAAGGGCTCGCACTCGCATTCGCCATCGCCGAGGGCGTAACCGTGCATGCGCACACAATCGAGCCGAGTCTCGGTGATGTGCTGGCAGAGGGTGATGTGCTGGCAGAAGCGCTCGACCTCGACGAGAGCGACAAGTTCCCACTCGCCGATCCGCAGCCAGCACCTGGCTGGCGTGCATTCGTACGGGGCACAGTCGCCGAGCTTTCGCGCGCCGGATTCCCGCCGCCGCCCACAAGCCTGCAGATCGCGGGCAAGGTCCCACGCGGCGCCGGCCTGTCCTCCTCAGCAGCGCTAGAGGTCGCGCTGAGCCTCGCACTGCTTACCCTCACCGGCTCAGAGAAAGCCCTGAACCAGACCGAGGTCGCAAAGCTGTGCTCGCGTGTCGAGAACGAGTGGGCCGGCGCGCAGACCGGGCTGCTCGACCAGCTGACATCGCTGTACGGAGCACCCGGCATGGTGCTGCGCATCGACTTTCAGACACTCCAGGTCAACCCTATGCCCCTGCACCTAAACGGCTGGCGGCTGGTGACGCTCGACTCCGGCGAGCCGCGTGAGAACGCTAGCTCCGGCTATAACCAGCGTCGCATTGAATGCGCACAAGCATGTGAGCTGCTGGGAGTGCGCTCGTTGCGCGAGGCCAATCCAGATTCCGTCGAGCGACTTCCCGCCCCGCTGCGCAGGCGCGCGGAGCATATGCTCAGCGACAACGCACGTGTGGAGGAGGCGTGCATAGCGTTGCGCGCAAACGACGTGTCCGCGCTGGGCGATCTGCTCAGCGCCGCGCACAAGAGCCTGCGCGACAACCTCGAGGTCTCTACACCAGCAGTCGAGAGAACTGTGCAACAACTACTGGATGCCGGCGCCGCCGGAGCGCGGCTGATGGGTGGCGGCTTCGGTGGCAGCGTGCTCGGCCTGCTCCCGCCCGACATCGCAACGCCCGCCGGGGCGCGCGAGGTATGGCCGTGCGCGGGCGCACGGGTGCTGGATGGGTAGGAGCGGACGTGGCGGACCGGCAGAACGGGGCCGGGGCCGCGCCGCCACAGTGAGGTTCAGCCAGACACGTCTACGGCTCGAGCTGGCCGGCGTAGAGCGCGAATATCGCGCCCTGCGGGTCCGCGACGATGCCGATCTTCGCGATCCCGATGTCGATCGGTCCCGCGTGCTTAGCGCCACCGAGCCGCTCGACGGTGGCGAGCCCCTCGTCGATGTCGTCGATCGCGAAGTACACGAGCCAGTGCGGCGGCGGGCCCGGCGAGTCCAGCTCGCGGATGCCGCCGTTGTTGGAATCCCCGTTCTTGATCGTCAGGTACGGTTGAGGGCTGCCCTCGAACGGCTCGACGGACCAGCCAAACAAGGACGAATAGAAAGCCTGGGATGCGTCGAGGTCCGGCGAGGCCAGCTCGTTCCAGCTGAGCGCGCCGGGCGCGTTGACGAGCGCCGCGCCGATGTTGTCCTTGGCCTGCCAGAGCATGAAGAAGGCCCCCTGTGGATCCTGGATCACGGCCATCCGGCCGGCCTCCATCACGTCGAACGGTGGCGCGTGCATCGTGGCGCCGAGCTCCTTCGCCTTCTCCGCGGCCGTATCGACGTTCTGCACTGAGATATATGAGTTCCATACCGGCGGCACGCCCGCGTCACGCTGCATCTGCGGCTGGGGGGAGATCGCGGCGACATTCTTGCCGTCCACCTGCTGCATCGAGTAGTAGACGCCCTCGCCGACAGGTATGTCTTGGGCCTGCCAGCCAAACAGGCCGCTGTAGAACGCCTTGGCCGCGTCCTGATCGGTCGTCGTCAGGTCGGTCCAGGAGAAGGTTCCCGGCGTGTACTCGGTCCGCTCGCCCATATCTCAGCTAAGCGTAGCGCAGGCGTGCGGGGCGAGTTGTGAAGGAGTGGTGCGCGTCATTATGCTCCGAGCAACCCAAGCGAGGAGACCAACGATGATCATCACCACCATGAACGATCTACCCGGATATCAGATCGAAGAGGTGCTCGGCGAGGTCTTCGGCCTGACCGTCCGCTCGCGCAACCTCGGCTCCCAGATCGGTGCCTCGCTGAAGTCGCTGGTCGGCGGCGAGCTGAAGGGCATGACCAAGATGCTCGCCGCAGGGCGTGTCCACGCTCAGGAACGACTCGTCGAGGAGGCAGAGGCGAAGGGCGCAAACGCCATCATCGCGTTCCGCTTCGACACCTCAGAGCTCGGCACAACCTGGACAGAGATCTGCGCTTACGGGACAGCCGTGCGGGCGAGTAAACAGTAGACGCCTGAAGGTCCACAACCAGAGGAGATCTGATGAGCGATGCGCCCAGCCGTGATCCTCAGGCACTTCAGTCGCTGCGCGACTCGCGTGTTGGTGTCTGGACCACTGCGCTTGACGCCGTCGTGCCGGCACAGGCAAGCGAGTACGCCGCAGAGCTCGAGGCCTTGGGTTTCGGCTCGTTGTGGTTCGGCGAGGCTTACGGCAGGGAGGCGTTCACCAACGCAAGCCTGCTGCTCGGCGCGAGCGAGCGTCTGGTCATCGGGACGGGGATCGCCAACATCTACGGCCGCGATGCCGTGACTGGTAACGCCGCCGGTCGAACGCTTCATGCTGCATACCCGGGACGGCTCGTCGTCGGGTGGGGAATTTCTCATGGCCCGATCGTGGAGCGGATGCGCGGCCATAGCTACGGCAAGCCGGTCACGACGATGCGCGAGTATCTCCAGGCGATCGATACAGCGCCGTTCTTCGCCGCAGGAGGAGAGACCGCACCGCCACGAGTTCTCGCCGCGTTGCGTCCGAAGATGCTCGAGCTATCGGGCACGCTGGCTGACGGTGCCCACACCTACCTGGTGACTGCTGAGCACACCCGGCGAGCGCGTGAACTGCTCGGTGACAAGCCCGTCCTATGCGTTGAGCAGGCCGTTGTGCTCACGGAGGACCGCGAGGAGTTCTTGAGCCGTGCGCATTGGCATCTCGAGATCTACACCGGATTGCCCAACTACCGCGGGTCGTGGGAAACACAGGGTTTCGGACAGGAGGACTTTGGCCGTGGTGGCTCGGAGCGATTGAAGGAAGCGATGGTCGTGTGGGGCAACCTGGACGCAATCGTCACCCGTGTGCGTGAGCACCTCGACGCGGGCGCCGATCACGTCCTCATCCAGGCCCTGGGCGCCAACACTTTCGAAGTGCCTGCCGACCAGTGGCGGGCGCTTGCGCCCGCACTCACCACCCTGGAGACCGGCGTCGGCAGCTAACCCCGCGGCAGCACGGCGAAAGCGATGACTGCGTACTGAAGCGCCGCCGCGGCCAGCACGAGTGTGTGGAAGACCTCGTGGTAGCCGAACACCTTCGGCCACGGGTTAGGCCGGCCGCTCGCGTATACAACGGCGCCTATCGCGTACAGCAGCCCGCCGGCCGCAAGCCCGGCCGCGCCGAGCCACCCGATTGCTGCGGGCAGCTCTCCAAAGACCGCGGCGGTGACGAGTCCGAGCGCGACGTACACAGCTGCGAACAGCCACTTTGGCGCGTCGATCCACAGCAGCTTGAACAGGACTCCGCCGAGCGCCCCAGCCCACAGCACGATCAGGATCGTGCTCGCCAGCGAGCCTTTCAGTGCGAGCAGCGCGACCGGCGTGTACGTGCCGGCGATCAGCACGAAGATCATCGAGTGGTCGAGTCGCCGCATCCAACGACGCGTCTCTGCTCGCCACGTCACGCGGTGGTAGAGCGCGCTGGTGCCCAGCAAGCCTGAGACGGCGACCGCGTAGATGGTGGCGGCCAGCCGCGCCCGCCCGTCGGATGCGGCGAGGATCAGTGCGACGCCGCAGAAGAGCGACACGAAGAACCCGTACTCGTGCAGCACGCCGCGCAGCCTGGGCTTGACCGGAGCCCGCCCACCCCCCGCCTGGACCATGTTCATAAGTAGACGGTAGCGCTCTTGGGGGCGGCGTGAGGAGGGCCGACCGCACGCTTGCCCGCCCTTCGACGCTATTGAAGCCCGCGTCTATTCGACGCCGCCGCCGCCAGCTTTATTAATGCGGACGCCGGAATGCCCAAATAAAGATCCGACCGTGACGGACTATGTACGCCTCCTTTAGTTGCCGATCCTGCCGGCCGCTTTTATTCAAATATCTGCGCTAGAGGTCACGTTCCCCACCGCCAACCGCCTCGTCGCGCGGTTCGAGGAGCTCGGACTCCTCACCGAGACAACAGGACAGCGCCGCTCACGTGTCTTTCGCTACGAGGCATACTCCGGCTGTTCGACGAGCCGTCCGACATCGAGGATCGGGGCGCCACAGAGGTCACGGACTCCAGATAGTGGGCATATCCGGCTCTACAACGGAGGGGGAGAGATTCGAACTCTCGGTACGCCAATAAGACGCACAACGGTTTTCGAGACCGCCGCATTCAACCGCTCTGCCACCCCTCCAGGATGACGTGCAGAGGCTAGCGGGTCGCCGATCTCGGGATCCGGCGCGCGTGCCACGGCCTCGAGCTCTACCTCACGCGCTGGCATGGACCGGCCTCTGATCTGTTGCCAGTTGATCGCGCGAGGGCGTGGCAGAGGATTCGAGCTCACGCTCGGGGTCGGCGTGCACGATCAGGACGGGACGGGACTGTGGTGAAGCACGTAGTGGCTCACGCTGCCGAGCAGCACCGAGCGCACCGCGCCGCGCCCGCGGGAGCCCATGACAACGAGATCGTGAGCCCCGGTCTTGATCTGGTGGATCAGCGCGTGCCTTACCGGCTCGCTGCTCAGCACAGTACTGAGCGACACTTGGTCGGGGACCATATCGGCGGCCATCCGCATGATTGCCTCGGTCTCGGCCTTGGCGTCGCGGCTGAGGTTCGCCACCACCTCACCGCTCACGCCGACGTAGGCGGCGGCGGGAGGTATCACGACAGCACTGAAGAGCGTCAAGCGAGCGTGCTCTGACTCGGCCAGGTCGATCGCCTGGGTGAGCGCCTGATCTGAGTCCGGTGAGCCGTCAATTGCGACGAGGATGTTACGAAACATGATGTGCTCCTTTCTCGACGTGGAGCTTGTTGCGTCTTCCTTGATATCTATATCATAAAACTATATAGTATGCAATATGACTAGGATGAGCGTCGCCTCAAAGAAAAAGCGGACAGAGCGAATCGACTACGTCGCCGAGCACCTGCTCTCGCGCGCGGCGCTCCTCGTGCGGCTGCTCGTCAAGCAGGTGCGCAGCAGGGAGATCTCCCGTACCGAAATGGAGGTCTTGAGCATCCTCACCGACGGGCCGCGAAAGATCACAGAGCTCACCGAGCTCGCGGGGATCGCACAGCCTACGATGACGTTGCTCGTCAAGCGCCTCCAGGAGAAAGGGTGGGTTCGGCGAGAAGGATTGCCAGACGACGGACGCGTGGTCATGATCAGCCTCACCAAGGCGGGAAGCGCGGCACAAGAGAAGTTCCGCGCACAGTTCCTCGCTGCTTTGAGAGCCGACCTGCAGGAGCTATCAGACCAACAGCTCGAAGAGCTGTCAGCCGCGACAGAGACCCTCAGCTCGTTCGTGGATGACCTACAACAGCGAGCCGGAAGATGACAAACTAGACCGACGGAGGTGAAAACGATGGGAGGGTCTATGAACGCCCTGAAACGAGAGGCCACGATCAGATGGCTGGGCAATCCTCCGGATAGCGCGCCGCGACTGATTGTGGGAAGCCATTCGATGGCGCCATTGTTGTCGCTCAACGTGGATCCCGGGACGACGGATCCACTTGCGACATTGCCAGGCGAGCTGCTCGCCGGCGCGATCGGCAGTGTCTTTACTTGGTTTGTTGCCGAGCAGCTCGTCAAGGAGGGCACCCAGGCTCGCGAGCTCGTCAGCTATGTGACGCTGACACTCTCAGGTGAGGCCGAGGACGGCACAGACGCGGCGGTGAGCGGGATCACCTGCCGCATGTCGGGACGCGTAGCGGGCGTGCAGGAGACACATCTGCAGGTGATGGCGCAAGCGGCGATGACCCAGTGCATGCAGAGGCTGGGCATGCGCACAGAGGGCATCGGTGTCACGGTCGAGGCAACGCTTGAGGGGAGTTGAGCGGAGTTGCGTCCGTGACCTCAGACGATCGGCGGCGGCGTGCCCTCCGCGCTGGCCGCCAGCGCCGGATCCCAGTCGCACACCGCGCACGCGTGGTTGAACGCCGAGCGCGCGAACGCCAGCGCCGCCCCGTGCGGGTCGGAGCTGGCCACCACGTCGTCCCAGTCCAGCACGTACTCGCCCAGCTCCAACTCCCAACGGGCCGGCGGCGACAGCGACGCGGCCGCGAAGCCCTCCGGCGCCGGATGCGCGTAGGCGTAGAACGCCGCCTTGCCGTAGCGCCCGTCGCCCGGCCACCAGCCGACAGCCACCTCCTGCGCGTCCATCGCGTTGCGCATGATGAAGTCGTCTGACGGTGGATCCGCTGGCTCCCCGGAGAACAGGTTCACCGCCAGGTCGAACGAGCCCCACCAAGCGTTGACGGGTGTCGAACGTCCGCGATAGGGCGCGCGGAACGCAGCCAGGATCAGCGCCGCCTGCGTGGCAGCGGCGAAGTAGTCGGAGACCTGCCGAGCGTCATACGTGGTGTGCTCGTCGTCCTCGTCCAGCGGCACGCTCCAAGCGACCTCCTGGGGCGTTGCGTTGATCTCCACGGATCCGGCGAGGCCGCCGATTGCCTGGAGCAGCTCGCGCGTGACCTCGCCGACGGCCCGGTTGGGGGTGAGCGCGACGCGTCGCACCCCACCACCGGTGTGCTCGACGAGGGCCTCGTGGCTGCGCAGGTCGAGCGCCACCAAAAACGCGCCCGAGCCGTCCGGCGCGGGCAGCGGATTTGTCTCCCAGCCCCGCGCCGTCAGTCGCAGCGCGGCGTGCTGCAGCTCGGGCTCGGGCGGCGCGCACGCGACCGCCAGCTTGCCCAGCACCTGCGTGTGCGCGTGCAGCGTGTCGCAGGTTGCACTCCATTGGCCGTAGGAGAGCCTTGGCCACTCTGCGGACATGTCCACAGCCTACTGCGCGAGCTCCCTGGGCCGGCAGCGCCGGTCTGCACCCTTCTCGCTTGCGCTATCGGCGCGAAGGCGAAGAACTTGCTCAAGAGCTGTCCGCACTCAGGCGCCAGCAGACCAGAGACGACCTCAGGGCGGTGGTTGAGACGGGGCTCGCCCAGAACGTCGAGGACGCTGCCGCAGGCGCCGGCCTTGGGGTCGGTCGCTCCGAAGCAGACAACAGGCACGCGCGCCAGCACGATCGCGCCCGCACACATAGCGCAGGGCTCCAGCGTGACGTACAGGACCATATCGAGCAGACGCCAGCTGCCCGCGATGCGAGCGGCCTCGCGCAGAGCAAGAATCTCAGCATGAGCAGTGGGATCCTGTCGCAGCTCGCGCTCGTTGTGGGCAGCAGCGATAAGCTCGCCGTCGCGAACGAGGACCGCACCGATTGGCACATCGTCGTGTTCAAGCGCTCGCTCGGCCTCGCGCAGAGCCAGGCGCATGAAGTAGACATCGTCCTCGCCCGGTAGAGGGGTCTCACTCACAGGCAGGGATGATTACGCACAGGACCATGCAGCCGCACGAAGACCATCCGAGAACCTCTTCCCGTGGGCGACGCAGACGCGGGCGTGTAAAGCCACGCAGACGCGGGCGGACGCTTGCGCTCGCGACGACGCTGGCAGTGAGCCTGGCGCTCGCGAGCGCCGCTGGCGCGCATGCCGCCCAGTCCGAAGATAGTTACGCGCAGGGCGAGGTGGTCGTGAAGTACGCCACCGGCACGAGCGCGGGCGCATGGGCCGTGACCGCGAAGGCTGCAGGCGCGACAGACCCAACAGTGGTGGGGCAGCACACGCGACTGCTGAAGCTCGCAAAGGGCGTGAGCGTGCAGGTGGCACTGAAGCGCCTGCACAGGCAGAAGGACGTCCTGTGGGCCGTGCCCGACTACGTCGCCCATATAGCTGGAGAATGGATCCCAAACGACACAGGAATTCCCGGCATGGGTGGTGCACCAGGGGACTGGCGGCTGGCGCAGTGGAATTTCGTAGGCGAATTCGGGGTGAACGCGCAAGAAGCTTGGGCAAACGTCGCGGCCGATGGCGCACCCGGCGGGAGGGGTGTGATCGTGGCGGTGTTGGACACAGGCGTCGCGTACGCGAACAGAGGTCGCTTTCGCAGATCGCCGGACTTCAGCAAGTGGACGTTCGTCAAAGGCTATGACTTCGTCGATCACAGTCCATACCCAAATGATCACAACGGCCACGGTACGTTTGTCGCGGGGACGATCGCAGAGGCGACGAACAACGGATACGGGCTGACGGGGCTGGCGTTTGCGGCGAAAATCATGCCGGTGAGGGTGCTGAACAGCGAAGGGGAAGGGGACGCATCAACGATCGCCGAAGGGGTGAAGTTTGCTGTCAGGCACCACGCACGGGTGATAAACCTGAGCCTCGAGTTCTCACCCGGGGTGGGCGCAAGGGACATCCCCGAGTTGATTGAAGCGCTGCGATATGCCAACCGCAAGGGAGTTGTGGTGGTGGCAGCAGCAGGCAACGAGGGACACAGCGCTGCTGACTATCCGGCGCGGGCACCGAACGTGATCGCGGTGGGCGCAACCACCGAACACGGTTGCCTGGCCAACTACTCCAATGACGGCCCCCAGTCTGACGTTGGTGGCGCCGGGAGGCGGCGGCGACGCGGACCTGCCGGGCGACCCGAACTGCCGCCCGGAACAGCCAGCAGGGAGAAACATCTTCCAGATGACCTTCACAGGCAACTCGCCGCGTAAGTTTGGGTTTCCCAGTGACTACGAGGGCACCTCGATGGCCGCCCCGCACGTGGCAGCGACAGCCGCGCTGATCATCGCGAGCGGCATCTTGGGACGCAGGCCAACACCCACCCAGATCATCGCGAGGCTGCGCGTGACCGCACGCAAGCTGGGTGGGCCAAGCGACAGCTCTCTATACGGGGCAGGGTTGCTGAACGCGGCCGCAGCCACTGCGCCCGGCAGGGCTGGGACGGTTGGGTAGCGAGACGGGACAGGCTCGCGCGTCGCGTTGGACAATCGGCAGGGCTTCCGATCCTTCGCCCGCGCAGTGAGCTCGAATGCGCCACCGGACTTTCGCCATGCACTCATCGCTTCCAAGCCCGCAGCAGCTCCTCCGGCTCCAGCCGCACGTCTAGCCGTGAGGAGGATGCGTCGAACCCGGAGCGGGACACGCCGACGAGGAGCGTCGAGGCGTTGACGCCGGGCACCAGCGTCAGCGCTGCCTCGAGCGCCCGCAGGTCGTTGCCGTCGAACGGCGCTCGCTCACGCCACTTGATCGAACCGACGAAGCTCACGCGCGCCGGTCCGCCACCCTCGGGCAGGCCGACGAGGTCGAGCTGACGGCCAGTGCGATCCCACCAGCTACCGACCCTGCGGGCGTCCCCGAAGCGATCGTTGGGCAACATGCGCTCGATCGTGGCGCGCACGATCGGCTCGATCGCCGCGCCGCGATACACCGACCAGTCGCGTGTGACCCGCGCCACCGCTTCATCTCCGCGCCCACGCTCGATCTCCTGCATGTAGGGGGCGACGAAGCGCAGCCAGAAGCGCAGATAGGGATCGGCGACGAGATAGCGCGGATCCCTGCGTGGCAGGGGAGCCGCGTAAGGAGTGAGCCTCTCCACGACGCCCTTACCATGTACAAGCAGCTCCAGCGAGCGGCTCAGCGACGCGGGCTGCAACGAGGTGCGGCGACGGATCTCCTCGAACCGGCGTTCCCCCTTGCCGATCGCCTCTAGCACCTCGCGCGCCTGGGTTTCGGAGCGGAACTCCGCCGCGAGAATCCGCTCGCCGTTGACGATCAGATTCGAGGACGGATCGATCAGCTCCCGGGCGAGGAACCGCTTGCGAGTCATGCGTGCGCCCCAGTCGGCGGCGAGCATCGGGAACCCGCCGATCGTCAGGTATGCGTCGAACACATCGCCGGCGTCGAGCGCGAGCAGCTGCGCTATATCGCCGGGAGACAGCGGCGGGATGCGGATCTGCAGGGTCGGCCGGCCGAAAAGCGCTCGGTCGTGGTCCATGAGCTGCTCCATCATCGAGATGTCCGAGCCGATGCAGAACAACATCACCGGCATTCCCTCCAGCGCACTCCAACCCGCGCGGATGTCGGCGTCGGCGTCGGGATCGTGCTCGAGCAGGTCGGGGAGCTCGTCGATCACGATCACCGAGGGACGCTCGGCGCTCGCCTGCTGAGCGGCGACGCGCAGCGCGGTCGGCCAGTCGCTGAACGTGGCTCCCCTGGCGAGCTCGGAGCTGGGCAGCGTCGAGCTGGCCACGGCCTCCCCGAACCGGCGCAGCGCCTCTGATGGCGCCCGCCGGGGCGCCTCGAAGAAGGCATACGGCAGGCCTTCACGCTCGACGAACTCCTGGACAAGCCGCGACTTGCCCACCCGCCTGCGACCGGTCATCCAGACAAACAGCCCCGAGTTCGAGCCTACACGCTCGCGCTCACGGCGCAGGCGTGCGAGATCCTCTTGGCGACCTACGAACTCCATGGTGGGATAGATAGTATCATGGGTGATAGTATCGCTGGTAATAGCAGGACGCCCGTCGCGCTGGCGCTCTATCGCCGCTACGAGCCTCAGGAGCGAAGCGCCGAGAACTTCCTCTCGCCCGCGCGCAGCCGCACGAAACCCAGCGCGATGACCAGCAGCGCCAGCACCACCAGACCGCCCGGCGCCCAGTAGGATTTGCAGCCGTCAGCCCCGCGCCATACATAGTTTTAAAAACTGAGTATAACCATAGTAGCGCACCTGGAAGAGGAGATGGCTGCCTGCATGTGACGGGGCAGGGTTGCTGAACGCAGCCGCAGCAACCGCCCCCGGCGGGGCGGGGGCAGTTGGGTAGCGAGACGGGGCAGGCTCCGTGGTGGACCTACCCACAGCTGTGTTGTTCGCCTGTTTATCCGCATTGAGTGCGAAGGCGCCTACCGCAATATTTTCTCCGGGATGTGATGCTTTCACGCGTAGCGACAGTCCCGATCAGGTCTTTACCGATGACGGGCATTGGCTAGGCCAGATCGAACGTTAGGCCGTCGAGCTTAAGCACTTCTTTTTCTTTCATCGCTACCGAGCACGTCACGATACCGGCCGTGGAGATTTTCACGACGACCATCGTGGTATTCAGGAGGGCCGGGAGTTCAAGCGCCGAGGATGGCCGCAGCCCTTCCGGGAGCGTCCAGATCGTTGAGGCAGCTGTGATTTCTTTTTCGGCTTCGATCTGGCCGCGTAGCTGAGTGCCTAGGCCAGCCGACCGAGCCCCCACTGCCAACGCGCCCGTCTTCTGGATAGCGTGAGTTCCGAGCGTCCCGCCACTTCAGCCGCCCGCAAAACGCCGTATCGACTTGGTAGGCGTTTTGCCGTATACGACGAGGTCCACCTCACCGTTTTCGGGCCACGTCCCTTCGATCGCCTTGGAGGTATGTTCGTGGTTGATGACGCCCGTGAACCTGTACCCTTCGCCGAGTTCCGCGAGGTCGATGCAGGGCCCTTCCCCGACCGTTTCCGTCCTGATGAACAGTGCGCCGACGAACTGCACTCCCTCGGGTTTCCCGAAGAAGCTGACCAGCGGGGCCGTCCCCATTTCATAATTGGTGTTCGAGATTTCTCCGCCGACCCACATGACATGCCCAATATCTGAAATATGTAGACATGCGCTGGGGCTTTCTTCGGCGACGCAGTTCACGAACATGACATCGCCCTCATTTACATAGAAGCCATATGTCGTGTTTGACCAAGCTCTACAGCCAACAAAGTAGCTCGCCGCAGATACCTGAAATCCATCTTCCCCGTTGAAGTACGCGAGGCACTTGACGAACACGGTGCTGAGGGGGCCGCCCACATGAAAGCCGGTCGAGTCGTTGCTGTAGGACCGCACGTTGACGAACATCGAGTCGGCCGATACCTCTTCTTCTCCGACTTCGGTCCCTTGTTTAGTTAGTACCCCTTCTTCCTTGCAGTTCCGCACCGACACGTTCTCGACCACGAAGTTGAATCCGTCTAGCTGTATCCCGACTTTTCCTTCTGGGCAGTTCGTCTTGTTGCCGTCGAAGATGAGGTCCCTGATCGAGAACCCGTGCGCGTTTTTTTCACCTTCTCCGTAGTGCAGCGTTTCCAGGATCGGTGTTTTCGAGCTCGGCTTTCAGCTTGATGATCGAGGCGAGGCCCGAGCCCTCTAGGTGCACGTTCGAGCCGAGTTTGATCGCGGCGCTCACTTCGTGCGTGCCCGGCGGCACCCACACCTTCCCGCCGCCCGCTCCTTCGGCCTTTTCTATGGCTTCCTGGATCGAGGCGTAGTTAGCCGTGTTGAAGACCGGAGAGCCACCCGTCTGCCAGTCGGCCGCGGTCCCGCTCGTCGCCGTCAAAACCTCACCAGCGCTCGGTGCACCGGAGATCGTGAGTGGATCAGTGCTGCCGATTACGACCGAAGTCGGCAGATCGCCTTCCGGAGTCAGACCCGGCAACTCGACTGCGCCGGTTTTGCCATTGACACTTTCTACCGTGCTCATGCTGCCTCCTTAGCTCGCGAGCCGTTGCGCAGGGAGCCAGCGGCCCATGAAGACCATAGTATGCATCAGGACCATAGCCGGGCGCAGGACCGATGTCCAAATAGAATCAAGAAACTAAACATATATATGAGTTTGGCACCATCGCGACGTTCCAGGTCAAGCTCAACTCGATCGGCCTTGAGCTGTTGCGCTATTTCCACGCCTTCGCGGCTTGGGTATTGGCCAACGAGGCAATGCCCAACGACAGTCAGGTGATTTTCCTGCTCCATTCGGCGCGGTTCAGCGAGCCGCCCAAGAAGCACAAGTCCAAGAGGCGCGGCCAAAGAAAGCTCAACCCACGATCGGAAGCTGACGGCACGTCAGGCACCGAAGCGCCGTCAACCACGGCGCGACACTCAGGTCGTGCGGATGATCAGCACCGAGCAGGGAGCATGGTGGGAGACCTTGTTCGGCACCGAGCCCAGGAGAAAGCGCTTGGCGCCGGTCATGCCCTTGTTGCCCACGATGATCAAATCCGCCTCGCGCTCCTCGGCGACATCGAGGATCGCGTCGGCAGGATCGCCCTGGCGTGGGTAGACGTCCACCTCGACTCCCGCATCGCGGGCGACCGCAGCAGCAGCCTCCAGCGTGACATCGACATCCTCGCGCGGGCCGATCGCCCACTGCAGATCCTCCGGCGCCTGCCGGCGTTCCTCGCTCAGGCGCTGCGCCGGCACCGGCTCATACGCACTGACCAGCTCCAGCTTCGCCCCCACGGCGCGAGCGAGGTCCACTGCCTGGCGCACCGCCTGGGTGGCCGTATCTGAGCCATCCGTCCCAACCACGATCGATTTGAACATCACCCTCCCTTGGTTCGGAGATCCGACTGCACTGCAACTTTCAGGCGGCCCGATCATATCCGGCTGCCCCCTCAGGCGAGCTTCGTAACGGCCACGACCATCCCGATCAGCACGAACACAACGATCGCGATCTGCATCCAGATCCAGGTCGGGGACATAACGAAGCGCAGCCTACATGAAGCTCGAAGCCTTCCAGGGCGGCGGGCAGCCCCTGGAGCCTATACTCAGCCACCGTGCCGGCATCGTCCCCCTTCCCCGGCCGGACTAGCGGTGCAGGTCTCGGGGGCACAGACCGGACCCCCGGCCCGGTCGCGATCGTCGGCGGCTCAGGCGCGCTCGGCTTCGGCCTTGCCGTCAGGCTCGGGCGGGCCGGAGTGCCGATAGTGATCGGCTCGCGCGACTCCGACCGCGTAAGGGAGACCGTCGAGCGAGCGCGCAACGCGATCCCGGAGGGCTCGTTCTCCGGGTGTGACAACGCGGACGCGGTGCGTGCGGCGGACGCCGTGATCCTGAGCGTGCCGTTCCGCAACCAGGCCGAAACGCTCATCGATCTGAAGGGAGCCCTGAAACCGGGGCAACTGCTGATCGACACGACCGTACCGCTGGCGGCAGCGGTCAATGGCGAGGCTACGCGTATGCTCGGCGTGTGGCAGGGCTCCGCCGCCGAGCAGGCGCTGGAGATAGTGCCAGCGGAGATGCGCGTGGTCTCGGCCCTGCACACCGTCAGCGCCGCCTCGCTGAGCGACCTCGACCATCCGCTGGAGCAGGACGTGCTCGTGTGCGGCGACTCGCGCGAGGGCAAGCGCGAGGCCACGAATCTGATCGAGCGGATCGGTGGCCTGCGCTGCGTTGACTGTGGACGCCTCGAGATGGCGCGCATCACCGAGTCGCTGACCGCTCTCATGATCGCCGTGAAGATCCGCCACACGACCCATGCCGGTATCCGCCTGACGGACGTCCCCGACGTGCTCTGGGAGTGAACATGTGCGTGTGTGGAACCTGGCCGCGAAGCCGGCTGGGATACGCCCACCGGCTGTGAAGCTGGGCTTGGCACCGTTACCATACGCACATGGGGATGATCGTCCGCGCGAGCTTCGTTCGCGCAACGAGGCATGCACTCGTGGCGGCCGTGCTGGCCGCGCTCAGTGCGAGCGTGGGCGCTGCATCGGCCAGCGCCATGACGCGCGAAGCGAGTTGCTCAAACCTGCAGACGACGATCAACGAAGTTGCAGGGGAAACCCAACACGGCGAAGGCGATGTGATCGTGCTGAAAGGGATGTGCGACGCTGCCTACACACTGCCCTCGGGAGCCGCGTTCACGCTCGAAGGCAAGCCGGGTACGACCTCTGGATTCGACGGCGCGGGCATCACCAGCCCGCTGCTCGGCAACGCGACATCTACGGAAGCGGGCGCGATGACCATCAGCCACCTCACGTTCCAGCATGCGAAGAACGTCAATTCCCTGTCGATTGATGCCTCGCGCGTGACGCTGAGCGGCGACAGCTTTCTTGAAAACGAAGAGCAAGGCACAAGCGAGCACGCGGCGTTTGTGAAGATCAGTACGTCGCCCTGTCCGAGCGCCGCGGGACCCCCGGCGATCACGCTCACCGGCTCAATGTTCTCGAGAAACAAGCTCGTCCTGGGGAACAGCAAAGGAGGGGGCGCGGGAGCCTGGCTCGAAGATGCCTGCGACTCGCGCAACGTGTTCGAAGGCAACACCTTCGAGGGCAATACGCTCGAAGCCGAAAACACTAATGCCGCGGAAGAATTGGAAGTGACCGGCGGGGGGTTGCGGTTCGAGGGTGGTAAAACGCAGCCGGCGTCCGTGAGCCAGAGCGGGAACGTGTTCGATTCCAACCACATCGTCGCGCCAGCGTCTGCCTCCCTAGGCGACTATGGAGGCGGTGGGGAGTGGCTGGAAGACGCAAGCCTGCTGAGCGTCGGCGATCGCTTCTCGCGCAATGATCTCGCCGGCACGCGAGTTCCCGAAGGGCCTGGCTCGTCCGCGTGGAGCTGGGGCGCCGGCCTCGGCCTCGACAACCGCAACCTGGCCTGCAACGGGGCTGAGCTCACGGAAAGCACGCTGGAGGACGCCGTCGTCGTGGGCAACGCGATGATCGGTTCGGGTACGAAAATCGATCTCGGTGGTGGAGGCATCTGGGTCAGCTGCAGCCACCTGCGCGTGCTCAACTCGACCGTCACGCTGAACACGGCGCCGTACGGAGCCGGGATCGAAGGCGAATCTTATGATCAGCTTGAACTCGCCAACTCGATCGTCGTCGAGGACTCCCCCGGCGACGAGATCGCGGGCTTCGCCGAGTCAGAAGGAGGATCGTTGATGGCGAGCTTCAGCGATGTCTGCGCCACCGCTGGCTCCAGCGAGCCGCTCCCTGGCGCGGGCAACATCTGCGCCAACCCGCTCCTCACCGACAACGGCAACCCGGTCTCCTTCGATGTCCACGAGACCGCATCCAGCCCCACAATCGACGCCGGCTCAAACGCGCTCGTGCCGAGTGGACTGACCACAGACTTCTTCGGCACGACGAGGATCCTCGCAGGTCACGCCGGATGCACTGACAGCTTCCCGGCCGTGGTCGACATGGGCACGGCGGAGTTTGAGCCCGCCGTGCCTTCCTGTCCAGCAACGGTCCAGGAACAGACCCCGACCACCGGTCCGGCGGCCCCGACCGCCGGGCTGACGGCCTCGGCACCAGCTACTGATCCGAGCGTCGACAAGCAAGTTCCGGCGCCTGGGCTGGCTCACTTCGTTAGCCTCAAGCTCAGCTCCACTGGCATAGCGTTGCGGTTGAGCTGTTCGAGCACCGATGGCCAGGGATGCTCTGGGACGACCTACATCACGGCCAACGAGACCCTGCAGGGCAAGAAGGTCGTCGCCGTCGGCGCGAGCAACCGCACCAAGGCGCCCGTCAGGATCGCCCAGGCATCGTTCTCCCTGCCGGCCGGTGCCACCGCGACGTTCCAGGTCAAGCTCAACTCGACCGGCCTCGAGCTGCTGCGCCATTTCCACGCATTCTCGGCCTGGGTGTTGGCCAACGAGGCGATGCCCACTGACAGCCAGGTTGTCTTCCTGCTCCACTCGGCGCGGTTCAGAGAGCCGCCTAAGAAGCACAAGTCCCGACACCCGAAGCATCATCACTGACGGCGCTCGCCCCCCCCCGCAAGCTCCAACAGGACGGTTAGGGAACGAGCTCGACCGCACCCCGGTCGGCCAGATAGAGCAGGGCGGCACGGACCTCAGCCGGATTAGCCTCGCCAGCCAGCTCCGTGGCGGTGTCCGTGAGTGACCGGCGGCTGACGTCGAGCGAGCGCAGCAGCTCGAATTGCAGCTCGTTGATCCCGAACGCCTGCTCGCTAAAGAGCTCCGCCTGCAGTGCCTCTTCCCCGTTGCGCAGATACACGCGGGAAGCTGTGTCAAAGCGGCGCGAGAGCACGGGATGCAGCTCATCGAGTGCGGCACCATTCGAGTTTTTGAGCGCCCGGAGTGTCCTGTCGCGCAGCTCGGCAGTGCGGGGATCCTCGCCGAGCGGATCGCAACCGAAGTCGTTGAACTTGAGGTACAGGTTGAGCGCACGGGCGGCGCGACGGCGCAGATGCCAGGTGCTCGAGCCCGCGAACATGACCACATCGCGCGCGCGATCGTCGAGCTCCGCCTCGCGAGCGCTCTTCAGCACCACCTCCGGCAGCTCATCGGGCTGCAGGCTCGCGCGGAAGTCCGCGCTCTTGTTGAACGCGTTCACGCCACGGTGCTCATAGGGATAGAGCACAAGGGTTGACTCCTCGGGGATGTCGATCGACAGTCCAACCGACACCTGCGAGGGGAATCGATCCTTGTGTGCAGGCGGCTCCGGCGCCGCGTCCACCTCGTAGCACTGGATGTGGCGCTCTGACAACGTCATCCCCGCACGGTCGAGCCCACACACCTGCGCCACCACATCGAACAGCTCATTCGTGTAGTCCATGCCCTCGGGAAACTCGAACAGCGACTGCTCCTTCTTGCCCTTGATGGCGAAGCCGCCAAGCATGTGGTCGCTGAGTTCCTCACGCGCGTATCGCAGTAGCACCTCGTGGAACTCCTCGCTCACGCCCTCGCGAATATGGACCCATTCCTGAGAGTGATAGGTGTCAGCGTAGGCGCTAGGATCGAAGTCGAAGATCTTCATCGGGATGATCATTTCATATGCTCAAAGGACGAGCTGTGGCGGGTCATGTCGCACCTGGCGAGGATCGAATAGAATCAAAAGATGACTCAGGGCCACGGAAGGGGGCCAATTGCGGTCATCCTTGGCGGCACTGTCACGGCGCTCTCGGTCGCACGCAGCCTGACCGACGCTGGCGTGGCCGTCCATGTGCTCGACGGACGCAACTCGCCGGTTCGTGTATCCCGACTGCGCGCGGCGTTCGTCGACGTTGGAGCCGAGGAGATGCAACCACGCATGCTGGATTGGTTGCGATCGGGTCCCCATGGCGCAGTGGTGCTCGCCTGCAGCGACGAGGGGCTCGAGCTGATCGCGCGTCATCGAGCCGAGCTCGTCGAGCTCGGCTACCGTCCGATGGAGGCTGACGACGAGGTGCTGCTGGCGATGCTCGATAAGAAGCGCACAGAGGCGCTCGCCCGCGCACACGGTATCCCGGTGCCCAGCGCACTACCGCTGCGCAATCAGGCAGATGTCAACGCCGTGAGCGGCGAGATCTCCTACCCATGCGTGCTGAAGCCGGTCCACTCGCACGTCTTCGCCCGCACGAAGCTGGGCGCGAAGGTACTCACCGCCGACAGTCCCGAGGCGCTGCAGACCGAGTTCGAGCGGATGTCCGCGATGGGCGTGGAACTGCTCGTAGTAGAGGTGATCACCGGCCCAGACGATGAGTATGTCTCCTACTACAGCTACCTCGATGAGCACGGCGAGCCGCTGCTGCATTTTACAAAGCGGAAGATTCGCCAGCATCCAAACCGCTTTGGGACCGGCACCTATCACGCCACGACGCACGATCCGGAGGTGGCGGATGCTGGGCTGCGCTTCCTGCAAGCCGTGGGACTGCGGGGCCTGGGGAATGTGGAGTTCAAGCGTGACGGACGTGATGGTCAGCTCAAGCTGATCGAGTGCAACGCGCGCTTTACGATGTCCAACGAGCTCATCCGGATCGCAGGAATCGACCTAGCGCTGTTCTCCTACAATCGCCTGCTGGGACGACCGACGCCGCCGGTCGACTCTTACCGGGACGACACAAGGCTGTGGGACCCAGTCAACGACACCCGTGCGTTCCTGGAATATCGTCGCAGCGGCGAACTCTCGCTCGGGCGCTGGGTCGGCAGCCTGCTGCATCCACAACACTTCCCGCGCGCGCGGATCGACGACCCACTCCCTGCGCTTGTCCGCGTCTCACAAAAGGTCGGGGGGAGTTCCGTCATCGCCCCGGTGTCGCGAGCGGCACACAGAACCTCGGCATATGGATTCGGCGCGCTGTACGAGCGGACGACGAGCACCGGTCGCCGGAGCGTCGCGCTGGCCTCTCGCCTCGATCTCGTTCGCTCGACCGGCCCGGGCTACTGGTGGCGACGCCTGCGCGCCGAGCGGAGCCTGTCGGGACTCGGGGAGCAAGTGCGCAACGCGGTGTACGAGCAGATCTGGCGCGAGGCTGCGGATGTCGTAGGTGCCCAGATCGAGCAGCTCGGTCCGGGCCTGTTCGAGCTCAGCCGCAACGGCGTCACGACGCGCGTCTTCCAGCAGATCGTCGAGCTCGACGATGCCGTCACGCTACAGGTGGCATTGGACAAGGCGCTTGTCCACCGGTTGCTTGCCCCGACGGGTGTGTCGGTTCCCGACCACCTGGAGTTCGACATGCGCGATCCCGCATTGGCGCAGGAGTTCCTGGCGCGGGCCGGCTGTCCGTGCGTCGTCAAGCCAGCTGCGGGAACAGGCGGCGGCAACGGCACCACTGCGGGCTTGACGCAACCCGCCGAGCTCATGCGCGCGCGCCTGAACGCAGCCAAGAGCTGTAGTCGCCTGCTGATCGAGCGCCAGGTATCCGGCGCGGTCTATCGGCTCCTACTTTTGGACGGTGAACTGCTCGACGTTGTGCGCAGTGTTCCCGCGCACCTCATCGGCGACGGGCGATCGACGATCGAGGGGCTCATCTTCGCCGAGAACGAACGTCGGCTTGCGGCCAAGGGCGCCGCGGGCCTCTCGCCCCTGGGCGTCGGTCTCGACATGATGATCGCGCTCGAGCACGCGGGGCTCACCCTGTCGTCGGTACCACTGACGGACAGTAGAGTCGCGATCGGGGCGGTCACCAACAACAACGCGCTTGATGACAACGAGACCTTCCGTGGCGGGTTGGCGCCCCAGCTCCTCACCGAAGCAAGAGCGGCTCAACACGCGGTCGGGCTACACCTCGCCGGCGTCGACGTCATCACTACGGACCTAGCGAGACCGCTCGTTGAGACCGGAGGAGTGATCACCGAGGTGAACGGCACGCCGGGACTCCACCACCACTATCTCGTCGCCGACCCGGATCGGGCCACGCGCGTGGCGATCCCCGTCCTGGAGCGGCTGCTCAGTCACAGCGCGACTCCCGCCCGGGGTAATGGCTCAGCTCCGGGAGGCTGCGCCGGAGCAGACTCGCTGCCCCACGCCTCACGCTTCCCCGAGCCCCTGTCGGCCTGAGCGCTCGTCGATCGCCGCTAGCACCCGCTCCGCATCCGATGGACGCTCGCGACCAAACGCGTCGCGCAATTCGAGCTCGGCGAGACGGCGCAGCGTCTCTGAGCCAGCGCGCGCGAGGAGCGGATCGACTCCGGCCGCGCGGACGACCTCGCTCGAGGCAAGCAGCTCGTCGGCGCGACGCTCTGCATGAACGGCCAGCGCGCACAGCACTCGCTCCGCCAGAGCCGTGAACGGCACCTGCTCACCTGGGCCCCGAATGCTCTCGGCGACCCGCTCGGCCAAGCCATAGCGTCGAGCGGCGAGCATCATCTCGACAATCAACGCCTCGCGCCCCTTCATGTAGACGCTGCGCAGGAGCTTCAGCAAGGTGGCGTGCCCGGCCGGCGCGTCTAGCGCCTCCACCACCAATCCCTCGGACTCCGCCAGCGCCTGCCAGCCATACGCGCCGGGCCCGCTAACGACGATCGGAACCTCGAAGCCGCTCGTCGCTACCGTGCCAAGCACCGCGCCGTCAACGTACAGGGCGCCCGCCTGTGCAACCAGGGCTGCCCCTGCCTGCTTGTCTGCTACCGCGGCAGCGGTAAGATCCACGTAGTAAGCGTCCGCATCGAGCAGCGGCGCGCAGCGTTCGGCCACCGCGCGGGAGGCGCTTGCGGGGACCACGGAGAGCACCGCGATCGCGCCCGCGGTCGCCTCTTGCAGCGACTCACTCCGGTGCGCTCCGGTGCGTCGCAGTCGATCCTCTGCTGCAGTGGCCGCAGCCGGCTGCGTTCGCTCGGGCATATAGGCACGGACGAGGTGGACGCCCGAGTGGCCGAGTCCTTCTGCCAGCGACGAGCCGAGCTCGCCGAACCCGATGAAGGCAAAAACCGCCAATGTTTCAGGTGCCGTCGGCGTGCAGCCCGTCCAGCGTGAGACCACTTTCCCCCAGCAATGCGTCGACCCAGTCGTTGGAGAAGTCACCTCGCGCAACAGCCGCGACGTAGTCGGACTCTTTGGCCGCCGAGGCCTCGAGCCGATCGAGGAGCTCGCCGACGATCTCATGCGGAATGACGACGACGCCGCTCAGATCTCCCACGATGATGTCGCCGGGACAAACCACAATCCCGCCGGCGGATACCGGGTAGTTGATCTCGCCAGGCCCTCGATGCAGAGGTCCAGTCGGCGTCACACCGCGCGCATAGACGGGGAAGTCTCCCAGCGCTCGAATGCCCGGTAGGTCACGCACCAGGCCGTCCACAACGAAGCCGGCCAGACCACGGTGGCGCGCCTTCGTGGAGACCAGATCACCGAGCACGGCTGTCATCGTGGAGCTGCTCGTATCGACGACTACGACATCACCCGGTTGCGCGATGTCCAGCGCCTTGTGAACCATCAGGTTGTCGCCGGGATACACCTTGACCGTGCAGGCCGGCCCAAGCAGCCGCAGCCGGTCATCCGTGAGGTTGCGAATACCCGGCGCCATCGTGTAGAGCCGATTCATCCTGTCCGAGATCGAGGGCGTATCGAACGCGCCAAAACGGGCGACGAGATCCGGATCGCGACGGTCGACATCGCTCCGGATGCGGAACCCGGGTCCGGGGTACATGACCGCCGACTGCGGCTTGCTGACCATCATCGATGCTCCTTCCGAGCTCCTCGACCGCGCAGTCTACCGCCCGGCGTCGATCATGAGGATCTCGCGGGCCTGGGCGGGAGTGGCGAGAGGCCTACCAATCGCCTCGCACAGGGTTTTCGCGCGCGTGACGAGCTGGGCATTGGACTCGGCGTACTCGCCGGGCGCGGTGTAGACGACATCCTCCAGACCGGTGCGGATGTGACCACCGAGCGACAGTGTGAGCGCCATCGTCGGGAAGTGCCTGCCGATCGCGGTCACCGCCCACGGCACGCCGGAAGGCACGAGTTCGGCAAACAGCGACACGGTTGCGGCGCTCGCCGGAGCGCCCCCGGTGACGCCGAGCAGCAGGTGCATCATGCCCGGCGCCCGGCCCGCGGAGCTCGCCGCGTTCGCGAGCTTGGCCGCGGTCACCGCCATGCCGATGTCGAAGCACTCGTATTCGGGCACGATCCTGCGCTCGGCCAGTTCCTGCGCCAGCTCAGCCATCAGCGACGGGGGATTCAGGAGCAGGTCATCGCCGGCGCCGAAGTTCATGCTGCCGCAGTTCAGCGTGGCGATATCCGGCTGCGCGAGCAGCGAGCGCCGGCTCTCCTCTGCGGGGGCACCCAGCTTCCCACCCGTGGTGAAGTTGAGCACTACGTCGTCTGTCCGCTCGTCGATCGCCTGCTTGATCGCGCTGTAGTCCTCGGGCGCCTGGGTCATCTCGCCGCTCGGCGTGCGAGCGTGGATGTGCAGGATGCTTGCACCGGCCTGCGCGGCATCGATCGCTGCCGCGATCACATCGTCACGGCCGACCGGCTGGTTGGGGTTGGTTGTGACCACTCCGCCGGACACCGCACACGTCAAGATCGCAGGCTCCTCTGCCCGCACCGCGGCAGTCCGCGCAAACGCCCGAGCAGTCGCCGCGCCGGCCCGCAAGCTCATGCTGCGAGGACCTTTTGCATTGGCCAACAGTAGCGATCCACCCAGCACTCGTCTTGAACTTGATATGCGAGGATGCCCACATGGCGCTGCGCGTGGGAATCGATCTGGTATCCATAGCCTCGGTGCGTAAGTCGATTCGTGAACACGGCGCTCGCTACCTCGAGCGCGTGTATATCGAGGGCGAGCTCCAGGACTGCCACACCGATCAGGGCCTCGTCGCCGAGCGTCTTGCCGCCCGCTTCGCCGCCAAGGAGGCCACCATCAAGGTGCTCCGTCCCGTAGATGAGGCGATCCCCTGGCGCACTATTGGGGTGGTGCGCCACAGCGCCGGGTGGGTTGCGATCGAGCTCAGCGGCCGCGCCGCCGAGTTGGCCGCCGAGGCTGACCTGAGCGATTTCGCGCTCAGCATCTCCCACGAGGAGAATTACGCGTCGGCTGTTGTGGTCGCCGAGCAGAACTTGAGGAATCGAAGCGGCGATCCGATGAAGAAAACGTGATCGAAGAGATTCGCAAGATCATCGCTGAGCATGGGCGTCTTTCGGTTGACGTTGCCGGGCTCGCGGCAGACGCCGATCTGTACCAGGCCGGCATGACCTCCCATGCCAGCGTAAACGTCATGCTCGCGCTCGAGGACCACTTCGACGTCGAGTTCCCCGACCGCATGCTCAAGCGCAGCGTCTTCGAGAGCCTCAGCGCCATCGAAGCAGCCCTCGTCGAGCTGCAGACCGAGGCGGTCGCATGAGCCTCGCTGTGGATCGTGACCTAGCTTTCCTCGACGGCGTCCGCGTGATCGCCGATGAGGTTGCCGCGCCAAACGCCGACGCGGTCGATCGCGACGCTCGCTTTCCCACAGAGACGATCCAGGCGCTGCGCGAGCAGCAGGCGCTGTCGGCGTTTATCCCTACCGAGCTCGGCGGGGGCGGTGTCTCGTTCGAGGCGCTCGCGGGCGCCTGCTTCGAGCTCGGCCAGCGGTGCGGCGCCAGCGCAATGGTGTTTGCAATGCACCAGATACAAGTCGCCACGATCGTGCGCCACCTCGATGACTCTCCGTGGTTCGAGGACTACCTGCGCAACGTCGTCGCCGAACAGCGACTGATCGCTTCGGTGACCTCCGAGGTCGGCACCGGCGGCGACATGGGACGCTCGATAGCCAGTGTCGAACCCGCCGGCGACGGCCTTGGCCGGTTCGAGAAGCAGGCGCCGACCGTCAGCTATGGCGCCTATGCCGACGACCTGCTCACGACCCTGCGCCGCTCGCCCGAAGCCGAGCCCGGCGATCAGGTCTGTGTGCTGACGAGCAAGGATCAGCACACGCTCGAGCCGACCGGCTCGTGGGACCCGCTCGGCATGCGCGGAACGTGCTCCCCCGGCAACGTCGTGCGCGCCGAGCTCCCGCTCGAGCAGGTGCTGCCCACCCAGTTCGCGCGGGTGATGAACGAGTCGATGGTGCCGATCTCACACATCCTCTGGTCGCACCTGTGGCTCGGCATCTCCACCGACGCGTTCGAACGGGCGCGCGCATTCGTGCGCGCGGCCGCCAAGCGCAAGCCCGGCGAGCCGCTGCCCGCAGCTATCCGCCTGTCGGAGCTCATGAGCGAGCTCTCGCTGCTGCGCGCGGAGGTCTCCTCCGGTCTGCGCGAGTTCCTCGACGCCTCCTCCGGGGATCGCGCGCGGCTGTCGGAGATGGCGAGCATCCTGCGCTTCAACAACCTCAAGATCGCCGCCTCCGAGCAGGCGCCACGTGTCTGCCAGGGCGCGCTCGGCGTGTGCGGGATCGTGGGCTTCAAGAACGACACGCCGTTCAGCGTCGGACGCCATCTGCGTGACACCATGTCCGCCTGCCTGATGGTCGCCAACGAGCGCATCCATCAGACGAACGCCAGCCTGCTGCTGATCGCCAAGGACGTCTAAGCCAATGGCCGAGTTCCGCCCCGGAACCCCGGACCAGACCGCGTTCCTCGCCGATCTCGTCGCACACGGCCTGCTGATCGAGAGCGGCGTGCCCGGGGTTTATGGACGCGCGGAGGAGTTCGAGCGCGTGCGCGGCGCCTTCGACGCACTGGTCACGCGTACGGCCGTCATCGACGAGCCCGAGCGGATGGCGTTTCCGCCACTGCTGCCCCGTGATCAGCTCGAGAAGATCGGCTACCTGAAGTCGTTCCCCCACCTGGCGGGCGCGATCTTTGCTTTCGACGGCAACGAGGAGCAGGCCACCGTGCAGGAGGAGCGCGCAAGCCGGCACGAAGACTGGAGCGAGTTCCAGGGCATGACTGATCTGGTGCTCACGCCGGCAGCGTGCTATCCGGTCTATCCAGCAGTCGCAGCCCGCGGACCCCTCAAGGCAGGCGGCATCACGGTCGATGCGGGAGGCTCTTACGTGTTCCGCCACGAGCCCTCGGGCGACCCGGCACGCCTGCAGATGTTCCACCAGCGCGAGATCGTGCGGATCGGCGAGCCAGAGACCGTGGCCGCTTGGCGCGATGCCTGGCGCAACCGCTCGGTGCAGCTGCTGCGCGCGGCAGGACTCGAGGCGCGCTTCGATGTCGCGAACGATCCTTTCTTCGGGCGCAGCGGGCGCCTGCTGGCGCGCAGCCAGCGCTCACAGGCGCTGAAGTTCGAGGTGCTCGTCCAGATCGCGGGACCCGAGCCGACCGCAGTCGCCTCGTTCAACTACCACCAAGACCACTTCTCCTCGACGTATGGGATCGAGATGGAGGGCAGTGATGCACCTGCGCACACGGCATGCCTCGGCTTCGGGCTCGAGCGGATCACACTCGCCCTGCTGCGCACGCATGGCCTCGATGTGGGCGCGTGGCCGGCGGCGGTACGGGAGGAACTGAGGATCGCATGAGCACGACGAGCGGCGGCTTCGTCAGCCTGCTCGGCCTGGACCCGGCCGACTACCGGCCACACCTTCTGCATGGACCGGAGCGCTCGTACACCGAGACGAACTGCTATACGGACATCCTGATCGAGTTTCTACATGCGCGCGGCGACGAGCCGCTGGCGATGATGGGATGCGTGCTGCGGGTCGACTTCGAGGGCGACCAGTGGACCTTCTTCAAGCCACTGCCCGAGCATGTGGAACGGCTATATGGCGTCGACATCCACGAGATGCAGCCGTATAGACCCCTGCCCGAGCAGATCGCCGAGCAGATCGCGCACAGGCGCACGATCATCGTCGAGCTCGACTCCTGGTACCTGCCCGATACAGCGGCTACGAGCTACCGTCGCGAGCACGTCAAGAGCTCCGTCGTCGCCGAGGCGATCGATCGCGATGGCGAACGTCTGCGCTACTTCCACGGTACCGGGTACCACGAGTTGGAGGGCGAGGACTATCGCGGCATCTTCCGCCTCGGCCGACCGTTCTCCGAGGATGTGCTGCCGCCCTACACCGAGCTCGTACGCCTCGACGTGGGGCCATCGCTAAAGGGCGACGCGCTGCGAGCAGCGGCACATGAGCTGCTCGCCGAGAACCTCACGCGGCGGCCGCGGCCGAATCCTTTCGAGCGCTTCGGCGCGCAGCTCACGGCTGATCTCCCACGCCTACTCGAGGGCGATCACGCCGCATACCACGACTATGCGTTTGCGACCGTCCGCATGGTCGGCTCGGCGTTTGAGGTCGGCGGCTCGCACATACACTGGATGCTCGGCGAGGCGGGAGCGCCCGCCGTGGCAGCAATGGAGCGGATCGTCGATGGGTGCAAGATCCTCTCGTTCAAGCTTGCACGGCGGCGCGCGTTCGACCCAGAGCCGGCGATCGCGGCACTTGCACAGGCGTGGGACGAGGCGTTCGCGGCGCTGGACGGTGCACTTGTCTGAGCCAGCGCCCCACGACGTGCTCACGCCTGTCCATGTGGATGGTCATGAAGGACTCATGCTCGGTGACGGCTGGGAGGTCGCGGCTTGCCCGCCCGACGCTCACTCTGATCCGGTCATGCTCGCCGAGCTTGCCTGGCTGCCGGCGCGTGTGCCCGGCACAGCCGCCGGTGCTCTGTGTGACGCGAGCCGCTGGCGCCCTGGCGATCGAACTGATTTTGACGCGGAGGACTGGTGGTTTCGCACGAGCTTCAACGCCGAGCCGGTAGCGCCCGGCGAGCAGCTGCGGCTTTGCCTGGACGGCATCGCGACAATCGCCGAGGTCTACCTCAACGGCGAGTTGGTGCTCGAGAGCGACTCGATGTTCACAGCGCACACGCTCGATGTCACCGGCCGGCTGCGCGAGCGCGAGCAGAACGAGCTCGCGATCCGTTGCCGCGCGCTCGGACCGCTGCTGGCAGTGCGCCGCCGCCCGCGCGCGCGCTGGCGCACACGGCTGGTCGACGACGGCAACCTGCGCTTCTTCCGCACGATGCTCCTCGGCCGGATGCCGGGGCTCGCGCCCGGGCCGCCGGCCGTGGGACCGTGGCGGGCGGTGCGACTCGAGCGCCGCCGACACCTGGAGATCCAAGAGCTCAAGCTGCGGCCACGCCTCGAGGACGAGGAGGGGGTGCTGTCGGTGCTGGCGCGGATGCGTCCACTGGGCGAGACAGAGGTGAGCTCGGTGGAGGTCGAGCTGAGCGGGCCTTCGGGGTCTCACCGCACCAGCTCTCTCTCGACGATGACCACGTAAGCGCGAGCGGCGAGCTGCGCGTGCCGGGCGTGGCGCGGTGGTGGCCGCACACCCACGGCGAGCCGGCGCTGCACGATGTGCGCCTGGTGGTTGCCCATGTCCACGGCGCCGGCGAGGACGAGCAAACGACGATCGACGCCGGTCGAGTCGGTTTCCGAAACCTTGCGTTTGGAGCGGATCCGAGTCACGATGTCGAGCAGGACGGGCTGGACCTGCACGTGAACGGCGTCCAGGTCTTCGCTCGCGGGGCGGTGTGGACTCCGATCGACCCGATCGGGCTGGCCCCATCTGTGCAGGAGCTGCGCGCGGAACTGAGCCGCGTGCGCGACGCCGGCATGAACATGCTGCGCCTGCCTGGAACCGGCGCGTATGAGACGCGTGCCTTCCACGACCTCTGCGACGAGCTCGGCATCCTCGTCTGGCAGGACTTCATGTTCGCCAACCTCGACTACCCGCTCGCCGACGAGCACTTCCGCGCGAGCGTCACGCGCGAGGCATCCGACGTGCTCGCCGCGCTGGGGGGTCGCCCGAGCCTGGTCGTCCTGTGCGGCAACAGCGAGGTCGAGCAGCAGGCGGCGATGATGGGGATCGACCCCGCGCTCGGACGTGGCGAGCTGTTCGGCGAACTACTGTCGGCGCTCGTGCGCAAGAGCGGTGTGGATGCCCTCTACATACCCTCCGCGCCCTGCGGAGGCGACCTTCCCTTCCGCCCCGACCGGGGGATCGGCACCTACTACGCCGTGGGCTGTTACCGGCGACCGCTCGAGGACGTCCGTCGCGCGGGTGTGCGCTTCGCCGCGGAGTGCTTGGCCTTCTCCCATGTGCCCGGCGAGGAGGCGATCGAGGAAATGCTCCCGCAGGCGCCGGGGCGGCTCGCCGGTCACCATCCCCTGTGGAAGGCCGGGGTACCGCGCGAGAACGAGGCCGACTGGGACTTCGAGGACATCCGCGACCACTACCTTCACCTGCTGTTCGACGTCGACGCCGCCGATCTGCGTCACATCGACCGCTCGCGCTACCTGGAGCTCTCGCGCGCGCTCACCGGGGAGATTCTGGCTGAGGTGTTCGGCGAGTGGCGCCGTGCCGGCTCCCGGTGTGGCGGGGGGCTGGTGCTGTGGCTGCACGACCTGCTGCCAGGCGCCGGGTGGGGCCTGATCGACCACCGGGGCCGGCCAAAGCTCGCCTACCACCACCTCAAGCGCGCGCTCGCGCCGGTCGCCGTGTGGACGGTCGACGAGAACCTGGGCGGCGTCGTCGCTCACGTCGCCAACGATGGCCCCGCGCCGTTGAGCGCGTTTTTGCGCGTGGCGCTCTATCGGGAACGCGAGCACCGCGTGGGGGAGGCGCGTGTGCCTGTCGAGCTCGAGCCGCACAGTCAAGGCGAGTGGAGCGTCGAGTCTGTCATCGGCCACTTTGTGGACGCCGCCTGGGCATACAAGTTCGGGCCGCCGGCGCAGGATGCGATCGTGGTCAGCCTCGAATCCGACGAGCGGGACGACTCGGCGCTGATCTCGCAAGCGATGCGCTTCCCGGCAGGACGTCCGACCGCGATGGAGCCCGCCACGCGCTTGGGTTTGCAGGCAAACGCTCATAGACTCCCCGACGGCTCTCTGCGCATGCGAGTGCGCACGGGAAGACTTGCCTACGGGGTTCGCGTGCACATACCCGGCTTCACCCCGCTCGACGATGGCTTCTCGATCGAGCCTGGCGGAGAGCGAGTCGTGCGCCTGCTTGCCCAGACAGCCGATGTGACCTTCCTCAGGGGCGCTCTGACCGCTGTCAACCTGCGCGGACAGGTGCCTATCGCGTACAACGAGCAGACGCCGGCGGCGCTCCCAGCCGCGCAAGACGCCGGCGCATGAGCCCATCCAGGGAGCGGCCTAGCGTTCTTCTCACCAATGCGGAAGAGCGCTCAATCCTTGCGGCCTGCCGAAGTCTTCACACCGCTCGTTACACGGTTAGCGCAGCCGCCTTCGGACCCTTCGCAGCGACGCAATGGTCACGCGCCTGTAGCGAGAGGCTGCGCATGACCGATCCAGCACAAGATGCCGATCGGTTCGTGGAGGATCTCAGGCAGCAGCTCACTCGGAGGCGATATGCGGTCCTCATACCCGGCAGCGACAGGGCGCTGCTCGCTATCTCACGGGGACGGAAGCGTCTCGAGGTTTTGACCCACCTTGGCCTGCCGTCTGCGACGCAAGTAGAGCGTAGCCTCGACCGTGAGGTCATGGCAGAGGTCGCCGCCACCGTTGGCTTCTCACCCGCCGAGTCGATTCGCTGCACCAGCCTACAACAGGGACACGCCGCCGCCCGCACGTTTGGCTTTCCGTTGATTCTCAAGGCGCCCCATACTGCAGCCCCTATAGGCGGCGCCGTCCGACAGACGCCTTCCAGTCGCCGCATCGCCACTGAGCAGGAGCTTGCCGAGTCCATCCCCGCCTATTCCGGCGAATTTCTGATCCAACGTGTGGAGTCGGGGGCGCCGCTCTCCTTCGGCGGGGTGATGGCAGGTGGCCGCCTGCTCGGAACAGCGGTGGCGCGCTATCGCAGAACCTGGCCGGTGTGCGCGGGGAACGCAGCGTTCGCGGAGACGATCGCGACACCGCCGATGCTGGAGGAGATGGTGCGGGCGCTGCTAGCCAGCCTTGGTTGGGAGGGTATCTTCGAGCTCGAGCTGATCCAGGCGGCCGGAGACCGGTTCGTCCCAATCGACTTCAACCCACGTCCCTACGGGTCCATGACCCTCGCCGCTGCCGCGGGAGCACCGCTTACAGCAATATGGTGCGATTGGCTGCTTGAACGCGATCCCCGTCCAGTGCAGGCCCGGCCCGGATATCGCTACCGCTGTGAGGACGCCGATCTGCGCCATCTCCTCTGGCAATTGCGGCACGGAAATCTGCGCGCCGCGTTCGATACCGCTCGTCCCCGCCATACAGTGGCGCACGCCTACTTCCGATTCACTGATCCACTTCCGCTCTTCATGCGCGGGCTGAGCCTCGCGCGCACGCGCGAGAACCGGCCTACGCCAGCGATAGCATCCTCCCCGACACGAGACCTCAGCGAATGAGCCCGCCTCCGCCAGCACGCCCTCTCTACCTGAGAACTGAGGGTATAGACCCGGTCTTCGGCTTTCTGCACATGCCCGCGGACGGTTTGAGTCCCAAGCAACCCATTCTCATCTGTCCACCCTTCGGGTGGGAGGAGAGCTGCTCCTATCGCAGCCGCCGCGACTGGGCCGAGCATCTTGCCGAAGCAGGCCACCCCACGCTGCGTATCGACCTACCAAGCACCGGCGACAGCGGCGGCTCGCCGGTGGATCAGGGCCGATTGGCGGCCTGGACCGGTGCGATACGCTCCGCTGCGGGCTGGTTGAGCACCACGACGGGTGGCGGTCACGTAGCTGCTGTCGGCATCGGCTTCGGCGGTCTGCTCGCTTGTCACGCGCTCAGTGAGGGCGCACCCATCGACGAGCTTGTCCTGTGGGCGGTCCCGTCTCGCGGGCGTACGTTCGTACGCGAGCTACACGCGTTTGCACGCATGGAGGCCTCCCAATCCACTGGAGACGACGATGAGCCGTTTCAGCTGCCCGATGGCTGGACAGGAGCGGGGGGATTCGTACTCAGCGCAGAAACGACACGGGCGCTGGAAGCTCTGGACGTGGCCACGCTCGAGATCCCTCACCGCCATCTGCAACGCGTGCTCCTGCTCGAGCGTGACGGAATCAGCGTCGATAGACGCCTGCAGCGTCGCCTGGAGGAGACTGGCGCGAGGGTGACGATTGCTCCCGGCTGGGGCTACGGCGCAATGATCGTCGAGCCACAGATGGCGCGCCCCCCGAGCGAAGTGATCGCACGAGTGGAGTCCTGGCTCGACGAGGCGCCCCCAGGCGACGTCGACCGCCCCCTCTCGCTACCTGCCCGAGACGAGCCGAGGCCCCCGAGAGCAGCCGAGGATCGCGATACAGCCGAGCTCACCATAAACGGCGTCCGCATCAAGGAGACGCCGCTGGCAATCGAGCAGCCCTTCGGTTGTCTGTTCGGCGTGCTCGCCGAGCCGGTGGGGACGCCGGCACTCGACCTCAGCGCGGTTCTCCTGAACCCAGGCGCGCACCGTCGCATCGGCCAGAACCGCATGTGGGTGGAGCTCGCCCGCCGCTGGGCGGCGCGCGGCGTTCCGACGCTGCGCCTCGATCTGGAGGGAATCGGGGACGCCGACGGCGACGGCCAGCGATTCACCGAGCTGGCAGATCTATATGACCCTCGACTGGTAGACCAGGTGCGCGCCACCCTCGACGCGCTGGAGACCCGCGGCCTTGGGTGTCACTTCGTGCTCGCCGGCCTGTGCTCAGGCGCACGCTGGTCCTTCGAAGCCGCCCTGCGCGACGAGCGAGTGTCCTCGGCCTTTATGCTCAACCCACAGAGCCTTTTCTGGGACCCCTCGCTCGTCACCGCCAGAGTCCTTCGCCGGGGATCGCGATCGAAGGTGCTACGCAGGGAAGTGCCGCTGACCCAGATTGTGGCGCTCGCCTGTGGCGTTCCGGCGATGGTTGCTCGCCGTGCCCGCGCGCGCTGGCAGGCGCACCGAGCCGGCGGCAACGAGCTCGACCGCGCGCTGGATCGGCTACGCGACGCCGGCACGCATCTCCGATTCATGTTCTCCGGCCGCGAGCCCCTATATGAAGAGCTCGAGCTGGAAGGTCGCATACAGCGGATGGACCGCTGGCCGAACGTCGGCTTCGACTCCATCCCAGGACAGGATCACCTCATGAAACCGCCAGCGGCGCAGCGAGTCGCTCACGAGGCGCTCGATCTCGGCCTCCAGGAACAGCTGCTGCGGGTAACCAAGAACGGCCTCAACAGCGCGCAGAACGGCGTTTATGACACTCGTTTGCTGGTTAAGCCCGATCAGTAGTCTCTCGGCGGGCGATCGCCAGCACCGCGGGGCAGAGCCCGAGCAGGATCCACAGCAGCTTGTTGTACTGAACCGAGATGAAGAAGTCGGCCACAAGCATGCCTATGAGCGCGAGGAGTACGCCGCGCGCGAGCGCCTCCATCGTCACGTCCCGGCGCTGCGCCGCAAGGCGCGCAGCGCGCAGCGCGCATCCCAGGCAGACGACGACCACGGCCAAGAAGAGCAGTAGTCCAGGTACTCCCATTTCCGCCGACACCTGCAGGTAGGTGTTGCTGACGGGCAATGGCACTGCGGTGAAGATCAAGGCTGCCTGATGGATGACGCCTGGCTGCAGCACGTAGCTGGCTGCGGCGTGTTCGGAGTTGCCCACACCCACGCCACCTACGGGGTGGGCTTTCACAATCCTTAGCCCCACTTTCCAGAGGTCGGTCCGGCCCGAGCCGCCGTTGGGGGTAAGCAGGCGTTCGCGCGCGTGAAGTGGTGCCGACTGGGTGAAATACAGAACCCCTCCGGCGGCGAGCGCCACGAAAAGGGCTGTTACGGCCGCGCGCCAGCGTCCCGCGGCGACGGTTCCAGTCGCCAGCATTGCGCCCAGCGCGATCAGGCCGCCTCGCGACACGCTCAGGAAGATCCCCGCTGCGCAGAGCGGTACTCCAAGCAGGCCGCCGAGCCGAAGCGCCGGCGAAGACCTTCGCGCGACCGCGAACCCGGCCCCGAGCGCTAGTCCAACCAGCAGGGCGGCGGCGAGTTCGTTTGGATCCCCGACGGTGCCCGTGGCTCGTGTGCTTTCAACCGATGAAGCGGGAGGTTGAGCGATGCCAAAGAGAGCGGCTATAACCGCGCCGAGAACGATCGCGGCAAGCACGAGCTTGAGGTCGCGCTGCCGGCGCACCGCCGTGTAGGCAATCGGCACCAGCAACAGATTCGGGGCATACCGGGACAGCGCCGTCAGCCCAAGACCCGTCTGTTCGGCCCACGACAGTGTGAGCACACCCCATCCGAAGAACGCGATCAAGAGCCACGCGAGGTGCGAATGATCTGCAAAAAAGTCCTGTTCGCCTCGTACGCTGAGGCCGAAGCGAGCAATCCACGCCAGCGCGAGCACCAAGCCCGCGCCCTTGGCCAGGCTCAGAGCCCCCGACTGCGGCAATACATCGAGGAAGCTGAGGAGACCAAGGACGGCGAGCCCCATCGCGAGGTCGGTGAATACAACGTATACGAACACGATCGCCCCGGCGACCGCAACCGCCACCAACGGCTGGATGGCGGCGAGCAGGCCGAGCATCGCCGCTGTCGCAAGGACACTCGCCTGCAGCAGCAACTGCCCGCGTGCACGCGTGATCATTTGCGAGACTTATCTTCCGGTCGTAGAGGTCTGCTGGTGCAGCGCCTTGGGAGTCTGCCTGCGTCGGCGCGGATAGAATCCTCTGCCGGGCGCGTGGGACTGGGCATAGTACCCCTGGTAACCCATCCCCTGGCCGTGATCGTCCCCAACGATCACCAGGCCGGCCGGCCGGACGCCCTCCCGTGTAAGCACCTCGCCGAGGTTGACGAGCTGATCTGTACGGCTATGTCCGAGACGCGCGACGATCAAGACGCTATCGACGTGCTGGCTGAGAGGTAGCGCGTCGCTCACCTCCGTCACGGGCGGCGCGTCAAAGACCACGTAATCGGCCATCGCCTTGGCGCGCTCGACGAGCTCGTCAGCGCCAGCAAACAGCCCATCCGGCAGATTGAGAACGGACGCCTCCACCAGCAGCACGCTCAGGTTGTCTCCCAGTCCATCGACCGTGATCAGCGCGTCCTCGAGGTCGACCTCGCCCATCAGAACGCCAGCTATGCCCCATTGAGGGGAAACGCCAATGGCGCTCGTCAGCGAGGGGCGATGGAGATCGGCCTCGACAAGCATGACCTTGTGACCCGCGGAGGCGAGCACGGCTGCAAGATTGAGAGCTACGGTCGACTTGCCCTCCGAGCGCGTCGAGCCGGTGACCATTATCGACCGCGAGGCCATCGAGCCGCCGCTGGAGTTGAGCGCCACGCGCAGCATACGGTAGCTCTCGTGCGCCAGCGGAGATAGATCGTCCGGCCGAAGTGGCGGCCCGCGCCAGGACTGGCGCCGTTCGCGAGGAATGCGAGCGAGGACCGGAAGGCGGAAGATCCGGCGCAGCGCCTCCTCACGTCGTACTCGAGGATCCAGCCCCTCGAGTGCAAACGCGCCACCAAGGCCAAGGATGAGTCCGACAAGGACGCCGGCGAGGATGCTCAACTTCTTCCTGGGCGAGGCGGGCGCAGCGGGACGCTGGGCCAGAGCCGCGACGGTGATGGTTGGATCGGGTCCGGCGCGCAGCGTTTCCAGCGACGCGAGCCGTTCGGTGAGCGATCCCTGGCCAGTTCGTTGTGCGGGCGGAAGAGTCTGAACCTGCGCCCGCAACGTTGGAATGATCGTGTCGAGCTGGTGGTGAAGCGTCTTCGTCCGATTTTCGACCGTGGCGAGCGCAAAGGCGTTTGCGATCTCCTGAGCTCGCGCGGCGCTCGAAGCCGTGGCGGTGATGGACACGACGCTGCTCTGCGCCACAGGCACAGCGCTCACCGCCCCGAGCGCTGCGCCCGCCGTTGTGTGGCTGACATGGGTGGCCACGATCGCGGCCACTTCCGGCGTGTTCACGAGGCTTGCCGCGGTCGACATTTCTCCACCTGGATTGCTGGAGGTGGAGATCAAACCGAGGCCGATGAAGTTAGCCACCCCATTCACAGGGGTAATGAGCAGGCGTGATTCAGCCTTCCAGGAGGGGGGCGTGAGCGTCACGTACACGCCTGCGGCGATCGTAGTAACCAACACGCAGAGGACGATCAGACGCAGTCGTTCGCGAATGACCTCGGCGTAGTGCCTCAGACCCTCCCTCGGCCCTTGAGGTGCGAGCCAGGTGGGCTTACCCGGCTCCTCGCTATAGCTGTTCATTGTGGCTGCTCAAGACAGTAAACGGGGGACCATGGGACGCACCGCAGGCATAGGCCATCCTATCTCAAGCGGTCCACGGCGCGACCGAGGGCCACGGGCAAGCCCGCTAGGGCTGAGCCGCGCAAGCGGCGGACTGCCGGTGAGACCTTGAGCCAGAAGCGATGGTCGTCATCGAGCCTGTAGACGCCGATGCGTGGCCACACCAGGGCGTCGCGCGAGCCCAGCCGACCATTCGGCAACCCAGCCGCGGCGCGATACCCCCAGCGCGCGGTTGCCTCGACGACACGCGCATCGACGTCACCGTAGGGGTAGGCAAGCGACGTACAGGGTGCGCCGAGGTGGCGTTCACAGGCTGCTTTCGAGCGTACGAGCTCATCTTCGAGCGCTCGGTCATCGATCCCGGTCAAGCGAGGGTGGGAGCCGGTGTGCGAGCCGATCTCCCAGCCGGTGCTGCGCAGGGTCTGTAGCTCGGCCCAGGACATCGGCCTCAGCTCGCGCTCATCGGGACCGCCCAGCCAGTCCTCGACTCCCGCCCAGCGCATTGGTGCCTCTGAGCCGATGAAGTCTGTCGGAGCGAACACGGTCGCGGGCAGCCCAAGACGATCCAGGATCGGCCGTCCCAGCTCTATTACCGAACGGTACGCGTCATCGAATGTAACGACCAGTACACGCCCGCCCTGCGGCGATGAGACAGCTTCGGTGAACGTCATCCCGCGATAGCCGCGCTTGACCAGCAAGGAGATCTGTCGCTCGAAGCGAGCGGGGGTGGTTGACAGGTCCGCGGTCCAGGCTGGGCTCAGCGCGTGGTAGCAAAGGATCAGGACGTCGCCCGGCATAGACACCGAGCCATCCTAGCCACGAGCGTCCTACACGGTCACCTGGAGTGCGGTGCATATAGTCATGCTGCCATGTTGACCTCCGACAGACTCCGCGTGTTGGGCGTTTCGCTGCCTGACGTATCCGATTGGCGCGAGCCGCTGCCCCAGGGTCAATGGTCGCAGTTCTACAGCCAACTGGCAAAGCGCGTTGAGTTGATCGATGTGATTCGTCCCCGGCTCTCACAAGCCAAGCGCTATCTGAACTTCGCTCGGACGTTTCATCCGCGCAAGAGCAAGTGGAAAGCTAGGGCTGGTTTCAACCGGTCGCTCGCGATGGCGCAGACGAATACGGTCCAGCGCGGCTTGTCACGTTATGAGGGCTCCTATGACCTGGTCATGCAACTTCAGACCCTGTGCGCTCCTGGCTTTGACCGAGCCGGCGTTCCGTACGCGATCTACACCGACAACACGATGGCGCTCACGCAGCGTATCTATCCAGCCTGGGCTCCTCTATCAGCCGACGCGGCAGCATGGTGGATGCGGTTTGAGGCGGATGTTTGTCGATCCGCGGCCGTGGTGTTCACTTACAGCGAGTTCGCCCGTCGCTCTGTGATTGATGATTACGGCTGCTCACCGGACTCGGTGGTCACAGTTGGCGCTGGCGCGAATCAGCTGCTCGACTCGCTGGACGGAAAGGACTACAGCGTGCCTCGAGCTCTGTTCGTGGGTATCGATTTCACGATCAAAGGCGGACACGTTCTGCTCGAAGCATGGCCGCTCGTGCGCGAACGTGTTCCCGATGCGGAGCTGATCATCGCGGGCCCGGCGAGAGCGCCAAAGACGGGCCTTCCGGCCGGCGTCAGCTGGATGGGCTGGGTCGATCGCACGCGCCTAGCGTCGTTGTATCGGTCCGCCTCGGTGTTCGTGCTGCCGTCCCTGTTCGAGGCGTGGGGTCATGTCTTGCTGGAGGCGATGGGACACGGTCTGCCGTGCATCGGCACATCCTGTTGCGCGATGCCTGAGATCGTTGAGGAGGGAGTCACCGGACGCCTGGTGGCCAGGTATGAGCCCGAGCCGCTTGCCGGCGCCCTGGTCGAGCTGCTCGCCAACCCGGACACGGCGAGCGCGATGGGGCATGCGGCTCACGCCAATGTTCTGGAGGGAAAACGGTGGAGCGACGTCATCGATCGCGTGATGGCGCACCTAGTCCCGGTGTAGCTTTCGCGCCAACCCAAACCGGACTCGCCCTCGGAGCGCTTCGAGGAGCTCGCGCGTGACGTGGGGCGCGAGGACGGCCATCATTGACACATAGATTGCCGCTCCGAGCAGAACCTCGAGAGCGAGCAGTGCGAGGCCCAGGATCACACCGTGACGTTCTGCATGAACGACAAGATGCTCGAGACAGAACAGGGCCCCTGCCATCGCGGTCGCTGCGAGCGCCGGCGGCCAGATCTCGGACACCAAGTCGGCGAGCGCGATCCCTAGAGCTCGGCTCATTCCTCGTACCGCGTACACGCCCACCCCGACGGCGCTCGCGGACATGCCGATCGTCACCCCCAGCACGCCGAACGGCACAAGGGCGCCCACGCAGACTACGGTCAGCATCAGCGAGACGGCGTGCATGCGCGGCAGCATGTCTCCTCGTCCGTATGACTTCCACGTCTCGCTGGCGATCGAGTCCAGGGACACCGCCGCGCAGTAGACGCCGAGGGCCGCCGCGCCATTGCCCGCTTCGCGCCACTGCTCGCCGAACATCAACACCACGGCCGCGGTACCCAACGGCACCAGCAGCAGTCCGGCGGGAAACGCTGCGACACACAGCCAACGCAAGGACCTGCACACAGCGGCCCGAAAGCGCTCGTCGTGATACGAGAGACGCGCGAAGGCAGGCTGCAACACATAGGCCCCGACATCGACCACCGCCCCGAGCGGCTGGGCCGCCACTCGGGAGGAGTACGTGAACTGCCCAAGCGCACTCGCCCCCGTGACGTGACCGAGGGCCAGCACGGGGATTTCGGTGACCACACGGCGAATCATTCCGGCTCCCAGCAGCGGACGGCCAAAGCGGGCCAGCTCGCGCCACATGGCGATGCTCGCCAGCCGGGGTCTCGGTCGCCAGCCCGCAAACACCCACGCCGCGCCCACGTTGACCAGGGCCGCAGCATAGGTGCCGATAGCCAGCGCCCACACCCCCAGACCCGCCGCCGCCGCCGGGATCGCTCCGGCCGCGAAGGCCACGGTCGAGAGTGGGTCGATGATCACCCTGCGCCTAAACGAGAAGCGGCGCTGCAGCATGGCGTCGGGCACAACCGCTGCGAGGCGCAGCAACATCCATCCCGACATCACTGCCGCCACGAGTCCGGCTTCGTGGCTGTGGAAGAACAGGGCGACCAGCGGGGCCGCCGCCAGCGCCAGCAGGCTGAGCACCATGCCTCCCGCCAGGGTCGCAAGGAAAGCCGAGTTGAAAGCCTCCTCGAGACGATCCCGGCGCTGGATCAGGGCCGCCAACATGCCCGACTCCCCTATCAGCGTGCCCACCCCCACGATCACGGTGCCCGCCGCGAAGTGCCCGAAATCGGCCGGGTCGGCCAGTTTGGCCAGCACGAAGTAGGTTCCGAACGTCAGCAGCTGGCTCAGCACATAGCCCATGCCAGACAGGCCAATACCGCGGGTCACCGTGCCGGTGAGGCTTGGGGGAGGCAGTTCAGGGGTGGGCGGAGGCGGTTCGGCCTCCAACCCGGGGGGCTCAACCACGCCGCTTAGCCCGAAGCGGCTCAGAGGCAGCTCTGCCCCGACCCAGGTCCGGAAAGGCTTCGGCCACACGCGGGGGAGGGGTGGATTGCAGGTGCCAGCGGTTGGAGGGCAGATAACGGACGCGCAGCCGGCGTGTGGCGGTACCCACCATACCCCGGATTCCCAGCAGGACACGCATATCGAGGCGAGCGCGACGATCTATCGCCTTCAGCCGCGCCTCGGTGAGCACTCTGATCTGTGGTGAAGGGTTATGGCGCTCGAGCACTGTGCGATAGACCATGGTCGGCGCAACCTCCATCGCGGCGAGGTCAGCCGAATGCGAGCCGGGACGATTGCGATAGATGGTCAGCGGACCCTCGACCCGCACGGCCTCAAAGCCCGCATTCGCGAGACGCAGCCACAGCTCCCAATCCTCGCCGTGAGACAGGCCCTCGTCGTAGCCACCCACTTGCTCGAGCGCCGTGCGGCGTATGGTTGGTGCGTTTACAAAGCACGCTTGCAGCAGCTCAGCAACGAACTGGTCGTGGGGCAGCGTCGGGGTGGGCGGCCGGTGCCACGCCCCCGTGGGGACCGTCCGGAAATAGTCGCTGGCATCCAGGATCCAGGCGCGGGTGTAGGCAAAGCTCGCCCCCGGGTTCTCTTCCAGTGCTCGCCCCATCTCGGCCAGATAATCCGGGAGCCACAGGTCGTCGCTGTCGAGCGAGCTCACGTACTCGCCCATAGCCTGCGCGATGCCCCGGTTGCGGGCGGCCGACGGGCCGGCGTTCTCCTGGCTGTAGACCCGCACCCGCGGATCCGCGAAGCCGGCGGCGATTGCCGCGGTGTTGTCGCTGGAGCCATCGTCGATGACGATGACCTCGAAGTCCTGGCGAGTCTGGGCCAGCACCGACTTGATCGCTTCTCCCAGGGTATCCGCTGCGTTGTAGGCAGGGATCACCACGCTGAATGTGATCGCACGAGTCATTGCGACCAAACCGTACAGCTTGTGCAGTCTGAAGTCTGCAAGGGATAATCGAGCAATGGAACCGCATCAACTTCCGCACCGGGTCCATGTCATCACGCTGGTAGACCATCTCGGTACTACCGGAGGGGCGGAGCGGCTCGCGCTCGACATCGCCACGCGCTTGGAGCCGTCACGCTTTCGCAGCACGCTGTGCGCGAGCCGGTTCGTGACCGCCCAGACACCGGCCGAGCAGCAGCGACACGCGCTCGAGCGCATGGACGAGAGCGATGTCACCTTTCTGCCACTCAGTCGGCGTCGTCGTGGCGCGGTTCTGCCCTGGCGCCATTTGGCCGCTTACATTCGTCGAGAGCGCGTTGATGTGATTCACGCACACATGTTCGGATCAAATCTCTGGGGTACTGTCATTGGGCGTCTCACAGGCGTGCCAGTCGTCATCGCTCACGAGCACACGTGGTCGTTTGAAGGTGAGCCTCTCAGGCGTCTGCTCGACCGCGAGCTGATCGCGCGGTGGAGCGACGCGTTCATCGCGGTGTCGCGTGCCGACCGTCGCAAGATGATCGAGATCGAGCGGATCCCGCCCGAGCGGATTCGCTTCATTCCAAACGGAATCGCTGCCCGAGCGCCAACCCCCGGCCGCGATCTGCGGGCCGAGCTCGGGGTAGGTTCAGGGCCGTTGATCGGCGCGGTGGGCGCGCTGCGAGCCCAGAAGGCTTATGACGTTCTCATCCAGGCGGCCGCGCGCCTGCGAGTGGATCATCCGGACCTGCACGTGCTCATCGCCGGCGAGGGCTCCGAGAGAGCTCGACTTCAAGCGCTCATCGGCGAGCTCGGGCTGGGGGACATCGTCTTGCTGCTGGGTCGCTGGCTGGATGTGCCCAACCTGCTCGCCGAGCTCGATGTCGCGGTCTGCGCCTCAGACTTCGAGGGCAGCCCGCTCGCCGTTATGGAGTACATGGAGGCAGGGCTGCCGATCGTTGCAACCAGGGTCGGCGGCGTTCCTGACTTGATCGACGACGGCGTGCACGGTTTGCTCGTGGAGCCGGGCAGCCCGATCGGACTGGCGCAGGCAATCGAGGATCTGCTCAGTGATCGCGTTCGGGCATCCGCTCTCGGCCAGCATGCGCGCGAGCGCCGCCGCCGCGAGTTCGATCTCGATGTCATGGTTGGAAACATCGAAGCGCTCTATGAGGAGCTACTTGCTACTCGAGCGCGTAACCGCCGCTAGCACGCAGACTGCCTGCACCGTTATTCGGGCGGAGGCGCTACTGCGCGTAGACGCGTCCAGTCTACGCCTTCGGACAATTTGAAGGTATAGCTCCCCCCGGACCCTGGCACACCTTGTTCTTTACCGATTGCCACAAAAGGTTCAGGTTGCCCAGAGTGGGCGTACATGAGCGAACCCTCCCAGATAAAGCTGAGAGTGTAGTTGCCCGAGTCACCGATATAGAAGCCGTAGTGAGCCAGCGCGGTCAAGATCGCCTTCTTCCACGGCAGGACGGGGAGCGCGGCGATTTCCGCTTCCGAGTAGTCGAGGTAAAAGCGCTGACCCATCGCTGGAGCGGCAGCTTCGCCGCTGGATCCGTCCGTGTGCGACGCCGGATAGACATAGCTGGATTTCACATCTTTGACGGCCACCACGAGCGCGTGGTGAATGCTCCCAGCTTTCAGCTCAGGCCCCCTGACCTGTCCGGCCTCCAAGTCAAAGTCCGCGGCGTCCGCTGAAAGTCCCCCGGACTGGAGCAGCGTCCCCGTAATGTTGCCCGGTCCGCCCCAGGCAAACAGAAGTTTGCCTTCTTTCACGGGCTGGGCTTGCCACAGATCCACCGTTTCGCCCGGTGCGTTTGCGTTGTTTGGAGCAAGCACAATCGTGAGATGCCCGTCGCTCTCTTCCTCCGCGACCGCGGCTTGCGGCACTCGGATCTTGCGCCCGGTCAGCGGGTTCTGGCCCCATGGCTCAGTCGCCACGAGTTCGACGAGCGGATCTGAGTTGGCTGCGTAATACATGGGGCGCGAGCCGCCTCCAGGCCGTGTGTCGTCACCGGGCACGGGACTCCCCGGGGTGTGATCTGCGAGCAGGAACGCGACCATCGCAGCCGAGTTAGGGAGAACCTGCGGCGTAGGACCGACAGGCTGATTGAACGGGGACGAACTGTCGCCGGGTGTCCGTCCCGCCGGCATCGGGTTCGACTCCGAGAAGTCTTCCCAGGTTTCTGTCGGGAGTGGCGAAGTTATTGGCGACGACGGTTCTTCCGCGGGCGGCGGATTTTCTGAGGAAGTCGGGCCTTCCGCCGGCGGAGATGGATCTTCTTCGGAGAAGGTCGAAGAAGCGACAATCGCGGTGATGGAAGACGTCGCCGCGTTGGAGCCCACAGCGTTGGAGGCGGTGACTACGACATCCATCTGATCGCCCACATCGCCGGCGGAGAGCGCGTAGGTGGAGCCGGTCGCTCCAGGGACGTCGGCGCCACCGCACTGCCACTGATAGGCGTAGTGGATCGGTGCGGTACCCGTCCACGAACCCACCGATGCGGTGAGCGTCTGGCCCTGCGTGGTCGTGCCGGAGACGGTGGGCGGCGAACTGCTCGCTGGCGCAAACTGCTCTGCTTCGTGGTGCGGAGGTTGCGTTGATTCTGGTTCGTGATGGGGAGATTTCGCTTTATGTCCGGACTCGTATCCCGAGACTTTGCGCACCGCGCATCGCGCGTGAGCGTGACGTCCATGACGACTGGCCTGATGACAGACGGAGCGGGCGTAGTGAGCAGGCCGGTAGGAGCGACGCGCATCACTGTGGGCAAGCGCACTCCCAGCAATGACCGCAAGGGTCACCAGCAGGCCAGCGGCAGCGGTGAGCAGCGAAACCAAGCGGCGGCGACTGGAAGGTACCTGGAACAGCACTTGAGTCCTCCTGTCAAGTGCGGTACCGACCGATCGACCTTCGGTAGCTCGGCCAGCTCACGTGGAGCTCCGTAGCTTTGCGACCCCGCCTCACGACGAGTGTGCCTTTTCGGGACGATACCGACTAGATTAGTTTTGGGATAAATCTTGTTATGAGTCGGACGGTGCGTTCAGCCGCTAGAGCGGCTTCCCTCTGACTGGACACTCGTCCGAGTGCGTTGCCTCGGCGTTACACACCAAGCCGTGGCGGGTAAGCGACTCATCCCCTAGTCGGATAAGGAACAAACTTCGCGATGATCAGCGCTTAACCGAGTGACGGTGCGAATACTGGCTCTGTCTCCGGTGCAACCGAATCCAATCCCGCAACGGACGCGAGTGCGGCAAGCGGCGGCCCGTGTCGCGCCGCTCCCATCAGCATGCCGAGGCCATGCGCGAAGTGCATGATCGCGAGCACCCCCGGCACTAGCAGCGCATCGGACGATGGTTCAGCTCGCGGCAGCGCGCGCACTCCTGCGTAGGCAAGAGCACCGGCATACAAGCCGAGCCCGGCGCGAGCGGCCGAGCGCGCGCGGCGGGGAGCGCAGACGGCCAGCGCAGCATCGAGCACGATGGCCGGCGCAAGCAGGTGGGATGCCCGCATCGTGTGCGGATGGCGGGAAGCGGTCTTGGTGCGGTATTCGCCGTAGGCGAGGTACTGCCGCCACAGCCCGGCAAGCGAATCGCGCGGCACATATTCAGCCGCCATGGCCGAGAGGCAGATCAATCGCTCGCCGCGGGCAAGGAACCTGCCGGCCATCTCGGAGTCCGAGTTGCGGGGCCAACGCTCGTCCCAGCCACCGTATTCGAGCAGCGTGCTCCGCTCCCACACCCCGTCGAACACGCCCGCATCGAGCTCCCACTCCTCCTCGCCGTCGCCTCCGACGCCTTGCTCGCCCCACTTGCGCGACCCTCCGCGACCGAGCCGAGACGCCAGAGCGAGCGAGACGGCCCTCGATACGGCGCCCACGCCCTTGGGAACCTGCGGACCGCTGACCCAGCGAGTTCCGCCTCGTTCCAGGCGCGCGACCCCGAGCGCGACGTAGTCATCGCGGTACTCCGTGTGGGCATCCATACGAATCGCCCACCGCCCGCGCGCGTGACGAAGCGCGACGTTCAGTCCGCTGGACACACTGCGATTGGGATTGTCGAAGACCCGGATTCGCGGATCCTCCTGCGAGAGGGCACCGAGGATCTCGCGGGTGCGGTCGGTCGAGCCCCCGTCGGCGAACAGGAACTCGAGCTGTCCTTCAAAGCGCTGCCTGCGCATGGCGGCCACGCTCTGCTCGATGTAGCGCTCCTCGTTGAAGGCAGGCACAAGGACTGAGCAGTCAACGGCCTGGGCCGTGGCGTTGCGGGGGCTGGTGGCTTCCGTCACGGTTCTCAGATGGATGGGCTACGCCGCCGGTCATGGCGGTGGGAATCCAACCTATAGCAGGACCGATGATCAAGACGGGGCCATCGCAAGAATGCGCGGCTAACATGCCAACGATGTGTGGAATCGCCGGCGTCCTCGGCCCAGCGTCAGACCGCAGGGCGCTGCTGGGAGCGATGTCCGACGCCATCGCCCACCGCGGGCCCGACGAGGCGGCTGCCTACATCGATGACCATGTGGCGCTGGCCATCCGCCGGCTGTCGATCATCGATGTCGCCGGCGGACACCAGCCGTACTCAAACGAGCGCCGCACCGTGCACGCGGTGTTCAACGGAGAGATCTATGGCTTCGTGGCGCTCCGGGAGCGGCTCGAACGTGCGGGACACAGCTTTGCCTCGCAAACCGACGGCGAGGTGATAGTTCACGCCTACGAGGAGTTCGGAGACCGCTTCGTCGAGGAGCTCGACGGCATGTTTGCGTTCGCCCTGTGGGATTCGGTCGAGCAGAAGCTTGTGCTCGCGCGAGACCGTCTGGGCAAGAAGCCCCTGTTCGTAGCCGCTCGCGCCGACGGGTCCTTGACCTTCGCCTCCGAGCTCGCGGCGGTGCTGCTCGACGACACGATCGGTCGCGATGTCGATCCCGTTGCGCTAGCCGAGTACCTTCAGTACGGATACGTTCCGTCACCGAGGACGATGCTGCGCGACATCGCAAAGCTCGAGCCCGGCACGATGATGACGTGGAGCCCGAATCGGCCGTTGGTGAAGCACCGCTACTGGGCCCTGGACTACGAGCCCAAGCTCAGAATCTCCTACCGCGACGCGCTGGACGAGTTCGAGCAGCGCTCTCGTAGCGCCGTGCAGGAGCGGCTGGTTTCCGACGTGCCCCTCGGCCTGTTTCTGAGCGGAGGCGTTGACTCGAGCTTCATCCTGGCGCAGATGATCGCAGCGGGCGCTCCGACGGTGGAGACGTTTGCTATCGGCTTCCCGGACAGCCGTTATGACGAGCGCGCCTACGCGCGCACGATCGCGGAACGCCTCGGGAGTGTTCACCACGAAGCGCTCGTCGAGCCGACGGACCTCGTCGAGCTATTGCCGCAGCTTGTGCACCACTACGGTGAGCCGTTCGCCGATTCCTCGGCGGTTCCCACCTTCTACATCGCTCGCATGGCTCGCTCGCGAATCACGGTGGCGCTCACCGGGGAGGGAGGCGACGAGCTGTTCGGCGGCTACTACCGCCACCAGGCGGCGCGCCTCGCCTCGCACCTCGACCGCCTGCCGGAGGGCGTGCGGCGGGCAGCCGGAAGGGGGGCGACGCGGCTGGGCAGCGAAATGGCGCACCCGATGTCACATCAGCACAAGCTGTACCGGTTCCTGCGCGCGATCGAGCTCAACCCCGGCGAGCGATACGCCGAGTGGACGGCCGTCCTGAGCCCCTCCGAGCGCGCGGCCCTTTCGCCGGGCCTGCCACCTGCCCCCCCCTTCCAGGCGCCGGGACACGCTGTGGATCCACTCGACAGAGCGCTCGCGGTCGACATTGCGCGCTCGCTTCCGGACCAGCTCCTGTACAAGATGGACATCGCGACGATGGCGAGCTCCCTGGAGGCGCGGGCGCCCCTGCTGGACTACCGGCTGGTGGAGTGGGTGGCTCGGCTGCCGCGCGACTTCAAGCAGCGCGGGACCCAGCGCAAGAGGCTGATTTCCGACGCGCTCTCGCGCCACATCCCGCCGGAGCTGTTCAAGCGCCCGAAGATGGGTTTCACCGCGCCGATACCAGGCTGGCTGCGAAGCGAGCTCTCCGAGCTCACCTCGGATACGCTGCTGAGCGACGCCAGTCGCCAGCGCGGGATCGTTGATCCGAAATCCGTCGAACGCCTGATCGCAAGACACAGAGACGGCGAGGACCACACACGCGGGCTGTGGACGCTGCTGATGCTCGAGCTGTGGCACCAGCAGTTCGTCGACAGGTCGGTTCTCGCGACCGCGGGTTAGTGTCCGGTCAGGAACGCCGCGAGGCGCGCGCACTCGGCGTGGAGCGTGTGCTCGGAGACTCGAGCGGAGGCGTTGTCGACGAGCTCGGCGCGCAGCTTCGCGTCTGACGCGATCTGCTGAAGGGCATCGGCGGCCGCGCCGGCGTCGCCGGGCGCCACGAGCAGGCCGCAGCCCTGCACGAGCGCGGGAACGCCTCCTACCGCGGTCGCCACTACTGCAAGGCGCGCGGCGAAGGCCTCCAGCAGCACCTGAGGGACGCCCTCCGTCAGCGAGATGTGCAGCAGCGCGTGGCTGCGGCGATACAGCGTCCACAGCCCATCGTCGATCGGCACGTAGCCGTGCAGCAACGCGCGATCGGCGACCCCGAGCTCCTCTAGGCGCCGCACGAGCTCGGTCATTAGCGAGCCGTCGCCGCACACCTCCAAGCGCCACCTGGGGTCGACGTGGACCACTCGCGCCAATACGTCGGCCAGCAACAGCGGATTCTTCTCGGGGTCCAGTCGCCCCACGCTGAGCATCACCAGCTCGTCGCCGTCGTAGGCCCGGCCGTCGTCCTCGACGGCGAGGATGTCATCCTCGCTCAGCAGTGACACGTACACGACGTGCAGCTCAGATGATGCACGGTAGAAGTGGGCGAGGTCGGGACCGACAACCACGACGGGGACGACGCGCGCGAGTAGGCGAAACGCCGCCTCAAGCATCAGTGCCGCCCACAACAGGTGCGGCTTGCCCGGATAGCGATGGCGAATCAGTTGCGGGAGGTCCTGGCGCACTCCGAGCACGAGCCTGCGCCGGCGTAGCCGGCTCAGCAGCGCGAACAGGAGTGCCTGCGGAGGGTTCGGGCCCAGCACCCACACCACGTCGACATCGTCGAGCATCCGCCAGAATCGCCTGATCCCTGCCGGGATCGCACGCATCACGCCCCAGATCTCGGCTCCGCTTGAATAGTGCGGCAGGGGTGCGTATTCGACCCCCTTCATCTTGTACGGATAAGTTCCGGGCGTCGGATCGAGCCGACCGGTCACGACGAGCCGCTCGCAGTATGGGGCGAGCTCCTGCAGGAAGAGCGCAAACGGCAGCTCAGCGTAGAGCTCGCCCTCGCTCACACGATAGGAGTAGTCGCAGTAGACAGCCAGACGCATGTGCCTGGCAGTCTGACAGCGGGTGGACCATTGCCGCCTACCAACCCCCTTGATAATCTCGCACGATGAGCGCGCAGACTGGCGATGTCGTCGATCGCGAGCGAGATTTCTTCAACGAGCAAGATCAGCGCTACCTGCGGATGCGCGCGTGGATCTGGCGCGCTATCGGCGAGTTCAACCGCAACAACGAGCTCGCTGATCTATATGACCCCCACGGCCAGCGGGTGCTGCTATATGGCTGTGGCCCCGCAAACGAGGCGGGCCGGTTCGTCAGCGCCGGCGCAGCTCATGTCGCTGGAATTGACATCTCAGACTCAGAGATCGCACAGGCCTGGAGCACGGCCCGCGAGAGCGGATATGACGACCGCGTTGATTTCCGCGCCGGAGACGCTCACGCAACTGGATTCCCGGACGACTCGTTCGACCTAGTCGTTGGCACGGCGATACTGCATCATCTGGATGTCCACCGGGCGCTTGTGGAGCTGCGCCGCATCTTGGCGCCAGGGGGACGGGCGGTGTTCCTCGAGCCGCTGGCGGACAATCCGCTCCTCAGGCTGGGCCGCCGCCTCACGCCCAGCGCCCGCACGGCTGACGAGCATCCGTTCACCGTTGCGGACTGGCAACTCTGCGCAGAGGTCTTTCCGGCGTTCTGGCACCGGGAGGTCGAGCTCATGAGCATTCCGCTGATGCCGTTGAACCTCTTGCTGCCCACGTCGTGGCAGCGAGCCCTCGCCCGTCGCGTCCGCAGACTCGACGACAGCCTGGTGGCCCGGTACCCACAGCTGGGCCGCTTCGCGCGTTCGACGTTCCTGGTCCTCGAGTAGATCCCGGCCCGCGAGGACGCCGGCGCTGACCCGCACCACCCACAGCTCCGATCCGCAACTATGGTGTCCGCATGGATGCACGCTTCCTCAGTCCGAGCGGACTTTTTCCTAAGCTGACCGTGACGCTCGCCCTCGGGCTGTGCCTGACGGGGCTGCTAGCCCCGGCGGGGCAAGGGCAGAGTCCTACGCGCACGCGCTCATCGTCGACCGCGCCATTGGGCGGCGTGAACATCGCCGGCGTTAGCGCCCTACCGCTTACGGTAGCCGACAAGGAGATCGCCCAGGCGCGAGCGCTGCACGCCAACGTCGTGCGCACCGAAATCCCGTGGTCTGGGATGGAGCCATCCGGACCGAACCGGATCGATCCACATGTACTGGCCTTCACCGACCGACTGGTCGCAGACGCAGCCGCGAGCGGTATCCGGGTGATCATGTTCGTGGACAGCACACCCTGCTGGGCCTCCTCGGCGCCGGCCTCGTTGCTGCGCAAATGCCACCTGGGCGCATCGAGCCCCGCCAATGCTTGGCCGCCAGTGGAACCTGCCCAGTACGGGACCTTCATGGCATTGCTCGCCCAGCGCTATGGGAACAGCCTGGCCGCCCTGGAAGTATGGAACGAGCCCGATCAGGCCAACGAAAACTACTTCGCCGGACCGAACAAACCGCAGCGCTACGCGGAAATCCTGCGTGCTGCATATCCGGCTATCAAGCAGGCGGACCCCAGTGTACCCGTCCTCGCCGGCTCGCTCGTCGGCTACAACGGGGTCTTCCTGCGCGCCCTCTACGCCGCTGGCATCAAGGGCTACTACGACGGTCTGGCCGTGCATTTCTACACCCTGACACTCGCCTCGCTGCGCTCTTTCCGCGCGGTACAGCTCGCCAACGGTGACAGCAAGCCACTATGGCTCGACGAGTTCGGCTGGCCCAGCTGTTGGCCTGAGTACAGGATCCAACAGGAACAGGCGTGCGTGACCCCGAAGGTACAGGCCACGAACATCACGAACATGTTTCGCTCGCTCGTACGCACGCCATACATCGCCGCCGACTTGCTCTACCAACTGCAGGGCTCCAGAGCCGAAAACTTCGGCGTGCTGAACGAAAATGGCGCTCCCAAACCGGCGTTCAGCGCGCTCGCTCGTGTCCTCGCCTCACCCTTTGGCGCCCCGAGTCCCGTCACCTTGAGCCTACGCCAGCGCAGCAACCATATCCTCGCCAGTGGCTCGGGCCCCGTCGGAGACTACATGCACCTAGAAGCCTTCCAGCGCGGAGAACTGCGCTTCAGGGCCCTGTTCACGCTCAACCGCTTCAACCGGTATTCGATCGCACTACCGCCAGTGCTCAGCACAAAGAGCCTGCGAGTACGCGTCTACCAGGACTGGACGGGGCCGAGCAGAGCTGCGCAGAAGAGCATCTGAGCTCATTCGGCGTTGCGGAACATCGCGGCGAGCGTGAGTACCAGGATCTTCACGTCCAGACCCAGCGACCAGTGGGCTATGTAGTAGTTGTCCCACTCCACGCGCTCCGCCAGAGAGGTCTGGCCGCGCAGCCCGTGGACCTGCGCCCAACCGGTGATCCCCGACTTGACGCGGTGGCGGTCGTCGTAACGGGCGAGATCCTGCTGGAAGAGCTCGACGAAGTTGGGGCGCTCGGGGCGCGGCCCGATGATGCTCATCTCGCCGCGCAGCACGTTGAGAAACTGCGGCAGCTCATCGATCGAGGTGCGGCGCAGGAAGCGCCCGACTAGCGTGCGCCGGTCCACGCCGCCCTCCACTCCTCCCGGAGCCGTATCGCCACCGAGCAGGAAGTCGATCGCGGTCTCGTCCTCCCCGCTCAGCGTCATTCTCTGCGCCGGCTGCAGACGCATCGAGCGGAACTTGTAGAGGTCGAACACTCTTCCGTCACGCCCGACGCGGCGCTGTGTGAACAGAGCAGGACCGGGCGAGCTCAGGCGCACGGCCACGATAGCGCACAAAATGATCGGCGAGAAGACAACCAGCAGCACCAGCGCGAACACGCGGTCGAAGGCGTGCTTGAGCGTGAATTGCCAGCCCTTTGGATCAATGGTGGAGAAGGTCAGCAGCGGCGTGCCTCCGACCGTGTCATACCAGGCGCGGTGGTTCATCGTGTCGAACATCCGTGGCACCACCGACACGTCGATGCCCAACTCCTGGCAGTGCTGAATCAGCCGGCTGACGCGCGCGTCAGCCGCCGAGGAGAACGCGACGATCACTTTCTGCACGCCCGTGCTCACAACGGCCTCGTCGAGTCCCTCGATGGTGCCCAGCACCGGCACGTCCCGTCCGCCCACCTCCGCAACCGAGCGAGGATCGTCGTCGACAAAGCCGACCGGGACAAGGCCATACTCGGGATGTTTCTCCAGCAGCCGCGCCACCTGTGAGCCTACGACCCCAGCGCCGACGATCAGCACCGGCTTGCCCACGAGCCGTCGCGCGCGCGCCCAGCGCTGGGCGCCTGACAGCGCCGCACGCCCGAAGCCCACGCCGAGCAGCGCAAATAGCCATGCGCGCACCTCGCCGGACGGGCTTGGGGCGCGGCCGTTGGCAAACAGACCAATCGTCGCCACCGCCATCGCCGCGACCGACACCGCGCTGACAACGGGCACGACACCGTCGAGCACGAGCGCGCGTAGACGCGTGCGGTATAGCCCGCGCAAGTGAAGCAACAGCATCACAAGCGCCGGCAGCGCCAGCAGCGGCGCCTGGACAGCGGAGACGTGCACAGCCGCATGCACGCTACCTAGCGCGACGACCACCGCCGAGCACAGCAGTACGAAGTCAACGGCTGGACGCAGCGCGCTCCAGCCCGGTCCCTCGAGCGCCCACTGCAGGTGTCCGCCGAAGGTCCCACCCAGCAGCGACTTCGGCTGCGGTGCATCGCGCACGAGCGTGCCGGTGAGCGGCAGCGTGGTTGATGTCTGTTGGATGATGTGCGGTTGATCCATGGGCGTCCTATCCCTGGTCTTGGAGGACCTGGTCCTGGGATGTCAAATCCCTATTGCCTTACTCGGGTCTTGCAACCCGTACCTTTAGCCGTCGATGCGCTCCAGACCCTTGCGTCTGTGCCAGCTGCCTGGTGAGAACGCCCGTGTAGATGAGCGCGGCGAGCGCCAGCAGCACATACAGCAGGTCATCACCCGACAACCCCAGTGTCCGCGATCCACCAGCGCGGGCTACATACGCCCTTTCGACCAACGCAGCTGGATACGCTCTCACCACGCCGTCGGATGCCTTACCGTAGGATACACTTGCCCCCCCGCTCGGTTGCGAGCTCGACTCCCCACCGGCGCCGCTGTGCGTGCCATTGCCGCCGGCACTCGTTACGCCTGCGGCTGAATAGCCGGCTTCGGGTCCACCTCCTACCGAGCCGCTGCCACCACCGCCTCCGCCCGAGCCACCCACAAGCGTCGAGCCGAGGATTGCCTGGCTGCCCTGGCCCGGGCCACCGTACCCGCTCAAAAGCGAGCTAGCCGCCGCGAGCGTCGGCATTCCCATCAACAGGGAAGCGGCTATCGCCCCTGTCAAAAAGATCCTGCGATGACTTGTCATCCTTCCCGCCTTAGATTCCCTTCTTAGGCCCGAGCATCGCTACGGTCCACACTCCGTGCTATTAGGCCAAGCATCGCCCCTGTCCCCCTGCGGTCTGGCGCTCAAAGCGCCGACACCGTGTCGAGGCCGGCGAATCGACCAGACGTTTCGCTATAAATTAGCGGAGGTTGGGCCAGATGTCGAGTGGAAAGCTACGATTCGCCCAAGGAATATCCGCGAGTTCACATGAATTGCTGAGCTTTGAGCAGGATTGAGCGATTCAGCTCCTCGACGCTCACCCGTTTGCCTTCGCGCGCGAGCCCCAGGACCTGTCGAGTGAGCTGATCGCGGGGGTTCAGCCGCGCTGCGCGCTCGAGCAGCGCGAGCGCCCTGCGCAGCTCGTTCTCGCTCGACGCGATCGCCCCGAGCTCCAACGTCGCATAGGCGTCGCCAGGCTGACGTCCGAGCGCCAGCGCGAACTCGTGGTCCGCGCGCGCGAGGTCGTCGAAGCGCAGCGCGATGCTCCCGGCCACGAGGTACGGTTCGTCGCTGAGCGGGTTCAGCGACGCCGCGTCGTTCAGACGGGCGTATGCCGTAGCTGGCGCTTTTGGCCAGACTCGTGCCGCGCTCTCGATCTCCAGCTGGCTCAGCCAGGGCGCGGCGAGCGACGCGGCTGCGGCGAGCGCGAGGGCGCCGAGCGCGGCGACGCCAAGGTACCGGCGCGCGGGCGCGCGCCTACGTGGCGCCGCCGCCCGTGCGCGCGCGGGTGCCGGCGGCGCGAGCGCGGAGTCGGGGGCATCGGCCACCGCCATGGCTCGGCGCCGCGGCGCGAGCGCACAGGCGAGGCCGAGCATGGCGAATGCGGGCGCGCCCAGGCCGGCGAACTCCCAGAACCAGTCGAACGAGCCGTGCACCACCCAGTAGGCGAATCCGGCCAGAGCGGAAGCACAGACCGTGCGGGCGAGTGGATCGGGGCTGCGGAGAACGCGCGCAGCCGCAAACAGGGCTGCCGCGAGGCCCACAAGCGCCAGCAGCGCGCCGATCAGGCCAGTCTCTGCCAGCGTGCGCAGCTCGACGCTGTGCGGATAGTGCGGCGTCTCTTCGCTGCGCCCGTGGGCGAGATACTGCTGCTGGAAGTTGTCCGCGCCGATCCCGACCAACGGATGGTGGAGGAATTCATCGAGCGCCACGCGGTAGAAGTCGTAGCGCTCGCTTCCCAGCCCGCTCGTAAGACGATTGCCACTGCCGTTGGCCGCGTACCCGCTACCGCTCTTAAAGGTGTCCCAGCCGTGCCTCACGCGTGTGACCGGGTTCCCAGCTACGGCCCAGCCACCCACAAGCAGAGCCACGAGTGTGACGATCTCGACTATCCCAACGCCCTTGCGTACTCGCCTTTCCGAGACCTCCGAGAACGTACGCCTGCTCTCGATCGCCGCTCCCAGCGCCACCGCCAGCCCGACCACCAGCGCCGCGAGCAACGTCGCCGTGATCGCCGCATGCACGGCTGCCGTGGCGTCTTGGCCGTGTTCGAGGCGTTCCCCAACGCGCAGCACCGATGGCGCGCAGGCGGCGATCCCGACCGCGACCGGCACGAGCAGCGCGAACGTGCGCACCCGCCCCGGCAGCAGCGCGAACACGACCACAAGCATTACCGGCGTCGCGTACAGCGATCCGCGGCTCACGCTCAGCAGAGCCACCTCGGCCAGCAGCACCGCGCCGCCCGCGAACAGCCCGCGCAGGGCCCACGGCAGGCGCTCGCTGCGCGCCAGCAGCAGCGCGGGCCAGAAGGCCATCAGCCACTGCGCCGCGTTCGCATTGGCATAGCCCGCCGGGTAGGTCAGTCGGCCTTCGGGGAGCAGTGCCTGTAGGCGCACGGAACTGTGGGCAGCAGCATTGACGTGCAGCGCTACGAACGCCGCCAGTCCAATCATCGCCAGCGTCCACGCGCCGAGCAGCAGCGCAGCGCTGCCCCCGCGCTGGGGCCAGAGCGCAAACAGTGCGAACACGAGCAGGTAGAGCAGCGTCCGATTCGCCCCTTCCCAGGCCTCGCCCGGCACCCCCGCCCACAGGATCGACAGGAAGCTCAACGCCGTGTAGGCCGCCAGGCAGCCAAGCGCGATCTTCACCGGCATCGGCACCTCGCCCGCGCGCAGCCGCACGAAACCCAGCGCGATGACCAGCAGCGCCAGCACCACCAGACCGCCCGGCGCCCAGTGGGTGACGGGATAGCCCGCCTGGCTGGTCGCCCACACCACGAACAGCGCGAGCGCCGCCAGCGCCGGCACCGTCGCCGGTGCCTCGCGCAGCGACGCCATGAGCTTCGCTGTCATCGCACCCACAATAATCCCCTGTGTGGAGGACTCCGCCGCCCTGATCCGCTTCTACGACGCGGCCTACGCCGAGCAGGACCCCGCCCGAGCGGCGCTATACGCGCGCTGGCGTGCACTCTCCGCCGTCGGTAAGGCCGACCACGTGCTCGCGCTGTGTGCGCGCGGGGGCGTAGAGCCGGCGAGCACGCTCGAGGTCGGCTGCGGCGACGGCGCGCTGCTGTGCGAGTTGCATCGCCGTGGTTTCGGCGGAAGCCTGTCGGGACTCGAGATCAGCGACGCGCCCGTCGCGATCGCCCGCGCCCGCGCCGAGATCGACTCCGTCGAGCGCTACGACGGCGAGCACGTACCCGCGGCTGACGACTCCTACGAGCTCGGCATCCTTTCGCACGTGCTCGAGCATGTGCGAGACCCGCCCGTGCTGCTCGCCGAGGTGGCGCGCACATGCCGCGCGGTCGTCGTCGAGGTGCCGCTCGAGGCAAACCTGTCAGCGCGGCGCGCGGGCAAGCGCGAGCACGCGGCCGAGGTCGGCCACCTGCAGCGCCTGGACCGTCTCGCCGCCCGGCAGATCGTCGCGCGCGCCGGCCTACGCGTGGCGTTCGAGCTCGAGGACCCACTGCCACTCGCAGTCCACACGCTCTTCGCCGACGGCCCGTTCGCACGCGCGCAGGCAACCACGAAGTGGGCATTGCGCGCGGGGCTTCACCGCCTCGCGCCGGGCCTCGCGCGGCGGATCTTCACCGTGCACTACGCGTGTCTTTGTCTGCCGCCGGGCGCGTGACAGCAGCGAACAGCAGCGACAAGATCTTGCCCATCAGCTCGTCCGGGACCGCGTCCGGGTCGGCGAGCTTCTGGCGGGCGATGCCGTCGGCGAGCGCGTCGATCGCCATCGCCAGATGCTCGGCCGGCATGTCCAGCTCGAGGTCGAACTCGCGCATGCCGTCGGCTATCAGCCCTGTCAGCACCTGACGCATCTGCGCGAACCGGACTGCGACCTTCGGCCTCACCCGCGAGTCACGCACACCGTAGGCCCAAAACTCCATGAACAGCAGCAGCAGCTCGGGCTCGCGCTCGATCATCGTCATCCACTGCCGCGCGCCGCCTGTCGCGCGCTCTGCTACCGAGCTGCGCGCCTGCACGGCCACAGAGATCTCGCGCGCGTGGGCGTCAATCTCGCGCTCCATCAGCGCCAGGAACAGGTCCTCCTTGCCGTCGAAGTTCGAGTACAGAGCACCCGTCGAGAACCCCGCCTCCGAGGCGATCTCCTCGACCGACGCGCCGTGGAAGCCGCTGCGCGCGAACACGCTGCGCGCCGCCGCCAGCAGCCGCTCGCGTGTGTTCGCCTTGCTCTGCTCGCGGGTCATCCTCGTCGTCTCCACCAGCTGCATCTTACTTGACAGAATCGACGCTATTGCGATAATGTTTATTATCCAATCGACGACGGGAGCATCCGCATGGCGATCGCGACACCAACCACAGCCTCAACCGACGCCTCCAACCCAGCCAGCCTGCCGGCCGACGCGATCTCCTACGAGGACCTGTACGCACGCTGGGAGCGCGGCAACTGGTCGGCAACCGAGCTCGACTTCACCGAGGACGCGCGCCAGTGGCGCGAGGACTTCACCGAGTTCGAGCGCACCGCGGCGATCTGGAACTACTCGCTGTTCTTCTGGGGCGAGGACGCCGTCGCAGACAATCTCTCCCCCTACATCGACGCCGCACCCAAAGAGGAGCAGAAGTACTTCCTCACCACACAGCAGGTCGACGAGGCCCGCCACGCCGTCTTCTTCAAGCGTTTTATGCAGGAGGTCTGCGGCATCGGCGACGGCTCGATGGACAGCGGCTTGCGCGCGATCAAGCCGCAGCTCACACCCGGCTTCCGCAAGATCTTCGACCGCCTCGACCGCATGGCCGACGAGCTGCGCGCCGACCACTCGCCCGCCCAGCTCGCCGCCGCTGTGACGCTCTACCACATCGTGATCGAGGCGGCGCTCGCCCAGCCCGGACAGCACTTCATCTGCAGCTATTTGGAGCGGCGCGACCAGCTGCCCGCGTTCAGGGAGGGGATGGCGAACATCGCCGCCGACGAGCAGCGCCACATCGGCTTCGGCGTAAAGCTGCTCGCCGACCTCAAGCGCGAAGACCCGGTTCGCGTGCCCAAGGCCGTCGCCGGCATCCTGCGCGACGTCACCCGCTACACCGCCCAGGTGCTGATGCCTCCCGGCTGGGACGAAAGCTACATAACGGTCTTCGGCGCCACCTACGACGAGGTCGGTGTCGAGGGACTGACGTCGATGACGACCAAGCTGCGTTCCGCCGGACTCGCACCCGACACGCTCCCAGGACCGCCACTCCTGCCCCCCGGCCTAACGCCGCTGGAGACCTCCCAGCGCGGGCGGACGCTCGCCCAAGCCGGCGTCATCGGCGTGCGCGAGGGGCCGTCCAAGCGCGATCCCGAGACGGTCGCGCTGCTGTTCGACATGATTCGCCGTCAGGTCAACCCTCAGCATGGATTCACCCGCCCCACCACGTTCCAGTGGGAGTTCATCGACCCCGATGTCCCCACCTGGCACCTGACCGTCAACAACGGCTCGAGCACAGTCGAGGAGGGGGAGGCGCCGAGCCCCGACCTGCGCCTGCAGGTCGCCTGGCAGGACTGGGTCGACATCATCGGCGAACGCCTCGACCCCCGCCGCGCGATGCTCACCGGTCGGCTACGCCCGAGGGGCAACCCGCTCGCGCTGAGAAAGCTGACGAAAGCCTTCCCGCAGTAGTCTCACCCCAGCCCGAACTCGCGTTGGGCGGCGGACGGGCTGCCGGTGGAACCACCGCTCGGGCTGCCTGCATCCGAGGAGGTAGCCGCCGGATGCGCGCTCGCAGGCGCGACTTCAAATCCGCTGGACGGAGACGAGGACGCGGCGCGGGCAGTATGTGTGGCGCGCGAGGCATACGCGGCGTGCGTGATCTCCGGCTTGGCTTCCAGTGACACAACGCCGCTCGCCAGTTGCCCAAGCCCAAACTCGCGGCTGGCCTTGGCCGCGGGCGTCAGCACCGAAGACGTACCCGCTCTCGCAGGGCCGGCGTGCACGATCGCAGCAGCGCTGGACAGTGTCTGAACACCACCCACGAGCGAGCTAAACCCCGCATCCCCCCCCACCAAGCCATGGCCGTCCTGTCGGGCTGCATAACGGTGGTGAACAGTCGGCACATGGTGCGGAACGATGGGAACACCGGTCAGCGCAACGCAGCCTGCGCCAACGCTGACCGCAACCAGACAGCCGACGGCCAGCTTCGCGCCGAGTCCTCCTCCAGCGAGGACCCAGCCCCCACCAGCAGCGCCTCCTGCGCCCGCGGCGCTCGCGCCTGCCCCAGCCCCCGCGGCACTGGCGCCCGCGCCCGCGGCCATTCCGGCGCCGAGCGCGAGTGGCAGTGGCGGCGGCGGCAGCACGACGGCCAAGCCGCGCAACGAAAGGACATAGCGGCGGCAGGCAGAGCACTCGCGCCAGTGCGCCACCGCCAGGGCATGGCGCTCGCCGTCCGGGTCGAGGATGCCGTAGGCGAAGCCGCGCATCAATGACGCCTGCTCAGCACAGAAGGCACCGTCGCGGATCGTATCCAGCAGCTCGCCAACCTTGCCAGCCACGCCTGGAGCACCCGCGCGGGGACCGTCCATCAGCTTGCGCATGCGCGCCTCACCAATGCCCATGCGCACAGCGGCATCCGCGCGCGATAGACCCTGCAGATAGCACAGCGCAGCAGCCTGACGCTCACGTGGTGTGAGCCGACCGCGCAATCCCTCCAACAGCCGGCGCAGCCTGATGCGGTCATCAAGCTCCCCCGCAAGGTCGCGCTCCGGGGCACCGATCTCGTCGCTGGGCTCGCGCGTGTCGTATGTACGGGTGCGCGCACGCTGCTCGTCGATTGCACGCCGATAGGTCACGAGGGCCAGCCAGCCCGCCGGGTTGGCGATCTCCTCGCCCCTTTCGAGCATCGTCGTGTAGAGGCCGTGCCAAGCCTGGGCGTAGCAAGCTTCGAGGTCGCCTGCGTCGAGGCTCACGCCGACGGCGCGCAGGCGCCCGCGCACCGTCGCCAGAACGCGCCCGCGCAGGCTCTCAAATTCTTTGCGCAGCAGCCTTTCCGCTCGGTAGCGACGCACAGGCAGCGGGCTCATGCCACCAATGTTACGAGTTAGCGGAACTCTTCGAGCCCGTGACAATTGTCTCAGAAATCAGCTAAAAAATTCCCTGCAAATCGACAAAATCAGCGAGCTGATGGAGGCTGACAGTGCGCATCTCTTCATCACGTATGTGCGCTTTGTGCCATTGGACGACCCGCTCCAGCGCCCCGGACAACTCCCAGCGAGGATGCCAGCCAAGGGCGTTTTCGGCCGCCGAGGAATCGAGCTCGAGACAGGACGCCTCTGGCGGGTTGAGGCCGATATCAAGCTCCCAGGCAAGCCCTCCATCCAGGAGCGCGTCTAGGCGCTGGACGATCGACAGCACGGTCTGCGTGTCGTTCTGGCGCGGCCCAAAGTTCCATGCCCGAGCCGCATTCACGCCGGATGCGCGGGTCGGGTCGGGTGTGTGGGCTGGGTCTTGCGGGCTGGTGGAGTCAGACGACTCGAAGAGGGCCTGCGCGAGCGTCAGATATCCACTGAGCGGGTTGAGTACATGCTGCCACGGACGCACAGCATCCGGGTTACGCACGCGTACAGGCTCGCCGGCGACGAGAGCCCGCAAGATGTCAGGGACGAGGCGATCTTCGCTGAAGTCTCCCCCGCCAATGACGTTTCCCGCGCGCGCGGTGGCGACGCGCGCGGCGTCGTCCGCAGAGAAGAAGGAGCCACGGTAGGCCGCCGTCACCAGCTCGGCGCAGGCCTTGGAGCTCGAGTACGGATCGCTCCCCCCCAGCGGGTCGCTCTCCAGGAACCGCCGAGATGAGCCAGCGGGGTTGGCGTAGCACTTGTCTGAGGTGACGACCACGACAGCACGCACGCAGTCGCCCACCAGACGGACCGCCTCCAGCAGGTTGATCGTGCCAAGCACGTTCACCTCGAAGGTCATCACAGGTTCGCGCAGTGAGCGGCGGACCAACGGCTGGGCAGCAAGATGGAGCACAACCTCGGGGCGCGTCGCGTGGACTGCCGCGGTGACTGCGCGCGCGTCGCGTATGTCGAGAGCGAGCTCGCGGTCCATGTGCGCACCGATGTCGGCAAGCGCGTACAGCGACGGCTCTGTCGGCGGAGCCGGAGCAAGGCCGGTGATGCGGGCGCCAAGCGACTGCAACCACAGCGCCGTCCACGCGCCCTTGAAGCCGGTGTGGCCAGTGAGCAGTACACGCCGTCCAGCCCAGAAGTCGGGGTCGATCGGCATGCGCCACGTAGCGTATCCACTCGTCGCTCATGGGTATCTTGAGCGGATCACGGGCTCGCCTGCATCCACCACCGCCTCCACAGCGCCCGCGCCGCCGCCATGTGCGGAGATCCTGGGCATCCCACTGGCGGTGTCCAACTATGAGGAGGTCATGGACTGGATGGACAGGACGATCCAGGCGGGCGAGCGTGGGTACATAACAGCGGCGGCAGTCAACCTCGTGATGAACGCACACGAGAACCAGGCGACGATGGAAGCGGTGATGGCAGCGACGCTGGCGGTGCCAGACGGACAGCCGCTCGTGTGGGCGCTGCATGCGCTCGGGCACGCGAACGCAACGAGGGTGTATGGGCCTGACCTGATGGCGCATTACTGTGCGCGTGCAGCACGGAGCGGCACGCCTATGTATCTGTACGGCGGGCGGGGCGACCCCGAGCGAGAGCTGCTGGCGGAAAAGCTGCGCAACCGCTATCCGGGCCTTCAGATCGTCGGCGGCGCAAGCCCCCCGTTCACCCCGCTGACACTGCAGGAAGACGACCGGCTGCTGGCGGACATCGACGCGTCGGGCGCACAGGTCGTATGGGTCGGGACGGGCCAGCCCAAGCAGGAGCAGTGGATGCACCGGATGCGCCCGCGCCTGCAAGCGCCCCTGCTGGTAGGGGTGGGAGCAGCGTTCGACTTCCATGCCGGACTCGTCAAGCAGGCGCCAGCGTGGATGCAGCGCAACGGCCTGGAGTGGACCTACCGCCTGGGGCGCGAGCCACGACGGCTGTGGCGGCGCTACGCCCGCTACAACCCCCGGTTCATAGCCGCGTTCGCGCGCCAGTACATCGCCGCGCGTCGATAGGGTGCAGCCCATGACATCAGACAAGCGATCGGCGTTGATAACCGGGGTCACCGGCCAGGACGGCTCCTATCTGGCAGAGCTGCTGCTGGAGAAGGGCTACGACGTCCACGGCATGGTCCGCCGGGCATCGACGGAGAAGTTCGATCGCATCGAGCACATCCGCGACCGCCTCACGCTGCACCAGGGGGACCTGCTCGACCAGCGCTCGCTCGTCAACGCGCTGCGCTCCTCCAAGCCGACCGAGATCTACAACCTCGCCGCGATGTCGTTCGTCGCGGTCTCCTGGATCCAGCCGACGCTGACAGCGGAGTTCACCGGCACGGGCGTCACGCGCATGCTCGAGGCGATGCGCGAAGTCTGCCCCGAGGCGCGCTTCTACCAGGCCTCCTCGAGCGAGATGTTCGGCAAGGTCCTGGAGGTCCCGCAGACCGAGAGCACCCCGTTCTATCCCCGCTCCCCTTACGGTGTGGCCAAGGCCTACGGGCATTTCATCACCGTCAACTACCGCGAGAGCTACAACCTGCACGCGACCAGCGGAATACTTTTTAACCACGAGTCGAGTCGCCGTGGGCTGGAGTTCGTCACCCGCAAGATCACCTGGCACGCGGCAGCGATCAAGCACGGACTGACCAAGGAGCTGCGCCTCGGCAACCTCGACGCCGAACGCGACTGGGGCTATGCGAAGGACTACGTGGAGGCGATGTGGCTGATGCTGCAGCGCGACACGCCCGAGGACTACGTGATAGCCACCGGCGAGGCCCACTCGGTGCGCGAGTGCTGTGAGGTAGCGTTCGACGAGGCGGGTCTCGGCGACTTCGAGCAGTACGTGACGATCGACCCTGCGTTCGTCAGGCCCGCCGAGGTCGATCATCTGATCGGCAGCCCCGCCAAGGCTGAGCGCGACCTCGGCTGGAAGCCACAGACGACCTTCGAGGAGCTGATCAGGCTGATGACCCGAGCGGATCTGGCGCTGCTGGCGCCGGGCTGAGCTCCGTGGGCGTCCCCCTGTTCGACACCTCGACGCCGCTGATCTCACTGCGGGAGGAGCTGCGCCGGGCGATCGACGGGGTGCTCGAGTCCAAGCGCTTCATCCTGGGGCCAGAGGTCAGCGCGTTCGAGCAGGAGTTCGCAACCTACTGCGGCGCCGAGCACGCCGTGGGAGTGGCCAACGGCACCGAGGCGATCACGATCGCCCTACGTGCCATGGGGGTTGGGCCGGGCGATGAGGTGGTGGTGCCCTCCTTCACCTTCTACGCCTCCGCCGAGGCCATCCCGCCCACCGGCGCGAGGCCCGTGTTCTGTGACATCGACCCGGACACCTACTGCGTGACCGCCGAGACGGTGCGCGCGGCGCTCACAGCGCGCACCAAGGCCGTCATTGCCGTGCACCTGTTCGGCAATGTGGCCCCGGTCGCGGACATCGCGGCGCTCGGCGTGCCCGTGCTCGAGGACGCCGCGCAGGCCGCCGGCTCGACGCTCGACGAGCAGCGCCCGGGCGCGCTCGGCACGGCGGCCACCTTCTCGTTCTTCCCCTCCAAGAACCTCGGCGCCTTCGGCGACGGCGGCATGATCACCACGAGCGACGAGCAGATCGCCGAACGCGCGCGCACGCTGCGCTTCCACGGCTCCCACGACAAGGTCAGCTACGAGCAGATCGGCTACAACTCGCGCCTGGACGAGCTGCAGGCGGCGGTCCTGCGCGTCCAGCTGCCCCATCTCGACGCGTGGGCCGACGGTCGCCGGCGCGCCGGTCGCCACTACGAGCAAGCCGGGCTCGGCGAGCTGGTATCGCTGCCGCGGCCCACCGCCGGCGCCGCGCCCGCGTGGCATCTGTACGTCGTCAGCGACCCTGATGTCGAGAGCCTTGAAGGCGCGCTCGCCGCGGCAGGCATCGGACACAAGCCGTACTACCGCACGCCGGTCCACCGCCAGGAGGCTATGCGGGAGTGGGGCATAGGTGCGGAGCTGCCTGGCACCGATTACGCCGCGCGCGCACATCTGGCAATCCCGATGAGCCCCGTGCTCACACGCGAGCAGGTCGAACAGGTGGCGGTAGCCGCCAAGGCACGCTAGTCAAGCCCGCCCCTCATACATTGTTTTAAAAACTGGGTATAGCCATAGTAGCGCGCGAGGGGAAGGGGGCAAACCGAGGCACTGCCGGGAGGCCCACCCCGTGGCAGGCCTCCCGGTTCTCGCTGCCCGGTGCGCTCAAATCCGGGCTGACAGCCGATCGCTACCCCGGCCGCCGTGCTGGTCGGTCGATCAGTGACCCTGTCCTTGACCCGAGCCCTGCCCTTGACCTTGACCCGGGCCCTGTCCCTGACCAAAGCCCGGACCCTGGCCGAAGCCGCCCTGGGAACCCTGGGACTCACCGGTGCCCGGCGTGAACGAGACCCCGCGCAGGACTTCGCCGAAGCCCGCCGTTTTCAGGGTCAGGAAGCGCTCCCACGGCGCCGGCGTGGTCGCGCTGAGCGGATCGATGATCGCGACGAGCTTGTCCGGGTCGGCACCCTCATCGCCGCCGCCGCTCACGGTGGAGGTCACCGCGTAGATCGTGGCGACGTTGCCGTAGACACGGCCGGTGAGGTTGCGCAGCCCGTCCGTAGCGGGAGACCACGGCAGATTGGTCGCGGGGTTGTCGCCGGAGGGGTAACCGGGGACGGTGTAGGGCTTGCCGAGTTCGAGGCCCGCCTGCAGGGTGTAGACATGCTTCCATTCGCCGGCGGCCGGATTGAACACCCACTTCTGCAGACCGGAGTTGGTGTCGGCCGCCGCTTCGGTGTATTCGTTCGTGCTCGTCGAGTAGGTGTTTTCGCCGTTGCCCTCGTCCGCGACGTAGACCGTGTTGGCGTTCGCGAACCACAGACCGAACGGGAAGGATGTCGTCGATTTCAGTTCGGTCGGGAAGCCCTTCAGGATGCACATGTTGTCGGGCTTCAGTTCTTCTTTGGCGAGCGCTTCGGCGACTGGTTCGATCGCCGCGCTCGGCAGCTTCGCTCCCGGTGTTGGCAGCCCAACACCATCGGGGCAGGCTTTGCCCGTCGTGTCGACGAAGTACACGGTGTTGACGCCGTTGCCACCGCTGCCCTTCGTGTAGTAGAGGACGTTGTCGAAGACCGTGATGCCGCGGTAGTTGTTGTCCTTGCTCTGCTTGTCATGTGCGTCGCCGAGCTCGGTTATGTTGAAGCTGCCGACCGGCGTGGGGAATGCCGGTTCCTGCAGGATCTCGGACTTCAGCGAGGGCGTCATGATCTGAGCGCCTCCGCCAGCGACGATGCCGGCCGGGATCGGCTTGGAGCCGTTGCCCGAGTTGCCGGCGGCGTAGATCAGGTTGGCCCCTTCTTCTTCGTTGAGGATCGCCGCGCGCGGGTTGTCGCCGCTGTAGGCGTTGGTGTTGGTGAATTGGAAGTTCCCGGCCGCGTCCACCTGGGCAACCGTTCGGTATGCCGTAACCGGGTCTGTGTCGGTGGGGTCGAACACGCCGGGCGTGCTGCCGTTGGAGGTGTCGATCTCATCTGAGGGCGCGTCGTAGCCCATGAAGGTGACGTAGCGGCCGCCCGTGGACAGGTTGAGCGCCAGTTCGGACTTCGAGGAGAAGCTCGTGACCATCTGTTCAGAGCTGGGAGTGATCCCGGGCTCGGAGCTGTTGGGGACCTCGAGCGAGTTGATCGGGAATCCCAAGGGCGTCAGCTGGTCGAGGAAGATCTTGGAGGTGATGCCGAAGTGTTCGTCGACCGAGTCGTTGTTGAACACTTCTGGGTAGACGCCATTGGCGACGGCGGTCCCGCAGTTTGGTTCGGTGCAGCCGGGGGAGAGCTTGGTTTCGCCCTTCTTCAGGTTCGGGTCGTTTTCGAACACGCTGCGGCTGACGAGCAGGTTGCCGGGCTGCAGGCCGTGCCCGGGACCAGGCGGTGGCGGGAAGTGGCCGGGATCAGCCTGCGCTGACGCGCCCAGTCCGGCACCGAGCGCCGTCACTGCCAGGGTCACGGCCGCTGTGCGGGCAAGCACCCGCCGGCCGGAACGCTTCGCTTCCATCACGATCTCCTTTACACGCGCGATTTATGTCCGGGATGTCCGGGGTGTGGAACGCGCTCAAACGTAACCGCGGCCGATTGCCGCCTTGTGACCGTCGCGTAGCGGTTTTGTGACGTGCCCGTTATCCATGCAAGCGGATCCACCGCGCGAGTGGATCCGATTTTCCCATCCTAAGCAACGCTTAAAGTAGGGTGGGATGGAGGGTTAACGCCAGCGCTCGAGCAGGTCCTCGTCGGATACCTCGCGCACGACGCGCGCAGGGACGCCCATCACCACAGCGCGCGGCGGGACGTCGCGCGTCACGACCGCGCCGGCCGCCACAAACGCCTCCTCGCCGATCTCCACGCCGGGCGTGAACACCGCGCCGCCGCCCACACGGCACGCCCGTCGCAGCGTCGCGCCGCGGACCGGCGTCTCATCCCCATGTCGCGCCATCGTGTCGTCGTTGGTTGTGAGCGCGCCAGGGCCGACGAAGACGTCGTCCTCGACGAGCGTGAACGCGGTCAGGTAGACGTTCGTCTGCACGCGCACGCGGGCGCCGATGACGACGTCGTTGTCGACGACGCTGCCCCTGCCAATCACCGAGCGCGCGCCGATCGAGGCGCGCTCTCGCACAAAAGACTGATCACCGAGGATCGCCTCGGGTCCGATGATCGCACCCGCGAACACGACAGCTCCCACGCCGACGCTGGCCCCTGCGCCCAGCTCCAACGCCCGCACCTCACCGCGTGCGCCTGAGTGGCGTGCCAGGCGCGGGCGCTTGCCGAGCACGACGTGATCCTCGACCACGCAGCCATCGCCGATGACGGTGTCGTCGTGAACGACGACATATGCGCCGAACACGACCCTTCTGCCGATCCGTACATCTCCGCCCACCATCAGACCCGGCCCACGCGGATCCGGCCGCAACTCGTGGGGCTCGGGGTCTCCTCTTCCGATCTCGTTCATGCTCGCCTCCAAGGGGGTCAGGACGAGGGAGGGACGCTACAGGCGGATGACGTTCTCGGCCTGCGTGCCGCGAGTGACGCCGCGCAGGTCGACCAGGAGGCGGGCGCGCTGGGCGACAGGCTCGTGGTCCACGCTCGGATGGGCAGTGACGATCAGCGTCAGGTCGGCGTCTTCGAGCGCCTCCTCGAGTGGCAGGCTACTCAGATCGAACTCGAGGAGCGAGGGCACGTGCGGGTCGTGGTAGCGGATGTCAGCTCCGAGCGCTCTAAGCAGCGTGAGGATCTTCAGCGCGGGTGACTCGCGGATGTCGCCGACACCAGGCTTGTAGCTGACGCCGAGCACCGCTATCCGCGCGTCCCTGACCGGCAGACCGGCGTCGTTGAGCACACGCTCAACCTTCGCGACACAGTGATACGGCATCTGCTGGTTGACCTTGCCCGCCAGCTCGATGAACTCGGTCGTCATGTCGAACTCCCGCGCACGCCAGGAGAGATAGAACGGGTCGACCGGCAGGCAGTGCCCTCCCATACCCGGGCCGGGCTCGAAGCGCATGAACCCGTAGGGCTTAGTTGCGGCAGCGTCAACGACCTCCCAGATGTCAATCCCCATCCTGTCGGTCAACATCGCAAGTTCGTTGACCAGAGCGATGTTCACAGAACGGAAAATGTTCTCCAAGAGCTTTGTGAGCTCAGCCGCCTCTGGGCTGGAGACCCGTACAAGGTTGTCGCACACGAGCCCATAAATAGCTTCGGCACGCTCGGCGCATGTCTCGGTTAGACCCCCGACGACCTTGTGCGTATTGCGCAACGTAAAGTCGGTGCGACCGGGGTCCACACGCTCGGGCGAGAACGCCAGGTGGAAGTCCCTGCCCGCCGTCAGGCCCGACTCCTCCAGCAGCGGCGCGACGCGCTCGCGCGTCGTGCCAGGGTAGGTTGTTGACTCCAAGATAACGACCTGCTCGGCCTGCAGCACCTCGGCGAGCGCACGGGTGGAATCAACGAGCGGCCCTAGGTCAGGCTCGCGGTTACGTGTAAGGGGAGTAGGCACGCAGATGAGCACCGCGTCGGCTTTTGCCAACCTCGAGTAGCGCGACGTGGCATGAATCCGCTCCGAAACGGCCTGCAGCGCCTTAGAGGGAACGTCCTCGATATAGGACTCGCCGGCTTCGATCGCATCGATCTTGCGTTGATCGACATCGACCGCCACGACATCGCAGCCCTCCTGGGCGAACGCCACCGCCAGCGGCAAACCGACGTAGCCCAGCCCGATCACACCGACGGTCGTCATCGGCCGCCAGTGTAGGGCTTCACTTGGACACGCCGACCGTCGCGCGCAGCAAGTCCACGTCGGCGCGCACCATTCGCTCCACCAGCGCCTCGAAGCCGACCTGCGGCCGCCAGCCGAGCCGCTCACGCGCCTTGGTCGGGTCACCCACACTGAGCGTGGCCTCGGCCGGGCGCACAAGCGCAGGGTCGATACGCAAGAAGCGCTCGGAGTCGAGATTGACGCAAGCAAACGCGACGCTCGCAAGCTCGGCCACGGTGCGCCCGACGCCGCTCGCCAGCACGTAGTCATCACCATGCTCCCGCTGGAGCATCAGCCACGCGCCGTGGACGATGTCACCGGCGAACGACCAGTCGCGCACGGCCCCCAGGTCACCGAGGGTCAGCTCCTGCTGCAGGCCAAGTGAGATCGCAGCGGCAGCACGGGTGATCCTGCGCGTGACGAAGCGCTCGGGGCGACGCTCAGACTCGTGGTTGTAGACGATGCCCGAGCTCGCGTGCAGCCCGTCGTGCGTGCGCAGCGCGCCCACGAGCTGGTGGGCGGCCAGCTTGGCGATTGCGTATGGCGTCGTCGGCCGGCACGGCGTGTCCTCCCGCTGCGGGCTCTCGCCCGCTTCGCCGAACATCGCTCCAGAGGCCGGCACGAACACCCGCATCTCAGGGTCGAGGTCGCGCACCGCTTCGAGGATCGCCGCGCACGAGCCCACAATCGTCCTCGTAGTCTCACCCGGCTCCCGCCACGACGCCGGCACAAACGACGGCGCCGCTAGGTGGTAGATCTCCTCCGGTCGCACCCGCTCGATCGCCGCGCGCAGGGTATCTGGCTCGAGCAGGTCGCCGCGCGCCAACTCGAGGCGACCGCGCAGGTGCTCAGAGCATCCGAGCGAGTCCTCCGGGGAGCCCCGCATCAGGCCGGTGACGCTGTAGTCCTTTTCGAGCAGCAGCTCTGCCAGGAACGAGCCGTCCTGGCCGGTGATGCCCGTGATCAGGGCGCTCGGGGCGAGGGACACGGGCGCAGCTTACGTGCTTGTGGGGGACGCTTCCCCTCCACGGCCGTCGCCTTCGTAGATCCTGGCGAGCTCGCGGGCCACGATCTCGGGGGCGCAGATTGCGTTGATCCGCGCGCGGCCCCGCTCGCCGTCGAGCCGCTCGCCGGCGAGTCGGCCGATCGCTGCGGCGAGCGCGGCGGCGTCTCCGGGCGCCACGAGCGCATCATCCTCGACGAGCTCGGGGAGCGCCCCAACGCGGCTGGCGGCGACCGGCAACCCGAGGGCCATCGCCTCGGCGGCGGCCATTCCAAATGTCTCGGCCGAGCGCGACGGCACAAGCGCGATCGCAGCACCGGCGCGCAGGCGAGCGAGCTCTGCGTCATCGACATAGCCGGTGAAGCGCACGTCGGCAGGAGACGCGAGCCGTTGGAGGGCTTCACGCTCAGGGCCGTCGCCGGCCACAACCAGCGGCAGGCCAGCGAGACGGCAGGCTTCAATCGCGACATCGACTCCCTTCTCGGGCGCAAGGCGCGAGACGACAAGTGCGTAGGAGCCAGATGCAGCGCTGGAGCGCTCCCCCAATGCACGCACCGGCGGGGGGAGCACATGGACACGATCCCACGGCAGTGGTGCGCCAAGCGCGCGCAGACGCTCGCGCGCGAAGGCGCTGGGAACGATCAGTGCATCCGCCTGCTCGACCAAGCGCCGTTGCCAGAGGGCGAGCGCAGCACCGTAGGCCGCCGCCTCAGGCAGGCTCGAGCGACAGTTCAAGCGTACGCCTGGGAGCGTGTTGCGGCCGTGGCAGCGCGTGCACTCCGCGCCGCGCGTGAAGCACACGCCGATCGCACAGACAAGACGGTACTGATGCAGGTGCAACACGACACGCGCACCGGCGGCGCGCGCGTCCGCCAGCGCGCGCCAGCCGAAGGTGGGATGGAGATTGTGCGCATGCACGACCCGGGCGCCACCGAGACGGACCGCGCGCGCGACGTCGCCAGGGGTGAGCCCTCCGCGCAGCAGCCCCATAGCCGCGCGGGGGCGGCCGATGTCCGTGGAACCGCGTGCGAGCAACTCGGCCGGCTCGCCAAGGCGCTCGCGCACCAGCCAGAGCAGGTCCTCGACCGTGCGCTCCTCACCGCCGGTCGTGCGGTAGCGGTTGTGCAGGAACAAGATCATCGCGACATCAAGGGCCCCAACCTAGACTCTCTGGCAGTCATGGCTCCGCCAGCATCGATTGTGATCCCCACCCGCGCCCGCCTGCCCTACCTGGAGGTAGCGCTCGCCTCGATCGCCCAGCAGGCCGCTCAGGCCGCCGCGGAGGTGTTGGTGATCGACGATGCCGGGGCCTCGGCGGAGACGCGTGAGCTGGCTGTGCGCTTCGGAGCGCGCTACGTGCCTCATCCCCGGCCGCTGGGCTTGAATGTTGCCCGTAACACGGGCGTCGCGCGCTCGACCGGCGCGCTGGTGACCTTCGTGGACGACGACGTCGAGGTGAGCGCGGGCTGGCTGGGCGCGCTGCTGCGAGCCGCCGAAGAACATACGGACGTGGACGTCTTCACCGGCCCGATCCGGGTACGCCTGGAGGGCAGGGGTGGGTGGGGTTCTCATTCCTGTGGGCGCGAGGGGCCACCGATCACTTCGCTCGAGCTGGGCCCACAGGACACCGACGCCCGCTACGCGTGGGGTGCGAACATGGCAATTCGCCGCAGCGCCCTGGAGCGAGTGGGGCCGTTCGACGTGTCGCTCGAGCATGGTGGCGATGAGCAGGAGTGGCAGGAACGCATGCGTGCCGAGACGCCCGGCGCACGCGTGCTGTATGTCGCCGCGGCTGCTGTCGAGCACCGGCGCGTCGGCGCCGACGCGTCCCTGCGCTCACTCTCGCGCGGGGCCTACACCCGCGGATTGGCCGCGCGTCGCTTCGACTCCCGGCGCGGCCAGGAGCCCTCGCTCCTCGCCGAGCTCGCCACCCTCGGCGGCTGCGCCGGGCACGTCGTCCGCTACCGCTGCCCCGCCGGGCTGACGATGCTCGCGCACAGCGCCGGGCGCGTGCGTTCGGCGCTGCACGAACGCCGGCAGGGCGCCGAGAAGCGCGACGCGGGCGACCCGGCAGTCACCGCCTCGGCCGCATCCGAGGCGCACGCGAACGGTCAGGCTACGCCCATCGACGACTTCCTCTCCGGCACCAGCGGCACGGTCGGCGGGCTCGACGGGGTGCGCCGCGAAGCAATGGACGCAGCTGTGGACACGCTGGGAGCTGCTGAGCACGCGGCGCCTGCGTCTCGGGCTCGCCGCACGCCACGCGCCGCCGCTGCGCCACGTGCTCGTCCTCTGCATTGAGCGCCCCCAGCACCGTGCGCTCGCCCGCGCGACGCGCGCCGAGCTGCTGAGCTCCCGCCACGACGTCCAGGTGCGCGCCCGCCCGCCGCTCGCGCGCGGCAAGTTCGAGAACCTCAACCTGCTGCTGCGGGCCGGGGAGGGTGGGACTCCAATACATGCGCACGACTGGCTGCTCGTCGTCAACGACGACGTGCAGTTGCCCCCCAACTTCCTCGACCGTTTCCTGTTCCTGGCCGAGCGCTTCTCGCTGGACCTCGCACAGCCCGCGCACCGCCTGAGCTCCCACGCCGCATGGCCGGTCACCAGGAGACGCTGGCGCAGTGTCGCGCGCGAGACGCGCTTCGTCGAGATAGGCCCGGTTACCGCGTTCGCCAGCCGCACGTTCGGAGTCCTGCTTCCTTTTCCCGAGCTGCGCATGGGCTGGGGACTGGATGCGCACTGGGGCGCGATCGCGCGCGAGCACGGTTGGCGCTGTGGGGTCGTCGACACCGTCTCGATCCTCCACCGCGAGGCACCAGCGGCCAACGCCTACTCGCGCCAGGATGCGATCGCCGAGGCGCGCGAGTTCCTCGCCGAGCGCCCATATGTGCGTGCCGGCGAGGCGCAGCAGACCTTGACGACGCATCGCCGCTGGTGAAGGTCGCAGTCGTAGCCGAGTTTTATCCGAGCCGACGGGACCCCGTGCTCGGTGTGTGGGCCCATCGGCAGGCGCTGGCCGCGCACGAGCAAGGCGCGGAGGTGCGTGTGCTCGTCCTGCACCGCCGGATCCCTCCGAGAGCGGTGCTCACGCAAGGGCCGGGGGCCATAGCGCGCGAGTTGGGCGCCCGCGCGAAAGAGCCACGCCAGCAGACGCTCGACGGGTTGCCGGTCAGCTACATCCCGTACATATCACCGCCGCGGTCTCGCTCATACCCCTCCTGGGGTGCATGGGCAGCACCCGCCCTGAGCCTGGCGCTGCGCCGGCTGCGCCGCTCGTTTGCGTTCGATCTCATCCACGCCCACAACGCAGTGCCGGCTGGCGATGCGGTGCGCCGGGCCCACATAGACGTGCCGCTGATCGTGTCGGTGCACGGCGGCGACGTCCTCTATACGGCCGCCGCGCCACCGCGCGGAAGCGCCGCGGGCGTGGAGGCAGTGGCGCGCGGACTGGGCGCAGCGCGGCTGACGCTGGCCAACAGCCAGGGCATCGCCGAGCTCTGCCGCGCGCACGGCTCCGGCGAGGTGCGCGTCGTGCACCTCGGCGCCGATCTGCCGACCACACCGCGCGCGCCACGGCGCGATGGACCACCGACTCTGGTGACGGTCGCCCACCTGATCGCCCGCAAGCGCCACGCGGACGTGTTGCGCGCGCTGGCGGTGCTCTCCCAGCGCCATCCGACGCTGCGCTACGCAGTGATCGGGGATGGCCCCGAGCGCATCGCGCTCGAAGGACTCGCGGCTCGCCTAGGCGTTGCAGAGCGCGTCGACTTCCACGGACAGCTGCCGCCACGAGAGGCGATCGAACAGGCACGCCGCTGCACACTGTTCGTGCTTCCCTCAACCGAGGAGGCGTTCGGCGTTGCCTATATCGAGGCGATGGCTGGCAGCGTACCCGCGATCGGCTGCCGCGGCGAGCCTGGGCCGGAGGAGATCGCCGCCGCGGGCGACGGCTTCATGCTCGTTCCACCAGGCGACATCGAGCGGTTGACACAGCGCATTGACGAGCTCCTCTCCGACCCCCACCGCCTGCGCGAGGCCGGCCAGCGCGCACGAGCAAGCGTCGCTAAGAGCTTCACATGGGAGCACTGCGGCGAGCAGACGCTCGCCGCCTACGAGGACGTGCTGGCGTCCGCCGGCACGCCGGCGTGAGACGCGCGTGAAGCCCGTCCTGTTCGTCACCGGACATGCGCCGCCCGACCGGGTAGGCGCGTTCGCGCGACTGCATGAGCGCGAGAATGTCGAGTTCGCGTTGTTCGGAGGTCCCTCCAAGCACGGCGGCGAGGCATTCGCGGGAGAGCTGCCGTTCCCGCACCGTCGCGTACGCCCCCACCAGCTTGAGTCGCTCGCGGCCAGCGGTCGGTACCGCGCGGTCGTGTGTTCGACCGGCGGGCGTCTCGCGCCGCTCGCCACGTGGCTCGGCGCACGCCGCGCGCGCGTGCCGCTGCTGCTGTGGGCGTCGCTGTGGGCCCATCCGCGCAGCGCCGGCCACACGCTCACCTACCTGCCGCTGCGCCGCCTCTACCGCACAGCCGACGCAGTCGTCACCTACGGTCCGCATGTGAGCGCTTACGTCAGCGCGCGGGGAGCTCGCAACGTGTACGTGGCGCCGCAATCGGTCAACAACGCCTTTTGGAGCGCTCCCGTCGCGACCGCTCCGGCCGAGGTGGCCTGGCCGGACGCAGTGGCCGAGGCACAGGTGAAATTCATGTTTGCGGGACGCCCAGCCCGGGAAAAGGGACTGGGAGCGCTGATGACAGCCTGGCTTCAGTCGGGCCTGCAGGCGCCAACCGCCGCGCTCGTCCTCGTCGGCGTGGGATCCAGCCCCCCTGGGATCCCCGCCGGCGGCGCGGTGGCGCTCGCGCGGGCTGGCGTCAGCTGTCTGGCGCCGGTTGGGCGAACGCAGCTACGCGACATCTATGCCGCCGCCGACGTGCTGGTGGCGCCCTCGATCCGGACACCCACGTTCCGCGAGCCCTGGGGCCTCGTCATCAATGAGGCCATGAACAGGCAGCTGCCAGTGATCGCCAGCGATGCCGTGGGAGCAGTCGCCGGCGGCCTGGTGAGCGACGGGCACAACGGCCTGGTCGTGCCCGCCGGCAACAGCGAGGCACTCGCCGATGCGTTGAGCCGCCTAGCGAGCGATCCCGAGCTGCGCGCGCGCCTAGGCACACAGGGTGCACAGGACGTGCGCGCTTACACACACGACGCCTGGGCGGAGGGCTTCTCGCGCGCCCTGTCCAGTCTCGGCCTATCGGCGAACCAGTAGGAGCCGAGCTGGTGGGGTCCTGTAAGCGAACCCGTAAGACCCGCTTGGTAGCGTTGCGAGGCTAAGTGACACGCAAGACCTTCTCAACGCGCACACTCGCCCTGCCGACAGCGCTGGTCGTGCTGATGGCGATCGCCGCGCCCGTGCGAGCGGACGTCGGCGAAAAGATCATCCAGCGCTGCACCCACGGGCAGTCGCTGAGTGGGTTCAGTCAACAGGCCTACCAGCAGGCGCTGAAAGACATGAGCGCCGGAACCGAAGAGTATTCGAACTGCGCCCAGCAGATCCGCCAAGCCCAGCTCGCAGCGGCGGGTCGCGGCGGAGGAACTGGCACAGGCGCAGGTGGCAGCGCCACGCCGAGCGCCACGGCGATTGTGCCAACCCCATCCGAGCAGCGGTCGATCGCTCACGCCCATCACGCCGGTTCTGCTCCGATCCAAATCGGCGCCCAGACGATCCACCCGGGCGTCGTGCACGTCAACATCTCCTCCGCCCTCAGCTCCCTGCCCACTCCCTTGTTCGCGACCCTCGCGTTCCTGCTCGCCTGCCTGGTGCTGGTCGCGGGTGGAGGCATCCGAAATAGTGTCCGCGCACGCCGCTCCCGCTGAGCGCACGCCCGCACTGGGTGTGGCGCCACCGCTGGCGGGCGCACGTAGGAGCGCACCGCGTGGACAACCAGCGCTATTGCGCCTGGATGCGTTGTGGTGGCCGACATTGCTGGTTGCAGGGATCGCCTGCTTCGCCACCTTCTACGCCAAAGGCGGTCTCAACCTCGAAACGATGACCACGACGGAGATGGCGCTGACGCTCGGCGCCGGCGCCGTAGTGGCAGGCGCCGTCGTGCTCACCCCAGCCGGCAGGCGTGTGTATGGGCTGTGGCCGGTCGGGCTGCTGCTCGCGTTCACCGCACTGAGCGCAGTGTCGGTCGTGTGGTCGGTGCAACCAGACGACAGCTGGCAGGACGCCGGGCGCATGCTCGCCTACAGCGGCCTGTTCGGCGCAGCGGTCGCGCTCGTGCGTTTGGCACCCACGCGCTGGCCGGCGATCCTCGGCGGGTTCGCGCTGGCAGCCGTCGTCGTGTGCGTGTATGCCCTGCTGACACAAGTATTCCCGGGCAAGCTCGTACCGGCGGACATGTACGCCCGCCTGGAGGAACCGTACGGCTACTGGAACGCGCTCGGGCTGACCGCCGCGATGGGCGCAATCTCCTGCATGTGGCTGGGGGGGCGCCGCGCAGGGCACGCGCTGCTGAGCGCGCTGGCCTACCCGGCGATGGGGCTGATGCTGCTGACGCTGATGCTCGCCTACTCACGCGGCGCCCTGGTCGCGCTGGCGCTTGGCCTGGCGCTGTGGTTCTGCATCGTGCCGCTGCGCCTGCGCGGCGCCGCCGTGCTGATCGCTGGCGCGCTCGGCGCCGGCGCTGTGGTCGCGTGGGACTTCTCCACACACGCGCTCAGCGCCGAAGGCGTGGCACTCACAGAACGCACAACTGCCGGGCACCAGCTGGGAGCACTGATCGTCGCGATGGTCCTGCTGTTGACGCTGGCCGGACTGGCGATCAGCTTCTTTACGGGGCGGCGTCCGCCCGCCAGGGCAACGCGACGGCAGGCCGGCGCGATCCTGTTGGGATTGATCGTGCTCGCGATCATCATGTTCGCGGGCGCGCTCACGCACAGTCATCGCGGGCTCACCGGCAGCATCTCGCACGCAGTCGACGCACTTACGAACCCAAACGCGAAACCGCCGCCGAACACGCCCGGGCGTCTGACCGCCGTCGCGAGCGTGCGGGCACGCTACTGGAAGGAGGCGCTTGAAATCTTCAAAGCCCACCCTGTCCTGGGAGCCGGCGCGGACGGGTATCAGACAGCGCGCCTGCGGTATCGCATGGCTACGCTCGAAGTCAAGCACGCCCACGGCTTCGTCGTGCAGACGCTCGCCGACCTCGGCATCGTGGGGCTGGCGCTCGCGCTCGCGCTGCTAGCCGCCTGGATGGCAGCCGCCGGGCGGGCTACGCACCCCTTCAACCGCAGCTGGACGAGCACCCGTTCGGGCACAGGCTGGCGCGCGTGGCTGGAGATCCGCTCGGGCGGGGGACCGGGCTGGAAGCGCCTGCACGAGCGTGAGCTCACCACCTACAGCCCCGAGCGGATCGGCATGCTGAGCATGCTCTGTCTCGTGGTCGTGTTCGGCGTGCACTCGTTCATCGACTGGACCTGGTACGTGCCGGGCGACGCCTGCGTGGCATTGCTGTGCGCCGGCTGGCTGGCGGGCCGTGGGCCCCTGCACGCCCCGTCGCAAGGCGGACACAAACAGGGGCTCATCCGGAGATCGCACCTACTCTCCCCGCGCGAGCTGGGCCCGGTGCGCGCTGGCGTGGCCGCGGCGGTGGTGGTCGCCGCGCTGCTCGCAGCCTGGACACAGTGGCAGCCGCAGCGCTCGGTCGACGCCTCTCAGCAAGCCCTGTCGCTGCTTGCGAGCAACCCCCGGGGAGCACTGTCAGCGGCGCAGACGGGAGTTGCCCGCGACCCGCTGTCAGCACAGGCGCTGTTTACGCTCGCCACAGTCCAACAGTCAGCCGGCGAAAGTACCCTTGCAACAGCAACGCTCCAGCGGGCAGTGCGCCTGCAGCCGTCCAACCCGCAAACATGGCTGACGTTGGCCAAGCACGACCTCGCGAGCGACCCGGCGACCGCGCTGAAGGAGCTGCAGGCAGCCATCTACCTGAACCCCGAGTCAATCGCCCCCGAAGCGATCGCCTCCGGCGAACCCGAAGCGATCGAAATCCAGAACGACTACATTCGGGCGCTGCAGGCTTCCGGGACTCAGAGCGCCGCTGTCACGCCGGGAACAGCCCATGCTGGCACGAGCTCGCGGTTCCTGCGAGGCGCCACTTCTACCAGCGTGATCGGCTCGCCCGGGCTAGCAGCAGCCGCCGCGCGCCGGGCGGCCCGGCAGCGGCGCGAATCACGACTTCGCGAAAGCCGAAGTCCGCGAGCAGCGCGGTGAGGCTGCCACGCGTGTAAAAGCGCAGGTGGTCGACGCGGGGGTCGAAATGAGCCTCGAACGCCCGTACTGACAGCGCCAGCTGCACGCGCGTGAGTCGTCCGTGGTTGGGTGTGCTCAGCAGCAGAAGCCCGCCCGGACACAGCACGCGGCGCACCTCTGAGCACCAGCCCGAGGTGTCGGCGACGTGCTCGATCGTCTCACCCGCCCACACCACGTCGAAGCTCGCGTCCCTTAGTGACCACGGTGCTCCGGTGTCGACGAGCCGCAGATCGAGCTCGGGATGCGCTGTGCGCGCGCGGCGCAGCGGCCCCTCGGCCACGTCGATCCCCACAACCTCAGAGCCCGCGAGCGCGAGCTCAGCCGCGAAGCGTCCCTCGCCGCAACCGACGTCGAGGACGCGGTCGCCCGACTGCACGTGATCCAATAGGAAGCGCCTGCGCAGAGCGAAGTCGGGCGGGTCAAGCCCCTCAGGCACACCCTCCCAGAGCGCCTCGTAGTATGCGCGCGACTGCATCTCTGCAAGCAGGCTAGTCATGCAGCCAAGCTGTCATCGCTGCTGCACGTGCCTGTCTGAGCGACTATGTTGGGCTAGTGCACGTTCCAGGGGACGACGGCAAGGCCCGCTCTGGTCGCACGAGACCCCGATGAAGGTCGCGTTCGACAGCCGCCCGTCGACAGATCCACATGGAGTCGGGCGCTACTCGCGGTGCCTGCTGCAGGCGCTGCGCGACACCGGCCAGGCACTTGGCGAGATCGTCGAGACGCACCGCCCCCGCCAGGCCGACGTGTACCACGCCCCCTGGATGCAGGGCGCAATGTTGCACAGCCCGTGCCCGATGGTCGTAACGATCCACGAGCTGGGCGCACTCACACGCCTCAGCGAGCGCCTGCGCGGCGGCGGCATACACCTGCGCCTGCGCCATCTCGCGGTGCAGCGCGCAACCCACGTGATCGTTCCCACCGAGGCGCTCGCCCATGAAGCCGTCGCCGAACTCGGGTTCGAGCGCGAGCGTGTTGTCGTGATCCCGGAGGCGCCCGATCCAACGGCTGACATGGCTCGCCAGCCCTCGCTGACTCCAACTACATGGACCTGGCAGGACGTTGGACGCGAGACCTGGCGCGTCTACGAGCGCGCGCTCGCGCGACCCGAGCGCCCGTGCGTGGGCAGGCTCAGTAAGCCCCGCGCCTGGTGATAACGGCGGGGATGGTCTTCAACAGGATCGTCAGATCGAGCGCCAGCGACCAGCTCTCCAGGTAGAGGAAGTCGAGGTGCACGAGGTCGTCGAAGTCGAGCTCTGAACGTCCTGACACCTGCCACAGGCCAGTGATCCCGGGGAGTACCAGATAGCGCTTTCGGTGCCAGTCCTCGAGCATCGCGTAGTCGCGTTCGGGCAGCGGACGCGGACCCACGAGCGACATGTCCCCGCGCAGGACGTTCATCAGCTGTGGCAGCTCGTCCAGCGAGAACCGCCTGAGCATCCTTCCCACCGTGGTCAAGCGCGGATCATCGCGGATCTTGAACAGGGCCCCGGAGGCCTCGTTGAGCTCTTCCAGGTCGGCTTGACGCTCCTCCGCGTCGGTGTGCATCGTGCGGAACTTCAGGCACGCGAACGGGCGCTGCCCGATTCCGCGGCGCATCGACTGGAACACGATCGGCCCACGCGAAGTGAGGCGCACGGCGAGCGCAATCGCCAGCAGCAGCGGGCTGAGCACGATCAGCAACAGCGTCGCTCCAACGATGTCGAACGTGCGCTTCAAGGCGAAGTCGATCCCCTCGAACACAGGCGGAGCGAGCTCGAACAGTGGCACGGACTGCCCTGGCACGAACTCGGCGCGGTGGATCAGGATCTCCATCGTCGAGGGCGCGATCCGCACGCGCACGCCGCGCCGGTGACAACAATCCACGAGCTCGACGGTCTCGACCTCGGGAAAGTCCGAGTCGGCGATGATCACCTCGTCGATCCGCTCGGCCCTGAGCACCTCATCGAGCTCGTTCAGCGTCCCGAGCGAGCGCAGCCCGTTTGCCGGCAACGGGCTCAACGACAGGTACCCGACGACCTCCAGCGGCGCGTGATGGGAGCCCTCGCCGAGCGCGTGGGCGACGTCTGAGATGTGCTCGCCCGTGCCCACCAGCATCGCCCGCCGCCGATACCCGGCAGCGCGCAGCGCCACGCCCGTGATCGCCTCATATACGGCTCGCAGCGAGGATACGTACAGCAGGGCGAACGCGAGCGAGCCGTAGAAGATGTAGAAGCTCGAGAACTGTTCGCCGCTGATGACCGCGAACACCAGCGCCACGCCCGCGACCTGAAACAGCGAGCCCACTATCCGGGAGAGCCCTGGCCGTTGTGAGCGCGCCGCGTACAGACCGGAGCGGGCGAACAGCAAAGCCGTCAGCAAATAGGCAAATGGGACGAAGTGCCTGGTCTCTTCGATCACCGCGTGCACGTTCACGTCGCGCAGCACCACTTCCTTGAGAATCAGCGCGGTGAATATCGCCAGCACGACCCCGACGAAGTCGAGCGCCAGCAGCGATAGGACGCGCCCGGCTCGCCGCGCGGTGTCCATGCGCAGCAGAAACGACATCGCCGGCGGGCGCTTGCTGCGCATATCGCGATCGGTGTGCTCCCTGCGCGCCGTCGCCTCCGACAGCGCCGGCACGTTACGTGAACGTGGAGCAGGCGGAGCGGACGCTCCCGAAGGGCGTGGTCCCATCTCGCTACTCACAACGCCTCAGACTTGCAGATGTAGCGGTCGGCCGACGATTCAGTGTGCCCCGCCGCCAACCAGCGACTCGACACCCGACTGCTCGATTGTGAGCTGCAGTCCCTCGCGCAGTTGCACCTCTGGCGACCATTCGAGTAGCTCGCGCGCGAGCGAGATGTTGGGCTTGCGTTGCTTGGGGTCGTCTTCGGGGAGCGCCTCGTACACGATCTCGGCGGTCGATCCCGTCAGCTCTTTCACGATCTCCGCCAGTTCCAGCAGCGTGAACTCGTCGGGATTGCCGATGTTGACGGGGTAGTGGTGACCGGACTCGGCGAGCGCGATGATCCCGCGGATCAGGTCTGATACGTAGCAGAAGGAGCGCGTCTGGCTGCCGTCGCCGAACACGGTGATCGGGCGGTTGCCGAGCGCTTGGCGCAGGAACGTGGGGATCGCGCGCCCGTCGTGGGGCCTCATTCGCGCCCCAAAGGTATTGAAAATGCGAACGATTCCAGTATCCACCCCCTGCTGGCGGTGGTAGGCCATCGTCAGCGCCTCGGCGTAGCGCTTGGCCTCGTCGTAGACGCCCCGTGGGCCGATCGGGTTGACGTGCCCCCAGTAGCTCTCGGACTGTGGGTGTTCGAGCGGGTCGCCGTACACCTCGCTGGTCGACGCAATCAGGAAGCGCGCGCGCTTGGCCTTGGCCAGGCCGAGCGTGTGGTGCGTGCCGTAGGAGCCGACCTTGAGGGTGTGCAGCGGCAGCCGCAGGTAGTCGATCGGCGAGGCCGGCGAGGCGAGGTGGTAGACGAAGTCGACTGGCTCATCGACGAAATATGGCTCGATGATGTCCACGCCGACGTGCACAAACTTGTCTGGATCGCGGATGTGCTCGATGTTCGCAAGCGATCCCGTCTCGAAGTTATCCACGCAGATCACGCGGTTGCCGCGCGCCAGCAGCGCGTCGCACAGATGCGACCCAAGGAAGCCAGCGCCGCCGGTGACCAGACACGTTGCCATGGTGAAGAAGCTTAGTGATTCGCAGGACTATCCTTCGAGACATGTCCGCCACCGAGGAGCATCTGACGGTCGCCCCGATCGTCGGGCCTGAGGACCCGCGCCGCTTCACCGACTCGGGGATCGAGATCTCCGAGCTCTACACCGAGGCGGACCTGCCGGATCAACTCGAACTCGGCGAGCCGGGTGACTTCCCGTACACGCGCGGTGTGCACCGCGAGATGTATCGCAAGCAGACCTGGACGATGCGCCAATACGCCGGCTACGCCTCCGCCAGGGAGTCCAACGAGCGCTACCGCTACCTACTCTCGAAGGGCACCACCGGGCTGTCGATGGCCTTCGACCTGCCCACCCAGCTCGGCCTCGACTCCGACAATCCGCGCTGCCTCGGCGAGGTCGGGCGGACCGGCGTGGCGATCGACACGATCGACGACATGCGCACCGCCTTCGACGCCATCCCGCTCGAGGAGGTGTCCACGTCGATGACCATCAACGCCCCGGCCGCCTGCCTGCTGCTGCTGTACGAGCTGGTCGGCGAGGAGCAGGGGGTGCCGTCCGAGCAGCTGCGGGGGACCACCCAGAACGACGTGCTCAAGGAGTACATCGCGCGGGGCAACTACATCTACCCGCCGGCCGCCACCATGCGCCTGACCACCGACCTGTTCCGCTACTGCCACGAGCGGGTGCCGCGCTGGAACACGATCTCGATCTCCGGGTACCACTTCCGGGAGAAGGGCTGCTCCGCCGTCCAGGAGGTCGCCTTCACACTGTCCTCCGGCATCGCCTACGTGCAGGCGGCCATCGACGCGGGCCTGAACGTCGATGAGTTCGCGCCGCGGCTGGCGTTCTTCTTCAACGGCCACAACAACGTCTTCCAGGAGGTCGCCAAGTTCCGGGCCGCCCGGCGGATGTGGGCCCACATCATGCGGGAGCGGTTCGGCGCCACCAACCCCAAGGCCACCATGCTGCGCTTCCACACCCAGACCGGCGGCGTCACGCTGACCGCCCAGCAGCCCGAGAACAACATCGTGCGCGTTGCCCTCCAGGGCTTCGCGGCCGTCTGCGGCGGCACCCAGTCGCTGCACACCAACGGCTTCGACGAGGCGCTCGCGCTGCCCACCGAGCGGGCCGCCAAAATCGCCGTGCGCACCCAGCAGATCCTCGCCCACGAGTCGGGCGCCGCCGACACCGTTGACCCGTTCGCCGGGTCCTACTTCGTCGAGGCGCTCACCGACGACATCGAAGGGCGGGCCAACGAGCTGATCGCCAAGGTCGACGCGCTCGGCGGGTCCGTCAACGCCATCCAGTTCATCACCGGCGAGATCGACGAGTCCGCCTGGGGCTACCAGGAGCGCTACCGCATCGGCCAGGATGTCGTCGTCGGGGTCAACGCCTACCAGGAGGAGGACCTCGAGGTCCCCGACCTGCTGCGCGTTGACCCCGAGTCAGAGCGCGAACAGCTCGACCGCCTCGCCGCCTTCAAGACCGACCGCGACCACGAGCTCGTAGAGCGGCGCCTGGAGGAGCTGCGCGGGGTCGCGCGTGGCTCGGAGAACCTGCTGCCTTCGATCCGCCAAGCCCTGAAGGACCGCTGCTCTCTGGGCGAGGTCTGCGGGGCTATGCAGGACGTCTTCGGCTCCTACGCGCCGACGTTCTGAGCCCCGCTAGACGTGCCAAACCGTTCGCTAGCTCTGTGGTCGAGGCGCCCGGCTCAACAGCTCGTCCTTGGTGAGCGACCCGAGATGTTCTCGAAGCTCATCTGGGCTCCAGTGAGCCAAAACATGGTCGACTTCAGCCCTGGGCAACCGAAGCCTGTCAGCGACGTCATTCATTGCAGCAACGCTGGGCCGCTTGCGATGCGTGTCTACCTGCAGCGTGACGGCTACCGGATGTCCGTCCGCCGACTCCACCTGGACGCGATACATCACGCCATGAGTGACCTTCCGTGGGGACTCGCCGGTCAGACGTTTGATAGCCGCGGAGAGCCGCTTACTTGAGTCCCGCGGTGTCGCCAATGCCCTGATCCTGATCCGCGTCGCCGGGAGGGCCAGCGACGTTTGGGCCTATCTCGTTCTTGTTGCGTCGCCTGAACGAGAGGGAAGAACCGTGTCGCTAGCTCTGCAAACGCCTTACTCTCCTCCGGTGTCGCCTGTTCTGCTTCCACCTGCTCGTGAAGCAAGCTCGTGTAATCGAGCAGACGGCAGATAAAGACATCGAGCGCCTCGTTGAAGTCCTCGTCCTCAGCGAGCACGTCGAACTCGCTACTGCGAATGACGTAGGTGGCTCCTTCTCGCCATGCAATTGCGTTCGAGAGCACGTAGTCACGGTGCGGTCCTTGGACAAGCACACAGCCTTCGTCAGCTGCTTGCTCGCTGGTGGCTGTCGGCAACTCTCGGGTCATCTCGGGACTAGTCTCGTGGGTCCATCGGCAGATAGGCTGCTCGCGCTTGAGACTGAGGCCCTCATTGAAAGACTAGCGTTTCTGGTGGCTGGATTCGACGAGACCGCGATGGGCCATTAGCGATTAGGGTGCCGGACATGCTCACCCCCCTCGCTGCGTCTCTATTCGAAATCGTCCTCGCGCTGCACATCCTCGCCGTCGTCTTCGCGTTCGGGGCAACGTTCGCCTATCCCGTCCTGCTCGGCGCGTTCGTGAAGTCCGACACGCGCGCGCTGCCAGCCCTGTACAGGGCGATGCACGCGATCAGCCAGCGGATCATCATGCCTGGGCTCGCGGCAATCGTGGTGTTCGGCATCTACCTCGCCTCTCATCTGCACCTCTGGAACACGTTCTTCGTGCAATGGGGTTTGGGCGTCTCAATCGTGATCGGCGCCGTCGAGGGCGCCTACCTCGGCCCGCGGGAGAAGCGTCTGATCGAGGTCGCCGACCGCGACGTGGCAGCCGCGGGCGGCGAGGGCCCGGTGACGTTCAGCGCCGAGCACGATGCGCTCGTGCGCCGCATCGGCGGCGTTGGTGCGCTGATGGACCTACTCGTGGTCATCACGATCTACTTCATGGCCACCCGCACGGGCGCGTAGTTGACGTACGCTGGGTATACATATCTTTTTTAAAACTGCGTATAGCGAAAGTTATACGCAGAAAAAAATTAGTACTTACCTCAGAGCTCTGTAATGCCATGGCTATACCCAGCTTGAAAAAAACAGGCGACCACGGCTACCGAGTCGCCGTCGTCGGCGCTACCGGGCAGGTCGGCACGCTGATGCTGGCGCTCCTACACGAGCGTGCATTCCCAGCGAGCGAAATCGTCCCCTTCGCCTCCGGGCGCTCGGTTGACCGCGTGCTCGAGGGTGCCGCGCCCGACGGCGGCGATCTGTCCGTCCAAGGGCTGACCGACGCGTCGATCCAGGGCTTTGACCTCGCTCTGTTCTCCGCCGGTGGCTCCACATCGAGCGAATGGGCACCCAGGTTCGTGGATGCAGGCGCAATCGTGATCGATAACTCCTCCTACTGGCGCATGCAAGACGACGTGCCGCTCGTCGTCTCTGAGGTCAACCCCGACGCGCTCGCCCTTGCCTTTGACGGCGACTCGCCCCGCGGCATCGTCGCCAACCCCAACTGCTCGACTATGCAGATGGTCGTTGCGCTGAAGCCGCTACACGACGAGGCGGGCATCGAGCGCCTCGTAATCAGCACCTATCAGGCAGTGTCCGGCACGGGCAAGCGCGCCGTGGACGAGCTGCTCGACCAGTCCCACGCCCTTCTGCATGAGCGCCAGATCGATCCACCGAGCGCCTACGCTCACCAGATCGCGTTCAACGCCCTCCCCCACGCCGGCTCTTTCGCCGCCGGCGAGGATCACACCGACGAGGAGCGCAAGCTGATCAACGAGACACGCAAGATCCTTGGCGATGCTTCGATCCGCATCTCGGCGACGTGCGTACGCGTACCCGTGGTCAACGGCCATTCCGAGGCGGTCAACGTGCAGACGCGTGAGGATCTCAGTCCTGAGCGAGCTCGCGAGCTGCTCGCCGCCGCACCGGGAATCACCGTCCTGGACGACCCCGACACCGCCCTGTACCCGCTCGCGATCGATGCCAGCGGCAAGGATGACGTGTTCGTCGGGCGGATCCGCCGCGATCCCGGACACGAGCGTGCGCTCGATCTATGGATTGTCGCCGACAACTTGCGCAAGGGCGCCGCGCTCAACGCGGTGCAGCTGGCCGAGATCCTGCATGAGCGGGGCCTTCTGAGCGCACAGGGCGCACCCTCCGCTGCATAGCCCGCACCCGCGGAAGGAGTCGCGGGAGATCGCTCGAAATGGTCAGCGATGGTCTCATCGGAGGTGCAGCGAACGCTTGTCAAGTCGCCACCCGAGCTGTGGGCTGAGTTGAGCGACCCCGAAGCGCTCGCCCGGCATCTGAGCGGGCTCGGCGAGATACGCATCACTCGCACCCAGCCCGAAGAGCAGGTCGACTGGGAGGCCGACGGGACCAGCGGAACGGTGTTGATCAAGGCTTCGGGCTGGGGAACCAAGGTGACGCTGAGCGTGACCCGCGAGGTTGCCGAGCAGGCTCCCGAGGTCGAGGAGACGGCGTCCACCGAGAGCGGGTTGAGCAACGACGACGAGGCGAGCGTCGAGAGCGTGTGGGCCGCCGAGGTCGTGTCGAGCGTCGAGGAAGACTTCGAGGAGCAGCCCGAACCGTCTACCGTGGTGGAGCCTCAGCCCGAGCCGCGTCGCGGCTTCTTCGCGCGACTGTTCGGTCGTCGCCGCCGAGCAGAACCGCTGGAGACCTCCGAGCTGGCGCCGGACGCGTTTGCGGCGGTGAGAGAGGTTCTCGCGACAGAGACGTTCCTGGCCAAACACCCTTTTGCGGCGCTGCCCGAGATCACGCAGACACCGGAAGCGCCAACGGAGGGGCCGGCGAAGCAGCCGGACGCCGAGGCTGCGCCGGTCGGTGACCTCTCGGCAGAGCTGCTGGCGGCCGAGGAAGCGGCGACCGAAGAGGTGGCAGCGGTGCTCACCTCTGTGCTCGATCGCCTCGGCGCAGCGCATCACCGGCCGTTCTCGCGAGCGTAGAGACGCCACGCGCGGATAAGATCCCGCGCCCGATGGCAAGCAGCCCCCACGACAGGCAGACCGACGCGGCGCTGCTCGCAGCTTCCCGCAGCGGGCACCGCAAACCGCCGCGCCAGAAGGCCCCGGAGACCTATGAGGAGAAGCTCGCTCAGCTGCAGGAGCTGCGCGAGGCGGCACTGCACTCCTCTCCCGAGGCGGAGGAGAAGCAGCACGCGCGGGGCAAGTACACCGCGCGGGAGCGGGTGGAAAAGCTCCTCGACCCGGGCTCCTTCCAGGAGCTCGACACGTTCGTGCGCCACCGCACCCACGACTTCGACATGCAGAAGAACCGCCCCTGGGGCGATGCGGTGGTGACGGGGCACGGCACCATCGACGGGCGCACCGTGTGTGTCTTCAGCCAGGACTTCACCGTCTTTGGGGGCTCCCTGGGCGAGGTGATGGGGGAGAAGATGTGCAAGGTGATGGACCTCGCTGCCAAGATCGGCTGCCCCGTGATCGGCATCAACGACTCCGGCGGCGCGCGCATCCAGGAGGGGGTCGTCTCCCTGGGCGCCTACGGGGATGTCTTCCTGCGCAACGTGCGCTCCTCGGGGGTGATCCCCCAGATCAGCCTCATCATGGGCCCCTGCGCTGGTGGAGCGGTCTACTCCCCTGCGATCACCGACTTCATCTTCATGGTGAAGGAGACCTCCCACATGTTCATCACGGGGCCCGACGTAATCAAGACGGTCACCGGCGAGGAGGTGGGCTTCGAGGAGCTGGGGGGCGCGATGTCGCACAACACCAAGTCCGGGGTGGCGCAGTTCGCCTCCGAGGATGAGGACGCCTGCCTGGAGGACTGCCGCTACCTGCTGAGCTTCCTCCCCTCCAACAACCTGCAGTGCACGCCCCGGGTGACCCCCAGCGACGACCCTCAGCGGATGGACGAGGAGCTCGACCATGTGGTCCCCGACAACCCCAACAAGCCCTACGACATGCGCGACGTGGTGCGCCTGATCGTCGACGACGCGGAGTTCTTCGAGGTCCACGAGCACTACGCTAAGAACATCATCTGCGGCTTCTCCCGACTGGACGGCATTGCAGTTGGGATCGTGGGCAACCAACCCAACCAGCTCGCAGGGGTGCTCAACATCGACGCCTCCGCGAAGGCCGCCCGCTTCGTGCGCACCTGCGACGCCTTCAACATCCCCCTCATCACCCTCTGCGACGTGCCCGGCTTCCTCCCCGGGACCGCCCAGGAGTGGGGCGGCATCATCCGCCATGGAGCGAAGCTCCTCTATGCCTTCGCCGAGGCCACTGTGCCGAAGATCACGGTCATCACGCGCAAGGCCTACGGGGGCGCATATGACGTGATGTCCTCCAAGCACCTCGGCGCGGACTTCAACTTCGCCTGGCCCACCTCCGAGGTCGCTGTGATGGGGCCGGAGGGCGCGGTCAACATCATCTACCGCCGCGACCTCGCCGGAAGCCCCACCCCGGAGGAGCGGCGCAAGAAGCTCATGGAGGACTACAAGGCCCGCTTCGCCAACCCCTACACCGCAGCCGAGCGCGGCTACATCGACGATGTCATCGTCCCCCACGAGACCCGCCCCCGCTTGATCACAGCGCTGCACACCTTGCAGGGCAAGCGCGAACCGGGGCCCAAACGCAAGCACGGGAACATCCCGCTGTGAGAGTGGTCGCGCCCAACGCCACCCCCGAGGAGGCGGCGGCAATCGTGGCGGCAATCGAACGGTTCATGCGCGCAACGGCAGCGCCACCGACAGTGATCACCCAACAACGAGGAGATCCATGGCTGCGCGCGGCTATCCTCGAAGGGGTTTCGCGCGAGCCGTATGTGGACGTTGCATCCCCCTGGATAAATACCTAAAAGCCGCTAGGCTTTAGCTCAATAGCTCGCAGCCCCCAAGCTATCGTCGAAGGCGACCGGGCCCGATACCCGGAACAGGAACCCGCAGGAGGTCGCACACAGATGGAGCCAGCTTCAGCCCCCGCCCAGGACTCGGCGCCCGCCCAGCGCGGCACGCTCTCGGACCCCGAGGTCCTGCAGAACGTCCCCGGGCACGTGATCCCGATCCTGCAAAGGGAGTACGACGACTTCAAGACAGAGGCCACGAAGTTCCTGGCTGGAGACATCGCCGAGGACGACTTCATCAAGTTCCGCCTCAAGCAGGGCGTCTACGGCCAGCGCCAGCCGGACGTGCAGATGATCCGCGTGAAGCTCCCGTTCGGCGGGATCACCCCCGAGCAGATGGAGAAGTTCGCCGACGTGATCGAGAAGTACGTCCCGCTGAACAAGGGGCACATCACCACGCGCCAGAACATCCAGATGCACCACATCCCGCTGCCGGACGCCGAGAAGGCGATCCGCGAGCTGGGCGAGGCGGGGCTGTCGAGCCGCGAGGGCTGCGGCAACACGATGCGCAACGTCACCGCCGACCCGTGGGCGGGCGTGGCCAAGGACGAGCTGTTCGACCTGACGCCCTACGCGGGGGCCTACGTACGCTACTTCGTGCGCCACCCGACCACCCAGGCGATGCCGCGCAAGGTCAAGACCTCCTTCGACGCCTCCCCGGCCGACCGGGCGATCTCCGAGATCCACGACGTCGCCTTCCGCGCGCGCATCCGCGAGATCGACGGAAAGCAGGTCCGCGGCGTGCAGATGCTGGTGGGCGGAGGGACGTCGATCATGCCGCGCAAAGCACAGGTCCTGTATGACTTCGTGACGCTCGACGACGGCGAGTACCTCAAGCGCACCGAGGCCGTCATGCGCATCTTCGACCGCCAAGAGTGGCTGCGGGCCAACCGTGCCCGCGCCCGCATCAAGGTGTTCGTCGACAAGTACGGCATCGAGGAGCTGCGCCGGCAGGCCGAGGAGGAGCTCCAGGGCGAGTGGGTAAACGAACGCGACTTCTCGATCGAGCAGCGCCTGTTCGCCCACGACGAGCGCGAGGGCGCGCCCGCGCCACCCCAGAGCTACGGTACTCCCAACAGCGACTCCTCTGAGTTCGAGCGCTTTCGCACGGCCAACGTAGCCGAGCAGCGCCAGGAGGGCTTCGTGGCGGTCGAGGTCAAGATCACGCGCGGCGACCTCACGCCCGAGCAGTTCCGCGCGCTCGCGCAGATAATGCGCGACTACGCCGGCGGCTATGCCCGGACGACCGTGCAGCAGAACCTCGTGCTGCGGTGGGTGCGCGAGGAGAGCGTCTACGACCTCTGGCGCGCGCTCTCCGATCTCGGCTTCGGCGACGCGGGCGCGCGGCAGATCGACGACGTCGTCTCGTGCCCCGGCACGGACTCCTGCAAGCTCGGGATCACCAGCTCGATGGGCGTGAACCAGGCGGTCCAGGAACGGATCGAAGAGATGCAGATCACCGATGAGCTGACGCGTCAGGTCCACATCAAGATCAGCGGCTGCCCGAACGGTTGCGGCCAGCACCACGTCGGCAGCATCGGCTTCACCGGCGCGTCGATCAAAGTCGGCGAGCACACACTCCCCGCGTACATCCCACACGTCGGCGGCTCCTTCGAAGGCGGCGAGGTCAAGTTCGGGACGCGCCTGAAGCTGCGCCTGCCGTCGAAGCGGGTGCCCGAGGCGGTCGATCGCTGGGTGCGCCACTACCAGGCCAACCGCCAGGACGGCGAGGGATGGACCGAGTTCGTCGAGCGCACCGGCACGAGCGAGCTCGAAGCGCTGGTCAAGGATCTGTCGATGCCTGTCGATTTCGGACTGGAGACAATGAATCAGTTCATCGACTGGAACAGGAACGTCCCCTTCGAAGTCATTCGCGGCGAGGGCGAGTGCGCCGTATGAGCCTGGACCCTGCACTGAGCCTGACGCACACGCTGCGCGAGGCCGCACGTCACGGTGAGCGCGCCGTGCTTCTGTGCTCCTTCCAAAAGGAGGAGTCGGTGCTGCTCGACGAGCTGCTGCAGCTCGACCAAGGAACCGGCAAGGCCGTCCGGATCGTGACGATCGACACCGGCGTGCTCTTTCCCGAGACGCTCGAGACATGGCGCGCGTTTGAGGAGCGCTTCGGCGTGAAGATCGAGGTACAGGATGCCAGCAGTCCGGATCGGGCGGGTGGGCCTTGGTCAGGCCCTGAGCACTGCTGCTCGGTCGCAAAGGTCGCCGCGCTGGAGCGCGCGCTCGACGGAGCCGAGGGCTGGATCACCGGCATCCGCCGCGAGCAGGGACCCACGCGCGCGGGCACCGAGCTGATCGAACGCGATGAGACGCGTGAACTATGGAAGTACAACCCGCTCGCCCACTGGACCGACAGGGACATCTGGCGGCGCATCCATGAGCGCGACCTCCCCTATAACCAGCTGCACGATCAGGGGTACGAGTCGATCGGCTGCGCGCCGTGCACACAGCCCGGCACAGGACGCGAGGGCCGCTGGGCAGGCACGGCGAAGGAAGAGTGCGGACTGCACGTCGAGGTGGTCGAGCCCCGATGAGCGTCGCGTCGCGCACGCAGCTGAGCCACCTGCGTGCGCTCGAGTCCGAGGCGATCCATGTCATGCGGGAGGTCGCCGCTGAATTCGAGAAACCTGTGCTGCTGTTCAGCGGCGGCAAGGACTCGATCGTGCTGCTGCGGCTGGCCGAGAAGGCATTTCGCCCGGCGCCGTTCCCGTTCCCGCTGATGCACGTGGATACGGAGCACAACTTCCCCGAGGTGATCGAGTTCCGCGACCGCCGCGTTGCGGAACTGGGTGAGCGGCTGATCGTGGCCAGTGTGCAGGACTCGATCGACAGTGGGAGAGTTGTGGAGGAGACGGGCCCTCGGGCGTCCCGTAACCGGCTGCAGACAGTGACACTGCTGGACGCGATAGCAGCTCACAGTTTCGATGCTGCGTTTGGTGGCGCCAGGCGCGATGAGGAGCGCGCACGCGCGAAGGAGCGCGTGATGTCGTTTCGCGATGACTTCGGCCAGTGGGATCCCAAGAATCAGCGCCCGGAGCTGTGGAACCTCTACAACGGGCGCATCCACAAGGGCGAGCACGTGCGTGTATTCCCGCTGTCCAACTGGACGGAGCTCGACGTGTGGGAGTACATCGATCAGGAGGAACTGGAGGTTCCTTCAATCTACTTCGCGCACGAGCGTCCTGTGTTCGAGCGCGACGGGATGCTGTACGCCTACCGTGAGGGCGCCGAGTTGATCGACGGGGAGACCGTGTTCGGAGAGACCGTGCGCTATAGGACCGTCGGAGACATGAGCTGCACCGGCGGGGTACGCTCCCAAGCTGCGACCCTCAACGAGGTCGTCACGGAGATAGCCGCCACGCGCATCACCGAGCGCGGGGAGACTCGCGCCGACGATAGGGTCACCGAGGCCGCGATGGAGGATCGCAAGAAGGCCGGCTACTTCTAGTGACGCTGGACCTGTTGCGCTTCACCACCGCCGGTTCGGTGGACGACGGCAAGAGCACGCTGATCGGGCGCCTGCTGTACGACTCCAAGCAGGTGTTCGATGATCAGCTCGAACATGTAGCCCGAGCGAGCGAGCGCCGCGGCGGCGAGGGCGCGCTGGACCTCGCGCTGCTGACAGACGGACTGCGCGCCGAGCGTGAGCAGGGCATCACGATCGACGTCGCCTACCGCTACTTTGCGACGGCTAAGCGCCGCTTCATCATCGCCGACTGCCCCGGTCACCAGCAGTACACGCGCAACATGGTCACCGGCGCTTCCACGGCCGACCTGTCTGTGATCTTGTTGGACGCCCGCAAGGGTGTACTCGAGCAGTCAAGGCGTCACGCGTTCATCAGCGCGCTGCTGGGCATCCCCCACCTAGTCGTGGCGGTCAACAAGATGGACCTCGTCGAGCACTCCCAGGAGCGATTTGAGGAGCTGGTGGCGGAGTTCGAGGGGTTCGCGCACCGGCTCGGTGGCAGTGGACGCTCAGATGAGGCCAGCACAAACGGCAACGGGCGGGCACGCGACATCATCTACATCCCGATCTCCGCGCTCGACGGCGACAACGTCGTCGACCGCTCCCAGCTGATGCCATGGTATGACGGCCCCACGCTGCTGGAGCTGCTCGAGAACGTAGAGGTTGCCTACGACCATCCCGACGAGACGCCGGCGCGCTTCCCCGTGCAATGGGTAGTGCGTCCGAACGAGAGCGACTACCGCGGCTACTCGGGCCAGCTGGCAAGCGGAGCGCTGCGCCGCGGCGATGAGGTGGCGGTGCTGCCGAGCGGAGGGCGTACCCGGATCGCCACGATCGACACCCAGGACGGTGAGCTGCAGGAAGCAGTGGCGCCGATGTCGCTGACGCTGCTGCTGGCAGACGAGCTGGACGTGTCCAGGGGCGAGCTCATCTGCCACCCAGACGAGGCGCCGACGGTCGCGCGCGAACTGGAGGCCGACGTGTGCTGGATGAACGAGCGTCCCCTCAAACCCGGCGGGCGCTATCTGATCAAGCACACCACGCGCAGCGCAAGCGCAGTGGTGGACGAGCTGAGTGATCTTGTTCAACGTGCGCACGCTCGAGCGCACCCCCGTGGCGCCCGCGGAGCTCAAACTCAACGACATCGGCCGCGTCCGCCTGCGCACTAGCGCCCCTTTGGTATTCGACCCGTATATGAGCAACCGCCGCACCGGCAGCTTCATCCTGATCGACGAGTCTTCCAACGAGACAGTCGGTGCAGGGATGATAAATGGGACGAACTGAGCAAAGACGCTCGGCGAGCGCCGCGACGCTGCAGGCGTCGATAACCTTGCGCGCCCTATGTTCAGCAAGGTCCTCATCGCCAACCGCGGCGAGATCGCCGTTCGCATAGCCCGCGCCCTGCAGGAGCTGGGGATCGCGAGCGTGGCCGTGTACTCCGAGACAGACCGCGAAGCCGTGCACGTGACACGCGCCGATGAGGCCTACAACCTCGGCGACGGGCCCGCCGCCGACAACTACCTCAACGTCGAGAAGATCCTCGACGCGACCAAGCGCGCAGGCGCGGAGGCGATCCACCCCGGCTACGGGTTTCTCGCTGAGAATGCCCCGTTCGCGGCTGCCTGCGAGCAGGCAGGGATCGTGTTCATCGGACCACCGGCGAGCGCCATCGAGGCGATGGGCTCGAAGACGCGCGCGCGCGAGCTGATGCAGGCGGCGGGCGTGCCGATCGTCCCCGGCACGACCCAGCCGGTCGCGACCGTCGCCGACGCGCTGCGCATCGCCAAGGCAGAGATCGGCTTCCCGGTGGCCGTCAAGGCGGCCGGCGGGGGCGGCGGCAAGGGCTTTCGCGTGGCGCTCACCGAGGATGAGCTGGAGGGCGCCTTCGAGGGTTCGAGCCGCGAAGGCGAGAAGTTCTTCTCCGACCCCACGGTCTACCTCGAGCGCTACCTGCACGACCCTCGCCACGTCGAGGTGCAGGTGCTGGCTGACCGCCACGGCAACGTCATCCACCTCGGCGAGCGCGACTGCTCGATCCAGCGCCGCCACCAGAAGGTCATCGAGGAGTCCCCCGCGCCTGAGTGGGTCGTCACACCAGAGATACGCGAGCGCATCGGCAAGATCGGCGTGGACGCGGCGAAGGCCGTCAACTACGTGGGGGCGGGCACGATCGAGGGCCTGTTCTCAGCCGCCGACGGCAAGGGGGTGGGTGGGGGCGAATATTTCTTCCTCGAGATGAATACGCGGGTGCAGGTGGAGCACTGCGTGACGGAGATGACCACGGGGGTGGACATCGTCAAGGAGGGCATCAAAGCCGCGGCTGGCGAGCCGCTCGCCTACGCCCAAGAGGACGTCCAGCTGCGTGGGCACGCGATCGAGTGCCGCATCAACGCCGAGGACGCCTCCAAGAACTTCGCCCCCGCGCCAGGCAAGATCGGCGCCTACCGCGAGCCAAGCGGTCCCGGCGTGCGCGTCGACTCCGGCGTCCAGGCCGGCGGGGAAGTCTCGCCCATGTACGACCCCATGGTCGCCAAGCTCATCGTCTGGGACTCCTCCCGCGAGGAAGCCACCAAGCGGATGCTGCGCGCGCTCGGCGAATACGAGATCGAGGGCCTGAAGACGCTCATCCCCTTCCACCAAGCGCTGCTCGCCACCGAGCAGTGGGCCCGCGGCGAGACCTGCCGCGACCTGCTCGAGGACAAGCAGTGGCTGAAGACGCTCGCGTTCCCCGTCGGCGACGGCCCGGTCGCTCCCGCTCCGCCCCCCGAGGACGGCGAGGAGAAGAAGGTGGAGCAGACCTACGCCGTCGAGGTCTCCGGCAAGCGCTTCGACGTGCGCGTCATCGGACCGCCGTTCGCCGGCGGCAGGGGCGCAGCGACCAACGGCGCAACCGCCGGTGGCGGACGCAAAGCGCCCAAGCGCGGCGAGCGCAAGAGCGCCGGCGGGGCAGGTGGGCCTGACGTCCTCCCCTCCCCCCTGCAAGGCAACATGTGGAAGGTGCTAGTCAAACAGGGCGATGAGGTGCAGGAGGGCCAGCTGCTTTGCATCATCGAGGCCATGAAGATGGAGAACGAGATCACCGCCCACAAGTCCGGAAAGATCACCGAGCTGCCGATCACCGAGGGCGCCCCCATCCAGGCCGGTGCGCCGATCGCGACGATCGTCTCACCTGCCTAGTCGGGCTAGTCCGTCGGCTCGAGCCTCGCGGCAGTGTATTAAAATTTCGCGATTGGTGCGCGATGGTAACTACGCACCGGCGATGGTATGCGTGTTCGCCGCATGGATGACCCGCTGCTGACGCGCGCGGCGGCCGGCTGGCAGCTCGACCTCACCACCCGCCCTCAACGCCCGTAGATAGTCGAGGTCCTCTTCGAGGATCTCCAAAGCACGGGTGCTCTCCAGTACGGGCCCATGTCCAGGGACGATGTGCTCGGCGGCGGCGACCAACGGGCGCAGCCGCTCGAGCGTCGCCAGGTAGGCGTTTAGGCCGCCGCCAGCGCCGAGCGCTGGGATCTCGATCGCGGACAGATAGTCGCCGGCGGCCAGCAGGCCCGCCCAAGGCGCCCAGATAGCCATGCCGTCAGATGTGTGACCGTCAGTGGGGTGCAGCTCGAGCTCGCGATCGCCAATCTGGCAATGGCCGGGGACCGGCAGCGCCTGGACCGATCCGAGTGCGAGCGGACGGGGCCGCTCAATCATCAGCTCTTCGTCGAACTTGCGCAGGTCTCGCTGAGCCTCGCCCGGCGTGGCCTCGAGACGCTCGGCGGTGCTCTCGGCGCAGCCCAGCGCGCCCCCGGAGAACGCAAGGCGCCCAAGCAGATGGTCCCAGTCGCCGTGCGTGGCCAGCAGCCCACTGGGTACCGAGAACTGGGCCTGCTCAAGCAGCGTTGGCAGTGCATCCAGCTCGTCGGGCAGCACCGGCGAGTCGATCACGAACGTCTCAGCCGCCGATCCAGCGGCGACGCTCCCCTCCTCGCGGCCCTCGCCGGCAGCGCCGCGCACGATCACGCAGTTGACCTGCAGCACAGCACTGGTAACGACGATCACGTCGCGGTGGAGCGAGACGGCCCTCACCGCGGTGACTCCTCCCGCGACCTCAGGAGACGCCAAGCAGCTTGGCGGCCTCTTTGAGGTTGGGGACCTCAGCGGTGGGCTTGCGCTGAGAGGACTCGAGGACCTCTTTGTTGCGGTTGACCCAGATGACGGGCACCCGCTGCTTGGCGCACGGCACCACGTCGTGGTAGTGGCTGGCAGCTACATGTACCCAGCCGCGCTTGCCGCCCATGCGCCGCGCGCACTCGGTGAAGTGGGCCGGTTCGGGCTTGTAGGAGCGGACCTGCTGGGCGGTGACGACGAGGTCGAAATCGGTCGGGATATGGCGGCGGGTCTGGCCGAGCAGCTTGTCGTCGATGTTGGAGATCAGGCCAAGCTTGTATTTCTTGGCGAGCTTCCCCAGCTGGATGTTGGTCTCCTTGAACGGCTTCCACCGCTGCACCGAGTCGGGCAGAAAGCCCGAACGCGAGGGCTCGAGGTCCCAGTCCAGGCGTTTCGCCACCTCGATCGCGGTGCGGCGCAGAACCTCAGCGTAAAGCTCGTAGGACCCGCTCTCGATTTCGCGGGAGATTTCGCGGACGAGCTGTAGCAGCTCAGTGCGGTCGAGCTCGACACCGTCGCGGGCAGCCTCAGCGGCAAATGCGTCGTAAACCCCGGTGTCGCGGTCGATCAGTGTGCCGTAGACATCAAAAGTGACAAAAGTGACATTTTTTGGGATTGGCATGAGGGCGGCATTATGACCGGGAGCGCTGCTGCGCGCGCTCAGGGTGGGTGGGACCAATTTTCGCTAGAGTCCCGCGCCGCAAATGGACCTACTCGAGTACCAAGGCAAGCAGCTGTTCGCCAAGCACGGGCTGGAGGTATCACCCGGCACGGTGGCCACCACAGTCGCCGATGCGGTCATCGCGGCAAATGAGGTGGGCTACCCGGTAGTCATCAAGGCGCAGGTTCTGATCGGCGGACGCGGCAAGGCCGGCGGCGTGAAGCTCGCCGACAACGAGACCCAAGCGCAAGAGCACGCGCAAAACATCCTCGGCATGGATATCAAGGGCCACACGGTGCGGAAGCTGTGGATCGAGCACGCCAGCGACATCGCAACCGAGTACTACGCGTCGGTGCTGCTCGACCGCTCCGCCAAGCAACCACTCGTGATGTTCAGCGTAGAGGGTGGTGTTGACATCGAAGAGGTCGCCGAGAAGACCCCCGAGAAGCTGATCCGCCGGCACGTGGACGCACTGACGGGGCTCTCAGCGGATGAGGCTGTGGCGATCGCCACCGAAGGTGGCGCCGACGAGGACGTGATCGAAGGGGTCGCGGATGCACTTACGGCGCTGTACGAGGTGTGGATGACAGAGGACGCGACGCTGGCAGAGATCAATCCGCTGATCGTCACCCCAGACCGCCAGGTCAAGGCGCTCGACGCAAAGGTCTCGCTGGACGGCAACGCGCTCTACCGCCACCCTGAGAACCAGGGACTCTCAGACAGCGAGAACGAAGACCCGATTGAGCGCAGAGCGAAGGAGCAGGGTGTGCAGTACGTAGCGCTCGATGGCAACATCGGCATTCTCGGTAACGGCGCCGGTCTCGTTATGTCAACGCTCGACGTCGTCGCCCAGGCAGGTGGCTCGCCGGCGAACTTCCTCGACGCGGGCGGCGGCTCGGATGCCGGCAAGGTCAAGCAGGCGGTCGAGCTGATCCTCGCCAACGATGGAGTCGAGGCCGTCCTCTTCAACATCTTCGGAGGGATCACCCGCTGCGACGAGGTCGCGCGTGGACTGATTGCGGCGTTCGCAGAGATCAAGCCAACGGTGCCGTTTGTAGTGCGACTCGACGGCACAAATGATGTCGAGGGCCGGAGACTGCTGCAGGAGGCCGCGCTTCCCAACGTGTACGCGGCGAAGACCATGAACGAGGCCGCTGAGAAGGTCGTCGCGCTGGCAGCCGGGCAGCCCGTGGAGGCATCGGCGTCATGAGCGTCCTGGTCAACGAGAACACGCGCCTGTGCGTAGCGGGCATCACCGGCCGAGAGGGCAGCTTCCACACGCTCAACAACCGCAGCTACGGCACCAACGTCGTCGGAGGAGTGACGCCTGGGAAGGGCGGCCAGGACGTCGAGGGCATCCCAGTGTTCGATAGCTGGGCGCAGGCGGCGCAGGAGACCCAGCCGAACACGGCGATGATCTTCGTCCCACCGCGATTCGCCGCCGACTCGATCCTCGAAGCCGCCGCCGCCGGTGTCGCGCTCGTGATCACGATCACCGAGGGCATCCCTGCGCACGACGAGCTGCGTGTCTACAACACGCTGAAGCGAGATTTTCCGGGCACCCGTCTGATCGGCCCCAACTGCCCGGGCATCCTGTCGCCGGGGAAGGCCAACGTGGGGATCATCCCAGCGTCGTTCTTCAAAGAAGGAAACGTCGGCGTGGTGTCACGCTCGGGAACGTTGACTTACCAAATCGGGAACGAGATCGCCCAGGCTGGGTTCGGCTGCAGCTCAATCGTCGGGATCGGTGGCGATCCGGTACCAGGGAGCTCGTTCGTGGATGTGATTGAGCTGTTCGAGGCGGACGATCAGACCGAGCTGATCGTCCTGTCGGGCGAGATCGGCGGCTCCGCCGAGGAGGAGGCCGCGGAGTACATCGCTGCCAGCGTCAGCAAGCCGGTGATCGCGTACATCGCCGGCTTCACCGCCCCCGCCGGCAAGCAGATGGGCCACGCAGGAGCGATCGTGTCGGGCACGGCGGGCACCGCGAAGGCAAAGGCGCAGGCGCTCGAAGCACGCGGCGTGCGCGTCGGGCGCACCCCTACAGAAGTCGCAGAACTGGCCGTCGAGGTATTGCTCAGCACAGCCTGACGTTCAGCCGTATCCCCGGGCCCGCTACGCTTGGCCTGTGGACCCCGAGGTAGCGCAGACACTGGGCGAGCTGGAGCGCAAGCTCGGCGAGCTGGAGCGCGAGCTGGCCGCCGTCGGCGGCGGCCACAACGGCAGGCTCGTCGACGAGGCGGTCGAGCCAGCCGCGCCAGTGACGGTGTCGGTGTCGGTGTCGAGACCTGCCTCGGTGTCGAGACCTGCCACGGCACCGGGTGAGGAGGAGCTGCTGAGGTTCAGGGAGCGCTTGGAGCGCACCGCATCGGAGCTGACCCGCGACTACGACGAGCTGCTCGGACGCCTAAGCTTCGCCGCCGTGCCCAGCACACGCCCAGCACCTCCGACAATCTCATTCGCGCGCGGCGCGCCGTCGCTGGACATCGTCAACGTGGATGGGCTGCGCGAGGCTGCAGCGCGCGCGCTGGAGAGCGACCCGGGCGGAACAACCGCTTACGGGACATCAGTCGGCTACCTGAAGCTGCGCGCCTGGATCGCCGAGAAGCACGGGGTGGCACCGGAGAACGTGATCGTGACAAATGGATCGATGCAGGCAGACGCGTTCCTGTTCGAGCAGCTCGTGGGCGCTGGCGACGAGGTCGTGGTCGAGCGACCGACGTACGACCGCACCCTGCTGTCGCTACGCAAGCGCGGTGCGCGCGTGCACGCGGTGCAGCTGCAGCCGGATGGCATCGACACAGAAGCGCTGCGGCTCCTGCTGGAGGGTCCGACGGGTGCGAAGCCGAAGCTGGCGCACATCATCCCGAACTTCCAGAACCCCGCCGGGTACACACTGTCCGCAGCGAAGCGTCAAGCGCTGCTGGCGCTGGCAGCTGCGCACGGGTTCGTCGTGTTCGAGGACGACCCATACGTGGAGCTACGATTCGAGGGCGAGCCGATCGCGACGATGCTGTCGATGGACCCCGAGCGCGTGGTATACGCGTCGTCGTTCTCAAAGACGGTCTGCCCCGGCATCAGGGTCGGATATCTGGTCGGGCCGAAGGATCTGATCGCAGGCGTGGCGGAGCTGGCAACGAACACGTACATCTCGCCGAGCATGGTGGCGCAAGCGATCGTGTACGAGTTCTGCGCCTCAGGCGCAATCGACCGCTCGATCGCAACAGTCAAGGCAGCACTGGCTCAGCGCGCCAACACGCTGGCACAAGCGCTGCGCCGGGAACTGCCAGAGGCTGAATTCGTGACGCCGCAGGGCGGCTACTTCATGTGGGTGACGCTGCCACACACGACAGACGCAAGCGCCCTGCATAAAGCCGCAGCCGAGCGGGGGGTGGCATTCGTGAAGGGCACGGACTTCGTGCTGGAGGGTGGCGAGAACACACTCAGGCTTGCCTACTCGGGCGTAACACCGGAGCAGATTGACGAGGGCATCGCGCGCCTCGCCGCGGCGTACAGGTCTCTTTAACGCCCGTACTTTTGGCCCAGGATTAGCTGCTCAGGCAGCGCGGTGCGCGCGGGCGGGGAGGGATCGGCAATAACGGAGACAGTCTCAGCTACAGACGGGGTAACGGCGCAGCGGCGGCCATCCGCAGTCTCGAGCACAACCTCCGAGTCATCGCGCCCCGCGAGCGTGCCCTCCAAGCCGGGCTCCAGGCCGGAGGCCTTCAGATAGTGCAGCAGATCCTCGGCCTCGTTCTCGAAGCGCAGGACGCCCACCGAGGCGCCGACCGCGACATCAGCCAGGGGTACGCCCGACAGGCGCTCACCGGCGACAATCGGGTGGCCATGAGGACAGGTCTTAGCGCCACCGATGGCGACGAGCATACGCTGCTCCAGAACCGGAGACATGGCATGCTCGAGACGCTCGGCCTCCTCATGGACCTCATCCCAGGGAACACCGAGAATGTCGGTCAAGAAACGCTCGATCAAGCGGTGGCGACGCACGATGCCCTCAGCGTGGGCAGCGCCGTCGGCGGTGAAGGCGATCACGCGGTCCTGGCCGCGGGTGATGTAGCCGTCGCGTTCCAGGCGCCCGACCATCTCATGAACCGTGGGAGCGGAGAGCTGCATCGCGCGTGCAACGTTCGCGCCCGTCATCGGCAGGCCGGCCTCCTGCAGCCAGAAGAGGATCTGCAGGTACTCCTCCTCGGCGACGGTCGCCGTTGCCGCGCTCTCGCTGGTCATTGACGCAACTGATCATAGGTGCACTGGAGCGGGTCCTTGTCCTCGCGCCAGCGGCGCAGCTTGGCGCCGTGACGGATGCGCCCGGCGGAGACGTGGTCGAAGTCGATCTCGATAACCAGTTCGGGGCGCAGACCGACCCACTCCAGGTCCTTGCCCGAGCTCCAGCGGCTGGGATCAGCCGAGCCGCGCTCTCCCGACTCATACGGGGCGAAGAAGCTGACCAAGCGCTGCTTCTCGGAAGCGGACAAACCGGAGCAGTGTCCGACGACGCGCAGCTCTGGACCGTCGTATAGGCCGAGGATCAGCGCGCCGACAGTGTCGGGCTCCTTGCCGGGACGCCAGCCGACGAGCACGACATCGATCGTCCGCACGCGCTTGACCTTGAACGTGCCCTTGCGCTCGCCGGGACGGTAGGGCGCAGAGAGCTCCTTGGCGATCGCGCCCTCGGCGTGCTCGAGCCAGCGCTGGGCCTCCTGCTCGGTCGCGGCCGTCTCCATCAGCTCGACCGGCGCGCCGGCGAACGTCTCGTCCATGAGCAGCTCCTCAAGCGCGGCGCGGCGCTGCAACAGAGGCCGCTCCAGCAGCGACTCGTCCTCTCGGGCAAGCAGGTCGAAGACCACGTAGACGGCGGGTGTCTCGACGGACAGGCGCTCGATGCGGGAGACGGCCGGGTGGATGCGCTGGCCGAGCGCGTCGAAGTCCTCATGGCCGTCCTGCCCGCGAACGACGATCTCGCCGTCGAGCACGTAGCGACCCGGCGGGAGCACCAACTCGGGGAAGTAGCGCCCGAGCGGCTTCGCGGAGCGCGACTGCAAGAACACCTCTTCACCGTTGACGAACGCCAGGCAGCGGAACCCGTCGAGCTTGATCTCGTAGGAAAGATCCTCGCCGACAGGCAACTCCTTACGCGAGAGTGCGAGCTGGGGCTTGATCGGTGGAGATAGGGGCAGCGGGCTCATTGTCGCGCGCGGCTTGGCTGGACGCGCATGGGCTCTCCGGGCATCTTCGGATAGTCGGGCGGATAGGGCATGTCCCCCCGGCCGTCAGCGAGGTCGCGCTCATACATCTCGAGCAGTGGCTCGAGTGAGTGGGCGGTGTCGTCGATGGCAGCGTGGCGATCGCCCACCTCGGCGAACCTGGCGGGCATGCTCGCCACCGTGAAGTCCTCGGGCACCGCCTGCTCGAGCTCACCCCAGGCCAGGGGCGCGGAAACTGGCGCACCCGACTTCGGCCGCACGCTGTAAGCGGACGCGATCGTGCGGTCACGTGCGTTCTGGTTGTAGTCGACGAAGATCCGCTCGCCACGCTCCTCCTTCCACCAGTTGGTCGTCACCTGGCCCGACAGGCGTCGCTCGAGCTCACGACCAAAAGCGATCGCGGCGTGGCGCATGTCGGTGAACGTCCAGCGCGGCTCTATGCGGACATAGATGTGGACCCCCCGACCGCCGGAGGTCTTAGGGAACCCGACATATCCCAGCTCCTCGAGCAGCGCGCGCGCCTCCGCGGCAACGCGGACCGCGTCAGCGAAATCGGTGCCCTGCTGTGGGTCGAGGTCGATGCGCAGCTCGTCGGGGTGGTTGAGGTCCTCGCGGCGGACCGGCCACGGGTGAAAAGTGATCGTGCCCATCTGCGCGGCCCAGCCGACAACCGCCATCTCCGTCGGGCAGACCTCCTCGGCGGTACGGCCCGAGGGAAACTCGATCGTCGCGGTCTGCACGTACTCGGGTGCCCCGCGCGGGACGCGCTTTTGAAAGAACGCGTCACCGCCGCCTTTCTCGCGTGTCGAAGGGACGATCCCTGGGTGAACCCCCTTTGGCCAGCGCTCGAGCGTCGTCGGCCGCCGCTCCAGTGCCCGCATGATGCCGTCCCCGACAGCGAGGTAGTAGTTGACTAGGTCGAGCTTGGTGACGGCGCGGGAGCGCTCGGTCGGCGGGAAGATCACGCGATCAGCGTTGGACACGCGCAGCTCGCGACCGTCTACATCGAGAACGACGTGCTCCTTGTCAGCCGCCATGGCTCAAAGGATGCCCGATCGACTCAAAGCTGGCAGCCGGGACACCAGTGGACATCTCCTGTAAGGATGCCCGACGTGGTGATCCCGCAATCCGCGTTGATCGCGTCTGGGCCGTTTGGAGATGCGTTGAGCGCCGAACATGTCGCGCTGGCCATAGCACAGGGCTTGCGCGCGGGCGGAGCGCCGGAGCCCGATTTGTGTCCGATCTCCGTCGATCAGGGACAAGCATCGGAAGTGGGAGCGCTGCTCGAGGGGCTCGACTTCGATGTACGTATGCGCCGAGCGCGCGCGATCATTCTGGGAGAGCGGCAGCTCGAGGAGCACGCGCTGAGGGGAAGTGTGGCGTTTGAGATCGCCACCCGGGCCCGTCAGGCGGGCGTGCCTGCCTACGCGGTGACCGGCCCCAACGCGCTTGATCTGTTCGACGCGCGCATCCTCGACCTGCAGGTCATCGTTGAGGCGAGCAGCCGAAGAGCGCTCGTGGCGGCGGGCAGGAGGCTGGCTCAGGTGCTCTGAGCCACGGCGTCGGTGGTGAGTGACCGCGCCAGCTCGTACACCAAGCGGGTCGCGTCGGCGACCGTCCCGAAGTCGAGGTTCGCGGGCACGTCGCTGGGCAGGTGGTAGTTGGCGAGGCTGTGCCAGTCGGTGAGCGACACAAGCGTTGCGGTCGGGTAGCCGGCGCGGCTGGGGATCACGCTGTCAGTCGACGCCCGTGCACGAAAGCCGCGCTCCAGCGGGATGTCGAGCTGCCGGGCGCGCTCGGCGATCAACTCGCGCAGCCACGCGCCGGCGTACTCCTCCATCCATACCGGCCCCTCGCCCTCGAGCATGACGAGGTGCGGCGAGCCGACGGTGTCGAGGTTGACAAAGCACGTTCGCGCCGGCGCGAGCTCATGGCGATGACTGGCGGTGAACGCACGGATGCCGTCCTGCAAAGTCTCCTCCGCCCCACACGACACCAGCAGCACGCGCAGGCCCGGCAGTGGGTGCTCGCGCAAAAGCTCCGCGAGCGCCACCAGCGTGGCTACGCCGGACAGGTTGTCGTTGGCGCCCGGGACCGTCTGACTGCGCCAGACGTCGATCACGACGGCGCCGGCTAGCATTCCAATCGCAATCGCCGCCCACGCCGGTGCGCGCCGGCGGCCAAGAGCCGCGGCAATCGTGCACAGCGGTCCCCCCAGCCCGATCCACCACTGCGGCGGGGAGGTCTTCATCCGCTCGACCAGCTCCGGTGCGAGCTCGTGCAGCCGGCGCTGGAGCGTCTGGTCGAAGATGAACCCCGTCTGCGGGGCATCGTGGTGGGCGAGAACCACGAGCGTGTCGACCTCGCGTCCGCCGGGCGCCGTCTCGCGCTCGCCCGACGCTGGCCCACCATTGTTGTTCAGCGCCGCTGTTCCCTCGCCCACCCGGGCCACGACGTTGACGGTAGTGCGGCGGCGGCGGATAGCCCGCCGCACCAGGCGGGGGCCATTCTGGGCCTCGTCGACGATCCCCGCGAAGCTCGCCGCCGCGAGCAGCGCCCCGATCCGTCGACGGGCGCCCAGGACGAGTGCGGCCCCGGCGATCCCCATCAGTCCCAGCGCCGCGGAGGTGGGCGGGAAGATGCCCCAGGAAGGCTCGTCCTCCAGTTGCGACTCGACTCCCGGGACGGAGCTCAGGCGCGCGTGCAGCCACTCGGCCGCCTCGCGCTCACCCGGAGAGCAGGGGGTGCGATCGAGCGGGGCCAGCGTCTCGACGACCTCGCGCAGCGTTGCCTCTAGTGGGTCTATAGCGGGGCTCACAGAAAACATTGTCCCTCACCACGGTAGGTCGGCACCTCCTCGACGATCCGCTCGCCTTCGAGCAGGTAGAGGCTGGCGAAGCGCTCGCACAGCTCGCCAGCCTTGGCGTGGCGCAGCCAAACGCGATCCCCGACCGCGAGATAGTCGGCTGCGTCTCCGAGCAGCGGTGTCTGCACCTCACCGGCGCCCTCTTGGCGATCGAGGCGCAGTCCGGCGGGCAGATGCGGTGTGGGCAGGCGTGCAGCGTCGGCGGGTCCCGAGGCGAGATAGCCGCCGCCGAGCACGGTCGCGACGCCGGGGCCGGGGCGGCGTACGACGGGGAGCGCGAACAGGGCGGCCGGGCGGGGCGTGAACGTCCTGTAGGAGTCGAACAGCGCCGGGCCGTACAAGCCGGAGCCGGCAGTGAGCTCGGTGACAGCGGGCTCGCGCGCGGTCAGGTGCAGGCTGCCGGTGCCGCCGCCGTTGACGAGCTCGAGCGGGACCAGCGCGCGTACAGCCGCGACCGCCTGCGCGCGGCGCACCGCCAACTCGCGCGCGGACAGCGATTGGATCGCGCGGATCGCGAGCGCGCGCAGGGGGGGACCGATTCCCCGCCCGGGCGGGTGGGGACCGACTCCATCGCCGAGACCGGCGATCTGAGCCTCGTAGGACATGATCCCAACGAGCTGGAGCCCGTCGCGGGCGAGGATCGCGCGGGCGAGCCCGGCGGCCTGGGCGGGGGTGTGGACGGGAGAGCGCTTAGCGCCGATCACGATGCGCCCACCGAGAGTGCGGTAGCCGGCATCGAGGTCGATGCACACGCGGACCGGCTCGGCGTTTGGCCCGACGGCTGCACGGGCGGAGCCGATCAGATCGAGCTGGGCGTCACTGTCGACCATCACGGTGACCAGCGCACCCGGAAGCTCGGCCGGCAGCCGGCTCAGCTCGCGCAGCGCGAGGCGATCGACCGTGGGGTAGGCAACGAGGATGTCCTCGAACCCATGCCGGGCAAGCCACAGTGCCTCGGGCAGCGTGAACGCGAGCGTGCCGTCGAACCCGTCCCGCGCGAGCACACGCTCCTGCAGCGAGCGGCAGCGCAGCGACTTGCTCGCGAGCCGGATCGGCTTGGGCGCGGCGCGGCATTCCAGATCGGACGCGTTCGCCCACAGCGCGTCGAGATCGACAAGCGCGAACGGTGGCTCCAGGTCGGCCGTCGCGCTTTCCAAGCTCTGCAGCAGGTCAGCCATCGACCGGGCCAAGTACGCGGTCGGTCCACTCGTTAGCGAAGCGGCCCTCGGGGTCCAGGCGCGCGCGGACAGCCTGGAAGCGGTCCCAGTCGGGGTAGCGCGGGCGCAGATCCGCAGCGGTCTGAAAGTGGCGCTTGCCCCAATGGGGGCGGCCGCCGAGCTCGTCCATGAGCGTCTCGACCGCGCGGAAGTAGGGCTCATAGGGCATGCCCTCGTACATGTGCACCGCGACGAACCCGCTGTCGCGGCCGGCGGCCGTGCTGATGAGGGCATCGTCGGCGGCGACCGTGCGGACCTCGATCGGGAACGGCACCGCGAACCCACGCTGCGGGACGAGCGCCATGATGCGGCGAACCGCTTCGGGAGTGAGCTCGCGTGGGAGCGCGTACTCCATCTCGGTGAAGCGAACGAGACGAGGACTGGCGAAGATGCGCTCAGAGCGATCCACGCGCGTGGCGGCGCCGGCGAGCCGCGTGACAAGGCGGTTGATCTGAGGGATGCGCGCAGGCATGCACCGGCCGGCGCGGCAGAGCAGCCCGAAGGCGTGGTTGGTGAGGAGGATGTCGTTGGCGTAGGCGGCGATGCGCCCGCGGGGGAGGGGTGGATCTTCGGTTCGATTGTTGGTGCGCGTGAGCGCGAGGTCGGCGTGGGGGAACACGAAGAACTCGAAGTGATCGTTGCCGAGCACGAGCTCCTCGAACCGGTCGAGCACCTCGGCGAGCGGCCGCGGCGCATCTACGGCGCGTAGCGTGAACGCAGGCACGCAGCGCAGCGTGACCTCGGCGATCACGCCGAGCGCTCCCAGCGAGACGCGCGCGGCACGGAAGATCTCGGGGTCGGCGTCGGGCGCGCAGCGCAGGGTAGAGCCGTCGGCGAGCACGAACGTCAGCTCAGCCACCTGGGCTGAGATGTTGGGCAGGCGCGCACCGGTGCCGTGAGTGGCAGTGGCGATCGCGCCGGCGAGTGTCTGGGCGTCGACGTCGCCGAGATTGGCCAGGGCGAGACCGTGCTCGGCCAGGCGCGCGCTGAGCTCGCGGATCGTGATCCCGGCTTGGACGCGCACCAGACCCGCGGAGCGGTCAATGTCGAGCACGCGCGTGAGCCGGTCGAGCCGCAGCTGTGAGCCGTCAGTGAGAGCGATGTCGCTGAACGAATGCCCGCTGCCAGCGACGCGCACACGCTGGTCCTCTACAGCAGCGCGACCGATGGCAGCAGAGATCTCCTCGATCGATCCTGGGGTCTCGACGGCCGCAGGGCGACAGTACTCATCGCCTGCCCAGTTATGCCACTCAGGGCTCACCCCGGGAACCTTCGAAGGCGCCGGATGCGGGCACGAGCAACGGAGCCGCCGCAGGACGGCACGTGCTCAATACGATGTCGATCGCTAGGCTCGCTCATCAGATGAACGAGCCCGAGCCTACTCCGAGCCCGGGGGGACGCGCCTCGCGCGCGCGAACGCTGCCGACGCCGGGAACGCGGCGTGCAACCGTGATCGGGGCCGGCTCGTTCGGAACAGCGCTGGCGGTGCTGCTGGCGCGGGGCGGGCTGCGCATGACGTTGCAGGCGCGCACATCCGAGCAGGCGGCGCAGCTGGAGTCCGAGCGTGAGAACCACTCCTACCTGCCGGGCGTGGAGCTGCCCGCGCACCTGCGGGTCGAGCCCGCCTCAGCTGGCGTGGCGCGCGCGGACTACGTGTTTCTGGCCGTGCCTTCACGCGGGCTTGGGGAGGTGATCGAGGCACTGGGCGCCGGCGGATTGGGTAAGCGCGCAGCGGTCGTGTCGGTCGCGAAGGGACTTGTCCCGCCGAATGGTGTGCCGCCGACGAGCATGCTCAGCGCTCGATTTGGCTCCTACCGTGTGGCCTGCCTCGGTGGACCAGCACACGCGCAGGAGATGGTGCACGCGGGCGCGGCACTAGTCGCTGCCTGCGTGGAGGAAGACTTGGCGAGGTCGCTCGCACAGGTGCTCACGCGCGCGGGGGTTGTGTGCGAGCAGTCCAATGACCCAGTGGGCGTGGAGCTGGCTGGAGCCGCCAAGAACGTCGCGGCGCTTGCCGCGGGCGCGACAGAGGCGCAGGGGCTCAACGCAGCGGGCGCAGCGGCAGGACACATATTCGCCGAGGTATGGCGCTATGCCGAGGGGCTTGGCGCCCGGCCGGAGTCGATGATCGGGCTGGCAGGCGCAGGCGACCTGGTCGCGACCGCGCTGGCGCGCGAGAGTCGCAACCGGCGCGCGGGCGAGCTGCTGGCCGCGGGTGTGTCCGCAGCGGAGATCCCCGCCCGGATCGGCCAAGCGGTTGAGGCCCTGGAGACGGTCGCATTGCTCGGGCGAACTCTCGAGCGCGCGGGCGTGCAGGCGCCGGTTACCGTCGCTCTGGGCCGGCTGATCTCGGGCGAGCTGCCGCTGGACGACTGGGTCGCACTGGTGCGCGCGACGGTCCCCCCGCCGGCATTGTGGCGACGACGCCCGCAGCCGGGGTTCTGGCGAGGCCTGTGGAAACGCTTGTGACGAAGCGTGGCATGATAGCTATAGTATTCTTGTAGCTACTATCGCTCGACAGAAGGAGTAACGACATGGCAAAGCGCTCTACCAGCGAAGTCGACCCCACCAAAGGGCTATCACTGGACCCCGATAAGTTCTTCGAGTCGCAAGCCAAGCGCGACAAGGCTCTGAAGATGCAGGACATGATCCGTCCAGGCCGCACGACGCCAATCGCCATCCGCTTCGATCAGTTCACAATCCAGCGATTGAAGTCGCTCGCCGCCACGCGTAACACCGGCTACCAGACGCTGCTCAAGGAGTTCGTCATCGAGCGGCTATATGAGGAGGAGAAACGCGGGGGCATCATCTAGGACGCGGCGCCCATCAGCGTGCTGACCACAGCCTCATACACGCCCTTCCCGTGGCCCGCCTCGCACGCGCGGGCGTTCACATGAGAAGCGAGCGACTGGCGGATGGAGGGGTCGCGCTCCAGCGCGTTGGCTACCAGCCAAAAGGTGTCCACCTCGGAGGCGCAGGCGAGGTCCTCGCGGGAGTCGCCCACGGCGAACGTCTCCACGCGCTCGTAGCCTCGTGCGCGGCGGTGAAACGCAACTGCGGCAGCCTTCGACGCGCCCGCCGGCACGAGGTGGTAGCCGCGCACGTGGGGCAGCGCGGCGAGCACCTGCGAGCGGCGGTTGACGACGCCGTTGTCCACCAGCCTGAGATTCCCGTGTCCGTGCTCGGCGAGCAGCAGATCGACCTGGTCGGCGTCGACGAGGCCGCGGAACAGGTGGGAGACCTCGCGCTCGAGGTGCCACGGCTCGTGGTACTCCAGCAGCCCCTCGTAGCGTTCGAGTAGCAGCGCGGGCGCTCCTGAGCACTCGATCTGCTCGGCGATGCTCAGCTCTCCCGGCAGCAGATCACCGGTCAGCCAGTGCTCCTCGCCCTCCAGCACCACGCAGGCGCCCGCCTCGTAGATGTAGGAGGTCTGCCCCAAGAGGCGTGCGTCCTCCATCACCTGGGCGCGGCGGCGACCGGACATCAGCACCACCTCCACGCCGGCCCGCAGGCATGCCTGCACCGCCCGCACCCCGTCGATGGTGACGTTGCCATCGCCGTCGTGCAGCATCGAAGCGCCTCGCCCCAAGAGGGTGCTGTCGAGGTCCAGGTATAGGCACCGCGCGCTCACGCGACGGTCAGGCTCTTCAGCGGCGGACGTTCCAGCGGCGCGCCGTCAACTGCCTCCAGGCGCCCCTCCTGCTGCATCCGACGGACGACTGTAGCGAGCACCGTCTGGGCCATCGGCACGAGCGCGGAGAGCGGCTGGTGGTGGTTGCGGTGCTCGTCAAGGTCGACCTGGGCGATCCCGTCCAGCCCGACCGCGCGCCAGGCGTCGATCAGCATCCCGATCTCCACCCCGTATCCGGTCACGAACGGCAGATGCTCCAACAGCTCGCGCCGCGCCGCCACCTCGCCCGCCAGCGGCTGTCTGACGGCCCCGAGCTCTGGATAGAACAGCTCGAGCGCGGGGCGCGCCACCAGGTGATTGACGCGCCCGCCCCCCTCGGGCAGCGACACCCCTCCGTGCTCAAACGGGCGCCGGTAGAACGCCTTTACGAACGCGATCTCCGTCGGGCTGCGCGCCTCGCACACCAGCGGCCCCAGCACACCTGTCGCGAAATGCGCGGAGAAGCCCTCGGTGTCGGCGTCCAGATAGCACACGACATCCCCTGCGAGCACCGTCAGCGCGCGATACATCGCGTCCCCCTTGCCCAGCACCGGACCGAGCTCGGGCATCAGCTCGGCCTCCTGATACACGCGCGCCCCGGCGCGCCGCGCCACCGCCGCGGTCCCGTCGGCGGAGGCGGCGTCGATCACCACGATCTCGTCGATCGCCCCCTGCTCGCACAGAGGCGCCAGCGCGCTAACGATCTCCCCCACCGTCTGAGCGCACTCACGCGTGGGCAGGCACACCGACACGCTCAACCCGAGCTGCGCCCGCGCGCCCGCGATCCGGGCGGGCGAATACAGCGAATGGTGGAAGGAGCGGGCTTTGGCCCATTGCTCGGCGGCGGTCACGGACATGGCCTCTACTATCTCAAGTCCTTGGCTATCGACCGGAGAACCGAGCCGTGGAGCGCTCTGCTGGATGAGGGGCGCACGGACGAGCGCCTCGTGCGCGAGGCGCATGATGGACCCGGACGGGTGCAGCTGGTGGATCCACCCTCTGAGCTGCACCCAGATGTGCTGGCGGCGCTCGAGCGGATCGGGATCGAGCGGCTGTACTCCCATCAGGCGCAGGCGCTGCACTCCGCCTGGGCCGGGCCGACGATCATCACGACCGGGACGGCGTCGGGCAAGTCGCTGTGCTTCAACCTGCCCACACTCGACATGCTCTGCCGAGATGGGGCGGCGCGCGCAATGTATGTATATCCGACGAAGGCGCTCGCCCAGGACCAAGCGCGCGCGCTGAACGCGTTCGGGCTGACCAAGCGTGTGCGACCGGCTATCTACGACGGCGACACCCCGCGGGAGGCGCGCGCAGACATCCGTCGCAAGGCCAATGTGGTGCTCACGAACCCAGACATGCTGCATGTCGGGATCCTCCCCAACCACGCCGCCTGGGCTGAGCTATTCGCCAACCTCGCGGTTGTCGTCATCGATGAGGCGCATGTGTATCGCGGGGTGTTCGGCTCACACGTCGCCGGCGTGCTGCGCCGATTGCGGCGGATCGCGTCGGCGTACGGCACCGAGCCGCGATTTGTGCTGACCTCCGCGACGATCGCCAACCCCGTCGAACTGGCCGAGCGTCTGACCGGTTTGGAAGATGTCGCGCTGATCGACGCCGACGGCTCGCCAGCGCCGGATCGGCAGATCGCTATGTGGAACCCGCCGCTGACCGATGCGGCACTCGGCACACGCCGCTCTGCGCTAGCGGAGGCGGCCGAACTGCTGGCGCGGCTCGTGTATGAGGGCGCACGGGCGATCTGCTTCATGAAGTCGCGCAAGGGAGTCGAGCTGCTCAGCCTCCTGGTCAAGCAGGAGCTGGAGGCAGCCGAACACTCGGAGCTGGCCGAGCTGATCGAGCCGTATCGCGCTGGCTACACCCCGCAGCAGCGACGGGAGCTGGAGGGACGACTCACTCGCGGGGAAGCTGCGCGCGGTGATCACGACCGATGCGCTGGAGCTGGGGATCGACATCGGCGAGCTAGACGCGGCCGTGGTCGTCACGTTCCCTGGAACCGTCGCCTCGCTGCGCCAGATGTGGGGCCGTGCAGGCCGACGCGGCCGAGGCTTGGCGGTGTACATCGCGGGTGAAGATGCGCTTGATCAATTCTTCTGCCGCCACCCCGACGAGTTCCTCGACCGTCCCGTAGAGGCGGCGATCCTCGACCACGAGAGCCCGCTTATATATGCGGCGCACCTGCTGTGCGCCGCGCACGAGGGTCCGCTCGACCACGACGACGCGAAGTTCTTCGGCCCACGCATGCAGGCCCAGGCCGAGCTGCTGGTGAGCTCAGGGCGCCTGCGCCTGCGTCGCGCGCGCAGGAGTGGTGGTGAGCACGGCCCCAACGGAGAGGGCTCCACGCATGGCGACGACGATGCATACGGGTGCGAGACATACGTACCGCGCCACCCGGGCGGATACCCCGCAGCGGAGGTGTCGCTGCGTTCAGCCTCACCGGAGAGCTTTGACATCGTGGACGTCTCCTCAGGCGAACTGCTTGGCCAGACCGAGGCGGCGCGCGCTCACTCGACTGTGCATGACGGCGCGATCTATCTGCATCAGGGGCGCTCGTATGAGGTGCGTGAGCTCGACCTACAGCATCGGCGCGCCCTGGTCGCGCCGTTCGACGGCGACTGGTACACCCTGCCCAAGCGCGAGACCAACACGGCGATCGAGCGCCTGCTCGACCGCCGCGATGTGCTCGGAGTGGCGCTCAGCTTCGGTGAGGTGCGCGTCACCGAGACAGTGCTCGCCTACCAGCGCCGGCGCTTGTCAGATCACGCTCAGATCGACCTCGTCGCGCTCGACCTGCCCGAAACTAGCTTCTCCACCCAGGCGCTGTGGTTCGAGCTCGACGCCGCCGAGCTGGCAGAGGAACCGAAGTCCCTGCTCGGTGCGTTGCACGCGACCGAGCACGCCCAGATCGCGGTGCTGCCGCTGATCGCGATGTGCGACCGTTGGGACATTGGTGGGCTGTCCACCAATCTGCACCCGCAGACGGGTCGCCCGACGATCTTTATTTACGACGGTCATCCCGGTGGGATCGGCATCACGCGCACCGCGTTCGCGCGCTTCGAGGAGCTGTGCGCGGACGCGCTGCGGCTGATCGCCGGATGCGGATGCTCCGAAGGCTGCCCGTCCTGCGTGCAATCGCCGAAGTGCGGCAACCTCAACGAACCTCTCTCCAAGCCAGGTGCACGGCTGTTGCTGGAGCGGATGCTCGACCGCACCGTCACAATGGGCGGTTCGTGTCCAGCGACCGCTTCCCTATCAAGCTCACCGGCCTAACGGCTTGTGTCGCGCTCGCGTCGCTCGCAGCGGTGCTCGCGCTCGGCCTGCTCTCGCCCGGGTCCGCACGACCGCAGCCGGCGACGGTGGAAGCGCTCCCGAGCTACTCAGCGATAGCCGAAGGCCCGGGCGGACGCACCGAACTGACGCGCTGGACACTGCGCAAGGATCCAACCAACCGCGGCCTGTCGAAGGGCTGGCAGCGGGGCAGCTTCGGCGGCGCCATAGTGAGTGTGCCGAACGTGGTCAGCCCAATGCCGTTCAGCGGGTCCGCAGGCGCGCAGAACTATGAAGGCTCGGTCGCCTGGTATCGCACGAGCTTCCGAGCCCCGCAGACGAGCGTCTACGCACTCACGTTCGAGTCGGCGAACTTCCAGGCGAGCGTGTGGATCGATGGCCACGCAGTCGGCGCGCACAAGGGCTCCTACCTGCCATTTGAAGCACGCGCCAAGCTCACGGCGGGCACACACACGGTGGTCGTGCGCGTTGACTGGCGCGATCCGGCGATGCAATCGAAAGAGGGATTTCATCGCACCTGGTTCAACTGGGGCGGCCTGGATGGCGAGGTGGACGTGCGCCAGATCGACGAAAGCGAACTGTCCGAACCGAGCGTGCAGACGACGCTTACGCCTGAGGCCAATGGGCTGGATCCGGTTTCTTCGCAGGCGAGCGTAAAGGTGAGCGTGAAGGTCCACAACTACGGTCCGAACCGCACAATCGTGCCCGAAGGCACACTCGTGCACGGGACACAGACGATTCCGCTGAACTTTGCCGGCCAAACGCTGGCCCGCGGTCAGGCGGCAACAGCAACCACAACCGTGACCGTCGCCGAACCGTCGCTGTGGTCGCCGAGGAGTCCCAGCCTCTACCAGCTGACGCTCGCTGTCGGCCACGAGAGCAGCTACTCCGCGCACATCGGGCTACGCCAGATCACCTGGCATGGCGGGCGCGTGTACCTAAACGGTCAGCGCCTGCTCCTACACGGAGCGAGCATCCAGGAGGATGCGCTTGGGCGCGGAGACGCACTGACCCCAGATGACGAGAGCCAGATAGTGGGCGAGCTGAAGCAGATCGGCGCAAACGCCGTGCGCACGCAGCATCCACTCGACCCAGCGCTACTCGAACGACTCGACGCGGCCGGGATCCTCGTGTGGCAAGGAATCGGTCCAGTCGAAGGGGCAGGCAACTGGTACTCGACCACACCGGGACTACTGGCGGATGCCAAGCAACAAGCGCGCACCGCCGTGCTCGCGGCCGAGCTGCACCCGTCGATCTTTGCCTGGAATCTCGTCAACGAGGTCGCTGACAACGGACGCGACAGCGCCGAGGTCTCCTATGTGCAGTCGATGACCCACTGGCTGCATGCCCGCGATCCGACCAGGATGGTGGGGGTGGACGTCTGGGGCGACCATCCGCCTCAGCACGCCGGGGCGCTGTACTCCGGGGTAGATGCGGTCGCGGAGACCGACTACTCGGGCTGGTACGACAGCCCCCACGACACTCCTTCGCAGCTGAGCGCGCTGATGCAGGCAAGACTTGCGGCGATGCAGCGTACGTTCGCCGGCAAGGTGCTCGTGATCAGCGAGTTCGGCGCCGAAGCCAACGACCTGAACCCGCCTGGGAGCCCCGGCAGCTACTTCTACCAGTCGCAACTGCTGGCCGAGCACATCGCGGTCTATGAGGCTGATCCCCAGCTCAGCGCCATGTTCATCTGGCTGCTGCGCGATTACCCCCTCACTCCCACCTTCGAGGGGGGCTCTATTCACGGAGTACTGCCCAACCTGAAGCTGTTCGAGGGCCTCAGTGAGAAGGGGCTGTTCGACTACAACGGCCGGCCCAAGCCAGCGGTCGGGGTGGTCACGCGACTGTTCAAAGCGCTGCCCGCCGACTAGCGATTCCCCCGCGCGATCTTGCGCAGGTCGATCGTCTCGTCGTACAGCTTGGCGTCAACGCCCTCCTCGAGCGCGACCTCGCGCAGCGGCCTGCCCGTGACGGTGGCCTTCTGCACGATCGCGGTGCCCTTGTCGTAGCCGATCGTGCCGTTGAGGGCGGTGGCGACGGCCAGGGTTCCGCCTGCGGAAGCGTCGGTGCCTGCCTTGTTGACCTGGATTCCGTCCACGCACTTCTCTGCGAACACACGCGAGGCAGAGGTGAGCAGCCGCAGCGACTGCAACAGGTTGCGAGCGATCAGGGGGATGCGAACATTCAGCTCGAACTGGCCCTGCAACCCTCCGACGGTGATGGCGGTGTCGTTGCCGATCACCTGAGCTGAAACCTGCAGCACGACCTCGGGAATCACGGGGTTGACCTTGCCGGGCATGATCGAGGAGCCCTTCTGCAGCTCGGGCAGGAACAGCTCACCGATGCCGGCGCGGGGGCCGGAGCCCATCAGCGCGAGGTCGCCGGCGATCTTCGTGAGGGAGACGGCCACGACCTTCAGAGCGCCGGAGAGCTCGACGAGCGCGTCGCGGTTGGCCTGCGCCTCAAACGGATCAAGGGGCGGCGCAATCTGTTTGAGGCCGGACTCCTTCTTCAAGCGCGCGCGCACCTTCTCGGCAAACTTCGGGTGGGTGTTCAGGCCTGTGCCCGTGGCCGTGCCACCAAGAGGGATCTGCCCGACGTGGATGAGCGCCGCCTGGACGCGCTCCTGTGCGAGCGCCATCTGCGCCGCGTAGCCCGCGAACTCCTGACCGAGGGTGACTGGGACGGCGTCCATCAGGTGCGTACGTCCGGCCTTGACGACGTTCTGGAAGCTCTTGGCCTTCTTGGCGAAGGAGCGCTCGAGCTGTTTGAGCGCGGGCAGCAGCTCGTTCTGGGCGACGTCCAGCGCGGCCAGGTGAACGGCCGAGGGGAAGACGTCGTTGGAGGACTGCCCGAAGTTCACGTGATCGTTGGGGTGCACACCGTCGCCGGCGAGCTGAGCGATCACCTCGTTGGCGTTCATGTTCGTCGAGGTGCCCGAGCCGGTCTGGAAGACATCGATCGGGAACTGGCCGTCGTGCTTGCCGGCGGCGATCTCCGCGGCCGCTTTGCCGATGCGCGAGGCGTTGCGCTTGGAGAGCAGGCCGAGCTCGCCGTTGACGACGGCGGCGGCGCCCTTGATCGCGGCCAGCCAGTGAATCACCGAAGCCGGAACCGTCTCCCCGGAGATCTGGAAGTTCTCGACGGCCTTGGCGGTCTCCCCGCCCCACAGTTGCTTCTCGCTCGGCATCTAAGTCTCCTATTGAAGAGGGAAGGGTCGCGGGAAACCCTACCCGCAGAAGGCGGTCAGCTCTCTAGCGAGGCCGACGGGATCGTCATAGGCCATCAGGAAGCCTGTGCTCGGTAGCACCCGCAGCTGTCCGTCCGGCAGCAGCGCCAACGCCTCTTCGGCAGGCCCGAGCGGATGCAGCCGATCTTGGTCGGCCCACAGCAGCAGCACCGGCATCCCAAGCTTTGGGTACAGCTCAAGCAGGTCCACGCGGGCGCCGCGGGGCCAGGCGCGCGCGCATTTCGCCCATGCGTGCGCGAGATCGACGTTGCCGGGAGCATCCGCCAGCGCATGCCTCAGCAAGTCGCGCGCCGCAGGGTTATCGCGCACCGACAGTTCCTTTGCTCCCCGCTCCGGGCTGAAAGCCGCGCGTGCGCCGTACCCAACGAGCCGGTCGAGCCCTGGAACCGCGCCGGCCATTGCCCCCGTGCGCCAGGCAGTGCGCACCCCCGCGCGCCGCGGCGGGGCGTGCAGCCGATTGGACATCAGCACCAGCCGCCGGGGTCGCACGCAGCCGGTGGCGACCGCGTGCAGCACAACCTCCGCGCCAGCACCATGCCCGCCGATCAGCGGACTGGGACCGAGCACGTCAGCGGCAAAGCCCCCGAGCACGTCAGCGAACCAATCAAGCGTGTACGGGCGATTGGGGCTGCCCTCGGAGTCGCCGTGCAGCGGCAGGTCCGGCAACACCACCCTGAAGCGGTCTGTGAGCTGCTCGGCGGCAGGCTCCCACTCCTTGTGCGAGAGCAGCGCCGAATGCACCAGCGCCAGCGGCGGCCCTGCTCCGCGCTCGCGATAGGCGACGCGAGTGCCGTCCGGGTGGTGATAGAGCCGCAGCCTCATGACTTGATCCTAGGCACGTCACCTGGCCCGCCGCGGCATCCGTCGGCGCGAGTGGCGACGATCCTGCGCTTGCAACGTGCCCGGCGGGATGCATCTACCGTTGCGGGGGTTGTGATGAAGATGCGCAAACCTCACCATCTCCCTATGAGCGCGATCCGCACAAACGCTGCCGCAGCGATGCTGGGAGTCAGCCCGAACACGCTGCGCAGCTGGGAGCGGCGATTCGGCTACCCAGCACCTCAGCGCACCGAGGGCGGCCACCGCCAGTTTGAGTTGACAGAGATCGAGACGCTGCGCCAAGCATTCTCGGAGACTCACGACATCGCCTCAGCCGTGTCGATCGCGCGCGAGCGCGGGACGGGACCCTCATCCCCCGCGCGCCTGCAGAGCGCGTTCGCGGCGTACCGCGAGGACGCCGCCGACCGTCTGCTCGAGGAAAGCATGGCCGTGCGCTCGGTCGAACGCACCGTGGAAACCGTGCTGCTGGGAGCGATCGAACTGCTGGGCGAGGGCTCGTCCGAGCGCGCGTTCGCGGGACGGTATGCGACCGGCTGGCTGGCGGCAGCCACGCGCGTGGCTCCGCCCGTCTCGCGCGAGGAGAGCGCGCTGATCTTCGACGCATCCCGCCCGGCCGACGTGGATGCGCTGCATGTGCAGGCGCTCGAGCTGTTCCTGCGCCGTGGCGGACTGCGCGTGCTTACGCTGCCGGTGGAGCTGGACGCGGATCGCGTCGGCGCGGCCTTGCGTGCGTTGCGTCCCGGAGCGATCGTGCTTGCGGGGGCAGGAGCATCGCCCGACGTGCTGGGGCGCCTCGTGTATGCCTCGCGTCAGGCGGAGCCGGGCGTGGACGTGTTCGACTACCGCGGCGCCCTACCGGAGACGGGCGCCTCGACCGTCAAGCGCATCGGCCCCGGCCCGACCGCCGCCGCCGAGCAGTTGCGCGAGCGGCTCACAGGCGTCGTGTTGGCGCACCCCGCCGTCGTCGCCTCCTGAGCCGGACCTAGAATGGCCGTCCGATGACGGCCGGCCCCAGACATCTCCTGATCCCACCGCGCGAGGTTGATCCCAAGCAGGATCTGCCGAAGCTGGAGTTGGAGATTCTGGAGCGCTGGCGCGCACAGGACGTGTTCGGACAGTCGCTGCGCTCGCGGGCAGAGGCTAAGCAGTGGGTCTTCTACGAGGGTCCCCCCACGGCAAACGGCCCCCCGGGCTCCCATCACGTGCTCTCGCGCGTGTTCAAGGACATCTACCCGCGCTTTCAGACGATGCGCGGCTACCGCGTGGAGCGCAAGGGCGGCTGGGACTGCCACGGGCTGCCGGTGGAGATCGCGGTCGAACAGGAGCTGGGCATCCACCACAAGTCGGAGATCGAGGAGACGGTGGGGATCGAGCGCTTCAACGCGGAGTGCCGCGCCTCCGTCTTCACCTTCCTGGAGGAGTGGGATCGCCTGACGGAGCGGATCGGCTTCTGGCTCGATCTGGAGCACGCGTACCGGACGCTCGATGAGAGCTACATCGAGTCGGTGTGGTGGGCGCTGTCGCAGATCGCGGAGCGGGACCTCCTGTATGAGGGTCACAAGGTGGTGCCCTACTGCCCGCGTTGTGAGACGACGCTCTCCTCGCACGAGGTTGCGCAGGGCTACAGGGACGTGGTGGACCCCAGCGTCTTCTTGAAGCTCCCCCTTGGCAGCGGCCCGGAGCAGCTGCTGGTGTGGACGACGACACCGTGGACGCTTCCGGGCAACGTGGCGGTGGCGGTGTCGCCCACGGCGACCTATGCGCTGGTGCGCTTCGGGGGCGAGGACTTCCTGCTCGCGGAGGCGCGGGTGGAGGCGGTGCTCGGGGAGGGGGCGGAGGTGCTCGACCGCTTCTCGGGGGTGGAGCTGGTGGGCCGCTACCGGGGATATCAGGGCCCGATCTTCGCGGCGAGCGACCGCGAGGCGGGCCTGCTGCCGATCCTCGCGGATGAGTTCGTGACGACGGAGGACGGGACGGGGATCGTGCATCTCGCGCCGGCCTTCGGGGAAGACGACTATCGGGTGGCGGCAGCGGCCCCGGAGGTGCCTTTCGAGCCGACGCAGGCGGGGACGCTCTACAACCCGGTGAAGCCCGACGGGACCTACGACGGACGAGCACTCGACCGCGAGGGCAATCCCTATGAGGGGCGTTTTGTGAAGGACCCTGCGCTCACGCAGGAGCTGATCGCAGACCTGGACGCGCGCGGCCTGCTGCTGCGGGTGCAGGAGTATGAGCACTCCTACCCGCACTGCTGGCGCTGCGGGACCCCCCTGCTCTACTACGCGAAACCCTCGTGGTACATCGCGACCTCACGCGTGCGGGAGGAGTTGTTGGCGGGCAACGAGACGGTGGCGTGGCACCCCCCGCACGTAAAGCACGGGCGCTTCGGGGACTGGCTCGAGAACAACGTGGACTGGGCGCTCTCGCGGGAGCGTTACTGGGGCACGCCGCTGCCGGTGTGGCGCTGCGGGGAGGGCCATGTGCACGTGATCGGCTCTTTCGCGGAGCTCTCCGAGCGCTCGGGCTCGGAGCTGGCGGACCATCACCGGCCGTTTGTGGACGAGGTGTCGTTCCCCTGCGAGCATTTGGATGAGGGGGGGAGGGGTTGTGGGCTGCCTATGAAGCGCGTGCCGGAGGTAATCGACGTGTGGTTCGACTCGGGCGCGATGCCGTTTGCTCAGCACCATTTTCCCTTCGAGAACGAGGAGGTCTTCGCGGGGAGCTACCCGGCGGACTTCATCTGCGAGGCGCAGGACCAGACGCGGGGGTGGTTCTACTCGCTGCTGGCGGTGGCGACGCTCCTCTCCAAGGAGGCGCCCTACCGCAACGTGGTCTGCCTGGGGCTGATCCTCGATGAGGAGGGCCAAAAGATGTCGAAGTCCAAAGGGAACACGGTGGAGCCGTGGGAGGTGCTCGACACCTATGGGGCGGATGCCTTCCGTTGGTACTTCTTTACCTCCAAGCAGCCCTGGGATGGGTACCGCTTCTCGGCGGAGACGATCGGGGAGGGCGTGCGGCTGTTCCTCAAGCAGCTGTGGTCAACCTACTACTTCTATGTGCTCTACGCCAACGCCTCGGCCGATCAGCTGACCGACGCGAATGGGGAGCAGCCCGTCGGTGAGGGACCGGAGGAGGACCTCGACCGTTGGGCGCTCTCGCGCACAGCGAGCACTGCCGCCCTCGTGACAGAGCGCCTCGATGCCTACGACGTGACAACGGCGGGGAGGGCAATCGCGGGGCTCGTGGATGAGCTCTCCAACTGGTATGTGCGGCGCTCGCGGCGGCGCTTCTGGGACGGGGACCCGGTGGCGTTCCAGACGCTGCGCGCCTGCCTGCTCACCGTGTCGAAGCTGCTGGCGCCGCTGTGTCCCTTCATCGCGGATGAGATCTACGACAACCTCGATGGGGCGCTCGGAAGCGTGCACCTGTGCGACTTCCCCACACCCGCGGAGGTGGGCGAGCGCGACGAGGAGCTCGAGCGGGCGATGGGTCTGGCACGGGAGACGGTGCGCCTCGGGTTGGGAGCACGGGGGAAGGCGAAGATCAAGGTGCGCCAGCCCCTCGGGGAGGCTGTGGTGGTTGCCGACGGACGTGAGCGGGAGGCGATCGAACGCCTGGCAGAGGTGGTGCGGGAGGAGCTGAACGTGAGAAGCGTGCGCTTCGTGGCAGCGGCAGAGGAGCTCGGCAGCTACGAGGTCAAGGCCAACTACCGCAGGCTCGGCCCGCTGTTCGGCAGCGACATGCCGCTCGCGGCGCAGGCGATCGCAGCGCTCGACCCGGCGCACGTGGCGACGGCGGTGCGCGATGGCGGCGAGATCGGGATCGCCGTGGCCGGCCGCGAGCACACGCTCACCGCGGATGACCTGCTCCTGAGCATGCGCGCTCCCGACGGCTACAGCGTGGAGCGTGAGGGCGCGCACGCAGTGGCGCTAGACCTGGCGATCGACGACGGCCTGCGCCGCGAGGGGCGCGCGCGCGAGATCGTGCACGCCGTGCAGAACGCACGCAAGAGCGCCGGGCTGCAGGTCGAGGACCGCATCGGGCTATGCCTCGACGGCGACCCCGCGCTGATCGACGCCGCAGAGGCACACCGGGACTATCTCGCCGCAGAGACGCTGGCCGTAGAGCTCCACCTCGGAGCTGCCGCAGCACAGGCCGTGACCTCCACGGACTACTCGGAGCAGACCGAGATCGACGGCTTGGCGCTGACGATCGCCCTGCGGCGCGCTACGCAGCCGTAAGTGCTGGCTCCAGCTCCGCCTCGAGCTTCTTCTTGGGGTACGCGCCGATCACCGTCTTGACGGGCTGACCACCCTTGAAGAGGATCATGGTCGGGATTGAGAGCACCTGAAAGCGCGCAGCCGTGTTCGGGTTCTCGTCGATGTCGAGCTTCACGATGCGAAGGTCCGGGCGCTCGGAGGCGATCTCCTCGAGCACTGGAGCAACCACGCGGCAGGGGCCACACCAGGGCGCCCAGAAGTCCACGAGCACGGGACCCTCGGCCTCGATGACCTCGGCGTCGAAGTTGTTGTCGGTGATTTGGGTCAGAGTGCCTGCCATGGAGTCTCCTTAGTCGCTTACCTCTCTCACTATACAAAATGAAGGAGGGTCTCAGTGCACAGTGACGAGCCAGCCTTCAGAGTTGCGCACGATCGGCGGGTGGATGCCGGTCAGCGCGGTAAACAGGTGTGGGGACACGTAGACCTCGATCAACGCAGCTACCACGAGCACTGGCACAGCGATGGCGACAGTGACGAAGGTGGCAGCGAGCAGCTGATCCCACTCGCCTCTGCGGCTGGCGATGATCCAGGCGGCGAGTGGCAGGAACAGCGCGGTCAGCTCGAGGATCGCGTGGGGGAGCACGCCGAGCAGCAGCAGCGCCGGCGCGACGCGCAGGAAGTGGGCCACGCCGGCGAGGGTGTGCCCGATCACGTATGCCTGCAGGCTCAGCGAGAAGGCGGTGGCGCAGATGACGAACGCGATCGCCAGGCGTCCGCCGTGCTCATGCACCCAGCGCGAGACGCCGTGGCGATGTTGCGCCTGCAACGGCAGCGAGCTGCCCGCGATGAAGCCGGCCACGCACGCCATCGCGTGCAGGGCAAGCACCAGCAGATTGCTGCCCACGATCGCCAGCACGTCCGCAGGGCCTCCCACCGCGAACGGCGGCTGCAGGGATATGACCTGCTGGTAGCCGCGGTCCAACGTGGCGACGAGGAGCACGGCGGTGAGCAGGCCGATCGCGGCGAGTGCTGAGCCGGCGGCCCAACGACCGACCACCGCGAGCGGCGTGCGCTGCCAGGCACGGAGCGTCGCGCGTGTCTGGCGCACGCCGTGGGCGAACGCGTATGCCGAGGCATCCATGTCCCACCCCATCGGCGCGCGGGCAGCGCGCCTGAAGCCAAGGCTCCCTACCTGAAGCGCAGCAGCGGCACCAGCCACATCGCCTCGGCGGCGATCCGCCAGGACATCTTGCTCGTGCCCCGCTGGCGGTCGCGGAACACGATCGGCACCTCGACGACCTTGAAGCCGGCCTGCACGGCGCGGTAGGTGAGCTCGACCTGAAACGCGTAACCCTGCGAGCGAACCCCGTCAAAGTGGATTGCCTCGAGCACCTCGCGGCGGAAGCACTTGAATCCGCCGGTCAGGTCGCGCACGTGCAGGCCGAGCACCAGCCGCGCGTACGTCGATCCGCCCTCACTGATGACGCGCCTGAGCAGTCCCCAGTCGGTGACGCCGCCTCCGGGTACATAGCGGGAGCCCAGGGCGAGATCGGCGCCGTCGTGGACGGCCTGGAGCAGACGCGCGAGGTCGGCTGGATCGTGGGAGAAGTCGGAGTCCATCTCCATCACGTAGCCCGCGCCATGGTCGAGCGCATGGCGAAAGCCCGCCAGGTACGCCGGCCCGATGCCGTTCTTTTCGGTGCGGTGCAGCACGTGCACCCAGTCGTGCTCGCCGGCGAGCCGATCGGCGAGCTGCCCGGTGCCGTCGGGAGAGCCATCGTCAACGACCAGTACGTGATAGCCGTCGCGGGCGCCAACCGCGAGCGCCGCGCCGGCCGCCGCGACTATCGCCTCCAGGTTCTCGATCTCGTTGTACGTGGGGAGGATCAACCAGGACGCGCCGGACACTGGTCGGGAACCCTAGAGCGTGAGGAGGCTGTTCGTCTTCACCGTCGCGCCCCGGCGCGCGCGTGTCTCTACGCTGAGGCAGTGCCCGAGCTCGAGCTGTCCAATGCCGTGATCGCCGACGCGCTGGAGGAACTCGGCGATCTGTACGAGCTCGACGGGGCGATCGTGCACAGGGTGCTGGCGTACAGGAACGCGGCCAAGACGGTGCGCGAGGCATCGGTGTCGGTGGCTGGGCTCGCCCGCGCAGGACGTGCAACGGAGCTGGACGGGATCGGGGAAACACTGCAGGAGAAGATCCTCGCGCTAGTGCAGGAGGGCGCGATCCCAGCAGCGGAGAGGCTGCGGGCGAAGTTCCCGAAAGGCCTGGTCGAGATCATGCGGCTGCCAGGGATCGGCCCGAAGCGCGTGCGACTGCTGCACGACGAGCTGGGGATCGACTCGCCGAGGGCTCTACGCGAGGCAGCACTGGCGCAGCGCGTGCGAGCAGTGCGAGGGCTGGGTCCGAAGTTCGAGGCGAGCGCGCTTGAGGCACTGGACGCTGGCGTAAGCGAGCGAACGCCAACGAGGCTGCTGTTGCCACAGGCGATCGAGCTGGGGGAGGCGCTGGCGGAGGGCCTTGAGGCATGCGGGGCGCCAGGGACGGAGGTGAAGGTTGCGGGGTCAGCGCGGAGGATGGCGGACAGCGTGAAGGATGTCGAACTTGATCGCAGTGACGACGAAACCAACAGCGCTGGCGAAGAGCCTGGTGAAGCTGGGAGAGATCGAGCGCGTGACATCCGCGAGCAAGGCCGGCGCCAAGGGCAGGACGTTCAGAGGCATTGCGGTTGATCTGAGGATCGCGAAACCTGCACAGCTGGGCAATTTGTGGCAGCACTTCACTGGCTCAGGCCCACACAACGCCGCGCTACGCGAAAGGGCGGTGCGGAAGGGATTGCACGTGTCCGAGCACGGCATACTCGATGATGCGAGCGGACGGACGCAGACATACGCGAGCGAGGCAGAGGTGTACGAGGCGCTCGGGTACGAATACATCACGCCAGAGTTGCGCGAAGACCGTGGCGAGCTGGAGGCCGCCGCGAAGAAGGGCGGCAAAGGGCTGGGAAAGTTGATCGAGCTCGATGACATCCGCGGCGACTTGCACAGCCACACGATCGCTTCAGATGGCCACAACACGATCGAGGAGATGGCGCTGGCGGCGCGCGAGCGCGGCTACGAGTACCTGGCGATCACCGACCACTCGGCCAGCCACGGCTTCGGCAACGACGTCTCGGAAGACCAGTTGCGACGCCAGATCGAGAGGGTGCGCGAGGTGGACGCACGACTGGAGGGGATAAGAGTGCTCGCGGGCAGCGAGGTGAACGTGCTGGCAGACGGGGAGCTCGACTACGAGGATGCGCTTTTGGATGAGCTCGACTGGGTGGTGGCGAGCGTCCACACGGCGTTCGGGATGAGCGAGCAGGCTATGACCGAGCGAGTGATCGCTGCGATCGAGCACCCATTGGTGAACGCGATCGGACACCCGACGGGCAGGATGATCGACAAACGCGAGCCGTACGCGATCGACCTGGGGGCGGTGAGCGCAGCAGCAGCGAGGACGGGGACGCTACTGGAGATCAACGCGAACCCGAACAGGCGCGACCTGTCCGACGTACATGCCCGAGCTGCGATTCGCGTGGGCGCAAAGCTCGTGATCGACTCAGATGCCCACCGGACGCAGACGCTTGCAAACATGCGCTGGGGCATCGCAACCGCCCGGCGAGCATGGCTGACGAAGGAAGACGTGGCGAACACGAAACCATGGGACGAGCTGGTGAAGCTGCGCAAGCGCAACCCCTCAAGGTGAGGACAACAGGCGCGGCAGCAACTCCTCCCTGACGAGCGTGTCAACCGCAGCGCGGCCAAAGGGCGCAAGCGCAACGCGAGCACGGGCAGGATAGTCAGGCATAGGGTCGTCGAGCGCTAGACGCAGGGCAGCGCCGAGGTCCTCGCCGATGAGGCGCTGGTCGAGCTCACGTGCAATCGGCAGCGCCGCATAGGGTCCCGGCGCGGACGTGGTGACGAGCAGGCAGCCGTCGGCGAGCGCCTCGAGCTGGGCCTGCCCGTAATCCTCACGGCGTGGGGCGCAGACGAATACGCGTGCACGACGCAGCAGTGCGCGGTACTCGCCAGGCGCAAGCATCCCGGTCACGCGGATGCCTTCGCCGGGCAGCACGAGCCCGGCGCGACGCAGCTGATCGGCAGGCGCCCCAGCCACGAGGAGCTCCTCGGAAGGCTGGCGCACCCGCACCCAAGCGGCAAGTACGCGGTCAAGGCCCTTCTTGGCAGGATTGGCAGCGTAGGTGATCGCGGCGATGTCGCGCCGGGGCGCAGCCGGGCCGGAGGGCTCAATCGAGACTGGCAGCACGAGCTCGCGCTCCTGATCGCGAGCGGCCGTGGGCAGCTCGTGCAGAGCGCCGTGGCTGAGGGGCAGGAGCAGCGGCGCGGCCGCCAAGCGCCTGAGCTCGAGCGGGCGCTGCCAGAGGCCATGGCGTCCTGGGCGGTTGCCAGCAGAAGGGGCGTCGAAGCGGATCGCTCCGGGCACGGGCCAGAACAGCGAGGCGGTAGTGCTCGAATAGATCACCGCCTGCGGACGGTGGCGCGCCATCCCGGCAACAGCGGCCCGGCGCGCGGCGCGCGCCCAGGCGAGGTCAGTCAGCGCGAACGTGCGCAGCTGCCGGCGCGGCGGGAGGGCCGCGGCGATAGCGACAGAGGCACCGGCACGGCGCAAGGAGTCAGCGAGCTCGACGTCGGCTGAGCGCAGGCCCGAGGTCGAGCCGAGCGACACAATCAGGACGTCAACCAGCGCCGGGTCCGTCCCCTGCGCATCTGCGGTGGCCGCGGTGGCTTGGCGCTCAACCATCTCGTTCCTCAGGTGACTGCACCGTCAGGACGTTCAGGGCGCAGGGCTTTGAAGCCAGGGGTGCGCTCCAGCTTCATCGGCTGAATCGGGGAGGTGCGGCGCACATAGAAGCAAACGCCGTCGCGCTCCTCGATGGCAGCGACCGCCGCGTGCTGGCGGCGCCAGGCGAGCGCCCAGATGATCGCGAAACCGGTGGCAATGCCCGGGATCTGGGGCGCGAGGAAGGCAAGCGCGCCGGCGAGCAGCGTAAACGTCAAGAGCGGCCACAGGCGGTTGAGCAGGACCGCGGCAGGACGGTGCTGAGGGAGCGTCTTACTAGCGATCGCGCCCGCGAGCAGGCGCGCGATCGGAGGGTTTGTCTCGGCGCGACGACCAAGGCGCAGGCCGATCAGCGCAGCGAGGATCCACCAACCGATGGCGATTGCGACAAGACGCTCGTCGGCACTCGCACCCTGCTGCTCACCGGCCCCGAGCACCGTGACAGCGGCGAGCGCAGTCGCTGCGCCGGCGCTGAGCATGACAGTGGTCTTGAGGAATTCGACAAAGCGCACGAGTGCATGATGACCGCAGCGGCGCTGCGACTACAGCAGCGCCTCGAGCAGCTGCCGCACCCCGGCGGCACCGTCGATCACCAAGTCAGCCTCGGCCTCCAACTCCGGTGGAGTTTCATCAGAGCCGACCGCAACGCAGATGGCTCCGCCCAGCTCGCCGGTCTGCACGAGCGAACGCAGCCCACGAAAGGCGTCGAGATCCGTGGTGTCATCGCCTACATAAACCGCCGCACCCAAGTTCCGGCCGCGCAGGAGGGCGTCTATACCGAGGCCCTTGTCGAGACGGACCGGTGGGCGCACCTCCAGCACCTTGCGCCCCCAGTGCACCGCGAAGCCCTCCTCCTCCGCGCGCCGCGCGATCCCCCGCACCGCCAGCTCCGCGGCAGCCTCGTCGGGCGCGCCGCGCCAGTGGAAAGCCGCGATCGCGTCCTTGTCCTCATGGCGCACGCGCAGCCGTTGGTGCTCGGCAGTGTAGGTGTGGGCAACGAACGCGTGTACGCGCTCGTCCCAAGCGGCAAGCTCGGGATCGCGCTCGGGGCTGGTGGCACCAGGGCGCAGCAGCTCGCCGCCGTGAGCGCCAACGTAGGCGATCGTCCCGATCGCGACGATCTGGCGTGCGGTGCTCGCGCGCCGGCCGCTGACGCAGCCGACGACGCGGTAGCGCTTGGCGATCTCGATCAGCAGCGTGCGCGTGGCCTCGGGAACGTGGGCATCGGCAGCATGCCGAACGATCGGCGCAAGGGTGCCATCAATGTCAAGCAGAATCGCGCCGGCGCCAGGGTCCGAGCGGAGCGGTTGCAGCGCCTCCACGAGCGTCGCGGCGGGGGACACGCACACTAGTATGGCGCGGACCGTGGCCGACTCGACTGAGCACCGGCTGAAGCTGATGGCTATAGGCACGGCAGCGGGCCTGTTCAGCGGGCTGTTCGGCGTCGGCGGAGGTACGGTGATCGTGCCGCTGCTCGTGTTCTGGCTGGGCTATGGCGAGCGCGAAGCGACCGGGACATCGCTCGCGGCGATCGTGTTTATCGCTGGCTTCGCCGCCGCAGTGCAGGGGGTGTACGGGAATGTGCACGTGCTCGACGCGCTGCTCATAGGGGTGCCGGCGGTGGGCGGTGTGCTGCTCGGCACGTGGCTGCAGCAGCGTCTGAACGTACGGGCCATCTCACTGCTGTTCGCAGCAGTACTGGTGGCCTCGGCGGTCGAGCTACTGGCGCAATGATCTGGGCGATCTTGATCGGCGTGGCCGCCGGTGCACTCGGGGGCTTGCTGGGAGTGGGTGGCGGCGTGCTGTTCGTGCCGGGGCTCGTCCTGTTCATCGGGCTGAACCAGCATCACGCCGAGGCGACGTCTCTGCTGGCGATCGTGCCGGTCGCGCTCGTCGGCACCTATCGGCAGGACCGCTACGGAAACGTGCGCCGCAACGACGCCCTGCTCATCGGAGTGCTGTCGATCGCTGGTGTTGCAGGCGGGGTCGTGCTGGCGAATACGCTCTCGGGCGCAACCTTGCGCGATGCATTCGCCGCGCTGATCCTGCTGATCGCGGGGCAGCTGGTGCGCAAGGCGCTACGCGACGGGCGCAGCTCCGAGAATGGGCTAGACTGATAACAGCGATGGGTCTCGATAATCCAGTACATATCGCTCTCTTGGTCGTGCTCCTGTTGCTCCTGTTCGGAGCCAAGCGACTGCCGGAGATCGGGCGCTCGCTCGGCACCGGTATGCGCGAGTTCAAGGATTCGATCAGCGGCGAGAAACCCGCGCTCACGCAGAGCACGCAACAGCCGCAGGCACCGATGCAGCAGGCCGCTCCAGAACCAGCCGCCGCACCGTCGCCGGTGCAGGCTCCGGCCGAGCCGTCTCACCAGGCGTAGCGCAGCATCTCATTGCCCCTCGGGCATGGGCGCCAGCGCCGACGGGCGGGTCTCCTCCAGCAGCGGCGCACCGCAGTGCCAGCAGTAGGCGGCGCCGCGGCTGTGCACGGCGCCGCAGGAGCGGCACTGGCCGTGGATACCGGCCTCGGCGGTCGCCAGCAGCCTCTGGACCTCGCCCAGTTGGGCGTCAACCTCCTGCAACTCTGACGCTTTGCGGGCGAGCACGTCGAGGCGGTAGTGGTCGCGGATGGCCATCTCGTAGGCGAGGCCGCCGAGATCCCAGGTCAGCGCGGCGACCCGCTCGGCGAGCTCGAGGCGCTGGCGGCGCAGCTCGGACATCGAACCCGCTGGCGCCGGCAGGCCGCCCGCGGGCAGCACGACCGCGCCGTTATCCTCGGGCGTGCTCATTTGACTTCGATCGGCGCGTGGCTGATTTCGTTGAGTTCTTTCTCGTGCGCCTTGCCTGTGGTCGTTCCGAGTTTGCTCACTTTGGTGGAGCTGAGCGCTTTGGCCGGCGGGGCTTTCGTGGGTGTTTTTTCTTCGGCCTTTTCTTCTGCCTTGGCTTCGGCTGCTTCCTTTTCTTCTTCGCTCTTGGCCGACGGACTGGATTTGCCCTTCGTCGTCGCCGCTTGAGTGGTGCTGGCCGTCGGCGTCGGCGCGCTTGCAGCCGCAAGACCGCCGAGGCCTTCCACTTTGATCACCTGCGCAGTCGCCGGGGCCTTGCTCTGGGTGACCCAGTGACCCACAAGCAAACCGACGATCAACGCCAGCAGCACCACCGACAGCACAGCGAACAGCGGCGCGTAACGGCGCAGCCACAATGGTCCCGCGGCGGGCTCCAGGTAGGGGTTGTAGGCAACGGGGGCCGTGGTCATCGCGCCGTGGCCCAGCTGCGGCTTGTGCTCTGACTCGAGCACGTCCAGAAACGCGAGGCGCACGGGCGAGGTCGGCTGCCCGCAGGACAGGCAGTAGCGCTGATCTGCGACCAGCGGCGCCGAACAGTTTGGGCACGTCGAGCTCTCGGAGGGCACAGGCGCGAGATTAGCCATTGAACGACCAGATCACCCGAAGACACCACGGACGTATTCGCGCGTGCGCGTCGCCCGCGGGTCTTCGAACACGTCCTGCGTCGTGCCGTACTCGACGAGGTCGCCCAGGTACATGAACGCGACCTTGTCGGCGACCCGGTGCGCCTGCGCGAGGTTGTGGGTGACGATCACCACGGCGAGCTCACGGCGTAGTTCGCCGATCAGTTCCTCGATCACGCCTGTGGAGATCGGGTCCAGGGCGCTGCACGGCTCGTCCATCAGCAGCACCTCCGGGCGCGGAGCGATCGCGCGCGCGATGCACAGGCGCTGCTGCTGGCCGCCGGACAGGCGCAGCGCCGGCCGGTCGAGGTCGTCGCCAACCTCGTCGTACAGTCCGGCCCTGCGCAGCGCGTCGATCACCAGCGGCTCGAGCTCGCGGCGTCCGGGGCGCCTGCGCCCCTGCTCGCGCAGGGCGAAGGCGACGTTGTCGAAGATCGACATCGGAAACGGGTTGGGCTGCTGGAAGACCATCGCGACGCGCGAGCGCAGCTGCGTGTCGACGAGCTCGTGGATGTCCTCGCCGTCGAGCAGGATCTCGCCCGAGCGCGACGCGCTGGCGGTCAGCTCGGTGAGGCGGTTGAGCGTGCGCAGCAGCGTCGTCTTGCCGCAGCCTGAGGGCCCGATCAGCGCGAGCACCTCGCCTTGGTGCACGGGCAGCGAGACCGACTTGACGGCCGGCTTGCCGGCATAGGAGATGCTCACGTCGCGCAGGCTCAGACGCTCCGGGCCAGCCGTCACAGAGGCGCTTGCGGTGCGAACGGCCTTGCGCTCGCGCACGGGCCGCACCGGCGCGGGCGAGCGGTCGAGCACGATCGTGCGCACGGGCGGCACGATCGGGGAGGCGGCGTCGGGCGCGATCGGCTCGGGCGGCGTCGGCTCGGCAGGCCGTGAGACTCCCGGCCATCGCTTGCCTAGGTTGCGCGCATCCGCGCCGTCGCTGACCAAGCTCAAGGGCTCCATGACCATCTCCTCAGGACTCATCGACCACAATCTCCATCGGCATGACCTTGACCATCAGATCACTGAGATTAGCGCTTTTTGCAAGATTTGTGAAAAGTTGCCGTCCATGGCTAGACGACGGCTCCGATCGGAGCGAGCCCGGTGGAATCGGCCTGCGCACGGCCGATCCGGTCCACGATCAGGTTCAGCGCCAGCACGAAGATCAGCAGCACGAACGCGGCCGCGTAGGCCTTCTGTGGAGCGCCGCCTTCGCCGGCGGGCGAGTTTTCGTAGATGTAGGTGGTCAGCGACGAACCGGTGCCGCGCAGCAGGCCAATGCCGGGGATGGACCCTTGCGTTTCGATGCGCAGCGTGCTGCCGAGCAGGATCAGCACGATCGCGGTCGAGCCGATGATGCGGCTGATGCCGAGCGTCGCGCCGGTGGCAATGTTCGAGCGCACGCTCGGCAGCAGCACCCGCCTGATCGTCGTGATGCGGGTCTTGCCCAGCGCGAAAGCCGCCTCGCGCATATGTCCTGGCACAGCCTGCAGCCCGTCGCGCGTGGCCGCGTAGATGGGCGGCAGCGCGAGCAGCGACATCATCGCGCCGGCCGCGATGAACGAGCGCCCGTACACGCCACCGCCTTCGGCGGTGAACGAGAACGGCGCGAACAGCGACAGCTGGAAGACCGCGAACCCGAAGATCGCGATCACGATGTCGGGCGTGCCGGCGACGATCTCGATGCTCGACTCGACCACGCGCGCCAGCCAGTTCGGCCGGCCGTACTCGGCGATCCACACCGCGGCGCAGAGCGCGAGTGGCAGCGCGAGCACGATGCCGATCACCGTCAACAGGATCGTGCCGAGCAGCGGATCGAGGAACCCCCCCGAGCCGCTCTGGTCGGCGCTCACTTGGGGACGGCTGAAGATCAGGCTCGGGCGCAGGTACTGAATGCCGCGGTAGCCCATGTACAGCACGATCGCGGCCGCGATCAGGCACAGCGAGATGCCGGCGGTCCACGCGGCGGCGAGCACCAGCCGGTCACTCCAACGCCAGCTCATCGGCGAGGAGCGCCGCCCGCGGCCGCTTGTCGCTGCGTGCGTGCTCATCCGCGCGTCTGGTACTTGCGCAGCGGGAGCTTGACGAGGTAGCCGGTGACGGACAGCGCGAAGGCGGAGAACAGCAGCAGCAGCGCGAACCCGTACACGGCAGCGCCGAGCGCCGGAGAGCTGACGCCGTCGCGGTAGTCGACGATTGCCGAGGCAAGCGTGCGCAGCGGCTCGAACAGGAACGTGATCCCGTCGCCAGGCCGCGGGCTGAACGTCTTGCCGCCGGAGACCATCTGGATCATCACCGCCTCGCCGAGCGCGCGTGCGGTCGCGAGCACCGCGGCCGCGACGATCGCGGGGCGGATCGCCTTCAGCGTCACGGCGCGCACTGCGCGCAACGGATTCAACCCCAGCGCCACGGCCCCCTCCCGCCAGGAGGGCGGCACCGAGGCGAGCGCCTCGCAGATCAGTGCGATCATGATCGGCGTGATCATGATCGTGAGGATCACGACGGTCACGCCGAGGCCGGCGCCGGTCAGCTGCACGACCCCCTGTAGCGAGTCCTTCTCGTGGACCGTTATCAAGTGGTTGCCGACGTAGGGCACGAGCACGAGGATCCCGATCAGCCCGTAGATGACCGACGGCACCGACGCGAGCAAGCGCACCATCGGGATCACGATGCGACGCACGCGCGCGGGCGCGAGCTCGACGATAAACACCGATGAGAGCACCGCGATCGTGAGACCGAGCAGGACCGCGAGCCCGGTCGTCAGCAACGTGCCGTAGATCAGCGGCCAAGCGCGCAGATGGAACACGGCCGCCGGCGGATTGCTGGTCGCCGCGGTCATGTTGTTGATCTCGGTTTCGACGTCCCCTCCGCCGAGCACCCAGCTCAGCCCGTTGTGCTGGAACAGTGGCCACGCGCGTGTGAACACGAACACGGCCATCGCAACGACACCGACGCCGACGAGCAACGACACCGCGCCGAGCAAACGCTCGGCGCGGTGGTCAGGCCAGGGCTTTCTCAGCCGCTCGAGCAACTGCTACGCGATCGGAACCCATTGGCTTGAGATGATCTTCTTCGCAGCCGGGGACTTGTCGATCCAGTTGATGAACGCCGCCGCGGCTCCCGTGGCAGGACCTTTTGTGACCTCGAAGAAAACCGCTACGCCGGCGTACTGCCCGGACGCTGCCGTCGTCTGGTTGCAGGCGACACCGTTGAACTCGACCGAGTTCAGGCCGCCTTTGTTGGCCTGATAGTTCGACAGGAAACCGATCCCTGACGGAGAGTTTTCGACTTCCTGGCGCATCAGACCCTCAGTTGCCTCTTCGGTGGCGCTGGACACGACGCTTTTGCCTTCCAGCAGCAGCGACTTGAAGCTCGTCAGCACGCCTGCCACCGCTGTGCGCGTGAAGACCGTTATCGGTCCGGTGGCGGTGGCGCCCGGCACTTCGCTCCAGTTATTGGTCTTGCCGGTGAAGATCGACGTGACCTGCTTTTGGGTGAGGTTGCTGAGCGTGTTCGTTTTGTTCGTTACCACGCAGATCGCGTACTTGGCGATCGGATAGAAGGTCAGGCCTGCGTCAGCGCTGCTCGGTTCCTGAGCGACGTCGGCGATCGTGTCGCTGCCGTTTTTGACGTTGTTGATGCCGACAGTGGTGCCGCCCTGCGTGATCTTGAACCTGATCTTTTTCGGGTGCAGCTTGACGTACTTGGCCGCTAGCAGGGACACCAGCGGGTACGAGGACGTGGCGCCGCTGACGGTGATCAGCGCGGTGGCGTTGGCGGCTGCAGGCGCCGCGACCCCGACCACGCCAGCCACCGTGAGGGCGACGGAGAGACGGCGGATTCGATGCATTGAAGAGAGGCTCCGTTTCGAGATGGATTGACAGGAAGTCGATGACTTGGAGGGCGAAACATAACAGATCCCGACAGTTCTGATCGACATTAGCTATTTTATGTTTTAGATCTGCAAAGCTGGGAATAAATGAACGACACGCCCGAACACCAAAAGTTGCCCTTCCGCGCGCCGTCGGCTCGCGTGACCGCTGCGCTCGCCGCGGCGATGCTGGGCGTGGGCGTGGCAGTCGGCGCCGCCATCGGCCCCGCGCCATCTCCCTCCGAGGCCGACCCGAGCCTGCCGCTGCTGATTGAGTCGCTGGCACGAGGTGCGGCGGCGCGCGGCGCGGCCAGGGCCGCGAGCGTTCAGCCGCCGGCGATCGTCGCCGAAGCGACGCCCAGGCGCAAACGGCGCAAACACAAACACACGAGCGAACGCGAAGAAGCGTCGAGCACCGCGACAAGTCCGACGACCTCGGAGACGACCACGCCGGCCACGACGACGCCCACTGGTCCCGAGAGCACAACCAAACCAGCCGTGCTGCCGCCGGTCACGCACGTGTGGCTGATCGAGCTGGCCGGCAGCTCGTTCGCCTCTGCGATCGCGCAGCCGACCGCAGCGCCCTACATCGACACGCAGGCGGCCCCCGCAGGGACGCTGCTCAGCGGCTGGTCGGCGCTCCAGGGCGGCGCATTTGCGAACGAGACCGCACTGCTGGCAACGGGCGGCCCTCAAATAATCGACACGATCGTGCAGCCTCCATGCCCGGAAGGAGCTGCGGGGGCGGCCTGCACGAGCGAAGCGGGCGAGTTGACTGCGGCCGATGAATTTCTGAAGACGACGGTGCCGACGATCACATCGAGCGCGGACTTCCGCGAAAGCGGCCTGATCGTAGTCACGTTCGCGTCTGTCGGCCAAGCGACCGCGACAGGCCTGCCGGCGGGCGCAGCGACCGCGACGCTGACGACCGCGCCCTCCGCAGGTGTGCTGCTGATCTCGCCGTTCGCGGCGGTCGGCGCGCGCTCGTCAGCGACGTTCAACCCGACTTCACCGAAGCAGAGCCTGGAAAAGATGCTGCGGCGATGACAGACCCATCAACAAACGAACGGAGACCCCCGTTGCACCTCACCGAACCAGCACACCGCAAAGCGTCATGGTGGCTCGCCGCGATCGTGGGCTTTGTGGCCCTGCTGCTCGCGATCCCGGCCGTTGGCCATGCTGAAGAACCAAACGCCAACAACTACAACTGCATCGGCAAAATCGCCGCGGGCCAGCCCGAAGCCGGTAACGAAGAACAGCAGGTGCAGTACGCGTTCTACTGCAACGGGCCCGTCACCGGTTACCAGCTGCAGTCCCAGGTACCCGTGACGGGAGTCCAGGGCAGCCCGGTGCTGACGTCCAACGCGACAGGCAAATCGCTGTCGGAAACGTTCTCATGCTCCGGGGAGTTCCCGGGATTCGCGGCAAACTGTGTGGGTCTTGCGAAGCTCGGCTACGAGACAATCACCGGGCAGTTCTCGATCGGGACGAAGCTGTGCGCAGAGCCCCGCGTGGATCCGCTGCTGACCGTCACGTACGCGTATCTGGAAAAGGGCGTCGTCACGCAGGCGATCTCCGGGCCGTTCGACCTGGGCCGCCCGGAAGGCTGCCCGCCAGACGCGTACTCGGGATACGACCGGTTCAATCCCAAGCCGACCAAGCTCACCGCCAAAGACAAAAAAGGGAAAAAGGGCAGCAAGGGAGGCAAAAAGGCAGGGAAGAAGGGAAGCAAGAAAAAGTAGGGCGCCGGTAGCCCTCTACTGGAGCAGCGAGGGTTTCGCCAGCAGGTTTCGTAGGCTCTCCGACGGCGGTGTCGCGCAATGTGCGCGGCGCCGCCGCGGTGTCTCTACGCTGGAGTTGTGAGACGCTCGAGCAGCCGGCTGGCGATGGGGAGCGTGGGCGCCCTGGTGGCGCTCGGCCTAGCCGCGTGCGGATCAGCGGCGGCGACCGGAACCGTGTGAAGCTCGCCCCTCATACATTGTTTTAAAAACTCGGTATAGCCATGGTAGCGCGTGAGGAGGGGTCTGAGGCACGAGGAAGAAGAGCTGGAGGCCTGCATGGTAGACCGGGCTGTGTCTCAATATGCAAATTGAGTACAGCCCGGCGCCCTGCGCGCGTTACAGCAGGCTGCTCGTCATCCGCTCGATCTCCGCGATCGAGGTCACGCCTTCGCGCACCTTCTGCATGCCGTCATCGCGCAGCCTGCCCATCCCCGCTTCCGCAGCAGCTGCGGCAATCTCGTCAACCGAGGCACGTTCGAGCACCAGCGCCCTGATCCGCTCGTTCACCGTCATCACCTCGTATAGCCCCACGCGTCCGCGGTAGCCGGAGCTGGCGCAGCGTGAGCAGCCGACCGCCTCGTATGGTTCGGCGCCGGCGAGCCCGTGTTCGGCGAGCACAGCGCCGGAGACGGTCTGCGGGCGCTTGCAGTGCTCGCACAGCATTCGCACGAGCCGCTGCGCGACCACACAGTCGACCGCCGAGGACACCAGGAACGGCTCGATGCCCATGTCGATCAGCCTGCTCAGCGCGCTCGGGGCGTCGCGGGTGTGCAGCGTCGAGAGCACCATATGTCCCGTCAGCGCCGCCTCCACGGCGATATGCGCAGTCTGGCGGTCGCGGATCTCGCCGACCATGATCACATCGGGGTCAGCGCGCAGCATAGAGCGCAGGCCAGTGTCGAATGTCACCCCCGCCTTCGGGGCGATCTGCATCTGCTTGACGCCTTCCATGCGCTGCTCAACAGGGTCCTCGATCGTGAGGATGCTGCGCGCGCCGTCATTCAGCACGTTCAGCGCCGCATACAGAGTGGTCGACTTGCCTGAGCCGGTCGGCCCGGTTACGAGCACCGCGCCGTTTGGCTTGGCGATCGCGGCGCTGAAGCGCTCCAGCTCGTCCGAGCGCATACCCAGCAAATCCAGACTCTGGATCGTGACGCCCTTGTCGAGGATGCGCATCACGACGCCCTCGCCGTGCACGAGTGGCAGCGTTACCACGCGGATGTCAACGCGCCGCCCGTCGACCGCCAGCGCAAAGCGCCCGTCCTGAGGCACGCGCCGCTCAGAGATATCCAGGTCGGCCATGATCTTGATGCGCGACACCATTCCCACCGCCATCTTGCGTTTGACCGTCGCGGCCTGCGCCAGCACGCCGTCCACGCGGAACAGCACTTTCGCATCCCCCTCTTCGGGGTTGACGTGGATGTCCGAAGCGCCCGCCTCCACAGCCTGCGCGACGATCGAGTGCACCAGCTTGATGATCGGCGCGTCCCTGTCGGCCTCCTCCAACAGCGTGCTCTCCTCGGCCTGGGTAGCAACGTCGGCCTCCTCGTCGAGGATGTCTTCGATCGATTCGTCCATCCCCACGAGCTTTGTCAGCAGCAGGCTCAGATCCTCAGCCGAGGCAACCGCGGGACGCACGCGCTTACCGGTAATCATCCCGACGTCATCGATCGTCAGCACGTTCGTCGGATCCACCATCGCCAGCAGCAGCGTGCCATCGTCGGCAAAGCCAACCGGCAGCGCTTTGTAGCGCTTGGCCGTCTTGGCGTTGATGAGGCTGACAGCTCCCATGTCCAGGTCATAGACCGACAGGTCGATGTAGTCCAAGCCAAACCGCTCCGCCACCACCCGGGCGAGCTGGTCTTGGCGCAGGACGCCCTGCTCGACGAGCATCTGGCCCGTAGGGCGGCCCTGCTCGCGCGCGAGCATCACGGCATTCTCAACCGTCTCGCGGTCGGCCAAGCCGAGATCGACGACCACTTCGCCGATCATCCTGCTCGAACGCCCGCTCTTGCGCGCGGGATACACGCCCTTTCCGGCGCGCTCCGCCCCGCGCCGCTCGCGCAACGGCAAGGACCGTTGATCCTCAGCAGAAACGCCGGGCTCCCGCTCGGAGGACTCAAGACGCTCAGAGGCAGCTGGCATGCGGGTATCTACGATTCCCATCACTGTTCTATCGGCGTCGCGCGGCGTGCGCTTGACAGGCTCGCTTGCATAAGCATGATGTACGGTGATAAAGATGCCGCCCCTGATATGGGACCGTCGTCCGAATGGCCTCAGAGCCCCCGCCATGATCTGCGCCTTCCAGGGCTGGAACGACGCAGGCGACTCGGCCTCCAGCGCGGTCGCATTCCTCGCCTGTGCCCTGGACGCCCGCCACTTCGCCCGAATCGACTCGCAGGAGTTCTACGACTTCCAGGTCAGCCGTCCCACCATCCGGCTGAACAATGGCTGCGCGGAAGAGATCACCTGGCCGACCGTCGAGGTCTTCGAAGCGCGAGCTCCGCGTGCGCCCCGCGATCTCGTGCTCGTCCAGGGCGTGGAGCCGTCGCTGCACTGGCATGCCTTCAGTACGCACCTCCTCGACCTTGCCGAGGCCCTCGGCGTACAGATGATCGTCTCGCTCGGCGCGCTTCTCGCCGACGTTCCCCATACCCGTCCAGTGGCGATGACAGGATTCGCCTCGGACCCCTCGCTGGTGGCGCGCTTGGAAGTCACGCCATCAAGTTATGAGGGCCCCACCGGGATCGTCGGCGTCCTGCACAGCACCTGCATCAAAGCTGGCATGACCTCAGCAAGCCTGTGGGCAAGCGTCCCCCACTATCTTGCCGCCGCCACCAACCCCAAGGTCACGCTCGCGCTGGTGCGTCGAGTAGAAGGCATCGTGGGAGTCTCAGTGGACGTCTCCGAGCTCGAGGTCGCATCCGCAGACTACGAGAGCCAGATTGGGATCGCGGTCCAGGGCGATCCCGGCATCCAGGCATTTATCGAGCGCCTGGAGCAGGAAGCCGACACCCAGGCCGAGCTGGCACCCAAAGAGGTCCCTTCCGGAGACACCCTCGCGCGGGAATTTCAGAGCTTCCTGCGCCAGCGCGGAATCAGGTAGCGCCTTACCGCTCGGCAGTAGGATCAGCGGCCGGGCAGACAATTCGGAAGTCACAGATCGAGCAGGCAGCCTTCGATGGCGTCGGCTCGAAGCGCTGGCTCATGATGCCCTCGCCGACCTCGAGCACGGTGCTCTTTACGCGCTCCTCGTCGGTGTCCTTGGGAAGCGTCACCTTGAGATCGTCGAGCACGTAGTAATAGGCGCGGCTCGCAGACTCAAGCTGCCAGGATTCGCGTGCCGCCAGCGCATACAAGGACAGTTGGATGTCATCCCGCATCTGCTCAGCAGTCTTTGGACGCGAGGTCTTGTAGTCGATCAGCTCGTACTCCTCGCGCTCCTGGAGCGCGCCTCGCCCACGACTGTGTGCCAACCGATCCACACGATCCACGCGCCCGCGCAGATGGTGCGGCCCGATCTGAAGCGAGAACTGGCGCTCGAACCACACTGGCTCTGAGTCCTGTTCGTGCAGCCGTGCGTGATAGCGCGCGAGCGCAGCCCTCGCCTTGCCGCGCAGTTCGCGTTCAGCCTCGCCATCGCCGAACCCGCCCCGCCGCCAGCAGGTGTTGAGAAGTTCGAGCAGCTCCGCGAGCGTCTCTCCGCCCGCAGAGTGATAGCGCTCGAGCACTTGGTGCACGACGATCCCGAACCGCTGCCCAAGGGTCGGCTCGGTCGGGATGCGCAGCACACGCGCGAACTTGTATCTCAGCGGACAGCTGCGGTACGTCTCGATGTCCGATGCCGACAGGGCCAGCCCTCCGCCCTTGCGCGGCAGGAATGGTCCCAGCGACGGCTCTCCCCTGGGAGCACCCGCACGCACGCGCACCGCCCGCTCGTCGTAGCCCCCCGCTCCGCCTCCAGCGCCGCCATTACCGCTGGATCCCTCCTCGCCTTCTCCGTCCGCCTCCCATCCGAGCAGCGTCTCGTCCAATGGGGAGCTCTGCAGGATCTCGCGCTGCAGCGCCGTCGTCGCTGCGAGCAGCCGTGCGTTCACGTCTGCAAGCGTGTCCGCAACACCCTGCCCTGCCGGGCGCTGCACGAGCGCCGAGAGCTTCAGCAGCTCCAAGTAGCGCGCCACGCCGTGCGCGATATCGAGGTCGGTGTCCAGTCGCAGCTCGCTCAGGCGCGCACCAATGCGAGCAACGTCCGCAAGCGTCTCTTCCTGCACGATCCGCTGTGTTGCTCGCAACGCCTCATCCTGGCCATCCGAGTCCTCCTTGGCGCCCTCCCGATCAGCGCCCAGGGCCGCGCGGGCAAGCAGGTCGGGGCGGGCGGCACTCACCGCCGCCGCCGCCGCCCGGTGCAGCTCGAGGAACCGCTGTATGCGCGCACGCGCCTCGGGCGGCACCTGCGGCGACTCGATCGCCGCTTCCAGCGCCGCAACCATGTCCAGCTTGCGCCGCCGCGCGATCTGGATCACACGCGCAAGGTCGACCTGGCGCAGCTCGATCGGTGGGCGCGCCAGTGCACGCACGACAGCCGCAGCGTCCTGGGGATCGGCGAGCAGCCGAGTCCACGCGACCACATCCCTGACCTCCGCCAGCTCCAGCTCCCGGCCAGCGTCCAGCGGCACCCCGGCCCGCGTCCCAACCTGCTCACTAGAGGGTGAGGATACTTCCCGATCGAGCGGTGCCGGCACGCTTCTAGGATATGTACATGGATGACCAGGCGCTCGACGCACAGGATGACGCGGTCGAATTCGACGCACGCCGCGCCAAGCTCGAGCGGCTGCGCGCGGAGGGCATCGACCCCTACCCACCGGTAACCCTGTGGGACACGCGCACTCGCATCGCCGACGTGCTCGCCGCGCACGACCCCGATGAGCTCGCGGAGGGCGGGCACCCGGAGCTCCGCTACCAGGTAGCCGGCCGGTTGATCTCCCGCCGCGAGCACCCCAACACCTCGTTCCTCGACCTGCGCGATCTCTCCGGTTCGATCCAGATCGTCGTGCGCCTGGACGATCTCGGCGAGGACACCTACAAGCGCATATTGAGCCTCGACATCGGCGACATCGTCGGCGTGGAGGGCTTCATCTACAAGACCAAGCGCGGCCAGCTGGTGCTCGCGGTGGGCGAGCTGACGCTCCTCACCAAGACGCTCCGCCCCCCGCCGGACAAGCACCACGGCCTCGGCGACACCGGCACCCGCTACCGCTACCGCGAGCTCGACCTGCTCGCCAACGAGGACACGCGCGAGCTCTTCATCACCCGCCACAAGATCGTCTTCGAGATCCGCAAGTGGCTGAACGCGCGCAACTTCATCGAGGTCGAAACGCCGGCGCTGCAGTCGCTCGCCGGCGGTGCGGGCTCGCGGCCGTTCACGACCCACCACAACGCCCTGGACCGCGACCTGTACCTGCGCATCTCCGTCGAGCTGTTCCTCAACCGCTGCATCGTCGGCGGCATGGAGAACGTCTACGACATGGGCAAGGTGTTCCGCAACGAGGGCATCTCCCCCAAGCACTCGCCCGAGTTCACGATCATCGAGTTCATGATGGCCTACGCGGATTACAACGACGTGGCCACCGCCACCGAAGAGATGTTCCGCGACGTCGCCCAGCGCGCGCTGGGACGGACAACGATCAAACGAAACGGCGAAGACATCGACCTGGCCAAGCCGTGGCGGCGGGTCACGATGCGCGAGCTGATCCTCGAGCGCTTCGGCCTGGACTTCATGGAGTCCACGCGCGAGCAGCTCGCGGAGCTGCTCGACGACCCGGTCGATCCCAACGCCACGTGGGCAGATGTCGTCGCGGACATCTACTCGGAGAAAATCGAGTCGACGATCAACCAGCCAACCCACGTGTTCGACTTCCCGCTCGAGCCGTTCCCCATTACCAAGCGCCACTCGGTTCACCCTGAGCTGGGCGAGCACTTCGACGCGGTCATCGGCGGCATCGAGCTCGTCAGCGGCGACACGGAGCTCAACGACCCGGTGGACGAGTGGCAACGCTTCGTCGACCAGCGCAAGCGCCGCGCGGTGGACGACGGTGACGTGCCGCACCCCAACGACGAGGAGTACACGCGCGCGCTCGAGTACGGCTACTCACCGACGGCGGGCGGCGGCATGGGCGTGGACCGCCTGGTCATGATCCTCACCGAACGCGACACGCTGCGCGAGGTGATCCCGTTCCCGATCGTCAAGGACATCCGATGAGCCGGTCGTCTACCCACGAGGCTCCGAGCAAGCTCGATCTCGACCCCGGGATCGTCGAGGCGTGCCGCGCCGCCGCCAAGAAGATCGCCGACGGCGTCGCCGAGCAGATCGCAGGGCGCACGACCGTCTCGGTTGAGCGCAGCGTCACACGCCTGCTCGGCGTGGACGGGGTGAACGAGCTCGACGCGCCGCTGCCGAACGTGCTGATCGACCACGTCTCAGACCGCGGTGAGCTGGGCAGGGGCATCGGCTACTGGCTGGGCAACGCGCTGCTCGACGACGAGCGCCGCTCGCCGCAGCAGATCGCGCAGGACGTTGACTCGGGACAGCTCGAGTTGTGCGCGCTGCCGCGATCGGAGGACGGAGCGATCAGGGCTCGGATCATGCGCGAGTGCGAGGCTCGGCTGGCGGAGATCCGCGCGCGAACACAGGAGCGCCACGAGCTGCGCGAGCGCCTCGGCGAGAGCCCGCCACCGCTGCGCTACGTGCTGACGGCTACGGGTGACGTGTACGAGGACGTCGTGCACGCCAAGGCGGTGGCGGAGGCCGGCGGCGACATCGTCGCGGTGATCCGCTCGACCGCGCAGAGCCTGCTCGACTACGTCCCCTACGGCCCGACGACGGAGGGCTACGGCGGCACGTTCGCGACGCAGGCGAACTTCAGGATCATGCGCGCGGCGCTTGACGAGTGGTCTGAGAAGCACGGCCGCTACGTGCGCCTGTCGAGCTTCTGCTCGGGCCTGTGCATGCCGGAGATCGCGGCGATGGGGGCGATCGAGGGCTTCGACAACATGGTCAACGATGCGCTGTACGGAATCCTCTACCGCGACATCAACCCAATCCGTGGGTTGATCGACCAGCGCGTCTCGCGGATGGTCAACGGCTACTTCGGCGTGACGATCAACACTGGCGAGGACAACTACCTGCGCACCGCCGACGCGATCGAAGCGGCTCCTTCGGTTACCGCATCGCAGTTCATCAACCGCCAGCTCGCGCTCGACTCCGGGGTGCCCGACTCCCAGATTGCGCTCGGCGACGCGTTCGAGATCGACCCGCCGATCGTCAACGGTCTTTTGCTCGAGTGGGCCCAGGCGCAGCTCACGCGCGAGCTGTTCCCGAACTGCCCGGTCAAGTACATGCCGCCAACGCGGCACATGGACGGCAATCTGTACCGCACGCACGCGACCGACTCGCTGTTCAACCTCGTCACGATCGCGACCGGCCAGGGCATCCAGACGATCGGGGTGCCGACCGAGGGGATCTTCACGCCGCACGTGCACGACCGCGTGATCGGACTGGAGAACGTGAACTACGTGTTCGACACCGCGCGCGATCTCGGGGAGGAGATCGAGTTCAAGCCGGGCGGCATCATCCAGACGCGCGCCAAGGAGGTTCTGCAGGGAGCGCACGAGCTGCTGGAGCGGATCGCGGCGGTGGGGCTGTTCGCGGCGCTCGGCGATGGCGTGTTCGGCGACGTGCCCCGCCAGGTTGGGGAGGGCAGAGGGATCGAGGGGATCGTCGCGACCGAGGAGGGCTACTTCAACCCGGCGAGTGAGCTGATGCGGGGAGCGCCGAGCCGTGCCTAGGGAAATCGATCTGGAGCACGTGAAGCCCTACGCCGACCATCTCGGCGACGGGATCGTGCAGTTCAGCTTCACGCTGCCCGTCCCCTACGGCCTGGCCGCGCGCAAGGCCGCGCAGGAGCTCGCGCGGAAGATGGGCTTTGAGCATCCCGAGGTCGTCCACTACCAGGGCCTGACCGAGGGATACACGTACTTCGTGATGTTTGGCGAGTGCACCGAGACGGTCGACTACGCGACGCTCAGCAACGAGGGGTTCGAGATCGAGTACATGAACGAGGAGCAGATCGAAGCGTTTGCGAAGGAGCAGATCGGCCGTCCGATCGTGATCGTGGGCGCGGCCACGGGCACCGACACGCACAGCGTCGGCATCGACGCGATGCTCAACCTGAAGGGCTTTCACGGACACCACGGCCTGGAGGGATACAGGGCGTTTCAGACGCACAACCTCGGCAGCCAGGTCCCCAACAGCGTGCTCGTCGCACGCGCGATCGACCTGAACGCCGACGCGATCCTCGTCTCGCAGACCGTCACCCAGCAGAACCTGCACGTGCACAACCTCACCGAGATCGTCGAAGCGGAGGGCAAGCGCTCGGAAATGATCCTCACCTGCGGCGGCCCGCGCGTTTCGCACGAACTGGCGAAGGAGCTCGGCTATGACGCTGGGTTCTCGAAGGGAACGTACCCGCATCACGTGGCGAGCTTTATCGTGCGCGAGCTGGCCGCGCGCGCATCCGCGACGGCGCCGGCGAGCTGACCGGGAAGGCTGACCGGATGCTCAGCGAGCTGACCGCATCGACCAGGCGCCTGGCGCTCGTCGGCCTCGCGAAGAACACCGGCAAGACCGAGACGCTCGCGGCGCTGCTGCGCGAGCTGGAGTCCGAGCACCGGCGCGTGGGCGTCACCTCGATCGGACGCGACGGCGAGGAGCACGACGTGTTCGACGCGCGGATCGACAAGCCGCGGATCGTCCTTCATGCGGGCAGCCTCGTCGCGAGCACCGATGCGCTCGTGCGGGCAAGCAGCCTCGCGCATGAGCGGCTCGCGCGGACTGGAATGAGAACTCCGCTCGGGGAGGTGGTAATCGCGAGGCTCGCGGAGCGAGGCGCCGTCGAAGTCGCCGGCCCGAGCGCCGCTGAGGACCTGCGCGAGGTGAGCGATGCGATGATCAAGCTCGGCGCAGAGATTGTGTTGATCGACGGCTCGATCGATCGGCGTGCAGCCTCTTCGCCGGCGGTCGCCGACGGGCTCGTGATCGCCACCGGCGCGGTTCTTAGCGAAGACATCGAGGAGGTCGTCGCGGCCACGAAGGACGCGGTCGATCTCGTCAATCTGCCTGCGGCGGGAAGCCCGCGCGCGGACGGGTCAACCGGCGGAGGCGAGGAGATCCTCACGCTGGAGCGCGGACTCGTGCTCAACGCCGAGCCGGCAGAGATCGCGGCGCTGCTGCGGGAACACCCACACGCGAGCACGTTCCGCGTCAACGGCGCCCTGAGCGAGCGCTTCCTCGAAGGCCTGCTCGCCGCCCGGGCAGAGCGGGCCGGACGCAAGCTGAGAATCGTCGTGGGCGATCCGACGAAGGTCTTTCTGACGCGCCGGGGCCCTGAGTGGTACCGGCGTCATGGTCTTGCAATTGAGGTTGCTCAGATGATCCGGTTGAAGGCAATCACGGTCAACCCAGTGGCGCCGCAGTCGCATCGATTCGAGTCAGAGCGCCTGCGCGCGCTGATCGAGGTGGCCGTCGGAGGGGACGTGCCGGTGATTGACGTGCTCGACCCGGATTACTTGGCGTTGGCGAAGTAGTCGGCGTTGATCTGCGTGAACTTCTGCCACTCCTCAGGCAGCTGGTCCTCGGCGAAGCACGCGTCGAACGGGGCAGGCCTCGACGCAGGCGTCGCAGTCGATGCACTCCTCCGGGTCGATGTAGAGCATCTCGGCGGCGTCGTATCCGGGCTCCTCAGGCGTCGGGTGGATGCAGTCCACGGGGCAGACCTCTACACAGGAGTTGTCCTTGGTGCCAATGCACGGCTCGGCGATTACGTAGGCCATTCGCTTCTTTCTTGGGTCGGTTTGCGGGGAGTACCACAGGACGAGCACAGAGGGCTCGCCGCGGGAGACGCATATTGTACGAGCCATGCTGCTCCTTACCGGTGCGACCGGGCAGGTGGGCTCGGCGCTGCTACGCAAGCTCATGGACGAGGAAATCGAGGTGCGCTGCCTGGTGCGCGACCCCCGGCGGCTCGGCGCCCAGCGTGTGCGCGTGCAGATCGTGCTCGGTGACCTCACCGACCCGCCGTCGTTTCGCAATGCGCTGCGGGGCGTTGACACGGTCGTGCACCTAGCGGCATCGATCCGCGACCAGCCGCGAGGCTCAATCGAGGAGCTGAACGGCATCGCGACCTGGCGCATCGCCCAGGCCGCGCAGCGTGCTGGCGCAGAGCGGTTCATATTCTTCTCGACGCTCGACGCCTCCCCCCACCACCGCACGCGCTTTCATCGCGCAAAGGCGCTCGCCGAGCAGGCCGTCCGTGAGTCGGAACTGAGCTGGACAGTGTTCGCGCCCTCGATCGTCTACGCCCCCGGCGACCGCTGGCTGACGCTGCTGGAGCGCCTGACGTTGCTGCCCGTGATGCCGTTGCCAGGGATGGGCAGGGCGCGTTACCAGCCGATCTGGGCCGAGGATGCCGCCGCCTGCGCGATGGCAGCTCTGCGCTCGCCCGCGAGCGAGCGCCGGCGCTTCGAGCTCGCGGGCCCAGAGACGCTGACGCACACCGAGATCGTCAGGCTCATGCTCGACGTCCTCGACCGGCCACGTCCACTGCTGCGGGTACCCACACCAATCGTCTCGCGCTCGCTGCGCCTGTTGGAGGCGACAATCGGCATCAAGCGTACATTCGCAACCTGGGACGAGGCCGAGCTGATGGAGTGTTCGATGCTCGCGCGGGACGGCACCGGCGACGCCGAAGGCCTGGGGGTCACACCGAAGGCGATGCGGGCCGTATTGGCCCCTACCCACTCGCTTGGCTAGAGCTGTGGGTGGCGCTCCGCCCACGGCCGTGCCTCTTCCAGCTGGGCAGCAAGCGCCAGCAGCGCCGCCTCGCCGGCAGGACGACCGACGATCTGCACGGCCAGCGGCAGGCCATCCTCGCCCTCAAACAGGGGCACCGAGATGCCGGGCTGACCGCTGGCGTTGAACACGGGGGTGAAGGGCGTGAACAGGCCGGAGCGGCTGAACGTGGACATCGGGTCTGGTGCGGCGGTGTCGAGCGTGCCGATCGGCAGCGGGCGCTCGGCCAGGGCCGGGGTGAGCAGCGCGTCGTAGGGCGCCAGGAACGCGACGAGCTGGCGCGTGAGCGCCTGCAGCTGGATTTCGAGCGCGAAGCCCTGGACGGAGTTAAAGCTCTGGGTCATCTGGTAGATCGCCCAGCTCATCGGCTCCATGTCCTCGGCGACCAGCTCGCGTCCGGCGACCATGCCGGAGTAGGCGATCTGAAGCGCGATGTGGATAGAGAAGACCACACCGAATAGCTCAGATAGCCCCTCGATGCGCCACGGAGGATCGACCTCCTCGACCTCATGCCCGAGCGAGCGCAGCAGCTCGGCGGCATCTGAGACCGCTTGCGCGCAGATCGGATCGACCACGGCGTCGGCGGTAGGCGGAAACATGGTGGCCGCGATCCGGAATGGACGCCCGCCCGGGCCTCCAGCCATCGCGGCGGCTGCCGCAAACGGCTCCTCCGGGGGCGGGGCCCACGTCGCATCCCCGAGCTCGTAGCCAGCAAGCACGTCGAGGATCGCGGCCGTGTCGGCGACGGTGCGGGTCAGCACTCCGTTGACGTCCAGCGGCGCCTCACCACGCTCGGGCGCGGCGGAGATGCGCCCGCGCGCCGGCTTGAGGCCGACGAGCCCGCAGCACGCCGCGGGGATCCGGATCGAGCCGCCGCCGTCGTTGCCGTGCGCGACCGGCACCATCCCCGCGGCGACCGCCGCGGCCGAGCCTCCCGAGGAGCCGCCCGGCGTGCGCTGCAAGTCCCACGGGTTGCGGGTCGGACCGAACAGGCGCGCCTCGCTGACGGGCAGGATGCCGTACTCGGGCAGCGTGGTGGTGCCGACGACCACGAAGCCCGCGTCCTTCAGGCGGCGTGTGACGTTGGCGTCGTGGTCGGCCACGTGGTCGGCCAGCAGCGAGCAGCCGATCGTGACTCGCATGCCACCCACCGCCCGATTGTTCTTGATCGCGATCGGGACGCCGGCGAACGGACGCTCATCTCCCGGCTGAACCTCATCGGCGGCGGCCAGCGCACGCTCCGCGTCAACATCGACGAACGCATTGAGCTTGGGGTTGAGCTCGTCGATGCGGTCGAGCGAGGTCTCAACCAGCTCGCGCGCAGACAGCTCTCCGGATCGGACCATGCCGGCGAGCTCACTCACCGGGCGGAACATCAGATCACTGTCAGCCATCGGACGCTTGAGCCTACCCGCCAGAGCATTCCTACGAGGACAAGCTGAGAGCCCAGCATCCGTGCCGAGCCCTCACTCCATGTATCGGCCGCGCAGCCGGCCACTCAAGCGATCCTGACGCGCGGTCGGCAAATAGCCGTGGAGCGCGCCGTGCAGGCAATACTGCAAGGATCGGCTCGAGTAAAGGTATTGGAGGACAGAAACTGCTAGGAGAGGCACTACCGCCGGGCCCACGCATGCCGAGCGAGCTGCAGGCGCTCGGCTGGGCGCTGCGCCCGCTGCCGTTCATGAAAAGCTCGCGTAGGCGCTACGGCGATACGTTCACGCTGCGCGTCCGACGTGGATGCCCGTGGGTGTTTGTCAGTGACCCGCAGGACGTGGGCAAGGTGTTGACGATCGCACCCGAGCTCGTGCGCGCCGGCGCGGGCGAGGCCAACCCGCTTCTCGAGCCGCTGCTCGGGCCGCGCTCGGTGATGCTGCTGGACGAGCCCGAGCACATGACCCACCGGCGCTTCATGCTGCCAGCCTTCCACGGCCAGCGGATGCCCGCCTACGGCAAGATGATGGAGACGGTCGCGCGTGAGGAGATCGCGCGCTGGCCGGTCGGCGAGCCGTTCGCGCTGTGGCCGCGCATGCAGGCGATCAGCAACGAGGTCGTGATGCGCGCCACCTTCGGGACAACCGACGGGCCGCAGATGGAACGCCTGCGCATGTTGCTGGAGCGCATGACCGACTGGCTCAACGACTCCTCACGCCTGACGCTCCTGACGACCTTCGGCTCGCGCGTGCTGACCCGCAACGCGCGCTTTCGCGCAGTGATGGCGCCCGTCGAGGCCGCGCTGCTCGAGGAGGTGCGCCGCCGGCGCGCCGCGCCGGCGCGGGCCGAGGAGGAGGGCATCCTCTCGATGCTCGAGCAGGCCTACGACAAGAGCGGGCGGCCAATGACTGAGGAGGAGCTGCGCGACGAACTGATCACGCTGCTCTCAGACGGGCCGACCGCGACCTCGCTCTCATGGACATTCGAGCGTCTGCTGCGCCACCCCGAGAAGATGGAGCGCCTGCGCGAGGAGGTCCTGGACGGTGCAGAGGAGTCCTACACGGACGCGGTCGTCAAAGAGATCCTGCGCCTGTGCCCGGCGGTGCCGCTCGTGATGCGCGGCCTGGTGGAGCCGATGGAGCTCGGCGGCTATGAGATCCCCGCGGGCACGCTGGTGGCTGCGGCGATCCACCTCGTGCACCACCGCGAGGACATCTATCCGCGCCCGTACGCATTCATACCCGAGCGCTTCCTCGAGCGGGAGGGTGGGCATGCCATCGACAACTACACGTGGCTGCCGTTCGGCTCGGGCGTGCGCCGCTGCGTCGCGGCGACCTTCGCGCCGCTCGAGATGCGGCACGTGATCCGCACGGTGATCGAGGAGGTCGAGCTGCAGGCCGCACCCACCTCAGAGGCGCAGCGCCCGAGGCGCAGCTCGGTGTCCTTCGCGCCCGGAGACCAAGCGCCGGTGGTCGTCACTAGGCGGGCGTCCTTCTAGATAGAGGGCCCGGCCATTGGCCGGGCCCTCTTCTTTGTGTGCTCTTTGTGTGCTTCTCAGGCTCTGTCCCGCGCTCAGTCAGCGCGAGACGGCGCGTTCGGCGCCTGCCTACATCATCCCGCTCATGTCGGGCATGCCGCCGCCGCCGCCACCGGCGCCTTCCTTCTCCGGGACCTCGGCGACGATCGCCTCGGTGGTGAGGATGTTCTTGGCGATCGACGCGGCGTTCTGCAGCGCAGAGCGCGTGACCATCGCGGGGTCGATCACGCCGGCGGCGACGAGATCGACGATCTCGTTGGTAGAGGCGTTCAGGCCGAAGCCTTTCTTGGCCTTGCGCACGTCGTTGACTACGACCGAACCCTCGAGGCCGGCGTTCTCGGCGAGCTGACGCAGCGGCTCCTCGAGCGCCCGGAGCACGATCCGCGCACCCGTGCGCTCATCATCAGAGCCGTTGACCGACGCCCCGTTCTCACTGATGTTCACCGCAGCCGAGGCCTGCAGCAGCGCTACTCCACCACCGGGCACGATGCCCTCCTCGAGCGCTGCCCTCGTAGCCTGCAGGGCATCCTCGACGCGGTGCTTCTTCTCCTTCATCTCCGTCTCGGTCGCAGCACCGACCTTCACCACGGCGACGCCGCCGGAGAGCTTTGCGAGCCTCTCCTGGAGCTTCTCGCGGTCGAAGTCCGAGTCGGTGTTCTCGATTTCGGCTTTGATCTGGTTGATGCGGCCTTTGATCGCCGCCGCATCGCCCGCACCGTTGACGATCGTCGTCGTGTCCTTGGAGACGACTACACGGCGAGCGCGCCCGAGCTGGGAGATCTGTGTGTTCTCCAGCTTCAGACCCATCTCCTCGGTGATCACCTCGGCCTTGGTCAGGATCGCGATGTCCTCGAGCATCCGCTTGCGGCGGTCCCCGAAGCCAGGCGCCTTCACCGCAACGCCGGTGAACGTGCCCCTGAGCTTATTGACGACCAGCGTCGCCAGCGACTCGCCCTCGACGTCCTCCGCGATGATCAAGATCGGCTTGCCGCTCTGGATCACGGCCTCGAGCACCGGCAGCACGTCGCGCACCGAGCCGATCTTGGAGTTGGCGATCAGGATGTAGGGGTCCTCCAGCACCGCCTCCATGCGGTCCTGGTCAGTCACCATGTACGGCGAGATGTAGCCCTTGTCGAACTGCATGCCCTCCGTGAACTCGAGATCCATGCCGAACGTCTGGCCCTCCTCGACGTTGACGACACCGTCCTTGCCGACCTTGTCGATCGCGTCGGCGATCACGTCGCCGATCTCTTCATCCCCGGCCGAGATCGTCGCCACGCGGGCGATCTGCTCCTTGCCCGACACCTCCTTGGACTGGGTCGCAATGTTGGCCACCACCTGATCCACAGCCTTCTCGATCCCTCGCTTCAGCGCCAGCGGGTTGGCGCCCGCGGCCACGTTCTTCAGGCCTTGACGAACGATCGCCTGCGCCAGCACGGTCGCCGTCGTCGTGCCATCGCCGGCCACGTCGTTGGTGGCGGTCGCCACCTCGCGCACCAGCTGAGCGCCCTGGTTCTCGAAGACGTCCTCGACCTCGATCTCACGAGCGATCGTCACGCCGTCGTTGGTGATCGTCGGCGCGCCGAACTTCTTGTCGAGGACCACATAGCGACCCTTGGGGCCGAGCGTGACCTTGACCGCGTTGGCGACCGCGTCAACGCCCGCCTCGAGCGCTGAGCGCGCCTCTGAGCTGTACTTGATGTCCTTGTGAGCCATATTCAAATCTCCTTATGAGACCTTGGCGAGGACATCGGACTCGCGCAGCACGAGCAGGTCCTCTCCGTCGATCTTGATCTCGGTCCCGCCGTACTTGCTGTAGAGGACCTCGTCGCCCTCCTTCACCTCCAGCGGAACGCGCTTGCCGTTGTCGTCGAGCTTGCCGTCACCAATCGCAACGATCTTGCCCTTCTGTGGCTTCTCCTTGGCGGTATCGGGGAGTACAAGACCGCTCGCAGTGGTCAACTCCTCCTCGATCGCCCGCACGATCAAACGATCGCCCAGGGGCTTGAGCTTCATGTTGAGACCTCCATCTTGAGAGTACGAACGGCGAGCCGCCGCTGGGGGCGATGCGCCCGCCTGGCTGGCAGTCTCGGAGAGAGAGTGCCAACCGCACGCTCAAATATATAGAAGATCCGGTCGAAATCAAGTAAAGATTCGGCAATCGACCATCAGACCGCCGGGCTCGGCTAATTCTGGGCGCCGCCGAAGCCCTTGATCGCCTCGGTCATCCCGCTCGGCTGATCGACGATCTGTGAGAAGCGCACGACTGTGACGATGTCCTCCGGAGATACTTCTCGGCCGTAGATCTGTTCGAGGAAGTTGATCAGTTCCTCGTGACGGCGGAACTCGGGGTTGTCGTGCTTGATGTCGCGCGGCGAGAGATCAGCAAGGGGCATAACCTCGACCTGGTCGATGACCGCTTCGAAGATCCGTTCCCGCGGCGAGTACTGGTAGCCGATCGTGACGAGCACCGCCTGGTTCTTGCGGTACTTGCCTGACTTGTCGCCGAGGCGGATCGTCGCGGTCTTGCGACCGCGCTTCAGCTCGTCGGCGAAGATCGTGGAGTAGAAATTGAGAACCTGCATGACCGCTGCAGGCTACCGCTATCGTCAAGGGATGCAAGTCGCCCGGGGGAATGCGCTCGCGCTGTCGGCAGGCGCGCTGCTCGCCATGACGCTGTCCGCAACTATGGCGCCCTACGCCATGGCGTCCGGGGTGCAGGCCCACAGGTCAGTCGTTAAGCGACACGCGCTGGAAGAATCGCGCGAACTGTGGGCGACGGTAGATGTGTGCAACCCCGCGAACGAGCCGAACACGGTCGGCATCCGCGGCTCGATGCCGGGTGACGGACATCCAAAGGACAAGATGTACATGCGCTTTCGCTTGCAATATCTGGAAGCTCAAAGCAAAAGCTGGGTATACCTCGCGCATGGCGCAGACTCGGGCTTTATCGCGGTCGGCCAAGCCAGGACGGCACGCCAAGGCGGTAGCAGCTTTCAGCTCGTGCAGAGTGCAGGCAAGCCCGCGTACACGCTGAGAGGAGTCGTGAGCTTCCAGTGGCGCCGGGGCGAAAGGATCGTGCACGAGCTAACACGGACGACAAGCGCTGGCCATCAGAGCGTGGCCGGCGCCGACCCAGCTGGGTACAGCGCAGCCGAATGCACAATCACCTAAGAGCGCCCACTGAGCGGCAATCCAGCCAAAGCCTTCACAGGCGCCGCGCCATGCCTGGCTGCGGCGCCCGCGGAGACCCAGCGTCGGGGGACGCTTAGATCTCTCCTGAGCATCGCCGGAGAGGTAGGACAATGCTCAAGCTCGGGACAGAACGTGTCTGGCCCCAAGCCGAAGAGCATCCTTGGTTATTGCATCGTGATCTTAGTTCTGATCACCAGGCAATGCGGTGCGGCCACAGCGGCCCGCATGTCGCTGTTGTTCTCAGCCGATTCCCTCGAGTAGCGCCGCCGGCGAGGACAGTTTCAAGGCGCGTGAGATAACTACGATCGTCTCCAGGCGGGGCGAGCGCTTGGAGCGCTCCAGCAAGCTGATCTCGGTGCGGTGGAGCTTGCAAATAAGGGCCAACTCCTCTTGGGAGAGACCAAGCTGTTTGCGGTGGTTACGCAGGTTCTCGGCGAACTTCCTGTGCATAGCCTGAGGCTCTTGCATGCTCAACAGCATTGCAGAATGCGACGACGCGGCGGGACTAATACACCGACCACTCCAGCTACGTCAGCATTCGAAATATTTGTTCGTATCCATCAGCGTCAGCGGTTCGAAGTGAGCAAACGGTTGCGCATGGGTCGGCCCCACGACCGCACCCATCGCGATCGGCATCGCAATCACGTGGTTGCACTTGTGAATCTTGACGTCTCCCTGCACTGTCTGCACGGTCGCTTCGTCCAGCGCTTCCCTGACGGCTGTCGGATCGGTCGAGCCTGCCTTCTCGATCCCCTGCGCAATGATCTCGATCTGGTTAAACGCGTCACCGGCAGCGCCGCCGTTGGCTGTGGTCGTGCCGAGCGATTGCAGATCATGCGAGAAGGGGGTGTGGTAGATCCCCGCCGAGGGATAGTAGGAGTAACCCTCAACGCCCACCGGTACCTGTGGCATCGTGGCGATCGTGCTGTAATCCATCACGCCCACGAAGTGGGTTTTTCCGAACAACCCCAGGGGCAGCGCCTGCCTGACGAACGTCACCATGTCTTCGGTGATCACAGTTGAATACACGGCGTCGGGGTGCTCAGCGATCAGCTTGTCGATGTACGGCGTGTAGTCGTCGCCACCGCTCGGCACGTAGTACTGGCTGACGATTGTCTGGCCGCTGCCCTGCATCGCCTTTTTGAACGCAGGCGTGACCTGGTAGCCATAGCTGTAGTCCTCGCTGATCACAGCAACCCGCTTCCACTGCGGATGTGCCCGTATGTACGCCGCGGCGTTACGCCCCTCGATCGTCGTGGTCGGGATCGTGTCGAACGCATAGATTTCGGGACCGCCTTCGAACATCGTCGGATCGGTCACGCCCGCCACATAGATCACGTGGCTGGGATTGGCAACGAGCTGCGCGACCTTCTTGCCGACCGCGCTGGAGCACGTACCCGCGAGAAATTTGACATGGTCGCTCAGCACCAAGTCCCGCGCCTGACTGATGCCAACACCCGACGTCGCCTTATCATCGCGCACGATCAGCTCCAGCTTGTGCCCGAGCACGCCTCCCTGGGCGTTGATCTGCTTGACCGCCAGTTCCGCGCCTTTGACGTATTGCCGGGCAAACCCCGAGCAGAACCCTGTCAGTGAGGCGAGGTAGCCGATCTTCACCGGAGCGCCCGGCGCAAGGCTCGAGCTGTTCGAGCTCGATGTACCACAGCCCGTGGCCGTAAGCACCAAGACCGCGATCGCGCCGCCCACCCCGACCATTCTCCTGCTCGCCTCATTGGAGGGTCGCTCCGCAAAGGCCATCAATCACCTCAGCCCAGAGTTCGCCCATACTGGCGCTCGTAGTAGGCACGGTAATCGCCAGAGCGGATCGGTTCCCACCACCAGGCGTTGTCGCGATACCAGGCGACCGTCTCTGCCAACCCATCCTCAAACCGAACGCGTGGGACCCAGCCCAGCGCGCGCACCTTTTCTGAAGAGAGCGAGTAGCGCCGGTCGTGCCCAGGACGATCGGTGACATGCTCAATCTGTGACTCCGAAGCTTCCGTCAGCTCGATAATGCGGTGTACGACATCGATGTTCGCCTGCTCGTCGGGTCCGCCCGCGTTGTAGACCTCACCGGGCGCGCCGTGCGTGAGGACGTGGCCAATAGCGCGGGCGAAGTCGGTCGCATGGATCCAGTTGCGGACCTGCATCCCGTCGCCATACACCGGGAGCGAGTCGCCGTGCAGCGCGTTCAGAACCATCAGCGGGATCAGCTTCTCCGGATACTGATGGGAGCCGTAGTTGTTCGAGCCGCGCACAATAGTCGCGGGCAGGCCGTAGGTGTGAAAGTAGCTCTGTACAAGCAGATCCGCGCCGGTCTTGGTAGCCGAGTAGGGCGAGGACGGCCTCAGCGGCGACTCCTCGGTGAACGTCCCCACCTCGATCGACCCGTACACCTCGTCGGTCGACACCTGCACGTAGCGCAGGACGTGCTTACGGGCGGCCTCCAGCAATACGTACGTGCCGAGCGCGTGAGTGCGCACAAACGCATCTGGTTCGGCGATCGAGCGGTCAACGTGAGTCTCGGCAGCGAAGTTGACGATCGCCTCGACCTCGCCCTCGAGCGCTGTCGCGACCGCATCGGGGTCCTCGATCGCGCCGTGGACGAAACGGAAATGGGGGTCCTCGGCGAAGTCGTGGAAGTTCTCCTCGCGCCCAGCGTAGGTGAGCTTGTCCAGCACCGTCACCTCATCGCCAAACTCGCGCAGGCGCTGGCGTACGAACGTCGAGCCGATGAAGCCGGCACCGCCGCAGACGAGGAGTCTCATGCCCGCATCATTCCAGCCCGCGCTGCCAGATACCCAGCCAGTCCGTCCTGCCACGGCGGCATCGGCAGCACATCGTCGCGTTCGGAGGAGAGCGCCGACCACGCCGGACGGGGCGCCGGGCGCTTCATCTGCTCACTCGTAGCATCCTCGACCCGGCACTCAACCTCGGCCTGACGGAAGATCTCCCGCGTAAATCCGTTCCAAGAGACCTCCCCCATGCCCGTGAGGTGTACCAACCCCGAGACCTGCCGCTCGAGGAGGCCCAGCACCGCCGGCGCCAGGTGTCCTGACCACGTGGGCGACCCAACCTGGTCAGTCACTACCTGCACCGCCTCGCGTTCGTTTGCCAAGCGCAGCATCGTCTCGACAAAGTTCTTGCCGTCCACGCCGTACAGCCAGGCGGTGCGCACGACCGTGTGATCCGGCGAGGCCGCCAGCACCAACCGCTCGCCTTCGAGCTTGGTCGTGCCGTACACCGACCTAGGGCCGGTCGGATCGGACTCAACGTAGGGACGCCGCTTCCCCTCAGTATCCAGCGGCGCTTTGCCGTCAAACACGTAGTCGGTCGAGATGTGCAGCATCGGCACGCCGGCCTTTGCACTCGCTCGCGCGAGGTTGCCGGCGCCGTCGGCGTTGACCGCATGGGCCTGCCCCTCGTGGGTCTCCGCACCGTCAACGTCAGTCCACGCCGCACAGTTGAGCACCCCTTGCAACCCACCTTCAGCCAGTAGCTGGTCGAGCAGCGCTTGGACCGCAGTGGGGTCGGTGATGTCGAGCTCCGGCAGGTCCACGGGCACGAGCTCATGACCCCCCCTCTCTCCCGCGCGCTGCACGTCGCGACCGAGCATCCCCGCAGCGCCTGTGACAAGCAGCCTCACAGGATCCGCCTCGCGCTCACGGGGGTCGAGCTCACAGGATCGAGATGTCGGAGTTGTCGCCGACCATGAAGCGATATGCCCGCGGCTGATGCTCGCCGCGCCTCACGGTGACGTTGCGCCCAAGCAACGAAGACTCCATGCGCCCGTCGAGATCGCTCACGGTGCAGCCTGCCAGCAGGATCGAGTGCTCAACCTCCGCGTTGGAGATCGTGCACCGCTCGCCGATCGCGGTGTAGGGACCTATGTAGCAGTCGCTCAGCCGCGTGTCCGCACCGATGATCGCCGGACCGCGCACTCGCGTTCGCTCCAGGCGTGCGCCCGGCTCGATGATCACGCGTCCGTCCACCTGCGAGTCCACCAACTCGCCCTCGACGCGCTCGACGAGGTTGTCGAGGATCAGACGATTGGCCTCGAGCATGTCCTCCAGACGCCCCGTGTCCTTCCACCAGCCACGCACGATGTGCGGCTCTACGCGCAGCCCCGAGTCCACCAGATGCTGGATCGCGTCAGTGATCTCCAGCTCCCCGCGCGCGGATGGCTGGATCGCGCGCGCGGCATCGTGCACAGCCGCGGTGAACATGTACACGCCAACAAGCGCTAGGTCGGTCGCGGGCTCCGCGGGCTTCTCGACCAAGCGCACGACGCGGCCGAGCGCCGCCTGCTGCACGCCTCCGCCGGCGCTCGCACCGGTGTCGGCGTCGGGGCCGTTCGGAGCCAGCTCGGCCACCCCGTAGTTCTCCGGGTCGGGCACCGGCGTGAGCAGGATCAGCGCGTCGGGCGCGCTCTCGCGGAAGGCGGCCACCAGCTCGGAGATGCCGCCCTGCAGCAGGTTGTCGCCGAGGTACATCACGAACGGGCTCTCCGCGAGGAACGGCTCCGCCGTGAGGACCGCATGCGCCAGGCCCAGCGGCTCGTCCTGGAGGATGTACGTGATGCGCAGCCCAAACCGCGAGCCATCCCCCGCCACAGCTTCTATCTCTGGCCCCGTCTCCGGGGCGATGATGATCCCCACGTCCTCGATCCCCGCCTGCGCTATCGCCTCGATGCCATAAAACAGCACCGGCTTGTTCGCCACCGGCACCAGCTGCTTCGCGCTCGTGTGCGTGATCGGGCGCAGGCGCGTGCCCTTGCCTCCGGAGAGGATCAGTCCCTTGAGCGGCTGCATTGTGCCGGCAGCCTACCTGGGCACAGGCAGCGTTGAACAGCGATGGGAGGACGATCGGGGGAGGTGCATACTTCTTTTTAAAACTCGGTATAACGATGGCTATACGCAAGTTTTAATTTGGATCACACCCCAGCCCAGCCCCACACCCTCGCCGACGGCTGGACCCCTTTCAAAATAGGTGGTGCGGGCAGGACGTGCCGATCTTTTGAAAGTGGTTCTAAACGCCCGCGGGCGCGGCCTGGGCCTCGCGCAGACGCGCCATCGCCGCACGCACGGCCTCGCGCGCGTCCTGCGGCTCGAGCACAGCAGCGTCGCCAGCTTCCTTGAGGATCTCGCGCGCGAGCCAGTCAACCCCGGCGAAGCTCAGCTCCACGATGACCGAGCCGTCGGGGCGCTCCTCCACAACGCGACGCGCCTCACGCGCCCAGCGCGCACGCTCGGGCGATACCCACACACGCGCCGTCCGCGACGCCTGCACCTCGCCAGTGCGCAGCCAGCCGTCAACCTCAGCCGCCGGGTCAACCTCCGGGCGCGGCTCGAACTTCTCTTTGGTGACGTTCACATGCTTGATGCGGTCCAAGCGGAAGTGGCGCATCGCGTCACGGTCGGGGTCGAACGAGGCGACATACCAGCCCTCGCGCCCGTTCGTGAGCGCATAGGGCTCAACCGTGCGGTGGGAGATCTCATCCTCGTTCTGCTTGTAGTACTCCAACTCGATCAGCTTGTGCTGCACAATCGCAGTGGACACCAGGCGTGCGAGGTCGGTGTCGTTGCCCGCGGCGTGCGCGACCTGTAGTCCCTGCTCCATCGGATCCTCGCCAAGCGCTTCAACAATCTTCTCGCGCGCGCTGGCAAGCGAGCCTTCGGGGATGTGCTCACCGAGCAGATCGATCGCCGCGATCAGCGCCTTCGCCTCGACCGGCAGCAACCGCGCGGGCCGGTCGAAGTTGTCGCTGTAAGGCTCGGGGTCGACCTCGATCACCAGCTCGCCCGCGTCGCTCTCGATGATCTCTGCGTACAGCACATAGGAGCCGCCCCCGAAGTTGACAACGTTCAGCACGTTCACGTCCTCGGACAACTCCTCCTGACTGAGCTGCAACCGCTCGCACACCTCAGTGACTGGCACGGTCTCACCCGCGCGACCGGCACGGATGAGAATGCTCGCGAGCGTCACTAGCCGCGCGAAGCGCTCGGGACGGATAGCGGCCTCGTTCCCCTCTGAAGACTCCTCGCCGCCGCCATCCGCGCCTCGCCGACTGCCGCTGGCCCGGGAAGATCTGCGCTCGCTCGCTCCGCGGCGCCGGCCCGTCCCAGATGCACCCACTCCAGCTGCCCGGGTGGTCTCGGCGATGGCCTCAGAGAAGACCTCTTCGTGGCGTTCTCCCAGCAGCTCCAAGCGTTGGTGCAACTCGCTCGTCAGCTCCTCCGGACCCAACAGCCGCGCATTCACGCCCAGACCGAGCACCCATGCCACGATCGTGCGCTTACTGGAGTAGCCGGTCGAGAACATCACCTCACGGTCAGCTGCGCCCAGATCGTCATCTGTATCCCCCGCGCCAGCGCTGGAGCTCGTGCCTGCCTCAACCGCCGCGCCAGGAGCGTGGATCGCCCCGTAGCAGCCAAAGTGACGTTCGACCTGCCAGGCGATCCGCTCGGAGACGAGCACCTCAGCGACGCCCCGCTGCTCTCCGAGCTGCCAGTCTGCTCGGCGAGCATACGCGCGCGGGTCGAAGTCAGCGGGCCGACGGAAGTCGTGCTCGGCCTTCGTTGCGTAGGAGACCTTGCCGCGTATGCGCGACAGCCTGAACACCCTGATCGCCTTGCGCTCGTGCGCATAGCCCAGCAGGTAGAATTGTCCGCCCTGGAACAACAGGTGATAGGGGTCCACACGGCGCTGGCCGACCTCGTCGCGCTCCATCGTGTAGTAGTCGAACACGACCGTCTTGTTGCGAAAGATCGCCGTCTCGACCTTGGCCAAGCGCGCGGACAGCTCGTGCCCGCCGGCGGACGCAGTGATGCCGAGCGCGACCGAGCGCTGCTCGGGCGCCCGCAATGGGCTGGGGCGCCCCCACGTGATCTGCTGCAGCGCCAAGCGCAGCGGCTCTGCATAGGCAAATTCGCCATCCAGCAGGCTCAGCGCGGTCTGCAGTGCCGCCAGCTCCTCGTCGGAGAACGCGATCGGCGGCAGATGGAAGTTCTCAGGCCGCAGCGAATAGTTCTCCTGCTCAGCCGCCCCGTCGGACGGACGCTCCACAGTCAACTGGATACGCAGCGACTCAAGCTCGGAACGATCTGCGTAGAAGCGTCTCGCAAATGCGTCCTCGTTCATGCCGCTGTAGCCCTCCACGTCGCGCCTGATCTCCAGGGCCGTGACCGGACGGCGCTCGGCCATCAGGTAGGAGATCAGCGACAGCTGGCGGATCAGCTTCTCGGTGTCCTTGGCCATAAGTCAGAGAAACCATAGAACTCGACGGTGGGATGGCTCCTATGACTCCCGCTATTTGCGGATTTTCAGCGCCTGCTTTCGGGTGGCCGCGTCACGCTGCTTCGCGCACGGGCGCTGGAGGCTGGTCAATCTCCTCGTCACTGTCCCACTCTGCGCCACCCCGCTCGGCAAAGAAGGCACCACCGCCGATAGCCCTGTCAAAGTTTGACCAACGTCGGCCGGGGGCCAGCTCCTTCTCGAGGCGGTCAAAGCTCCCAAGTCGCCCGCCGAGGTTGTCGATCATGTGCACAAGCGTCGCCTCGCGCGTGCACGGTACAACCGGGCTGCCGTGCTCAAGAGCGCCGTGGTGGGAGAGAATGATGTGCAGCACCGCCTGCCCGAGCTCAGCAGGAAAGTCACTGCCGATGTCCTCGATTGCACGCCGGATGCGGTAGTAGCCGAGTGCGATCTCGCCCTGCAGGCGACCGGCGTCGGTGAGGTCGATCGCGCCCGAGTCCTCGGTGTAGGCCTCGAGCTTGCCGACGTCGTGTAGCAGGGCTCCCGTGACCGCGACATCGCGATCGATGCCTGGAAACGTAGCGCTGATCGCGCTGACACCCTGGGCGACGCTGAGCGAGTGCTCCAGCAGCCCGTGGCGGTAGGCCTGGTGGTAGTGCTTGGCTGCAGGCGCTATTCGATAGCCAGCCCACAGCTCGGAGTCCTCGCCGAAAACATGCTCCAGCAGCGCGCGCAGGTGCGGTTGCTGAATCGTCTCCAACAGCTCGTGCACGTCCGCTTCCATCTGCTCGACCGAGCGCGCGGGGCCATCGAGCAGGTCCTCCAGCAAAAAGCTTCCAGGCGCAGCGGCTTCCAAGCCCTGCAGATTGATCTGTGGCCCAAAACGCGGGTGGACGGTATAGCGGCCCCGCACGTGCACGGGCGCGCCCGTGGGCGCCAGCTCCTCCACCTCCACCAGCTCCTCCCACACCATGCAGGCGACAGCAGCCGTACGGTCGCCCAGTTGCAGGCGCAGGTAATCGCCGCCGTCGCGCCGCTGCCGTCGCTCGACCTCGCGTACCAGCAGCACCTGGTCGATCTCCATACCGTCGCTGAACTCATTCAAGAGCATGTCCAGAAGGTAGACATGTCTGCGGACGGTATTCGCAGCCGCGCAGCGGCTGTTCTACGGCATCAACCGGTGCGGCCCGCGGTACAGGAACGTCACCTCGCGCACGTTCTCCTGCCCGAGCAGCTGCATCAGCAGACGCGTGAGGCCGAAGCCAAACCCTCCATGCGGGGGAGTGCCGTAGCGGAAGAAGTCGAGGTAGTACTGGATCGGGCCCGTCTCGACGCCCTTGTCCTCCGCCTGCACCAGCAACTGCTCGTAGCGGTGCTCACGCTGCGCGCCCGTCGTCAGCTCAATGCCGCGCCACAGCAGATCGAAGCTCCGCGTCAGACTCGGGTCCTCGGGGTGGCGCATGTGGTAGAAGGGCCGCACCGTCGTGGGATAGTCGGTCACGAACACGAACTCGTGGCCGTGCTGCTCCTTGATCAGCGCGCTCAGCGCGCGCTCTGACGGCGGGTCCAGGTCATGGCCGGGACCGGGAACGGAGTCATGGCCCGCCTCTCTCAGCAGCTCCTTCGCCTGCTCCAGGGTCACCCGAGGAAACGGGAGCTCAGGTACTTCTAGTTTTGTACTAAAGGTATTTTCTATCTCTCCCCCAAAAACATCCTTCACCACGCCCAACACGTGTGCGAGCCACGTCTCCTCGAATCTCATCACGTCCTCGTGGGAGTCGATCCAGGCGAGCTCGACATCGACGCTCGTGAACTCGGTGTCGTGACGGGAGGTGAACGACGGGTTGGCCCTGAACACGGGGCCGATCTCGAACACCTTGCCGAAGCCGGCAGCCATCGCCATCTGCTTGTAGAACTGGGGCGACTGGGCGAGGTAGGCCTGCCCGTCGAAGTACTCGACCTTAAACAGCTCGGCCCCAGACTCGCTGGCGGAGCCCATCAGCTTCGGCGTGTGAATCTCGATGAAGTCGTTTTTGCTCCAGTAGTCGCGCATCGCGTGCTCGACTGTGCTCTGCACCTCGAAGATCAGCTTCCTATCGGGGCGGCGCAGGTCGATGTAGCGCCAGTCGATCCGCTTGTCGAGGGCGGAATCCGGCGCGATCGGCATCTCGGGCTCCGCCGGGGAGTCGACTTCCAGCCCAGCGATCTGCAACTCCAGCCCGCCCAGCTTGACCCGCTCGTCGGCGACCACGGTACCGGTGATGGTGATGGCTGATTCGACCGTCAGGCTCGAGATCCGCTCGTTTAGCGCACTCGGCTCTTCCTCCTTGCCGAGGACCGCCTGCGCCAGCCCCGATTCGTCGCGCACCACCACGAACTGCACCTTCTTCTGGTCACGCACCGCCTGCACCCAGCCGCGGATCCTCACCTGCTCGCCGACGTGCGCGGGCAGCTGCGCTATCGGGGTTCGTGCCATGCAGAGGACCCTATCCGAGGCGGCGCGGCGGGCGGTCAGCCATCGGACTCCGCCAGCTCCACCAGCACCGCGAACTCCGCGTCCTCGACCGTCTCGATCCGCTCGATCGACCCGGCCTCGCGTAGGTCGCCGACGCCAAGCTCGAGCGCCGCCAAGCGCTCGGCAGTGTCGCGCACGAGCACCCGCTCGACGGGCGCGCGCATCTTGCGCTTGGCCTGCGACTTGGCCTTGCGCACCTCGCGCAGCACGTCGGCTGTGATCTCCAGGGCGATGGCCTCGCGTGCCGCCTCGCCGGCGTGACCGTTCGCCGCGCCGTCCCCGCGAGCTCCGCCGTCCGTCGCCGCGCGCGCGCTCGCCGCCGACTCGGCGCCGCCTGCCGCCACCAGCTCCGCCGCGTCAGGCCAGGCCACGCGGTGCACCGAGCCCTCCTGCCACCACGACCACACCTCCTCGCACACGAACGGCAGGAACGGGGCAAACAGGCGCTGGAAGACCGACAGGGACAGTTGCAGGGCGGCAGTGACAGACGAGCTCACGCTGGGGTCGGGGTCGTAGCGGCGGCCCTTCACCAGCTCTAGATAGAAGTCGCAGTACCACCAGAAAAAGCTCTCCGCGCGCTCCAGAGCGCGGGCGTAGTCGTAGTCCTCGAAGCACGCGGTGGCCTCCGCCGTCACGGCCGCCAGGCGGGCGATCAAGGCGCGATCGAGCGGGTGCGTGAGCTTCTCGCCGGGGGCACCGCCCCCGGGGGGGGTGGTCGGCAGGTCGGCAAGCGCGAACTTCGACGCGTTCAGCAGCTTCACCGCGAGGCGCCGTCCGACCTTCATCTGCTGCGGATCGAATGCCGTGTCCGTGCCCGGACGCCCGCTCGCCGCCCAGTAGCGCGCCGCGTCCGCGCCGTGCTCCTCGAGCAGGTGCATCGGCGTGACCACGTTGCCCTTCGACTTCGACATCTTCTTGCGATCGGGGTCGAGCACCCAGCCGGAGATCGCCGCATTGGCCCACGGCAGCTCGTCGTAGTCCAGGTGTGAGCGCAGCACGGTCGTGAACAGCCACGTCCTGATGATGTCGTGCGCCTGCGGGCGCACGTCCATCGGGAACACCGTCCTGAACAGCTCGTCGTCATCGCCCGCATGGCCCGCGATCTGAGGTGTCAGCGACGAGGTCGCCCACGTGTCCATGACGTCGGGGTCGCCGACGAAGCCGCCGGGCTGTCCCCGCTGAGAAGCGTCGTAGCCGTCGGGCGTGTCGGTCGAGGGATCGACCGGGAGCGCGTCCGCGGTCGCGGTGATCGGCTGGTCATACAGCACCGCCCCGCCGGCGTCCAGCGGATACCACACCGGGAAGGGAACGCCGAAGAAGCGCTGGCGGCTCACGCACCAGTCGCCCGTCAGCCCGTCGACCCAGTCCTCGAAGCGCGCACGCATGTAAGGGGGGTGCCATTTGAGCTGGCGGCCACGCTCGATCAGCTCGTCGTGGTGCTCGACCGTGCGGATGAACCACTGGCGGCTGGTCACGATCTCGATCGGCCGCTCCCCCTTCTCGTAGAACTTGACCGCCCGGTTGACCGGAGTGGGCTCGCCGATCAGCTCGCCGGACTCACGCAGCTGCTCGACGATCCGTTTGCGCGCCTGGTTGATCGTCCGCCCCTGCAGCTCGTCGTAGCTGGCGCGCGCCCGCTCGGGATCCTCCGACTCCCAACCGGGGGCGCCCCACGGAACCTCGAGCAGGCGACCGTCTCCTCCGAGCGTCGAGCGCACCGGCAGCCCCAGCTCGCGCCACCACGTCACGTCGGTCAGGTCGCCGAACGTGCACACCATCACCAGGCCCGTGCCCTTCTCGCGCTCGACCTGCGGGTGTGTCATCACCGGCACCCGTGTCCCGAACAGCGGCGTCAGCACTTCGCGACCGACGAGCCCGGTGTAACGGTCGTCGTCGGGGTGCGCGAGCAGCGCCACGCACGCCGGGATCAACTCCGGACGCGTCGTCTCGATCAGCGCCAGCGGTTCAGATCCGGCGTCCTCGCCGGTCGGCGCGAAACGCACACGGTGCATCGCCCCCGGCCGCTCGCGGTCCTCGAGCTCGGCCTGCGCGACGGCCGTCTGGAAGTCGACGTCCCACAGCGTCGGCGCCTCGAGCTGGTAGGCGCCGCCGCGCTCGAGCAGACCGAGGAACGAGCGCTGGGAGATGCGCTGCGCCAGGCGGCCGATCGTCGTGTAGGTCATCGACCAGTCCACCGACAGCCCGAGCGTGCGCCACAGCCGCTCGAACGCCTGCTCGTCGCTCTCGGTCAGCGCCAGGCACAGCTCGACGAAGTTCGGCCGCGAGACCGCCACCGGCTCCTTCGAATCCGATCCGCGCCCGCCCTGCTCCGGAGGCTCGAAGCTCGGGTCGTATGGGACGGACGGGTCGCAGCGCACGCCGAAGTGGTTCTGCACGCGCCGCTCCGTCGGCAGGCCGTTGTCGTCCCAGCCCATCGGGTAGAAGACCTCCATCCCGCGCATGCGCCGGTAGCGCGCGATCGTGTCGGTGTGCGTGTAGGAGAAGACGTGACCGACGTGCAGCGAGCCGCTGACGGTCGGCGGCGGCGTGTCGATCGAGTACACGCGCTCGCGCGGCGCCGAGCGGTCGAAGCGGTAGACGCCGTCGCGCTCCCACACGGCGCTCCACTTCGCCTCCAGGCCCTCCAGCGACGGGCGCTCTGGTACGTGGGTGGGGCTATCGCGCGTGTAGGGCTGCTGCTGAGAGGGCAAGCTCGGGATCGTATCCGAGCCGTTCCTCACGCCCTGCCCGATGCACCGGGCAGTAGACACCGCGCACCCTGCCATCGGGCAGGCCATAGGCCAGCCACACAAGCCCGCGCCAGCTGAAGTGGAAGAAGCCGGCGCCCACCCGGCCGAGCTCCAGCTCGCGACGCCATGCGGTGGTGACCGCCCGCGCGGGAATCCGAGCCCGGCAGCAATGATCGTGAGAGGGGTGGTTTGTCCACACACACCGCAGCGGAAACTCGGCGGTTGTGATCGGGGCTGCACTATTAGGACGACACTCCATGTCGTTCTTTTCGGACGACATAGCAAGATTTTGATCAACTGCTCCCAAGATCTGGACGTTTGTCCTATCGGAGCCGTGTGAAGCTCGCCCCTCATACATTGTTTTTAAAACTGGGTATAACCATGGTAGCGCGTGAGGGCCTGGGCACGGAGAAAGGGGAGCTGATGGCCTGCATGGTTCGAACACCTCGGCTCTCAGCCCGCCCCCGTATCAGTACGACCCAGACACACTCCATGATCGATCAGGAGGCTCGAGCGGCCTGCTTGGCCCAGTCCTGAAGGAAGCTCTCAGTGGCAGCCACGTCAAGAGGCCGGGCGAAGAGGAAGCCCTGTCCTGAGTCGCAATGCTCGTCTCTGAGGAGGTCGAGCTCTTGCGATTGCTCGATGCCCTCGGCGAGGGTCTCGATCGAGAGATCCTTGCCGAGTTGCACGAGGGTGTGGATGAGGGTCCCGCCTTCCTGGTTGTTGGTGAGCCCTGAGATGAACGAGCGGTCGATCTTCAACGCGTTGACGGGGAATTGCTGGAGATGCGCGAGCGAGGAGTAACCAGTGCCGAAGTCGTCGATCGCGATCCGCACGCCAAGCTCCTTGATCGCCGTGAGGCGGCGGGCGGTCTCCTCGACGTTGCGCATCAGCGTCGTCTCGGTGATCTCGATCGTCAGCGCGGCGGGATCCAGGCCACTGGCTGAGAGCGCCTGCGAGACGTCAGTTATGAAGTCATCGGTGTCGAGTTGCCGGCCAGAGACGTTTACAGCCATCCCGATCGGATATCCGTCCTGCCGCCACGCGGCGCCCTGTCGAGTGGCCTCGTTCAGGACCCATCTTCCGATCTCCACGATCAGTCCCGTCTCCTCGAGCATCGGGATGAAGTCATCGGGCTGCACGACGCCTCGTGTGGGGCTGTTCCAGCGGATCAGGGCCTCCACTCCGGTGGGGCTCATGTCGCGCAGGTCGAACGTCGGCTGATAGGCGAGCAAGAACTCGTCGTTCTCGATCGCCTGGCGCAGGTCCATCTCCAGCTTCATCCGGCCCTGGACCGCGTCTTGCATCCCGGACTCGAACAGGACATAGCGGTTCTTGCCATCCCACTTCGCGCGGTACATCGCGATGTCGGCGTCGCGGAGCAGGTCCGCGGGCGATACGCGGTCTCCCACCGCGATACCGACGCTCGCGGTCACCGTGAAGGGAGTGTTCTTTGCGCCGTCGAGATTAAACGGCTCTTTGAGCGCTGCGAGCAGGCGCTCGGCGACCAGGTCTGGGCCGGCGGCGAGGGAGAGGTCCTCGGCGATGACGACGAACTCATCGCCGCCGAGGCGGCCGAGTGTGTCGGTGGCGCGTACGACGCCATCCAGTCTCGCCGCGACCGCCTTCAGCAGTTCATCGCCGGCCGAGTGGCCGAGCGTGTCGTTGATGGACTTGAAGTTGTCGAGGTTGACGAACAGTGCCGCGACCGGAGTGTGGTCGCGGCGTGAGCGCGCGAGCATCTGCTCGATGCGGTCCAGTATCAAAGTCCGGTTGGGAAGTCCTGTCAACGGGTCGTGGGTCGCCAGGAACGCGAGCTGCTCATCCGCACCCTGGCGCTCTGACTCAAAGGACTCGCACATCCGCACGAGCGTCACCTTGAGGCTTCGCTGCAACATGGCCATCGCCTGCGCGAGCACCTCCGGCGGGAGGGCCAGCTGCGCCGCGATCTCTCTCACGACATCTTCCGCCGCATCGCACCAGCGCAGGCAACGCTTGGTGACCTCGTTCAGCGGCGCCGCCCGCTGCGCCGCCAGCTGGCCGAAGATCTGCCAGGACTCCTGACCGACCTCGCGAGCCACCTCAGCACCCTCCCCCGCCATCCACCTGGCGACTGCGACCGTCGAGACCGCACCGACCCGTTCGAAGCTCTCCTCGACGATCTCATCAAGGACGCAGCCCGACTGGCCTGTCCGTGAGACCATTCCCGCGACCACGTCAGTTGTGCGCGCGTTCAGCGCCTCACCGAGACGGCGAAGATCCTCATCTGGTGCACCTATCGAAGCCGTCGGCATCTGCACTCATCGGCAAGGAGTGATCATCTCTGGAGTCGCGCCATCACGTCAGGCATCAGCCGCGTGGCACACGGACACGCTACGGTGCGGGCGTAACAGCTGGCACAGCATTCTTGGCCCAGTTCTGCAGGAAGTCCTCGGTTGCAGCTACGTCGAGAGGCCGCGCGAACAAGAAGCCTTGGCCGTTGTCACAGTCCTCATCCCTGAGCAGTGACAGCTCCTGCTGCTGCTCAATACCCTCGGCGAACGTCTCGATCGAGAGCGCCTTGCCGAGTTGCACGAGGGTGTGGATAAGAGTCTCGCCCTCTTGGTTGTGCTTCAGCCCCGCGATGAATGAGCGGTCGATCTTCAACGCGTCAACAGGGAACCGTTGCAGATGAGCAAGCGAAGAGTAACCAGTGCCGAAGTCATCGATCGCGATCCGCACCCCGAGCGCCTTGATCGCAACGAGCCTACGAGCGGTCTCCTCGGCATTACGCATCAGCGTCGTCTCGGTAATCTCGATCGTCAGCGCTCCAGGGTCAAGGCCACTGTCGGAGAGCGCCTCTTCGACGTTGACGACGAGCTGATCGGTATCGAGCTGACGTCCAGAGACGTTCACAGCCATGCCAATCGGGTATCCGGCCGCGCGCCACTTGGCGCCCTGAGAGCAGGCTTCCTGCAGAACCCACTTGCCAACCTCTGTAATTAGTCCCGTCTCCTCGAGCAGTGGGATGAAATCGTCGGGTTGAACGACACCGCGCACGGGGTGCTTCCAGCGGATCAGGGCCTCCACTCCAGTGGGACTCATGTCGGTCAGGTTGATCGTGGGCTGATAGGCCAGGAAGAACTCGTCGTTCTCGAGCGCCTCGCGCAGATCCATCTCCAGCTCCATGCGGTTCTGCATGGTGTCCTGCATGCCGGTCTCGAACACGACGTGGCGGTTCTTGCCATCCCACTTGGCACGGTACATCGCGATGTCCGCATCGCGCAGGAGCTCTTCGGCGGAGATCCGCTCGCCCGCCGCGATCCCGATGCTCGCGGTCACGCTCACACGGGTTTCCTTGTCTGCTCCGAGCTTGAACGGCTGTTTGAGCGCGTCGAGCAGGCGCTCGGCGATCAGCTCCGGACCGACCGACATCGTGAGCTCTTCGGAGATCACGACAAACTCGTCGCCACCCAAACGGCCCAGCGCGTCGGCTTCGCGTATTACGCCCTGGAGTCTCGCGGTGACAGCCTGCAACAGTTCGTCGCCGACGCCGTGGCCGAGTGTGTCGTTTATGTCCTTGAAGTTGTCGAGGTCGATGAACAGCGCTGCCACCGGCGTTTGGTGGCGAGCAGAGCGCGCGAGCATCTGCTCGACGCGGTCCTGGATCAGCGTCCGGTTCGGCAGGCCAGTCAACGGGTCGTGGGTGGCGAGAAACGAAAGCTCCTCCTCACGCCGCGTGAGCTCTTCATCCGTTCGCTTGCGCTCGATCTCAAAGGCCTCGCACATCCGCAGCAGACTGAACTCGAGGCTTAGCTGCAGCAGGTTCAGGGCTTGGGAGAGCGCGTCAGGAGAAACGTCCAGCTGGGTGGCGCTCTCATGCAGCATCTCGGCCATTACGTTGCGCCAGGAGAAGCAGCGCCTGGTGACCTCGTCCAGCGACGCCGCGCGGTGGGCAGCCAGCTCAGCAAAGATAAGCCACGTTTCCTGGCCGGCCTCAATAACCGCCTCCAAGCTCTCCCCTGTGATCCAGCGGGCTACCGCGACCGTGGAGCTGTTACAGATCCGCTCGAAGCTCTCTTGCACAAGAGTGTCGACATCGTGCCCCGGGCCCGCTGTCCTTGCGACCGTCTCCCTGCGCACATCCGCGGTTCGCGCCTTCAGCGCCTCGCCGAGGCGATGCCGATCCTCTCCGGCATCCTCCGTTAGAAAGACCGGTGGCGTCGGAAGTCGCACCTCATCATTGCCCGTGCTTGCGCTCTTTAGGGTCATCTCATCTCTACGAATCGACAGCTGACGCCAGTTTTATAAATCCTGCACTTTCGCAGTGGACGCGTATGTATGCACCCTGAAGGCCAGCAACACAAAGCGGGGTGTCCGAGTATGGTCCGGGAATGGATCCAGAGGGCAAGATCATCGTGGTCACCGGTGCGGCGGGCGGTATCGGCGGAGCCCTCGTGCGTGCGCTCGTCGCGCGGGGCGCACAAAGCGTGATCGCCGCCGACATCGACGGCAACGGGGTCGAGCAGTTGCGCGAGGAGTTGGGAGACGCGCGCGTCGTGGCGCGTGCCCTCGATGTTTCTGAGGAGCAGGCGACGCGCGCGCTCCTCAGAGATGTGGGTCGGATAGACGTGTGGTTTGCCAACGCTGGCCTGTCCACCGGCGGCGGCCCGGAGGCACCCGACGAGGATTGGGCTCGCCAGTGGAGCATCAACGTCATGTCACACGTATATGCCGCCCGCGCACTGCTGCCCGGGTGGATCGAGCGTGGCGACGGGCACCTCGTGACGACCGCATCGATGGCCGGGATCCTCACCGCAAGCTGGTGACGCGCCCTACTCGGCGACCAAGCATGCAGCGGTCGGGTTCGCTGAGTGGATGGCGTTTATGTACGCCGACAATGGGATCCGCGTGTCGTGCATCTGCCCCGGAGCAGTCGATACGGCGATGCTTCGGGCCGGCGCTGGAGGGGACGCCGCCAAGGCGAGCGCAGCGATCGGCGGTGGCGAGGTGCTCGCGCCAGAGCAGGCCGCTGAGCGCATTCTCGAAGGCCTCGAGCAGGACCTCTTCCTGATCCTCACACACCCCGAGATGCACGAATTCGTGGTCGGCAAGGCACAGGACCCGCAGCGCTGGATCCGCGGCATGACCAAGCTCAGAGCCCGCGCACAAGCCCTGCTCGGATAATGCGCCCGGCGCTACTCCGAAGGGCCATAATCCTTGTGGCCCTCATGTCATGCGGGCTCCTCACCGGCTGTGGGAGCAGTCACTCTGCACACACCGGCGCCACGACCGGAACGCACGCCGGCGCCAATAGGCCACCCGTCAAGACGCAGGCGCTTGCATTCGCCAATGCGGTCAACCTGACCGCCGCGGATGTGCCGGGCTTTAAAGCTTCCTCAGCACACGAACACGAACACGAAACGCCAGCGGAAAAGCGACTCGACCATGAACTGCAGCACTGCACGGGAGGATCGTTGAAATCCAGCAATGGGCTCGCCGAAGTGAGCTCGAAGGACTTCAAGCTCGAACACGGCATCTTGGACTTGAGCGTGAGCTCGGAAGTCAGCGTCTCGAGCGTCGCACCCACGCCGTCACAAACCTCCAAAGAACTCGAGGCGAGCCGCAGCGATCACGTCCGTGAATGTCTGTCGCATTACCTCAACCTGCTCTTCAAAGGGCAGAAGTATCAAGGGGCGACCGTCAGTCCAGTTTCGATCTCGCAAGGAACTCCCCCCGCGCCAGGCACGAGCGGAAGCTTCGGGTGGCGAATCACCGTAGCGATCACCGTGCACGGCATCAAACTGCCTTTTTACCTAGATATCCTCGGCTTCGTCTATAGCCGGGCCGAGGTCTCGCTCCTCAGTTCCGGCGTGTTGCGCCCATTCCCCGCAGCCACCCAAGAACAGCTGTTCTCGCTGTTGCTGACACGGGCCAAAAAGCACGCCGCCGACCTCGGCCAGTGACCTCCATCAAAACTTGACTGCCTTCGATGCAGACGCCGTCTTGCTCGCCGCCTTCAACTGCGCCGTGATCTTGGCCTTCCTGTGATGCTTGCGAGCGTTCTTGCCAGCCCTGGTCAGTGCGACCTTGATCTGAATAGTGCCAGCGGCAACACTCTTTCTCGTCGTCTTGCACCCTGGACCGGAGATCGTGACCGTGCCCGCTTGCGAGACATGAAGCATTACCGTCACGCTGCCCGAGCTCACCTCAATCTTCACGATCGTGATAGATGCGGATTTGCTTGCGGCTTCTTCTCGCTTCTTCCGGGCCGCTAGAGCGACTTCTTCTTCCTGTTGCTCCTTAGCTGCTGCCGCCATCTGGGCTTCGTATTCAGCCTTGAAATTGGCTTCGGCGTCGCTTATCGGCGCCGTTAGTTCTGTCTTTTCTTTCGCTTTTTCTTCTTCTGTCTTTTTCCCACCTCCGATTTCGCTCGGCGGCTGTGTCGTGACCGTCCCCTGGCCTTCGCTCGGCGAGCTCTTGCCGATTTGGTTTTCGACGACGAGGCGGTAGTAGTAGGTCGTGCCTGCTTTTAGACCAGTGACGTGAGCGCTCGCGAGCACACGCTCACCGTTGTTCCCGAGCCCTTCTTTGCACGGAGCGATGGAACCGTAGGCTTCACTCGTGCCGTACTGGACCTCACACGTCGCCGTCTGGGCATCGGGGTTCGTCTTTGCTTCGATGGTCGCTTCGGTGCTCGTGCCCTGGGCGCTGACCGATTCGATCCTCGGCGCCGTCGATTCGGTCAAGAACGACCGTTCCCAACCAACGGTGGAGCCGATTCTGTTCTTGGCGACGAGGCATACGTCGTAGTAGGTGCCCGGCTGCAGACCCGTGAGCGCAGCTGAGACTTCGTCCACTTCGCCGGGCTTGGTGTCTGGCTCCTCGGCAGTGGTGCTCGCGTGTTCCCAGGTGCAGATGAACTGCGGGGCGTACTGGAAGTACCAACTCGTCGCGATCGGCTGGGGCCCGAGCTCGCCCTCGAGTGTCGCCGACTCGGCCGTGACGTCGATGGCGGGACTGGTCTGGGGCGGTCTCGGCGCCGCCGGTTCGGTTGTGAACGTCCTGTCAGACCCCGTCGTTTCCCCGGAGCCGTCAGTCGCGACCAGGCAGTAGGAGTACTCGGTGTTGGCTTCCAGACCGAACAGTTCGCCAGATACGTGGATGTGTTCGCCCTGCTGTTCTGGCTGCAGAGGGGTTTCCTTGCCGCCGGCACAGTCAGCGCCCTTGTTGTAGGCGAAGTAGTAGCCGGCCGTGGCGTCGGAGTCAGGGTTCAGTGTCCCGCATACCTTGCCGGTGGCCGTGAAGATCGTCCCAGCGCATTCTTCGCTGAGCGGCGCTTCCGGCCCGCCGGCTTTGTGCTGGCGGGTGGGCTTGAAAGCATCGATCCCGTTGGGGGTACCAACCCCGCTCGGGCCGTCATAGCCGGACGCGGCGTTGCAGATCAACACGCCCTGGCCGCAGTCAGTCAGAGAGAGAGGGTTCATCGAGCCGCGGCAGCCAGACGAATAGTCGTCGTCGCACTCGCCGTTGGCGCCTTCGGTGACATCGTGTAGGGAGGCCGAATCCAGGTGGGAGTAGAGCGTCTCGGCGGGATATGCGACGCCGTGCGATCCGCCCGCGAGTGCGAACATCGCGGCGATGATCGGGGTGGCAGCGCTCGTGCCGCCGATCGGCGTCCAGTAGAACACCGTGGCGTTTTTCAGGCCGTCCCCCAGACGGACATAGGGGACGGAGTCATAAATAGCCACTCCGGTGTAGGGATTGGCATCCGCTGCGATATCAGCCACCGCGCGCCGGTCTTCGCAGCCCACCGACGACCAGTCCGGGACTTCGCTCTGCCAAGGCTGAGCTTTGAAATTCAGGCTGCAACCGCTCCCTCCGCCCCACCACACCGACTCTTCGCTCCAAGTTTCACCGGCGCCGTTCAGCTTCAGGCTGGTACCTGCCACCGCAACCACATGCGGAGAGGAAGCTGGGTAGTCGACGCCCGCCTTGACGCCTTCTTCTTCCTCTTTCTTACTCCTCTCCCAGTTCAAATAGCCACTATCGCCGGCGGCGGCCGTAATCACAACTCCGGGATGGTTGAACGCTTCGCTGTCGGTGAGCGGCTCGTTGCCTGCCCACGAGTTGGAGACCTCATTGGCGCCAAGGCGTACTGCCGTATCCTCCGCGGCTTCGAGGTCCGGTTCTTCGGCTTCGTCGGCCTCGACGAGCAGGATGTGACAGTTCTGGCAGATTGCGTGAGCCATCTCGATGTCGAGGGATATCTCCGCCGACCATCCGTCGGCTTCTTCGGCTTCTTTGCACGCGGCCTTTTTAACCGCTGGTTCCGCCGTTTTGCTTTCGCAGAGCGCTTCCTTTGCTTGTTTCGCCGCTGTGCTCTCGGGATAGGGCAGATTTTCCGTTTCGCCCTGCTGGTTTACCTGCTCGAAACAACCGTTGCCTCTCGTGCATTTCGGGAGATTGAATTCCTGGTCGTAGACTCCTAGATCGGCTTCGGCTTCGAGATCGTTGTACGCATCCACCAACGCGATCGTCTGCGGTTCCGACGCCGGCGCGTCGGATGCTTCACCGGGGAAGTAGGCGTTGCGCAGATCTTGCGGGCGCAAGCCATCGACACCTTCCGCAGCGCCACCGGGGATGATCGCATGGGCGACACTCATCCCCACCGGATAGGTGTGCGCACGTCCTGCCGCAGTCCTTGCCACCAGTATTTCCGCCAGGCACGCCACGTGCCCGGGAGCGGGCGCGGCGCACGCCGACTGGGTGCTGTAGTTGGAGGCAGGGAGCGGGGAGAGAGCGCTTGCCTGTCCCACCGAGGCCCAGAGTGTCGAGCAGGACACCCCGAGGACGAGGCAGATCCTCCAGCAACAGATCATCCGATCACCATACCGACGGCAGTTCCATCCGCATCTAGGGGCGGTGGCGCTGACCGGCCGCCGGCTCGCCTATCTCTTCTTGCTGTTCGCGGCTATTGCGGCGTAAGCCTTGCGGGCCTGCTTCGCGCACGCCGCTCGCTTGCTCTTCGGCTTCTTCGCGCACAACTTCAACGCTGTCGTGAGCTTCTGTGTCTTGATGAGGACCTTGGGCTCCACTGATTCCCCAAGCGGAGAGACAAGGGGCGCCACACCGGGCGTCGATGGCGGCGTCGCCGATCCGGTTGGTGTGCTTGAAGTCCCGGACTGGACGCTGCCGCCAGTCTTAGACAGAGATTCTCCACCACCACTCGTAGACGGTGTAGCAGTATTCAGCGGTTCAAAAAAGCTTTCGGATGTGGTGAACGTAGCGTCCCCACCGTAGCTCGTATGGCCGTTGCTGATAGCGACGAGGCGATAGTGATAGGTCGCGTTGGGTTGTAGTTCGGTCAGATTCTCGCTCACCGGGAATTGTTCTGAATGCGGGGGACCGCACGGTAGGCCACAAGTTGCACGCGACCCGATCACCCCCGGTGGAGTGGGCGCGCTCTGCCCATACGAAGTGCTGGTGCCGTATTCAAAGACGTATGTGGCTTCCCGCCATCCCCAAGCAGTCACGACGCCGCTCAGTGTCGCGCCCGTCTGAGAGATGTTCGAGGCGGCACCGGTTTCAGCTCCGCCGTTTTCGCCCGTAGGTTCGGATGGCAGGGTGGTGAACGTCTCGTCCTGACCGTAGTGCTCCACGCCCCTACCGTTGCTGGCCACGACTCGATAGTGGTAGGTCGTGCCGGCCTGGAGTTCAGTCAGGTTCACGCTGACCGGTCTGGAGGTTTCAGCTTCGCCTTCGCACTCCAGTCCGCACGTTGCCCAGCGGATCGTTGCCGGCGGGTTCGGGGCGCTCTGTCCGTAGGAGGTGGTGGTGCCGTATTCGACGAAATAGGTGATCTCAGTTGTTCTCTGAGGGTTGACATCCGCGTTGATCGTCGCGGTGTGTTCGGTGATGTTGGAGGCGGACTCGCCGCTCACCACGGGCTTTTCGCCGGGTTCCCCAGGACCTTCTTTTTCGCTGGGTTGTTCTTCGCCATAGCGAAACGTGTCCCTCGGACTCGTGTAGCTGGTGCCTTCGGGGGTGGTCACGATGAGATCCACTTTGCCCTTGGCTCCCGCCGGAGAGGCGGCGGTTATCGACGTCGGCGAGTTGACGGTGAAGCTCGTGGCGCTCTCAGAGCCGAAATCGACCGCTGTGGCACCGGTGAAATTCCGCCCGGTGATCGTCACCGTCGTGCCGCCCGTTTCCGGACCGGTGTAGGGGGCGAGCTTGGCGATCTGCGGGTAGGCGACCGGTGTCGCGCCGACGACATAGCTCTGGCCGTTGCCGGCCGCGATGGCCGTGACCCCCGAGAGGCCACTCACGGGAACCGCCACATCGCTCTGTTCTTCGGTTGCGATGTTCCCGAGCTGCCAGAGCTCGTCCCAGCCCCACGCGTCCACCGTGCCGTTGCTCAATAGAGCGAGGCTGTGGTAGTTGCCAGCGGAGATCTGGGCGACGCCCGAGAGGCCAGTGACCGACACCGGCACGTCGCTGTTTTCCGTGGTCCCGTTGCCGAGCTGTCCGTTCGAGCCGTTGCCCCACGCCATCACCGTGCCGTCGCTCAGCAGCGCGAGGTTGTGGAGATCGCCTGCCGAGACCTGGGTGACCCCCGACAGGCCGCTGACCGGCACGGGCACGCCGCTGCACGCAACGCTGTTCACGCACGATTCCGGGCCGGTGGTGCTGGCGTTCCCGAGCTGCCCCGCGCCGTTATAGCCCCAGGCCATGACTGTGCCGTCTTCCAGTAGCGCGAGGCTGTCCCCGTGACCGCCGGCGATCGCGCCGACCCCAGACAGTCCGCTGACCGGTACTGGCTCTCTGCTGCAAAGCCGAGAGCCTTCTGCGACAGGTTCTTCCGGACAGGTTTCCAAACCCTTGATCGGGCCGCTACCGAGCTGACCCCATGAGCCTTCGCCCCACGCCTCGACCGTCCCGTTGTCGAGCAGTACGAGGCTGTAGCTTTCCCCGGCGGCGATCGCCTTGACAGCGCTGAGGCCGGGCACGAGCGTTGGTCTACGCACGCAAGCAACGCCGCTGTCGCAGGTTTCCTTCGCGCTGATCGGGCCCAGCTGGTCGTAGTCGTCGTAGCCCCATGCCTCGACCGTGCCGTTGGCGAGCAGCGCGAGACTGTGTTGGTCACCGGTCGCTATCTGCGTCACTCCGGACAATCCGCTGACCGGCACCGGCGTGTCGCGTTGGGTGATGGTGCCGTCTCCGAGTTCGCCGGCTCCGTTGTTGCCCCAGCCCATTACCGTATCGTCTTGCATCAGCGCCAGGCCAGCCGAACCGCTAGCCGAGACAGACTTCGCGCCGGTCAGCCCGCTCACGGGGATCGGCACCTTGCTGTCCCATTCCCAGCCTTCGGAGCCGTCGCCGAGTTGACCGTAGGTGTTATCGCCCCAGGACGAGACGACAGAGGAGGAGGCCATCGCCGGTCCTGCGACCGCCAGCACGCCAATGGCGACGAGCAGGCCGACAAGCCCCTGCAAAGGGATCGACCTAAGTGTCGTTCTGCTAATGACCACCAAGCTCATCGCGCTACCCCCTCGTGCATCCCAGAACACGATACATCACGGCATCAGGTTATATCAGAGATTTGAGGTTTTGGCCCTAGAGGTTTTGGCCGTATCTGACGAGCATCGAGGGCATGACGGCCGGTGCCCGCGACATCTTCGCCAGAAACCTCCGCAAGGAGCGAACGCGCTTGCAGCTCTCCCAAGAAGCGCTCGGCTTCCGCTCCGACCTGAACATGAGCGAGATATCGCGCCTGGAGCGCTCCACACGCGACCCGCGGCTCGCGACGATCGTCAAGCTGGCAAACGCGCTGGGCATCCCGCCGGCCCAGCTGCTCGACGGCATCCCCTGATCGCGCTCCGTCCGCTGGGGCAGCGGCTGCGCTTCCTGCCGAGCATGCGTGTCCCGTTCGGGGCGTGTCGTCGGAGTAGGGGTTGTGCCGCAGAACAAGCCTGATCGGCGGTATAAGAAAGAGGGGATTACGCATGAGCGCAGGCGCTTGAAGCGATGTTGGAGGCTTGGGAGGCAGATGAGCAGTAGCAAGAGCGGGTTTCGGTACGCCTGGGCAACCGCCTGTCTCCTGGCTGGCACGGTGTGCCTGCTTGCCCTGTCTTCATCGCCGGCGGCCGCGGGTACGTTTACTGCCCTGACTTGCCACGACTCGGCCGGGGATGGGGTGGGCACGCAGGGATGGAGCGTCGGATCAGCGACCGGCCAGTACATCACCTACAGCGCAAACTGCGCGAATGGCAGCCAAGGGTGGTTCGGGCTGGGGATGGGTCCCAACCCAACCGCGAACTATTACAACGGCGACGGCAACACGATGACCTACTCCGTCCCCACGGGGCTGTCCATCATCAGCTACAGCCTGCAGCTGCACGCCTTCGGTGGGCCATGCACGATCCAAAGCGGACAATGCGCCGATGGATTTGGCGACGTCTACGTCAACCACACCGGCCAGAGCGACCCGAACTACGACTATCGCAATCTCGGGTATGGCGCGCAGGAAACGACGGTGAGTGTCGGCGGACTGAGCGGCGTGAACTACGTGAACGTCGGCGTCGGCTGCGATCCGGGGCAGGATCTGAGCTACCCATGCCCGGGCTCCAACTCTGGTGGGCCCGAGGCTGAGGCGCTCGTGAGCAGTGGCAGCTTCACACTCCATGACTCAACGGTCCCCTCGGTCGCAAACGTCTCCGGCTCGCTCATCGCTCAGGGCGTGCTGTCGGGGACCGACACGATCAGCTTCACGGCCTCGGACAGTGGTGGCGGTGTCTACAGCGCCACCGTCCTCGTCGATGGCCAACAGGTCGTCCGGGAGGTGCCGAACACCAACGAAGGGGTGTGCGCGAACCTCACGCCCTCGAGCCCCACGATGACCTTCACCTCACCCCAACCCTGCCCCAGCGCGGAGAACATCAGCATCCCCGTCAACACATCAAAGCTTTCTGCCGGCCAGCATCATCTGCAGGTGACAATCGAGGATGCCGCGGGCGAAGAAGCGACCGCCTATGACGGCCTGATCACCGTGGGCGGTCCGTCATCGGGGAGCCCGGGGGTGATTGGTCCGGGTAGTCCCGCTGCGTTGCGTGGAGCGCCCAACGGCACAAACGCGTCTGACCAGGCCAAGCTCACCGCGCGCTGGGCACGTACCCCCAAGACAGCGCTCACCGAGCACTACGGCGCACGAGAGCACATCACAGGCACCCTCACCACCACAGCCGGACAACCAATCACAGGCGCTTTGCTGGACGTTTACGCGACCCCTGACTATCAAGGCGCCCACCCCCAAAGCCTCGGCACCACACAAACCAGCGCAACCGGCGCATGGACACTGACCCTGCCAGCGACCATCTCCTCAGCCACCCTCAGCTTTGCCTACCGCAGTCATGTCAACGACACTGTCGCTGTCGCGACTGTCGCGCTCAAGCTGAGCGTGCATGCCGGGCTTACGCTGCATGTCGCTCCGCGAGTTACGAGCGTGGGGCGAAAGATCTACTTCAGCGGCACCCTGCACGGTGCTCCGATCCCGTCAGGCGGCAAGCAACTCGTGCTGGAGGCCTCCTCGGGTGCTGAATGGATCCAGTTCGACACCATAGGTACCGATGCGAAGGGCCGCTACCACGCGAGCTACCGCTTCAAGTTCCCCGGGCCAGTCACCTACCACTTCCGTGTCGTCTCACCTTACGAGTCGAACTTCCCATTCCTCGACGGCATCTCAAACAAGGTCGCCATACACGAGCTATGAACCGAGCCGGATTGAGAGGCGCTTGCGTGCTGACGCTTGCTAGCCTGGCGACAGCGGCAAGCGCCTGGGCAGGCAAGTACCACGTGTACTCCTGCCGTACGCCTTCGGGCGAAATCGCACCGGCCGATGGGTGGAGTGGGTCTGAGATAGGCTCGGAAGCGTTCGCGGAAAATACGTGTGCGCAGCCGGCAGGTGCGTTGATCGCGGCGCTACGTGCCGAGCCGCGGACCGCTAACTCTGACTCTGCGACGTGGATGTTTGCAGCCCCCGCCAACGAGACGATCGCCGGTGCGACGCTGTGGCGTGCGGGAGACGCGGATGGCGGTGTGGCAGTGAACGCTTTCTACGGGTTGTGGTTTGCTGGACCTGAAAACCTCAACGAGCCCGCGAGTGCGTTTGGCCAGTGTGTGGGTGGCTCCACATGCCCGACTGGTGTCGGAAGCATGAGCCAACCACTAGCCGCCGAAAACCGTCTTGTTGTACCGGGTCCCAATTTGGGTTCGCATCTATACATGAACGTCTCATGCGCCGGTGAATCAGGATACAAGTGCAGAGAAGGCGAACACGATCCCAACGGCTATGCAGCGGTTGTGTATCTGTATGCCGCCGACCTCACCCTCGAACAGAGCGCCCCGCCAACAGCCACGAACGTAAGTGGGGAACTGGCGAGCGCACCTTCGATTAGCGGCACGACCGATGTGACCTTCAGTGCGAGCGACCCGGGCTCGGGCGTGTACGAGGCGGTGTTCAGCGTGGACGGGCACGTGGTGCAGAGCACGGTGGTAAACGAAAACGGCGGGCGCTGCAGAAACGTGGGGCAGACGACAGATGGGCTGGTGGCGTTCCTGTACGTGCAGCCGTGCCCTGCATCAGTGAGCGCCGATGTGGGGTTCGACACAACGAGGGTCAGCAACGGCGCACACCATCTGGTGGTGAGTGTGATCGACGCGGCAGGGAACGCGGCGACAGTGCTCGACAGGACAATTACAGTTGACAATCCGCTACCACCGGGGACGCCGCCGCCGCCGGGCCCGCCAAATGGGACGGACGCCTCGGCTCAGGCGACATTGACGGTGGGCTGGAAGGGCTCGACAAAGGAGCACATCACGAGCGCGTACGGCCGTACGCACATGATCGACGGGCAGCTGACAGGGCCGGGGGGAGTGCCGATCACGGGTGCCCAGATCAACCTGACAGAGACCTCCGCGTATCAGGGCGCGAAGGCCGCGACGATGGCAAGCCCGACTACGGGGCCCAACGGACGCTTCAGCGTGAAGGTTCCGGATGGCGTAGCCTCGTGCGCACTGCAGTTCGCCTACCGTGAGCACATCGGCGACACGCTGCCGGTAGCGACGCGAACGCTGACGCTGACCGTGAAGGCGGGCATGCGGCTGAAGATCAGCCCGCGGACGGTGAGCGTGGGTGGGAGGATCTTCTTCAAAGGCAAGCTGCTGGGCGGGCCGATCCCCGCCGGCGGCAAGCAAATAGTGCTCGAGGCGCGCTCACCCGGTGGCCCATGGATCGAGTTCGACGTGGTCAAAACCGCCGCGAAGGGGCGCTTCCACGACGCCTACCGCTTCAAATTCCCCGGCCCGGTCAGCTACAGCTTCAGAGCGGTCAGCGAATCCGAAGCCGACTATCCGTTCGCGACGGGTGCGTCAAACATCGTGAGAGTGTTTGAGCGGTGACGAGAACTTGATCGGCAGACGGGCCAGACCGTAGATGCCGAGGATGCTCTCGTACTCAGGCTCGCCGTCGAGCTCCAGCCCAGGCATGTGCTCCGCGAGGAACGTCAGCGCCTCGCGCAGCTCCAGCCGCGCGAGGTTGGCGCCGAGGCAGTAGTGCACGCCCGCGCCGAACGTCAGCGCCCGCTCGCCCGGCCCCCGCTTCGCGGTGATGTCGAACACCTCCGCGTCGCTCGGCCCGAGGTCGCGGTTGCCGGTGAAGGCACACACCATCACGACGGTGTCGGCCGGGAAGGTGACGTCGCGGAAAGTGACCTCGGAGGTCGTGATGCGCGCGGTGAACGGCGTGATCGGCTCATAGCGCAGCGCCTCCTCGACGGCGCTCTCGGCCAGCTCCGGCTGGCGCTGCAGCAGCTCCCACTGCTCGGGGTGTTCGGCGAGCAGCCTGATCGCGTGCGCGAGCTGACTCTGGGTCGTGTTGACTCCGCCGACGAGCACGTTGAACACAAGGTTGATGCACTCGACGTCGCTGAGCTTCTCGCCAGCCTCTTCGGCGGCGATCAGCTTCGAGATCAGGTCGTCCTTGAGGTCATCCCGTCGTGCGGCGACGAGTGCTCTAGCGTACTCATAGAACTCGCGTACGGCCTGCTCGATCTGCTCGCGCTCGGTGGCCATGCTGGCTGCGTCGAACTGGCGCTGGATCCAATTCGACCAGTGGTGCAGCTTCGGCGCATCCTCGATCGGAGCGCCCATCGCAACCGCGATCGTCTGTGAGGGGTACGGCTTGGCGAACGCCTCGACGAACTCACATTTCACGACCCCGTCGCCATCCGGGCCACCGCTCTCCACCTCGCCACTGCTGTCCTCTTTACTGCCGTCCCCGTCCTCTTTCTTACTCGCGCGCGCGAGTAGATCCTCCAGGAACCCGCGCATCGCCGGCCGGTAGCGCTCCACTGTCCGCGCGCTCAAGGCAGGGTTGACGAGGCTGCGCAAGCGCGTGTGATCGGCGCCGTTGACGTGCAGGATGTTGCGCTTCATCTGCTCGTACAGCGGCCCCTCGCCGACTCCGAATATCTCGGCGATCGTCATCCCCGGGAAGATCGCGTCGCGCGTGCGTAGGAAGAACTCGCCTGCTTCGCGGTCGAGGACGATGTAGCCGTACGGCCCGGAGGCGAGCCACCCCCGGGCGCGCAGCTCGCGCATGGCCTCGTGAAAGCGCTCCCCCCGCAAGGACGGGTCGGTGTAGTCGAACCCCGCGAGCTCCAGCTCGCTCACGAGCGCCATTACGAGCGTCGCCTACTTCTTAGGGCTCACAGCCTGCTTCAGCGATGCCCCCGCGGAGAACTTGGGCGCCTTCGATGCCTTGATTTTCACGCGCTCGCCTGTGCGGGGATTCACGCCCTGGCGCGCGGCCCGTTTAACGACTGAGAACTTACCGAAGCCGGTGATGCTCACGTCGTCGCCTTTTTTGAGCGACTTTGTCACCGTGCCGATCACGGACTCGACCGCGCGCCCGGCGTCAGCTTTGGAGAGACCACTGTCGGCGGCAACAGCGTCGACCAGTTGAGACTTGTTCATAAAGCTTCCCTTTCCCAATAGCCCTTTATGACAGAGAGCGCGCAGAGTACCGCGCCTGACGTCAAGACGGCTTCTTCGAGCCGATCCGCGGGCGGTTTTTTGGGCGAGTACGATCTGCGGACATGGCAGTCGATGCGGCCTCACACACAGACACGCACGCGCACGACCGGACGCTGTCCGGCGAGCCAGTCCAAGAGCTCTACACCGCCACTGATCTGCAAGCCGGCGCGGGAGCTGGCGGCCCCGAAGATCCGATTGGACTGCCGGGCGAGTACCCGTATACGCGCGGCATCCACCCAACGATGTACCGCGGGCGGCTGTGGACGATGCGCCAGTTCGCCGGCTTCGGCACCAGCGAGGAGACCAACGAGCGCTTCCACTACCTGCTCGAGCACGGCCAGACGGGGCTGTCGACCGCGTTCGACATGCCCTCGCTGATGGGCCACGACTCCGACTCTCCGCGCTCGCTCGGCGAGGTCGGCCGCGAGGGCGTCGCCGTCGACACGCTCGACGACATGCAGACGTTGTTCTCGGGCATCGACCTCGGCGAGGTGTCCGTGTCGATGACCATCAACGCGCCGGCAGCGATCATGCTCGCGTTCTACGTCGCCGCCGCCGAATCCAGCGAGACCCCCGGCGGCGAGGCTACGGGCGTGGGTCCTGTCCCGGCGGAGCGCCTGTCGGGGACGATCCAGGCGGACATCCTCAAGGAGTACATCGCCCAGAAGGAGTGGTGCTTCCCGATCGACCCCGCCATGCGCCTGTGCGGGGACATGATCGAGTGGTGCACCCGGCGCATGCCCCGCTGGCACCCCATCTCCATCTCCGGCTACCACATCCGCGAGGCCGGCTCCACCGCCCAGCAGGAGCTCGCGTTCACGCTCAAGGACGGCCTCACATACGTCGAGCAGGCCGTCCAACGGGGCCTCGACGTCAACGAGTTCGCGCCGCGACTGTCGTTCTTCTTCAACGCGCAGATCGACTTCTTCGAGGAGATCGCCAAGTACCGCGCTGCGCGGCGCATCTGGGCGAAAGAGATGCGCGATACGTTCGGCGCCAAGAACCCGCGCTCGTGGCAGATGCGCTTCCATGCGCAGACGGCGGGCGTGTCGCTGACGGCGCAGCAGCCGCTCAACAACATCGTCCGCACCGCCGTGGAGGCGCTCGCCGCAGTGCTCGGCGGCACCCAGTCGCTGCACACCAACTCCTACGACGAGGCGCTCGCGCTGCCCACCGAGGAGGCCGTCACGATCGCGTTGCGCACACAGCAGATGATCGCGCATGAGACAGGCGTCACCAACACCGTCGACCCGCTCGGCGGCTCCTACTTCGTCGAGGCGCTCACCGACCAGATGGAGCAGCGGGCCTACGAGTACTTCAAGAAGATCGACGAGCTGGGCGGGATGGTCGAAGCGGTCAAGCTCAACTACCCTCAGCGCGAGATCGCCGATGCCGCCTTCGCCCTGCAACAGGAGATCGACGCCCAGGAACGGATCGTCGTCGGCGTCAACAGCCACGTGGCCGAGGACGAGCAGCCGATCCCCACGCTGCGCGTCGATCCAGCGCTCGAGCGCAAGCAGATCGGGCGCCTGAACGCCGCCCGCGCGCGGCGGGACGGCGCGGCCGTGGAGCGCGCCCTGGCGGCCCTGCGCGAGGACGCCGCCCATCCGGATCGCAACCTGATGGAGCCGCTGCTCGAGTGCGCCCGCATGCACTCCTCCGAGGGCGAGATCGTCGAGTCGCTGCAGCAGGTATTCGGCGATTACTCAGAGACGCCCGTCTTCTAAGACCAGCTAAGAAAACGCGGCCATTAGCAACTTCTTACGCGGGTGTCGTGTCGTGAAACTAGGATCGGCCGCCTGAACGGCGAAGGAAGCCCAACTATTCGACACGAGAGCGCTCATCGACGCCTACGCCGTGGCCTGCTCAGCGGTGGCACACTGATTGTCCTCGCCAGTGCGGGCACGCTCGCGTTTGCCTCAAAGCGGATCGTCGCCGAGGACTCCGCCTACCACGCGCCGGCAGCGCCGCAGTGCGTGCCAACGACCCTCAACCGCTCGGCGGTGCTTCCAGGCACAAGCCTCGCGGTAAACCCACTGCCCGACTCTTACGTCGCTTCGGCATACACGCAGATCAGTCTGCTGGGCGCCCCAGCGGGAGACCTGAGCGCAGTCGGTGTCAGCGGCTCCAGCAGCGGGGCGCACTCCGGGCGCCTGCTCGGCTACTCGCAGGGGGATGGAGCGAGCTTTGTGCCATCACGGCCGTTCGTTCCCGGCGAGACCGTGACCGTGCACGGCAAGCTGCGGACGAGCGCGGGGACGCAGCCGTTCGCCTACCACTTCGTCGTCGCTCACCAGGACAACCTCGCATACACCCCCACCACCACCACACAGGTGCGGGATCCGGGCGAGGAGCAGCACTTTCGCTCGGCGCCGGCGCTTGAGCCGCCGGTGCTCGACGTGACAGCCCACGCAGCTGGTACCGAACCTGGCGACATCTTTGCCGCCCCCTACTCCGGGCCAGGGCCGAGCGGGCCGATGATCTTCAACGAAGACGGCGAACTGGTGTGGTTCGATCCGCTGCCTGGAGAAATGGAGGCGACCAACCTGCAGGTACAGCAGATCGGTGGCAAGCCTGTGCTGACCTGGTGGCAAGGGTACGTCCCGCCACAGGGGTTCGGCGAGGGCGAAGAGATCATCGATAACAGCTCCTATCAGCAGGTCGGGCGCGTGCACGCAGGCAACGGCTACAAAGCCGACCTGCACGACTTCCACATCACGCCGCAGGACACGGCGCTGCTGACAGTGTTCAACCCGATCTCCTGTGACCTCTCTGCGGTCGGAGGGCCCTCTGGCGGTGCGGTGACCGACAGCGGGTTCCAAGAAATCGACCTGCGGACGGGGCTCGTGCGGCGCGAATGGCAGGGCCTCAACCACATCCCCCTGAGCGATTCATACAGCGTGCCCGAGGAGGCAACCACCGCGTGGCCATTTGACTACTTCCACATCAACTCGATAGACCAGCTCACAGGCACCCCGAGCGACGGCACCACGTTGATCTCAGCGCGCAACACGTCGACGCTGTACGAGCTGAACATGCTCACCGGCCAAGTGCAGCTGCAGGTCGGCGGCAGACACAGCGAAGTCAAGGCGCTGAACGGAGCGAGCACCGCGTTTCAGCACGACGCGACGATGCAGGCAAACGGGACGATCACCATCTTCGACAACGGCGGGGTGCCCAAGGTCCATCCCCAATCGCGGGCGATCGTGGTGGCGCTCGAACCGAAGGCAAAAACAGACACGCTGCTCGCCAGCTATGAGCACACGGGCGCACTGTCCTCCGGCAGCCAGGGCAGCATGCAGGCGCTCACAAACGGCGACATGTTCGTGGGCTGGGGGGCGGATCCGTACTTCTCCGAATACAGCTCGAGCGGGCAGCTGCTGTACGACGCTCACTTCCACGGCTCGTATGAGTCCTATCGCGCCTACCGCTTCCCCTGGACGGGCACGCCGGCGAGCACCCCAGCGATAGCGGCTGCAGCAGCTGGCACGGGCAGACCGGTGAGTGTGTACGCGAGCTGGAACGGCGCGACCGAAGTCGCGAGCTGGCGCGTGCTCGCAGGCCCCTCGCCAACGCAGCTCACGGATATCGCAAGCGCACCAAAGAGCGGCTTTGAGACGGCGATCGTCACGCCGGGGGTGGGGCCAACAACATATGTAGCGGCGCAGGCGCTGAACGCGGCCGGCGCAGTGCTGGGAACCTCAAAGCCGATCAAGGGCTGAGGCGAGCGCTCAGGAGGACCACTTGCCGACGCCGTGACGTGCCAGCTCCAGGCGCGCGACGACACCACGGTGGACCTCGTCGGGACCGTCCGCCAGGCGCAGTGCGCGCGCGGCGGTCCATGCCGCGGCGAGCGGCAGGTCGTTGGACAGCCCAGCGCCGCCGTGCAGTTGGATCGCCATGTCAACGACCCGCTGGGCCATGTTCGGCACCGCCACCTTGATCTGCGACGCCGCGCCGGCCGCCTCCGGGGCCTTCTGATCGACCAGCCATGCGGTATGCAGTACGTGCAGGCGGGCCTGGTTGATCGCGATCCGCGCGTCGGCGATCCGTTCGCGGTTGCCGCCCAGGTTCGCCAGCGGCTTGCCGAACGCGGTGCGCTCGCTCGCGCGCACGCAGGCCATCTCCAGCACCAACTCGGCTAGGCCGATCAGCCGCATGCAGTGGTGGATCCGACCCGGGCCAAGCCGCGCCTGGGCAATCGCAAACGCCTGGCCGGGGCCGCCGATGATCGTGCTCGCGGGCAGCCTCACGTCCGTGAAAGACACTTCACCATGGCCGGCCGGAGCGTCGCGGAAGCCCATCGCCTCGAGCATTCGCTCGATCTTCACCCCAGGCGTATCCATCGGCACCAGCACCATCGAGTGTTGGTGGTAGCGATCAGCGTCGGGGTCGGTGAGGCCCATGAATATGGCGATCTGACAGTTGGGATGGCCGATGCCAGTGCTCCACCACTTGCGCCCGTTGAGAACTACCTCATCGCCGTCGAGGAAGGCCGTGGCCTGCACGTTGGTGGCGTCTGAGGAGGCGACATCGGGCTCGGTCATGCAGAAGGCCGAGCGGATCTTGCCCTCCAGCAGCGGCGCCAGCCAGCGCTCGCGCTGTGCGTCGGAGCCGAAGTGCAGCAGCACCTCCATGTTGCCGCTGTCCGGAGCGTTGCAGTTGCATATCTCACTGGCGATCAGCGAGCGGCCCATGTGCTCGGCCAGGGGTGCGTACTCAACGTTGGTCAGACTGGCCCCAATCGGCTCGCCGGCGAGCTCGGCCCCGGGAGGCAGAAACAGGTTCCACAGTCCTTCCGTCCGTGCCTTGGCCTTGAGCTCGTCGATCACAGGCGGCACCGATGTCCAGGGATCGTGGCTGGCCAGCAGCGCGCGGTGGTAGACCTCCTCGCGCGGGGCGATCTCGCGAGCCTGGAAGGCTGTCAGGCGGTCGAGCAGTTCCTGCGTGCGGGATGAGTGGTCAAAATCCATGCTCAGCGCACGTCGAGGACGATCTTGCCGGTCGCACGACGCTCATCGAGCGCCTTCAGCGCGTCCGCTGCGCGCTCCATGGGAAAGCGCTCGCCGACGATGGGCGACACGTAGCCTTCGTCGACCATGCGGTTGATCGCGGCCCCGATCTCGCGGTTGAGATCGGGCTTGCCCATCGCATAGGCACCCCAGCCGGCTCCCACGACCTCGGTGTTCTTGAGCAGCAGTCGGTTGACGCGCACCTCGGGAATCGACCCACCGGTGAAGCCGACGACGACAAGTCGTCCGTTCTCGCGCAGTGAGCGCAGGCTGTCAGTGAAGCGATCGCCGCCCACCGGGTCGAGCACCATGTCCACGCCGCCACCTGAGAGCTCAAGCACGGCGTCCTTCCAACCGTCGTCTAGCAGCAGCGTGTGATCGGCGCCCGCCTGTTCTGCGACAGCCTGCTTGGCAACACTTGAAACAAGCGCGATCGTCTTAGCGCCAAGACCCTTGGCAACCTGCAGAGAGGCGGTGCCCACACCACCGGCCGCACCGTGCACGAGCACCGTCTCGCCGGGCTTCAGCCGTCCGCGCAAGAGCAGCGCGAAGTAGGCCGTGTGGTAGTTGAGGATCAGCGAAGCACCCTGCGCGAAGTCCAGCGCGGGCGAGAGCGCGAACGTGAAGAACTCCGGCGCGACGGCCGTCTCGGCGAAGCCCCCAAGCGCGCAGAAGGCCGCCACCCGGTCACCTGGCTTGACCGACGCTCCATCCGGGGCGCTCAGCACTACGCCGCCCACCTCGCTGCCAGGCACAAACGGCAGCGGCGGTTTCATCTGATACTGGCCACGCGTCTGCAGCAGCTCCGGGAAGGACACGCCGGCAGCGTGCACCTCGACGACTACACCCGCGCCCGGAGTCAGCATGTGCGAGGGCTCGGGCTCAGGCAGCTCAACGAGCGCGAGCGCACTGTCGGGACCGGACTCCTCGGTGATCTGGATGGCTCTCATTGGGGGGATTATGTCCGAGGGCAGGCGCACGAGGCGGCGAGCACCTCGATCGGCCTCGAGCTCGGGGGCTGCGCACGCCTCCCGGCCGGCCCGCGAGCGGACCGGCCAGGATCGAGCGTCGGTTGGCGGCTGCGACGCGCAGCCGCGTGCCCGCTCCTACGGAACGCTCACCCCGCTGCTCGGGGGCGCCGGCTGTTTGGTGGTGTACGGCGTGATCGGCGAGCTCGAGCTCGGTTCGGTGACCAGCGGCCCACCGAACAGCACGATCTTGCCGCCGCGGATCTGGCCCATCTCCACGCCGGCGTAGCCGCCGTGCTCGGTCTTGGAGTAGCGGTAGGGCACGAGCCCCGGGCCCGTCAGCTGTGAGCCCTTTTCGTTGATCGCGTTGATCAGGTCTTCGCGGGTCAGGTTCTTGCCCGCGAGCTGCAGACGCCTGGGCGAGCGTGTAGGCGTTGGCCATGCCGTACTCGACGTTGCCGTCGAACGGCGCGCTCGCGTCGTACTGGTCGTGGATCTTCTTGAACAGCTGGATCCACGGGTTCGACGTTTCCGTCGGCGAGGGCAGGTAGCCGTCGGTGATCGCGCCTTCGATCAGTTCGGTTCCGGCCTTGCCTTTGGAGAACGTCTTCAGCAGCCCGCCCACGGTGGTCGGGTCGATACCCACGTTGGAGACCACCAGCTGCGGTTTGTAGCCGAGCGTGAACGACGTCAGCTGGCCCAGCGCGGTGTAGATCGGCACGGTGAAGTCGACCAGCACTTCCGCGCCCGCCGCCTTGATCGCGGAGATCTGCGGCGCCACGTTGGTGCCGCCCGGCTGGTAGGGCTGCGCTGAGACGATCTGGCTCGGCGGCAGCTCGACCTTCAGATCCCGCCAGCCCACCGGTGCCGAAGTCGTCGTCCTGGTAGAAGACGCCGACCTTCTTGCCGGCGAAGTGCTGCTTGAGGTAGCTGGCCGAGGATCTTGCCCTCGATCGTGTAGTTGGGCTGCCAGCCGAACGTGTACGGCTGCGCGGTGCCGTTTTCCCAGCAGGCGCAGCCCGAGGCGACGAACATGTCGGGCACTTTCTGAGCTGTTGAGGAAGCCGACGACCTTCGTGTGCGTCGGCGTGCCGAGGCCCTCGAAGATCCCGAACACGTTGTCGTTGAGCACCAGTTCGTGCGTCGACGTTGACCGTCTGCGTCGGGTTGTATTCGTCGTTCTTGATGATCAGGTTGATCTTGCGCCCGTTGATGCCGCCCTGGGCGTTGAGGTAGTCGAAGAACGCCTGCGAGGCGGGAGCGATCTCGCTGTAGCCGGGAGCGGCCGGGCCGGTCAGCGGCTGGTGGGTGCCGAACGTGATCGCTCGTGGCGGTCACCCCGGGCGCGCTGCTGCTGCTGCTGCTCGAGCCGCAACCCGCGACCACCAGCACGGCGGCGAGCGCGCAGACGATCCCCACCGCCCGAGCTCGTGTATCTCTGTGCTCTCATGACTTCCTCCTCGTGATGCTCCTGTTGAGTGCTTGACAAGTTGTTCTCCCGACGGCTGCGTCGGTGGCCTCGCGCTCGCGGTCACCCTCCGCGTGCGGGGCTTCGACGGACACGCGCGGTGATCCTGCGCACCGCGCCCTGAATTCCGCTCGGCCACGCCAGCATCGCGACGATCAGCACCGAGCCGTAGATCGCCAGCGGCAGGTTCGAGGACACCTGCGTGGACAGCGAGAACGAGTGCGCGAGGTCGGTCGTCCAGCCCGGCAGCAGCACGAGCACGGCCGCGCCCCAGATCGCGCCCCAGCTGCGAGCCCAGGCCGCCGAGCACGATCGCCGTCAGCAGCGACAGCGACAGCCCCACTTCGAAGGCCCCGGCGCGGCCAGCTGCAGCACGACGGCGAGCAGGCCGCCGCCGAGCCCCGCGCAGGCGGCGCTGATGACGAACGCGAGCGTCTGCACGCGCCCGACGTGCAGGCCGCACAGCGACGCCGCGATCTCGTCGTCGCGGACCGCGCGGAAGGAGCGCCCGACGGCCGCTGTCGCACGAGGTTGTTCATCGCGAACACCACCACCAGCGCGCCGATGCCCGCGATCCACGCCTCCCAGCGCTCCAGCGGGAAGTTCGCGCCCAGCCACGACGGCGGCGTCGGCGGGTTGATCACCAGCCCGTTGGCGCCGCCGAACGTGCTCGAGTACTTTTCCGCCAGCGCCGGCAGCCCGATCGCGAACGCCAGCGTGGCGCCCGCCAGATAGGGGCCGCGCAGGCGCGAGCCGGCGGCACCGACGAGCACGCCGACGACGCGCCGTGATCACCACCGCGGCCACCAGCGCGGGCACGAGCGCCCACTGCTCGTTGCCGATCAGCAGCGCGACGGTGTAGGCGCCGACGGCCATCAGCGCGCCGTGACCGAGCGAGATCTGCCCGCTCAGCCCGGTGAGCACCGTCAGCCCGGCGAGCACCGCGAAGTAGTAGCAGCCGTCCGCGAGCTGCAGGTTGCGGTAGTTGCTCGAGCCCCTCGCTGGCGATGAACAGCGCCAGCCCCGCGATCAGCACGAGGCCCAGCGAGCGCGCGAGCGTGCTCCGCGGCGCACGCAGCCTGCCGAGCGCGGCGCTCATACGCGCCGCTCCCTGCTCGTGGAGAAGAGTCCGCCGGGGCGGATCATCAGCACGGCGATCAGCACGACCAGCGCCGCGAGCGTGACCAGCGAGGCGCCCTCGTAGCCCGACACATAGGAGAGCACGAGACCGAGCACGATCCCGCCGACGACCGCGCCCGGAGGGCTGTCCAGTCCACCCAGCACGGCCGCGGTGAAGCCGAAGATCAGGATCGGGTCGAACTGGTTGGGCCCGACGAACACCGATGGTGCGACGAGCAGACCGGCGAGCGAGCCGACGAACGCCGCGAGCGCCCAGCCGAGCGTGAACATGCGCCCGACGCGCACGCCCAGCAGGCGCGCCACCTCCGGTGCGAGCGCTGCGGCGCGCATCCGCAGGCCGAGCGCGGTGTAGCGGAACAGCAGCGCCAGGCCCGCCGCGACGGCGATCACGACGAGCACGATGAACGTGTCGTTGGGCGCGAACAGCAGGGTCGTGCCGCCGACGTCATAGCCGCGAATCGAGAACGCCGGCGGGAACGACCGGGGGTGTTGCCCCAGATCATCCCCGCGCCCGCCTCCAGCAGGATCAACAGCCCCAGCGCGACGATCACCGCGTTCAGCGGCGGGCCACCCTCGACGCGACGCATCAGCACGCGCTCGACGATCGCCCCGAGCACGCAGGCCGGACGCCAGCGCGACCGCGAAGCCCAGCCAGTAGGAGCCGCTCGAGCCGATCACGCTGGAGGCGATGAACGTCGTGATCATCAGCATGCCGCCCTGCGCGAAGTTCACGATCCGCGTCGCCCGCCAGATCATCACGAGCGCGAGCGCCACCGCCGCGTACACCGCCCCGGTGGAGATCCCGTTCAGCGTCAGGTCGATGAATCTCGTCATCCTCAGAACCCCAGATACGCTTGGCGTAGGCCATCGTCGGCAGCGAGCGTGGCGGCCGCGTCGTCGGCTACCACGCGACCGAGGTTGAGCACGATCCCGCGGTCGGCGATCGACAGGGCGCTGCGCGCGTTCTGCTCAACCAGCAGCACCGCCAGCCCGCGCTCGGCGGCGAGCGTGCGGATCAGCTGCATGATCTGTGCAGTCACGATCGGCGCGAGACCGAGTGAGGGCTCGTCGAGCAGCAGCACGCGCGGATCGGCCATCAGCGCGCGGCCGATCGACAGCATCTGGCGCTCACCGCCGGAGAGCGAGGCGGCGAGCTGGGCACGGCGCTCGCGCAGCGGCGGGAACAGCTCGTAGGCCTCATCCAGGGCCGCCGTGTCCGCTCCGCGCCACAGCCCGCCGAGGCGCAGGTTCTCCTCGGTCGTGAGCTCCGCGATCACACCGCGGCCCTCGGGCACGTGCGCCAGTCCGCGCCGCACGATGTCCTCCACCGCCATCCCGAGGATGTCCTCGCCGTCCAGGCGCACGCGCCCGGCGCTGGCGGACTCGAGCCCGGAGATCGTGCGCAGCAGCGAGGTCTTGCCCGCGCCGTTGGCGCCCAGCACCGCCGTCACGCTGCCCTCCCGCACGGCCAGCGTGACGCCGTCCACGGCGCGCACGGGGCCGTAGTCGGTCGTGAGCTCCTCGATCTCTAGCGCCGCGGTCACGCGGCACCCGCCTCCTGCCCGAGGTAGGCCTCGAGCACGCGCTGATCGCGTCCCACCGTCGCGGGATCGCCCTGCGCGATCACCTGGCCGAAGTCGAGCACGACGACGCGATCGCAAACCGACATCACGAGGTCCACTCGATGCTCGACGAGCATCACCGCCATCGAGCCTCTGAGCGCCCGGATGCGCTCACCGAGCTCGCGCACCTCATCGCCACCGAGGCCTCCCGCGGGCTCGTCGAGCAGCAGCAGCTCGGGCTCGCCGACGAGCGCTCGCGCGAGCGCAACACGCTTCTGCGCCGGGTAGGGCAGCGTCGGGGGCAGCCTGTCGGCGATGTCCTCGCAGCCGAGCTCGCACAGCACGTTCAGCGCACGCGCGCGCAGCGCACGCTCGTCGCGGTCCGCGCGCGGCAGCCCGAGCAGCGAGCTCGCGACGCCGGCTTTGCGAAACCGCTGGGCCCCGGTCATGACGTTCTCGATGACGCTCAGCCCTCCGAACAGCCCGACGCCCTGCAACGTGCGCGCGATTCCCATCCCGGCGAGCCGGTTCGTGCGCACCTTCGTGAACGCGCTGCCCTTCCACTCCATCGTTCCCGACGCCGGCTCGACAAAGCCGCAGACGACGTTGAAGAGCGTTGTCTTGCCGGCCCCGTTGGGGCCGATCACGCCGAGCACTTCCCCCGGCGCAACCTCGAGCGAGACAGCGTTAAGTGCTGTGATGCCGCCGAAGCGAACCGTCAGCTCCCGCGCCGCGAACCCACCTCCCCGGTGAGACTCACCTCCCATCTCCTTGGAAGTTACAGACAGATTCGGCCGTGCGACTCCATCAGAGGCGTTGGGCTAGGAGTAGCGCGCGACGGTGAAGCCGATCAGCAGCGGCACGTTCACCGCGAACACGACCAGCGACAGCGTCAGCACCACCAGCGGACCGCCGCTGGTGTGGTTGCGCAGGAACACGTACTCGATCATCGCGGCGATGATCGAGTACGCGAGCAGCGCCCACCTGCCCACCTCCAGGAAGCGTCGCCACGCGAACCCGTCCACCCGTGAGAGCGCAAGCAGATTGCCCGCGAGCACGACCGCGGAGGCCGCGAGCAGCGCGACCGCCGGTCCGAGCGAGACATGCTGGGGAAGATGCGCCGAGAGGTAGATGCCCGCCGCCAGCACCAGCGCGAGCGACAGCATCCCCAGCTGCGTCACCGGCGGCATGCCGTCGGCGTCGGCCGGGTCGCGCTCCTCGCTCATCCGGCTGCCAGCTTGGTCATGATCACCAGGGTGGCGACCTGCATCAGGCCGGTGGCACCGGCCGAGTAGATGAACCGTTTCATCAGTCGCTCGATCACCGCGGGGTTCGGTTGGGGCTTCTTGAGCTCGGTCAAGACCGCGACGTTCGCCGGCTCGAGCAGGCCGAGCGCGATCACCGCCATCACGGCGACGACGATGAAGCTCGCGACCACCCAGCCGTGCAGCGCGTAGCTGGTCTGGTTGGTCCCGAGGTGCGTCGAGAGCTGCCATCCGGCTGCGAGCGTGACCGTCACCACGGTGGGCATGATCAGCACCATCTTCGGCATCAGCCGCGTGGTGAACTCGATCCGCGCGGGGACCGAGAGCTTGCCCATGATCGGCCCGAGAACGAATCCGAGGAACAGGTCGATGACCGTCCACGCAGCGCCGCCGACGACGTGCAGGAACTCCAGCGGCCACAGTTTGTTGACCGCGATGCCCACAACCAGCAGCACGAGGACGACGCCTACGATCGGCAGTCCCGCGCGCGGGACGATCTGGAAGTCCGGGCGCTCCAGGCCAGCGGGCGGCGCATCCGCGATGGCGGCCCCCGTGGGGGACACAGCGACTTGTGCCATGACGCGCAATCTAGCGCGCCGGCGGGCGGAATGCCAGTGTCGGCGGCGGCGCGAGCGTGCGCGCGTCCGCCAGCGCCCAAGTCGCGGCGGCGGTCGCGCCCGCGACGATCAGCACCGACGGCCATGCGCCGACGGCCAGGGCGAGCATGTGGGAGAGAACGAACGCGCCCAGGCCAACGCCCGCGAGCCGCGCCGCGGTGCGCGTGCCGTGGCGTCGATGCCAGATCCGGATGCACCACAGACCGCCGAGTGCCAACACGACGCCACCGAGCGCACGCGAGCCGCTGAGCGCCACGACCGCATAGCCGACGATCAGAGTGCCGGCTGCGAGGGGCGCTGTCGGGGTCCGGGTCGGGCGCACGGCGCGAAGCGTAGCGCTAGGAAGGCTGGTGGCTCGCTAGGTGGCATCCTCTTTTTAAAAGTCGGTATAGCCATAGTATCTAGGCTCTCCTAGCGCGCCCGCGCGGCGGTCAGGCGGCGCTCTAGGTTGGTGCGCACTGCTGGCCACTCTGTGTCGATCACGCTGTAGTAAGCGGAGTCGCGTACACCGATGCCCGGCATCAGCATGTGCTTGCGCAGCACCCCCTCGAATTGCGCGGGCATGGCGGCCATCGCGGCACGCGACCGCTCATTGCGCGCGTCTGTCTTGAGCTCCACCCGCATACACTCCAGCCGCTCGAAGGCGTGCCCCAACATCAACAGCTTCGCCTCGACGTTCGCGCCCGTGCGCCACGCCGAAGGCTTGAGCCACGTCCAGCCGATCTCGACACCCCGGTGAACCTCGCGCACGTTCAAGTAACGCGTGCTCCCGATCGGCTCGCCACTGCGACGATCGATGGTCGCGAATACACCCTCGCGTCCCGCCTCGGACTCCGCGAGACTCATCTGGAACCACTCGTGGAAGTACTCGCGGCTCTCATTGATCGGCGCCAACCACTGCCAGATCTCCGGGTGCTGCGCCGCGTGAAATAGGCCTTCCTCGTGATGCGTCTCCAATGGCTCCAACAGAACGATCTCGCCCTCAAGGTGTGTAGTCAGCTCCGTCAAGCTCGTCCCCCTCATACATTGTTTTAAAAACTGGGTATAACCATGGTAATGAGTGAGAAGGGGCCTGAGATACGAGGAAGAGGAGCTGATGGCCTGCATAGGCAGTGTCTCAGTATGCAAATTGAGTAGGCCAGCGATCATGTCGCAAACCACAAACGTGATCAGCCACGAGACAGGTTACGCAGGCAGCCATCGCCGGCCTAAACAATTTGCAAGCTGAGACACTGCCCGCTTGACCGTATAGACAGCCACTGTCCTCTGTATGGTCAGTGGATCATGACGGCGCGATGAGCTCGAAGTCGACCTTGTCGCGCACGCCGCAGTCTGGGCACGCCCAGTCATCGGGCACCTCGCTCCAGGGTGTGCCGGCTGGGAAGCCCTCGCGAGGATGACCGGCCTGCTCGTCGTATTCATACCCACACGCAGGACAGCGATAGCGACTCATCGCGTCTGATCCTCCTCAGCTCGAGGATGTCGGCACGTGGGCGTCAACTCCAGCGCCATAGCGCGACAGTACTCGCCCGCGCGCGCGGGGATGGATGTTTGCGCGCGTCACATCGCCCTCGTAGTGGTCGAGGACGCGGTGGTCCATGATCCGCCGCCACAGCGGTGGGATCGCAGCGGTCACGATCATGCCGGCGTAGCCAGTCGGCAGCTGCGGCGCCTCATCGAAGTGACGCAGCGCCTGGTAGCGGCGGATTGGGTTGGCGTGGTGGTCGGAGTGGCGCTGCAGGTGGTAGAGGAGCACGTTCGAGGCGACATTGTTCGAGTTCCAGCTGTGCTCAGGCCGGGTGCGCTCGAAGCGCCCGTCCTCGCGCCGCTGGCGCAACAGCCCGTAGTGCTCGAGGTAGTTGACGACCTCCAGCAGCGAGAACCCGATCGCAGCCTGCAGCAGTAGATAAGGCAGAACGACCGGACCAAACACTGCCGCCAGGACCCCAAACAGCACAACGGTCATCGCCCAAGCGTTGAGGATGTCGTTACGCACGGTCCAGTGCGATTTGCCCATTCGCTCCAGCCGCACACCCTCCAGCTCCCAGGCCGAGCGCAGGCTGCCGGCGACGGTGCGCGGCAGGAATGCCCAGAAGCTCTCGCCGAGTCTGGAGCTGGCGGGATCCTCAGGCGTGGCGACGCGCACATGGTGGCCGCGGTTGTGCTCGATGAAGAAATGCCCATAGGCGCTCTGCGCGAGTGCGACCTTGCTCAGCCAGCGCTCGAGGCTCGCACGCTTGTGCCCAAGCTCATGCGCGGTGTTGATCGCGATGCCCGAGACCATCGCCATCGTCAGCGCCAGCCCGATGTCCTCGACCACAGACAATTTGCCGCTCGACCACAGCCAGCAGGCAAGGATCAGCCCGAGATATTGGACGGGGATGTAGAGGTAGGTGCACCAGCGGTAGTAGCGGTCCTGCTCGAGCCACTTGATCGCATCCTCGGGCGGGTTCGCGGAATCCTTGCCGACGACGAGATCAAGCAGGGGAAAGACGCCGAACACGAGGAATGGCCCATAGAACCAAAAGATGCCCAGCCCCGTCGCTTCGACCAGCCCCCAGGCCAGGAACGGCAGCGACGGGACAATCAGCCCAAGCAGCCACAGGTAGCGCTTACGGTCGCGCCAACGCGCGCGCGTGGGTCGCGCTTGATCGCCCGTCACTGGGCCGCCCCCTATCTGCGCAGCCGCCACGCTCATCTCGGTCATGACCTGCATCTTTGCGCAGACAGCCGACAAACACCTCCCTGTAGGGAAGATGGGCGTAGGGAAGGGTCTCGTTGCGGCATGTTAGGAGGCCCTAATTAGGGCCACCTAAGCTGTGCTAGGGTTCGCCCAATGGTCTGGACGCTGCTGCTGGCGGTGCTGAGAACTCGCCGCATCGCCTTCCTTGCAGCGGCGCTCACACTGATGTCGATCCTGCTGGCTGGCTGCGGGAGCTTGTCGGGGTCGGGACAGTCAATCACCCTCTACAACGGCCAGCATGTACAGACGACAGATTCGCTCGTCGCGGGCTTTGAAAAGGCAACCGGCATCAAAGTAAACGTGCGCAGCGACGACGAGGACGCCCTGACGGATGAGATCGTCACCGAGGGATCACACTCGCCCGCGGATGTTGTTTACACCGAGAACTCGCCTGCTCTGGAATATCTCCGGAGCAAGAGCCTGCTGGCACCGGTCAACCAAGCAACGCTTGCACACACCTCGAGTGAGTACAACTCACCGCAGGGCGACTGGCTCGGCGTCTCGGCTCGGGTCAGCGTGCTGATCTACAACCCGAACCTCATCAGCGCAAGTGAGCTCCCGGGCAAAGTCATGCAGCTGGCCGAACCTAGATACAAGGGCAAGCTCGCGTTCGCAGCGGGCGAGACCGACTTTCAGCCGATCGTCACCTCCGTCGCGCACACCTACGGACAGGCCGCAGCGCTGAAGTGGCTGGAAGCGATCAAATCCAACGCCGCTGAACACATCTACCCAGACAACGAGACAATCGCTGATGAGGTCAACCGCGGCGCTGTCGCCTTTGGGGTGGTCAACCAGTACTACTGGTACCGCATGCGCGCCGAGCTCGGCGGCGAAAACGTGCACTCCAAGATCACCTACTTCGCCCCCCACGACCCTGGTTATGTCCTCGGCATCTCAAGCGCAGGGATCTTGAAGTCCTCACAGCACAAGGCAGCCGCCCAGAAGTTCCTTGCTTACCTCGTAAGCAAGCAGGGCCAGGAGATCATCGCCCACTCGACCAGCTTTGAGTACCCGATCGCCGCGGGTGTTGCCACGGCCGCGCCCGAGACGCCCTTCGATCAGCTGCAACCCAACTCGATCACTATTCCGGAGCTAGGCGACGGATCGACGGCGATCACGCTGCTGCGCAAGGCTGAACTGCTGTGAGCCACCGTGGCCGCACGTAGCACCCCCCAACCATGGGGACTGCTCGCTGCAAGCACAGGTGTGGCGGTCATGCTTGTGCTGCCGCTTGCGTTCCTGCTGTTCGAGGCACACGGTGCTGGGACCTCGAGCATTCTGCAACTCATCTTTCGCTCGCTCACAGCCAGCCTGCTGTGGAACACGGTTCGGCTGACTGCGCTCGTCACGGCGCTATGCGCAGTGATTGGCACCGCGGCAGCGTGGTTCGTCGAGCGGACCGACCTGCCTGGTCGCAGGGTCTGGGCGGTGCTCGTGGTGGTGCCCCTGGCCATTCCCGACTTCGTAGTGAGCTTCGGCTGGTCCTCGCTCAGCACTTGGGTTGAGGGGTTTCGGGGGGCAGTGCTGGTGATGACCCTGGCGGTGTATCCGCTCGTGTACCTACCGGTCGCCGCCAGCTTCCGCAGCGCCGACCCCGGCCAGGAGGAGGTGGCGCGCAGCCTCGGCGCTGGGCGCCTGCAAACGTTCTGGCGGATCACGCTCGGACAGGCTCGGGGAGCGATCCTCGGTGGCTGCCTGCTCGTAGCGCTCGTGCTGCTTGCCGAGTACGGCGCGTTTGAGATCCTGGGCTATCAGACGTTCACGACCGAGATCTTCACCGAGTTCAACGTCTCCTTCAACGTTGCAACAGCCTCCGCGCTGTCGCTGGTTCTCGTGCTTGTCAGCCTGTTGGTCCTCTCCGGCGAGGGACTGGCTCGGCGAGGTCGTGGTCGACTCAGCCGCTCAGGTCCGCTCGCCCAACGGGTCGTCCATCGGCAGCGGTTGGGGCGCGCGAGGATTGCGGTGCTCGCCGGCTTTATTGCGCTCGTAGCTTTGGCGCTCGGTGTCCCGGTCGCCGCCAGCGTCTACTGGATGCTTGAGGCTGGACATCCCTCCTTCACTGGGGTTTCGCTCCTAAACGCCACCTGGCACACAGCCCTCTACAGCGCTCTCGCCGCCGCCCTGGCCACAACGATGGCCCTTCCTGTGGCCCTGCTCGCTGTCCGTCACCATGGACGGCTCTACCAGCTACTCGAGCGCAGCACCTATCTCGTGCTCGCGATGCCAGGCTTGGTGATCGCGCTCGCGCTCTCCTATTTCACCGAGCGCTACGCCAATGGATTCCTCTATCAGAGCGCCCCGCTGCTGGTGCTCGCTTACGCGATCCTGTTCTTCCCGCTGGCGCTCGTCGGCGTACGCGCATCGGTCGCGCAAGCGCCGCCCGCCTTGGAGGAGATCGCCCGCTCGCTCGGCCAACGACGGCTGTTGGTGCTGTGGCGAGTCACGCTTCCGCTCGTCGCGCCCGGACTCGCGGCTGCCTTCTGTCTCGTGTTTCTCTCAGCCGTCACCGAGCTCACCGCCACGCTGATCCTGATCCCAACTGGTGTGCAGACGCTCGCAACTCAGTTCTGGGCCTACCAACAGAACCTCGCCTACGGACAAGCCGCGCCGTTTGCGCTCGTGATCATCGCCATCGCCGCCCTGCCCAGCTACATACTCGGGCGCTTCTTTGACAGGCTGCCCTCCCGAGCGCGCTAGCGTAGTGCCATGAGCGCGGTTCAGTCAGCAGGAGAGGTCCAGTCGGGCCTCGAAGGAGTCGTTGCCTTCGCCACCGAGATCGCCGAGCCCGACAAAGAGGGTGGCGCGCTGCGCTACCGCGGCGTCAACATCGAGGAGCTCGTGGGCGCTGTCCCCTACGAGCAGGTTTGGGGCCTGCTGGTCGACGGCCACTTCAAGCCCGGCCTGCCGCCCGCCGAACCGCATGCGCTGACCGTGCGCTCCGGGGATCACCGAGTGGACGTGCAGTCGGCGCTCGCGATGCTCGCCCCGGAGTGGGGCTTCGGGCAGCTGATCGACATCACCGACGAGGAGGCGCGCGACAACCTGGCGCGCGCGTCGGTCATGGCGCTGTCGTTCGTCGCGCAGTCGGCGCGCGAATCGGGCCAGCCGCCGGTGCCCCAGTCGGAGATCGACGCCGGCAGGACGATCCCCGAGCGCTTCATTATCCGCTGGCGCGGCGAGGCGAACCCCGACCACGTCAAGGCGATCGACGCCTACTGGGTCTCGGCCGCCGAGCACGGCATGAACGCCTCGACGTTCACCGCCCGCGTCGTCGCCTCGACCGGCGCCGACGTCGCCGCGGCGCTGTCCGCCGCCGTCGGCGCGCTCTCCGGTCCGCTGCACGGGGGCGCGCCCTCGCGCGTGCTGAAGATGCTCGACGAGGTCGAAGCGAGCGGCAACGCGGAGAAGTGGGTGTCGGACGCGCTCGACCGCGGCGAGCGCCTGATGGGCTTCGGCCACCGCATCTACCGCGCCGAAGACCCGCGCGCGTGTGTGCTGCGCCGCACGTGCGCCGAACTTGGCTCGCCGCGCTTCCAGGCGGCCGAGGCGCTCGAGAAGGCGGCGCTCGCCGAGCTCCACGCGCGCCGGCCCGACCGCGTGCTGGCGACGAACGTCGAGTTCTGGTCGGCGGTGGTGCTCGACCTGGCGGAAGTCCCGCCGGATCTGTTCACACCGATGTTCACGTGCGCGCGGGTCGCGGGCTGGTCCGCGCACATCCTCGAGCAGAAGCGCGAGGCGAAGCTGATCCGGCCGACCGCGAAGTACGTCGGCCATGGGCCAAGGTCGGTGGGCGAGGTCGAATAGGGCGCTCGGCCGTCAACGAGGACGCCTGTAGAGGACGTAACGAGCAATTTGAGACAGGCGTCCAATGCGCACACGGCGCGTGCGGGCGAATATGCTCTACATGGGTAGAGATTCATCAAAATCAGTTGAGCGCAGAATCCGGCTGTGGATCTTGGAGCTCGAACACGATCGACGGAAGGCAAGACAGCTGTCAGGGTCGGATCGCCGCGTGCAGCGGCCGGCCCAGGCGAGCGTCACTTCTCGCAACGGCCAGCGCCCTCGGGTCTGAGCTTGAGTTTCAGCTAGACGCCTCTCCGCAATCGCAACTGGCGTGGTGTTAGGCTCGGCAGGTGACTGCTCGGGTCGACTACGAGCGCCACGGACGCACATATGCCCAACATCGCCGTGCGGACCCGCGGATAGCAGCGCGCATTCACGCTGCGCTCGGCGATGCTCGCACGGTGTTGAATGTCGGCGCCGGCGCTGGGTCCTACGAGCCGGACGACCGGTTGGTGCTGGCCGTCGAGCCAAGCGCGACCATGCGCGCTCAGCGCCCTGCGGGCGCCGCGCCGGCGATCGACGCTCGTGCGGAGGCGCTGCCGCTTGACGACGGGGCCGTCGATGCGGCAATGGCGTGCGTGACGATCCATCACTGGGAATCTCCCGCAACCGGCCTGGCCGAGCTTCGCCGGGTGTCCCGTGGACCAGTCGTGATCTTCACGTTCGAGCTCGATCGTCTGCCCGCCTGGCAGCATGAGTTTCTGCGCGAGGGGGTAGCGAAGGAGCAGCCAAGGTTTCCCGCGATCGACGAGGTTGCAGCCGCCCTGGGTGGGCGCACGCGCGTGGAGCGCATCCCGACGCCTGGCGACTGCACAGACGGGTTCTTCGAGGCGTTCTGGCGACGTCCTGAGGAGCTCCTAGACCCGGCCATCCGTGGTGCCCAATCTGTGTGGGCGCTGCTCGAGCCGGGCGTGGAGCAACGCATCGTCGAGCGGCTCGCCGGTGCTCTGGAATCCGGCACCTGGGACGCCGAACACGGGTACCTGCGCGAGCAGGAGAGCTTCGACGGTGCCCTGCGCCTGGTGATCTCCGAAGCGTCCTGAGGGCGACTACGTTCGCTAAAGCGGACGATACCGCACAACTTATAGGTTGCTGATTACCTGTGTTTTGCTAACTTATAGGTATGCAGAGATCCGAGAGAGCCGCACAAGCTCGACGTGAGCTGGACCGCAAGTTCGACGCCGCCAACCTGACGCCTGTCGAAGCACGCCCTCGCTCCGGCTGGATACGTGCTATTCGAGGAGCGCTGGGCATGAGTCAAGCCGTACTGGCTGAGCGTCTCGGAGTGTCGGGCGCAGCAGTCAACAAACTAGAGCGCGCAGAGCTCCATGGAGGCGTTACCACGGGGAAGCTGGCTGAGGTAGCCGCCGCCCTCGATTGCACGCTCGTTTATGCCCTGGTCCCGAACTCCACATTGGAGCAAACAGTCGGGGCCCAAGCTCGAACGGTGGCAACGCAGACCCTCGGGTATGCCGCCAGGACCATGGCACTGGAGGCCCAGGACATCGACGACGACCGTCAGAGCGAGGCCGTCGAGCGTTACGCACAGCAACTTCTGACCAGCGGCAATCCCTGGCGTGCGTCACGAAGCCGGTCGCCGCGCGAGAAGTGACCGACACCCAGCCTGACGAGCCGTCGCTTCCAGCGTTCAACGCGCGGACCATCGGTTCAGAGCCTTCCGGTGCCACGCCGCTCGAGGAGGGCGATCTGGAGGGCCTCATCCCAGACTTCGTCGCTACCCGCGCAGACCTCAACCAAGTGGAGTTCGAGAACATCGCGAAGGCGCTTCCTTGGGCGCGAGGACAGGCGCGTGCACTGGGGCCAGAGGGCATACTCGACTACGGTTTCATGCTGAGGCTTCACCGTCGAATGTTCGGCGACGTTTGGACGTGGGCCGGAACGCAGCGATGGCGCGTCACCAACATCGGGGTAGAGCCACACCTCGTCACAGCTCAGTCCAGCCTGCTGCTCGACGACGCCAAGTTCTGGCACGCCCATGGGGTATTCGAGCCCGACACCTTGGCAGTCAGGATTCATTGCCGCTTGGTCAGCATCCACCCCTTCCCAAACGGAAACGGTCGGTGCACGCGCATGATGGCCGATCTGTACCTGACCTCGATCGGGGTCGAGCCGTTCCCCTGGGGTGGTGCCAACCTCGATGTCGACGGATCAAGTCGAGCGACATACATAGCCGCGCTGATCAAGGCTGCCCGGGCCGACGAATACGCAGACCTCATAAGTTTTGCCCGCGGCGTTGAGGTCGATTAGGGCAATACGCCGATCTAATCGACGCGTTTGACATGCTCTCCGCGCTGGAGCCTCCACGTCGAATGCAGACTATGCGAAGCACCGGGGTAAGTACGGGAGCGACGGGACTCGAACCCGCGACCTCTGCCGTGACAGGGCAGCGCTCTAACCAACTGAGCTACGCCCCCGCGTTTTGCGCGGGTCACACTCGGCCCTTCGCGGACCTGCGCGTCCAGCCAGTATGACAACTTGCTGCGCCTCTCGCCCTCGTCATCCCCTGCAGCCAGTCTGCCAGTGCCTCGTGTTCTGAGAACACTAGGCACCCCTCCCAGCTAGCAGACTGGCCAGCCAGCCAGTTTTTCTATAGGCTTCGCCACATGCCCCTTCAGAGTCCTTCTCCGCTGCGGTCATACAACCCATTCGTCGTGCTTGTCCAGGATCTGCTCGACGAGCGCACAGGGGTTCCCTTCCCGCCCGGAGAAACCCGCTTCTCAATGGCGCGCACACAGCGCTTTGCCGACGACCCCCTCCCATTGCTGCTCGAATCCTATGAGCGCTTTGGTCCCGTCTTTACGCTGCGGCTCTTCCATGCCAATGCCGTATTCGCACTCGGGCCTGCTGCCAACCACTACATCACCGTCTCCCACGCCCCCAATTTCCTCTACCGCACCTCCTACTTCCGCGACCTGATGGGCTTCGCCGGCGACGGCCTGCTCACAACCGACGGTGACTTTCACCGCGCCTCACGGCGCATCATGCTCCCCGCCTTCCATCACGAGCGCATCCTTGCCTCGCTCGACACAATCCTCACCGAGACCACCCGCGCGCTCGACTCCTTTGCTCCCGGTGCCACCATCGACCTCTACGCCTGGACACGGCCCCTCGCTCTTCGTATCGCAATGCGCGCGCTCTTTGGTCTCGACCCCGACGGTCCGGCCGCTCGCGCAATCGATGCCGGCGCATTGTTTGAGCAAACACTCTCCTTCTATGCCCGCGATTACGCCCTGCGCATGCTCCGCGGTCCCTTCACCCCTTGGGCCCGCCAGCAGCAGGCAACGCGTTCTCTCAACCGCCTCATCTATTCAGAGATCTCGCGTCGACGCGCCACAGGCGAGCGTGGACAGGACGTGCTCAGCCTACTGATTGACGCCAGCGACGAGGACGGTGCCGCGCTCACCGACACCCAGATCCGCGACGAGGTCATGACCCTCCTCTTCGCCGGCCATGACACGACTACCTCGACCATCTCCTTTCTGTTCTACGAGCTCGCTCATCACCCCGATGTCGTTGCGCGCCTGCTTGCCGAGCAGGACGCTCAACTCGGCAGTGCTCCGCCCAGCCCCTCTCAGCTGATGGGTGAGGGTCTTCCCTACCTGGAGATGGTCCTCGACGAGACCCTCCGCCTCTACCCGCCAGCCTGGATCGGCCCGCGCCGCTCCGTCGAGCCCTTCGAGCTCAGCGGTGTCTCCGTACCAGGCAACACCTTCGTCAACTACTGCTCTTGGGCGTCTCATCATCTGCCCGACGTCTACCCCCAGCCCAATTCATTCCGCCCCGAGCGCTTCTCCACCGAGGCCAAGGCAGCCCTACCAAAAGGCGCCTACATACCCTTCGGTGGCGGCTCGCGCACCTGTATAGGCATGCGCTTCGGCCAGCTCGAGATCCGCACAATCGCCACGCTCATCCTCTCTCGCTTCTCCCTCTCCCTGCCTGAGGACTTCCGCCTGCAAATCCGCCAAATGCCGACCATCAGCCCCAAGCATGGCCTGCCCGTTGAGGTCGCTCCCCGTGCCAGCACTCCTCAGCGCAGGCTTGCCCACATCGACAGCCAATAGCTCATCCCTTCGCCTCCTGAGCTTTTCTGCGCGCGCGCTTCCACCCCTTCCACATACACGTTCGGGTTCGAGAACAGCGTCAGCCTCAGCCCTTCCAGTCCGAACACCAGTGGCTGCACCACCAGCTTCCCTTCCTGCGCCTTCGCCACCGCGTCCACGCTCGCGTTCACCCCAAACAGGCCCCCGCTCACCCGCACCTCGATCGTGCCCCCCTCGCTTTTCATGAGCGCCACCCCTACCCCTTCCGGTAGCGCTCGCTTGATGGCATCTTCACTCACTATCCCTTCCACTCGCAGCGCGTGCCCGTGCTTTTCGAACCTGGTGCTCGTGAGCTTCAGCGAGCCCTCTTCCACGCTTTCTGCGCTCACACTCACCGTCGCCACTCCCTTGGCTTCTTTCAGCAGCGCCACCGTCTCCTGCGGGTTCACCTTCAACCGTGCCGCGCTCACGCTCACTTCATCCGCTTCCCTCCACGCGAGCTTCAGCGCCGGCCACGCTTTCACCTTCACGCTCTTTACCGTCCCGTACTTCTGCACTTTCTCACGCACCACTCTTGCCGCGATCGCCGGCCCCAGCACCTGCACAAGCGCCATCACCACCACAATCGCCGTTCCTACCCCGATCGCGATCCGAACTCGCCGCCTGCTGCTCTTCTTCGGATCGCTCACCCTCTCAGCTTCTCAGTTCCCCGCCCGACCAGCCCGGACATGCCCTCTCGCTTCGCTAGCCTTGGACCTCCTACCCTGGGGCGCGTAGCTCAGTTGGCTAGAGCACCTCGCTTACACCGAGGGGGTCGCCCGTTCGAGTCGGGCCGCGCCCATCCTCTCCCGTACCTGTACCCGAACTCCGCCCTTTAGACCGGCCGATGACCGACGAGCCCCCCATCCGCATCGCAGTAGTGGGTTCTGGTCCCGCCGGTTTCTACGCGGCCGGTCACCTGCTCAAGCACGCTTCTGGCCGCTTCGAGGTCGACATGCTCGAGCGCCTTCCCACCCCATGGGGCCTCGTACGCTCCGGCGTCGCCCCCGACCACCCCAAGATCAAGTCGGTTACGCGCATCTATGAGAAGACGGCCGCGCACCCGCGCTTTCGCTACTTCGGGAACATCACCTTCGGCGAGCACATCTTCCGCGAGGAGCTGCTCGAGCACTACCACGCAATCGTCTACGCCACCGGCTCGCCGTCCGACCGGCCGCTCGGCATACCCGGCGAAGAGCTCCCCGGCTCGCACGCCGCCACCGAGTTCGTCGGCTGGTACAACGGCCACCCCGACCACACCGAGCTCGAGTTCGACCTGCTCTCAGCCGAGCGCGCGGTGGTCGTCGGCAATGGCAACGTCGCACTCGACGTCGCCCGCATGCTTGTGCTTGCGCCCGAAGAGCTCGCGCCCACCGATACCGCCGATCACGCGCTAGAGGTACTCGCCCGCAGTCGCATCTCCGAGGTGGTCATCCTTGGCCGCCGCGGGCCCGCCCAGGCCGCCTTCACCAACCCCGAGCTGCGGGAGCTCGGCGAGCTGGCCGGCGCCGACGTGATCGTCGATGAGGCAGAGCTCGAGCACGCGCTTGCCGTGCCCGACCCGCATGCCGAGGAAGACATCACGTGCAGGCGCAACGTCGAGATCTTGCGCTCCTACGCCGCCCGCCCGCCCGCCGGGCATGCCAAGCGCATCGTCTTGCGCTTCCTGCTCTCTCCTGCCGCGCTCCTGCCCAACGAACACGGCCGGCTAGGCGCCGTCGAACTGATCCACAACGAGCTCGTCCCCGATCAAACGGATCCCACCCACCCGCGCTTGCGCGCAGCGCCCACCGACAAGCGCGAGACGCTCCCCGCAGGGCTCGCGTTCCGTGCGATCGGCTACCGCGGCATCCCTCTCCCAGGTGTTCCCTTCGATGATCGCTCCGCGATCATCCCCAACCAGGCCGGCCGCGTCCTCGACCCTGCCAGCGGCGCGACGCTTCCTGGCGAGTACGTCGTCGGCTGGATTAAGCGCGGCCCCTCGGGCGTGATCGGCACGAACAAGAAGGACGCCCAGGAGACCGTCAACGCGCTGCTCGCCGACCTCACGCCGTCCGGCGACGGCGACCGAGACGTTGACGGGGTAGGCGAGCAGGTGCCCGAGCGAGGCCCCGCGCACGTCCCCACCACGCCAGATGCAGCGTCAGTCGAGGCGCTCCTGCGCTCGCGACAGCCCAAGCTAGTCACGTACTCCGGCTGGGAGGCAATCGATCGTCACGAGCGCGCCCTCGGTGAGCCCGCTGGGCGCCCGCGCGTCAAGCTCACACGTATAGAGGAGTTGCTGCGCGTGGCCGCCGAGGAACGTCCGTAGACTGTCCGCCCGCAGGCCCCGTTAGCTCATCTGGTAGAGCGCCGGACTTTTAATCCGGTGGGGCGGGTTCGAGTCCCGCACGGGGCATTTTGTGAAGCCGGATGCAGCTGCCGATCGCGCGGCACTCACTCCGCCTGGGAGAACTCCCAGATAGCGACCGACAGCATGACCAGCCCAAGGGCAGCGATGACCGCGGCCTCGAGCAGGGCGGGCACCCGCCAGCCCCACCAGGTGACTCCAGGGGCAAGCGCATGGCGGGCGGCAGCGCTGACGTGCAGGTGGGAGAAGATCGCGCGGCGCATCGGATCGACGGCATAGGTGAGCGGGTCGAGGCGGTTGAGGATGCCCAGCCACTGAGGCAGGTTGGTTACCGAGAACATCGCGCCGGAGATGAAGAACATCGGCATGATCACCATCTGCATCAGCGCCATGAACGACTGCATCTGGTTAATGCGGGCCGCAAACATGACGCCGAACGCAGTGATCGCAAACGCCAGCAGCAGCGCCAGCGCGAACAGCTCTGCGATCAAACCGAGGTTGTAGGGGACTTCGACCAGACCCGCAATCGCGACTACGATCAGGCCCTGGAACGTGGCGACTGTGGCACCGCCGAGCACCTTGCCGAGCACGATCGAACTGCGGCGCACAGGCGCCACCATCATCTCGCGCAGGAACCCGAACTCGCGGTCCCACACGATCGACGCGGCCGAGAACATCGCCGTGAACATCACGGCCATGCACAGCACGCCCGGGTAAATGAACGTTTTGAAGTTGACGCCGTGCGTACCCGCCGAGGCCAGCGTGGAGATGCCTGTGCCGAGCACAAACAGGAACAGAAATGGCTGGATCAGCGAGGTGAGGATGCGCAGGCGGTCGTGGCTGAAGCGGATCAGCTCGCGCTTCCAGACAACACGGATCGCGCGCAGCTCACTGCGTAGGCTGCGAGCAGGTACGCGCACGCGTGCGACGTGTCCGGTGGGGGAGCCACCGGACGTGGTGGCCGGCCCAGGGGGGACAGTTATTTCAGTGGCCATCAGCGGCTCATCATCCGAGCCATGTTGCGGCGCATGTCGGTCGTGCCGGACTCCTCGGCGTCGCGAATCGTCGAGCCAGTGTAGGACATGAACACGTCGTCAAGAGAGGGTCGTGAGACATTGACGGAACGGATGACCTGGCCAAGCTCTGCAAACAGGCGCGGCACGAACTGCTCGCCGGCGGGTACGCCAAACGTGACGGCGCCTTCAGCGACGACGGCCTCGATCTCGAAGCGCTCGCGCAGGGCGGTGATCGCCGCGTCGTCGTCTTCGGTCTGAATCTGGACACGGTCGACACCGACGCTCGCCTTCAGCGCCTCGGGCGTGTCGAGCGCGACGATCGTGCCGCTGTCCATGATCGCGATGCGGTCGCAGTACTCGGCCTCATCCATGTAGTGGGTGGTGAGAAAGATCGTTATGTCCTCGTCGCGCTTGAGCTCTGAGATGTAGCTCCAGATTGAGCTGCGCGTCTGCGGGTCCAGACCCACCGTGGGCTCGTCCAGGAACAGCACACGCGGGGAATGCAAGAGACCGCGGGCGATCTCCAGGCGGCGCTTCATCCCGCCGGAGAACGTCATCACCAGGCTCGCGCGGCGCTCCCACAGGCCGACCATCTCCATCACCTGCTGCAACCGCTCGGCCACGCTACCGCGCGGCATCCCGTACAGCTCGGCGTGCAGGCGCAGGTTCTGCTCGGCCGTCAGATACCCGTCGAGCGTGGTGTCCTGGAACACCAGCCCGATGTTGCGCCGCACGTCGTCGCGTTCGCGCACCACATCGTGCCCGGCCACGTGTGCTCTGCCGCCGCTGGGCTTGACCAGCGTGCAGAGCATGCTGATCGTCGTGGACTTACCCGCGCCGTTGGGGCCGAGAAACCCGAACGTCTCCCCGGCGGCGACGGCGAAGTCGATCCCTCGCACAGCTTCGAGCTCTCCGTAGCGCTTGACGAGACCGTCCACCGCCACGGCGGGGACGGCGCCATTTTCAGTCTGACTCATCGCCATCCACAATAGTGCTGTCGGGGTCGCCGTCGGCGAGGATCCTGTACAGGTCTTTCCTTGTCCTCGTAAGAACCTTGCGAGCCTCGCCCATCTGCGCCTCGCTGCCGGTCTTCACGACCTGCGTGAAGGCGGAGGCGACCTCGCGGATAAGCCTGCCCAACTCGTGCGCCTCCTCTGAGACATCGCCGCTCATCTGCTCCCACGGCGCCGGCTTGTCCTTGTCGCGCTCCTCCACATACTCGCGCCCCGCGTCGGTCAGCTGGAACAGCTTGCGTCCGTCCGATTCCTGCAGCCTGATCAGCCCCTCGTCCTCGAGCTGCTGGAGCGCGGGATAGACCGAGCCCGGGCTCGGGCGCCAGACGCCGTCCGAGCGCTCCTCGATCTCCTGCATGATCTGGTAGCCGTTGCGCGGCTCCTCCGCGAGCAGCAGCAGCGCGGCGGTGCGGATGTCTCCGCGGCGCGCCTTGCGCCCACGGCCGCGCGGGCCTCTGCCGCCTCCGGGACCAAACCCGCCGAACGGCCCGCCCCCGGGGAAACCGGAGTCTCTGTGTCTATCGAAGTGTCTATGTCTTACGCGATGCATTACTTACTCCTATCGTTGACTATCTCGATAGTAGCACGATATATCGCGTTATGTTCAATCAGTGTCGAAAGTGGCGAATCCCCGTGGCGACCATCGCTGCGCCGGCCGCATCCACAGCAGCAACGACCTCCTCGTCCCGCACCGATCCTCCTGGCTGGATGATCGCTGTGATGCCTGCGTCCAGGGCGATCTGCGGGCCGTCGGGAAAGGGGAAGAACGCGTCGGAGGCGAGCGAGGAGCCGGCGAGAGGATTGAATTCCCGCCCACCCTGGAATTTCTCCGCCTTCTGCACTGCAATGCGCACGGCGTCCACGCGGCTCATCTGGCCAGCGCCGATGCCTACGGTGGCGCCGCCGGCGGCGATCACGATCGCGTTGGAGCGCACGTGGCGGCAGACGACCCACGCGAACAGCATGTCGCGCCACTCCGGCTCGCTCGGCTTGCGCGCGCTGATCGTGCGCATCTGCTCGCGCGTCTCGGAGACGATGTCGTGGGTCTGCACCAGCTGGCCACCGATGACGGGCTTGGATTCGACCTCCCGCAGGGGCGCCGGCCAGTCGCTGAGCTCGAGCAGGCGCACGTTTTTCTTGACCTGCAGCGACTCGAGCGCAGCGTCGTCGTAGCCGGGCGCGAGCAGCACCTCGATGAACTGCTTGCCCAGCTCCTCAGCGAAGGCGAGGTCGATGGGCCGGTTGACGGCGATCACGCCGCCGTAGGCGCTTTCGGGGTCGCACGCGAAGGCGCGTTCGTAGGCCTCCTGCCCGGTGGGGCCAATAGCGCAGCCACACGGGTTGTTGTGCTTGACGATCGCGCACGCAGGCTCTGAGAACTCCTCGACGAGCTCACGTGCGGAGCTGAGGTCGAGCAGGTTGTTGAACGACAGCTCCTTGCCGTGCAACTGGGTTACGCCGTCGAGCAGGTGCGTGGGCGAGCCGATGCGGGCGTAGAACGCGGCCTGCTGATGGGGGTTCTCGCCGTAGCGCAGGTCCATCACCTTCTCGTAGGAGTCGCGCCAGCTATCCGGGAAGCCCTCGCCCTCGCGCGAAGCGAACCAGGTGGAGATCGCCGCGTCATAGCGCGCAGTGCACGCGAACGCCTTGCCGGCGAGCGCTTTGCGCGTGGCCAGCGATAGCCGGCCGTCGGACTCGTGCAGCTCCGCCAGCACCTGCTCGTAATCAACCGGATCCACGAGCACGGCCGCGAACGCGCTGTTCTTGGCGGCCGCACGAATCATGGTGGGCCCGCCGATATCGATGTTCTCGATCACCTCCTCCTCGGAGGCATCGCCGCGGGCGACGGTCTGCTCGAACGGATACAGGTTCACGCACACCAGATCCACCTGCTCGATCTCGTGCTCACCAGCCGCGCGCAGGTGCTCGTCCTGGTCGCGCCGCGCCAGCAGCCCCGCGTACAGCCGCGGGTGAAGCGTCTTCACGCGCCCGTCCATCATCTCCGGAAAGCCCGTGAAGTCCTCGATCGCACGCACCGCGACGCCCGCGCCGGCCAGCTTGCGGGCGGTGCCGCCGGTGGAGACGAGCTCCACGCCCAGCCCGGCGAGACCCTGGGCGAAATCGACGATCCCGTGCTTGTCGGAGACCGACAGCAGCGCCCTGCGCACGCGCACCTCGCCTGGCGCCGCGGGCTCGATCCCAGATGCGCGATCGGTCATCAGCTCGCCCTCCGTGGTCATTACACGCAGCCTATCCCTCGCCCGAGCGGATCGACGTCCTGCGCGGGTTCTCAGGGTCCGCCGCGAGTGCTCCGCGCGCGAACAGCGCGACCGCGCGCGGCAGCAGCTCGTGCTCGAGCGGACGCAGCGCCGCCAGGACCTCGTCGGGCTCCAACGCGTCAGGCAGCTCGACCGCGCGCTGCAGGATCACCGGCCCGGAGTCCACGGCGGCGTCGACGAAGTGCACGGTCACGCCGAACACCTTCACGCCGTAGGCGAGCGCCTGCTCGATCGCCGCCAGCCCCGGGAACGCGGGCAGCAGCGACGGGTGCACGTTGATGACCGCGCCGGGGAAGCGCGCTAGGAAGGACGCGCCGAGCAGCTCCATGTACCCCGCGAGCACGATCAGTCGCGCGCGGCGCTCGGTCAGCCAGTCGGCCAGCGCCTCGTCGCGCGCCACGCGATCGGCGTACGCGGCGCGGGCGAACACCGCCGTGGGTACGCCCGCCTTCGCGGCGCGCTCCAGCGCGGGCGCGCCGGCGACGCTCGAGGCCACCGCCACCACCTCCGCGTCGGCTCCGTGCACCGTGTCCAGCAGCGCCTGCAGGTTGGTGCCCGTGCCCGACACGAGTACGGCGATAGGGAGCGGTCCTGACGGTGGCTGAACCGGGGGCGGCAGCGACGGCACAGCTAGGCTAGACGGCTGCCATTCCGGCGTCGGGCTCCAGTGAGTACTTGCCCGCGGCGCCGTCGCTGCCGGCAAGCGGATAGTCGCCACTGAAGCAGGCGTCGCAGTGAGTGGCGCTGGTGCCGCGAATCGCCTCGTACACACCGGCGAGCGAGAGGTAATGAAGCGAGTCGCAGCCGAGCTCAGCGGCGATCTCCTCGGTGGTGCGCCCGTGCGCGATCATCTCCTCGCGCGTGGACATGTCGATGCCGTAGTGGCAGGGGTGCTTGATGGGCGGCGCGGAGATGCGCATGTGGATCTCCGCGGCGCCGGCGTCGCGCAGCATCTGCACGATCTGGCGGGTGGTGTTGCCGCGCACGATCGAGTCATCCACAACCACGAGGCGCTTGCCGGCGATCACCTCGGGCAGCGGGTTGAACTTCAGCCGCAGCCCGTGCTTGCGCAACTCCTGCCCGGGCTGGATGAACGTGCGTGCGACGTAGCGGTTCTTGACGAAGCCGTCGTCCTGGGGCAGGCCGGCTGCGCGCGCGAGGCCGCGGGCGGCGGGGTTGCCGGAGTCGGGCACGGCGATCACCAGGTCGGCCTCGACGGGCGACTCGCGCCAGAGGATCTCGCCCATGCGCCCGCGCGCGACCTGCAGCACCTGGTCGTTCATGCGCGAGTCCGGGCGGGCGAAGTAGATGTACTCGAACACGCACAGCGCGCGTCTGCCATTGGGCACGACCATCCGGCTCTCAAGACCGTCCGCGCCCAAGGTCACGAGCTCGCCCGGCTCGACGTCGCGCAGGAATTTGGCACCGATGATGTCGAACGCGCACGACTCGCTGGCGACGCAGTAGCGATTGCCGCCGGAGCCATCGGCGGTGCCAGCGACGCCCTCGACATGCTCGGGGCCGGATTCGAGCACGCCGATGGACAGCGGCCGCAGCCCGTGCGGGTCGCGGAAGGCGACTACGCGATCCTTGGTCATGGCGACGATCGAGAACGCCCCGCGCAGGCGCGGCAGCACGTCGGCGATCGCGTCCTCCACCTCCTCGGCGGGGTGGGTGGCGATCATCGCGGCGATGATCTCCGAGTCTGAAGTCGAGCTGAACGTGACGCCGCGCTCGAGCAGCTCCTCGTGTAGCTCCAGCGCGTTGATCAGGTTGCCGTTGTGCGCGAGCGCGACCTCGCGGCGCGAGCCGTTGGTGCCCTCGGAGCGCTGCACCGGCTGGGAGTTCTCCCAGGCGTTGGACCCGGTGGTGGAGTAGCGCACGTGGCCGATCGCGAGCTCGCCGGCAAGCGTGCGCAGGTCGTTCTCGGTGAACACCTGGTTGACGAGGCCGAGCTCGCGGCGCGTGATGATGTGCCCGCCGCGGTCCGCCGCGGCGATGCCCGCCGACTCCTGGCCGCGGTGCTGAAGGGCGTACAGCGCGAAGTACGACAGACGCGACACCTCGTGACCGGGCGCGTACAATCCGAACACTCCGCACTCGTCGCGCGGTCCCTCACGCATCGTGCCCACAACGTAGCACGGTCATTTCGCGTCCTTGGCGCCGGACGCGGTCGCTTGTAGACACGTTTCGACCTTCTCCAGCCGCTCCTCCAGCGCCTGCCTAAGATCGGCGAGCCCGCCTTTGGTTGTCAGGTCGAGGCGATCGAGCACCTCCACGGTGTCCTCGTAGGTGCTTTCCGCGCGCCTGTCGGAGGCGATGCTCTGAACGTTCTGGCCGACCATGATAATTGACAGCAGCACGAGCTGGATGAACGTCTGGGCGATCCACGCGATCAGGCCCTCGCCCCCCGGCTTCAGCGCAGGGCCGAGGCCGAGCAGTGCGATCACAGTGAACAGGTACGCGCACCACATCGTCCCTACCAGGCGCGTAACGAGGACGGCGAATTTCGCGTTGAACCCATCGACCTCGCCCATCGCCTCTTTGAGCACGCGCGGGGTGGGGTGCAGCGCCACCCCCAGGTGAGCATGTGTCTTGACCGGTGTGTCCATCCTCGCAACCTCCTATTCGAACAGCATGCCCAGCGTCGAGCTCGCCTCGGCCAGCTCGGCCAGCGTGACAGTCAGTATCTCGCCCGCGCCCGGCGTCTCATCCGAGCCGGCCGGGTTGGCAGCGGCTGCCGCATCGATCCGCAGCGCCTCGCCGCCGACGATGCCGAGGCGCCGTAGTGGCACGTGCTCGCCCAGCGACTGCAGCTGCTCCTCTCCGCCGCTGACGAGGAAGCCGCCGGAGCCCTCGCCGAAGAGGAGCTCGAGGAGACGCTGGCCGGCGTGGGGGAGCTCGATCTCGGCGCCGAAGCCTCCCGCTAGGCAGCACTCGGCGAGTGCGATCGCAAGGCCCCCCTCGGCGATGTCGTGCACGCTCGCCAGCGTGCCCGCGCGCACGGCCTCGCGGACGGCTCGCTGCGCGGCATGGACGGCCTTGATATCGATCTCGGGCAGCCCGCCGGGGAGCTCGTGGCCGAGCAGCTTTGCCAGCTCGCTGGCGGGGATGGTCGGAGCGAATGGACCGACGAGCGCGATCTGATCGCCGGCGTGCTGGAAGCCGAGTCGCCCCGCGCGGCGCGCGTCGGGCAGCCACCCGACCATGCCGATCACAGGCGTTGGGTAGATCGGCCCAGTGGCACCCTCGTTGTAGAGCGACACGTTGCCGCCTACGATCGGCGCGTCGAGTGCGCGACAGGCCTTGCCGAGGCCTCGCACGGACTCGGTCAGCTGCCATGCGATGTGCGGCTTCTCGGGGTTGCCGAAGTTGAGGTTGTTGGTGGTGCCGAGCGGCTCGGCGCCTACACAGGTGAGGTTGGCGGCGCACTCGAGCACGGCCTCGATGGTTCCGATGTAGGGGTCGGCAGCGACGCGCCGCCCGTTGCAATCGATGCTGGCTGCCAGGGCGGCGCGCGGGGCGTCGGCGGTGTCGGTAGCGGGGAGCGCGAGCACCGCCGCGTCCGCCTGCTCCGGGCGGCGCACCGTCCGCGACTGGACGATCGAGTCGTACTGCTCGAACAGCGGCCGGCGTGAACACACGTTCGGCGAGGAGAGCAAAGCCAGCAGCGTCTCGCGCGCCGTGGTGTCCGGTGCGAGCGTCGCTGGTGGCGGCGCGTAGATCGGCTCTGAGGGGCGCTGCGGATCAAGGTCATACAGCGGGCAGTCGTCCACCAGTGCTCGCACCGGCATCTCGCCCACCAGCTCGCCATCCGCCAGCACCCGCATCAGCCCACCGTCCGGGCCGCCCTCGGTGACCGTGCCGATCGCCGCGCCGTTCACCTCCCACTTCTCGCACAGCGCCATCACCGCCTCCACGTTCGCCGGCTCCACCACGCACAGCATTCGCTCCTGGGACTCTGAGACCATCACCTCGAACGGCTCCATCCCCGGCTCGCGCATCGGCACCCTCGCCACGTCTATGTCGATCCCTACCTCCCCCTTCGACGCCATCTCCGACGCCGAGGACGTCAGGCCCGCCGCGCCCAGGTCCTGCAGCGACACGATCAGCCCCAGCTCAAGCAGCTCCAGCGAGCACTCGAGCAGCTTCTTCTCCTCGAACGGATCCCCCACCTGGACCGTCGGACGCTTGCCCTCATCCGCCTCGCCCAGCTCCGCCGACGCCAGCACCGACGCCCCGCCGATGCCGTCGCGACCGGTTGAACGCACCAAACAGGATCAGCACGTTGCCCGGCCCCGCCGCTGCGCTGCGCACCAGTTGATCACTCCCAGCCAAGCCCAGCGCCATCGCGTTCACCAGGCAGTTCTGCTCGTACGGCCCCTCGAAGTACACCTCGCCGCCGATCGTCGGCACCCCGATCGAGTTGCCGTAGTGACCGATCCCCGACACCGCCCCGTCCAGCAGATAGCGCACATGCCCACCGCGCTCACCCTCCGGCTCGCCGAAGCGCAGCGAGTCCAGCACAGCGATCGGGCGAGCACCGATCGCGAAGATGTCGCGCAAGATGCCTCCCACGCCCGTCGCAGCGCCCTGGAATGGCTCGACCGCGCTGGGGTGATTGTGGGACTCGACCTTGAACGCGCAAACCAGGCCGCCACCAATATCGACCGCGCCGGCGTTCTCGCCAGGGCCCATCACCACGTGCTTCCCCTCGGTGGGCAGCGTGCGCAGCAGCTTCTTGGAGTGCTTGTAGGCGCAGTGCTCGCTCCACAGCAGCGAGTACATGGCGAGCTCGACTTGGTTCGGCAGCCCGCCCTGCTTATCGCACACCAGCTCGTACTCCTCGCGCGTCAGGCCCAGCGCCAGCGCGTTCTCAAGCGTCGGAGCGGTGGCGCTGTCAGGCACGCGCGCCCTCGACTGCCATGCGCATTGACTCGAAGATCTTCAGCCCATCGGCCGAGCCGCCCGTCATCTCGTCGACGGCGTGCTCTGGGTGGGGCATCAGGCCGAAAACGTTGCCGCGCTCGTTGCAGACACCGGCGATGTCGCGCAGCGAGCCATTGAAGCTCTCCCCGGGGGCGTAGCGCAGTAGCACCTGGCCGGCGTCTTCGAGCGCGTCGAGCGTCCGCTCGTCAGCGTAGTAGCGGCCCCATGCGTGCTTGGCCGGGATGCTCAGCCGCGCGGGCGTCCCGTCGTCGGCCGCGCAGGTGCCGGTGAACGGTGTGTCGGTGCGCGCCACCTCCAGGCCCACCTGACGCGAGGTGAAGCGCAGATTGGTGTTTGCCAACAGTGCGCCGGACAGCAGGCGAGCCTCGCACAGCACCTGAAAGCCATTACAGATCCCGAGGACGAGGCCACCGTCGTCCGCGAAGGCGATCACCGACTCCATCGCGGGCGAGAAGCGCGCGATGGCGCCCGCGCGCAGGTAGTCGCCGTAGGAGAAGCCACCCGGCACCACGATCGCGTCGGCCCCTTTGAGGTCGCTGTCGCCGTGCCAGATCAGTTCCGCATCGCCGACCCGGCGCGCTGCGTTCAGCGCGTTGACCTCGTCGCAAGAGCCGGGGAAGCGGAGAACGCCGAACTTCATCGAGCCTTCAGCGAGTTGACCGCAACGGGGTCGACGGGGTCGACTCGCATCCGTTAGGCGCTCTCGTGGGCGAGGATCTGGATCTCGTAGTCCTCGACTAGTGGATTGGCGAGCAGCTTCTCGCACATCGGCTGTAGCTGGTCGGGGTCCTCGACGTCCAGCTCGATCAGACGCCCGACGTGGACGTTGGCCACGCCTGCGAAGCCGAGCGCGGGAAGTGCGCGCTGGACGGCCTCCCCCTGCGGGTCGAGGATGCCCGCCTTGGGGCGGATCAGCACGCGGGCCCTCACGAGCGCGAGGCTCCCCGCACCTTCACGCGGACCCGCCGACGCCCTCGTCCGCTCCGGCAACGGCGCCGGTGCGGTCGAGCCACGTCTGGAACGACTCGCCGGTGATGCGCTCGTAGGCCTCCACGTAGCGAGCGCGGGTGCCCGCTACGACGTCGTCGGGGATGGCGGGCGCGGGCGACTTCTTGTCCCAGCCGCTGCCTGCTGCCCAGTCGCGCACGTACTGCTTGTCGAAGCTCGGCTGGCCGTGGCCGACCTCGTAGCCGTCGGCGGGCCAATAGCGCGAGGAGTCAGGGGTGAGAACCTCATCGCCGAGGACCAGCGCAGGTCCGCCGCCATTGCTGGTGCTGTCGTCGAGGCCAAGCTCGAACTTGGTGTCGGCGAGGATCACACCGTTGGCGCGCGCGTGCTCGGCGGCAAACGAGTACAGCTCGATAGAGGCGTCGCGGACGCGCTCCATCAGCGCGCGGTCTCCGACGAGCGCCACAGCGCCCTCGAAGTCGATCGCCTCGTCGTGGCCCACGTCGGCCTTGGTGCTGGGCGTGAAGATCGGCTCTGGTAGGCGCTCTGACTCGCGCAGCCCGCCGGGCAGCGCGATCCCGGACACTGAGCCGGTGGCCTGGTAGTCCTTCCAGCCGGAGCCGGTGATGTAGCCGCGCACCACGCACTCCACGGGGAGCATCTCAAGCCGGCGCACGACCAGAGCGCGTCCGCGCGCCTCATCGGGCACGCCGTCGGTGGCGGAGAGCAGGTGGTTGGCGACGATGCCTTGGGTCTTGGCGAACCAGAACACGGACAGACCGGTGAGCACCTTGCCCTTGTCGGGAATGGGCGTGGGATGGACCGCGTCGTATGTGGAAATGCGATCGCTGGCGACCATCAACAGCGGCGGCGGAGTGGGCGGAGAATAGATCCCTTCGATCCCCTCCAGGTCGTACATCTCGCGGACCTTCCCGCTGGCGATTAGGGGCAGATCGGCAAGCGTCGTAGTCACGTGACGCGATGCTAGCGAACGCTCAGGCGATCGTGTCCAGCCGCGCGAGGATCTCGGGCGCGTGGCGTATGTAGTGGGAGTAGTCGAAGATCTCGTCCAGGTCCAAGTCGCGGGCGCGATCGTCCGCGGCGAGCAGCCCGCGCAGCGGGGTTCCGCTGTCCCATGCGTGCTGGGCGAGCTCCTGCACGACGCGGTAGGCATCCTCGCGCGACATGCCGGGGTGGGCGGGATTCCCTTCCACGAGCGCGAGCAGCACCCGCTGGGAGAACAGCGCGCCGTGGGTCAGCTCGAGGTTTGAGCGCATGCGCTCGGCGTCGACCGTCATGCCCTGCACGAGCGCGATTGTGCGCTGCTGGAGGTAGTCGATCAGGACCGTCGAGTCGGGCAGGATCACGCGCTCGACGGAGGAGTGGGAGATGTCGCGCTCGTGCCACAGCGCGACGTTCTCGAGCGCCGCCTGGGCGTTGCCGCGCAGCACGCGCGCGAGGCCCGAGATCTGCTCGCTCTTGATCGGGTTGCGCTTGTGCGGCATCGCCGATGAACCCTTCTGGCCGGCACGAAACGGCTCCTGCACCTCGCGCACCTCGGTGCGCTGCAGATGGCGGACCTCGGTGGCGAAGCGCTCGAGGCCGGCGCCGGCGAGCGCGATCGCGCTCAGCAGTTCCGCGTGGCGGTCGCGCGGGACGACCTGTGTGGAGACATCCTCGCGCGCCAGCCCCAGGCGGTCCAGGACGCGCACCTCGAACTCGGGGCTGGTCGCCGCGTATGTTCCCACTGCGCCCGAGATCGCGCCGACGGTCACCTGCTCGAACGCGCGGTCGAGGCGGATGGCGTTGCGATGAGCCTCGAACGCGAAGCCGGCGAGCTTGATCCCAAAAGTGGTCGGCTCGGCGTGCACGCCGTGGGTGCGCCCGACGCACAGCGTGTCGGCGTGTTCGCGCGCACGTTTTGCGAGCACGTCCACCAGCTCGTGCGCACCGGCGGCAATTACCTCGCCGACTGCGCGCAGCTGCAGCGCGAGCGCGGTGTCGAGCACATCCGAGGAGGTCAGCCCAAAGTGGATCCAACGTCCTGCCTCGCCTGCCGAGGCGGCAAGCACATCTACAAACGCAGCCATGTCGTGATCGGTGAGGCGCTCGCGCTCCTCGACTGCCTCGACGGTGAATGTGGCACCGCGAATCGCCTCCAGCTCCGCCCCAGTGGGCCCTTTGCCCTCACCGAGGAGGACGGGAAGCTCCTCGCACGCCGCCACCTCCACGCGATGCCAACTCTCCATGCGTGCCTCATCCGTCCACAGGCGGCCGAGCTCGGGGCGGGTGTAACGAGCGATCACGCGCCGAGGATCTGGGCCGCGAGGATCGCAGCGTTGCGTGGATTGTCGAGGCCCACACAGGCAACAGGCACGCCCGGTGGCATCTGCACGATCGAAAGGATCGCGTCCAGCCCGCCGGCCGCGGTCAGGCGCCCGGACAGCGGCACACCAATCACGGGCAGGTCGGTGTGGGCGGCCACGGCACCGGGCAACGCCGCGGATATGCCGGCGCCGGCGATGATCACACGCAGGCCGCGCATGCGCGCGTTCTTAGCGTAGTCGGCCACGATGTCTGGTTCGCGGTGCGCGGACATGACGCGCAGCTCATGCAGGATGCCCCGCTCTTCCAGCTCGCGTGCTGCCTTCTCCATCGTCTCCATGTCGCTCTTGGAGCCCATCACGATGCCCACGCGTGGCGCGTCGACGTCGATCTCGTCGAGCTGTGCCCGCACGTCCGCTTCCGCCATTGGCTCCGGAACGAGAGAGATCCCCGGTCCGGCCTCTGGCCGGCTCATGCCGATTCCTCCGCGGCGCGCGCGGCTATATCGCGTCTGAGTTGCATACCGTCGAAGGAGATCATCCCAGCCGCAGCATACGCCGCGTCATGGGCGCGGGAGGGATCAGCGCCAAGCGCGGTCACGTTCAATACACGCCCGCCAGCGGTGACGATTGTCCCGTCTGGCGAGAGCGCAGTGCCGGCGTGTGTGACCTCGACGCCGTCGGGCAGCTCATCGAGCCCTGAGATCGGATCGCCGCTGGAGGAGGAGGCTGGGTAGCCGGCGCTCGCCAGCACGAGCGTGACCGCCCAGTCGGGGGACCAGTCCGGCTCGATCTCGGCTAGGCCGCCGGGGCGAGAGGCCGCGAGCAGCAGCTCCAGCAAGTCTGAGCGCAGCCGCGGCAGCACCGCCTGCGTCTCGGGGTCACCGAAGCGCGCGTTGAACTCCAGCACGTACGGGCCCTCTGTAGTGAGCATCAGCCCTGCGTAGAGAACGCCGTGGAAGGGCGTTCCTCGCGCGCGCATGAGATCGACGATCGGCTGATGTACGCTCGCGAGGATCTCGGCCACCAGTGTCTGGTCGATGCCGGCGACCGGAGAGTAGGAGCCCATGCCGCCGGTGTTCGGCCCGAGATCGCCATCAAAGATGCGCTTGAAGTCGCGCGCTGGCGCCATTGGCAGAGCGCGCTCGCCGTCGCAGAGCGCCAGCAGCGAGAGCTCCTCGCCATGCAGCAGTTCTTCAACGACGGCGCTCGCGCCCTCGGCCGCGAAGATCTCCTCGAGCGCCTGCTGCGCCTGCGCACGCGACTCGGCGACGGTCACGCCCTTGCCGGCTGCCAGGCCGTCGGCCTTCACGACCACGCCGCCATCTTCGGCTGAGATCTCATCGAGCGCCCGCAGGGCGTCCTCGAGCGAGCTCACCTGTGCCCAGCCCGCGGTCGGCACCCCCGCGTCGCGCATCGCCTGCTTGGCAAAGGCCTTTGAGCCCTCCAGGCGCGCCGCAGCCGCGGACGGCCCGAACGCGGCGATACCGACCCGCTCGAGAGCGTCGACGAGTCCCGCCACCAGCGGGACCTCGGGGCCGACGACGACCAGGTCAACATGCGCGCGTTGCGCGGCGGCGACCAGCCCCTGGATGTCATCGACATCCTCTGCCAGCAGCCTCGCTTGACCTGAGATGCCGGGGTTGCCCGGAGCGCACAGCAGCTCCGGCTTCTGCGGTGAGCGCGCCAACGCACGCACGAGCGCATGCTCACGCCCTCCGCCCCCGACGACGAGTACCCGCACCTCTACAGCGAGGCGATGAAGTCGTCGATCGGAATCGCGGAAAGCGTCTCGTAACGTCCGGTGCCGCGCGACCCCAGCTCCAGCGATACGCGCGCCATCGTGCCCTCGTCGGGCGCCTCAATGACCGAGATGAAGTCAACATGCCCGAGCGTTGCCCACTGCGCCTTGACGGTGGCGCCGAGCTGCTCGACCTCCTTGTTGACCTCCCTGATCCGCTGCGGGTTGTTCTTGACCGTCTGCACGCCCTCGGGAGTGAGCGTCGAGAGCATGATGTAAGTAGGCATGCGGTGGCTCCTTCTCGTCGGTTGCGACCCAGTAGTTCAGGTCGTTTGTAGCGGATCGGACACGGCCAGCGCGAGTTCCCCATCGACAGCGTCTACGCGCACGGAATCGCCTTCGTGCAGTTCGCCCTTCAGCAGCGCCAGCGCAAGCCGGTCCGTCAGCTGCTTCTGAATAACCCGGCGTAGAGGACGCGCGCCGTACGTGGGGTCATAGCCCATGTTCGCGATCAGCTCGCGGGCGAAGTCCGTGAGGGTCATCTCAACGCCGCGCTCGCGCACGCGCTCGATAACTCGCGCGACCTGTAGGTCCACTATCTCTGCAATCTGCTCGCGGGTGAGAGCATGGAAGCGGACAATGTCGTCGAGGCGGTTGACGAACTCGGGCTTGAAGTACTGGAGCAGTTCGGTGCGCAGCTGAGCGTCTGCCGCGGCGCTGTCGCTCGCACCGGCGCCATCAGAGTCTGCGCCGCCGATAGGCAGGTTGGAGGTCATGATCAGGACCGTGTTCTTGAAGTCGACAGTGCGGCCCTGGCCGTCCGTCAGGCGCCCGTCGTCCATCACCTGGAGCAGCGTGTTGAACACGTCTGGGTGAGCCTTCTCGATCTCGTCGAGCAGCACGACCGCGTACGGCCGCCGGCGCACCGCCTCGGTCAGCTGGCCACCCTCTTCGTAGCCGACATACCCTGGGGGGGCGCCAACCAGGCGCGAGACGGAGTGTTTCTCCATGTACTCCGACATGTCGATTCTGACCATTGCGTCCTGCGAGTCGAACATGAACTCAGCCAGGGCCCGTGCGAGCTCGGTCTTGCCGACGCCGGTGGGGCCGAGAAACAGGAAGCTGCCGATCGGACGGTTGGGGTCCTGCAATCCGGCGCGCGAGCGGCGCAGCGCAGTGGCGACCGCGTCGATCGCCTCGTCCTGGCCGACGACGCGTTCATGCAGGCGTTCCTCCATGTGGATCAGCTTCTCTGTTTCGCCCTCGAGCAGGCGACTGACGGGGATGCCGGTCCAGCGCGCGACGACCTCGGCGATGTCGTCGGCGTCGACCTCCTCTTTGAGAAATTGGGGGCCATCCGCACCACCCCCACCCGCCCCTGCATCGCCGCCGCGCTCGCGCTCCTGCGATTCGTATTCGGCGACCTTGCGTTCGAGCTCGGGGATCTCGCCGTAGCGCAGCTCGGCGGCGCGCTGCAGGTCGGCTTCGCGTTCGGCGCGTTCCATCTCGACGCGCGCGGCGTCGAGGCGCTCCTTCGTCTCTGAGATGCCGGCGATCGCCAGCTTCTCGGCTTCCCACTGCGCGGTCATCCCGCGCTCGCGCGCTTGCAACTCGGAGACCTCCGCCTCGATCGCCTTGCGGCGCTCCTTCGCGGCGTCGCTCTTCTCCTTGCGCAGCGACTCGAGCTCGATCTTCAGCTGCATCACGCGCCGTTTGACCTCGTCGATCTCGGTTGGCAGCGAGTCGATCTCGATGCGGATCTTCGACGCGGCCTCGTCGACGAGGTCGATCGCCTTGTCGGGCAGGAAGCGGTCGGCTATGTACCGATGGGAGAGCGTAGCGGCGGCGATCAGCGCCGAGTCCTGGATCGTGACGCCGTGGTGGACCTCGTAGCGCTCCTTCAGCCCGCGCAGGATCGCGATCGTGTCCTCGACGCTCGGCTCGCCGACCGTCACCGGCTGGAAGCGGCGCTCGAGCGCGGCGTCCTTCTCGATGTACTTGGTGTACTCGTCGAGCGTCGTCGCGCCGACGGCGCGCAGTTCGCCGCGCGCGAGCATCGGCTTGAGCAGGTTCGAGGCGTCGACAGAGCCCTGCGCCGCGCCCGCACCGACGATCGTGTGCAGCTCGTCGAGGAACAGAATGATCTGACCCTGGGCGTCGGAGACCTCTTTGAGCACGCCCTTCAGGCGTTCCTCGAACTCGCCGCGGTAGGCGGCGCCGGCGATCAGCGCGCCCATGTCGAGCGCGATCACGCGCCTGTCGCGCAGCGACTCGGGGACGTCCTTGGAGACGATCCGCTGGGCGAGGCCCTCGACGATCGCGGTCTTGCCGACGCCGGGCTCGCCGATCAGGACGGGGTTATTCTTGGTGCGGCGGGAAAGGACCTGGATCACGCGGCGAATCTCCTCGTCGCGGCCGATCACCGGGTCGAGCTTGCCAAGCTCTGCCATCTCGGTCAGGTCGCGTCCAAAGCGCTCGAGCGGGCTCTGCTCCTGCTCGTCCTGGCTTGCGAGATTTCCCTGGTTTGGATTGGATCCGTCAGGCACTCCCGGACCTCCGCGCCGGCGATCTGAATGGTGAGCGCGCGTCGGCGGCGCGCACGAGCTCCGTCCCTCCACGGTAGGGCACCGTCAGCTCCGCGCGGAACGAGCGGCGCACCTCCTCCAGCTCCTCCGCCAGCCGCACCTGCGCGTGCAGCGCTTCCAGCTCGAGCTCCTCGATCCGCGCGTGCATGCGCTCGAGCTCCGCCTCCTGCTCGAGCACGCGCTCGACCCCCGCGAGGTTCAGCCCGAGATCCACCGTCAGCTCCTGGATGCGCCGCAGCTGCTCGACGTCGTCCTGGGAGTACAGCCGCGTGCCCTTGGGCGAACGCTTGGGCTCGATCAGGCCGCGTGCCTCGTACATGCGCAGCGTCTGCGGGTGCATGTGCGCCAGCTCGGCGGCGACCGAGATCATGAACACGCCGCGGTCGGTCTCGACCTTGATGCGGGCGGCAGGCTTTCGGGTCATGACGACGCCCCCTCAAACAGCTGCGCGCGGGGGTTGCCGTTCATCGTCTTGGCGAGCGCGTCGACCGCCTTGCGCTGCTCATCGCTGAGCTGGTTAGGGACATCGAGCACGAAGCGGTAGTGGATGTCCCCACGTGACTTCCCACCCAGCTTAGGTGGGCCCTCGCCGCGCAGGCGCTGGACGGCGCCGGGCTTGGTCCCTGGTTTGACGCGCAAGGTCTTTGCGCCGTCGAGGGTGGGCACCTGCACCTCGGCGCCGCGCAGAGCCTCGGGGATTGTCAAGGGGACCTCGACCTCGAGGTTGTCGCCTTTGCGCTTGAAGACAGGGGAGGGCGAGACGTGCGTGACGAGATAGAGGTCGCCGGGGGGCCCGCCGTTGTGGCCGGGCTCGCCCTTGCCGGCCAAGCGGATGCGGCTGCCGTCGCGCACACCTGCAGGGATGTTGACGCGCAGGCGCTTGACGGTGCGCACCGCGCCCGCGCCGTGACAGGTCGGGCAGGGCTCCTCGATGATCGTGCCTGAGCCGCCGCAGCGCGAGCAGGGCTGCGAGATCGAGAACATGCCCTGTCCCGTTACCTCGACCCCGCGTCCCTCACAGACCGGGCAGACCTTGGGCGTCGTGCCAGGCTTAGCTCCGGTGCCGTGGCAGGTGGAGCAGGTGGCGTGCATCGGCACTGATAGGGGCACCTGGGCGCCCGCGACCGCTTGGTCGAAGGAGATCGAGACCTGCGCCTCCAGGTCGGTTCCGCGCTGGGCGCGAGGGCGCCCGCCACCTCGCCCACCGACCCCACCACGCCCACCGCCGAACAGGTTGGAAAGGATGTCTCCCATGTTGGAGGCGTCGAAGTCAAAGTTTCCAAAGCCGCCGAAGCCAGACCCGGGCGCGCCTGCTCCGCCCGTCGCGAAGGGGCCTGAGCCGCTGTCGTAAAGCTTTCGCTTCTCCGGGTCGCCAAGCACGTCGTGTGCCTGGGAGATCTCCTTGAAGCGCTCCTCGGCGGCCTTGTCATCGGGGTTGCGGTCGGGGTGGTAGCGGCGCGCGAGCTTGCGGTAGGCCTTCTTGATCTCCTCGGCGCTCGCCTTCTTGTCGACCCCGAGCGTCTTGTAGTAATCGGGACGCGTTGCCATCGGGTCTCCTCGGCTATGCGGCGACGAGGACGCGGGCGGGGCGGATGATCTGCTCGCCGAGGCGGTAACCAGGCTGGTAGACCTCGGCGACGGTACCATTCGCCACCCCGTCCACCGGCTGTTGGGCCATCGCCTCGTGCAGAGCCGGGTCGAAAGGCTCACCTACAGGCGAGAAGGACTCGACGCCGACGCGACCCAGCGCGGCGCTCAGCTCGGAGCGCACGAGCCGCACGCCCTCCAGCAGCGGGTCGTCTGTGGCCGCCGCCTCCAGCGCTCGGTCGAGATTGTCAAGAGCTGGCAACAGCTCCTTGGCGAGCTTGGCAACGCCCCGCTCCTGAGCGCCCGCCGCCTCCTTTGCGACGCGCTTGCGATAGTTCTCGAAGTCGGCCTGCGTGCGCTGGGCGAGCGCGAGGTACTCGTCGCGCTGGGTGGAGACGTCGACCTCGACCAGCTCGTCGAGATCCTCCTCGATCTCGACTGCCTCGGACTCCTCGTTCTCCTCCTCGACCGTCTGCTCAGTGTCGCTCATGACTCATCGACAACCTCAGCATCGACGACATCCTCGTCCTCGGAAGACTCGGACGCGCCAGCACCATCAGCCCCAGGGTCGCCGCCGTTGGACCCAGAGGCCGCGGCCTGCTCTTGGGCGCGCTGGTACATCGCCTCGGAGACTGCGTGGAAGGCGGTCTGCAATGCCTCGGTCTTGGCGTTGATCGACCCGGGATCCTCGGACTCGAGCGCCTCGCGGACCTCCTTGATTGCCTCCTGTATGCGCTCCTTGGAGTCGGCGTCGACCTGGTCGCCCAGCTCTGAGAGTTGGCGCTCGGACTGGTAGGCGGAATTCTCACCGTTGTTGCGCGCCTCGGCGAGCTCGCGCGCCTTGCGGTCGTCCTCGGCATGGGACTCGGCGTCGGAGACCATGTTCTTGATCTCCTCATCTGACAGCCCGGACCCCGCCTTGATCTCGATCTTCTGCTCCTTGCCGGTGCCGAGATCCTTGGCGGAGACATTGAGGATGCCGTTGGCGTCGATGTCGAAGGCAACCTCGATCTGAGGGATGCCGCGCGGCGCGGGCGGGATGCCGGTGAGCTGGAACTTGCCGAGCGACTTGTTGTACTGAGCCATCTCGCGCTCGCCCTGCAGCACATGGATCTCAACCGAAGGCTGGTTGTCCTCGGCAGTCGAGAAGACCTCGCCCTTGCGTGTCGGGATCGTCGTGTTGCGCTCGATCAGCTTCGTCATGACGCCGCCCTTGGTCTCGATCCCGAGGGTCAGCGGGGTGACATCGAGCAACAGCACGTCCTTGACGTCGCCAGCCAGCACGCCTGCCTGGATCGCCGCACCGACGGCGACCACCTCATCCGGGTTGACGCCGCGATGGGGCTCCTTGTGCGTCAGCTCCTTGACCTTCTCCTGCACGGCCGGCATCCGCGTCATGCCACCGACGAGCACGACGTGTTCGATCTCCTTGACGCCCTTGTCTTTGGCGTCATCGATCGCTTGACGCACCGGTGCAACGATCTTCCCCAGCAGGTCCGAGGTCAGCTCGGCGAGCTTGGCCCGCGTGAGGCGCGTGTCGAGGTGCTTTGGTCCAGAGGAGTCGGCGGTGATGAAGGGCAGGTTGATCTGTGTCTCTTGGGTCGTCGAGAGCTCGATCTTCGCCTTCTCCGCCGCCTCGTAGAGACGCTGGAGAGCCATCGGGTCAGAGGAGAGGTCAATGCCTTGCGACTTCTTGAACTCGGCGACCAGCCAGTTGACGATCGCCTTGTCGAAGTTGTCGCCGCCGAGATGGTTGTCGCCAGCTGTGGACTTGACCTCGAAGACGCCGTCGCCGATCTCGAGCACGGACACGTCGAAGGTGCCGCCGCCGAGGTCGAACACGAGGATCGTCTGGTCGGATTCCTTGTCGAGCCCGTACGCAAGTGAGGCGGCGGTGGGCTCGTTGATGATGCGCTTGACGTCGAGGCCAGCGATCTTGCCGGCATCCTTGGTGGCCTGGCGCTGGTCGTCGTTGAAATACGCGGGAACGGTGATCACCGCGCCGTTGACGGATTCGCCCAAATACGCTTCGGCGTCGGTCTTGAGCTTCTGCAAGATCATCGCAGAGATCTCAGGCGGGGAGAACTGCTCGCCGTTGGCTTCCACGCGGGCGTCGCCGTTGGGCCCAGAGACGACCTTGTAGGGGACGATCGACTCCTCCTCGCGCACCTCGGCCTCCTTGCGGCCCATGAAGCGCTTGATCGAGAAGATCGTGTTCTGCGGGTTGGTGACAGCCTGGCGCTTGGCGACCGTGCCGACGAGGCGCTCGCCCGACGCGGTGAACGCGACGACGGACGGCGTGGTGCGGCCGCCCTCTGCGTTCTCGATGACGGTGGGCTCGCCACCCTCGAGCACGGCCATGCACGAGTTTGTCGTGCCGAGGTCGATGCCTATGGTCTTGCCCATGTGATGCTCCTTCGAAGACGTGTATAAATCTGAGTGGGATTGAAGCAGATTTTCTGATGGGCGTCAAGGGCGTAGTGCGAAGTGGCCCTTGACGAGCGCGGCGACGTCTCTGATCGCCCATTGGCCCGGGCGATCATCCGGCTCCTCGACGCCACACAACACGAGCGGGGCCAGGGAGTCGGATGCGTGCAGCGAGCCATGGCTGCCGCCACCGACATGCGCCGCGCCTCCCCAGTCGAGGAACTCGTAGCCGGGAGCGGCAGACAGCAGGACCTCACCTGAGGTGGGGCATGTCAGCGCCGACCACACGCGCGCCAGGGCGTGGGGATATGCAGGCGTGCTCAGCACGTTGTCGGCGCGCACCGCCGCGTCGAGCACGGACAGCTCGCCCTCCACGTGCCAGGAAGCTCCACGCGCGTCGCGCAGGTCGCCGCCGGGAGCAAACCGCAGCTCCCCGCGAGCGGAGCTTGCGAGGACCCCCTCGAAGGGCTCCTCGTGCGCATCGTAGGCGAGCCAGGCGACGAGGTCCACACCGTCGATCGCGAGCGCGCGCGTAACCACTGATGCGCGCATCGCATCGCGGGTCTCTCCTGCCAGCGCATAGACCATCGCCGCGCGCTGGGATGGGCAGACGGCGATCTGCGGCCCGCTCACCTCACCGTCCCGCTCTGAGTCAGGGCGCGAACGGGACGATGTGAGCGAGCCGGTCAGCGCGCCGAGGATGCCGCCGTCCGGCTGCAACACCCCCAGCTCAGACAGCTCGCCCTGGAGGTCGATCGTGTCCGTGACCAGCGCCTGCGAATGGTCGGCCATCGCGATGAACGCATGCTCGGCCAGGAACGCGTCGATTCCGCCCGCAGCCTCCATCACGCGTGCCAGCTGCAGGTCGGCGGCGGCGAGCGAGGTCAGCTGGGCGTCGGGGCCGTGCTTGTGCGAGTACCAGTCGTTGTCGGGCAGGGACAGCAGCAGAAAGTCAAACAGGTCGTGCTCGACCAGATACTCCGATACGCAGCCGGAGTGGCGGTCGCGCACCCCGGGCATGCCGAGCGTCGAGCGGCAGCCCGTCCGGCGCGAGGCGAACACGTCGGCGTAGAACAGCTCACGCGGCCCCATCACAGGATGGCGGGCGAGCGCGGCGGAGGCGAAACGCGTGAGCGCCGTGTCCCGCTGAGGCTCGTGGCGGTGGCGCCCACGATACATCAGATACGTCGTGCCAGCGGTACGGATCTCGGCATCGTCCAGCGTCTCGAACACCGTGAGTGTGTCGCGAGAGAGGTGTGCGCGATTCATGTTGTAGACGGTGTCAGTCAGCTGTCGTGCGATCCCAAAGCGCTGGGCGGCACGAAAGCTGGAGCCGTACTCGACGTAGCGGGACTCCTCTCGCGAGTACCAGTTCATGCCGGGGATGTGGTGCTCGTCCTGGGCGGTGCCGGTGACGATCGAGGCGGCGCACACAGGCGTGACGGACGGGAACGCGGCGACACAGTCGGGGATGTAGGTGCCACGCTCGAGCAGCGTTGCGAGCACAGGCGCAGCACCGGACTCGGCGGCGCGGAGCAGCATCTCGGGCGCCATCGCGTCGATCACGCAGAGGACGAGCTTGGGGGGCTTGGCGCGCACGCTCATCGGCGGGTGCGGAGTCTCATCACCGGCCCAAGATGCGCAAGCCCGCGTAGCGATCGTTACCCGCGCGCGCGCGGCCGCGCCAGACGAACCAGCCGAGCAGGGCGATCGCGATGTATCCGAGCGGGTGCAGCAGCGCGACCAGTGTGGCCAGTACGAGAGAGGCGGCGTCGAGGTACACAGTCAGGGCTTCGCGTGCGGAGCGATCAGGCAGACGTGTGCGGGCCCTGGAGATCACCGGACCCGAAGCGCGTTGGGCCAACACGACGGCAAGACCGCCGAACAGTCCCGGCCAGGCAGCGTCGCCATGCGCGGACAACGTGCCGGCGAACAGCAATATCCCTGCGCCTATGCCCAGTCCCGCGACAGCCGAAGCAAGCATGTCTTGCCGTTGCCCAAACAGCAACTGGGACGCGTAGGAGAGCGCGAGCGCGACCGTGACGATCAGCAACCACCAGTCGGCCTGCAGAAAATGGAACGCGTGGCCCGCTCCTCCGAACGTGACGCCGAGCGCCCCGGCGGATGCCAGCGCTCCCGCGAGCAGCAGCGGCAGGAACGGGCGCAGCCCGCAGGCGGCGGCTAGTCCGAGTCCGAGTCCGATGCAGAAGAACGTGCCGTTCATAAGTTCGTGCAGCGTGTGAGGGTGGCTATGGCGTGCGCTACCGTGGCTGAATGCCAGGGCGGGACGATAGACGACGCGGTCGGCCGGCAGCGCACGAGCTGGCACGGTACGAGGCGCTGTTCGCCGCGCGTACGCGCGGGATGAAAAGCTCGGCGATGCGCGAGATGATGGCGCTGACCGAGCGTCCTGAGGTGATCTCGCTCGCTGGCGGCCTGCCAGATACGACGACGTTCGCGCCCGAGCTCTACGCGAAGCTGATGAGCCAGGTGGCGGCGGAGTCGACCGCGCGCGCGCTCCAATACGGCCCGACCGAGGGAATAGCGGTCATGGTCGATTGCATTGTCGAGGTGATGGCCGCCGAGGGGACATCGGTTGATCCGGCGGACGTGATCGTCACGACCGGCGGCCAGCAGGTGATCGATCTCGTGTGCAAGGCGCTGATCGACCCGGGCGACGTGATCGTGGCGGAGGCCCCCACCTATCCAGGGGCGGTGCCTACGTTCAGCTCCTATCAGGCCGATGTCGTGCAGATCGAGATGGACGCCGACGGGATGCCGATCGACGAGCTCGAGAGCACCCTGGATCGCCTGCAAAGCGAAGGGCGCAGGCCAAAGTTCATCTACACGATCCCCAACTTCCAGAACCCGGGCGGAGTGACGATGTCGCTGCCGCGACGACGTCGGCTGGTCGAGGTCGCGCGCGAGCGTGAGCTGTTGATCCTCGAGGACAATCCGTACGGGCTGCTCCGCTACGAGAGCGAGCCACTGCCGACGTTGTACTCGCTGGACGCCTCAGACCTCGTGATCTACCTGGGCACGTTCTCGAAGATCCTCTCCCCGGGGCTGCGCCTTGGCTGGGCGGTCGCGCCGCGTCCGGTGCTGGAAAAGCTGAACCTCGGCAAACAGGGCGCCGACCTGTGCAGCTCACCGATGACCCAGTTGTTCGTCGCTGCCTACTTCGCGCAGCGCGGCGCCGGTAGCGCTCCAGCATGGTTGGAATACGTGGAGCGGCTGAAGGACCTGTACCGCCGCCGGCGCGACGTGATGTTGGAGGCGCTTCAGGAGCACTTCGAAGGGCGCGGGAGCTGGACGCAGCCCGAGGGCGGGCTTTTCATCTGGGTGACGCTCGACGGCGTGGACACCACCGACCTGCTGGCACGCAGCCAGGGCGTCGCGTTTGTGCCGGGCCGCGCCGCATACATGGACGGTCTCAGCGGAGGCTCCTCGATGCGCCTGAACTTTGCGGGAGTGCCCGACGAGGATATTCGCGAGGGGATCCGGCGGATTGGTAAGACCATGGGTGCAGACACCGGTATGTTCAGTGCATTGACTGGTGCAAACGCAGGCCCGAGAATAGGCACCGCGGGCAAGGATGCGGCGACGAATCCGGATCTCACAGCTATCAAGATCCCTGCTTCCGAGAAACAGGGTAAGAGCTTGCGGCGCCACAAGCCATGAGTGCCGACAAACCCGCGGGCGCCGGCGCAAATGGCAAAGGGCGGCGCGGTGGGCACCTGCGCGTTGCGGGAGAACCCAGGCCAGTTGCGGTCCTCAAGGGTGGAGGCTCACTGGAGCGCACCGTCTCGCTGCGTTCCGGAGCGCGCGCGGAGAGCGCGCTGAAGCGCTTGGGGCACAGGGTGGTGGGGATCGATGCCGGCTCGGAGCTTGTCGCTGAGCTGCTCGAGTGCCAGCCCCACGCGGCATTGCTCGCGCTGCACGGCAGCGATGGAGAGGACGGGACCGTGCAGGGGCTTTTGGAGACGATGGACATCTCCTACACCGGCTCGGGGCCGGGGGCGTGTATGCGCTGTACGGACAAGGCCTTGGCGAAGTACTTGATGCGCGAGGCGGGCATACCCACGCCACAGTTCGCCGCGTTCAAGGAGAGCGCGATCAAAGACCTCGGTATCGCGGCGGCGCTGGGAGGGCTGGAGCGGAGCATCGGGTTCCCGCTGGTAGTCAAGCCCGCGCGCCAGGGTTCGGCGCTGGGCGTCAAGTTCGCGCGCTCACACGAGGAGCTGCCTGCCGCGATCGTGGGCGCGCTGTCATACGACCGTGCTGTCGTGCTGGAGCACTACGTGCGCGGACGCGACCTGGCGGTGTCGGTGCTCGACTCCGAGACACCCGGCGAGTCACCGATCGCGTTGCCGGTCGTGGAGGCGATCCCGCGCGAAGAGGAGTTCTACAACTACGAGTCCCGCTATGAGATCGGCATGACGACATTCGTATGCCCGGCCGACCTCCCCGACGGCCTCACCGAGCGCGCGCAGGAGCTGGCGCTTGCAACCTACCGGCTGCTCGGCTGCCACGGGGTCGCACGCGTGGACCTGATGCTGGAGGAGACCACGGGCGAGCTGACCGTGCTGGAGACGAACGTCGTTCCCGGTCTGACCGAAACGAGCCTCCTGCCGTTGGCCGCCGACGCCGCGGGGATCGGGTTCGACGAACTGATCGAGCGAATCTTGGCCAGCGCGTTTACGCGCTGACGGCTAGGAATCCTCGCCGGCCGCGAAGTCCTCGGGCGTGACCTGGTCCAGGAACTCCTTGAACTTCTCCACGACATCCTCGGACTCCTCGATGTCGTGCTCGAACTCGATCGCTGACTCGGCGATGACCTCCTCGGAGGCAAAGATCGGGGCGCCAGAGCGTACGGCTAGGGCAATGGCATCACTGGGGCGAGAGTCGATCTCCAGCTCGCGACCGTTGATCGACAGCGTGATCGAGGCAAAGAAGGTGTTCTCACGCAGCTCCGTTACCGACACCTGGGTGCACTTAGCGTCGAGCTCGCCGAGAATCTCACAGAGCAGGTCGTGGGTCATCGGCCGTGGCGTGCCGGCCCCCTGCAGCTTCATCAGAATCGAGGCTGCCTCGGGGTGGCCGATCCAGATTGGCAAGAACTTGTTGCCGTTGACCGTCTTCAGCAACACGATCGGCTGCTTGCCGACCATGTCGAAGCTGACGCCGTAAATAACCATCTCCTGCAAGGGAAGAATCCTCTGAGAGGGAACCGATCAGAGTATAGGTGCCGTAGAAGCCCGATCTGCCGTCCCGAGCACCCCTGCGGGGGCAGCCCCGAAGCGGTACACCAGAGCGGCCGATCAGCTCTGGCGAAAGCTCCAGAGCTTGTTGCCGAGGAAATTGATCGGCGTCGATGCGGCCAGGGCCAGCATCTCGGCGACGACCTTGTCCATGCCCGCGCTCTGCACCAGCACCCGCAGCACGAGCAGGTTGAACCCCAGCGCCACGAGCGTGACGAAGAAGAACCGCATCGCCTGCGCGTGCACCTGTCCGTCGACCGCCTTGAACGTCCAGTGGCGGTTCCACACGAAGTTGTTCGCAGCCGCCACGATCCACGCCACGGCCTCGGCCACCAGATACTCGACCCCGAGCGCCTTTACGAGCAGCGCGTACAGGATCAGGTTGACCGCGTACCCGCTCGCACCCACGATCGTGAACCGAACCAGCTGCAGCCAGTTGGCAGGCCGGCGCATGCCGTGCAAGAGGCGAACGTGCGGGCGTATCTCCACGGACGCCGGCACGCTCGTGCGAGGGACGTCCACGACGGCGTCGTCGTGCATCTGCTCAGGGTAGCGACACGCCCCGCCAGATGCTCCCGCTAGCCTGTGCATGGATGAGCGCGCAGCGGAAGGCAATCGCAGCGTTGGGCTGCCTGCTGGTCGTGGTGGCAGCAACTGGCTGCGGCGAAGCGACGATCGGTAACGGCCAGCATGGGTCGAAGTCAGCAGCGAAAGCGGGGGCAAAGACGAGCGCAGCGGCTGGCGGAGGCGCAGAGGTGGCGGCGGTCGTGCCTAACAAGGGTGCGGCAAGCGTGAGGGGCGGGGCGGAGGAGGTGGCTGACCCCGAAGAATCGAAGAGCTTCCCAGTAGGAGGCGTGATCCATCACAAGGCCGCCGCTACACCGGCGAAGGCAGGCGAATTCAAGCTCGCCGCTGGGGCGGCGTCCGAAGCGGAAGTGCGCCAAGATCTTGCCCAGATGCACGCGGCACAGCGCAGCGCGCAGCAGACCGAACGACAACTGCTGAAACCTGTGGCGGGGGGAGAGTCGATCGGCGGGAACGGCACGCTGCCGATCCCTGCCGACGTGCCGGAAGTCGTCCAGAAGGTTGTCGCGGGCGCAAACGCAATCACCGATTTTCCTTACGTCTATGGCGGCGGGCACGCATCGTTCGTGGACAATGCATACGACTGCTCTGGGTCGGTGAGCTACGCGCTGGCGGCCGGCGGGTTGCTGAGCTCGCCGGAGACTTCTGGCGAACTGGAGAGCTGGGGGGCGCCGGGGCCGGGGCGTTACATAACCGTATACGCGAACGCGGGGCACACGTATATGTACGTAGACGGCGTCCTCTACGACACGGCTGGCCGCAGTGGTCCGTACGCGTCGCGCTGGCAGATCGGTGGGACGGACAACGCCGGCTACGTCGTGCGCCACTGGCCGGGGCTGTAAGGCAGGGCAGGAGCGACAGTGGGTGTCGTGCTCGGCATGCTTGTGGCGCACATCGTGGCTGTCGTGGTGCCGTTTGCGCTTGACGGCGAATCAGCCGGCGAAACTCCAGGCAATGGCACGGCGATAGCGATCGTCTCGGTGGTGTCTATCGCGGGAGGCTATGTGCTGCTGTTCGTGCTGTGGCGCTATGTGTTCAGCGCGAAGGCAAAAGCAAAGCGCAAGGAACCACCAGACTGAGCCGCGAGCTTCAGCGGCCCAGCGTTACGGTGCTGAGGACCGTGGTGGTCCCGCCCGATGTGTTACGCACGCTCAGGCGCAGCATCAGCGAGACCTTGCCCAGGCGACGCAACCGTGCGCCGGTCACCTTTCCGAACAGAATCTTGACCGCGCCGCGCCCGCCCTTGGTCGTGATCAGGATCGCTTTGCCGATCACGATCTGCGGAGGCGTGCCTGCGGCGAGGCCGGTCGCAGGCGGGCCGTGCAGGCCGATGCGGTTGGCGATCGACGCAGCGAGCAGCACTTCGAAGTGGCCGGCGACCTGCTGGTTGACCAAGTAGCTCACGACCAAACCCTTGCGCGTGGTCTTCGCCAGCGAGCTCGGCACGGCGGCCGCGCTGGCCACGGGTGGCGGGCCGGGGGTTTTGGTCGTGGTGGTCGCGCCGGGGATGGATGACGAGCTAGAACCGGAGCCGGAGGTGCTCGTGCCGGGGGTCGCGCCCGAGCCGGAACCGCCCGACGGCGCGGGGGGCGGCGGGCCGGCGCCGTTTACGGTGATCGGCTCTGTTACGGTGGCTTTGTTGCCGCCCGTGTCTGTGACGGTGAGCGTGACGGTGTAGGTGCCGCCGTACTGGTAGGAGTGGAACGTGCTCGCGGCACAGGGGGTTAGCCATGTGGGGCACGGTGAGGTTTCGGGAGAATTCAGCGTCGGGGCACCAGGGGCGTAGCCGGTGACTTCCGGAGAGCCGTCGCCGAAGTTCCATTTGTAGGTGGCGTAAGTTTCTTTTGGCGTCGTGCCCGTGTAGGCGGTTCCCTCGTCGAGGGTGATATCGGACTCCATTCCGTCGAAGCCGACTATTTCGCCGGAATTGACCGGGCTGGGCTCGGTGAATTTCGGTTCCAGGCGGATGCCGGGCAGGCAGGGGATCCCCGGGTAGGGCAGCTTCAACGAGGCCAGGTTGAAGGCGTCGTTAAGATAATAATTCCCTCCGGCCAGTGTCTGGTTGAAGAGGGTTCCGGCGAACGTTTCCGGGCTGGCGGTGACTGAGCCGCCCAGAACTGGTGCAAAGAAGTCACGGCACTCGTCGGACGCCTCTTTGCCGCTCGAATCCTGCCAGGCATTGAGCAGCGGATTGGTGACGATGTTCTGCTGCTCGGCTCCGATTTGACTGACGATCAGGTCAGCCAGGCCCGTGTCACAGAATCCGTCCGGGCTGGGACAGGGCACCTGATTGGGCTCCTGCTCGTGGGGCTTTTCGAGTCCCAGCGCTTCCGCTTCTTCCCGTTCTCTTCTTTCTTGAGGGTCCTCTTTTGCAAATTCTTCTTCTTCCTTTTTGGTGTGAGGCTTTACTTTCTCCTTTTCCTCGATCGGTTTGCTGGTGGGGTTAAAGCCCCCGTCCTGGCACTCATATCCAGCCGTCCGATCTTCCGGCGCCAAATGCCCGTCGCCGAATCCCCCGGCGATCCACGGGATCGCCGCGTAGAGGATTGTGTTGGGACCGCCGTTCGCGGGGTTGCCGGGATTGATGTCGGCGTGATAACTGCAGAAGCTGTTTTTGTAGCTTTCCGGCGTAGCTATGTGTTCTTCTTCATCTTTTTCGATTTCTGCGACAGTGCCTACAAAGTCTGAGCAGTGCCCTTTGGCGCCGCCCCCGTCAGTGCAGACTGTGACACCTGGAGGAGTCATCAGGTAGAAGATAGTGCCCATCCCCGTCGGGAGTTTGTGATCGACGATAAAGAGCTTTAGCTCCGTTTCGAGCTGCGCGTTGGTAAGACAGGTGATCGCGTCCGGTTCTTTGTGCGGGTAGCTTTCACCTTCCAGCGGATGTGGGTCTTTGCAGTTACCGACACCTGTCGGATATGGGTCGGTATCTGTGTAGGAGCCCATGAAGGTGGACGCATAGGCGGCGTGCTGGTTGGCGGCGTCGGTGTACTGGGAGTCAACCGCGAACACGCTGGCGAGCGAGCCGCTGGCGGCGTTTACGTTGTGGAAGAACTCGTCGATCACCCCCTCCCAGTCGTTGTGATAGTGATAGGTCGGATCCCAGTAGATCGCGTAGGTTTTGTTGGCGGGCAGGACGGGATCGCCGCTCGGGTTGGCAAAGCTTTCCGGACCCGCCCCGACCCCGTCCAGCAGCGACATGCTGCGCGGCTGCAGGCCGACCGTGGTCCCGGGCACTTCTTTGCTCACAACGGCGCCCGCGGAGGCGCAGATAGCCAGGAGCGAGAGACACAGCGCAGTCAGCGTCGCCGGCAGGAGCGTGGCGGGGCGCCGGAGGCCGCGCCGCGGGAGCGTACGAGCAGAGATGGTCACGAGCCCATCATCGGCAGCGCGGGCGCGATGCCTTAGCCCTGCGAGCCGGGCTCACCGGACGGTCTTCGATGGGCGATCCAGGATTCGAACCTGGGACCTCTTCCTTATCAGAGAAGCGCTCTAACCAACTGAGCTAATCGCCCGCGCCGGCCGATTCTAGCGGCCACGTCAGGCCGGGTGTCGATGGCGGGCCAGCTTGGGGACACCCGCCAGGCAGTACTCTATTTTTAAACCTCAGTATAGCCATAGTATTCTCTATGGCCACGGTAAGGTCACACCTTCGCTCAACTGACGGCGGTGTCTCAGGCCAGGGCACTACTTTTCGGAGTTGCATATAACAATCGCTATACGCAACTTTTTTCTATTACCTATGCCCGGGGCCGGCGGCAACATCCTGTCGTGGGGGCTATGTCTGGAGGGCTATGTCATGGGGATTATGCCGTGGGGGACTGGATGCGCTGTACCAACTCGATCGCCTCTGCCGGCGTCGAGAACGACAGCTCGGCGCGATAGCTCCCGTCGCGCGCTGGTCGCACCTGCACATCGGCCCCCAAGACCGTGCCCAGCACATCGGCGATCTCGGCGGCGGCCTGCACCTGATCTGGATGCGCAACGTATGAGATCGTCCTGCGCTTGGCCCTGTTCTGCCCTGCCTCGCCACTACCCCCATTGCTCACGCGCGCACGCTCTTCCGTTGTGCGCACCGACCACCCTTGCTCAGCGGCCTCGCGCGCCAAGCGCCTGCGATCGCCGTGATCCTCGGCCAGCAGCAGTGCCCTGCCGTGGCCCTCGCTCAATACGTCCTGCTCCAATAGTTCGATTGTCTCGTCGGGGAGGTCGAGCAGGCGCATCAGGTTGCTCACCGCCACGCGGCTGCGCCCCACGCGCCGCCCCACCTCCTCGCGCGTCAGCGCCAACTCCTCCACCAGCGCGGCGCAGGCGCGGGCCTCCTCAATCGGGTTCAGATCCTCGCGTGCCACGTTCTCGATCAACGCCAGCTCGAGTGTCTCAGCATCCTCTCGCGCGCGTACGAGCGCGGGGATCGCCTCCAGCCCCGCGAGCTTCGCCGCCCGCCAGCGACGCTCGCCAGCGACCAGCTCGTACGTACCGCCGGGCTTCGGGCGCACAAGCACCGGCTGCAGCACACCACGCTCGCCCAGCGATCCTGCCAGCCCCTGCAGCGCCTCCTCGTCGAAGCGCCGGCGGGGCTGTCGCGGATTGGGCACGATCAGCTCGACTGGCAGCTCCCGCAGCTCATCTTCTCGTGCTTTTCCCCCCTCGGCCGACACCGACAAGATCGCTCCCAGTCCCCGCCCCATTCCGGGCTTCGGCTTAGCCACGCGCAGCCACCTCCTTCGCCAGCTCGAAGTACGCTTCCGCTCCGGTGCTATGGGGGTCGTGATGGGTCACCGGCAGTCCATGGCTCGGGGCCTCGCCTACCCGCACATTGCGTGGAATCACGGTGTCAAACACCAAATCGGGGAAGTGCTCGCGCACCTCGCGCTCGGCGTCGCGCCCCAACCTCGTGCGGCTGTCGTGCATCGTCAGCAGCATGCCCGCCACCGTCAGTCGCGGGTTCAGCTCGCGCTGCACGAGCGCCAGGGTGTCCAGCAATCCCGCCAGTCCCTCCATCGCGAAATACTCGGTCTGCACAGGCACGATCACCCGGTCGGCCGCGACCAGCGCGCTCACCGTCAACGGTCCGAGCGATGGCGGGCAGTCCAGCAGTACGTACTCAAACCGCTCCCTCACTCCTGCCAGGCACTCGCGCAGCCGTTGCTCGTAGCCATCGATGCGCGGCAGCTCGATGTTCGCTCCCGCGAGATCCGAACCGGCCGGCAGTATCCGCAAGCCTTGAACTGTCGTGTCCACCAGCGCATCCATCGCTGTCGCCTCGCCCGTCAGGACCTCATATAGCCCGGGTGTCTGCGTGCGCGCGATGCCCAGTCCCACCGTGGCGTTCGCCTGCGGGTCCACATCCACAAGCACCGTCTCGTAGCCGGCCTCCGCAATGCAGGCGCCGACATTCACCGCGGTCGTCGTCTTGCCGACACCCCCCTTCTGGTTCGCGATCGCGTACACCGTGCCCATGGCGTGGAAGCTAGCGCCGATCGCGATCAGACGGGTTCTCCCCTCCCGCAAGCTCGAGGAGAGCAAGCGATTTTCGCCTTCTCTCAGGCTCCGAGCGGTCGCTTGCGGGCCATTCCCGCCCGTCTCGGAAACCGTCCCGGCGTACCGCGAACCTTCAGAAACGCGTGCAGATGATGGTCCCTCGCCCCCTCGAACGGCTCTACTCTGCGGATCTCTACGCGCCGCAGGCCGAGCTCCCCGGCCGCCCTCGCCGCCGCCTTCTCTCCCTCAGGCTGGCACCTGCCGCGCCAGTCAACCAACGCGCCGCCAATCTTCAACAGCGGAGCCGCGTACTCGAGCACGACCGGCTGCGGCGCTAGTGCCCTGGCGACCACTATGTCATTGCGCGCCATCCCCTCCTGCCACTCCTCCGCACGCGACCACACGACGCGGGCATTCCCGACCTCCGCCGCCGCACAAACCTTCTCGAGAAACTCGCACCTGCGCCGCTGGCTCTCGACCAGGCTGACCTCGGCGTCGGGTAGCGCCACGGCCAGGGCCAGACCCGGGAATCCAGCACCGGCGCCCAGATCCGCGATTGTGGCAGCCGAGCCGACTGCGCGCAGCTCCAGCGCCGTCAGTGAGTCGGCGATATGTACTCCCGCCGCCCGCTCCGGGTCGCGGACCGCGGTCGGCGCGTACTCGTCGCTCTGCAGCTCCCGCAAGATCGAACTCAGCTGTCCCACCTGACGCTCGCTCAGGCCATAGCGATCGCGCAGCGCCATCAAGACGCCTGATTTCACGTGAAACACTCCACGTGAGCCTCAGTTGTCGAGCGGTGAAACCACGAGGTGGCGCTCGGGTTCATCCCCCTCACTGTGCGTCTCCACATCACCGCGCTCGCGAAGGTACTCGTGGACGATCCTGCGCTCGGACGCCGGCATCGGGTCGAGCTCCACTGGCCGTCCCGTGCGTAGCGCCTCCTCGGCGGCGTCATCAGCATCGGCGTGTAGGGTCTCGGCGCGCCGCTCGCGGTAGCCATCCGCGTCGATCGTGACCCGCACCGAAGAGGGGCCCTCCGGGAAGACGATCCGCTGCGCCAAATGCTGCACCGCGTCGATCGTCTGCCCGCGTTTTCCGATGAACAGGCCTACCTCATCGCCGCGCAGACAGCCTCTCAGCACGCCTTCGGCTTGCTCAACCTCGACCTTTGCTTCGAGGCCAAGCCCATCGGCGATCTCCGCGAGCAGGTCTTCGAGCGCGTCCGCTGGCTCGAGCTCCTCAGCGCTCGGGACCGTGTCTTCGGCGTGCTCGTCGTCGCTCATCGGCGCCTGCCCGAGCGTTTCTTCTTCTTGCGTGGCGAGCGGGGTGGGGGGGAGCCCGTTTCGCCTCCCACACCCGCGAGCGCCGGTTCGCCCTTCGGGGCCCCACCGCGGGGCCCGTCAGGCTTGCCGTTGGGGGAGCCTCCGCCACCCCCAGCCCCGAACCCCTTCCCAGGTGCGGCAGGGGCCGGACCCATGTGGCGCCGGATGAGGAGTTGCTGACCGACCGTCCACAGGTTGGTCGTGATCCAGTAGACGAGCAGCCCCGCTGGATACCGGTATAGGATCACGACAAACACCACCGGCAGCAGCAGCATCAAACGACGCTGGTTGGGGTCCGCTGAGACCGTCGCCACCAACGTCGAGGCAAGCTGCGATCCCACGTAGAGCACGATCAGCACTACCAGCGACACACCGGTTGCCTTGGCGGTTATGTCGGGGAGAAACAGGAATTTCGCTGCGTGCACGTGCGGTGCGACCTTGCTGCACGTCTCGTTTTCGATGAACTTCGAGAGCGTTTCGCCGGCCTTGTGGTGCGCGTGGTACGCCGCTTCCATGCCGGGGCCGCAGATGTGCTTCTTCAGGTCTGTGCGCAGCATGTAGAACAGCGATACGAACACCGGCAGCTGCATGAGCAGTGGGAGACACGACGCCAAGGGATTGATTTTGTTCTCTTGGTAGAATTTCATTATCTCCTGCTGCTGGCGCTGTTTGTCGTCCTTGTACCTCTCTTTCAGCGCCTGCATCTCCGGCATGTGCCGCTGCATCTCCTGCATAGACTTCAGCTGCCTGTAGGTCAGCGGCACGAGGATCGCCCGGATAAGCACTGTCAAGCCGACGATTGCAAGGCCCCAGCTACCACCCACGATGTGGGCATGGATGAAGACCATGATCGCTTCGAACAGGCTGATCAGGGGCGAGAACGCGTCCTGGATGACGTTGGCGAGGATGAGCATGCGCTAGTGAGTCCCGGCTTTGAACACTCGCTGAGCCTCGACTGGATCGTACCCGCCGTGGCTCCACGGGTTGCACCTGAGCAGTCGCCATGCCGCCAGCACAGGGCCCCTCAGTATGCCGTACGTCCGGATCGCGTCGATCGCATAACGCGAGCATGTCGGCTCGTACTTGCAGCGGCGAGGAAACGCCGGCGAGATCGCCCTTTGATAGACGACGATTGGCGTGGTTAGGAGCGCACGAGCGGCGCGTGTGAGCGAGACGATGGCTGGCGCTCCGGGGGGCGATGGAGCGGCATCGTTCGTCGGCGACCCGTTCATGATGCCCGCTCCGGGGGCCCGTCTCCCACAGTGGGCGCCTGCACCTCCCGCAGTCGAGCGCGCTCGATCAACTCACTCAGAGCGCTGTCCACACCCGCCAAGCCCTCGCGCTCAGCCAACTCGAGCGCCTCCGGACGAGCGACGACGACGATGTCCTGGCCCGGTCGCAGCCCACCCTCTGCATGCGCAAACGCCTCCCGCAGGAGTCGCTTCACGCGGTTGCGCTCGACCGCTCCACCGACCTTGCGCGACACTGACAACCCAAGACGCGGTCGCCCCGCGGATGGGTTCGGGAAGGAGTAGAGCACAAGGTGGCGATTAGCCGTCGAGCGCCCGTGCCGATAAACGCGGTCGAACTCGGCGCTGCGCGACAGGCGCTGTCGCCCACGGTCGGTCGGTCGTGACTTCATTGCGCGCCCAGTCTCGAGCTCGATCGCGCCCCGGACCGCCATTCTCAAGCGGACAGGCGCTTACGGCCCTTGTCGCGGCGACGCTTGAGGGTGAGTCAACCCGCACGCGAGCACATACGGGCGCGAAACCCATGTGCACGGGCGCGCTTACGCTTCTTTGGCTGGTAGGTGCGCTTCATGGTCTCTGTTCTCCGCTCTGCGCCATCTTCCTTCTATTCCACCCGCCGCATTACGGCGCTGGCGGGACTGGAGGCTGAAGTATAGGACCGATCGCCATCCACCGATTTTTCTCGCCAAATGCGGTCAGCCGGCAATGAAGCGGCGGGAGCCTGGGGTATAGTCGGCCGACCGGGCTCCTCGCGGGCCCTCCATCCATAGTTCCCTTCGCTTTCTCCCGGGAGGAGTGGGTTGACGCTGCCGTGAGCGCTGAGCTCGAGCACATATGGTCACGAGTGCAGGATCGGCTTGCCCTCGTCATTGACGAGCCCACCTACCGCATCTGGCTCGAGCCGCTCCGCGCAGTCGAGCTCACCGACGATCGGCTGCTCATCGAAGCCCCGCCGCACGCGTGCCGCTGGATCCGTGAGCGCTTTGGCAGGGCGATCCAAGCCAGCGTCGAGTTGGTCCTCGGCCCAGACGCGAGCGTCGAGTTGGTCACCGACTCCATCCTGCCAGACACCCGCGCGGTAGATAGGTCCACATACACCAGACGGCGGGCGTCCTCGGCAGGCACGACTCGTGGTGGCGGGCGCCTACAGGATGCACGCACGGCGCATAGCTCGATCGGTCCACTCGGAAACCCCAAGCTGACCTTTGATCAGTTCGTGATCGGCGACTCAAACCGCCTCGCGCACGCCGCGGCGCTGACCGTCGCCGAGATGCCGGCGCAAGCATACAACCCCTTGTTCATCTGCGGGCCACCCGGCGTCGGCAAGACCCACCTGCTGAGCTCGATAGCAAGCCTGCTGCTCTCTCACAGTCCAGGCCTCGCGGTGCGCGCCACCACCGGAGAGGCGTTTACCAACGAGTTTCTGAATGCCCTATCCAGTCAGCGAACAGAGGGTTTCAAGGTCCGATTCCGCGATGTCAACGTGCTGCTCGTGGACGACGTTCAATTCCTCGAGCGCAAGACCAGAACCGAGGAGGAGTTCTTCCACACCTTCAACGCCCTCTATGACTCAGGGCGCCAGATCGTCCTCACCTCCGATCGTCCTCCTCGCGATCTCCAAGCACTCGAGGATCGATTGCGTGAGCGCTTCGAGGCAGGGCTCGTCGCTGATGTTCAGCCACCCGACCTGGCCACACGTATGACGATCCTGCGTAAGCGCGCTCACCACGACCATCTCGATCTCAACGACGACGCACCACTGCAACTGATAGCGGAGCGGGTCCGCGACAACGTCCGTGCGTTGGAGGGCGCGCTCATCCGCGTTGTGGCGTTCAGCTCACTTACCGGACGTTCGCTCAGCGGCGAGCTGACACGCGAGGTTCTCGATGGTCTATACCCCCAGTCTGGGCCCCCTGCTCGTCCTGTCCCCATCTCGGTTGGGGATATCAAGGCAGCTACTTGTAAGCACTTCGGCCTAACCTCCGAGGAGCTCCTCTCATCCTCACGCAAGGCACAGGTTGCATGGCCTCGCCAAGTGGCTATGTACTTGGCCCGTGAGCTCACAGGCCAGTCACTACCAGCCATCGGGCGCCACTTTGGCGGGCGCGACCATACAACCGTTATGCACGCCTGTCAACGAACAGCATCGCGCATCACTGAAGAGGAGTCATCCAAGATCGCTGTGGACACATTGCGAGACATGCTCTGTGCTCACGAGCCATCTGACCATCCTGGCTGACCACGACCGCTTCGCCTGCCAGACTCCCACTCTCATATCCACAGCCCTATACACGAGATCGTGCCATTACAGTCTCGATTCCCCGAGTAATCCACATCTCCACAACCACTACTGACTCCTATCCTCTATTGAAGGTGCATTCGTGAAGCTGAATCTCTCTACCGCTGATCTTTTGGCGCAACTTCAGACCGTGACGCGGATAGCATCGACTCGCAGCGCCGTGCAGGCTTTGTCTGGAGTCATGATCTCCGCAGCTCCAGACTCAACCCCCGAGCTGCTGGCCACAGATATGGAGATTGGCCTGCGCGTCCCACTCCAAGCCGAGACAGCACTTCCCGGAAGCACTGTCCTTCCGGCACGCCTGCTGCTGGATGTTGTGCGCTCGCTTCCCGCTGACACGCTTACGCTCGAGCTGCGAACCGTCGAGCAGGATGTCGAGTTGATCTCGGGCTCGGCGACTTTTCACCTGCGCACTCTCCGTGTCGATGACTTTCCACCACTGCCCGCGCCCTCGCCAGACACCCGCATTACGCTGCCTGTTGCCGCGTTCGTGCAGACGGTCTCGCAAGTTGCTCGCTCGGCCTCGCGCGACGAGACTCGCCCGGTGCTCACGGGCATCCTGATGTCGGCCTCCGGGCAGGAGTTGCGGATGGTTGCGACCGATTCCTATCGCCTCAGCGTCAAGCAGACCGCACTGCAGGCGCCGCTGCAGGGCAGCCTCGAGGCGAACGTGCCCGCCCGCGCCCTACAGGAGCTGGCCCGCATTGCCCAGCAAGCGCAGGACGACTCGCTGGCGGTCAGCGTCGGACAGAACCAGGCGGTCTTCGAGCTCGGCGACGTTGTGCTCTCCTCGCGCCTGATCGACGGCCAGTTCCCGAACTATCGCCAACTGCTACCCGAGTCGGTCGAGCACGAGTTGAGACTCTCTACCGCTGAGGTCACTGACGTTGTGCGTCGCATCAGCCTACTTGCCCAGAAGAATGCGCCGCTGCGCCTGGGTTTCCGCGAGGGAGGGTTGACGATCTCTGCCCAGACCCCCGACGTGGGTGAGGCCAGTGAGACGGTTCCGGTCCCCTTTCATGGTGAGCCATTCGAGATCGGCTTCAACCCTGAGTTCCTGCGCGATGGCCTGGAAAGCGTCGAGTCAGATGAGCTCGTGTTGAAGCTGATCAGCCCCTTGCGCCCGGGGCTGATCGAAACACCCGACGACGGCGGATTTGTGTACCTGATCATGCCCATCCGCCTCAACGTCTGAGGTGGTGCCATGCGCGTGGTCGGCGTGCAACTGCGCGACTTCCGCACCTATGACCGTGCTGAGGCGCCGTTGGGTGAAGGTCTGACGGTCGTCCATGGACCGAACGGTGTGGGCAAGTCGAACCTGCTTGAGGCGCTCTACTTCGGATGCACCGGCCGCTCGCCGCGTACCCGCAACGAGCGCGAGTTGGTGCGCTTTGGGCAGAGTGCAACACGGGTTACGGTGCGTCTGCTCAGCGGTGAGGATGCACATGAGTTGAGCGTAGGCTTCGAGCCCGGGCAGGCTAAGCGCATGAGCGCCGATGGAGCACCCGTAGAGCGCCTGCTCGATGTCGAGAACCGCCCACTGCTGAGTGTGTTCCTGCCTGACCGGCTGGAACTGCTCAAGGGCCCCCCCAGCGTGCGCCGCGCGCACCTCGACCAGGTCATCGCTGGCGTCTGGCCGTTGCGCGCCACCGACCGCCGTGCCTATTCGCGCGTGCTTGCCCAGCGCAACGCCCTGCTTGGACGCATCCGCTCTGGCAGGGCCTCGCCCGCGAGCATCTCCACCTGGGACCTGCAGCTCGCCCGGCACGCGTTGACGCTGCGCGAGCACCGCACCGCTGCTGTCGCCCTGCTCGCCGAGCCGTTCGCCGAGCGCGCTGCCCAACTGGGCCTCAGTGGTAAGGCGACCCTCGAGTACCGTCCGCGCTCGCCCGCTATAGATGAGGAGGAGTTCATCCTCGAACTGGAGGAGCGACTGCAGCTCGATCTCGAGCGTGGCTTCACCGGCCATGGCCCCCACCGCGACGAGCTGGCGCTCCGGCGCGACGGACGCGAGTTGCGCCTCTACGGCTCCCAGGGTGAGCAGCGCCTGGCCCTGCTGGCCCTGCTGCTTGCCGAGCGCACCGTGCTCGCTCGTGAACGACGCCGCATGCCCCTGATGCTGCTCGACGACGTGATGAGCGAGCTCGACGCCGATCGGCGTGAGCTGCTCGCCGACGAGCTCCTGCGTGGAGGGCAGAGCGTGATCGCCACCACCGACCTCGCCCACGTTCCCGGCGCGAGCGACGCATCCGTGACGCGCCTATGTGTATCGCCGGGCGCGATCCTCCAGGAGGCGCTCGCCGCGTGAGCAGAGTCTCCCCAAGGCCGATCGCCGCTGCCCTCGACGGCCTCACCGCGACGCTCGCACCGGCGAGCACGCTCGCACGCGTCCAGGAGGTGTGGGAGCGGGCAGTTGGCCCGGCGATAGCAGCAGCAGCACGCCCCACAGCCGAGCGTGACGGCACCCTCACGGTGGTCTGCGAGGCGGCAGTCTGGGCGCAGGAGCTCGACCTGATGGCGACTGACCTACTTGCCCGCCTGAACGACGCCCTCGGCCCTGACACCCTTCGCGAGCTGAGCTTGAGAAGCGGCTGACACGGATCACCGCTCAACATCCCCCATTTTCCGCGATTTTGCAGGGATTTAGCGTAGCTTGAAGGCCTCGTATGGGGCGCCGCTGTGCTATTGTTCTGTAAACCAGCTTTTCGCCCTGGACAGCGGTCCCAGCGCCCCGGAATCCGGGGCGTTTGCACGCCATCGCGAAGGATCAGATTGGCCACAGCCGACAACGACAGCGCAAACGCACGCTCCCCCCACGACGAGGCCGCTGAGGCCAGCGTCGGCAACACCTCAGCAGGCGTCAGCTCAAGCTACGACGCCCAGGACATCACAGTCCTCGAGGGCCTGGAAGCGGTTCGCAAGCGCCCGGGCATGTACATCGGCTCGACCGGGATCATGGGCCTGCACCACCTTGTGTACGAGGTTGTGGACAACTCCGTGGACGAGGCGCTCGCCGGCTACTGCACCGAAGTCTCGGTCGCAATCCACCCCGATAACTCGGTCACCGTCTTGGACAACGGGCGCGGCATCCCCGTCGCGACGATGGAGAAAGAGGGCAAGCCGGCCGTCGAAGTGGTGCTCACCGTGCTGCACTCCGGCGGTAAGTTTGGCGACGGCGGTGGCTACAAGGTCTCCGGCGGCCTTCACGGCGTCGGCGTGTCCGTCGTCAACGCCTTGTCCGAGCAGCTGCACGTCGAGATCCGCCGCGACGGCCACGTGTTCTCACAGGACTACTCGCGCGGCGCGCCGCAGTCCGAGCTCGTCAAGGGCGAGAAGCTGGGCAAGGACGAGGGCACCAGTAACAGCGTCACATTCCTGCCCGACGCGGACATCTTCGAGTCGCTCGACTTCGACTTCCACACGCTCGAGGAGCGCCTGCGTGAGACGGCTTTCCTCACCCGCGGCCTGAAGATCTCGATCGTCGACGAGCGCGGCGAGGGCCACTCCGCCGAGTTTTGCTACGAGGGCGGCATCGAGGACTTTGTCGCCTATCTCAATGAGAACAAGGACACCGTCCATCGCAAGGTCATCTTCTTCGCCGGCGAGGGCGAGGAAGGCGCCGCTGAGATCGCGATGCAGTGGAACTCCTCCTACCAGGAGTCGATCCACTCGTTTGCCAACAACATCAACACCCGTGAGGGCGGCTCGCACATGTCGGGCTTTCGCTCGGCGCTGACACGCACGCTGAACAAGTACGCGCGCGATCACGGCCTGCTCAAGGAGAAAGAGGACAATCTGTCCGGCGAGGACGTGCGTGAGGGATTGACCGCCGTGATCTCAGTCAAGCTGCGCGATCCCCAATTCGAGGGTCAAACGAAGACCAAGCTAGGTAATCCCGGGATGGCCGGCTTCGTCGAGTCGATTGTCAACACCGGCCTCGGCGAGTTCCTCGAGGAGAATCCCAGCGAGGCGCGCGCGGTGATCATGAAGTCGGTGCAAGCGCAGCGGGCCCGTGAGGCGGCCCGCAAGGCGCGCGATCTGACCAGGCGCAAGTCGGCGCTAGAGAACTCCACGCTGCCGGGCAAGCTCGCCGACTGCTCGATCAAGGACCCCTCACTAGCCGAGCTCTTCGTGGTCGAGGGCGACTCTGCGGGCGGTTCTGCCAAGCAGGGACGTGACCGTGAAACCCAGGCGGTGCTGCCATTGCGCGGCAAGATCCTCAACGTCGAGAAGTCGCGGATCGACAAGGTGTTGCAGAACACCGAGATCCAGGCGCTGATCACCGCGATCGGCACCGGGGTACGCGACGAGTTCAACATCGAGAACGCGCGCTACCACAAGCTGATCATCATGACCGACGCCGACGTCAACGGAGCGCATATCCGCACGCTTGTGCTGACCCTGCTGTTCCGCGAGATGCAGGAGCTAATCGAGGCCGGTTATGTCTACATCGCCAAGCCACCGCTGTACAAGCTGAAGCAGGGTTCGCGCGAGCGCTACATCGAAAAGGACTCCGAGCTCGAGGAGATCCTGCTCGCCGACAAGTGGGAGAAGCTCGAGGTCGCAGATCGCCACGGCACCCAGTTCAAGCTGACCGAGGTGCGCTGGCAGCGCTTCTCTCGGCTGCTCAAGCAGTACGAGGGCTGGTCCTCATCGCTGCGCGCTGCCCATGGCCACGAGATGGTGCAGTTCCTGGAGGAGTCCTCGCTGCTCTCCGAACAGGTGATGAGCACTGAGGCGGCTATCGCAGTGCTGGCAAAGGCGAGCGTCGCAGGCGACACGCATTTGGTCGAACTGGTCGAGCAGGACCCCCTTGAGATCCATGTCAAGGCCGTCGAATCCAAGACCGGCTTTGCTCGCACGCACAGGATCAAACGCACGTTGTTCGACTCGCAGGAGTACCGGCAGCTCGCCCGCGTCCACGCCCAGCTCGTCGAGCTCGCCGGCACCCCCGCCTTCGATGTGCGCCTCGGTGACGCGCACGAGACCGCCCTGTCCTTCGAGGCTCTGCATCCGGCCGTGATGGCCGTCGCGCAGAAGGGAAGCAAACTCCAGCGGTTCAAGGGCCTCGGCGAGATGAACGCCGACCAGCTCGGCGAAACGACGATGTCGCCGAGCACGCGTACGCTCGCACAGGTCACGCTCGAGGATGCCTTCGCCGCCGACCGCATCTTCTCGATGTTGATGGGCGACCAGGTCGAGCCGCGCCGCGCGTTTATCGAGGACAACGCCAGGGCTGTGGTCAACCTCGATGTGTGAGGGGGTGAGGCAGCATCGCTAGCGCCGACGTCATAAGCGGCGGGAACATCGAACCGCGCGCGCTCGAGGACGAGATGCGCACCGCGTATCTCGACTACGCAATGAGCGTGATCGTCGGGCGCGCGCTGCCTGACGTGCGCGATGGCCTGAAGCCCGTGCATCGCCGCGTGCTGTACGCGATGAATGAGCTTGGCCTCGGGCCCACCCGCTCCTACGCCAAGTGCGCAAAGATCGTTGGCGAGGTGATGGGCAACTATCACCCGCACGGCGACTCCGCCATCTACGACACGCTCGTGCGGATGGCGCAGGAGTTCTCGATGCGCAATGAGCTAGTCGACGGTCAGGGCAACTTCGGCTCCGTCGACGACGACCCGGCTGCTGCCATGCGCTACACCGAGGCGCGGCTCGCCCGCATCGCGACCGAGATGTTGCGTGACCTTGACATGGACACGGTCGACTTCGTACCCAACTACGACGGCTCGCGTCAGGAACCACTGGTGCTGCCGTCCCGCTTCCCCAACTTGCTCGTCAACGGCTCCTCCGGCATCGCCGTCGGAATGGCGACGAACATCCCGCCGCACAACCTACGCGAGGTGATCGACGCGACGGTCGCGTACATCGACGACCCTGAAATTGACATCGACGGGTTGATGGCGCACGTGTCTGGCCCGGACTTCCCCACCGGCGGGATTATCCTCGGCCGCGCAGGCATCCGCGACGCCTACGAGACCGGCCGCGGTCGTGTGCGGATCCAGGCGCGCGCTCACATCGAGCCGCTCAAACAGGGCAAGGAGGCGATCGTCGTCACCGAGCTGCCGTTCATGGTCAAGAAGGGCGGCGACGGCGGGTTGATCCAAAAGATCGCCGACCTCGTGCACGACAAGAAGATCCCTGAGATCTCAGACCTGCGCGACGAGTCCGACAAGCGCGGGATGCGCCTGGTGATCGAGCTCAAGCGCGACGCGCTGCCGAAGGTCGTGCTCAACAAGCTCTACAAGCACACGCCGATGCAGAGCACGTTCGGCGTGAACATGGTCGCGCTCGTCGACAACGTGCCGCGCACGCTGAACCTGCGGGCGGTGATCCACAACTATGTGGCCCACCAGCGCGAAGTGATCGTACGCCGCACCAAGCACGAGCTGTCTGAGAAGGAGGCCCGGGCGCACATCCTCGAGGGCCTGCTGACGGCGCTCGAACACCTGGACGAGATCATCGCGCTGATCCGCGGCTCGCGCGACCGCGACACCGCACGCGAGCAGCTGATCGCGCGCTTCGAGCTCTCAGCGATCCAGGCGACGGCGATCCTCGATCTGCGCCTATCGCAGCTGACCGCCCTGGAGGCTGACGGGATCAAACAGGAGCACTCAGACGTGACCGAGCGTATCGCCGAGCTGCGCGCGATCCTCGGCGATGAGAGCCGGGTGCTGTCGGTCATCAAGGAGGAGCTTTCGGAGATTCGCGAGCGCTTCGGCGACGAGCGCCGCTCGGAGATCACGCACTCCGAGGACGAGATCGACATCGAGGACCTGATCGCCGATCAGCAGATGGTGATCACGATCACCCAGACTGGCTATATCAAGTCGCTGCCGCTCGCCACCTACCGCCAGCAGCAGCGCGGCGGCCGCGGCGTCACCGGCATGGATATGAAGGATGGCGACTTCATCGAGCACCTGTTTGTCTGCTCCTCGCACGATTATCTGCTGTTCTTCTCCAACCGCGGCAAGGTCTACCGCTCGAAGGTCTACGAACTGCCCGAGGCACAACGCACGGCCAAGGGCCGAGCGCTGGTGAACGTCCTGCCGCTGCGCGAAGGCGAGCGCATCCAGGCGGTCGTCTCGACGCGCGACTTCACCGAGACCAAGTACCTGGTGTTCGCCACCCGCAACGGTACCGTCAAGAAGACGGAGTTGCTCTCCTACAACACCCCGATGAAAGCCGACGGCATCATCGCGATCAAGATCCGCGACGACGACGAGCTGCTGGCCGTCCGCGCGGTCAACCCCGACGACGAGGTCATCATGGTCTCTCGCGCCGGTCTCACCGTGCGCTTCGCCGAGTCCGACGCGCGCTCGATGGGGCGCGACACGACGGGCGTGCGCGGCATGGACGTCGGCAAGGACGGTCGCGTGATCGCAATGGACGTGGCCCGCGATGACATGGACCTGCTGGTGGTCACAGAGAACGGTTACGGCAAGCGCACCCAGATCAGCCAGTATCGCAAGACCAACCGTGGCGCCAAAGGCGTCAAGACGATTGGTCTGACTGAGAAAAAGGGCGGGCTCGCCGGCGCGCTCGTCGTGCGCGAGCACCAGGAACTGGTGTTCATCTCAGTTGGCGGGATGGTGCAGCGGACCTCAGCCGGCGGCATCTCCCAGCAGGGCCGCTCGGCCACCGGCGTACGCGTGATGAACCTCAAGGACGACGACGTCGTCAGCGCTGTCGCGCTGGTCGTGGACGCTGACCCCGACGACAACCTAAACGACGCCCCCACAGCGACAAACGAGCAATAGCGCCTGCGACGTCATCTCCGTTCGCTACTCTGGCGGGACCAGAGAAAGGAGGTGGTCCACACGCTTAGTCACAGTTCTCGCGGGACCCTGGAGGTGACCGGCCGCTAGGTCGGCAGGCTGGACCGCTTAGCGGAATCCAACCCGGGACACCCCGAGACGACCGCCGGCGCTGGTCCCTCCGGCCTTGTCCGTCGCTCTCGGTCTTTTCCAGTCAGCGCTGTACGCGAAGGGCGTCTCTAGGGGCGCCCTTCGTCGTTTACGCAGCTTGCGGGAGGTACTGCAGCCACGCCGCCGGGATCGTCGGGCTCGCGACGTGGATGAAGATCTCGGCACGCGGCGTGCGCGGGGCATGGCGTGGGTGCATCCCCGCTTGGCGCGGCAAGCGGTCGCCCTTGCGCCGGTTGCACGGTGCACACGAGGCGACGATGTTCTCCCAGCTCGAAGTGCCGCCCTTGGAGCGGGGGATCACGTGATCGACGGTCAAGTTGGAGCGCGAGCCGCAGTACTGGCAGGTCCAGCTGTCGCGGGCGAACACCGCGCGGCGGGTGATCTTGCGCCGGTGCGCGTCGCGGGGCACCTTGACGTAGCTGACGAGACGGATCACCACCGGCCGCGCCAGCGTCGAGCTCTCCGAGTGCAGTTCCCAGCGACCGCGCTCGAGCAGCTCGGCCTTCTCCTTGAGCAACAGCACCACAGCGCGCCGTACAGTGCACACGTTGATCGGCTCATACGTGGCGTTCAAGACGAGCACCCGGCCACCCATCGCCCGTGCAGGCGATGAGCCAGGTCCGTGCCGCTGGTGCTCTGAAGGCGACACGGACCCCACCGGCTCTGGTGGGGCTGTGCTCTCCATCGTCAGGGCCGGAGTGTAGCGACGCCCGCCCGCCCGCGCTGACCTCACGCGGCGCTATGCGCGCTCTGCTGTGGCTTGGGGTCCCGCTCGGTGGGGTTCGCACCGGCCCGGTATGAGCCGAGCACCCGGACCTCCTCGCACATCTCCCTCACGCCCGCGATCGCCTCGGCAACCGGCGGATCCTGAAGCTGGCCGGTGAGGTCCACGAAGAACATATAGCTCCCCATCTGCTCACGCTTGGGGCGCGACTCGATCTTCGTCAGGTTTATCCCCCGCCGCCCGAACTCGTCCAGGCATCGCACAAGCCAGCCGGGACTGTCCGCCCCTGGCCCCCAGAAGACGAGCGACGTCTTCCACTCCTCGCCCGCGTCCCTGCTTCGCAGCGGCGGGTCTCTGCGAACGTCGCCGTCGAGGACCCGCGCACCCTGACGGGCACAGGCAAGCCACACGAACCGCGTTTCGTTGTCATCTCTGTCCTGCACTCCCTCTCTGAGCACGGTCCCCCCGTAGATCTTTGCCGCCAGCACCGTTCCCAGCGCAGCCATGCCCCTGCTGGCACCCCCTCGTTTCAGAGCCACGGTCCGTACCGCCTCCGCCGTCGAGCTCGCGGGCAGCACTTTCGCGTGGGCGAGCTCGCCGCGCAACAGCCGCTCGCACTGGCCCGGCACCTGTGGGTGGGTGATCACCGTTTCGACCTCCGCGAGCTCCATCTCTCTGCCCGCGATCAGTGAGTGCTCTACCGACAGCAGTGCCTCGCCGACGATCTCGAGGTCTGCCTCCGCTCCTGCCAGCAGGTCGAGAGTCACGCTCAACGACCCCTCCAGTGAGTTCTCGATCGGCACGATTGCCCATTCGACCTCGCCTCGCCGCAGGGCGTTTATGGTCTCGTAGATCGTACTGCGCCCGGCCGGCTCTACGCCACCGGGCGCGGCGCTCGCAAGCAGCGCCTCCTCGCTGAACGTCCCTTCCGGACCGAGGTACCCCACCCGAGGCAGCAGCCCCTCGGCGGGTATCTCGGTCTCACTCGAGCGCATCCGCCCACCCCCCGCTCGCAACGGGGCTCAGCGCGAGGCGCACAGCCTCTGCCTCCTCCGGCGAGAGCTCCAGCTCACCCTTCCCATCGTGCACCTGCTTGGCATACACCCGCGCCTGGTCACGATGGTGAATGCACGACAGCACAATTCCCGACCTTGCGTCGTCGAGCAGTGCGATCGAAGTGAACTGCCTCCCCGACAGCTCATTATACGCGTCGTAGCGCACCAGCGCTCTGTGCGCGATTGTGCCGTGCAGTGCCGTCTCCGTCCCTGCCAGCCGTCCGTCCAAGCGCGCTGCCACCTCCTCCACGTACGCCCTCAGCGTCTCGAACGCGTCCTGCATGTCGGTGGCATGTGTCACCACGTCGCGCTCGCCCCGCTCGCCCAGCACGAGCTTCTGGGAGTGCTTCAGCTTCCGCATTTTCAGCACCAGTGCTGCACATACAGCCAGCGCCAATACCGCCACAGCCGCTGCGGCGATCGCGATGATGCCCTGGGTGTCGGTGATCGTGGCGATCATGCTCACCACAACTTAGCGGTCGTCGCCGACCTTGTGGCCAACGTACAGGCGCCGGCCTGAACGGCGGCACGTGTGATCGCGATGATGCTGCTGCTAGCTGCCGAAGATCGCCAGGAAAGTGTCCTTCGTGCCTTCGTGGTTGGTTTCGCCGGGCACCGGCTCGACCTGGACTTCGACCTTTGCGGCGACGCCCAGCGGGACGCCGGTCACCTTGACGTTGGCGTCGGCGGTCTTGCCCGGTTCGGTTTTTTCGATCGTGCCCGAGGCCGCGTACTGCTTGCCCCCGGCGGTGATGGTGACGTTGACCTTCACGTTGGACTCGTTAAATTCACCGGCGTTTTCGACCTGGGCGGTGAAGGTCGGGCTGCCTGCACCGCTGATGTGATTGAGCGCCGGTTCCGCTTCGAGTGAGCTCGTTCCCACGCTCACTCCCTTCAGTGCGCTGCCGTGGTGACCGCTCAGCGTTTCCCCACTCTGCGAGCTGCTCGAAGCCTGTCCCGTGATCCGCGAATACACCGTACTCGCTTCCAGCCAGCCGATGTTCGGCAGAAAGCGCGAGCTCGCGACGCTCTGGCCTTCGACTCCACCCGCCTTCAGGGCTTCTTCGATCAGCGGCGCCACTCGCTGCGAGTAGATCACGTCGGAGGCCAGGAACATCTCCATGTCGCCCGCGATCTGCGTGCTCGCCTGTTTGGCCTGACCGCCCAGCGCGGTCCGCAGCAGGTTCGCGACCTTCGCCAGTCCTTCGCTGCGCAGGTCCAGCGCCAGCAGCAGGTTACGCTGCGCCCCGTCCATTTCTCCAGGCACGCTCAGACTCTTCGCATGCGCTGACTGCTGCTGTGCTTCGATGTGCAACTGGTTGATCTGCTCCTCCACGTCCAGTGCCGTCTTCGCGCCCGCCCCGGACAGCGCCGGGAACAGCGGCCGCGCGACCTTCTGGTCAGATTCCTGCGCGAGTTCGCTGACGCTGTGGTTGTAGTTCCGCAGCGCCTGCGTCTTCTGGCTTTTCAGGTAACTGTTCACGATCAGCACGATCGCGATCAACAGCACCACGCCCGCGCCGGCCGCCACACGACGGCGCACCATCAGGGTGTGCTCGTCGCGCGCGCGGGATCTCCCCGCGTGCTGTGGGCGGCGCGGGCGTGATCTCTGCGGGGCACGTGGCGCTCGGGCCGCAGGGCGAGGCGCTGTCTCCTCGCCATCGTCGAAGAACGACAAAAGCTAATCGCTCCTTTTGCAGGGGTTCTCGGAATGGCCAAGTATGACTGTCGGCCGCCCCCCTGGTGATTCTGCAACTTCTCCGTCAGGCCGACCTTTCCTTCAGTCTTTATGCAGGGAGCCCGCCTACGGGCGGCGAACGCGCTACCTGGTGGATTCGCTCGACACCCTCGTTGTGCCCGTCCGACCATCCCCAACGGCGGGTGGGACACATATGCTGGTGCACGGTCGCTATCGCCTGCACGAGCGTCTCGGCGCAGGCGGTTTCGGGGTTGTCTGGCGCGCCGAGGACGAGTTGCTGCACCGCGAGGTGGCGCTCAAGCTGATCTCGCTGCGGGCGGGCGGGGATCCGATCGAGCGCGAGCGCGCCACGCGCGAGGCCCACGCCGCGGCGCGGCTGTCCCACCCATCGATCGTCGCCCTGTACGAGGCCTACCTCGACGAGGACACGTTCTACCTCATCTCCGAGCTTGTCCACGGTGAGACTCTCGCGCAGTTGATCGCCACGCGCGCTCTCTCTGACGAGGAGATCCTCGAGATCGGCATCGCGCTCGCCCATGCGCTCGCCCATGCCCACGCGCGTGGCGTCGTTCATCGCGACGTCAAGCCCCAGAACGTGCTCGTCCCCAACGCCCCCGATCGCGACACTCCGGCCAAGCTGACCGACTTCGGCGGCGCCAGCCTGGCTGGCGAAGACGCACTCACTCGCACCGGCGAGACACTCGGGACGCTCGCCTATATGGCGCCCGAGCAGAGCGAAGGTTTCGATGCCGGCGAGCCCGCCGATCTCTACTCGCTGGCGCTTGTCCTCTACGAGGCGTTTGCTGGCACCAACCCCGTGCGTGGACTCACCCCCGCTGCCACTGCGCGACGCATCGGCCGCCCGATTCCGCCGCTCCAGACGGTTCGCCCCGACCTCCCGCGCCCGCTCACCCTAACGCTCGACACTGCCCTTGCGCTCGAGCCTGCCCACCGCGGGACCCTCGATCAGCTGTGCGCTTCGCTCGAATCAGCGCTCGCGCAGGGCCTCTCCCGCAGACGCGCCTTTCTCCGTCCACGCGCGCTCGCTGACGATCGGCTCCCCAGAGCCTCCACCGCGACTGCTGCCTCACCTTCCCTTCAGCACCTCGATCATGCGGACCCTTCTCCGCGCCACTTCAACGTCGCCCTGCCCCGTGCGGTCTGGCTCGGGTGTGCGCTCGCCGCGATCGCCTGGCAGCTGTCCTTGAGCCGTCCCGGTGTTGCGCTATTGCTGCTCGCTGCCACCTTCCCGCTCCTGCTGAGACCACACCGTATTGGCATCGGCTGCCTCGCGGGCGCGCTCGCGCCTGTGCTCGGTCTCGCCGGTCTCGCTGGTGCGTTTCCGGCGATCGCCGGTCAGGCGTCCCGCTGGAGGAGTCGCGCCATCCTCGGCATCCTCGGCTACTGGTGGCTGACGCTCTCAGAGCCGCTGTTCGCAGGCACTTCGCCCGGCGGGCGACTCTGGCTCGGACCTCCATCTTCTACGCCGCCGCGCGCCGTCTGGGAGGGCTCGCTCACCAGTACCGCCACGCATGTGCTCGCGCCGGCGCTCACCCTCGGCCTGCTCCTCGGCGCTGCCCTCTGGGCCGCCGCTGCGATCCTGCTGCCATGGATCGTGCGCGGCCGCCACGCCATCCTTGACACGCTCGCTGCCGTCATCTGGGCGGCTGTCCTTCTTCTCGCCACGCCATACCTTGATAGCGGCCTGTCCGCCGATGCGGCGCTCGTGCACCCACGCGGCGTCATCCTCGGTGCGATCCTTGCCGCCGCGCTCGCCATCGCTGCCCGCGCCCTGCGCGGACCAGTCTGAAGTTTAGGATGGGGCCTGGCAAGTCCCCTTATGCGATGAACCCTCTGAAGACCATCGAGACCGCGCTCTCAAGCCTCGTCGAGGGCACGTTCGGACGCGCCTTCCGCTCAGAGGTCCGGCCAATCGAACTGGCGCACAAGCTCGCCCGTGAGATGGACGAGCATCGCACTGTCTCGGTGTCCCGCACGTACGCGCCAAACGAGTATTCGGTCTGGCTATCTCCGCAAGATCGCGAGCGCTACGAGGGCGTCGAGGACGAGGTCATCGACGAGCTGTGCGCGTATCTGCTCGAGCACGCCCGCCGCGAGGACCTGATCCTGTCCTCCCCTCCGCACATCGCCTTCCACACCGACGAGCGCCTTTCGCTCGGCGAGTTCGGCATCCAGGCGCGGTTGGTCCGGCCCGAGGATGAAGATGAGGACCCCCGTCCACCAGCGCCGCGCGCACCAAGCCCGCCCGTGTCCCATCCCCTCGAACCCCAGGAGCACGGCCAGACGATGATCTACAGCACCTCAGCCCGAGTGCGTGAGCCAGTCGAGGAAGCGCATGCCCGTCGCCCCGCACGTGCGCTGCTGGCGGTCGGCGGTCGGCGTCTGCTGATACCCCCAGGGGGCGGCGTGATCGGGCGCAGCCGCGACTGCGACATCGTGCTCGATGACGCTGGCATCTCCCGCCGTCACGCCAAGGTCGCTCCACGAGCAGATAGCTGGGTCATGACGGATCTTGGCTCGACTAACGGCGTACGTGTAAACGGCCGCGCGATCTCCGGTGAGCAACCTCTGCACCAGGGAGATCGCGTCGAGCTCGGCTCGACCGAGATCATCTTCGAAGTCGCATGAACTGCGCCCTCAGGACACTAGCGACAGCGCATGAGTCCGCTCGCTCCGCTATGACCTCATAGCCGGCACGTCTCGCGCCGGCGCACCCGCACGCCCATGACTACGCTCGCACCCGTATCGGTGGCCCTCAAGTTCGGCTTTCTGGCCGTGCTCTACCTGTTCCTGCTCTGGGTTGCCCGCAGCGCGCTGCGGGATCTGCGCGGCGTCTTCTCCGCGTCCGCATACCTACCCGGCGCCCCACCCCCACCCGATGCGACTGGCCTGCACTCGGCCTCGACAGTCGGCGTCGCCGATCTCGCCGGGCGTGCGCCGCGCTTGGTGATCGAGCGCGCGCCGGGGCACGACGCCGGAATGATCTACGACCTCGATGGGGACATCGTGCTCGGCCGCGGTGACCGGGCCGAGATCCGGCTCGAGGATCCGTTCGCCTCCGCGCGCCACGCGCGCATCTACGAGCAGGGTTCGATCCTCGTGGTTGAGGATTTGCGCTCCACCAACGGCACCTATCTCAACGAGGAGCTGCTCGAGACCCCGCGACCCCTGCATCCCGGCGATCGCATCAGGATCGGCGATTCCGAGCTCACATTCGAGGTGGACTGAGTGCTCCGCGTCGCCGAGCAGTACGCCACCACCGATACCGGACGCCAGCGCCGCGCAAACGAGGACTCGCTGCTGGCGCGGGCGCCGCTGTTCGTGGTCGCGGACGGGATGGGCGGTGCGCAGGCCGGTGAGGTGGCTTCGCGGATCGCGGTCGAGTCCTTCCAGGAGGGCCTCGACGACACGGCTGAGCCCGAGGGAGGACTAGCGGCTCGCGCCGACGCAGCCAATGCGCGCATCCACGAGCTCTCGCACTCGGACGCCGCGCACACCGGGATGGGCACGACGTTGACAGCGGTATATGTCGCGCCGGAGGAGGTCGCGATCGCCCAAGTCGGTGACAGCCGAGCCTACTGCTTGCGCGACGGTGTCCTCGAGCGCCTAACCGACGACCACTCGCTCGTCGACGAGCTGCTGCGTGAGGGCAAGATCACGCCCGCGGAAGCCGCTGGGCACCCGCAGCGCTCAGTGATCACACGTGCGCTCGGTCCCGAACCGGCAGTCGAGATCGACACACGCTCCTACCGCGCACGCGCGGGCGACGTGTACCTGCTGTGCAGCGACGGCCTCACGACGATGATCAAAGAGGATCAGATAGCCGAGCTGCTGCTCGCCCACCCGCACCTGCGCGACGCGGGGGAGGCGCTTATCGCCGCGGCCAACGAGGCGGGCGGGCGCGACAACATCACGGTTGTGCTCTTCCGCTTGGAAGAGGCACTCGCCGCCGCCGGGAGCATTGCCGGTGGAGCGTCAAGCGCGGTTGCGAGGAGGGACGATGCAACGGGGGACGGAGCGCTCACCGACACGCACCCCACCCTGACCGGCATTCCGGCCCAGGTCGAGCCCGTGAGCCCACGACGACCGCGCCATCCTTCGTCAGCAAAGGGTTCGCCGGCAAGCGGCCACAGAAGACGCGTGCGGCGTGCAGGGGTGGTGGCTGTCGTGCTGACGGTGCTCGGCCTGATCGGCGCGGGCGCGTATCTCGCGTTTCAGTCGGTCTACTTCATCGGCACCAACGCCCGCGGCTTGGTGACCCTCTACAACGGTGTGCCCTACCAGCTGCCTGGTCCGATCAAGTTGTACAGCAGCGACTACGTCTCCGGGGTGAGCGCCTCGACGCTCAGCCCCGAGAAGCGGCACTCATTGCTGGACCAAACGCTTCGCTCGGAAGGCAACGGCGCGGCGCGGATCCACAGCCTCGAACTGGAACAGCTCGAATGAGGGTCCCGCGGTGAATCGTCCAATCGTTCGTCTGTACGGGCTCGTTGTCCTGCTGTTCGCACTGCTCGTCACGTTCACCTCGCGCTGGACGGTCTTCGAAGCTTCCTCGCTGCGCGACAACCCACTCAACAAGCGCGCGCTGCTCGAGCAGCAGCGGATCGATCGAGGCAGCATTCGTGCCGCCGATGGCACGGTGCTCGCGCGCAGCCTGCCCAGCCGGGAAGGCACTTACGAACGGACCTATCCGACTGGCGCAGAGTTTGCGCATGCGGTCGGCTATGCCTACCCGCTCACCCTGGGACGCTCTGGACTCGAGAGTTTTCGCAATGCGGCGTTGAGTGGGGAAACTGGCACGAACCTGCAGTCGATTCTCAATCAACTGCAGGGCAAGAAACCACAGGGCGACGAAGTGATCACGACACTCGTCCCGGCTGCCCAGCGGACCGCGATCACGGCTCTGGGCGAACACAGCGGTGCGGTGGTCGCGCTCGACCCGCGCGACGGGGCGGTCGAGGTGATGGCCTCGACGCCGAGCTATGACCCCAACACTCTGCGTTCGCCGAGCAGCTACGAACGGCTCGCGCACAAGTCGAGCGCGCCATTGCTGAACCGCGCGGTGCAATATGGCTACGCGCCGGGCTCGACTTTCAAGATTGTCACTGCCACAGCGGCAATCGACATCGGTGCCTACACGCCGGAATCGATGGTGAGCGGCCATAACGAAATCCTCGTCTCGGGCGTGCCGCTGAAAAATGACAACGACGAGAGCTTCGGGCCGATCACCCTCACATACGCGCTCGCTCATTCCGTCAACACCGTGTGGGCGCAGGTTGCCGAGCACCTCGGCAAGCGCACGCTCAGGCGCTACATGGAACGCTTCGGCTTCGACTCAAAGCCGCAGCTGGACTATCCCGCCGAAGAGATGTCCGCCAGTGGGGAGTACCTGCCGAGCGGACAGCTGATCCCGCCGACCAGCCCCTACGTCGACGTGGGTCGCATGGGCATCGGCCAAGACAAACTTGCGGTGACCCCGCTGCAGATGGCGGAGGTGGCTGGGGCTGTGGCCAACCACGGCAGGCTGATGGTCCCGCATCTGACGCAGCGCATCGTCGACGCCGAAGGGAGCACGGTCCAGACGATCTCCCCCCGTCTGCAGTCGGTCGTGATGAAGCCCTCCACCGCGTCCGCGGTCACCTCGATGATGGAAGCGGTCGTCAAAGAAGGAACAGGCACCGCTGCGCAGATTCCGGGCATTCAGGTGGCGGGCAAGACCGGAACCGCCGAGACGCTGCTCGGGCAGACGATCAACAACGTGTGGTTCATCGCCTTCGCGCCAGCGGCCCACCCCACGGTCGCGGTCGCGGTGACGCTCAAGGGCGTTCCCGGAGAAGGCGCGACGTTCGCTGCACCGGTCGCACGCCAGGTAATCGAAAGCCTGCTCCATGGTTGACCCCGACACGATCATCGACGGGCGCTATCGCGTGATCTCGCGCCTGGGCTCGGGTGGTATGGCGGATGTGTACCTGGCCGAAGACCAGTTGCTCGGCCGCCAGCTCGCGGTAAAGGTGCTCCATCACCACTTCGCCGAGGACCAGGAGTTCGTCGAGCGCTTTCGCCGCGAGGCCTCCAGCGCTGCGCGGCTATCGCATCCGAACATCGTCGCCATCTTCGACCGCGGTGAGTGGAACGGCACGTATTACATCGCGATGGAGTACGTTCCCGGCCGCTCGCTGAAGGCACTCGTGCGCGAGCAGGGCCCGCTCGCTCCGGCCACAGCGATCGACATCGTCACGCAGATCCTGCGCGCTGCGCGCTTCGCACACGCGCGCGGGGTTATCCATCGCGATCTGAAGCCGCACAACGTGATCCTCGACGAGGAGGGGCGCGCGCGCGTGACCGACTTCGGCATCGCCCGCGCGGGCGCCTCGGACATGACCCTGACCGGCTCGATCATGGGCACCGCCCAGTACCTGTCTCCCGAGCAGGCCCAAGGCCACCCTGTCAGCGCCACCTCAGACTTGTATGCGGTTGGTGTGATCCTCTACGAGCTGCTGACCGGCGTGGTTCCCTTTGAGGGCGAGACAGCTGTGGCAATCGCGTTCAAGCAGGTGTCGGCCACGCCACGCCCTCCAAGCGAGCTCAATCCGGCCCTGCCTTCAGTGCTCGACGAGATCGTGTTGCGCGCGCTCGCGAAGGATCCGACCAAGCGCTACGGCGATGCCGAGGAGTTCATCGCCGCGCTACAGACCGCACGCGCGCACCTGCCGATGTCTCAGACCACCGTCCTCGCATCCACTTCGTCGTCCGCAACTGCGTTGCAGGGCGCGCCACCGCCACCCGCGCTGATGCTGCCTGCCGAGAAAACGGCACGCGGCGGGCGCCCGGGCGCCACCGAGGAACAGGCCGCTGGGAGGCGCCGTCGCCGGCGTCTGCTGTGGGGTCTCACCGGACTGGTGCTGCTCGCCGCTGCGGCTGTTGCACTGGTGCTGTTGCTGGCGCCTGCAAACGGTCGGGTGACGGTCCCGAACGTGGTCGGACAGAACGAATCCACTGCGGCCGCCACGCTGCGCGGCGCAGGGTTGACTCCAGTGACCGCGCCGACATCGAGCGCCACCGTAGCCGGTGGTCTCGTCATTAGTGCTAGGCCATCACCGGGCAGCGTTGTGGCGAAGGGCACGCGTGTGAACATAGCCGTCTCCACTGGCCCGGGCAGCTCCGCGCTCCCAAGCGTCGCGGGTCTCAGCGCAGCGCGGGCGGTGGCCCGCCTGAAGGCGGCCGGCTTCAAGCCCACGACTGAAACTCAACCGAGCGCGACCGTGCCCATGGGTCAGGCGATCGCCACCAATCCATCCGTGGGCACCCCCCTCCAGGCGGGCAAGCCTGTCACGGTGATTGTTTCCAGCGGCCCCGAACCTATGCACGTTCCTGACCTGGTCGGACAGACCTTGGCGGCAGCCGAAGCGACGCTCACCAACGCGGGGCTGACAGTGGGCACGGTCACTAAGCGGGTCGTCGCTGAACAGTCACCGGGTACCGTCCTCGCACAGTCACCGCATGCCGGCTCCTCACTGCCCGCCGGTGGAAAGGTGAACCTGACGGTCGCCCGGGCGCCCAAGGAAACTGTTGTCCCGAGCGTGGTCGGACAGAACGAGGCGCAGGCTGCCGCTGCGCTGGGCAGTGCCGGGTTCGCCCCCAAGACGACCTCGCAGATGACCACCGAAGCGAGCCAGGTCGGCGTTGTGCTCGCGCAGACACCCGCGGCGGGCCAGAAGGCACACAAGGGTGCAACGGTGACACTCGCGATTGGTGTGCTCGGACCGCAGACGACCCCGACGACCACCACGACAACCACCACGACTGCAACCCCTCCGCCGGCGCCGACCGGATGAGTGGGCGATGAGCCTCCGATCGGATAGGACGCTCAAGGTCGCCGTTCTCGCTGGTGGGCGCTCTTCTGAGCACGATGTATCGTCGGCCTCCGGCGCTGGCGTTCGTGAGGGCCTGCTCGCGGCTGGGCACGAGGTCGTGTGGGTGGAGATCGGCCGCGACGGGGTGTGGCGCCACGACGGACAGCCGCTGAGCGTCACGCCGGCCGGCGGGCTGCTCGGGGTGGACGTCGCCTTCCCGGTCCTGCATGGTCCGTTTGGCGAGGACGGAACGGTGCAGGGCCTCTTGGAGACACTCGACGTCGCGTATGTCGGTGCGGGCGTGGCCGCCTCGGCAGTGTGCCTGGACAAGGTGCTGTTCAAGCAACTGATGTCGGCCGCCGGGGTGCCGCAGGTCGACTACGTGGGCGTGCGCGCCGAGCGTCTGCGCCGCTCGCGCGAGCAGGTGCTGGAGGAGATCGCCCGCCTCGGGCTGCCGGTGTTCGTCAAGCCCGCGCACCTCGGCTCCTCGATGGGGATCGTCAAGGTCGCTGAGCGCGCGCATACTCCTTCAGCCTTGGAGCAGGCATTTGCGCACGACGAGCTTGCGATCGTAGAGGCGCTGGCTCCCGGCATCGAGGTCGAGTGCGGCGTGCTGGGTCTGCCGCATGCGCAGAGGGGTGGGGCGGCCGGTACGCCCGGGCAGGCGCAGGCGCAGGCGTCAGAGCCCGGGGAGATTGTGTTCGCGGGCGAGTTCTACGACTATGCCGCCAAGTACATGCCCGGCGGGATGGAGCTCATCGTCCCGGCACGCATCTCCGACACAGCCCGCGCCCGAGTCCAGGAGCTCGCCATCGAGACGTTCGTTCAGGTCGGCTGTGAGGGCTTGGCGCGCGTGGACTTCTTCGTGGACGGGGGCTCCGTGCTCGTCAATGAGCTGAACACGATGCCCGGCTTCACCCCCACCAGCGTCTACGCAAAACTGATGTCCGCCTCCGGCATCGCCTACCCTGAGCTGCTCGACCGTCTCTGCCGCCTGGGGATCGAGCGGTTCGAAGCGAGCCGTGGGCGCTACGTATGAGACGCCTTCGCCGCGCACGCGCTCTGTTCATCCTGCTCGTGGTCGGCGCGCTCGCAGGCAGCGTCGCAGCTTCCTCGTCCGCGACCTCCATGCGCGCCCACGGGGCCAGCGCGCCGAACGAATACGGCTGCCCGATTTTCCCCGCGAGCAACCCTCTTAATCAGGAAATCGCCCATGCGCCTGTCAACCCCAACTCGGCCGCCTACATCTCCAGCATCGGGCTGAGCGGCCATCTTCATCCTGACTTCGGCACGGAGCCGAGCTACGGCATCCCGTACACGGTCGTCGGTCCGCGCCAGCCAAAGGTCCCGGTCAGCTTCGAATACGCCGAAGAATCAAACCCTGGCCCGTACCCGATCCCACCGAACGCGCCCGTGGAGGGAGCGGGCGAAGAAGGCGACCGCCACGTCCTCGTCCTGCAGCGGGGCAGCTGCAAGCTCTATGAGCTCTACAGCGCCCGGCGACACGGCGGCGGCTGGGAGGCCGGCTCGGGGGCGGTCTTCAACCTCCGCAGCAATACCCTTCGACCCGAAGGCTGGACCTCGGCGGACGCGGCGGGGCTGCCGATCTTCCCGCTGCTGGCCCGCTACCCGGAGGTCGCGATCGGGCAGATCGACCATGCCCTGCGGGTCACGGTTCCGGCCACGCAGCGCGGCTACATCCACCCCGCCACCCACTACGCCTCGAGCAGCTCGGATCCGAGCCTGCCGCCGATGGGGCTGAGGCTGCGGCTGAAGGCCGACTACAGCCTGGCCGGCTTCGACGGCGAGTCGCTGATCATCCTGCGCGCGCTCAAGCGCTACGGGCTGATCGTGGCTGACAACGGCTCGCCCTGGTACATCACCGGCGCTCCCAACCCCGGCTGGAACGACGCCAACCTCGAACAGATTAAGCGGGTTCCCGGCTCGGCGTTCGAAGCCGTCGAAAGCGGATCAATACTGCGGGGCTGACAGCCGCACGCGGCCCCGGTGTGGTGTTTGGCCCCGCAAGGTTCGCGTGGGCGAGGCGATCGCGAGTCGTCCGAAGCGCAAGCCCGACCTCGGGGCTGGTTAGCTGTCGCGATGCTCAGCTAGTGGTCCGTCTCTGAAGTTCTGACCGGAAATTCGCTGTGGTTGGCGAATGGGGATGTATCACGACCTTGGAGGTGTTGATGCGTCCCCCGGAGGTGTTTGTCAGGCCGCTTGAGCACGCAGAGGCGGTGACGCTGAAGAGCAAGGCCAAGAAGGCCAAGCACTTCGCTACGCGTGAGCGAGCAGCGATCTTGCTGGCGTCTTACGTCGGTAGTCCCGTGTCGCAGATCGCGGCGATGTGGATGACCGATGAGTCGCATGTGCGCAAGGTCATCCACGACTTCAACGAGCGCGGGATGGCATCGCTGGACCCTGAGCCGCGGGACGGGCGTCCCCGCCGGATCACCGATGAGCAGCGCGCTTCGATTATCGCGGTGGCCGGTGCCCGTCCCGAGACGCTCGGGGTTCCGGCGACGCGCTGGTCGCTGAGACGATTGGCGCGCTATCTGCGCGCGCAGGGCATCGTGGAGGTTTCCCCGGCGCATCTGGGGCGGATCCTCGCGCAGGCCGGCCTGTCCTTTCAGCGCACCCGGACTTGGAAGGCCAGCCCCGACCCCGACTATGAGGCCAAGGCCGCCAGGGTGCTCGCGCTCTACGCCCAGGCACCCGAAAACGCGGTGGTTCTCAGCTTCGATCAGATGGGTCCGATCAGCCTGCGTCCAACTGCCGGAGCTGGATGGGCGCCTCGCAAGCGCCCTGAGCGTCAACGCGCCACATTTCACCGCCGTCACGGTGTGCGCTATGTGATGGGCGCCTATGACGTCCACACCGACCGGCTGCGCGTGCGGCTGAAACGACGACGAGCAGGTGCTGAGAATCTCGCGTTTCTCACGCAGATCCGCGGCTGCTACCCGCGGCGGCTGCGGATCTACTGGATCCAAGACAACCTCTCGGCCAACTGGACACCGGACATCCGCGAATACGCCGCCCTGAACAACGTCGAGCTGGTCCCGACACCGACCTACGCCAGCTACCTGAACCGCATTGAGTGCCACTTCCTGCCGATCAGCGAGTTCGTCGTCAAGAACGCCGACTACCTCGACTGGGACGCCTTCGCCCACGCCCTCGCACGCCACCTCACCTACCGCAACGGACCCCACCGTGACCAACGCCTCACAGACCTCGAACGCCGCCACCGCGTCGCCGCCTAGCACCATGCCGTTACCGGTCAACACTTCCGAGACACACCACTAGCAGGCGTGTCGTTTAGGACCAACAGACCTGGGCCGTCCGTCATGAGCAGCGGTGGGTGCCCGGCTCCGCCAGCCCTGGACTCTCGCATGCGGCGAGCGCGAGCTGTGGCTAGCCGCCCGCCTCGGCTTCCGCGATCCGGCCCGCCTCGCCGCGCTTTTCGACCACGAGATAACCGGGGTAGACCTCGACGGTCGACTCGACGGCCGCTTCCTCGTGCCCTGGGAGCACAACGAACCGGCGCGGATGGGATCGCACGCGTGCGTACTCCCCGATCGAGAGGTCCAGGACCCCACCGCAATCCACGCGGACGCACTCGCATATGAAGCTGTCGGCGGACTCTCCGTTGCGTGGACGCTGATACTCGATCCTGTCGTTTATGCGCCGTGCCAGGGCCTCGTTCTGCGCCATACGGCGCTTGCGTCGATCATCCACTTCGGGGAATTATTCCACTTGAGCGCGGAAACGCTATCGGTACTGATCGATGAGAAGCCGTGCCATCGCCTTGCCGCGCCGCGCGGCTTGCACATCGCCCTCAACTGCTACGACGATCGAGCCCTCCATGAGGATGTGCCACGAGTGCGCGAACGAATCGGTGTCGCGCAGGCCGGCTTCCTCGGCTAGACGGCGTACCATCGCGCGGATCTGCTCGAGATGCCGAACGCTGGCGCCGCCTGCGGGATGCTTAGGGCCGAGTTCGAGCAGTACCTTGATGAACGAACCCGCCTCGAAGTCGTCGCGATGGAACCACTCGTCGAGTACATCGAATATGGCGAGGAGTCGCTCCTCGGGGTTCGAGCCTCGACGAATGGCCCCGGCTTCAATGAGGTCTTTGGTCCAGCGCTGTTCGCGGAGGTCGAGGAACGCAAGCACGAGTTCGTCCTTTGAGTGGAAGTGCCGGTAGAGCGTCGCAGTCGCGACGCCGGCGCGCTCAATCACCTCGTTGACCCCAACTGCTTGGATGCCGCGTCGCGAGAACAGTTCGTAGGCGGCATCGAGAATCCGCTCGCGAGCGCTGGACCCCACCTCGGCCACTTCTTGGCGGGTCTCGAGCATCCTGGAAGCTTAGCACTAGAAAGATCGCTCTCTCTGTGACAGAAAGAGCGCTCTCTCTGTGCTATAAAGAGTGTTCTCTCCTCCATTAGATGGCTTGCTGAGGAGCATTCAACGGAAAGGAGGGGTCCTATGGGGCTCTTGGAGTTGCTTTTGATCGTCCTAGTCATCGCAGCCGTCGCGGGCGGGATCGGTGTAAGCCCGTTGCTTTGGCTGTTGCTGGTGGTAGCCCTCGTGGTCTTCCTCACGGGCGGCGGATTCGGGTATCGCAGAGGCGGGAGGATCTAGGTATGTCCATCGGCACACCGATCTTCCTCATCGCCGTCGGCGCGATCATCCGCTACGGCCTGACATTTCACGTGTCGGGCGTATCGCGGCCAACGATCGGCCTGATCCTCATCGTCGCCGGCATCGTCGGTGTGGTGCTGTCGCTGCTCTATATGGCCACCGCTCGACGGCGAGTAGTCGGCGGACCTTACGAAGAACGGCGCCTCTAGCGTTGTAGTGACTCCCCTGCGAGCTGCGCCGCAGGGTGGGGCCGTCGCCACAGCCGTTATCTGTCTGCCCGTCGGCCCACTGATCATGGTGGCCACTTAGTGGTGCGCTTATCGCAGCGGCGTGCCCGGCAACAACCCAAACCAGGAGGGATTATGACCGACAAGAACATCGATCAAGCGAAGGGACGCGTGAAGGAGGCTGCCGGTGCCTTGACCGGAGATCGAGGCCTGAAGAACGAGGGACGCGCCGACCAGGCGAAGGGGTCACTGAAGAAAGCCGTAGACCGGGTCGCCGAGACGGTAAAGGGACACCAGCGGCAGACCTCGTCGTCTACACCTCACTTGAACAACGCCACCTCTGAGATTTCGGCGACTTCGCTTGAGGGCGGCAGTGCCGTGATCCAGACCAGGTAGTAGCGGTACGGGACACCATCGCTGAGCGCGATCGTTGTGTTCGAGCCAATCGTTCGCGCGGGCTCGAGCTGTGTCCAGCCGCGTTGGGTCAGCGGAATCGGTTCGCCATAGGGCAGATCTTCGCGGAAGCCGTTCGAGGCGTAGATCGCGGCCATCAACCCAGGGGTCGGCGTCTGGATCTCGATCGCACGCGCCGTCACACGTGGGGCGGCGTCGAGATAGATGCCGGTGCCGGGCTTCTTGCCGAGCGTGTCGTTCAGGTAGTGCTCGGTGCTCCAGGGGGCGTCGCTTTCGCCATCGATCACCTTCGAGACCTCCGCACTGTGTTCGGGACCAGTGCCGAACGGGTTGTAATCGTGCGCAGCGGTCTGGCTCAGGCGGACCGCTTCCAGGCCGTGTCGCGGCGCGACGTCAGGGGCGATCCCGCGGTGAGCATGGCCGGCGGCGAGCACCAGCGCAAGCGCGACAATTGCGCCGAGCGCCACCAGCGAGGCAACCCAGCGCGCTGGATGGCGCATGCGCCAAGGCAGGCGCCGACGGGAACGTCCTGGCAGCGTGCGCAGCACGGTCGTGACCTCGCCAGTAGCTTCTCCGGAGCGAGAGGTCTCGATCGCGAGCGCCTCCTCGAGGTCGGCGAGCATCACCGCTGCGTTTGGATAGCGTCGCGTGAGGTCAGACGCGGTCGCACGTTCGACGACAGCAGCGGTTACCGCGGAGACTTCGGGGCGGCGCGACTGCACGTCGGGCACCTGCTCGCGCACGTGCCTCATCGCCACCGCGACCGGTGTCTCGGCGCTGAAGGGGACGACGCCGGTCAGCGTCTCATACAAGACGATTCCCAGCGAGTAGAGGTCTGACTGGACGGTGACAGACTGCCCCAGGGCCTGCTCGGGCGAGACGTAATCGGTCGTGCCGAGCACGCGCCCGTCCATCGTCAGACCTTCCTCCGTCAGCGTCCTGGCGATCCCGAAGTCGGTGATCTTGGCCGAGCCTTCACTGCTTATCAGCACGTTCTGAGGCTTGACGTCGCGGTGCACGATCATGTGCTCGTGCGCTGCCCCGAGAGCGCGCGCGATCTCGATCGCGTAGGCGAGGGCCTCGGCGACTTGCAATGGGCCAACGCGTCGGATCAGCTGCTTGAGCGTCTCGCCTTCGACGTACTCGAGCACGATATACGGAGTGCCAACCTGCTGGACGATCTCAGATCGGTCGTACCCCTTCCCCTCATTGCTTGCAGTCGAGGGCTCCTCACCGGCGTCGATCACAGTGACGATGTGGGGATGGCTGAGCTGCGCAACCGCGCGTGCCTCGCGCCGGAAGCGCTCGAGCTGGCTGGAGTCCGTCGCGATCTCGCGATGCATCAGCTTGATCGCGACCGGTCGTTCGAGCACGATGTCAAACGCGCGATACACCGTTGACATGCCGCCACGCCCGATCTCTGCATCGAGGCGGTAGCGCCCGCCAAGAAGGGTCCCGAGCAGGGTCCGCGTCACGATGGGCGGAGGGTTGAAGTGATCAGGTTCATCCCCTCCTATTGTGGGCATCTCGCAGGCGTCGAATCACCAGTGCCGCGAGCAGACAACGGTAGAGAGCATATGGCAGCAGCGAACGGTCCTCGCGCCGCGCGCGGCGCAGCACCCGCGCGCTCGCCAGGGTGGACAGGAAGGCAGTGCTGCCGCCCGCCGCCAGCGCGCACCGCGTGTGGTCCCTGGAGTTCGTCTCCTCCGCGTGGGTACCGCGCCCGAACAGGCCCCGGGCGCCCTTCAGTGCGCTCGCGCCGAGAATCACTCCCAGCCCCGCGTTCAAGGACAGTGCCTGCGCCTCACCGCGCGCGAACCCACGCGCGCGTGCGACCGTGAGCGTGGCGCCGTTGCGCGAGACCCCCGGGATCAGTGCCGCGGCCTGAGCGAGCCCGAGTGCAAGGCCGTCGCGCGGGCCTGCATCCACCCGCTGACGGGTTCCCCGCACGGGGCCGACCTTCTGCTCGGGGTGGTCAATTTGTGAGAGACCTGGACGGATGTCCGCGAGGGCCATCGCAACGGCCCCTCCAATCAGGCCTATGGCGATCGAGCGCGGTCCCCCGAACCAACGCTCGACAAACCGCTCCAGCACAAACCCCGCGACGGCAGGCGGGGCCAGCGAGAGCGCGATTGTCCCTACGTGACGGCGGTCCAACTCCAGCGCCGTCTCGATCAGCTCCCCGCGCATGTCGACCGCCAGCGCCAGTCCCGCGCCTGCGTGCAACGCGACCTCGAAGGTCTTGCGCAGTTCCGGGTCGAGCTCCGTATATGACCAGCCGCAGAGCCACGGTATCAGCGTCGTATGACCCGAGGAGGAAACCGGCAGAAGCTCTGTCGGGCCCTGCAGCAGACCCAGAGCCACGGCCTCGCGCAAGGAGGGCCGTTGGGACGGCATCGGTCGGCTCAGCCCGCGTCAGGCATGGGCGGCGTGTCCGTGCCACCGTTCGCGGAGCGCCGCCGTCGGCGCACAATCACGTAGACGATTCCTATCACGATGAGTACGAGGACCGCGTAATCGACATACTCGAACGCTTTACGCACGGTTGTCCAGTCGCTGCCCAGCGCTTGGCCTGCGAACGCGAGTGCTAGGACCCACGGGATCGAGCCGATCAGCGACAGCAAGGTGAATCGTCCGAACGGCATCTTGGCCACGCCCGCCGGCAGCGACACAAACGCCCTGACCAGCGGTATCAGGCGACCGAATAGCACCGTCGACTGGCCGTAGCGCTGAAACCAGCGGTCGGCGCGTTCTATCTGCGCGGGGTGGGTGGGGATCCATTTCATCTTTCCGCCGTGGCGTTCGAGCAACTCGAGGCGCCCTCCGCGCCCAATCGCGTAGGCGAGGAACGAGCCCACCATCGTCCCGAGCAGGCCCGCCAAAACGACCCCGACCATCGTCATATGGTGGTGGGAGGCGCTCTGACTTGGATCGGCGACGGCAAAGCCGGCGAACAGCATCACCACCTCCGAGGGGATCGGTATGCAGGCGCTGGAGATCGCCATCAGCGCGAATATCCCCGGCAGTCCCGCGTCGCGCACGAAGTGCGACGTTTCGTTGACCAGCGTTTCAGAGATCGAAGCGAGCACCAGCATCGGCCGACCAACGATACCGTGGCGCTTGCATGCGTATCTGGATCGATCTGACCAACAGCCCACATGTGCTCGTCATGCACCCGCTGATCGAGCGCCTGCGCGAGGACGGCCACGACGTACGTGTGACCGCGCGAGACTTCGCGCAGACGATCGAGCTGTGCGAGCGCTTCGGGATCGCCTATACGGCGATTGGCCGGCATCGTGGCGAGCGGCTGATGGCCAAGGCGGGGGGACTCGCTTCGCGTTCTACCGCGCTCGTGCGCTGGGCACGAGCCGAGGGCTCGAGGGCCTACGGGCCTGCGGGCGGTGGCCCCTCCCGCCCCTTTGATATTGCCCTTGGGCACGGCTCCAACGACGTGAGCGTCGCGGCCGCGCTGCTACGGATCCCCAGCGCGACGATGTTCGACTACGAGTGGGCGACGGTCCAACACAATGTGAACTGCCGCCTTGCACGTGCGGTTGTGGTGCCCGAGGCGATCCCCGCAAAGCGCTTGTATCGGTACGGCGCAAAGGGGAAGGTGCGCGCGTATGAGGGCCTGAAGGAGGAGTACTTCCTCGCCGACTTTGTCCCCGACCCGGTGGTCCTGGCAGAGCTGGCGCTCGATCCGGCACGCCCGCTGGCAGTTATCCGCACGCCGCCCGAGGTCTCGCTGTACCACCGCTTCGCCAACGACCTGTTCGCGGATGTACTCGCCCGCGCGCGCTCGGCGGCTGAAGAGGAAGGCGTCCAGGTCGTCCTACTGCCCCGCACTGACGACCAGCGCGCTGAGCTGGGACGCATACCCGGCTTTGTCGTCCCACCCCACGCGATCGACGCCCAGTCGCTGATCGCCTATGCAGATCTCGTGATCTCCGCGGGGGGCACCATGAACCGGGAGGCAGTGGCCCTCGGCACCCCCGTCTACACAACGTTCGAGGGCCGCCTCGGAGCGGTTGACGAGCACCTGATCGCCACAGGTCGCCTGCGCAAACTGACCGATCCCGCCGAGCTGAGCTTCGCCAAGCGTGATCCCATCACCTTGCCCCCACGTGCCCGACGCGATCCGCGGCTGCTCATCGATCTGCTGCTCTCTGCGCTCACAGGCTAGTGGGTTGTCTGGAAACGTTGCGCTTGTAACTCGTGTGTTCATGCGGCGATGAGTAGGCGGCGTTCTGCTTGGATGAGTCGGTGGTCGCGGTGGGGGCCGTTGCGGTAGCGGATGTGCTCGGCCATGGTTTTGGCGAGCGTGTCCCAGTCTGGGTAGTCGGCGTTCTTGACGACGAACTCGCCGATCGCCCAGAAGTGACACTCGATGCGGTTCAAGAAGCTCGCGTAGGTGGGCGTGAACACGAGCTCCACGTTGTTGTTCTCGGCCCATTCGCGGATCTTGTCGGTCTTGTGGGTGGAGAGGTTGTCCATGACCAAGTAGATCCGTAGCTTCGGGGGGTAGCGCATCCGGATCTGCTTGAAGAACGCGAGGACCTCCCCGGCGTTCTTGTGCTCCCGCAGACGACCGTGCAACCGGTCTGAGTGCACGTCATAGGCGGCGAACAGGTAGCGCACGCCGTGCGGGCGCTTATAGGTGGCGCGCAGCCGGCCGGGTCGCTTCCGCGCCGCCCAGCCGGAGCCGTGGTGGGGGATCAGCTGAACAGGCCCCATCTCGTCGAAGCAGACAACGACCCCGTCCTCGGGTTTGGCTCTGTAGAGCGCAAGGACACGCTCGGCCTTCTCCTTGAAGTCCGGGTCCGGGCTCCACTTCCACGAGCGGGTTCGCTGATGAGACAGGCCGGCGCCGATCAGTAGCTGGCGCAGCGCCTCGCGGCTGACGAGGATGCCCATCCCAGCCAAGTGCGGCGCGAGCTTCGACAGCGACCAGCGTGTCAGCGGAACACCCTGCGTGTCTGGGCGGGCGCGCGCGACCGCGACGATCCGGTCGCGCTCACGGGGTGTCGTCTTCTTGGGGCGCCCGCCCCGATAGTCAGGGTCCAGCGCGTCGAAGCCCTCCTCGTTGAACGCGTGAATCACCTTCCGCACATGCGACTCGTCCGTGCGCATCAACCGCGCGATCTCCGGCGCGCTCATCAACGTCGCCGACGCGAGCACGATCATCGCTCGCTGACGCTTGACCTGATACTTCGCGCGCTTGGAGATCGACTTCAGCCGCGCACCCTCCTGCGGGGAGAGCTCGCGCACAAACACCTCCGGCGGACGCATCACCACCTCCTGGCTCGGGAACACAACCCCAAGTTCGCCAGAAGACACGAGTTTCCGGTCAAACGTTCACGGACGACCCACTAGGAGGCGCTCGCCAAAGGCCTGCACGTCCCATCGGGAAAGGCCCTTAGAATCCCCGTAATGCGCCGAAGGCTCAAATCGGGCGCCCTCATCCCACTTCACCGCCGCTCCCTGCCGCAGCTTGCCGTGGACGGGGCGCTGGTTGCGCTCGCGTACTACTTCGCGTTCGTGCTGCGCTTCGACAACGGGGCGACCGGAAGCTCACAGCAGCTGCCGCACGACTATCGGCTGCTGCTGGAACGAACGATCTGGTGGGTGCTGGGGGGGAGCCTGGTCGTGCTCGTCCTAGCGCGTGTCTACCAGCGCCGCTGGCGCTATGCGGGTCAGCGCGACTACGAGGCGATCCTGCGGGCAGTCGTGGTGATAGTTCTGTTGAGCGTCGTCGGCATTGAGGTGGCGCATCCGGTGCACCGCTATCCACATGGGATCACCGTGGCGGTGGTGCTGCCGATCGGAGTGGTGGTGCTGTTCTTCCTGCTGTGCCTGCTGTTCCTGTGTGGCGTGCGCGTGCTCGCGCGAACCGTATATGAGCGTCGTCCCCTGGCGGCGTTCCGGGGGGGACGCAAGGGCGAGCGCAGTGTGCTGATCGTCGGCGCTGGCGATGGCGGGCGGCTGGTGCTGCGCGAGATTGCACGCAACCGTGAGCTGGGCCTGTTGCCCGTCGGCTTCCTCGATGATGACCCGCGCAAGCGCGGCCTGCGTATCGATGGGGTTCGGGTGCGTGGCGACACCGACGATGATCTCCCACGCATCCTCGCCGAGACCGAGCCCGACGAAGTACTGATCGCAATACCCTCCGCGCCAGGCTCCACTCGCGCGCGCGTCGTGCGCGAGTGCCGTACGCGCGGCATCTCTGTGCGGACGCTGCCGACCGTGTTCGAGCTGCTGCAGGATCACGGCACGATCGCCAGGCAGATGCGTGAGGTGCGCGTCGAGGACGTGCTCGGCCGCGAGCCGGTGCAGATGGAGCTGGAGCAGGTGGGCGCCTATCTGACCGGAGAGACGGTGCTCGTGACCGGCGCAGGGGGTTCGATCGGCTCGGAGCTGTGTCGTCAGATTGCGCGCGTGGAGCCGCACCGGATCGTGCTGGTGGACCACGCCGAGGACAACCTGTTTCAGATCCAGCGCGAGCTCCAGGACGAGCGCCACGTGCCGACATCGATGCTCGCCGCGGTGCTGGCGGATTGCAAGGAAGAGGAGCGCATCCGCGAGGTCTTCACCGAGCACTGCCCGACGGTCGTATTCCATGCAGCTGCCTACAAGCACGTCGGTCTGATGGAGGCCAACCCAGTCGAGGCGGTCCGCAACAATGCGATCGCCACACGCGTCGTCGCGCATGTCGCAGGCCAGCTCGGGGTGCGGCGATTCGTACTCGTCTCGACCGACAAGGCGGTCGCGCCAGCTACGGTGATGGGGGCGTCCAAGGCGCTCGCCGAGTTCGCCCTGGAAGCCGCCGCCGCGCGTTTTCCCGGCACACGCTTCAAAGCTGTTCGCTTCGGAAACGTGCTTGGGTCCTCCGGCAGCGTGGTGCCGATCTTTGAGCGCCAAATAGCCCGCGGCGGCCCTGTCACCGTGACCGATGAGCGGATGACGCGCTACTTCATGACAATCCCCGAGGCAGTACAGCTGATCATCCGCTCCGGATCGCTCGTCTGTGCGGACATTACGCCGGACACAGGGCGCGCAGAGGTGTTCGTGCTCGACATGGGGGAGCCTGTACGGATCGTCGAGCTTGCACGCGCGATGATCGAGCTGTCAGGTCTCGATCCCGAGCACGACATCGACATCGAGATCGTCGGCCGGCGCGCGGGAGAGAAGCTGAGCGAGGAACTGTTCAACGACTACGAGCGCCCCCAGCCGACGTCCGCAGAGAAGATCAGACTTGCCGAGCGTGCCCCACTCGGTGCTGGCGCGGTCGAGGAGATGTTCGACGAGATCGGCCTGCTCGTGCTCGAAGGGGACGCCGCCGGCCTTGCCGCGAAGGTGTCAGCGCTGTCAACCGCGCGCGTCGCCGCTGCAGACGAGCATTACTCTCCTCGGAGCGGCACGCCTGAGCCACTCGTACACTCCCCAGATTCATGACTCCGATGACGGTCCTGCCGCTCGCGCTCTCGCTTTCGAGCACATTCACAAAGGTTGGCGCGCTCGCGGCGTTCGTCGCACTTGTCGGGATTGCGGTCTTGGCGTTGCTGGTGTTCACCCAGGCACGCGAGCTCAAGCGCCTGCGAGAGTGGGCCGGTCGGGCCCCTGAGCGCGCTGCAGAGCTGGAGCAGCGCGTCAGCGCCGAGGCCGCTGTGCTTCCGCAACAGGCAGCGCCGGGTGCGCCTCCCGTGCGCCAGGTTCCTCGCGCCACACCGCTCAATACTCGGCCTGTGAACGTCCTGCGACAGCCAGTGGGGCAGCCAGCCACACAGCAGACCGTGGGCACCTCCGTCCCCGTGGCCGGGACCCCCGCAGCTGGAGTTGCCCAACCTGGCACGGCGACAGGAGCAATCGCTGTGCCCCAGCCCGCCGGAGCCAGCCAGGCACCTGCTGGGACCCAGCCCACTTCGGTGCCTGTCGCCGCCCAAGCTGCTCCAGGCGCCAAAGCGCCCGCTGCTGCTCCTACTACGACACCCGCTGCACCTACTGGCGGCGTCCCCCCTGAGGCCACCCCGCTGACTGCGGGCCCTCCAGGCGCCACGGCCTCTCCTCCTGCTCCCGCCACCGTGGCTGGAGCCTCTGCCGTGCCGCCGCGTGCGCCCGTGCCGCCTCTGCCCATGCCGCCTCCGCCCACGACTTCCGCCGCGAAAGATGCAGTTGCACCTGCGGGGAGCGCCCCGACCCCGACCACCCCGCGTCCACCTGCGCCACCCGCACCGCCTGCCGCGCGTTCCCCAGCACCGCCTTCACCATCCACGCAAAGACCGGCCCGCACCGCTGCGGCTGCCATCACCGGGGCCGCTGCTGCCGGCGCCACAAAAACGCCGTCCGCCGCTGATTCGCGTGCGCCCTCCACCCGCCCCCGGCGTGCTAACAGCCCGCCCCCGTCCGCGCGCTCACCCGCGCGTGCGACAGCCCTGATCCTTGCTGCTGTGGTGGTTGGCGTGGTCGCGCTCGTACTCGTGCTCAGCTCGCTCGGTGGAGGGTCGGGCAAAAACACCGCGAAAACCTCCCCCTCGACCACGTCGACCGTACGCGCGCACACTCATCACTCGCACCCAAGCACGCCCGCGTCTTCGCACCCGAGCGAATCGACGGTCGCGGCGAGCCCGGCGGAAACGCATGTGGTGGTACTCAACGGGACAACCACTGAAGGTCTCGCGCATAAGCTGTCGGCGAGTCTGCAGCAGAGCGGTTACTCGCAGTCGACCCCGCTGAACGGAACCCCGCCCGGGGCGCACCAGACGACGGTCGTGGAGTACGCCCCCGGCCATCGCGCCGACGCGCAGGGCGTCGCAAACGTACTCAGCGTCTCGGAGGTGCAGCCGCTGGAAGCGCCCGTGTCCTCGCTCGCTGCGGGCGCGACAGTGGTCGTGGTCGCCGGCCTCGACAAGGCCGCGGCGGTCGGGGAAACGTCGGGAGCCGCCGGTGCGAGCAGCGAAAACAACTCGGAAGCCGGCAGTGCGAGCAGCGCCGCGGGCTAGTGATCGCGACGACATGGCTCCCCCCGCGGTAGCGTCCTTTCTCGATCTTCCAGAGCGCTCGGAGAAGCCACGCGAGCGAGGCCTGACGCACGTGCTCGACCGTGGCCTGTCGGTCGCGGCGGTCGATGGCCTGCTCGAAGTCGCGGGCGCGAGCGTGGACATCGTCAAGCTCGGCTGGGGCACCGCGCTGGTGAGCGCGAACCTGAAGCCCAAGCTGGAGCTCTATGCGGCGCGTGACATCCCCGTCGTGCTCGGCGGCACCCTCACCGAGCTGACGATCCGCCAGGGCCGCGTCGAGGGACTGATCGCGTGGCTGCGGGAGCTCGGGCTGCGCCACGTCGAGGTTTCCGACGGTACGCTCGCGATGGAGGGAGAGGTCAAGAGCCACCTGATTCGCTCACTCGCCGCGAACGGGTTCACCGTCCTGTCGGAGGTCGGCAGCAAGGACGCCGACTTCATCATGGCGCCGTACGTGTGGGTGGAACAGATCGAACGCGACCTGCAGGCAGGGGCATGGAAGGTGATCGCCGAGGCCCGCGAGTCGGGCACGGCCGGCATCTACCGCGCCGACGGCGAGGTGCGCACGGGGCTGATCGACGAGATCGTGCATGCGATCGATGCCGAGAAGCTGATCTTTGAGGCGCCCAGACGCGAGCAGCAGGTATGGCTGCTGCACAAGTTCGGCACCGAGTGCAACCTCGGCAACATCGCCCCGGACGACGTGCTCTCGCTGGAGACGTTGCGTCTCGGATTGCGCTCGGACACAGTCGAGCGCTTCGCACTAGGCGGCGGCGATTGAGCGCCGCCGCGCCGCCGTCCGCGGCGGACGGACGCACCGCTGACGGGCCGGCTGTGGACAGGCTCGCGGGCCTCGTGTTCGCGCTGCTCGTGCTCGCTTGCTTTGCCGCGTTCATCATCACCCAGCGCCTGAAGCACACGCCCACGGCGGTGCAGCGCTTCGAGCTGACACCTCGTTTCTCGCCCACGCCTCAAGGTCACATAAAAGAAGAGCAGATCTCGTTTAAGCCCGCTCACGCCGAACCGGTGACCGTCACGATTGTTGACTCCGCGGAAAATGCGGTTGCCACGCTCGTGCGCGATCGCTTGGTGGCCCGTTACAAACAATTCTCGCTGCGCTGGAACGGCCGCACCGGTGTGGCGCGCAGCTACACTGTCGCCGCCGGTCCGCTCGGCACCACGATCGTGACGCCGGTCAACACCGGTCAGCCCGCGCCCGCGGGTGAATATCACGTGCGTGTATATCTGCACGACCAGAACCGATCCGTGCTCTCACCGACCGGGTTCACGCTGGTGAGAAAGTGAACGGAGCGGGGGCGTCGATCGCGACGGTCATATCCGGGCCGGCGGTGGGCGCCACGAGTCTGCCCAGCCCAAGCGTGATCGCGGCAGGGCTCATCGGTGCGCTGGTGATAATCGGTGCGCTCACACTGTTGATGCGCCATCACCAGGACGCATTTCCCCTACTGGCGATATTTGCGCTTCCGTTCAGATTGCCGATCTCCACGGATGGCCGAACGGTAAATCTGCTGATACCGCTCTACCTGGTGATCGCCGCAGGAATACTGGCTCATCTTCTGCCGCGCTGGCTGCGTCGAGACGCCTCCGATGAGCCACGTCGCTCGCCGATCGCACTGGAATGGCTGTTGCTCGGTGCCGTGGTGCTGTACGCGCTGCAGGCGACCTATTCCACCGACCACACCAAGGCCGCCGAGAACATCGCTTTCTTCTATATCCCGTTCGGGCTGTTGTTCATGCTGCTGCGCGACGTGCGCTGGACACGCGAGCTGCTGCTGAAGTGCCTGGGGATGGCGGTCGTGCTGGCGGTCGTGTTCGCTGGAATTGGGTTCGTCGAGTATTACCGCAAGACGCTGTTCCTGAATCCGAAGGTCGTCGCGGCCGATCAGTACGGGAATTACTTTCGCGTCAATTCACTGTTCTTCGACCCCAACATCTACGGCCGGTTCCTCGCGATCATGATGATTGCCGTGACCACGACCGTGCTGTGGACCCGCAGGCGGCGCGAGGTATTGATCGCCGCGGGTGTGCTCGCATGGCTGCTGGCGGGGCTGATCACGAGCTTCTCGCAGTCGAGTATTGCGGCGCTGCTGCTGGGCATGGCGGTGCTCGCGGCCTACCGCTGGGACGTGCGTGCGACCGTGTACGTGACGGGCGCGCTGGTCGCGATCGCCGTGGTGGTCGTGCTCGCCGCGCCGCCGAGCCTGCACTTTGGCGTGAACGGTTCCAACGGATCGACCAGCAACGCGACGAGCGGGCGCACGAAGCTGATCTCCGGTGGGCTGGAACTGTTCGCCGAGGAGCCGCTGTACGGATACGGCTCAGGCTCGTTCGAAACGGAGTACCGGCGCCACGGACATGCCAGCGCGGCGAACGCGACCTCGGCCTCGCACACGATCCCGATCACGGTCGCCGCCGAGCAGGGGATCGTCGGCCTGGCCGTGTATGTGGCGCTGTTGATCTGCGCGTTCGCGGTGCTGTTCCGGGGCGCCGGCCGCTCGCCCCCAAGGATCGCCCTGGCCGCGTGCCTCGCCGCGCTCGTGCTGCACACGTGGACGTATGCCGACTTCCTCGAGGACCCGATCACGTGGACCCTGCTCGGCATCGGAGTAGCCCTCGCGCGCCGGCCAGTAGGTTCTGACTCGTGCGCGACTACCTGAAGCGCCTCGTCACGACCGGCGCGGCGTATCAGTTCGGGGACATTCTCGCGAAGGGCCTTGCGCTGATCACGCTGCCGCTGTACACGCGCCACGTGGGCACGAAGTCCTACGGCGCGGCCGAATCGCTGCTGACAGCGGTGATCCTGTCGAGCATCCTGCTGCGCGTCGGTGTGGGCGAGGCATTCATCCGCTTCTACTTCAACGACGAAGACCTGGTCAGACGCGACCGGATTGCGCGCTCGGCCACAGCCACCGTGGCGTGGACCACGACGGTAGCGTCGCTGGTGGCGGTGGCGTTTGCGGGTGGCTTGTCAAGGCTGCTGCTGGGACATTCCGACCCTCTGCTGATCGACTGCGCGATCCTCGGGTTGTGGGCGTTCACGAACCTGGAGATGGTCTACGCCCAACTGCGCGTGGATGAGCGCACGCGTGCATATATCTACGCCTCAGGAGCGAATGTGCTGATGACGGTGACGTTCACCGTGGCACTTGTTGTGTTCGCCGGCCAGGGCGCGCGCGGCCTCTTGCTCGGCAACTTCAGCGCCTCGGCACTGGTCGTGCTCGGATTGTGGTTCCTGCTGCGTAGGCGCTTCTCGTTGCGCGTGCGCCGCGCGGACTTGGCGGCGATGCTGCGCTTTGGGCTGCCGACGGTTCCAGCGGACGCCAGCGTGTATGCGTTGCAGGTTGCCGATCGGTTCTATCTGCTTCGCGTCTACAGCGAAAGCTCTGCCGGGCTGTACGCGGTCGCGCTCAAGCTTGCGACTGTCGTGTTCGTGGCCGTGCGCGGCTTTCAATACGCGTGGCCCCCGCTGGCGTATTCGATCGACAGCGACGAGGAAGCGGCGCGGCTGTACTCGCTGGTGACTACCTACTATGCGCTAGCCACCGGTGTGGTTGTCTGCGGGGTGGCGCTGCTCGGACGCTGGATGGTGCGGCTGTTGGCGGGCCCCGAATTCTTCGGCGCCTACAAAGCGCTGCCGTGGCTGGCGCTCGGCTGGGCGCTGTACGGGCTGTACCTGGTATTCGTCGTGATCGCGGGCCGTGCGCGCGTGACCTCGCGTAACTTCCCGGCGGCTGGCGCTGGGCTGGTGGTGAACTTGGCGCTACTAGTGCTGCTCGTCCCTCACGGGACAGCGAACCTCGGCATCGCTGGTGCAGGAATCGCCCTGTGCGGTGCCTATGTGGTGATGCTCGCGGTCATGTACCTGCTCACACGCGGGTTGTTCCGCGTCGGCTTTCAGTGGCGGCGGCTGGCCCAGCTGACGGCGATCTTCGCCGGCGTGGCGGTTTCCGGCGAGCTGCTGCTGCCGACGCACGGGCTCGCGGGCTTCGCGCTGCGCGCGGCGTGGCTCGCGCTGGCCCCGGCGCTGCTGCTGGGCACGCGCTTCTTTTACCCCCACGAGTGGGACCAGGCCAGGGCGCTGGTGTCAGACGGACGCAGACGCGTGGCGGTCTTCCGGGCGCGCGGCGGGGAGGTCGAGGAGTACGCCGAGGACCCCCTCAAAGATCTGTGACGGCCGTCCCCGGAGCCGCTCGCCCCGCAGAAACCATTCGGCAGACTCGATGCCGTCGAGCTGTCGAGGGAACGCCCCGGACCTAAAGTCGATGTAGAGCAGCGCCGATCAGATGAGCGGATGCCCGAGCTGTTCGTTACTTCGCTGCGCCCTGCGGGAGTTCGCGAGCGCCGCCGCCGTGCGGAGGCGCTGCGCGCTCATCGCGCGGATGCGCGCGTACAGAGCATGGCTGCCGCCGGGGAGCTCGCCTATCTGCGCGCGCAGCTGACGCTGGCCGCCCGCATGACCGCACGCCTGACAGCGACGAACGACGTTGAGGGAATGGTCTCGCTCGTCGTTGAGGAGCTCCATGAAACGTTCGCCTTCTACCTCGCGGCGATCCAGCGTCTGGACTCAGACGGGGTGCTGCGACTCGTCTCCAGTCGTGGCGCGCTGGCGGAGGTGATGACAGAGTTCCTGCTCGTCGAGCAGTCCGTTCGGCATGGGATCAACGGGCGCGTTGCGCGCACCGGCGCCACTGCGCTGGTAGCCGATACGCGCGCGGACAGCGACTACATCGTGCGTGACCCGCAGACCGATCCGCGCTCGGAGCTGAGCGTGCCGATCGTCGTGGACGGGTCGGTGTGGGGAGTTCTGAACATCGAGGCGGCCGAGCCCGACGCGTTTGGGGAGGCGGATGTAGTGCTGGTCGAGACGATCGCCGCGAGCCTCGGCTCGGCTGTGCACCGCGCGGGACTCATCGCCGAGCAGGAACGTACGTTCACGACGACCCTGTCCACGTTGATGAGTACGGTCGAGGCCAAGGACGACTACACGGCCTCCCACGAGGAGGACGTCGCCAACCTCGCCGAGCGTGTTGCGCTGCGCATGGGCCTGTCACCATCGCACGCGCGCGATGTGCGCTATGCGGCGCTGCTGCACGACGTCGGCAAGGTTGCTGTCCCGAGCGAGATCCTGCTCAAGCCTGGCCCTCTGACCGACGAGGAGTGGGTCGCGATGCGCCGTCACGCGGTCGCCGGCGGCGATCTGGTCGCCCGCATCGATGCGTTCGCGCACCTCGCCCCGGCGGTTCGCGGCAGTCACGAGCGCTGGGACGGCGAGGGCTACCCCGACGGTCTTGCCGGCGAGGACATCCCACTCGCCGCGCGCATCATCGCCGCCTGCGATACGTATGACGCGATCGTCACCGACCGCCCTTACCGCGCGGCGCGCACGCTCGAACAGGCGCAAGAAGAGCTGCGTCGCGTAGCCGGCGCGCAGCTCGATGTGGGCGTAGTTGCGGCGCTGCTGGAAGAGCTCGCCTAGTGCGCACGGTTGTACTCTTCCGCGGCCTCGCGCAGTCCCTCACCGCGCTCGGGTGAGAGCGTCGCGGTCACGTGGCGCCAGTAGCGCTCCGTATCCCGCCCACCCACGTGTCCCGGCAGCACGAACGCAGCGAGTGCACGCAGCGCATAGGCCCAGGCAGTCAGCCAGCGCACAGCGCGCGCGGCGGCGGCCGAGTGGTGCTTGCGCATATAGAGATCGCGGTTGCGTGCCATCTCCACGATTCGTCGCTCCGGTACAGCGGCAGTGGAGAGCTGCTCGTGGTGGACCGCGCTCGCGCCCGGCACGTACAGGCTGCGCCAGCCCACGTCGCGCAGCCGGCGGGCGAAGTCGACCTCGTCGGAGTAGACAAAGAAATCTGGGTCTAGATAGTCCACTTGGGCGGCGGCCTCACTTCGCACGAGCAAAGCCGCCGACTGACACCAATCGACCTCCCTCGTGAACTCACCTTTGCTCTGTACGGTGAAGACCCGGTGCAGGAACATTGCGCCCGCGAGCGCGGTCAGCGGCGTCGGGAAGCGCCACGCGCACGCTTGGGCGGCTCCGTCGGGGCGCAGCAGTCGCGCGCCGGCGCACGCTGCGTCAGGATGGTCCTCGAGCGCTTGCCACAGGGCGCGTGTCGCGCCGCCCAGCAGCTCTGAGTCCTCGTTCAGCAGCAGTGCGTAGCGCCCGCGCGCGCGGCTGAGCAACTCGGAGTCGTTCAGCCCCTTGCCGCGCCGCTCTTCCAGCGCGATGACTTCGTCTACCGCCGGATGGGCGCGAGCCGCGTCGGCCGACCCATCGCGCGAGCCGTTGTCGAGCACGAGCACCTCTGTAATGAATGGCAATGCCACGCGCTCACGAGCGATCGCGTCCAGCCCGCGCAGCAGCAGCAGCGCTTTAGAAGTGTTCACAACGCAGAAGGTCAGTTCGATCTCGGCCACCCGCGAGACCCTAGAGGCATACGCTCTAGCGCGTGCACGCCATGGAGAAGTTGCGCGGCCGCTTGGCTGAGCTTGCGGACCTCGCCTCGATCGAGATGCTCGTCGGCTGGGATCAGCTGGTGATGATGCCTGCCGAGGGCGCCGGGTCGAGGGCTCAGCAGCTTGGTGTCCTCGCCCGTATTACCCATGAGCGCGCCACGGCTGAGGAAGTTGGGGGCTGGCTGGACGCGCTCGACAGAACGCCGCTCGATGAGCTGGACCGCGACATCGTGCGCCTGGCACGCCGCGACTGGGAGCGCGCTCGACGAGTGCCGGGAGAGCTCGCGGCCGAGCTCGCCAGCGCCAGCACCGAGGGCCAGGAGAGCTGGCGTGCGGCACGTGAGAACGATGACTTCAATGCCTTCGCACCAGCGCTTCAGCGCAACGTGGAGCTCGCCCGCGTCTACGGGGAGTGCGTGGCAGAGGACGGCGAGAGCCCGTACGAGGCGCTGCTTGGCGACTATGACTTTGGACTGCGTACCCAGGAGCTGCGCCGCGTGTTTGGCGCGCTCGCACAGGAGCTGCCACCGCTGGTGACGGAGGCGCGCGTGCACTCACCGCGCAGGACGTTCGAGGTGCCTGTCGCCGCACAGCAGACGGCAGTCACACGTACGCTCGCTCGACTGGGAGTCAACGCCGCCAGCTGGCGGGTAGACGTCTCGGCGCACCCCTTCACCGCATGGATCGGCTACGGGGACTCGCGCTTGACCACGCGCTACAGCGACGGCGAGGTCGAGTCACTGCTCAGCTCTCTGCACGAGTACGGCCATGCACTGTATGAGCGCCAGGTCAACCCTGCGCTGGTGCGCACAAACCTGGGAAGCGGCACCTCGATGTCGATCCACGAGTCACAGAGCAAGCTGTGGGAGAACCACGTTGCGCGCAATCCCGCATTCGCCGAGGTGTTCGCTGTCGAGCTCGCCGCCGGCGGGTTCACCGTGAGCGCCGCCGAGCTGCACGCCACGCTCGTTGGCGTCGAGCCCTCCGCCGTGCGCGTCTCCGCTGATCCGCTCACCTACCCACTGCACATAGTCGTGCGCTTCGAGCTCGAGCTTGCCCTCATCAACGGCCAACTCGCTGTCGCCGACCTGCCTGACGCCTGGCGCGAGCAGATGCGCCGGCTGCTCGGCGTGGAGGTGCCGTCGGACGCGCTCGGCTGCCTGCAGGACGTGCACTGGGGCGCCGGCAGCTTCGGCTACTTTCCCAGCTATGCGCTCGGCTGCCTGATCGCTGCGCAGCTATGGGAGGCGATGCAGGCCGAGATTGGCCCGCGCGAGGACGACCTGCGCCGTGGCGAAGTGGTACCTATCCAACGCTGGCTGGCCGAGCGCGTGCACTGCCACGGACGACGCCTCGACACCCTGCCGCTCGTCGAGCACGCCACCGGCCGCGCACTCGAGATCGAGCCGTTCCTGCGCTACGTCAGCCCGCTCGCCGGACGCTGAGCGAAGCGTCCTCTCAAGGCCATGCGCGTCCACGTCGTTGACCCCTCGGCCTACACACCGCCCTACGACCACGCGCTGTGCAGTGCGTTGGGGGCGGCGGGGGCCGAGGTCTCGCTGTACACGAGCCGCTTCGCCTACGGCCCCGTGCCGCTGCCGAGTGGCTATCGGCGGATCGAGCACTTCTACCGCGCTGGCGTCCTCGTGCCCGGCGGCACCGCCGCCGCGCAGCACACACGCCGTGCGTTGAAGCTAGCGCAGCATGTCCCCGACATGCTGCGCTACCGCCGCGCCGCGCGCACCGCCGACGTCGTGCACTTTCAGTGGCTGCCGGTGCAGCAGTTCGACGCCAGGCTGCTCCCACGCTCACGGCCGCTCGTGCTGACTGCACATGACGTGCTGCCGCGCGAACCCAGGCCCGGGCAGCGCGAGGCGCAGCGACTGCTGTATGAGCGCTTCGATGCGATCGTCGCCCACTCCGCGCACGGACGCTCGCGGCTGATCGACGAGCTCGGCGTGCAGGCCGAGCTCGTCCACGTGATCCCGCACGGCGCCTTCGCCCACCTCGCTGAGGCGCCGCAGTCGCCACCGCCGTTTGTGACCGACAAGCAGGTCGTGCTGTTCTTCGGACTGCTGCGCCCCTATAAGGGGATTGATGTGCTGCTCGAGGCCTGGCGGGAGGTCGACGACGCCGAGCTGTGGATCGCCGGCATGCCGCGGATGGACATCTCCACGCTGCGGGCATCAGCCCCGCCCAACGTGCGCTTCGTGCCGCGCTTCATCACCGACGAGCAGTTGCCTCCCTACTTCCGCCGCGCCGACCTCGTCGTGCTGCCCTACCGCGAGATTGAGCAGTCCGGCGTACTCTTCACCGCGCTCGCTTTCGGCAAGCCACTGCTGCTCTCCGACGTCGGCGGCTTCGGCGAGATCGCCGCCGCCGGAGCCGCGCGCGCTGTGCCGCCCGGCGACGTCGTCGCGCTCGGAGAGGCGCTGCGCGAGCTGCTCGGCGACCCTGCCATGCTCGCCGCGCTCGCTACCCGCTCGCGCGAGCTCGGCGCCGGCGAGTACGGCTGGCGGGATATCGCCCGGCGCACGCTTGCACTGTACGAGTCGCTCCTGCAGGCTGGCTCCAGCCGATGAGGACAGTGCTCGAGATCGTCTTCTGGCTGTGCGCCGCGCTGATCGTCTGGACGCAGCTCGGCTACGCCGCAACGCTCGCAGCGTTCGTCCGACTTGCCACACCCAACGTCCCATCGCCATCCGCCGAAAGAAGGGAGAGGCACGGGAGGGGCGGAGCCACCAAAGACGAATCTCCGCTGCCGTCGACGACTCTGATCGTCGCTGCGCACGACGAGCAGGAGGTGATCGCCGCGAAGGTCGCAAACGCGCTCGCGCTCGACTACCCGCGCGAGCTGCTGCAGTTGATCGTCGCGTGCGACGGGTGCACCGACGCGACCGCGCAGCGCGCGCGTGACGCTGGCGCGGACCTCGTGCTCGAGCTTCCTCGTGGTGGCAAGATCCGCGCCCAGGACGCCGCCGTCGCTGAGGCTGCCGGTGAGATTGTCGCCTTTTCCGACGCCAACTCCCACTGGGAGCCGGACGCTTTGCGCGAGCTCATCGGCGCGTTCGCGGACACGCGCGTTGGCTACGCGTGCGGGCAGGTTCGCTTCGCGCAAGACGCCATCGGCGCGGGAGCCTCCAACCAGGAGGGCATCTACTGGCGTTACGAGCTCGCGATCCGCGCGAGCGAGTCGCGTCTCTCGTCGATCACGGCCGGCAACGGCGCGATCTATGCGACGCGGCGCAGCACCTACATAGTGGTCGACCCGATCATGGGCCATGACTTGTCCTTTCCGTTCAACATGGTCAAGCGCGGCCTACGCGCTGTGTACGTGCCTGGAGCCCGCGCCGAGGAGAAGATGGTGCCGTCGCTCGCAGGCGAGTTCGCGCGCAAGCGGCGGATGATGAGCCACACGTGGCCGATTGTCCTGCGCGGTGGCATGCTCTCCCCCCGCGGCTACCCGCTCGGGTATGCGCTGATGATCCTCTCCCACCGTCTGCTGCGCTACATCACACCGTTCCTGCACGTGTTCGCGTTCGTCGCCAACATCGTGGTCGTGGCGACGGGAGCCGGTCAGATATACACCGTCACCCTCACACTGCAGGTCGTCCTTGGCGCCGGCGCCGGCCTCGGTGGTCTCATCCCGCTCCGTCCGCTGCTGATCGCCCGCTACTACTTCCTCACCACTGCCTCGTTGGCCGTCGGTCTATGGGACTGGCTGCTGCACGGGACCGACGCGGCCTGGGAGGCCGCCGAGGGGACTCGCTGAGTGGTGCTCTCGCTGCGATCATCCCGCCGGTGATCCGTCGAGCCGTCAACATCGTGGTTTCCTCATGTGCGCTGCTCATCAGCTCACCCGTGCTCGCCGTGGCAATGCTGGCGGTGCGCCTGGAGAGCCGCGGGCCGGTCATCTACCGCCAGCGCCGCAGCGGCTTGCACGGCCGCGAGTTCGACGTGCTGAAGCTGCGCACGATGGTCGATGGCGCGGAGCACAAAGGCGCGGGCCTTGCGATCAACGCGAACGACTCGCGCATCACGCGCGTGGGCGCGCTTCTGCGGCGCACGTCGCTGGATGAGCTGCCGAACCTGCTGAACGTGCTGCGCGGCGACATGTCGCTGATCGGCCCCCGACCGACGCTGCCGGTGCAGGTCGAGCAGTACTCAGAGCGCCAGCGAGGGCGCCTTCAGATCAAGCCTGGCATCACCGGCTGGGCTCAGGTCAACGGGCGCGCGTCGTTGCCGTGGGCGCAACGGATCGAGCTAGACCTGTACTACATCGAGCATCGCTCGCTGGCGTTGGACGTGCGGATCCTGCGGCGGACGGTGGCGATGGTGCTGGGTGGATCGGACCTCTACAAGGGGGCGGCGGGCGGTTGGGAGGGCAAGCTGTGAGCGCGATCCTGCTGACGGGCACGGGCAAGCGCTACGACATCGTCTCGTGCTTCGCTGCGCTGACGAAGACGATCGCCGCGGACCCCTCACCACTGGCTCCGGCCCAGTACGCGGCGCACGTGCGCGCGGCGGTGCCCCGCATGGACGACCTCGAGTACGTGCCCGCGCTGGAACGTCTCTGCGCCGAGCACGAGGTCGGTGCGGTATTGCCGCTGACAGACCTCGACATCGAGGTTCTCGCGCACGCACGCGCCGACGGAAGGCTGCCGGCGCTTGTGCCCTCGCCCGAGGTCGCGCGCGCGACCTACGACAAGTACGAGGCTCATCTGCTGCTGGCGCGGCTGGGCTTGCCCTCTCCACCCACCGTCCTGCCCGGTGCGTCCGACGCCGATCTCGACGCGCTGGAGTACCCGGTGATGATCAAGCCGCGCCAGGGCTCCGGCGCACGTTCGATCCACTGTGCGCACGACCCGACGCAGGCACGCTTCTTCATCGACTACGTGCAGGAGCCGACGATGGTCCAGCGGGCAATGGGCGGCCCGGAGCTGTCGATCGACTGCCTCGGTGATTACGACGGCCGCTGTCTGAACGCGATCCCGCGCACGATGCTCGAGTCGCGCGGTGGCGAGTCGATCAAGGGCGAAGTCGTTCACGACACCGATCTGATCGAGCTCGGCAGACGCGTTATGGAGACGCTGCGCGTGGCTGGGCCGGCGACCATCCAGGTCTTCCGCGACCCCGACATCGGCCTCGGTATCACCGACGTGAACACGCGCTTCGGCGGCGCCTTTCCCGCGCCCGTCTACGCCGCCCTGCCGGGCAGGACCTACCCGGAGTTGATCGTCCGCCTCGCTGCGGGCGAGACCGTCGCACCGCACATCGGCGAGTTCGAAGCGGGAATGACGTTCACCCGTTACTACTGGCAACTCGAGCTCGACGAGCAGCTGCAACCAACCGGTCGCGAGATCGTGCCCGGCGGCCCGGCCCGGCCCCAGTAACAGGCCCGCTGGCGAAGAGGTAGTCGCGAGGTGCAAGAATCAGGGTCATGAACCCGACGTTGCTAGCCGATCCTGCGGCTGCACCTGAGTCGGAGCAGTCGCCCGACGTCAGTCCCGAGCCAGCTGCGAACGGGACAGCCCCTGGGGCCCCTCCCGTATCAGCGGGTGCGTGCCCCACCTGTAGTGGGACTCTGGACACCGGACAGGACTGGTGCCTGCAGTGCGGCGCTGGCGCGCCCGGCAGCCTCGGTGCGGACGGGCCCAGCTGGCGCTCGGCGGCGACGATCCTTGCTGCCACGGCGGTGCTCGTGCTCGGCGCTGGCGCGGCGGCGTATGCGGCCCTGAGCAAAAGCGCCCCCCGCAAGATCGCGCCCAGGGTCGTCACGGTCACACAAGTGCCGCCTGCCACCACAGGCCTTGGCACGACGAGTACCCAAGCCACGACCACACCGGGCGCGCTGGGGACACCGACGACGATCAAACCGCTGCCGAGCGCGACCAAACCACCGAAGATCCCGCTGACTGCAGCGACGCCCACGTCATCGGGCACTACCACCCCGACGACGGGACTGAACAAATCGAGCACAAGCGGGACGACCAAGACTCAGACCAAATCGAGCGTGGGCACGAACCCCGGTGAACGTCCTTCCCCGACCCCAATTCTGCTCGACACCGACGCGGCGAGCACATACAACCCCTACGGCTATCCAGCGAGCGACTTCGGCGATCCGCGCCTCGCGATCGATGGTGAAACGGCGACTGCCTGGACCGCGCAGGTGGAACCGTCTGTCGCCCCAAAGATGGCGGAGGGCCTGGTCATCGACCTGAAAACCGCGCAGAAGGTGTCGTCGGTCACGCTGAACACCTCGACGCCGGGGATGACGGTGCAGATGTACGGCGCGAACGGGCACACCCTGCCCAGCTCTATCACCGATCACGCGTGGGTCCCGCTCAGCTCCGCCAAAGACGCAAAGAAGAGCACGACGAAGATCAAGCTGCGCGACTCGAGCAAAGCGTTCCGGTTCGTCGCATTGTGGATCAGTAAGGCGCCCGAAGCGTCGATCGGCACCCCTCAGGTGCCGGGACATGTCGCCGTGAACGAACTCGAACTGTTCCCGACGACGTAGCCCGCTAGCCCGCGCGTTTGGCGACAGGGCGTTTCATGGGGCCTTTTGCGACCCCACGTTTCGCGGCGGTGCGTTTCGCAGCCGGACGTTTGGCGACCACCCGCGGCGAGCCCCAGATCTCGTCGAGGAACGACGCGATCTCCCCCGTTAGACGCTCGGGCTGCAGGCGCAGCTCCACGAGCGAGTCGGCCTCCAGCAGCCGCCCGTTCGGCAGCTCTTCGACGAGCATGCCGGCGTCCGAGAAAGGGTGCACGGGATCGCGATGATGACCGAGCACAAGCGTAGGCGCCTGGAATGTCCGCCGCTCGGAGCGGTGCGGGGCGATGCGCCCGAAGAACAGTCCCTGCAGCAGCGCGCCGCCGGGACCTGGTTCTTGGCGGACCAGGTCGAGCATGACATTGCCGTAATGGGGAAGCAGTCGCCGCGGCACCGCGCGCGCACCGCGCGCGAGCAGCTTCATCACCGGCTCACCGAATGTCAGCGCGACAAGCGGCGGCGTGAAAGCCAGTGCGCTCCACAGCAGCGCGTTGTCGAGCACCGGCATCTCGATCACCATCCCGCGCAATCGCTCCGGTGCCACGGACGCGACCTCGAGGGCCGTGTTTGCCCCCAGCGAGGTGCCCATCACGATGGCCTGCTCGATCCCCAGGTGGTCCATCAGTGCGATCACCTGCAGGGCGAAGAAGCTCATCGAATAGCGCCACATATCGCGCGGGCGATCTGAGGCTCCATGACCGAGCAGATCGATTGTGATCACGTGGTTCCCACGTGCCGCGAGGTCCTCGGCCAGCGGCCAGTGCATCTCCTGGGAAAGCAGCAGACCATGGATCAGTATCAGCGGGCGCGCACCAGCCGGCGCGCTCTTCGCAGTACGGCCGCGTTTGCCAGCTGCTGTAACGGCTGCAGGGCCGCCGCCGAACTCGGTGTAGGCGATGCGCTGCCCCTCGAACTTGAAGAAAGGCATGGGGTGCCACGATACTACGGAGATGCTGGCCGCCTAGCCAAAAGCGCTAGCTTTGCGGGACGCTTTTATAGGCAGCCACCATAGGAGGGGACCATGGCCAAGCAGCCCCGCATCCTCGCGGGAGAGACAGCAGCGATCACCGGTGCGGCGCGAGGGATCGGGCGCGCAACAGCGCAAGCGCTGGTGCGCAAGGGCGTAAAGGTGGCAATCGGCGACCTCGATCTCGAGGTCGCGCAGAAGACCGCGCGGGAGCTGGGTCCGACGACGGTTGCGCTGGACTTGGACGTGACCAATCACGAGTCGTTTACGCGGTTCCTAGACGAGGCCGAAGCGCAGCTCGGGCCGCTCGACGTGCTCGTCAACAACGCTGGGATCATGCCGATTGGTCCGTTCCTCGACGAGGACGACGCGACGGCCTCGCGGATCCTCGACATCAATGTCCATGGCGTCATCATCGGCATGAAGGTCGCTCTGCCGCGGATGCTCGCCAGGGGAAGCGGCCACGTCGTCAACATCGCTTCCCAGGCCGGCAAGTACGGCTTCCCGGGAGGTGCCACCTACTGCGCGAGCAAGGCTGCGGTCATCAACCTGAGCCGTGCTGTGCGCAAGGAATTGCGTGGCACTGGGGTCGAGATATCCGTCATCAGCCCGGTGGCGGTAAACACCGAACTGGGTCTTGGCCTGTCGGAGCCACGTCAACGCCAGTTCAGAAAGATCGATCCCCGTCAGGTGGCGGATGCGATTGTGCAGACGCTGCGCGTGCCGAGGTTCGACGTGCACGTGCCGAAGCAGTTGCAGGCAAGCGAGCGGATCGGCGGGCTCTTGCCGGTCAGCCTGCAGGATGCACTGGCGCGCATTACCAAGGCGGATGCGGTGCTCTCGCAAGTCAACGCAAACGCCCGTGCCTCCTACGAGTTGCGCGCAGCCCGTTCAGAGCCGGGATTGCCGGCGGCGCCCGAGCAGGCGCAGATTACGCCAGTCGCCGGGGACTGAATCAGCCCGCCGTGAGCCACTCGGCGCGAGCTCATGCCCGCCTGTTACCGAGCCCCATGCCGGGAGCGCATGCGTTAGGCTCGCGGATTGATGCACGCGGTAGCGATGCAACTGGCGCCGATCATCGGCACTGAGAAGAGCAGGGTCCCCTTCTACATAGCGGGCGGCGTGCTGGTCGCATGGGCGCTGATTGTGTCGGTGGGCCTGGGCCTGCGCAGGCCCGACTTCCCGGGGACGAAGGCAGGAGAGCGGGGGGTCATAGCGGTGACTGTTGTGCTCGTGCTGGCGGCCGCGAGCATGGCGGTGGTCACCGCGTGAAGCAGAATTCTGTAAAGAGAGACAAAGAGAGGGGACAGGTCCTATGGACGTCCTAGCCAGGCTCGACGAGGCAAGACGCGCGACGAACGTGCTGGAGCATCCGTTCTACGAGCGCTGGAGCGCCGGCGAGCTGAGCGCCGGCGAGCTGAGTCGCTACGCCGGCGAGTACCGACACGCCGTGGTTGCGCTAGCGAAGGCATCGGAGTTGGCGGCGGCGGAGGCCGGGCCAACCCACGCGGTGGGACTGCGACGCCACGCGGAGGAGGAGGCCGCACACGTGGCGCTGTGGGAGCAGTTCGAGCAGGCCGTCGCAGGCCCGTCGGCGGCTGCCCCGGCGGTTGGCGACGACATACCCGAGTCCGCACAGACACGCGCATGCATGCGCGCCTGGACCGCCGGTGAGGACCTGCTCGAGCACCTAGCGGTGCTGTACGCGATCGAGGCTGGCCAGCCGGAGATCTCCGCGACGAAGATCGAGGGGCTGACGGCTCACTACGGCTTCAGCGAGGAGGGCCCGGCGACCGAGTACTTCAGGGTCCACGAGCTACGCGACGTCGAGCACGCCCACGAGGCACGCGAGCTGATGGTCCGGCTGTTCGCCGAGGTCGAGGACCCGGAGGATCAGGCCGAGCGGATGGTGGCGCGCGCGAGCGACGCGCTGCGCGGCAACTGGCTGCTTCTGGATGGAGTCGAAGGCGGCTCCTAGGTCCTCCACCGACCGATCGCTCGTGCCGCGCTTTGGCCGCGCGCGGCGCGATCCCACACAGGCGGTTCTCGAAGGACTTCACCCGCTCAAGCACGCACTGCGCTTCGGCGCCAATGTCCTCGAGGTGGTCACGGGCGACGCTGCCGAGCTAGAGCGCCTGACTGCCGAGCTTGCCCCCGATCTCAGCGAGCGCCTACGCGACCTCGCGCGCGAGGTCGACCCAGAGGTTTTCGGTCGCCTCGCTCCGCTGGCGCCGTCGACCGGGGTGATAGCACTCGCCAAGCGTCCGTCCATCGACCCCGCCGCAGTGCTAGCCGACCCCCGTACCGCGCCGGTCGTCCTGCTCGACGATCCACGCGATCTCGGCAACACGGGCGCCTGCGTGCGAGTCGCCGCCGCCGCCGACATCGCCGGCGTGCTCACTACCGGTGGCCACGACCCTTGGCATCCCGACGCCATCCGCGGTGCCGCCGGCCTGCACTACGCATTGCCCGTCGCCCGCCTTCCCGAGGAGAGGTTGCCGTGCGTGCTCGACCGGCCCCTGCTGGCGCTAGATCCAGACGGCGAACCGCTCGACCTAGGCTCGCTGCCCGCGCGTGCGATCCTCGCCTTCGGGAGCGAGCGCCGCGGCCTCAGCCGCGAGCTGATCGCGAGCGCCGACGCGCGTGTGAGCATCCCGATGCGCCCGGGTGTATCGAGCCTCAACCTGGCCACGTCTGTTGCCATCGTGCTGTTCGCCTGGCGCCTATCCGCGCGAGACGGATCTTGGACTAGCGCGGCATCCTGAACTGTCAGTGTCTTGATCATATGGGCGTGCTGACGACGATCGGTGATGGGCTCAAGGACGCGTTCTTGATGGCGTGGGAGGTGTGGTGGGCGTTGGTGTTCGGCTTCGCGATCAGCGCGATCGTGCAGGCGTGGGTTCCGCGTGAGCGCATCGAGCAAGCGCTGTCTGGCTCGGGGCCAAGGTCCGTCGCGCTCGCCACCGGCCTCGGCGCGGCTTCCTCTTCGTGCTCCTACGCGGCCATCGCCATCGCCAAGAGCCTTTTCCAAAAGGGCGCATCGGCCTCCTCCGCGCTGGCGTTTCAGTTCGCGTCCACGAATCTCGTGTGGGAGCTTGGCCTGGTCCTGTGGGTGTTGATCGGCTGGCAGTTCACCCTCGCCGAGTACCTAGGCGGGCTCGTGATGATCGTCCTGATGGCAGTGCTGCTGCGGCTGTTCGTCTCACCCCGCCTCGAGCAGCAGGTACGCGTGCACGCGCAGCATGCCAACGCGGGCCACCAACATCACATGGTCGGCGAGCAGATGAGCTGGCGCGAGCGGCTGACCTCGGCGTCGGGGTGGTCGGATGTCGCTCACAACTTCCGTGGGGACTGGCAGATGCTCTACAAGGAGATCGCGGTCGGGTTCCTGCTCGCCGGCTTCGTCGCTCAGCTTCCCAATGGGTTCTTCAACGGCCTGTTCCTCAAGGGCTCTCCGGCGCTTGTACAAGCCGTGTGGGGTGCGCTCATCGGCCCGGTCATCGCCGTGCTGAGCTTCGTCTGCTCGGTCGGCAACGCGCCGCTCGCGGCGGTGCTGTGGTCGGGCGGGATCTCCTTCGCCGGAGTGATGGCATTCATCTTCGCCGACCTGATCGTGCTACCGATCATCGCCATCTACCGCAAGTATTACGGCAGCCGCTACACCCTGCGGATCCTCGCGCTGATGTTCGTCACGATGGTCGCGGCAGCGCTGATCATCGATGGCTCGTTCAGTGTCCTGGGTCTGATCCCCAGCGGCGCCCGACCGACACGCACGAACATCTTCGGCTCTGTTGAAGTCAACTACAAGCTCGTCTTGAATGCCCTCGGCCTGCTCCTCTTCGCGGCTCTGTTCTGGCTGACAGCGCGCCGCGGCATGACCGACCCCGAGGGGGAGTGTGGGGCCCCGGAGATCTAAGTACATGCTTCATCGACCAAGCCAAGGAGAACACCATGCAGATAACCAGGAACTCCATCGAGACCACGCCCGGACCCAGCGACTGGTTCACCGGCACGGTCTACATCGACGCCGTCGCCACGCCATCGGAGCCATCCCGCGTGCAGGCGGTCAGCGTCCACTTCACACCCGGAGCCCGCACCGCGTGGCACACCCATCCCAACGGACAGACGATCTACGTCACCGAGGGCATCGGTCTCTGCCAGCACCAGGGCGGCCCGATCGAGACCATCAGGCCCGGCGACCGCGTGTTCTTCGAGCCCGGCGAGAACCACTGGCACGGCTCTGCCCCCGACCGCTTCATGACCCACCTCGCGATGCAACAGGTAGACGACCAAGGCAGCCCCGTCACATGGGGCCTGCACGTCAGCGATGAGGAATACAAAGCCGCAGCAGTCTCATAGCCGGTGCGCTACGGCGCGACAGAAGTGGAGTAGGTACCAGCGGTCCGCATCGACGATGGCGCATGGAGCTAGGGGGACTCGAAATAGGGGTCGATTTTCCGTGGAGCAGTTCGCCGATGAGAACGGAGCCTGTCCGCTATCTCGGACAATCTGCCGTTGGCCTGCTCCGATTTCAGCCGAGCCGCGAGCGCAGTTCCTTTCCCAGGTCGGCGAGCGTGTGCACGCGACCCGCGCCTGTGGTTTGCCTGTCTACACCTGCTGGCCGGCACAGGGGGCCAGCATCGAAAACTGCGATCTAGCAGGCGGTTCTTTAGGACGGTGACAGCGACAAGTGACACGCGAGCAGCCGTCACCTGACTATGAGATCGAGTTCTTCCGCAGCGCCACCCTGACGCTAGATTGCGCTAAATAACGCCAAGCATTAGACTAAGCGATATGCCGTCTCTAGCCGAGCTACCCGACGCGCTCATATCTCAGGGTCGTTACTGGGTCAGCACTTCGGAAGCCGCCGAGCTCGCCGGTGTGCCCGCCGCGCATGTCTATCCAGGGCTGCAGCGGTTGCGTCGAACGTGGGGCTATGTTTTCCCCGGCGCGTGGCTTTCATGTCGTGATCCCAGCCGAGTATCGCTCGTGGGGGGTGCTGCCCGGCGAGTTGTTCATCGACGGGATGATGCGCGCGCTGGGTCGCGACTACTACGTGAGCCTGCTTACCGCGGCGGCGATGCATGGGGCCGCACACCAGGCGCCGCAGGTCTTCCAGGTGATGGTCAACCGGCACGTCGCCGACCGCGACATAGAGCGGGTCCGACTGCGCTTCTACGCAAACGAGCACCTTGAGCAGATGTCAGTCGAGGAGCGCCAGGTCGACACCGGCCGCATTCGACTCGCCACCCGCGAGACGACCCTCTTGGACCTCGTCGTCCATCCTGACGATGCAGGGGGGTTGAGCAACATCGCCACGGTGGCCGTCGAGATCGGTGAGATCGACGTGCCGCGGCTCGCTCAGCTCGCAGCGGTTCGTTCCCGCTCGGTCGCTAGGCGCCTTGGATGGCTGCTCGATCAGTACCGCGCCGATCTCGACCCTGGGCCTCTGTGTGAGATCGCTCATGCTGGCAGTGGCTATCCGACGCGCCTCGTTCGCGCTCTGCCCGCACGCGGTCCGATCGATCCCCGCTGGAACTTGCAGGTCAACAGCGACGTGGAACCCGACCTATGATCGACCGCCCCGCACTCATTGCATGGCGCTCGAAAGCACCCTGGCCGAACGTGGTCCAGATCGAGCAGGACCTCCTGCTCTCACGGCTCATGATCGAGATTGCGCGCGACGACGTGCTCGGTCCCGAGCTCGTAATGCGTGGCGGAACCTGCCTTAACAAGCTCCACTTGCCGGAGCCGCTGCGCTACTCCGAGGATCTCGACTACGTCCGCTCGACCCGTGGCGGCATCAAGCCCTACACCCAAGCGCTCGCCAAGGTCGCTGAGGAAATCGGCCTTACCGTCTCGAGTCGTCAGCGCTCGGGGCAGATGGTCCACGTCTACTTCGACGCCCAGCCCACTGAAGGCATCGGCCGCATCCGCATCAAGGTCGAGATGAACATCGCCGAGACCGAACCCCACCGCCCGCGGAAGACGATAGGCCACAAGGTCGAGACCTCATGGTGGAGCGGGGAGGCAGACATCCCCACCTTCCAGCCCAGCGAGCTACTTGCCACCAAGCTGCGCGCTCTCTACCAACGCAGCAAGGGCCGCGACCTCTTCGACCTCTGGCTAGGCCTCACCGTGCTGAACGCCGACCCCGAGGAGATCATCGCCGGCTTCAACCACTACATGCGCGACGGCACCTTCACTTTTCCCGAGCTGCGCAACAACCTGGCTGCCAAGCTCGCAAGTGCCAGCTTCCGCCGCGACCTCGATGCGCTCACGACCCATATCCCAGCCGAATACGACCCCGATATTGCGGCAGACCTCGTGATGCGCGAGCTCGGCAGCCGTCTGCGCAACGCTCCACCCGTCGAGGAGATCAGCTCGCTACGTTCTTAGCTGACATTCGATGCGGCCCTCGTCCATCCAGGTTGCTATGGCAAGGACTCAGCCGACACGCTCATTGGCGAGCTGCATCTCACAAATCGTGACTTTGGCTTTTCACAACCGCTGGGCACGGCAGCGAGCCAACTCCAAAATCAGTAAGCGTTCAGCTCTCGGGTTGGGGGTGTTGGTGGGCTGGTAGGGGCGGGGCTCAGACCAGCGCCGGGAGTGGGTCACCGCGGGCGTGAGCGATGAGCAGCTCGCGCATGTAGGCGAAGAAGGAGCGGCCTTGCAGGCGGCATGTGACCGAGGCCGACAGCGCCCGCTCGATGAAGCGCTCGCCGTCATCGGATTGGGTGCCGTGCGAGAGCTTTCTGTAGATGACCGGCCCGCGCAGTGCACGCTCGGCCGCATTGTTCGTGGGTGCCACGCCCTCGACCGTGAGAAACGTCCAGAGTGCCGGTGAGATCTTGATCAAGTTCTTCGCGAAGCGGCGGTGAAAGCGCGTATAGGTGCTCTTGCGAGCGGCGTGTTCGAGCAGCTTTTGCAGTCGGCTTGGACAGGCGCCATCTCGCGCGCGAGGTGCTCGCGATCTGAGTGCTCACCAAAGGCGTGCCAGGTCTGAAACAGCCTTTTGGTCAGCTCGCTGGCGGCCTCTCCGAACTGCTTCTGCTCGGCCAGGGCTCCTGCGGCGTGGTAGGCGAAGTCACGCACCAGATGCGACCAGCAGGCCTGGCGTGAGGCGGCGTCGATCAGTTCATAGGCCCACCAGCGATCCGAGCTCACGATCCCGCCGAAGTCCTTGCCGAGCAACTCCTGCAAGCGATCGCGATGACGATCATCTGCGATCCGGAAGATGGCCGCCTGCGGCGTGACCGCAGTCCACAGCGTGCGCTGATCATGCGCGGTGAACCAGCCCGTCTCATCAACGTTGACCGCTGGCGATGCGAGTACCCCTCCGAGCAGCCGCTCGTGCGGCTCGGACAGAGCCAGGGCGGCGCGCTGGCAGACCTTGTCGACCGCGCCGACCGACAGGGAAAGGCCGAACAGGTCGGCTGCGAGCTCTGCCATGTCGCGGCGGGAGACGCGGTTTCTGGCGGTGAGGCTCACCACGGTGGCCTGCAGGCCGGGACCGAACAGCGAGTCGCCCACCCCCGGCGGGAGCTTGGCCGTCGTGCGCTCGCCACAACACACGCAGCGCAGACGGTGCGTGCGATGCTCGCACCAGGTGACCGCGATCGGCGGCAGCTCGGCCACCTGGTGGCGCCCGAAGCGTTCCGAGAGCTCGCGCTCCTCTTCTGAGAACTCGTGCCCGCAGCCCTCACAGGCAGCGGGATAGTGCTCGACGATCTCATCGAGCTGATCCTCTCCCAAGAGCTTGCGAGCAGAGCCCTCGTGCCCAGGCTGGGCACCGGCTTTGCGCTCGCCCTCCCGCTTGGCCCACTGCTTGGCCTTCTCGCGCGCAGCCGCGCGACGCTCAGCACGCGAGGCCGGCGGATCCTGTGAGGGCGGACTCGAGGAGTTGCTCGAGTCCTTGCGCGACTCTTCCTCCAAGCGCGCCACGCGCTCCTTCAGCCGGGCGATCTCGCGCTCATAGCGTGCCGTCAGCCCGAGCAGAAACTCGACGCACGCCTCCCGCCCCGCGTCATAGACCGCTTCCGCCTCGGAGCGCTCCATAACCCCAAGATTCGCCCTCCCCGCCGACGATCCTTGTGACGTAACCCCACCGGTGAACGCTTACAAAAAGTAGTAAGCGTTCAGTTGGTCGGCTCAGCTGAGCAGTGGCGCGGGGTCGCCGCGGGCGTGGGCGGTGAGCGCGTCGGTGAGGTAGACGAAGAGGGAGCGCCTCTGTAGACGGCAGGTGGTGTGCGCGGAGAGCAGCCGCTCGATCCGGCGTTCGCCGCCCTCGGACTGGGTGCCGAGAGAGAGCTTGCGGTAGATGACCGCGCTGCGGAGCGCGCGCTCGGCGTGGTTGTTGGTCGGCTCGACCCTGGGGTGAGTGGCGAAGGTCCATAGCGCCGGCCATGCCTTCAGGAGGTTTCGCGCCATGCCGCGGCAGTATTTGTTGCGCGCCCGTTTCGAGGAGTAGCCGGCGATGATCGGCTTGAAATCTCTTTGGAGGCTGCGGATTGTGCGCTTCAGCTCTGAGCGGTCGTTGGTGTTCTGGAAGATCTCCCAGGCCCAAAACACTCGCTCGCAGAGCTCCAGACCGTGTTCGCCGAACTCTTTCTCCGCGGCGAGTCCTTCGGCGTGCGCGGCGAAATCTCGTCGTAGGTGCGCCCAGCAAAGCTGACGGCGCGCCAAAGGGAGGTGCGTGTAGGCCCACCAGCGGTCAGACGTCACGATCGCTTTCGTCTGCGCGAGCAGTTCCTTGGCGTGGTCCTCGTGGCGGTCTGGGGCGAGGTGTAGGTAGGCATGGTGCCGGTCAAAGATGCCCCACAGCGCGCGGCGCTCCCCCGCGGTCCGCCAGCCCGTCTCGTCCATGTTCACCGCATCAGCACCGTGAAGCGCCTGCAATAGGTTGGCGTGGGGCACGGCGAGCGCGTCGCTGGCGCGGGCGAGGATCGCGTCCACCGTCCCGGTGCTGATCCTCGAGCCGAACAGCTGCTCGCATAGCTCCACCACGTCACGCCGGGAAATACGGTTACGCACCGAAAGCGTCGCGACGGCCGCCTGAAAACGAGGACCAAACGCGCTCTGGGCGACCTCTGCAGGCAACTCGCCGCGCGGGCGCTCACCACAGCCCGGACAACGTACCCGGTGACACTGGTGCTCGGTGAGCCTGACTTGGATCACGGGCAGCTCCTCAATCTGCCAGCGCACCGGCTCGCCCACCGTCAAGCGCTCGTTCCACGCGAAGACATGCCCGCAGCGACAGCGCTCGGGCCAATGCTCGATGACGTCATCCACGGCCCACGCCGGCAAAAGCGGCCGGCCCTTGCCCTCGTGACCGAGCTGGGCGCCCTGTTTGCGACCCGATGAATCCTTGCCACGCTTCGGCGTGCTAGTGGTCCGTCTCTGAAGTTCTGACCGGAAATTCGCTGTGGTTGGCGAATGGGGATGTATCACGACCTTGGAGGTGTTGATGCGTCCCCCGGAGGTGTTTGTCAGGCCGCTTGAGCACGCAGAGGCGGTGACGCTGAAGAGCAAGGCCAAGAAGGCCAAGCACTTCGCTACGCGTGAGCGAGCAGCGATCTTGCTGGCGTCTTACGTCGGTAGTCCCGTGTCGCAGATCGCGGCGATGTGGATGACCGATGAGTCGCATGTGCGCAAGGTCATCCACGACTTCAACGAGCGCGGGATGGCATCGCTGGACCCTGAGCCGCGGGACGGGCGTCCCCGCCGGATCACCGATGAGCAGCGCGCTTCGATTATCGCGGTGGCCGGTGCCCGTCCCGAGACGCTCGGGGTTCCGGCGACGCGCTGGTCGCTGAGACGATTGGCGCGCTATCTGCGCGCGCAGGGCATCGTGGAGGTTTCCCCGGCGCATCTGGGGCGGATCCTCGCGCAGGCCGGCCTGTCCTTTCAGCGCACCCGGACTTGGAAGGCCAGCCCCGACCCCGACTATGAGGCCAAGGCCGCCAGGGTGCTCGCGCTCTACGCCCAGGCACCCGAAAACGCGGTGGTTCTCAGCTTCGATCAGATGGGTCCGATCAGCCTGCGTCCAACTGCCGGAGCTGGATGGGCGCCTCGCAAGCGCCCTGAGCGTCAACGCGCCACATTTCACCGCCGTCACGGTGTGCGCTATGTGATGGGCGCCTATGACGTCCACACCGACCGGCTGCGCGTGCGGCTGAAACGACGACGAGCAGGTGCTGAGAATCTCGCGTTTCTCACGCAGATCCGCGGCTGCTACCCGCGGCGGCTGCGGATCTACTGGATCCAAGACAACCTCTCGGCCAACTGGACACCGGACATCCGCGAATACGCCGCCCTGAACAACGTCGAGCTGGTCCCGACACCGACCTACGCCAGCTACCTGAACCGCATTGAGTGCCACTTCCTGCCGATCAGCGAGTTCGTCGTCAAGAACGCCGACTACCTCGACTGGGACGCCTTCGCCCACGCCCTCGCACGCCACCTCACCTACCGCAACGGACCCCACCGTGACCAACGCCTCACAGACCTCGAACGCCGCCACCGCGTCGCCGCCTAGCACCATGCCGTTACCGGTCAACACTTCCGAGACACACCACTAGCGGGCGGATCAGCGCTCGGAGGAATCGAAGAGTTGCGCGAACTGCGATTCAACCGACGCTCGAGCTGGGCGATCCGCTCGTCCTGACGCGCGACCCGCGCAGTCAACGCCTGGATCTGGGCATCCATCCGCAGAAGCACCCCAACGACCGCCTCACGCCCAGTGTCATAGATCGCCTCCGCCTCAACCCGCTCCACACCCCAAAATTCGACGAAGCAAAGTTATGTCCCCCTACCAACTGAACGCTTACCAAAATCAGTAAGCGTTCAGTCGCCCGCTTTGCTCAACTGAGCAGCGGTACGGGATGTCCACGGGCGTGGGCGCTGATCGTTTCGGTGAGGTAGACGAATAGCGATCGCTTTTGTAGGCGGCAGGTGGTGTGTGCGGAGAGCAGCCGGGCGGTTCGCAGCTCACCGGTCTCGGACTGGGTGCCGAGAGAGAGCTTGCGGTAGATGACTGCGCTGCGCAGCGCGCGCTCGGCGTGGTTGTTGGTCGGCTCCAGGCCGGGGTGCTTGGCGAACGTCCAGAGCGCCGGCCACGCCTTCAAGAGGTTGCGGGCCATCCCGCGGCAGTGGCGGTTGCGCGCCCGTCTCGCCGCATAGCTTCGGATGACGGGCTTGTATTCGCGCTGCAGGCGGCGGACGGTGAGCTGGAGGGCTTTGCGATCTTGGGTGTGCTTGAAGACCTCCCAGGCCCAGAAGACACGCTCACACAGTTCAAGGCCTCGTTCGCCGAACTCCTTCTCTGCGTCGAGACCCTCGGTGTGGGCGGCGAAGTCGCGCTTCAAATGAGCCCAGCACAGCTGGCGACGCGCCAGGGGCAGATGCGAGTAGGCCCACCAGCGGTCAGAGGTGACGATCGCCTTGGTGTCTGCGAGGAGCTCTTTGGCGTGGTCCTCGTGGCGGTTCTCGGCGACGTGAAGGTAGGCGTGGCGATCGTCAAAGACGCCCCACAGCGTGCGACGCTCTCCGGCAGTCCGCCAGCCGGTCTCATCCATGTTCACGGCGCGGCTTGAACGGAGCTGCTCGAGCAGGTCGGCGTGCGGGTCTGCGAGGGCCTCGCCGATGCGCGAGAGGATCGCGTCAACCGTACCGGTCGAGATCCGCGAGCCGAACAGCTGCTCTGCCAGCTCGACCGCGTCGCGGCGGGAGATGCGGTTGCGGACCGAGAGCGTCGCGATCGCGGCCTGCAGGCGGGGACCGAAGGCGCTGCGGGAGACCTCGTGTGGGAGCCCGGCGCGCACAGGCTCACCGCAACCCGGGCAGCGGACACGCTGGGCGCGGTGCTCTGTGACGTTGACCGTGATGACCGGCAGCTCCTCGACCTGATGGCGCATCGGCTCGCCGACCCCCACATGTTCTGCCTCAGCGAATACGTGACCGCAGGAGCAGCGCCCGGGCCAATGCTCGATCACCTCATCCACCGCCCACGCCGGCAAGAACGGCCGGCCCTTGCCCTCGTGGCCGAGCTGTCCGCCCCGGGAGCGACCCGAGGGGTCCTTGCCGCGGGCCCGCAGAGCCCGGCCCATCGGCGCTCGGTGGCTGTGAGCTGTTCCTCGAGGAACGGTTCAGCTGACGCTCGAGCTTCGCGATCCGCTCGTCCTGACGGGCCACGTGCGCCTCGAGCTGTGCGATCCGGCGATCCATCGCCAACAGAACCTCAACGACAGCCTCACGGCCCTGGTCATAGATCGCCTCCGCCTCGGCGCGCTCCACACCCCAATATTCAACAAAGCAGAGTTATGTCCCCCAACCCACTGAACGCTTACCAAAATCAGCCGATTTGCAGGTCATTCTCCAGTGGGCGATACTGGGCATAGCGCGAACCGGGCGGATACCGCCGAGTTCGAGGGTTGGGCGCTGGACGTTGGGGCGTAGATACAGCGGATCGCGCAGGTCTTGGCGCGCGCCTCGGGCGCGGCTCGCGGGTCAGGAGCTGAGGACGGTGCCGTAGCGCTCGTCGAACGCGGTGCGCTCTTCCACGGCGAGGGCCTGAGCGAAGCGGCTCATCGTGACCGTGAAGCGGTCGAGGAAGCCGACGTTGCCGAGCAGCACCAGGCCGTCGCTGTGCCAGCCCTCGATGAAGCCGACCTGGGCCTGCCACTCGACGTAGCACCGCTCGTCGGCGTCGCGGGTGTGCAGGCGCAGGCCGATCGTCTTGTAGCGGGCGACGGCGACGCGCCCGCCGACGGCATGGGTGGTGTGGCCCTCGTGGTCTTTGAGATCGATGCCCAGTTGCTCGGTGAGCAGATCGCTTGCGAGGATCGCGTCGGCGCCGCTGTCGATCAGCCCGGTGAGCGGCCAGGTGCATTGCTCGCCGTAGGCGAGCGAGACCGGCACGAAGGGCCGGAAGACCGGATCGCCGAGCCGGGTGGACTGCGCGTCCTCGCGGTAGGGGTAGAGCCACGGAAGCGGCGGCTGTGTCTCAGCCAAGGCCGACGTAGATCGGCTCGTCCGCGTAGGGCACGCGCCCGTGTACGACGATGTGGTTGCGGCCTCTGGCCTGTTCAAGCACCACGCGAGGGTCCTCGTCGGCGATCACGATCTCGCCAGTACGCGCGTCGATCGCGACGTACTTGCCCTCATAGCCTTTGAAGTCAGTTCGAATCGGCTGCATGAGCGATCTCCGGTGCCCAGTGTACCGTCGGCGGCCGACGACGCCGAGTGGGGACCGGATATCGACGCCGATACGTCATAGCTTCTATGCTACGATCTGCTCTCCCAAGCTGAGGTGATCGAGCCTATGCACAAGTCCAAGGAAAGCGCCGTCTTCGCCGAACTGCTCGCCGAGAGCTTCCCGACCGCCGAGGCTCGCGCCGCTCACGAGCGCGAGGTCGCGAAGCTGGTCGCGTTCGCCGAGCTGCTGATCGCCCTGGACGAGGTTCGTGCGGGCAGCAAGATCTCCAAGGCCGAGGTGGCACGTCGAGTCGGGGTCAAGCCCTCCGTGATCTCGCGGCTGCTGGACGGCAAGGGCCGCAACGTGCAGCTGGACACCGTCGCCGATGTCGCCGACGCGCTCGACGTCTACATCGAGATGCGCGTGCGTCCGCAGCCGAAGGGCAAGCGGGCGCGACACGCCCCGATCGAAGTGCTGACCGCGTAAGGCAAGTAGCGAGAGCACTGGCGAGACGCTGCCGCCGAACTGCTCCCAAAGCCCGCGATCCCGGTCCGCGAAGTCGCGCGCCGCGTCGGCTACTGCCAGCCGTCTCACCTCGCGCGCCTTTCAGCGCCGCTACGGCGTTTCACCCTCATGCTGCCCACGCCGAGCACCATCGCAAACAGCAATGCCACCACCTTCCTGCCCCGTTGGCCGCCCCAGCCCAGTCTCGCCGCAGCCTGACGACCCGTCTCAAGAGCCGCTGACATGCGTGCCGTGGGCCAGTTATTTGAACACGATGCGCCGGCTCGCCACAGTGCTTCGCACACCCGACGTCGTGTTGATCACGCTAAGGCTCACTGGCAGTCTCCCGAATCGCCTGCGCAGCCTCACCCCGGCCCGACTCAGGCGCACCTGGATGGCCTTCGAGGTGCCGGCTGCGATGCTCAGCCCCTCGGCCCCGACGATGACGGATCTCCGGCGCCGGCCCTTGCCTGGCAATAGCGACACGCTCCCCCGGCGCGTCACGTACTCGGTCACCCGCATCGTCACCTCGCCCGCGCACGCCTGCTGCGGCGTTCCTTCGCACTTCACTTCCGCCAGCAGGTCATCTCCTCGGACCTTCGGCGCGCGGACGAGCTTCAAGGTCGGGCCTGCCGGCCCCTGGGCTGTCGTCGTGGTCTTCACCGTGCCCGGCCCAGCGTCGTTCGGCGGCACGCTGACGGCGAAGCCCTGGCACGCGCTCAGCGTTTCGTAGCCATCATCCCCGTAGGTCCGCAGGCACACCAGGCCCGGCGTGCTGCCGGGGACCGTCACATGGAGCTGCTGTTCGCCGCTCCCGCCCGCGAGCGGGTACGTGGCGAACGCCGTCCCCTGCGCCACGGCGAGGGCGGCGTTCGGGTCACGGTTGCCGGCGACTGTGACGGTCAGGGCCAGCCCGGCGCCGTCCGCTTCCGCCTTGGCTTCCCGGATCGCCGCCGGGTTGGGCTGCTGGGTGGTGGTGAAGGCCAGGGGATCTTCGACCACCTCCGCCGCCGCCAGCGACTCCGACTTGACGAATTCCACGGTGACCTTGCCCGTGTAGCGTTCGTTGGCCCGCAGCGGGGGCGGAACGACGACCACGCTGTCGATGGCCGTGACGGTGTGGACTTCGGGCACGGCTTCGCCGTCCGCGGTTTCGAGGCTCACGGTGACCTTCGCGGCGTACCAGGGGAGCCTGACGGCGTCGGAGGTGGAGACGGCATAGGCGACGATGTTCGGCCCCGTCGTCGCGGGCAGGCCCAGGCGTTCGGCTGGCGTGACGTCCTCGGACGCGGTGAAGGACGGGGTCACGTCCTGCGCCCCGCCAGGCGCGTAGAACACGTAGCCCTCGGGCGCGGCTGGCCAGGCGCGTTCGCCCGCCATGCCCAGGCAGGCGGCCTTGATCACGCCGCCGTAGCCGTCGTAGGGGCCGGTCGCATCCACCTCGCCGGCGGTGGCGAAGAGCGGGTCGTACATCAGGGCCTCGTGGAACGGAGCGAGTTCCCACGGCGAGACGAAGTCATCCCAGGAGAGGTACGGGGAGAGGTCGCGGTCCCCGCTGCCCCCGGCGCCCCCGGCCTCGTTGGGGCACCATTCGGCGAGGCTGTCTTCGACCGCTTCGATGGGCGGGAGCCCGTTGGCCGCCCGTTGGGCGTTGATGAAGCCGATGGCGGCAGCCCCTTCGACTTCCACGGGCACTTCCGCCCGGGCCGACGGAGCGCCGGCTGCGAGCGCAAGGACGATGGCGAGGACAGTGGCAGCGGCAGCGGCGCAGGCGAGTGGTGATCCGACCCATCTCCGCGCTGTGTTGCCAGCCCAGGCCATCCCTCAACCCTAAGGTGAGCCGACGGCGACCGGGGTGACACTGAAGCCGGCTGCCGTGGTGCCGCCGAAGCCGTTGCCCAGCTGCCCCTCTAGGTCGCCGCCCCAGCAGTCCACGCCGCCACTGGAGAGGAGCGCGCAGGCCTGGCCGAAGCCCGCGACGACTGACACTGGGCCCGCAAGGCCGGCTATGGGGGTGGCGCTCGCGTGCTCGACCCCTTTCCCTTCGGACAGCCCCCACAGCCAGGCGCCCCAGCAGTCCACGCCGCCGGCCACCGTCGCGCAGGCGTCGTCCTCGCCCGCGGAGACGGAGGTCGCATCAGTGAGCCCTGGGACGGCCACGGGCGTCGGGCTCGCTTCGCCTTCGAAGTCCCCGAGGGCGCCCTTCACGCCCATGCCCCAGCACTCGACTGTGCCGGAGGAGAGCAGGGCGCACGTGTAGCCGACGCCGGCGCTCACCTGCGTCGCGCCCGCGATGCCCTGCACTTCGACGGGCGTGGCGCTGCACGCCTGCCCCTCGTTGCACGCTTCGGGCGCTGGGCCGTCGTTGCCCAGTTGGCCCCAGTCGTCTGTCCCCCAGCACTCGACGTGCCCGTCGGCCAGGAGGGCGCAGGTGTGTTCGTCCTTCCCGGCGCTGATGGCCACGGCATCGGTGATGCCGCTCACGGCGATGGGCACGTCCTGTTCTCCGTGTTCGCTGAGGGAGCCGTCGCCGAAGCTGGCCGTTGAAGTCCGCGCCCCAGCAGTCGACGTGGCCGTCCGTGAGGAGGGCGCAGGTCACGGACCCGCCGGCGGCGATGGCCTTCACTCCCGTGAGCCCGCTCACGGCCACGGGTTCGCCCGGGGGCGGCTGCTGCTCTTCGGTTTTGCCGTCGCCCAGCATCCCGAAGTAGTCGCTGCCCCAACACTCGGCTCCCCCATCCTCCAGGACGGCGCAGGTGTGGCCGTCGCCCATCGACACTTCGGTGGCCGTGCTGATGCCCTCCACCTGGGACGGGGTGGGGTTGGATTCGAGGCCGGTCGTCTTCCCGTTCCCCAGTTCGCCGCCCCCGTCCGCGCCCCAGCAGTCGATCACGTGGGTCTCCAGCAGCGCGCAGGCGCCGCCGATGCCGTCGCTGACGGCTGCCACCCCGGTGAGCGGGTCCGTGGCGCCGCCGTCGCACCCGGCCAGTTCGCAGGTCGTGCCCGATCCGGGCGGCGTGGCCCCTTTGCCACCCCCGCTGGGCGGCGTGGTGCCCCCGCTGCCGGGCGGCCCGCTCGTGGCGCTGAGGAGCGTCTTGCACAGCTGGAGCAGGTGCGGGTCGCTCCAGTCGAGGCCGAGGGGGCTGATGACGAAGCCGAGGCCGGCCTGGAGGCAGCCCTGGAGCGTCCACCACGGGGTCTTGGTGGTGTCCGCGTCAAACTTGGCGGCAGCGCCGATGTCGAAGCTCGGCCCCGCCACCCCGTAGATGAGGGTGTCCACCGTCGGGGTTAGGGCCACTTCGGCGGTAGCGTCGCCTTCGGGCGCGAAGGACTGCCGGAAGTGCTCGGGGAAGGACTCGATGGGCGAGAACTGGCCGTGTTCCCAGCTGACGCCCACGGTCGCCGACGCGCTCTGTTCGATGGAGAGGGAGACCTTGGCGGTGATCGAGGCGCTGCCGGAGAGGTACACCTGGAGCCGGGGCGTGATGACCACGGGCACCGGGCCGACCTGCACGTCGATGTCCGGCAGGGAGACCTCGTGGGGCAGCAGGCCGATGCCCGGATCGTTCGTCTCGCAGTGCGCGCCGGCGTCCGCCTCGGCCCCCATCCCCAGCGAGGCGGCGACCGTGGCCGTGAAGGAGGCAGAGTCCAGTTTGAAGAAGCCCCAGTGCGCGTGGAGCGCGATCGAGGGGCTGAAGGTCACCGTCGGGCTCTCGACGTGCACGCCGGCGCCCGCTTCGCACGTCAGGTCCGTCGTGTGCAGCGAGAAGCTGGCCGCGTGCGCCGCGGGCTCCCCGTAGGGCTCCCTCTGCCCGAGCGCCAGCGCCAGCGCACTGCCGCGCCTGTCGAGCGACGCGGCTTCGGCGGGTGGTTCCAGGGCCTCCACCGCGGCGATTTCGCCGCTGGGGAGCGCTTCGAGCAGGGTCGCATCCTTGACGCTGAGGACTGCCTTCCCGCCGCCCGCCGGGGTGACGCGCACCACCTTGACGAGGTAGCCGTCAGGCGCCGCCGGGGAGGAGCCCGAGGCGAGGTACTGGTCGGCCTTCGCCGCGCGCGCCGCGGCCCCGTCCAGGGTCAGCGTGCGTGGCCCTTCCGGCGCCCCGGCCAGGGACACAGTGTCTGAGGCTGGCACGACCTTCGTCGTCTTGGGGACGAACGTGGCGTAGGAGACCTTGATGGTGGTGGCGTGCCCCGCTCGCAGCCGCTCCCGCACGCGCGGCGCCGTCGCGTAGTAGGAGCCCGTGCTGGTCGCCACGGGCTGGGCGGCGAGGGACCAGGAGCCGGCGGGGAGCCTCAGCGTGGCGCTGCGCGTGACGCGCTCGTGCAGGTGATGGGGGCCTACGAGCGTGATCCCCGCTGCCCGAGAGCGAGGCAGCGCCTGCACGATGATGCGCAGCGTTGCCTGCTTGGCGTGATGTCCGTTGGCGTCAGTTACAGCGCTCGGGCCGAAGGGCGTGATTAGAGATGACGCCGACGATGAGAGCGTAGGAGGACCACCCGTCCAGACATGGGCTTGCGTCTGTATAGGCGTTGCCTCTGCGACGCTCGATTGAGTGGCGACACCGCACAGACCGGCCACCGCAAGGATCGCGCCGCCCCATCCGCACCACGCACGAGTGGCTGCCCGCCGCTTCTTCTCAGCGAGCAGTCGAATTCCCGTGTGGGCGCTCCGTGTGTGTCGCCCCGCAGAGATCATTAGGCCGCTTTCGCGGACACAACGCTACTGGAAGCTCGCTGCGTCCGTTGGTTACGCATGGCCGGCATAGGCCACGGAAAACTACCGGGAACTTGTTCCCTAGGCATGGAGGGTCAATCCGCCGAGGGTTCAGGGGTGCGCATCAGCCCTGCCCCCCAGCTCGCTCTCGGCCGAGCGATACGTCTGCGCCGCGAGGAGATAGGACTGACCCAGGAGGCTCTTGCCGACGCCACCGACCTCGACGCGACCTCGATCCGCGGACTTGAGCGTGGCATTGCGAACCCGACCTGGGATGTAGCCGACCGCATCGCGCGCGGCCTCGGCCTCGCGCTCCACGAGCTCGCCCAGCGCGCCGACGAGCTGGAGACCAGCGACCGCCGGCCCACCAACCAGCCGCTGCCGCGTGGGCTGTAGCCGAGTTGCTGGCCGAGCATCGTCGTATCGGCGGGTGATCGACTCGCGTAGCCCGAGCGTGGATCTGCTCGCATATCACGGTTCGTAGACGCCCGCACGAGAACGGGCTGCGACACGGCGGGGCGTTGGGCTGGCTGGCTGGTACCCGACGGACTGCAAAGAAGTCGCCACTACAAGAACGTGATCCCCGGTAATCGCCGGCAAAACGGGGGTTGCGTGCCTGCCGAGGGGAGCGTAGACGTAGCCCGGTGGCACCTTCAAGCGTAAAAGCTCGCCGGTCTGCTCGTGAGCCGTGGTGTGAGCGACCTGTGAGCCGCGTTGAGGGCCGCGAGAAGCCCTTGACATCCGCCGGGGATCGTGCTCTCGTTGGTGGGCTGGGGTCCGTCCCGGACCCTGGCGGTCTTCCGCCGGCACACAACTGCATGAAGAGATCGACTGATGATGTTCAACACCATCCCCAACACCAGACCTCTCCCGTTCCGGGCGAGCGGCACGATCCCTCCAGGCGGCCCGCGAAGCGAGCGCGTCGCGCGAACGCTTCCGCAGCACCGGCCCGCCATAGCCGCGGCGAGGCCGACCGAGGTGCCGAGCCGATGCTCGGCCGGCCGCGGTTTGAGCCGCTGCTGGCCGGTGATGCCGAGCAGGCTGTCGAGCTGCTCGCGAGGTTGATCGCCGCCGCCGCTCGCGGGCGCGACGATCAGGACGGGCAGGTCGCTGACAGTGGGCGTGTCAGCAGCCATCAGCGCGATGAGGATGCCAGCCGCCGGCGCTCTCGTGTTGCCAATGGCTGCCCATCCGATTGGCAAGCCAAGCGGCGCGAAAACGGCGGTTCTGTCGCAGTTTCGGGTGGGTCGCCCGCGCCCGATTGTATTGGTAGATCTCGTTCTTCGGTGTCTTCGTGACCGCCACGGCGAGGCGGCGGCGCGTGCCTCATGCTCCGGCGACCGCGGTGTCGTTGAGCGAGCTTGACGGGCGGATCATCGGGTTGGTGAGCGATCAGCGTGTCGTGACTTCGACTCAGCTTGAGCTTCTGTTTGCTGATGTGCCTGGTCGCACGCTTCGTTACCGCACCGAGCATCTGCACCGTGCTGGTCTGCTCAGTCGCAGCCGCCCCTACCGCGAGCGTGGCTCCGCCCCGTATCACCTGTGGCCCTCGCGTCGTGCGGACACGCTCGCACGCGGAGCGCCCGCACCGCGCGGAGGCGAGCGTGCCGAACCGAACCCGTTGTTCTTGGCGCACGCGGCAGGCGTGACCGAGCTCTACGCGCTGCTCGCCACCCAGACACACCCACTTGGCCTGTGCCTTGACCGCTTCGTGCGCGAGCCGCGTGAGCGGTTCCAGGCCGAGGGGCGCTCGCGGACTCTTGCGCCGGACGCGCTGCTCGAACTGCACGATAATGAGGGCCGCGGGCTACTGGCGTTCGTGGAGCTTGACCTGGGCACGATGAGCCACGCGCGGCTGAAGGTCAAGGCGGGCTGCTACGCCGCGTATGCCGCGCACGCCGCCTGGGCAGAGCGCTATGCGTTTTGCCCCTGCCTGCTGTTTCTGACGACCACGGAGGCGCGGGCCGTCGCGTTCCTGAAGACGCTCGCCGCGCTGCTCCAGAAGGCCGGGCGTGGCGGCTTCTACGACCGCCGTGCGGAGAACGTGTCGTGGTTCGCGGCTGGTGCATCCGCAATGGCGCGCGCACCGCAACGCGCGTTGAGCGAGCCCTGTTGGGACGATCTCACCGTATCGGGCGGCGGGCTGTCGCTGCTCGACTGTCTGCGCGCCGCTCGTGCGCCATACAACACCGCGCGAGTACAGGAGCAGGCCGAGCGTGAGGCGACCGAGGCCGAACGTCAGCAGCTGCGCCGCGAACCGCACGCCCGGCGCGCTCTCCTGCAAGAGCATCATCTGTATTCGCGCTGCGAGCACTTCGAGCAGTTCGGAACGACGGCTGTGCGTGCGGTTGAGCTGCTGCTCGCATCCACCGAGCCGATGGACGAGATCGAGCAGGCCGCGTTTGCGGCGCTTGCTCGCCAGCTCGACCCCGACCCGCTGGAGACCCAGTTCGCGCCTGAGCCGGTGCCGCCGACCCCGGCTGACCGTGAAGCGGTGCTACGGCTCGCCGAGGTCTACCGCGCACGCCAGGACAGGCGCATCAGCGAGCTCGCGGGCCGCTACGGCTCCGGGCCGAAGCTGCGCCGCCACCAGCAGCAGCTCGCCACGGGTGGGCTGATCGACCTCTACGCCTCCGAGAGCCTGGAGCAAAACGCGGCAAGCGACGAGCGGGCGCGCGCTGAGCAGGAGCGGCTGCGCATCGGCTACCTGGCCTGGCGTGAGCGTGAGGCCAAGAGGCGGAAGCACGACATCCCTCTGCATGCGCGGCTCGCCCAGGGGCGCACCGCGGTGCTCGCGCTCATCGATGGCGAGCAACTGCGTGTCTGTCCGTCCTGCGGTGAGATCGCCTACCCGGCCGAGCCCGTCTCCGATCCCCGCCGCTACGCCGAGTGGCGGCCACGCCGAGAGCCGCCGCGCTGCCATTTCTGCGGCGCACACGACCTCGACGTCTGGGAGCAGGACCGCCTACCCGAACTGCTCCACGGCGGCGCCTACCGGCCCTCCGACCTGGACTTGCGATCCGCCGGCGGATCTGATCTCCTCGACCGTGAACAGCCGTTCGGCAATCAGCAAGAGGAGCAGTGGTCATGACGCGCGTCTGCCTGTACACCCGCATATCGACAGATGAAGATCATCAGCCGACCTCGCTCGGCACTCAGCGCGAGCGCTTGGAGCGCTACTGCCAGGCGATGGAGGACTGGCATATCGCCGGCGCGTTCGAGGACCAGGCGACCGGCACGACCCTGGAGCGCCCCGGCCTAAAGGCCGCGCTCGACCTTGCCCGGCAGGGCCGGATCGAGCTGCTGCTCGTCTACCGCGTCGATCGCCTGAGCCGCAAGGTGCGCCAGCTCGCCGCCTTCTGCGAAGAGCTCGACCAGCTCGGGGTCGTCTTGAAGTCCGCAACGGAGCCGTTCGACACCGGCTCACCCGCGGGGCGAATGATGCTGCAGATGCTCGGCGTGTTCGCCGAGTTCGAGCACGCCACGATCGTGGACCGCGTTACCGCGGGGCTTGAGCGGCGCGTGCGCGAGGGCCGCTGGATGGGCCGACGCATCCCCTACGGATACACACGCGACCCCGATAGCAAAGCGCTCCTGCCGTGCCCTGTCCGCGCGCCGGTACTCAGACACATCTTCGCGCTATACACGCAAGAAAGGCAGGGAACCACCTCGATCGCGCGCACCCTCGAGGCCGAGGGCGCCCCACCACCGCGACAGCACGGCTGGTCACCAAACGCGCTGCAGGTGATCCTCGCAAACCCCGCCTACCTCGGCCTGATCCGCTGGAACGGCAAGCTCTACGAAGGCCAACACGAGCCATTGATCGAGAAGGACACCTTCGAGCAGGCCCAGCAGATCCTCGCCCGACGCTTCAAGGACGCCACGCTGCGGCGCGGCAACCCCACGCCCTTCCTGCTCTCCGGGCTCGTGCGCTGCCAGCACTGCGGACGCGCCTACGTCGGCACCTCCGCCCACGGCCGCAACGCCCGCTACACCTACTACGCCTGCTCCACCCGCTACAAGTACGGCCGCACCCGCTGCCAAGGACAACGGCTGTCCAAGGAACGTCTGGAGCACGCCGTACTCGCCCAGCTCGCAACCATCTACCGCGACGGGCAACTCATCAACGACGCACTCGCCCAAGCCGCCGAGCAGGCCAGCACGGACCGCCCCCAGCACGAGCAACAACTTGCCGGCGTGCGCGCCGACATCCAAAACCTCGAACGCAAGATCGACCGCTACCTACAGGCGTTCGAGGACTCAAAGCTCGACCCCGACATCTGCCAGCAGCGCATCGAGCGCCACCACGCACGCCTACAAGCCCTGCGCGACCAGGAGTACCAGCTCGCCCAAACACTCGCCGCACACGCCGACACACGGCCCAACACGGCAAACCTGGCAGCGCTCGCCGACCAACTCGACCAGCTCATCGCCACCGCCAACCCCGAGCAAGCCAAGGAGCTGCTGCGCCTCCTCATCAAGGACATCCGCGTCCACGACCAGCACACCATCATCCCCACCTACCGCGTCCCACCAGCGGTTCGCACAATGCACGGAACAATGGACTTTATAGGGGTCCTCTCCAACCCTGTTGGACCCCTGAAGACTTTGCTTGATGGGGCGGCAAGGGATGCTCCTGAGTCCCGCCAGATCAGTAGCTCGGTCGCGCATAGATCGGAGCCCATTGGCGTTCGACATCGCCGGCCGGGCTGGATCGTGGAGGCGATAGTCCGCGTTCTGGCAGATAGACAGGAGCCGATGCAGGCCCGAGCTATCCATGCAGCGGTTGAGGCGTTGCTCGGGGAGTCGGTGCGCTGGGCCTCAGTCAAGGCTTCTCTGGCCGCCAATGTTTCGGGTTCAACGCCCCGATTCGTGCGAGTTGCCCGGGGCTGTTATCGGCTCAGATAGCCGCAGTTGGGATCTAGCGCCTGACGATCTGCGAGACGCGCTGATGGCTCATACCCATTAGCTGGGCAATGGCCTTCATGGGTAGGCCCTGGCTGTAGGCCGTCCGTATGGCTTCGTCTCGCTCTTGCCGGAGTGCTTCTGCGGCTTGCTCCAAGGCTGCTTCGCGCTTGGCGTAGTCCTTGGCGAAGGCGGCCAGATGGGTTCTGGCCTCGGGAGCGTGGCGTTCAGGGCGGGCGATCTAGGGATCGTGTAGCCTATTTCTGCTAGTCGGTTAGCAGGAATACTCATGCAGCAAGACCACTTGGGGTCGGTGCCGACCCCTTTCGCATCGGCCGCAAGTCCATAGACCGAACAAGGAGACCATCCAGCCATGCCATCCTTCTTGCCCCAGGGCCGCCGGTTTGCCTTTATGTGGGCCTTGTCCGTGTTGCTGGTACTGCTGCTCATGAGCGCCACCTTGCCAGGGGCGTCGGCCAATGCCGCGACGCTGTCCTTCACGCCCACCTTCTCGCCGAGCCAGTTCTTGGGCGAAGGCAGCGCCCTGGACGCGCAGTTCACATTTACAGGAAGCGAATACCACGGCAGTCCTGATCCGGTGACGGAAGTGGTGGTACATCTGCCGGTCTGGGGTTGGCGGGACGAGTTCAGGTTTTCCGACGTGTAGCGAGCAGATACTCTCTGAAATCTATGGGCCGGGCACGGCTGGGTGTCCGGCGGGTTCGTTGGCCGGGCCGCTCGGCAGTATCGGCCTGGACATTGAAGAAGGCTATTCACTGTCTGGGCAGATCATCGCCAAACGTGTCCATGAGACCGGCACCATTCAGCCGGTCTTTGCCAACCATGAAGAAACCACGGATGATTTTCTTTTCTACGTCGAAGCCCCTGGCTTTGACTTTCCCGTGCCCGCCCACTACCGGGAAGATGCGCCGCCCTATGGACGGGAGTTGATACTCGAATTTCCACTTATCGAAAGTCTCCCTGGACAGCCGTATGCCAGTATTATCTCACTGACGCTGACGCTCGGGGCCTCCCGGGAAGAAGATGGCCAGCTCATCAGCAGTTTGACCATTCCCCAGGAATGTCCAGCCAGCGGTCAATTCCCGTGGGCCGCCGACGTGACCTCTACGACGAACGGCACGGAACTAACCCACGCGCACGCCACGGCTGAAACGGTTTGTCCAGCGTCGTCCGGCAAGCTGGCGACGACCACCACGCTCCAGGTATCACCGGCTTCCCCTCATGTCGGCGAAGTCGTGACCTACACGGCAACGGTGACACCCAAGACTGTGGGGGCATCATTGCCCAGCGGCTCGGTCACGTTCCTTGACGAAGCCAAACCAATCGCGGGCTGTACGGCTCAGGTGTTGGTACCCGGTACAGCGTCCTCCACGGCCAGTTGCCAGCTCAGTTATCCGGCCAGCGGCACGCATCACATCACTGCACGCTACGGTGGTGACGCTGGTGACTTCGGCTCAGAATCTACTGTCCAGACCATCACGGTCAGTACAGTAGAACCCCAACTAAAAGAAGAACCGTCTCACAAAGAATCACCGAGCGCCGCTCCAAACAGCATCGCCATATCGAACGGCCCGAGCCCAACAGCCACCATCAGCAGCGCTCAGATCGCTGCTTTGCTCGGGTCGCAGCTCATCCCGTCAGGCACAGCAGCAAAGATCGAGGCCCTGCTCAAGAACGGTGGGCTTACCATGCCCTTCAAGGCGTTGGAGGCCGGGACGCTCGTGGTGCAGTGGTATGAGGTGCCGGCGGGAGCCAAACTGGCGAAGCACAGCAAAGCCAAGCCGGTGCTTGTTGCTTTGGGTCGAGTGACCTTTTCGGCAGCGGGCACAGGAAGGATCAAGGTCGGACTGACGACTGCGGGAAAGCGGTTGCTGAGGCACGCTAAGCAACTGAAGCTCGTGGCAAAGGGGATGTTCGACACTCACGCGAAGGAAGCAGTCGCTACAACCAAGACTTTCACACTCCTGCGATAGATGGCTGTGCGTGCCACCTTTTGAGTTACTGGTCTTGTGGCTGTTTGTAAGTCCCTATAACAGTGTTCAAGCTAACTGCCAAGCGGGCGCAGCCTTCGGCTAAGACCAGGGCATCCGGCGACGGTTCCGCATGGGTTCTGCCTTCTCCAGTGCTGCGAGTCCATAGCCACTCGTGCCATTCATCAAATACGGCCGGTGCTCGCTGGTAGGCATGCTCGGTTAGATCGCCCCTGAACTCGTGTTCTCGCTCGATCTGATACCGAGGTCCAAGCAGTTTCCTATGCAAATCCTGACTCTTCTTCGGCAGCAAAGTAGGAATGGTGCTCAGACTGGCCTGGAAGTCGTAGCGTGTTGCCGCATCAACGTCCTGCGGATAGGGCGACCATAGTTCTTCGTCCACGTCATAAATGCGCATGACCGTCAGGTGTGCCCACCACAGGGCGGCGCGTTCAATCTTGAGGTTATGACGAACCGGCTGTTCCCACGCAGCTTCGAGGTTAGAGACAGTGTTCGCCGCGCATAACTCCGCCCGATCATATACGTCATGGTAGAACTTATTACCGGGGTGTTCTTTATCACTACTGGGGTGTTTGTCATCAAAAGTCACTACACAGCTCCTGCTACATAATTACTGTGATTATACAATAACTAATACTTTAGAGCAAGTTTCCCGCCTTCTTTATCAAAGAACGTATCGGCCCGTTGCCGCAGTGATCGACCGTCACTGAGCGGCTCATAGTCAGGAGTGTCGTAGTAAGTAGCAATGGCCTTATGCGCCAAGGAGCGTGCAACGGTCTGTAGCGGAGCCTGCACGTCGCTATGCTCACTCAGCAAATTACCGAGTGCTCCGCTCGCCCCGACAATATCTACGACCCCTTTCTTCTCACTTTCCTTGGCAGACATATCGGCCCGTAGCCATCGGCACCATGCGTTGTGAATCTCCATTAGCTTGGGTTGTGCCGACCTGGGATACGAATCATTCACCGGCGGCTCATTTGCCACGGCCTGCCAATCTACCCACTCGTAAGCATCAACGTCGGGCAGCAACTCGTTGAAGGCAAGTACCTGATTGTTGTCAGTCGATGCCGTTGCATCAACGTGTGTCATAAAATGCAAGGCTCTGACGGCTGCGTTCTCTATATTGGTCGTCGGTCCGATAGAAGAAGCTGCTGTCGAGAATCTGACCCAATTGCTCAATGCGTGTCAGTGTGGCATCAGCCAGGTCATCGGAGTAACCTTGCTTGATGGCAAGGTCTCCCGACGGTGTTGCTGCCAGCTCGAACCAGGGGCCATACATCAGGCTTATGTAGGCATTGAAGAAGTAGGCTTGCGAGGGTGTCCGTGAGGTGACAGAACTTTGCAGGTCGTCACCCCGAAGCTCCTCATCGAACTGTTGCACAAAGAGCGTGACCAGCCCCGCGTAGTGCAAAATGGCCGCCCGCTGGGCTTGCAGAGCTATTCCTCGCAAAGGAGGTATGACAGGGGCACGGCGTCCTGCTTCTTTGATTTGCGACTTTCCTTTTTTGGGGTGCACAAGGTTGTAGGCAACCAAGCGCAGCACTTTCTTCCTTCGTTCATCCCACATAGACTGCAAAATGCCCTTATCATCCTCAAGTTGCGCCTTGCGTTTTCCAATCGGCTTGCCGCTATATCCGTCTAGCCCGGAATCGTCAGTAGTGGCGCGGGGTGTGGTGGCGCGGGAGGGCTGAATCGTCCGCCTGGGCGGGCAGGATTGCGTTTGCGAAGACCCAATCCACCCGTCCAGGAGGTTCACCTTGAAGGTGACGAGAAGTGCGTCGTTTAGAACGGTAGATGTGGTCGCGGACGGCAGCGGCCTTTCGTCTCGCGCGGGGACTGTGCTGATGGCGCTGACCGCGCAGCGGCTGGGGCTCACAGACGGTCTTTCTGGCGCTCTGGCGGGGACCCGGGAGCGTCGCTCGGCTCATGATCCGGGCCGGGTGCTGTGTGATCTGGCGGTGATGGCTGCGGACGGCGGAAGCTGCGTCTCAGACCTCGCCGTGTTGGCGGGCCAGGGCGCGCTGTTCGGGAACATCGCGTCAGTGCCAACCGCCAGGCGGGTGCTGCTGAAGGTCGGCGAGAGCGAGCTTGAACGGATCCGTCAGGCCCGGGCGCTCGCCCGCGAACGCGCGTGGAGGGCGGGGGCGGCTCCTGAGCGTGTGATCCTGGATTTCGACGCGACGCCGATCAGCATCCATTCCGAGAAGGAGCTGGCGGCCGGCCATTACAAGGGCGGGTTCGGGTTCAACCCGCTGATCACGACATGTGGCCGGGAGGTGCTCGCCGGTATCTTGCGGCCCGGAAACGCCGGCGCGAACAACGCCGCCGACCATCAGCGGGTGCTGGAACTCGCGCTCGAGCAGCTCCCTGAGAGCACGCTCGACGGGGAGATCCTCGCACGGTCCGATTCCGCTGGTGCGAGCCACGAGTTCGCGTCAGCGTGCCGGGAGACCAGGATCCGGTATTCGCTTGGCTACCCGATCAACCAGACAGTCCGCGAGCAGATCCTGGCTCTGGGAGAGGCCGCGTGGATACCGGTGGTCAACCAGGACGGCGAGCTGCGCGAGGGGGCATGGGTCACCGAGCTCACCGGCCTGCTCGATCTCTCCTCCTGGCCTTCCGGGACCCGGCTGATCTGCCGCCGTGAGCGCCCACACCCCGGCGCACAGCTCACGTTCACCGACCTCGATGGGCACCGCTTCCAGTGCTTCATCACCGACCAGGACGGCCCGGACATCGCAGCGCTGGAGGCGCTACACCGCTGCCACGCCGAAGTGGAGGACCGGGTCAAGACGCTGAAGGCGACCGGTGCGGGGCATCTCCCGTTCCACGCCTTCACCGCGAACGCTGCATGGTTCGAGCTCGCGCTCACAGCCCACGACATCATGGTCTGGACACAGCTGTTGACCCTCGACGGCGGACACAAGATCTCAGAACCCAAGAGGCTGCGCTACCGCATCCTCCACGTCGCCGGGCAAATCACCCACCACGCCCGGCGAACCACCCTGCACCTTCCCGCCGACTGGCCCTGGGCGGAAGCGATTACCAGGGCGTTCAAGCGCCTGAACGCGCTCCCGACTTACGGCTGAGCACCCAGCCCGCCCTCAACGCCACCTACGGAGCACCAGTGAACGAACCCTACGCTCGCGGCTGCCCGAAAACACGTTCCCAGCGATCCCAACCGACGAAAGCCCCACAGCGCGGACCCCGCAGCACTGCCAACCAACCCAACCCCCGACGACCTCACCCCAGCACAGCCGCCAAATCACCTTGATGACGAATCGAGGCTAGCACGGCAAACATGGCCTGAGCGATGAGCCGATTGGTTTGATCCGAAAGAGCAGCTATCGCCACAGGAATGGCCTCGGCGGCGCAACCAGCAGGATCGTCCTCCCGGTTCTCTCTGACCGCTAGGTCAAGAACAGCCTGGCATTTGAGCACGATGCCGTGCTCCGCAAACTCCCCGGGATCGAGTGGGAACAAGAGCTTTGCAATCTGACCAAGCTCCTCAGCGAGGTCGGCAACCTCTTCGTCCGGCCCGGAATCTGTCCTGATTTTGCCCAAAAAATCTCCCGTGGATATCGCCTGTTCGCAGGCGTAGCGTATCGACGATCGTCGAATCCCAACGCCTCCCGAAAGGAACCGCATGACCCCACCGCCCAACCACGACCACCCCTGCGAAGGCTGCTACTTGCAGGAAGCCCGCGACGGCCGCGTTTGCCCCGCAGCTCGTAATGTCTACAGCCTCGCAGACCTCGTGGCCCAACGCCAGGCCGAAGTCCTGCACGCCGCCATCCTCGCTGAGTTGGGACGCACCGCTGGCTTTGTCGAGCTGGTGCGGTTAGAGGCCCAACAGCGCCGACCGAAGCTGCCGGCGTCCTCGCCACGCCTGCTGCCCGCTGCACCCGTTACGTCTACCCCTCACGCCCAACAGAAGGAGGCGATTTATGTCGCTGTTCCCCGTCCCGTTCAATGATCCGCCCGGCCCGTCATCTCGGAACGTGGCTAAGGCGCAACGTGCTCAGGAAAACACCGACTTGGAAGTGCATCGGTACAGCCTCGGGGCCGGGGCACGGTCACTCATGACGCAGTACGACCTGCAAGCCGCGCATGATGCGTCCCGAGTTGGCCTGGATTGTGAGCTTGATCTGCTCGATCACGGTCTGTCACGTACTGGTGGCTCCGCTGCCAAGGCCGAACTGGTGGCGCGTAGCGTCAACCGGCTCGCCATCATTGACGACCGCATAGTCACTCGTCGTTTCGGAGTCTGAGCGATGCTCGGGAAGCGTCGTCCACCGCAACCAGCTGAGAACAGCTATCAGGTGTTGGTGGCGCTGCATTACATACGCCGTCGTCTGGAGCTGTCGCAGTTCACGATCGAAACCCGGCAACGAGCGGCTGTTCTTCGACGCCAGCTCGATGCTGAATTGGATGACCTGGATAGACAGGAGGGAGGCCGATGACCACGCCCCCTTCACGTTGGCGAGAAGGTGCGCTGAATCTGGCGGTGACGCTGTTGGCTATTGCGCTGATGCTGTACGTCGCGGCCCACCTCATTATCGCGGTTCTGCCGGTCCTTATTATCGTGGGAGCTATCGCCCTGATCGGCTTTGGCGGGTGGTCTATTTATCAATTTCGTAAGTCTCGCTGGTAACAAATCTTCTCGATAACAGGGGCGTCGTGTCGGTGTTGTGAAATAAACAAGCAGTATTGACTAATACCTCGAATCATTATTTACTAGTCATTCTCCCGTTATTGCCATAAGCGGTAACACGGTGCGGTTGAGGTACGAGTAGACAAATAGCTCCCTAGCGGGGCGTGATGCTCTGCGTGTTCATTGCCGGTCCGGTTGTGGAGAGAAAGGAGGTTCACTATGAGTAGAACCTATCATCATGGAAAGGACCGTAATATCCGAGTGCGGGGTGTACGACGACCCACCGATCTGCGCCGACTCGCGCGGGTCTTGATCGACTTGGAGCAGGCTCAGGCAGAAGCCGAGGCCGAAGCCGAACACCAGCGAAAGAGCAAGGCGAAGCGCGCCAAGCGTCGCGGTACATCGCCTGACACCGACGCGGAGGCTGCCGCGTGAAATCTGTATCACTTATTTGGTATCGCGTGCGTTGGCCGCGTGAGGTGGAACCTGAGCAGGTGGCGCAGGTCTTCCGGCTGCTGGCTACGACGGCCGGTAGTCCCGTGGTCATTGAGGCCGTTGGTTCGCCTGGTGTCGTTGAGCATCGAGTTGCGGTGTCGGCGAGCCGGGCCGAAGCGATCGCTGACCAGCTCAGGGCCAACATTCCCGGCTTGGCGGTCGAGGCAGTATCAAAACGACCGGCGCTTGTCGCCACGCGAGCCGTCGAGCTGCACTTGTCAACTAAGCGTCGGCCGCTACGCACCGATGATGTGGTCGGTGTCAGTCGGGCCATGCTGACGGCGCTGGCACACCTGCGCCGGGGTGAGCGGCTGAGTGTCCAATGGGTGCTTGGTCGATCTATCACTGCGGTTGCCGTACCGAATCATCTGGAGAGCTCCACGCGCGAGTCGTGGATCGGTGCCTTGTTGCTGGCTCCGTTTGGTCCACCGCCAGTGGCGGACGTTGAAGTGCGTAACGCCCTGCGTGCCAAGCAGGCCGAGCCCGGCTGGCGAGCGGTCGGGCGGGTAGCCGTGCGAGCGAAGACCAAGAGTCGTGAACGGCAGTTGGTCCGTCAGGTGGTCGGTGCGCTGCGCAGCGCCGAAGCTCCCGGTGTCAGCTTTTGGGTTCGCCCGATGAGTGCTAGCCGGGTGATCCACGCTGACGTGCCGCGCTGGCGTATGCCGCTGCGGTTGAATGCTGGCGAGCTGGCTACCGTGTCGGCCTGGCCGGTCGGATTGACCAGTGAGTTGCCGGTGGCCATGATCGGCAGCCGCTCGGTGGCTCCTTCGTCCGCCATTCCCCGAAAAGGGCGGATTATCGGTAAGGCGACTTTCCCCGGCCGTGAGCGCCCTTTGGCGCTGACGGCAACGGATTCGCTCCGTCATGTTCACGCGCTCGGGCCGACAGGTTCCGGCAAGTCAACGCTACTGCTGAACCTCATCACGCAGGACATGGCGGCGGGGCGGGCGGTGGTCGTCATCGAGCCCAAGGGCGATCTGATCGCTGACGTACTCGAGCGCATCCCGGCCAACCGTGTTGAGGATGTGGTGCTGCTTGATCCGACCGACACCGAGCGGCCGGTGGGTCTCAATCCGCTGGCGCTCGATGGTCGTTCCCCGGAGCTGGCGGCCGATCAGTTGCTCGGGCTGTTTCACTCGCTGTACGCGGCGCATTGGGGGCCACGAACGCATGACATTCTCGGCGCTTCGCTGCTGACGCTCGCCCGGTTGCCTGGCATGACGCTGGCGGCATTGCCGCTGCTGCTAACCGATGCTGGGTTTCGGCGTCGAGTGGTGCCAAGCGTGGCCGATCCAATTGGCCTCGCGCCGTTCTGGAGTGCTTATGAGGCGTGGAGTGAGGCGGAACGAGCGGCGGCCATAGCGCCGGTTATGAACAAGCTGCGGCCGCTGTTGCTGCGTCCAGAAATGCGGGCGATCGTCGGGCAGACGCGGCGGAGCTTTGATCTGCGCCGTGTCTTTACTCAGCGCAAGATACTGCTCGTCAGTCTCAGCAAGGGCCTGCTCGGGCCGGAGACCTCGGCGCTGCTCGGCAGTCTGGTCGTCTCGCAGCTCTGGCAGGCAATCCTCGGGCGCTCGGCTATCCCGCCAGAGCGACGGTATCCGGTTTTTGTCTACGTCGATGAGTTTCAGGACTACCTGCACCTGCCGCTGGACTTCGCCGACGCGCTGACGCAGGCTCGGGGCTTGGGCGTCGGCTTCGTAGCTGCCCATCAGTACATGCACCAGCTCGACCCGGCCATGCGCTCGGCGGTCCTGGCTAACGCTCAGTCACGGGTCGCTTTTCGGCTGCCGAGCGAGGATGCCCGGATACTCGCGGCCGACAGTACCCTGGCGCCGAGGACTTCCAGAGCCTTGGAGCTTTTCAGTGCTACGTGCAGCTCGTCGCCAATGCGGCGGTGCAGCCGTGGTGCAGTGCCAGCACTGTGCTACCCGGCAAGCCGGTGAGCGATCCGGCAATGGTCCGGGCTGCCTCGCGCAATGCCTACGGCGTTGACCGAGCCGAGATTGAGGCTGACCTGCACGAGCTGTTTCTTGGCCGCCGCCAAGCAGGCGGCGATGACCTTACGCCACGACGGCGAGATACGGAGAGTGCCGGATGAGGGCACGTCGTATCGCTCGTCGTATCGCGTCGATGATGCGGCTCCAAAACCCCTGTGTGCACGCTGTAAGCGCCAGAACTTTGGCGAGGAAAGTCTTTCACTATCTGTGTCATCCCTTCCTACCTTGGCGCGGGGGACGGTGGGCGAACAGTGATGAGCCGTCGGCGGTAATCGAGCTGGACAGCGGCGTGCCGTTGTCAACGGGGGTGCGGCGCGGGGGTGCCTGTCGCTTCGCGTGGCATGTATATCGCTGTGCAACCCCTCTCATCACTGCATCATTGGTAACGAATGAGAAGGATGGAGGTATCGAATGATGGGTACTGCACCAGAGCGCCCCTACGTCTCGGCGAGGGGGGTCGCGCAAATCCGCGAGCGGCTATCGGAGCGGGACATGGGCATCATCACGCAGGTGGCCGAGCTGCGGCTGATGAGCGCCCGGCAGATTCAGGCCGTCCACTTCCCGGACGCCGAGCACGACAACGAGCAGGCAGCGACACGCGCCCGCCAGCGAGTTCTGGAGCGGTTGACGCGCGAGCGCCTGCTGATCCGTCTGGAGCGTCGCATCGGTGGCGTCCGGGCCGGTTCGGCAGGCTTGGTGCTGGCGCTCGGGCCGGTCGGTCAGCGAGTGTTGGCGATGAATGGCCCACGGCGGCGCTCATACGAGCCGACACTGCGCTTTGTCGATCACACTCTGGCTATCGCTCAGCTCGTCGTAGACGTGACGGTAGCCTCACGCCACGGTCTGCTTGACCTGCTGGACTGCCAGCCCGAGCCGCGTTGTTGGCGGCAGTTCTCCGGGACGGACGGGCGGCACTTGTTGCGTCCCGATGGGTTGCTGGCCCTTGGCGTGGGCGAGTACGAGCTGCGCTGGTTCATCGAGGTAGACCGGGCAAGCGAGAGCCTGCCGGTCATTGTGCGCAAGTGTCGGCTCTACGCCGACTATTACCAATCGGGCAAGGAGCAGGCGGCGCATGGCGGCGTGTTTCCCCGTGTCTGCTGGATCGTGCCGGACGAGCTGCGAGCCGAGCGCTTGCGTGGTGCCATCGCGCGGGATCGCACACTGCCGGAGCGGCTATTTGCAGTGACTACGACTGCACGTGCGGTCGATGTACTCCGAGGAGTAGCATCGTGAGACGGCAGGCAATAAACAGTTACAGCATGTCTCACCGTGGGGTTTCTGTAACACCTAAAATTGTTGTGAAATGGCCGATAATGCTATGCATCCTCGCATCGGCTGTGGTAGACTTAACAACATTACTCAAGCACCGTGCCAGGGTGCGGACGGGAGGTAGTCTATGACAGTGAAACAGGAAGCCGACACTCCCGAAGGAGCCGCCGCCGTGATCTATCTGCGGGTGTCGAGCAAGGAGCAGGCCGAGAGAGGCGGCGAGGTGGAGGGCTACTCCATCCCTGCTCAGCGGGAGGCGTGCAAGCGCAAGGCCGCCAGTCTCAAGGCGGCTGTGATCGAAGAGTTCGCGGATCGCGGCGAGTCGGCCAAGACCGCCGACCGCCCGGAACTTCAACGGCTCCTAGAGTTCGTGACCGAGCAGCCGGTCAAGTACGTCATTGTCCACAAGGTTGATCGTTTGGCGCGCAACCGGGCTGATGACGTGGCGATCAACCTGGCGCTCAAGCGGGCCGGGGTAACGCTCGTCTCTGTCAGCGAGAACATCGACGAGACCCCTTCTGGGCTGTTGCTGCACGGCATCATGAGTTCGATTGCCGAGTTCTATTCACAGAACCTCGCAATGGAGATTCTCAAGGGCAGCGTCCAGAAGGCCAAGAATGGCGGCACGCCGGGGCGAGTCCCGCTCGGCTACCTCAATGTCCGCCACTTCGACAACGGCCGTGAGATACGAACCGTTGAAGTAGACCCCGAGCGCAGCCCACTGATGGCCTGGGCCTTCGAGGCATATGCCACGGGAGACTGGACCATCCTCAAGCTGTTGGACGAGCTGACGGCACGCGGGCTAACGACCGCGCCTGGCCCCAAGACCCCAAGCAAACGCCTCAGCGACTCACAGCTACACGCATTGCTGCGCCACCCCTACTACATGGGGCTGGTGCGCTATCAGGGCGTCCTCTACCCCGGCAAACACACCCCGCTCGTGACCCCTCAGACCTGGCAGAAAGTTCAGGAGACACTCAGCGCCAAGTACCTGGCAGGCGAGAAGCAGCGCGAGCATCCCCACTACCTCAAGGGCAGTATCTACTGTGGTGTTTGCGGAAGCCGACTGATCGTCAACTACGCCAAAGGCAACGGCGGCACCTACCGCTACTTCGTCTGTATCGGCCGTCAGAAGGACAAGACAAGCTGCAACCTGCGTGCTATCCGCATCGAGCACGCCGAGGAAGCCATAGCCACCCATTACGCGACCGTGCAGCTCCCCGAGGAGGAGGTCGAGCGGCTGCGGACTTTCCTGAGCGATGAGCTATCCAAGCTGCGCACTGACGCCGACCGTGAACGTACCACCACGGACCGCCGGTTGCGCAAGCTCGAAGGCGAGCGCAAGAAGCTGCTCGATGCCCACTACGCCGATGCCATCCCATTGGACCTGCTCAAGAGCGAGCAGGCCCGGATCGCTACGGAGGTCGCGGCCATCGAAGGCCGCCAAGTGGCCGTAGAAGGCGACTTCAAGGCCGCCGAGACCAACATGCGCCGCGCCCTCGCACGGGTGAGCGATTGCGAAACGGCCTACCGCGAAGCATCGGCCACCATGCGGCGGCAGTTCAACCTCGCGTTCTTCAAGCGGCTGGTGATTGACGATGACTACGGCGTCGTGGGCGAGCTGGCCGAGCCCTTCGACGTGATCCTCGGCGATGAGTTGCGGCTTGCCGCGGCCATCAAGGCAGAAGAAGACGCACGAGCGGTCGAACTGGCCCAAGGGCCGCCAGCCACGCAAGTCGAAGTCCACAACGAACAGCACCCACGAGAGCCCGAACGGGTCCTCGTGGGTGCCGGATCAACCCCAACCTCTAAGGTCGGCGGTTGTGGTCTGGTCAATTTGGTGGAGCTAGGGGGACTCGAACCCCCGACCTCCTGGGTGCGATCCAGGCGCTCTCCCAGCTGAGCTATAGCCCCGCATGTTCGTGCCCAGGGTCGAGCACGAGACTCCGGAAGTGTAGTCGCAGAACGAGAGCTGGCGAGGGCAGTATGGTTTGCCGGCGCAATGGGAATGCTTGACGACGCCATACGCGAGCACCTAGAGCTTAAGCGCCTGCGGGGTGCGGATCCGGGTGAGGTCGCCCGCGAGCAGCGGGAGGCCCTGGATCCTCCAGCTGAAACTGCGCAGCCGGAGCACGACTCTGACTTCCCGAACGTCGGTCAGGAGACTGCAGAACTGGATATGCGAGCCGTGTTGGAGGAAGATCCTGATGCAGCCGACGGCGCGTCCTCGGTTGAGTCGATCGGAGGCGATTCGGCGGCTGCTGGATACGCCGCGGACACACCCGCGGAGGAGTCGTTGGATTGGGGGTTCCCGGATGACCGGGACCGCAAGATAGTGGCGGAGGATGTGCCCGGGCAGGAGCGGTTCTCGTTCGAGTAGCCGGGTCAGCTCGCCAGGCAGTTGACTTCCGCCCTGCGGCGTCCCTTACACTCCGAGAACTCTGGGCCCATAGCTCAGCTGGGAGAGCGCCTGCTTTGCAAGCAGGAGGTCACCGGTTCGATCCCGGTTGGGTCCATGGCTACCGCGCCGGCATGCGGCCAAGAGCGTTCGTCGATCTGTCGAGCGCCCGGGTGCCGGGTGTAGCGCTGCCAAGGCGGGGTCGATACGCACCCTCGTGACACATACCCTGCTTGCACGCGCACGCGAGCGCGTATTTCCGATGGCCATCCTCGTCGTAGTCGTACTGCCCGTGTGCTCGGCGATCGCGCCCCAGCGTGCCGCGGCCGCCGTCTCGCCAGCAGGCTGGGACTCCGCTCAACAGCGCCAGGTGGTTGCTGCTGGGCTGATGGCTGAAAGCGGCGACTCCTTCGATGGCGCCGGTCACCTCTCAGACGCACAGGCCAACGCGACGATGGTCGCCCTTGCCGCGAGGCTCCAGAGCGCAGCAGTCGAACAGGATGCCTCTGGCGCACTGGATGCATCCGGCGATGCGAGTGCCCCGGGCGAACAGAGTCTCCCCAGCGAACAGCGCCCAACCGGCGAACCGGTGGACGCCAGCACACTTGTGGTGCCGGTAGCCCGAACCGCGCAGAGCACGGTCACCGTCGTGACCTTTGATCGTATGCTCGTCGAAGAGCTCGGACTGGCGAGCGTCGCAGCGCACGTGCAGGCAACGGCCGCGACGTCCGGCCTGAACCCGCCGTCGTACTTCGGGACCGAGGTGGTCGCGCGCATGCTGGAACTGCGCTACGAGCACACCGTCGGCTCGCAACGGCTCGACCTGTTCCCCGAGGAACCGATCACTCGCGCGGAAGCGGCGTGGTCGCTTGCCCGGGTCACTGAACTGGGTGCCTGGAATGTCTCCAACGCACAGGAAGCTCTGTCCGCATTTGAGCTCCCGCAGATGAACGTCGCGCAGCGCCAGGCACTGCAGATTGCGGTCTCGCGCATCGGCTACCCCTACGTCTGGGGCGGGACGACCGACAACACCGCCGACGGGCTCGAACACGGCGGCTTTGACTGCTCCGGCTTCGCGTGGCGCGTGTTCAAGGTCTCAGGCCTGCCATGGGGCAAGGCGATACGCGGGCGCACAGCAGCCGAACAGGCAGGTGAAATCCCTCAATCGCAGCGGCTCTCCACAGCGCAGCTCGAGCCCGGCGACCTGCTGTTCTTCGGGTCCGCCCACTTCAACAGCAAGGCCACCGCGAGCAACATCATCCATGAGGGGATCTACCTGGGCGACAACTGGGTGATTCACTCATCGGGGCAGGGCGTCTACGTGCTGCCGCTCACTGGAAGCTGGCTCGGGAGCTCATTCGCCTGGGGTCGGCGCGTGATCCACTAGTCGGAGAATCTTTTTCGCGGCGGCAGGCGTCACGAGGGACATCACACGGCGTCAAAATCGTCGAGCCGTACGCTCGACAGCAGTACCCGCTCGCCGCGGAAGGGCACGTCCTCGGCTTCAAGTAGCCGCCGCTGACGCGCTCCCTTCGCCAGCGATCCGTCGGCGCGGACAACGCGATGCCAAGGCGCGTCGTGCGCATCGGTATGGCTGAGCACGTAGCCCGCAAGACGCGGTGCGCCCGGTGAGACGTCGCCGTAAGTGCGGACGTAGCCTGGAGGGATCGCGCGCACCCGCCGCAAGATCGCTGCCTGAACATCAACGCTCACCTGTGCCATACGCCCGGATGGTGCCATGGGAGGTTGAGCATCGCGTCGCGGTCTGTAAGCTTGTGATTGCCCATGAGTGGGGGGCCGTCGAAAGGAATCCGATGATTCATCTCATTCGTCGACTTCGCCCGTCTCCCGCTCTCGTAGTCGCGTTGTTGGCCTTGATCGTGGCCGCGGGAGGGGTTGCATACGCGCACGAACCTGAGTTCGTTCCGATCCATCCCAACAAGATCGCCGCCTGCCTATCGACGTCCTCGCGCGTGATCTACATTCCCCCCTCCGGGACGGTGTGTCGTACTGGAGACACGCCGATCTCCTGGAACATAAGGGGCCGTCAGGGCGCCAGTGGATCTCAAGGAACGAGGGGAAGCGCGGGGCCAGTTGGCCCGGTGGGACCCCAAGGGATCACAGGTGCGACGGGGGCACAGGGGCCCGCAGGCACAGGTCTCACTGGGCCGACCGGCTCGCAGGGTCCCTCAGGGATCTCCGGCTACGAAGTCGTCAAAGAGTCAAAGTCTGTGCCTGTTGCGGGAGGAGCCACGGCCGAGCTGTTCGACCCCGCGGGATGCGCTTCGGGCAAGCAGACTGCTCGGCGGTGGCGTACGGGACAACGGAGGTAATGTCCTCGTTGATGGTCCAGTCCTCGACGGAGCAACGGTGGAGGACAGCTGGGAAGGTGGCGTCGTCTTTCACAACGAATCCGGCAAATCGTATGCTCTCGAAGTGACCACGGTCGCGTACTGCGCCGACGTGTCCTCCTAGCCCGTGAGGGCGCGCCTCAGCCCAGCACGAGCTCGGCGGCCGTGCGCAAGGTGGCGGCGTCGCCGGCTCGGCGGTCCAGATCGAATCGAAGCCGAGCCGCTCCGCTTCGAGCATGGCCTCAGCGGCGCCGAGAGTTCGTCCGACACCCCAGGTAGCGTATTTACCCTTTCCTATGCGGACGATCAGCACGACCACAGTTACCGTCAGCGAGTATGCCTCGCAGCTTGGGCACGCGCTGCGGGCGGTCGGACCGGCGGTCATCGAGGGTGAGGTGCAGAAGCCAAAATCCTCTGGAAGCGGGATGCTGTGGTTCTCGCTCACAGATGGCGAGGCGGTCCTCTCGTGCAAGGTCTTCCGCGGCCAGGTCGAAGGGCTGGAGCACTTCCCGCGCGAGGGAGACCTCGTCCAGGTCGAACGTTGAGCGCCCGGATCTCTGGGCCCAGGCAGGCAAGCTCGACCTCATCGTTCATCAGGTGTGCCTCGCCGGGGAGGGGGAGCTCCTACACCGTCGCAAGGAGCTCCTTGCCCGCCTAACCGACGAAGGGTTCTGCGATCCAGCCCGCCGCAGGTGCTTGCCCCGGTTCCCGCGTGCCGTCGGAGTCATAGCGGGCAAGGGCTCGGATGGGATGAGCGACGTCATCCGCGCGCTTACCGACCGCTGGCCCGTGGTGCACATCATCACCTGCTCAAGCGTCGTGCAGGGCAAGACCGCTCCGCGCCAGCTCATCGACGCTCTCGCCCGCTTGCAAGATCATCCATTGATCGATGTCATCGTCATGGCCCGTGGTGGCGGATCGGTCCAGGACCTAGTGTGCTTCGACGATGAGGGCCTATGCCGCGCTCTCTTTGCCTGTGCGGTCCCAGTCGTTTGCGCGATCGGCCACACAGACAACAACCCTGTCTGTAACCACGTCGCCTGGCCGGCGTTTACGCCCTCGCGCTCCGCTGAGCTGGTCGTACCATCCGCTGCCGACATCCGTCGCGACCTTGCCACCGCCCGCGAGCGCCTCGACGCCGTGCCTCGCTGCGTCGCACTTGCCACCGAGCGTCTGCAGAGCACTGCTGCATGTCTGAACTGCGGGGCCACCCTCGACGCCCGTGCCGCACTTGTCCGCGAGCGCGCCGGCGAGGCTCAGGGTGCGGGTGACCTGCTCGACGACCTCGACCGCGACGTGCACGATCTGGCTGAGCGGGTGCAGACTGGCACCCATCGCCAACTCGATGATCACATGCGCGACTTCGGCCGTGCTCTCCTCCGCCTGCTGCGCCTGGCTCAGGATGGCATTGACCGCTGTGTAACCCACGCGTGCGAGGACGTCAACCGGCAGGGCGAACGACTTGGCGAGTGCGCCCGCCGCCGGCTCGAGGACATGCGCAGGAATGCATCCCATGCCTGCGCACTCATTGCCGCCCACGACTTCCGCCGCCGGGGCTGGCTGCTCGCCTCTGCCGCCGGCGCACCCGTGCGCTCTATCGCTGACCTGAAGGCGGGACAGCGCATCGATCTGCAACTGCACGACGGCTGCGCGGGGGCAGTCGTCGAGAACGTCAATACCGAAATGGGGAGAATCCAATGAGCAAAACGAAGGAGCTCACGTTTGAGGCAGGCTACGATCGCCTGCAAACCATCGCTGAGCGCATCAACAAGGAGGAGGTGCCCGTATCCGAGATGTGCGACCTGTTTGCCGAGGGCAAGGGCCTCGAGCAGGCCCTGACCGGCTACCTGGACACGGAGCGCCAGCGAGTCGAGGAGATCGAGCGCGGAGAGGGCATTCAAGCATTCCGTATCGTCGCTCCGGCTCCCACCGGGGCGGCTGGCAGCTCGGACGACGACGTCCCGTTCTAGTATGGCCCCGGCGCGGGGCTGAGCAGGGCGGGCGGACCTTCGGTTACCGGATCGACGACGGGAACTCTACGTTCACCTATATGCCGGACCACTGTCCCACCACGCTTGGGTCTGGAGCGGCCGGCTGGGGCGAGTGCCACATTGCGGCGCTCGAGCTGGCTGCGGATGCCGACGTGCTCGTGCACGACGCCCAGTTGCTCACGCGTGAGGAGCTCGCCACGGAAGGGCGCTTCGGGCATGCCGCCGCCAACTACGCGGTTGAGCTGGGGGAGCGCGCCGGCGCGCGCGCAGTCGTCCTCTTCCACCACCGGCCTGACCGTACCGACGACGCGCTCGACGCACTGGCGGGCAACTTCGCCGGCGCGCCAGCTGTGAGCGTCGCTAGGCAGGGCGCGGTGCTGCGGCTGTGAGCGAGCCGCCCTGCGCGAGCACTCGCAGCATGCTTAGATTAGCCTTGGTAGCTACCTGAATCATCAGGACACCAAGCGCGCGCCCGTAGCTCAGTGGTCAACGGTTCTCTTCGGGGAGCCAAAGAGCAGCGGTCTTTCAAGCCGCAGGCCGCGGGTTCGATTCCCGCCGGGCGCACTTGCCAGCAACGCAGATAGAGCGACTATCGATTGACACGATCCGCGGCCTGGCGATGGACGCGGTGCAGAAGGCGAACGCTGGCCACCCTGGCACGGCGATGGCGCTGGCGCCGCTGGGGTACACGATCTTCCGGCGCTTCCTGCACGCGAACCCCACCGACACGTCCTGGCCCAACCGCGACCGCTTCGTGCTGAGCTCCGGTCACGCGTGCATGCTGCAGTACGCGCTGCTTCACCTGTGCGGCTACGAGCTGAGCCTCGAGGACCTGCAGCAGTTCCGTCAGTGGGGCTCGCTTACGCCGGGGCACCCCGAGCGCGGGCACACGCAGGGCATCGAGGTCACGACGGGGCCGTTGGGACAGGGCTTCGCAAACGCGGTCGGGATGGCGATGGCCGAGCGCTTCCTGGCGGAGCGCTTCAACCGCCCTGGGCACGAGCTGGTCAACCACCACGTGTACGTGATCTGCTCGGACGGCGACTTGATGGAGGGCATCAGCCAGGAAGCAGCCTCGATCGCGGGCCACTTCGCGCTGGGCAAGCTGGTCGTCTGCTACGACGACAACCGCATCACGATCGACGGCACCACGTCGCTCTCCTTCGACGGCGAGAACCACACCGCGCGTCTGGAGGCCGACGGCTGGCACGTGCAGCGGGTGGAGGACTCAGAGGATCTGGACGCGCTGCAGGACGCGCTGAAAGCTGCTCGCGACGAAACCGAGCGCCCGTCGTTCATTCAGGTCCGCTCGCACATCGCCTACCCGGCTCCGCACGCGGTCAACACCGCCAAGGCGCACGGCTCGGCGCTTGGCGAAGACGAGGTGCGTGCCACCAAGGAAGTGATGGGCTTCGATCCCGACCGCAAGTTCTGGGTGGACGAGCGCGTCTACGAGCACATGTCGCTGCACGAGTCGGGCACGGAGGCGCAGGACGGCTGGAACGAGAGGTTCGAGGCGTGGCGGGCGGCCTTCCCGGACATGGCAGCGGACTGGGACCTCGCATGGGCGGGGAAGTTGCGCGAGGGCTGGCGCGAGTCGCTGCCGCAGTTCGCCGCCGGTGAGGAGATCGCCACCCGCTCGGCCGGCCAGAAGGTGATGGCGGCGTTCGCGTCTTACGGCCCGACGATGATCGGCGGCGCGGCGGACCTGGTCGAGTCGACCAAGACCCTGTTCGAGGGCGGCGGCGAGTTCTCGAAGGTCCACGCGGGCCGCAACATCCCCTTCGGCATCCGCGAGCACGCGATGGGCGCGATCGTCAACGGCGCGTCCGCCCACGGCGGCATCGTCAAACCGTACGGCTCGACGTTCCTGATGTTCTCCGACTACATGCGCGGCGCTGTGCGGCTGTCAGCGCTGATGGGCCTGCCGGTGGTTTGGGTCTGGACGCACGACTCGGTGGGCGTCGGCGAGGACGGCCCTACACACCAGCCGATCGAGCACTACGCGTCGCTGCGCGCGATCCCGCACCTGTGGGTGATGCGCCCCGGCGACGCCAACGAGACGGTCGAAGCTTGGCGTGTGGCGCTTGAGCGCGAAGACGGCCCGACGGCGCTGCTGCTCTCGCGTCAGAACGTGCTGGTGCTCGACCGCGATGAGGTTGCGAGCGCGAGCGGCGTTGAGCGCGGCGCCTACGTCCTATGGGATTCGCACGACGGCGAGGCGCCCGAGCTGATCTTGATCTCGACGGGCGCCGAGGTCCCGCTGACGCTCGAGGCCGGCAAGGCGCTGGCCGAGCAGGGCACGCGCGTGCGGGTCGTCTCGATGCCGTGCATGGACCTTTTCGAGGGGCAGAGCCAGGAGTACCGCGACGAAGTGCTGCCCCCCGCGGTGAGGACCCGCCTGGCGGTCGAGCCAGGTGCCACGATCAGCTGGGGAAAGTGGGTGGGCCTCGACGGCGACGTCGTTGGCCTCGACCGCTTCGGCGCTTCGGCGCCGGGCGAGAAGGTGCTGGAGGAGCTCGGCTTCACTGCCGAGAACATCGCTCTGCGCGCTCGCGCCCTGCTCGAGCGCGTGACCTGAGCCAAAGGCCGAACGGCAAAAGAAGGAGCAACTATGCCCTCTGCGAACGACTCTCCCTTGAAGCGTCTTTCCGAGTTGGGCCAGAGCGTCTGGATCGACTCGCTCTCGCGTGCGGCGATTCGCGGAGGGAAGCTGCAGCGCATGATCGACGAGGATGCGGTCGTCGGCGCGACCTCGAACCCGACGATCTTCCAGCATGCGATGGCCACAGGCGATGCGTATGACGAGCAGCTGCGCGTACTCGGTGAGCTCGACGTGAACGACGCGTTCTGGGCGCTGGCGGTAAGGGACATCAAGGACGCGTGCGACCTGTTCCGACCGGTGTGGGAGGCGACGGGAAAGCGCGACGGGTATGTCTCGCTGGAGGTAGACCCGAGGCTGGCGTACGAGACGCTGCGGACGTTCCGCAAGGCGATCGACCTGCACGAGACCGTGGACAGGCCCAACCTGCTCGTCAAGATCCCCGCCACGAAGCCGGGGCTCGCGGCGATCGAGGACGTGATCGCGAAGGGGAAATCGATCAACGTGACGCTGATCTTCTCGCTGCGCCGCTACGCGGAGGTTGCCGAGTCATACGTGCGCGGGATCGAGCGGCTGATCGCGGCAGGCGGGGATCCACGCGAGGTGGCTTCGGTCGCAAGCTTCTTTGTGTCGCGGATCGATACCGAGGCCGACCGGCGCCTGGATGAATTGGAGCCCGCCCACGACGAGCTGAAGGGGAAGCTGGCAGTGGCTAACGCGAGGCTCGCTTATGCTCATTACAAGGCGACATTTGCCGGCCCACGCTGGGAGTACCTGGCCGGCAAGGGCGCGACGCCGCAGCGTGTGCTGTGGGCGTCAACTTCGACGAAGAACCCCGACTACCCCGACACGATGTACGTCAACGAGCTGATCGGGCCCGACACGGTCAACACGATGCCTTCAGAGACCATCCTGTCCTATCAGGACCACGGCGACCCGCAATCACGCCTAGAGCAGAACCTCGACGGGGCGAAAGCCCTGCTCGATGAGCTCGCGGACGCGGGCGTCAACTACGATGACCTGACCGACACGCTCGAGCGCGAGGGGGTCGAAAAATTCTCTGACTCTTTCGACAAACTGCTGGACGACCTGCGTGCCAAGCAGGCGTCGCTCACGAGTACGGGATCGGGATCAGCACGCTGATCCGCAACGGCCCCGACGGGAACGCTTCGGCGTGGAGCGTGAATACGCGATAGCTGCGCTTTTCATAGCGGAACGGTCCCTTGGCGGGGACGCTGGCAGGGGAGTGCCGGAAGCTGCTCATCACCACCTGTGGGTGGGCGGGGTTCTTATACATAATCACGCTCAGGCCCGCCAGCCGCAGTGCGAGCAGTTGGTAGCCGAGATCGTCCTGTATCGAGAGCACGAAGCTGCCGATCATCTGCCCGTGCAGGAGCAGCGGCGCGCGCACCGGAGCGAGCACGTCCGGGCCGCCGACATCTGAGAGCATCTGTTCGCCGGCGCTGACGCGCAGGCGTACGATGTGCTCGTTGAGCAGGTTGTCGATCGCCAGCCGTGTGGCTTCCGGTTCGCGCCGTGCGACGGCGCGCAGCAGTGGTTGGTTGTGCTGGACGCGGTGGACTTGGACCAGCGCGGCCCGGCCGGTCTCACCGACGTAGATCAGAGTTGCGACGCGGCTGACCGTGTTGACGGTCGTGTCTTCGCGCGTACGCCCGCAGAGGGGAGCGATCGCGGGGATCGACTTGAATAGGTACACGCGCAGCGGCTGACCTGTCGGGTAGGCCGTGGCTGCGAACGAGGTGTAGCGATAGTCAACGCCTCTCACCGTCAGTGCGCCCTGTGCGGGCAGAGCCCCCGTTCCCGGCGTGAACGACCCAGCGATGCTCCGCTCGCCAGTTCGCAGTGCAGTCATGCCTTCGGCGATCCCGTCCGTCTCGTCGAGGAAGCCGTTGTCGGCCCACACGCTGGCGACGAAGGTCGCGATCGGGGCGCCACTCGCACCGACAATCGTTCCGTGCAACGGCGCGAGCGCGTCGGGACCGCCAACGTCGGCCAGCACCTGACTGGCGGTTGCCGGCTTCGCCTGAGATGCTCCCCTCACGACGTCCTGGCGCAAAACCTCGAGGTTCGTCATGTGACCGGTCGCGATCAGCGCCCGCGCGGCCACCCGCACGGCCTTGGGGTCGTCTTGTTCGACAGCTTCGCGCAGTGGGATTGAGCCTTCGATCAAGCTCAGCGCCGACGCCGTGCGCCCGCTGGAGACCCCCTCGTGGTAGACGCGCGCCGCGACCTTGCTGAGCGCGCCGAGCACAGTCGTGGCGCACGTGTTCGAGACAGTCTGCGGCGGCGGCGGGTCCGGATCGGCGCTCGCACGCACGCTGACGCTGCTCCCGGATCCGCAACCAGCCAGAATGGCGAGAGACGCACTGACGATCACGGCGCGCTTGGCGCTCGAAGGCTTTCTCACGCGCGGAACCATCCAGCCTGATCCTAGCTAACGGCACTTTAGGTTCTGTCGCTACCGTGCAACGGTGCCACCCTCCGGCCAGATCCCCGCGCCACCCTCCGAACGCGGCCACTGGCTGCTCGCAGGCATAATCGCAACGGTCGGCGCGGCCGTGCTCATCGCGGTGCTCACCGGGCTAGTGGGCCGCTCCGCGCCCACCGCTGCGCCACCGCCCGTGCTGGTGGCGGCGGTCACACCCGTGCCCAGGGCGGGCTTCTCGGCCGGTGGGCATGCGGCCAGGAACGCGGGCGGCAAGGCCCATGCGGCGATTGTCGCTAAGCCCTCCTCTGCACAGCAGGCTGCAGACTTCGCGCGCTTCACTGACCCGACGCAGACGCATATAACAAGGCGCTGGATGGAAGGCTTTTACCCGATCTACGAAGTCGCCCAGCGCACATTTGGTGTCAACTGGCTGCTGCTGGCGTCGATCCACCGCCAGGAGAGCGCGTTCTCGACTGCGCCGGGCATCTACCACGGCCTGAACTTCGCGCACTGCTGTGGCGGGCCGATGCAGTTCAACGTGACGAATGGTGGGCGGGGCACCGGATCCACCGGATCGACGTGGGACCTCGTGAGCGACTCCTACGAGTACGGCAAGCGTCCCTCCCACTACGACCACATGACCGCCGCGCACCCGTCGATCTACGATGACTTCGACGCGATCATGGCCGCCGCGCACCTGCTGTCGGCCGATGGCGCCGAATATGCGCTGAATGAATCAGTGTGGGACGCCGCGTACGACTACTACGGTCACGACGCCACTGGCGTGACATATGCCGACGAGGTGCTCGCGCGCGCGATCGGCTGGTCCCAGCATGGCTTCTGCATCAACTGTGGCCTCGAACCGGCAATGGTGCAGGCGGTCTATGCGGCGTACGGGGCGCCGGTGCTCGCGGCGCTCGAAGCAGAAGAAGCGAAGTCGGCGAGAAAGGCAAAGGCGCATGTCTCGCGAAAAAGTTCTGTATAGCGATGGCTATACAGAACTTTTTTGAGAAGGTAACCCCCCAGTGCTAGGCCGCCTGGGCGAGCAGCTCGCCCGCGACGCGGTCGGTGGCCGCGCTGGTGCCGCCGAGCAGGCGTCGCGAGAGCTGCGCGCGCCTGAAGTACAGCGGCGCGTCGTGCTCCCAGGTCGCGCCGATGCCCCCGTGCACTGCGATCATCGTGCGCGCGGCGTGGTCGAGCGCACGTCCGGCGACCGAGCGCGCAGAGCTGGCCGCGAGCGGGAACTCGTGCGGCGCGCCGTGCCGCGCCCAGCCGGCGTAGTAGAGCAGCGAGCGCCCGTTCTCCAACTGGCGCAGAACCTCGGTCAGTGAGTGCTTGACAGCCTGGTAGGAGCCGATCGCGCGGCCGAAGGTAAAGCGCTCCTTGGCGTAAGCGACAGTTGTCTCCAGTGCACTCTCGACGCTGCCGAGCGACTCGGCGGCGATCAGCGCCTGCGCTAGGTACCAGGCGGCGATGAGCGACTCCTCGGGCGTATCCAGGACGACAGCCGGAGAGTCGGTGAACAAGATGTGCCCCAGCGATCGGGTCGCGTCATAGCGCGTCACCGGCTGCACCTCAACTCCGGGAGACTCGCTCAGCACCGCAAAACCGATCAACCGGTTCCCGGTCGGTGCCCGCCGGTCGTCCTGCAGCGCTACTCCGATCATTCCGCTCGCCCCGGGAGCGTCGGGCACGAACGCGAAGCTGCCATTGATGAGCACACGACCGTCCCCGTCAGGAGCTCCGGCGGTGGGCAGCGCCCCGCGCCCGGAGCCGCCGGCCGGGTCCGTGCTCCAGCGATCGCTCAGGTCGGTGGGCGGCTGCGCGGGCAGGTAGGCGGCTCGCCGCTGACCGCTCGAGACCTCTGCCAGCCACGGGGCGGCGGCAGGCGAGTCGTTGAGGATCGCGCTCGCCGGCAGGTGTCCGAGCAGCGGGACGGGAGCGAGCACGCGCCCGCACTCGCCGAGGACGAGCATCGCGTCGAACGCGTCGAGCCCGGCGCCGCCGTGGTCTTCGTCGATCAACAGGCCGGGCCAGCCGGCCTCGCAGGCGGTGGGCCACAGGTCGGGCAGCGCGTCTGGGTCGCCATCGAGCGCCTCGCGGGCGGCTTCGAGCGTCTTGAAGCGCGAGAGCGCGCCGCGCGCGGCCTCGCGCAGGAACACCTGCTCGTCTGAGAGTGCGAGATTCATGCCGGCGCTCCTTCCTTGGAGCGCAGCTCCGAGAACGGGATGCCCTTGTCCAGGCGCGGCTCGGGAGGCAGCCCGAGCACACGCTCGCCGATCGTGTTACGCAGGATCTCTTCGGTGCCGCCCGCCGACTTCAGGCCCGGGAGGAACGAGATCATGTAGGTCCACTCACTGTCCTCTGACAGCGCGTCGGGGCCGAGGACATCTGCAATCAAATCACCGGCCTTGATCGCGCCATTGACGATTGTGACCTTCGCAAGACCCGCCTCTGGGCCGGGGATCTGACCTTTCTGCAGCGCGGTCAGCGTGCGGTAGCCGGTGAAGCGGACCGCGAGCAGTTCGCTTGCGATCTCACCGAGCTGGTGGCGCACCTCGGGGTCGCGCCGCGCGTGCTCGTCGCTGGCGATGGCGGCGGCGAAGCGGGTCGAGTTGTAGCCGAGTCCCTCGCCGCCGAGGCCAATCGTGACGCGCTCATACATAAGCGTTGTCAGCGCCGTACCCCAGCCATTGCCAACTCCCCCCACGACCGCCCCTGCGTCGAGCGCGACATCGTCGAAGAAGACCTCGTTGAACTCTGCCTCGCCGGAGATCTGACGTAGCCCGCGCACGGTCACGCCCGACGCGTCCATCGGCACGACAAACATGGTCATGCCCTTGTGCTTGGACACGTCTGAGTCGGTGCGCGCCAGTAGCAGACCATAGGAGGCGAACTGGGCGTTGGTCGTCCATACCTTCTGGCCGGACAGGCGCCAGCTGCCGTCGTCCTTGAGACGCGCACGCGTCTGCACGGCCGCGAGATCGGAGCCGGCGGCGGGCTCTGAGAAGAGCTGGCACCAGACCTCGTCGCCGTGCAGCATCGGCCCGAGGTAGCGCCCCTTCTGGTCCTCATCGCCGTGGGCGATGATTGTCGGGCCGAGCATCCCCACGCCGATCGCGTCGAGGATCCCGGGCACTTTCGCGCGGGCTATTTCCTGGTTACAGATGACCTGCTCAATCGGGCCGCGGCCCTGGCCGCCGTACTCCTTCGGCCAGGTCACGCCCGCGAGGCCACCCTCAGCGAGCTTGCCTTGCCAGGCGCGTCGCGCGGCAATGATCTCGTCCTCGTCCTCGATCGCTCCGGGACCGGTCAAGACGGGCGCCTCAGACTTGTGCTGCTCGATCCAGGCCCTCACTTCGGCGCGGTAGGAGGCCTGCTCCGGTGTGTCGTCGAGATCCACGGCTGCTTTCTCCTTTGGCTGACTGGCCAGTCAATCTTTGCAAAGGAACGGTACTCCCTCACGTGCGAGCGTGTCGTCGAGGAGTAGTCGCGCAGGTGGCGAGGAGGATTCAGGCTCCTGCCGGGAGCGGCGGTTGAGGGACTGGCGCTTGGTGGTAGACGTCCTCGAAGCCGAGGTTGAGCAGCTCGCTCGACTGCGTGCCGGGGTCCGGTGAGTGCAGCAGCACCACGCCGAGACGCACGCCGTCGCGCTCGGCGGTAGCCACCAGGCAGCGGCCAGCCTCTTCGGTATAGCCGGTCTTCAGGCCCGTAAGCCCCGGATAGCCATAGATGAGCAGTGGGTTGTTGTTGTAGAGGTAGAGCCTACCGCCCTTGATCGGAAAGGGCAGCGCTGCCGAGTAGGTGCGCACGATGCTGGCAATGCGTGGCTGTTCGAGATCGGTGTGAGCCAGCTCCGCCAAGTCGGCCGCGCAGGTGTAGTTGCTCTGGTCGTAGTAACCGGACGGCGAGGAATAGTGCGTGCAGCCCATCCCCAGCTGCGCCGCCTCGGCGTTCATGCGCACGACGAAGTTGTTCACGCTGCCGGCCACGTGTTGGGCGAGCGCGACGGCGGCGTCGTTTCCAGAAGGCAGCAGCAGCCCGTAGAGCAGCGTCTCCAGGCGCACGTGCCGGCCCAGCGGCAGCACTCCAACCTTCGACCCGGGCATGTCGACGGCTTCCCTGGTTACCAGCACGGGGGCGTTTGGCGGCGCCGAGGAGACCGTGATCAGCGCGGTCATCATCTTCGTCAGGCTGGCCATGCGCAGGCGGATGTAGGGGTTGCGCTGCCATAGGACCTGGCCGGTGCTTAGGTTGAACAGCAGCCCGGCACTGGGCTGTTCGGGGAAGGTGATATGGACTGGATCCCGCCCACCCGCGCCGATCCCCGTGAGCGTAAGCGGAGGTTTGCCGAGTGGTAGGCCATTGGGTGAGCGCCTGACTGCGATTGCGCCCGTGCGCGACTTTCTCGCCGCGTGTGTGGAAGCGGGCGAACCGTGGGCGCTGTGCGACTTGGCCAGCGCCATCACCGCCAGCGCCACCCCGATCACGAGCACGAGCGCGCCCACGAAGCCTGCCCGCCGCATGCGCCGTCGTCGCCGGGCGGTCTCGCGCCGGTGGCGGCTGTGGCTGGGGGTCATGAAGGGGGAGGTGCTCATCGAACGGGGCAGAAGGTGGATTGCTCATCAGCGCGGGGGGTTGAAGAGCGCACCAACGACCCCTACCGCGAGCAGCACAAGCACGAAGATCGAGATCGCGCTCGCCAGGGTAAACCCTTGCTGGGACACCGCGCTGAGGGTCAGAAAGGCGAAACCTGTCACGAACAGCAGGACCACTCCAAGGACGAGCAGGCGGGTCATCCGATCAGCACACCGCCAGCGGCAGGCGGCGCTGAGGAGCGGCGCCTGTGATCCTTGGCGAACAGGCGGATCAGGATCAGCCCGAATGCGAAGCTGCCGACATGGGCGAGATAGGCGGCTGCGCCAGGGCCGAGGTAGTGCTCGAGTCCGAAGACACCAAGGGAGATCTGGGCTGCCAGCCACAGCCCGAGGAAGAGCGCAGCGGGGAGTTCGATGATGGTTACGAGGAAGGGGACGAAGATCAGGGTTAGGACGCGCGCGCGGGGATGCAGCGGCAGGTAGCCGCCGAGGACAGCTGCGCTCGCACCCGCGGTGGCGAACAGCAGGGGAGCGGAAGAGCCGCCACCGGCAAGACCTCTCACAGCCAGTGCAAGCAGGCCGGCGAGGAGGCAGAAGGTGCAGAAGCGTATACGCCCGAGGGCGCACTCGACGCTTCCTCCGAGCAGCACGAGCAGGAGGAGGTCGAGCAGGGTCGAAGGGAGTCCGCTGTGGTGCGGGGAGAGCAGGTAGGCGAGCACGTCGATCGCGATCAGCGTGGCCGTGGCCAGCGGGAGGCGATCCCACGGGATGTTGTCCTTCACAGGGAATATGCGGGGACCCTATCCGTGTGCGGCGAGGAGGCGGGCGTCCGACTGGCCCTCAGTCGCCAGCGGCCCGACGCCGGCGAGGACTGGTTTCCCCGCCCACCCCACGTGCTGGTCGGCGTGGTAGGAGGAGCGCACGAGCGGGCCCGCGGCGACGTGGTCGAAGCCGAGCTCATACGCGGCTTTCTCGAGCGCTGAGAACTCGTCCGGGTGCCAGTAGCGGACGACCGGGAGATGGCGCTGGGAGGGGCGCAGGTACTGCCCAACGGTGAGCACCTGCACGCCGTGCTCGCGCAGCGCGGCGAACGTATCGACGAGCTCGTCGTGGGTCTCGCCGAGCCCGACCATCAGCCCGGACTTGGTTACGACCTGTCCTTCGCTGAGCTCCCGCGCGAGGCGCAGCACACGACAGGAGCGTTTGAACTCCGAGCCGCGGCGGGCGATGGGGTACAGGCGGGGGACGACCTCGACGTTGTGGTTGAACACGTCGGGGCGCTCGGCGATGACCTTGGCGAGCGGCATCTCCTGCCCTTGGAAGTCGGGTGTGAGCACCTCGATCTGGCAGCCGGGCGCCTGGCGGCGGACCTGGCGGATGACGCCGACGAACGCAAAGGCGCCCTTGTCGGGCAGGTCGTCGCGGTCGACGGACGTGATGACCGCGTGGCGCAGGCCCATGCGCGCGATCGAGCGCGCGACGCGCGCTGGCTCGAGCGGGTCGTTCCAGGTGGGCTTGCCGGTCTTGACGTTGCAGAAGCCGCAGCGGCGCGTGCAGGTGTCGCCGAGGATCATGAACGTGGCGGTGCCGCGCTCCCAGCACTCGCCGACGTTGGGGCAGGCGGCCTCTTGGCAGACGGTATGCAGGTTCTCGGAGCGGATCAGCTCGGTCAGCTCACGGTAGCGCTGCCCGCCGGGCGGCGGCACCTTGAACCAGGGTGGCTTGCGCTCGCGGATCGGCCGCACGTCGGGGCCAAGCACTTTGAGTACGTCCATGCCGCCGGGGTTGGATCGGGACCGAGTCCCGCCCGACCCAGCGCTCATACAGGCACCGCTTCGAGCGACGCGTCAGCTAGGACTGGCGCGGGTTGAGTTGTGTTTATGGGGACTCGCTTGTGCCCCATTACTGGGTGCTCCGCGAGTCTGGATGGGTTCGTAGTGTCGATGCCGAGTCGCTGGGGTGAGACCAAGCGCTGGCGCCTACCGTTTGTTTGACAGAAGGCGTAAGCGGCACGCTTCCTAAAACAGCTGAGAGCCTCACACTCCCCAGCTGACTCGCGGGCGAGCGAGGTCATGGTCACTTCGGGCAGCCCGCAGGCTAGGACCCAGGAGAATGGGTTGAGGTCGTTATCGACATTGATGGCGAAGCCGTGGGTGGTGACGCCGCGGGAGACGTGCACGCCGATTGAGGCGATCTTGCGGTCCTGAACCCACACACCGGTGTAGTCGATGCCCTCCTCGTGGCGAGAGCGCGCCGTCACGCCGGCGTCGGCAAGGGCATCGATGATGGCGTCTTCCATTGTGCGCAAGTATCGGTGGACGTCGTCGATGCGCATGATGGGATAGCCGACGAGCTGACCGGGTGAGTGGTAGGTGAGCCGCCCGCCGCGGTCGACGTCGACCACGTCTATGCCTTTGGCGCGGTAGAAGGCCTCCCCCAGCGGCAGGTCATCGGCGCCGGAGCGCCGGCCGCGGGTGTAGACGGGCGGGTGCTCGAGCAGCAGCAGGGTGTCCGGCAGCTCCTCAGCCTGGCGGCGAGCGCGAACGTGCTCCTGGATGGCGAGCCCGTCGCGATAGTGCACGGCGCCCAGGTGGCATACCCACAGCTCTTGGAGCGATCGATCGGCGAGAGTCATCTGCTCACCTCAGCCTAGCGCTGGCCTGTGCTCATCAGCTGCATGATGAGTGCGTGCCGGTGGATGTGGCTCAGAGGGTGAGCGCGGAGGGCGTCTCGAGCAGCTCGCGGATGCGCGCGAGGAACTGCGCAGCTTCGGCGCCGTAGAGAATGCGGTGGTCGCACGCGAGCGTCAGGGTCATCGTGTTGCGCGCGACCACGGCGCCATCGCGCACGACTGCGCGCGGCCCCAGCGAGCCGACGGACAGGATGCCCGCCTGCGGCGGGTTGATGATCGCGGTGAAGCTATTGACGCCGTACATACCGAGGTTCGAGACGGTGAAGGTGCCGCCGCCGAGCTCTGGTGGGGTGATCAAGTGCTCACGCACGCGAGCTGCCAGCGTCCGTGTCTCGCGTGCGATCTCGCCGAGGGACTTCTGGTCGGCGTCGAATACGGTCGGCACGATCAACGTTCCGCCCGCTGGCTCCTCGGCATTGGCCGCGACCGCCATGCCCACATTGACACGAGAGTGCAGCTGGAGGCGACCGTCGCGGTAGCTGGAGTTCGCTGTGGGAAACTCACGCAGCGCCAGCGCACAGGCCTTGATGATCATGTCGTTGTAGGTGGGGGTTGCCTCCTCAGCCGCGCTCGCCGACTCGTGCAACTGGGGGGTGAGCGACTTCAGCTCGGCGCGCAGCGCGACGCACGCCTCCATGTCCACGTCGGATTGGAGCTCGAAGTGGGGGATCGTGGCCTTCGACTCGGCCATCCGCCGTGCGATCGTCTGCTGCGTGCGTGACAGCTCAACGATGGTGCTCTCGCCCTTGGCCGTCGTGACGTCGGCGAGTTCCGCTGCGGGCGGCGCCGTCGCGCCGCTGTCAGGCGACGGCGTCACTTCCGTGTCGAGCACGTCGGCCTTGACGATTCGCCCGCCTGGGCCACTGCCGATCACCGTGTGCAGATCCACCCCGCGCTCGCTTGCGATCCGCTTGGCCAGCGGCGATGCCTTGACCCGCTCACCCTCGGGCGGATCCTCCGCCGAAGCTGTGCCACCGGGAGCCGTTGAGGCGGGCGCGCCGCGATCATCGCCACCGCCGAGTCGCGCGATGACCGCGCCGACCGGCAGCGTGTCGCCCTCGGCGGCGACGATCTGAAGGACACCCTCGAGGTCTGACTCGTAGGTCATGTTCGCCTTGTCGGTCTCGATCTCGACCAGCTCCTGACCGCGGTGCACCTGCTCTCCGTCCGGGACGAGCCAGCGCAGGATCGTACCCTCCTCCATCGTGTCCGACAACCGGGGCATCACGATCTCGGCCATCTAGCCCGCCTCGGTAATTGCTGTCGGACGCTTGCCGACGGTCGCTAGCGCCGCCTGGATTATCTGGGGCTCGTGCGGAAAGGCGATGTCCTCCAGGGGCTTTGAGTAGGGCATCGGCACGTCGGCGCCGGAGACACGCGCGACGGGCGCGTCGAGGTCGTCGAAGGCGTGCTCAGCAATCAGTGCTGCCAGGTTCGCGCCGACGCCGCCGTGGGGCCAGCCCTCCTCGACGACGACGCAGCGGTTGGTCTTACGCACCGAGGTGAGGATTGTGTCGAGGTCGAGCGGACGCAATGTGCGCGGATCGATCACCTCGGCCTCCACGCCGTGCTCCTGCGCGAGCGTCTCCGCGGCCCGCTCTGCGGTGAGCGCCATCCGCGAGACGCCCACGATCGTCACGTCTGCGCCCGCCCTTGCGATCCGTGCGTGCCCGAAGTCGACAGTCTCCTCCTCGCCCTCGGGCACCTCGCCACGGATGCCGTACAGGGACTCGTGCTCGATGAAGATCACCGGGTTCTCGTCACGGATCGCGGTCTTCAATAGTCCCTTCGCGTCGGCGGGTGTCGAAGGGACGGCGACGAGCAGGCCTGGAACGTGCAGGAACATTGCCTCCAAGCAGTGAGAATGCGTTGGGCCTAGCTGATGTCCGGCTCCCTGGGGCATCCTGATCACCAGCGGCACGGAGACCTGACCGCCAAACATGTAGCGGATGTGCGCGGCGCTGTTGACGATCTGGTCAAACGCCAGCAAGGCGAAGTTGATTGTCATCAGCTCGACCACTGGCCTCAGCCCGCTCATCGCGGCGCCCACGCCCACGCCCACGATCGTGTTCTCCGAGATCGGGGTGTCGCGTACACGCCGCTCGCCGAACTCCTCGAGCAGACCGGCGGTGACCTTGAACGCCCCGCCGAACACGCCGATGTCCTCGCCCATCAGCATTACGCGCTCGTCGCGTGCCAGCTCCTCGCGCAGCGCCGCGTTCAGGGCCTCGCGGTAACGCAGCTCAGCCATCAGTGATACGCGCCATGGACTTGCTCGTCGAGCACGTAGATGTCCTCGTAGAGCGACTCTGGTTTGGGAAACGGCGAGGCATCGGCAAATGCGACCGCCTCATCCACGCGTGCGACCGCTTCTCCGTCGAGCCGCCCGCGGTCGTCCCCGTCGAGGATCCCCTCGCGTTCCAGCAACTCGCCAAACGCCGGAATTGGGTCGCGCTCGCGCCAATGCGCGACCTCCTCCTTGCTGCGGTACTCCTCCGGGTCAGCCATCGAATGACCGCGAAAGCGGTAGGTCACGGCCTCGACGAGCACTGGTTGGCGGTCTTCCCTCACACGCTCCACGGCCTTTGCGATCGCGGCGTGCGTGGCGACCACGTCCATCCCATCACAACGCGTTCCCGGCACGCCGAGACTCTCGCCCTTGCGCTGCAGGTCGATCACGGCTGAATGGCGCGCGAGCGAGGTGCCCATGCCGAACTGGTTGTTGATCACGACGAACACGACCGGCAGGCGCCACAGCGCCGCCAGGTTGAGCGTTTCGCCGAACGTGCCCTGGTTGGATGCGCCGTCGCCGAACGTGCACAGGGTCACGTCGTCGGTACCGGTGTAGTCGCTGCCGAGCGCAATCCCCGACGCGATCGGCAGGTTGCCGCCGACGATCCCATAGCCGCCCATGAAGCGCCGCGCGATGTCGAACATGTGCATCGAGCCGCCGTGCCCGCCGCAACACCCGCCGACGCGCCCGAACAGCTCGGCCATCACTCGCTCGGGCTCGGTGCCGCGCGCGAGCGCGTAGCCGTGCGAGCGGTAGGTCGAGACGAGGTAGTCGGTCTCCCGCAACGCGCGCGTGCTGCCGACGATCGTTGCCTCCTCGCCGATCGACAGGTGCAGGAAGCCGCCGATCTTCGCCCGCGCGTACATCTCACCCGCGCGCTCCTCGAAGCGACGGATGAGCGTCATTGTAGTGAGCCACTCACGGGCGATATCGGGCTCCGGCAAGCTGGAGTTCATCAGTCTTTTACGGTAGCCCAGCGCGCCAGGAACTCCTCATCCTGAAGCTGGGAAAGGTCGGCGCGCAGCGCGTGCGCCAGCCGCGAGGCGGCCTGCGGGGGCCGGTCCCAGAAGAGGATGACCTCACCGCTGTCGATCTCAACGACCTCGATGTGATCGACCCGGCCTGTGTCGGCGAGCAACGCGGGCGCTCGCCCGCCGCGGGTGAGGATCAGCCGGTAGGCGCGGTTGGCCTTCATCTTGCCTCCACGGCGGTCGTGTGGCCCGCCGCTTCCTCGACGGCGTGCTCGCCGACGAACACCCGCTCCCCGATCCGCACCGCGGGCACGTCAGTCACCCCGGCCTGCACCGCCAGTGCGGTGGCAGCCGCCAGTTGCTCGGCAACGGAGCGCAGCTCGGCCCCCTTCAGCACCGCGCCCGGGTGCATCTCGCAGGCCGCGGCGGCGATCAGCACGAAGTTGGGGTCCTCGAGCGAGTGTCCACCCGCGAACGCTTGACGGAAGGCTGCCTGCGCGAAGGGCACGGTCCGGCCGATCGACTTGGCGTACGTCGCGACGCGCATCGCCAGTGCGCTGTCGAAGGGGAACGGGTTGGGCCACTTCAGTGGCTGCAGGCCCTGTTCGCGCGCGGCCCCCTCGATCTCCACTCGGTCGAAGGATGCCTCTGCCGACAGCTCCCGTGCGAGCACCGGCTGCCACTCGGCTCGGATCGGAAGGGTCTGCAGCACGTGCTCGGCCGCGATGTAGGCCAACGGGCTTGCCAGGTCAAAGTAGAAGGCGGCGTCTGGCGCGGGCATCTCGCCGAGACTAATGCCCGCGACTCAACCGTGAATCAGCCAGCCGTCGGCTGCACGTCCGGCCTCCATCACGGCCTCGGACAGGGTGGGGTGCCCGTGGATCGTGCGGGCCACCTCGGCGAAGCCGCCCTCCAGCGCCCGCACGTTGACGAGCTCCTGGATCAGCTCGGTCGCGCGCGCCCCGACGATGTGTCCGCCGAGCAGCTCGCCGTATTTGGACTCGCCGACGAGCTTCACCATCCCCGAGCGGTCGCCGTAGACGATCCCGCCGCCGACCGCACCGTAGGGCACCTTGCCGACGACCACGTCATAGCCCTGCTCGCGCGCCTGCGCCTCGGTCAGGCCGAAGGAGCCGACGTTGGGCGTGCAGAACGTCGCGCGCGGGATGTCGACGTAGGCGATCGGATGGGTCTGCAGCCCCTCGGAGTCCTCGGCGGCTATCACGCCCTCGTCGGAGGCCTTGTGCGCGAGCGCCGGCCCGGCGACGAGGTCGCCGATCGCGTAGACGCCCTTGCGCGAGGTGCGTAGTGCGCCGTTGACCTTCACCAGCCCGCCCGTCGCCTGCCGTGCGCCCTCTGGGTGTGCCCCGGACGGGGTATCCAGCTCGACGCCCGCCTCCGCCAAGCCGAGCCCGTCGATGTCGGCGCCGCGTCCGGCAGCGATCACGAGATAGTCAACCTCGGTGCTCTCCTCGCCGTAGGAGAAGCTCACGCTTTGATCGGCGGCCTTTACGTCCTTGACGGGCGTGCCCGTGTGGACCTGGATGCCCTGGCGCTTGAGCCCGCGCTCGACCAGCCGCGAGATGTCAGCGTCCTCGGTCGGCAGCACGCGGTCGAGCGCCTCCAGCAGCAGCACCTCGCTGCCGAGCCGGGCAAAGCCTGAGGCGATCTCCGCGCCTGAGGCTCCTGCCCCGACGACCGCGAGGCGCGCCGGTAGCTCCGGCAGTGCCCACGCCTGCTCGGTGCCGATCACGCGTCCGCCGAACTCGACGCCGGGGATTGCGCGCGGGACCGAGCCGGTAGCGAGGATCACGGTCTCCGCGGCGAGCGTCTGCTCGCCGACGCGCACATCGCCCTCGGCGGTCAATGTCGCGTCGCCCTCGATCAGGTCGATCCCGTTTTTCTTGAACAAGCCGCTCACACCACCGGTGAGCGTGGAGACGACTTTCTCGCGCCGGGCCTGCACGCCGGCATAGTCGACATCGACGCTGGCGACCTTCAGCCCGTACTCTTCCGCCTCGTTGATCTCCGTCAGCAGATCGGCTGAGCGCAGTACCGCCTTGGCGGGAATGCACGCATAGTTCAGGCAGCGTCCGCCGACCTTGTCCTTCTCCACCACGGCGGTCTTTTTCCCGAGCTGCGCAGCGCGGATGGCTGCGACGTAGCCTCCCGGTCCGGAGCCGATCACGATGCAGTCATAAGGTTTCTCCGCCATCTCGAGCCAGAGCCTATCGAAGGTCACTGTGCCTCCAGGGCCGTCAAGAGCCGAGCGGGACAAGGACGCAAGGAGCGTGGCGTGCTAGGCACGCGAGCGACTGAGGACGCAGTAGCGCGAAGGCTATTGGCGGTCCTGGGCTTGGATGCGTCCCATCACGCGCACCAGCTTCCAGAACAGCCAGCCTCCCAGCACGATTGCGGCCAGGCAGATGGCGGCTGCTTTGATTGTCGAAGCGACGACGAGCGCAAGCGAGGTGACGATTATCTGAAAGGCGAGCAGCGCCTCGAAACCGAGCACGGCCCAGTAGCGGCGCCGGTACATCGCCCAGGCGAGCAGCGTCAGTACGCACGCAAGGAACACCCCGCCGGGGAGTGAGCCGCCATGACGGTCCAGGCCGTGAATGCTCAGCGCGCCGATGACCACCCCTAGTGCGAGCAGGGCAGCGACGGTGACAGCGACAAGCAGCGCTGGCGGCCGCTCGTTCTCGCCCAGAGGCTGCAGGGCGGTCCGGGCAAGCTCGTCGCGGCTTCCTCGCCCCTGCTCAGGCATACAGGGGCTGGGCGTCGAGCAACTTGCGCAGCGCACGGGCCGCGTGCTCAGGGTTTTCCCCGCTGATGGCGCGCAGCACACATGCGCGCCGCGCGCCCGCTTCAATGGTGGCGAGGAGGTTGCCGGCGTGCAGGCCGCCGATCGCAAAAAATGGGATGGCGGCGTGAGCGGCGGCGTAGCTGACCAGCTTGGTCCCCACGGCGGGGCGGCCGGGCTTGGTTGGCGTTGAGTGGATGGGCCCGACGCCGATGTAATCCACAGCCGGCGAGCCATCCGGTTTGGTCGCGGCGGCGGCGTCGATCTCATCGGGCGCATGCGTAGAGAGGCCGATCAGCATGTCGGGGCCGACCAGCTCGCGCACCTCGGCGACTGGCATGTCGTCCTGCCCGACGTGGACGCCGTCCGCGCCCGACTCGCGTGCGACGAGCGGACGATCGTTGACGACGAACAGCGCCCCCAGCCGCTCGCACAGCGCCCGTGCAGCGTTTGCAATCGCCACTAGCTCATCGTCGGGGAGTTGCTTCTCGCGCAGCTGGACGATATCCACACCCCCCGCGATCGCGCCGCGCAGGAGATCTCCCAGCTCGCTGTGACCCGGAGCCCGCCCACCCGAGCCGCACACTAGGTACAAACGTGCGGCGGCCAGGCGCGCGCGCCGTTCAGCGCCGAGATCGATGGTGGACGTCATCGGCTCGGATTCTGACACCGGGCTAGCATCAAGCGCATGCCCGCGAATGCTGGACATATCGATGTGGCGATCGTGGGTGGCGGCATCATCGGACTTGGCACTGCCTGGCGCGCGCGCGAAGAGGGGTTGTCGGTGACGGTGTTCGAGCGCGATGCGGTTGGGCGGGGAACCTCCTATGTGGCGGCTGGCATGCTCGCGCCGGTGGTCGAGGCCGAGTTCGGCGAGGCGGGGAGAAGGCTGCTGCAGCTGGGACTGCACTCGGCGCAGATGTGGCCGGCCTTCGCGGCGAATCTACAGGCGGTGAGCGGCGATGAGGTTGGCCTGTTGAGGACGGGCACCATGATGCTCGCGCGCGACGAGGACAAGGCGCGCGAGCTGGAGCGCCAGCTCGTGTTTCGCCGGTCGCTGGATGTGCGCGCCGAACGCCTGCGTCCCAGCGAGGCACGTCGGCGCGAGCCGGCGCTCGCCCCCACGGTGCGATTGGCGCTGGAGGCTCCAGATGATCACTCAGTCGATCCGCGGCGCGTGCTGGGAGCGCTGCGTCAGGCATGCGAGATCGCCGGGGTGAGCATCCGCGAGCACGCCGCGGTGCAGTCGGTCGAGCTGAACGGCGCTGGCGCACGGATAACCGGCGTGGTCCTGCGTGGAGGCGAGCGTGTGCAGGCGGGCCAGGTGGTGCTCGCTGCCGGTGCGTGGAGCGGCCAGATCGATGGCCTGCCCGCTGCCGCCCAAATCCCGGTACGTCCCGTCAAGGGTCAGATTCTGCGTCTGCGTGACCCAAACGGCCCGGGCTTGCTGAAGCATGTGACGCGCTTCGAGGGTGGCTATCTGGTGCCGCGCGCAGACGGCAGGTACGTGCTTGGAGCGAGCGTCGAGGAGAAGGGTTTTGAGCTGACACTGACCGTGGGCGCGGTATACGAGCTGCTACGCGACGCGTCTGAGCTAGTGCCTGGAATCGACGAACTGGAGATCGAGGAGATGTGCGTCGGGCTGCGTCCAGGTACGCCGGACAACGCGCCCGCAATTGGGAGGGCGGGGTCTCCATCAATCGATGGACTGATCTGGGCGACGGGTCACTATCGCAACGGAATACTGCTTGCCCCGCTCACGGCGGAGTTGGTGCTGGCCACGCTCACCGGTGTATCTCCGGGACTCGATCTCCCTCTCGACTCGCTGCTGGCTGCCTGCGCGCCAGGACGTTTCAGGGCCACGACAGGACGAGCACGGGCCGAGGACGCCACCCAGGCAGCAGTGGGGGCCGGCTGGTGATCATCCTCAATGGCGAGCGCTCGGACATGCGCGCAGGCGAGACCGTTGCTGCAGCGCTTGAGCGTCTGGGTATCGCCATCGACACGCGTGGAGTTGCCGTCGCCGTGGACGGCGAGGTGCTGCCGCGTGCCTGCTGGGGAACATTCGCGCTTGCCAAGGACGCGCGCGTCGAGGTCTTGACCGCTATGCAGGGAGGATGATGAGAGAACTGACAATCGCTGGCAGGACATTGCGCTCGCGTCTGTTGCTCGGCACGGGAGGATTTCCGTCGCTGGAGCTGCTCGCTGAGGCGATCGCTGCCAGCGCCACCGAGCTTGTGACGGTGGCCCTACGCCGTGTCGATCCTGCCGCGAATGGCTCGCTGATCGACGTGCTCGCTGATGCGGGTGTGCGGCTGCTGCCAAACACCGCGGGGTGCTACACCGCGCGCGATGCGATCCTTACGGCAAAGCTGGCGCGAGAGGCGTTCAGCACCGACTGGATCAAGCTCGAGGTGATCGGCGACGAGGACACGCTGATGCCCGACGCTACCGAGCTGCTGAAAGCTGCCGAGGAGCTTGTCGAACGAGGGCTTCGTCGTGCTCCCGTACACGACTGACGATCCTGTGCTCGCACGGCGCCTCGTGGACATCGGCTGCGCGGCAGTGATGCCACTCGGCTCGCCGATCGGCAGCGGTATGGGCATTCGCAACCCCTACAACATCAGCCTCATCCGCGAAGCTGTGGATGTGCCGGTCGTGCTCGACGCAGGCGTTGGCACCGCCTCCGATGCGGCTCTGGCGATGGAGCTGGGCTGCGACGCGGTGATGGCGGCGTCGGCGATCGCACGCGCGCAGGACCCAGTGGCGATGGCGCGTGCGATGCGCGCGGCGGTCGAGGCTGGGCACCTCGCGCAAGGGGCAGGGCGGATTCCCCGGCGCCTATATGCGACGGCATCCACGCCAGAGGAGGGCCTACCCGACTTCGGCGAGCCCGCCGCCTCGCGCGTCAGCTGACCACTTCGATCGTCCCATTCATCGTCGCCGGCTGGGTCGTCAACTCGTAGTGGATGACCCCCGGCTTTTCGACCTTGATTTCAAACGTCCCGTTTTCGCCGAATTCCTTCGACGCGAACTTCTGGACCCCCGCGCCGATGCTCGTCACGTTGTGGTCCACCGAGTCGTAGTTGGTCCACTTGATCGTGCTGCCCACCTTCACCCTGACAGTGTCCGGCGCGATCGCGATGTTGCGGTAAGCGATCTGCACAACCCCGCTCTGCACCGGCGCGGACTTCGAGGGCGAGGCGAACTTCGGCGTCGTGTCCGCTTTCAGCCCGCCGCCCGCGCTATTCGCCGAGTGCGACGTGGCGGTCGAGGCCGTCGTCGTCAACGTGCCGGCTGCGCTCGACGTTGAGGCCGTGCCCGTCTTGCTCGTGGATCCACAGCCGGCCAACACCAGCGCGAGCGCCAAGCAAGATGCCGCAACAATGCCATGCACTCTTCTCATCGGTGTTCGCACCCTAGCCTAGACTGGCTTACCCATGCCACGGCATTTTCTCACTGGCGCCGAGCTCACCGCCGCCGAACTGGACGCACTGCTCGACCGCGCGCTGGAGCTGAAGCGGGAACCGCTGTCCTCCAACGCGCTCGCCGACAAGAGCGTGGCGTTGATCTTCGAGAAGCCCTCGACGCGCACGCGCGTGTCCTTCGAGGTTGGCATCCAAGAGCTCGGCGGTCATGCGGTCGTACTGCGCTCGGATGAGCTGCAGCTCTCGCGCGGCGAGGCACCGCGCGACACTGCGCTCGTACTCTCCGGGCACGTGGCCGCTGTCGGCCTGCGCACCGGCGCTGAGGCGATCCTCGAGGAGCTGGCCGCCTACAGCGCGATTCCGATCGTCAACATGCTGAGCGCGCGTCACCATCCGTGTCAGGCGCTTGCGGATCTGCTGACGCTGCGTGAGGCACACGACTCGTTGGAGGGCCTGCGCCTCGCGTACATCGGCGACGGCAACAACATCGCCCGCTCGCTGGGTGTGCTGGGCGCGCTCGCGGGCCTGCATGTCGCGTTTGCCTCGCCCGCCGGCTACGCGCTCGACGACGATCTCGAGCTGCCCGCGGACGCCCCCGGTGTGGTGACGCATCACTCCGACCCGCGGGAGGCGGTGCAGGGTGCCGCGGCGGTCTACACGGACGTATGGGTGAGCATGGGCGATGAGGCCACTGCCGAGCAGCGCCGCCGCGACCTGGTCGACTACCGCGTGGACGACGCGCTGCTGGACGCCGCGGCGCCTGGAGCGTTCGCGATGCACGACCTGCCCGCGCATCCCGGCGAGGAGATCACGGCTGAGGTCCTGTACGGCTCGCGTGAGCGAATCTGGGATCAAGCTGAGAACCGCCGCCACGCGCAGAAGGCTTTGCTGGAGCTGCTGGTGGCGCCCACATGAACGTCCATGCGCCTGCTCCACCGGAGGGCTCGCCGCGCCCGCAACGGGGCGATGAGCTCGAGCTGCACATCGACTCGCTCGCGTTCGGCGGCGAGGGCGTGGCGCGGTTGGGCGATAGTGGCTACGTGGTGTTCGTGGCGGGCGCGATCCCCGGCGACCGTGTCCGTGCGGTCGTGCACAAGCGCAAGCGCAGTTACGCGCACGCGCGCACGCTCGAGGTGCTCGAGCCGGGCCCCGAGCGGATCGCGCCCACTGCCGATCACCCTGGCGTGCCCTGGCAGGTGATCCCCTACGAGCGCCAGCTGGAGATCAAGCGCACGCAGGTTGACGACGCGCTGCGACGCATCGGCCACCTCGACGGCTTCGAGCTGCAGGAAATCGTGCCGGCGCTCGAGCTGTGGCGCTACCGCAACAAGCTCGAGTACTCCTTTGGAAATGGAGATCCCACCCACCCTGGAGATCCCGCCAACCCCGGGCTGGTGTGCGGCTTCCATGCCCCCGCCGGCGGCAATCGTGTGACGTCGATCGAGGACTGCCTGCTAGCGTCCGAGCGCGGCAACCTCGCGCGCGTCGTCGCCCTGAACTGGTGTCGCGCGCAGGGGCTGAGCGCCTGGGAGCGTAGCCGCGGCCCGCGCGAGGAGGCGCCTGAGGGCGACGAGTCAGAGGCTGGACACGAGCGAGCAACCGGCCCCCGGGAGCGAGCAGTCGGGCAAAGGCGCGGTGGTCGCGGGGCAGGTAGGGGACTGGATGCCCGCACGAGTCCCGCGCCGGACGGGCGCGCGCGGCTGCGCAACCTGGTCGTGCGCGAAGGCAGGCACACTGGCAAGCTGCAGGTACGGATCGTGACCACCGAGGGCGAGCTCGAGGCCGGCGCGCTGGCGGCGGCGCTCAGCGAGGCGCTCGGCCAAGACCTCAGCGGAGTTCTGTGGACGCGCTCGCGCAGCGTCGCCGAGACGACCGCCGGCGGCGAGACCGAGCTCGTGTGGGGGGACGCCGAGCTGGGAGAGCGGCTGGGGGAGCTCGACCTGCGGATCTCCGCCGAGGCGTTCTTTCAGACCAACACTGAGATGGCCGGGCTGCTGTACGGCATCGTCGCCGAGTACGCCGCGCTCGAGGGCTGGGAGCGGGTCTACGACCTGTACTCGGGGATCGGCACGATCGCGCTCACGCTCGCTGCGCGCGCCGGCGAGGTCTGGGGGATCGAGCTGGTCGAACAGGCGGTGGCGGATGCGATCGCGGCGGCGCGGCGCAACGAAATCACGAATGTGCACTTCTTCGCTGGCGACAGCCGCTTGGCGCTGCCCGAGCTGCTCACGCGCGCCGGCCGCCCGGACGTGCTCGTCGTCGATCCGCCCCGTGCCGGCCTCTCCAAGAAGGTCGTCCACCGCATCATCGACGTCTCTCCCAAGCGCATCGTCTACGTCTCCTGCAATCCCACCACGCTCGCCCCCAATGCCGCCGAACTGGTCGAGGCGGGGTGGGTGCTGCGCAAGGTACGCCCAGTGGACATGTTTCCGCAGACCCACCACATCGAGTGCGTGGCCCTCTTCGAGCGCCTTCCAGGGCCAACGAGCCCAGGGTAGGCTTCCGCCGATGCGCGCTGCCACCATTCGCGACCAGCAGATCGCGATCGAGGAGCACCCCGATCCGGAGCCCGCCGCCGGCGAGGTGCTCGTGCGCGTCCGCGCCGCCGGGCTGAACGGCGGCGACATGATGCAGCTGCGCGGGCTGTACCCCGCGCCTCCCGGCTACCCGCAGGACATTCCCGGCATGGAGCTCGCCGGCGAGGTGGTCGCGCTCGGCGCTCACCCCGCGGGAGTCGAGCGCTTCGCGGTGGGCGACCGTGTGATGGCGATCGTAGGCGGCGGCGCGCAGGCCGAGTTGATGACGGTCCACGAGCGCCTGCTGATGCCGGTCCCGGAGTCGCTCGACTGGTCCGCCGCCGGGGGCCTGCCCGAGGTCTTCACGACCGCGCACGACGCCGTGTTCGTCCAGGCCGAGCTGCGCTCCGGCGAGCGTCTGCTCGTTCACGGCGGCGCGGGTGGTGTGGGTACGGCTGCGATCCAGCTCGCTAGTGCGGCCGGTGCGCGCGTCACTGCGACCGTACGCAATGAGGACCTGCGCGAGCCGGTCGCGGCGCTCGGCGCGAGCGTGATCGGCTGCGAAGGATTCGCCGAGCATGGACCGTACGACGTGATCCTTGAGCTCGTCGGCGCGCCCAACATGTCCGAGAACATGAACGCGCTTGCCATTGGCGGGCGGATTGTCGTGATCGGTGTCTCGGCGGGAGCCAAGAGCGAGCTGAACCTGCTGGCGCTGATGGGTAAGCGGGCGCGTATCCATGGCTCAACGCTGCGCGCGCGGCCGCTCGAGGAGAAAGCGCTCCTCGCACGCCTAGTCGAGCACGAGGTTCTGCCGCTGTTTGACGGCAAGGCAGCGGGTGCGTCGTCCACCCTGCGGGTGCCGATCGCTGAGACCTTCTCCTTGGAGGACGCCGCCGATGCCTACGAGCGCTTCGCGGCCGGTGGCAAGCTCGGCAAGATCGTGCTCACAATGTGATCAGTAAGGCGGCTGCGAGGCGTACCAGTCACCGAGTGCACGGAATGCGGTCCAGAACGCGCGCTTGGCGTCCTGCTCGTCCAAAGACTCGTCGATGTTGGGGACGTACAGAGTGTCGATGGTGGGGGTCAGCTGCTGGATCTCGCCGAGGCGCGGTTCGAGTGCGCGCGCGAGCGGGATCTCCATCTCGCCGAGTGCGGCCAGTGCTTCGGGACCCATCACGACAATGATCTTCGGTTGCACGATCGCGATCTCCTCGATGATCCGCGCTACGCACCCGAAGTCAGCGAGCGAAGGGTCGCTGAGGGGACACTTCACGCACAGCGTCCCGTATACCGCGAGGGGGTCGATCTGAAGGCGCTTGAGCGACTTCATCAGCGCGCCTCCGGCGCGCCCGTAGAAGGCGACGCCCTCCTCGATCTCTGACGGGAGTGGGGCGTACTTGAGCAGCATCACGTCTGCCTGTGGATGGCCCGAGCCGAGTACCGGCATTAGGTTGCCGCGCGGGCAGTGCGCGCAGGCCTGCAGCTCGCGCGTCAGCGAGTTCAGCTCGCGGATGGCGCGCTCGAGGTACTTCTCACGGATCTCGTCGTCGGTCACAGGCATCGACTCCGAGGGTTTTGACGGCCGCGGTAGTTGTCCTTGGCGCTGCACCACTACTTGCGGCTGCCGCCCATCGCTCGCTTGACCCGCCGCGCCCGGCTGGCCCGCCGCGCGGAGGGCGGCGTGGCGCGTGTCTGTAGGAACTTCAGCGCTTGCACATACAGCAGGCTGGTCGGTCGCGTAATGATCTCGGCTTCGCGCAGCGACTGGCGGAACTCGGCCGGCCCGTCGAAGTCGCGCATCCTGATCCGCACCGAGCCGAGCCCCTGGGCGACGTGCGAGTCCGAGCCGGCGCCGGCTGCGATTCGGTACTTGGTGGCGAAGCGCGCGGCCTCGTCGTTGAACGCGCCGATCGCTACGCGCGGGTTGAAGACCTCGATTGCGTCGACGTCGTTGACGATCTTCAGCAGGTGCTCGTAGTCCGGCACGGAGTGCATGCGGTCGAAGGGATGCGGCACGTAGACGACGCCGCCTTGGCGCTTGATCTCTGCGACCGTCTGCTCGAGCGTCATCCCGCGCGGGATCTTCTCCTCGATAAACAGCCCGATCACCTCGCCCTCCTCGGCGGTCTTGACCTCCTCGCCGACGATCACCTTCACGGGTGCGGCGGAGGGGCGGGCGGGGTCGAGCGCGGCGGCCTGCCTGCGGGCCTCGAGCGCGCCGGAGATCTCGTTGTGGTCGGTCACGGCAATTGCCCCCAACCCCTGCGCGCGCGCGGTCGCCAGCAGCACCTCTACAGGGGTGGCGCAATCGTGTGAGTGATCGGTGTGCATGTGCAGGTCCACGTCGATCAGTCCTCGCCCTGCCAGCTTGCGCCGCAGCGCTGGGTAGCCATCGGGGTTGTGGCGGCGAGCGGCCAGGACGCTGTAAATGTCCTCGAACTGCTCGGCGGCGCCGTCTCGGTCCTCCACCAGGCGGTAGTGACTGGGGAAGTGCCTCGCCATCAGCTCTGCAGTGGCGGGAAGGCTTGCTGTGCGGGCGTCAAGACGCCCGAAGAAGCTCTCGACGAAGCGCCGCGCGACGAGCGTGGAGAGCAGGCGCTCGGTGGCGGAGTGGAAGGAGCCGACATTCAGCGCGCGCGAATGGCGCAGGGCTGCATTGGACGTGCTCGGTGCGAACGGCTCGTGCACGTGCACGAAGTCGAGCTCGACCACGCTCAGCAGTTCCTCGATCGTTCGAGCCACGTCGATCGGCAGCGCCGGCGTGCGCCTGTGGGAGGGGCCAGAGTGGGTTGGCTTGAAATCGAGAACCTCCCCAACGGCGATCACCGCGGGTGTGCCACCGTCGGTCCCGTCCAGCAGGCTCTGCGGATTCGTTCGTGCAGCTCGCAGCGCCCGACGCGAAGACCGGACTCGCTCCTGCGAGCGCGACGGGGCCAGCACCAACACCTTGTGCCCGCGTCGCGACAGATCCTCGGTCACCGCCCGGACATGGGCGTTGACCTCGTTGTCCTGCTCCCACGGATACGGGGTCACATGGGCGATCGCATACCGGGACGAGTCCATCGGTCCCGCCATTATGTCGCTGCTACTTGGCCTTCGCCTTGCTCGGCGCTCGCCTGCTTGTGCCCGGCCGCGTTCCGTACTTGGCGATGAACTTCTCCGTGTCCAAACGCGCCTGGTTGTCGGGGCGCTGGTTGTGGGGCGACTTCATCAGGTAGGAGGAGGGCCCGTCGAGCTGTCCGCCGACGCCGTGGTTGAGCGCGAGCTTGCAGCAGCGCACGGCGTCGATCACGATCCCGGCGGAGTTCGGGGAGTCCCACACCTCGAGCTTCATCTCCAGGTTCAGTGGGACATCGCCGAAGGCCTGGCCCTCGACGCGGATGTGGGCCCACTTGCGGTCGGTCAGCCACGGCACGTAGTCAGAGGGGCCGACATGGACGTTGCTGGGCAGGAGCTCGTGGTCGATGATCGAGGTCACGGCGTTGGTCTTGGAGATCTTCTTTGACTCCAGCCGCTCGCGCTCGAGCATGTTGTAGAAGTCCATGTTGCCGCCGACGTTCAGCTGCGAGGTGCGTTGGATGCGCACGCCACGCTCCTCGAATAGGCGCGCGAGCGTGCGGTGCACGATCGTGGCGCCGACCTGCGACTTGATGTCGTCGCCGACGATCGGCAGTTTCGCCTTTTTGAAGCGCTTGTCCCAGTAGTCCTCGCGGGCGATGAACACGGGGATGCAGTTAACGAAGCCGCAGCCGGCCTCGAGCACCTGCTCGACATACCACTTGGTCGCCTGCTCGGAGCCGACGGGCAGGTAGGAGACGACCACGTCGGTGTGGGTGTCCTTCAAGATTTTCACGATGTCGGCGGTCTCGCCTGGGGCCTTTGAGATCTTCTCTTTGAGGTATTTGCCGAGGCCGTCATGGGTCATGCCGCGGTACACGGGCACGCCGAGATTGCGCGGCACCTTGGCGAACTTCATCGTGTTGTTCTGCCCGGCCCAGATCGCCTGCCCGAGGTCCTTACCGACCTTGGTCCTGTCGATGTCGAAGGCGGCGGTGAACTCGATGTCGCGCACGTGGTAGGAGCCGAGGTCGACGTGCATCAGGCCGGGGACTTCCTGCGTGGGGTCGGCGTCGCGGTAGTACTGGACGCCCTGTACGAACGCACTCGCGCAGTTGCCGACGCCGATGATTGCTACACGGACCTTGTCGCGCTGGTAGCGCGCGGCACCGTTGTTTGAGGCTGCGCCGTTACTCGCCTGTGCCCCGTTACGGGGTGAGGCGTTGCCGTTTCTGTTCTCTGTGGTCATGGGCTGAGACTACTCCGCCGGGCGCTCGAGGTCACACCGACAGCTCGTGGCGGACGTGGCGGATGCGCTGGGCGACGGTGATGACGCTTAGTGCCGCCAAGACGTAGACAGCAGGAGCCAGCAGTCTGGAAGTTGCCGAGCGAGGCGCCGCGCGCAAACACGAGGCCGATTGACAGGATCACCACGCGTACGGGGCGGGTGGCGATACCGACCTTGCACTCGACGCCGAGCGCCTCTGCGCGGGCGCGTGTGTAGCTGACCATCAGCGACGCGAGTACAGCCACGACCACGGCCGCGGCCGCGACGCGGTTACCGTGCAGCGCGAAGTAGCCGGCGACCGCTGTCAGCACGATTCCCTCCTCGATGCGGTCGAGTGTGGAGTCCAGGAACGCGCCGAACGGGGTGCCCTTGCCGGACATACGCGAGTAGCGTCCGTCGAGCGTGTCCATCACCGAGCCGACGATGAACGCGATGCCGCCGAGGAAGAACAGGCGCTCCCACACAAGTGCCGCCGCGACCACGTTCAGCACGAAGCCAGTCAGCGAAATCGCGTTGGGTGTCAGGCGCGACTCGATCAGCCTGTTGCGTACGAGCTCGCGGCGAACGCCTGAACCGATCGGTGCTCGCGCGCGGCGCGGACGCCCGGACCGATATGCGCCGCGCCGGGCGCGGCGCGGCGCGGCGCGTTGTCTGGGCGCCATTGTCAGCTACCCGCTTGCCCCTGCAGGCGCGGCAGAGAATCGCCATACGTTGGGCCGCGCGCGCGCGAGCCAAGTCGCGCCGTAGGCGGAGGCCCCGGCGGTGAGCGCTCCGAGCAGCGCGTCGAAGATGAAGTGGTTGGCAGTGACTACGATCACAAAAGCCATCAGGAAGGGATAGAGCAACCACAGGATGCTGACGATGCGGTGGCGCGCCAGGCGCGCGAGCGGCCAGCCGATCATCAGCGCGAACGCCACGTGCATCGAGGGCACGGCGGCGTAGATGTTGGTGAGCGCGGTAGTTATGCCGCCGCCGCCGTGAGCTGTCTCGATGTGCATCCCGGTGAAGTTCGAGACGGAGTCGATGAAGCCCCATTCGGGCAAAAACCGCGGCGGCGCGGTCGGGAACACGGTGTAGCCGACCAGCGCGATGAACATCCCGATCATGAACATGTTGCGCACGAAGTAGAAGCTGCGGTTGTGGCGCAGGTACAGGTACACGAGCGCCCCAACCGTGATCGTCGTCTGCGCGTTTACGTACATCCAGCTGGAGAAGTCCATCAGCATACGGCTGCCGGACGCCCACGCCTGGATCGACGGCTCGACGAATATGTGCAGCGTGAGCTCGAGTGAGATCAGGTCGCGCGCGTGGGCGAACGCGGCGTTGGCGTCACCCTCGACCAACCCGCGCACAAGACAGTAGGCGAGATAGGCGGCGGCAAACAGGGCGACTTGGCGCAGCACGTCCAGCCATCCCTGCGGCAGGAGGCGCGCCTGCAGGACACGAGCGCGGGCGAGCATCTGATGTGAAGCCTAGTCGATGACCCTGTACAGGCGCCAGTGCTGCGAACGCCACACTTCATGCAGGTAGGGCAGACCGTGAGCCACGAGCGCTCCCTCAGCCTGTCCGGCATAGTCCAGGCGAGCGTCTGGGAGCGCGACGTAGAGCACACGGTTTTCTGAAAGCCATGCACGGTAGGCGGATGCGGTCAGCTTCGGGCGGTAGAACAGGGCGGCGTAGCGTGTATCGAGCTGGCGCTCCCAGCCACGCGCTAGCGAGATGTGATCGTGGCCCGCTACATAAGCGGCCTCCCCATGGGTGGCGGTTAGCGGCACCTCGATGATCGTGGGCGCGTCGTGGCGCAGGCGGTCAAGCTCTGACAGCAGCGGGGCGTAGTAGTAGGCGTTCGCAGATTCTTGCCCCGCGATCAGGGACAGGTCGCCGATCGGAGTGTTGAGCTGCCAGTAGAGGAGCAGTGGGGCGATCAAGCAGAGGGTGCCGCGGCGGTTGCTCCACAGTACGCCGGCGAGCAGCGGCGTAGCGAGCAACGGGCCGAGACGGGCGGCGTTGCCGCCGACGGGTGTTTTGATCGCAAACGAGCCGATCAGCGCGAGCGCGTACAGCGCTGCGCCACCGCGCGCGATTCGCCGCGCGCGCGGCGTGAGCGGCCCCTGTGGCAACAGCAGCGCGACCAGCAGGACTCCAGCTAGAGCCGGCCAGAAGGATGAGGGGGCGAATGGCTCGTAGCCGCCTTCGGGGAAGGCGAGCGCCAGGGTGATGATCGGAACCAGCGCTGCGCCGGCAAGCGCAAAGCCCTCCTGGGATCTCGCTCGGGCAGCATCGATCTGTTTGGAGTGGCCGTGCTCGCCCTGGTTGCGCTGGAAGTCGGCGAGTGCTATGGCGAGACCCGCGAGCGCCAGGAAAGCTCCGGCTATGGGACTTGCTGCGCTCGTGAGCACCGCCAGGATGAGCGCGAGCGCGGGACGCCCGCGCATCAATGCGAGCACTGAGCCGAGCCCGATCGCGAAGCCGAGGTCATAGGGAACGCGCCCGGAGAGCAGCTCAGCGCACATGCCGAGTGCGAATACGAGAGCTGCCACGCGTCCGGCCGCGAGGCCAAAGGCTCGCTCTGCGATCAGGCCGAACAAAATGCTTGCTGTTAGGGCTGACAGCGCGAGCAGCACGCGCACCCCGAGCAGCGCGCCCAGCGCGGGGGAGAGCAGTGAGTAGCCGAGCAGGTAGTGGCCGTGGGCGGCATACCAGCCGCTGTCGCGCAGCGCGAAGCCAACGCGGGCGAATAGGTCGCTGCGGTATGTGGCTGCGGCGAGGTCTGCGGCTGGCGGCATCCAGAGGAGATAGGTGATCGTGAGTCCGATCGCCAGCGCAAGCGCGAGCGCCCACGGACGCCCGAGTGGGTGCGTTGCCACCTCTGTGTGCTCGATGGGCTCGAGCTGTGCGGGTATTGCAGCGTGCGCTGACATCGACGTTTTGCCGGCTAGTTAGTGCTGAGAAAGCTCGCGACTGAGCTGATCACGTCGGGGCGGTCCAACCACGGCCAGTGACCGGCATCGGGCAGCTCGACCAGCTCGGATGGGTGGGCGGGGCCTCCAATCGCCTCGGCGTATGCGCGCGCGAAGCGGGCGGGGAAATACGGGTCTGCCATGCCCCACAGCACTAGCGACGGCATCTCAAGGACACCCAGACGCGCGCCGGTGGATGCCAGCACGTCCGGTGGGGAGCTGCGATAGAGGCGCAGGATCGCACGCTGGGTGCCCTGGTCGAAGTGTGCCAGCACGCTGTCCAGCCACGCATCGGGCATCGGTCCCGGCGTCACGTTCGACTCGCGCGAAGCCAGGCGTAGGGTGAAGCGGTTGGTGGTGCCCATCGCCAGCTCTCCCAGCCCCAGCGTGCGCCAGATGCGCGCGGTGCGGTGCCAGCGGTATCCCGGGAGAAACGGCACCGCGTTCATGATCACCAGGCGCTCTACCCGCTCCGGCAGCCGCTGGGCGAACGCGAGCCCAACAGCCCCCCAGTCGTGCACCACGAGCTTCACCCGCTCCACCTCCACCTGATCGAGAAAACGCTCGATGAAGCGGTCGTACTCGTCGATCGTGTACTTCAAGAACCCAGGCTTGCCGGAGCGCCCGAAGCCCGGCAGGTTGACCGCGAGCCCGCCGCTGCGGCGTAGGAAGTCGGTCCATTCGTCGCTGTTGCTCGGCACGCCGTGCAGATACAGCGCTACGGCGTCGCCGTCCGGCGCCAGCGCCTCACGCCAGAAGACGGGCTGTCCGTCGAGCTCGCCGCTGCGGTCACTCACCTCGGGCACCTTGCGAGGATATAGGGGTGTTGCTCGCCACATGGACGCCACCGACACGCGCGCGGGTCCTGAGAATCCGTGAACGCCTGCGCCAGGTATACGGAATCCCGCTGATGCGCCCGCACGGCGATCCCATCGCCGAGCTGATCCTCACGGTCCTGTCGCAGTCGACCAACGATCGCAACCGGGATGTCGCCTATCTACGACTGCGCGAGCGCTTCCCGAGTTGGGAAGGGGTGCGCGATGCGCCGCTCGCCGAGGTCGAGGAGGCGATCCGCCCAGGAGGCATCTCGAAGGTCAAGTCGGTGCGTATTCAGGCGATCCTGCGGGCGATCTCCGACGCGCCTGGACCGCCCGGAGCGTCTGCCACTACCGGGTCCGCCGAGGAGCTGTCGCTCGACTGGCTCCCCGATGTGCCGATCGCTCAGGCGCGCGACTACCTCGTGTCATTGCCCGGTGTGGGTCGTAAGACCGCCGCGTGCGTGCTGCTATTCGCAAATGGCTTGCACGACGTGCCCGTGGACACCCACGTCTCAAGGGTGGGCATGCGTTTGCACCTATTGCGTCCGGGTGCGCCATTCGAGGAACTCCACGACCAGATGCTCGCGCTCACGCCCCCCGGCCAGGAGCTGGAGCTGCACGTGAATCTGCTGCGCCATGGCCGCCGGACCTGCCACGCGCGCAATCCCGCGTGTGGAGAGTGTGTCCTGGCGCGCATGTGTCCTAGCCGGGGGATGTTCGCCTGACTGCTGATAAGCCCCGAGCCGCCATTACTCTCGGTCGGGGGATGCTCTCTAGGACTCTCATCGCCGCGGTCCTCCTCGTGCTCGCTGCCGTCTCCCCGGCCGCGGCGCGTGTGGGCCTTCATACCACGTCGCTGCACTCATCCTCACCAGCTGCGAGGGCCGCCACGGCCACGACGAAGATCGTCACCCACCAGGCAACGGTTTCCGAGGAACCGGTGCCGGTGCCCGCCTCGGCAGTCCCTCCGGCCGGACACAGGCTGTCCTCCGACCAGGTCCTGGCGATCGCCGACCGCTTGGCGAAGATGCGTGCAGTGCGCCACGAATATCGCGGCTTGTTCGGAGACGTCTACCTGAAGGGCGGCTTTCAGTGGCAGGTCAGCTACTTCGACAAAAACGGCAAGAAGGAGATCGGCCTCGTCGTCATCGACGACCTGTCCGGTCGGGTCGCAGAACAGTGGACGGGGTTTCAGGTGGCGTGGACGATGGCGCGCGGATATCCCGGCGCGTTTGGGCGGCACGTCAATGCGCTGTACATCTGGCTGCCGCTGTGTTTGCTGTTTCTGGTCCCGTTCATCGACCCGCGCAGGATGTTGTCGCTGCTGCACCTCGACCTGCTCGTGCTGCTGTCGTTCTCGATCTCGCTGGCGTTCTTCAACCACGCGAACATCTACGCGTCGGTGCCGCTGACGTACCCACCGCTGGTCTATCTGCTCGCGCGGATGCTGTGGCTGCTGCGCCGCCGCACGGGCTCCGCGCCACAACGATCCCTGCGCCTGCTTGTTCCCGTCCCATGGCTTGCGCTCGGGATTGTGTTCCTGCTCGGCTTTCGGATCGGCCTGAACGTGACCGACTCGAACGTCATCGACGTCGGCTACGCGGGCGTGATCGGTGCGCAGCGGATCACCACCGGCAAACCTCTCTACGGCTCCTACCCCTCGGACAACGAACACGGCGACACCTACGGGCCCGTCAATTACGAGGCCTATGTGCCGTTCGAGCAGATCTTTGGCTGGAGCGGGACGTGGGACGATCTGCCGGCGGCGCATGCGGCTGCAATCGCATTCGACCTGCTCGCGGTTGGGCTGATCTTTCTGCTGGGCCTGCGCATTCGCGGGCCGACGCTGGGCGTTGCGCTTGCCTACGCGTGGGTGTCCTACCCCTTCACGCTGTTTGCGCTGGAGAGCAACTCGAATGACACGCTTGTAGCTGTGCTGATCCTCGCTGCGCTGCTCCTCGCAACCTCGGCGCCAGCGCGTGGCGTGTTTGGGGCGCTCGCTGGACTGTCCAAGTTTGCCCCGCTCGCACTCGCGCCGGTGCTCGCCACGCACGGTCTGCGCGAGGATGGGATGCCCCTGCGCCGGCGCGCTCGCGCGCTGGCCACTTTCCTGCTCGCGTTCATCGTGACGGCCGCGCTCGTCAGCATCCCTGCGCTGACCCATGACTCGCTGCATGAGATCTATGAGCGCACGCTCGAATACCAGTCCCACCGCGGCTCTCCTTTCTCTATATGGGGCCTCTACGGCGGGCTGCATGGGGTAGAGGCAGCTGTGCAGGTCGCGGCGATCGCGCTCGCCCTAGCGCTCGCGATCTTGCCCCGGCGCGCGGATGTTGTCGGTCTCGCCGCGGCCTGTGCGGTAATCGTGATAGCCACCCAGCTCGGAGTCGAACACTGGTTCTACCTGTACATCCCCTGGTTCTTCGGACTCGTGATGATCGCTTTGTTGGGAGGCCCCGCTACGCCCGGCGCGGGTGAGTGCTCGTCGGCGGGGCCGGCGGCCTGGGCATCAGGATCTGCTCGATCGAGTCCGCTCGGCGTGCTGCCGAGCAGCTGATCAGCACGCCCATCAGCCACGGGTCATCCGCAGAGGTCTCGAAGCGGACGGGCATCTGTGTCAGCAGCGACTCGATTGCCTGCTCGCGCTTGACGCCGATCACGCCGCCGCGTGGACCGGTCATGCCAACGTCGGTGATGTAAGCGGTCCCCCCCGGGAGCACGCGTGCGTCTGCCGTCGGTATGTGCGTATGCGTGCCCACCACTGCGGTTACACGTCCGTCCAGCAGCCAACCGAGCGCGACCTTCTCCGAGGTCGCCTCAGCATGCATGTCCACAAGGATGTGATCGACATCGCCCAGCTCTCCGATTGCGGCCTCGATCTCCGTGAATGCGCTGCGACCTGCCTTCAGATACATATTGCCGCTGAGGTTGACCACGCCGAGGCGGATCCCATCTCGCTCGACGACGCACGTGCCGTGGCCGGGTTGGATGCGCAGGAAGTTGGCCGGCCGCACGATCCGCGGCTGGGAGTCGAGGTAGGAATAGATCTCGCGCCGATGGTAGGTGTGGTTGCCGAGCGTGATCGCGTCTACGCCCCCGGCGAAGAGCGCGTCGGCGGCCTTCGGCGTGATCCCCAGACCACCGGCGACGTTCTCGCCGTTGACGACCACGAACGTTGGCTGGAAGCGCTCGCGCAGCAGCGGCAGGCACTCAAGCAATGTGTGCCGCCCGATGGAGCCGACAAGATCGCCGACGAACAGGATGCTGGCCTGTGCCTCAGCCATACTCTGCCGATGATGGGAGGCAGATGAGCGGCTCCCCTGAGGTACAGCCGCCCGAGCCACCTCGCGTGGTCGTCCCGCGGTGGGTGCAGCTTGTGCTCCTGCCGCTGGCATTGCTCGCGCTGTGGGCACTCGCGAAAGCGGCGGGGAAAGTGCTGTTGATCTTCGTCGTCGCCGCTCTCATTGCGCTGATCCTGAATCCGGCCGTCGCCTTTGTGCAGCGCCCGCGGGTCTCCCGAGGACTGGCGGTGCTGACCGTGTACGTCGCATTCTTCCTCACCCTCGCCGTGATCGGCTTCCTGCTCGCCAACCCGATCTCGAATCAGGCGCGTTCGTTCACGCACAACGCGCCGCATCTGGTGAGCGAAGCGAACAGGACGTTCGCGAAATTCCAGCGCGACCTAAACAACGACGGACTGCACGTGGAACTCATCAAGCAGGGCAAGACGGCGCTGCAGACGATCCAGGGCAAGCTCGACAAGAGCGCGGGCTCGATCGCCTCGTTCGGTGGGGCGCTGCTGACGGAAGCCGCGGGCGCGATCTTCGACCTCGTGCTCGTGTTCGTGCTGAGCGTGTACATGCTCCTGTACGGGCAGCGCATCGGCGCGCTCGTGCGTAGGGCGATGCCCGACGGCGACGGCACCCCCGCCGACGACTACCCGACGCTCGTCCAGCGTGCGGTTTCGCGCTACGTCGGCGGGCAGCTGCTGTTCAGCGTGATCATGGGCACGACCGCGGGGGTCGCGCTGTACCTGTTCGGCGTGCTCGGGATCTTTCCCGACGGGCGCACGTACGCGGTTGCGTTCGGCGCGTTCCTTGGTTTCATGGAGCTGATTCCCTACATCGGCCCGTTTCTGGGCGCGCTGCCGCCGATCCTGGTCGCGCTGCTGACCGACCCGATCACTGCCGTGTGGGTGGCGCTGCTGTTCCTCGGCCTGCAGCAGCTGGAGGGGCACGTCGTGGCGCCGCAGATCTTCGGGCACACGTTGCGGATCAACCCGCTGCTCGTGATCTTCGCGCTGCTGCTGGGCGAGCAGCTGCACGGTCTGGTGGGCGCACTCATCGCGCTGCCGATCCTGTCGATCTTGCGCGAGACCGTCGTCTATCTTGGCCGCCATCTGGAACTCGAGTCGTGGGAGCGTTCGCGTGGAGGCTCGCAGTGAACGTCCTGTGAACGCGGGCACGCCGGTGATCTCTGTACAGGGTCTCGCCAAGCGCTATGGCGAGCGGGAGGCGTTGCGCGACATTGAGTTCGACGTATTCCCCGGCGAGTTGGTTGCGATTGTCGGACCCAACGGCGCCGGCAAGACGACGCTGCTGTCGATTCTCGCCGGTGTGCAACATTCAAGCGCGGGGACGGTGTCGGGCTCTGGCGCGGGTGCCGCGATCGGCTGGGCACCGCAGCAGCCAGCTCTGTACGCGAAGCTGTCGGTCGCCGAGAACCTCATGCTGTTCGCGCGCTTGGAGGGAGTGAACGACCCCGAGATGGCGGTCGCGAGGATGCTCGAGCAGACGGGGTTGGGCGAACGCGCGGACGAGCGCGTGGAACGCCTGTCGGGCGGCAACCGCCAGCGCGTAAACGTCGCCCTTGGCTTGATCGCAGACCCGCAGGCGCTTGCGCTGGACGAGCCGTCCTCAGCGCTGGACCCAGGGCAACGTGAAAAGCTATGGGAGTTCGTCGGCGCGCTCGCGAATGCAGGCACGAGCGTACTGTTCTCCACGCACCACCTCGGCGAGGTGCGCCGATACGCGAGCCGCGCGATCGTGCTGGCAGACGGCGAGCTGCTGTTCGATGGCACCCCGAGCGAGCTGATCGCCGCCGGTGGCGAGGGCGATTTCGAGAGCGCGTTCGTCGCGTTCCTGCATGAGCGGGGACATGCATGAGCGCGCTGCTGCGCAAGGACCTGCTGATCCTCGGACGTTCAAGGCTGCTGGTGGGTGTGTTGGTCGTGTACCCGATCGCAATCGCGCTGCTGATCGGCTTGGCGATCTCGCGTGGGCCGGGCAAGCCGAAGGTGGCGATCGTCGACGAGACCCCGCCTGGACAGACGATCGCAGTGGGCAGCGAGCACGTCGAAGTAAGCCGCTACGCCGAACAGTTGTTCAGCCAGGTTTCCTCCGCGCATGCGCGCACGCGCGCACAGGCGATCGGGGAGATCGAGTCGGGGAAGGTGCTCGCTGCGGTCGTGATCCCGCGGGACATCGCCGCGCGGATCTCATCAGGCGTGAGTCAAGGCAGCATCGAAGTGCTTTACAACGGCAACGCGCTCGAGCAGTCGCTCGTGCGCTCAGAGCTCAACTCGGCGCTTGCGCAGGCGAACATTGGCTTCTCCGAACAGATCCAGCGCGCCGCTGCGCAGGGGATAGGGCTGTTGCTGCGCGGCGGCAACCTGGGCGTGCTGAACGCTCCACCGAACCTGATCGGCCTCAGTCAGATCCCACCCACTCTGCGCGCCATCATCGCGCGCCAGCCTCCCGGGCATGACCGCGTGGAGCTGGAACGGATGGAGGCCTTCGCCACCTTCGCCGCGCAGAATCTTGGCCTCGCCAAGAACGTGCTGTCGACGATCGGCCAGCCGATCCAAGTCAAGAGCACGCTCATTCAGGGCCGCCGCACGCCTCTGAACACGTTCGCGGTCGTCGTTGCAGTGAGCGTGTCGCTGATGTTCGTGTGTGTGCTGCTGGCGGCGGGCGGAGTCGCGCTGGAGCGCGAGGAGCATACGCTTACCCGCCTCGCCCGCGGGGCGGTTGGGGGTGGGAGGGGCGCGACTCTGATCACGCGCGAGGGCCTGCTCGCGGAGAAGCTGGCGCTCGCCGCGGGCTGCGCATTTGTGCTCGCATTGGCGATGCTCGCGGGCATTGGCGCATTCGTAAGCCTCGAATGGTCGCGCATCGGCGAGTGGTTGATAGCGCTCGCCGGCGGAGCCGTCGCATTCGCCGCGCTTGGCACTGCGATCGGAGCTCTCGCGCGCGAGGTGCGCGCTGCCTCGCTGCTTGCGTTCCTGCTTTCGCTGCCGCTCGCCTTCCTTGCGCTGGTCCCCGCCGGCTCGGTCGCGCACGGCCTGTACGACGCGATCGGCGCGATCTCGTTCGTGTTCCCGTTCAAGGCCGCCCTGCAGGCTCTCGACGCCGCTGTCAACGGCGCTTCCCCCGGGCTCGGTGTTTCAGTCGTGCACCTAATCGTGTTGACACTCATATTTGGAGCCCTTGCGCGCGTGGGATTGCGACGGCTGGAGTAACCTCAGACGCATGGCATACCCCAGCACGCGCATGCGCAGGCTGCGTGCCAGCGCCGGGCTGCGCGGCTTGGTGCGCGAGACCGACGTGCGAGCCGGCCAGCTCGTGCTGCCGCTGTTCGTCTCGGAGTCCGCCTCCGGGCGTGAGCCGATCGCCACCATGCCCGGCGTCGATCGCCTGTCGCTGTCGGCGCTCGTCGACGAGGCGCGGGACGCGGCCGCGCTGGGGATCGCTGCGGTGATGCTGTTCGGCCTGCCCGCCGAGAAGGACGAGCACGGCTCCGGCGCGTGGGATCAGGACGGGGTCGTGCAGCTCGCCACGCGCGCGCTCAAGCAGGCACTGCCAGAGCTGCTCGTGATCACCGACGTGTGCCTGTGCGAGTACACCTCCCACGGCCACTGCGGCGTGCTGCGCGAGGACCGCACCGTCGACAACGACGCCTCGCTCGAGCTGCTCGCCCGGACCGCCTCAAGCCATGCGCGCGCCGGCGCCGACATCGTCGCGCCGTCGGACATGATGGACGGGCGCGTCGGCGCCATCCGCGAGGAGCTCGATGGCGAGGGCTTCGCCGAGGTGCCGATCCTCGCATACTCCGCCAAGTTCGCCTCCGCCTTTTACGGGCCGTTCCGCGACGCCGCCGACTCGACCCCCGCCTTCGGCGACCGCCGCGGCTACCAGATGGATCCCGCCAACGGGCGCGAGGCCGTGCGCGAGGCGCTGCTCGACGTGGAAGAGGGCGCCGACATGGTCATGGTCAAGCCCGCGCTCGCCTACGGCGACCTGATCCGCGCGGTTAAGCGCGCCACGCGCCTGCCCGTCGCCGCGTACAACGTCAGCGGCGAGTATGCGATGGTCAAGGCTGCAGCAGCCGCCGGCTACCTCGACGAGCGGGCGGCCGTGCTCGAGATACTCACCTCCCTGCGCCGCGCCGGCGCTGAGGTGATCATCACCTACCACGCAAAGGACGCCGCCCGATGGCTGGCAGAGCAGACATAGCCACACCGAAGATCCGCAGCCGCAAGGACGGCGCCGCGATCGCGCTCGACGAGCTCGACCGCAAGCTGCTCAACCTCATGCAGGGCAGCTTCCCGATTGCCCCGCGGCCCTATCGGCACGTGGCCGAGCAGGGCGGGGTCACCGAGGCGGAGGTTATGAGCCGCGTGGCGCACCTGCTCGACAAGCGCATCATCCGCCAGGTCACGCCGATCTTCGACACGCGCGCGCTCGGCTACTCCTCGATGCTCGTCGCCGCCAAGGTCAACCCCGAGCACCCCCACCGCGCCGCGCAGATCATCAACCAGCATCCCGGCGTCTCGCACAACTACCTGCGCAACCACGAGTTCAACCTGTGGTTCACCATCGCCACCGAGCCCGACTCAAAGCTCGGCCTCGAGGGCACGCTGGAGGTGCTCGCGCAGGAGGCCGGCGCCGAGTCCGTGCGCCAGCTGCCCACCCTGCGGCTGTTCAAGATCCGCATGGACCTCGAGATGGAGGGCGGCACCGACGCGCTCTCGAGCGCCGCCGAGGTCAAGGAGCCGATCGAGCTCGAGCCCCAGCCGTACGACGAGCTCGACATCGCCGTGATTCGCGCGTTGCAGGGCGACATGCCCGTGATCGAGGAACCGTACGTGCCCGCCGCCGAGGAGCTGGGCATGACCCAGGAGCGCTTCCTCGACCATCTCGCCGGCATGCAGGAGCGGGGCATCCTGCGCCGCGTCGCCGCGATCCTCTACCACCGCCGCGCCGGCTTCTCCGCCAACGGCATGGGGGTGTGGAAGGTGCCCGACGAGCAGATCTTCGACATCGGCTGCCGCATGGCCGCCGTGCGCGGTGTCTCCCACTGCTACCAGCGCCCCACCTACGAGGACTGGCCGTACTCCGTCTTCACGATGGCCCACGGGCGCTCCAAGGAGGAGTGCGACGCGGTGCTCGACGCGATCGCCGAGCGCACCGGCATCCACGAGCGGGCCACGCTGTACTCCTCAACCGAGTTCAAGAAGATCCGCCTGCTGTACTTCACCGAGGACTTCAAGAACTGGGAGAGCGCGCACGCTTGAGCGCGGGGTCGTGACCGCCTCGCTCACCGACACGCGCTCGGCTGAGCTGTACCGGCGCGCCCTCGAGGTCATGCCGGGTGGTGTCAACTCACCCGTGCGCGCGATGCGCGCGATTGGGCGTGAGCCGATCTTCCTCTCACGCGGCGAGGGCGCGGAGGTGATCGACGTGGATGGCAACCGTTACGTCGACTATGTCTGTTCGTGGGGCCCGCTGATCCATGGGCACGCCCAGCCACATGTGCTGGACGCGATCACCGAGGCGGCAGCGAAGGGCACAAGCTTCGGAGCGCCGACCGCCGGGGAGGTCGAGCTCGCGGTGGAGGTCACCCGGCGGATGGACGGCGTCGAGATGTTGCGCATGACCTCTTCTGGCACCGAGGCTGCGATGACTGCCATCCGCCTCGCGCGGGCTGCCACCGGGCGGGAGCTCATCCTGAAGTTCGAGGGCGCCTACCACGGCCACTCCGACGGACTGCTGGTGAAGGCCGGCTCGGGCCTGGCCACGCAAGGGCTACCGACGAGCCTGGGTGTGCCGGCGAGCACGGCTGCAGGGACGATCGTCGCCCCGTGGAATGACTCCGAGGCGCTCATCGCGGCCACCGATCGCCACGAGCTCGCAGCGATTCTCGCCGAGCCGCTGCCCGCCAATATGGGCCTCGTCCCGCCCCAGGCCGGCTTTCTGGAGCTGCTGCGCGAGCGCGCGAATGAGACCGGCGCGCTGCTGATCCTCGACGAGGTCATCTCGGGCTTTCGCGTCGCCTCAGGCGGCGCCCAGGAGCTGACGGGCGTCACGGGGGATCTCACAATCCTCGGCAAGATCCTCGGTGGCGGTCTGCCTGCCGCCGCGCTCGCCGGCCGCGCTGAGCTGATGCGCCTGCTCGCCCCCGCCGGCGAGGTCTACCAAGCAGGGACGCTGTCGGGTAATCCCCTCGCAGTCGCCGCTGGCCTTCAGACGCTAGCCCTGCTCGATGAGCCCGCCTATCTACGGCTCTCCTCGATTACCGATCAGCTTGCCTCGGGTCTGCGCGAGGCCGCGGCGGCGGCGGGACGGCCTGTCCAGGTTGTGAGCGTCCCTGGTCTGCTCACGGTCTTCTTCAGCGACCGTCCCGTCCTTCGCTTCGACGATGCCCGCGCGTGCGATCAGGGTGCCCATGCGGTCTGGTGCCGGGAGCTGCTCTCGCGTGGCGTCTACCCACCACCCTCGCAGTTCGAGGCGTGGTTCCCGTCGCTGGCGCACACCACCGAGCAGATCGAGCGTACGATCGCCGCCGCCACCGTCTCCTTCGCCGAGCTCCCATAGCGTGTCGCCTGTGCCGTCCCCTTCTGCGTCCAAAGCACTGCCCGCTGGGCGCTCCTCACTGGAGCGGCTGCGGACCCTCCTGCTCGAAGAGGGAGGCTTGATCGCGAGCCTCGTCGCCCCGATCTCTCCGATTGACGATTGCGATGGTGTTGGCAGTCCTGCGCGGCTCGTAGCCTCGGGCCCGCGCGCGGCGGGCAGGCGCGAGGAGTACGAGTTGCTCCTCGAGGCGATCTATGAGGGCTACCTGCTGCACTACTCCGACCCGCGCGTGCTTGCACCGGCAGAGGCAGATCTCGGACTGCTGGCCGGCGACCGGCTGTACGCCCTCGGCCTGGCGCGACTGGTGGAGCTCGGCGACACCGAGGCAGTGGCCGAGCTCGCCGACACAATCACGCTCAGCGCGCTCGCGCAGGCCGCGGACAAACCGCAGTTGGCAGGTGCCGTGTGGGCGGCCGGCGCAAGGGCCGTCGGTTGGGGTTCAAGCATTGCCCACCGGCACGCAAAGGCGCTCGCTTTTGCTGGCGCCCCCGAGGCGATCGAGGCGATGCGCACAAGCGCAGAGAGCGTCCCGAAGCCAACCTGAATCGCGCCTCGATATTGTTCTGAGCGGTGCCAGACAAGCACGCCCAGCACAAGTCCAAGTACACCCTCGATCGGGACATCCCCGGCGCGTTCGAGGGCGAGACGGTCACGCGCCGACGGTTCATGACCGGAACCGCCCACACTGCGGGCGCGATCGCTGCCTCCTCGTTTGCGCTGCCAGCGCTCGGCTTTGCGATCGGGCCGATCTTCAAAAGCACGCCACACCGCTGGGAAAGCGTCGGCCCGGTCAACATGTTCTCCGAAGACAACTACGTTCCGGTGGTCGTCACGTTGACCCCTGGCATCGGTGAGGCGGGCAAGGCTACGGTCTACATACGCACGCACAACGACGCGATCGACACTGATATCTACGATCGCAACACGCCGTACATAGCGATCACGAGCCGCTGTGCGCATCTCGGCTGCCCCGTGCGCTGGGTCAACGCAGCCGAGCGCTTCATCTGCCCGTGCCACGGGGGCGTCTACAACCTGCTGGGTGAGCCAGTCGGCGGTCCGCCCGTGCGCCCGCTCGACCGCTTCTACACGCGCGTACGCGACGGCGAAGTGCAGGTGGGCCCCCGCTTCAGCGTCAACAGCGAGCTGCGCCGCTTCTCCCCGCGCGACCCCGGCGAGCCGCTCGACGGGATCGGCCAGTACCTCTACCCCTCGCGCCCGGGCGCGCAGAAACTCTAAGCCCGAGATCATCGCCTCAAGTGCCCAAGCTCCCAAAGCTCCCCGCCCCCCCGCTGCCCTCAGCGCTGCAGGCACCACCTCCCCGGCCTGGCGAAGGTGACGGCAGGGCCACCGGCCCGCTCGATCACGCTAAAGAGGCGGGCACGACCGTCGTCAACTGGGTCGACGAGCGCACCTCGCTGAGCGGCGCCGCGCGCTGGATGATGTTCCGCAAGGTGCCAAAGGGCACCAACTGGTTCTACACGCTCGGCTCGGCCACGATGTTCGCATTTCTCTCCCAGGCGGTGACTGGCGTGTTCCTGGCCATGTACTACCGGCCCGACCCCTCAGGCGGGGCTTACGAATCGATCCGCTACGTCACCAACGACGTTTTCCTCGGCCAGTTCGTGCGTGGCATGCACAAGTGGGGTTCGAGCGTGATGGTCATCCTCGTCTTCTTGCACATGGGTCGCACGTTCTTCTTCGGTGCCTACAAGTACCCACGCGAGCTGAACTGGGTGATCGGCGTGGTGCTGCTGATCCTGACGATGGTGATGTCCTTCACGGGGTATCTGCTGCCGTTCGATCAGCGCGCCTACTGGGCGACGATCGTCGGTGTGAACATCAACGGCACCGGCCCACTGATCGGGCCCTACCTCTCAGACTTCCTGCGCGGCGGCTCGGAATTCGGCGCAACCACGCTGTCGCGTTTCTATGCCATCCACATGCTGCTCGTGCCCGGCCTGCTCGCCGTGCTGATCAGCGCGCACCTGTACCTCGTAGCCAAGCTCGGCACAACCGCACCGCCATGGATCAAAGCCGAGAAGCCCTCCGAGTTGCGCGAAGCGGAGGCATAGAGCCATGAACCAACGCGAGAAGGAGGAATACCTCCGCGAGTACGCGATCCTGAAGTCCCAGGGCAAGCCGTTCTTCCCCTACGCGGTTGCCAAGGACGCGGCGATGGCGTGCGTGGTGATGGCCGTCATCATCACGATGTCGCTGGTGCTCGGCGCTGAGCTGGGATCAAAGGCGAACCCGACCACGACCACCTATGTGCCGCGGCCTGAGTGGTACTTCTTCTTCCTGTTCGAGCTCCTGCGCGTAATCAAGCCGCCCGGCCTCGTGGGGCTGGCGACGATCGGCGTGCCCACGCTGTGCATGATTCTGCTGTTCCTGCTGCCGTTCTACGATCGTGGCCCTGAGCGCCGTCCCGAGCGCCGTCCAATTGCGACACTGACGGGCATCTTTGTGATCGGCGCAATGGCGTTGCTCACCTATCAGGGCGCCAATGCTGGCTCGCCGACAGCGATCGAAATGGCGACACCCAAGCCGGTCCTGCAGGCGGGTGGGAAAACGCTCGCCGAATACGAAGCCGGCAAGGCTGTCGTTGCCCAGTCAGGTTGCCTGGCGTGTCACAAGATCGGCGACAACGGCAACTCAGGGCCCGGTCCAGAACTGACCCACATAGGCTCGCGAATTCCGCGCCAGGGCATCGCACGCACGTTCGTGAATCCCACCGCGCCGATGCCCTCTTTCAAGAATCTGCCGGCGAAGAAGTTCGACGCGGTAGTCGCCTTCCTGTCGCTGCTGAAATAGCGCTGTGTCCGCCTCGCATGGCCCCGGACGGCTGGAGGCAGGCCAGGTGCGGGAGATGTTCGACCGCATCGCTGGCGTCTATGACCTGCTGAACACGGTGATGACGGCCGGCCTGCACCATCGCTGGCGCGGCCGTGCAGTCGATTTCGCGCACGTTGGTCCTGGCGGTCGCGTGCTTGATGTCGCGACCGGCACCGGCGACTTGGCGATCGAGCTTGCACGGCGCGTCTCGCCAGGAGGCGAGGTCGTGGGCAGCGACTTCTCCGAGGCAATGCTCACGCGCGCACGCGCGAAGGCGGCCGCGGCGGATGGCGCCGTGGTCCCCCGCTTCGAGTGGGGCGATGCGCTGGAACTGCCCTATGCTGAGGGCTCGTTCGATGCGGTTACCGTCGGCTTTGGTGTGCGCAATTTCGAGGACCTGACAGGTGGGCTTAGGGAGATGGTCCGCGTGGTGCGGCCAGGAGGTCGGGTGGTGGTGCTCGAGATGACCACCCCGATGCGCCCGCCGCTGTCGGTGTTCTTCGGGCTGTGGTTCGATCGGATCGTGCCGGCGCTCGGCCGCTTGACTGGTGCGTTCGCAGTGCTTATGGGCCGTCACAACGCTGCTCGCGGCGCCACGATCGCTGACGCCTACAGCTACCTGCCCAGCTCAGTCAAGCGCTTCCCGGGCCCGGATGGGCTGGCAGCGGAGATGGCGCGCGTGGGGCTTGGAGAGATCTCCTACCTGCTCACTGCTGGAGGGATCATTTCGATCCATGCCGGTACGGTTCTGGTGGAGGCACAAAGGTGAGCATTGTGGACAGCGGCACTGTCGCGGACGGGGCGGCGGCGGATATGGACGCAGTCGAGACGATCATGCGCCGCGGCGGAAGCGGTTTGCGCGAGCGCATGGTTAGGACCGAGTTGCATCTCGAGCGGGTGACCGCCGAGGCCGGCGACCCGCTCTCCTGCCACGCCACCGGCATGGTACTCGCCGGCGGCAAGCGGCTGCGTCCGCTGCTGGTGGTGCTCGCTGCCGAGTCTGCGGGCGGTCCCCCAGCCACCGATGAGGGTGAGGAGAGCCTGGTGCGCGCAGCCGTAGCGGTTGAGCTCGTGCACTCGGCGACGCTTGTGCACGACGACGTGATTGACGGCGCGCAATTGCGGCGCGGACGGCCGTCGGTCGCTGCAGCCGCAGGGCGCAAGCTCGCGATCGCCACCGGCGACCTGCTGTTCTCGCGCGCGTTTGCAGAGCTCGCCCGCAACGGCGACGAGGCGCAGCTGAAGGCGCTCTCAGACGCCAGCTCGGCGCTGGCCGAGGGCGAGCTGTTGCAGCGCGAGGACGCCTACGCGACGCACGTCGCAGTGGAGCGCTACCTGCGCCGCTGCGAGTTGAAGACCGCAGCCTTGTTCGAGGCTGCCTGCCGGCTGGGTGCGCTTGTGGCTGTCGCAGGCTCGCGCGTGCTCGCTGAGGAACTGGGCGCGTTCGCCCGCCGTATCGGCCTCGCCTTCCAGCTGCTCGACGACGTGCTCGACGTGTCTGGGCCGGTTGAGCGCACTGGCAAGGCGCGCGGCACGGACCTGCTCGACGGCACTGTTACGCTGCCGTTCATCCTCGCACGCGAGCGTGACCCTGAGCTCGCCGAGTTCGACCTCGCGTCGCTGCGCGGGGCGGGCGGGTCTCAAAACATCGAGCGCCTCTGCGAGCGCATCGCCGCGACGGGAGCGCTCGACGAGGCTCGCGAACGGGCACTGGCGCTGGTCGCCGAGGCCAAGTCAGCGCTTCCGGGGAGCCTCCAAGACCGTCCTGGCGCTGCCCTGCTCGACCTTGTTGCTGACGCTGTCGTTGAGCGCTACCGCTAGGCGGCGTTTAGAAATCGCTCGGGACGATTAGGTCGGCCTGCAGTGCGCGCACGAAGAACTCGACCTCGTCGGTCATGTTCGCGTGTGTGAGCCGCTTGAGGTCGCTCAGCAGCGCACCAGCGCCACGGTCCAGCTCGTCGTCCAGTTGCTCGACATCAGATTGCTCAAAGACGCCCTCGCGGCGCGCCTCGCACTCCGGACAGCGCAGCACGATACGCCAGTGCTTGGAGCCCTCTTCGACCCAGTCCAATGGATAGACGAGCTCGCCAGCGCAGTTGAAGCATATGTGCAGTTGATCTGGGCCGTGCAACAGGTCCAGATCGGACGCGTGGCACTCCTCCAGCGTAGGATCGACCTCGACCTGCTTGCCGTCCGGCATTCGCACATGGTGGCGTATGTGGGGATTGGTGTCTGACATGGGCTTGCTCTGAAGTCATCGACGCCGCGGGCGAGTGCCTTTAGCAAGTAGCCCAAAGCTCGGCGGCCGTGGGCGGGACCCTGCGCAGATGCGGTGATAGGTTCATATGAGCAATGGCCACCGCGATCCGCACGATCGGCCACGAGGACCGACTCAGCCTCGTCAACCACCTCGAAGAGCTGCGTACCCGTCTGATCGTGAGCGCAATCGCGTTTGTGGTCGTGTTCGGTGTTTGCTTCTGGCAGAACCACGCGCTGCTCGGATTCATCAACCGGCCGCTGCACAAGCAGACCGAGCAGCAGGTCCTCCGTGGAGAAGGGCCGGCGGGACAGACGTGGCTTGCCCAGAAGGGAGTGCTCGAAGTTGCAAAGAACATGCAGGCGATCGTAGGAGTGCTCAGTGCTCCGGCCAGTGGCCTGCGTGCCGCCACGAGGGCAGAGCTCGCGGGCGAGATCCCCAAGCTAGGGGCAGATGTCGCGAAGATCCCGCGCAGGCCGAGTGGAACCAACCCGACTACGCTTGGACCTGGGGAACCGCTCACGGCGACGCTGACGGTCACGCTCTACTTCTCACTCGTGCTGGCGCTGCCTCTGATCCTGTTCGAGCTTTACGGCTTCGTGCTGCCCGCGTTCAGTCCGAGCGAGCGGCGCGTGGTGCTGCCGCTGCTGATCTCCGTGCCGTTCCTGTTTGCGGCGGGCGCCGCCTTCGGCTATCTCGTCGTGCTTCCCACCGCGGTGCACTTCCTGCAGAACTTCAACGCCAGCCAGTTCAACGTGATGGTGCAGGCCAACCAGTACTACAAGTTCGCCGCAACTGTGCTCCTCGCGATGGGACTCTCCTTCCAGGCGCCCGTCGTGATCCTCGGCGCCGTGCGAGCGGGGCTCGTCACTCCCCGCCAGCTGCGCCGTCATCGCCGCTACGCGCTGCTGGTGTGCGCGGCGATCGCCGCGTTCCTGCCCGGAGATGCGATCACGCTGGTGCTGGAGACGGTGCCGCTGTATGTGCTTTACGAGGCGAGTATCCTGCTCGCGTCGCTCTTCGAGCGCCGTCAGGGTGAGCACGAGCGCCAGACCCACCCACCAAGCGACCCGTCTGGAGGCGGATCGCCTACCGAGGAGAGGACGGAGCCCAGCGTGCAACAGATCGTCAACCACATAGACAGTGAGCTGAGCTGATGCTGTTTGACCTGCGCGGTCGTCACCGGCGCCGCGCGGTGCGGGTGCTGTATATGGGCCTGGCGCTGCTGATGGGGTTCGGCTTGGTCGGCCTCGGAATCGGTGGCGGTTTTGGCAGCGGCGGGATCCTCAGCAGCTTGAGCAAAGAAGAAGGCGGTGGTGGATCGGGCTACGCCAAGCAGATCGCGAAGTACCGCAAGCTCGCGCAGAAGCAGCCGAGCAACGTCAGTGCGTGGGAAAATCTCGCCAAGAACCTCGTGCACGAAGCGGGCAACGAACCGTATACGACGAGTGCCGGTGCGGTGACGAGCAAGGGCAAGGAACTGTTCAAGCAGGCGGCACAGGCGTGGAGCAGCTACATCGCGCTGAATCCGCCCAAGCCCAACGCAGAACTCGCGCAGCTGATGGAGAATGTATACGGGGAAGCGGGTCTCAACGAACCCGCCAAGGAGGTCGAAATCCTGCAGATCTCGGTCGCCACGAGGCCCACCGACGCCGCGCTGTTCGCGACGCTCGCAGAGTACGCCTACAAAGCCCACAACATCGGTGTCGGCGACCTCGCCTCGACCAAGGCGGTCGCACTTGCCCCCGCCGCTGAACGGACGAAACTCAAGGGCGAGCTCGCCGAAGTCAAGGCCAACCCGTCGGGCGAAAAGACCTACACGACCACCACCAACGGCAAAACCTATGTGGGCAAACTGAACTCCAAAGGCGAACTGAAGGCCGCGGAAGTCAAGACGAGCTCGTCCACGGGCACCTCGACGGGTACCAAGAGCAAGTAGAATCATGGCTCCAGCCGGCAGATCTCGCCGGCGGTGTGCCCGGGCCGTTAGCTCAACCGGCAGAGCAGGGGCCTCTTAAGCCCAAGGTTGCAGGTTCGATTCCTGCACGGCCCATCAGCGGAGCTCTAGTCCGGTGAGCTGCCGTTGCGCGCAACGAGCGTCTGGCGGCCGGCGTCCGTCCAGATCGTCTGCTCGCGTCCCGGGCCGACACCTACCAGCGTGACGGGTGCGCCGACGTGCTCGGCGACGAACCGTAGGTAATCCTGGGCGGCAGCTGGCAGATCGGAGAACGTGCGGCACTCTCCGAGGTCCTCTGACCATCCCTCAAGGGCGGTCAGCTCGGCGCTCGCGTGGTGCAAGACCGACTGGTGATAGGGGAAGTCGCCGAACTCGGCGCCCTCGGCGCCGCGGTAGCTCGTGCACACCTGGATTCGATCGAACCCCGACAGCACGTCGAGCTTGGTCACCGCCAGGGCCGTCATCGTGTTCAGTCGCGCGGCGTATCGCAGTGCGACGAGGTCGAGCCAGCCGGTGCGTCGCGGGCGGCCGGTCGTGGTGCCGAACTCCCCGCCGCGCTGGCGGATCAGCTCCCCGGTCTCATCGTGCAGCTCTGAGGGGAATGGGCCCGCGCCGACGCGCGTCGTGTAGGCCTTGGAGATGCCCCAGATCTCCTCGAGGTTCTTGGGTCCGACGCCCGTGCCGACGGCAGCGGCGCCGGAGAGCGGATTTGAGGAGGTTACGAACGGATAGGTGCCGTGGTCAATGTCGAGCATCGCCCCTTGGGCACCCTCGAAGATCACCTTCTCGCCGGCGTCGAGTAGGTCCCACATCAGCTTTGCGGTGTCCGCGATGTGCTGCTCGAGGCGATGCCCGTAGGTCAGGTATTGCTCGGTCATTGCGTGCAGGTCGAGCGCCGGATCCTTTTCGAACGGCCGCAGCGACAGTCGCTTTGGCTCCATCGCGGCGACGATCTTCTTCTTGAGGATCTTCTCGTCGAGCAGGTCCTGTACGCGGATGCCCAGGCGCGCCGCCTTGTCGGCGTAGCACGGACCGATCCCCCGCCTGGTCGTGCCGATCTGAAGGCTCCCGAGCTTGGCCTCGCCGGCGGAGTCCAGCAGCAGGTGGTAAGGCATGATCAGATGCGCATTCGCTGAGATGCGCAGTCCGCTGATATCTATCCTGCGTGCGCGCAGCGCGTCCAGCTCCTCGATCAGCACCTTCGGGTCGATCACGACACCGTTGCCGATCACGCAGCGCTTGCCTGGATACAAGATCCCCGACGGGATCAGATGCAGCTTCCACTCCACCCCTTCGCGCACGATCGTGTGACCGGCGTTATTGCCGCCTTGGAAGCGCACGACGGCGTCCGCGTGCTCGGCGAGCAGATCGGTGATCTTCCCCTTTCCCTCGTCGCCCCACTGGGCGCCGACTATCACGATTCCGGGCATGGCCTGTTGAGTGTAGGGGGGGCTAGTTGTCGGCCTGCATGGAGGCGGTGTGTGGCTCGCTGCGGTACTCCTGCCGCTTGTCTTCGCCGTAGAGCGGCAGCGGGTCACCACATATCTCGACCAGACGGGACACGATCCGCTTGCCCACCACCTCACTTGCGTCGTCGGACATGACAGTGCGCTCTTCATTGCGCTCTCTCCCGCCTTCTTCGGAGACTGTCGTTAGCACCCGCCTGCCCATCTGCTTGCTCAGCTCGGCGGGCATCAGGTTTGTCGTGGCCACGATCGCACGGCCTGCTTGGTAGCGGGCGTCGATGATCGAATAAAGCTGCTCCAGTCGCCATGGAGTTGTGTGCTGGGCGCCAAGGTCGTCGATATGCAGCAGATCGACCGAGGAGAGGCGGTCGAGCAGGTCGAGCAGGCTGTTGTCTGTGCCGATCTCGTCGCGGATCAGGTTCAGCAGTCTCGGCAGCGAGTAGATCGCCACCGAGCGCCCAGCGTCCAGCGCTGCGCTCGAGATGATCATCGCCAATGTTGTCTTGCCGGTTCCCACATCGCCTACGAGCCACAACCCGCGGCCCTCCTCGAGGCGAGCGTTTAGGTTGCGCACGTAGCTGCGCACCTCTGAGACGACGGGCTCGGGCATGTGCGGGACCGGGGGACGATCGAAAGAAACCCCGCGGTACTTCTTTGGCACGCGTCCCTCGAGGCTGGCTACGCGCATCTTTGCGATGCGCCCTGGCCGGCAGCGGCAGTCAGACGCGGTGTTGGTCGCCTCGTCAACGACGAAACCATTGCCGTCGCACAGGCCATAAGGACAGCGCTCGGCGCCATCCGCTGGCATTGAGGGCGCGGCGCTCATTGGGCGTAGCGCTCCGGTGCATAGTTCATAAATCTCGGGTACTCCCTCTGGAAGGTCAGCGTGACCTTGCCGACCGCCCCGTTGCGATGCTTGGCGATGATCAGGTCGGCCTCGCCGGGGCGCTCGGAGTCCTCGTCGTAGTAGTCGTCGCGGTAGATGAACATCACCAGGTCGGAATCCTGCTCGAGGTTCCCGCTCTCGCGCAGGTCTGAGAGCTGCGGTTTCTTATCAGGACGCGTCTCCACCGCGCGGCTGAGCTGCGACAGCGCGATCACCGGCACCCCAAGCTCGCGCGCCAGGATCTTCAGCCCGCGGCTGAGCTCGCCCACGGCGGTCACGCGGCTGTCGTAGCGGCTGTCCGTGCGCATCAGCTGCAGGTAGTCGATGATGATCAGCCCCAGCCCACCCTCACACTGGCTGTGCAGCCGCCGCGCCTTTGCGCGGATCTCCAGCAACCCCACATCGCTGGAATCGTCTACCCACAGCGGAGCTGAAGCCAAACGCTGGCTGGCGGCCAGGATTTTTGGCCAGCGTTTCTCAGCCACACGCCCCTTGCGCAACTCCTCACCCTTGATCGCGGCCTGAGAAGCAACAAACCGCTGGGCCAGCTCGGTCTCAGCCATCTCCAGCGAGAAGAGCGCCACTGGAACTGGCTTTTCGTGATGGAGCGCGGCTTTTTCGGCGATGTTGCATACCAGCGCGCTCTTGCCCATCGCCGGGCGCGCGGCGATGATGATCAGATTCCCAGCCTGGAAGCCGCCGGTGATCTCGTCGAGGTCTTTGAACCCAGACGGCGCTCCGGTCAGCGACGTGCCTTCGATCGACAGCCGGTGCAGCTTGTCGAGCTCCTCGTGCAGCACCTCCTCGATCGCGCGGAAATCCTGCTGGCGGTCGTCGCGGGCAACCTCGAGCATCGCCTTCTCTGCCTGCTCGACCAGCTCGCGCGGTGCAGCCTGATGTCCGAGCACGCTTTCCTGGATTTCATATGTGCTCTTCAAGAGGCGCCGCAGCAGCGCGTTCTCGCGCACGATCTGGGCATAGCGGCGGGCGTGCCCGGCGGCTGGCACGACGCCCGTGAGCTCGTCCACGGCTGCGGGCCCGCCGACGTCCTCGAGCTTGCCCTGCTGGCGCAGCCGGTCGGTCACGGTCAGCACGTCCACTGGCTCTGACTCGTTGTACAGAGCAAGCATCGCCTCGTAGATCGCGCCGTGGCGCTCGCGGTAGAAGTCCTCAGGGCGCAGCCCCTCTTCGATTACCAGCGCGTATAGCGATCGGTCGGACAGCAGGATCGCGCCGAGCACCGACTGCTCGGCATCGAGGTTGTGTGGTGGCGCGATCGCGGGCCCGTCAGCGCCCTGGCGGCGTTGGCTCCCGTTCCCCGCACCGTTGGTCGTAACGACGGTGCTCATGATGTGAACTCGCGCGAGTCTAGATTGACGCGAGTCGCGACCCGGCCGGGGTCTTCGCTATGTCGGACCAAATTGCTCCCCACAAACATATGTTCGCAGGCTGGTCGGACTGCGTTGTGGCTCTACTTCTTCGCGACCACCATTGCCTTGATCGTGGCGTTCACGCCCTCGACCACCTCGACCACGACCATGTAGGTGCCGACGTTCTTGATCGGCTCGGGCATGTGCACGTTCCGTTTGTCGATCTTCAGGCCGCGTGCTTCGCGGATCGCTGAGGCTATGTCCTGGGCGGTCACCGACCCGAACAGCCGCCCGTCTGCACCGGCCTGTTGAGGGATCGTGAGCACCGTGCGGTTGAGCAGGTTGACGTTCTCCTGCGCTCGCTCCACCGCCTCGCGGGCCGCCCGCTCGGCGGCTGCCTGGCGCTGGCGGACCGTCTCGATCGCAGCCTTCGTCGCCGGCTGGGCCAGCTTGCGCGGTACCAGATAGTTGCGCAGGTAGCCCTTGGAGACATCGATCACATTGCCCTGCTCGCCGAGTTGCTCGACGTCCTGCAACAGAATCGCTTCAGGCATCGCGGCTACCGATCCCGGTCGCGGTCACCGCGGTCGCGGCGAGGACTGTCGTCGCGACCGCCCTCGTTCACGTATGGCAGCAATGCCAGCTCACGAGCGCGCTTGACCGCGCGGGCGATCTGGTTCTGGTGGCGCCGGCATGCGCCGGTGATCCGCCGTGAGCGGATCTTGCCCTTCTCGGAGATGAACTTCCGCAGTGTTGCGACATCCTTGTAGTCGACCTGCTCGACCTTGTCGCGACAGTGCTGGCAGGGCTTACGCCGCCCGCTGCCCGGTCCGCCCTTCTTGTCTCGCCGACGCATCGGCTTGCTGCGACCACGCTTTGCCACTGCTGTCTACCTCACTGTGATTAGAACGGAATGTCGTCGTCGCCTGCTGCGCTGGCGACAGGTGCGGGCTGGAAATCCCCTTCATTGACGGGGATGTCGCTGCCTTTGGAGGCTCCGTTGCCGGCGAATCCGCCTCCACCGGAGGTATCGTCGCGCGAGCCCAGGAACTGCACCGAGTCGGCAATGATATCGATTGCCTGGCGTTTCGCGCCCTCCTGGGTCTCCCACTCTCGCCATTCGAGCCGCCCGTCGATCGCCACCGGGCGTCCCTTAGCCAGGTAGCGGGCCGCGTTCTCGCCCTGCGCGCCCCATACGGTCACGTCGAAATAGTTGGGCTTGTCCTCCCATTCGCCGGTGCTCCCGTTCTTGCGGCGCGTGTTGCAGGCGACGCGCAGCTTGCACACCGAGTTGCCGCTCGGCAAGGTGCGCAGCTCGGGATCGGCGGTCAGGTTTCCGGTCATCACGACCCGGTTGATGTTGGTGGCGGCCACGGCTTCTTCCTTTCGCTCTATCTGTGTTCGTGTCTCATTTTGGGCTATCGGCCCGGTGCCCGAGGCCGACTCTGATAGGCGAACTCCTGTTCGCTTTCCAGGCCACCGCCGAGTCTACGCCTGCCGGCGGCTGTCTCTTTTCCCGAGCGACTTAGAAGCCGCTTATTGCGAGGAACGCCGTGTGCGAGAGGAGGTCCTGAATACCTCGTCCCAGTACGGAGCGGAAATCCCAAAGCCCTTTGTCTCGTCCTCGAAATGGTGGCGCATGTGCCGCTCGCGCAGCATCCGCCCGAGCCGTCCCTGCGGGCGAAAGTGGTGCAGGTAGTAGTGCATCATGTCGTAGATGAGGTAGCCGGCGAAGAATCCGCCGCCGAGCGCGGGCGCGTAGCGCGCGCCGAAGATCACGTACAGCGCACCGAAGACAGCCGCCCCCAAGGGCACGCTCACGGCTGGCGGCATCACCAGGCGCAGCGGGTCGTTCGGGTGGTCGTGATGAACGCCGTGGATGATCCAGTGCAGGCGCGCACCCAGCCCGTCCGTGGGTTCGAAGTGGAACACGATCCGGTGCAGCCAGTACTCGAACAGCGTCCACAGCCCGTACCCGCCGATTGTCAGGCCGATCGTGATCACGACGCTCTCACTCGACAAGCTCCACGCCGTCAACGCTGTGATCGCTGGCCCGAAGATGAGCACAGGCACCATCGGGTGCACCCGTGAGCAGGCATCCAGCAGCCTTGACTCGAACATCGGCGGCGACGCTTTCAGCACGTCGGTCCTGCTCGTCGTTGGCCCCTCGCTAGTGTCCTGCGCCCAAGCCATTCCTCGAGTGTATTACCCAATCCTCTTAACGGGTTACGCTGGCTCTGCGGCCACGCCCTCAAGCGGTGTCTCGACCGCCGAGGACGACGGCGAGGTTTCTGTCTGCTTCGCCTGTGCAACGCTTGAGCTCGCGCGCATATCGGGTGCGTCGGGGGTGCCCGGCTCGAGCTTGACGATCCGGAAGCGCAGGATACCGTCGGTGATCCGCAGCGTCCGATCCAGCTCACTGAGCAGCTCAGGCGTTCCTGCCTTGAACTGCAGCAGGTGGTACTCGGCGCCGGTCTTACGCTCAATCGGGTATGCCAGCGCCCTGTCTCCCCACTCGTCGTGGCGGATCAGCTCGCCCTTTGCCTCGATTGCTGCGCGCGCGTCCGCGACGATCTTCGCACGTGCGCCATCCTCGAGGAGAGGGTCGAGCAGCAACACGAGGTCGTATGTGGGTGCGGGCAACGTCATGCGGTCAGCCGCACAGGGTAGCGGGTCAGCGCGCCAGGGCCTTTGCGCGGATGTCCGCCAACTGCTCGTCGATCCAGTCTCCAGGGTCGCGCGAGGTCACGATCCGCGCAAGCCCCTCTGCGCGGCGACGGCGCTCGAGGGGGTCCATCGTGAGCGCGGCGTAGATCGAGTTGGCGAGCTCCTGGATGTCGAACGGGTTGACCGACAGCGCATACTCGCCGAGCTCCTCGTGCGCGCCGGTGTTCTCTGAGAGGATCGAAACGCCCTCGCGCTCATTCACGATCGGACCCTCCTTGGCCACCAGGTTCATGCCGTCGAACATCGCGTTGACGAGCAGCACGTCGTAATGCTTGTAGGCGGCCATCGCCTCCTCGAGGTCGTCGCGCAGCTTCAGCTGGATCGGCATCCAGTCGGGCGTGCCGTGACGGTGGTTGACGACCGCCACCAGCGCCTCGATCCGCTCGAGGTACTCGGCGTACTGCGGCACGTCCGTGCGCGAGGGCATCAGCTGCGCCATGAACGTGACGCGCTCTGAGAACTCGGGGTGTTCTTCCAGGAACAGGTCGAAGGCGGAAAACCCGCGCAGCACGTTCTTCGACAGGTCCGCGCGGTCAACCCGCAGGATCAGGAAGTCGCGCCGGCGGTTCAACAGCTGCTCCTCGAACTCTCCTACGCGGGGGGTGTGTGCGATCTGCCGCGTGGCCTTGTGGTCGATCGGCAGCGGGTAGGCGCGCACCCACACCTCGCGTGAGCCGATGCGCACGATCCCCCGCTCGAAGTCAACCTCGAGATCCATCAGATCGCGGCAGCACTGCAGGAAGTTGCGCCGGTAAGAACGGGTATGGAAGCCGACGATGTCGTTTGCCAAGAGGCCTGTAAAGATCTCCTCGCGAATCCTGGTGGGGAGCACCCGCCAAGCATCGGACTGCGTCCAGGGGATGTGGATGAAGTGGTGCAGGAACACATCCGGGCGCGCTTTGCGAACGAGGTCCGGCAGCGTGTACAGGTGGTAGTCGTGGACCATCACGACCGGCTCTGACACGCCCTCGAGCTCCTCCACGACCGCGCGCGCGAGGTCTTCGTTGACCACGTTGTAGCCGAACTCGAACGCCTCGATCTCCTCGCGGCGGATGTCAGGTGCGTTGGAGAGGTCCCACAGGTAATGCTGGATGAACCACAGCATCGGGTTGGCGAACACGTTGTAAAACCGGTCATAGGCCTGCTCGTCTGAGACGACCAGCCGCACCTGGTACTCGCCCCCAGCGGGGGAGCGCACTGGAAACGCCCGCCCGCCCGCGGCGCGCGCGGCCTCGGCATCGTGGTCTGACATCGCCGAGGCGATCCAGATCGCTTCGCGGTGCGAGGCCAGGCCCGTCAACGCGGTCACCAGGCCGCCCGAGCCGCGCTGCACTTCTCCGCCTGAGTGGAACGTGACCGGTCCACGATTGCTCACCAGCACCAGCGGAGCTCGCTGTGCCGGCTCCTCGCTCATGACTGTGCCAACTCCGTAAAGATCTTCAGATAGTCGCGCAGATAGCGCGGCGTCAGGAAGTGCTCGCGCACGTGCTCCTTGCCTCTGCGCCCCAGCGACTTGCCCAACCCCGGGTCCTGGAGGATCTCCAGGGTGCGCTCCGCGCACTGCTCTACGCTCGAAACCAGAAAGCCGGTCACACCGTCCTCGACCTGCAGCGGAATGCCGCCGACATTGCCGCCGATGAACGGGCGCGCCTTCCAGATCGCCTCGGAGACCGTCAGCCCGAAGCCCTCGCGCGTGGACTTTTGCACGACCACATCGGCATGGGACTGGAACGCGTTGACCTCGATCGCGCCGACGTTGTTGAAGTTGTTGAGGATGTGTATGTCGGAGTCGCCGTCGGCGTGGGCGATCGTCGCGTTGAAGAAGTCCCAGCCCTCGGGGTCGTCTGATGCCATCGATCCGACCAACGCGAGCTGCACCTCGGGCATCGTCTCCTTGAGGAGGCGGTAGGCGTCGATCACGCCGAGTGGGTCCTTCCACGGGTCAAAGCGTGAGACCTGACACATCAGCGGCCGGTCGACGTCGATCCCAAACTGCCCGCACACGAACGACGCGTCCTCGGGCGATAGCGCCATGTTCTTCGGTGTCAATGGGTCGATCGCCGGTGGCACCACGTTGACTTTGCCCCCCATCCCCTCGGGCACGTACTCGCGCATGTGAAACAGCGACTGGGGGTACTCCTGGATGTAGGGGAGCAGCTGGGCGATCGTCTGCGGGTTGGGGGTGGAGAGGTCGATGTGACAGCGCCACACCCAGCCGGCGGCCTTCTCTGGAACCAGGCTGTGCAGAGCCGCGGGCTGGGGATCGTGGATCAGGCACACATCCCAACCGCTGGAGAGCTCGCGCGCGTTCATCTCGTTGTACTGCCGCCAGGTTGCCCACTGCTCCTCGTCGAGGTCCTGCGGGGCGCCCTGTAGTGCGTTGTGCATCAGCTTGGTCGCGTTGAAGAACTCCTCCCGGCCGTAGATCACCTGCCACTCGCAGTCCAGGCCGACGTCGCGCATCAGCGGTACGAGCGTGTACAGGATCTCCGAGACGCCACCGCCGAACGCGGTCGCGGAGATGTGCACGACCCGCCGGCCCTTCAGCGGCTCCGCCAGCTCACGGATTTCGGCGATCAGCTCCTTGCCGCAGATGTGCGTGTAGTCGGCAAGTGTCTTGTGGGCAACGGCGACGGGCTGGAGCACGCGCGGACGATAGCGGACGGTGTGCTTTTGTTCCGAGCTCCCGCCCAGAGGGTTACTGTCTGGGCAGATGCTGAACGGACGCATATACCGCGCGGCGTTCGCCCCGCTCGTGGTCGCCTTGGCTGTGGCCGCGTTCTCGCTGACCGCCCGCCCTCCGGCGCTCACCTCGACGCTTGCCCCAGACGCGTTCGACGGCCAGCAGGCGCTGGGCGAAACGAAGCGGCTCGCCGCCGAATTCCCCGAACGTCGGCCAGGCAGCGTGGGAGACGTTCGACTGGCCAGTCACATCGCGAGCACGATCGAAGGGCTCGGCGACACGGCCAGCGGAGGGTTCTCGGTGCACGTGAGGCGGATACGTGCGCAGACGATCGACGGCGAGCAGACGCTCGAGACGGTGATCGCGCAGCGACCTGGCAGCACGGCCGAGAGTCCGATCGTGATCCTCGCCCATCGCGACGCTGCCGCGCGGGAATCGACGGCGGAGTTGTCTGGGACCGGTGCGCTGATCGAGCTCGCGCGAGTGTTCGCCACGCGCCAGACCCAGCGCACGATTGTTCTCGTCTCGACCAGCGGCGGCTCCGGCGGGGACGCGGGGGCGGCGAACTTCGCCACGGAAGCGAGCCCACCGGGCCCGATCGACGCGACGATCGTGCTCGGCGACATCGCTTCCACGCACCTGCGCAAGCCACTGGTGGTGGCGTACTCCGATGGCTACGGCAGCGCGCCGGACGAGCTGCAGCGTACGGTCACCGATTCGATTGAGCACGAAGCCGGTGTAGAACCGGGCATGCCGAGCGCGCTCGGCCAACTCGCGCACCTGGCCTTCCCATTCACTCCTGGCGAGCAGGGCGCGCTCGCAGCGGGGGGGCTGCCGGCCGTGCTTGTGCAGGTGAGCGGCGAACGTGGCCCGGGCGGAGGGGGATCTTCGTCAGATGCGGTGAGCGCGGAACGGATGGAAGGCTTTGGCAAGGCCGTGCTCAGCGCGGTGGATGCCCTCGATGTTGCCCCCGACATCGAAGCGGCGCCGCAGACCGGCCTCGTACTCGCCCACCAGATCGTCCCTGTATGGGCGCTGCGCCTGCTGATCGGCATGCTGCTCGTTCCTCCACTGATCGTGCTCCTCGACGGCCTCGCGCGCGCCCGCCGCCGCCAAGAGCCGGTCGTGCGCTGGATGCTGTGGGCGCTCTCATGCGCGATTCCGTTCTTTGCGTGCGGCCTGTTTGTGCTGATGTTGGGCGCCTTTGGCGCCCTCGCGGCTACGCCACTGGAGCCCGTCTTGCCCGGCGCGCTTCCCTTCGACGGTGGCGCGGCACGGGCGGTGCTCGCCTGCGCGCTGGTGCTCGGCCTATCCTGGCTGGCATGGCCGACGCTCGTGCGGCGCGGCGGTCTGAGCGTGCGCCCGCTGTCTGGAGACGCTGGGACTGATGCCGCTCCGATCGCGACGCTGCTCGTACTGCTGGCGGTTGCGGTTGCAGTGTGGACGGTCAACCCGTACGCAGCAATGCTGATTGTGCCGGGGCTACACCTGCTGCTTCCAGTCGCTTCGTCCGAGCGCCGTCCACGCCCGCTCGTGGCGCTGGGGCTCCTGGCGCTCGCGCTGGTGCCGTTCGCGCTGCTGGTTGCCTTCTACGCCCACCAGCTCGGGCTACGGCCCGGGTGGGGTGGCCTGGACAGCGGTACTGCTGATCGCCGGCGGGCATGTGGGATTGCTCGCGGCGGCGCTGTGGAGTGTGGGCCTTGGCTGCGGCGTGGCGATGGCGCTGCTCGCCTGCACCCCGCCCGCCGACCCTGTTGGCTCAAGCCCGGACGAACGTACGGAGGTCACAATCAGGGGTCCGCTGTCCTATGCCGGTCCCGGTTCGCTCGGCGGAACCGAGTCGGCTCTGCGACGATAACTGGAGTTCCAGCATGTCCGAAGTCCTGTTTACGACCAGACCACCCCGCCGCTCTCACCCACGCGCCCTGCGCGTGCTCGGGTACACGCTGATCGCGATCGGAGCGCTCGCACTCCTCGACGCGGGGGTGACGCTCGTGTGGCAGGAGCCGCTGTCGGCGCTATACGCCAAATTCCGCCAGGACGAGCTCCATAGTGCGCTGGCGAAGGTCGAACGTGTGGTGCCGACCCCCGCCGAGCGTAACGTCCTCGCACATCTGCCCAACGAGGCACGGCGCATCGAACTGCTTGCACGTGAGTTCGAGCGACACGCCAAGGACGGCAGCCCCGTCGGTGAGATCCACATTCCCAAGATCGATGCCAACTACGTCTTCGTCAAGGGCACCGGCACCTCCGAATTGGAGAGCGGACCCGGGACCTATGCCGGGACCAGGTTCCCCGGCATCCCCGGGACGACGTCGATCGCCGGACACAGGACGACCTATCTGGCGCCGTTTCACAACATCAACGAACTGCGACGGGGCGAGAAGATCTACCTCGACATGCCCTACGCGCACTTCGCCTACACCGTCACCGGTCAGCGCACGGTCTATCCCAACAATGTCCGCGCGGCGACCTCGGAGGTCGGATACAGCCGACTCGTCCTCTCCGCCTGCACACCCCTGTTCAGCGCCGAAAAGCGTCTGCTGGTCTACGCGCGCCTGAACGGCATCGTTCCCACGCCCCAGGCTGGCGGCGCGATGCGCTTGAGCACCGCCACGAACACGGTGGCCCGGGGCGCGTAGGCTCGCTCGAGCTGGGCACCCGGCCGCGCTCACCAGCGGTGCTCATAGCCCTCCAGCCGGCGCTCCTCGCCGTGCGCGTCGAGCAACCTCGCCCCCGGCGGCCCGTCGCTGACGTGGCCGATCCAGGTGAGCTGCGCGCCGCCGGCCTCGCGCAGGCCCTCCTCCACGCGGGCGCGAGCGGAGGAGGGCACGGTGAAGCACAGCTCATAGTCTTCCCCGGCGCTCACCGCCCACTCGTAGCCGGGCACGCCCCCCCCGCGCCCGGCCGCGTCCGCGTTCCAGCCCGGCGCGCCCTCGTCGAGCGGCAATCGCTCCAGCTCGATTTCGAGGCTCACCTCGCTGGCATCGCCAATGTGCCGCGCGTCGGCGGCGAGGCCGTCGGAGATGTCGATCATCGCGCTCGCCTCCGCTCGCGCGAGCGCCTGGCCCTCGCGAAGGCGAGGGATGGGGCGGGTCGGCCTGCCGCCGAGGCGGCCCGTCACCCCCACGAGGTCCCCGGTCCGCGCGCCGTCTCGCCCCACCAGTTCAGAGGCGGAGTCGGCCCAGCCGACGACAGTCACGCAGGCCGTGAGGACCGGCGCGGTGACCACGTCGCCGCCCGCGAGCACGGTCTCCGTCGCCGCGGCGATCTCCAAGGCGCCGCGCACTAGCTCGAGCGCCGGCTGCTCGCCGACCGCGGCAGAGACCCCGAGCGCGATGTACGCCTCGCCCGTCCTCGCGCCCATCGCGGCGAGATCGGAGAGCGCCCCCGCGAGCGCGCGCCAGCCGACATCGTAGGGGCTGGAGGAGCCGCCGCCGTCGAGCCGGAAGTGCACGCCCTCGACCATCGTGTCGACGGAGGTCACGCACAGCTCCCCTCCCACACGCACGACCGCGGCGTCGTCGCCGACACCGCGCACGATCCGCGACCCCCCGCCCCCCGCGGGCAGCGCGGCCGCGATCGAGTCGATCAATGAGCGCTCCATGTTCGTCTCGGGGCCTTTCCCCGCCCCGCCTACTTCGAGCTAGCGGTGGCGGTAGACGATTCTCGCGCGGTCGAGGTCGTAGGGGGAGAGCTCGCAGCGGACGCGGTCCCCGGGGAGGATGCGGATGCGGAAGCGGCGCATCTTGCCGGCGACATGTCCGAGCACGACGTGGTCGTTGTCGAGCTTGACCCTGAACATCGCGTTCGGCAGCGCCTCGATTACCTCGCCCTCGAATTCGACCTTGTCTTCCTTTGCCACGAATCTAACCTACCAGCGCGGGCCGTTAGACGGCGCTCACGGGTTCGGTTCGGCCCCGCCGGTCGGTGAGACCGCTGGGCCGCCTTTCCTCGTGGGCGGCTGCGTGGCGGGTTCGCTTGGAGCGTGGGTCGGGGCCGCGGGTGCTTCATGGGCTTCACCGGATTCATGGGGTTCATGTGGTTCGCCGGCTTCGTGCGTGGGCGCATGCTGGGCGCTGTGGTGAGACTGCTTCTTGGCAGGGCCCTTTGCGGCCTGTTCGCTGCTGGTCTGTGTTGCCTGCAGGGACTCGCCGGTGCTCGCAAACTTGCCGAAGAATGGCTCGTAGGAGATCGTTTCCTTGGGTTGGGGGAACGGCACGCACGGCTTGCCTTCGGTGACTGAAGCCATGTAGTCGTGCCAGATTTCCGCCGGCAGGTAGCCGCCCTGCTGGGGCTCACCGTGGACATCGGTCATCGAGACACGCTTGTTCGGATAGCCCATCCAGACGACCGTCGCGTAGTTCGGCGTGTACCCATCCAGCCAGGCGTCAACGAGTTCTGAGGTCGTGCCTGTCTTGGCGGCTGTCGGGCAGTTGATCGCCGAGCGCGTTGCCGTGCCGCTCTGGACGTTCTGCTCGAGGATGCTGGTCTCCTCGGCGGTCACCGCTTCGCTCAGCACTTTCACGCGGTGTGGCTCACCCCAATTGCTGTCGACGTGCCCGTCTGGGAAGACGACCTTGGTGATTGCGATCGGGGTGTTGCGGTAGCCGCCGTCGGCGAGGGTCGCGTAGACATCGGCCATTTCCAGCGGCGTAACCCCGAGTGTCAGCCCGCCGAGCGCTTCCGCGGGGTAGCTGGAGAGATGAGTTTTGACGCCCATCTTGTGGGCCATTTCGGTGACCGTCTGCTCGCCGAGGTCCGCGGCGAGCTGCGCATAGACGGTGTTGTCGGAGGTCAGTGTCGCGTTGACGAGGTTGATCGACTTGTTCAGGGAGGTGCCCTCGAATGTCTTGACTTCGTAGGTGGGATACGTGGGCAACCAGCCGGGCTCGAGCGTGTGCGAGAAGTAATAGGTGGAGTTCGGGTCGATGCCCCGTGTGAGCGCATCGGCAAGGTCGATCGCCTTGAAGGTCGAGCCGGGTTGGCGGTGTCCGTCTGCTGCGAGGTTGTACTGGGACTGCTCGTATGTCTCGGACTCGGCCATCGCTTCGATATCACCGTTGGTGGGGTTCAGCGTGACGATCGCCGAAGCCGGGTCTTCGGGCTCGTTGAGTACTTCTGCGATCGCTTTGCGCGCGAGTCGCTGCTTGTCGAGGTCGATCGTTGTGTAGACCTTCAGGCCGCCCTGTTCGACGGCTTTTGCGCCATAGCGGTCGGCCAGCTGTTCGCGGACGTATTCGAAGAAGAACGGTTCGCTGCGCTGCGAGTAGAAGGTGCCGAGATGAACCTCCAGCGGAGCGGCCTCGGTGGCCGCTGCCTGCGCGGGAGTGATGTAGTGCAGTTCGGCCATCTTCGCGAGCACCTCGTTGCGCCGTTCGCGGGCGGCGGCGGGATCGCGGAAGGGGTTGTACTGCGAGGGTGCCTGCGGCAGCCCGGCGAGCAGCGCTGACTGCTCGAGATTCAGCTGCGAGACAGGCTCATCAAAGAAGATGCGCGCGGCTGCCTGCACGCCAATCGCGGTCTGCCCACCGACCGTCCCGTAGGGGACGCTGTTGAGATAGCTGGTGAGGATCGAGCGCTTTGAGTGGTGTTCGTTGTACTCGATTGCGAGCTTGGCCTCGACGATCTTCTGCTTGAGCGTGTGCTGGTCGCCGCCCAGGTAGAGGTTGCGGATCAGCTGCATCGTGATCGTCGAGCCGCCCTGCAGGGCGGCACCGTGGGTAATGTCCTTGACCGCCGAGCGGAAGATGGCGGTGAGGTCGACGCCGTCGTTTTTGTAGAAGCGCTGGTCCTCGATCGCAACGGTTGCGTTCTTGAGGTCGTCCGGTATTTCGCTCCATCCGACGGGGCTGCGTACTTCGTCGGACTGGATGAAGCCGAGGCGGGTGCCGTCGGCAGCGAACACCTGTGAGGAGCCGTCTGAGAGGATCGGGTGCAGCGTCGCGAGCGCCGGCGCCGTGGCGGCCACGTGCAGGACATAGCCGACCGCTGCGATCACGCTGAGCACGAGCGCCGCGGCGACCACGCCGCCGCCGACGAGCAGAATCCGTGTGGGGCCGGCGCGGTTGTGCCTGCGCCGGCGCTGTCGTGCTTGCCGCGACATCTGTTGAGCATCGAGATTACCGTGCAGCGTCATGAGCTCCGACACAGCAAGTGAGCTGGCGTCCCCATTCGAGTCGCGGGTGGGCTGGTGGACGCGTTTGCGCGCGGATGGTGCGCGCATGACGGCGGTGCGCGAGTGCTGGCGGGCGCTGTGGCTGTCGCGCCTGTTGGTGTGGGCTGCCGGGGTGGGCACGGTGCTGGCATTTGGCTTCGGTCCCGTGCGCAATGCGTTCAACCCTCCCGGGGTGACGCGGGGGTTTGGCTGGCTCGGCGACCTGCTGGCGGCTCCGGCCGCACGCTGGGACTCGGTCTGGTATCTCGTGATCGCCCACTACGGCTACCGCCCCGACCTCGGCGCCTACACCTCCTCGCGCACCGCCTTCTTTCCGCTGTATCCGCTTGGCCTGCACGCGCTGTCAGACCTTGGCCTGCCGGCGGTGTTGGCGGGGGTTTTGTTCTCGCTGCTCGCGTTCGCGGCGGCGCTGTACGGCATCCATCGCCTGACCACGCTGGAGCTGACACGTCTCGCGCGCTCGTCGCTCGCCGAGGATCGCGTCGCCGACGCGGCGCGCTTGGCAGTGATGCTCACGGCATTTGCGCCGATGGCGTTCTTTTTCTCGGCGGTTTACTCGGAGTCGCTGTACCTGGCTCTGTCGGTGGGACTGTTCTGGTGCGCGCGCAATGGGCGCTGGGCATTGGTGGGCATGCTCGGCGCGCTCGCGTGCGCCACGCGCAGCACCGGGGTGGTGCTCGTACTGCCGGCGCTGATGCTTTACCTGTACGGCCCACGCGAGGATCGACCACCAGATCTGAAGATGTTGATGGGCAGGCTGCGCCCGTGTTACCGGCTGCGCCGAGATGTTCTTTGGCTGGCGCTGCTGCCGGCGGGACTCGCCGCATATATGGGCTATCTGGCGCTGTCCGGCGGCGACGCGCTGGCGCCGTTTCACGCCCAGGACGTGTGGGGCAGGCACTTCGCGGGGCCGTACGTGGGCGTGTGGGACGGCGTGAAAGCGGCGTTTGACGGCGCACGCCAGACTGCTGTCCTTTCAGCGTCATCACGTCTACTTCCCGATTGCCGGGGGCAGTCCGTTCGTGAGCGCTGGGCATAACCTGATGCTGCTCGTGTTCCTGTTTGCTGCCGTGCCGCTGCTCGTCGGGGTCCTGCGCATGCTTCCGCTCGCTTACGGTTCCTACGTGATCGCTGCGCTTGCCCTGCCGCTGTCCTATCCGGTGGCGCCACAGCCGCTGATGTCGTTGCCACGCTTCCTGCTGGTGCTGTTCCCGCTGGTGATCTGGCTCGCGGCGTGGCTGAGCGAGCATCCGCGCGCCCAGAAACCGGCACTCGTGCTGTCGGCTTCACTGATGGTGTTGTTCGTCGGCCAGTTCGCTACCTGGCATTGGGTGGCCTAGATGGCTGACCCCATGCCGACGGAGGCGGAGCGGTCCCGCTCGCCGAGCCCCGGATGGCCGCCGTGGACGGCGCCGCTCGCGCTGTTCGGAGGGGTCGTACTGGCTGCGGTGGGCGCAGTTGTGATTGACATCCCGGCGCTTGTCCTGGGGGTGAAGATCTCGAGCTCGCACACGCCACCTGGGCTGACGATCGCCGACACGGTGGTACAGGACATCGGCTTCGTGCTCGCGGCTGTGTATTGCGCACGCATCGGTGGACGGGCGGTGCGCTCGTGGCAGTTCGGCCTGCGCCCTCCAGCTGCAGGCTGGCGGTCTGCCATTGGCATGATCCTGACGCTGCTGGTCGCCTTCATCGTCCTCAGCGTCGTGTGGTCGGGAATCGTGCACCCCGAAAAAGAGAAGACGCTCGAACAGCTAGGATCCAACGAAGGCGCCGTGCTGCTGGTGCTCAGCGCCGCGTTGACATGCGTGGTGGCGCCTATGTGCGAGGAGTTCCTGTTTCGCGGCTACATGTTCACGGCGCTGCGCAACTGGAGGGGGACGCTGCCGGCGGCAGTGATCACTGGGCTGGTGTTCGGCGGCGTGCATGCCGAGTCGGCGCCCGTCCTCGACCTCGTTCCGCTTGCCCTGCTCGGCTTTGGCCTGTGCCTGCTGTACCGCTACACGGGCTCGCTGTATCCGGGCATCGCGGCGCACTCACTGAACAACTCAATCGCGTTCGCAAGCCTCGAGGGCTGGGGCTGGCAAACACCCGTGTTGATCGTTGGCGCGCTGACCGGGATCGCTGTCATCGTGCTTGCGTGCAAGCGCATCGGTTTGATCACGCCCGAGCTATTGCCGCTCATGCCCAAGGCGTACGCCGTCGGCACAGGGACGTCCTAAACCCTGACGCGGATCACGCGCGCGAGGAAACCGAGAGCGAAGCCGTAGACGATTAGGGTGAGCAGCAGCTTGACGCCGCGGATCGCCCATTGACTGCTCCACCCCGAGGTGATGCTCGAGAACGGCGAGGTGAGCTTGTTGGAGGCTTCGTCGATCGTTTTATGCAGGGTGCCCTCATGGGATGAGGTCTTGGATGAGGTCGATCCGCCGGTGAGCTCTTCCTGCTGGTGAGTGGATGCGCTGCTGGTTTGGTTGACCACGAAGATCGCAAACGAGGCGATCACGATCAAGCAGATAACCACAGAAGCTAGACGCATCAGGCTAGCGATGAAGGAGAGCACATCGCTAGATTAGATCTCCCTATGGACATCCCGGCCGAATATGGGAGCGACGATGTCGCCCGTGCCCGCAAGCGCCTGATCGAAGAACTGCGCGAGCACGCGCTCGTGATCGGTGAGGTGACGCTGACGAGCGGGCGAAAAGCTCAGTACTACGTGGACGCCAAGCGCGCGATCCTGCTGCACAGGACGTTCATGGCGCTCGGACTGCTTGTCGCGGAGCGTGCCCGGGCATGCGGCGCGAGCGCGGTCGGCGGTGTGCCCGTGAGCGCGATCCCGGTCGCCTGCGCCGCGCTCGCCGCGCCCGATCCCCCAGCAAAGATGTTCATCGTGCGCAAAGAGCGCAAGGAGCATGGGTTGCAGCGCTGGATCGAGGGCCCGCCGCTGCAGGAGGGCGAGCGCTGTGTGCTCGTCGAGGATGTGGTCACGACCGGTGGCTCGACGATCGAAGCAGTGGAGCGGGTGCGCAGCGAGGGCTTGATAGTCGCGGGTGTGGTGAGCGTGCTCGACCGTCTCGCAGGCGGCGGTGAGGCGATCCAGGCAGCGATTGGCGGCGACGCCTCCTACACGGCGCTGAGCACGATCGACGAGGTCTACCCCGACCGCCCAGATCGCTGACAGCGAGCAGACGCCATGTTGTGGCAGGCCAGTCGCCGGTAGCCTTCTCGGCGACCCTCAAGCACCGATGGGCCGCGCCCTCGTAGTCCAATGGATAAGACGACCGCCTCCTAAGCGGTAGATCCAGGTTCGACTCCCGGCGGGGGCACTGCAGCGCGATCATTTCGATCTTCCACAAGTCCGAGCATTACTACGAGGTCGTAGACGGCCAGCAGCGCCTGCGTACGTCAGCGACGCTGATGGGACATGTATTTTTTCTACTTCGTATTACCATAGTTACACCAAGTTTTATTTTTATATCGACCCCCCGCCCTTTGCCCAAACACCGCCCGTGGGCCCCAAGTACCCGTTGTGGGCGCCGTCAGGACGCCGGCAAGCACCGGACGGGCCTTACGTAACGGACATACGGCGTAGTAGCCTCTCCAGCATGGGAGTGCTCCAAGAGCTGGCGGCTGATCTCGATGTCGAGGAGCGCACGTTGCGTAGGGCTGCCTCTCAGGGCACCTTGCGAGCCACCCGGATCGGACCGCGGCGGCTACGGCTTGCGTCAGGCGAGCGCGAGTATCTCCAGGCTCATTGGTCGCTGCTCTCCTGGCTTCGCCGGGCGCTGCGTACCGAGCCTGGCGTTCGTCTGGCCGTCCTCTATGGCTCGCTGGCGCGGGGCGACGAGGACGCCGACTCGGATCTCGACCTGCTGTTCTCGTTTGCCGACGATCGTCCCTCGGCGGGCGTCGAGTTGGCTGTCCGCTTGCAACGAGTCAGCGGCCGTCAGATTGACATAGCCGACCTGCGACGAGTTGAGGTCCGGGCTCCGCTTCTCCTGGACCGGGTCCTTGACGAGGGCCGTGTCCTGGTGGACCGAGATGGGCAGTGGTGTCTGCTGCGTGAGCGCCACGACGCGATCCGCGCGCGCGCTAGTCGTGATTACCGCCGCCAGATGACCGGTGCAGCCCGCGCGATCGAAGAGCTGACTCGGTGAACGACTCGGCGCCTTCGAGGATCGAACCTCACATTCTCAAGGCCGAGCAGGCTCGGCTGGCGCGCTTCTTCCAGAGCATCAACAAGCACCGCAAGGCCATCGACCTGGCGATCGAGGAGGACTTCGGCGGCGCGCTCGACCCGGTCGAATGGAGAAGCGCCTTCGAGTCCTCAGAGCCCCGCGATGCGAACCGCACAATGGTCGTCACTGGCGATCACTCGGCCATGCTCAACGCCTATGTCGAGATCCTCAAGGCCAGCGCCGGCGCCCGTCTGATTGGCCTACTCCCGCACCGTCGCCCACACGCCAGCCAAGTATTCGATGCGCTTGTCGCAGACGGTGGGCTGGGCAAAGAGCAGGCGGCGCTGCTGGACGAGCTCTACGTCCTCGAGGGCCGACTGGAGCACGCCTCACCGGACGTCGATGCCGAGGAGGTTCGCGCTGCTGTCGAGCGACTCCGCCAAGCACTCCCGGATTTGATCGAGAGCACCCACACCTGGCTGCGCCGCCACGGCGTCGAGCTTCGGTAAAGATCTCCCGCCAGTGCAGCCCTGGCGGGGCAGGGCTTGAATAGGCAGCCTCAGGTGGGGGCGTACCCTGCCCGGTCGCTCAACTGCTCTCCACACCGTTGCGCGGTGTGCTGTGCCCATTGCCCAGTGGTTGCTACGCCAATTGCGAGTACGAGCGCACCGCAACCTGCGATCAGCCACCACGCCGGGTGGCTCGCCGATGCGAGCTGCGTTCCGATGCCGCTCCCGACGCTCGCGCCGAGAATAGATCCGATCACCGCCACCCCGAGTGCCGCGCCGACCTGCCTGCTCGTTGACGCGATCGCGGCGGCGACGCCAGCCTGGTTGTTGGGCATGCCCGACACAGCCGTGTAGGTGATCGGCGGGTTGACCCAGCCGAAGCCGATGCCGAAGACGGCGTACATCGCGAGCAGCAGCGCCAGCGGCGTCGTGGGCGTTAGCGCTGTCAACACCAGCGCGCTCGCGACCATGAAGCTGCCGGCGATGCACAGCGGGAGACGAGGCCCACGGCGGCTCAGCACCCGCCCCGACAACGGGCTGCAAATGAGCGCCGCCGCAGCCATCGGCAGCGTGCAGAGCCCGGCCTGCAGCGCGGAATAGCCGCGGACGTCCTGCAGGTAGAGAGTGTTGATCAGCAGAAACCCGCTAAACCCGGCGAACGCGCTGATTGCGATCAGTGTCGCGCCGGAGAACGGTGCGCTGCGGAAGAAGCGCAGATCGATCAGCGGGTCCACTCGGCGTGGCTCGTACAGCACTAGCGCCACGAGCGCGAGCACCGACAGCGCGAACGTGCCGATCGTCTGTGCCGAGGGCCAGCCGGCGGACGGTCCGTCGATGATCGCGTATGTCAGCGACGCGAGCGCCACGATCACGAGCACCTGGCCGACGGGATCGATCCGCCGCGGGCGCGGCGCGCGCGACTCGGGCACGAACAGTGCCGTCAGGACGACCGCCGCCAGCCCGATCGGCACGTTGATCCAGAAGATCGCGCGCCAGTCGATCGCGACCAGCGCACCGCCCACGACCGGACCGAGGCCGAGGCTGATGCCCACCACCGCTCCCCACGCGCCGATCGCCCGGGCGCGCTCGCGCGGCTCGGTGAACACGTTCGTGATGATCGACATCGCCACCGGGTTCAGCATCGAGCCGCCGACGCCCTGCAGCGCGCGCGCTGCGATCAGCCAGCCGAGCGTCGGCGCGAAGCTGCATAGCAGCGACCCACCGACGAATACCAGCAGCCCCACCTGGAAGGTGCGCCGCCGCCCCAGGCGGTCGGCCGTCGAGCCGGACAGCAGCAGCAGGCTTGCCAGGACGATCACATACGCGTCGATCGTCCACTGCAAACCCGACAGCGACGCGTGCAGGTCGCGATGGATCGACGGCAGCGCGACGTTCACGATCGTGCTGTCCATCGCCACGATCAGCAGGCTCATGCAGCAGATCGCGAGGATCACCAGCCGCCGGCGGTCGCTGAGCTGCGGTGTGTCGTTCACCTCGATAGTTCTAGCGTCATGACCACAGTTCGCGATCTGTCCGCACCATGGGAGACCATGACTGGCCATGACAGATCATGAACACCAAGAGAAGGACAGCTTTGCTACACAGGAGGAAGGCGTGGATATGCTCTCAGTGCGGCGTGTCGCTAAGCACCTCGGCATCTCGGAAAGCGGCGTCTATCGTCTCATAGACGCCGGTGACCTGTCCAAGCTGAAGGTGGGCACTCGTACCGTGTTTGAGCCAGCGGAGGTTGAGCGATATATCGCTCGATGTCGCGCGGCGTCTCGCACTGAGCAAGAAAGCAACTGGTCCGGGGAAGGACGCAGGGCCGTCGTCTTGCTGTCAGGCGGCCTCGACTCGGCCACCGTCTTGGCAATCGCTCAGAACCAGGGCTACGAGGCATACGCGATCTCCTTCCGCTACGGCCAGCGTCATGCAATCGAGCTTGATGCGGCCCGTGCGGTCGCGAGAGCCGCTGGGATACAGCCTCCTGTAGTCACAGAGATCAACCTTGGGATCTTTGGTGGATCTGCCCTTACGGCAGATATCGTGGTGCCGAAGCACGACTCAGTCGCAGAACTCGGAGAGGACATCCCATCGACCTACGTGCCGGCTCGAAACACGATCTTCCTCTCCTGCGCTTTCGGATACGCAGAGACCCTTGAGGCCGACGACATTTTTATCGGCGTAAACGCACTCGACTACAGCGGCTACCCCGACTGTCGCCCTGAGTACATCAATCACATCGAAGGCACTTTCAATGTTGCTTCCAAGCGCACCGTGGAAGGCCATAGACTCCGTATCCACACTCCGCTGATCGACATCACAAAGGGCGAGACCGTCCGTCGCGGAATCGAGCTCGGGGTCGACTACTCACTCACGCGCTCCTGCTATGACCCAGCGCTTGCGGGCGAGGCATGCGGGCATTGCGACTCTTGCCTGCTGAGACTGCGTGCGTTCGCCGAAAATGACCTTGAGGACCCGATCTCCTACCAAGGCCAGAAGCTGGCGGCCTAGTTGTGCTCGCTTCGGCACCATGCTTGAGCGACTCGAGCGCTTTGGACGATGCGACTTTCCCCGTGGTCGAGATCTTTGGCCCCACAGTTCAGGGAGAGGGTCCAGAGGCGGGTCGTCCGGCGTACTTCGTGCGCTTCGGTGGGTGCGACTATCGCTGTAGTTGGTGTGACTCGATGCACGCAGTCGAGCCAGGCCTTGTGCGTGCTGCAGAGCGTCTCAGCGCGACCGATGTGATCGCTCGGCTGCGGGATAGACCCTCGGGCCCCGATCTCGTGGTGCTCAGCGGAGGCAATCCGGCTCTATTGGAGCTAGGTCAACTCGTAGAAGAGTTGCAGCGCGAGGGCAGGCAGGTCGCCGTCGAGACTCAAGGGAGCGTGTGGCGGGACTGGCTTGGCCGTGTAGACAGTCTTGTCATTTCGCCAAAGGGCCCGTCGTCGGGCATGGTCAACAGCAAGCATGCCAAGCAATTCCGAGCTTTTATGGGCAAGGCGTGTTCTGCCGGAGCATCTCTAGCACTGAAGATCGTCGTTTTTGATGGCGAAGATCTCGACTGGGCTCGGCAGACCGCTGGCGATTACTCCGAGATCCCTTTGTATCTGTCCGCAGGCACCGACGTGGACCTCTCCGAGGAGCAGACCATCAATCGTCTTCGTGACCGCTACCGCTGGCTGTGCGAAGCAGTCTCCACTAATGCTGATCTTCGCCATGCACGAGTGCTCCCACAGCTGCACGTGATCGCCTGGGGAACGGCACTGGGGGTCTGACATGGAGCTCTACAAGGAATTCACTTTCGAGGCGGCTCACCGTCTACCCAATGTTGCACCAGAGCACAAGTGCGCCCGCCTGCACGGTCACTCCTACCGTGTGATCATTCACATAAGCGGAGAGGTCGACCCGCAAACCGGCATGGTCATGGACTTTGCCGACATCAAGGCCGCATTCAAGCCGATCGTTGCAGGGCAACTGGATCACTACTACTTGAATGAGGTAGAGGGCCTAGAGAATCCAACCTCGGAGAACCTCGCACAGTGGATCTGGCAAAGGCTTCAGCCTCTCTTGCCGCTGCTTTCAGCGGTGGAGGTCAGGGAGACGTGTTCCTCGGGGGTGCTCTACAAGGGCGAGCGGGAGCGATGAGCCTGCTGGCAGATAAGACGCTTCCAGATGTCCAGGGCGGCAGAGACGAACGTGGCGTGGCGCTCAACGATGTCGGGATCTCGGGCCTGCGCTACCCAATCACCGCCGAATGTGCTGATGGCAGCAGCCAACAGACAATCTGCGAGGCGCAACTCACCGTCGCATTGGCCGCTCAGGCTCGGGGCACCCACATGAGCCGATTCGTCGAGGCTTTGCATGAGCAACACGACTCGCATGCAGTTTCCCCGGCAAGCACCCTGAGGATGGCACGAGAACTCGCGAGTCGTCTCGATACTGACGAAGCCGCAATCAATCTCAGCTTTCCCTTGTTCATCCAGCGCAAGGCTCCGGTCACCGAGCATACGGCCCTACTGGGTATCGACTGCACGCTCAGCGCGCGTGCCGGGAACTGCGGAGTGAGCCTACAGATTGGTGCCCGTGTCCCAGTCACGAGTCTCTGTCCCTGCTCCAAGGAGATCGCTGACTACAGCGCCCATTCTCAGCGCGGTTACGTGACGATAGACGCGCTGGATGGCTGCTGGGCTAAGGGAGGCGACGGGATATGGCCAGAGGAGTTGCTTACCGTCTGTGATCAGGCAGCCTCGGCTCCGATCTATCCACTACTCAAGCGTCCCGATGAGCGTCACGTGACGATGCTTGCTTACGACCGTCCCGCGTTTGTCGAGGACCTGGCGCGCGAAGTCGCGACCGCACTACAAGCAGACGAGCGGATTGCGGGCTTTGACCTCGAGGTCGTCAACCAAGAGAGCATCCATGATCATCAAGCACTGGCACGATTGCAATGGAGGCGCTCGTGAGTCGGGAGATCCTCATTGTGAGTTCGTGTACGGCTACTAAGGTCCAGACGGCCGATGGGCAACCGCGTTGGGCCGAGTCGCTGTATGCCGGCCAGCAGCATGTGCGCCTTATGCGAGGTATAGATCGATACCGGCAGGCTGGAAAGCCAGCAGGTGAGTTGAGCTTTCGCATCCTGTCTGCATTTCATGGGCTCGTTCGGCCACGTAAGTCGGTCTCCTCGTACGATCACTCGTTTTCCGGTCTACCGACAGCTTGCTATCCAGCGCCAAGGCCGCGAAAAGAACGTACCCCAAGACATCCGCAAGCTCCTAAACAAGCCATTTGACCTTGGGGTGCTGATGCTTGGGGATCCGTACTTGAGAGCCTGCGACCTTGACTGCGACGTCAAACTCGGTGGTCCGACGATCGTATTCTGCTCCCCGAAAGTCGCGAGGTGGCTCCCCGATCTTGACGGGTCGCGGCTCGTACAGTTGACCAATCACGAGGCACGCCGATTCTCCTGTGGGCTGATAGCGCTCAAGGGCGAGCTAGGCGGCCGTATCCTTATCGCGCTCTCCCAGCAGTCGGCGATTCTGAGCACGTTGATAAGCCCCGACATTGATTTGCTGGATTGGCTGGAGGCAATGCCACCGACCTCCTTGCCCGAACATCAACTGCTAGCAGCCGGGTAATGGACTTCTACTTCCCTGATAGTCAGGATCAAATTGATCCCAGATATTGCTTTGACGTTGAGGAGCATCCACCTCACCACGTTCGCCAGCGCGATGACTACTACGCGCACGAGGCGCACTTTCAGCCGCCATACACAGGCATGCTCGTATCAAAGACAATGGTCGATGGCTATCAAGACACAGGACGCTACACGCCTGCTCAACGTCATCGGCTCTACCGCCTAGGCGTCCATGACTTCTTTCGTCTGCCAGTCGGGATGAACACACTGGGTGACTGTGGCGCATTCTCATATGTCGCCGAGCAAGATCCACCCATCACCGTCGATGAAGTCATCGACTTCTACGAGGGTTGCGGGTTCGATCTCGGTATCTCCGTCGACCACGTGATTCTCGACTACCGTGCAGACGCCGAGGAGTCTGGCGAGATCGACCCTCGATGGATAGAACGACAGGAGACCACCCTTCGATGCGCTGGCGAGTTTCTAGAGCGCCACGCTGAACGTGGTTGCAGCTTTACACCTGTCGGGGCAGCCCAGGGCTGGAGTCCTCAGTCCTATGCTTACTGTGTAGAGGAGCTCCAGCGCCTTGGCTACAAGCGGATTGCCCTAGGGGGAATGGTCCCGCTAAAGACCATGCAAATCATGGCTTGCCTCAAGGCTGTTCACAAGGTGCGTAACAAGAATACGCAGTTCCACCTACTTGGCGTAACCAGGACCGAGTATGTAGTGAACTTCGCAGCTTTTGGGGTCACTAGCTTTGATTCGACCTCTCCGTTTCGCCAAGCGTTCAAGGACGACAAGGACAACTACTGGACGAAGGACCACAAGTACGTGGCGCTTCGTATTCCCCCAAGCGAAGGCAATGCCAAACTTCAAGCTCTTATCCGTGCTGGACAACTCGACCAACGCGAGGTACGCAGCCTCGAGGTCGCGTGTCTTACCGCCTTGCGGGCATATGATCGTGGCGACAGGACGCTAATGGGAGCAATCACCGCTCTTCGGGACTATGAGCAACTGGTTAGTCCAGAAAAGGACCACACACAGGCCTACCAGCGAATGCTCGAGGATGCTCCCTGGCAGCGCTGCCCATGTGCGGTTTGTAAAACCGACGGCATTGAGGTAGCCATTTTCAGGGGAACTGAGCGCAACAAGCGTCGCGGCTTTCACAACCTGTGGGTCTTTAATCAGACATTGCAAGGATACATCGCCGGAGGCGAGTCAGTTAATGCTATGACAGAGGAGATAATCGGTGAACGCGTCTGAGTTGCGTCTGCCGGCACTTGAGGTTCGGCAAGGTGATCGGCGCCTGTATCAGTTCGCATTGGACGGCAAGCAATTGGCCGATGTAACCACAGTGTCGCGGATCAATCGTAACGACGCTGGTCACATTGGCGGGTACCAGCGCCCCGAGGCCCTCAAGCACGTCAAGGCTATACGCACCTACCTAGAGAGCCCAGCGGCCCTGATGGCAAATGCTCTAGTGGTTGCATTTGACACACGGGTCCGCTTTGAGCCCGCAGGCAGACGTTCCCCCAAGGCCTACTCAACGATCGGGACGCTGATCCTACCCGTGGTGCAAGGCGCGGCCGACGAGGACAAGCTGGGCTGGGTTGTAGATGGCCAGCAGCGGTCCGCTGCATTGCGTGACGCTGACCTTGATCGATTTCCCGTGCCAGTAGTTGCCTTCATCGCCGATGATCTCCGAGAGCAGCGAGCCCAGTTCATCCTCGTCAACAACACCAAGCCGTTGCCAAAGGGGCTGATTCACGAGCTGCTGCCGTCTACAGACGGCGAGTTGCCCGCCGCACTTGCGCGCAAGCGCTACCCGGCGAAGCTTCTGGAACTGCTCAACTATCTCCCCGGTTCACCGATGGAGCGCGCTATTCGCACTCCCACGATGCCGGAGGGGCGAATCAAGGACAACTCAGTATTGAAGATGCTGGAGTGCTCGATCAGCGATGGTGCGCTCTACCGCTTTCGAGATCCCGAGACCGGAGAAGGCGACACGAGCAAGATGATCGAGACACTCTGCAACTTCTGGACCGCTGTCAGAGAAACGTGGCCAGACGCGTGGGATTTGTCGCCTCGCAAGTCGCGCCTCATACACGGCGTGGGCATCAGCGCGCTTGGCTTCATCATGGACGACATCACCGAACGGCGATCGAGACGACAGGCCGTCCCAAGCACCGAGACCTACAAGGAAGACCTACAGTACTTGGATTCCGTCTGCGCCTGGACCGAGGGCTATTGGGACCTTGGCCTCGGGCAAAAGCGTCGATGGGATGGACTACAAAACACCCCCAAGGACATCGCTCTACTTGCCGACTTCTTGGTTCGCCACTACCGCGCTTGTGCGGATGGGGCGGAGCGTACCAAGCAAGAAGCTGCATAACCGCTACTTATGCATCTACATCCAGCGCGCTGAGAATATGATCGGCTTGGATCTCGAAGCTGGCACGTTCTACCAGTGGAGTACGACGCCACTGTTCGATCAGCACGGCGCGAAGCCACAGTTGATCGAGTCGTCGTCGCTCGCCTAGACTTCCACGTGCCTTCAAGAGATACTCGCTCAGCGACAGACCGTCCGTAGACGACATTCCAAATCTAATCGGCGGCGGGCAGCGACTCATATCTCAGTACTCTCGCCTGCAACGGAGAGGACGCCGTCCTATTCCACGTTCAGCCCAGCCTTTTGGACGAGGTAGTGGTACGCGGCATCGCGTGTCTGGCGCGTGCTGCTCAGGCTCCAACCGTTTGGTTTGCCGGTCTGGTCGAACTGCTGGATCAGGATCTTGCCATGCCAGTCCGGGTTGCCTTCGACGAGGTTTCCATCCTCGTCGTAGTGGTCGCGCGCCATCAGCGTCACGGTGACGCTCTTACCCTCACGCCTGGTCTTTACGTTGCCTGCCAACTTGGCGAGTGCATCCTTCCACTCGTTCTCGGAGCGCCAGTCCGTGCCGCTCATCGCGTACTTCTGCCAGAGCTCAAACGCAAGCCTGAATATCGGGAAGTACATGATGTTGGACATCGCGAAGGATCTCTCGCGAAGCAACTGCCGTGACTTACCCGATGCGGTTGGCTTGAACTCGGGGTAGAGCGAGGCCCACTCGGTGTAGAAGTGTGAGAAGAAGTTGACCAAGTCGGCGTATTTGGCCTTGTCTTTCTGTACCTCGAGGAGCTGCTTCTGGAACGGCTTGATCGCAGAGTCTAGGGTCGCGAGCGTAGTGAGCTTTCGCGAAGCCTTTGCGATCGTCGACGCGCGGATCTCGATCTCCTCTCGGTCGAAGATCGGACATTGTTTGATCAACGCCATGACGAACTTCCTCGACGCCGTCTTGTTCGGGTGCATGTCGATCGCCGCACCCACAGTGGGCCGCTTGCCCTCGACGTTGTACTCGTCAAACAAGCGTCCCTCGAACATCGGTGTGATGTTGAAAATCGTCACGAACATGCAGGCGTTTTCTTCATCGAAGGGGTCGAACTTAGCGAGCAGCTTCAGAAGCAAGAGCGCGTTGAACGGCCTGACCATCGGGCGCGATCTCCACCTCGTCAGGGATCTTGGTCGTGTCGTCCTTCCACTCGTTGAGGAGGTAGTGCAGGTAGTGGCGGTGGGCGCTGTCGGGGATCGTGAGCGTGGAGTGCACAGTGAGCCTGCGCTTCGCAGCGTCGTAGGTGATCTCCTGTCTACCGTTCTTGCGAGCGTTCCAGGTGATGTCAGGGTTGAAGAACTCGTGGCTCTCTTCAGGGTCTTTGTTGGAGCTGTCGAGGCCTAGTAGGAACTTTGCCGCCATCGACGCAGCACGCTTGGGGTCGATGTCGAGTTCGACGTTCGTGACGTCCAGTAGCGTCTTCTCGTCGAACGGCTCCTTGGCACCACGCTGGTACTTTGGGGCGTACTTCAGGTTGCCGTCGATCAAGCCTTGGGCTAGATCACCGGAGGAGATCTTTCCCTTGTAGATCGGCCCGACGCCTGGCCGGCAGATGCGGTCAACGTCCTCGATAACAATGTTCTTGACAAACTTAGGCATGTGGTATCTCCTGGTGAATTGGTTGTCGGTTATCCGGCGATCCGGGCAAGCATCGGCGGACCAGACCGCCCCGTCGCGAGTTGATAGCGGCGCGACAGTTGCGCAAAGCCCCAAACGTCGATGCGCTGTTGGTGGCGACTGATACGGTTATGCGCTGCCGCGACACGCTCGGCGACGCGCCGCTCGATGACCTCAGCGGACAATCCCTCGCGAAGTGCCCCGCGCCGGATCTCCGCGTCGTTGATAATGAGTATGCCTAGAGCTGGGCTGATCTCGGCGAGCGTGTCGATGCTCCCTCGGAGGGCCTTTGGCCCCTCGCTGACCGCGACCTCAAGGGCGACCGCAGGGACCTCCGGCAGTGCGTACCCGTCACCGGGCAGCAGCCACACGCCGTCGGTGGGCAGCTCCCGTGACCACATCAGGCGTGTCCTGTAGCCGAGCGCCTTGCCGATCTCCAAGAACATGTATTGCGCGTCAGCGTGTCCGGGTCGCACTTTGTAATCCTTCGGTCACAGTTTTGGCACATATCTACGAATATCCTGCGAAAGGCTAGCGTACTATCTGAGCGATTGCAACGAAGAGTCGTAGTAATTCGTCGTCTCTGTCCGAATGAGCCCCGCAATTTCCGGCCTTCTGCCCAGATGTGCGTCGAAGCGTTCCTGCGTGCTGCCCGGTTGCTGCACTGCCGACGAGGCTGGCATGTCCTTTCTAATTCGGGCTTGATTCTAGAAAGTCATGATGCTAGGCTGATGGCATGGGTAAGCGTGACGCACAATCTGTGACGCTGGCGCTGATCTCGCTGGACGACGCCCGTGATGCACTGGCTAGCGGCAGCCAGGACGCGGCGATACGCGCCATGGAGGAAGCTCACCAGACGCTCGAGGGGATCAGACATGCCGCTGGCGTACCGGTCGCGCGTGCCGCGCGACGGCTCGGCGTGTCTGTGCCAACCGTGCGCTCATGGATAGAGCGTGGCGCGCTGCGCGCGATCAAGGGCTCGAGCCCCGTGGAGATTCAACCGGAGAGTCTGCGAAGCGTGAGCCGGGCGCTAGACGAGCTGCGTGAGCGCGGCCAGGACCGCGAGTGGCTCCAGGCGCTCGTCGACTATCTCGATGACCGCGAGGCACGCCAAAGCCCCGCACTCAAAGAGGGCCTACAGCAGCTCAAGCGCGGGGAACTCGAACCGGCCTGATGGCCTTCGAAGTCCTCCGCACACCGCAGGTGCGCGACGCGGTGGCGCAGCAAATGAGCCGAACCGAGCGAGCCAGCTACGAGGCGGCCCGCGACGAGCTCGGCGGACGCGGATGCGTCGCCGGCGGCTACAAGCTCGCCGCGACCGACGGAGGTGACTATCCGCTGTGCGCCCGCCACCTCGCAAACGCGTGGCGCATGTACACCGCATACCCAGATGACGCGCGCGTTGTGATCGTTGCCCTCGACCAGCTAGGCGGTGCGCTGCTTGGCGCGATCGCGCAAGGCCTAAAAGGAGTGTCTCACCAGGGCGCGCCGCCGCTGGCCTGCAGCTCATTGCTCGGCACGCGGAACATGTTGTCGGCTCGCTGACGATGCTCAGCATGTAGATACATAAGAGCACATAAAACGAAATTTGGAATACACAACCCCGAGGCCCAAACGACCTCTCACCCCTCCTCGCCTGCATAAAGCGACTCCTGCGCAAGCTCTCGGCCCTTGCCGTCGAACAACTTGATCTCGAGCAGGTCGTGGCGGTAGTCATCGGGTGCGATCAGCGTGAAGCGCTCCTCGATCAGCTCGCATTGGTCTACCGCGAGGTCGGCCAGCTCGGCGGTGACGATCCGCCCGCCGGAGACGAGTGGCCGCCCCCACACGAGCGTCATCGCCGCTGTAGCCCCTGACTCCCCGCGCCATGCGCCGATGATCTCCTCGCACAGGTCGAGCTTCCAGTCGGGGTTGCGCTCGGCTGTCTCATCGGTGAAGTCGACGTATGCGGAGAGCTCGCTCGGCTCGCCCTCATCGGTCCCCGACAAGAAGCGCACGTAGCCGAACAGCTCGTAGCCGTTGGCTGTGATCGTGGTCCCTGGGACGTACGTGTGTCCATGCCACGTGCGGTCCGGATACCACCGAACCTCACTTGGCTCACCGAGATTCTCTCTGTCGCCATCAAGCACCAGACAGGCTGCGAGGAACTCTGCGGTCAGCCGCTCAGCCCAGCGGCCGTACGGCAGCCCCTCGTGCGGAGGCTCGGCGGCGAACCGGGGTAGGACACGTTCCTCGGGAGGCACGTTCGGCAGACTATGCCTTGCGCAGCCTGGCCGCGGCATCCTCTGGGGCGACGATGTTCATGTTCAAGCCCGTCGAGAGCTCAAGCCCTGCGAGGTGGGTGAGCCGCGGCAGGATGTCGATGCGCCAGCAGAAGTGCTCTGCGCCTCGAGGCGCCGTGCGCACCCACAGGTTCAGTGGAGGGCTTGAGCCGAGCAGGTGTGCCAGCCGACACAGGCCGTCGTGCAGCAGCGCTGCGCCGACATCGTCCTGCTCGAAGCGCGCGCAGGGTATGCGCGGGGCGAGCATCAGCTGGAAGGGAAGCATTGAGGCGTAGGGCGCCAGCAGCACGGCCTGCTCATCGATCGCCACCACGCGTTCTCCGAGGCGTACCTCTTCAGCGACGAGATCCTCGAGCAGATCGTGACCCATCGTGCGGGTTGCATAGGCGCCACAGCGCTCGCGCTCGCGCGCGACCGAGGCAGGCACGAAGTCGAGCGCATACAGCTGCGCGTGCGTGTGCGGCAGCGACGCTCCCGCCTCGCGGCGCTCGTTGACAATCAGCTGCAGATAGGCGCTGCCAGCATGCGCGCGCATGCGCTCGCGCCAGACCTCCACTGCGGCTATCGCCTGCGCGGTGTCCATATCGGCCAGGGATGTCACCGGGCTGGGTCCGTTGATGATGACCTCGTGCGCGCCAGTTGCGGGAATCGCTACAAACAGCTCCTGCGCGCCACCAGCACGCGGCGCGCGCACGACTACCTGCGCGCTGTCATCCGTGCTCCCGTCTTCCGCGGCAGGAGTGAGTGCGGGGTACAGATTGGGCACCACTCGCACCGTCCAGCCCGGCGAGTTGGGCGGCCCTCCGCCTGGGCGCACGGCGTACAGCTCCGGCGGCGTGCGATCCTCGTGGCCCTCAGCGAACGGGTCCTGATTCCGGTCAATCGGCTCTGGAGGCGCGCAGGTCGGCTCTCCGCCGGGTCGGCGCGAGCGCTCGCCCGCCACTATCGTCTTGTGCCCGCTGAGCGGATCGATCCGGATCTCGGGCAAGGCTCACGCATCCAGCGCGTAGCGCCGGATGTCCCGTTCCAGCTTTGCGGCGCTCGGGTAGGGCCCCTGGTGGATGTACTCGTGGCCGGCGCGGTCGTAGAAGATGGTGACCGGCGTAAAGCTCGAGTCGGTGATGGCTTCTCCGAGCTGTCCGCTCTGGTCGTAGTAGCTCGGGTAGCCGACGGGGAACGAGCGCAGGAATGCGCGTGCGTCGCTGAGGCTCGTATCACCGGAGTCGATGCCGACGAACGCGACCGTGCGCCCGAGCGTGGCGGACGCGCGCTGGAAGGCGCTGCGCTCGGTCTGACAGGGCACGCACCAGGAGGCCCACTTGTTGATCACGAGCGGATAGCCGTGCAGCGAGGCCAGACGCTGGTGCAGGGCACTCGCACCACCCGACAGGATCTTGCTGGCCTGCGCGTGTAGCGCTGCCAGCGGCACCGGTGAGCCCTCGAGGCGTGCGCGGATCTGTGCGAGCGTGAGCTGCGAGCTGCCAGTCGACGGCGAGGATGAGCGCGCAAGCTGTACGAGGCCAACGACGAGCAGGACGATCATGGCGGTAGCGGCGACGCATGCGAGCAAGCGCGTGGAGGCGATCCCGGTCATCGTTGCTAAGGGTGTCAGATGATGGGTCCTTCAATCAGACCGCGACGTGTTATATGATGCTCAAAGCATCTCAGAGCCCAGCTCTGAGTATCCGGCAACCTAGCTGGCCAAAGCGTCGGCAGTGCCGAGTGCCGCCGAAGCCACTTCTACGGCGGCTCTGTCTCGAAGTCCAGAGCCCTTGATGGCCGAGTCCACTCCAGTGGCCCTCGCGGCCGCGCCTACGCCCACTTCCGCCGAAATTGCTCGCGCGGAGAAGTTCGTGCGCGATCGCTTCCTACACGAGGGCGAGGATCCCGCCGTTGCGCTGGGCTCTGGTTCCCCGCGCAGGCGCGCGCTGGAGCAGGCGCTGGCGGAGCTGGACAGCGGTGCCAAGTACCCATCGACTGCTTGGCGGCGGGACTTCTCGCTGCTGCTGGGGCTGGAGCGGCTGCTGTCTGAGGACGAGCCAAAGCTGGCGGACGGCACTGTGCTCTCAGCACACCAGGTGGACGCCCTGTCAGGAACGCTGACAGCGCTGCTTGCTGAGGCTCAGCGCACGTCCTGGAACGGTGACGGTCGCGCTGCTGCCACCACGGCCTCGCCTGAGCTGCTGGCGTCCGCGGCGATCCTCGGCCCGGACGATGAGCCACCGGCGGACTCTGCAAGTCTCGCCAACGGGAGTGCACATGGTGCTGATTCGCGCGCGGACCCCGACTCGGCAGATGACGCCTATGAGGCTGACGAGGAGGACGTTGACGAGGACGACGAGGAGGAGTCCGAGGACGAGGACGACGACGAGCTCGGCCCGGTCCAGCGGGCGGCCCCCGATGAGGACGATGAGGACGAGGAGGAGGACGAGCTCGAGGAGGAGGACGACGAGGTCCTGGAGGAGGAGGCCGAAGAGGAGCTTCAGGGCGACTCCGAGGAGGAGCCTCGCGACTGGGTCGATGAGGAGGAGGATGAGGAGGAGTCGCTCGCCGAGCAGCCCGAGGACCCAAATGCGGCGAAGCGGTTCTGGTTCGAGCACGCGACCGGCGCAGGCAAGACAGTCGCCGCGCTTGGATTCGTAGAGGCGTCGCAGACCGGTGGGATCCTGATCCTCACGCACCGGCGCAACCTCGTTGACCAATTCCATGGCGAGCTGCGCGCGCGGGGGTATGCAAAGCGCATCTCGAAGGCGCTGCTGAAAGGCGAGGACTCGGTCAAAGGGGGTGGGCGGGGGGGTGGGTGGGGCCCTGTAACTGTTGAGACCTACCAATGGTTCGTGCGCAACGCGGGCAAGATCTCGAGCGCCTACACGATCGTCATCTGCGACGAGGCGCACACCGCGCTGGGTGAGAAGACGAGCGGCGCGATCCGCGAATGGACGGGGCCGATCTTCATCGGCATGACCGCCACGGGCGCGCTGATCGCCCGCCACGTCACCGACCTGTTCCCCACCCAGACCTCGCGCTTCGATCTCGCCCAGGCCGCCCGGCGCGGCGTGATTGCGCCGCTACGCTGCGTGCGCATTTCACCTGGTGTGGGCGTGCGCACGATCGCCAAGGTGCCCCTGCGCCGTGGCGAGGTGGACACCGAGTTCGATCAGGACGAGCTGGCGAAACTTCTCGACCAGGACCCATTCAACATGGCGGCCGCGAACCTGTATAAGACCCGCTTCAACGGCGTGCCGGGGGTCGTGTATGCGGCAGGCGTGCGCCACGCGTACAACCTCGCCGAGGCGTTTCGCGCCGAAGGACTGAAGGCGCAGGCCGTTTCCGGCGAGACGCCCAAGCGTGAGCTCGCGGAGATCCTCGCGCGCTACGAGCGCGGCGACATCGACGTGCTGATCAACGCACAGCTGCTGGCCGAGGGCTGGAACAGCCCGCGAGCAACCGTCTGTGTCCACCTCGCGCCGACGGCGTCAAAACGCATCTACCAGCAGCGCGTCGGGCGCGTCACCCGCCGGCACCCTGGCAAGGAGGCGGGGCTGGTTGTCGACTTCGTGCACCCGGCCACCAAGAACGACGACCCGGTCGTGACGCTGCACTCGTTGCTCGACCGCGACGTGTACAGGGGCGGGGCAATCGTCGTCGGGCCCATTCGCCGCGGACGCGGCCGGCGGATGCGCGTGGAGCGCCGTGTGCTGCCGGTGTGTGTGGAGGAGGAGCGGCGGTTCGCTGTGTTCGAGCGCGAGCTGTGGCGGATCGCGGTCGAGCATCTCGACTACGGCGAGCAGCACCTGTGGGCGGCGCTCGCTGGCGCGCGCGTGACCCCCAACGGCTGGCGCAGGGCACGGGCGATGCTGCACTTTGATCGGGCCGGCGAGCTCAAGAGCCGGTTCTTGATCACTGCGGTGGAAAGAAATCCGAACGCGCAGCTGCGACTGCGCGCTCTGACCGACATCGCTGCGGCGAAGGACCCGGATGCGTTTGACACGGCGATCGACATCATCGGCGGCTGGCCGCGCGAGGAGCGCAGAGAGGCATCGAAGATCATGCTGCGCGCGATGGTGGAGCGGCGCATCGGCCGTCGTGACCAGGCCAACGCTTGGATCTGGCGCCTGGCCGAGTACACGCGTGAGATCCACGAGGAGTACGCAGTGCAGCGCTGGCCTGAGACCAAGCGGCTGCTCGGCCTGCTGGTGAACTCTTCGGGAGGCGCGCACGCCCGCAACGCCAGACGACTGATCCACGCTGCGCGCAAGCAGGACCGGCGGCTGGCGGCTGCGCTGCTAGCGGCCGCGCTCGCACACACACCCGAGGCCGAGGAGGCCCTGCGCGGTGCGCGCACGCGCATGGCGCGCAAGCCCCCGGCGCTGGCTCGCGAGCTGCTGCGCAACTTCCCCAAGCGCCGTGCCCGCAACAACCGGCGCAGGCGCAAAGGCAGCGCCAAGGGTGGCGCCGGGGACAATATGGAGGGGGTGGCGCAGACGGCGGCCGCGGCGACGGGTACCGATCGTCGAGACGTAGACACGGACGTGGCCACTCCGAAGTCCGCGGGCAGGCGTAGAGGTCGGGGGAGCAAACGCGGCAAGCAGGCCCAGGAGCCGAACGACGCAGTTCTGGACGAGGCGCTGACGAGCGAGGCGATGGCGTCTGCGAGCACGAACGGCAGCGGGTTGGCGCCGGCGGAAGAGGGCAAGCTGGACCGCGACGTCGCTGAGGCGCTGGATCACGCGCAGAAGCAGTGATTTTTGGGCAGTGTCTCAGTGGGCGAGCTTGAGGTGGACTTCCCCTGCGTCGAGCATGATATGGCCCCCATCGGGGAGCTTGACGAGTAGACGTCCTGTGCCGTCGATCCCCGCGGCGCGCCCGCTGCCCTTGGCCCAAGTTACGTCCTGTCCGCGCAGGACGTCGCGCGCGCGCCAGGCGTCGAGGATCTGCGCAGTCGGCTCGCTGAGGCGACGTCCGAGCGCGGTGAGCAACTGGGCGAGCAGCGGCTCGATCGCCTTCCGTGGCTGTCCTAGGGTGGCGGCGGTGGGGCGCAGCTCCGCAGGCAGATCTTCGAGCTGGACGGCGACGTTCAGGCCGATGCCGAGCACGGCCCAGCCGTCCTGGGGGCGCCCCTCAGCGAGGATGCCCGCGAGCTTTGCCAGCCCGCGCTCAGGCGCGGGCGATTCCACGACGATGTCGTTGGGCCACTTGATCTGCGCCTGCTTGCCGGCGACGTCGCACACTGCCACGGCCGCGATCAGCGGCAGCAGCGGCGGAGGGCAGCGCAGCACCAACGACATCAACAGCGAGCTGTCCGGCGGCGCCGACCAGCGCCGGCCCTGACGCCCGCGCCCGGCGGTCTGCTCGGAGGCGGTGACGAGCGTCCCGTGCGGTGCCCCTGAAATTGCGAGCGCGCGTGCGTGGTCGTTAGTCGAAGCGGTGAGGCGCAGGTGCAGGCGCGGATGCCCCAGTGACCCGAGCGCGCCAGCTGGCGACAGGACGTTCAAAGCAGCGATCTCATCGTGTAGGTCCTACGCGCGCTCGCGCGCGCCCGCGTCCGCGAGCAGCGCGTCGATCACGCCATCGATGTCATGGCGCTTGGCTTCGATGTGAGGCTCGAGGCCGTACTCGCGCAGAGTCTGGCTTGTTACGGGGCCGATTGAGACGATCCGCGTCGCGGGCGAGAGGCCCGCCTCGTCGCCGGCGGCCTGTAGGAAGAAGCGCACGGTGGAGGAGGAGGTGAACGTGATGTAGTCGGCCGCGAGCGCTTCGCGCAGGATGTGCGCGGGCGGCGCCTGTGCGACCGTCTCATACAGCGCGAGCACGTACACCTCGGCGCCCTGTGCACGTAGCGCGTCTCCCAGCACCTCGCGTCCCTCGCGCGCACGGGCGATCAGCGCGCGGCGGACGGGTGGTTGCACGTGTGCGAGCGCGGCGACGAGCCCCTCCGCGAGGAAGCGCTCGGGCACGATGTCCGCGAGGATCCCGCGCTCGGCCAGGGCCGCGGCCGTGCCGGGGCCGATCGCGGCCACGCGCGTAGTCGCCAGCGCGCGCGCGTCCAGGCCGGCGGTGCGCAGGCGCTCGAACAGCGCATCCACGCCCGCGGGGCTCGTCAGGCAGAGCAGGTCATACGACGCCAGATCGGGCGCGGGGTGGGTGGGATCTGATAGCGGCACGATGCGGATCACGGGCGCCTGCACGACGCGGGCGCCGAGCGATTCCAAGCGCGTGGCGAGTCCACTGGCCGAGGTGCGCGCGCGGGTCACGGCGACCGTCAGCCCGGCCAGCGGTGCGGGGGTAAGCCACGACAGCTCACCGGCCAACTCGGCGACGGGACCGACGACAGTGATCGATGGGGCACGCACGTTCTCCGCCTGGGCGAGGTCGGCGATCGTGGCGAGCGTGCCGGAGACGGTGCGCTGGTCGGGGAGCGTGCCGCGTTCCACGATCGCCACGGGCTCCTCGGCCGGGCGTCCGGCGGCGATCAGCGACCCCGCGATCTGAGGTAGACGTCGGACGCCCATGTAGAATACGAGCGTCCCCGGGAACGCTGCGAGCGCTGCCCAATCGAGGTTCGTCTCGGCTTGGGCTGGGTCTCCGGCGGCCGTTTCTCTGCTCGCGGTGTCCAGGGCGTCATCGGTGCGGGTATGCCCGGTGACGAACGCCACTGCGGTTGCGAGCCCGCGGTGGGTGACGGGGATGCCCGCGTAGGCCGCGGCGGCCACGCCGGAAGTGATGCCGGGCACCACCTCGAAGGGGATCCCGGCCTCGCGCAGCGTAAGTGCCTCCTCACCGCCGCGTCCGAACACGAACGGGTCTCCGCCCTTCAGGCGCACGACGGTCTTGCCGGCTAGGGCGCGCTGCACCATCAGCCCCTCGGTCTGTTCCTGTAGGATGGATTCCCCGCCACCCTCCTTGCCCACGAAGAGGACCTCGGCGTCGGCTCGCACGCCGTCGAGCGCCGCGGTGGGGATCAGGCGGTCGTAGAGGATCACGTCCGCGCTAGCGATCAGCTCCAGCGCGCGCGTGGTCAGCAGGCCTGGGTCGCCGGGCCCGGCGCCGACCAGGTAGACGCGCCCCGGTGCGCCAGCGGCCTCCTCCCCGGATTGCTCAGGCGGGCTCAACGGTCATCTCCCGCGCCCGCGAGAGCAGCTCCCCGGCTCCGGCCGCCTGCATCCGCTCGGCCACGCGTCGCCCGAGCGCCTCGGGGTCGTAGAAGCCACCGAGCAGCTCATCTGAGACCCAGGCCGAGCCGTCGGGCAGCCCGACCCAGGCGCGCAGGTTCATGCAGCCGCAACCCGCGGGCACGGCGTACGCGCCGAGCGGCGTGTGGCAGCTCGCGCTCAGCGCGCTTGCGACGGCGCGCTCGGCGCGCAGGCAGGCGAATGTGTCCGCGTCGGTGATCGCCGCTACTGCTTCTTCGGCGTGCGCATCCCCGGCGCGTCCCTCCAGTGCGAGCACGCCCTGGCCGGGGGCGGGCACGAACCACACCGGGTCGAGGATCGCGCCGATCGCGTCCTCACGGCCGAGCCTCGAGAGGCCGGCGCGCGCGAGCACGAGCGCGTGCAGGCTATCCTCGGTCTTCCGATCGCCGAGCCGTCTCAGGCGCGTATCGACGTTGCCGCCGATCGTCACCACCCGCAGGTCCGCGCGCGCCGCGCGCAACTGTGCCGCACGCCGCAAGCTGCTGGTGCCCACGCGTGCGCCCTCAGGGAGAGCGTCCAGGGCAGGCGCGCCACACAGCACATCCTCGGCGGGCGCCCGTGCGGGCGCGCCCAGCAGCGACAACCCTCCGGCCAGCTCGCCCGGCACGTCCTTGGCGGAGTGCACCGCCAGGTCGATCTCGCCGGCCAGCAGCGCCTGCTCGATCGTGTTGACCCAGCGCGACTTGTCCTCGCCACCCGCCCGGTCGCCGGTCGTCGCGATCGTGACCAGCTCCGCGGGTGGGTGGGCTGCCAATGATCTGGCGACATCGCCCGCCTGCGCGAGCGCGAGCGCGCTCCCGCGGGTTCCGATTCGCATCAGCCCTGGCGACGACGCTGGAGGTCGTGGACCTCGGCGAGCGCCGATTCGGCGGACTCTAGAGCCCCCCCGGCGGTCTCGTCGTCGTCGCGCAGCCCGAACAGCTCGCGCACGAGCTCGAGGCTCGCGTGACCGCGGTCTTCACTGAGGCTGCGCAGACGGATGGTCGGCTCGTGCAGCAGCCGGCCCATCACGGCTCTGGCGATCGCCTCCACGCGCGCGAGGTCGCGCTCGGACGCGGACTCCCAGCGCCCCGAGTTCTCGGCCAGCACCTGCCCGACGATGTCGTCGCCGTGGGCGCGTAGGGCGCTGACCGTCGGCAGCGCGTCGAGCTGGCCCAGCCAGCGGGCGAAGCGCTGGATCTCCTGCTCGACGATCTCAAGTGCCCGCGGGGTCTCCTCCGCGCGGGTGCTCAGGTTGCGCGCGACGACTGCCTGCAGGTCGTCGATGTCGTACAGGCTGACGCCCTCCAGCTCGCCGCACGCGGGGTCGACGTCGCGCGGCACGGCGATGTCGATCAGCAGGAGAGCCCGTCCGTCGCGCTCACGCATCACCAGCTCGAGCTCCTCGCGGCCGACGATCGGATGGGGTGAGGAGGTCGAGCACAGGACGATGTCGGCGTGCACGAGCTGGTCGGGGAGTTTGTCCAGGCCGACGACCGATCCGCCGAAGCGCTGGGCGAGGCTGAGCGCGCGGTCGGCGTGGCGGTTGGCGACGAAGATCGTGCCCACACCCTGCTCGGCGAGCGCACGCGCGGTCAGTTCGCTCGTTTCGCCCGCGCCGAGAATCACCACGTGACGCTTTTCCAGGTCGCCGAGAACGCTCAGTGCGAGGTCCACGGCCACCGACGGGACGCTTACGCGGCTGGCGCCGATCCCGGTCTCCGAGCGCACGCGCTTGCCCGTCGTCAGCGCCGCCGCGAACAAGCGGTTGGATAGCGGCCCGGTGCAGCTCGCGCGCATCGCCGTCTCATGCGCGCGCTTGACCTGGCCCTGAATCTCTGCCTCGCCGATGATCATCGACTCGAGACCCGCGGTCACTCGGTAGAGCTGGCGCGCAGCGTCGCAGTTGCGCGGCGAGTAGATCTCCTGCGCCAGCTCGGTGGGGCGAATATCTGCGCGCCGGGCAAGCAGGCTGAGCACATCGCCCTCGGCTTTGACAAGAGCCCCACCCCCCCCGACGACGACGAGATAGACCTCGGTGCGGTTGCACGTTGAGATTACGACTGCCTCGCGCACCTCCTCGGTGGCTGTCGCCTGGCGCGCAAAGTCGATCGCCTCACCCTCGCTGAACGCGAGGCGCTCGCGCAGCGCCACGGGCGCCGTCTTGTGGGAGATGCCGAGCGCCAGCAGCTCGCTCATACCGTCTCGTGCTCCCGCTGGCTTGGTGCCTCGTCTCCGACTCCGTGTCGGAGCGTCTCGCCCTGTCTGGCCTCGTCTCCTCCGGGCCGCTGCGCGCGCTCGCTCAGCTCCCGCAGGCTGCGCTCCACGCGGCTTAGGCGGATCGCCATGATCACCACATAGCTCAGAACGATTGCGAAGAACACGATGTAGGCGGCCGCCACGTAGCCGGAACCGGTGTTCTGAGGGAGGGTGCTGGCCAGCGCGCTCATCGGTAGCCGAGGATCCTGCTGCGCGCTTTGAGCAGTATGCGCGTGCGCTTGGCAGTGAGCTCATATGAGCAGAGCGTCGCGAACAACAGTGCCATCGCCGCCAACGACACCAGGAATGTGAGCCACATCGATCCCGGCAGATTAGATGTGCTGCCGAGCACGCGTGGATGCAGATAGGCGGTCGAGAGATTGACCGCCATGTAGTTCAGCGGCACGAACGCCCCGGCGGTGATCGCGAACACCGACGCGTAGCGCGCCTGGCGCTCGGGGTCCTCGATCGCAAAGCGCAGCGGCTGGTAGGTCGCATACAGCAGCATGATGATCAGAAACGACACGAGCGTCGGCTCGCTCCACACCCACCAGTGCCCCCACGAACCGCGCGCCCAGATCGAGCCGGTGATCAGCGTGCCGACGCCGAAGATCAGGCTCATATGGATCGCTACGTAGGAGCGCAGGTCCCAGCGCTGATCGCGAGTGCGCAGCTGCATGATCGCCATGATCCCGCCGATTACGAACCCGCACAGCGTGACGATCGCCAGCGGCACATGCAGGTAGAAGATCTTTTGCAGAAACCCTTCTTCAGCTTCGATCGGTGCGTAGAAGAACACCAGCGCGAGGGCGATGCCCATCGCGGCTACCGTGGCGATGCTCAGTGTGCGAAGGCCCCGTCCGTGCATGGGAGAGTCCTAGTCCTCCAAGAGGAAGTCGAAAACGGCGTAGGCGATCAGCCCGAACACCAGATCATAGAGCCCCAATGTCTCAAGCCAGCGCACCGGCAGACCGTCCGCATGGGACAGCCCAAACAGCGGCGCGGTGGCCCGTGCGCCGCCGATCACCACCGGCACGAGCAGCGGAAGCGCCAGCAGCGGCCCCAGCAGGTCGCGCGCACGGGTGCGCACTGCCAGCGCCGCGACAAGCGTGCCAATCGCCGCAATCCCAACATCGGCGAGCGCGAGCACGACCAACAGGTCCGGCAGCGCCTGGTGAAGCGGTGGTGCAAGCAGCAGCAGTCCGAAGGCCGGCACCGCGACCAGCTCGAGCACCACAAGATAGGCGAACAGCGCGAGCGCCTTTGCCAGCAGCATCGCGCTGCGTTCGACCGGCGCGAGCAGGAAGGCGTCGAATCCACCTTGATCCTGGTCGGCGACGAACAGACGGTTGACGCCGAGCATCGCAGCGAACAGCAGTGTCACCCACAGGATGCCCGCGGCCTCGTCCCCGCTGACGCTGTTTTGGTTGAGCGCGAAGTGGAACACGACGAACGTCGTCACCGCGAACAGCGCCATCCCCGGCACGGACTCCAAAGTGCGCAGCTCCACGAGCAGCTCCTTGCGCAGCAGTGCGCCGACGGTCGCCCAGATACTCGGTGGCCCATTCAGCGCTGCAACCGGCGTCGCTTGCCCGACGGCCGCCTCCGCTGGCGGAGCCTCGGGCGCGTCGCTGGAGCGCTCAGTCAGCGCACTCACCTGTACAGCTCCGTTATCTGTCCTGAGTCGATGTCTGCGACCTCCCGCAGCAGTGCCGCCCGCCCGTCGCGCAGGCCGAGCACCAGGTCAGCTTCGCTGCACCCGCCGCCGGGATCATGGCTCGAGATCACTCGAGTACGGAGCCCGCTCGGGCCAGTTCCTGCGCCGATCAGCGGCTCGACCAGCTCCCGCGCCGCTGGATCGAGGTTCGCCCACGGCTCGTCGAGCAAAAGCAGTTCGGGATCGTGCAGCACAGCGCGGCAGATCGCCACGCGCTGCACCATTCCGCGGGACAGCGTCTTCAATGGCTCATCGGCGCGATCTGCGAGCGTCACGGCCGCGAGCAACTCCTCGACGCGTGCTTCCCCAACGCCGTGCAGACGCGCGTGAAAGCGCAGGTTCTCGCGCGCGGTCAGCTCGCGGTACAGCAGCGGCTCGTGGCTGAGCAGCCCGACTCGCCCGCGTACGGCCCACGCCTCGTCCGGCAGGCTCTTGCCGAGCACATGGACACTGCCTGAGTGAGGGCGCAGCAGCGTCGAGAGGACTCGCAGCAGCGTTGTCTTGCCGGCGCCGTTCGGCCCGAACACGACCAGTGTCTGTCCGGCGGTGAGCGACAGCGATACGTCGCTCAGAGCCTCACGTTCACCGTAACGGCGGACGAGCCCGTCTAGCTCGATCACACGCCCGAGGTCTGTCGTTCGTGCCGGCTCTGGGACCGTGCGATCAGCTCGCGCACGGCGTCCTCGTCGCCGGCTCGCAGCAGCTCGATGGGATCGGGGTCGCCATTCACTATCCCCTCGAAGAACTCCTTGCGATCCTGGTAGGTCGGCAGCGTGCTCTTGGCCCAGCCGCGCACCTCGTTGAGCAGCACCGCCAGACGCGCGTAGGGCTCGCCGAACTGGCTTTCGATCTCGCGCTTCATGCGCTTGGCCAGCGCGGGTGAGGCGCCGGCCGTGGAGATCGCGATCGCGAGCGGCCCGGTGCGCACAATCGCCGGCAGGATGAAGTTGCACAGCGGCGGCACGTCGACGACGTTGACGAGCATCGCCCGCCGCTCGGCGTCCTCGTACACGGCGATGTTGACGTCGGTGTCGTCGGTCGCCGCGATCGCCATGAACGCACCGTCCAGGTCGGCCGCTCCCGCGTAGGCACGCCGCTCCCAGTGGATCGAGCCCTCGCGTGCGTACTCTTCGAGCGCGGGCTCCGCGTCGGGGGCGATCAGCGTGACCTCACCGTCGCAGGCGAGCAGGCCCTCGACCTTCTCCAAGCCGATCTCGCCGCCGCCGATCACCAGGCAGCGCCGGGCGGGCGGGCCTGAAAGTTTCAGGCAGGCGATGTAGAAGGGGGTGTCGAGCATCCCCTGCACACAGCTCTGATCGCAGATCCCCCTGCGCAGCTGACACACGCACTCCTTGCCTGCATAGGCCTGGGCGGGCATGCTCACAGCGTAGCCGCGACGCGGCTGGGCCGCATGAGCCAGCTATCGCGGCAGTCCCCGCCCGAATGTCCGCGCTCCCACCCGCGCTAGCCCGACCGCGCCCTCGCGCCAGGCGCGTCTGTGATCTCCCTCGCGCGTCGAGCGCATTCGCGCCATCGTCCTTGCTGCGCGTGTAGTCGCCTCGTCGTATGGACCCCACCACAGTCCGCGCAGCCCCGAGGGGTTCCACGCGATCAGCTTCTCCTGGGCGCACGCTCGCAGCCCGCTCTCGCCCAAGGTCTTACCGAGGCCACCGCCCGCCGCTGGCCCCCACGGTCCGCGCGAGAGGATCGGTCCGGGTAGATGGTCGTTGAGCCACACCATCCCCGCTCGCAGCTCGTGCGCGATCCGTATCCCCCGGTAGCGATCGGCCGTCCACACCGACGCGCCGAGGCCGTAGTCGCCGCCGTTGGCCGCGGCGATCGCCTCGTCGATCGAGTCCACCGCCGTGACCACCAGCACCGGTCCGTCGATCGGCTCGCGCTGCACGCGTGTCTGCGGGCTCGCGTCGGTGATCACCGCGGGCGCGTAGAAGGCACCGGTCACGCAGCCGGCGGGCGTGACCGGCCCGCCGCAATGCAGCACCGCGCCCTGCGTGACAGCCTCCTCCACCAGCGCGCGGACGTGCTCGGCGCGGCGCGCGGAGGCCAATGGGCCGATCTGCACGCGGGGGTCGCTCGGGTTTCCGACTGCCAGCGCCCGTGCGCCGGCAACGAGGCCCGTGAGGAAGCGCTCGTAGACCTCGCGCGCGACATACACACGCTCGACCGCGCCGCGTGCTTGCCCGGCGCCTGCGCAACCAGCCCACAGCGCGCCGTCCACGGCCTTGGCGAGGTCAGCGTCGGCGAGCACGAGCATCGCGTCCTTGCCGCCGAGCTCGACCGTGACCTCCTTCTCACGCGAGACGCAAGCCCGCGCGACCACCCGTCCGACCGCGGGCGAGCCGGTGAACAGGACCTTGCCCACATGCGCCTTCGCCAGCGCCACGCCCACGTCCGCGCCGCCGTGCACGACTCGCACGAGCCCCTCCGGCAATCCCGCCTTTGCCAGCACCCGCACGATCGCCTCGCCAGCCAGACATGCTCGCTGGGCGGGCTTGAACACGACGCCGTTGCCCGCCAGCAGCGCTCCCGCGATCTGGCCGAGCGGTTGCGCAAACGGTGCGCTGCCCGCGCCGATCACCGCGATCGTTCCGTACGGCTCGTATGCGACCCGTGCGCGCTTGGCGAGCGTGAGCGAGTGGTGTGTCGCCACCCGTTGACCGCCTAGCACCTGCGCTCCCTCCTGCGCGATCCAGATCAGCGCGTCGATTGCGCTCAGCAGCTCGAGCGTTGCCACCTCTGCACGCGGCCTGCCCTGCTCGCGCGCGATCGTCTCTGTGAGCGCGTCGAGCTCATCCACGATCGCCTGCGCCATCCGGCGCATGTAGCGCGCGCGGTCCTGTACTCGCAGCAGCGCCCACAGCGGCTGCACCTTGGCCACGTCCTGCACCACCTCGTCTACCCGCTCAGGCGCCACCGTCTCCACGCTGCCCAGCAGCTCACCCGTGGCCGGGTCGTGCGCGAGCAGTATGGGCTCCTCAGCCTTGTTCATCGTGCGATTATCGCCCACGCATCCTGCGCACCTGCTCCAACCGTTGCGCCAGCTGCGCTTCGGCCTCGCCCGGCTTGAAGAACCGCTCCCCCAGGACGCTATCTGGCAGTAGCTCCTGTGGCGACACCCGCCCCGGATGCTCGTGCGGGTAGTCGTAGATGAGAGCCCGCCCACCCGGGCTCTCATCATCCTGGCCCGGCCTCGCACCCGGCCTCAACCACCCGGGAACGGACGCCGCCCCGTGCTCGCGCACGTGCGTGACCGCTGCGCCCAGCGCCCGGCCGGCGGCGTTGGACTTAGGGGCCAGCGACAGGTATATAGCAGCCTGCGCGAGCGCGAATTTGGCCTCGGGCATGCCGGCGTGCTCGACCGCTTGCGCTGCTGCGACAGCTACCTCGAGCGCGCCAGGGTCGGCGTTACCGATGTCCTCGGAGGCGAGGATCACCATCCGCCGCACGATGAAGCGCGGGTCCTCGCCGCCCTCCAGCATCACCGCCAGGTAGTACAGCGACGCGTCCGGGTCCGAGCCGCGCGTGGCCTTGATCCAGGCCGAGATGTAGTCGTAGTGGCGGTCGCCCTTTTTGTCGTACAGCACCGCCCTGCGCTGCAGCGCGTCCTCTGCCCGCTCGATACTCACCTGGGCCTCTCCCAGCCCCTCTGCGGTCTCGAGCGCCAGCTCCAGCGCGTTCAGCGCCGTGCGCGCGTCGCCCGCGCTGCGTGCGGCCAAGAATTCGATCGCCTCCTCGTCGACGGCCGCATCCGCCGCCGCGCGGCGCAGCACAGTTGCCACCTCCTGGGCGCTCAGCTCCTGCAGCGCATACACGCGCATGCGCGAGAGCAGCGCGCCGTTGACCTCGAACGCAGGGTTCTCGGTGGTCGCGCCGATCAGCGTGATCAGCCCCTCCTCCACTGCTCCCAGCAGCGTGTCCTGCTGGGCCTTGTTGAAGCGGTGGATCTCATCGAGGAACAGCACAGTCTGCTGTTGCCCGTTCATCTTGCGCCGATGGGTGGCGCGCTCGATCACCGCGCGCACCTCCGCGCGCCCTGCCTGCACGGCGCTCAGCTCCTCGAATACCGCTTGCGAATGAGTTGCCACCATCCGCGCCAGCGTCGTCTTGCCCGACCCCGGAGGGCCGTACAGGATCATCGAATGCGGTTTTCCCTGCTCGATCGCCGTCCGCAGCGAAGAGCCCTCGCCCAGCAGATGACTCTGCCCGACCAACTCCTCCAGGCGCGCCGGGCGCATCCGCACTGCCAGCGGGCGTGCCCCTGCCGGTGCCCCGTCTGACTCTGTGCCCTGCGTTCGCCCGGAGGGATCGTCCTCGAACAGCGTCTCCACGCCTTCAGTATTCCGCCTATTGCGGGTGCATCCGTTCAGGTTTGCCGGCAGGTTGCCGACGAGTGCGTGTCGAACCTGTATTCGGTGGTTCATGTGATGGCTAACCCGCGGGTAACCGCGCGATGAGCGTCGGCGCTGCCGAGCTGCTGCCCGGTGCCGGTGGCGGACGCCTGGACTTCGACTTTTCCGACCCCGTTGGCGCGCTTGTTGCGCGCTCGCCCTTGCAGCTATTCTGGCGGCGCTTGCGCCAGGATCGCGTCGCGCTCGCCTCGCTCGCGTTCATCGTGTTCCTGATCGTGATTGCGATCGCGGCACCGCTCGTTGTCAGCCTGCTCGGCCTGCCTGGGCCGAACGTGCAGAACTCCAACCTCACGAACTCCTTCGGCAGTCCGCTCGGGCCCAGCTCGGCACATCCCTTTGGCGTTGATCCGCTCGGGCAGGACGTCGCCTCGCGCGTTATCTACGGCACCCGTGTTTCGTTGGAGGTCGGCATCATCGGCACCGCCATCGCCACGTTTATCGGCGTGCTTGTCGGCCTGCTCGCCGGCTTCTACCGCGGTTGGGTCGACACTCTGCTCTCGCGCCTCGTTCGACGTTGTCCTGTCGATTCCGATCCTGTTCCTCGGCCTCGGCCTCGGCGCCGCCTGCGAGGTTCGCGGCTGCCTCGGCGGACACGTCCAGTCCGGTCTCGGTGTGATCATCTTCCTGATTGCGCTCGCCAACTGGACGTACATCGCGCGCATCGTCCGCGGCCTTGTGCTGTCCTTGCGCGAGCAGGAGTTCGTGGCGGCCGCGCGCTCGCTTGGTGCCTCTGACGCGCGCATCATGCTGCGCGAGATCCTGCCCAATCTGGTTGCGCCAATCATCGTCTACTCGAGCCTGCTGATACCGCAGAACATTCTGTTCGAGGCCGCCCTGTCGTACCTGGGCGTGGGTATCCGCCCACCCACCGCCAGCTGGGGCCAGATGATTGCCGCCGCCACCCCGATCTTCAACACGGCCTGGTGGTACATGGCCTTCCCCGGCCTCGCCCTGCTGCTGACCGTGCTTGCGTTCAACCTGCTCGGCGACGGCCTGCAGGACGCTCTCAATCCAAGGATCGCCCGGTGAATCGCGCGATCGACATGACAGCCAGAGGAGGCGCCGCATGAGGTCGCACAGAATGCTCGAGACGATTACGCCGGCGGCGCTTGCAGGAATGCTCGCTCTCGGGCTCGCTGCGTGTGGCTCCAGCAGTGGCGGGGCGGGCGGGATCGAATCTCACTCCAGCGCCATCAAGGTCCCGCCCGGGATCCAGACCCCCGCGACAGAGGCCCAAAGTGGGGGAATCCGCGGCGGCACGCTGACCGTGCTTGACCACACCGACTTCGAACACCTCGACCCCGGCCAGGCCTATTCCGCCGTCGACTACGAGGCGATGTACGCGACCCAACGTCCGCTCTATTCCCACAAGCCGAACTCGGTCGAGCCCATTCCTGACATGGCAGCCGATATGCCGGAAATCTCTAAAGACAACAAGACCGTCACCGTGCACCTCAAGGAAGGCGTCCACTTCAGCCCTCCTGTCAACCGCGAAGTCACATCGGCCGACGTTGCCTACGCGATGGAGCGCGGTCTCAACGCGAATGTGGCCAACCCATACTTCAAGAGCTATTTCAGCTCGCTCGTAGGCGCGAAGGAAGCCGAAAAGAAGGAAGACGGCGGGCCGATCTCCGGAATCCAGACGCCGAACAAGCACACGATCGTCTTTCACCTCACAGAACCCAAGGCGCCGATTGTCGCCGCTGCGCTCGTACTTCCGCTCACCGCCCCCGTGCCCGAGGAATACGCCAAGAAATACGACGCCCACAAGCCGACTGAATACGGCAGCTATCTGGTTGCGACCGGCCCGTACATGTTCAAGTCCAACTCCGAAGGCAAGGTTCTCGGAGTCGGCTATGAACCGGGCAAGTCGGCGACGCTCGTGCGCAACCCCAACTGGGACCCGAAGACGGACTTCCGTCCGGCGTACCTCAACCAGATCGATATCCAGATCGGCGGCGACCCGTCCGTCGTCGGCCGGCAGGTGCTCGAAGGCTCGCACATGATCCAGAATGAACCACCTGCGCAGTCGATCGTCCAGCTCGCATACGAAAAATTCCGCACCCAGCTCGAGATCTCTGCCGGCGCGGGCGAGGACTACATCGCGGTCAACGCCAAGCGCGGTCCCTTCGCCAACGTCAACGTCCGCAAGGCCCTATGGGCGGCGCTCAGCCGCGTCGCGATGAACAAGGCGCGCGGCGGTGAACTCGTCACCAACGTGGCGACCCACTTCATCTATCCCGAAATCCCCGGTTTCGAACAGGCCGGTGGCCTGAAGGGCCCGCAGGTGGACTACAACGACTACCCCGAAGGAAACATGGCGGTCGCCGAAAAGTACATCAAGCTCGCGGGCTACCCCAGTGGCAAGTACACAGGCGGCGCGACCTTGCAGGTTGTTGGTGCGACCGGCGACCCGGAAGCAGAGGACGCGGAAATCGTCAACCAGACGCTCAAGAGCCTCGGCTTTGCCACGCACTTCAGCCTCGTCGATGCCTCAGTTATGTACTCGAAGTTCTGCGGCGTCCCTGCTGAAGAGATCGACGTCTGCCCGAACGTCGGCTGGACCGCCGACTTCGGCGACCCCCAGGCCGTCCTCGATGTCACCTTCAATGGCACGCACATCGAAGCCACTGGCAACTCAAACTACGGCCAGTTCAACGACCCGGCGATCAACCGCCAGATGGCCGCTGCTGAACTCATCGTCGGCACGCAGGCGCGCGCTGCCGTATGGGCGAGAATTGACCGCGAACTGGTCGCCCAGGCCGCTGCGATTCCGTTCTCCTGGAACAAGCAGGCGAACATCAGGTCCCACGACGTCGCTGGCATCGGTGATGTGTGGAACGGCGGGGTATGGGACTACAGCTTCACATCGCTGAAGTGAGCTGATGAGGGGCTACATCGTACGCCGCATCCTGTGGGGCATGCTGCTGCTGATCCTCGTCTCAGCGCTCACGTTCGTGCTGTTCCGGATCCTGCCCACCGGCGAACCGGCGCGGCTGCGCGCAGGAAGCAACGCCAACGCCCAGACGATCGCCGCAATCAGGGTTGATCTCGGCCTGAACAAGCCCCTGCTCACCCAGTTCTGGCTGTACATGAAGAACCTCTTCCTGCACTTCGAACTCGGCTACAGCTACTACAGCGGAGCATCGGTCAGAAGCCTCGTCTTCGACCGCATCTCGGCGACCGTCTCGCTTGTATTGGGGGGGGCGGTCATCTGGCTGGCGTCAGGCCTGGCGGTCGGGATCGTCTCCGCGGTGCGCCGACGCACGCGACTCGACCGCGCCTCGATGGGCGCTGCGCTGGTGCTGATCTCCACGCCGGAATACTGGCTCGGGCTGATCGTTCTGTATCTGTTCGCGGCCGACATCGGCAAGATCAAGGTGTTTCCCGGCGCGGGCTCCTATACGGGCATCACCACCGATCCCTGGAAATGGTTGACGTCGCTGATCCTGCCCTGGCTCGTGCTCGCCGCAGGCAACGCTGCGGTGTATGCGCGGCTTATGCGCTCGAGCATGATCGAGGCGATGAGCCAGGACTACATCCGCACCGCTCGCGCCAAGGGCCTTACCGAGCGTCGCGTCGTCCTGCGCCACGGTGCGCGCGCCGCAATCAATCCGATCGTGACGATCTTCCCTCTCGACATCGGTGTGCTGCTCGGCAGCTCCGTGCTGGTCGAAACGGTGTTTGACATCCCCGGGATCGGAGATCTCAACTATGTCGCGATCACCCACGCCGACTTCCCGATCATCCAGGGCACCGTCCTGCTGGCTGCGCTGTTTATCGTTGTCGCGAACATCGTCGTCAACATCGGCTACGCCTACCTAGATCCGAGGGTGCGTTATTCATGAGCGCTCCCGAACAACCGCTGCTGCGCGTGGAGGACCTGCGTGTCTCGTTCCCCACAGAAGACGGCGTCGTGGGCGCCGTGGACGGTGTCTCCCTGCAGCTGCGCCGCGGGCATACGCTCGGGATCGTAGGCGAGTCCGGCTCGGGTAAGACAGTCGCTGCGCTCAGCGTGCTGGGTCTCACGCGCCGCGAGGGCGCGCGCGTGACTGGACGCATCTTCTTCGAGGGCCGCGACCTGCTCGCGCTCACCGAGGGGGACTTGCGCACGATCCGAGGGGCCGAGATTGCGATGGTCTTCCAGGACCCGCTCTCCTCATTGCATCCGCTCTACCGCGTCGGAGCTCAGATCGTTGAGGCGATTCGCACGCACCAGGACGTATCCAAGGCCAAGGCACGCACGCGCACGATCGAGCTGCTCGAGCTCGTCGGCATCCCCGATCCGGCCCGGCGCGTGGACGCCTATCCACACGAGCTCTCCGGCGGCATGCGCCAGCGCGTGATGATCGCCATGGCACTCGCCAACGAGCCAAAGCTGCTGATCGCCGACGAGCCGACGACAGCCCTCGACGTGACCGTCCAAGCGCAGATCCTCGCGCTGCTCGAGCGCTTGCAGCGCGAACTTCAGATGGCAGTCGTGCTCGTCACCCACGACCTCGGCGTCGTTGCCGAGATGGCCGATGAGATCGCCGTCATGTACGCCGGGCGGATCGTAGAGACAGCCTCCGCCAAGCGTCTTCTGAGCGTGCCCGAACACCCTTACACGTGGGGCTTGCTGCGATCGATCCCAATGCTCGATGGCCCGCGCAAGGAGCGGCTTACGCCAATCCCTGGCAGCCCCCCAAGCCTGATCGCGCCGCCATCGGGCTGTCATTTCCACCCACGCTGCCCCTACGCACAGCCTGAGCACGCACGCATCGACCCGGCGCTGGAGCCAGTCCCCGACGATCCCAGCCACCACGTCGCCTGCCTGCTCGAGTCTGACGTGCGCCGGCGCCTGTGGAAGCAGCTGGGTGCGGGCAAGACGCCCGAGGAGGCAATCGCCGAGGCGGGCGTACCGGGAGCAAGCGCATGAGCACCGCCGCATCGTCCCCGCAGGGGGAGCCGCTCGTGGAAGTGCGCGACCTGGTCAAGCACTTCCCGATCACGCGAGGGGTGCTGCTCCAGCACAAAGTCGGCGCGGTCGCGGCGGTCGACGGCATCAGCTTCGACGTGCTCGGAGGTGAGACGCTCGGCATCGTCGGCGAGACAGGGTGTGGCAAGAGCACGACCGCCCGGCTGATCATGCGCCTGCTCGAGGCCACCTCGGGGGAGATCCGCTTCGAAGGCGAGGACATCACGCACCTCAAAGGCGCCAAGCTGAAGGCGGTCAGGCGGGAGCTGCAGATGATCTTCCAGGACCCCTACTCCTCGCTGAACCCCCGCAAGACGATCGGCTCGATCATCTCAGAGCCCTTTGCCATCCATGGCCTGGAGCAGGGCAAGGGGGAGCGCAAACGGGCGGTGCAGGAGCTGATGGACACGGTCGGCCTGAATCCTGAGCACTACAACCGTTACCCACACGAGTTCTCCGGTGGCCAGCGCCAGCGCATCGGCGTCGCCCGCGCGCTCGCGCTTGAGCCGAAGCTGCTGATCGCCGACGAGCCCGTGTCCGCGCTCGACGTCTCGATCCAGGCGCAGATCCTCAACCTGCTGGGAGACTTGCAGCGTCGGCTTGGCCTGACGCTCGTGTTCATCTCCCACGACCTCTCGGTCGTGCGTCACATGTGCGACCGCGTGGCAGTCATGCGTGCCGGTCAGATCGTCGAGCTCGCGTCCAACGAGCAGCTTTACCGCTCCCCTCGCGACTCCTATACGCGCGAGCTGCTGGCGGCGGTGCCGGGCGCACGGCGGGTGCGGGAGCGTACGATTCCAGCGTGAGGAGCGTCGATCCGGCAGGCGAGGCCCAGGAGCTGCTGCAGAAGCTGATCCAGTTCAACACGGTCAACCCGCCCGGCGCCGAGCGTCCCGCGCAGGAATACCTGGCTGCGCACCTGACCAAGGCGGGGTTCGAGTGCGAGCTGCTCGGCGCCGAGCTAGAGCGCCCGAATCTCGTCGCGCGGCTGCGCCCCGCCGACGCGGGTGCAGCCCCGGCCGGCCCGACGCTGTGCTACCTCGGACACGTCGATACGGTGCTCGCCGATCCGACCGACTGGACGCGCGACCCGTGGTCGGGTGAGCTCGCCGATGGCTGCGTGTGGGGGCGGGGCGCGATCGACATGAAGTCTCAGGTCGCATCCGAGATCGCTGCAGCGGCCTCACTGGCGCGCTCGGGCTGGCGGCCCGCGCAGGGGGAGCTGATGATCGTTGCGGTCGTCGATGAGGAGACAGGCGGGGCACTGGGTGCGGAGTGGATCACCGCTGAACATCCTGAGAAGGTGCGCTGCGACATGCTGCTCAACGAGGGCGCGGGCTCGGTGTTCGAATACGGCGGGCAGCGCCATTACGGCGTGTGCTGCGCGGAGAAGGGCGTGTTCCGCTTCACGGTCACGACCGACGGCGTGGCGGCGCACGCGTCGATGCCGAAGCTGGGCGAGAACGCGCTGCTGAAGCTGGCGCCGCTGCTCGAGCGCCTCGGTGCGCGCCAACCCTCCTACGAGCTGACCGACGAGCCGCGCGCGTTCCTGCGCGCGCTCGGTGAGAACCCGGATGATCCGGCCGGGGCGATCACGCGCCTGCGCGCCGCCGACCCACGGCTGGCGACGATGTTCGAGCCGCTGCTCGGCGTCACGTTCGCACCCACGCGGATCAGCGCCTCGGAGAAGATCAACGTGATTCCCAGCCGCGCCGTGTTGAAAGTCGACTGCCGCGTGCCTCCCGGCCTCGGTGAGGCAGAGGCCAGGCGCGCGATCGCCGAGGTGCTCGGCCCCGAGACGGACTCTGATCCCGAGACGGACTCCGGTCCACCTTTCGAGATCGAGTTCACCGAGCGGATCGTCGGCAATAGCTCCCCGGTGGAGTCACCGTTGATGGACGCGATCTCTGCGTGGGTGTCCGAGCATGATCCCGGCGCGCGCACGGCGCCGACGATGCTGCCGGGCTTCACCGACTCACGCCACTTCCGCGCTGCTTTCCCAGAGTGCGTCGCCTACGGCTTCTTCCCTCAGCGCCACCAGACGCTGCCCGAGACGATGGCCCTGATGCACGCCGCCGACGAGCGCATCGACGTGCGTGACTTGGCGTTTGCGACGGAGTTCTTCAGAGACCTGGCGCTGAGCGTGCTGGACTGATGTTTTAGGTGGCGCTGGACAAAGCTGGGTAAACCTCCATAATGGTGCGATGGGACCAAGGATGGTGACGACGGGATGAAGTCAGGGACGACGACACTGCAGGGTAAGGTGACTGCGGCGCGTCCGGGACACTCCACTCCCGGACATCCCCTGAGTTCGCACGCCGTCCTGAGCACGCACGCCGCGCTAGTTCATGCCCATGCAAAGGCGGCCGCGGCGATCAGAACGATACAGCCGCCGGCTCCGCACACCTCGTTTGTGCAGGACATCCAGAACTGGGCCTACAACTGGTCCCCGGTCGTGATGATTCTCTTCTTCTTGGCGCTCATTTTCATGATGTGGCGCATGTTGAAGGTGATGCCGCGGGTCAAGCCCCAGCAGATCAAGCCTTCCTCCGGCGACTCGGTCACGTTCGCCGACATCGCGGGTGTGGACGAGGCCAAGGCGGAGCTGCAGGAGATCGTGGAGTTCCTGCGCGAGCCGAAGTCGTTCCACGCGCTTGGGGCGAAGGTGCCGAAGGGAATCCTGCTGCACGGCCCGCCGGGCACGGGCAAGACACTGCTGGCCAAGGCAGTGGCGAAGGAGTCGGGCGCGCAGTTCTTCGCGCAGTCGGCGGCGTCGTTCGTGGAGATGTTCGCGGGGCTGGGGGCGGCCCGCATCCGTCGTCTGTTCGCGATCGCGCGCAAACACGAACCGGCGATCATCTTCATCGACGAGCTCGACGCTGTGGGTGGCCGGCGCGGGATGGACATCTCCGGGGAGAAGGATCAGACGCTCGACCAGCTGCTCGTCGAGATGGACGGCTTCGCGGGCAACGGCCGCGTGGTGGTGATCGCGGCGTCGAACTTGCTGGAGAAGCTCGACCCGGCGCTGTTGCGCCCGGGCCGCTTCGACCGCCAGGTGTTCGTGATGCCACCCGACGTCAAAGGTCGCCTCGGCGTACTGCAGGTGCACACGCGCGACAAGCCGATGGGCGACGTCAACCTCGGCCTCGTGGCCCAGCAGACGAGCGGGCTGACTGGGGCAGACCTCGCGAACATCTGCAATGAGGCGGCGATCTTCGCCGCCCGGCGGGGAGGCAGGACGATCTCCGGGGTGGACTTCGACTCGGCACTCGAGCGCGTGATCGCAGGCGTGCAGTCAAAGCGCGTTCTCAACAGCCACGAGAAGCGGGTGGTTGCCTACCACGAGGCCGGTCACGCGCTGTGCGGCGAGCTGTTGCCGTCGGTCGATCGAGTCCATCGGATCTCGATCGTGCCGCGTGGGCAGGCGCTCGGTTACACGCTCAACCTGCCGGCCGAGGATCGGTATTTGAAGACACGCGAGGAGCTGCTCGACTACATGACGGTGCTGCTCGGCGGGCGCGTGGCCGAGCAGATCGTGTTTGGCGCGATCACCACCGGCGCCTCCGACGACCTCAAGCGCGTCGCCGCTATTTCCCACTCGATGGTGCACGACTTCGCGATGGTGGGCGGGGGGGTCGGCCGCGCGCCGGACGGCGATGTGCGTCTGTCAGAGACGACCCTGCGTATCCGCGACGAGGAACGCCAGGATCTGATCGAGGATGCAAGGCGCGCCGCGCAGAAGCTGATCGTCGGCCACCGCCATCAGCTCGACGCGCTTGCGGGCGAGTTGCTCGAGCACGAGGCGCTCGACCGCGAAGGGATCGAAAGGATCATGGAGGGCGTGCCGCGCTTGGAGCGCGCCCCCGGCGTCGGCCTGCGCGTGGTCGCGGCCACCGCTGTGGATCTCCCTGTGAGTCCGACTCCGATCGCTGCGCCGCCTCAATAGACTGCGCGGCGTGTTCGACCGCATTGACCATGTCGGCGTCGCCGTGCAGGAGATTGACGCCTCACTCGAGCTCTACCGCGACCTGTTCAAGCTGGACGTGGCCCATCGCGAGATCGTCGAAGAGCAGGGTGTCGAGGCTGTGCTGCTCGACATTGGCGAGAACCACGTGGAGCTGCTGGCGCCGCTCGGTCCTGACACTCCGGTCGGTAAGTTCCTGGCGAAGAAGGGCCCCGGCCTGCACCACGTCGCCTACCAAGTGTCCGACATCGACTCCACGCTCGCCGCGCTCAAGCAGGCGGGGACGGCGCTGATCGACGAGCGCCCACGGACCGGCATCAGAGATTCGCGCGTAGCCTTCCTGCACCCGCGCGCGACCGGCGGCGTCCTCACCGAGCTGGTGCAGCCAGCCACACATCTGGCAGAGGGCAGCTGATGGCAGACCGGTCAAAGATCGGCCAGCGCCGCATCAGCATCGGCTTCCATGGCGGCCAAGTGCTCGCGCTGCGCGTCTCAGACGAGCAGTTGAAGGGGCTCTACAAGGCGCTTCAAGCAGGCGGCTGGCACGAGCTTCAGAGCGAGGACGGGCCAGTACGGCTGTACCTCGGGCAGGTTGTCTATGTTCGCGCCGAGGATGACGATTCTCGCGTTGGCTTCGGCGCCTAGGGCGCGCCTGGCCGGTGCTGGCCGATCTCCGATCGGCGCCTCGCTTGCCCAATGACCCCGAGGATCTAGATGAGCGCCAATCTTGACGAGCGGTTGCTACGCGTGGCACGCACTCACGGGCACAGTCCGTCCGCCGAGCGCGCGGTGGCACGGTTCTCGCGGCTGGGCGAGCACGGGGGAATCTGGCTGGCGATCGGTGCGGCCGGCTGGGCGCTCGACCGCCCGCATGCGCCAGACTGGCGCCGGGCAACGGGTACGGTTGCAGGGACGTACGCGCTGAACATGCTCATCAAGCGAATCGTCCGCCGTCGCCGTCCCGAGCTGCCGGGCCTGCCGGCGCTGACGAGCACGCCCACGCAACTGAGCTTCCCCAGCGCGCACGCGTCGACGTCGTTCGCGGGCGCGATGATCTACTCCCGACTTGGCGCGCCCGCGGTTCCGTTGTACGCGTTGGCTGCGGGGCTGTCAACGTCGCGGCTGTACCTGGGGGTTCACTACCCCTCCGATGTGCTCGCCGGCGCGCTGCTTGGAACCCTGGTGGCGGCACGGTGAGCACCAAGATCGGCATCGTCGGAATGCCCAATGCGGGCAAGTCATCGCTGTTCAACGCGCTCACGAAAGCGGGCGCGGAGGCGGCGAACTACCCGTTCACGACGATCGAGCCGAACGTGGCGGTGGTGCCGGTGCGCGACGAGCGCATGGAGCAGGTGGCGCAGACGCTGGGCTCCTCGGAGATCGTGTGGGACACGGTGGACTTCCACGACATTGCGGGCCTGGTTGCGGGGGCGCATCAGGGCGAGGGCCTGGGCAACCGCTTCCTGGCGAACATCCGCGAGACGCACGCGATCGTGCACGTGGTGCGCGCGCATGGAGACGAGAACGTGATCCACCCGGAGGGTCGCGTGGACCCGCTGGCGGATATTGAGATTATTGAGACGGAGTTGGCGATGGCGGATCTGGAGGCGGCTGAACGCCGCGTCGAGAAAGTCGGCAAACAGGCGCGTGGTGGCGATCGCGTCGCCGTGGCGGAGGAGGCGTGGCTACAGGACGTTATAGAGGCCCTGCAGGCCGGTCGCCCGGCGCGCACGGTGCCGGTGCCCGATGAGGCGCCCAACGCAGCCCGTGACCTCGGCTCGCTGACGAGCAAGCCGGTGCTGTTCGTGGCGAACGTGGATGAGGGCTCAGAGGTTGTCCCGGCTGCGGTCGCCGAGCACGCGGCGGCGCAGGGCGCGCGCGCGGTGGCGGTGTCCTCGCGCATCGAGGCGGAGCTCGCGGAGCTGGACGACGAGGATGCGGCCGCGATGCGAGAGGAATTGTATTCCCGCCCACCCGGCGAGTCCGGCCTTCAACGCGTGGTGCGCGAGGCGTTCGCGCTGCTCGAGCTGATCTCGTTCTTCACCGCGGGCGAGGGCACGATCGCGCAGTCGTGGCACCTGCGCCGCGGCCTCACCGCGTGGCACGCCGCCGGCGAGATCCACACGGACATCCAGAAGGGCTTCGTGCGCGCGGAAGTGATCGGCTGGAAGGAGCTGGTCGATGCCGGTGGCTACGTCGGCGCGCGCGAACGCGGCACGCTGCGCCTCGAGGGCAGGGACTACGTCCTGGCCGACGGTGACGTCATCACCGTCAAGTTCACGCCCTAAGCTGGCTTGAATCTAGGGCAGTGTCTGAACCATGCAGGCCACCGGCTCTTCTTCCTCGTGCCCCGGGCTCCTCCCGGTCATTACCATGGTTATACTCAGTTTTTAAAACAATGTATGAGGGGAGAGCTTCACATGACTCCGAATCCCGGGATGAGAGCTAGGTCGAGTTTCAAACCGAGACACCACCGGGGCGCGTACCTACGATATGTGTCCGCTGCTCGCTGGCTGGCAGTCACAAGCCTCATGACACGCATCCCATTCGCCGACACACTCGGTATGAGCATGCGCTCGGCCATCGCTGTGCTCGCCTGCGCCACCACGCTGGTGACGCCTGCGGCCGCGTTCGGCGCCCACTCAGTCGGTTCGCACGAACAGATCGCCTGGGTTCGCCGTGCTGCCACCAGATTCGTGACGGCGGAGCTCACCCGCAACGGTGCGGAAGCTTGCGCGGTCATCAATGCGCCCCTACGCGCTACTCAGCACGGCCGCACGTGTGAGCAGCGCTGGAATGCGAGGCTCGCCAAGCTGCTCCACGAACCGGGTAGCCGCGCGTGGTTGCGCTCGCAGAAGCACGCGATCTCCTCTGCGGTCGTGGTCGTGCATGGCAACTGGGCGACGATCGCGCTGGCCGCGCCGTTGATGGGCAACTCGTCGAACCGCTTCTTCTGGACCGAAAACTGTTGGATGCTCACCGGCTGAGCACCGGTCACACCGTAGTCAGCTTTTTCAGCCGCTCAGCCAGGCGCCGCATTCCCAGCTCGCCCGCCATGCGCGCGCCGCCAGCGAAGTCCGTCCCGCGGTCGCTTGGCGGCTCGACGTCGATCCGCTGCAGCGTGGCGATCTGCTTGAACGTGCGCAGTAGCTCGGCATTCTCGCGCAGCGCTGCGGCGATGCGAGGGCGCATCACCTGGGTCGCCTTGACCGCGGCCGCCTTAGAGTCCTCCGTGTCGGCGCCCGCGGCGCTCAGCAGTACCTCCAGCGAGCCGTGCTCGCGCAGCAGCTCCGCGGCGGTCTTCGCGCCGATGCCCGGCGCGCCAGGAAGGCCGTCTGAAGGGTCGCCGCGCAGGGCGATGAAGTCCGGTACCTGCTCGGGCTCCACGCCATAGCGCTCGCGCACCTCCGCCGGTCCGATCTCGCCGTGCTTGCCGCCCTTCAGCAGCTCCGCCACCGTGACCTGCTCGCTGACCGCCCCATACAGGTCACGGTCGCCCGTCAGCAGCAGCGCCCTCCCGCCGCGCTCCTCCTCACCCCGTGCGTGGGAGAACATCACGTCGTCCGCCTCCAGGTCGTCGCTCGTCGCATACATCCAGCCGAGGCTCGAGAGCAGCGCCGGGGCTATTTCCCACTGCGCTCGCAGCTCCGGCGGCATTGGATCGCGGTGCGCGTGGTAGGGCGGATACAGGCTCACGCGATAGTCCGCCTGCTCCGCGCCCATGCATGCAACAACGCCATCCGGGGGGCACGCCGATAGGCGCGCGTCATAAAAGGTCAAGATCGCGTTGACAGTGCCCAGCAGCGCGTTCACCGGCTGTCCGTCGGCGCCGACGATCGATTTGGGCAGCGCGAAGAACGACCGGTACAGCAACCACGGGACGTCGGCGATCAGCAGCGGGGCGGGCACCGGCTCAGGGTATGCGCCCAGCACACGCAGCGCTGGATTCGGCAGTGTCTCGGTTTGAAACTCGACCAGCTCCCACCCCGGGATTCGGAGCCATGTGAAGCTCTCCCCTCATACATTGTTTTAAAAACTTGGTATAACCATCGTATCCTGTATGACGTTGACACCTACCACCCTTCAGACACTGCCCGTGCCCTGATGGACTACCCGGCGGAGACGCCGCCCGTGCCCGCCGTGGAGGTCGTGCTTGCGGCAGTCGCCGGAGCCGCATCGCCCCCCGCCGGGGTCGAACCCGGAGAGCCCGCTGGCCCCTGCACGCCGCCTTCCGGGCTGGCGGGAACGGGCGGAGCGCCGCCCGCTGGCGCCGGGCCGCTCGCCGGGGGCTGCCCGCTGCGGTCGGGCTCGCGTGTAACTGTCGTGCCGTTCTTCACGCTGAAGTAGGCCCATGTGGAGTACAGCCCCAAACGGCCCTCTAGCTCCGGTCCGCTCACCTGCGTATCGCCGCCCGATCCGAGCACCTCGGCGCTGAGAATCCTCGGCGAGACCCCGCGCTCGAGCACCTCGATCCCGCGGAAGGAGCCCTTGAGAAGGCCGCGCAGGCGCGCCGCCGCGGAAGCGAAGCTCATGCTCAGCGTCCAGCTGTGCAGCGGCCCCTGATCGTAGGGGTCGGCGACTCCCACCAGCCAAGGCTCTGCAGCGCCTCCAAACGCGTCCTGCACGTCTTCGGTGTGTCCGCCGGAGCTCGCGAAGTAGTAAGTGATCGCGGGCTGACCGCCGTAGGTGACGATCTGACCGGCGGTTGCGGCGATCGCGCCGTTGGTGACGGCGGTTTCAGCGGCCACGCCACGGTACATCTGCGAGCGCGTGTCTGAGTACACGTCGAACTTCGACCCGCCCGCGTCAGCTGTCAGCGCGTACGTGCGGCTCGCGATCGCCTGCGCCTCCAGCGCCGCCAGTGGCCAGCTTGGAGGGCATCTCCGCCGAGACGACGCCGCGCACGTAGCGTTCCAGCGGCACCTTCTCGACCTTCGAGCCGACGAGCACCTTCACGACGAAGTTGGCTGGCGCCTGCCCGAGCGCGGTGCCGGTGTAGTAGTGAGCGAGGATCGCCTGGTCGGTCCAACCATGCTCGGCGTAGCCGAGCGCGCCGTCCTGGCTCATGCCCACGCCGTGGCCGTCTCCTGCGCCTTCGACCACGAGCGTTGAAGCCCCCGCGGGGGCGGCGAGGAGCGCGAGCGTCGCGATCGCGACCGGCGCCGCCAAAAGAGCATGCAGCCGATGATAGGTTGAGGTCATGAGTGCTCGCTCGGCCACACGTGCCCATCACCTGAGGGCTGCACGATGACTGGCGCCGAGCGCGAGCAGGCAGTGCTCGCGAGCGTTCCCACCGACCTGTTCATCGCTGGTAAGTGGCGCGCTGCCAGTGGCGGCGGGACCCTCACGGTCGAGGATCCCGCTACTACCGAGCCGCTCGTGGAGGTCGCAGATGCGCAGGCGCAGGACGCGCTGGACGCGCTCACTGCCGCCGCTGACGCGCAGGATGAGTGGGCGGTGCATCCGCCGCGCGAGCGCGGCGAGATCCTGCGCCGGGCGTATGAGGCGATCGTCGAGAAGACCGACGAGCTCGCGCTGCTGATGACCCTGGAGATGGGCAAGTCCGTCGCGGAGTCGCGCGCGGAGATCGGCTACGCGGCCGAGTTCTTCCGCTGGTTCTCAGAGGAGGCCGTGCGCATCCACGGGCGCTACATGGTCAACACAACCGGTAAGGGGCGCATTCTCACGATGCGCCAGCCCGTCGGGCCGTGCGTGTTCGTCACGCCGTGGAACTTCCCCACCGCGATGGGCACCCGCAAGATCGCCCCCGCGATCGCCGCCGGCTGCACGATGGTTGTGAAGCCCGCCAAGCAGACGCCGCTGTCGATGCTGGCGCTCGCCAAGATACTCGAGGAAGCCGGGCTGCCGGGCGGTGTCCTGAACGTGATCACCGCCAAGAGCGCCGGCTCGGTCATCGGCCCGCTGCTCGAGGACCCGCGCACTCGCAAGCTGTCGTTCACCGGCTCCACCGAGGTGGGCCGCACCCTGATCGAGCAGTCCGCCAAGCAGATCCTGCGCGTCTCCATGGAGCTCGGCGGCAACGCCCCGTTCCTCGTGTTCGAGGACGCCGACCTCGACGCTGCCGTCGAGGGCGCGATGCTCGCGAAGATGCGCAACATCGGTGAGGCGTGCACCGCCGCCAATCGCTTCCACGTGCACGAGTCGCTCGCCCGGGACTTCTCCCAGAGGCTGGCTGAGCGCATGGGTGCTCTAAAGGTCGGGCGCGGTACCGAACCCGACGTCGATGTCGGGCCGCTGATCGATGAGGCCCAGCGCAGCAAGGTCACCGAGCTCGTGGCGGATGCGGTGAAGCGCGGCGCACAGGTGCTGCTCGGCGGTGGCGCAATGTCGGGGCCCGCCTACCCCGCGTACCCCGGCTACTTCTTCCAGCCCACCGTCCTGGCCGAGGTGCCCTATGACGCACGGCTGCTGGCCGAGGAGATCTTCGGCCCGGTCGCACCGATCGCCACTTTCACCAGCGAGGAGCAGGCGATCGCCGCTGCCAACCGCACCGAGTACGGCCTCGTCGCCTACGTCTACACCCAGGACCTCGCCCGTGCGTTCCGCGTCTGCGAGGGGATCGAATCGGGCATGATCGGCCTCAACCAGGGCGTCGTGTCCAACCCCGCCGCGCCCTTCGGCGGCGTCAAGCAGTCGGGGTTCGGACGCGAGGGCGGCTTCGAGGGCATCGGCGAGTACCTGGAGACGAAGTACGTGGCTATGAGCTTGTAGGGAGGTGCTGCCTGGCCTTGGTGTGCAGGAACTCTGAGAAGAAGCCTTTGCCGAGCACGCTCAGCACGAGCAGGGAGCCGAACAGTGCCACGGCGTCGATCGACTCCCGTCCCTGCTTGGTCCAGTAGTCGTCTTCGAGGTTCAACCACAGGGCGAACTCGTCCAGCGTAAGCGCCGCGCCGCTCCCGTATATGAGCGAAGTGGCCCTCGATGCCCCGCGCTGCTCGTTTACCCCTATCTCCAGCAGCCACAGATAGCCGACACTGAGCAGACCGGTGATCCCGAACGTCATGTGGTGGATGTGCCGCCCGCCCGGGGTGATGTTCTTGAACGGTCCCCGCTCGGCCCTGATCGCGTGGGTGATGCCGCGGACGGTCGCGAACGTCACGAAGAACGACGCCGTCGAGAACAGCTGACGCTCCTTGCGCCGATCGGCGAAGTGCTTGTAGTAGAGCGAGCGTAGGTCTCGCTCGGGCGAGAAGCGTGCCATGGTCGCCTGACACCCTAGCCGGCGAAGCGCTGGCTCGTTAGTGGGCGGCGATATAGCTGCTCAGCCGCCAGCTAAACAGCCCGCATACGCGCTGAAAGCGCAAGAGCGCGGCTCAAGCCTGATACGCCGGATGCCGACTACGAGAGTGGACCCGTGCGCGAGAAAGCTTGAGTAGATGAACGGAGCGACCAAGGCAGACCCAGGGCGATCGCAGATACGCGGCGCAGACGTCGTGGGTGGCGGAGAGGCACGATCGCGGTGGATCGCCGGCGTGGGGCTGGCGCTCGTCGCGGGTGCGGGCGCGGGGCTCGCGGGCGGCCAGGCACTGACGATCATATGTGTGGTGGCGCTTGCGGTCGCGGCCGCTGCGCTTGGATGGCTGGCGGGTGAGGGGCGTAGGCATGCGCTGGAGAAAGAGATCGAGGATCGCTCGAGCGAGCTGAGGAAGGCGTTCTCGGAGCTGGAGATCGCACAGGCGGAGACGGTCAGACGGCTGTCGATGGCGGTCGAGTTCCGCGACGAGGACACGGGCGCCCACATCGAGCGTATTGGCCGGTTCTCGACGCTGCTGGCCGAACAGCTCGGTATGGAGGAAGAGTTCTGCACACGGATGGGATATGCGGCGCCGCTGCACGATGTCGGCAAGGTGGCGATCCCGGACGCGATTCTGCTCAAGCCGGGCGCGCTGACCCCTGAGGAGCGCGCGATTGTGGAGACCCATGCAGAGGAGGGCCATAGACTGTTGAAAGGCTCGTCCTCGGCGATCCTTGACATGGCGGCGACGATCGCACTTAGTCATCACGAGAAGTGGGACGGCAGCGGCTATCCGCGAGGAGTGGCAGGTGAGGCGATTCCGGTCGAGGGACGGATCGTGGCGGTCGCGGATGTGTTTGATGCGCTGACGAGCGACAGGGTCTACCGCAATGCGTTCACGGTGGAGGAAGCAGTTGAGATGATGCGCGAGCAGCGCGGAAGACACTTCGACCCAGTGCTGCTGGACGGGTTCCTGGATGTGCTGGGCAGATCCGGGCCGGACGCGCGCGAGCAGGTGCGAGCCGATCCGCAGGCAGTCGCGGAGAGTGCGTTGGAGACGCTCGTGACGGCACTGGAGCACGGTGACGCGGAGCTGGCGGAGGGCGCGATCGCGCAGGCAATTGAGGATGGCGTGCCGGCGGTGATGCTGCACGGCGAGGTGATCGAACCGGCGCTGCGCAGGGTCATCGAGTGGCACGAGCAGGGCGATATCGACGATGAGGCAGAACGGCGGGCGATGGTGATTGTCAGAAGGGTGCTGGCGACGCTGCATCGATACATGCTGGGCCGCCACGAGGAGCCGGAGGCGCTGGAACGGATCGATCGATCCGTTGTGCTTGTCGAGGCGCGGCTGCGGGCGGAGGGATCAAGCGGGACGCAAAGCCCAGGTGCAGAGAATCCGCGAGAGCAGCACGCCGCCAAGGCGCATGTAGTCAGCTAGATTTTCGGCGATGACCGGCCCGCAAGCGATCGTGACTGGCGGTGCCGGGTTCATCGGCTCGCACCTCGTGGACTCGCTGCTGGGCGACGGGTACGGGGTGACGGTGATCGACGATCTTTCCTCGGGAGCGGCGAGCAGGGTCGCGCAGGAGGCAACGCTGGTCGAGCTGGACATCGTCGATGGGGAGGCGGTGCAGGCGGTCGTGGCAGAGACGAAGCCGGAGGCGGTGTTTCACCTGGCGGCGCAGGCGAGCGTGACGGCGTCGGTGGACGATCCGGGTAGGGATTGCGAAGTAAACGTCCGGGGGACGTTGAATGTGGTCGCGGCCGCGAGCAGGGCGGGTGCGCCGGTCGTGTTCACTTCGACAGGCGGGGCGCTGTACGGGGACGAGGCGCCAATGCCGACGGATGAGAGCTGGATGCCAGCGCCGCTGTCGCCATACGGAGCGTCGAAGTGGGCGGCGGAGGCGTATGTGAAGACGTGGGGGCTGAGTGCGGGTGTGGCGAACGCCGTGTGCAGGCTGGGGAACGTGTATGGGCCGCGGCAGAGCCCACACGGGGAGGCAGGGGTGGTGGCGATCTTTACGCACAAGCTGTACAGCGGGGAGAGACCGAAGGTGTACGGGCATGGCAAGCCGACGAGGGATTACGTATACGTGGGGGACGTGGTTGCAGCGCTGAGGGCAGCGGTGGGAAGGGAAGGAACGTTCAACGTGGCGACGGGCGTGGAGACGGACGTGGCGACCGTATGGAGCGAGCTCAGTGCGGCGGCCGGTGTGGACCTCGAGCCGGAGCTGGCGGAGCTCAGGGAGGGCGAGCTGAAGCGCAGTTGCCTGGACGCGAGCAAGGCCGAACGGGACCTGGGCTGGCGCCCACAGATGGCGATCAGCGAGGGATTGCGGACTACCTATGAGGCACTCGTGCATGAGTTTGAGGAGGCTGGGTAAGTCGGCCTTTCATGCCCGTTGCCATCATCAGCGTCCGCGCCTCAGGACGGCCGGCCGAACGCCGCCAGCGGTCGGGTCATCGAGGAATGGCGCGTGTCGCGCCAATCGTTGGCCAACCATCATCGCCGCAACAGGCGGGCTTTTGGTCGCGAGCCCGGCCAGCACCCGAGATAGCCAGATCTTCTGAGAGTCGCTTGTAGAACTGTGGGCCGTCGTGCTGGCCAACGGCAATGATCCACACAGTTCCTGGCTCGAATGTGCTGATCACTCGCCACTGGCCATGCAGGTGCTTGCAGCAATATGGCGACCAGCTGCCATCACCGCCGAGCAAACGGTAGCCACCGGCACGACAACCTTGTGCCTTCAGTTCGGATTCCAAGCGACTCCATTCCAGCGCCGGCCTGCCACGGAGTTCTCTGGTCGCTGCATCTGCGGAGGGTGTCAGTCGCAGCCGGTGCCGAGCCACGGGCTGGATTCAGTGCTCGACGAACTCGCCGCGTTCAAACTCCTGGCGGCCTTTGATGAGCCAGGCTTGGCTTTGCAGGTCGCTGTCGTGTAGATAAGCAGCCAGTGCCTTGCTCCACTGGCGCGCGGGAAAGTTGGCCTTGACCGTGCTCAGAACGCGCTGTAGTTCGATTAGACTGCGCGGATCGACCTCGACTGGCTTGCGATCCTCAATCCGTCGCAGCAGACCTTCCTTCAGCCACTTACGGACGGTTGGCGTGGTCACGTCGAGCCGCTCAGCGGCTTGCTCGACGGTAACGCCGATCGGCACATCGAGCGTCTGCAGGAGCCGCCCAGTCAGCCGTGCCAAGCTGTCGAGTAGCGCCCTGAGCTCCGCTAGCCTGAGCGCTGGCGAGTCAGACGAAGCGTTGATTGTGGCTTGCTCGTTCTCGATCTCGATCCGCAGCTCTTCGGCGTCGAGATGAGCCAGCGCGGTGATCCGCGCAAGCTGACGGGGCTTTGGAAGAGTCGTAGACATCGCAAGAACAGTCTAGCGTATGACTTCGTTTTTGTATAGGATTTTGGAAACGGTCAAATGGGGGGCGGCTATTCACTGAGAGCTAGAGGCCAAGGCCATAAGGCCTCAAAATGAGGCCGAACTGGCACAAACGGCCCGCACAAGCAGTCCTGCGTGGCACGGCCAAATGGAGCAGATCTCGCACACGGTGTGCAAGACCTTCCCTGGGGCCACATCGTTGCTGATTTGCAGGATAAAGATGCGATGGCGAGACCCAGACTCGAACTGGGGACACCACGATTTTCAGTCGTGTGCTCTACCAACTGAGCTATCTCGCCAGAGGCGCCAATGGTATCGGGTGCCTGTTTTCGCAAAGGCTCCAAGCGCAAATACCAAGCTCTGGGCGGTGTCTCGGTTTGAAATTCGACTAGCTCCCGTCCTGGGGTTCGGAGCGGTCGAGCTCGTCTCTCATGCATTGTTTTAAAAACTGGGTATAACCATGGTAGCGCGTGAGGAGGTGCCTGGGGCACGAGGAAGAGGAGCTGGTGCTCCACGACCTAGACGCTGCCCAGGAGCAATCACGTTGACCACCCCACACCACTCAGACCCGAGCAATGTCTCAGTTTGCAAATTGAGTAGGCCAGCGATCATGTCGCAAATCACAAACGTGATCAGCCACGGGACAGGTTACGCAGGGCAGCCATCGCCGGCCTGATCAATTTGCACACTGAGACATTGCTCGGGCCTGTCAGTCACGGCTCCCTGCGATGGTCGCGGAGCTGCCGAGCACCTGGCCCTGGGCGCCGAGCGCCTGCACAGCGAGGTAGCGCGGCGCGGTCACGCTCGTGATCGCCGTCTCAAAGCCGCTGTACGGCACGGTGGCTATGGGGGCGAGCGCATGTGCGCTCGTGCCGGCAAGCAGGCGCCATTGTGTCACGGCGGTAGCTCCGTTCCAGCTGGCGTAAGCGACGGCGCCCCCGTGCGAGCCAGCGTGAACCGCGACTGCCGGCGCTTGCGTCGGGTCGCCGGTCCAGGGGAACTTGAGCACGGTGTAAGACTGGTAGAGGGCGGGGAGGTGAGCATCGAAGAGGTCTTGCCCTGCGGGGGAGAATTCCGAGAAGAACGGTTCCTGCCCCCATCCGACGAACCAGTTGCCGCCAGCGAGTGGCTGGAAGTCGCCCTGGCTGGCGGCCAGCAGCGGAGTCGGATGGACAAAGCTCGAGACGAGCGTGGCCGTCATGGCTTGCTTGTTGAGCGCAAGCACGATCACGCGCGACTGCGAGTGCACCTTCGGCGTGCCGCCGTTGTCGAAGAACGAGATCGTCCCGTCGGGCTCTTCGCGGGCGTCGTGCTGCCAGGCGGGGCTCGCACCCGGTCCCATCGCAAAGCTCGACTGCTTGCCGCCCAGACGCCAGGCGATCTGGCCAGTATGGGCATCGACGTCATAGGCGGCCCACGTGTTGCGCGAGTCGACTAGCAGGTCTTCCCCGTGTTCTGAGACCGCGTTGATGTGGAAGTAGTCCCACGGCGAGACAGGCGTGCCGCCGCTGCCCACCGGCTGATAGGAGTTGGCGAGCGCGACGTGGTCGAGTGCGTGCCATTCATAGCGGACGAGACCAGTCTTCAGGTCGATCTCCTGGAACAGCGTGTCGGCCACCGCGCCATCGGCGGGGCCGCCGTAGGCGCTCAGGTTGCAGCGGATCGCGTCGTAGACCGTAAATAGGGCAGTGCCCTGCGGCGTGATCTCAAACGCGTGCAGGTCGGGCTGGTAGCCGTTTCCGGCGCGCACGATCGCGATGTCCTGGTAAGAGCTGTTAGCGATCACGACTCCGGCGTCGCGCTGGCCGCCTGAGACAAGCGGATCCTGCCACCAGGTCAGGACCGTCTGGCCGTCGTATTCCTGTACGCGCACGTCCGCGGCCCGCTCCCCGAGTGGGATGGGCTTGAACCAGAGAAGCTTGCCGGTCCCGTCGAGGATCATCGGCCCGTACTGACCCGGTCCCGCGTAGGGCGCCAGGAAGATGTCCCCAGGCGCCTGCGAGCCCGAGCTCTTGGTCACCGTGACCGTTGGCGGCTGCAGGTCCGGCCGCGAGACGAAGTGTTGGAGTTCGCTCGGCTTCGGTGGTGGCGGCGGCGGTGGCGGCGTCTCCAACGAGCGGCTCACCCCATCGACTTCGGCGACGGTGAAGCTCCAAGCGAAGGGCGTAGCGCTTGCGCCCTGGCGCAGCATGGCGTGTACGGTCACGAGCTCTCCTTGCGTGAACGGCTTGCTGGGCAGGAAGCTCGCTCCGTCACCCTGCGAGTAACCGGCGAGCCGGCCCGTATGAGAGCCGCTGTGCGATCCGCGAACGACCACGCCCGAGATGTCGGCGGCGGGGACGCCCAGGAAGCTGATCTGGGTCTCATAGGAGGCATCCATCGAATCTGGCTCCGGCGAGACGGTGACGGCGCCACCCGCGAGCGCCGCGGAGGTGTCGAGCGTGGAAGGCGCGCATGCCGGCGCCGTCTTGGTGCTGGCGATCGCGGACGGGGCACGGGCAAGCACGACCAAGGTAAGGAAGGCGATGGTGGCCAGCGCCCTAGCTCCTGGAAGGAGAGTCATGGCCAGTGGCGTCGCAGGCGGCATGCAGCCAAATATAGGGGGGCTAGTGACTTACACTCGCGGCTGAGCAACGAGACCGTCGGATGGCCCAAGCCGACGGTGGAGATCAGCGGCAAGCCACGGCCGGGTGGTGTGGAATAGTGGCGCACCGATCGCCCTGCTACAGAGGCTACGGAGGAACCATGAGCGCAAAATCCGCACCGCGTACGAGCTTGATCACCCGGACCACCTGCCGCATCTGCGACTGCGAGCACTTGGCGCCCGTGCTCTCGCTCGGCGCGCAGCGGATCGCCGGGGCGTTTGCCGACCCGGGCGGCGAGCAGCCGGTGGAGCGAGCGATCCCGCTCGAGCTGGTGCGCTGCGACATGACGCGCGACCAGCAGGCGTGCGGTCTCATCCAGACCAAGCACACCGTGCCGGGCTCGATCCTCTACAGCTCCTACTGGTACCGCAGCGGCGTCAACCGCACGATGACCGACAACCTCCACGGCATTGCCCGCGGCGTCGAAGCGATCGTCGCGCTCGAGGCTGGTGATCTGATCGTGGACATCGGCTGCAACGACGGCACTCTGCTCGACGGATATGAGACCAAGGGCCTGCGCCAGCTCGGTTTTGACCCCTCCGATGTCGCGCGCTACGCGATCGCAAAGGGATATGACGTCGTCAACGACTTCTTCTCGGGAGAAGCACTGCGCCGACACCGTCCTGACCAGAAGGCAAAGGCGGTCACGAGCATCGCGATGTTCTATGACCTCGAGTACCCACGCGCGTTCGTCGCCGACATCGCGGGGGTGCTCGCCGAGCGCGGCATCTGGGTGATCGAGCTGCACTACCTCCCGATGATGCTCGAGGCCAATGCCTTCGATGCAATCGTCCACGAGCATCTTGAGTACTACTCCCTCGCTGTGATCGAGCGTCTCATCGGCGAAGAGGGGCTCGAAGTCATCTCTGCCGAGCTCAACTCGATCAACGGCGGGTCGATCCGGCTGTTCATCGGGCACATCGGCCAGCACCAGCGCACTCCCGAGCAGCAGGAGGCCCTGACGGCGCTACGCGTGAAGGAGTTCGAGCTGGCACTCGACTCGCCAGCACCGTACGAGGAATTCCGGCTCGGCGCAGAGCGCGTTCGCGACGAGCTGGTCGCGATGTGCAAGACGTTTCACGATGAAGGCAAGAAGATCCACGTGTACGGCGCCTCGACCAAGGGCAACACAATCCTTCAGTACGCAGGCATCGACAGCAGCCTCATCGAGGCGGCAGCAGACCGCAACCCAGACAAGTACGGGTCGGAGACAATCGGTACGAAGATCCCAATCATCAGCGAGGAGGACTCCCGGGCAATGAACCCCGACTACTACCTCGCCCTGCCCTGGCACTTCCTCGATGAGTTTCTCGAACGCGAGCAAGAGTTCCTAAAAGCAGGGGGCCAGTTCATCGTGCCGCTCCCCAAGGTGCGTCTAGTCGGAGCGACTTGAGTCCGGCCGTCGCCGCGCGAGCTCTGCGCGCAGGTAGTCAAATGGCTGGCGTATGCGCTGCTTGACGGGCACCGGCAGGTAGGCCCCGACGCGAGCCGCCACGCGGTTGCTCATCTGCTTGCGCCGCCGCCGCCAACGCTGCCTTGCCTTCACTCGTTCCAGCCGTCTGAGCGCGTCGGCGCGGACTAGCGTGGTGTCGGATTCGTGTGCGTACCACTCGTTTACGCCGGTGCGGCGGAAGTGTACGTACCCGTGCTTGGACATGTGAGCGGCCACACGTGGATCTCCGTTCACCGCCAGCGGATCGTCGCTGGCTGAGTTGTTCTCGATGATCACAATTCGTGGCCTGTGGCGCTCGAGCGCAAACCCTTCCACCACCGCCAGCTCGTGCCCCTCGACGTCAATCGTGATGAAGTCCACCTGTGGGAAGGCGGCCTCGGCGAGAAGGCTGTCGAGGGTTGCAGTGCGAACGGTTATCTGCTTGATCGCCCCCCCCACCTGCTCGATCCAGGCATGATGCTCGGCGTCCATCTGCAGGGTGGACATCTGCTCGACGTTCTCGGCAACAAAGAACGTGGCCGTTCCATCCTTGTCGCTGGCCGCGCAGTTCACCACCGCGCCACGGCGGTGTCTGCGGATCTCTTCCACCAGAGCGGGATTGGGCTCGATCAGCAGGCAATGCCAACCGCGTTGCTCGAACGGATAGGAGGCGCTGCCTGTGCGCCCGTCGTAGGCGCCCACCTCGACGCAATACCCCTCGTTGCGCTCGCCGAAGATTCCCCACAGGATGCGGTCCTCGGCAAACTGTCCGTTCGATTGCTGCTTCTCGCTACTCATCGGCCGGTTCACGCTCGCGCGGCGTGGAGCGTTGCAGCAACGCGTGGCGAATCTCGCTCGGGACGATCCCGAGCGCCAGGGCTGCCGCCATATACAGAGCCGACCCGAGTGCGGCTGCCGCCAGCGAGCTCACGCCGAACGTGAGCGCGGAGCCGCCGACTAGAAACGCGGCAGCGACCCGCAGCAGGTACCCGACATTGAACCCCATCCCTGGTTGCTCGCGCGAAAGCAACCACTCGTAGCAGGCCGCGAGCGTCAACTCGGCCGCAACCATCGCAATCGCTGCCCCCTTTGCGCCATATGCCTCGATCAACGGCACTCCGGCCGCAACGACCACCGTGAGCGCGACGGAATTCGACGTCAAGATCACTCGCAACCGATCGAGTGACAGCAGGGCGTAGGCGCGAGCACTAAGCACGAAGGTCCCCATCAACGCGAAGGCGAGGATACGAAGCACGTCGACCGACTCCCCAAACTCCGTGCCGGCGATCACATGCACCGCGAACGGCGCGCCAAGGTAGAGGGTGAGCGCGAAACCACAGCCGGTGATCAGCATCGTCTCGGCGAGCCGGCGACCCGCATAGGTGAACCGCTGTGCGTCATCGCGCGCGGCACGCGCCAACAGAGGCAATGCCGTGGACACCAGCAAAGGGGGAAGCATGGTGAAGGCAAGCAGCACCCGGAAGGACACGCCGAAGTACCCTGTCTGCTCTGGGCTCGACAGCACCGACACCATGATCTGGGCGATCTGGTAATAGATCACTGCGAGCACGACGGCAGCTGAAAACGGCAGGATCCTGCCGATCATCTTGCGCCAACGCTGTACATCTACGCTCGGCAGCAGCCGCGCGTCGCGGCCGCCGACGAAGACTGTGACTGCCAAGACCGGAGCCACAATAGGCAACTGCAGGGCAAAGAAGGGCAGCAGTCCTGCTCCTGCAACCGCGAGCAGCACGGCCTCGATCGCCATGCCAACCTGGATAGCCAGCTGCAGGCCTGCAACCCAACCGAACCGGAGCCTCACCTGCAGTGGGACCGAGCACCCCTCCTGGGCAACGAGCAAAAGCGTCCCAGCCCCAGCGATGACGGTCCCGGACACCATCACCGCGGGGTAGCCGACGAGCAGGCCAAAGCTCGCCACCAAGGCGAGTCCTACGAGTGCGATCGTTATTCGGATGCCGAGCAGGTTGCGCAGGAATCGACCGGCCTCTTCGCCCGAGGGTTGCACTGAGTATTCGCGTACAGCGACGCCGGTCAGGCCTAGGTCGCTGACGGTGGCTACGATCGTCACGAGTGCAATGACAGTTGTGTAACGTCCCGTATCCACCAGTCCAAGATGGCGAATGACGACCGCACTCGACACCACAGTGGCCAGCATGCCGAGCCCGTAGGCGCCGACCCGCAACAGGCTGCCGCGGATCACGGCCGGGCCAGCGTCGGTGGTATCGAGGATGTCCACCGGCGCATCCTTGAGCGAATCGGGCGGAGGTGGATCGCGGTCGGCCGGGAGCGCAGATACCATGCGGCAGAGGATATTGGGCCGTCCGTCGTCCCCTACCGCAATCGCCGGGCGGTGAGTGGCGGAACCGCCGACTCTCACAAATGCACATCGCGCTTGTCCATCATCACGTCGGCGGCAAGGCAGGCGGCGGCGGCGGCGTGCGGCTGATGCTCGAGCTCGGAACCGGGCTCGTCAGGCGCGGGCACCGTGTCACGATCGTGTGTCACGACTTCCTGCCCGGCAGCGAGTTCTCCTATGCCGCCGATCAGCTGGAGATCCGATCGGTCAGGCGCGGTATCTCGAGCCTTCCCGCCGGCAACCAGGCGCTGGCCCGTCGCTACTGGCTCGATATGCCGAAGGTCGCCCGACTCGTCCCACCCGACGCAGACGTCGTCAACGCCCACGAGTGGCTCGCACTCAGACCGGGCCGCATCGCCGCTGGGCGCCTGTCGATTCCGCTCGTGTGGACCCGCAACGACGAATCGCCATGGGAGGCACTGCTCGCGCCCGAGCAGTCGATCACCGGTGACCGTCCGCTGCCGATCCGGGCGGCGCAGGCGCTGCTGACGTGGACCGACGTGCTGGATGCACGCCACGCCAGCGCGATATCGGTGCTCAGCGCCCAGCAGGTTGACATGGTCCGACGTTGCTATCGCAAGAATGCCTTCGTCGCGGCCGTCGGTCCGCCCGAGCATTTCTTTCATCCTCCCGATCGGGCGGCCGCGCGAGCGAGGCTCGGCATCCCCGAGGACGTCTTCCTGGTGTTGGGGTCGGGCATCCTCGTCAAGCACAGACGGTTCGAGGACCTGATCGACGCGATGACGCTGCTGGCCGACGATCCTCAGATCCACGCGCTGCTCGCCGGCTCCGATCACGTCGACCCCGCCTACGCGGACCTGCTCGAGGAGCAGATCGCTGCCAGCGGTCTGGCGGCGCGCGTGAAGCTGCCGCGCAGGTCGCTTTCCGAGGACGAGCTGAAGGACATGTATGCGGCCGCCGATGTCTTCGTGATCCTCAGCCAGCGCTACGCGTGGGGTCTCGCGCCACTCGAGGCAATCGCTTCGGGAACGCCCGTCATCCTGACTCCGGGCGCCGGCGTCTATGACATTCTCGACGGCCGGCCGGGGGTGCAGGCGGTCCCGTCACAGGACCCGCGCGAGACGGCGGACGCGATCCGGCGCTGGCGCTCGGGCGGGGGCCGGCAGGAGCTCGAGTCAACGCGTGCTTGGCTGCACGAGGAGTACGCGCTCGAAAGATACGTCGAGCGGATGGAGCAGGTCTATGCCGAGGTGGCTGGAGCGGATACGTGAGCAAGCTCGAGCGTCTCGAGCACCGTCTCTGCGAAGTGCTCCCAGGAGAATTGCCGCGCCCGCTCGCGGGCGCGCTCCCCGAGCTCGACGCGCCGCTCGGGCGACCCCAGCAGCGCCGCTAGTTGCGCGCGTATGCTCTCGATGTCGTAGGGATCGACATATGCGACCGCGTCGCCGCCGACCTCCGGCAGGGAGGAGGTGTTCGACGTGAGAACCGCCGCACCGGCCGCCATCGCCTCGAGCACAGGCAGGCCGAAGCCCTCGCCAAGCGAGGGGTAGCAGAAAACAGCGCAGCGCCTGTAGAGCTCGGCAAGCGCCGCATCGGAGACGTGGCCGAGCATCACACAGCCATCGCCCAGCGACCGCAGCGCATGCAACGTCTCTCCGGTCTGCCATCCCACCGCACCAACCACGACGAGCGGGTGCGAACGCCGGAGCTCCCTCGTCGAGCCCCCGGAAGGCCGCGACCAGACGAGGCAGGTTCTTGCGCGGCTCGAGCGTGCCTACCGACAGCACGAAGCCCGGCGCCGGCAGCGTTGCCGCAACCTCTGCATCGATGTCCTGCGCAAGCGCCAGCGTGGTGCCGAGCGGAGCCACCGCCGTCCGTCCGCGGGCTGCCGGAAAGCGCTGGATCAGAGCATCGGCCGTCGCCTGGGAGATGGCAAGGAAAGCAGCCGCACGTCGCACAGCCGGTGGCAGCGTGATCCGCTCGATAAGCGCGGATTGACGGTTCGGCTCAAGCGCACGGTCGAAGGTCACAAGGTCGTAGACGATCGGCACGGACGGTATGCGAGCAAACCAGGTGGTCAGGTAGGAGTTGGCGGACAGGAAGACGTCGCATTCGCGGCTGCCGGCGCGCGCGGCGAGCAGGTGCCAGAACGGATTGCGCGCATCGATCAACTGCCATCGGAACCGCTCGTCGAGTCTCCCTTCGCGCTCTAGCTGCGGGTCGCTCCAACTCTGCCGAGCGTAGAGAACGTAGCGGTTGCGGTCGTCCGTGCGCGCCGCCAACGCGCGCAGCAACTCGCGGACCACCCGCCCGCGGCCGGCCGCGATCTCGGTGGCGCCGCGGGCGTCGATCCCGATCGTAAGTCCAGAGCTCCCGTCCAAGCAGGTGGCAGCGTTGCACAATGGGTCGTCTCGTCGTGGCCTGCATGCGCTAGCTGAAACGTGCGGCGCTTAGCCTTGCCGGCGCTCACTCGAGCGGACCCACCACTACCCCGGCTCCATTATCGTTCACTCAGCCAGTGTCAATTGGATCGCTACCCGGGCGCCTCGATCGCTTCGTGCGCAACACCGATCGAGTGCGTACCGAGCGCTTGCGGTGGCATGCGTTCCCGCTGCTTGCCAAGCTGATGCCGTTTGCGGGAGTCGAACACGATGGTGTGTGCTACATCGTCAGCACTCGCGAGCGCCGTGGCGTCAGCTGCGGCACGTTCGTCTCTGGGGGTTTCGAGGGAGAGACGCTGCGCCGTATGCTCGCCGTGCTGGCGCACCGCGGAATAACAACCCTGCGCGGCATGACCGTGCTCGAGGTGGGAGCCAACATCGGGACCGAGACCGTCTCGCTACTCCACCGCTACGGCGTCGAGCGCGTAATCGCATTCGAGCCCGACGCCGATAACGCACGCTTGCTGCGCGCCAACCTGGCCCTCAACGGACTGCACGATCGCGCGGAGGTCCACGAGCTGGCGCTGTCCGACGTCGATGCCGCGCTCACGCTCGAGCGCTCCGACGAGAATTGCGGCGATCACCGGATCCGCGTCACGGACCCCCTTGTTTCCGAAGACCTCTACGATGAGAGCAGCCGCTCCACGGTGCAGGTTGCGGCCCGGCGCTTGGACTCGCTCGCGCAGTCAGGCGAGCTCGACCTCGAGGCGGTCGATCTCGTCTGGATGGATGCCCAGGGCCACGAGGGACACGTGCTAGCGGGCGCGGAGGCTCTGATCGCCGTCGGGGTCCCGGTCTTGACTGAGTATTGGCCGTACGGCCTGCGTCGCGCCGGTGGTCTGGATCGCTTCCACGCCCTCGTCGCCGATGGCTACGACACGGTTGTGGACCTGCGCAGCAATCGCGACGAGCCTCCGGTCACACTCCCCGCCGGCGAGGTGTCGAAGCTCGTCGAGCGCTTCACCGACGAGCGTAACGGCTACTCGGATCTGTTGCTGCTCGCCGGCTGACAGCCTGGATGGCGGCCGAGTGGCTGGGCGGCGCCGCGGCGCGAGCGCGTAGCCTCCAGCGACGCGATGCACATCGGCCTGAATCTGATCTTCCTCGTCCCTGGCGAGACCGGTGGCATGGAGGTGGCTGCGCGCGAGCTGATCGGAGCGCTGCTCTCCGAGGCACCGCCAGGCATGCGCTTCACTGCGTTCGTCAATCGCGAGACGGCTGCCACGGGCGACGGTGCTCTGGGCGAGCTGCCGACTGTCACGGTGCCGGTGAAGGCACGCAACCGCGTGCAGTGGGTACTGGGTGAGCAGACGCTGCTGCCGTGGCTGGCAGGGGGGCGCACAGCCCGAAGGGCCGGGTCGGGCGTGGACCTCGTGCACAGCCTGGCGTCGACCGCGCCGCTGTGGGGGCGCTTTCGTCGTGTGGTTACGGTGCACGACCTGATCTACGCGCGCTTTCCGGAGGCGCATGCAGGCTTTCGCGACAAGGGCATGAGGGTGCTCGTGCCGCAGGCGGTTCGTCGTTCCGATCGGGTGATCGCCGATTCACAGAGTACGCGCGAGGATCTCGTAGGGCTGCTGGGCGTCGACCCACAGCGCATCGACGTCGTGCCGCTCGGCCTGGGCGCGGTGCGCCGCGAGGAGCCTTTGCCGGAGGCCGAGACGCGCGCGCGCTTCGACTTGGGGACACGCCGCGTCCTGCTGAGCCTGTCGGCCAAGCGCCCGCACAAGAACGTGCTCGCGCTGATTGGAGCGCTTGCACGGATCGCGCCAGAGGAGCGCCCGCTTCTTGTGGTTCCGGGCTACTCCACAGAGCATGAGCTCGAGCTTCGCGCACGCGCGGACACGCTCGGGGTGGCCGATGACGTGCGCTTCCCAGCCTGGGTGTCCACCCCCGATCTAGAGGGCCTGTGGTCGATCGCACATGCGTTTGTGTTCCCATCGCTGTACGAGGGCTTTGGGCTGCCTGTGCTCGAGGCAATGGCGCGCGGCATTCCCGTCGCGTGCTCAAATACGTCTTCGCTGCCGGAGGTAGCAGGGGATGCCGCGTTGCTGTTCGATCCGCATGACGAGGCTGCGATTGCGACGGCGCTGCAGCGTCTGTTGGGCGATCACGTGCTCGCCGCGGACCTGCGCACCCGAGGGTTGGAGCGTGTGCGTGAGTTCACCTGGGAGCGCACCGCGCGTCTGACGCTGGAGAGCTACACCCGCGCCCTTGCCCCTTAGATAACCCCTCTTCTTTAATGTTGCGTATAACTATAGCTATACGCAACATTAAAAATAGATATCCACCGCCCTGCCCCGGCCTATAACCCTCTCCCTCGTACAACTCCCTCCATAAGCCCGCCTATGCATACCGCACGACGTACACAGAGCTTATGAGGAATGATGTTGGCCTTTAGCTGCGCCGTATGTCTAGCTGCGCCATTTGGCTCGGATGGGCGAAGCATGTAGATTCAGAATGAGAACAAGGGGGCGTGAGTCTGTTGGGTGGAGATCGCGATTCGCTGCAGTACGGTGGAGAGGACTTCGCCGCCGCGTCGCTGTTCCTGCGACGAGTGGTGCCGGGCGCCAACACCCTGGCTGCCCGCACGTCGCTGCTGAGCGGAATGAGCGCGACGGCGCGGCTGCTGCTGAGCCTCCCACGCTTGCACGTGTCGCTGACCGATTCGCCGGTGGGGGAGCGGCTGCTGAGCCACTTTAATCATCGCATCGGCGGAATTCGCCACGCGCGCATAGCGCAGGGGGTACTGGTTCTGCCCGATGAGGAGGGCCGGTACCTGCGTGGGCGATCACGCCAGGCCGTTCGCACTGGCATCCACAAGACGCGCGCCGCAGGAATCGAATGTCGTGTGCTCGGGGAAGTTCGGGAGCGGAGCGTGGCGGCACGGCAGCTGGGTGCATTTGCGCCGGGGATCTCCGAGCAAGATGAGCTCTTCTCCCGGGTGGGCGACGTATGGTGCGCCGCGATCACCCCGGGCGGTAATCCACTGACGCTCGCCCAGGTGGCCGTCAACAGGGAGTGGGCGCTGCTCGAGTCCTTCGTCTCTACCCACCGCGCCAGTCGCTACCTCCTGCACACAGAGCTCGTCGAGATGCTGGTGCGGGCCAAGGTCCGGTATCTCGTCGTCAAGGGACCGATGGCTCCGCTGCTGGAGCCGTCGCTGCAGTATTGGCAGCGACTGCTCGGCTATCGCGTCTTCAACCTGTCGCTGTCGAGTACCACCTGCAGGGAGCTCTCGAGCGAGAGCTTCAGGGAGTTCTCGGCGAACCACGCGGCCGTGCTCTCGCGCAGCGCGTAGCCGGCCGAGATCAGCCTGCGTAAATCGCCAGGACCCTTCCCGCCGCCGCTCACTATGAGTGCGCAAAAGTGGGAATGTGATGTGGGCAAAAATGGGAGTGATCGGCGGTCCAGAGCGTCATTGAAAGCTGGTCCAAAACGCTCGCCAATGATGGTCCAAAGCGCTATTATAACTTTATGTCTGGCCTCAGCTACACGACTCGGCTGATCGACGAATGGCTGCGTGAGCTCTTCGATGAACTGCCCGCACTCCTGATAACCGGCCCCCGCGCCGCCGGGAAGACGACGACAGCCGAACGCCTAGCCACGACCGTTGTGCGCCTCGACCAACCGGCGGAAGCCGAACCGTTTCGCGACGACCCGGACGCCGCGCTGCGCTCGCTACCGGAGCCCGTGCTGCTTGACGAGTGGCAAGCGGTTCCGGAGGTGCTCGGAGCGGTCAAGCGCGCCGTCGATCAGAGACCAAGCCCCACCCGCTTTCTCGTTACCGGCAGTGTCCATGGTCGCCTCGACGCTCCCACCTGGCCTGGAACCGGGAGGCTCGTGCACCTGAATATGTGGGGGCTCACCGCGCGCGAGATCCTTGGCTCGCCTCCCAAACCGCCCTTCCTGCAGACCCTCGCGCGCGCCGATCTCACCGCGTTTCACACGCCAGTCGACGCTCCCGATCTACTCGGCTACGTCGAGCTTGCGCTTGCCGGCGGCTATCCCGAACCCGTTCTGCGCCTGCAGGGCGGCGCACGCGAACGCTGGCTGGATAGCTATCTGGGCGAGCTGTTCACCCGCGACGCAGTGAGTCTCGATGGCCCCCGCGACCCAGAGCTGCTGCGACGCTACTTCGAGGCGCTGGCCGTCAACACCGCCGGCATCGCGGCTGAGAAGACCGTCTACGACGCGGCCTCCATCAGTCGGTCAACGGCCGCCGCCTATGAGCAACTACTGAGGAACATGTTCGTGCTCGACTCGCTCCCCGCTTGGAGCACGAACAGGCTTTCGCGTCTCGTCAAGGCTCCCAAGCGCTACTTGACGGACACCTCGCTGCTGACAGCCGCCCTGCACCTGGACGAGCTCGCCGTGATGCGCGATGGAAACCTGTTGGGGCGTCTGATCGAGACCTACGTGCTGGCACAGATCAGGCCGGAGTTGGAGCTGGCCGGCTTTACGCCCCGCCTGTATCACCTGCGCGAGAAGAACGGCCGCCACGAGATCGACCTGATCGCCGAGCTCTCCGGCGGAGACATCGTCGCGATCGAGATCAAGTCCTCCGCGGCACCCACGCGCGGCGACGCCAGGCACCTAGAGTGGCTGCGCGAGCAACTCGGCGAGCGCTTTCTCGCCGGCGCAGTGCTCCACACTGGCCCACGACCATTCCAACTCACCGAGCGGATCTTCGCGCTGCCGATCTGCACGCTGTGGGGGTGATCTCAATCAGTCCACGTAGCTGGCGAGGACCTGCCTCAAAGAGGACTCCAGTGACAGTTCCCCGGCGTGCTCGGCGAACCACGCGGCCGTGCTCTCGCGCAGCGCCAGCCCCGCCTCGGAAACGCGGACGATCGCCTCGGCGATCTGTGCGGGCTCCGCTCTCGCCGCCACGAAGCCGTTGACGCCCTCCTCGATCAGCTCGGTGGCGGCGTTGTCCTCGCCCGCGACCACAACGCTCGGCGTGCCCCGGGCGGCCGCCTCGACCACCACCATCCCGTAGCCCTCGCGCTGGGATGTGAGCAGCATGCACGTCGCGCGACGCATCTCCGCGTCGACCGTTTCCGTGTGGGTGAAGCCACGCGCCGTCACCACTCCCTCGAGTCCGTGCCTGGCGATCGCCACTTCCAGGGCTTCGCGCTCGGGACCGTCGCCGAGGAACTCGCCCCGCAGCCCCTTTATGCGTCCTGTGGCGAGCGCTATTGCCGCCACCGCCAGCGTCACGCGCTTCTCTGGGATCAGCCGCCCGGCGAACAGCACCGTCGGCTCGTTCGGCGCCGCGTCAGCGGTGGACAGCCCCTGGTCGGTGGCCGCCTCGTCGCGCGACGCCGCCGCGCTGGGCTCCGCCACGGCAGCGGTCGCGACGTCGCCGACGTACAGCCCGCGCAGCACCGTCACCGGGCCGCGCAGGCCCTCCTCGCGCAGTCGCTTCGCGTGCAGCTCGGAGAAGCAGAACGCGCGCTGCGGGACCAGCGCGCATAGGCGCTGCACGAGCTCGCCGACGCGCCCGCCGGCGCCGCCGAGGTATTCGCGCCAGTAGGAACGGCTCCACACCTCGAACCAGTCCACCACCAGCTCGAAGCCCATCAGCGGACGCATCAGCGCGGCCGCCAGCAGCGAGAAATACGGGAAGGCACACGTGTGTACGACGTCGTAGCGGCGGCCATTGCGCAGCAGGTGGGCGAGCACGCCCAGTCCGAACACGAGCGGTGGCAGGATGCGCCGGCGGCCGCTCTCGGTATACAGCGCCATCCGCGGTCCGACCGCCACGACCCAGACAGGCCCATCCAAGGTCGGCGGCGCGCTCCGGTCCCACTGGCGCAGCGTCAGATAGGTGACCTCGTGGCCCTCCTGCGCCAGGCGCTCGGCGAGGTTGCGATACCAGCGCTCGGCGCCGCCGACTGTGTGGGGGAAGAGGCAATCATAGATGACACACACGCGCATGTCGCTAGCATCTCATCTCCTGCGCACGCTCAGCCAGACAAGCGCTCCCGCTGCCCCCGTCATGCGGGACGGGGACGCGCTGGCCGTGTCGGTCGTAATCCCGTGCCTGAACGAGGCTCAGAACATTGAGGCCTGCGTGACCGCCGCCCTGGAGGCGCTCGCGGGGATGGACGTTGCCGGCGAGGTGGTGGTCGCTGACAACGGCTCCGAGGACGACTCGGCGCGGCTGGCCGAGCATGCCGGCGCGCGCGTCGTCGTCGAGCACAGGCGCGGCTATGGCAGTGCCTACCTGGCTGGCTTTGCCGCCTCGAAGGGCCGTTACATCGTGATGGCCGACGCCGACCTGACCTACGACTTCAACGAGATCCCCCGCTTCGTCGCGGCGCTCGAGGAGGGCGCTGAGTTGGTGATGGGCGACCGCATGGACAACATCCAGCCCGGCGCGATGTCGTGGCTGCACCGCTACATCGGCAATCCACTGCTGTCCGGTCTGCTGAATCTGTTCTTCCGCACCGGCGTCAGCGACGCTCACTGCGGCATGCGCGCGCTGCGCCGGGACGTCCTTGAGCGCCTGGACCTGCGCACGACCGGCATGGAGTTCGCCTCAGAGATGGTGATCCGCGCGGCGAAGGAGAACCTGCGGATCGCTGAGTTCCCGATCGAGTACCGCCCGCGTGGGGGGGAGTCGAAGCTGTCGAGCTTCCGCGATGGCTGGCGCCACCTGCGCTTCCTGCTTGTCCACTCTCCCAACCACCTGTTCATCGTGCCCGGCATGCTGCTCGCTGGTCTGGGTACGCTGATCGTTGTGTTCGTGGGCGTGGGCCTGGACTTTTTCGGGCGCGCGTGGGGTCTGCACGCGCTGATCGGCGGCGCGCTGCTGATGATCGTCGGCACCCAGGTGCTCGCCCTTGGACTGTGCGCGCACGCGTATGGCACCTATTTCATGGGTGAGCGCGATCCCTGGTTCGATCGCATGCGGGCACGCTTCCGGCTCGAGCACGGGCTGCTGCTCGGTGGCGTGTTCGTACTCGTTGGACTTGTCATGGGGGTGGTGATCGTGGCGACATGGATCGCGCACGGCTTTGGCTCGCTGGCCGACGAACACCTCGCGGTGATCGCCGCCACGCTCCTGATCGTCGGCATCCAGATCTTCTTCTCATCCTTCCTTCTGTCGATCCTCGGGCTGCGCCGCGGCTAGTGTCTCGAGTCGCAGTGCGGCGGGTCCTCGCCTGTGGGCTGCTGGCCATCGCCATTGCGTTTGCGGTGCTGCTGCTGCAGCGCGCGCCGCGGCGCTCGGGCAGCGACGCGACTCCTGACGCGACATCTGGAGCAGCGGTGCTGAACGCCGGTGAGCAGACCTGCCAGAACCAGGAACTGCTGCCAGCCGACACTCAAGCCCTGCGGCTGACGATAGGTACCTACGGCAAGCCCGGGTCTAGGTTGAGCGTGCGTGTGACTGGCCCGCGCGGCGAGGAGCTCACGAGCGGAGTCCTGCCGGCTGGATGGCGCCAGGGGGTCGTTGAGATTCCCGTCACGCATGTGTCCACGGCGACCACGGGGGCGACCGTGTGCCTGCGCGACGACGGCCCCTCGCCGGTAGCGCTCGCCGGTGATAGTGGGGACCAGTTTCACGAGATGCAGGTGGCAGGCATTACGGTAGAAAATGGACAACTGCGCTACGAATACATGCGTCCGGGCAGCGAATCGTGGCTGCAGCTGCTGCCGACGCTCGTATACCGCTTCTCGCTGGGGAAGTCTGGCCTGGTGCGTCACTGGGCATGGGTGGCGGTGCTCGTGCTGATGGCGCTCGCCGTGGGTCTCGCGGTGCGCACGATCTTGCGCGAGGGGCCATGAACGTCCTGTCCCGGATCCGCGTCCGCTCAAGCGCGCTCGTGCGGCGCGTGCCGAAGGCCGCGAGGGTCTGCGCGCTCGTGGCGCTCGCCAACGGACTGGCGTGGTCATTGATCGTGCCCCCTTTCCAGGTACCTGATGAGAACGCCCACTACGCCTACGTGGCGCAGGTCGCCGAACGCGGCACCGTTCCCCGCCCGGCCCACGAAGAAATGCTCTCGCCCGCCGAGGAAGGCACGCTCGGGGCGATCGGCTTCTATGGAATGATCGGCGAGCCTAAGGACCCTGCGCCATTCTCCCAGCTCCAGCAGCAGGCGATCGAAGCGGTGGGCCGTGAGAAGCTGAGCACGCGCGGCGCCGGCGACGCGCTGACGGCGACGAACAACCCGCCGCTGTACTACGTGCTGGAGGCGATCCCTTACAAGCTCGCCGCCGGGGGCACCGTACTCGACCGGCTCACGGCGATGCGCGTGCTCTCTGCGCTGATGGGGGCCGTAACCGTCCTGTTGGTCTACCTGTTCCTGATGGAGCTGCTGCCTGGCCGGCGCTGGGCGTGGAGCGTGGGCGCGCTGATGGTCGCGTTTCAGCCCCTGTTCGGCTTCATCTCCGGTGGGGTCAACAGCGACAACCTTGTCTACCTGATGGCGGCCGGCACGCTGTGGGCGGTGGCGAGGATGTTTCATCGTGGCCTCACCCCCGCGAATGGGGCGAGGATCGGCGTGTTTTTCGGACTGGGTCTCGTGACGAAGTTCACGCTGCTCGGCTTCATCCCGGCCGTGGCGCTGGCCGTTGCATTGGGGCTGTGGCGCGCCTGGCCGCAGGAGCGAGAGCGCGCGCTGCGCGGGGCGGCATGGGCGGTCGGGCTCCTGGCCGCGCCGGTACTCGCTTACCTCGCCCTCAACCACCTGGTCTGGAAACGTGGCGCGATCCCCGGTGGGATTGGCAGCGTCTCATCCAGCAGCGCAACCGGGCCACGGTTCAGTTTTGGCGCGGAGCTCAGCCACATCTGGCAACTGTTTCTGCCGCCGCTTGGCATGCACCGCCAGTTCACCTACCTGCCACTGGCGCGCACCTGGTTCAAGGGTTTCATCGGCAGGTTCGGCTGGCTGGATTACACCTTCCCTGAGTGGTTCTACCGCATCGCGCTGGGCGTAGTGCTGCTCGTCGGCGTGCTGGCGCTGGCTGAGCTCGTGCGCCGCCGCCACACCCTCACCCGCCGGCTGGGTGAGCTCGCCGTGTATGTGCTGGCGCTCCTAGGACTGTGCGTGGAGATCGGCGTCGAGTCTTACCGCGAGGCGATCCTCAACGGTGGCCTGTTCGAGCAGGCCCGCTACCTGCTGCCGCTGCTCTGCCTGTACGCGGCGCTGGCGGCGCTGGCGTCACGCGCCGGCGGGCGTCGCTTCGGCCCGGCGATCGGCGCGGCGCTCGTGATGCTTGCGATCGGCCACGATCTGTTCGCCCAGGCGATTACGATCGCCCGTTACTACGCATGAGCTCCGCCGGCGTGACCGTCGCAATCCCAGTGCGCGATGGCGGCGAGCTGCTCGCGCGCACGCTCGCGGCACTGGCTCGGCAGACCGTTGAGCACGAACTGCTCGTATGCGACTCCGGCTCGACCGACGGCTCGCTCGTGCTTGCGCGTGCCCATGGCGCCCGCGTGATCGAGATAGCGCCGCACAGAGTTCAACCATGGCGGCACGCGTAACCTGCTGCTGGCAGAGGCGGTGGGGGAGCACGTCGCGCTGCTCACACAGGACTCCGAGCCGGCCGACGAGCACTGGCTGGAACGGCTGCTCGAGGGGTTTGCGCTCGCGCGGGACGTGGGGATTGCCTACGGGCCTTACATACCTCGGCCCGAGTGCTTCGCCCGCAGTCCGCTGGGAGCTCGAGCGCTGGTTTTCCTCGCTCTCCCCCGATGGGGGTCCGCGAGTGGAGCGCTTGCGCGAGGACGAGCGCGCGTTGCCCGCGCTGGCCTTGATGGGCGGGCGCGGCTTCTTCACCGACGCCAACGCCTGCATCTCCCGCGTGGCGTGGTCTGAGACGCCCTTCCGCGACGTGCTCCTACGCCGAGGACAGGGTGCTGGCGATCGACATGCTGCGCGCCGGCTACGCCAAGGCGTTTGTGCCGAGCGCCGCGGTGCTGCATTCGCACGACTACACGTCTGCCCAGGAGCTGCGCCGCTGCTTCGACGAGTGGCGTGGCCTACGCGAGGTGTACGGCTGGCGCGAGCCCGCCTCGCCCGTGCACCTCGCCGGTCAGCTGCGCGGGAGCGCTGGGCCAGGCGCGCCGCGCGGCGCTGCGCGAGGGGCTGTCTCAAGGACGCCGCCGCGTCGACGCTCGCCGCGGTCGGCCGTCACCATGTTCTGCGCCTCGCCGGCGCGCTGCTCGGCTCGCACGCCGATCGCCTGCCCGCCGGCGCCAGGCGCCGGCTCTCGCTGGAGGGCCGCGCGGGGTTCGCGCCGCTCGACATCGACGCACTGCTTCCGCCGTCGCGCCATCCACCGAGAAGCCTCCGATCGATGAACGAGCGAGAATCCGATCGAGGGGCGCCGCCAGGGCAACTTCTCCAACCTGCGCCGGCGGATCTACCTCACCTACACGAACTACGGCCTGCGCACGATCCTCTGGCGGCTGCTCACCTTCCCGCTGCGCTTCACCCCGCTGGAGCGTCACATGCGACTGCGCACGCACGCTCGCGACGGGGAACTTCGGCGATGCCGTCGCTGTGGTATCGCGAGCACGGCCGACCGGTGGACATCGTGATTCCCAGCTACCGCGACTCAGAGCGCGTGCGCACGCTCGTGCGCAGCATCTCAAAGACCGCCCCAAAGGGGATGCTCCGCATCATCGTCGCCGACGATTGCAGCGGCCCTGAGCACCTCGCTGCGCTGGGACAGATCAAGGGCATCGACGTGCTTGTCCCCTCTGAGGAGAACCTGGGCTTTGCCGCGAACACGAACCGCGGCATCCGTGCGAGCGAACCCGACCGCGACATCGTCGTGCTGAACTCCGACATCGAGGCGCTGCCGAGCTGGCTCCAGTGTCTTCAGTACGCGGCGCACTCCTCCGCGGACGTCGGCATCGTCGGCGCGCAGCTGCAGTACCCCGACGGACGCATCCAGTTCGGTGGGACCGTGCGCAACCGGATCGTCCTGAGTGGTTCGATCACCGCTACCGGTTCAAACCTCCGGGCTGGGGCCCCGCCTCGCTGTGCGAGCCCAGCGCTCGCGGTCACCGGCGCGTGCATGTACGTGCGCCGCGAGCTGATCGAGCGCATCGGCTTGCTCGACGAGCGCTACCCGATGGCCTACGAGGACGTCGACTGGTGCCTGCGCGCGTGGCAGGCCGGCTTTCAGCGTGCTCTACTTCCCCGCAGCGCGCAGCTCGTTCACCACGAGTCGGTCACGCGCGGCACAGAGCTGGGCGAGCGTGAGCGGGATTCCCAGCGGCTGTTCTGGGAGCGCTGGTCGGACTTCTTCGACGCGCGTTCGGTCGGCGCTCCTGCGGCTGACGGCCGGCTGCGGATCGTGTACGTGACCGAGGACACCGGTGTCGGCGGCGGGCACCGCGACATCTTCGAGCACCTCAACCGCCTGTCCGCGCGTGGTCACGATGTGTCGCTGTACACGCTCGGCGAGTCTCCCGATTGGTTCCAGCTGCGCGTGCCCGTACGCAGCTTCGCCGGTTATCACGAGCTCGCCGACGAGCTCTCCCTCATCGATGCGATCAAGGTGGCGACGTGGTGGATGACAGCCGCGCCGGTGTGGCAGGCGAGCATCGTGCGCGGCCTCCCGGTGTACTTCGTCCAGGACATCGAGACCTCCTACTACCCAGACGCTGAGCGCGGCCGCCACGCGGTGCTCGACTCCTACCGGCCGGAGTTCCGCTACATGACGATCTCCTCCTGGAATCGCGAGCGCCTGCGCGAGCTGGGCCTCGACGCCGAGCTGATCCCGCCGGGGATCGACCTGGAGACCTTCCGTCCGCTCGCGGGCGTGCAGCGCCGCGAGGACATGGTGCTCGCGCTGGGACGCTCGAACCCGCTGAAGAACCTGCCCCTCACGATCGCTGCCTGGAAGGCGTTGAAGGATCGAGCGGGGAGCGGCCAGCGTCCCGAGCTGTGCCTGTTCGGGGTCGAGCCCGAGCTCGCGCGCGATGGCGGGATGGCGGCCGCCGAGGGGGTGCGCTACGTCGACTCGCCCGGACGACGGGCACGTGGCCGAGCTGTTCAGCCAGGCGACCGTCTTCGTCCAGACCTCCTCGCACGAGGGCTTCGCGCTGCCGCCGCTGGAGGCGATGGCGACCGGCGCCGCCGTGCTCTGCACCGACGCGCACGGCAACCGCGACTTCTGCCGCGACGGCGTCAACTGCCTGATGCCACAGGCGAGCACGCGCGCGGTCAGCGCCGCGCTTGCCCGTCTGCTCGCAGACCCCGAGCTGCGCGCGCGCCTGGGTCAGGCCGGCATCGGGACGGCGAAGGACTACGCGTGGGAGCGGCGCATCGACGCTCTGGAGACATTCTTCCAGCGGGTCGCCGCCGCACGGCGGATGGCGGTTGCCGGCGAGCTCGCGCCGTAGCTTCTAGAGATCCTCGGCGATGTGCGGAGCCTCCCGGTTGAAGTACCAGAAGCCGACCAGAAAGATCACGCTGACGAGCGCCAGCGGCTCGATCAGCGCCGTCCAGCTGCCCATGATCTGTCCAGCGCTGAGAGTCGCACGGTTGATCATCGCGTGGCGGAACTGCTGAAAGATGGTGACGAGCGGGTTGAGGGTGTATAGGTGGTAGAGGAGGTTGCCGGCCCCAAGCTTTTCGCGCACGGTTTCGGCGGGAAGAATTACCGGCGATGAATAAAAGAGGATCTGGCCGAGCACTTCCCAGATCGGTGAGATGTCGCGAAACTTCACGAACAGCGCTGAGAGCAGCATCGCGACGCCAGTGGCGAGCACGCTCAACATCAGGATGATCAGGGGCAGCTCCAGCCAACTGAGCATCGGCCGGGTGCCTGCGGCCACCGCGAAGATCATCACCACCACTAGGTTCAACCCCAGATTGAACAGCGCGAGCAGCACCACCGAGATCGGTATGGCCAAGCGGGGGAACTGGATCTTGCGGACGAGGCTCTCGCGGTCGACGACGCTGCGAACCGCCACGTTGGTCGCTTCGGCGAAGAAGGTGAACAGTACGATCGAGCCGAGCAGCTGCGCTCCATAGAAGTGCGGCAGCTGCGCCTTTGCCCCTGTTTACGTGGAACACCAAGACGAAGAAGACGTAGAGCACGCCGAACAGCAGCAGGGGCCGCACCACCTGCCACAAATAGCCCAGAGCTGACCCAAAGAACTTCAATTTGAATTCGCTGCGCGCGATGTTGTAGGAGAGATGCCAGAAGCGCGACCAGCTTTCATCCAGCGCTCGCGGCCCGCGGATCGGCTTGCCCGAAGGTTCTGGGGAGACCGTCGCGTTGCCAAATGGGTCTGAGGCGACAGGCGTGCTCATCGTGGCCCACCAGCCGTTTCGATCTGACCCTCTGGGAGGAGGCCATAGCGGGTCACATCCGTCTGTACAGGTATCTCGACCATGCCGCCGCTGGCGGTCACGCCGGAGACGACGAACGACGCGCCTCCCTCGTAACGATCGATTACGTCGAGGCCTTCGCCGCGGTGCGTGATCGTCAGGATCGGGTGATAGCGCCCGGGGGCGAGCATGTTGTGGAAGGAGAAGGCGAATACTGCTCGCTCACCACCACTGAAGCTGCCGGTCTGCTCATGCTCTTTTGCCGTAGTGGCTACGACAACTGGTTGGCGTTGCTCGTTCATCAGCGCCATGCTCACGGCCGGGTCGAGCACGTCGGTATTGAACGTCACAAGTGCCTTCAATGTGAGCGGCTCGGACTGGGGAGCCACGGTTCGGTGCTCGCTGCGATCGTCGCCTAGCCAAACGTTGCTCACACGCGCCGCGCCGTCGCCCATGCGCACGCTGTCGGCATCTGCGTCGTCCTGGCTCGACGCACGACCGAAGGCGGTCTCCAGGTAGCGGTCGGCCACGTCGCGCGGGTCGCCGATGCTCACCATCTCTCCGCGCTCGAGCAGCATCGCGCGATGACAGAAGCGGGTCACGGCGCCCATGTCATGGGTGACAAAGACGATCGTGCGGCCTTCCTCGCGCATGCGGTAGAAGACGTCGAAGCACTTCTGCTGGAAGGCCGCGTCGCCGACCGCCAGCACCTCGTCGATCAGCAGAATTTCGGCGTCGACCTGGATCGCCACCGAGAAAGCCAGGCGCACATGCATGCCGGAGGAGTAGTTCTTGAGCTTGAGATCCTGAAACTCCTCCAGTTCGGCGAACTCGATCACGCGCTTGAAGCGGGCTCTGGCCTCCCGTGGCGAGAGGCCGAGCATGATGCCGTTCAGCGCGACGTTCTCATACGCGGCCAGGTCGGGGTTGAAGCCCACGCCGAGCTCGATGAACGTGGACATCCGTCCGTTGCACCAGATCTTGCCCTCGTCTGCGCGGTAGATCCCGGCCAAGCACTTCAGCAGCGTGCTCTTGCCGCTGCCGTTGCGCCCGACGATGCCAAAGAACTCCCCGGGCGCCACCGCGAAGGAAATGTCCTTCAACGCATAGAGCTCCTCGTGACGTGTCCGTCTGAGCGGGTGCAATGCGCGCTCCTTGAGCGTGTGCGTTCGCTCCTCCGGGATCTTGAAGCGCTTGTGGATTTCCTGTGCGGCCAGCGCAGGTCGTCCCGAGGCGGATGTCTCGGCAGGGGGCACGATCACAGGAGGGTAGCGGCGGAGGGGGCCGTCTCGACTCAGCCCGCGCGGCGCAACCGGCGCCGTGCGCGATCAACGGCACGCGTCGCCGCGAACACGCGGGCCGGCGCGCCGAACAACGGCCGGCTCAATGTGGGACGGGCGCTGAGTGCCAGCAGCGCGCGTTGGAGGTCATCGGGGAGCGCCCCCCGCGGGCCGATCAGGCTCCGGGCCGGACCGACTTCGCTGACGAGCTGTTCGTATCTTTGCTCGAGCATCTGCACAGTCGCTTCGTGGAGGACGTTGCTCCTGCGCTCGCGGTCCATCGCATCACGGCTCAGCGTGGCGGCATCACGCACTGGCGCCACCACGGCCTCGCGGTAGATCTCCACGAGCGCCTCGGCGGCGCTCGCCCACCTCAGCGCGCGCGCATGGCCGGCGAGCTCTTGCACGTGGCTTGCGCGAGCTGCCGGATCGCTCAGCAGGGCATGCACTCTGGCTGCGCTCTGCTCGATATCCCAGGGAACGATCGCTGCCGTCCTCGCCGGCGCTACCTCGGCCAGCGAGGCCTGGGGCGCGAATATGCATGGCACGCCGCTCAATGCGGCCTCGAAGGGCACGAGCCCGAAGCCCTCATAGACAGACGGATAGACGACTGCTTGCGCGTGGCCCATCAGCCAGGCCTTCTCCCGCTCGCTGATCGATCCCAGTGTCACGACTGCCTCACGCAGCTCGCTGTGCTCTGCCAGGAAGGCTCGCTCGAGCTCGAGCGAAGATCCAACCGGAATGTGTGTCCCGGCGAGCACGAGGCTTCCCTGCCAGTCGAGGTCTTCGCGCAGCGCCGCGAGCAGGCGCAGCGCAAACACCCGGTTCTTGTGCCGAAAGTCGGTGCCCAAACAGAGCAGAAAGTCCGGCAGGTCTGCTGCTAGCGCCACCGGCCGCAGCGGCTGGACGGTGGAACGGTGGTCCAGGCCCGGCGGCACCACCCGAATACGTCCTGTCTCGACGAGCGCATCGGACAGCAGCTCGCGGCGGGTATGATCGGAGAAGACGACCACGCGCTCGGCCGCGGAGAGGCCGTGGCGGCTGGCGCGCCGGTAGTCCTGCCAGGCGTCCGCATCCGTGAAGTAGCCGGGATTGCTGTAAGCGATCAGGTCGAGTTGGCTGATCACCACTCGCTCACCGAGCGTCAGCGCGAGCTCGACGTCGCCCGGCGAGAATGTCTGTTGTGGGCGGTGGAAGACCGCACTCCGTGGCGTGGCCTCGTCGATCTCCTCGAACGCCAAGATCTCCGTGTCGGGCAGATCTCCCAGCAACTCGAACGTTGCCTGATCGATCTTCTCGGCCAGCACGATCAGGCGCAGGCGCAGCACGCCCGTCTGCGCAAGCGCACGGATCAGCTCGAGGACATGCACCTGCGTCCCGGTGAGCGCGCCATCGAGGGCGCGGGCGTCGATCGTGACCCACAGTCGCGGCCGGGGCTGGCGTGCGACCTCGAGCGCGCGCAGGAGCACGCCCGAGCTTGCCACGGTGGAGAGATGCGGCAGGTAGGGATAGCGCTCGCGCAGCCGTGCTGGGAACTGCTCGGCGCCTGCGTGCCCAGGCTCCTGCAGGTTGCCGACCACGACGTCATCGGCGGCGACGTGGGCCAGGCCCGAGAGCACGCAGCGCTGGGCGAAGTCGATCTCCAGCGCCCAGCGCAACTCGAGCTCCTCGTCGAGCGGTCCGATCAACTCCAGCGCATCGCGGCGCAGATATACGCACGGCCCCACGGCCTGGTTCAGGCGCGGGTGCAAGCCGAGCGTGTGCTCGGCGAGAGAGTCCGCCAGCTCCAGCTCATCGACGGGCGGACGGTCGGCGTCGGATAGCGCTAGTGCCGTGCCCACATCGGAGAAGGCGCTTGCCGTCGCCGTATTGGTGTCGGCACAGGCGGCATTGCGCAGCGACCCAAGCCAGCCCGCGGTCACACGGCATGGCTCGCTCAGCAGAGCGATGTCGGCGGGCGCCTGCTGCTCGAGCGCGCGATTGACGGCCGCCGTCGTCGCGGGGACGGTCAGGATCGGTATATCCGCGGGTGTGTGCGCCTGCACGGACTCCAGGCAGCTGTCCAAATGCTCGTCGTCCTCGCGCGCGGCGATCACGACGCAGACACTTCCTCTCGTGGTGGTTTGCCCCATTGGGCGATAATGCCAGGCAGCCCGTGCCGATGAGCGCCGACGATCAGATCACACCGGCTGTCCGCGCCGCCAGGCTGCTGGATCGTGGCCCCGTGGCCGTCCCAGAACAAACCTGGCCGCAGCGGATGCGCGCGCTGTTTCGCAAGGGCCTGCTGCTCCTCGCACGCCCTCAGGCTCGTTACCAGCGCGAGCTCGATGAGACAATCGTCGCCGGCTTGGAACGCCTGGAGCGCTACACAGAGCAGATTGAGTATCTCGAGGATCTGGTTGGCGAGCTGATCCTGACCGTCGAGTCGCTGCGCCGTGTGGTGGCGGATCGCGACCCATCGACGGTGGACAGCGACGAGCCGCCCGCCGCCATCTGATGTCCATGCAGGTCTTCACACTGGCCACCTCCGCCACGCTGCCGCAGGCGCGGGTCCTCGCCCGTTCGCTGCGTCGCCACCAACCCGACTGGCCGCTGGAGATCCTATTCATCGGACGTGGCCGTGAGGCGAATGCCGGTGAGGAGCAGGAGGGGATGCGCTCAGTCGCTGAGGAGCTCGATGTCGATATCGAGAGCCTGATTGCCCGCTACGACGAGGAGGACCTGATCACGCTGCTGGTGCCCCAGGTGCTCAAAGCCTATTCAGAGCGCGACGCTGGAGGAGCGCTGCACCTGCCGCCGAGCGCCTGGGTTCTGGGCGCCCTCGCGCCGATTGAGCAGGCACTTTCCGTGCACAGCGTGCTGCTCGTGCCACGGATAACCGCTGAGCTTCCCGACGATAACCTGCAACCAACGCAGCTCCAGTTGGAGCAAGCGGGGCGCATCGATCGCTCCATAATGGCCATCGACGGCAGCCCCGCTGGCGAAGCGTTTCTGGCGTGGTGGAGCAAGCGACTGGAGTTGGTCCTCGGATCACTCGACGGCCGGGAGAAGCCCGTTCGTGTAGAGGACAGATCCTGGCTGGGACGTTACCTGGAGCTCGCGCCCGCGCGCTTCTGGACGGCGGTCCTCGATGACCCCGGCTGCAACCTGAGCATGTGGAACCTGCACGAGCACACGCTCGAGTCTGGCCCTGACGAAGTGCTCGTGGATGGGCGCTGGCCCCTGCGCTTCCTCGATCTCGATGGTTTCGACCCCGACCGGCCCTATCGTCTCAGTGCGCTGGCCAGTCGCACGCGTGTGAGTCGCTCCCCCGTCCTGCGCGAGCTGTGCATCCGCTATGCCGAGGAGCTCAGGCGGGCGGGCTGGCGGGACATCGATCACCGTCGTGACGTGGGCCGCCCCCTTGCCGATGGGCTCCTCTACGACGACGCTCTGTGCGCGCTGCATGCGCGCGCGCTGGCGCTCGGAGTGGGCTTTGCGGATCTGTTCAGTGAGGAGGGCACGCGCGCGTTCACCGACTGGCTTTCCGGACCCGCGCCGTGGGGCGCGGCGCACGGCATCACCCGCTACGTCTTCTATCGCGTTGCTCATGAACGTCCTGACGTCATGCGCACATACCCCGATCTCGACGGCCCTGACGGCGCCTCCTACATCGCGTGGTGCTGGGCATTTGGGCGCGAGGAGCTTGGCCTGCTCGATCGCTTCATGCCTCCGCCACCGGTCCAGCAGAAGGCGGTCCCCGCCCACGCCACGCATTCCGGCCAGGCGCCGGCGCACCCTCGCCCCGAGGTGCCAGCCGGCGAGGTGGGGACCGAGCGGGCGCCGGGGCCGGCGCAGTTGGCCGTGCGCGTCAGCGGCTACCTGGGCAACACGCTCGGGCTGGGCGCCGCCGCCCGCGGCTACGTCCAAGCGCTGTCTGCGGCCGGCGTCCGGGTGAGCACGGCGAGCGTGCCGCTGCACCATCTGGCGCTGCCATCGTCGCTGGCTGCCGAGTACGGCCAGCACGGGTTTGAGGATCTCGTCCACGAGGCAGGCCACGCCTTCGAGCTGGTGGCCGTCAATGCCGATGAGCTCCCTGACTTCGTGGCGCGGTTGGGCGAGGACTATTTCGAAGGCCCCCGGATCGGGATCTGGGGGTGGGAGACGAACAGCGTCCCGCCCCGCTGGCAGCGCGCGTTCGCGCTCGTCGATGAGATCTGGGTCTACTCCCGATTCATGGCCGAGAACATCGGTGCGGTCGCGCCGGTGCCGGTCATCATCCTCCCGCCGCCCGTCCAGCCGCCGGCCGAAGCGGCCGCTCCGTTGCGTCTCGGCGTCCCCGACGGCTTTCTGTTCCTGTTCATGTTCGACTACCTGAGCACGATCCAGCGCAAGAATCCGGTGGGCCTGATCGAGGCGTTCAAGCGCGCCTTCGCGCCCGGCGAGGGCCCGCAGCTGCTAATCAAGACGATCAACGCCCCACTGCGCCCGCTGGCCGACGAGGAGGTGCTGTGGGCCGCACACGGCCGCGAGGACGTCCACGTGATCGACCGCTCGCTCTCAGGCGATGAGCTGAACGGACTGATGGCAGCATGCGACTGCTACGTCTCGCTCCATCGGGCGGAGGGCTTTGGGCTGACGCTGGCCGAGGCGATGGCGATCGGCAAGCCCGTGATCGGAACCGGCTATTCGGGCAACGTCGACTTCATGAACGCTGAGAACAGCTATCTGGTCGACTACGAGATCGGCCTGGTGGGACCGGAATGCGAGATCTACCCGTCCGACGGCGAATGGGCACAGCCCAGCATCGAGCATGCGACCGAGCTCATGCGCCGGGTGCATACCAATCCTGAGGAGGCTCAGCAGCGAGGCGCCCGGGCTGAGGAAGACATCGCACGGGTGCTCTCACCAGAGGCGAGCGGCGCAGCGATGCGACGGCGGCTGGAAGAGCTTTAGGGCTTCAGGCCTTGGCCCCGGGCGCGCTGCCGGGCGCCGCGCCCGGCTTCAGCACCTCCATCCATTCATAGCCCACGGGCGCGGCGCAGATCCGCGCGGCCGCGGCCGCCGGAGCCACTTCCAGCTGGTAGGACTGCGATCCGCGCGGCAGCAGCACGATCGGCCCAAAGCTGCGCGTGTCGGGGTCGACGTCGTCGCCGCTGCCCGGGTGCAGGCTGCCCCCGCCGCGCTCGATCGTGAGCGTGTGGCGACCGGCCACGAGCATGCGGGTGCCGATGTAGAGGTACTGATTGGGATAGCGATTTTCATACGCGATCTTGCCCACGGTCCGTCCGTCGAGGATGAACTCGATCGGGCGCCCCACCGTGCCTTCCATCCACAGCTCGTAGCTGCCGGCTCGCGCGAGCGTGAAGGTCATGCGGTCGCTGCCCGCACCGTGGGCGACGATCACGTTCCCCTCGGGTTTCCAGTAGCGGGGGTAGACTCCCGTCGACGGGAGCACCAGGGTCGTCATGGGCGCGCGCACGTAGGAGACGCTCGCGCCGGGGCCGGCTTGCCGCAAAGATTTCTGCAGGTTGGAGCAGAACGTGGCCGTGCGCTCGTGTGGAAGCCCCGCCAACGGGTAGTGCACGAATACGTCGGCGGCCGGCCGTACGCGGCGCCACACGTCGAAGTACTTCGTATGCTGTACGAGGTCCCAGTTGCTCGGCGCGCGCACCGCCAGCGGGCTGCGCGGCACTACGATCAACCTGAATTTCTGCAGATACGACATTTGGAACTGGTTGAGGCTGAACGAGAACCCGACCACGCCGGGTGACTCGACATGCGGGCGCAGCCCCCATTCGTCGTAGGCCGGCTGCACGTCCGTCGAGCCCCGCTCTTCGCGCAGGAAGTACTCGGCGTACTCGTCGAACGACGGATACAGCGTGGGGCCCTGCCCGGCGTAGCGCTTGCCGATCTCGGCGAGGTCGCGGTAGCGCGCCACCGGAGCCAGCGTGGTGTCGTGATACACGAGCGCGTTGCCGTACAGCACCCCGCCCACGATCACGGCCGTGGCGAGCCAGCCGAGCAGCGAGACGGGCCGCCGCCTGTTCCCGCTCAGCGCCGCGGCGCCCGCGAATGCGAGCGTGAGCGCGAACACTCCGGTGATCGTGAACGACTTGAACACGATCCACGCGGTGCTGTGGGCGACGTAGTAGTAGAGCGCGATCGGCGCCGCGATGCCCGCGAACGCGACGATCCAGCTCCGGCGCACTAGCGCGACGAGGGTGCCGAGCACGGCGAACGCGATCACGAACACGTCGAGCGCGTGGGTCGCCGTGACGTGATAGAGCGGGAAACGGAAGTCGCCGGTGAGCCACACGCCGGCCGCGGACCATTCGGGCACCGGCGCCGACAGGTTGCCGAGACCGAGGTTGATCGTGCCGCCGATCGCGTTGCTCGCGATGCCGCCGAGCTGGGTCAGGGCGCTGATGATCTCGGGCAGCGCGATCAGGATCGCGAGCAGCGCGAGCAGCGCCCAGTCCGCGACCGTCCGCAGGCGGTGAGCGGACAGGAGCGTGAGCACGAAGGCCGCGACGAGCAGCAGGCCCAGCCACGGGGCAACGCCGAAGCTGAAAGCGGCGATCGACGCCGCGATCGCGACGGCCGCCGGCAGCACCGACAGGCGCGGTCCCTTCCCGGGCAGCCGCTCGGCGAACACGGCGACGACGGTCAGCAGCAGGCTCGCCGTGGTGAGCTCCTTGATGCCGCCCTCGAGCGCGTACCCATACAGCACGGTCGGCTGGATCGCCACGGCCGCTCCGATCGCGCGCAGCGGCCGGCCGGCGGTCGTGCGCCCCAGCAGCGAGTAGATCGCCAGGGCGCCCATCGCCGCGGCGAACGCGTGATACATCTGGTAGCACCAGGCCACGTCAGTGCGGATCAGCTTGGCGATCACGCCGAGCGTCGCCTGCCCTCCCCCGGGGTAGCCGATGCTGACGAGCTTCTCGGCGTTCGCGTGATAGGAGGAGTCGAACGTAGTCGTGGCGCGCCCGGCTTCGGCGAGGTAGTGGGAGAAGTCCATCTGAAAGCCGAGATCGATCAGCCGCGTGTAGCCGGTCCAGGTGGGGGTGCCAGTGAGCAGCGTCGGCGCGGCGATCGCGGCGAAGGCGGCAAGCGCGGCGAGCGCGGCCCAGGGGATGCCGTCCAGATGTGGTCTGCGCAGCGTGCCGGCCCGCGCCGCGAACCCGACCAGCGCGAACGCGAGCGCGATGTAGCCGGCGGCTCCCACCAGCCAGCCGATGTAGGTCGTGAACGAGCAGATCGCCACGAGCAGCGCGAAGCCGACCGGCAGGATCAGCCCATCTGGGAGCCAGTTGCCGCCGACGCCGCGCACGAGCAGCCCGCCCCCGGCGCTGAGGCCCAGGAGCACGAGCGGAAACAGGATGCAGCCGCAGATGAACAGTCCGGTCAAGCGCGGATCTATATCGACTTCACCGGCCGCGACGCGCCACGTGCCCCGGTGCCGCCTGCTCGGCGACAGCAATACTGTCGAGCGCATGCCCTCCTCCGACGACGCCCTCGACCCAGCGACGGACCGTCCCTGGTGGGCGATCGTGCTGAGCTGGAACGGGCGCGAGGACACGCTGCGCTGCCTGGAGTCGCTGATCGCCGTCGAGCGCTCCGACCTGGGGATCGTGTGCGTCGACAACGGCTCCTCCGACGGCTCCCAGCAGGCCGTGCGCGAGCGCTTTCCCGACGTCTTTCTGATCGAGGCCGGCTCCAACCTCGGCTATGCCGCCGGCAACAACCTCGGCCTGCGCCATGCGCTCGAGCGCGGCGCTCGCTGGACGATGCTCGTCAACAACGACGCAACCGTCGCACCGGACGTTATCCAGGGCTTCGAGCATGCGGCGCAAGAGCGCCCGCGCGCCGGCATCCTCGCCGGCAAGGTCTACTTCGCCGATCGCCCGCGCACGATCTGGTTCGCCGGTCAGCGCGTCAGCGAGCTGCTCGGCTACTCCGGTCGGCCCCGCGGCTACGGCCGGGCCGACGGCCCGCGCTACGGCCACGTGCGACCCACGGGCCGCGCCGTCGGCGCCCTGATGGCGATCTCCCGCGAGACGATCGACGCGGTCGGCCCGCTCGACGAGGAGCTGTTCGCTTACGTCGAGGACGTCGACTGGGCGCTGAGCGCGCGCGCGGCTGGCTTCGAGGTGGTGCTCGCACCCGCAGCGCGGGCGTGGCACCGCGTCTCCGCCTCCACCGGTGGCGAGGCGGCCTCCACCCACACCCTCTACTACGGCGTGCGCAACACGGTCGCGGTGCTCGAGCGCAGGCGCCCACTCGGTCGCCTCGCCACCTGCCTGCGCCGTGTGGTGATCCTCGCAACGTACTCCGTGCACGCGTTGACCCGCACGAGCCGCAGGCGGGCGCTTCGCGCGGTCCATGCCGGCTTTTGCGACGCTCGCGCCGGGCGGTTCGGCCAGCGGCCGGATTGAGCGCGAGTCGCTCGATCAGTGCCCGGAGCGCCGGCGTCGCAGCGTCTGGCGCGTCAGCGCGGCCGTCACCCCGAGCATCCCGGCGACTCCACCGGCCCCGAATGCGGCAGCCCCGTAGCGGCCTGCCGCGCGCCACTGCCGCGCGCCAGCGCGTCGCCGTGCCTGGCCGAGCATGATCGCTGCGCTCATCCTGCGCGCGCTCCAAGCGAGCTCGGGATAGCGCGCGGTCACGAGCGCCATCGCCATCATCCCCTCCTCGTAGGAGGCGCCGGACGCGTCGGCGCGCGTCGTGAAGTTGTCGCCGTGGCGGCGGTAGCGCACGAGCACGTCGTCGATTGCCACGCACCGCCCGTGGCGGAACACCTCGATGTCGAACAGCCAGTCGTTCGTGTACGTCAGACGCTCGTCGAACCCGCCGGGCGGGCACAGCGCCGCGCGGATCATCGTCGCCGAGGGCAGCATCCTGTAGGTCGGATCGAACCACAGCTCGATCCCGCCGCTGCGCAGCGGCACACCGCTCATGACCCGCGAGAAGCGCCCGATCGCCGCGCCGCTGTCGGAGTCGAAGATCTCCGCGTCGTGCGTGCACCCGGCCGCCCCGGGATCTGAGTCGAGCGCGGCGACCTGGCGCTCGAGCTTGCCCGGCAGCATCACGTCGTCGCCGTCCAGCCACGCGATCAGCTCGCCGCGTGCGATCGCGAGCGCGCGGTTCAACGCGAACGGCTTGCCCTGGTTCTGCTCGCCGCGCAGCACCTTGATCCGCTCGGGCTCGCGCGCGGCGAACGCTTCGGCGATCTCGGCGGTGGAGTCGGTCGAGCCGTCGTCTGAGACGATCACCTCGCAGTCGCCGAAGCCTTGCGCGAGTACGCTCTCGATCGCCTCCGCCACGAAGGCCTGCTCGTTGTAGGCCGCCATGATCACGCTCACGCGCGGGTCGTTGCTCATCGCCGGCATGTTCTCAGAGCCACGTATGGCGCAGGCACGCCGGTCGCCACGGGGACAGGCTGAGCGCCCGCAGGGTGGCCGAGTTGACCATGTAGCGCAGCGTCTCGCCCACGCCGCTCGGCGGGTAGGAGGAGCCACCGGCCGGCGCGTCGGTCACGTAGCTCGCCTCAAGCGTTGTCGCGCGCAGGCCGCCGTGATGGCGCATGTGCGCGGCGACGCGCGCCTCGAACACGCGCGCCTTGTGGGCGCCGGGATAGGCGATGCTCGCGATGCACCGCTGCCGGTAGATCGGCGCGGCCAGCAGCGCGCGCCGGGCGAGGAAGACCTGATCGCTGAAGCCGTGACCGATCGCGAAGCCCGCACGCGTCTCGATCGCCTCGCGCTCGACCCCCGGCCGCCGGCCGGCCCCGTCGGGCAGCTCCCAGCTGGGGTTGGCGACGATCACCCGTCCATCGCGGCTCATCAGCTCGAGCGCGGGCGCGATCCAGTCCACGGACTGCGCGAGCCGCGCCTCGGGGTCCCAGTAGAGCAGCCATGGGCTGCCGGGCAGGGTTGCCGCGACGAGCGGCGCGTCGCTGTAGTGCAGGAGCGGTTCGAGCTCCTCGCGGCGCAGGTCGGTGCACGCGAGCGCGCGATCGAGGCGATCGGCGACGAAGTGGAGCTCGTCGATCTCTTCCTCGTCGAGCAGGCGCTGCCCGCGCGCCCGCGCGTCGGCGGGGTCGGCGACGTTGTTGACGAGCACCACCCGCCGTGTGAAGCGATGGCGCTGAGCCGCGGCGATCGCCGCGAACGCGCCGGGCTCGAGCACGCCGCGATAGGTCCGCTCGAAGACGTTGACGACTAGATCGACCGACTGCTCGACGGGGGAGCCCATCTCTCCATGATCGCAAGCGGTGCGTCCCTGGACGCTGCGCCGGGCATGGACGCACCGGCCGCACCCACGGTTCCGAGGCAGCCTCTAAGGTGGGCGCGACCAGATGTACTCCGATCCAGCCACGCGGCCCAAGATCTCGGCGTGCGTCGTCGCTCGCAACGAGGAGCGGCTGATCGGCCGCTGCCTGGCGAGCTTCGCCGACCTGGTCAACGAGATCGTGTTCGTGCACGACGGCGAGTGCGAGGACCGCACGCTCGAGATCGCCAAGGAGTACGGCTGTGAGATCTTCGAGCGGCCGCTGCGGGGACACGCCGACGCGTCGAAGGTGTTCGCCTTCGCACAGACGCGTCACGACTGGATCCTCGGCGTCGATGCCGACGAGTTCCTCTCGAGGAGCCTGCGCGAGCACCTGCACGAGCTCGTCAGCGACCCGTCCGTCAACGGCTACCGGTTCCTGTGGCCGTTCTGGGACGGCCGGCGCTACGTGTCGAGCCCTGCGACGTCCTGGCGCAAGCTCCAGCTCTACCGGCGTGAGGCGCTGCACGCGGTCGGCAATCTGCACCTGACGATTCACGTCAACGAGCCGGTGTGCGACGTCAACTACGTGCTCGAGCACCGGCCGGAGTACAACAACTGGACGCTGCGCACGACGCTGACCAAGTGGCGCGCGTGGGCGCGCGTGGGCGCGCGCGAGCACCTCTCTCCGTACCGCGATCTGCCGACCTTCAACTGGGACGGCCCGACCGATTGGCCGCCGCGCCGGCAGCTGCTCAACCGCCTCTCGCCGCTGCTGTTCCTGCCCTACGGGCCGGCGGTGTTTGCGCTCGAACTGTACAACCACCGCCACGAGCTGACCCCGCGACGAAATCTGTCGATGGCATTCAACTACGGTGTCTACGCGGCGATGCATCAGCTGTACGTGGCGAAATACCTCTACCTGGGCTTCCCCCGCGACGCGTGAGGCGGCGCGAGCGCGCGTCGAGCCTGCAGCGATGGAACCCGCCGAGAAGACCCCTCTTGCACCCGGCTCGGTGTCCGCATGCTTGGTCGTGCGCAACGAGGAGGCTGTGATCGAGCGTTGCCTGCGCAGCCTCGACGGGGTCGTCGATGAGATCGTGCTCGTGCACGACGGCGAGTGCGAGGACCACACGCTCGAGATCGCAGCGGCGCACGGCTGCCGGATCTTCGTGCGCCCGCTCGTCGGCCACGCCGAGGTCGCCACGGTGTTCGCCTTCGAGCAGGCGCGCGGCGAATGGATCCTGTCGCTCGACGCCGACGAGTACCTCTCCGAGCCGCTGCGCGCCGAGCTGCGCACGCTCGTCGCCGAGGAGACGGTCAACGGCTATGAAGTCCTCTGGCGGATGTGGGACGGGACGCGCTACATCACCGAGAACGGCCCTTACAAGCTCTCGCTGTTCCGGCGCGCGCGCGTGCACGTGCTCGGCATGATCCACGCGGTCGAGCGCGTCGATCCGCCCGTGCGGCGCGTGCGCCTGCAGCTCGAGCACCGCCCGCTCTACAACAACTATGCGCTGCGCACCGTCCTCACCAAGCACCGCCGCTGGGCGCGCATCAACGCGCGCGAGTTCCTCGGCGAGCTGTCGGCGCTGCCGAGCTTCAACTGGGACGGGCCGGTCGCCTGGCCGCCGCGCCGTCGCATCCTCAACCGCCTCTCTCCGCTGCTTGTCCTCCCCTACCTGCCGGTGGTGTTCGCGACGAGCTTCATGCGCGAGCGCGGCTACTACGGTCTGCGCGAGAACCTGCGCATGGCCTTCGGCCAAGCAGTGTATGGCGCGCTGGTGCAGCTGTACGTCGCCAAATACCTCTATCTCGGCATCGACGAGCGCGCTGCGAGCGCCGCCGCGGAGCCGCCCCGGCCAGAGTCCTCCGAGTCGCGGGTCACATGACTGCGGAGACGACAGTGGACCCTCTCGACAGTCCCGACGCGGGCGCCCGGGTGATCCGCGGCGGGGTGATCCGCGGGATCGCCTATGCCGTCAACATCCTGCTGATCACCGCGACGGTGCCGCTGATGACGCGCCATCTCGGCGTCGTCGACTTCGGGCGCTTCGTGACCGCCTCCTCGATCGTGATGATCGTTGCCGGCGTGACCGAGTTCGGGCTGACGGGGGTCGCCACGCGCGAGTACGCGCTGGCGGATGCGGCGGCGCGCAGGCGGCTGCTCGGGAACGTGATCGGGCTGCGCACCCTGTCGACACTGGTGGGGCTCGCGATCGCGTTCCTGCTGATGCTCTCCGGCGGCTCCCCCACTGTCGTGCTCGTCGGCATCCTGATCTCGGGCGCGGGGCTGATGCTGATCAACGTTCAGCAGACGCTCGCGCTCGTGCTCAGCACCTCGCTGCGGTGGGGGCTGTACTCGCTGTTCGAACTGGTCAACACGCTCGTGGTCGCGATCGGCACGGTCGTGCTCGTGCTGCTCGGCACGGGATTGCTGCCGTTCTTCTACGTGAGCGTGATCTCCTCGCTCGCCGCGCTGGCGGCGACGCTGCTCGTGATGCGCAGCCATGTGATGCTGCGCCCGCGCTTCGAAGTCCGCGCGTGGGCGCGCCTGCTGCGCGACTCGATCCCCTATGCGGCCGCGACGACCGTCGGCATCCTCTACTTCCGCGTCGCCCTGATCGTCGTCTCGCTCGGCTCGGGCGCCGAGCAGACCGGCTACTACTCGACCGCCTTCAAGGTCGTCGAGGCGATCTCGGGGACGGCCTTCTTGATGGCGAGCTCGGCCTTCCCGATCTTCGCGCGGGCCGGGCGCGACGATCACGAGCGGCTGCGTTACGGGTCCGGCCGGGTGAGCGAGACGGCGCTGATCGCCGGTGTCTACCTGGCGCTCAGCCTGATCGTCGCGGCGCCGTTCGTGATCGAGGTGCTCGCGGGCTCGAGCTTCAAGCCGGCCGTGCCCGTGCTGCGCCTGCAGGCGACCTCGCTGATCGCGACCTTCCTCGGCGCCACCTGGAGCCTCACGCTGCTGTCGCTGCGTGAGCACAAGCGGATGCTGCAGGCCAACGCGCTGGCGCTCGCGCTCGCCGTGATCCTCTCGCTCGCGCTGGTGCCGAGCCTCGGCGCGAAGGGCGCGGCGACCGCGACCGCCGTCACCGAGTTCGTGCTGGCCGGCGCCTACTGGTGGTCGCTGGGCCGCAGCCGGGCGCACTTTCGACCCTCGCTCGGCCTGCTACCGAAGGTCCTCGTGGCCGCCGCCCTCGCTGGGGCGCCGGCGCTCGTGCTGTCCATATCGAGCTTCTTCCTGTGGGCGATCGCCTCGGCGGTGTACCTGGCGGTGCTGCTGCTCCTGCGCGCGTTTCCTCCTGAGCTGCTGCACGCGCTGCTGCGCCGCGACGCGCCGGTCGCGTCCTAGCTCGCGAGCGCCCGGCGATAGCTCTCGAGCGTCCCCGCGGCCGCCGCGGCCCAGCTGAAGCGGGCCGCCTGGACACGCCCCAGCTCGCGCAGTCGCCCCGCGAGTCCGGTGTCGGCGATCAGCTCGCCGATCGCCGCGGCGATCTGGGCGGGCGAGTGGGGGTCGAAGTACAGCGCGGCCGAGCCGCCGACCTCGCGCAGCGCGGGGATGTCCGAGCAGGCGACCGGCAGCGAGCGCGCCATCGCCTCGATCGCGGGCAGCCCGAAGCCCTCGTGCAGCGTGGGCAGCACGAGGCAGGCGGCGAGCGCGTAGAGCGCGTCGAGCTCGGCTGTGGAGCAGTGCCCGAGCAGGCGCACGTACTCCCCGACGCCGGCGGCTGCCGCCTGCGCCTGGAGCCGGCCGTCGTCGGTGTCGTGGCCGGCGATCGCCAGCAGCGGGCGCTCGGCGGGGGCGATCAGCGCGAGCGCGTCGATCAGCGCGGGCAGGTTCTTGTGGGGGAGGTTGGTGGCGACCGTGAGGACGATCCGGCGCTGCCCGAGTTCGTACCTCTCGCGCACCCCCACGGTCGAGGGTGCCGGTGGCGCAGGGCGCACGCCGTTCGGGACGACGTCGATGCGCGCGCGCGCGACGCCGAGCCCGGCGACGATCTCCTCAGCGCCGGCGGCGGAGACCGCGATGATCCGGTCCGCCCCCCGCGCTGCGAGTGAGACCAGCGCGTGCGTGGCCGTGCGCGCTGGCCCTGAGAGCAGGTCGGGAACAGCTTGGTATTGGAGATCGTGGATCGTGACCACGCGACGGAAGTTCCCCCAAGGCGGCGCGAAGTTCGCCATCGCGTGCAGCAGCTCGACGCGTGCGCGAGTGGCGGCCACAGGTACAAGTGCAAGCTCCCCGAGTGCCCACTGAGCCCGGCTACGCGCCGAGACCGGAACGACCACAGCGCGCACGCCGTCTCCCAGCTCGGCCGCCAGTCGCGGGCCGGCGTCGCGGTTGACGAACGCCACGAGCTCGAGCTCGGGGTCGTGTTGCAGCATGGCCGGCACGAGTTCGCGGGCGCAGGTCTCTCGCCCGCCTGTCTCCCCTGGCACGAGGTAGAGCAGGTCGAGACCGACGCGCATCAGTCCGCGAGCATAGCCAGGACGCGGCGGACAAGCTGCCAGTAGATCGCCTGGGGCGTGCTCAGCCAGGGAGTACCTGCAATCGCGAGGTAGGTGCTGTCCAGCGAGGATGTGAGGTGCGTTGCGAGCTCGCCCGCGCCGATGCGCCGGCCGCGCTGCACGGCGCGCCGGCGGCCCAGCGTGCGCGGAAGCCCTCCGATCACCGCTGCCTGGGCGCGCAGCTTTGCGCCGAGCCAGCCCTGGCGGGCAGCGACTGCCAGCAGCCCCAGCTCGGTGGCGAGCAACGCCGGCGCGAGCAGCACGAGCAGCGCTGTGGGGTAGACCGACAGGACCGTGCGCCAGCGGTTGCGCTCCAGCCAGAACCACTTGCCGGGTCCCTTGTCGAAGTCGTAGCTGTGAGTGACGCGCGCCGCGGGGACCAGGCCGACAGGGCGTCCGGTCAGCCACAGGCGCAGGCCGAGGTCGAGGTCCTCGCCGTACATGAAGTACTCGCGGTCCAGTCCGCCGAGCGCGTTCCATGCCTCGCGCCGCACGACCATCGCGGCGCCCGACGGGAATGCGATCTCGCAGTCGTGCGCAGGCAGGACCGAGAGCGGACGCTCGCAGTCCCCGGCCCAGCCGATGCCGAGGTAGTGGATAACTCCGCCGCTGGTGTTGATGTGCTCGTCGTCGAGCAGGACCGCGGCCTGCCAGGCCCCCCAGTCGCGGTGCTCGGAGGCTGCTGATCGCAGCCGATCGAGGCACCCCGGCTGTACCTCGCAGTCGGGATTGAGGAACAGCAGGAGCGGCGCCCGCGTCGCGGCGGCGCCGGCGTGGCAGCCGCCGGCGAAGCCGAGGTTCGCGCCGGTCTCGACTACGAGAGCGCGCGCGTCGAGCGAGCGCGCCGTCTCGGCCGTGCCGTCGGTGGAGGCGTTGTCGACGATCGCGAGCTCGTCGTCGGCGCGCAACTGCGGGCCGAGGGCCGCGAGCAGGTCGGGGAGGTGCGCGGCCGACTGGTGGGTGACCACCACGACGGCCAGTGCGTCAGGAATCATCCTCGGATTCTTCGAGACGATGCTGCAACAGCGCGAGGCGCTGGGCGAGGATCTTGTTTTGGTCGGACAGGCGCGAGACGGCGAGCGAGAAGTTCAACAGGATCATCGCGATCAGCCCGATCGCGACCGCGAACAGGGCAGATGGCGGGTAGGAGATGCCGACGTCGTATGAGAGCGAGGTGAGCAGCCCCTTCCAGGCGGCCAGCACGAACAGCGTCACGGCTGCCAGCAGCCACAGGATCGCGTAGCGCTCGGACAGGCGCTTGCGGCGCACCAGCTCGAACACGAGCAGCAGCAGCGCGAGCGTGACAGCGATCGACAGTATGTGCAGGAGGGTGATCTTGCTCACGGTGACTGCTCCACGGTCTGCGCGCGGGGCTCCCTCGGCTCGATCGTCGGCTTGCGGCGGAACAGACCCACGAACACGGCCAGCAGGACCTTGACCATGTAGTAGACCGACTGGGTCGAGGAGATCGCCGACTCCCCCGTCAGGCGCGGGCGCATTTGCACCGGGATCTCGCAGCTGCGCAGCCGGTGGGCGTGCATCAGCAGGATCGCCTCGACCTCGGGGTAGTCGTGCGGGTAGTCGCGCGCGAACAACTCGATGCCGCGCCTGTTGGTCATGCGAAAGCCCGAGGTCGGGTCGGTGACACGCTGGCCGGTGATCAGCGAGACCACCATCGAAAAGATGCGAATGCCCATGCGCCGGGGGGCCGAGGAGCGGTGGCCCTCGCCGTCGGGATCGAGAAAGCGCGAGCCGGTGACCATGTTCAGCTCGGGATCGGAGTGCAGGCGCGCGAGCAGGTCGGGGATGTGGCGCGGGTCGTGCTGCCCATCGCCATCGACCTGCACCGCGACCTCGTAGCCTTGTTCCAGCGCGTAGATGTAGCCGCTCTGCATCGCGCCGCCGATACCGAGGTTGAACGGCATTCGCAGCACCTCGGCGCCCGCGGCCAGTGCGCGCTCCGCGGTGGCATCGGCCGAGCCGTCGTCGACGACCAGCACGTCGAAGTCAGGCGCCCGCTCGTAGATCGCGGCGACGGCTGAAGCGATGGCTTCGGCCTCATTGAGGGCGGGGACGATGGCGAGATAGCGTCTCATGAATGGCCGGAATAAGTGTAGGGGCAGGCCCTGTCACCCAGGCGGTCTGCTTTGATCGCCACTTGTGATGGACGCCCAGCGGTGGACAGCAGAGCAACGCAGTCTCCGTGAGGCGGTGCGATCCCAGCGGCGCTCGTCCGACGGACCCAGCCCGGTCGCTCCCAGCCCTGCGGCGCCTCCGCTCGCATCGGTCATCGTGGTGTGTTGGAACTCGGCGGATGTGCTCGGACACTGCCTGGAGCAATTGCAGGCCCAGGACTACGCCAACTACGAGGTCGTCGTCGTCGACGACGGCTCCCAAGACGACACGCTGCAGGTCGCAGAGCGCGCATCGACTCACGGTGAGCTGACGATCGTGCGCAGTCCCCGCAATCGAGGCTGCCCGCACGCGCGCAACCTCGGTCTCGCGCACGCCACGGGAGAGATCGTCGCGTTCATCGACGCCGATGGGTTTGCGGCGCCGAGCTGGTTGCGCCATCTCGTGGCCGCGTTTGCGGCGGACGAGACGATCGGCGGCGTCGCCTCGACCGTGTTCTTCGCGGCGAACCCGCTTGTGATCAACGGAGCCGGCGGTACCGTTAACCGCCAGGGATGGGCAGCCGACCTGTCAATGAATGAGTCCTACGAGCGGGCGGAGCTCGCCTCGGAGGCGCTCTACCCGATGGGCTGTGGCATGGCGGTGCGCCGCTCGGCGGTGGAGCGCGTGGGGCCGTTCGACGATCGCATGCTCAACTACTACGACGACGTCGACTACGGCATGCGGCTGTGGCGCGCGGGCTACCGGGTAATCGTTGCGGAGGAGGCCTGGGTCGATCACGACTTTGGCCATAGCGGCGGCTCCTCGACGCGCAAGCAGCTGCTCTGTGAGCGTCATCGCATACGCGTGGTGCTCAAGCATGCATCTCTGCGCAGCCTTGGCCGCTGGGCACTTCACGAGGCAGGCGCAATCGCAGGAGCCGCCATGTCTCGCCGCTGCCTGAAGCTCAGGGCGATCGGATGGAACGCCTGTCATCTGCCGAGCGTGCTCTCAAGCCGCCGGCACCTGCACGCGGCTCCTCGGCCCCCGGTTCGCTTGATCGATCCTTCCTGGGGAGACGCCTTCCCCGTTGGAGTTCCGCTGCGCGGCACGCCGCGTCCGGGGAGCGCCAGCAACGTCGTCGATATGGCAGATCCGCACAGCAAGGATCAGCTGCTCTACGGGTGGTTCACCGCTGAGCAAATCGACGGGCGCAGCTACCGCTGGGCCGGCATCCAGGCCGCAGCGCTGATTCGGCTGCAGGTGCCCGCCAGGAGGCTATCCCTGCATTATGCCCATGTGCCAGTTGACGTGGGCGGCGTTGAGCTCAGCATTCGCCGGCTGGACTCCTCTGAGCCCCTGCTGGGAGTGTGGAGCACTCATCTGGCGTGGCAGTACATCGAGCGATCTGTCGAGAATCGTCCGCTGAGGTTGCCCGCCGGTGACTATGAAGTCCTCTTCAGCGCTCCCCGGGGATGGACAGACCCTCCGCGGGAGACCCGTTCGCTCAGCTTTGCCCTCGCCGATATGTCCTTCGAGGAGGCCTACGAGATCGACTGCGGTGGCCTGAACATGGCATCCGCTCGAGTCGAGGAGCAGCTGCTGAGCGGCTGGTTCCAGCACGAGCACGAGAGCGATCGCAGCTACCGGTGGGCGACAGGTCATGCGGCTGTGATCGTGCGTCTCGCAAAGGAGACGAGCAGCGTCCACTTGAGCTACCGCCTGCCGCCGGGCTCGATCGAGGGTTTGACTCTCTCCGTGCGCGAGGGGAGCTCAGAGGACGTCCTGTGGTCCACCCGGATCGCCTGGCACGACCAGGACTGGCACGAAGACAGCTTTCCGCTGCGCCTGGCCGCTGGCGATTACGTGGTGGCATTCGACGCCGAGCAGACCTGGTCAAACCCCTGTGGGCGAGATCCTGCCTTTGGCACCGAGGAGCGCTCCTTGGGCTTCGTGCTCTCCTCGTTGTCCTTTAATTAGGTACCTTGGAGCGGCAGCTCTGCGGCGAGCTCGGCCAGCCGCTCGGCGGCAGGGCGCATGGACAGATCACGTCGCACGAAGTCGTAGGCCTGCGTCTGCAGCGCTCGCAGGCGGGCAGGGTCGTCGAGCAGCTCGTCGATGGCACCGGCGATGTTCTCGACGTCCGCTGTCATGAAGTGCTCGCCGGGGATGAGCGGCTCGCTGTCGAGGGAGGGCTCTGAGACCACGACGCAACCGTTGCATATCGCCTCGAGGAAGCGCATCCACTCGAACGCCCGGGAGGTGGTGCGGTGCAGGTTGAGCAGGACCCAGGAGGAGCGCAGGCGGTGGTACTTGTCGTCTCCCGTGAGGAAGTCCGGGCGCGGGGCCGTGCGCACCTCGAGGGGCGGGACGAGGAACTGGCACTCGCGTGCCTGCAGTTCCCGGTGCAAGCCGGGGAGGAGTGGGTCGCGGCGGGTGTCGGCGGCACCGAGGTAGAGCACGTCGATCGGGCGGGGGACGGACTCCTCCCGCCGCCAGGTGTCCCACGCGGGGACGTAGCCGAGCTGGATGTGGGCGCAGTGGACCCCGCGCCGCTCGAGCTCTGCGGCGGAGGAGCGGTTGATCGAGACGGCGGCGGGGAACTCGGTGACGAGGTCGAGTGTCTCCTCGAACCAGGGGGTGCCTGGATTCTCGGTGCAGAGCGCGATCGTGCGCGCGCGCTGGTGCACGTCGGGGAAGCCCGCGGGATCGCCGTGGGCATGGAACTCATGGGGGATCGCGACGTATATGCACTCGTCGCGAAGGGGAGGAAACGCGTCGAAGATCAGCTCGACGCTGTGCCCGGCGTCCGCGCACGCCGTTGCGATAGCGGCGAGCAGCTCGGTCATGAAGTGGCTGCCCCGGCGGGTGCTGACGAAGCAGAAGTGCATCTAGCGCTTGGAGCTTACCTAATCAGCTGTCCGCCACCGAATGTCCAGCGACGTTGGGCAGCATAGCTCGCAGGAGCGCCAACGAGAATCACGATGGCCTGCGCCAAGACCTGTGGCAGGTGAGTCACATTGACAAGAAAGGCCAGGATCGGCAATCCCAGCACAACAATCATGATCCAAATAATCACAAAGCGGATTGCGCGGCTGGCGGTGCGGCCTGTCCGGCTGGGAAATGTCCACCGCAGATTGAGGGAGAAGCTGACTGAGAGGGCCACCATTGCCGCTAGTACGGAGGCGAGTAGGTAGGGCACGCCGGCAGCGACGGCTAGTGCGAAGACTACAAGGTTCACGCCGTTCTGGGCACCGCCGACGACCGCATAGCGGACGAACTCACGGATGTTGGGGCGTTCCCGGAGATCGGACATTACATCCTGACATTGCCACACAAACGGCTATGGTGTCCGCTACCTGCCCCGACGAAGCCATACCAGTAGTGTGTGTGCTCCCTATCGTAGGATCTCAACGTGACCTATTCGATCGGGGCACAACAGCTCGCTACAGGGCCGACCCGCCATGCGCGTCGTTCTGAACCTCGCTGAGGGGCTGCGTGCGCAGATCACGCAATCGTCGTCATTTCCAAGCAGGGGTATCCGTATCGAGGGCCGCAAGATCAGATGGTGGTCAGCGTCAAGTTCTATTCTGAATGCGGCGGCAGTGATCGCCTTTATTGTTGTCGCACTTGGGATCTATGGCCGGTATGCCACAAAGGGCGGCTGGTTCTATGACGATTGGCGCACGTTTGCGCTGCTGCGCGACCAACACGGGGGCTTCTTCGCCGAGTTGCGCGCTTGCGCAAATTCAATCACAGGCGATCGTGCGCTCGCCTGCGTCTACGACGCCGGCGAGTACCATCTGTTCGGTGCGCATCGCACCGATTACCAGTTCACGGCGATAGCATTTCTGGTACTCGACGCTAGCCTGCTCTACGCAATTGCTCGGCAGTGTCGTCTACCGTGGCTGTGGGCGTTGTCGATTGGCATGGCGTTCATGCTATTTCCGGCCAGCGATTCGACCCGCTTGTGGACGGTGGCATCGATTGGACAGTATGTGGTGGCGCTTGTGCTCGCAGCCCTTCTTGTTGCGTTGAGTGCGCTTCGGCGGCGAGGTCAAGCTGCGTTTGCTCTACATTTGCTCAGCGCTGCACTCGCGCTCCTGGCTATGGTGACCTACGAGATCGCGGTGCCGCTTGTGGCCGTAGGTGGCGCCGTGTATTACCTCAGCTACCGGGATCGACGTGCACTGAGGCGCTGGGCGGGGGACATCGGTGTGGTTGTACTGTTCCTCATCTATCGACTAGCCGCGGTGCCCGTCTCCAGTGAATCCGGCTTCTTGGTCCACAGGGATGCGTCGCAGACGGTCCGCCGCGTGCTGGCGCTGCTCGAAGGAGCCTGGTCAACGTGGAAGTTCGTCTACGCGCCGGGCGCGTTGGGGACAATCGCACTGGTTGCACTGGGGGTAGTGATTGTCGCGCTTCTATTTGCCAGCAGCGGATTCGGCGCGCGTGCGACGCGGTGGTTCGTTATTTTCGCCTTTGGGCTCGTTGTCGCTGCCGCCAGCGCACTTGTGTTTCTCACGGCCAATAATCGCTACGTACCAGTCACCTACAGCGTGTTCAATAGGGTTAACTTGCCCGGGAGTCTGGGTTATGTAGCGATGGCTATTGCCCTCCTCGGGATTCTCTTCGAGATCCTTCAGTCCTTTAAGCTCCCTGGCCGGGTCGCCACGGTCTTGGTCGCGTTGGCCGTTGGGGTCTCATCTGCGCATCAGCTTGACATCTCCGCTGAACACATACGATCATGGGAAGCATCATGGAGGGACCAACAGCAAGCCCTCGAAGGCTACCGAGTGGCGCTGCGCGACGTTCCCCATCGCGCGGACATCATTGGATTTGATGTGCCGATTTGGGAGCGTGGCTTCGTCCCCGTGTTTGCTTCTAGTTGGGACCTCCGCGGTGCTATCAACTACGAGACTGCAGTCGATCCACCTGTTGCGTACCCACTCTTGCCGACGCTGACATGCGGTGTGACAGGCATGGTCGAAGGGGAAGCGCTCGTCGCCGCGTACAACCAGAGTACGGCACCGCTGTACTTTGTTAGTCCCAAACGACGAACTGCTGTCCGAGTGAGAAGCGAGAGCGTTTGTGAACGGATGATCGTGAAGTGGGGGAGACCCCCATTTTGGGGGTCCACAGTCACGGGTGTAAAGTTCCAAACGTGAGATACATCAACGATGTATGAGGTACGTCGATCTCATTTGGGTGAAAGCCAGCGATGTAGCCAGAGGGAGGTCTTAGTGGTGCGGTACCCGTGCCGCTGGTAAAGTCTCTGTGCGGGCACATTGTGTCCTTGCGTGACGACCATTACTTTGTTCATCCTGGCCTGCTGGAAGACGGTCCCGGCTCCTGCCATAAGCGAATCGCCCAAACCGCGGCCAGACGCATCGGCTGCCACACCTATGAGCTCGATCCGACCGAGTCGCGAGCGAGGATCGTGATGGCATACAACGAATCCACTGGCGTCATCTGTCACGAGTGTTCGCCTATTTGATTTGTCGTTTAGTCCCCTGCGTAGCCATTCCACGTAGAGCGCCTCGCCGCGATCAGTCGGGAATTGCGGGTCGGCAAAGAAGCGCGTCCCTCGAAGGCGATCGCGCACAACCTGTTCGAACCGTGAAAGATCCTCGGGCTGGCCAACGCGGAGCCCGTCGATCCCCATCGAATGACCAGTCAAGGGCCGGTCCAATTGGACTCTGACCTCGCGCACCATGAATCCATGTTCTTGTGCGGATTCGATCAACGTGTGGTCATCAGCCGAGGCCAGCAGATAAATGCAGCGGAGATTACGATCGGTGGCCTCGCGGACAACACCGCCGATGTCTTCGGCAGTCGCTGCGTCACCAACGCGTCCAATCGGTAGTCCAAAAAACGAGCTGTCCCAGTCAAGTTGCTCGACTAGGCTCACATCTGTTCACCGCTTTGGCGCGACGGCAAGGCATGTGATCGGGTGCCATCTACTCTGTGCGTGGCTCCGATGATGAAGTATGGGCGGGCCTTCGCCTCGCTGTAGATTCGCCCAACGTACTCGCCGATCATGGCCACAAGCAGCAGTAGCACTCCAAGGAGCGCGAACACGAGGGCAAACGCTGACACCGTTCCTGACACTCCTGCGCCGATCACGATGCGATAGATGACAAAACTGATCGTACCAACGAATCCGGCGGCGGAGGCGATCAGTCCGAAAACCGTCAGCAAGCGCAGCGGGAAGACGGCATATCCGGTGACCAAATCGAAGACCATCTCGACCAGCGTCAACAGCCGATAACGGGAGCCTCCGTCGCCGCGGGAGGCGTGGGCGATCGGCACCTCCTTGATCGGCACGCCAAGCCACGCCACGACCGCTGGCACGTAGCGATGTCGCTCGGTAAAGCCGATCATCAGGTTTACGGTGTTGCGATCGTAGGCTCTGAACATCGATCCGAAGTCGCGCAATTTGGTTCGTGTCTGCCTATTTAGCCACCGTGTGAGAGCGCGCGTGATGAGTCGTCTGGTCAACGGGTCGCGTCGATCTGCCCTATATCCCGAAACGACGGGATACTCGGGTCCGAGCTCGGCGAGAAGCTTGGGAATCTCCTCTGGCGGATACTGGAGATCGCTGTCCAGCGTCACTACTCGGTCGCCACGCGCATTCGCCAACCCAGCAAAGATGGCCGGATGTTGCCCGAAATTGCGAGCCAAGCGTACGACTGTTGTGGGATGTGCAAATCCTGCAGCCAGCTCGATCGCCCTGGGCGTGGTCAGGTCCAAACCGCCGTCATCCACGAGCACCAAGCTCTCCACCGTCGGGCTGTTCATCGAGTACAGGCCCACAGCGCTCGAAGATCGCCCGGACGGCGTCTTGGTCCCGATAAAGAGGGATCACGATGCTCAAGCCGGTTCTTGCCGATTCGCGCCCTCCGACCGCTAGTGCCCGCCCGATCGAGGAATCGTCGATGGGCGCGGCGGACATGGCGTGAGGCTAACATACCGTCCGAACGTGGAGATTCCATTCAACCGCCCACAGCTCGTCGGCAAGGAGCACGACTACATCGACGAGGCTCTTGACAGCGGCAAGATCTCCGGGAACGGCATGTTTGCCCGACGCTGCGCCGACTGGTTGGAGCAAACGCTGGGCGTTGAGAGGGCGCTGATCACGCCTTCGTGCACGGCGGCTCTGGAGATGACTGCGATCTTGGCAAGGCTAGAGCCGGGTGACGAGGTCATCGTGCCGGACTTTGCCTTCGTCTCTACTGCTAACGCCTTTGCGTTGCTAGGTGCAGTTCCGGTCTTCGTCGATATCGATCCCGACACACTAAACATCAACGCTAATAGGATCGAGCAGGCGCTGACCGAGCGGACGCGGGCAGTCGTTGTAATTCACTACGGCGGCGTGGCGTGCAATATGGACCGCATCAAGGAGATTACTGACCGCTATGGCCTGATCCTGATCGAGGACGCAGCTCATTCCGTCGAGGCCAGCTATCACGGTCGTCCCTTGGGGTCGATTGGGGATCTTGCGACCCTTAGCTTTCACGAGACGAAGAATCTCCAATGTGGCGAGGGAGGAGCGCTGCTCGTCAACAATCCCGGACTCGTTGCACGCGCTGAAATCATTCAGGAGAAGGGCACCGATCGTAGCCGTTTCTTTCGTGACGAGGTTGATAAGTACACATGGCAAGATACCGGCTCTTCTTATCTGCTCAGCGAGATTGCGACTGCCTTTCTATGGGCCCAGCTTGAGCGGGCGATAGAGATCACCATCGAGCGTCGCGCCATCTGGGATCAGTACTACGACGCGTTGGGGTCGCTCGAGGAGGCAGGTATATTGCGCAGACCGGTTGTCCCGGCTGGGTGCATACATAGCGGGCATTTGTTTTACATCCTGTTGCCGTCCGAAGAGCTGCGGAACCGGATGCTCCAAGCACTCGGCGAACATGGTGTGCATGCGGTATTTCACTACCTGCCGCTCCACGCGTCACCAGGAGGCAAGCGATTTGGCAGGCTTGGCGGTCCGGTTTCCGTAACCGATGACGTGAGCGGGCGATTGTTGCGTCTCCCTCTCTGGGCGGGCCTTGGGGACTCAGGTGTCCAAGCTGTGATTAACGCCCTGAATACATCAGTCAGAGGCGGCTAGTGGGTCGTCCGTGAACGTTTGACCGGAAACTCGTGTCTTCTGGCGAACTTGGGGGTGTGTCCCTGAGCCAGGAGGTGGTGATGCGTCCGCCGGAGGTGTTCGTGCGCGAGCTTTCCCCGCAGGAGGGTGCGCGTTTGAAGCAGGTCTCCAAGCGCGCGAAGTATCAGGCCAAGCGTCAGCGAGCGATGATCGTGCTCGCGTCGGCGACGTTGATGAGCGCGCCGGAGATCGCGCGGTTGATGCGCACCGACGAGTCGCATGTGCGCAAGGTGATTCACGCGTTCAACGAGGAGGGCTTTGACTCGCTTGACCCTGACTATCGGGGCGGGCGCCCCAAGAAGACGACGCCCTGTGAGCGCGACCGGATCGTCGCGGTCGCGCGTGCCCGCCCCGATACGCAGGGCGTCCCGCTGACACGCTGGTCGCTGTCGAAGCTCGCGCCGCACTTGGCCGGGATGGGCATCCTCGTCAGCCGCGAGGCGCTGCGCCAGCTGCTGATCGACGCCGGCCTGTCCCACCAGCGGACCCGCTCGTGGAAGTGGAGCCCGGACCCGGACTTCAAGGAGAAGGCCGAGCGGGTCCTAGCGCTCTACAGAGCCAAACCCGAGGACGGGGTCGTCGTGTGCTTCGACGAGATGGGGCCAATCCAGCTGATCCCTCACCACGGCTCTGGCTGGGCGCCACGGCGGCTGCCCGGACGGCTGCGTGCGACCTACAAGCGTCCGCACGGCGTGCGCTACCTGTTCGCGGCCTATGACGTGCACTCAGACCGGCTGCACGGCCGTCTGCGTGGGCACAAGAACGCCGGGGAGGTGCTCGCGTTCTTCAAGCAAATCCGGATGCGCTACCCCGCGAAGCTGCGGATCTACCTGGTCATGGACAACCTCTCCACACACAAGACCGAAGCGATCCTCACATGGGCTGAGAAAGCCAACGTCGAGCTTGTCTTCACGCCCACCTACGCGAGCTTCCTGAACCGCATCGAGTGCCACTTCTGGGCGATCGGCGAGTTCGTCGTCAAGAACGCCGACTACACCGACTGGGACACGCTCGCCAAAGCGATGGCGGAGCACATCCGCTACCGCAACGGTCCCCACCGCGACCGCCGACTCATCCAAGCCGAACGCCGACTACTCATCGCCGCATGAACACACGAGTTACAAGCGCAACGTTTCCAGACAACCCACTAGCCCAAGCGCTCATATGGAAACTGAAGTGCCCACTCCCAGCTGGCGCGGATGCCGTCCTCGAGCGTTGTCGTGGGCGTCCAGCCAAGGTCGCCGCCGATCCGCGCGCAATCGAGCTGTGTCGCGGGCACGTCCACCGGTCGTGCCGGGATCTGATGGACGTTGGCCTGGCGCCCGGTGACGCGCTCGAGCACCTGCAGAAGGTCATACAGCGACCACGATTCGCCAGAGCCGACGTTGTAGACAGCCGGCCCGACGGCCCGTAGACCGGCGAGGACGGTCGCATCGGCGGCGTCGTCGATGAAGACGAAGTCGCGCCGCGCCTGCCCATCCCCGTAGATCGTGATCGCCTCCTCGTGGGCCAAGGCCTCACACCAGGCGGCCACGACCCCCTGACCGTGCCGGGCCAATTGTCCCGGTCCGTATGGATTGGAGTAGCGCAGGATCACCGGCTCGAAACCGTGTCGTTCGGCGAAGAACATCGCGTAGCGCTCGACGGTCAAGGAATTGTGGCCGTGCAGGTTGGTCGGCTCGGTCGGATGCTCCTCGCTGGTCGGGAGTTCCTTCACGGCGCCGTAGACGGTGCCGCCCGAGGAGGCAAGGACGATCCTACGAGTGGAGGTCTCGCGCATCAGGTCGAGCACGGCGGCGGCCGGTACGACGAAGCTGGTGATCGAACCGCCCGGATCGGTCTGCGCCATCGCCGGCGTGCTCGAGCCGGCCAGGTAGAAGACCACGTCGGCCTGCTCGATCAGCTCGGCCAGGCCGTGGCCGGCGGGAAGCTCGCCTTCCGCGAGCTCGATGCGCCCCCGACTCGAGCGGTCCTTACGCACGAGCCACTCGCTGAAGGAGCGGCTGTAGACGATCACCGTGTGCTCCTGCGCGGCCAGTCGATGGGCCACATGGGAGCCGAGGAAGCCCCCGCCGACGACCAGATAGGTGCTCACCTGCCAGGGAGAAGGCCGATCACGCGGTGCACATTACTCGTACTGATCGTGGTCGAGCCTACTCATAATCCGCGCTCTGCACGGCAATCCCGCGCCATCTCATCGGTGCGTAGACTGCAGCGCCATGCCAGGGGTTTCCGACCAAACTGCGTCTCTGCGTGGCCGCTCGGAGCGGCTGAAGGAGTTCGTCGGGACCGCTCCGCTGGAGCGGGCTTCGATCTATCGCTTCATCGCCGAGCAGGCCCACCTGCTGGCACCCGGGATCCGCGTGCTCGATATCGGCGCGGGCGAGGCTCCCTACCGCGAGCTGTTCACCCAGCAGGTCTACGTGACCCTCGATCGAGCCGATACCCCACATTCCGGCCAAGTCAACATGCATGGCTCCGCCGACTCGATTCCGACCGACGATGACTCCTTCGACGCGGTCCTCTGCACCCAAGTGCTGGAGCATGTCCCGCAGCCGTTGGAGGCTCTGCTGGAGTTCCATCGGGTGCTTCGCCCAGGTGGAGCCCTGATCGCGACGGTCCCGTTCGTCTGGGAGGAGCACGAGACGCCGTTCGACTATTACCGCTACACGCGTTACGGCATCGAGCACCTCGCGCTCGCGGCCGGCTTCACCGATATCGAGGTGAAGCCGCGCACGGATTGCTTCACCACCCTGGCCCAGCTGTTGCGCAACGCGCGCTGGACGATGGGATCAGCCCCCGATGGCATGGACACTCTCCGAAACCAGGCACAGGAGGCGTTGGACAAGCTCGCCGAGGCTATCGTGACGCTTGCTCCGCTTGATTTGGAGATGATAATGCCGCTGGGCTTCACCGTGCGGGCGACGGCCGACGAGCGCGCGATGCCGTCGTGAGCGACGAGCGGATTCCAGTCCTCTATCTAGCTCCGTGGGTCGACTACGGTGGCTCGGATACCAACACGCTCGATTGGTTTCGCTGGATCGACAGGTCGCGCTTCGCCGTGTCGCTGATCACCACTCAGCCATCGAGCAATCGGCGACTTTCGGAGCTGATCCCGTTCGCAAGCGAGGTCTGGACGTTGCCGGAGCTGATGGAGGGGAACGCTTTCGCACGGTTCATCTGCGAGTTCGTCGTCTCAAGGAAGATCGAGCTGATCCATGTGATGAACTCGCGTATCGGCTTCGACCTGCTGCCGGACTTCCGTGCGCTGCGCTGCCCGCCGAAGGTCGTGGTCCAGCTCCACGTCGAGGAGCCCACGCGCGACGGTTACGTGCGCTACGTGACAACACGCTACGGGAGCCTCGTGGACGGCTTCTCGGTCTCCAGCGCCGCGGTTGGGGATGCAGTCGTCGGCTACGGAATCTCGCGTGATCGGGTCAGCGTGATACCAACGGGGATCGACGCGGATCACTTCTCTCCTCGGCGGGTCAATCCTCAGCCCGGCTTCGCGGAGGGGACTGTCCACTTGCTGTTCATTGCCCGTCTCGTCCCCCAGAAGGACCCTTTGCTGATGGTGGAGGTGGCTCGGGAGCTCGACCGGCGTGGCCTGTCCTTCTGCATCCACGTGATCGGCGGCGGCGATCTGGAGTCCCAGGTTCGCATGCAAGTGGCCAGCTATGGCCTGCAGGATCGGATCATCTTCGAGGCGCCGACCCACGAGTTGCGCCCGTGGTACGCGGCCGCCGATGTCCTGTTGATGACCAGCGTCTTCGAGGGCACACCGGTGATCGTCTATGAAGCCCTCGCGATGGAGGTGCCGATCGTCGCGCCGGCGTTGACAGGCATCCTCGAGCTGATGAGGGATCAGGGTGGAACATTCGTGCAGCGGCGCGATCGTGTTGAGGACTACGCGGATGCGCTTGAGCCGCTGCTGCGGAGTGCCGAGCTGCGTAGCCGGGTGGGTGAGGAAGGTCGCGAGCTCGTCAAGCAGCGCTTCAGCGTGCAGGAGATGGCCTGCGACCACGGCGAGCTCTACGAGCGACTGCTGGCTAATCGCGTCGCGCACGCCCCCGTCGATGGGGTCCCCGGCCGCTCCGAGGAGGGCAGCGGCCGCGAAGCAGACCAAGAGCCGCCCGTACGAGCACGATTCGCCACACGGGCGGCGCGTGGGGCGCCCCGTGTCTCGGTCGTCACTCCTTGCTTCGATCACGGCCGGCCCTTGCGGGAATGCGTCGACTCGATTCGCGCTCAGACCTACCCCGAAGTCGAGTTGATCGTTGTCGATGACTGCTCTACGGAGGCGGCCACTAGGTCCTACCTGGCGGAGCTCGACGGCGACGATGACGTTCAGGTGTTGCGGATGCCCCGCAACAGCGGTCCGAGCGCCGCACGCAACCGGGGGATCAGCCAGGCGAGCGGCCGTTACGTGCTGCCGGTGGACGCCGACAACCTGCTTCTACCGGACGCGATTGAGCGACTTGTCGCACAGCTGCAGGGGGCGGGCGATCACATCGGCTTCATCTACCAAAACTGCCAGTACTTCGGTAATCGCGAGGACTACTTCGAGGCGCCTGTCTATAACCCCTGGCTGCTCGCCCGCCAGAACTACATCGACACATCCGCGCTGATCGACCGACACGTCTTCGACCTCGGATTCGCCTACGCCGAGGACATCGTGCTCGGGCATGAGGACTGGGACTTCTTCCTGCAGTTGGCCGAGCACGGCATACACGGTGAGCCGGCGCGTGGCAAGACCCTGCTCTATCGCAAGGAGAGCTTTACACGATCTGATCTGGTCGAGTGGACCGGCGCTCCCTTTCACCTGGAGATCGCCGAGCGACACCCGAGGCTGTTCCCGCCGGACGCCTCCGAGCGACCCGACCGCCACCCGAGCGTGAGCCTGAAGGCGCAGTGGGCGCCGGCGCTCTCGCTGATCGCGATCGCTCCGATGGAGGCGCTTGGCCTCGCCTGGGAAACTGTCGCGACACGTCTAGGTGAACAAAGGTTCGGTGATTTCGAGCTGCTCGTCGCGCTTGACCACGATCTGCCACAAGACGAGAACGGGCCGCCGGTGCGTCAATTGCCCAGGCGCATGGTGAGCCGTCCCGCTGAGCTTCTCCAACATGCGCTTGAGGTCAGCCGCGGGCGCCATGTGATGCTCACCACTCGAGCTCTTCCAGATCTGCTCTGCGATCCGGGGAGCATCGAACGGATCGTGCGGCTGCTCGAGCGCAAACGACGCAAGACGGTCTATTGCTTCGCGGACGTGGGCCCGGAGCTACCTCCCTTCGCTGTGGTGATCGGTGATGACCCGAATCGGGACCCTCACTCCGTGGCCTTTCCGCGCCTGGACGTTCCGGCTCAGGATCTGCCATCGCGACTGGATACCGGTGACCCGATGGGAACACTCGCCCGCTGGATGCAGATCCAGCGCTACCATCTGGAGTGGCGCCATCTCCGCGGCGCGTGGGCAGATCGCCCAACGCCTTCGGGAGAGTTCCACAAGGTCGTGGCAGCGCCTGAAGGAGGTCAGGCCGAACGCTTGGAGCGCAGGCTGAGGCTGGCCGAGGAGCCAGCCTTCGCCGGCGCTGGCACTTCAGTCGAACGCCGGACCAACAGCCCCGTCTGGCTACCCGCCTGCACTGCGCCACTCGTGCGCAGCCAGCGCTTCGGATTCGAGGAGTGGACGGTGACGCTGGACTCGCCACCACCTGAGGGCTTCAGGCCCGAGTATCACCTCGGCGTCGTGCACATGCGCTCGCTTCAGGGGACCAGGCGAATCGTGCGCGAGGGTGAGCATGGCTATGCCACCGTTGCCCTGGAAGGCGAGCCGACGACCGAGGAGGTGAAGCGGAGCCTCGGCTACGTCGATGAGGTGGCGTTCACGATGCTCGAGCCGCTGCTCGTCTGCCGACATGCAAAAACCGGTGCGCCAGTGCTGGTCTGCGGCCAGGACGATCCGCTGCACGACTCGGTCGAGTGGCCGCCGTTGTCGGTGCTCGGCTACATAGATCGCTTTCCTGTCAATCCGCGGGAGGTCCCGACCACGCCCCCGACGAGAGCGTGGCTGCGCGGGCTGCTGCGGGTCATCGACCCGGCGGCACGGCGGCACAGATTCGCTTTGGGCTTCATGCCCGCTGGGGATCACCCGTGGGAGCTGGGAGCGCTGCTGGACCGCAATCCGGGTGATGGGGTCGCCGTGTGGATCGATCCTGATGGGCGTCTGCACACTGAGACCTATGCGCCGACACGTCACCCCTACGACGTGCGCCGGATGCTTCGTTGGGTGGGAGCGCCGGCGAGTTGGCAGGGGTTCGGGCGCGGGCCGGCTCGGACACGAGCAATGGTGCGTCGTGGCGTGGAGGCGGTGCGGCACACTGTCGCGCGGCCGGGTATCGCTGCTCCCACTCCTCGTGGAGGCGAGCCGGACGCGTGGCTGTTGAGAACGCCCGGACCGGACCGTCACCCGTTGTTCTCGGCGATCCATCCGGTCACCGCCGACCAGCTCGTAACGCGCGATCAGAGCGAGGCTCGTGAGCTTGGCTACGGGCCCGTTCAGACCCTCGGCTACGCTCTTTCGCTCGCTCCTGTGACGGGTATGCTGCGTCGGCCTCAGCTCAGCATTCCATGGGGCTCCCGCTTCGGTGAGGCGCTGACACGCTCTGAGGATCCCTATCCGGAAACAGTCTGACTGGATGACCGACCAACCCACAACAGAGACCCAGGCCGACGAGGAGTCCGTGACCGAAATCGAGGCCGTCCTCGAAACGATGCGCTCCGATGTGGCCCGTCAGCTTCGCCAGCTCGGCAGGGCTGCCGAGGCCGATGATCTCAAACGACTGCCACGCTTCTCAGCCGAGCTGCCGGAGGAGCTCTCGCCGCAGCGAATCGCCGAGCTCCAGGTGCAGATCGACGCGCTCGAGCCGTGGCTGCAGGGGCCATTCATGCTCGCTGGCAACTACATTATTCCCGGGCTCTGGCGCAACGATCAGCGCTGGGAATCACTCGGTGAGCACGTTCCCGAGGACCTGAGCGGCAGGCGGGCGCTCGATGTCGGATCGAATGCCGGTTATGACCCTTTCATGCTTAAGCTGCGTGGGGCGAAGGAAGTGATGGCATGCGAGCCGTTCGCGTTTATCCACCAAGCCCAATTCCTCGAGTCGATCTATCGCACCGGCGTTGACTTTCGTCAGATCGGCTGGCAGCAGCTCGATCCGCAAGAGCACGGCCTGTTCGACTTCATTCACTGCAACGGGGTCCTCTACCACGAGCCGAATCCGCTTGGGATGCTGCTGCGATTGCGCTCGATGCTCGCTCCCGGTGGGGAAATGCTGTTCGGTTCGATGCTCCACGCATCCGCGGAGGAGTCCGAGTACATCCGCTTCGTTCCTGACGCTTATGCGGAGGACCGGACGTGGTGGTTTGTCCCTGGGCGCCTGGCGATGCGCTGGATGCTGGAGGTCAGTGGGTTCGCGGTCGAGGAAGTGCTCGTGGCGGAGGGCCCGCGCGGCGAGTTCCGTACGCTGAATGCCTATTTCAGCGCTCGACCTGCGACCGTGGTCCCCGAGCTGGGAGACGAGCAGTCGACGGCCGCGACATCCTCGGATGGTCCGCCCGTGAGGTTCGAGTCAGGGCACTACTACTCGCCGATGTACGACGCGCGCGAACTGGCGGGGCAGCGTGAGCGGATCTGGCCACAGACGTCCCGTGCCACGCCTGACATCGACTGGCGCGAGGACCACCAGCTGAAGCTGTGCGAGGAGGTGTTCGCCACCCAACAGCCACTCGAGCTGCAGCGTGACGAGTCCGCTGATCCGAGCGAGTACTGGGCACTCAACAGCCAATATCCGCCGCTCGACGCATGGGTCCTGGCAGGGCTGCTTCGCCATCTGCGACCAGCCAAGATGATCGAGATCGGATGCGGGTACTCGTCGCTGATTACTGCCCGCGTCAACCGCGAGGACCTCGACGGCTCGCTGGATTTCGTGTGCATCGAGCCTTACCCCCGTCAGTTCCTGCTCGACGGTGTGGCCGGCATCGCAGATCTACGGGTCGAACAGATTCAGGACACGCCGCTGGAGCTCTTCGAGGATCTGGACGAGGGCGACATCCTGTTCATCGACACCTCCCACACGGTCAAGACCGGCGGCGATGTGACCTGGATCTTCCACGAGATCCTTCCCCGGGTGGCACCAGGCGTATATGTGCATATTCACGATGTGTTCCTGCCCGGTGACTATCCGGAGACGTGGGTGATGGAGGGCTGGGGTTGGAATGAGAGCTATCTGGTGCGCTCGTTCCTCAGCTACAACAACGCCTTCGTGATCCTCTGGGGGGCGCAGTACATGACACAGCTCCATCCGGAGGCGATCCTGAAGGCCTTCCCTGAGCAGGCGCAGTATGCGGATCGCGCGGGCGCCGCGTTGTGGCTTCGGAGATCAGCTCGGTAGTACGGTAGCGTGCCGCGTCTCAAAGTGGGAGAGTTCTGGTTCATTTCACGATATCTTCCTACCCTGGGAGCCTCCGCGAGGGTGGTTCGAGGGTATGCAGTATTTCTGGGCGGAGGAATATCTGCTGCAGGCGTTTGACGTGCTCGTTCGTGCTCATGCCATCTCCCGCGTACATGCAGACCGACTAGTTCGTATTGTTCCTTCCTTCGTGCCGGGCGTAATGCCGGGCTCACTCTGGCTCAGGCGTTCTGGGCCAAGGGACATCGATCAAGCCTGAGAAACAAAAGCCCGCGATGAGTTATCAATACGATTTTGTGGTCGACCTCGACTCCGACAACACCCATGCCAATGTGATCAGGCTCGTCGGCCAAGGGCGCAGAGTGTTGGAGCTGGGCCCCGCGTCCGGCTATATGTCAGAGATCCTGCGTACGCGCGGATGCACGGTGGTGGGGATCGAGCTCGATGCTAGGATGGCGGCGCAGGCCGAGCAGTTCTGCGAACAGGTGATTGTGGGTGACCTCGACACGCTCGATCTCGAGGCAGAGCTGGGCGAGGACTGCTTTGACGTGATCGTAGCGGCGGATGTCTTGGAGCATCTGAGGGATCCGTTGAAGTTGCTGCGGGATTTGCGCGCCTTCCTCAAGCCGGGGGGCTTTTTCGTCGTGTCGCTGCCCAATGTTGCCCACGCTAGTGTGCGCTTGGCCTTGCTGGAGGGCAGATTTGACTATCAAGACCTAGGTCTGCTTGATCGCACCCATCTGCACTTCTTTACGCATAAGAGCATCGCCCAGCTGTTCGACGAGGCGGAGCTGGCGCTCGTGGAGATCCATCGCCAGGAAGCTCCGATCGATACGACAGAGATAACGGTGGACCTCGACGTGGTCCCGCCGGATGTCCTTCGAGACCTGGAGAGGGACCCGGACGCGCGCACCTATCAATTCGTCCTCAAGGCCATCCCACTGGAAGCACCGGGAATGCGCGAGCTGCAGGGCAGGATGCGCGACCTGGCGCTTGCCAAGGACGCCGCTGAGCAGGAGCTCGCTCTCGTGCGCAAGCAGGCTGTGCCCCGGATCCAAGAGTTGGAGAAGGCTCTGGCCGCGATCAGCGGTCGGGAGGGGCAGGTCAGGGTGGCGCTGATCGAGGCCCACGATCAGATCCTGCGCCGCGACGAGCAGATCGAGGAGCTGACTGGGAAACTGAGGCGACTCCAGGACGATCTGAGGGATGCACAGAATGCAAAGGACGAGCAGGCTCGCCTCCAGGAGCAGCTTGCGGCCAATGTGGGTGTACTGGCCGCGCGCGAGGAGGAAGTCCGCCGGCTACGGGTGCGCTTGGAGCGCATCCTGACCAGCCCGCCCGTGCGCTTGTATGCGAGCATCGGGCGCCTACCGCTGCTGCGCGGGGTGGTGAGACGTCGTACCAGCGGATACGAACAGGCGGTGCAAGAGGCCGGGCGCCGGGGTGAGTAAACGGCGTCACGATGGGTGAGCGAATGACGCGCGCGATGCCCACGTGCGCGGTGGTGATCCCCACCTATCAAGGCGCACTCCTGACCCGCGCCTGTTTGAAGGCGCTGCTGGAGCATCCCCCCGCACGCTGCGGGATGCTGGTGGTGGTTGTCGACGATGCCTCCAGTGACGGCACGCGCGAGCTACTTGAGCGCGAGTACGGCGACGCGGTGACAGCGGTGGTGCGCGAGCGCAACCGCGGCTTTGCCGTGTCCTGCAACGACGGCGCGCGTGCGGCCGGCGATTGCGAGTACCTGGTGTTCTTGAACAACGACACGATTCCCACGGCGGGGTGGCTGGATGCGCTGGTGGACCTCGCCGTAAAGACCCCCAGCGCCGCGGCGGTGGGCGCAAAGCTGCTGTTCCCAAACGGCACGATCCAGCATGCCGGCGTGGCGATCTCCCAGGATGGTTGGCCGCGCCACCTGTACGCGGGCTTTCCCGGCGAGCACCCCGCCGTGAACCGCTCACGCGCGGTGGTTGCAGCGACCGGAGCCTGCCTACTGGTGCGCCGGGAGGACTTCGAGGAGCTGGAGGGCTTCGACAGCGCCTTCCACAACGGCTACGAGGATGTGGACCTCTGCCTGCGGCTGGGGGAGCGGGGCCGTGAGGTGTGGTATTGCCACAGCAGTGTTGTGTACCACTTGGAGTCAGTTACTCGCTGGCCCACAGGTGAGGCGCTGGGAATCCGGAGTAACGAGCAGCTATACGCCGAACGGTGGCGAGGAAGGGTGCCTCCAGATGACATCCGCCACTACCTCGAAGATGGGCTGTTGGAGCTGGAGTATGGCTCCAGCTATCCGCTGAGCATCGCGGTGGCTCCCGACCTCGGGGTGGTGCGCTCCGACAGCCGGGAGTTGGCGGGTCTGGAGCGATTGTTGAGCGTGCGCTCGCGCCAGGTGATGGAGCTGCAGGCAGCTCAGACCCGCGCGGCGTTGGGTAACGGCGGTCTACCGCTGCTTCGTCCCAATGGCGGTGCGGGCGCAGGCGCAGGTGCGGATAAGAGCGCGACTTCCAGGATCTTGGCGCGCGGAGAGGTACGCCAGCTCGGCAAAGGCGGCGCGGACCGTCTGGTGTCGCTGGTGCTTCCGGTGAAGAATCAGGAGCGCGACATGCGCGAGCTGCTGCCGCTGGTGCTCGCGCAGAAGGCACAGGTGCGGCTCGAGATCGTGGCGGTGGATTCCGGCTCGCGCGATGGCACCGTGGCGGCTTTGGCGCAGGCGGGGGCCACGGTGGTGGGGATCGATCCAGCCGACTTCGATCACGGGTTGACGCGCAACCTTGCTGTGGAGCATACCGAGGGGGAGGTGCTGGTGTTCCTAAGCGGCCGCAGCCGTCCCGTCGACGAGCATTGGCTGGCCCCGCTATTGAGCGTGCTCGACGAGGACCCCCACGCGGCGGGGGTGTGCAGCCGCGTGCTCCCCCGCCCTGGCGCCGACCCGTTGACCGCGCGGGACGGCGAACGCGAGCTGAGCGGATCCTCCCAGCGCGCGCGCAAGGCGATTGACAACTGGGAGAGCTATCGCGCGCTCTCCTCGCAGGAGCGCCGCGTGCTGCTGAACTTCCATACGGTTGGCGCGGCGCTGCGCCGAGACGTGCTCGATCAGATCCAGTTTCGCTCGGTGGCGACGCTCGGTGAGGATTTGCTGTGGACGCGCGAGGTGCTGGAGGCGGGATGGTCGCTGTGGCACGAACCTGCCTCGGTTGTGTACCACTCTCACGCTTACACATTGCGCGAGCTGTTCGCACGCAACGTGGACGACGGCGTGGCCAACCACGAGATCAACGATCGCGCTCTGGAGGAGTCGGAGGTGCTGCCGCTGATCCGCGCGCTGGTGGGCGACGACTGGGCGTACCTGCAAAGTACGCTTGGCCTGGAGGGCCCAGCGCTCGATGATTGGAGGCTCAAATCGGCGCTGCGCCGTGTGGCCCAGGTTATGGGGCAGTGGGTGGGTGTAAACCACAGGGAAATGCCGGCAGAGATAGTCACCTTCTTTTCGGGAGTCGAGCGCGCGCGCCGGAGTGGCCAGCCATCGCAGGAACGGGGAGCGCAAGGGGAATGAGGTAATGCAGATACTCCTAGTCAGTCACGGCTATCCTCCTTTTGGGCTGGCGGGGGTCGAGCGCGTCACCGAGCGGTCCGCCCGCGCGCTGGCTGCGGCGGGACACAGCGTGACCGTGCTGTCACGCAGGACCACTCCCGCGCCGCCACTACCCAGCATCGAACGCAGCCGACTGCAGGATGGCGTCAATGTGGTGATGGTCAGCGGTGGTGGGATGGCTCCTGGGGGCCCATTTCCAGGACATCAAGACTGCCTCGAGCGGATCTTCGAGCGCCTGCTGTTGGAGTTGCTGCCCGATGTCGTGCTCATTGGCCATTTGATAGACCATTCACCCGAATATGTCTCCATAGCTCACCGCTGGCAAATACCGGTGGTGATGGAGTTGCACGACTTCTACACGGTCTGCGAGCGGGCCCACCTCGAGCGCCCCGAAGGAGCGCTGTGCGAGGGGCCGGAGGGCGGTCGGGCGTGTGCGCGCCACTGCTTCCCCGCCGAGGATGGCGCCGTGGGTCGATGGGCGTTGCGTACTCAGCTCTTTCGTTCGGCTTTGGCCCGCGCCGATGTGCTGATCTGTCCGTCGCAGTTTGTGGCCGACTACTTCCGCAGGTTGGGTCTCCCCCAAGAGCAGTCTGCAGGTGCTTCCAAACGGAATTCCATTTGCCCAGCAGACGTCGCTGCGGAGCTTCGAGTCGGTAGAGAGTGCTCGTGAGAAGCCCTTGCAGCTCGCCTCGCTCGGACCCGTGACACCGCACAAGGGCGCGCAGATCGTGGTCGATGCGCTCCGAAAGGCACGTCTGTCTGAGGTTCGCTACACGCTGTTGGGTGCGCTCGAGCAACCCTACGCCCGACGACTAAGGAAGTCTGCCGAGCGGATCGACGGCTTGGAGCTCAGAACATACGGTCCCTACGATCCGCCGTCTCTGCCCGCGCTGCTGGCGCGCATCGACGCGGTGATCATCCCGTCCCTGGTTTGGGAGACGTTCTCGATCGTCGCTCGCGAGGCGATGGCATGTGGGGTGCCCGTGATCGCGTCGCGACTAGGAGCGCTGCCCGAAGCCGTCAGGGAAGGGGAGAATGGCCTGCTGTTCACCGCAGGCGCCAGCTCGGAGCTGGCCGAGTTGCTGCAGCGCCTGGATGCACACCGTCCCGAGCTTGCGCGTTTGCGCGACGGAATCAGGTTGACCGACTGGATCACAGTCATTGAGCGCACGCGGCGGCTGGAAGAGGTACTTGAAAGGGTTCGTGCAAACGGCGTGGAACAGGCGGGGATGGGAATCGAGCAGCCGGAACTGGGCGCGCTACGCGTGTTGCTGTCGTTCCCACAGTAATGGAAGGGAGTCGGGACTCTCCGGTAAGCGCACGCGCCCGTGAGCACATCTGGGCGGTTGCCGTGATGATGCTGTTTGGGCTTGTCTACTTGTGGCCCGCGCTGCTTAGCGGCAAGGTGCTTTCCCCGAACTCGGTGCTGTTCCTGTTTGCGCCGTGGCGATATATAGCCCCGAGTGACTTCCAACACACCTGGAGCCCGGTGCTCAGTGATATTCCCACTGCCTACTACCCATGGAATTTCTTTGCGCGACAGTTGATCCACAACGGCGTGTTTCCCGCCTGGAACCCAGACGCATACTCGGGAACACCGTTTTTCGCTAATGCACAGACGGGGATTTTCAGTCCGTTCAATGTGCCATTGTGGGTATTGTCCCTCAACTACGGCATCGCACTTTCGTCCTGGCTGAAGCTGTGGCTGGGCGGTGTCGGCGCATACTTCTTTGCTCGTGAGTTGAGGCTGGGATTTTGGCCGGGAGTGCTGGCTGGAGTCAGCTTTATGCTCTGTGCGTTTAACGTGGTTTGGCTTACATTCGAGACATTGCCGGCCGCGGCGGCGATGATGCCGTGGGCATTGTGGCTGGGGGAGCGTGTGATTATGCGTCGTCGCGTTGGCGACGTGCTATGGCTGGCGGTGGTTACGGGAATAGCAATAGTTGGCGGACATCCAGAGACGGCGATACAGGGGTTTACGGCGGTGTTCCTGTATGCCGTAATTCGGCTCGTCACGCTTCGGGGCCAAGTTCCCTGGGAACGCCTTCGTGGTTTTGCTCTATTTGCAGGGGCTCTGATCTTGGGTATATTGTTGTCAGCGGTTACGTTGCTCCCCGTGTTGCGTGCGGGGCTCAATACGCCTGGAGCCGCCTATCGCACCGGTGGAACTCCTGCTCTTTCGTGGTCTGCGCTCAAGACCGTGCTGTTCCCGGCTTGGTGGGAGATACGGAAACTGCCGCTTCCCGGTCCATCGAACTACAACGAACGAACATTTTATGTCGGTGCGACGGCGCTGATCCTCGCTGGTGTAGCAGTGATCTCCCGAGGACGCTGGCGGGAGAAGCTACCGCTGGCGGTTCTTGCGGTATCGGGAGTAGCGATTTCATTCGGCGCTCCGGTCGCATATTGGCTGGCATCCAACGTGTTTCCGCTGGATAGGACGACGACCGATCGCATGCTGCTTTGGTTCCAGCTGACCGTCCCGATCCTGGGCGCTTTTGGCCTGCAGCAACTGATGGAGTCGCCACGTCGTCAGCGTGTCCTCTGGGTGGTGATATCGACGGCATTTGTGGCGGCGGTCGTGGCGGTCGTGGCGATTAGTCCGTCGTTGCATGAGTTGCGCACCGCGATCAATCATTTCCGCACCGGACGCAGCTACACCGACCCCAAGATCATCGCGCTGACGAGCGTCGGGTGGTGGGTGATCTTTGCCACTTTGGTGACCGCTGCGCTCGTGCTCCTGCGTTTCACCGGCCACGCACGCTTGGTCGCGTCAGTGTTGGTACTGGTTGCGGCGATCGATCTCCTGCACTTCTCGGAAGGCTACCAGCCGATGCTCTCTCCCGCCAAGGCCTCTCCCCCGAGCACGCCTGCTATTGCCTACCTGCAGCGGCACTCCGGGAGTGGGCGTGTAGTGGGACTTGGCGATGCGCTCGCGAATGACTACGACATGGTCTACGGGTTGCAAGACGCTCGCGGTTATGATCCTCCGCAGCCAAGCTATCGATATCTGCATCTGTGGCAGTTGGCCAACCCTTCGGCCGTCGCCGATCCTTTGCAGATTTTCTCTCTATCAAGTGTGGGCTTGAAAGTAATGAATTTGCTCGGAGTACGGTACGTGCTCGAGGACCCTTCCGAACCGCCGATCGACGTTCTTCGGCGATCGGTTGTCTATCGAGGATCTGATGCTGTTGTATTTGAAAATCCGGGCAGTGTGCCTAAGGCTCTTATAGCCCACAAAGTGATATCTGTTAGCGGAGAGCAGGCGACACTGGCCACGGTGGCGTCGGGCAGCTTCAATCCCGCCACAGAAGTTATTGTGGAAACCGATCAGGTCGGCGCGCGCCAACTGCCCAAGATATCTGCCGGCGGAGCGATCAGCGTGAGCGGCGAAAGCGACTCTGAAGTTGTCCTCAAGGCCCATCTTCTGCAAGCTGGTGTGGTTGTGCTTGATGATGCTATGGCCAGCGGTTGGGGCGTGACGGTGGATGGCCACCCGACGGACCCCATGAGGGTTGATGATGTTCTGCGTGGCGTGATCGTTGCGGCCGGTAACCACGTCATCATTTGGCGCTACCGTGTACCTGGCCTGCGCTCGGGGGCGATTCTCAGTGCTTTGGCGGCCCTTATCCTGCTTCTCGGAGCCGGACTGGTCTTTAGGCGGCGATTGATAGCAGATCGATCGCAGATCAAACCAGCAAGTCAGACGACATAAATGTGTCCCGATTCAGGTTATGGAGCTGAAGCCTGAGAGTGAGCAGCGTGGCGACGCTCTTGGTGCTCTCAGCCGTCCTTCCAAGCGAAGTAGCCCGGCTTCTTTACGCCGTCGGTTTCGATCAGCCCGCCATAGGTCTCGGGTGGTTCGTCGTAGAGGTATATCCAGCCGACCGCGTAGATGCGCGACCAGCTGCTGGCGATACGCAGCCCATCGGTGATCCACTGGGCCTGAACGATGGGTTCCACGTAGAAATTGAACTCGAGGTCGATCTTGGTCGGGATCGTCCACTCGGAGATGAACAGCTTAGGATGGGGGTTGCCCGGTCGGCCCAGGTAGCGATCGACCAGCTCGGCCAGCCGACCCAGGTCGGAGAAGTCGATCTGCTCGTTCGCCGAAGGCGGATTGGAGAGGTTCGGGGCGCGGTAGCTGAACGGGTTGTGTCCGTACATGTCGAGCCTCGGCGGCTTGCCGTCGGGCAGCCGCAGGTTTTCGATCCACTGTGCTGTGGTGAGGTCATCCGTGAGGTCTGCGGCGCCGAACGTCATCCCGCCAATCACCAGGTTGGAGCGGCTGACGCTCTTCAAGGCACCGTAGGCCGCATCCAGAATGCGGGAGTACAGGTGGGGGGCAATCTTCTGCTTGGCAGTCAGCTTCCGAGCAAGCGGGCTAGCCGGGTAAAACGGCATGAAGTTAGGCGAGCGCGATGGCTCCCCCCAAATCATCCACAGGTGCACCGACGGGTAGCGCTTGGCTGCCGCGATCGCGAAGTTCGCGTAGTCTTGAGGGTTGCGCGGCGCCCAGTTCCACGGCTTGCCGCCGTTGGCCCAGGGGGGCGCGCCGATGATCTGCAAGGCCACCTGGATGTGGTAGCGCTTGGCTTCGGTGACGGCTTGGGTGACCTCCGTGGGCCAGACATAGGCGGGATCGTTGGGGTCGCGCGCGTTGCGGGGACGGCGCAGCGCGATCGCCGACCAGCGCAGGTGATCCTCGTAGATCTTCACGCCGAGTTCTCGGTAGGTGGGGAACAGGGACACTCCATCGTGGACGGCGGGTCCCCACATGGCCTTTGTCACGGACGCTGGCGCCGGCGAGGATGTGGCCAGCAAGATCGGTAGGAACACTACGACCATGCTGAGAGTCGTGTGTTTGATGATGCGAGCGGGCGTATTCATCTTTCGGCCACCGTGACCTCGTCACCTGGCGATTCGCCAACTGCAGGACCACCCAAGGCGGGTACGAGTGTGCGGCCGGCGGCAAGCGCCCAGCCCTCGCCGAGGAGATGGCGGTATGAACTGAGGGCGTCTGGCTGCGATTGCCTCCCAAGCCAAGCAATCCGTGGGAATGTCACCATGATCATCAGGGCGCCCAGCAAGATCTGCTTCCATCGAGGCAGATGTCGCTGGGCGTAGCGAAGAGCCCCGTGATAGAGGCGCTTGTGCTGCTCGTGACGAGCCCATGATCGCGTGCTCGCTCGGCCAACATGCTCGAATGTGGCAGTAGGCACATACAGAGCGCTTCCAAACTCAGCCAGTCGTCGAGCAAGATCCACATCCTCATACCAGAACCAGTAGCCCTTGTCCCATCCGTGTATCTGTTCAAAGAGCTCGCGCCGTATAAGTAGACAAGAACCGGCGAGCTGGCGATCTGTTTCGGTGTCACGGACAGTGCTGAGCGGCCGACGCAGATGCTGCCCTGTCCAAGGGTTCCTCGGCCAGGCCCGCTCTAGGCCGACCAGCCTCACGACGAGTCCGACCAGGCCCGGCAACGCGCGAGGCTGATATGTCTCTTGGGTGCATTCGGTCCCTGGGTCCACGAGTCGTCCGCCGGCGCTCGCTGCATGCGGATTTTCTATGAGGGCCCTGCAGAGATCGCTAATCGCGTTACCTATGGGGAAGACGTCGTTGTTAAGAAACAACACGAATGGCGCATCGCCTACCTCTGCTCCGCGATTGAGCGCATAAGCAAGGCCCCGGTGGCGGTCTAGTACCATGACACGGACATTCGGAAATCGCTCTAGGAGCGCGTCCGAGGTTCCATCTGTGGATGCGTCGTCAACCACCACGGTCTGCGCAATGGCAGGATCGTCGATACGCTCCAGGCAGCGCAGCACCATTTCCTTGGCATTGAAGGTTGGAATGACCACATCGACACAGCTCACCCGAGCATAGTTTCATAGTGCGCTCCAACGCCACCTGCACGCGGAGACTGCTCGTCATCACCTACTATCACCCGCCGGACCCAAGCGGCGGTCATAGGTGGGCAGCCATGGGACATTGGCTACGCTCCCTGGGTCACGAGGTAACAACCATAACCGCCGGCGGATGGGGACCGCTGCCGGACGACGTTACCACCGACACCCACCGGACCGGTGATCTGATGACGTCGAGCGTGCTGCGTCGTCTGATCCGACGTCCACCGTTGGTATCGGAGTCGAGCTCAAAGGGTGAGACCGTGAAGCCGCCGCTCGCCGTGATCCCCAGAGTGGTGGTACCCGACGTTGGTCTGGTCACCTGGCTGCCTATGGCATTCGCGGCAACGCGCCGGCTGTTGCGTAGCCGGCAGATCGACTGTGTCATCACGACCTCGCCGATGCACTCTACGCACCTGATCGGGCTGCTTCTGGACCAAAGACGACCATCATGGGTCGCTGACTTTCGCGACGGCTGGTGCTATGAGCCACTGCGACGGCCGTGGCCCACACAGGCCCAGGAGCGGCTGGACGGCGCCCTAGAGCGGCGAGTTGTCCGAAATGCCGACGGCGTTATTGGCGCGACGCGACCGATTGCCGAGGACCTCTCCGCGCGACTGGGTATTGCAGCCACGCACATCCCCAATGGCTGGGACCCGCGGCGAGACATGTGCACTACCAAGGCATCTGAGGTGGAGTTGGAGCCTGGCACGGTCAGCGTCGTGCATACCGGCAAGTTGGGCGGCGACGTCTGGCGCGATCCCGAGCCGTTGTTTACCGCGATGCGCTGGATCGCGCTCCACAGCCCCGACGCTGCGCGGCGACTGCGACTCGTGTTGGCTGGACCGCTGGACCCTCGTCTGCGTGAGCTCCTCGAGAATGCCGACGGCACCGGCGTGCAATACGTCGGACAGCTCTCGCGCGAGGGGTCGCTCGCGCTGCAGCGCGACGCCGACGCGCTGCTGCTCGTCACCTCTCCTCATCACGTCTCGCACGCGACCGGCAAGCTGTTCGAGTATCTGGCCGCTGGGAAGCCGATCATTGTGCTTGCCAGAGGAAACGAGGCGGCACGGATCGTGCAGGAGACCGGAACAGGTGTGGCCGTAGCCCCGAACGATGTCGAGGGCACTGCTCAAGCACTGCTGGCCGCGATGGATGGAACTCTAGGTGCCGCCTACGCCCCGAAAGGTCGAGAGCGATACGTGTACCCAGCTCCCGCGGAAGCGGTAGCCGAACTGGTCGAGCGAGCGATCAAGCGGCGGCGTGGCACGCGGTAGCGTGACGAGCTATGTTGACTAGGCGCAGGGGCTCTACGAGCTCGGTCCACGTGTCGCGGCGGCGAGCGTTGACACCGCCTCCCGTCAATTCCCGCCCGTTGCGCGTGCTGGTGATGCCCGAGTGGTACCCGTGGCCCGATCGACCGGTACGTGGGACTTTCTGTCGGGAGCAAGCACGCGCCGTCGCGCACGATCACGACATCCGCGTGGTCACCTGGCGGGCCGAGGAGCGCATGATGAGGCCCTTTTCCGTCCACCGGACCGACGAGGAGGGCGTACCTACCTACCGCATTCGCTTTCGACGTTCGCGCGTTCCCAAGCTGGGCTTCCTCGCGAAGATGCTTGGCATCCTCACGGTTGTCGTACATCTGCGTTGACGCAACGCCTGGATTCCGGATGTCGTTCACGCTGATGAGTTCGGTGCTGGCCTACCCGCTACCGTTGTGGCAGCGGTGAGCCGCGCCCCCGTCGTAATTGCCGAGCACTCCAGCTCCGTGGCTCTCGGCCGTCTGAGCCCGAGGCAGAGAGCGGTGGCGCGCCGCGCCTTCAGATATGCCGACGTGGTCTGCCCGGACAGCAAAGACCTCGGACACCGCCTGGCTGAGCTGGCGGGGCGGACGCCTGTCGTGCCAGTGCCCAACACGGTCAATGACGAGCTCTTCACTCTCCGTCCTACCTGTGCAAGACCATCATCCCACCAAGGGACTGAGGTGAAACTCCTGACGGTGGGGAACCTAGTGAAGATCAAGGGACACCGCCACCTTATCCAGGCATTGGCTCAGCTGCGCGCTTCGGGCATACCAGCGAGGCTCGACGTCGTGGGCGATGGTCCTCTACGAGGCGATCTGCAGAAGCAGGCTCGCGAGCTAGGCATCGACTCATACGTCGAGTTTCACGGCATCATGTCCCGGGAGGGCCTCGCGGCAATAGTGGGCGTATTTGACATCTTTGTGCTGCCGAGTCTGTGGGAGAACCTGCCGAGCGCGCTGATCGAGGCGATGATCTGCGGATGTCCCTCGGTCGCCACTGACGTGGGAGGAGTTTCAGAGGTGTTGGATTCCAGGGCCGGGGTGATCGTCGCGCCGGGATCGTCTGAGGCGCTCGTGGGAGGGATTGTCGAAGTACTCGGCCGGCTTGCCGACTACCAGCCTCAGGAGTTACGCGCCCTCGCGGTGAGTCGCTATGGGTACACCGCCGTCAGCCGTCAGTGGAGTACCGTCTACCAGTCGGTGCTCTCCAAGCGCCACCAGTATGGTACGACGTTTTTTTCGTGACAGCGCCATTTATGTGCTGCCCGCCGCGCTGTCGGGCGGGGTGTCGTTCTTTCTGTTTCCTCTGTACGCGCACCGCTTTACGCCTCAACAGTACGGAGATCTGGACCTACTGCTTCTCACCGGTACCCTGATCAGCTTTACCGTAGCGTTGGAAATGTACCAAGCGGTCGGGCGGTACGTGACAGGCGAGACCGATCAGCGCCTACGCAAGGGTTATGCCTCAACGGGTCTATCCGTCACGATTGCGATGTATCTACTTTTTGCCGGCGTCGCCGAGTCACTCGCCGTGCCCATCACACACGTCCTGTTGGGACCACATGCGCCGCCCAGTCTGTGGCGTATCGCGACGGCTTGGATGTGTGCTCAGGGTCTGCTTAACTTCACACAATCACAGCTTCGCTGGCAATTGCGTTCCAGGTCCTTTGCCACCGCGAGCGCGGTGAACGCGTTTGGCACTGCCGGTTCGGCGGCGCTGTTTGTATTTGGATTTCACCTCGAAGTCCGTGGTGCACTGCTGGGTCAGCTTACCGGCAGCAGCGTGGCTCTCCTGTACGTCGCGGTCGCTACCAGGAAGACATTTTCCTTTCAGTTCAGCCTCAGCAAGTGTCGCCTGCTGTTGCGCTATTCAATCCCACTGGTTCCATCCGGTGTGGGAGTCTTTCTCAATCTCTACGCAGACCGCCTGGTAATTAAACACCTGCGGTCCGTGGCCGACGTCGGGATCTATGGTGTAGGTTACCGAATGGCGACAATCGTGTTGCTGCTGCTGGTCGGCTTTCAGGGAGCGGCGACTCCGCTGATCCTGGCGGGCAAGGACGACCCGACGACACCCGGGGACATCGCACGAATAATGCGCATATTCTGGGCACTTGCGCTGTCGAGCTTCGTCGCCCTCTCTCTCCTGGCCACACCCATGATCAGGGTCCTCGCAGCCAGCTCCTACCAGAGTGCCAGCAGTGTTGTGCCCTTCTTGGTGATCGCGAGCCTGTTCGCTGGGATGTACTTCTTTGCGCCCGGGTTGGTCATTGCCAAGAAGACGGTCACAATGGCAAAGTTGACCGTCTTCTGCGGCGTCGCAAATCTGCTGCTCGCGATCGTACTCGTGCCACCGTTGGGCATCGTCGGAGCGGGAATATCCACCTCGGTAACATCCCTCATGTGGTTTGGTTTGTTGATGCGCCAAAGCCAGCGCTATTATCGGGTGCCCCATCGCTGGCCTCCGCTGGTCACGGCGCTCACAATCGTCGTGGTGTTCGTTGGGATCGCGCTCGCGTTGCTTCCCTCAACGCGCGCTGGTGCGCTGGACCCAGGGATACTCGTCATACGGATGCTGCTGGTGGGTCTAGGAGTTATCCTGTCGGTTGGCCTGTCGCTGGACAAGCGTGACCTCGGCTCGAGCCCTCGTCAGCTGGCGGCGCTGGTCAAAGGAGCAGGACAGCGCCGCGCGGCAGCCAGCCAAGATCGGTGACCGGCCCACAGGAATTATCTGTGCAGCATTACGATCAGAGGCAAAAGGGCTACGGCTCAGGATCGCGGACAACTCCTGTTCGCCAGGATCGTCCCGATGGGATTGGCCTACTCGACAGAAGCACACAATGTTGTGGGGCAGCACTGGCCGCACAAGGAGGACATCGAGTCCCGCTGCGCGGCACATGTCCACGGCCGTGCGTGAGATAAACACATGATGGTGCATGGCACGCGACGAAGTGTTCTCCCGGCAGCGCCGCTCGAATACCGCCCGGCTGAGCGCGCCTGGATCCCGCGCAATGTCGTGTAGCTCGAGGATTTCCTCCAAGTGAGTGAGATCATCCTCTGCAGTGTCGCGTGCTGCATCTGCTTGCAGATGCGCCAGTGAAGTGATCGGACGTCGATGGTCAAATGTGCCGTCGCGATGGGGAATGATCAGAAATATGTAGCCGCCAGGGCGCACTACGCGCTGCCACTCCTCGAGCGCACCTAGCGGATTGGCAAGGTGCTCCACTACATGGGAGGCCAAGAGCGCGTCGTAGGTGTCGTCGGGCACCGTGTCGAGCTTGCCAGCCTCCCCGATGAGTTGCCGCCGAGAGCGGATATGTCCGTGTGCGGCCTCTGACCATAGTGTCCGCTCGGCGTAGTCAAGAGTGTCCAAGGCGGCCAGGCGTGAGTAGACAGGCACGAGCCCCCATCGACCAAACGCCGCGCTCGGTCCTCCTGGCTCGAGAGCAACGGCACCCTTCAGAGCGTTTGCCGCACCAACCAGCGCACGATCCCTGCAAACGATGCGCGCTGCTTTCCGCAGGCGCCTTGGCACATCCTGGACCGACACGAGTGATTACCCGAGTTGCACGACTTCGAGGACTCCAGCCGCCCGGTCCACGGCGTACAGCACCGCCAGTCCACTTTCATGCCCGAGCAAAAACGTCGTCGTGAAAGGCAAGTTCTCCGGCAGGTTCACCGGACTCTGCTCGCCATAGGTCTGGAAGGCCTGCGGACCAAGCAGTACGTGTACCTCGGTATGCGACGAGCTCGTGGAGCCACGGGTGACAAGCATCAAATCAGCTGTTGACGAGTTGACCGGACCGACGAGCAGCGAAAAGTCATCGGCCGGAAAGGGACCCTTCGGGACGACCACATCGAGGAGCATGTCGTGGAAGCCAGATTCGGCAGAGAACACTTGGACATGCATGACGGGAGCGGTCGCGGAGCGGTTGACCACAATCAGATCTGGGGTCGTGCCGGTCCAAGTGGCAAGCCCCACGTCGCGATGTTCATCGGGCGCCAACGGCAGCGCGGGCGTGGTTCCCTCGACAAGCGTTCGTCCGGCATGAGCCAGGTCGCGAAGTTCTACGTGGATGCGCGATTTGCGACTGGCCATGACACCCAGCACATCCGGATGAGCAGCACTCAAGCTGACCACGTCGAAGTGCGCGTTTTCGCCCCGCGGCCGAGGACCCACGGACACAGCGGGATCTGGGAGAATCACCCCGTCACTCAGGCGCCATTGCGATGCGAGGAGCGCTCCTTTGGCAAATGTCAGGCTCCATAGACTGGAATCGACGACTTGGCCGTCATCGGACACAAGTTGTGCGGAACCGGCGCTGAGATAGCTCGCCGGCAACCTAAAAACGTGGCGCGTAGCCGAGACAATCGAGGCCACCTGATGAGTGCCCGTCGACGGTACTGTTGACGTTGTTCGGCGGGACCGAGCGAACTCCGCGACACCCAGCACTCCGACAAGCGCCACGATGCAGACGATGCCCCTTGGCCGGCGCGGTCGGAGGGCGGCAAGTCTGTCAAATGTATTTTGTACCGGCGAGGGGAGCACGACACCTGCGGTCTCGGCAATGATCGATGTGGGCGCTATGGCCTGCTCAGTCATAGCCAGCAAGACCGCCAAGGCGAGCATCCCCACAGAGGTCATCAGGTACGGATTGCCGCCAGAGGTGAACAGGAAGCCCGCGATGCCCCCGATCGCCGCGGCGATCACGACACGGTGATCGGAATCGGCGCGGGCAAGTGAGCGGATCCCGCGATACAGCGCCCACACGGGCGCAGCGAGCAGGAGGATGATGCCGACCACGCCCAGCTGGAAGAGCAACTGCAGATAGCTGAGCTCAAAGGACCACGGCTCGGGTTGGCTACGCCGAAAGCCCGAGGGAAGCGTGGCGCCGAGCCCGCTGCCCAGCACGACATGCCGCCGAAATCCGCGCAGCAACTGCGGCGCCTGTTCCAGGCGGTAGGACGTGGACAGCTCGTTTCGCTGGGTTACAAGCGACACGGCGCCGTGGGATACGTTTGGATCGGCGTTGATGACGAACGCGGCCAGGAACACACAGGCAAGCAATCCAGCCACCACGCGTGTTCGACGAGAGAGCGGTAGTCGGGCGCCGGAGAGCAACAACATTACAGCCGCCGCGACGATCATACCGAGCCATATGCCACGGGTGTGGGACAGGTAGGCAGTCGATAGCAACGCGAATGTCACTCCAAGGCCGAGATTGCCAATACGCCCGCTGCGCGCGCTGCCAAGGAGCAGAGCCACCGCCGGGATCAGCATCACGTCGTCGATCAGGTAGACGCGGAAAGCTCCCGTGGTTTCCACCGCAATCGCGCCCTGAAACGGCCCTACATTGCCGCCGCCATAGTCGATCCCGAGCAGAGCGTGACCTAGGAAGAAGAGCAGCGTAATCCCGCACAGAACGAGCGTTGGCCACAACCAGACACGATGGATGCGCAAAAGTCGATCGGGGCCGGCTTCGGCGATCGCGGCACACCGCCGTACCTCGTCGAGGATCGGGAAGTAGAGCAACAGGTAGACGAACCGACTGGCCTGCTGAACCGCGTAACTGGTGTTATTCACCTGGGCGGGATCGTGACGGTGGTGGAGCAGGAGCGCGAGTGCAAACCAGACGATAGGAATCAGGATGCCGCCCACGAGCACGGGCGCGGCGAACCCATAGGACTGGCGCGGACGGCTCCAAGGCCGATGCACCGTCAGCCAACCGATCAGAGCGAATGCGACCACGAAAAGCTTCAGCGGCACCCGCGCGACATCGATGTCCGATGTGGTCAGCGTGATGTACGCGACAGCTAGATAAAGGGCCGCGCACGCGATGAGCGCCTGGCGGCCACGGGGCCCACTGGCCACGGACACATCTTGCCTGCGGTGGACCACGGAAGGGCAGACTAGACCATGTGGACGCTTAGGCAGATAGGCTCGCCCCGTGAGCACGCCAGCACTCTCAGTGATCGTCCCGAACTACAGACGTCCCGATCTGTTGATGAGGTGTTTGAAGTCGCTGCGGGAGAGTTGCCGGCACACATCAACGCAGACGGAGGTGATCGTGGTGGACGATGGCTCCCGTGACGAGTCCTGCCAGCTGGTGCGTGAGCACTTTCCGGAATGCATCCTGATTGCGTTGGAACGCAACGGCGGATACCCAGCCGCTGTAAACGCAGGTATCAGGATGAGCTCAGGGGAATGGGTTCTCACCCTAAACAACGACACGACCCTCGAGAACGAGGCGCTGGAGACACTGCTGGCGGTGGCGCGCTCCAGCCCCGATATCGGCTCAGTGGCCGCTCAACAAAGGTTCCTGAGCCACCCGCAGGTGATCTACTCGGCGGGTGTTGCGGTCGATTGTCGCGGGCAAGCGGCAGATCGCTTGATCGGCCACCCACTAGCCGACAGTGAGCAAGAGCCGATCGAGGTCTTCGCCGCCTGTGGCGCCGCAGCGCTCTACCGGCGGGCGATGCTCGACGAGCTCGATGGCTTCGATGAGCGTTTTCTGTTTGGCTTGGAGGATGTCGATGTCGCCTGGCGCGGGCATATGCGTGGTTGGCGCTGTCTCTATGCACCGAGCGCCGTCGTCTACCACGATCTGGGTGCGACTGTGCCGCATGGATCTGAGCTTCGCTTTGTGCAGGCCGGACGCAACCGCTTGCTGTTGATCGCCAAGAACATGACTACGCGCCAACTGCTCAGGTACGGTCCGGAAATCGTCCTGTTCGACTTCCTATACGTCACGTATGGGCTCCTGCGCCTGCGTACGCTCTCGCCCCTACGGGGTCGATGGGACGGCCTGCGGCTGTGGCGTTCGATGCGGCGCTCGGGAGCGTTAGGACGTCGCCCCGTCGATTTGGCACCGGCGACCGGATTCCGGGAGGTCATGCGCCGGCGAGGAGCGTGGCGGTTCGCCACCGGGACCTCGGGCGACTCCTCCTCGGAAGCAGCGAGCGCAGTCGCATGGAAATGATCACGGAGGCGATCGGGTGAACGGCCAAGACTCTGCTGAGCAGGGCGCCCTCGCCAGAGATCGCCAGCAGCGGGTCTTGATCCTCAACCAGTACGTGGCTCCCGACACAACATCGTCGGCCCACATGGTGTCCACGGTCGCTCAGGCCCTTGCCAACGCCGGCATGGAGGTCACTGTGCTGGCCGCCGAGCCGAGCTATGGCGAGGAGATGATCACGGCCTCCCGCCAAGAGCTTCGAGACGGCGTGAGGATCCGGCGGCTGCGGATGGGCTCGTGGCGGGGACGCCGATCCAAGCTGAGGCGATTCGGTGGCTATCTGCGCTACCTCACGGGGGCGACTTTGGTCGGTTGGCGGATCGTGCGAGCCAATCCACCCGACGTCGTGATGTGCTTTACCAACCCGCCGCTCCTGCCGCTGGTGGCTAGGTGGCTGGCACGCCGGACCACAGCCCGCATGGTCTACGTGATTCACGACATCCACCCAGATATCTTGCTGGCGACCAACTGGATGTTCCTGCCATGGCCGATCGTCCGCGCCTGGAACTTGCTAAACCACCTCATGCTGGAGGCTGCATCGGCCATCGTCGTGGTCGGCGAGGGAATGAAGCAATTGCTTGTGGCGGAGAAGGGGGTGGCTGCGGAGCGGGTGTATGTGATTCCGCAGTGGGCCGAGCCCGAGCTCCGACCGGCCGATCGGGACGAGGATCTCCGCGAGGAAATGGGCATTGGCGCGGATGAGCTGCTGGTACTCTCGGCGGGTAGCCTCGGCATCATGCACTCACTCGAGCCGGTGGTGGACGGTGCTCGCAGGCTGGACGGTCGCCCGGTACGTTTTGTATTCGTCGCATCAGGGGTACACTTGGACCGCTGGCGGGAGCGCTTCCAAGGACTCGCCAACGTGTCCTTTGTGCCGTACCGAACAGGCGAGTCCTTCCGCCGACTGGTCGCGGCCTGCGATGCGGGTCTCGTGCCGCTCAGCCCTGGGATGGAGCGCTTTGCGGTTCCTGCGCGCTCATACACCTTGTTGTCTGCCGGACGACCGCTGCTGACGGTGATGGATCCCCAAGCCGACGTGGCCCGGCTGGTTTCCGATAACCGCTGCGGCTTCAACGCCATCAACGGCGTCGCTGTCGCCGATTGGGTCGAGCGCAATCTTGTGAACCGCGCAGAGCTAGAGGAATCCGGTAGGCGCGCTCGCGCAGTCTATGAGGCGCGGTTTGCATGCAGGGTGGTCCTCGATCGGTATGTGGCCCTATGCCTCGAAACTCAGACCGAGAGCCCCAATCTTTGGCCAGCGGCGTAAACCCGATTCGATGTCCCTGCCACCATCCGCTGCCAAGGTAACCCCAGCGCAGCATCGCGTTCTGGTGACCGGAGGCGCCGGCTTCATCGGCGCGACCCTCGCGGTCGGACTTGCCGGCAGGCACCCAGGCTGGGAGGTGCTCGCGTTCGACAACCTCCGCCGCCGTGGTTCCGAGCTAAACCTGCCTCGACTACGGGAGGCAGGCGTGAGCTTCTGTCACGGCGATGTACGCGAACTGAACGACCTGCTTGAGGTCGGTGCGATCGATGCGATCATCGAGTGTTCGGCCGAGCCGTCGGCTCTGGCTGGAGTGGGCGGCAGTCCCGACTATGTCGTCCAGACCAACCTCGTCGGCGCCTACAACTGCCTGGAGCTGGCGCGGAGGATGGGTGCCCAGTCTCGTGTTCCTGTTGACGAGCCGCGTATATCCGGTCGTTGCGCTGGAGGGTCTCGACTATCACGAGTTCGAGACGCGGCTTGAGCTGACCGACGAGCAGCTGGTCCCCGGGGCTTCCTCGCGGGGAATCGCGGAGTCCTTCCCGTTGGCCGGAGCGCGCACCCTCTACGGCGCCACAAAGCTCTGTGGCGAGCTTCTGATCGAAGAGTACGCTGTGACCTACGGCCTCCAGGCGGTGATCGACCGCTGTGGTGTTGTCGCCGGGCCGTGGCAGATGGGCAAGGTTGACCAGGGGGTGTTCACCTACTGGATGCTTGCCCATCACTTCCAGAGGCCTCTCGCCTACATCGGCTTCGGCGGCGCCGGCAAGCAGGTGCGCGACCTGCTGCATGTGGATGACCTGCTGGATCTGGTCGATGGGCAACTCGGAGATCCCGGCCGCTGGGCCGGGGCAACGGTCAACGTTGGTGGAGGCCGGGTGTGCAGCTTGTCGCTGCAGGAGGCGACGGCCTTGTGCGCAGAGATCACGGGTAGGGTCGTCGATGTTCGTCCCTCCGGGGAGGATCGTCCCGGAGACATCCCAATTTACATCTCGGACTGCACACGTCTGCACGAAATGACCGACTGGCGGCCACGTCGAGGGCCGACTGAGATCCTGGCGGACATCCATGCCTGGATCGTCGAACACGAAGCGGCCCTGACCACCGCTATCGACTATTCATAGGACAGCAGAGGACATCCACTGCTCAACGTTGTGCCCATAAATATCCTTCAGGACATCCTCGATGCCGTAGGTGAGCCGCCAATCCGGGTAGTCCGCCTCGAAGGAGCCGAAATCGCTGACGTACCATTGCTGGTCGCCAATGCGAGCCTGGTCTGAGAGGGTGTAGTCGAGCTCGCGACCAGTGATCTGCTGGCAGAGCTTGATCGCCTCGAGCATCGAGCCGTTCGATGCTCTCCCGCCCCCGAGGTTGTAGACAGCTGCGACCTTCGGGTCCTTGTGGAAAGAGTGGAAGGCGCGGACTACATCGTGAGCATGGATGTTGTCGCGCACCTGCTTACCCTTGTAGCCAAAGATCGTGTAGGATCGCCCGTGACGGTGCATCCCATGAGGTAGGCGAGGAAGCCATGCAACTGGGCGCCGGCGTGTTGCGGACCGGTCAGACAGCCTCCGCGGAAGCAGACCGTAGGCATATCGAAGTACCGGCCGTACTCCTGGACCATGATGTCCGCAGCAACCTTCGAGGCGCCAAAGACCGAGTGAGTGCAGCGGTCGATCGACATGTCAACCGGTATGCCGCCGAACCACTCATGGTCCTTGGGAAGCTCCCAGCGTGTGTCGAGCTCGACCAACGGCAGGTAGTTGGGACGGTCGCCGTAGACCTTGTTGGTCGAAGTGAAGATGAACGTTGCGTCCGGACAGTTCTCTCGTGCGGCCTGCAACATGTTCAGCGTTCCCACCGCATTGACGCTGAAGTTGGTGTGGGGCTCGCGTGCTGCCCAGTCGTGAGACGGTTGCGCGGCGGTATGAACCACCAGCTGAATGTGGGACTTGTGTTCTGCGAACAGGCGGTCAACACCAGTCTGATCACGAATGTCGGGATCGACGGCTCGGAACGACTCACCCAGCTCATCTGCCAGGCGCTGGCTGGACGGCTTGGTGGATGACTCCGCACCAAAGAAGTGCGCGCATGTCGTTGTCCAGTCCGATGACGTCAAAGCCCTGCGAGGCAAAGAAGCGTGCCGACTCCGAGCCAATTAGCCCCCCGGATCCGCTGACTATGGCAATAGACACAAGCTCTCCATGGTGTCGTTAGGCAATGCGATTAGGTTTCAAGCGATATCCCGCCAGTGCTACCCGGAGTCGCTGGACGCGTCCATCAGCGATGCCGACCGTGCTGCCGTAGCGCGCCCGCGACGGCCGGTGGGTGGACGATCCACCACCAGATGGCGACCGAAGCCGGACCCGTCGAGCAAGAGCATCAGGGAGCCGCCGAGCACGAGCGCACATAGGCCGGCCATGAGCAGCGCTTCCGAGCCCAAGGCCGCCGCGAGGACCGCGGTCGAGCCCAGCGTCGCTTGTGTGAGCCCAAGCGCGAGCGCCACCCAGCGCGCCGATGGCATTCGCACGCGCAGCCAGTTGGCAACGCTGTCGGGACCGGCGGTGAGCAGCATGTCGCCGCGGCACAGCCGGGAGTAGATGCGAAAGGCCATGTCGAAGAGCGGTAGGCCGCAGAGCAGGACCGCCCCGCTGATCGCGCCAAGAGGACTTGTCCTACCCCATGGAAGAATCTCGATCAGCGTTGCTGTGAGCAGTCCCAACGGCATCGTGCCGCCGTCACCGAGGAAGACCCTCGACGGGGACCGCAAGTTGTACGGAAGGAACCCCAGGCACGACCCGCATAGCGCGAGCGCAAGCACCGCGATCATTGTGTCTGAGAAGACCCCGGCTACAGCGGCGCAGGCGGCGGCGCAGGCGGCGACTGTGCTCGCCGCGGCTCCGTCCAGCAGATCGAGAAGGTTGATCGCATTCACGACGGTGACCACCCACACGACGGTCAGCAAGAGGTTGGCCGTCCCGTTGGAAAAGACCGACCAGCCAAGGCCCACCTCCCACAGCACAACGGCCGCGGCCGCCGTGGCGAGGAGTCGCACACTCGCTGTCAGCCCCCAACGGTCGTCCACTGTTCCGAGAACGCACAGCCCCGCACAGCAGACGAGGAACCACGCCAGGCCAGCAAACCCCTCGGTGAACACCATGACGGCAACCGAGACACCGCACAGGACGGCTGCACCACCAAGGTAGGGCGTCGCCTGCGCGTGACGCTTCCAGCCCTTCGGATGGTCGAGCAGCCCCCACCGTCGAGCGACCAAGATCGCTGCTGGGACCGCGAGCACCGTGACTACCAGGGCAAGTGCGAAGGCGGCGGGTAGACGCAGGTCGGCGGACAACGGAGGCATCCTACTGTGAGCAGCGGTTAGCAGCGCCTGGTTTATCCTCGCCCACCAGGCTGTGCGTCAGTTGACATCGTCAGTGTGAACTCCAGCACCACAGATGGCCATGGACACCGCTCATACACGGCCACTCAGGTCGATCGTCGGCCGGTCGCTGTCTGCGCTGATCGGCCTGCTGCTGCTCGGCCTCGGCGCCGGGCTGAGCCCGTTCTTCTTCGCCTACTACGACGCCTCGGTCTGGGTGCCGATTGGCCTTGGCCTGGTTGCCGCGAGCGCCGTGGCGGTGGTGGCGCGTCCCACTCGCCCCTCCGGCCCGGCGGCGCTAACGCTCGGGGGCTTGCTGGGTCTGGGCATATGGTCGCTGACCTCGACCGCCTGGGCCGAATCGGTGGAGAGCGCTGTCGTGAGCGGCAATCGCTGGCTGGCCTACGGCGCGCTGTTGCTGCTCATGCTGGTGCTTCTGCGCAGCGAGCGGCGCTCGGCGGTGCTGCTCGGCACCGCTGGGCTGGGGGTGGCTGCCGTGGCGATCTCCGTACTCGCGCGGCTGCTCGGCTCCGACCCCGGGAGCCTCTTCCTCGGAGCCCGCCTGAACTCCCCGCTGGGCTACATCAACGGCGAGGGCTGCCTGTTCGTGATCGGCTTCTGGCTGTGCTTCGCCGCTGCCGAGACCAGACGAGCGCTGATAGCCGGTCCGGCGGCAGGGATGGCGACGCTGATGGCCTGCCTGGCGATCCTGTCGCAGTCGCGGGGCACCGCGCTGGCCATGTTCGCCGCCCTGATTGTGGTGGTGGCGGTCGTACCCGGCCGCACCCCCCGAATCTACGGGTTGCTGGTAGTGGCAAGCGCTGTGGCCTTCGCCGCGCCAGATCTGTTGCACCTCTATGACAACGCCTCGGCTGGATTGGTGTCTGTGAAAGCCGGCCATATCGCCGGTCGAGCCGCGCTGCTCGCCGCCGTTGGGGCGGGTCTCGCCTGGGGGCTGCTCACGCTCGGATGGGAGACGATCGTCTCCCGACGACCATGGGCCTCGCGGGCTAGGGCAACTGGATCATGGTTGCTTGTGATTCCGATCGTGGTCGCACTGGTCGTGGCAGTGGGATCCGCGCAGCCCATCGAACACAGCGTTCGCAACCAGTGGCATGCCTTCACAGATCTCGCTGCGCCAAGCTACGGCGGCGCCGCGGCCGCAGCCAATCAATCGCGGCTGCTGTCCGGTGCGGGCAACCGCTATGACTACTGGCGTATCGCGTGGCGGGTGTGGCGCGAACATCCGGTGCTCGGCGTGGGCGCCGGCAACTACGCGCGCTCCTACTATCAGCAGCGGGCCACGACCGAGGACATCCAGCAACCCCACTCGATCGAGCTGCAGGCGCTCTCCGAGCTGGGTCTTGTTGGTGCGCTATTGCTCGTCGGATTCATCTCGGGAGTCGGCTGGGGTGCTATGCGGATGCGCCCTGCGGCGCGGAGCTCGCCTTCGACGCGTGCGCTGATGGTTGGCGGGGTCGGGGCCTTCGTCGCCTGGCTCCTCCAGACCAGCGTCGACTGGATGCAACTTCTGCCGGGTTTGACCGCGATCGCGATCGCCGCGGCCGCGGTCATGGTCAGGCCACGTCGCCTGCCGCGACCGGCCGGGGCCGCCTCCCGAGATTCCCGCTTCGGCAAGGCACTCGCCGGCAGGCCGGCGCTCGGGGCCTCCGCGATCGTGGTGACGCTGATCGTGGCGGGGGCGAGCCTCAGCCGTCAGGGTCTCGCCGACCTCTACCGGGAACGTGCCCAGAGCGAGCTGTCCGCTCGGCCCGCGTCGGCTCTCAACGACGCAAACCGCTCGCTGGAGATCGACTCCGACGCTGTGGAGACCTACTACGTCAAGGCGGCCGCGCTCGCGCGCTTCGGCCAAGCCGCCGGAGCCGTGGCGGTGCTGCGACAAGCGCTCGCCCACGAGCCGGACAACTTCGTCACGTGGGCGTTGCTCGGCGACATCGCCGTGCGCGAGCGCCGGTTGCGAGTGGCCAGTCGCAACTATACGCGCGCCCACCAGCTGAACCCGCGCGATACCACGCTGGCAGAACTGTCACGCGATCCGCTATCCGCGCTTGGTTAGCGCGCTCCGCTGATTGAGACGTTATCTTCACGTGGTGCGTGCTCTCAGTCTGCCTGTTACAGGAGCCTTGGCAGCGTTCGCTATCAGCTGTTCGATGGTATCCGTTCCGGTCGCCCTCGGTCTGGAACCGGGCGTCCATGCCGACCCGGGTTCACCCGCGGCCAAGCAGTACGCGCTGCCCTTGAATCAAGCGCGACAGACGGGCGCCTCTACTGGGAAGAGCTCCTCTGCGGCACCGTTCGGAGCGGGCATCCATCCACCTCGATCGGGAGGAGGACCATCCCACCGTGGATCAGCCGCTGGCGTCCCGACAGGACGTAATGTCGCGAAGGCCTCTCCTGGAGCTACATCGGGGATAACGGCCAACGTGCCTACTGCAGTGCTGAGCTCAGCAAGTGGAAAATCCCCTTCTGGAGGGGACGGTTCGCTCCTGGCGCTGTTGGGAGGTGGAGCCTTTACTCTCGTCCTGTGCGGGTTCGGGGGAATTGTTAAGCGACGAGGCCGTCGGCCTACCCCGTCTGTATGAAAGAAAGACACCTATGCGATTCCTGATCACTGGTGGTGCGGGCTTCATCGGGTCGCACCTCAGTGATCTGCTGATCGAGCACGATCACGCGGTGCACGTGCTGGACGACCTCTCCACCGGCACAATCGAGAACATCCGCCACCTCAAGCACGACGCTCGCTTCGATTACACGATCGGCTCCGCCGAGGACCACCCCGTGGTCGCCGAGCTGGTCGACGGGGCGGACGTCGTGGTGCACCTGGCCGCGGCGGTCGGCGTCACGCTCGTCGTCGACAGCCCCGTGCGAGCGATCGAGACCAACGTGCACGCCACCGAGGTCGTGCTCAAGCACGCGAGCAAGAAGAAGAAGCCCGTGCTGATCGCCTCCACCAGCGAGGTCTACGGCAAGAGCCAGGCGCTGCCGTTCAAGGAGGACGGGGACATGCAGATGGGCGCCACCGACATGGGACGCTGGGCCTATGCCTGCTCGAAGGCAATCGACGAGTTCCTGGCGATCGCCTACTGGCGCGAGCGCGCGCTGCCGACGACGGTCGTGCGCCTGTTCAACACGGTCGGACCACGTCAGACCGGTTGCTACGGGATGGTCGTGCCGCGGCTCGTGGCCCAGGCGCTCGCCGGCGAACCGCTGACCGTCTACGGTGATGGCCGGCAGACGCGCTGCTTCTGCCACGTCGCCGATGTCGTCCAGGCCCTGTTCGCCCTGGCGACCGATGAGCGCGCCTACGGGAACGTGTTCAACGTCGGCGCCACCACCGAGATCTCGATCCTGGCGCTCGCCGATCTGATCGTCGAGGCGACTGGCTCCAAATCAGAGATCTCCCTGATTCCCTATGACGAGGCGTACGGCGAGGGCTTCGAGGATATGTACCGCCGCGTGCCCGACACGACCAAGGTCCGCGAGCTGATCGACTGGCGCCCGACCCGGACGCTGCAGGACGTCGTCCGGGATGTAATGACCCAGCAGCGCACCGCGGGGAGTGTTGTGTAGCTGCCTACACGGGAGTCCATATCCGGTCGATCGGCATGACGTGCAAGCGATCTTCGAAGTTGTACGCCCGTGTGCCGGTATACAGCGCCACGCCAGTCAGGAAGCGTTCTCCGAGGGCGTCGCGCAGCTTGCGCAGGTGGCGCATGTCGCGCTCAGCGACCTGGCCCGCAGCCTTCACCTCGAACGCAAGCACACCTCCATCGTCGCATTCGAGCACCAGATCGAGCTCGTCACCGTCAGAAGTGCGCCAGTGTCCATAGGCGGCGACCTTCTCCAGCCACGAGGCCTCTCTCACCAGCTCACCCACCACGAACGTCTCCAGCAGGTGGCCGAACTCGGACATTGAGGAGGTGTCGCGTCGGGCGAGTCTCTCCGGCGTGAGGCGCATCAACCGTGCGGCCAGACCGCTGTCCACCACATGGATCTTGGGGGCATTGGTAGCTCGCGCCCTGACGGTCGCCCCCCACGCAGGCAGGCGCATGATCAGGAACACGGCCTCCAGCAGCTTGATGTAGTCAGACGCGGTGGTTCGATCCAGACCCGCCTCGCTGGCGGCCTTCGTAACGTTCAGCACTCCAGCGGTCTGTGCTGCGAGGCGCAGGAGCAGCGCTGGCAGATGCTCGCGCTGGCGCAGCTTGGATAGCTCCCGCACGTCGCGCTCGAGGACAAGCTCGACGTAATCGTCAAACCAGCGGTCACGGGCCGCGGGGCTCCGTCTCGCAAGGGGTATAGGCATGCCGCCGGCAGTGACGCGCGCGATGTACTCCTCCCGGCTGGTACTAGAGACGATGCCGCGCGGCGCGGCGCTCGTGGCGTCGTCGATGAGTGACGCGAGCAGATTATTTCTACTGCCGTCGATCTCGCCTTGAGTGAGCGGCCACACCGTCAGTAGGTGCAGGCGGCCCGTGAGTGATTGGGCTGCCACGGGCAGCGCCTCATAGCGGGTCGATCCGGCTATTACGTACCGGCCCGGTCGCAGTTCACGGTTCAGCTCTGCCTTGATGGCGTCCAGCACGGCCGGTACGTGCTGGTACTCGTCGATGCACACAGGTGGCGTACCTCCAACGAACCCGCCTGGATCGGCTTGCACCGCCGTGCGTGTCGCAGGCTCGTCGAGGTCCACCACCGTGGTCCCATGGGAGCCTGCCAGCTCAGCCAGCAGCGTTGACTTGCCGACGGTGCGAGGGCCCTGCAGGGCGACGACCGGCTCATCTTCGAGCCGGTCGCTCGCTACCTCCAGAAGCCGGCGGGTGACGATGCCCGAAATCGGCAGGATACTGGTATCCATCACCTGGACGGTAGCACGAGTCCCCGATCTCGAGGGGGTTGAGTCCCCGATCTCGAGGGTCTTGAATCCCCGATTTCGAGGCCTGTCTGCTCAGCCGGCCACGAGTGTCCCATTTGAGCGCGTTCGTCGGTATAAGGAGAAGATGGGGTCCGATCACGCGATGGCGAGGCTCTTGGCAGCGAGGTGATGATGCGCAACATCTTGGTGGTGAGCAGCGGGCAGGCAAGGGCGGCTGGGGCTCTGGCGGTGCTCATCACGCTGGTGTTGGCGGCCAGCGCGCAGGCCGGTACGTACACGATCTATGACTGCCCATCCGCGGGCAGCAACTCTGCAGGGCCGTGGCAGATCACCGGAGGCAACGAACAAAGACCAGCTGCTCGGGCGGTTACGGCGACTTCATCGGCCCACTGCGTGGAACGATGTCGCCGAACAGCGCGTTCTCGATGAGCGTGTATGCCCCATCCGGGCTGACGCTGACCCAGGCAACGGTGTACTGGTATGTGCCGCACCAGAGCTCGGGCGCGGACATGTTCGCCGAGGAGTGGTCGGGCAGCACGGAGGAGCTCGAGTCGGGGGCCCCGTACGACGCCCGCTACACGCCGGACACTCATACGCTGCCGCCTGGTGCGACCAATTTCAGTCTCATGGCGTACTGCTCCAGCGACGACGGCCCGTACGGATGCGAATTCCCGAGCGGTCAAACGCCCGAGATCCAGATGTTCGGCTCGGCGATCACCGTCTCCGACAACACGCCGCCGACTGGGAGCGCGACCGGCGGAGCACTCACCGGCAGTGGGCCCTTCAGCGGGTCGCAGTCGATCGCCTACAGCGCCTCCGACAGTCTCTCCGGCATCCACTCCGTCACGCTCGAGATCGACGGCAAACCGGTTGCGACCCACAGCTACAGCGGCGAATGTCCCAACACGACGTTCCTTGCGTGTCCGGCCAGTCAGTCCGGCTCGCTCACGTGGAACACAGCGAGCGTCGCCCCTGGCCCGCACGAGGTGGCGCTGAGTATCGAAAACGCCGCGGGGGACACCACGGTCATCGACGACCATGCGGTCACGATTGCGAACCAGCTGACCCAGACAAGCAGTGGCCCGGACGCGACGCGCGGAGCGCCCAACGGCACGAATGCGTCTGACCAGGCCAAGCTGACTGCGCGCTGGGTACGTACCCCCAAGATGGCTCTGACCGAGCGCTACGGCACACGAGAGCGCACCACAGGCACCCTCACCACCACATCCGGACAACCCATCACAGGCGCCTCCCTAGACATCTACGCCATCCCTGCCTACCAAGGCGCCCACGCCCAGAGCCTCGGCAGTGTGCAGACAGGTACGACTGGTGACTGGACACTGACACTGCCGGTAAACATCCCCTCAGCCACCATCAGCTTCGCCTACCGTAGCCACGTCAACGACACCGTTCCAGTCGCAACAGCGACGCTCGAGCTGGATGTCCACGCTGGGTTGACGCTGCATATCGCTCCACGAGTTACGAGCGTGGGACGGAAGATCTTCTTCAGCGGCGTACTGCACGGCGCTCCGATCCCGCTTGGCGGCAAGCAACTCGTGCTCGAGGCATCTTCGGGCGGGGAATGGATCCAGTTCGACACTCTAGGTACCAATGCGAAAGGGCCGCTACCACGCGAGCTATCGCTTCAAGTTTCCCGGTCCAGTGACCTACAGGTTCCGCGTAACCTCCCCTCACGAAGCGGACTTCCCGTTCCTGGACGGCGCCTCCAACAGCGTTGCCGTGCACGAGCTCTGAACGATGCGCAACTGGAGCCGCGCTCCGGCAAGCTCTCGTCCACGAGCCGGACACTGTCCGGGTCTGAGGGGCGGGGTTGGGGCCGTACAGGCCACCAACTCTTCTTCCTCGGGCGCTACTATGGTTATACCCAGTTTTTAAAACAATGTATGAGGGGCGAGGTTGACGGCTCCGAATCCCGGGGTGGGAGCTAGTCGAGTTTCAAACCGAGACACTGCCTGGGGGCGACAAGACCGGCAATTGGAAGGGGTGGTACAAGGACAATATTCCTATTGCCGATGCCCTATACGACAAGCATCTGGAGAACACACCATGAAGACCACACCCTGGAAAGAGATCCGTAAGCAGCGGGTGAAGCCCGAGGACGAGCCGCACATCGCGCAGATCCGCGAAGCGATGCGAGCCGAGTTGCGCCTGGCCGACCTGCGCAAGCACCGCAAAGCGAGCCAGACGACGGTCGCCAAGCGGCTCGCGGTCTCGCAACCGAATATCTCCCAGCTCGAGCGCGGGGACGACCTCAAGCTCTCGACCCTGGAGAGCTACATCAAAGCGCTCGGCGGCAAGCTCGAAGTACGCGCCGTCTTCGACGACGAGACCGTACCGATCAGCTAGAGGTGGGAGGCTGCCCTGGCGGCCGAGGTGAGTGCTCGCACGCAAGTACGACCTTAGAAAACCCTAGACGAAGCGGGGCTGACGGCTAGATTCTAGCTATATCTAAGATATGCCTTAGAAAGGCTTAGGGAGTGGCTCCACTCGACCAGGTGACCGGGCTCAGCGGTAGCCCGCGGACTCTGATCCGTCCAGGCTCAATGACCACGATGCTGTCCTCGGCAAGGTCGCGCTCGATCGTCGCGAGATTGGCGAGCAGCGTCTCTGATCAGGAACTTCACGCGGTGGCGACGAGCGGCAGCTCGCGCTCACGGACTGCCTCAGCGGCGTAGCTCATCGCCTCGCGAATGTCCTCGACTTCCAGGTCCGGATAGGACGCGAGGATCTCTGCATCGCTCATACCGTCAGCGACCATGCCGACCACGGTCGCGACCGGAATCCGCAGCCCACGGATGCATGGAACGCCATTCATCTGGTCGGACCGCACTGTGATCCTTGTAAAGCCCATAGCTGCTCAGTCTACCGCGCGTATCGTGGATGTTTGGTGTCTCAAGCGAGCTCGACGAGTGTCCCATTTGGGCGCGTTCGTCGGTATAAGGAGAAGATGGGGTCCGATCACACGATGGCGAGGCTCTTGGCAGCGAGGTGATGATGCGCAGCATCTTGGTGATGGGCGGCTGAACGATGCACAACTGCTTGGTGATAAGCAGTCGTAAGCGTGGGCGTCTTTCTATACGTTTCTAAGAAGGCAAGTACGACCTTAGAAAATCCTAGACCAAGCGAGGCTGACTCGCCGGGGTCGGAGATACCATTGAGCGATGTCTCCACAGTCGAAGTCGGACCTGGCCCGTGAGCACTTTACGAGGGCTAACGGGGCATTTGAGGCTGGAGATCTGGTGGTCGGCGTTACGTTCCTGTATCTCGCCGCGGAGGCGGCGATTGTTGCGCTGTCGGAGCTGAACGGTATCGCGACCGAGCGCCAGCACTGGCGTAAGGCGCAGGCGGCTACCGAACTGCAAACGCGCGGCGTCCTGGCCACGGACTTGAGTCCGGTGCTGGAGTTGCTGAACCAGGCGCGCAAGGATGTCGCGTATGAGGGCGAAGATCCAGACTTCGGCAGCTGGAGCCCAGAGGAGCTCCTGAGTGCTGTCGAGGGCGTTGTATCCAGGGCGGAGGAAGAGGCACGCACATGAGCTCTGTGGACACAGTCACCGGCGTTTCCGTTCATGTTCCTTCGGATACGCGACTTCGAGAGGATCGCCGCCGTGCGTTCGTGCTGCAGACGCCCGCCCAGCGGGAGACCACCGAGACGGTCCTCCAGCGCTCGCTTGCCTTGGACGTCGAGGCGGTGGTGCTTACCGGCTCCACCGTTCGTGCTCGACGGACGGCGAGCAGCGATTTGGATTTCATGGTCGTCGGCAAACGACCGGACTGCAGCGGCATCTGCGAAGACGTTGACGTGTACGCGGCCAGCGTAGAGGCTTTTTGGGAGCGGCTCGTGGCTGGTGATGACTACATCCAGTGGACGCTTCGCTTCGGATGCGTATTGCACGACGACGGGATTCTATGTGCGGCAAGCCGCTATATAGAGGAGAAGGGCCTTGAGCTATCTGCTGAGCGCAAGCTGGTCCAGACTACTCGTGGGCTCAATCTTGCTCGGCTTGTATTTGAGAGCGGCGACCTCGAAGCGGCCCGCGAGCAATTGCGCGCGGCGCTTACCACCGTCGCGCGATGGCTGTTGATCGCAAACGGGGTTTTCCCGCTCGCCCGCGACGAGCTCCCGGATCAGGTGCTCGCGCTCGGATACTTCGACCTCGCTGCGGCGCTCGACCGGCTGATCCACGTCCAGCCCTGCCGCGACGAGTTGCGCACCGGCCTGGAGGTCGGCGAGAAACTGGCGGGCGTGTAACTGCCTCTGGTGATCTCGACGAAGCTCGACGAGTGTCCCATTTGGGCGCGTTCGTCGGTATAAGGAGAAGATGGGGTCCGATCACGCGATGGCGAGGCTCTTGGCAGCGAGGTGATGATGCGCAGCATCTTGGTGATGGGCGGCTGAACGATGCGCAACTGCTTGGTGATAAGCAGTCGTAAGCGTGGGCGGCTCGCAGCGGTCCTTGCCGGTGGTGTGTGTGTTCTCGCCATGCCTTCCTTGGCTCAAGCGAACAGCTACCACGACTTTCTCTGCCGGATCCCGTACGGCCCACACGCAGGGGCCCCCGCGCCGGATGAAGGCGTCACCTTCCCGACCAACGGGACCTTCGTCTACGCGGGCAATAGCTGCCCAAGCGGCGGGTCGTTGTACGCGCAGATGACCGGGGAATCCCATCCCTATGCCACCAGCGCCTCGAACGTGTTCACTGCGCCCGCCGGCCTCGAGATCTCGGGGTTCACCCTCTGGCGCTACGAGACGGCTGGACCGTCTCAAACCGACGGCACAGCCGAAACCAACATGTTCTACAGCCCCGGACCGCCCTCGGTTCAAGGTCTGTGCGACTACGGGTGTCATCGCGGGACGCAAGCCGATCCGCTCACTCCGGAAAACGAGGTCAGCGTCGGCAGCCTCAGTGGGACGCACGTTCCCCTCAGTGGCGTGACCCAGATCCAGTGGCGCGCCGCATGTGGCGGTGGGCCGGGCGGTGAATGTCCCCCATCCGGGAGCAGCGCCCCCTCTGCCCAGTACGAAGTTTACGCGGCAGACATCGACCTCGTTGACAACACGCCGCCGACCGCCAGCGACGTCGGCGGCCCACTCGTCGCGGGAGGGACGCTGACCGGTAACCAGAGCGTCTCCTTTGAGGCAAGCGATGGCCAGTCAGGCGTCTATGGCGGCTCACTGGTCGTGGACGGCGACACGGTCGTGTCGCAGATCCTCAACACCAACGAAGGCAAGTGCCAATCCCTGGGCGTCACGACAGACGGACAGCGATCGTTCGAGTACGCCCAGCCGTGCGCGCCGTCGGTGAGCGCCAGCCTGACGCTCGATACCAGCACACTGGCGGCGGGACAGCACTCACTGGAGCTGATCGTCGAAGACGCCGCCGGAAATCAAACCATCGCCTACGACGGAGCGATCACTGTCGGCGGTTCGTCATCGGGGAGCCCGGGGGTGATTGGTCCGGGTAGTCCTGCTGCGTTGCGTGGTGCTCCCAACGGGGCGAATGCGTCTGATCAGGCCACGCTCACTGCGCGCTGGGCAAGTAGAGGTACGAGCAGCCGGGCCGGTGGAGGTACGGGTAAGGGGGGAGGTACGAGTCAGGCGACGCTGACGGGCCGTTACGGCACACGAGAGCGTGTCACAGGCACCCTCATCAACTCAGCCGGGCAGCCGATCACAGGTGCTTCTCTGGACGTGTATGAGGTACAGGCATATGAGGGCGCAAAGACCGTACCTCTCGCCGGTACCTCGACCGGCCCAACGGGTGCATGGACGCTGACCCTGCCAGCGACCATCTCCTCAGCCACGCTGAGCTTCGCCTACCGCAGCCATGTCAACGACACCGTCCCAGTCGCGACCGATGCACTCAAGCTGAATGTGCATGCCGGGCTCACGCTACATATCTCCCCACACACCACAAGCGTGGGACGGAAGATCTTTTTCAGCGGCTCACTGCACGGCGCCCCAATCCCGCCGGGCGGTAAGCAACTCGAGTTGGAGGCTTCCTCGGGCGGGGAATGGATCCAATTCGACACCATAGGTACCAATGCGAAGGGCCGCTATCGCGCGAGCTACCGCTTCAAGTTTCCAGGACCAGTCATCTACCACTTCCGCGTAGTCTCACCCTACGAGGCAGACTTCCCATTCCTGAGCGGCACTTCAAACAGGGTTGCAGTGCACGAGCGCTGAATGATGCGCAGCGTCTTGGTGATAGGCAGCGTTCAGGCAAGGGCGGCTTGGGCTCTGGCGGTGCTCATCACGCTCGTGTTGGCGGCCAGCGCCCAGGCAGGCAAGTGGACACAGGTCACGTGTACTCAGCCCGACGGCAAGCCCGCGCCGATCGAGGGATGGGACCCAGAAGCGGTCAGCGGCGGGGGCAACTACTCGAACGCTTACAGCACGTGCGAACGGGCGGGCGGTGCGCTCATTGCTGAGAGCAGCAACCAGTGGCCTCAGTCACGCTACAGCGGCTACTTGTGGCATTACGCGGCTCCGAATGGTTCGACGATCGCCGGCGGGACGCTTTCGCTGAATCTTTATAGCCCGGAGGGGCAGGCTTACATTGCGACTCCGGCCAACTCCTACCCGAGCGATGTCGTGAAGAACTGCCAATTCAACCTGCCGTGCTCGGAAAACAAACTCAACGGGGGCCCCTTCGTGGGCACGGTGCCGATCGACCATCTGGGCGGGACGAACCTGTACGCCGAGGCGGAGTGCCTGGGCCCGGGGCAGCCGGGCGAACCGACGGAAAGCTGCCCCATGGACGGCGGCGGCAACGGCGTGAACGCCCAGACGGCGATTTATGCTGCCGACATAGAGCTGGAAAACAGCTCGACCCCAGCGGGCACAGACTTCGGTGGAACGCTGCTGGAAGGGAATGCGAGCGGCACCGCGGACTTGACGTTCAGCGCGCAAGACCCTAACGGCCCGGGGGTGTATGAGGTCACCGCAACCATCGACGGTACGCAGGTCTACCAGAGAAATCCCGAACCCAATGAAGGCAGGTGCGCGAGCATCGGCACCGATTCGAACGGTGTCCAGGAGTTCCTCTACGCCCAGCCATGCAAGCAGACGGTCACGGTCAACGCGTCCATCAACACGACTGGCCTGAGCAATGGGCAGCACCATCTCGTCGTGAACGTGACCGACGCCGCAGGCAACTCCGCGGCGGTGCTCGACAGGACGATCACAGTCGCAAACAGCGGCGGTGCTGGGTACACGGGAGCAATCGGTCCGGGTAGTCCCGCTGCGTTGCGTGGAGCGCCCAACGGCACAAACGCGTCTGACCAGGCCAAGCTCACCGCGCGCTGGGCACGTACCCCCAAGACAGCGCTCACCGAGCACTACGGCGCACGAGAGCACATCACAGGCACCCTCACCACGACGGCTGGACAGCCAATCACAGGCGCTTCCCTAGACGTATACGCGATCCCTGCCTATCAGGGCTCCCACGCCCAAAGTCTCGGCAGCGTGCAAACAGGTACGACTGGTGCGTGGACACTGACCCTGCCCGCAAACATCCCCTCAGCCACCATCAGCTTCGCCTACCGCAGCCACGTCAACGACACGGTCCCTGTCGCGACTACCGCACTCAAGCTCAGCGTCCATGCCGGGCTCACGCTGCATGTCGCTCCGCGAGTTACGAGCGTGGGGCGAAAGATCTTCTTCAGCGGCACCCTGCACGGTGCTCCGATCCCCCCGGGCGGCAAGCAACTCGAGCTCGAGGCATCTTCGGGTGGGGAATGGATCCAGTTCGACACCCTCGGTACCGACGCGAAGGGCCGCTACCACGCCAGCTACCGCTTCAAGTTCCCCGGACCAGTCACCTACAAATTCCGGGTCGTCTCGCCCTACGAGGCAGACTTCCCATTCCTGAGCGGCACTTCAAACAGGGTTGCAGTGCATGAGCGCTGAAGATGCGTTGAGTGCTGGGCCACTCGGTCAAGCGCGCCGCCGGCGCTGCCGATCCCCAGCTTGATGGCTCTCATCACAGGTACACGCGTTCCCCGACTCATCTGCTGTCTGCTTTCAGCGGCTCTGCTGGCCGGACTCCTCTGTGTCCTTCGCGCCCGCGCGCGCTGGCGCGGCGATCACGACCTTCGGCAGCTCGCTGTCGAAGCCGGCGACCTTGAACACCTCTGAAAACCTTGACTACTTCGGCACCAACACCGATGGGCCGCCATCCCCTGAAGCGCCAAATGGCGTTTACCACACAGCCCACTATGGCGCGGACAGCGCTCTCTGGAACGCACAGCTGACCAGTGGCGACCCCCGCGTGCCGGCGCAAGGGCAGGCGCTGAAGGTGAGCGTCGAGGGCTGCGCCAAGGCCTCCGCAGGTGGGCCTCCACCGCTGACGCAGATCCACTTCCAGGACCTCTCGCCCCTGCCCGGCGGCGGTGCGAAGGTCAACATCACTTCGGGGGGCTACGAAATCCCCGTGTGTGGGCAGAACGGGGCTGGCGGTTCCACGGTCACGACCTACGAACCGGTCAACCTCTGCGTATCTCAGGGTGACTACGTTGCGCTCAACGACGATGGCGGATTCGTCGAAAACTTCTATCGAGCCGGAGTGCCCTATCAGGTGATCGGCCGGGCGCAGGGCTCGACGATGGACTCCTTCATCCGCAACGGCGGCACCGGCGACGGCGCCACGCTGTCCGCGAGCGACACCACCGCGAACGACGGCTTCGCCGCAAACAGCAACGAGGAACTGATGATGCAGGTCACGCTCGGTACCGGTCCGGACGCGCGCTACGTGTGCCCCGGTGGGACCAAGGACGCGCCGCCTGTGCTGCCACCGATCGCGATCCACCCCCAGACGGATGGCATCAACCACGAACGGATCGTCGCCGTCGCCGTCTACTGCCGGCTGACGCCCGCATGCAAGGGCACCGCGACGATGACCCTAGCCGGGCAAGCGGCCGTCGGGCATGCGAGCAAGCTGGTCGTTGGGCACAGCAACTTCAGCCTCCCCGGCAACAACACGACCCACTTGCCGATCCGCCTGGCGGCGAGCGTGATGTCCCTGATCCGCAAGGACCATGGCATCTCGGCCACACTGACAGCAGTCGTCAACGGCCAGACGTTCGCTCAGACGGTCACCGTCAAGATCCTCTAGCCGCGAGCCAGCGCTCGGCGTTGCGCTCGTGGATCTCGCGCAGGATGTCCGGCACCTCGAGCGTGATGTCCCATTCGGGGTAGTCGCGCTTGAACGGCTCGAGGTCTGAGATCCACCAGCGGTGATCGCCCACACGGTTGTGCTCATCCAGGCTCCACGCAAGCTCGCGACCGACGATCTGCTGGCAGAGCTCGATCGCCTCGAGCATCGAGCAGTTGCTGGCGCGTCCGCCGCCGATGTTGTAGACCGCGCCCGAGCGCGGCGCGCGATGAAAGGCCGCGAACGCAGCCACCAGGTCGGCGGCGTGGATGTTGTCGCGCACCTGCTTGCCGGCGTAGCCGTACACGGTGTAGGGATCGCCGGTCATCGTGCAACGCATCAGATAGGAGAGGAACCCGTGCAGCTGCGTGCCCGCGTGGTTGGGTCCCGTGAGGCAGCCGCCGCGGAAGCAGGCGGTGGGCATGTCGAAGTAGCGGCCGTACTCCTGCACCAGTAGGTCGGCGGCCGTCTTGGAGACCCCGAACAGCGAGTGAGTCGAGGAGTCGATCGACATCGTCGTGTCGATCCCGCGGTGGTAGCGGTGGCTCTCAGGCAGCTCCAGACGCTTCTCGTCCTCCACCAGCGGCAGATGGTTGGGCAGGTCGCCGTAGACCTTGTTCGTCGAGCAGAACACGAATGTTGCGCTCGGGGCGTGTTGGCGAGCAGCCTCCAGGAGATTGAGCGTGCCGTTGGCGTTGACCGCAAAGTCGGTCTGAGGGTCCGAGGCCGCCCAGTCGTGCGAGGGCTGCGCCGCAGTGTGGATCACCAGCTCGATCTCAGGCGCGCGCTCGGCGAAGGCCTGCGAGACTGCGTCCGCGTCGCGGATGTCGATCTCCAGCGAACAGAACTCGGAGGGGTAGCTGCGGGTCAGCATCTCGCTGGTGGGCGCCGTGGAGGCGTCCAGCCCGAAGAACTTGGCGCGCATGTCGTTCTCGAGGCCGATCACGTCATAGCCGTCCTGCACGAAGTGCCGCACGGACTCAGAGCCGATCAAGCCTCCTGATCCGGTGATTATCGCTGTAGGCATCGGTCAGCTGCCATATACGAACGGCAGCTCGGCGGCGATCTCGCTCAGCCTGGGCGCCGCCGCATCGCGCTCGGAGATCGTCATCTCGTCCACCGGCAGCGGCCACTCGATGCCGATGTCGGGATCGTCCCAGGCAATGCCCCGCTCGACGGCAGGGTCGTAGTAGGCGGTCTGCTTGTACAGAACGTCCGCCACATCGCTGAGCACGCAGAAGCCGTGCGCAAAGCCGATCGGAATGTAGAGCTCGCGCATGCTCTCCTCATCCAGTTCGACTGCCTCCCATTGCTGGTATGTGGGGGAGCCCCTGCGCAGATCCACAGCCACGTCGAGAACGCGCCCGCGCGCGCAGCGCACGAGCTTGGCGACGCCGGGGCCAATATGGAAGTGCATCCCTCGCACGACCCCCCGAGACGAGCGCGAATGGTTGTCCTGGATGAACAGCTCGTCCGCTGGGATGCCCACCTCGGCGTGCCATTGGTGCCTGTAGGTCTCGCAGAAGAAGCCGCGCTCGTCGGCGTGGACGGTGGGCTCGATGATCACGAGCCCGGGGAGGCGGGCGGACTGGATGCGCATAGGCGGGCAGTGTCTCAGTTTGCAAATTGATTAGGCCGGCGATGGCTGCCTGCGTAATCTGTCCCGTGGCTGATCACGTTTGTTGTTTGCGACATGATCGCTGGCCTACTCAATTTGCAAACCGAGACACTGCCCTGGTCTGGGGGGTGTCAGCTCCTCTTCCTCGTGCCTCAGGTTCCTTCCACGCATAACTATGGTTATACCCAGTTTTTAAAACAATGTATGGGGGTGAGCTTGACCGAGACATCGCTTTCTGCCGACAACGCACAGGGCGCGTGGGCGCCCGGACCGCTGCAGCCGCAGCTTGCGCCGGGCTCAGTGCACGTGTGGCGTGCGGACCTTTCACGCGTGGACGATGAGCTGTGCGCGCTGCTGAGCGGCGACGAGCACGCGCGCGCGGAGCGCATCCTGAACAAGCGCGACGGGGAGCTGTGGAGACGCTCGCGGGGGCTGCTGCGCGCGCTGCTGGGGCGCTATCTGCAGCGCGAGCCGCGCTCGCTGCGTTTCGTCGCCGGCGAGCATGGCAAGCCGGAGCTCGACCAAGATCGCCTGGCCTTCAATATGTCGCATTCGGAGGAGCTGGCGCTGTACGTATTCAGCCGCGCTGGCGCGGTGGGAGTCGATGTCGAGGTCGCCCGGCGGCCAGTTAACGAGGTTGCGCTCTTCACCCGCATGTTCGGCCAGGCCGAGGCGCAGCGTTTGCAGGCGCTCGATCCGGACGCGCGGCGACGCGAGTTCCTGCGCGCGTGGGTCCGTCACGAGGCCGAGCTGAAGTGCTTGGGCGTGGGTATTGGCGGTACGGACGCCGAGCAGGGCGCGCGCGAGCCATGGATTGTTGACCTCGACATGGGCCCCCGCGCTGCGGCAGCCGTGGCAGTCGAGAGCCAGCCGCGCGACCCGGTCCTCTTTTCGGTTTGACCACCCTTCGGTTGGCTTCTCTTTTAAAAGTCGGTATAGCCATAGTATTTTGGCGCTACCATCGCGCACATAAAACAAAAAATAGAAGTACCGCAACCGAACGGCACGTGTACCGTCCCGCTCGTGGCTCGCGGCAAGCTGATCACGATCGAGGGGCTGGACGGCGCGGGCAAGTTGACGCTCGCACAGGCGCTCGTACGCGAGATCGTGATGAGGGGGAAGGGGGAGTTGGGGAAGGAGGGCCGCGTGGAGTTGCTGCGCGAGCCAGGGGGGGTGGATGTCTCCGAGCGGATTCGTGAGCTCGTCAAGGACCCGGCGCTCGCGGTGACGCCACGCGCCGAGGCGTTGCTGTATGCGGCTGCGCGCGCGCAGCTCGTCGAGGAACGCCTGGGGCCACTGCTGAGCGACGGCACCGTCGTGCTGCTCGACCGCTTCGTCGACTCATCCCTCGCTTACCAGGGCGCCGGCCGTGAGCTCGGAGTCGAGGAGATCCGCGCGATCAACCTCTTCGCCACCGGCGCCCTCTCCCCCGACCGCACGCTTCTCTTGCGCATCTCCCCCGCCGACGGCCGCGCCCGCCAGGACGTCCGCGCCACCGAGCCCGACCGCCTGGAGCGCGAGGACAACTCCTTCTTCGAGCGCATCGCCATCGCCTACGAGCAGCTCGCCCACACCGAGCCCGAGCGCATCCGAGTGATCGACGCCTCACAGCCGCCCAGCCGCGTCCTCGCCGACGCGCTCCTTGCGATCGAGGATCTACTATGAGCCTCGCCGTGTCCACGCCCTTCAACTCGACGGCCATCAATGCGCGCGCACACGTGCACGCGCATGCAAGCGGTTCGACACATGTCTCGACCGAGGCGCTCGTGCTCGCCGCGATCGCCGTCCTGCTCCTGCTCGCATGTGCAGCGTGGGCGCTCGCGCGCAGTCGCGCGTTCGAACCCCGCTGGCTTCTTTCGCTGCGCCACGCGATGGCCGAGGCTGGCTTGCGCACGTCGGCTACCTGGGCCGAATTCAGAGACTGGGTCTGGCTCGGTCACTAGCGCGGCCGGTTTGCAAAAAAGCCTGCAAAAGAAACGCCTTCGAACCCGCTCTTTGCGGGCCGCGCAGCCCGGCGAAATGGCTTTCTGCAGCTATCCTGTAGGTAGCTGACGCACCTCGCCCAGCGGTCGAAAAAGGTCCGTCCGATCAGAGGCGGATGATCCGGTGTTACCCCCAAAAACACTGTATTTTCGCCGCAAATTGAGGGTTTCTTGCGGCCCAAGACGAGGAGAATAGTTAGATGGATGGCGCCCCGCAGACCCCAGTAGCTGAAGTTATCCAGTCCGGCAGGGCGCTGAGCATCGAACGCGTCTTTACGACGCCTGACACGCGTCCGTTCGACACCGTCGAGTGGGAGACGCGCAACGCGCGCATCGGCCACGGCGACCGTATTGCCTTCGAGCAGCAGGGCGTGGAGTTCCCCAAGAGCTGGTCCCAGAACGCGACGAACATCGTCGCCCAGAAGTACTTCCGCGGGCAACTCGAGAGTCCCGCGCGCGAGCACTCGGTCAGGCAGATGATCGGCCGCGTATCCGGCACCATCGCCGGCTGGGGGCGCGAGCGCGGCTACTTCGCGACCGACGCGGATGCTGATTCCTTCGAGGCGGAGCTGACCTTCATCCTGCTGCACCAGATGGCGGCCTTCAACTCGCCCGTGTGGTTCAACGTGGGCTTCGAGGAGCAGCCGCAGTGCTCGGCCTGCTTCATCCTCTCCGTGGAGGACACGATGGAGTCGATCCTCGACTGGAACACGAAGGAGGGCATGATCTTCCGCGGCGGCTCGGGGTCGGGCATCAACCTGTCCAACATCCGCGGCTCGATGGAGCCACTGGCCAAGGGCGGAACAGCCTCTGGCCCCGTGTCTTTCATGCGCGGGGCAGACTCCTGGGCGGGCACGATCAAGTCCGGCGGCAAGACCCGCCGGGCGGCGAAGATGGTCGTGCTCGACGTGGACCACCCTGACATCCGTGAGTTCATCTGGTGCAAGGCCTCTGAGGAGGACAAGGCCGAGGCGCTGCGCAACGCGGGCTTTGACATGTCGATCGACGGCGACGGATTCAAGTCGATCCAGTACCAGAACGCCAACAACTCGGTGCGCATCACCGACGAGTTCATGCAGGCAGTGGAGTCAGACGGTGAGTGGCACCTGCTGGCACGGGCCACCGGCGAGCCAGTCGGCGAGCCGATCCCCGCACGCGAGCTGATGCGCGAGATCGCCGAAGCCGCTTGGCGCTGCGCTGACCCTGGCGTCCAGTACGACACGACTATCAATCGCTGGCACACCTCCCCCAACAGTGGGCGGATCAACGCGTCCAACCCCTGCTCTGAGTACATGCATGTGGACGACTCCGCCTGCAACCTGGCGTCGATCAACCTGATGAAGTTCCGCAATCCCGACGGAACGCTGAACGTCGAGTCCTTTGAGCACGTCGTCAACGTGATGCTGCTTGCCCAGGAGATCGTCGTCAGCCCATCGAGCTACCCGACTGAGGGGATCGGCGTCAACGCACGGGCGTTCCGCCAGCTCGGCTTGGGCTACGCCAACCTCGGCGCCTATCTGATGAGCAACGGCATGCCCTATGACTCAGATTCCGGCAGGGGCACCGCAGCGGCGATCACAGCGCTGATGACAGGACGGGCTTACAGGCGCTCCGCCGAGGTGGCGGCCGCTATGGGCCCCTACGAGCGCTACGAGGAGAACCGCAAGGAGCACAACGACGTGATGGAGATGCATCGCGCCGCCTCTTACGAGATCCCTGCCGAGGGTTGCGCTGACGAGCAGCTGTTGAGCGCCGCGAAGCGCTCCTGGGACGAGGCTGTAGAGCTGGGTGAGAGCTTCGGCTACCGCAACGCCCAGGCGACGGTCTTGGCGCCGACCGGCACGATCTCCTTCCTGATGGACTGTGACACCACCGGTGTGGAGCCCGACTTCTCGTTGGTCAAGTTCAAGGAGCTCGTCGGTGGCGGGCAGATGACAATCGTCAACAAAACGGTGCCGCTGGCGCTGCAGACGCTTGGCTACTCAGAGCAGCAGATCGAGCAGATCGAGGCGCACCTGGCGGAGCACGGCACGATCGTTGGCGCCCCCGGCCTGAGCGATGAGCATCTGTTGGTGTTCGACGTGGCTGTGGGTGAGCGCGCGATCTCACACATGGGCCACCTAAAGATGATGGGCGCCGTGCAGCCGTTCATCTCGGGCGCCATCTCAAAGACGGTCAACCTGCCCCAGGAGGCGACCGTGGAGGACATCGCCGATGCCTACACGCAGGCTTGGCACCTGGGAATCAAGGCATTGGCGATCTACCGCGACGGCTCCAAGACCGCCCAAGCGCTGCGCACGGACGCCCAAAAGGACACGCCGACGGGTGGGACGGCAGACATCGACGCAATCGTCGAGGCAGCAGTGAGCAAGGCATTGGCCGAGGCCGGGCCAAGGCGCAAGCGCATGCCGCGCGAACGCGAGTCGATAACGCACAAGTTCTCGATCGGTGGTCACGAGGGCTACATCACCGCCGGTAAGTACGAGGACGGCTCAGTCGGGGAGATCTTCCTTACCGACATCGGCAAGGAGGGCTCGACGCTCAGAGGCATGATGAACGCGTTCGCGACCGCAATCTCGATCTCGCTGCAGTACGGCGTGCCACTGGAGACGCTCGTGCAGAAGTTCAGCTACATGCGCTTTGAGCCCGAGGGGATCACCGGCAACCCGGAGATCCCGTTCGCCAAGTCGATGCCTGACTACATCATGCGCTGGCTGGCCTCGCGCTTCCTGGACACGGACGCCCAGGAGGAGCTCGGCATCCTCACCCCGGCGGTGCGCGCCCGCAAAGCCGCACAGGACGCCGGTCAGTCTGTGCTCGCCTCCGACACCGCCGGCCCGGCCTCCGACACCAGCCCCGGCAACGCCAACGGCGGCGGATCGCCGGCGAGCGAGTCCCCGCAGGCATCCGCCGGGAACGGCCACGGCACGCCCGCGGCGGCATCGCTGACCGACACGCCGCCGGTAGTTCCTGCCCGCATGAAAGGCTTGGATCTGGGCCCAGCATGCAGCCAGTGCGGAGGTATGATGCAGCGCACCGGCTCCTGCTACACCTGTTCTTCCTGCGGCAACAACACCGGCTGCGGCTGATCAGCCAGAGTAGGACGCAGGGGGCGCGGGATCGTTGCGGATTGACGCGATCTCGCTGAGCAGGGTTTCGGGGCTGGTGCCACCAAGCACGCGCAGACGAGGCAGGCGATACGGATCGCTGGCGGACGTCGCCCAGCCGGGGACAACCGTGGTCGAGCCAACATAGCCCGCCGCCCTGACGGCCGCGATCACAGCCGCATCGTAATGGCCAGAGGGGTAGCAGAACCAGTTGGCCGCGACGCCGTAGCGGCGCTGGATGACCGTCCGCGCGGTAGCAACCTGGTAGGCAAGCTGAGCAGCGTCGAGGGTAATCAGGTCGGCATGGCTGAAGCCCTGCGTGTCCAGCTCCCAGCCGGCCGCGAGCAGGCCGCGGACCTGCGCTTCAGAGAGGCCGCCCTGCGACGGCGGCAGGCCCGTGAGCTGCAGGTTCTCGTCGCCAACCCAGCCCAGCCGCCGCAGCACTCCCAGCGCGTTGGAGTACTGCGATTGATAGCCGTTGTCGAAGCTCACCACGATCGGATGGCCTGGCGGCAGCTGCGCGCCGTGTTGCCAGTACGCGCGCATCTGATCCAGCGTGACCGCATGGAAGCCCGCCTTCGCCAGCGCCTGCATCTGCGCGGCGAATTCGCTCGCGGATACGTACAGCCCAGGGAATGGCGCTCCCGCCGGCGGCGGGTTGATCACGTGATACATCAGGATCGGGACAGGTTCGGTTCCAGGCCTACCCGTCGGGGCACCCAGCGCATCGGCGGTGGAAGGGTACGAGGACGACCGGCGTGCCGTGGCAGAGGTCGAGCCTCGCAAGACACGAGCGGAAGACTGTCCGGCTCGGGAAGCTCTGTGCTCGGTCGGCGACGAGCCACCCCCTCCATCGAACGCGAGCACTGCCACCGCCGCGGCCACGAGCAGCAAGCTCAGGACCGCAAGCGTACGGCGGCGGCGCGCCAGCCCCCTACGACGGGCCTCGCGACGCGCCAGCAGCCGCTCGCTGTCCTCCACTATGTGCGCCTATGGATTCAGACGCTTCTTCAGTGCGCTCGCCGCTGAGAATTTCGCCGCCTTGCTGGCAGCAATGCTGATCGTCTCACCGGTGGACGGATTGCGTCCCTGACGGGCGGCCCGGTGGCTGACGCTGAACTTGCCAAAGCCAGCAAGCGCGACCTCACCCCCAGCGGCCAGCTCGTCCGAGACCGCCTCGATCGCGGCCTCCACGGCCTCGCGGGCATGGCTGGTCGCCATCCCGGTACGCGCGGCAATCTTCTCGGCTAGCTCGTTCTTGGACATCGGCACTCCCTTCTCTGGTGTCGTTGCTGATCGCAGGCTAACCGCTGGCTAGGACGGCGAGGAGCAAAGTCGCCGAATTTGGACTCGATAGAAGCCCTAATTTCCGGGAATGACGTCCGCGCGAGGCCAGTTTCAGGCCGAAACGCGGGCCGGCGGGGCCACGTGGCGCTCCTGGGCGGGCGCCTCGCGTGGGGCCAGCCTGCCCACCGCGCAGGCCGCCCACAGGGTGGCCAGCCAGCTCAGCGAGGCCAGCGTGACATGCACCCAAACGAGCTCGGTCGGGAGGTGCGTCTCGTACTGATCCAGCCCAACCACCCCTTGGAGCGCCAGCAGCACGCACAGCACCGTCAGCGTGCGCTGCAGCATCGGCGTGACCGCCCGCCGGCGCGCGAGCCACCATACGCCGACCGCGATCAGGCTGAACACGAATGCGATCTCCGCATGGCGATGGATGACGAAGTCCATCGTGCCCCGTCCGTCGAAGTCCAGCCGGTTGATCTTCTGACCCGGGGAGCCACCCGCGTGCGGTCCGGCCGCCGTGGCGGCGGTCCCCGCGAAGATCGTCAGCGCACCGAGAGCCACAAGTGCGCGCACTCCCCATACGACTGTGCGATCAGTGGACATCTGCGTCGCTGGGCCGGGCACAGTGTCCCGCGGCTCATGCGTGGCCCGCCACACGAGCACCACAGCGGCCACCAGGATCAGCATCGACAGCGCGAAGTGGCCCATCACCCAGCCGTAGTCGAGCTGGCCTTTGACGGTGAAGCCGCCGAGCACCGCCTGCGCGATCACGCCGAGTGGCAGCAGCGCCCCCAGCCACATCAGATCGCGCCGGTAGGGCCGGCGGCGAAGGGCCGCCAACCAGGCGAGACCAGCGGCGATCGACACGGGCCCCGTGATCAGACGGTTGGCGAACTCGATCAGCGCGTGCGTCTTCAGCGGCGGGTACACGTTCCCGTAGCACTTCGGCCACGTCGGACAACCGAGACCCGACCCCGTCAGCCGCACAGCGGCGCCGGTGAGGACAATCAGCGTGAGCGCGCCGAGCGCGACGTAGGCGAAGCCTACGTACTGCTCAGGGGTGACGGTGTAGCCGTCGGTGCGCTCACGCAAGCGCTCGAGTCGGTCGCGCATTGCCATAAGTCTGACAAGTGACCCCAGGGTCGTGCGTCTGAACCGAAAGTGGGACCGGGTCTAGGATGGGCTGTGATGTCCACTACGGTCCCCTCCACTGACTCGCCGACCGGGGCTGATGCGGCGGCCCGGCTGCCGGGCATTGCAGCGCACCCGCACGCGCGTGCGGTGCTGGTGGGAGCGATGCCGCCAAAAGGGAGCCCATCGCATGCTTATCTATTTCACGGCCCGGCCGGTGCCGGGAAGCGGGCGATCGCGCGGGCGTTTGCGGCCGTTCTGCTTGCGGATGGCGCCAGTGACGGGGAGGCTGTCACGGGACGTGTTCTACGCGGCGCGCATCCAGACCTGACCTGGGTGACACCGAGTGGGGCGGCGGAGATGCTGGTGAGTGACATTGACGAGCCGGTTGTGGCGGCTGCGACGCGAACACCATTCGAGGCTTGCAGGAGGGTGTTCGTGATCGAGGCGGCCGAGACGCTGAACGAGCAGGCGGCGAACAGGCTGCTGAAGACGCTGGAGGAGCCGCCGGGATACGCGCACGTGGTGCTGGTGAGCGACCGCTCCGAAGAAGTGATGGCGACGATCTCCTCGAGGTGCGTGCACGTGCGGTTTGATGCGCCGATGACGGAGACGATCGTGCAGGGGCTGCTGGCGGAGGGTATGGTCGCGGTTGCAGACGCCGAGCGTGCGCAGGCGTGCGCGCGGCTGTCGCTGGGGGACGCGAGCCGGGCGAGGATGCTGGCGAGCGAGGAGGGGCAGGCGCTGCGCGCGGCGGCTGAGAGATATGTGCGCTCGGCGCTGGCAGGGACGACCGGAGAGCGCCGCTGGACAGACCTGCTCGAGGCTGCGAAGGCGGCGGGGAGCGCGGCGGGAGAGGCGTCGCAGGAACTGCTCGAGCGCGAGCTGGAGCTGGTGGGAAGCAAGGAGCGCAAACGGCTGGAGCGCGAAGCGCTCGAGGGTAGGCGCAGGGCCGAGCGACGGGCACGAGCGAGCGCGCTGGAGCAGGGACTGCGTCTGGCGGAGCTGTGGCTACGCGACGTGCTGTGCTTGGTGGAAGGCGCGGGCGAGCTCGTGCATGCGGTGGACCGCCATTTGGAGCTGGAGCAGGACGCCGAGTCACGGACGCCTACGCGCGTGCGCGAAGGGGTGCAGCTCGTGCAGGACACGCGAGCGAGACTGGCCTTGAACGTCTCCGAGGAGCTGGCGCTGGAGGCGCTGGCCTACCGCCTGCAATCGCTGCTCGCGCCGACGGCGGCGCTGGCGGGCTGAGCAGTCGTCAGTCGGCCGAGTCGATCGGACCTAGGTTCGGCTCGATCCCGTACGTGTCGAACGTCATGAACTGGGAGAACTGGCGGTTCTCGGGGCCGTGGAAGTCGGCGGAGCCGGTGGTGAGCAGACCGAGCTCGGCGCAGCGGCTGGCGATCAGCTCGGTGTTCTCGCGCGTGTGCGTGATGTAGAAGGCCTCGACGCCGTCCATGCCGAGCTCGTGGAAGCGGTCGATGCTGGCGAGCACTTCGTCGGGGTCTGAGATGTCCCAGAACGGATGCGCCCAGATCGCGACGCCGTCGGCGTCGTGGATGGCTTGGACGGCCTCGGCGACGGTGGGCGTCTCGCGCAGGCGGAAGGCGGGCTTGCCCTCGATCAGATAGCCGCGGATCAGCGAGCCGACGTCGTCGATGCCCTCTTGCTGCAGGCGCTCGGCATTGGCGGGGGCGCGCAGCACGGCGCCGGCGAGGTGTGGGCGCCCGATCGGTTTGCCCTCGGCGATGCGCGTGTCGATCTCGGCTTCGTCGAGGTCGAAGCCGACCTCGCGCAGCCCGTCGCGCATGCGCAGCGTGCGCTTCTCGCGGTCAGCGAGGAAGTCGGTCAGCTGCGCGGTCATAACGGGGCCGGTGTGGTCGATGCAGTAGCCGAGGATGTGCAGTTCGCGGGGCACGGAAGACCCGGCATCCACGGCTGAGATCTCGACGGCGGGCACGACAAGTACCCCCAAGTGCTCGCCCTCGGCGATCGCCTCGGAGACGCCGCTGATGGTGTCGTGGTCGGACAGCGCGAGCAGCTGGACGCCGGCGGCGGCGGCGCGCTGCACGACCTCGGCGGCTCCCAGCGCGCCGTCGGAGTGGGTGGAGTGTGACTGCAGGTCGAAGCGGGGTGCCATTGCGCGCGCAGCGTATGTGATCGCTTCGGGAGCTGGCGTGCTGGTGCGCGTCAGTAGCTGGCGTGCTGGTGGGTGTACGCCTGGGAGGGTGCGCCGGTGAGCGCGGCTACGCGCCGACTAACGGCGAGTCGCAGGCGGCGTACGGCGATGTGGTAGCGGTGGGCCTTTTCATAAAGGGTGTGATCTTCATCGGTGCTGTTGCGGTCGAGCTGGGCGTGGGCGGCGTCGGCCTCGGCGGCACGCTGGCAGGCGTCGAGCCAGAGGACCTCCAGGTAGGCGAGCGCGGCGCCGACCTGGTCCTCGGGAATCAGGTCGGGCTGCTCGAGCTCGCGCACGACGGGCACCACCTTCGAGATCAGCCAGCGCTGCTCGGCGTGGACGCGCAGCAGCAGACAGACATCTGAAGGTGGGGAAACATCTGAAGGTGGTGAATGGTCGGGAAAATGAGACATGCGAGGCATCCTTGCTCACAAACTGACGATCTGTCACAAACTGACAATCTACTCTTGGCTTCGGCGGACGGGGATCTTGGCTTTAGGAGTTGGCGCGAGTTTCCACGCCTCTTGCATGGACGAGTCCTCAAGGAACGGGCCGTGTTGAACGATGTAGAAGCAGAGGCAATGATGGACAAATATCAGAGGCAGTGATGGGCAAATATCGCGAGATCGGCCATGACCCGACCGCCCGTGCGGCGGGACAGCACGAGCGCATGATCGTGGTGCGTTTGCGCTTGCGCACGCTTGTGGCGCTGGGAGTGCTGGCCGTCGCGACTGCGCTGCTCGGGCGGATATTTGGGCTGCGCAACCCGCTCTTCCTGCTCTCAGAGGTCGCGTTGCTGGCGGCGATCTTTGTCGTGTCGCGGGTTGTGCTGCCGCTTGTCGAGCGCCACGATCGGGGGGCCACTGGTGAGGAGCAGGTCGGTGGCTTGCTCGATGAGTTCGCTGTCAGGGGCTGGCGCGTGATCCACGACGCGAGCTTGGGACACGGCAATGTTGATCACATCCTGATCGGCCCTGCCGGGGTGTTCACGGTCGAGACCAAGAGCCACCCGGGGCCGGTGCGGGTGGCGCGTGTGCATGGCGCGACGTTGAGTCAGGCCCAGGCTCAGCGCAAGGCGATTGAGCGCGTGACCGGGCTGGAGGTCGAGCCGCTGATCGTGTTCAGCCGCGCTTGGATCGACCGGCCGCTGGCCAGACGTAAGGGCGTGCGCGTGATCCCCGCGCGGATGCTCTCCGGCTATCTTGACCGGCGTGCGGCGAGGCTCTCGCCGGAGCAGGTCCAGCAGGCTCACGCGCGCGTGGCGGTGGCCTTGCGCGACTACACGGGCGCATGAGCCGCGTAGGCGGGTGGCTATAAACTTTTCAGACCGCGTCTGACCATAGTTATACGCGCTCCAGATTTTTATACCCCATTGTCGGCCGACGTGGTGGATAGGTGGATAGGTTGGGGAGATGGAGGCGATGACACAGAGAACCGTCCCCACCCCGGAGGCGCTGCTGGAGCGCTTCGGACTGGAGACGTTCAGGCCGGGCCAGCGCGAGGCGGTGCAGGCGGCGCTCGACGGCCGCGACAGCTTGGTGGTGATGCCGACGGGCGGCGGCAAGTCGCTGTGCTACCAGCTGCCGGCGCTGGCAAGTGACTGCCATCCCACCGGAAATGCCCAGATCGGCCCGGTGGATGGGGGTCTGGTGGTTGTAGTGAGCCCGCTGATCGCGTTGATGGCTGACCAGTGGCGCAGGCTCAAGGATGCGGGGGTGCGCGCGGCGATGCTGGCGTCGGGGATGCAGGAGGGTCATAACGCGCAGGCGCTGCGCGATATTGAGGCGGGCGTGACGCAGCTGGTGCTGGCGGCGCCGGAGCGGTTTGCGTCAGGCGCGTTCCGAGCGGCGCTGGCGCGCAGGCGGGTGGGGCTGTTCGTGGTGGACGAGGCGCATTGCGTGGCTGAGTGGGGTCACGACTTCCGCCCGGATTACCTGCGCCTGCACGATGCGATCGCATCGCTTGGCCGTCCGCCGGTGATGGCGGCGACGGCGACGGCGACGCCGCGGGTGGCGCAGGAGATTGCGGAGCGTCTGGGCCTGCGCGAGTGGGTTTCGGTTCGCTCGGGCTTTGACCGCCCGAACTTGACGTTTGACGTAGTGGGAGTGGAGGGCAAGGGCGCGGTGGCACGCAAGCGGGCGGCGCTGACGTATGTGCTGAGTGGGCGGGCAGGCGTCCAATCCCTGCCAGCGATTGTGTACTGCGGTACGCGCAAGGACACGTATGAGGTGGCTAGCGAGATCGCCCTGTCGGGAATCTCGACGGTGACGTATCACGCGGGCATGAACCCCGAGGCGCGACGCGAGAGCCAGGCGGCATTCATGGACGGCGAGGCCGAGGTGGTCGTCGCGACCAATGCCTTTGGCATGGGCGTTGACAAGGCGAATGTACGCACCGTTGCGCACTGGGCGCTGCCGACGAGCCTGGAGGCGTACTACCAGGAGGCGGGCAGGGGTGGGCGTGACGGCGCGCCGTCGCGGGCGCTGCTGCTGTCCTCCCGGATGGACTTGGGCAGGCTGATCAGGTTCATCAAGGAGCGCGAGATGACGGTGGAGGACGTCAAGCGGTTCGTGGCGAGCTTGCGAGGAGACGCGGAGGATGGCGTGTTGGCGATCGGACATGGTCAACTGGTCGAGCGCCAGCGGGTGCTGCTGTCGGTGGCGGAGCGGGCGGGCGCGGTTGAGCTCAAGCCAGGTGACTCTGACGGGCTGCTGGTGAGGCTGACGGGTCAGGGCAGCCCACGCCTGGCGCGAATGGCGATCAAGGCGGCGAGGGACCGTGGCTGGGAGGCGTACCACTCAATTGAGCGCTACATGACGGGTGGCGAGCACTGCCGCCGCCGGCAGATCCTGGACCACTTTGGTGATGAGGAGCAGGGCGCCCCGAGCGGGCGCTGCTGCGATGTGTGCGACCCAGATCCGGAGCTGAAGCAGGCGCTGCTGGCGGCGCCCACCGGTGCTGGGAGAAAGGGCGGCCGAAGCGGCGGCGTCGCCGGTGCGGGTGGGCGCGCCGGTGCCGACGAACGCGCCGGGGCGGCGGCCGAGGACGCGCTCGAGCCGGTGGACGAGCGCGCGTTCGAGCGGCTGAGGCAGTGGCGATGGGGGCGCACTGAAGGCAAGCCGGCATATACGGTTGCGGCGAACGCGGCACTCGAAGAAGTGCTGCGCGTACGGCCTACTGACCTTGACGAGCTGCTGGCGGTGCGCGGAGTTGGCCCAGCGTTCTGCGAGAAGCACGGCGAGTCGCTGCTGGCGGAGCTCGCTGCACTGGGCGGTGCGCTAAAGCCCGCGACGGCGATAGCATCGCGGGACACGCCGACGTAGCTCAGTTGGTAGAGCACCTCCATGGTAAGGAGGGGGTCCGGGGTTCGAGTCCCCGCGTCGGCTTGTCCGTCGTATAGCCATAGTCATACCCAGATTTAAAAACAGAATGCATGCCTCGCCTGGGCCACACTATGGAGGCACTTGACTAATCTTTTGGCTTGCCATATCCTTTTTTTATGGCAAGCAACGAGCTTCTGCGTACGCCGGCAGTCGAGGACTACTCGAAGGCCATCTACTCGCTGCAGTCACGTAGCGATGAGCCGGTATCCACTAATGCTCTAGCTGAGCGACTGGGGATCACGCCGGGTTCGGTCTCGGCGATGCTCAAAAAGCTCGACGAACTGGGTCTGATCACCCATGTTCCCTACCGGGGAGTGCGTCTCACCACTGACGGGCAGCGGCTCGCGCTGGAGGTGATCCGCCACCACCGGCTGCTCGAGAGCTTCCTGGCCGATTCGCTGGGTATGCCCTGGGACCGGGTTCATGCTGAGGCCGAGATCCTCGAGCACGTGCTCTCCGAGGATCTCGAGGAGTTGATCGCGGCCAAGCTCGGGAACCCGACTGTGGACCCGCACGGCGACCCGATCCCCAGCGTCGAGCTCGAGCTCGAAGAGCGCTCGACGCGCAGCTTGGAGAGCCTCGAGCCAGGTGAGGAGGGAGTCTTCGTACGAATCTCGGACTCTGACCCGGCGATGCTGCGCTACCTGGCCAGTTGCGGGATCTCGCCGAGCGACCGCTTTGTGGTACGCGATCGCCAGCCTTTTGGCGGCCCCTTGCTGGTTCTCTTCGGAGAGCGCGAGCATGCGATCGGTGGCCAACTCGCCGCGGCGATGCGCGTCGAAGTCGACCGGGCGCCGGTAGAGCAGCGGGCCTCCACTTCCAGAGAGCCGGACGATGGCTGCGACTGAAGTCCCTGCAGTTCCTGGTCTGCTCCCGCCGCCGCCGCTGACTGAGGAGGACATAGGACGTTCAGAAGACCGCGCACGGGTGCATCACGCCCGCCGGCACAGCAAGCGCTGGCGGCTTTTGTGGCTGCTCGTCGGCCCTGGGATCCTCGCGATGCTCGGCGAGAACGACGGGCCGAGCATGATCGCCTACGCCGCCGACGGCGCGCAGTACGGGCTCGGCTTCTTCGTGCCGTTCATCCCCCTTCTGTTCGCGATGGCATACGTCTGCCAGGAGATGTGCATGCGCGTCGGCGCCGTCACCCACCGCGGCTATGGCGAGCTCGTGCTGCAGCGCTACGGCCGCGTGTGGGGCTGGTTCGGCGCGGGCGATCTCACCCTCACCAACCTCGTCACGCTCGTCGCCGAGTTCGTCTCCATCCGCGTCGGACTGGCCTACTTCCACCTCGGTGCCGGTGTCGCGGTCGCGCTCGGGCTGGCGCTGGTCGCGTTCACGCTCAGCGGCGGGCGCTACTGGCGCTGGGAGCGGATCGTGCTCGGCATGGCACTCTTCAACGGCCTGTTCCTGGTGGCGGCGATCCTCGTCAAACCCGATGTCGGAGCGGTCGCCGGCGCGTTTGACTTCAGTCCGTTTCCCGGCGGGAGCTTCAACACGCTGCTGCTGCTGCTCGCGTCGACGATCGGCGCGACGGTGACGCCGTGGATGATCTTCTTCCAGCAGAGCGCGAGCGCCGACAAGGGCATGACTCCGCGCGACGTCAAGCACGGTCGCTATGACACAGCGACCGGCGCGGTCCTGGCCGCAATCTTCGGTGTCGGCGCGCTGATCGCCGGGGCGGCGCTGCTCACTCACAACGGATCGGGCATCCAGGGGTTTGCTGGCGCCGGGTTCCCGGAGGCGCTCAAGCACATCGCCGGCAGCGCCGTAGGCACCGTGTTCGCACTGGGACTGATCGAGGCCGGCGCCGTGGCCATCCTCACGATCTCTGCCAGCACGGCCTATGCGGCCGGAGAATGCGTTGGGGTCTCCCACAGCTTCAACAGCTCGCCGCGCAACGCTGGCGTGTTCTATGCCGCCAACGCCGGCATCGCGTTGCTCGCCGCGGTCGTCATTCTGATTCCGGGCGCGCCGCTGCTGTCGATCGCGCTCAACGCCAACGTGCTCGCCACGGTGCTGCTGCCCGTGAGCCTGGTGTTCATGGTGATGCTCGCAAACGACAAGGGACTCATGGGCCGGTGGGTGAACAAGCGCTCGACCAACGCGATCGGGATAACGGTGATCGCCTTCGTCGGGCTGTGCGGGGCCGCCTACGGCATCGACTCCTTCCTACAGACGATCCATCTCGTCGGCTCATGAGACAGCCCACGCCCATCACGAACGACGCACACCACAGCCTCGACATCCAAGAGCAAGACCTGCAGCCGCAGGAGCGCTTCGAGGACGAGCTGATCATGCACCTCGAGCGCGACCAGTTCGTGGTCGAAACCTCGCGGCCCGTTCCCCGGGCCACGCTCAGCGTGCGCGCCAGCACAGGCTTGTGGGCTCTGCGAGTCTTTGTGATCGTTGTCAGCATGATGGTGATCTACACCTTCATCGATCAACTGCACTGACGCAGTCTGTCCCCTGCGTTGCTGATCATTTATGCGCATGAGCCCCTTGACGCCCCCAGCCACAACCCTGCCGCCGCCTGGAGCGGGAGGGTCCTCGTCATTGGATCCGATATCCCCGGAGCCGCCGCGTCGTGGCTGGTGGATGGCCAAGCGTGTGCTGCTGGCGGCGGTCGGGATCGTTCTGATCGTGGGCGGGGCGACCTATGCGATCGCACGCAACGAGGTCAGCAGAGTGGTCGAAGCGCTCGGCCAGACAAAGCCGGTCAAGGTCGCGCCGAAGGTGCTCGCTCCCACGAGCAAAGGTGCGCCCGAGACGCTGCTGCTGATCGGCAACGACCAGCGGCCGCCGCCGAAAGACAACCCCTTCGGCAGTGTTCTGCCGCACTCCAACGAGATGCTGCTGGTGCGCATCGACCCCTCAAAGCCGACGATCTCGATGCTCTCAATACCACGCGAGCTGCAGGTCACGTTCACCGCGCCCAACGGGGAAGTGATCACAAATCGCATCAACTCTGCCTACACGTATGGTTTTGAGGATGGTGGCGGCACTGCCGGCGGCGTCAAGCTCATGGTCGAAACGATCAAGCGTGTACTTGGCATAAGCGTCATCAACCATGTGTTCGTCACGGACTTCAAGCGCTTTGCACATGCGGTCAATGAAATGGGCTGCGCCTACATGGGTGTCAACAAGCGCTACTACCACGTCAACGAACCTGGAGGCGAACAGTATTTCGAAATTAACCTCCAGCCTGGCTATCAGCGCCTGTGCGGCAAAGAGGCGCTCGAATTCGTCGCCAATCGCCATGAAAGCACCTCGCTGATTCGCGATGCTCGCGACCAGCGCTTCCTGCTCGAAGTCAAGGCGCAATACGGCGGCACGCTCTTTGAAAACCGTGGGAAGTTCGAGCGGATCTTCGGCAAGGCTGTGGAAACTGACCTGCATGGCGAAGAAGAAGTGCTGGCGCTCCTCGAACTCCTGGTCGAATCGGCTGGCAAGCCGGTCCGCCAGACCGCCTTCAACGTCAATCTGCTGCCGACTTACGACACGGCCTCACAACAGCAGATCCACGAATCTGTGCAGTCGTTCCTAAACGGCACTGCGCCGATCCGCAAGCCGAAGCTGCACGTGCATGCTGCTCATGTCCACCATCACAAGAGCAGCGCGAGGATTGTCCTTACACCCACGACCTCCTCGGAGCTCGAACAGGCACGCTCACAGGCGCCGAACCTGCCATTCCCGCTCGAGTACCCCAGAGGGCGTGACAGCTACGGCGGCGCCGAACCCGACATGCTGCGGCTTTACCATATTCGCGACCAGCATGGCCACATCCATCCGATCTACACGATCGTTATTGACCGTGGGGAGTTGGGACAGTTCTACGACGTCCAGGGGACCACCTGGACCAACCCACCCCTTCTGAGTGAACCTGGCCAGACGGTCCACGTTGGCCCACGCACGTATGAACTGTTCTATGCCGGTGAACAGGTCAGAGTGATCGCCTGGCACGAAAACAATGCGGTCTACTGGATCGAGAACACTCTCACCAACAACGTCTCGCCGCAGGCGATGCTGGCGATGGCCGACCAGACTCTGCCCGTCATCAGCGTACCTTCCACCCCCGGCTCGAGCGTGCCCACAGTCCCTACTGCCCATAACGTGAACTTGGCGCCACGCACGACTACCACCAGTCTCATATCCAAGATCGGAGCGCTGCTCGGTTTCGTGGGCCTGGGCATCGTGGCGCTGCTGTCATTGTTCGTGCTGAGCCGCCGCCGTGAGCTGAATGTCTTGCGGGAGCAGGTCGCCCACGCGCTCCTGCTGGAGGCGCGCCAGCGCCCTGTGCTGGCTGCGGCCGGCATCCTCGGCCCCGAACTGGCGCCTGCCGGCCCCGACCCTCAACCGGTATCAGCCAGCATCCCCGATGCTCATCTGGAGCCCACGATTTACCGCGCACGCAAACGCTTGAGCAGGGGCGTTGTGCTGGCCGCTGTCGTGCCGATCACAGGCGCGCTCATCGCTCTGGGTGTTCACCTCCTGCAAGGACCCTCCTCTTCGCCACCCACGCCGGTCGTCCCCTCGGTTGCGGTCTCTGTCTTCAACGCCACCTCCACACCGGGCGCAGCGCATCGGATTGCTGAGAAGCTGAAGACAGACCGCATTCAGGTTGGGGCGATCGCCAACATCGTCATCAGCCTCAGCCCCGGCACACATGTGCTCTACCCGCCCGGTACCCAAAAAGAGGCACAACGGGTGGCGCGACTGCTGCCTGGCCCCTCGCCAACGGTCGCACCCATCCAGCCGCAGGTTCAGAGCACAGTCGGCCAGCACGACGAGATCGTCGTCGTGCTGGACTGATGGCCGACTCCACGGTTACGGCAAGCGCACAGCTGCCAGAGCTCGATGAGCGTGCGCTTGCCGCGCTGAGCGAGGTGGGCCAGAGCTGGGCCGGGTGTATGCCTGCGCGGCAGGTTTGGGAGCGCGCGCTGCCTGTGGATCGCAACCTTGATTTCGCCGATCCCCAGTCCTCGTCGCGCAGCGGGCGCTTCCTGCAGATCCGCAGCGCGCGGCGTGGAGCGGACGACGACGAGCTCGAAGCGACACCCGACGCGGGGGAGGGCGACTCGCGGTCGGGCCATGTGGCCTACACGCTGCGGCGTGTGCTGATCGGCCCGGCGCTGCGCAGCACGGCGATCGCCGAGGAGCGCATGGGGCGCCTGCTCGCCCTTGCCGTGCTCTCGCCCGACGCGCTGTCCTCGGTGGCCTACGGGCCGGAAGCGATGATGGCGGTCCTCGTGCTCGCCGGCTCGGGCGAGCTGAAGCTTTCGCTGCCGATCGGGGCGGCCCTCGCGGTGCTGATGCTCTCTGTCGGCCTCGGCTACCGCCAGGTGATCCGCGCCTACCCGCACGGTGGGGGCTCCTACATCGTCGCCAGCGACAGCTTGGGTCGTAAATGGGGCCTGCTCGCGGGCGCCGGCTTGATCGTCGATTACATCCTCACGGTCGCCGTGTCGGTCGCGTCCGGGGTGGAAGCCGTGACCTCGGCGATACCCTCGCTTGACTCGGCGAGGGTGGTGATCGGCCTGGTGGTGATCGTGCTGCTGGTCGCCGGCAACCTGCGCGGCGTGCGCGACGCCGGCGCCGCCTTCGCCGGCCCCACTTACCTGTTTGTGGCAGCGATCGCGCTGGTCGTGATCGCCGGTCTCATCAAGGCAGGTTCCCATAACTTTCACCCTGCGCTCGCGGCGCCCCACCGGGCGATCGAGGAGGTCGGCGTGTTGCTCGTGCTGCGTGCGTTTGCCTCCGGGGCGACGGCGATGACCGGGATCGAGGTGATCTCAAACGCGGTCCCGGTCTTTCGTCCGCCGGAGGCGAAGCACGCCCGCCAGACCCTCGCGGTGATGGTGGGGCTTTTGATCTCGATGTTTGTCGGCGTCGTGCTCGTCGCTCACTTCGACGGCGCCACCCCGAGCGGGAGCCAGACGGTGCTGTCTGAGATCGCGCATAACAGTGTCGGTAGCGGCGTCCCCTATGACTTCGTGCAGGTCGCGACCGCGCTCGTGCTGCTGGTCGCCGCCAACTCCGCGTTCAATGGCTTTCCACGGCTGTTGTACTTCATGGCCCGCGACAGCTACGTGCCTCGTCTGTTCCTGCGCATGGGCGATCGCCTCGCGTTCAGCAACGGCATCCTCGTGCTCGCCGTCCCCGCAGCGGTGATCTACACCGCCTTCGAGGGCCGCACTGAACCTTTGATCCCACTGTTCGCGATCGGGGTGTTCCTCGCTTTCACGCTCGCCCAGAGCGCGATGGTCGTGCACTGGTCCCGGCACCGCGAGCGAGGGTGGCGCGGCGCGCTCGCCACCAACCTGCTCGGCGCGACCCTCTCGGCGGCGGTCGTGCTTATCGCAGCGATTACCAAGTTCACCGAGGGCGCCTGGGTCGTGGCGGTGCTGGTCCCGCTGATCGTCATGGCGTGCGGGCGCGTGCACGCGCACTACGAGCGCGCCCGCGAGGCGCTCACGCCACGAGGAGACGCGCCTACAGGAGCGGTGCGCGGACGCAAGCGGAGCACTCGCGTGGCGCCGCCCCGGCTCCCGTCGGAGGTCTCAGCACGTCTGGCCGAGGCGCAGGATGACCCGTCCGAGGTGCACAGCTTTGCGGTCGTCCCGGTCGCGGTGCTCGACCTTGCCGCCCTGCACGCGCTGGCTTACGCCGTCTCGCTCGCCCAGCCGGTGCTCGCGCTGCACGTCAGCCCCACCGCCGAGGAGGCCGAGCGCTTCCAACGCACCTGGCAAGCGTGGGGCGACCATCTGCCGCTCGAGGTCGTCGTATCTCCCTACCGTGCGACAGTCGCGCCATTGGCCAACTACATCGCCGCGCTGCACCGCCAACGCCCCGACGTAACCCTCACGCTGGTCGTGCCCGAGATCGTCGTCGCCAAGCCCTGGCAGCGGATTTTGCACAACCGCATTGCCGCACGCCTGCGCGCCTCCCTCATCGCCTACGACGGCATCGTCATCACCACAGTGCCATTCCACCTGCCCCGCTAGGACACTAGGGCCAGACTCGTCAGCTGATGCCGTCTAGCAGTTCGCCTGGAGAGCTCAGCTCCAGAGCATCCGCGAGGATCACGATTGTGTCCAGGCGCGGCGAGCGCTTGCAGCGCTCCAGCAGGCTGATCTCGGTGCGGTGCAGATTGCAGGTCTTCGCGAGCGCCTCTTGCGAAAGGCCCATCTGCTCGCGATGCTGGCGCAAGTTGTCGGCGAACTGTTGGCGTATCGACTGGATGGGCTGCATAAGTAGTCTTTCCACGAAGGGTGCGCCTGGGAATGCCTTTCCACAAAAGGTGTGCCTGGCGATGCGGCAAAAGTGGCGGGGGAAGGATTCGAACCTTCGAAGGCAGAGCCAACGCGTTTACAGCGCGTCCCCTTTGACCGCTCGGGAACCCCGCCGGGGGCGCGTGAAGTTTAGAGCGTGCGCCCCGCCGAAGCTGGTCGCTCACGCCAGCGCGCGGCGGGCGTGCGAGGCTAGGACGCTTGGCGCAACATCTGCGCGTCTGGCAGTGATTGCAGCTTCTTCAGCGTCCTGCTCTCGATCTGGCGGACCCGCTCGCGGGTGATGTTGAACGCCACACCAACCTCCTCGAGCGTACGTGCGCGACCGCCGACGATGCCGTAGCGCATCTCGATCACCTCGCGCTCGCGCCGCGGCAGCCCAGCCAGCACGTGCACGACGTCCTGTCGCCGCAGCGCCTCCGAGGCGATTTCGAATGGCGATTCGGCTCCTTTGTCCTCGAGCAGGTCCATCAGCGCCGTGCCCTCTTCCTGTCCGACCGGTTTCTCCAGCGAAACCGGTGGCTGCGCCATCCGCTGCATTTCGCGCACCTCTTTGGGCGAGCACTCGAGCTCAGCTGCGATCTCCACGTGCGTTGGTTCACGCCCCAGCCGCTGGATCAGCAGGCGCTCGGTGTGGATCATCCTGCTCAGACGCTCGGTCATGTGTACTGGGATTCTGATCGTCCGGCTCTTGTCAGCGATCGCTCGTGTCACCGACTGCCTGATCCACCATGTTGCATACGTCGAGAACTTGTAGCCGCGCCGGTAGTCGAACTTCTCGACTGCTCTGATCAGCCCGAGCGACCCCTCCTGGATCAGGTCCAGCAGCGTCAGCCCCCGCCCTACGTACCCCTTCGCAATCGACACGACTAGGCGCAGGTTGGCTTCGACCATGTGCTGCTTGGCGGCGACCTCTCCGCGCTCGATCCGCTTGGCCAGGCACACCTCCTCCTCGGCGCTCAGCAGCGGCACTCGCCCGATCGAGCTCAGATACAGGCGCAGTGAGTCCAGGCTCGGATCGACGGTCAGGTCGAGGTCCGCGAGCTCCGGTCGCTCAGGCTCTCCCCAACGTGCGCGCATCAGCTGGGCATCATCACGCGCCTGCACCTCATCCAGCGCGGTTGTGTCCGTGGCGACCAGCAGTCCCTCAAGCTTTTCGCTCAACTCTCCCCCCGGATTCCATCCGACTTCCCCATCGAAGCGATGCTCGCTCCGACCTCCTATGAACTGCTCAGCAAGTGCGGAGTGATACCAGAATCCGCGGCGCTCTACGCTGGTTGGCAGTCGGCCGCTAGGCTTGATCCGGTGCAGGCGACACGGCAGACACTCTCGTCGCCTCCGACGCAGGCCGTCGGTGAAGACGTGCAGGCGCGCACGCCGTCTGTGCCGATCGGTCTCTCGCGAGTGGGGGTGACTGGCGTGGAGAAGGTCGTGCGCATCCGCGAGGAGCTGTTCCTCGCACGGCTGAGCTGCTTCGTGGATCTGAGCTCAGACCGGAAGGGCGCGCACATGTCGCGCTTCGAGGAGGTCGTGAACGAGGCGATTGGCGAGGTTGTCCTCTCAGAGGCGCCGTTCCGGGCCGAGACCCTTGCCCAGCACATCTCAGAGCTCGTGCGCGCTCGCCAGGACGCCACGCGCGCCGAAGTCACGATCGAAGCGCGTTACCCCGAGCACAAGCCAGCACCCGTCTCGGGCATTGGCACGCAGGAGATCTACACGCTGCACGGCCGCGCCGTCGCGTTCGCCCACGGCACACGCCGGCTCGTTGGCGTCTCAGCGACGGGCATGACCGCCTGTCCCTGCGCCCAAGAGCTGGTGGCAGCGCGCGCGCGTGAGCGGCTGGCCGCGCAGGGATTCTCATCAGAGCAGATCGACAAGGTGCTGGAGTCGGTGCCGGTTGCTACTCACAACCAGCGCGGGCTCGGCACGCTTGAGATCGGCTGCGTCGAGAACTGCGACGCAGAGATCGACGCTTCCGCGCTGCTGGAGATCGTCGAGTCGAGCATGTCCTCGGAGATCTACGAGTTGATGAAGCGCTCCGATGAGGTCGCCGTCGTCGAGAAGGCCCATGCCCGTCCCCGCTTCGTCGAGGACTGCGTGCGCGAGATGGCGCTCGGCGTTGTGCGTCGCTTCCCCGAGCTGGACGGCTCGAGCTTCGTTTCTGCTCGCCAAGAGAATCTTGAGACGATCCATCAGCACAACGTCCTCGCCGAGCGCCACGGCCTGCTCTCTGAGCTGCGCGCGGAGATTGACGCCGGCGTCCGCTCGCCGCACCAGACGACGCTCGACGAGTGGCTCGCCGCGGGGACTTAACTGCGCGCCTAATCCGAGGCGGGCGTCCGGTCTGACGCGGGCGCCTCGGCCTGCTGCATGCGCCGGCGCAGCCCGAAGAAGTAGTCGAGGCCCGAAAGCACGGTGACGAGCACCGCCAGGTAGAGCAGCCCCGTGACCCAGGCCGGGCGCCCGTGCACGGCGATCAGCGCGAGGATCGCGACGATCTGCAGACAGGTCTTGAGCTTGCCGAACATGCTCGCTGCCATCACGACCCCGGCCTGTGTGGCGCCGAGACGCAGCACGGTGACGGCGAGCTCACGCGTGATGATCACCATCGCCACCCACGCTTCCAGGCGGTGCAGCGACACCAGCGACACCAGCGCCGCCACGATCAGCAGCTTGTCTGCGAGCGGGTCCATCAGCTTGCCGAACGTCGTGATTGAGCCTTTCGCGCGCGCTAGGCGGCCGTCGACGAAGTCGGTCAGCGAGGCCAGCACGAACACTGTTGCTGCGAGCACATCGCCCGCCGGGGTGTTTCCCAGCAGCGCGACCACCAGCACCGGCACCAGCATGATGCGCAGCACCGTCAGCACGTTGGGGAGGTTCAGCGGGAACACGGTCGCCGATCATTATGGCTAGTGGGCCAATCCAGCTCGGCCTTCTAGGATCGGCTTGCACAGCTCGACTCGAGGAGGAGCAGACATGAACAAACGCACCCTTGGCCCAAATGGCCCGGATGTCGCCGCGATCGGCCTCGGCTGCATGGGGATGTCGGCGTTTTACGGCGCTGCTGACGAGTCCGAAGCGAGGGCCACGATCGCGCGGGCGCTCGATCTCGGCTGCAACTTCCTGGACACCTCTGACATGTATGGCCCGCACACCAACGAGCGGCTCCTCGGCAGCGCGATCTCCGCGCGCCGCGACGAGGTGTTCCTGGCGACGAAGTTCGGGATCAAGCTGATCAAAGACGATGACCTCGTAAATCGCGTGATCGACGGCAGCCCCGAGTACGTCCGCCAAGCGTGCGACTCCTCGCTTGAGCGTCTCGGCACCGACCACATCGACCTCTACTACCAGCACCGCGTTGATCGGAAGACGCCGATCGAGGACACCGTTGGTGCGATGGCCGAGCTCGTGCAGGCCGGCAAGGTCCGCTACATCGGCCTCTCGGAGGCGAGCGCCGAGACGATTCGCCGTGCACATGCGGTGCACCCGATCACCGCTGTGCAGACTGAGTACTCGCTGTGGACTCGCGATGTCGAGGCCGAGATCCTGCCCACGCTCGAGGAACTGGGAATCGCGCTCGTTGCCTACTCGCCGCTTGGACGCGGCTTCCTCTCCGGGCGCTTCACCTCTCCAGAGGAGCTCGATGAGGGCGACTACCGCCGCCATGGCCCGCGCTTCATGGGCGAGAACCTCAAGCAGAACCTGGCCCTTGCTGAGCGGGTTCGCGAACTGGCCGCTGAGTATGGGATCACCCCGGGGCAACTCGCCCTCGCATGGGTGCTCTATCGCTCCAAGCACGTTGTCCCGATCCCCGGCACCAAGCGAGTCTCCTACCTGGAAGAGAACTTGGCCGCCGCCGATGTCGTCCTGAGCGACGCCGACGTCGAGCGCATCGCCGAAGCGGTTCCGCCTGCCGCCGGCGAGCGCTATCCCGAGGCTGTCATGCGCTCGGTCAATATCTGAGCGCTCCCTGGCGAGCGTGATTCAGAGCTGTCATGCGTTCGCTCAACGTCGGGGGGTCTCCCTCGGCGTCTCGCCCTGCCCTTCAGCTCTTTAGGCGTCGTACTCTTTTAAAAGTTCTGTATCACAATAGCTATACAGAACTTTTAAAAGACACGACAGTCCAGGACGCAGTCCAGGATGCGTAAGTCCACAGAGGAGTACGAACGTAGGCCACAGAAGAGTACGAACGCTAGGGTGGGACGATGCCACTGATCCCGATGGTCATCGAGCGGACTGCGCGCGGGGAGCGCGAGTTCGACATCTACTCGCGTCTGCTCAACGAGAGAATCATCTTCTTGGGTACGCCGATCGACGACCAGGTGGCGAACCTGGTGGTCGCGCAACTGCTGCACTTGGAGAGCGAGGACCCGGACAAGGACATCTCGATCTACATCAACTCACCGGGTGGCAGCATCTACTCGGGCTTGGCGATCTACGACACGATGAAATTCGTCAAGCCGGACATCAGCACGATGTGCGTTGGCGTGGCAATGTCGATGGGTTCACTGTTGCTGGCTGCTGGTACCAAAGGCAAGCGCGCGGTGCTGCCCAACTCACGGATCCTCATCCATCAGCCGTCCGCTGGCTTTGAAGGCCAGTTGACGGATATCGAGATTCACGCGCGCGAGATCCTGAAAGTGCGCGAGCGGATCGACGAGATCTACGCCCAGCACACCGGCAGGCCGAAGGAGGAAGTACGTTCGGACATGGAGCGCGACCGCTTCTTCAACGCCCAGCAGGCGCTCGAGTACGGCCTTATCGACCGGGTGCTCGAAAGCCACTGACCACCATACTGACGCGCGATGTCCGGGCGTGATATTCCGTCTGATTCTCAGGGCGCGATGTCGGGCCTGACTCCGCTCGAGCGTTCGACTTTCCTCCTGATCGCCGTGCTCACGGCGCTGGCGGGCGTGGCCAACTATCTCCTCTGGCCTGCGATCCCGCGCTTCGTGGTCGCGACTCTCGCGCTCGCGGGGCTTGCGTGGGTGGTGTCGTTCGGCACCGAGCAGGTCGGCGAGCGCTTCGGCCCGGCGGTCACGGGCCTGTTGCAGTCCACGATGGGCAACCTGCCGGAGCTGTTCGTCGTGATCTTCGCGCTGAATGCGGGCCAGCTGGTGGTGGCGCAGACGGCGATCGTGGGCTCGCTGCTGGCGAACGCGCTGCTCGTGCTCGGCATGGTGATCGTGGTGGGCGCCCGCCGCGCGGGCGACGGGGTGATGCGCTTCTCCAAGGGGCTGCCCAACGACACGGCGACGCTGCTGATGGTGACCGTCTTTATCATCGTCCTGCTCGGCTTGTCGCTGGGCTCGCACGACCCGGCGAGCCACCACGTGGAGACCATCTCGATCGTCGGCGCGGTCTGCCTGCTGGTCGTTTACGTCACCTGGCTGGTGCCGTATCTGCGCTCAGATGAACGCCCCGAGGGCGCCCACGAGGCTCCCCGCGTACCGTTCGGCCTCGCCCTGACCGTACTCGCGCTGGCCGGCGTAGGCGCGGCGTTCGTGTCGAGCTGGTTCATCGACGCTGTCCATCCGGCGATCGGCGCGCTGGGGGTCTCGCGGCCGTTCGTGGGTCTCGTCGTGGTGGCGATCGCGGGCAACGCGGTCGAGAACGCCGTTGGGGTGGTGCTGGCGTGGAAGAGCAAGTCCGATCTGGCGATATCGGTCGTGAAGAACTCGGTGGCGCAGATCGCGGCGTTTCTGTTCCCGCTGCTGGTGCTGGTCTCACTGCTGCTGCACACGCGGCTGACGTTCGCGCTGCAGCCGGTGTACATCGGCGCGCTCGCGCTGATGGCGATCGCGGTGCGCCAGGTCACCGGCGATGGGGAGGCCGAGGCGTTCGAGGGCTGGGCGCTGGCGGGGCTGTACGTGCTGGTGGCGGTCGTCGCCGTGTTCGAGTGATTCAGCCGCGCGCTGCCCGCGCGCGCGTGGGCGGGCTGCTCAGACGGAAAGCGCGCTAGACTGCGCAGACCTCGCGCCTGGGCGGGGTTTTTCTTCGCCCAAGGCCGTTTGTCCACACACGATTACGCAGGGAAACCTCGCTCATGGCCCGCGGAGACGTTCGAATCGCGATCACCCTCGCATGCGAGGAGTGCAAGCATCGCAACTACCAGACGAATAAGAGCAAGCGCAACAACCCCGACCGGGTTGCCTTGCGCAAGTACTGTCGCTGGTGTCGTAAGCACACATCCCACCGGGAGACGCGCTAGCGCGGGAGCGCAGCTGTGGCCCGTGATCGCAAACGTGCAAAGCAACGCCGTGCTCGCCTCCGGTCAGGACGCGCCTCGACCGAGCCGCGCGCTCCCGAGCGTTCGTCGTCCAGCCAGCCGGTGCGCACCGACCTGCCAGGTGCACTCGGCCACGCCTCGGGCGACGTTGACGAGTTCGACGCTGCGCTCATCGCAGGCGCCGGTGGACTCACCGCTTCTTCCGATGCTGCGACGGAGGCTGAGCTCGAGTCCGAGCTCGATGCTGGCGCCGATGCGCTCCAGGAAGACGGTGTGCCACCGGGCAGTGGGAGCCCTCCCGGTGGTGGCGGTGGCGGAGACGACGGCTTGCCTGGAGATGGGAATGTGGAGCGTCCTTCGGGCGCACCCCTGCAGGGCGGCAATCGCGCAATCGGCTTCCTGCGCGCCAGCGTGGCCGAGCTGCAGCGCGTGCACTGGCCGGATCGCCGACAGGTGTTCCAGGCCACGGCCGTCGTGCTTGGCTTCGTGGCAATCGCTGGCGCCTACCTTGGCCTGGCTGACTACGTCGCCAAGGAAATCGTCGAAGCCCTGCTCTGAGGTCTGAATGTTTCGCTGGTACGTCGTCAACACTTACTCAGGCCATGAGAACAAGGTCAAGCACAACCTCGAGCACAGGGTTGTCTCTCTGGGCCAGCAGCGCGCCGTGCGCAATATCGTCGTTCCCACTGAAGCGGTGTCCGAGATGAAGGACAACCAGAAGGTCACCGTCGAGAAGCGCACTATGCCCGGCTATGTGCTCGTGAACATGGAGCTCAACGAGGACTCCTGGGGCGTTGTCAAGGGCACGCCCGGCGTGACGGGGTTTGTTGGCGCCTCTCAGGAGCCGGTCCCGCTCACGCAGATGGAGGTGGACCGACTGCTGCACAAGACCGACGTTGCCACCGCGCCGCGCACGCGTGCGCAGTTCGCGATCGGCGAGTCCGTCAAGGTCGTGTCCGGGCCGCTGTCGGACTTCTCCGGCGAGATCTCCGAGATCAACGACGACGCTGCCAAGCTCAAGGTGTTGGTATCAATCTTCGGCCGCGAGACACCCGTAGAGGTGGGCTTCGACCAGGTGAAAAAGATCTAGATCATGGCCAAGAAGGTTCTGACAACAATCAAGCTGCAGGCAAACGGCGGCCAGGCGAGCCCGGCGCCGCCGGTCGGTCCTGCTCTGGGCCAGCATGGAATCAACATCATGGAGTTCTGCAAGGCGTTCAATGCACAGACTCAGTCAGAGACGGGCACGGTTATCCCGGTCGTGATAACCGTCTATGAGGATCGTTCGTTCACGTTTGTCACAAAGACGCCTCCTGCTGCTGTGCTGATCAAGCAAGCTCTGCGTATCGGCAAGGGCTCAGGCGAGCCCAACCGCACAAAGGTCGGCACGATCACTCAAGCGCAACTGCGCGAGATCGCAGAGAAGAAGCTCGATGACCTCAATGCGCACGATGTCGATCAGGCGGCGAAGATCATCGCGGGCACGGCACGGTCTATGGGTGTCGAGGTCGCCTAATGAACGTCCATGGGAAGCGTTTCTCCGAGACGCTCGCAAAGGTCGATCGTGAGCGCGAGTATGAGCCTGCTGAAGCGGTGGCGCTCGTCAAGAGCTTGGCCACCGCAAAATTCGACGAGTCAGTCGAGCTGCACGTGCGCACGGGGCTGAACGTTCGCCATGCCGACGAGCAGGCTGCGCGGCACGATCGCGCTGCCCAACGGCCTCGGCAAGGACGTGAAGATCATCGTCTTCGCCCAGGGCCCGAAGGTCGCCGAGGCCGAAGCAGCCGGCGCCGACGCGGTCGGCGGCGAGGACCTCGCGAAACGGATCGAGGAGGGCTTCGATGACTTCGACGTCGCGATCGCCACGCCTGATTTGATGTCCGTCGTCGGTTGACTCGGCCGCGTGCTCGGACCATCGGGCAAGATGCCGAACCCAAAGGTCGGCACCGTGACGATGGACGTGGCGAAAGCGGTAGAGGAGTCCAAGTCGGGCAAGGTCGAGTACCGCACCGACCGCACCGCGATCGTGCATATGGTGATCGGCAAGGCGAGCTTCGATGAGCGCCCGCTCTTGGAGAACTACGCGGCGGTGATCGAAGAGCTGATCCGCGCGAAGCCCTCGGCCGCCAAGGGCCGCTACCTGCAGTCGATTACGATCACTTCAACGATGGGGCCGGGCGTGAAGGTTGACCCCAGCCGCACAAGAGATATCGTTGAGGAGGCCTCTGCGGCTACCATCGCCGCTTAGCCTCAAAACCGCCAGGCCACCAAAGACCCCCGGCAGCACGCCCGAGCAGAGGGCGAGTAAGACCGGGCTAGGAGCCCAATGAACCGAGACCAGAAGGCTGCGGCAATCGCTGAGATTGCCGCCCATATAGAGCAGTCGCAGGCGGTGTTTGCCGTCGACTACAAGGGCATATCTGTGTCCCAGGCAGCCGAGCTGCGCACCAAGCTGCGCGATGCGGATGCGACTTTCAAGGTGGTCAAGAACTCGCTCACCGAACGTGCTGCCGACGAGGCTGGCGCCGAGGAGCTGAAGGCGCTGCTGCAGGGTCCAACTGCGCTGACGTTCGTGCGCGGCGATGTCGCTACAGCTGCGAAAGCAATCGCCGACTATGGCCGGGCGACGCAACTGCTGCCATTCAAGGGTGGGCTGCTGGACGGTGCTGAGCTGAATGTCGACCAGCTCCGTTCGCTGTCGCGCCTGCCCTCACGCGAAGTGCTCTACGGCCAGCTCGTCGGCGTCGTCGCCTCGCCCATCGGTGGCCTCGTGCGCTCCCTCGGCGGACTGCTCGGCGGCCTCGCCGTGGCGCTCGGCCAGGTGCGCGAGAAGAAGGAAAACTCGACTTCAACAACCCCGGAGGACTGACACATGGCTACAGCAACAAGCACAGATAAGTGGATCGAGGAGCTGAAGGGCATCTCGGTGCTCGAGCTCGCCGAGCGGATCAAGGCGCTCGAGGAGGAGTTCGGCGTATCCGCGGCCGCGATGGCGGCCCCGGCCGCGGCGCCCGCCGGTGGAGGTAGTGGCGACGCCGCCGCCGCCGAGGAGGAAAGCACCACGGCCGACGTGATCCTGACGGCCGCCGGCGACAAGAAGATCCAGGTGATCAAGGTCGTGCGCGCGGCGACCGGCCTCGGGCTCAAAGAGGCCAAGGCGCTCGTCAACGAGGCCCCCAAGCCAGTCAAGGAGGGCATCGAGAAAGACGAGGCCGACAAGCTCAAGGCCGAACTGGAGGAGGCCGGCGGGTCGGTCGAGCTGAAGTAGGTCCGGGGTGGTTCTCCGGGGTGTATATTGATAAAACTCTGTATAACCATGGCTATACAGAGTTTTTTTATCAATACACCCCCACGCGCGGCTCGGTCAGCAGACGGCCCGGCTCACGGCCGTGCCCCCGCAAGCCTTTACCCGCGCCTAACAAAAGCGCAGATTTTCCGGTAAAGTGCGCTGCGCTGGCCGATAGTCGCAGCTGCCTCAGAAGCACGACGGACGCGCCACATACGCGATCGTCAGAGGCGGGGTCCGTGAGCGCTGGCTGCCCACTTAAGGGCGCCGATGGTCTGTGCTATCTTTCTTAGTCGCGCTTCGGCGCCCTCCTCTGCCCGTGTATCGCCCTCCGAAGGAGACGTTTCTTGGCTGCTGTTGATGCTCTCCGCACGCGTCGTAGCTTCGCGCGCTTGAAGAAGACCGTCGATGTTCCCAACCTGATTGACATCCAGCGCCGCTCGTTCGAGTGGCTGACCGACCCGAAGAAGGGTGGGCTGCGCGAGACGATCGACGACATCTCGCCCATCGAGGACTACACGGGCAACCTTGCCGTGCAGTTCGGTGAGTTCGTCTTCGACGAGCCAGTCGCATCGCTGGAGCAGTGCCGCGAGAAGGACCTGACATACGCCCGTCCGCTGACGGTGACGGTGGCGTTCATCAATCGCGAGACGGGCGAGATCCGCGAGCAGTCCGTGTTCATGGGCGACTTCCCGTGGATGACCGAGCGCGGCACGTTCGTCATCAACGGCACCGAGCGCGTGGTCGTCACGCAGCTCGTGCGCTCCCCCGGCGCCTATCTGATGGAGCCAAAGGACCGCGAAAAGCAGGTGTTCATCGCCAATCTGATGCCCGCGCGTGGATCCTGGCTGGAGCTCGAGATCGACAAGAAGGGCAAGGTCTTCGTCCGCATCGATCGTAAGCGCAAGCTGCCGGTGACGGTGCTGCTGCGCGCGATGGGCCACGCTACAGACGAGGAGATCCTCAAGCTGTTCGACAACTCGCTGTACATCCGCAACACGATCGAGTCCGACACCGAGATCACCCGCACCGAAGAGGGCGCCCTGATCGAGCTGTTCAAGAAGCAGCGCCCCGGCGAGCCGCCGAGCGTGGACAACGCCAAGGCGCTGCTCAACCAGCTGTTCTTCGACCCCAAGCGCTACGACCTCACGCGCGTTGGGCGCTACAAGCTCAACTCGCGTCTCGGCCTGGATGTCGACATCGACACGCGCACGCTCACCCACGACGACATCCTCGCGTTGGTGCGCGAGCTGGTGTCGCTGCCCAAGCGCCTCGGGCTGCCTGAGGACGGCGAGATCGAGATCAAGGACTACGCCGCCGAGGCGATGTCCATGCCACGCGAGCCGGTCGCTGAGCACCTCGACGAGTACGAGCACTTCGGCAATCGCCGCCTGCGGACTGTCGGCGAGCTGATCCAGGAGGCGTTCCGGATTGGGCTCTATCGCATGGAGCGCGTCGTGCGCGAGCGCCTCACGACCGAGGACGCCGACACGATCACGCCGCAGACGATCATCAACATCCGCCCGGTCGTCGCTGCGCTGAAGGAGTTCTTCGGCTCCTCCCAGCTCTCGCAGTTCATGGACCAGACCAACTCGCTCGCCGGGCTCACGCATCGTCGACGCCTCTCAGCGCTGGGTGCCGGTGGTCTTACGCGCGAGCGCGCGCCGATCGAGGTGCGCGACGTGCACCCCACCCACTACGGGCGGATGTGCCCGATCGAGACGCCCGAGGGTCCGAACATTGGCTTGATCGGATCGCTGTCCTCGTTCGCGGAGGTTTCTGAGTACGGGTTCGTGACTACGCCCTACCGCGTGGTCAAGGACGGCGTGGTGACGGAGGAAGTTGTACGCCTCGATGCCACTCAGGAAGAGGAGCTGGTCATCGCCCAGGCGAACACGCCCGTCGACCCCAAGACAGGACGTCTGAAGGGCTCAGAGATCCTCTGCCGCACCCAGGCCGGCCAGTACGTGACGGTGGGGCCGAAGGACGTTGATCTCGTTGATGTCTCGCCCGAGCAGATCTGGTCGGTGGCGACCGCGATGATTCCGTTCCTCGAGCACGATGACGCCAACCGCGCGCTGATGGGCTCGAACATGCAGCGCCAGGCGGTGCCGCTGCTCAAGGCCGACGCACCACTGGTCGGCACGGGTATGGAGCGCCGCGCCGCCCTTGACACCGGCGACGTGCTGCTGGCGCGCAACACCGGCACAATCGACCACGTAGACGCCACCCAGATCGTGGTCGAGACAAGCGACGGCAAGAAGGACGAGTACGAGCTGCAGAAGTTCATGCGCTCCAACCAGGGCACGCTGATCCACCAGAAGCCGCGCGTGAAAACCAGCCAGAAGGTCAAGGCGGGCGACGTGCTCGCCGACGGCTCCTCGACCGACAAGGGCGAGATGGCGCTCGGCAAGAACCTGATGGTCGCGTTCATGTCCTGGGAGGGCTACAACTTCGAGGACGCGATCATCCTGTCCAAGCGCCTGGTCCAGGACGACGAGCTCACCTCGATCCACATCGAGGAGTACGAGATCGACGCGCGCACGACCAAGCTCGGCGAGGAGGAGATCACCCGCGACATCCCCAACCGCTCAGAGGAGTCGCTGCGTAACCTCGACGACCGCGGGATCGTACGCATCGGCGCCGAGGTCATCTCCGGCGACCTGCTCGTCGGCAAGGTCACGCCCAAGGGCGAGACCGAGCTGACGGCCGAGGAGAAGCTGATCCGCGCGATCTTCAAGGAGAAGGCGCGTGAGGTCAGGGATACGTCCTTGAAGGTGCCCCACGGCGAGGGCGGCGTGGTGATCGATGTGAAGACGTTCAGGCGCGATGACGGCGATGACCTGCCGCCGGGGGTCAACGACCTCGTGCGGGTGTTCGTGGCCAAGAAGCGCAAGATCTCCGAGGGCGACAAGCTCGCGGGTCGTCACGGCAACAAGGGTGTTATCTCGAAGATCGTCGACCAGCAGGACATGCCGTTCCTCGAGGACGGCACGCCGGTCGACGTGATCCTCAACCCGTTGGGCGTGCCGAGCCGCATGAACGTGGGGCAGATCCTCGAGACGCACCTCGGCTGGGTGGCTGCGCAGGGCTGGTACGACGATGGCTCGGAGGCCTACAAGGATGCGAGCACGAGCAACGGCTCCGCCAATGGCAATGGCTCCTCCAGGCGCGTGTACGTGTCCACGCCGGTGTTCGATGGCGCGACGATCGAAGACGTGGACAACGCGCTGGTCAAGTGGCAGGACGAGCACACGGGCCGCATCCGCATGGACGTCAACAAGAGTCGCCGTCCGGGCGAGCAGGCCTCGGGCAAGATGACCCTCTACAACGGGCGCACCGGCGAGCCGTTTGCCGAACAGGTCACCGTCGGATACATGTACATCCTGAAGCTCCTGCACCTCGTTGACGACAAGATCCACGCTCGCTCGACTGGGCCCTACTCGCTGGTTACCCAGCAACCGTTGGGAGGCAAGGCGCAGTTCGGTGGCCAGCGCTTCGGTGAGATGGAGGTGTGGGCGCTGGAGGCCTTTGGCGCTGCCTACACGCTGCAGGAGATGCTGACGATCAAGTCTGATGACACAGTTGGGCGCGTGAAGGCATACGAGGCGATCGTCAAGGGCGAGAACATCGCCGAGCCATCGATCCCTGAGTCATTCAAGGTCCTGCTTAAGGAGATGCAGTCGCTGGCGCTCGACGTCAACGTCGTCTCCGAGGAGGGTCAGCGCGCGGATATACGTGACGACGACGACGACCTGCTGCGCGCTGCCGAGGAGCTCGGCATCGACTTGTCAGGTGTCCGTGCTCTCGCCGCCGACTCAAGCGACGAGCAGTTGGAGGGAGAGGATGCCACCGACGCTGTCGCTGCACCCAAGGATGACGCCGACGAGGAGACAGTGCAGGAGGACTCGATCCCGGAGGACGTGGTCCCGGTCGAGGAGCTCCTTGACGTAGACGCCATCGCGGACATCGACTTGGAGGACCTTGACAGCGAGGCTTCCGCCGACGAGATCCCCGCCGAGTAAACCCCGCGAGCGAAAGCAAAATCAGATGATCGACATTAATAACTTTGACGCCATCGAGATCTCACTTGCGTCTTCCAAGCAGATCCGTGGCTGGAGCGCGGGCGAGGTCACCAAGCCTGAGACGATCAACTACCGCACGCTCAAGCCGGAGAAGGATGGTTTGTTCTGCGAGCGCATCTTCGGTCCGACCAAGGACTGGGAGTGCTACTGCGGCAAGTACAAGCGCGTGCGTTACAAGGGCATCGTGTGCGAGCGCTGCGGCGTCGAGGTCACGCGCTCGAAGGTCCGTCGTGAGCGCATGGGTCACGTCGACCTGGCTGCTCCTGTCAGCCACATCTGGTTCTTTAAGGGCGTGCCCAGCCGCATCGGCTATCTGCTGGACATGGCGCCCAAGGAACTCGAGAAGGTTCTGTACTTTGCCGCCTCGATCGTCACGTGGGTGGACGAGGAGGCGCGTGAAAAGGACATGGACACGCTCGAGAAGGAGGTCAACAAGGTCCTCGACTCCTACGCGACCGAGCGCGAGGAGCGTGTGCTGGAGTTGCGTGATTCGCTGACGCGCCGCGAGAAATACCTCACGAACGGCAAACAGACCCACTTCAACGACGAAGACCACCTGTGGGCGGACTCGCTCGACATCAACCTGCAGAAGATCTCTGAGGAGGAGCGCGAGAAGCTTGCCAAGGAGCTGCGCAAGACCTTCGACGCTGACATCGCCGACACCGAAGCCTACATCGAGGATGCCGCTGAGCGGATGCGCGGTGTGTGGGAGCTGTTCAAGACGATGGAGCCCAAGCAGATCGAGCACGATGAGACGACCTTCCGCGAGCTCAAGGAGCGCTTCGGCTCCTCCTATGGGTTCGGTGAGTACTTCCGGGGCGGCATGGGCGCCGAGGCGATCCGCGACCTGCTCCAGCAGGTTGACTTGGAGACTGAACGCGAGTTGCTCGAGGAGCAGGTCAAGACTGCCAAAGGCCAGAAGCAGTCGCGCGCTGTCAAGCGCCTGAAGGTTGTCAGCGCGTTCATCCAGTCCGGCAACAAGCCAGAGCAGATGGTGCTCGACGCCGTGCCGGTGATCCCACCGGAGCTGCGCCCGATGGTCCAGCTCGACGGTGGGCGCTTCGCCACCTCCGACCTCAACGACCTCTATCGCCGCGTGATCAACCGCAACAACCGCCTCAAGCGGCTGCTCGACCTTGGCGCGCCAGAGATCATCGTCAACAACGAGAAGCGCATGCTGCAGGAGGCCGTCGACGCGCTGTTCGACAACGGCCGGCGCGGGCGTCCCGTCACCGGGCCGGGCAACCGTCCGCTGAAGAGCCTCTCGGACATGCTCAAGGGCAAGCAGGGGCGCTTCCGCCAGAACCTGCTCGGCAAGCGCGTGGACTACTCGGGGCGCTCGGTGATCGTCGCCGGTCCCTACCTGAAGCTGCACCAGTGCGGCCTGCCGAAGATCATGGCGCTCGAGCTCTTCAAGCCGTTCATCATGGCTCGTCTGGTCGAGCGCAAGTCCGCGCAGAACATCAAGGCCGCCAAGAAGATGGTCAACTCGATGATCGGCGAGGTCTGGGACGTGCTCGAGGAGGTCATCCACGAGCACCCCGTACTGCTCAACCGCGCGCCCACGCTGCACCGTCTGGGCATCCAGGCGTTCGAGCCGCTGCTGGTCGAGGGCAAGGCCATCCAGGTGCACCCGCTCGTCTGTCACGCCTTCAACGCCGACTTCGACGGCGACCAGATGGCCGTGCACCTGCCGCTCTCGGCTGAGGCCCAGGCGGAGGCGCGCATCCTGATGCTCTCCTCCAACAACATCCTCTCGCCAGCGCATGGGGCGCCACTGGCAACGCCCACTCAGGACATGATCCTGGGCGCTTACTACCTGACCTATGGGCCCGAAGCCGAGGAGATGGGCGCCAAACGCGATTTGCTGACAGCGGGCAAGTGGCCCGCCTCAGAGCCCCGCCCGCATGTGTTCCGCACCGCGCAGGAGGCCGAGCTCTCCTACGAGGCCGGTGTGGTCACACTGCACGACATCGCCGAGTTCCGGCCGTTTGGGCGCGAAGGGCGGTCACGTGCTGAGCACGGTCGGACGGATCATTTACAACGACCGCATCGAGCGGGCGCTGGCAGAAGCGCTGGGCGACGAGTTCGATGCGAGCAAATACGTGTTCGTCAACCAGTCGATGAAGAAGCGCGACACCACTCAGCTGATCGATGCGCTCGTGCAGAGCTACGGCGCGACGACGATCTCACTGGTCCTCGACGCCTTCAAGGACCTCGGCTTCAAGTACGCCACGCAGGCCGGGATCACGATCTCCAAGAACGATGTCGTCGTTCCGCCCGAGAAGCAGGAAATTCTCGACAAGTACGACAAGCTGGTGGGCGACATCTCAAGCCAGTACGACGACGGGCTGATCACCCAGGAGGAGCGCCACGAGGCGGTTGTGGAGAAGTGGAACGCAGCCACCGACGAGGTGGCCGAGGCGATGATCCAGAACCTCGACACGCTCAACCCGATCTTCATGATGGCCAACTCGGGCGCGCGAGGCTCGTTCAAGCAGATCCGCCAGTTCGCAGGCATGCGCGGCTTGATGGCCAACCCGAAGGGTGAAATCATCGAGCGCCCAATCAAGGCCAACTTCGTCGAGGGGCTGTCGGTGCTCGAGTACTTCATCTCCACGCACGGCGCCCGCAAGGGGCTGGCCGACACCGCGCTGCGGACCGCGGACTCCGGCTACCTCACGCGGCGATTGGTCAACGTCGCCCAGGATGTGATCATCCGCGAAGCCGACTGTGGCACCGAGGAGCACATCGAGATGGTGGTATGGGGCGACGGCGGCGAACCCAATCAAGACCTCGTTGGACGGATCGCCGCCAAGGAGATCGCCACCAAGCGGGGCCGCGTACTGGCTGCGCAAGGCGCTGAGATCGGGCGGGCAGAGCTCGCTGAGATCGTGCAGGTGTTCGCCGACGACCACGAGAAGGGCACAGAGGTCACCGTTCCGGTGCGCTCGGTGCTCAAGTGTGAGGCGCCCAGTGGCGTCTGTCAGGCCTGCTACGGCCGGGCGATGGCGACCGGAGCGCTCGCGCAGATCGGTGACGCAGTTGGGATCATTGCGGCGCAGTCGATCGGGGAGCCCGGCACGCAGTCTGACGATGCGTACGTTCCACACGGGCGGCGTCGCCGGCGCGGACATCACGCACGGTCTGCCGCGCGTCGTCGAGTTGTTCGAGGCGCGTAAACCGAAAGGCCTCGCGAAGATCGCCGAGCAGGACGGCGTCGTCTCGATCGAAGAGTCAGACAAGGCGCTGACGGTCGTCATCACCGACGAGGCTGGCGAGGAGCACCGCCACGCTTTCCCGCGCCGCACACGGCTGTTTGTCGCTCAGGGCGAGAAGATCACCGCCGGTCGCCAGCTCAATGAGGGGTCGGTCTACCCGCACGAGCTGCTGGCCATCCGCGGGCGGACCGAGACCGAGCAGTACCTGGTCAAGGAGGTCCAGGAGGTCTACAAGTCACAGGGCGTGGACATCAATGACAAGCACATCGAGCTGATCGTGCGTCAGATGCTCAAGAAGGTCCGGGTCGACCAGAAGGGCGACACCGACTACCTGCCCGGGCAGTTCGTCGATCGCTTCGAATTCGCGAAAATCAACGACGCGGTGATCGCGAAGGGCGACGAGGCGGCTCAGTTTGAGGACATCATCCTCGGCATCACCAAGGCGTCGCTGAACACCGACTCGTTCCTGTCGGCGGCGTCTTTCCAAGAGACCACCAAGGTGCTGACCGATGCCGCCCTGGAGGGCAAGACCGATCGGCTGAATGGACTCAAGGAGAACGTGATCATCGGCAAGCTGATACCGGCGGCGACCGGTCTCAAGCGCTACCGGCGGATCGAGATCGAGCCGTCCGAGCCGCTGCCGCGCGCGATCGACGACATTGGGCTGCTCGACCAGGACGAGATTGCGGCCGAGCTCGGCCTCTCCAGTGGCGAAAGCCTCGGTGGTTATGGTCAAGAGTTCGACTCTGACCTCGCCTCGCTCGAGAAGATCGGCGCCGGCGCCACTGACCCGGGCTTCGTCGAGGAGCTCGCAGGTCTGGAGATCCCTGACGGGGATCTCCCCCCCGAGAAGTAGCCCTTCCCCGAGGAGTAGCCCTCGAAAGAGGGCAGCGTCGCAGTTTGCAAATTGATTAGGCCGGCGATGGCCGCCTGCGTAATCTGTCTTGTGGCTGGTCATGTTTGTGGTTGCGACATGATCGCTGGCCTACCCAATTTGCAAACTGAGACACTGCCCGTGTCTGTGGGGGTGGGGCTCCTCTTCCTCGTACCTCAGGCCCTCCTCCTCACGGGCTATCCCGCCTTGCCGCCCCTTCTCGTGCCCAGGCCTTTTCCTGTGCATTACTATGGTTATACCCAGTTTTTAAACAATGTATGCGCCCAGCTCGCTAGCAGCGAGGCCTCCTTCGAGGTGAGCCCATACGCGGGGGCGGTTTGGACGAGCAGCGTTGGTGATGGGCGCTCCTCTGCCCACGCGTGGCAGGCGGGATTGAGCGCGTCGTCGATCCACGCGAGTGGCCGCTCGCCGGCGTAAGCGTCGATCGCCTCGAGCTTCCAGTGCGCGCGGGCCGACTCGGTTCCGCCCACGTCGCGCTCGAAGCGTAGGAACGGCAGTCCGGCGGGGAACTCCAGTAGGCGCGGCAGGTATTCCTCGGCCTTCTCCTCCCAGCCGCTGGCCCACACCAGGTCGAAGTCGGCGGCGAGGTCCAGCAGGTGGGTGGCCGCCGCGCGGGAGAGGAAGTGAGGGATGCCGTCGATCGTATGAAAGGACCCGTTGACCGGTCGCTCATCGGCCCGAGCGTCCATACCTTGCCACCCACCCGACTGCCAGCCGCCAAACAGCGAGAGCACCCCGTCGATGTCAACCATCAGCAGCGGCTTCTGCCCGTCGGTTGGTGCTTGGCTGGATGGTTCTTTAGCTCGCATACAGGTTCACACCGGTAATCTGCCGGGATCGAGTGCGGCCAGTAAAGCAGCAGCCACTCGCTGCCGATGGGCTTCAGGGCGGGCGCCGGGGAGCCGAGCGCTCTGAGCAGACAACAAGTCACCCGCACCCGATATCACCTCGATCCCCGGAACCTGAGCCAGACCCCCTGATTTCCTCCACCACCATCCCTGATTTCCTCCACCACCATCCGCCAGACCGACCCGTGACACCCAACCACCAATGACCCTTGCTCTCGGAATCATCCTCGCGCTCGCCTGTGCGTTCGTCGCGAATCTGGGGTTTTTCTACAAGTATCGAGGCGCCAACGCGGCGCCGAGCGTGCAGATGCGTCATCCGCTGCGCTCCGCCCGCGCTCTGTATGCCTCGAAGTGGTTCGCGCTCGGAATGATCATCGCGACCGGCAGTTGGGGCCTGCACGTGGCCGCGCTGGCGCTGGCGCCGATGTCGGTGATCCAGGTTTCGCTGGCCGCGGGCATCGTGTTCATCGCGGTGATGGCCGACCGTATGTTCGGCTTCCAGGTCGGCAACCGCCAGTGGATCGGCCTGTGTCTCACGGGGGCTGGCTTGGTGATGCTCGGCCTGACGCTACCAGCGATGCACGGCGCGCATTCGCAGTTCTCGCAGGCCGCGATGATCTCCTTCGAGGCCGGCCTGTTCGGGCTGGGTGGCCTGTTGATCATGGGCCCGCGCATGGGTGGTTCGGTCGAGCATCATGGTGTGATGCTGGGCGCCGCCTCAGGGATTCTGTTCGGTGTCTCCGACACCGCCATCAAGGCTCTCACCGGCATCGTCGGCGCCCACGGGCTAGTCGGACTCGTGCTCAGCCCGTGGCTGGCCGTCGCGGTGCTCGCTTCGATCGTCGCTTTCTACGCGTCGGCGCGCGGGCTGCAAGACGGAGACGCCGTGCCCGTCATTGCTGTGACCGGAACCGCCGCAAACATCGCGGGTATCGCTGGCGGGATCATCGTGTTTGGTGACCCGATGGCAGCTAGTCCCGTGGGCGTCGTAGTGCAGTCGCTGGCATTCGTGCTCGTAGTCGTCGCCTGCGCTCTGATGCCCGCCCCGGTCCGCGCGGCCAGCGCAGCGCCCGCAACCGCATAGCCCGCTTGGACACGGCTCTCGCTGAGCCCTACACGCTGCTACCATAGCCGGCTGATGCCGACTACATCACAGCTTGTGCGCAAGGGACGGGTGGCGCCAAAGAAGAAGCTCGCGACCCCCGGCCTGAAGTCTGGGAAAGGCCGCAAGAAGAAGACGGCAGCCCCACAGCGGCGTGGAGTCTGCACGCGCGTGTATACGACGACACCGAAGAAGCCTAACTCTGCGCTGCGCAAGGTCGCGCGTGTGCGCATCTCCGGCTCGATCGAGGTCACTGCATACATTCCAGGTGAGGGGCACAACTTGCAGGAGCACTCGGTGGTGCTCGTGCGCGGAGGCCGCGTCAAGGATCTGCCGGGCGTGCGCTACAAGGTCGTGCGGGGTACGCTCGACGCGGCCGGCGTGAGCGATCGCAAAAAGGCCCGCTCGCAGTACGGCGTGAAGAAGAAATAGTCCTCATGGCCCGCGTGACCCACCACCACGCCTGCGGGCGGACGCGCTAACCGATGCCCCGCCGCGCAGCAGCTCAGATCCGCCCCGTTGAGGCGGACCCCGTGCACCGCTCCAAGCTGGTGCAGCAGGTGATCAACAAGGTCATGCTCGACGGCAAGAAGTCCACGGCCGAGCGGATCGTCTACGACGCGCTCGCGCTGCTGGCGGAGCGCAGCAGCGACAAAGACCCGGTGGAGACGCTGGAGGCATCGATCAAAGCGCTCACGCCGGCGCTCGAGGTTCGCTCGCGTCGCGTCGGCGGCGCCACCTACCAGGTGCCGGTCGATGTGCCGGCACGGCGTGCACGCACGCTCGCAGTCCGCTGGCTGGTCGAGTTCGCACGCCAGCGCCGCGAGAAGACGATGGCCCAGCGCCTGGCGAATGAGCTGCTGGATGCCCAGTCCCAGCAGGGCGGGGCATATAAGCGCAAGGACGACATCTTCCGCATGGCCCAGGCCAACAAGGCCTTCGCGCATTACAGGTGGTAGGACCCGGCGCGCTCGCGCCTGTGTGACGCATCGCACATCCTGGAGGGTTGAAGAACAAAGCTTTGGTACCTAACATTGAGGTACCGAATGTCTTCCTCGGCCACGACATCCGACCCAGGCTTCCACCCGGAGGCGTCTGAGCGCATAGAGCCCTACGTGTGGAAGATCGCGGGCGTGGTGATCCTCGGCATGATCATGTCGATCCTGGACACCACGATCGTGAACGTAGCGCTGCACACCCTGCGCAGCGATCTACACAGCACGATCGCGCAGGTGCAGTGGGTCATCACCGGCTATCTGCTCTCGCTCGCGGCGGTCATCCCCGTGACCGGCTGGGCCGCACGGCGCTTCGGCGCCAAGCGCGTCTACATGACCTCGCTGGTGCTGTTCACCGCTGGCTCGGCGCTCTGCGCGGTCGCCTCCTCGACCACTTCGCTGGTGCTGTTCCGCGTGCTGCAGGGGGCGGGCGGCGGCATGATCATGCCCGTAGGGCAGCTGATCATGGCCCAGGTCGCGGGACCCAAGCGAATGGGGCGGGTGATGGGGATCGTCTCGATGCCCGCGATGCTCGCGCCGATACTCGGGCCGGTAGTCGGTGGCGCGATCCTCGAGAAGCTGCACTGGTCGTGGATCTTCCTCGTGAACGTCCCCATCGGCGCGATCGCGCTGGCGCTCGCGTGGCGGATGCTGCCGAAGACCGACTCGGGGGAGGCCGGGCGCCTGGACATGCTCGGACTGGGATTGCTCTCAGGTGGATCGACGGCAGTCGTCTACGGCCTCTCCGAGCTTGGCTCCAACAGCAGCCTGACCGCGCCCAGCGTCGTCTGGCCGATCGTCGTTGGGCTCTTGCTGTGCGCCGTCTTCGTCTGGCACGCGTTGCGCATCGAGCGCCCTCTGCTCGACATCCGGCTGTATGCCAACCGTGTCTTTGCGGCTGCCTCGCTGACGACCTTCGGGCTCGGCGCCGCGCTGTTCGGGGCGATGATCCTGGTGCCGCTCTACTACCAGGAAGTCCGCCACGAGAGCGTGATCGTGACCGGCCTCTTGACCGGCCCGCAGGGTCTCGGGATGCTGCTGGTGATGCCGATGACCGGGCGCCTGACCGAACGCTTCGGCGGCGGTCGCGTGGCGATCGTCGGCGTCACGATCCTGTCGCTGACGACGCTCCCGCTGGCGTTCGTCGGCGCCAGCACGTCGATCCTCTCGCTGTCGGTCGTGCTCGCGCTGCGCGGCATCGGCATCGGCATCGCCTTCGTGCCCGCCATGAGCGCCGCGTTCGCCTCGATGCGCCCCGAGCAGCTCTCCGATGCCACGCCCCAGCTGAATGTACTGCAGCGCATCGGCGGTGCGATCGGCACCGCCATGCTGGCCGTCGTGTTGCAGCGAGCAAGCGCCGGTGCTCACACCGCCACGCATCTCGCCCACGCCTTCGACAAGGCCTACTGGGGTTCTGTCGGTATCGCCGTGCTGTCGCTGATCCCATGTCTGGTGCTGCTTCGCGCGGAGAACCCACGCGCCCGCATGGACCAGGCAGCTAGCAACGCGGAGGCGGCCGCCGAGCCGCTCGGGGTATAGCGGGCGCCACGATGAGCAACGCTGCTACAGCCGAGCCAAAGGTCGAGCCGAGCCCCGAGTTGACGGAGCTTGGCTTGGCGTTCCGCCGCGTCTTCAGGAGCTTCAACCGGCTGCGCGGCCGCGACACGCACCTCGGCGCCAACGAGCTCAGCCACGCCCAGTTCGAGCTGCTGATCGAGCTCTCCGAGCGCGGCGAGCTACCCGCTGGAGAGCTTGCGACGGCTGCCCGGCTGACCCCTGCGACCGTCACGCAGATGCTCGACCATCTGGCTGAGCAGGGCCATGTGGAGCGGGTCCGCTCGGAGACCGACCGTCGCGTCGTTGTATCGAGGCTCACTCCTCAGGGCAAACGCAAGATCGACGCCAAGCGCAAAGCCTGGCAGAGCCGTTGGGAGCAGGCGCTCGAGGGTGTGGACACCCAGGAGCTGCGCGCGGCCACGCGCGTGCTCGAACGCCTCGCCGCGATGGTCGAGAACGTCCCCTGAGGACGCCCAAAGGCCTCAACTCCTCTGCTATAGTCGGCCTCGCATCGTGGGGGGCGTGAGCGTGCGAGCATGACGCTCTCCGCGAAGCACGGAAACCAAGATGGAGACCTCGAGCAGATAGCGACGCCCACCGGTCCATAACCGACCTGTTGTGCGCGTGGGCCCGAGGGGCCCAATTTTTTTGCCCGAAACAGCCGGTCGCAGTTCGGCCCCGTGTCGGCCCGAGACACGAACGACGATCTCAGCGCACACGACTCCCGCGACACCACCTTCACCATCCTGAGCCATGCCACGTAAGTTCACACTCGAAAAGACCCGCAACATCGGGATCATGGCGCACATCGACGCTGGTAAGACGACGACGACCGAGCGCATCCTCTACTACACCGGACGTACGTACAAGATCGGCGAGGTCCACGACGGTGCGGCCACGATGGACTGGATGGAACAGGAGCAGGAGCGCGGCATCACGATCACCTCCGCGGCCACCACGGCCGAGTGGAAGGACAACCGCATCAACATCATCGACACGCCTGGGCACGTCGACTTCACGGTCGAGGTCGAGCGCTCGTTGCGCGTGCTCGACGGCGCGATCGCCCTGTTCGACTCGGTCGCCGGCGTCGAGCCGCAGTCAGAGACCGTCTGGCGCCAGGCCGACAAGTATCACGTCCCGCGAATCGCCTACATCAACAAGATGGATCGCACCGGTGCCGACTTCGAGCGCGGTGTGCAGACGATGGTCAACCGCCTCGGTGCCCACCCCGTGCCGATCCAGTTGCCGATCGGTGCGGAGGGCGACTTCCTTGGCATCGTCGACTTGGTCAAGATGAAGGCGATCGTTTACAAAGACGAGCTCGGTACCGAACAGGAAGAGATCGAGATCCCCGAGAACCTCGCCGAAGCCGCCCTCACCGCGCGCGAGCACCTGCTCGAGGAGGTCTCTCACTACGACGACAAGCTGCTCGAATTGCTGCTCGAAGAGGCAGAGATCCCCGAGGATGCTCTCAAGCAGGCGATCCGCAAGGCGACGCTCTTGATCGAGATGACGCCAGTGCTGTGTGGCTCCTCGTTCAAGAACAAGGGCGTGCAGCCGCTGCTGGACGCGGTTATCGATTACCTGCCCTCGCCGCTCGATGTGCCGCCCGTGACCGGCACTGAACTCGTGCGCGGCGAGGAGGGCGAGCGTGAGGTCACTCGTAAGCCCGACGACGCTGAGCCATTCGCGGCGCTTGCCTTCAAGATCATGGCCGACCCGTATGTCGGCAAGCTCACCTACTTCCGCGTCTACTCAGGGAAATTGGAGGCAGGCTCGAAGGTGTTGAACGTCGGCTCGGGTCGCACCGAGCGGATCGGGCGCATCCTGATGATGCACGCCAATGAGCGCGAGGAGGTCAACGAGGTCTACGCCGGCGACATCGCCGCTGCGGTCGGCATCAAGCAGGTCGTCACCGGTGACACGCTCGCAGCCCCCGACGCGCCGATCCATCTGGAGAACATCGTCTTTCCCGAGCCTGTCATCAAGGTTGCTGTCGAGCCCAAGACGAAGGTTGACCAAGAGAAGATGTCGGTTGCGCTCGGTCGCCTCGCTGAGGAGGACCCGACGTTTCAGGTGCGCTCCAACGAAGAAACCGGCCAGACCGAGATCTCTGGCATGGGCGAGCTGCACCTGGAGGTGCTCGTCGATCGCATGAAGCGCGAGTTCGGAGTAGAGGCCAACGTCGGGCGCCCGCAGGTTTCATACCGCGAGACCGTACGTGCCAGCGTCGAGAAGGTCGAAGGCAAGTTCGTGCGCCAGACCGGCGGTTCAGGCCAGTTCGGTGTCGTATACATCAACCTCGAGCCCGCTCCGGGCGAGGGCTTTGACTTCATCAACAAGATCAAGGGTGGCGCGATTCCCTCTGAGTTCATACCGGCAGTCGAGAAGGGCGTCGAGGAGGCGCTCGTGAACGGCGTCAAGGCCGGTTACCCGATGGTCGATGTGCGCGTGACGCTTGTCAACGGCAAGTACCACGACGTCGATTCCTCGGAGATCGCATTCAAGGTTGCCGGCTCGATCGCACTGAAGGAGGCCGCCCGGCGCGCCAAGCCAGTGCTGCTGGAGCCGATCTTCGCTGTCGAGGTTGTTACCCCGGTCGACTTCCAGGGCGATGTGATGGGTGACTTGTCTCGCCGCCGCGGACAGCTTGGCAACACCGAGCAGCGCGGCAACGCAATCGCGTTGCATGCGCGCGTGCCACTTAGCGAGATGTTCGGCTACGCGACCGACCTGCGCTCCAACACGCAGGGCCGCGCTACGTACACGATGCAGTTCGAGGGCTACGAGGAGGTTCCGCCGAACATCGCCGAGAAGATCGTCGAACAACGCACCGGGGAGCCGGTTCCAGCTTAATTAGATAGATTTCCCAGGTTCGCCATTTACCGGCGGACATCCAAATCGATACAGGAGCGAACAAGTGGCGAAGGAGAAGTTCGAGCGCGACAAGCCGCACGTCAACGTCGGGACCATCGGTCACATCGACCATGGCAAGACGACGCTGACCGCTGCCATCACAACTGTGCTGGCGGAGCACGGGGGCGCGGAAGCCCGCACCTTCGCGGAGATCGACAACGCTCCCGAGGAGAAGGAACGCGGGATCACGATCGCCACCTCGCACGTCGAGTACCAAACCGAGAACCGCCACTACGCGCACGTGGACTGCCCCGGGCACGCCGATTACGTCAAGAACATGATCACCGGCGCCGCGCAGATGGACGGAGCGATCCTCGTCGTCTCCGCCGCCGACGGCCCGATGCCCCAGACGCGCGAGCACATTCTGCTCGCTCGCCAGGTCGGCGTGCCTTACATCGTCGTGTTCCTCAACAAGGCCGACATGGTCGACGATGAGGAGCTCTGGAGCTGGTCGAGGTTGAGGTTCGCGAGCTGCTCTCCGAGTACGACTTCCCGGGCGATGACATCCCGTTCATCATCGGTTCCGCGCTGAAGGCGCTCGAAGGCGACGAGGCCTACAAGGAGAAGATCCTTGAGCTCGCCGCGGCGCTTGACTCCTACATACCCGAGCCCGTACGTGAGCTCGACAAGCCGTTCCTGATGCCGGTCGAGGACGTCTTCTCGATCACCGGCCGTGGCACCGTGGCGACCGGCCGTGTCGAGCAGGGCATCGTCAACACGGGCGACACGGTCGAAATCGTCGGCGTGCACGATTCGACCTCGACGGTTGTCACCGGCGTTGAGATGTTCCGCAAGATCCTCGACCAGGGCCAGGCGGGCGACAACGTCGGCTGCCTCTTGCGTGGCACCAAGCGCGAGGAGATCGAGCGTGGTCAGGTGTTGTGCAAGCCCGGTTCGATCACGCCGCACACCAAGTACAAGTCAGAGGTGTACGTCCTGAAGAAGGAGGAGGGTGGACGTCACACTCCGTTCTTCACGGGCTACCGGCCACAGTTCTACTTCCGCACAACCGACGTCACCGGCGTCGCCAAGCTGCCCGACGGTGTCGAGATGGTCATGCCCGGAGACAACGTCCAGATGGAGATCGAGCTGATCCAGCCGATCGCGATGGACCAGGGGCTGCGCTTTGCGATCCGGGAGGGCGGCCGCACGGTCGGCTCGGGCGTGGTCTCAGAGATCATCGAGTAGTACCAGCGCCGGCGTCGCCGGCGTATTGCAGTCAGATACGACGAGTAGCGCCCGCCGAGGCGGGCCGGGGTGGATTCTGCTCATGTGGATCCGCCCCCTCGCATGCTTCACACCACCACCCGATAGGCACCAGACATCATGGCAGCGACAAACCAAAACAAGATCCGCATCCGGCTGAAGGCCTACGACACCTCTGCAATCGAGTCAGCGGCGAAGGAGATCGTGGAGACAGCCACGCGTACCGGTGCCACAGTGTCGGGTCCTGTTCCGCTGCCCACAGAGAAGAACGTGTACTGCGTGATCCGCTCGCCATTCAAGGACAAGGACTCGCGCGAGCACTTCGAGATTCGCACGCACAAGCGGCTGATCGATATTCATCAGCCCACTCCCAAGACGGTCGATTCACTGCAACGCCTGGACAACCTGCCGGCCGGGGTCGACATCGAGATCCGGCTGGCGATGTAAGAGATGCCAGCGATCCTCGCCAAGAAGCTTGGTATGACCCAGCTCTTCCAGGAAGACGGCGCTGTTGCCCGCGTCACGGTGCTGGAGGCCGGGCCATGCCCGGTGACAGCAGTCCGCAGCGCTGAACGTGATGGATATGAGGCCGTCCAACTGGCGTTCGGTGCCAGCAAGGAGAAGCACCTCACCAAAGCCGAACTCGGCCATCTGAAGAAGGCCGATGCGGGACCGATGCGCCACCTGGTGGAGTTCCGCGACGAGGCCGCCGAGCTCCAGGTCGGCGAGTCCGTCACCGTTGAGGTCTTTACGGTCGGCGAGCGGGTGAAGATCTCTGGGACCTCCAAGGGCAAGGGCTTCCAGGGAACTATCAAGCGCCACAACTTTTCAAGCGGCCCCAAGTCCCACGGCTCCCACAACGTGCGCGCGCCCGGATCGATCGGCGCCTCGGCTACGCCCTCGCGCGTGTTCAAGGGCATCCGTGGGCCAGGGCACATGGGCAGTCGCCGGGCAACCCAGAAGGGGCTGGAGGTGATCGCTGTGGATGCCGAGCTGAATCTGTTGATGGTGCGCGGCTCGGTGCCAGGTGCGAGAGGCAGCGTGGTGGAGGTGCGCAGCGATGCCTGAGGCTCGCGCGGCCAAGACACCCGAGGCAAAGACACCCGAGGCCCCCGTGCTCGGCGCTGGCTCGGCCAAGAAGATCAAGCTCACAGACGGCGCGTTCGCGACGCGTTTCAACGAACCGCTCGTGCATCAGAGCGTGCGTGCAGAGCAGGCCGCCCGCAGGCGCGGCACCGCGTCGACCAAAACACGCGGCAAGGTCTCCGGCGGTGGCGCAAAGCCATGGCGCCAGAAGGGCACCGGCCGTGCCCGCGCGGGCTCGAGCCGCTCGCCGATCTGGACTGGCGGTGGCACGGTGTTCGGCCCCCAGCCGCGCTCATACACGTTCAAGGTCAACCGCAAGGAGCAGCGCGCTGCGCTGCGCAGCGCGCTGTCGCTGCACGCCGGACGCGGCTCGCTCGCTGTCCTCGACGCGAGCGCCTTCACGGCGCCAAAGACCAGCCAGGCCTTTGACCTGCTCGATGATTGGAACCAGCCCCAACCGACGCTCGTGGTGCTTGCCGCAGAGGAGGCGAATGCGGCGCTGTCCTTCCGTAACCTCGCTCGCGTTGCCGTGCTGGCGCACGAGAATGTCGGTGTCGCCGACCTCTTGGGAGCCGCCTCGCTGCTTGTATCGCAGGCTGCGCTCGACGCGCTGAGCGCGCGCGCCGCCGGCTCGGCCAAGACCGCCCAGGAGGCGAAATCCTGATGGAGCACTCACAGGTGATCATCAGGCCGGTCGTGTCTGAGAAGAGCTACGTGCTCTCGGCGGCCGGCAGGTATACGTTCCGCGTCCATCCCGACGCGCACAAGACGCAGATCAGTCAGGCGGTGCAGGCGCTGTTCGATGTGCATGTGGTCGAGGTGAGGACGCTGAGCGTCAAGTCCAAGCCCAAGCGCCGCGGTACCACCGCGAAAGGGCGCACTCGCGAATGGAAGAAGGCGATCGTACAGGTGCGCGCGGGCGAGAGCATTCCAATCTTCCAGGGTCTCACAGGATTGGAGGGCTAGAGGATGCCGATTCGCAAGCCCAAGCCCACTAGCCCCGGCAGGCGCTTTGTCTCCTACCCGGACTTCGCTGAGGTCACCAAGGACAAGCCCGAGAAGACGCTCGTCGAAGGTCTCAAGAAGAGTGGCGGACGCAACGCGCACGGGCGCAAGACCGCCCGCCATCGCGGTGGCGGCGCCAAGCGCGCCTACCGCAGGGTGGACTTCAAGCGGCGCAAGGACGGCGTGCCAGCACGTGTGGCAGCGATCGAGTACGACCCCAACCGCTCTGCATACATCGCCCTTTTGCACTATGCAGATGGCGAGAAGCGCTACATCCTCGCGCCGCAGAAACTGACGGTCGGCATGACGGTCGCCTCCGGTGATGAGGCAGATATCGCTGTCGGCAACTGTCTCTCATTGGCGCGCATGCCCGTTGGCACGGTCGTGCACAACGTTGAGCTCAAGGTTGGTCGTGGCGGCCAGATGGCGCGCTCAGCTGGCGCGTCTGTGCAGTTGATGGCAAAGGACGGAGACATGGCGACGCTTAGACTGCCATCGGGCGAGATGCGACTCGTGCGCGCCGAATGTCGCGCCACAGTTGGGACGATCGGCAACTCAGAGCACCAGAACGTGAAGGTCGGCAAGGCTGGGCGCAAGCGTCATATGGGCGTGCGCCCGCAGACGCGTGGAACGGCGATGAACCCGGTAGACCATCCGCACGGCGGCGGCGAGGGCTCGACCACGCCCGGCCGTCACCCGGTCACGCCGTGGGGAGTGCCCACACTCGGGTATCGCACACGCAAGCAGAACAAGGCTTCCGACAAGTACATCGTGCGCGGCCGCCGCCGAGGGAAGGGCAAGCAGCGATGAGTCGCTCGAGTAAGAAGGGACCGTGGGTGGAAGAGCGTTTGATGGGACGCATCGAGGCGCTGAACGCCGCCAACAACAAAAAAATGCTCAGAACGTGGTCGCGTGCATCGACGATCTTTCCGGAGATGGTTGGTCACACGATCGCGGTGCACGACGGCAAGAAGCACGTGCCAGTGTTCATCTCAGAGTCGATGGTTGGTCACAAGCTCGGCGAGTTCGCGCCTACGAGGATGTTTCGTGGACATGCTGGTGGCGCTGGGAGGGTCCGATGAGCCCCGCGCGCCGCCCGGTCGTGCGGGCGCACGCGCGCTACGTGCGCACCTCTGCGCGCAAGGCACGCATGGTCTGCGGGCACATACGCGGAAAGACCGTGGGCGAGGCACGCGCTATCCTCACCTTCGCTGCTCGTGATGTAGCGCGCGACTGGAGCAAGCTGCTGGAGTCAGCAGTCGCCAACGCCGAGCACAACCACGAACTGCTCGAGGACGACTTGGTGGTTCGTGAGGCATACGCCGACGAAGGGCCGACGATCAAGCGCTTTCGTCCGCGCGCAATGGGACGCGCAACACCGATCCGCAAGCGCACGAGCCACCTGACCATCGCCCTGACCCCGAAACCTGAGTCAAACAGCGCAAAGAAAGATAGTTAGAGAGATATGGGACAAAAGGTCCATCCCGAGGCGATGCGCGTCGGCTACATCCACGACTGGAAGTCGAACTGGTTCAACGAGAAGAACTTCGCGGAGTACCTGGCCGAGGACATCCGCGTCAGGGAGCACATCATCGAGAAGCTCGCGCACGCCGGTCTGTCGGATATCACGATCCGTAAGGACGCACAGGAGCTCGAGGTCAACATCCACACCGCGCGCCCGGGCATCGTGATCGGCAAGTCCGGCACCGAAGTGGACGCGCTGCGCCGCGACCTGCACCGTCTGACGTCTAAGCAGATCAAGGTGAACATCCTCGAGATCAAGCGTCCAGAGCTCGACGCCAAGTTGGTGGCGCAGTCGATCGCCGAGCAGTTGCAGAATCGCGTGGCCTTCCGTCGCGCCATGAAGCGCGCGCTGACAAGCGCGATGCGCTCCGGGGCCAAGGGCGTGAAGGTGCAGGTCTCAGGGCGCTTGGGCGGCGCCGAGATGGCGCGCACTGAAAGTTATTCCGATGGCCGTGTGCCGCTGCACACGATGCGCGCTGACATCGACTACGGCTTCTACGAGGCGCGCACGACGTTCGGCCGGATCGGCGTGAAGTGCTGGGTCAACAAGGGCGAGATCATGCCTGAGGGCTACACCGGCGCAGACCTGACCGACATGACTGCGCCTGCAGCCGGGGCAGGCGGGCCCAACTCCGACCGCGATGGCCGCGGCGGTGGTGGCCGCGATGGGCGTGACGGACGTGGACGTGGACGCGGCGGCAATGGTCCCGGTGGCGGCGGACGTGGCGGCCCAGGTGGCGGTCGCGGTCCGGGTGGTCCTGGTGGTGGCCGTGGTCCCGGTGGTGGCGGTCGTGGCCCCGGTGGTCCCGGCGGCGGGCGTGGTCCCGGTGGCGGTGGACGTGGACCGGGTGGTCCCGGCGGTCCGGGTGGCGGTCGTGGCCCCGGCGGTCCTGCTGGCGGCAGCCGCAGTCCTGAGGTAACCCGCTGATGCTTTCCCCCAAGCGTGTCAAGCATCGCAAGCAGCACCGTGGACGCCGCGGCGGCGTTTCGCGTGGCCAAGTCCATGTCCAGTTCGGCGAGTACGGACTGAAGGCGCTCGAGCAGGGTTGGCTGACTGACCGGCAGATCGAGGCCGCTCGTATCGCGATGACGCGCAAGATCAAGCGTGGCGGCAAGGTCTGGATCAACGTGTTCCCGGACAAGCCGGTCACCAAGAAGCCGGCCGAGACACGGATGGGCTCCGGCAAGGGCTCGCCCGAAGGCTGGGTTGCCGTGGTCAAGCCTGGCCGCGTGATGTTCGAGCTGGCCGGCGTGCCCGAGCCGCTCGCGCGCGACGCGATTCGCTTGGCTGCGCACAAGCTGCCCGTGAAATCCAAGTTCGTGCTGCGCGAGGACTAAAGGGAACGGACTGCCACGATGAATGCCAAAGAGATCAGAGACCTGGACGACTCCGAACTGGACAAGCAGATTGCGACCCTGCGCAAAGAGGTATTTGGCCTGCGCTTCTCAAACGCCACTGGCGAACTCGAGAACACGGCCGGTATCGCCCGTGCCAAGCGCAACCTGGCCAGGGCGCTGACCGTCGTGCGCGAACGCGAGCTGCAGAACGCCGGAACCGAGAACTAGAGAGACAGAAGAGATGGCTGACGAGCAAGACAACGAGACAACTGAGACACCAGAGCCCGAGGCCCCAGAGGCGGCTGCGTCCGAGGTACCCGCGGCTGAGGTGGAGGCCGAGGCCACGCCCGAGCCGGCTGCTGAGCCAGAGGCCGCTGCAGAGCCCGAGGAACCGGCCGCTGAGCCGGAGCCCGCCGCCGAGGAGGCCCCGGAGGCTGCCGCGCCGGCTGCCCCCGCACAGCCCGAGGAGGTGCTTCCCCCGAAGGAGCGTCGTCGCAAGGCCCGCTCGACGCACACCAGTGAGGCCCGCCCGACGCGCTCCCCTGAGGATCGTCATGCCGAGCGCGTGGCCGAGCGCAAGGTCAAGGCCACCCGCCGCCGCGCGCGGCGCCTGCAGGAACGCGCCAAGAAGGCGGCGGCGCGAGCTAGCGGCGCTGCGGCGAAGAGCGAGCCGTTGGCGCCTGTGCACGCGCCGATCGAGGGCACGCGCAAGGTGCGTCAGGGAGTAGTCGTCTCAAACAAGGCTGACAAAACGATCACAGTTCGCATCGACACTGCCCGCAGGCACCGGCGCTACGAGAAGATCGTGCGCAGCTCGAGCATGTTGCACGCGCACGACGAGTCAAACGACGCGCACGAAGGCGACGTGGTGCGTGTGGTTGAGAGCCGCCCGCTATCGCGCACCAAGCGCTGGAAGCTGGTCGATGTTGTGGAGCGCGCGAGATGATCCAAAACGAGACGCGGCTCAGGGTTGCTGACAACACCGGTGCGCGCGAGATCTTGTGCATCCGCGTGAAGGGTGGTTCCAGGCGTCGCTATGCGCATGTCGGCGATGTGATCACTGCGACGGTCAAGCAGGCCAACCCACAGGGCGCCGTCAAAAAGGGCGAGGTTGTGACAGCGGTAATAGTGCGCACGAAGAAACCGATCGGGCGCGACGACGGCACCTACATTTCCTTTGACGAGAACGCTGCTGTGATCATCGACGACCAGAACAACCCGCGGGGCACGCGTGTGTTCGGGCCGGTCGCGCGCGAACTGCGCGAGCGCAACTTTATGAAGATCGTCTCGCTGGCGCCCGAGGTGCTGTGATGGCCAGTCGGAGATCGTCCAGCCCCACCCCTAAGCGCCCCCACATGAAGATCCGCTCTGACGATCGCGTGAAGATCACGGCCGGCAAGGATCGCGGCAAGACCGGCAAGGTGCTGCGCGTCGAACCAGCCAAGCAGCGCCTGTATGTCGAGGGTTTGAACATGATCAAGCGTCACACACGCCCCCAGCAGGCCGCCGGCACGAGCTCCCAGACAGCCGCGCAGCTCGGTGGTGTGATCGAGCGCGAGGGTCCGATCCATATTTCCAACGTGATGCTCCTCGACGCCAAAGGCCAGCCCACGCGCGTCGGCATCGAGCGCGGCGAGGGTGGCGAGCGTGTTCGCATTGCCAAGAGCTCCGGCGCGAGGATCGACTGATCGACATGGCAGCTACTGAGACCGCACCGCCAGCCCGTCTGAAGACGCGCTATCTCGAGGAGATCCGTCCAGCTCTCATCGCTCGCTTTGGCTACTCCTCTGTGATGCAGGCACCGAAGCTCGAAAAGATCACCCTCAACATGGGTGTCGGCATGGCCAAGCAGGACACCAAAGCACTGAAGGCCGCCCAAGAACAGCTCGCGACGATCGCAGGCCAGCAGCCGAGCATCCGTCGCGCGCGCAAGTCGATTGCGGCGTTCAAACTACGCGAGGGGATGCCGGTCGGCATTGCGGTCACGCTGCGGGCCGAGCGCGGCTACGAGTTCCTGGACAGGCTTGTCTCGATCGCGATCCCCCGCATCCGCGACTTCCGTGGCCTCAGCCCGCGCTCATTCGACGGCCGCGGCAACTACTCGCTGGGCGTCAAGGAGCAGATCATCTTTCCCGAGATCGACTACGACGGGATCGACCAAGTCCGCGGCCTGGACATCACGGTCACCACCTCCGCTGCCACCGACGTTGAGGCATACGCGCTGCTGTCCGCGCTCGGCATGCCGTTCTCCCCGCAGGGCCGCCCCAAGGGCTATGACCCCGAGGCCGATGAGGCCGCCACGCGCGCCCACGAGGAGGAAGCGGCCGCGAGCACTCAAGCCGCAGTAGCACCTGAGGAGCCCGAAGCGGCCGCGGAGCCAGAGGCAGTTGCCGAGCCCGAGGCGGCCGGGGACGCCCAGACCACCGAGAAGGAGAGCACCGACTGATGGCAAAGACCTCGCTGCGCGTCAAGCAGACGCGGACGCCGAAGTTCAAGACACGCGCCTATACTCGCTGCAACCGCTGCGGGCGTCCGCGCGCTGTCTACAAGAAGTTCGGGGTGTGCCGCATCTGCCTGCGCGAGCTCGCCCACAACGGCCAGATTCCCGGGATGACCAAGTCGTCCTGGTAAGGACCTCGACCAGAAGTCTTAATTAAAAAGTCAGTGTAACTATGGTTATACCGACTTTTAAAAACAATCAACACCCCCAACACCCCCACCCAAAAAAATGTCAATGACAGATCCGATAGCCGACTTTCTCACGCGGGTACGCAACGCGATTCACGCTGCCCACGAGACGGTCGAGATCCCTGCGTCTAAGCTCAAGGGCGAGCTCGCACGGATCCTTGCGGAGCAGGGGTACATCGAATCGTGGTCGGTCATACCAGCCCCCGACGGCCGTGCGGGCGAATTGATCCAGATTAAGCTTAAGTACACCGAGGACCGGCGCTCTGCTATCTCCGGACTGCGGCGTGTCTCGCGCCCCGGACAGCGCACGTACGTCAACGCAAAGCACATCCCGAAGGTGCTCGGCGGGATGGGCACCTCAATCGTGTCAACCTCTCACGGCGTGATGACTGGCCACGACGCGCGCGCGGCCGGCGTCGGCGGCGAGGTTCTCGCGCAGGTCTGGTAGGCGATATGTCGAGAATCGGTAGACAGCCCATCTCTGTGCCATCCGGCGTGACGGTCGCGATTGAGCCTGAGTCGGTGCGCGTGAACGGGCCCAAGGGCGAACTCTCGGAGCGCATCCCCCGCGACATCGAAGTCGTCCAGGACGGCGAGCAGCTCTTGGTCTCGCGCCCGACCGATCGCGGCGAGCACCGCGCGCTGCACGGATTGACGCGCTCGCTCGTAGCCAACATGGTCCAAGGCGTGACGGATGGTTACGAGAAGCGCTTGGAGATCCAAGGGGTTGGCTACCGCGCGCAGCTGAAGGGCAAGAACCTGGAGCTGGCGGTCGGCTACTCGCATCCAGTGCCGATCCCAGCGCCGGCGGGCATCGAGTTCGAAGTACCCCAGCCGACTCGAATCGTTGTGCGGGGCATCTCCAAGCAGCAGGTCGGTGAGACCGCTGCGATCATCCGCAAGCAGCGCCCACCCGAGCCATACAAGGGCAAGGGCATCCGCTACGAGGGCGAGTACGTCCAACGCAAGGTGGGCAAGCGCGCATGAGCGTCATAACCAAGGGCGATCGTCGGCTCAAACGGCGCCGCCGCGTAAGAGCAAAGGTCTCGGGCACCGAGACACGTCCGCGGATCGCCGTGTTCCGCTCCAACAAGGGCCTGTCAGCTCAGCTGATCGACGATACATCCGGTAAAACGCTTGCCGCAGTCAACTGGTTCGAGCCTGAGCTGAGCTCGTTGGCGAAAGACGAGCGCTCCAAGCGCGCTGGCCAGGCGCTCGCCGAGCGCGCCAAGGCAGCGGGCATCACTGAAGCGGTTTTCGATCGTGGTGGCTACCGCTATCACGGGCATGTGCGCGCCTTTGCTGAGGCGATTCGCGAGACCGGCATCACCGTCTAGGCGCACTCTCACCCGAGCCAACCTTCTTCTCCACCCCACTTCCCCCGCCAACCTCCTTCCTACCGCTACCCTCCACTTCCCTATGGCAATAACCCAAGATCGCTCAGTCAGCCAATCCGGCCTGGACCTCCAGGAGCGCGTGGTCGAGATCAACCGCGTCGCCAAGGTCGTCAAGGGCGGTCGGCGCTTCTCGTTCACCGCCTTGGTCGTGGTGGGCGACGAACGCGAAGTCGTGGGAGTTGGCTACGGCAAGGCGAACGAGGTGCCGCTTGCGATCCAGAAGGGTGTCGAGCGGGCGAAGAAGGATCTCTTCCGGGTGCCCAAGCATGGCTCTACGATCACCCACCAGACGACTGGCGTATTCGGCGCTGGGCGCGTGTTCCTGAAGCCAGCGTCTCCCGGTACGGGCGTGATCGCGGGCGGCGGCGTGCGCGCGGTGCTCGAGCTTGCCGGAATCCACGACATCCTCTCCAAGAGCCTCGGCACGCAGAACCCGATCAACCTCGTGAAGGCCACGGTGGCCGGCCTGCGTGGCCTGCGCACCCCCGAGGAGGTTGCAGAGCTTCGCGGCCTGTCGATCGCCAAGGTGCTGGGCCTCACCGAGAAGCAAGAGGTTGCCAGCGAGGTCATCGACGGCTCCGCCCCGGCTGACTCCACCGAGGCGGCAGCGAAGCCAGCTGACGCCGAGGAGACTCCGGCCGCCGCTGAGGAGGCATCTGCCTGATGGGCTCCCTGACCGTGATCCAGCGCAAGTCCAAGAACGGCGCGAACAGTAAACAGCTCGACACGCTGCGCTCCCTCGGCCTGCGCCGGATCGGGCACACTGTCCAGATTGCGGACTCTGAGCAGGCGCGCGGCATGCTGCATGCGGTGCGCCATCTCGTTGAGGTCTCCGAGGCGCAGTCCAAGTGAGCCCGGCGACGAACAAGCAGGCTGGTGCTGACGCCGAGACCAGTGAGCAGCGCATTGGGTTGCACAATCTCGCGCCGGCGCCTGGCAGTCGCCGGCCGCGCAAGCGTGTCGGTCGCGGCGAAGGCTCCGGCACGGGCAAGACCTCTGGCCGCGGCCAGAAGGGCGCTGGCGCCCGCTCTGGCTCCAAGCGCCGCGCCCGTTTCGAGGGTGGGCAGATGCCGATCCACATGCGCATGCGAAAGCTGCGCGGCCCGCACATGAAGAAGTCGATGCCCTTCGAGCCCTTCCGCACGCACACACAGCCCGTGAACATCTCCGATCTGCAGATGCGCTTTGAGACGGGCACGGAGGTGACGATCGAGCTGCTCAAGGCCAAGGGTCTCGGCACGCGCAAGGATATGCCAATCAAGATTCTTGCCAAGGGGGAGATCTCTAAGGCGCTGACCGTGCACGCCCACGCATTCAGCGCGAGCGCCCGTGCGCAGATCGAGGCTGCTGGCGGCACCTGCACCACCGTCGAGAGCTAAACTCGGGCGCTCCGCGGACCCAGTCCGGCGGACCTAAAGACCAATGCTCTCCACGATCCTCAAAGCTTTTCAAGTAGCGGACATCCGCAAGAAGATCGCCTTCACCGCGGCGATGCTGCTGATCTATCGCTTCGGCTCACACGTCCCGGTCCCAGGCGTCAACCTCACAGCGGTCAACAACATCCAGAAGGCGTTCGGCGGCGGGGGCATCCTCAGCTACCTGAACCTGTTCTCAGGAGGCGGGCTGTCCAAAATCGCGATCTTTGCGCTGGGCATCATGCCCTACATCACCTCCTCGATCATCCTGCAGCTGCTGCAGGTCGCCGTTCCGTCGCTTGAGAAGCTCTCCAAGGAAGGCGAAGTCGGCCAGGCCCGCATCACCCAGTACACCCGCTATCTGACCGTAGGCCTTGCCTTCGCGCAGTCGATCGGCTACGTCTTCCTGTTCCACTCCTTGCAGGCCAAAGCGGGCGAAAACGTCATCACCCACTTCGACCTGTCGCACATCTTCCTGATCGTCATCTGCCTCACGACAGGCTGCGTCCTTTTGATGTGGATTGGCGAGCTGATCACCCAAAGGGGCATCGGCAATGGCATATCGCTTTTGATCTTCGCCTCGATCATCTCGCGCCTGCCCTCTGGCATCCAGATATGGTGGACGACCCAGGACCAGGTCTTCAAGGTGATGGCGCCGTTCCTCGTGCTGGTGGTCATCGCGGCGATCGTGTTCGTCCAGGAAGGCCAGCGGCGCATCCCTGTGCAGTACGCCAAGCGCGTGATCGGGCGGCGCATGACCGAGGGCGGACAGACCTACCTGCCGCTGCGCGTGAACATGGCCGGCGTGATCCCGGTGATCTTCGCCGCCAGCATCATGGCCTTCCCTCCGACCGTCGGGCAGCTCGTGAAAACCCACTGGGGCCAGCAACTGTCGGACTTCTTCACGCCCAACGGCTGGCACTACGTGCTCGGCGAGTCGCTGATGATCATCGTCTTCACGTACTTCTACACCGCCGTCACGTTCAACCCTGTCGACCAGGCGGACAACCTGAAGAAGTACGGCGGCTTCATCCCTGGCGTCAGGCCGGGCCGCCCAACGGCGGAGTTCCTGGATCGGATCCTCGCGCGCCTGACGTTCCCCGGCGCGCTGTTCCTTGCGGCCGTGGCGGCGCTGCCGGCGATCCTGTTCTCCCAGACTCACCAGCAGTTCCAGTTCGGCGGCACTTCGATCTTGATTGTGATCGGTGTGGCACTGGAAACGATGAAGCAGCTCGAGGCCCAGCTGATGATGCGCAGCTACGAGGGCTTTCTCAAGTAATTGAGGGAGGTCGGGTGGGGGGACCTGTCCCTCTACCGTGTAGAGCGGGTAGGCTGACTCGGGCGTGTCCGAGCTGAATCTGATCCTCTTCGGGCCTCCTGGCGCCGGCAAGGGCACCCAGGCCGATCGCCTGCGCAACGACTTCGGTCTGCCGCACATCTCAACAGGCGACATCCTGCGCGCGCAGGTCGCCGAGGGCAGCGAACTGGGCGACCAGGCCAAGCGCTTTATGGATGCTGGCAAGCTCGTCCCTGACGAGGTGATCGTCGGCATGATAACCGAGCGCATCGCTGATGAGGACGCCCGCGATGGCTTTCTGCTCGATGGCTTTCCCCGCAACGAGCAGCAGGCCGATGCGCTTGCAGATGCGCTCAGCAACAGCAATCGGCACCTGAGTGCGGCGCTGTTGATTGAGGTCCCAGATGACGAGGTCGTACGTCGCCTCGCTGGACGGCGTGTGTGCGTCAAGAACCCGACCCACATCTACCACGTCGACTTCGACCCGCCCAAGCACGAGGATGTCTGCGATCAGGACGGCGCCCGTCTGATCCAGCGCGATGACGACAAGGAGGAGACGATTCGCCCCCGCCTGGAGGTCTATCACTCCCAGACCGAGCCACTGATCGACTATTACGATCGCGCCAGGTTGCTGCGGCGCTTTGACGGGCGGCGCAGCGCTGATGAGGTCCACGCGCATATCAGGGCCACCGTGGCTGCGCTGCGCCTGGAGGAGGACCTCTAGCCCAAGCTAAGCTCTCAGGGTGATCATCAAGAAGAGTCCGCAGGAGATCGAGAAGATGGCTGCGGCGGGCGAGGTGCTCGTGGCTACGCTCAACCTGCTGGAGGGCAAGATCCGCCCAGGTGTCACGACGGCCGAGCTCGATGCTGCTGCCGAGCGCTTCATCCGTTCAAGCGGTGCCACGCCCACGTTCAAGGGCTACCGCGGCTTTCCAGGGTCGATCTGCGCCTCTCCAAACGCGATGGTCGTGCACGGCATTCCTGGGCCGTACCGACTAAAGAAGGGCGATGTCATCTCGATCGATGTGGGCGTCACGCTCGACGGATGGGTCGCAGATGCGGCGCGGACGTTTCCGGTCGGCGAGATCGACGCGGTCGCCCAGAATCTGCTCAGCGCCACCAGGCAATCGCTCGATGCGGGCATTGAGCAATGCACAGCTGGCAATCGCCTTGGCGACGTATCGCGCGCTATCCAGCGCCTCGCCGAGGGCGCAGGGCTGTCGGTGATCCGCTCGCTTGTTGGGCACGGGATCGGGCGCAGCATGCACGAGGACCCGCAGGTGCCCAACTACGGCAAGCCCGGCAAGGGCCCGCTGCTTCAGGAGGGTATGGTGCTTGCTGTCGAGCCGATGATGACAGCGGGGCGTCCTGCGGTCCGCGTGGCTGGCGACGGCTGGGCGATCTTCTCACAGGACGGTTCGCCAGCTGCCCATTTCGAGTTCACGGTTGCGATCACCGGCAATGGGCCGCGGATTCTCACCCCGTGGCACCTGCCACTCTCTGGGCGAGGAGCTGCACGCGAGCCCGAGGATGTTGTCGCAGCCTCCTGACTCCCGGACTTGCTACCATCCAGAGTCCTGCTCGAACGCGAGGCGGCAGTTCGCGCGCGCAAGAGCGAATCTCCACGACTCGGTAGCGGCAGCCTAGGCGGCAGCCAGAGCCGAGTTGACGGAACCCAGCCGCCGAAAGGGATCATGAAGGTAAGACCGTCGGTCAAGCCGATGTGCGAGAAGTGCAAGATCATCCGTCGCAACGGAGCGGTGCTGGTCATCTGCCAGAACAAGCGCCACAAGCAGCGTCAAGGTTAGGCACGCACGCATGGCGAGAATCGCGGGGGTCAATCTGCCCCTCAACAAGCGCACCGAGATCGGGCTGACCTATATCTACGGGATCGGTCGTTCGACATCGAACAAGATCTTGGCCGAGGTCAAGGTCTCGCCCGACACCTACGTGCGCGATTTGACCGAGGACGAGGTCTCGAAGCTGCGCGACGCGATCGACAGCGGGCCGATGGTCGAGGGCGATCTGCGCAGAGAGCGCTCGCAGGACATCAAGCGTCTAACGGAGATCGCCTGCTACCGGGGGCTGCGCCATCGGCGCGGGCTGCCAGTGCGTGGGCAGAAGACGAAGACGAATGCGCGCACTCGCAAGGGCCCCAAGCGCATGCAGGTCGCAGGCAAGAAGAAAGCGGGTAAGAAGTAATGCCCCCTGCGCCCAAACGACCTGGCCGCGGGCGGCGCAAGCCGAAAAAGAACATCCCGATCGGACAGGCGCACATCAAGACATCGTTCAACAACACGATCGTCTCGCTGACGGACACCACCGGCAACGTGATCGCCTGGGAGTCCGCTGGCGGCGCCGGGTTCAAGGGCTCGCGCAAGTCGACGCCGTTTGCGGCGCAGGTGACCGCTGATGCGGCTGCGCGCAAGGGCCTCGAGCAGGGGCTGCAGAAGGTCGAGGTCTACGTCAAGGGTCCAGGTTCGGGCCGCGAGACGGCGATCCGCTCGCTGCAGGCCGCTGGCCTCGAGGTGACCGGCGTCAAGGACGTCACGCCGCAGGCTCACAACGGGTGCCGACCCAGAAAGCGCAGGAGAGTTTAGGAATGGCAAGAGATACGAGCCCGCAGTGCAAGCAGTGCCGCCGCGAGGGCCAGAAGCTGTTCCTGAAGGGCGAGCGCTGTCTGACAGACAAGTGTGGGGTGGAGCGACGCTCCTACCCGCCAGGCGAGCACGGGCGCGGGCGCATGAAACAGAGCGAGTACCGCGTCCAGCTGCGCGAGAAGCAGAAGGCCAAGCGCTACTACGGCGTGCTGGAGAAACAGTTTGCCGGCTACTACGAGAAGGCCTCGCGCCAGACCGGCATCACCGGCGAGAACCTGCTTGCGCTGCTGGAGTGCCGCCTCGACAACGTGCTGGTGCGGCTCGGCTTCGGCGCCTCGCGCCGCCAGGCGCGCCAGCTGATCCGCCACGGCCACTGGACGGTCAATGGCCGGCGCGTGAACATCCCCAGCTATCAGGTGCGCCCGGGCGACGTGATCGCCATCAAGGCGGACACGCCGGCGACGCAGGTGGTCAGAGACGCCACTGAGCTGACCGGACAGATACCCGCGTGGCTCCAGGCCGACCACGAGTCGCTGACGGCCAAGGTGCTGCGCAAGCCGGAGCGACGTGAGGTGGCCGCACCGGTGCAGGAGCAGCTCATCGTCGAGCTGTACTCGAAGTAGCCGCATTGCCCAGTCGCCTCAACTCCGCCTGCGGGCGGGGAGGCGACGCTCCGGAGCCGGTGTCTGAAGACGCCGGCGCGAGACCAAAACGACGTTAGGACGCTGATGCTCGACTTCCAAATCCCCCGGATCACAAGCGAGTCCGTGGAGCAGAACCGCGGCACGTTCATGATCGAGCCGCTTGACCGCGGATTCGGCTACACGTTCGGAAACTCATTGCGACGTGTATTGCTCTCCTCTCTGGCAGGCGCTGCTGTTACCAGCGTGCGCATCGAGGGAGTCGCGCACGAGTTCTCGACAATTCCAGGCGTCAAGGAGGACGTGACGGACATCGTGCTGAACCTGAAGGGCATCGTCTGTCGCATGCACTCTGACGCGAGTGAGGTCGAGGCGCCGCTGGTGGTGACCGGCCCGGGTGACATCACTGCAAAGGACATCGACCTGCCCGCGGGCGTTGAGATCCTCAACCCCGACGTGCACATCGCGACGCTCGAGAAGAAAACAAAGCTCGAGCTGTACATGACAATCGGTCGCGGTCGCGGTTACCGCCCGGCAGAGGAGAACAAGTCAGCTGACCAGCCGATCGGCGTGATCCCGATCGATTCGATCTTCTCGCCTGTGCGGCGCGTTGCCTATGCGGTTGAGCAGGCTCGCGTCGGCCAGAAGACTGACTTTGACAAGCTGACCCTGGACATCGAGACCGATGGGTCAATCGATTCACAGGCGGCGCTGCGTGAGGCGGCTGAGCTCTTGATCTCCCAGCTTGCGATCTTCACCGATGCCGATCGCATCCAGGAGTTGCGTGCTGCGCCTGGCGGGCAGCTGGACGGGCACGGGCTGGCGGTTTCCGGCGGCGCTGGGGCGTCTGCAGGCGCATTGCAGGGCGAGGAGTGGAGCATCCTGATCGAGGAGCTCGAGCTTGGAGTGCGTTCATACAACTGTCTCAAGCGCGCTGGAATTCAGACTGTGGGCGACCTGATCTCAAAGTCTGAGGCCGAGCTGAACGCGATCCCCAACTTCGGCAAAAAGTCGATCGACGAGGTGATCGAGACCTTGCACTCGCGCGGTCTCGACCTACGCCAAGACTAGGTCGGGCTAGACTTCCTCGCCACCATGCGACACCAGAAGACCAGAAACAAGCTCAGTCGCGACTCGGCGCACCGCAAGGCGCTGCTGATGAACCTGAGCAAGGAGATCATCGAGCACGAGCGGATCGAAACGACCCAGGCGAAGGCCAAGGCGGTCAAACCCGAGATCGAGAAGCTGATCACGCTTGCTAAGCGCAGGGACCTACACGCGCGCAGGCAGGTGCTCTCAACCCTCGCACAGGACAAGTTTGCGGTGCACAAGCTGTTCGAGGAGGTGGCCCCTCGCTATGCCGATCGCCCGGGCGGATACACGCGCATCCTCAAGCTTGGCCCGCGCCGCAGCGACTCCACAGAGATGGTCTTCATCGAGCTCGTCTGAGGCCGCGGCCCCGGACGGGCCCGATCATCGCCGCGCGGGGATACCCGGAGGGCACGCGTGGTCACCAAGCTCACGATCGAGTACGACGGGACGGACTTCGCCGGTTGGGCACGCCAGCCGGAGGAGCGCACGGTGCAGGAGGAGCTCGAGCGCGCCCTGCGTACGGTGCTCGGCGAGATGGACTGCGATGGAGGGCCGCTGACGCTGACTGTCGCCGGGCGCACCGATGCGGGTGTGCACGCGTGGGCCCAAGTGGCCAGCTATAAGCACGAGGCGGTCGATCCAGGGCGGCTGAACAGCCTGCTGGGCAAGGACGTTGCGGTGCTCGTTGCCGAACCAAAGCCAGATGGCTTCGACGCGCGCCGGGACGCCACCAGCAGAACCTACTGCTACCGGGTGCTCGCCCGGCGAGCCCGCAGTGCTTTCGCGTATGGACGCGCCCTGTGGTGGCCCAGCGAGCTGGACCTGGCAACGCTGGACGCCTGTGCGGCGGCCCTGCTTGGCTCCCACGACTTCACCGCGTTCACGCCCACCGAAACCGAGCATGCCTTCTTCAACTGCCAGGTCACCCGCGCCGAATGGCGTGCAGAGGGCGAGCAGGGTGAGCTGCTCGAGTTCTGGATCGAGGCGAACATGTTCCTGCGGCACATGAACCGGGTGCTCGTTGGCACCATGCTCGATGTCGCTGGCGGGCGGATGACACTGGATGAGTTCAATGACCTCCTCAAAGGGAGGCCAAGGGCGCACGCCGGCAGGACCGCGCCCGCGCACGGGTTGGCGCTGGCAAGCGTGTCCTATGTTGCGTGACCGTAACGCCCGGGAACCGAACAGGCCCCTATGCTGGACCAGAGATGCTGAACGTGCTGCTGACCAACGACGATGGGATCGAGGCCGAGGGCCTGCAGGCAATGCGCCGGGCGCTGAGGGCCCTCGCAGGCGTCAATCTCGCGGTGATCGCACCCGACGGCAACCGCTCGGCGATGGCTCGCTCGATCACGACGCGCAGGCCGCTGTGGGTGGCGGAGGTTCCGTTCTCTGACGGCACCGTCGGGTATGCCAGCGACGGAACACCAGTGGACTGTGTCAGGCTGGCGAGTCTCGGGCTGGTGGAGGGCTTCGAGCCCGATCTGGTCGTGTCAGGCATCAACCATGGCGCCAACCTCGGCGATGACATCACCTACTCTGGCACGGTGGCAGCGGCGCTGGAGGGGGTCGTGCTGGGGATTCCGGCGATTGCGGTCTCCCAGCAGTCGCAGGCGCGGGCGTTGGACTTCCGCTACGACGGCGGCTTTGGGTTCGACGTGGCGGCGAGCTTCGTGGCGAGGCTGGTGGAGCGGATCGAGGAAGTGCCATTGCCGAACACGACGCTGCTGAACGTGAACGTGCCTGGGTGCGAGCCGGACGGAGTCGAAGTGACGAGGCTCGGCAAGCGGATCTACCGCGACGAGCTGAAGCTCGAGCGCGAGGAGGATGGCCGCAGGCGCTACTGGATCTACGGGTCAGACCCGGGCTTTCACGACGAGCCTGGAACTGACCTGGCAGCAGTTGCGGCTGGGCGTGTCGCTGTGACGCCGATCCACTTCGACCTGACTGATCGTCCGGGGCTGGAGGCTCTGAGAAGCTTCGACCTGGAGGCACTGCTCACTCCGGTCGCTGGCCTGCAAACGCCGTGAGTGAGGCCTCGGAGCCGCCGACGGCAGAGATGCGCGCCCGCGTAGAGGAGCTGAAGGGAACGCTCGAAGAGCACGCCCATCGCTATTACGTGCTCGACGATCCAACGATCGGCGATGACGAGTACGACGCGCTGCTGGACGAGCTGCGGGGGATCGAGCGGGAGCATCCCGAGCTGCTGAGCGCGGACTCGCCAACCCAGCGGGTCGGCGGCGAGCCGATCGGGCGACTGGAGAAGGTCGAGCACCTGGAGCCGATGCTCTCATTGGACAACGTGCGCTCCGAGGAGGAGCTGCGGGCATGGGTCGAGCGCATGCGCAACCACCTGGCACGCGAGGGGATCTCCGAGCCGTCCTTTCAGTACGTGGTCGAGCCGAAGATCGACGGGCTGGCGATGAGCCTCGTCTATCGCGATGGCATGCTGGAGCGAGGAGCCACGCGCGGGAACGGCGAGGTGGGGGAGGACGTGACGCACAACCTGCGCACGATCCGCTCGATCCCACAGAGGCTGTCCGACGCGCCACCGCTCGTGGAGGTGCGCGGCGAGGTCTACATGTCGCTCGCGGACTTCACGGCGCTGAACGAGCGCCGCGCGGAAGCGGGCGAGTCGACGTTCATGAACCCGCGCAACTCGGCCGCTGGGACGATCCGTCAGCTCGACCCGGCGGACGCCGCCAAGCGGCCGCTGTCGTTCTGGGCTTATCAGGTGGGCGTCACCGAGGGTCTGTCGTTCACGACGCATTGGGAGGCCCTTCAGTGGCTGCGCGAGCGGAAGTTCCCGGTCAACCGCGATATCAAGCTGCTGAATGGCGAGGACGAGGTGGTGGCGCAGTGTCTGGAATGGCAGCAGCGTCGCGGGGAGCTCGACTTCGAGATCGACGGCGTGGTGATCAAGGTCAACGATCTGGCGCTCCAGCACAGGTTGGGATCGGTCGGACGCGACCCGCGCTGGGCGGTGGCGTGGAAGTTCCCGCCCACCACAGCCGTGACGCGCTTGGAGAGGGTCATGTGGAATGTCGGCAAGTTCGGCGACCTCCGTCCCTATGCGCTGCTGAAGCCGATCGAAGTCGGTGGTGTGAGGATCACCAAAGCGACCCTGCACAACGAGGAGGACATCGTCCGCAAGGACATCCGCGCTGGGGAGGACGTGATCGTGCTGCGCGCCGGCGACGTGATCCCCCAGGTGATCTCGCCCGCGCCGCACGTGGTCGAGCACTCCGCTCGCCCTGAGCCCACACACCCGCCGGTTCGCTGCCCGTTCTGCGGCACTCAGACGGTCAAGGTGCAGGACGCGGTGTTCACCAAGTGCCCCAACCGCGACTGTCCGGAACGCCGGCGTCATCTGCTGCGGCACTTCGTCTCACGGGGGGCGATGGACATCGATGGCCTGGGTGAGAAGCAGGCGGCGGTCCTGCTCGAGCAGGGGCTGATTGAGAGCGCGGCTGACTTCTACCGGCTGACCGAGGAGCAACTCGTGGCGCTCGAGCGCTTTGGCGAGGTCTCGACCCGCAATCTGTTGGAGTCGATCCAGTCCTCCAAGCAGCGCCCGTTCGCACGAGTGCTGTTCGCGCTGGGGATCGAGGAGGTGGGCGAGGTGACGGGTCGCAACCTGGCGATGAGCTTCCGTGGCATCGACGCGCTTCTGGAGGCGTCTGTGGAGCGGATCGAGGAGGTGCCGGGCATAGGAGAGAAGATGGCCTCCTCGATCCACGAGCAGCTACACGACGAGCACATGCAGAGCCTGATCGCGGATCTGCGCCAGCTCGGACTGTGCTTCAGCGAGGAGGGGCCGCTGCCGTCGGAGGGGCCCCTGGCGGGCAAGACGCTTGTGATCACGGGGACGCTGCCCAACTGGTCGCGCGAGCAGGCCACCGAGCAGATCCTGGCGGCCGGCGGACGAGTGACCACCTCGGTCTCGAAGAAGACCGACTACCTCCTCGCCGGCGAGAGCGCGGGCTCGAAGCTCGAGAAGGCCGAGCGCCTGGACGTGCCGGTGCTCGACGAAGCAGGCCTGCGCGAATTACTAGATGCCCGCCCGCCCCTCAGTAATCCGCGACGGTGATCGCCATGTGGTCCTGGAAGACATGCGCGGTCTCGGTTCCGATCCCGTCGGTGAAGATCGCGAACACGAGCGTGTGCCCGTTGGCCGCGTTGCAGTAGCCGACGAGGTTGGATACGCCGGTGAGGGTGCCGGTCTTGCCCTGGCAGCGGCCGGCCGCGCCGGTGTCGCGCATCCGTTCGGCGAGCGTGCCGGTCTCCCCGGCCACGGCCATGCTGTCACGGAGCACCGGGCCGATCGCGGTCGAGGCGAGCTCCACGAGCAGGTCGGCGACCTCATACGGCGAGGTTTTGTCCGCTTCGGAGAGCCCCGAGCCGTCGACGACCTCGGGGTGGATGTCGAGCAGCGAGCCGATCGTCGAGCGCACAATCGCAGCGCCCGCCGAGGTCGTGCCGGCGCCGCCGTAGAGCGCGCCGAGGTCCTTGACGAGCGTCTCGGCGAAGAAGTTGTCCGACGGCGGCAGCATCAGCCCCAGCAGCTGGGTCACCGTGGGCGAGGCCACCTGCGCGAGCTGGGTCGCGCCCGCGGGCGTGGTCGCCGCCCCGCTGTGGCCAGTGATGCTGACGCCGTCTTTCTTCAGGTCCGCCCACAGCTCGCGAGCCGCATATGCGGCGGGGGCGTGCGGGCCGCGTTCGGAGCCGCTGAATCCGCGGTTGAACGCCAGGCCTGAGAGCGTTCCTTCGAGGAACGGGTCGAGCTTATAGTCCGAGGATGGCTCGCCGCGGAGCGAGTCGAAGTAGGACTCGTCGCCATAGACCGAGCCAGTGATGTGGTGGATGCCGTCGGTGTGCACGAGTTGGGTGACGAGCGTCGAGACCGAGGCCCCTTCGCCGCTGTAATGGCTCGAGATGAAGGCGTTCGAGCCAAAAGTCGGGTCACCGCCGCCGCGGAGGTACAGGCTGCCTTCCCAGACACCTCCAGGCGCGAGCTGTCCGACACCGAATACGGTTGTATCAAGGCGTGCAGTAGGGCCCATGCGCTCGAGCGCGGTGGTGGCTGTGTAAAGCTTCTCGACTGAAGCGGGTGGGCGCATGACGCTCGCGCGCTCGGAGAAGAGCGCCTGTTTGGTGGTGAGGTCGTAGACGTAAGCGCCGTCGACTGGCCCAGCAAGCGCCAGTTGGTGGCTGAGGTCGGACTGCAGCCCGGCCAGATTGCCGGATGCGCTCGCCGTGGCGGGCGCGAGCAGGCGGGCGCCGAGGAGCACGAGCAAGCCCGCGAGCAGCGTCAGGCGGACCATCCGGGGCAGCGACTCCAGTGGCGCCATGCGAGGCGCGGGAAGGCCGATGGCGAGTAGGGGAAGGGGTTTCCAGGGCACGCAACCGTAAAATGAATCGAGCATGGGCAAGGTTGTCAAGCTGGAACCGATTACCAAGGGCACGTCTCAGGCCAAGAGCGCCAGAGCCAAGAAGCCCCGGGCTCGTCGTGTGGTCGCCCGTGGCGTTGGGCAGCCGGCATCGATCGACCGTCGGCGCCGGCCCAGACGCAACAAGACTGCGCTTGTGCTGGGCGGCGGAGGCTTCACCGGTGGGGTCTATGAGATCGGTGCGCTGCGGGCGCTCGACCTGCTTGCGGTCAACAGCACAGTCAACCAATTTGACGTCTACGTGGGGACCTCCGCGGGATCGTTCATCGCCGCGCTGTGCGCGAACGGAGTCACCCCGGAGGAGATGATGAAAGTCGTCACGCACCAGGGGAAAACGCCGTTCCGCGACGTTGACCTCGGTGATCTGCTGCATCTGAACCTGCTCGAGTTCGCGCGTGCGGGCGCGCTGCTGCCGCTGCGGGTGGCCTCGCTGGCGCGCCAGGTCGTGGCCCAAAGGGGGCAGGTGTCGGCGATGGACCTGCTGGTCGGGCTCGCGGACGGCTTGCCCTCGGGCGCGTATACGGGCGCGGGGATCGAGCACTACCTGCACAGTGTGCTGAGCGAGCCTGGCCGCAGCGACGCGTTCGGCGAGCTGCGGCGCGAGCTGTACCTGACGGCCACCGATCTCGACACGTGCGAGCGGATCGTGTTCGGCGCCGACGGCTACGACGACGTGCCGATCTCGACCGCGGTGCGCGCCTCGGGGGCGCTGCCGATGGTATATGCGCCGGTGCAGGTGAAGGGTCGCGAGCTGATCGACGGCGGGATCGTGTTGACCACGAACCTCGATATCGCCGTCGAGGCGGGCGCCAAGCTCGTCGTCGTGATCAACCCGCTTGTGCCGTTCGTGAACGACTTCGCCGGGCGCGTGCGGACGCTGCGCGGTGGGACGCGCCCGCGGCGGGTCTCGGACATGGGCTTCGCGCAGGTCGGCTATCAGGCGTTCAAGCTGCTCGCCCACCAGCGGCTGCACGAGCTTGCCCAGGGCTGGGAGCAGCGCTACCCGGGCGTGGACATCGTGCTGATCGAGCCCGAGCCGGCGGATGAGCTGATGTTCAAGACGTCGATGATGAACTTCACCTCGCGCGTGGAGATCGCGCGCCACGGCTTCCAGTCGGTGACGCAGCACATCGCCGGCGAATACGAGCGCTACCGCGAGATCTGCGAGCGCCACGGGCTGGAGATCTCGGCCAAGCGCCTGAACAAGGTCGTCGAGCACTTCGACGCCGAGCGGGAGGAGACGAGCGCCTGGCGCAAGATCCTCGAGGGTACGACCGGCGCGCTGTTGCGCCAATCAGGCTCAGCCGGCTAGTGCTAAAAAAGCGCTTTGTCGAGCGCGTTGAGCAGGCGGTCGCTTGCTGCGGCGTCGCGCAGGCCGATGCGGACATGGTGGGGCTCGCCGAGGGCCGAGCCGCCTGTGATGAGGATGCCGGCGCGCGCCAGGCGTGCGGATAGCTCGCTGCCCTCGATGGTGGGATGAGAGGCCCATACGAAGTTGGCTTGGCTGTTGGCCACCTCGAAACCGCGGTCGCGTAGGGCGCTTGTGAGGCGGGAACGCTCGTGCGAAATCGTATCGACGCGCCGAGCGACGATCTCTGAGCAGCTGCGCAGTGCCTCTAGTGCGCCGGCCTGGGAGACCTCGGAGACGCCGAGGTCTGGCTGCAACTCGGCTAGCAGCTCCTCTGATCCGGGGCCGCCAATGGCGTAGCCGACACGCAGGCCGGCGAGGCCCCAGGCCTTGGAGAAGCTGCGGAAGACGAGCAGGCGGGAATTCTCCTCGAGCAGCGCGAGGGAGGAATTGATGGGTTGTGCGTCGACGAACTCGACGAGCGACTCGTCGAGCAGCACAGCGACGCCGTCGGGCAGGCCCGCGAGCAAGCGCTGAAGCTCTGAGATGGAGAGCAGCTCCCCGGTGGGGTCGTTGGGGCTGGCGAGCGCGATCACACGCGTGTCGGGTTCCTGGGCAGCTGCTAGGAGCGCGTCGATGCCGCCGGGGACGGGCACGGCGCGGCCATGGGCACGGCGGGCCATGATCGGGAACAGGGGGTATGAGGGCCAGGAAGTGAGCAGCTGCTGCCCAGGCTCTATCAGCGCGCTTGTGGCGGAGCTGAGCAGCTCGGCAGCACCGTTGCCGAGGATCAGCCGCGCAGGCTCGATGCTATGACGCTCGGCGAGCTCGTCGCGTAGCTGCGAGCCGCGTAGGTGCGGGTATCGGTGCAGGCCGCGACGGGCAACGAAGGTGATTGCGCTGACGATGCTCGGATGGGGCAGCTCTGGCCAGGTGGTCTGGGAGAGGTCGAGCGTCTCCACGCGCGCGAGCGCTTTGCGTTTGCGCTCAGCGGCCTCTGCGCGCAGGCCTTCATTGACCTCCTCCTCCGACATTCCTTCGAACTGGCGGTAATAGTCGAGCAGACTCATGTGACTACTGCCGGCTCAGCGACGCGCACACCGATCGCGCGCCATGCACGCTCACACGCCGCCGGGGCCGGGTCCGTTGATGACCAGAAACCAGATGATGAAGACCACTCCGCCGATTGCGGCGGTGGCCGCAAATATGCGTCCGAGTGCCCCCGTGCGCTGGTCGTGGCCGGCGGCGCGGCGCACCAGGATCCACGCTTGGTCGAGGCGGCGCAGGATGGCGAGCGTGCCGAACAGCAGCACGAACAAGCCGATGAAGGCGATCAGGATGCCGAGGCTGACGCTGCCTGTCAAGTAGTTGGCCTGCGAGCCGAGCCACAGGCAGGCGAGGGGGATCGGGCCCCAGCAAAGCAGGCTGAGGATCGTGATTGCGCCAAGCAGCATGTCGGCGATACGGTTGTCGATGCGCTGGCGCATGGGGCTGCCGCGCTCGGGCAGCGTGCGGAAGCGGACCGGGGCTGTGCCGGGCCGGCGGCCGACGAACAGTCCGCCAGTGTCGCTGGGATCGGAGCGCATCTCTCTCTATCTTCGCAGCTATGCGGCTAACAGCAGGCTAACTCGCATACAGCGAGTCGAGCACGTCTGCGTACTTCTCGTTGACGACGTTGCGCTTGACCTTCAGCGTCGGTGTCAGCTCGCCTGTCTCTTGGGTGAGATCGTGGTCGAGGATCGCGAACTTCTTGACCTGCTCGACTTGGGCGTACTTTGCGTTGGCACGGTCGAGCGCTTCTTGGACGAGCGCCTGCACCGCAGGGTTGCGTGCCAGTGAGGGGGTATCGGAGGGCAGGCCGTGCTCGGCGGCATATCCAGCGATCTCTTCCTCGTCGAGCGTCACCAGTGCCACTGGGTAGGGGCGCTGATCGCCGTGCATGACTGCCTGGGAGATCCAGCGGCACTGCTTGAGGTCGTTCTCGATGTTGGCCGGTGTCAGGTTCTTGCCACCGGCGGTGATGATGATGTCCTTCTTGCGCCCCACGATGTAGACGAACCCGTCCTCGTCGATGCGCCCGAGGTCGCCGGTGTGCAGCCAGCCGTCCTCGATTGCGCCAAACGAAGCGTCGGTATTGTTGTGGTAGCCCTGAAATATGTTGGCGCCTTTGATCAGCAACTCGCCGTCGTCGGCGATCGCGACCTCAACTCCTGGGAACGGCTTGCCGACGCTGCCGAACCGGTGCTCCTCGGGAGTGGACCCGGTGGCTGCGGTTGCGGTCTCGGTCATGCCGTAGCCCTCCATCACGGGCACGCCGCAGGCGTAGAAGAATTCGAGAATCTCCTTGGCGATTGGGGCGGCGCCGCTGACAGCCTCGCGCACGCGACCACCGAATGCGGCGCGCACATTTTTGAACAGCTTCTCCTCGGCCTCTTCGAACGGCTTCTGCAGCTCATCGGGGATTGGTCGGCCGGCGAGCTGGCACTCGCGCACCTGCATTCCCACGCGCACTGCCCCGGCCAGCTCCTCAGGGTTGGCGTTGGCGCAGACGAGTGTGTAGATCTTCTCGAAGATCCGTGGCACCGACGGTAGATATGTGGGCTTGACTTCGGCCAGCTCGCCGATGATCTGCTTGGTGTCTCCGCCAAAGTAGGCGAGCGTCACACCGAGGTCGAGCACGAGCAGCTGCAACAGCAGCGCGAACGAGTGAGCCAGCGGCAGATACAGGTAGACCACATCTCCCGCGTCGCTTTCAAGGCTTGCCCGCCGCTCGACCATCTCGATGATTGCGCGGTAGTTACCGTGCGTGAGCACGCATCCCTTCGGTGGGCCGGTCGTGCCGGAGGTGTAGATGTAGGTGTACGGATCCTCCGCGCGGACTGCGGCACGGCGTGCATCGAGCTCTTCTGGGGAGCGCGCGCGTCCGCGCTCGCGAACATCCTCAAGGGGGATCGCGCTGAGCGCTGCGATCTCGGGTGTTGCCTCCTCGGTGCTCGGCGGATCGATCACGACGACCGTGCGCAGGTTGGGGATGGTGTCGCGAATCGCCGCGATCTTCGCCAGCTGGGAGGCGTCCTCGCAGACGATTGCGCATGCGTCGGAGTCGGAGATGACCCAATGGCACTCCTCTGGGGAGTTGGTCTGGTAGATCGGCACGACGATTGCGCCTGCGGAGGTGGCGGCCAGATCGGCGTAGGACCACTCGGGGCGGGTGTTGGCGAGGATGCACACGCGGTCGCCGTGCTCGATGCCGAGATCGATCAATCCGAGTGCGACCTCACGCACGATCTCGTCCAGCTCGGTGTATGTGACGTCCTGCCAGGTGCCCTCGTGCTTGAAGCGGACGGCAGCACGATCAGCGTAACGCTCGGCTGCGTGCGGAATCAGGTCAGCGATCGTCTGCGACGCGATTGCCGACGGTGCAGCGGCGGTGACCTCCATGACGACTCCCCTCCTCGATCAACGAGCTGACGTACCCTCCAATCTTACGAGGTTCGCGCCCACTAGACAGGGTTGGGCACGTCCAGGAAGACGTGGCGAAGGTCGAAACGCCTGGCCAGGTGCTCGCCGAGCGCACGTACGCCGAAGGTCTCGGTCGCGTAATGGCCGGCGGCGATGAAGTGCAGGCCGAGCTCGCGGGCCTGTGCCATCACACGCTCGGCGGGCTCGCCGGTGAGAAAGGCGTCGGCCCCGGCGGACGCGGCGTCGGTGATGTAGTCGACGCCACCACCGGACACGATCGCTAGCTCATGGATCTGCGATGGCCCGGCGTCGAACACGAGCGGTCCACGGTCGGTGATTGTGTGCACGCGCGTGAACAGCTCATGCGCGGTCAGACCATCTCCTGGGAAGTGCGCAATGAAACCGATCGGCTGGCCGTGGTGCAGCGCGAACGGCTCCAGGTCAGTCGCGCCGAGCGCGTTGGCGAGCAATGCATTGTTGCCGAACTGCGGGTGCGCGTCCAGCGGCAGGTGGTATGCGGCGAGCGCGATGTCCGCGTTGAAGAGGATCTGCAGACGGCGCTTGAGCATGGCGTCGATCGCGCCGGGGGAAGGGCCCCAGAAGATGCCGTGGTGGACGAGCAGCAGCTCGGCACGCTCCTGGGCGGCCAGCTCGAACAGCTCCGCGTGCGCGGACACGCCGGTGACAAGTGTGCGCACCTCGTCCGGGCCCGAGACCTGCAAACCGTTCACGCAGTAGTCGTCGAAGCGTGCTGGCTCCAGCAGGCGGTCGGCCTCGGCGAGGATGTCGGAAAGGAGGGCGGGCATCGGGCGAGGGTAGCGCTGTGACGCGGCGAAGGTGTGGAATACTCACAGCGCGTCGGGGCGTGGCGCAGCCTGGTAGCGCGCGCCGTTCGGGTCGGCGAGGTCCCCGGTTCGAATCCGGGCGCCCCGATGGTTAGGTTTCGATCGTGACGAGTGTGCCGATCGTGGTGTACGGCCACTCCTCGGCGGCGGCCGCGAGCGGCAGCTCGACGCAGCCGAGGCTCTGGGGCGTGCCGAACGATGAGCGGTCGAAGTTGTGCAGGGCGTCGCCGCCGTTGAAGTAGCTGATCCATTTGATCCCCGGGTCTTGGTAGTGCGAGCCGTCGGGGTTGGTGCCACTCATGGTGCCTTCGGGGATGTGCTCGAACACCGGGAAGGTGCCGAGTTCGGTTTCCGCCCCGGAGATGCCGGTGTTCGCGGCGGAGGTCTCGATCGTGCGTCCGGCGCTCCACAGCGTCATCGTCTCTGGGACTTCGCGATGTACGTACACGTAGCTGTAGCCTTCGTGCAGGCGCTTGTCGGCGAGCACGTAGGCGAGCAACGCGTGCCACACTACGGAGCCGGCGAGGCCGTCGACGGTGAGGCTGTTTTCGTTCTCGAACTTCATGACCGCGCCTTTGGTCACGAGGTTCCACTGCCCCGGGCTCCACAGCGCCTGCAGCTGGTGCGGCGTGTTCGCGTAGCGCCAAGCGAAGCTGCCGCTCGGCGGATCGACTGCCGCCTGCGCCTGCGCCTGCGGCGTGTGCGCCACGGAGGCGCCCGACGGTTGCCAGTCGACGGGGAGGTAGCCGGTCTCGGCCAGCAGCTGCTGCAGGCGCAGCGTCGAGCCTGGCGGGACTGTCCATTCGACAACGTTGGCAGTGCGCAGGCCGCTGCCGTTGCTCGAGGTCACCGCGACCGCATGCGGAAGCTGGACGCGCAGCCGCGAGCCGAGCGGCGCCCCGAACCCGGACGGCGTGAACTCGAGCGTATGGCTGTTGGCTTCGCGCCAGCTGCCGGCGGTGGCTGGCGAGATCTGCGGTTGCTGTGAGCCGAGGACTTCGCTGACGGGCTTGGAGAAGGTCAGATAGATCGCGGTGGCGGGCCCGATCTGTGAGCCTGCGGCGGGGTAAGTGGCCATCACCGGCGAGCGCGAGGGCGGAAACCAGCTGACCTGCATAGGTGTGCCGAGCGTCTCCCAGGGGCGTGCCGCTGCGGCGACCTCTGCCGACCCTGTCGCGGGTTGTACCCCGAGTGAGATCAAGCGCCGTGCGCCACCGGTCACGCGATGGGTGAGGCTGCTGGCGCTGACGTAAGTGACTGAGCTGACGGGCTGATCGAAGCTTACGCGCACGCTCGAGCCCACGGTAACGGTCATCCAGGGCTCAGTCACATGCGCGACCGGAGCTTGCAGTTCCAGTGTCTCAGTGCGTTTGCTACCCAACGCCCAGCTGAGCCATCCCGGCCGGCGAACATCCACAGCGATGGATACCTTCTCGCCCGGCCTCAGCTGCTTCAGCGGGGTCAAGCGCCCATTTTCGATCGCGAGCGGGACTGTCTGACCGTTCGGGCCGTGCGCTTCGACGTGTTCGATCTTCCCGCCCAGTGGGCCCACCGTTACCCGTGCGAGCGCTGTGGGATCGTTCGCCAGTGACAGGCCCGACAAAGTGAGCACCGCCACAACTACTGCCACGATTGCAACGATTGCGACCGCTGCAATGCCGAGCAGCATGCGGCTGCGACCGCGTTCAGACGACACAGCGGTCCCTATCGCCATGCGTAGAGGATAGGACTCTCGGCGGTTGTTGCAAGTAGAGTCAGCGGTATGACGCTCGTCCTGCTAACCGGGGCCACGCGTGGCATTGGCGCCGCCGCTGCTGTCGAGCTCGCTCGACAGGGCGCCGAGGTCGCGCTCGTGGGCCGTGACCCCGAGCGGGTGAGCGCTGTCGCACAGGAGGCCAAGGCGGCCGGCGGGGGCGCTCCTGTCCACGAGCATGTTGTCGATTTGATGCTGATGGCCAACGTTCTCGCGCTTGCAGCGGAGGTGCGCGAGCGCTATGAGCACATCGACGTCCTCGTCAACAACGCTGGGGCGCTGTTCGCCTCCAGGCAAGAGACCTCCGAGGGTTTCGAGCGGACGTTCGCGCTGAACCACCTGGCGCCTTTCCTGTTGACGAACCTGCTGCGCGAGCGCCTGCGCGGTGGGCGCGTGGTGACGACGGCCTCCGATGCGCACAAGGGCGGCAGGCTGAACCTGGACGACTTGCAGTCCACGAAGTCTTACTCGGCGATGCGCGTGTATGGCACGTCGAAGCTGGAGAACATCCTGTTCACGCGCGAGCTCTCAAAGCGCGCGCCGGAGCTGCACGCGAACTGCTTTCACCCGGGGGTCGTGCGCACGGGCTTCGGCAAGAACGAGAACGGGGTCTGGAAGGTTATGACGACGGTCGCCGGGCCATTCTTCCGTTCGCCGCAGCGTGGCGCCCGTTCGCTGGTCTGGCTTTCGTTGTCCGATGAGGCGGCTGCTCTCACCGGCGAGTATGTCCAGGACGAGAAGGTCCTTGCGCCTAGCTCCCAGGCGCAGAATGCCACGCTCGCCGAGGGGCTGTGGGAACGCAGCGCCCAGTTGGTGGGCCTGGCTGCCGGTTAGACCAATATCTCGTTGGGCGTGGAGATTGTCTGCAGGTGCTCGCTTACGCCGGCGATGCTTAGCAGCCGCTGAACCTGCTGTGAGCCGGGGGTCAGCGCAAGTTTCTGTCCGCTTGCCTTTGCGCGCTTGTGCGCCATGAGGATGACCCGCAGACCTGCAGAGTCGATGAACTGGACATCGTCGAGGTCGAGCACGAGGATGCCTGTCGCACCAGCCTCGTTGCTTTCGATCTCGCTTTGGAGCAGCGGTGCGGCGAGGAGATCGAGTTCGCCATGGAGCGCCAGCACGACCCGGTCTCGCTCATGCTGGGTATCGATTCGAAGATGCTCCCCCACGATCACCGGAAGTCAGTTTAGCGCGGAGTGCATGCGTAGGCCCAGGCGGCTGAGGGATGATCTCCCAAAAAAATTCTGTGCAACCATGGTAATACAGAACTTTTAAATCGAACTATAGGCACCAGACACCGAGACTATTCGGGGGGGCGACCGAGGCTAAGAACGCAGTTGTAGAGCGAGCACCTCGGAGGGCCCAACAGTCGCCACCTGATGGTGGTCGGTCAGCTTCTCGATAACCGCGCCCAGGCCTGCAAGGGTGGAATCGCCGATGAGTTGCTGAACATGTCCTGCGTCCAGTGGCCCTATGGACAGCTCCAGATTGCGCGGCTTGACGTTGATGCTGACGCCGAGATGGTTGCCACTGATCGATTCGGGAGTGTGTGCGGTGAGCGCGTCTGCGATGAGCTGTGCATCGCAGATCCGATCGGTCGAAAAGTGGGCGCGCGCTGCAAGCGCACTCAAAAGACGAGGAAGCACTGTGCGTGCCAGATGTGTCGGCGCGATCGTGATTTCCATGGTGGTGGAGGGCTCGGCTGGCGTAATGCTTGAGGGCTCGAGCCCATCCTCGTCGAGCGATTCGAGTCCGCGGGTACTTGATGTGGCGAACTCCATGCGAACTTCCGTCCCGACCCAGCCGGCCCGGCTGGATGCTACCGCCGCGTCTGTGAACTCGACGCGATTTGCAAGCGCTTGTATTACAGGCAGGCCAATACCTGAACCTGAGGAGGCGTTCTCCTCTGCAAGGGTGCTCTCCTGTGCAATATCGGGCGGCGGCTTTAGTCCTATGCCCTGATCGCGTACCACAACTTCGAGGGTGTTGGGAGCGGTATATACCTCGATCTCCAGCGGCCCATCCTCGCCTTCATAGGCATGCAGCACGACGTTGTTACAGGCCTCGGTGACCGCTGTCCTGATGTCGTTGAGATCGCTGCCATCGAGGTCGATGGCTTCCGCCACGCCAGTAAGCACCTGCCGCACGAGCACGACATTCTCTGGCCTGTTGGGTAGGCCGAGGCGAACGTTAGGCTTAGGTGACGCGGCCATCCCGGTGTGGGGATAGGTGGGGATCGGGGCGGCGAGGAGTGATGCTCGTCTCTCTTGGATGGTGGTTGGCAAGACGATAGGGGCCACGCAGCAGCGTCGCGTTTAGGGTGTCCTACAGGACGTATCCGAGGTCAATGCTCGCAGCTGATCTAGGGAATGGCGCAGCAGACGCGAGACTTGCATCTGTGAGATGCCAACACGAGCGGCGATCTCGGTCTGGGTGAGATCCTCGACGAAACGCATGCGCAGGATGAGGCGCTCACGTGGGGGGATCTGCTCGAGGACAGCTGTTACGGTTGCGCTCAGCTCAATGAGCTCATAGTGCCCATCGTCTTGGCCGACAGTCTCGCCATAGGGCACCACCTCCCCATCCGCGCGCGGTCGGGGAGTGTCCAACGACAGCGCTTCATAGGACTGAATGGCCAACAGCGCGTCGATGACGTCCTCGGTGTCGAGCTCGAGATACTCGGCGAGCTGATTGACTGTGGGAGCACGACCATGCTCGTTCGCAAAGGTCTCCTGTGCGTCGCGCACCTTCAGCGCGCGCTCCTGCGCACCGCGGGGTACATGGACGAACCAACCCGAGTCGCGGAAGTATCGCCGCATCTCCCCGAGGATCGTCGGCACTGCAAATGATTGGAACGGACGGCCCCGCGTGGGGTCGAAGCGGTTTAGCGCTTTGAGCAGCCCCAGTGAAGCGACCTGCAGGAGGTCCTCGAAGGGCTCCGAGGAGCGGGCGTAGCGTCGTGCAAGACGGCGTGCCAGCGGCATGTAGCGAGCCACCAATGCCTCTCGCGCTGCCTCATCGCGCTGCTGCTGCCAGCGCACAAAGAGCTGAGCTACGTCCTCACTCGTGGTCGGTGCGGAGAGTTGCGTGGGTGTGGTTGTGGCGACTGAAGGCATCTCAACCTCCTTTGCTCTACTCGGATGCGACGCCTGTTGGCAACAGGCGCAGCCTCTGCCGAATAACTTTACCCCCATTCGCGGGAAATATGCATCTACCCTTCTGGGCCTATCTGCTCGATGAAGGCGGCCAGCGCAGTGATGTCTGCCGGGTGGCGCTTCAGTTGCAGGCGTTCCACTGCGGCGAGCATGGGCGCGAGCGAGTAGCCCTTGACCGCGGCGGCACGGGGATTGAGCAGTGCTTTGTGCAAGAAACTTGCGTCGACGAGCACGTGACGGCCATCAGCGAGCGTTACGCGATTCCCGGCGAGCCTGGCAAAGCTCGGGCCAACGCTGGAGCTGCCACCGATTGCATGGCAAGAGGAGCAGCCGTGAACGACGAACAGGTGTGCTCCCCGTTCGACCAGTTGCTGCTCGTGCGTGGGCGGCAGGTTGGCGTACGACGCTTCGCCAGCAACTGTCCTGTTGCTCTGTGCCTGGGTGCCTACACCTGCGCCGCAGCCGCACAGCGAGGAAACCGCCACGGCGCTTAGAAGCGCTGCAGGCCGGGTATAGAGCAATGTTGGCATGATCAGCATCAAGATAGGGCTTGGGAGGATCTGGCTGCTGGCGCTGCTCGCCGGCACGACCTTCGGCCTTGCTGCCCCCGCCGCGCAGGCCGCCGGATTCGGTGTGGCCAAATTTGAAGCCGGAACCTGCAACGGCAATGAAGCAGAAGTCAAAAGCTGCGAATACACCAGCCCCCACAGTGCGTTCTTCACGCAGGCCGCCGGGCATCCTCCATGGGGCCTGACGGGCGTCGAACTCGCGCATACCGGCACGGAAGGCAGTCGCGTGCCGACCGGAGAACCGCTGAAGCGTCTCCGCGTCGATGTTCCCCCGGGCCTGGCCGCCGACCCGCAGACGCTCGCAACCTGCACGCGGAAACAGTTTGACGAAAACCCCAAACTCTGCCCGGCTGCAAGCGAAGCGGGGTTCGTCGAACTGGAAGCGGTCGTCACGGTAGGGGGCTTGCACGTGCTTGCCCCTCCCCTGACGGGAAAGGTCTACAACCTCGACCAAGAACCAGGGTTGCCGCTGCTGTTCGGCATTGCCGTCGAAGGCGCGTCGCCGATCGTCTCAGCGGTGCACCTGATCCTGGAAGGCCACGTTAGCTGGGCGAAAGAACCGGCTCTGGAAGCAAGGGGGATTCCCTCGGGTGACTTCCACGAGTACTTCGAAATCAACAACATCCCGCCGGAAGTGGAAGTTCTCGGAGGGTTCAAATCCAAACTGCAGACGTTGAAGTCGAAGCTGTTCTTCAATGGACACGCGGGAACAGAAGGCCGAGGCAATTTTCTGACCCTTCCGAGTGTCTGCGGCGCGCCCTCGCTTTCGACTTCTTACGTTGAAGTCGAATCCGACAACGGTGAAGTCGCCAGCACCCCTACGGTGCCGCCTGTCGGGATAGATGGATGCGGAAAAAACGTGCCCTTCGAACCTAATACCGAAGTGACCCCCGGCCCCGCGACGTCGGAAAAGACATCAGACGAACCCGACGGCGCCACCACAGTGGTCACGGCGAAACAGAACGAAGGCGCCGGAGAAATCAACACCGCCGACATCGCTGAAGCACACGCGACCTTCCCCGAAGGGTTGACGCTGAACCCATCCGCGGCGCATGGCCTTGAAGCGTGTCTACCGGCCGAGGTCCACTTCGAAAGCAAGACACCGGCGGAATGCCCGGCCGGCTCGAATATCGGCAAAGTCAAGATCGAAACAGACCTCCCGCCAGGTTCGCTGACGGGCAGTCTCTATCTGGGAGCCCCGAAAGGCGTGCCGATAACCGGTCCTCCCTACACCGTCTATGTCGTCGCTGAAAGCAAATACGACGTCGGAGTCAAGGTCGAAGGAACGGTGCAGCCCGACGCGAGCACCGGCAGGCTGACGGCGACCTTCAAGAACACCGCAGAACATCCGTTCAACCTGCCGCAGCTCCCGTTCAGCAGGGCGATCCTCGAATTGAATACGGGTTCGCGCGCGCCGCTGGCGAATCCACTGAACTGCGCCGGCGCGAAGACAGAATCCAACTTCACCGCCTACTCCGGCGAAGAAATTCTCAAACAGTTCACGCCGTCATTCGCCTTCCCCACCACGGGCTGTCCGAATCCCGTCCCGTTCGCCCTGGCCCAGAACACGCAGAGCTCGACCTCTACCGCTGCTGCGTTCACCAGCTTTACCTTCAATCTCACCCGCGCTGACGGCCAGCAATATCTCTCGCAAGTCAAGACCATACTGCCCTCCGGCTTGGTCGGCCTGATCCCGTCTGTGCCACTGTGTGGCGAATCACAGGCCAATGAAGGCACCTGCCCCTCCGCCAGCGAAATCGGCACCGCCAGTGTCACGGCTGGCGCCGGCGAACCGTACCCATTTGCCGGCAAGGTCTATCTCACTGGCCCCTACCAGGGTGCGCCCTACGGGCTCTCCATCGCGGTGCCAGCGGCCGCGGGACCCTTCAATCTTGGCACTGTTGTCACTCGCGTGGCGATCTCGGTCGAACCATATAGCGGGCGCGTGATCGCCACGAGCACTCTGCCCACGATCGCGCAGGGAGTAGGCAAGCCGAGCTCAGGTGTGCCGCTGCGCCTGAGAAGCACCAGCGTCGCAGTTACGCGCTCGGACTTCCTGCTCAATCCGACCAACTGCGGAGCCCTGGCAACCGAATCGACCTTGACCTCCGCCTTTGGCGCGACCCAGAACCTATCCAGTCCCTTTGGGGTCAGCGGCTGCAGCGCACTCGCGTTCAAGCCCTCATTCAAGGTCTCAACGAGCGCGAAAACCTCCAAAACTGGCGGAGCCAGCCTGCAGGTGACCCTCACCCAGCCCGCGCATCAGGCGAACATCAAGTCGGTATTCGCCTCGCTGCCCCTGCAACTGCCCTCGCGGCTGACAACCCTGCAAAAAGCCTGTCCAGAAGCCACATTTGCGGCCAATCCAATCAGCTGCCGTCCGCTGGGCTCAGAAGTCGGAACAGCCACCGTCATCACACCAGTGCTGCCTGGCCAACTGAGCGGCTCTGCCTATCTGGTCTCCCACGGCGGCGAGGCCTTCCCAGACCTTGACCTCGTCCTCGAAGGCGATGGCGTAAAAGTGATCCTGGTTGGCAACACTCTCATCAAGAAGGGCATCACAAGCTCGACATTTGCTGCAGTTCCTGACGTTCCTGTCACGAGCTTCACCCTGAACCTGCCCGTCGGCCCTCACTCGGCGCTGACCGGCAATGGGAGCCTCTGCGCCAAGCCGCTACTGATGCCCACGATCATCACCGCCCAGAGCGGCGCCCAGATCAAACAGAACACGAAGATCTCCGTATCCGGCTGCCCCGTCATGATCCTCAGCCATCGCATCCGCGGCCACAAGCTGATCCTCAAGGTCAAGACCTTCGCCGCCGGACGGATCAGCGTCAAAGGCAAGAACCTGCGGACCATCTACAGGCGCGTCAGCAAGGCCTCGATCCTCACCATCAAGGTTCCGCTCTCGCGCCACGGTCTACGGGCGCTGAGCAGGCGTCATCGCCTCAAGCCGCGCGTGCGCGTCGCCTTCGTCCCCACGGCCCACCGCGAACCCAGCTCGGCTGCCTTCGTCACCGTCGTCTGGGCGCGAAGTTAAGTATCTACTTTTAAAGTCTGTATAACCATCGCGCACAAACCTTTATTTTTAATAGCTAATCCACGCCGCCCGACCCGCGCCCCTACTACGCCCCCTCTCGTTCGTGCGGCTAGGCTCAACCGATGTCGTCAGAGCCGATTCTCAGTGTGCGCGAGCTGATCGAGCGGCGCACCGGCGAGGAGCTCTCCCTCAATGACCGCCACCTCAACCCCCAGATGGGTCGCATCCTGCGCACGCTCGGCTTCGATCGAGTCTGGACGGGCGGGGAGGGCGCGCACCTGATCGACTCGGAGGGTGAGCGCTACCTCGACATGTTCGGTGGGTACGGGGTGTTCGCGATCGGGCGCAACCACCCCGAGGCGATCGCGGCGGTCGAGGAGGTGATGGCGGCGCGCACTGCCAACCTCCCCCAGCTCGGGGTGACGCTGCTGAGCGGGGTGCTCGCCGAGCAACTGCTCGCGCGGGCACCCGACAGTGTCGCGGCGATGATCCCCGCCAACAGCGGCACCGAGGCCGTCGAGGCGGCGATCAAGATCGCCCGCGCCGCCACCGGGCGGCCACGGGTGCTCTATGCCGAGCATGCCTTTCACGGGCTGACGCTCGGCTCGCTTTCGCTCAACGGGAACGCCGAGTTCAGGGATGGCTTCGGCCCCCTGCTGCCCGGTTGCGAGGCGGTGGGCTTTGGCGACCTGGACGCGTTGGAGCAAGAGCTCGGGCGTGGGGACGTGGCCGCGTTCGTGGTCGAGCCGGTGCAGGGCAAGGGCGTGAACCTGCCCCCGGACGGATATCTGCTCGGCGCCCAACGCCTCTGCCGCGACGCCGGAGCGCTGTTCGTGTGCGACGAGGTACAGACCGGCATCGGGCGCACTGGGCGGTTCCTCGCGCTCGAGCACTCCCAGCTTGAGCCCGACGTGATTTGCCTCGCCAAGGCCCTTTCCGGCGGCCTCGTGCCGATCGGGGCGGTGCTCGTCTCACGCAAGGCGTTTGCGCGGGTGTTCGACGGGATGGAACGTGCCGTCCGCCACGGGTTGACGTTCGGTGGGAACGATCTCGCCGCGGCCGCCGCGCTCGCCACGTTGCGGGTGCTCGATCGCGAGGGGCTGGTGGCCCGAGCCGAGCAGATGGGGGCGCTGCTGCTCGAACTGACCACCCCGCTCACGGAGCGCTACGAGGTCGTGAGCGATGTGCGCGGGCTTGGCCTGATGTGGGCGATCGAATTCGGCCCACCGTCCGGGCGCGTGGGCAGGCGGCTGTGGAGCGCGGTCGAGCGTCGCCAGGCCGGTCTCTTCTCCCAGCTCATCACGATGCCGCTGTTCCACAAGCACCGGATCCTCTGCCAGGTGGCAGGCCACCGCATGAACACGATCAAGGTGCTCCCCGCGCTCACGATCGAAGAGGAGGAGATCAGGCGCTTCGCCGCGGCGCTCGAGGAGACGATCGCCACCGCCGAGCGCTATCCGTCGGCGCTGGTGCGCTTCGGCCTGCGCATGGCGCCTCGCGCCGCACGCACACGGCGCTGAGGAGTTGCAAGCGTCTCCAAGCACACCTACATATGTCCATCAGCCGTAAGGAAAATTACAGAAACCATTTCCATACTGCCGAAAATCAGAGTAGAAAGTGCAGGATAGATCCCTCGCAAGCTAGGCCCTTCTGGCCCTGGGAGGACGAATGAGCTCTTTCTACATCATCAGCGATGACACGACGATCGACGATGTGGGCTGTGGTGATGTTGCTGTCCTGGCTGTGGGCGGTGAGGTCGACTACTCTGCCAGCCCGCAGCTCAGGGAGGTCATCGCCAGCCACATCAAAACAGGCAAGCGGCATCTGGTGATTGATCTCTCGGCGGCGACATTCATCGACTCGACGACGATCGGTGTGCTAGTGGGCGCCGCCACGAGGCTGCAGGAGGCTGGCGGCGGATCGCTGGCGGTCGTCTGCGCCGATGAGAATGAGAAGGTTTTGCGCATTTTCGAGATTACAGGCCTCGACGTCATGATCGCGTTGCATCGTTCACGCGAGGAGGCTTTGTACGCGCTCGCCTCGGCTGGTTGAAATGCACGCTAGCGCTCAGCCGAACGTTGCTGGCCCGGTTGCAAGTGAGTTGCGCCTGCCCATCAACTGCTCGGAGCTGAGCGTGGCGCGGAGTTATGCCAGGGAGGCTGCGAAAGCATTTGGCTTTGATGCCAACAGCAGCTACGAGTTTGTCTACGCTGTCAACGAGGCGGTCACCAACGCGATCAGGCATGGAGCCCCAGACGCGCAGGGACTGATCCACTTGAGCATCGTCGCGGACGCCGACCGCCTGACATTTTCAGTCAGCGACTGTGGGACGTTTGTGTTGCCCATCCTGAAGACTGCCACACACTCGGAGCATGGGCGTGGTCTTGGCCTGATGGCTAGGTTCATGGACGAGGTGCGGTTGTGCATCAGGCCTGGGAACACCACCGTCAGCCTTTCCAAGGTTCGCGCCTCGGGCACCGTCGCCGCATAAGCCAGCCGGGGCAGGCCGAGCAGCGACTCAAACGTGGCCGGCGAGGTTGCGCACCGGGAAGACCTCAACTCCCGAGTACCCTTCTCCGCCGTGCCCCTACTTCCCCGAGATGACATCCGCAACGTGGCGATCGTCGCGCACGTCGATCACGGCAAGACGACGCTCGTCAACGCGATGCTGTGGCAGTCCGGCGCGTTCCGGGTTGGCCAGGACGTGGCCACGCGGGTGATGGACTCGATGGACCTCGAGCGCGAGAAGGGGATCACGATCCTCGCCAAGAACACGTCGCTGCGCTACAAGGACGTCAAGCTCAACATCGTCGACACCCCCGGGCACGCCGACTTTGGTGGCGAGGTCGAGCGTGGGCTGACGATGGTCGACGGTGTGCTGTTGCTCGTGGACGCTTCCGAGGGCCCGCTGCCGCAGACGAGGTTTGTGTTGCGCAAGGCGCTGGAGGCGCGCCTGCCGGTGATCCTCGTCGTCAACAAGGTGGATCGTCCAGATGCGCGCGTGGCGGAGGTCGTGGACGAGGTGTATGAGCTGTTCCTGGACCTCGACGCCGACGAGCACCAGATCGAGTTCCCGATCGTCTACACCAACGCCAAGGTCGGACGGGCGTCCCTGCACTACGACGCGAACGGGGCGGGCGGGGATTCCATCCCCGAGGACGCGACGCTGGCGCCGCTGCTGGATCTGCTGCTGGAGCGCATCCCCCCACCGATGTATGACCCCGAGCATCCATTGCAGGCGCTCGTCACGAATCTCGACGCCTCTCCTTACGTGGGCCGCCTGGCGATCTGCCGGGTGCGCCATGGCACGATCAAAAAGGGCCAGCAGATCGCGTGGTGCCGGGCGGACGGGACGATCAAACGGGCCCAGGTCGCCGAGCTGTACGTCACCGACGCGCTGGAGCGGGTCGACGCGCCCGAGGCCGGGCCGGGGGAGATCATAGCTGTGGCAGGGATCGCCGAGGTCACGATCGGGGAGACGCTCGCCGACCCCGACGATCCGCGGCCGCTGCCGGTGATCATGGTTGACGAGCCGGCGATGTCGATCACGATCGGCGCCAACACCTCGCCGCTGGCGGGCAAAGACGGGAGCAAGCTCACAGCCCGCCAGATCGAGGCGCGCCTGAACCAGGAGCTGGTGGGAAACGTCTCGCTGCGTGTGCAGGAGACCGCCCGGCCTGACACCTACGAGGTTCAGGGCAGAGGTGAGCTACAGCTGGCGGTGCTCGTGGAGATGATGCGCCGCGAGGGCTTCGAGCTGACCGTGGGCCAGCCGCACGTGGTCGAGCACGAGATCGATGGCAAGCGTCACGAGCCGGTCGAGCGGCTGTCGGTGGACGTGCCTGAGGAGCACGTCGGCACCGTGACCCAGCTGCTGGCGGCGCGCAAAGGGCGGATGGAGCACATGACCAACCACGGCACCGGTTGGGTGCGGATGGAGTACCTCGTCCCGGCGCGCGGGCTGATCGGGTTCAGGACCGAGTTCCTGACGGAAACGCGCGGCACCGGGATCATGCACCACGTGTTCGAGGGCTGGGAGCCGTGGGCGGGCGAGCTTCTGACCCGCACCTCCGGGGTGCTCGTGGCCGATCGCCGCGGCGAGACCGTCACCTTCTCCCTGTTCACACTTCAGGAACGCGGCTCGCTGTTCGTGGGACCCGGAGAGGAGGTCTATGAAGGGATGATCATCGGCGAGAATGCCCGCTCAGAGGACCTCGACGTGAATCCAGTCAAGGAAAAGCACCTCACGAACATGCGCTCCTCCACCTCCGACGTGCTCGTGCGCCTGGATGCCCACCGCAAACTCACCCTCGACGAGGCATTGGAGTTCGTACGCGAGGACGAGTGCGTGGAGGTAACGCCGGAGAACGTGCGCATGCGCAAGGTGGTGCTGGGGAAGACAGAGCGTATGAAGACTGCGAGGCAGGCACGTAAGTGACCCCTGGCCCTGACACGATCAAGGCCGACGTCACCGGGCACGCGCGCGCGACCACTGCGGAGAGACCATCGACGCAGATCCAGCTCAGTGGCCTGGTCAAGTCCTTCCGCGGCCCCGATGGTCCGATCCGCGCCGTGCGCGGCATCGACGTCGCGATCAGCGCGGGTGAGACCGTCGCGCTGCTCGGACCCAACGGAGCCGGCAAGTCGACCACGATCGACATGCTGGTCGGCCTGCTCACGCCCGACGAGGGCAGCGTCTCGGTGTTCGGCTATGACCCCGCTGAGGCGGTCGCACGCGGCACGGTCGGCGGGATGCTGCAGACCGGCCAGCTGATCAGGGACCTTTCGGCGCGCGAGTTGGTCGCGATGATGGCCTCGCTCTACCCTGCGCCGCTGGACGTCGAGGAGACGCTCGCGCTGGCGGGCGTGAGCGAGATCGCCGCCCAGCGTACGAACAAGCTCTCCGGCGGGCAGACCCAGCGCGTGCGCCTCGCCGTCGCGCTCGTCAGCGACGCCGAGCTGCTCGTGCTCGACGAGCCGACGGTCGCGCTGGACGTCGAGGGCCGCCAGGCGTTTTGGACGACGATGCGGGCCTACGCCGCGCGCGGCAAGACGATCGTGTTCGCCACGCACTACCTCGAGGAGGCCGACGCGTATGCCGACCGCGCGGTGTTGATAGCGCACGGCGCGATCGTCGCCGACGGGCCGACGACCGAGATCAGGGCGATGGTCGGCACGCGCACGATCCGCGCCACGCTGCCGGCGGTCGACGTTGAGCAACTCATGACGCTGCCTGGGGTGAACAGCGCTGAGCGCCGCGGCGAAGCGGTCGTCATGCACTGCGCTGACTCCGACGCGGCGATCCGGGCGCTGCTGGCCGCATACCCGGATGTCCGCGACATCGAGATCGCCGCAGCCGGGCTGGAGCAGGCGTTCCTGGCGCTGACCGGGAATGGCCACTGATGCCGCTCCTATACGTGCGCTACGAGCTTCTGCGCACACTGCGCAACCGCCGCTTCTTCCTGCTCTCACTGGGCTTTCCGTTGGTCCTGTACTTCGTCATCGTCAGCCCCAATCGCCACGTGCAGAACTTCGACGGGAGCGGCATCTCGTTCCCGCTGTACTACATGGTCGGGCTGGCGTCGTTCGGGACGATGAGCGCGATGCTCTCGTGTGGCGCCCGCATCGCGGCCGAGCGCGCGGTCGGCTGGAACCGCCAGCTGCGGATCACCCCGCTGCGCCCGCGGGCCTACTTCCGGGTGAAGGTCCTCACGGGCTACATGATGGCGCTGATCAGCCTGCTCGCGCTGTATGCGGCCGGCACATCTCTTGGCGTCAGCCTGACGGCCGATGAGTGGTTGAAGATGACCGGGCTGATCCTCGTCGGGTTGGTGCCGTTCGCGGCCCTCGGGGTCCTGCTCGGGCACATGCTCACCCCCGACTCGATCGGCCCTGCCATGGGCGGCGGCATCTCGCTGCTGGCGCTGCTCGGCGGCACGTGGTTCCCGATCGGCGGCCACGGCTTCCTACACGACCTGGCGCAGTTCATACCGTCGTACTGGCTCGTGCAGGCCGGTCATATCGGCCTGGGCGGGCATCCGTGGCCGGCGAAGGCATGGATCGTGACGGCCGCGTGGACGATCGTGCTGGGCGCCCTCGCCGCGCGTGCGTACCGGCGAGACACCGGACGGGTCTAGGAAGAGGCACACGTGGCGATGTCGGCCTGCAGCGATAGTCTGCCGGGAATGAGATCGACACCAGCACTTCGCATCCTGCTGGCCGTGTGCCTGACCCTCGCTCTGCTGGCCACAACTGCGAGCGCGAGCGGCGAAAGCACGGCAGTGATCCACTTCCAGTCCGAGACCCTGCCGGCACTGAAGGCGCAGCTGGGCAAGCACGAAGTGCACGCACTGACGTTCCATCCGACGCCGGCGCCGGGACACATCCACGCGTCGATGAATGACGGCAAGCACTACACGGTCGTCTACAACGCCTCTGAACAGACGCATCTGATCGCGCTTGCGAGCGCCGATGGCACGCCGTACGCGGTCGCCACGGTCAAACCAAAACCGGCCGCAAAGACACACCACACGCTGCGCTACATCGCGGCTGGGATCGTGATTGTTGTGATCATTGTCGTCGCTGCGGTGCTGCTTGTTGACCGCCGACGCAAGCTGGGCGAAGGCGCCGGCGAGACCCCCGCGCCGGGCGACTCAGCGACGTAGCCCCGTCTGGACCCGGCACCCGGGCCCGCTCAGAATCAGAACCCGGTGTTCGTCTTCACGCGCTTGCGGTCCGCGGGGTGCAGGCCGCCCTTCTTATCGAGCGTGGCGCACGCTTCGGCGATGTCCTGGCCGAGCGTGACCGTCATCGAGTAGCTGAGCGTCTGCTTGACGAGCGCGCGCATGATCTTGACGTGTTCGGCGTTGGGCGGGAGCGTGTAGGCGGGCAACATCCAACCCCGCTCGGCGGCGAGCTGGGCGGAGACGTCGAACTCGTCGTAGCCGTGCTCTCCTAGAAGTTTAAAGGCCACAAGCGGGAGCTGCTCCTCGTCCGCGGCGCCGATGATCTCGAACTCGCACGCGTCGATCTCTTTCGCGAGCGCGCGGGCGTTGTACTTCATCGTCTCCATGATGTAGCGGTAGCCCGAGTGGCCGAGGCGCGCGAAGTTGTAGTACTGCGCGAGCACCATCGCCGAGCCGGTGGAGAAGTTCAGCGTGAAGGTGGCATCGCGCTTGCCGAGATAGTTCTCATAGAACACGAGGTCCTCGGCGAGGTCTGACTCCTCGCGGAACACAAGCCAGCCGATGCCGGGGTAGACGAGGCCGAACTTGTGACCGGAGACGTTGATCGAGCGGACCTGCTCGAGGCGGAAGTCCCACTCCGTGTCGGGGTAGAGGAACGGCCACACGAAGCCGCCGCTGGCCGCGTCGACGTGCAGCGGCACGTCCAGGCCCTGCTCGTGCTTGAGCGTGACGAGGTGGGAGTTGATCCCGCGGATGTCGTCGGCGTGCCCGGTGAAGGTCGTGCCGAGCACCGCGGCGACGCCGATCGTGTTCTCGTCGATGTGCGGCAGGACGTCTTCCGGGCCGATCGTGTACTTGTCGGGAGCGAGCGGGACGATCCGCGGTTCGACGTCGAAGTAGCGGCAGAACTTCTCCCAGACGACGTGGACATCGCCGCCGAACACGAGGTTGGGGCGGTCGGTCAACTTCTTCGCGGCCTCGCGCCGGGCGCGCCACTTCCACTTCAGCGACAGCGCGCCGAGCATGATCGCCTCCGAGGACCCCTGCGTGCGCGCGCCGGTCGTCTTGCCGGGGGCGTTGAAGAGGTCGGCGAGCATCCGGATGCAACGCTGCTCGATCTCGGCCGTCTGCGGGTACTCGGCGTGGTCGATGAAGTTCGTGTGCAGGTTTTCCGCGATGATGCGGTCGGCCTCGGGCTCCATCCAGGTGGTGACGAAGGTCGCGAGATTGCGCATCGGGATGCCGTCGAGCACCATCTCCTTTTCGATCAATCCAGCCGCTTCATCGGCGGTCATGCCGATCTTCGGCAGCTTGCCGTCGGGGGCGGGCTCGAGCAGGTAGCGGTTGCCGTAGCGGTGCTCCAGGCGCTCGATCTGCTCGCGCGTGAGCTCGGGCGGATACCCCCCGTGGTGCCCCCCGAAGGGAGGGTCGGCGGGCTGCTTGGGGGAGGGCATGCGTGGCGATCATACGCCCGCCATCCCCTGCAACAAAAGCCGGAGGGCCGACGACGTATATAACAAATGACTTGCGTATAACTATAGTTATACACAGTTAAAGAATAAGACATCGCGCGGCGACCTTCATCTGAGCCACCGTCCTCTCAAGAATAAGACTCAATCTTATGATAGGGTCGAGCGGACGCAGCCAACCGACTACGCGGAAGGGGCTCACGCTCAATGAATCGTTTCTGTCTACACAAGCGTCCACGCACGGGTGTGGTAGTTGTGATCTGCGCGTTGATGGCCGCGTTCATTGCGGGCTGCGGGAACAGCAGCTCGGGCGGCACGTCCGGCGGCCGGATCGACGCGGTCGGCGCCGAGAACGAGTACGCGAACGTGATCGAACAGATCGGCGGCTCCTACGTGAAGGTCACGGCGATCGAGAGCAACCCGAACACCGACCCGCACACGTTCGAGGCCAGCCCGAGCGTCGCGCAGGCGGTCAGCGCCGCCAGCGTCCTGATCGAAAACGGTGTGGGCTACGACACGTACATGGAAAAGATCGAGTCGGCCTCGCCGAATGCTCAGCGCTTGGTCATCAACGTCCAGAAGCTCCTCGGCCTGCCGGAATCGACTCCCAATCCGCACCTCTGGTACAAGCCCACGACGATGCCGATCGTCGCCAAGGCGATCGTCAGCGACCTCTCGACGCTACAGCCCGCTCACGCGGCGTATTTTCACGCAAACGATGCGGCGTTCGAAGCTTCCTTGAAGCCTTGGCTTGAGGCGCTCGCACAGTTCAAGGCACGCTATGGCGGCACGACGGTCGCGACGACTGAGCCTGTCGCGGACTACATGCTCGAAGCGGCGGGCACCAAAAACCTGACGCCGTTTCCGTTTCAGGCGGACATCATGAACGGCACCGACCCCGCTCCCCAGCTCGTGACCCTTCAGAACAGCCTTTTCTCTGGACACAGGGTCAAGGTGTTCGTCCACAACCAGCAGGTGACCGACTCGCTCACCGAATCATTCGTGAAGGCCGCCAAGGCCGCTGGCATCCCCGTGGTCGGGGTGTATGAGACGATGCCGGTCCCCGGATACGACTACCAGACCTGGATGCTCACCGAGGTCAAGGCCATCGAAAAGGCCGTCGGACAGGGCATCTCAACCGAAAAACTGTGAACGCGGCGGGCGCATCGGCGAGTCAGGACATCCTCGAAGTACAGGGGGTGGACGTGCGGCTCTCCGGCCGGAAGATCCTCGATCGGGTGAGCTTCAACATCGCGCCCGGCGAGTTCACAGGACTGATCGGATCGAACGGGGCGGGCAAGACGACTCTGTTCCGTGTGATCCTCGGCCTACAAGCCGCGAGCGCGGGAGAGGTCCTTTTTGGTGGGTCCACCTACCCTCACTCCGGTTCGCGGCCCCGCTCCCGCGGGCAGACACACAAGCTGATCGGGTTCGTCCCGCAGAAGTTCCTGCTCGACCCGGACTTGCCGCTGCGCGCGCGGGATCTCGTGGGGCTTGGCCTCGATGCGCAGCGCTTGGGGGTGCCGCGGCCGTCCAGGGCCCGCCGCACGCAGGTCGAGGAGATGCTCGAGGCGGTCGACGCCGCCCGATTCGCCGACACCCGTGTCGGGCGGCTCTCCGGCGGTGAGCAACAGCGCATCCTGATCGCGCACGCCCTGATCGCACGCCCGCGGCTGCTGCTGCTGGACGAGCCATTGGCGAATCTCGACCTGCGCAGCGCGCACGAGGTGGTGGCGCTGCTCGCCAGGATCGCACGCGAGCAACAGATCGCAGTGCTGATCTCAGCGCACGAGATCAACCCGCTGCTCGGGGTCATGGACCGCATCGTCTACCTCGCCTCCGGACGTGCCGTGAGCGGCAGCACTGACGAGGTGGTGCGCGCTGATGTGCTCAGCAAGCTCTATGGCCACCACGTCGATGTCCTGAACGTCCATGGGCGGGTGCTGATCGTCGCGGGCGCCGGCGAGGACACCGACCTCGCCGGTCACGAGGTCGCCTTCCCAGACACCGAGATCATCTCGTGAGCCACTTCCTCACGCCTGTATTCGCGCCTGGGTTCTTTGCAAGCGAAGCGGTTCACATCGCGCTTGGCGTGGGGACGCTCGTCGCAATCGTCACCGGGGCGATCGGGGTGTTCACCGTCATGCGGGGGCAAGCCTTCGCCGGTGAGGCATTCGGTGACATCGGCACCACCGGCGGCTCGGGAGCGTTCCTCGTCGGCGTCGGCCCCTTGTGGGGTTTCGTAATTGGAAACCTCCTGGCGGCGGGTGCGATGGAGGCGATCGGCATCCATCGCACCCGCGGACGAGACCTGGCCACCGGGATCGTGCTCGGCGCTTCGATCGGGCTCGCCGCGCTGTTCCTCTACCTCTATACCGCCAGTCACAGCACAACCGGCGAGACCGTAACGATCCTGTTCGGCTCAGCCTTCGCGATCGCGAGCTCGACCTTCCCGCTGATCGCTCTGCTCAGCGTCCTAGCTCTCGCCATCACGATCACGCTCTATCGACCGCTCCTGCTCGCCACGGTGAGCCCCGAGATGGCAGCCGCGCGCGGAATACCCGTCCGCGCCATCGGGATTCTGTACCTGCTCGCGCTGGCGCTGGCGGCCGCGCTAGCGGCGATCACGATCGGATCGATCCTCGGGACCGCGCTGCTTGTCGGCCCAGCTGCGAGCGCGCTGCGCCTCAGCAAGCGTCCGCTGATCGCGATGCTCACCGCCGCCGGCATCGGGATCGGCGCGATGTGGCTTGGCATCATCCTCGCCTACGACAGCTTCGAATGGCCCCCCGCCGGACACGGGTGGCCCATCAGCTTCTTCGTCGTCGCCCTCGTTTTCATCATCTATCTCGTCTCTGGGCTGCCCGAGCGACGCCGCCGACGTCAAGGCGAAAATCCTGAACACCCCAGTCCAACTCTGCAGGCTGTCCCCGAGAGCCGATAGGTCGTGTTCTCGGGTTTCATGGTCAACGCCTGGGAGGTTGCGAGCATCGTGGCGGTCGTCGCGGGTGTCGTCGGTTTCTTCACGGTCCTGCGGGGCTCGGCGTTCGCGGCGCACGCGATCCCCAACGGGTCCTTCGCGGGGGCGGCCGGCGCGAGCCTGATCGGGGTGAGCACGCTCCTCGGCCTCGGTGTCTTCTCCCTCGCCGGCGCCCTCACAATCGGAGCGCTCGGCCGCAGAGGACGCCACGACGTCGCGACCGCCTTGGCGCTCGTGACGATGCTCGGCCTCGGCGCACTGTTCCTCAGCTTCAGCGAAGAGTACGCGCCCGCCGTCTATTCGCTGCTGTTCGGAGAGGTCCTCGGGATCGCGAGCAACGAGATCGCCCCGACAGCGATCCTCGGCGGCATCTGCATCCTTGCGGTCGCGGTGCTCTATCGCCCACTGATGCTCTCCTCGATCCTGCCCGAGGCCGGCGAGGCCCGGGGGATCAGTGCTTTCAGTATGCAGATGTGCTTCCTGGTTGTCCTCGCGCTCGCTACAACCATGACCGTTCCCGTCGTCGGCACGCTGCTGATCTTCAGCCTGATGATCGGCGCGCCCGCCGCTGCTCGATCGTTCACCGATCGCCCGCTCGTGGCTATGGGCCTGTCGGTGGCGATCGCGCTGATCGTCGTGTGGGCGGCGATCGCAGCCTCGTACACAACAAACTGGCCCGTGGGATTCTTCGTCGGCACGATCAGCGCCGCGATGTACGCGCTTGGGCGCGGGTGGGCGGCACTAACATCGTGAACGTGAGCGCGTCTGGAGTGAGCGAATCCTGGACTGAGCGCGCCGAGGCGACGCTTGCGGCGGCCGGACATAAGCGCGGCGGGGCGAGGCGTGCGCTGCTGGAACTGCTCGACGCGCAGGAGTGCGCGCTGACGGCGATGGAGATCGAGGAGGCGCTGAGCGCGCACGTGAAGGGTCGGCGTGTGAGCAGGGCGAGCGTGTACCGAATCCTCGACGAGCTCGAGCAGGTCCGGCTCGTGCAGCGCGTGGAGACTGGCCAGGCGATGGTTCGCTACGAGCGCATCGGCGAGCACGAGCAACATCACCACCATCTCGTCTGCGACGAATGCGGCCTGGTGATGCCGTTCTCCGACGCGGGACTGGAGCGCGCGATCGAGATGCTCAGCGAGCGGGTTCCGCTGGCTGTCTCAGAGCACGAGATCGTGTTGCACGGGTCGTGTCGGGATTGCGCGGCGTAGCAGGCTGAGCCACAGGCCGGCCCCACAGATAGCTGAGCACACACCCGAGCGTGCCGACCGCGACCACGAGCAACACTGGCCCGGAGTCCTCGGCGAGCGCTCCGATCACCCCCGCGGTGAGGCCGCCGGCGAGCGCGGCGAGCCAGCCCGGGTCGCAGTCGACGGAGGCGAGCAGGCGCCGGTGGCGGCGCACGGCGAGTGCGGAGAGGATCAGCGCGAGCGCGGTCGCGAACGGCATTGCGCCGTGAATGAGCTCATCGTAGGCGGCGGTGTAGCGGCGGACGATGATGTCGCGGATTTCGCCGGCCGAGTGGGCGTGGAGGACGCTGCCGGTGTAATGGCCTGAGCCGTGCGCGGTGGTGAGGTCGATCGCCGCGAGCGCCACCAAGCCGACGACCGGGCTGATTAGCACGATCAGCCCGCGCCGGCGGGTCAAGCGGCCAGGCAACAGCAGCACGGTGGCGACGGCCGTGCCGGTGCTCACGAGGATCACGCCGCCAACGCCGGCGCCGATCCGCGCCGAGCCCTCGATCACCGCGAGCACGATCCCGCACACGGCCATCGTGCTCGCCGCGCGCCGTCCCCGCACCGCCGGATACAGCGCGGCAGCCGCGGCGGCGAAGACGAGCACGGCGAGCCCCGACTTGAGCTCGTTGCCGATCCCGTAGAAGCGCACGCCGAGCTCCGGGTTGGGCCCGAGCAGCGAGCGCGCGAGCAGTTGCGTGCCGGCGAGCGCGTCGGCGGCGACCGCCACGACCGCCACGACTGCCGGGGCCAGCGGGGCGCGGGGCCATCGCAGCAGACAGTCGGTGAGTGCGCCGAGCCCGAAGCAGAGCAGCACGAGCAGTGCGTCTTCGACCCCGCGGCCAGGGCTGAACACCGCCGGCACGAGCACCGCGGCCGGCGTCCACAGCAGCGCCAGCCCGCCGACGCGCGCCGCCCACGCGCGGGCCCAGCGGCGTCGCAGCGAGAGCGCTGCGAGCATCAGCAGCGCCCAGGCGCCGAGGAGGCAGAGCAGCGCCGGCAATCGCCGGTCGTAGATCACGAGCAGGCGGGCTTTGAACGAGCGCAGGTAGGCGCCGTCGAAGGAGCCGTCGAGATCGATCGGCTTGCCGCGCATCTCGTCTGGAACGCGCCGGCCGAGGTGGAGGAGGATCGTCGGCGCGAGATCGATCGACACGACCAGGCCGCGCTCGTTCGTACTCTGCGAGCTGAGCTCGTGCCCTCCGCCGAGCCCGCCGACAGACACCCACAGCAGTTCGTTGCCGGGTGCGTCGGGCGCGCGCTCCACGACGATCTCGAGCTCCTTGGCTCCCCGCGCGGCGCTCAGGGCGCGCAGATCGCTCAACCCGCTCCTACCCGCGGGTAGGTCGGCCACGACCAGCTGCTTGCGCGTGGTCAACGCGGCGATGCGCGCGGGCAGAGTCGCCGCTGATCCGAGCGACAGCGCCGCGACCCGGCCGCCCCGGTCGGTCGCCGAGACCCCGTCCAGGTAGCTCTCCCCGGCGATCCCCGCGTAGCCGGCGCCGCCGGGGATCTGCGATGCAAGCAGGCCGGGTTCGAGGACCTGTGGTGCGCCGTGCGCGCGCCGCAGCGCGGTCTGCCACCGTTCGACCACCGCGCCCGCGCCGCTTCCTCGCAACGAGAGGGGAGGTGGATGCTGGGGGCTGTAGGCTGAGGTCGAGATGCGCGCGCCCTGGGTGATGTCGAGCGCCAACTGGGTTGCCGTGTAGATTCCCTGCGCGGCGCTCATGATCCCCGTCGAGAGCGACGGCACGCTCGCGAGCCGCTCGCTGCTCGCGCCCGGTAGGAACAGGATCAGCGCCGTGGGGCGGGCGAGCGAGTCGTGGCTCGCGATAGCGCGCCCGCCGGCCGCGAAGGCGTGCCCGGACGGCCAGATCAGCAGGAGCGACAGGAGCGCCGCGCAGGCCAGCGCGGCCGATGGCCCCCGGCGGAGTCGGCTCAGCCGTCCACTCCCTCGGTGGCGAGGCCGGGTTGCGGGTGCCGCGAGCTGTGCGCCGCTGCCTCGTCGTCGTGCTCCCCAGGGCTGGGGGTCTCGCCGCCCTCAATATTGATGCGTGGCAGCCATGCGAGCCACGCTGGGATCTGCCACGTGAGCGCTCCGATGATCGTCAGCACCGCCGGCAAGAGCAGGCAGCGGATCACGAGCGCGTCGAGGAATACAGCGCTGGCCAGGCTGAGGCCGAACTCCTTGATGATCCGGTCTTCGCCGAGCATGAACGAGAGGAACACGCAGACCATGATCGCGGCGGCCGCGGTGACGACGCGCCCGGTCAGCGCGAGGCCCTCCTGCACCGCGCGCTGATCGTCGCTGGTCCGCACCCAGCGCTCGTGCATGCGCGAGACGAGGAACACCTCGTAGTCCATCGACAGGCCGAACACGATCGCGAACAGCATCACCGGGATGAACGACTCGATCGGGCCCTGCTGGACGCCGAACAGGCCGCCGAACCAGCCCCACTGGAAGATCGCCACGATCACGCCGAGCGAGGCGCCGATCGAGAGCAGGTTCATCACCGCCGCCTGCAGCGGGATCACGAGCGAGCGGAACACGATCAACAGCAGCAGCGCGCTCAGCAACACGACGACGCCGATGAACAGCGGCAGCTTGTGGCCGAGCGTGGTCGCGAAGTCGACGGCGCCAGCGGTCACGCCACCGACATAGACGGTCAGGCCAGTGCGCGCCTCCAGCGGCGGGACGACACTGTCGCGCAGGCGTTCCACGAGCTGGGTGGTCGCGTAGGCCTGCGGCGAGGAGTCGGGATAGACGGTGAGCGTTGCGACTGCGCCGTTGGGGCTGATTCTCGGCGGCGCCACCGAGGATACGCCGGCGGTTTCGCTGACGGTCTGGCGTAGCTGGCTTACGCTGGCCTTGATCCGCGCAAGCTCGCCACCAGAGTTCCCGGGGCTTTCAACGCGGCTCAGGTGCAGGTTGGCCACGACCTGCAGTGGCCCATTGAAGCCCTGTCCGAAGCCTTCCGCGAGCAGCTCGTAGGCGCGGTGGGTCGTCTGGCCCGCGGGATCGTTCGAGGCGTCGCTGGAGCCGAGTCGCAGCGCGGTCGCGGGAGCCGCGATCGCCAGCATCACGAGCGCCGAGACGATCGCGATGCTCCACGGTTTGCGCTGCACGAACTTGCTCCAGCGCAGCCACGCGCCGGCGCCGACCTGCCCCGGCACGCTCGCCGTGTCACTCTGCGCCTTGGCGGCGCGACGTCGTGCCCGGCGACTTGGCCGCGCGACGCGGGCGCCGAAGGTGGTGAGCAGCGCCGGCAAAAGCGTTAGTGAGGCGAGCATCACGAGCAGCACGCCGATCGAGGCGGAGATCGCCACGCCGTAGAGGAAGCTGACGCCGAGCAGCATCATCCCGAGCAGCGCGATCACGACCGTGCAGCCGGCAAACAGTACGGCGCGGCCCGCGGTGTCGAGCGCCTGCACGACGGACTCGCGCGGGTTCTCGAACGTTGGCCCGGGCGTCGCGTAGGCCTCGCGGTAGCGCGTGAGGATGAACAGCGCGTAGTCGATCCCGACGCCGAGGCCGATCATCGCGGCGAGCTCGGAGGAGAAGTTGGGCGTGTCGACCACGTGCGTGAACAGCGCGATCGCCCCGAGGCCGGTGCCGAGGCCGAACAGCGCGGTGATGATCGGCAGGCCCATCGCGACGACGGAGCCAAACGTGAGCAGCAGCACGATGATCGCGGCGAGCAGCCCGACGGCTGTCGAGATGCCGAAGCCGACCTGCTCGGTCGCCTCGATCGCCTGCCCGCCGAGCTCGACTTGCAGGCCAGGCTTACCGGCGGCGCGAGCGACCTTCACAACCCGTTCGGCGGCGCTTTTCGGCAGCAGGTTTGCTTTTTCGTTGAAGACGACCGTTGCGAACGCGATCCGGCCGTCCGCCGAGATCGACTTGCCCGCCGTGCGGCCGCTGTAGGGGCTGATCACTTCCGTCACATGCGGCAGTCGCCTGACCCGCGCGAACATCGCGTTCATGCGCGCCTTTACCGCGGGGTCCGTCACGGTTCCCGAGCTGACCTTGTAGACGATCGTGTCGCGGTCGCCGGCCTGCGCGGGGAAGCTCCGCTGCAGCAGGTCGGCGGCGCGCTGCGCGTCGGAGTTGGGCAGCGTGAAGTTGTTCGAGTAGCTCGTCCCCGCCGATCCGGCGAGCGCAATCATGACGACCAGCAGCGCGATCCAGCCGATCACGACGTATAGACGATGGGTTGTCAACCAGCGGGCGAGCTTCAGCACGACGACCAGCTTAGTCAGTTCACGCTTGGGTCAAGGGGCATCCGCGCGAGCAGGGCGTAGCCACCACCCTTGCGTTCGAGCACCGTGCTCCACAGATCCCGCGGCACATCGGTGAACACATCGTCCGGCATCGCTGTCTGCGCGATCCAGTCTCCGTGGTCGAGCTCCTCATCCAGCTGTCCTTCGCCCCAGCCGGCATAGCCGGCGAACACGCGCCTGCGCGCGGTGGCCTCGGCCAGCTCGTCGATGCCTGCATCTGGTGCGGGAAAGCTGATCCGCCCGAGCACGAGCAGGCCCGCCGGCGCGGGGTCGAGGAACTCCGCGAGACACACGATCGAGTTCGATTGGACCGGCCCGCCGACGTACACCAGCTCGCTCTCGGCGACTGCCTGCTCCAGCTGCGGCACAGCCTCGCTCACAGTCACGGTCGAGGGGCGGTTGAGCACTATGCCCATCGCGCCCTCCTCGCTGTGCAGGCCGATCAGCACCACGGTACGCATGAAGTTCGGATCCATCAACGAGGGAGAGGCGAGCAGGAGCTGGCCGCAGAGCGATTCCTCCATGATGTCCTGAGGCTACCGCGCCATGGACGTCCTGTCGGAGCTCCGGCAACAGTCTTGCGGTAGGTCCGGCAAAAGCAACCTACGAGGCGACAGGAGGCGAGCATGAGCGCGAGGGACTTCGACGTGATTGTGATCGGCGCCGGACCGGCCGGAGAGGTGTGCGCGGGGCGCCTGGCGGGCGGTGGTTTGGGTGTGGCGCTTGTCGAGCGCGAGCTCGTCGGTGGCGAGTGTTCGTTCTACGCCTGCATGCCTTCTAAGGCGCTCTTGCGTCCCGCCCAAGCGCTGGCCGAGGCGCGACGGGTGGGTGGGATCCGATTCTCTGAGGCGGCGAGCGGCGATCTAGACGTGGCCGCGGTCCTGCGCCGCCGCGACGAGGTCATCCATGACCTCCACGACGATTCTCATCTGCCTTGGCTGTCAGAACGCGAGATCGAGCTCGTGCGCGGTCACGCGACGCTGACGGGCGAGCGCGAGGTGCGCGTCGGCGAGGTCCTCTTGCGCGCCCGCCGTGCGGTCATCCTTGCTCCTGGCAGCGGCGCCTCCATACCGCCGATCCCAGGGTTGCGAGAGGCAGATCCGTGGACCAACCGGGAGGTCACCACAGCCAAAGACATTCCCGCCTCGTTGCTTGTGCTCGGTGGTGGTGTGGTTGGTGTGGAGATGGCGCAGGCCTACGCCTCACTGGGCACGCATGTGACGATCGTCGAGGCTCTTCCACGGCTGATCGCAAGTGAGGAGGAGTTCGCCTCCCAACAGGTGCGCGAGGCGCTCGAAGAGCACGATGTGGAGGTTGTCCTCGGTGTGAAGGCTATTGCGGTACGGCGCGAAGAGGACAGAGGACAACAGGAGAGTAGGGCACCGGTCACTCTCGAGTTGGAGAATGGGCGGTCCTTCACGGGCGCAGAGTTGCTCCTCGCCGTCGGGCGCCATCCCCACACCGACGAGCTCGGATTGGAGGCGCTCGGGTTGGAGGCCGGCAAGCCCGTCGAAGTGGACGACACGATGTGTGTACCAGGCCACGAGTGGTTGTACGTGGTGGGCGACGCCAATGGGCGAGCGCTGCTCACGCATATGGGCAAGTACCAGGCACGCCTCGCCGCCGACCACATCCTCGGCAGGACCGGCGAGGCGACGGTCTTGCGCTCGGACGGACGACTCTCCCCCCGCGTGATCTTCACCGAGCCGCAGGTCGCCGCGGTAGGCCACACGCTGGCGAGCGCTGAGGAGGACGGCCTGAACGTGCGCGCCGTCGACACCTCCACCGAGGGCAACGCCGGCGGGAGCTTCGTCGGACACGGCGCGTCGGGGACCGCGCGGATCGTCGTCGAACGAGGACCGCAAAGTAATCGTCGGCGCGACCTTCACCGGCGTCGAGGTGGCCGAGTCTCTGCACGCCGCGACGATCGCGATCATCGGCGCAATCCCACTAAAGCGTCTGTGGCACGCTGTCCCCTGCTTCCCAACTCGCAGCGAGCTGTGGCTGAACCTGCTGGAAGAGTACGGATTGTGAGGATCGGTATGCTGAATCGCATGGCGAAGACCCCGCAGGTGGGCGAACAGGCGCCGGACTTCGAACTGCCTGGCACGGACGGCCCCTTCAAGCTGTCCGATCATCGTGGTGAGCGCGTTGTGCTGCTGTTCTACCCGGGCGATAACACGATGGTATGCACCAAACAGTTCTGCTCATATCGTGACCGCGCAGATGACTTTGCGGCTTTGGATGCGACCGTCGTAGGAATCTCGGGCCAAGATCTCGACTCCCACCGCGGCTTCATCGAGAAGAACAGCCTCACGGTGCCGCTGCTCGCCGATGTCGAGAAGACTGTAGGGAAGACCTACAGCGCCAAGGGCAAGCGAGCCGTGATCGTGGTCGATGAGCAGGGCGTTGTGCGCCACCGTCACGACCACCTGCTTGGGCTCGACTACCAGTCGGTCGACGACATCAAAGCGATTCTCAAGGCGCTTGGCTGACCAGTGCGCGCCCGGCGTCTGCCGGGCGCTCCTCAGGGGCGCGCTTGGCATGCAGCTCGGCTAGCTCGAGCTGCAGGCTGCGCGGGCGCTCGTTGGACGCCAGCCCGCGCCTGCGCCAGGCGCCTGTCGTGCCGTCGAGCTCCCATGAGTTCTGATTGTCGGCAAACGCTCGTTCCAGGGTGTCGAGCAGCTCGGCGCGCAGCTGCGGGGACTCGATCGGCACGGCCAGCTCTACACGGTGGTCGAGATTCCGCGGCATCAGGTCGGCCGAGCCGATGTAGATCGTATGCTCGCCGCTGCGCTCGAAACAGAACACACGCGAGTGCTCGAGCAGCCGCCCAACTATCGAGACGACCCGGATGTTCTCGGAGATGCCCTCGAGGCCCGGTCGCAGGCAACAGATGCCACGCACGTTCAGATCGACTTTGACACCTGCCTGCGAGGCTTCGTACAGCGCCCGGATGCAGCGGCCGTTGACGAGCGCGTTCATCTTCATTGCGATCCTCCCCGGCGTGTGCGGTGAGTGGGCGTCGATCGTCAGCTGGATCTGCTTGAGGATGCCGTCACGCAGCTGGTTTGGCGCCATCAGCACCTTGCGGTAGTGCAGCGGGCGCCCGTAGCCGGTGAGGTAGTTGAACATGTCAGCTACGTCCGCGCCGATCTGCTCGTCGGTCGTGAACAGCCCGAAGTCGGTGTACAGCCGCGCCGTTGCCGAGTGGTAATTGCCAGTGCCGATGTGCACGTAGTTGCGCACTCCGTCGCCCTCACGGCGTACGACGAGCACGCACTTGGCATGCGTCTTCAGGGCTGGCTGGCCGTATACGACGTGAACGCCTGCCTCCTCCAGCGTTTTGGCCCAATGGATGTTCATGCGCTCGTCAAAGCGCGCCTTCAGCTCGACCAGCGCTACTGCCTGCTTGCCCCGCTCAGTTGCGTCGATCAGAGCTGGCACCAGCGGCGAGTCGTCGCTCGTGCGGTACACGGTCTGCTTGATCGCAAGCACGTTCGGATCAGCGACTGCTTGCTCGACGAAGCGCTCGACTGAGGTCGAGAACGAGTCGTAGGGGTGATGCACGAGCAGGTCGCCTTCGCGCATCGCACCGAGTACGTCTGGGCGCTCGCCCTCATGGCGCAACAGCCGCGGATGGGTGGTACCCACGAGTGGCTCCTCGCGCAACTCGCTGTAGCCGGGCAGCTTGACGATCTGCCACAGCGCGCCCATGTCGAGCAGTCCTGCAACTGGGTAGACCTCGTCCTCGGCAACGCCCAGCAGCTCGACAAGCTCTGTGCGCAGGCGCTCTGAGCAGCTCGTGCCGATCTCCACGCGTACGATCTCGCCAAAGCGGCGGCGGCGCAGCTCGTCCTCGACTGCCTGCAGCAGGTCGGCGGCGTCGTCGGAGACCTCCAGGTCGGCATCGCGCGTGACCCGAAATACGTCGCACTCAACGATCTCCATGCCCGGGAACAGGGCATCGAGGTGATGGGCGATCACATCCTCCAGCGGCACTAGCGTTGTTCGCGCAGGACCCGGTGCGCTCCCCGGCTCACCGTCTGATGTATCCAGCGTGACGAAGCGGGGCAGGATCTCCGTCGGCACCTTCACGCGCGCAAACACAGTCTCGTCAGCGATCGGGTCGCGGACGAGCACGGCGAGGCTCAGCGACAGGTTGGAGATGTACGGGAAGGGCCGGCCAGGCGCGACCGCCAGTGGCGTCAGCGCCGGGAAGATCATCCGCTGGAAGTGCCTGGCCAGCTCTGCGCGCTGGTCGTCGTCCAGTTCCTGCACGCCCACTACAGCGATTCCATGCTCCCCCAGCGCAGGGCGCAGTCTACCTTCGAAGCAGTCGCTCAGCCGTTGGGCGAGCGCCAGCGCGCGCTCGCGGATCAGAGCGATCGTCTGCGAGGGCGTGCGTCCATCCTGGCTGGCGCTCAGCACGCCCGCCTCGATCTGGTCGTGCAGGCCGGCGACTCGCACCATGTAGTACTCATCGAGGTTCGTCGTGTAGATCGCGCAGAACTTGACCCGCTCCAGCAGCGGCGCGCGCTCGTCCTCAGCGAGCTGGAGCACACGATCGTTGAAGTCCAGCCAGGACAGCTCCCGGTTGATGTACAGCACTGGGTCGTGCAGATCTCGGTCTGACATGGTGGGGCTGGGCTCGAGATCGGTCGGCATCGGTTCGTTCACGCTACAACGTCTCTTTGAACGGTAGGGTGAAGATCGAGTATGGCTCGTCAACTCTGGCTGCTACGTCACGCAGACGCCGAGCCTCATGGCACGCGTGCCGACGCCGAGCGCAGACTGACCGCGCGCGGTCAGCGTCAGGCTCGCGCGGCGGGCATCGCGATCGAGCGCTTGGGGGTCGCGTTCGACGAGGTGCTGGTCAGCCCCAAGGAGCGAGCCCGCAGGACTGCGGAGCTCGTGGCCGCAGGCTGGAGCGCTGAGCAGCGCGCGCTGCTGTGCGAGTATCCGCCGCTGGCGGGCGGCTTCGATGCGCGTCGGGCGCTAGATGTTCTTGTGGGCATACCGATACAAGACGGACGCCTGCTGCTGGTTGGGCATGAGCCTGACCTGTCGCTCGTGGCAGCTGAGCTGACTGGGACCAGGATCGACCTGAAGAAGGGCGGCCTCGCGGTTGTCAGGCTAGAGGGCGGGGCAACGCGCCCGGATGGCGTGGTGGGTGAGATCGTGGTCCTAATGCGACCCCGCGAGCTCGCGCTGATCGCTGGCGTTCCAGTCGATCGGGACTGATGTGGGCGCCACCTCGGCATCCCCGTTCACGCTCAAGTCGGCGCCGACTGCATCCAGAGACTCAGCTGCGAAGCGGTAGCCGATGCCGAAGTGAGTGTGGATGTAGCGCCAGCGCGGCGACGCCTTCTCCAGCTTCTGGCGGAGCTTGCGCACGAACACGTCGACCGAGCGGTCGCCGCGCACCATCGCGTAACCCCACAGGCGCGAGTAGATCTCCTCGCGCTCGAGCACCCTTCCCTCTGCTGCTGCAAGCAGCTCGATCAGCTCGAACTCGCGCCTGGTCAGGTCGAGGCTACGCTCGCCGACGAACGCTTGGAAGCGGTCGGTCCTGACCTCAACCTCACCCGCCAGCAGTGGCTTGACCTCGGTGCGACTGCTGCTGCGCCGGCGCCGGCGCGCGACGCCCTGCACGCGGGCGATGACCTCCTCGGGGTGGCACGGCTTGGTGATCCAGTCGTCCGCGCCGAGCCGCAGCCCGCGCACGCGCTGGGCGACCGTGGAGGGACCGGTGCAGACCACAACGCCCAGCTCTGGCAAGGCGCCACACAGCCGCTCCAGCCACTCCCATGCCTGCGGACCGAGTACGGCGAGGTCGACGATCAGCGCGCTCAGGCGCATTGAGGCGACCGCGTCGGTCGGCACTGGGCTGCCGAGCACGCGGTGCTCCCAGCCGAGGCGGTCCAAGCGCTTGCTCAGAACCTGGATAAACCCGCTGTCGCGGTCGAGCACCGCAATGCGCGGCGAGGCGCCGTTTGGGCTGCTCGACGGCGCCGCCTCCTCCGTGGCGCGGATGCTGTCCGTCATCGCTGTGCAGTCTAAGGGACTCTGCGGACCCGTGTGCGGCGCCCCGCTTTTGGTCACAGAATATTCACAGGAGAAATACGCTATTTGCGGACGGCATCGGCGTTGCGTTCGCGTGGCCGCGAGCTCAGGCAGCGCGAACAACCATGTCCACCTCGGGCATGAGCACCCGCTGATACCCCTCTGCCAGCCGCTCCAGCGCCCGCTCCCAGGTGCGCTGACGTACCGAGGCAAGCGCGGCGCGGGAGAGACGCTCGAGCAGCAGTGGCGAGGAGGCGAGCTCGACTAGCGCGTCGGCAAGCGTGGTGGCGTCGGCCTCGCGTAGCAGACCGGTTACACCGTCCTCGATCAGCGACAGGGGGCCTCCCTCGGCGACGGCGAGCACCGGCAGCCCTGAGGCCTGAGCCTCGAGGATCACCTGGCCGAAGGTGTCGGTGGCGGAGGGGAAGAAGAACATGTCAGCGCATGCGTAGACCCGGGCCAGCTCTGTGCCCTCGAGCCAGCCCAAGAAGGTGGCCGCGTCGCCGACGCGCTCGCGTAGACGTTCTTGCTCCGGTCCACCGCCCGCGAGCACGAGCTGCAAGCGGGGGTTGCGCTCGCGCGCCAGCAGGAACGCGTCGGCCAGCAGGTCCGCGCCCTTCTCACGGGTGATTCTTCCGGAGTAGAGCACGTTGACGGTCTCCTGTGGCAGCAGATTTTCGTCGTGCAGCGAGGGATCAAAACGAGAGGTGTCCACGCCGCGGTCCCAGCGCATGATCTTCTCCGCCGGCATGCCGATCCCGGCGAGCGCGGTGTCGGACGCGGAGCTGGGGGAGAGGACGATGTCGCAGGCGTTGTAGAAGGCGCTGACGGCGAGGCCCATCGTGTCGGCCACGCGCTCATCGCCCGAGCGCAGGCCGGCGTAGGCGGTGAGCTCGGTGTGGTAGCTGCCCACCAGCGGCAGCCCCAGCGCGCGAGCGACGAGCACGCCGGCGATCCCGGCGGGGCCGGGCGAGCAGACGTGGATCGCGTCGAAGCCGCCGTCGGCGAGCAGTTGGACGGCGGCGGGGAGGCTGGGCACGCCGATCGAGAGGCCGGGGTAGTAGGGCACGTCGATCTCGGCGACGGCGGGTAGGCGCAGGTCAACCTCGGGGTCGGTGCCGACGACCTCGATCTCGAAGCCGGGTACGCCGCGTTGGCGAATCTCTTCGATCGTGCGCGTGACGCCGTGCATCGAGCCGATCCCGTCGGCGAGGATAGCCACACGCGGGGTCTCGTCGTCGATCGAGCGCCCGTCGAGCTTGGCGCGCTCGTTGGCGAGGAAGGCGACGGCGGGGGCGTAGGGGATCGCTGCGATGCAGCTCTCGAACAGGCCCTCGGCGGCGGTCAGCACCTCGGCCTCGCCGGTTGCCGCGCGCACCGCGACGTCGACCGCCGCGCGCAGCTTGCGCTCGTGCAGGCGGCAGGCGCGGCGGAAGAGGCTCGAGTGGCTGAAGTCATCGGCCTGCATCAGCTCGATCAGCCCGCGCTCGTCGAGGTGGTCGAGCTCGACCGCTGAGAGCCACGCGCGCAGCAGGCAGCGCGCGTCGGCGGGAGCGAGGTCTCCGCCGGTTGCGCCGTGGCGGGCGTCGCCCTCGCGGAGCAGCCGCTGGACCATCGTGAGCACCCGCTGGGGATCAGGGCGCGAGGCTGCGTCCCGGTCCCGCGCCGCCGGGCCGAGCGAGCGCGCCGCGAGCGCGATCGCCGCGTGTGCCCACTTTGCCGCGCTGCCCTGCTTGCCGTGCGCGGAGACACGGCCGGCGCGCAGGTGCGCGAGGAACTCAGCGGGCGTCGCCGCCGCGGGAGCGGCGGTGAACGTGCGCCCGATGTCAACGCCGGCGTGATCGTCGGAGCCGCCGATGCCGATGCCGTCGCGAGTGGCGACGTAGGTCGCGGCGGGCAGGTTGAGCTCGCGAGCGCGCGCGCCGTTGCGCGTCTCCCAGACGCCGAAGAGCTCCGCCAGGCGGCGGCGATGGCGCGCGGTCAACGGCGCTGAGACGTTGTAGTAGGGGTGGGCCAGCGCGCATGCGATCTCCCGCTCGTGGAGGTAGGCGGCGCACAGCTCGACGTCGCCGGAATTGGCCTGCAGCCACGAATGATCCTCAGAGGTGATCCCGTAGCAGAGCACGTGCACCGCCTGGGGCTCGCCGCGGAAGTGGGCGGTGAGCTCCTCGGAGACGAACACGTCGGGCCGGTCGGCGATCTGCAGCACGCCGTCGATCGTGTCGTGGTCGGTGATCGTGACGAAGTCCATGCCGCGCCGCTTGGCCAGCGCGTAGACCTCCTCGGGTGGGGTCGCGCACTCCGGAAGTCCCAGGGCGCGCTGCACGCCAAGCTTGGAGATCTGCGAGGCGGTCGAGTGGCAGTGCATATCGACCCGAGTGGTCGTTGTATCGAGAGTCATCGTTGCTCCTCAGATTGATCTGTTTGTGTGCATACAGATTCGCCCGCAAACTCCGGCTTTTTGTGACGAGACGGAAATCAACGTGTGAAGTGGCTGTGAAGATCCGCAGAGGGCGGGGATGGCCCAGCAGCTCAGACGACGTGCACCGCGAGCTCGCGGCCGAGCGCGGAGGCGATGCGACGTAGGTCATCTGGATCGCTGGTCACGACCAGGTCTTCGCGGGCGAGCGCAGTGATGACGACCGCCGCGTCGACCAGGTCGCTGCTCCCGCTCGCCGCCAGAGCCGCGCCGGCGGCGCGGGCCTGCTGCTCGGTGAACGGCTCGACAAGAGACCCGCGCACGAGGCGCGATAGCTGCGCCTGGGGGCCGCCTCGCCAAGCCTGGCCCAAGACGACCGCCGGAAGCGTCGGATGCATCCCATGTTCGAGCAGGCGCCTGTGCAGCCGCCACACGGCCATCGAGTCGCGTTCGGCGGCGATCAACGCACCAGCGTCGTATGTGACGCCGCTGAGGCCGCTCGGGTCGCTCACGCCGCGCGAGACTGCTCGCGCCCGCGGTGGGGCACCTTACGGCCAATCCCCGCGGCATCGAGTACCGCCTGCGCCGTGGCCAGCTCCTCCGCGGAGATCGGCCCACTTTCGGCTTCCCATTCCGCGACCGCGGCCAGACCGTCCTCCAGACGAACCTCAGTTTCCACAGCGCTCGCGGCTGCCTCGTTCAACCACGCCGACAGGCTCAAACCCCGGCGCTTGGCAGCCTTGCGAGCGGCCAGCAGGACCGGCTCTTCAAGGGAGATCGACAGCTTCTGGGTGGGCATGGCAATATGGTAGCACCAGATTCGTACCGCGCCGCGGCAGAGCGTCCGCGCGATGAGAATCCTCTCACGGTTTACGCTCGAAAAACGTGGGATCCGTAAGCTGTCGCCGCAATGCTCGTCCTGGCTTCGGCCATCTCTTACTTCCAGGCGATCGTGCTCGGGTTCCTACAGGGCGTGACCGAGCTTTTCCCGATCTCGAGCCTCGGGCACACGGTGCTGTTCCCGACGCTGTTCGGCTGGAACAGGCTCGTCGATGCGCAGTCGCAGTCGGAGTCCTTCTGGCTGGCGTTCGTGGTGATGCTGCACGTCGGCAGCGCGCTCGGCCTGCTCGCGTACTACTGGCGCGACTGGGTCCAGATCGTGCGCGCGTTCTTCCGCACGCTAGGCAAGCGGCGGATCGAGGACTCCACCGAGCGTCTTGCCTGGTTGATCATCACCGCGAGCATCCCAGCGGGGGTAATCGGCCTGGCGCTCGAGCACCAGCTGCGCACGCTCACCGCCAAGCCCGAGATCGCGGCGATCTTCCTGATGGTCAACGGCTGCGTGCTGTTCGCCGCCGAGCGCTTCCGCCGGCGCGCCGAGGTGCGCGAACTGGCCGAACGGGAGGGCGCCAAGCCGGACGGCGCGCGCGAGCTCGAGACGCTCGAGTACCGCGAGGCGCTGGTCGTGGGCGTGGCGCAGTCGACAGCGCTGGTCGCGGGCATCAGCCGCGACGGCGTGACGATGGGCGCGGGCCTCGCGCGTGGGCTCGACCACAGCGACTCAGCTCGGTTCGCGTTCCTGCTGGCCACGCCGATCATCCTGGCAGCCGGCATCGTCAAGCTCCCCGACCTGCTCGGCCATCTCGGCAACGGGATTCGAGGCCAGGCGCTGGTTGCCTGTGCCGTCGCAGCTGTCACGGCAGTCTTCACGGTCCGCTTCCTCGTCGGCTACTTCAAGACCAGGACGCTGACGCCGTTCGCGATCTACTGCCTGCTGTTCGGACTGGCCATGGTCATCTACACGCAGTCCTAGGCGGCGACCGCGCGGCGTATCCGCTGCCAGTGTCGCCATGATTGACCGCGATGCCGGCGCCGAAGATCCCCCAGAAGATGTTCGAGACCCGCAGCGAGGCCTGGCGGGAGGTCGGGCTGCTGCGCCAGATCTCACCGCGCGTGGTCAAGCGCGCGCGGCTGGAGGCGCTCGTGCTGCTGCCGCTGTTCGTGGGCATCGTGGTCCTGTACGACAATCGCGTCAGCCTGCTTGGCACCGCGGGCGCGCACGGTCACCCCGCAACGTCGCTTGAAGAACCGCTGGAAGCGTCCGTGCGGGTGTTGACGGTGCTCGCGTTGATGATCCTCGGCTGGGCGATCGCGCGCGACATCGGCCGCGGCCTCGGTCCACCGCTGTTCAGGCGCCTGGACCCGGCGACGGCAGGAACGGTCGGGTTCGTGATCCGCCTGAGCACGGTGGTGCTGGCGCTGATCGTGGCGCTGCGGGTCGCTGGGATTGAAGCGAAAACACTGGCGCTCGGCACTGCCTTTACCGCCGTGATCTTCGGGCTCGCCGCCCAACAGACGCTCGGCAACCTGATCGCCGGCACGGTCCTGCTGAGCGCCCGCCCGTTCCGTGTGGGCGAGCGCGTGCGCCTGCAAGGTGGCCCGCTGGCCGGCCAGCTCGAGGGGACAGTCAGCTCACTGGGGCTGCTGTATACGACGTTCGCCACGGAGGACGGTTCGGTCCTGGTGCCAAACAGCGTGGTGCTGAATGTGGCGGTTCACACCGAGGAGGGCGCCTACCGACCCCCGAGCACGCCGTAGCGCAGGAACAGATGGGAAGAGCTCTCCAGCACTTCCAGCAATTTGAGTTCGAGGGGAGGATCGAAGTCTGCCCCGGCGAGGATCCGCAGCGATGACGTCTCGCCGCCGATGAGATCGCCGCCGGCAAGCTTGGGGGCGACGGACAGGAACAGCTCGTCGACCAGGCCGGCGGACAGGAGCTGCGCGTTCAGATGAGGCCCACCCTCGCACAGCAGGGTGTGGATCTGCAGGCGATCTTGCAGCTCGGCAAGCGCCATGGGGAGATCGAGCAGCCCGTCATCACTGCGCGCACGCACGTACTCGACCTGGGCGCCGGACGTGGGCAAGCTCGCCGCAGATGCAGTCAAGATCGCGACATGGGAGTGCTGGTCGCAGAGCAGCGGGAGCTCGGGGTCGAAGGTGAGGCTCTCGGAGACGATGCAGGCGAGCGGCTGCTCGTGCATGCCTCGCTGTGAGCGCAGCCGCTGGCGGGCCGGATCGGGGACGATTGGTCCGTAGCGCTCAACGCGCACGGTGCCAGCACCGGCCATGACGGCATCCACGACGGAGCGCAGGCCGTGGAACAACTCCCGGTCTGCGTGCCCTGAGATCGGCCCTGACCGCCCTGTGATCGTGGCGCGCCCGTCGAGCGTACTGACCATGTTCAGCAGCAGATAGGGGCGTAGCCGTCCCAGCGCGGCCAAAGGAACCGGCGGCTGCTCGTGTAGGCCGAAGCCGGTCACGATCTCTTCGACGCTGCCCGGCGCGCCGGGTGGGAGCAGGCGTTTGAACGTAATCGGCGCGGAAGGGATAGCGTCGCAGATATAGCAACTCGTCAACACTTAAACAGGATGACCTGCTACGGTCGTGGGGTCTGGCCGGCAAGATACCGGCGAAAAAGCAGTGCAAGCGCTCGCAGGTCGAAGCTCTAGCAGCATCCTCCGCGTAGCAGCACGCACATACCGTGGAGGAGTTCACGAAAATGCCAACTGGCACAGTAAAGTGGTTCAGCGACGACAAGGGGTTCGGTTTCATCACCCCTGATGATGGCGAGAAGGATCTTTTCGTCCATCACACTGGCATCAACGGTGAGGGTTACCGCTCGCTGCAGGAGGGCTCGAAGGTGTCCTACGACGCAGAGCAGGGCGACAAGGGCCCAAAGGCCGTCAACGTCCAGTCGATCTGAAGTCGCTCCTGCGGGGTCTGAGCTCCGCGGGCATGAGCTTGACCTGAGGGCCCGCTTCGGCGGGCTCTCGGCTGTTGGGCGTAGGGACGCACAGATCGGCGCGCTAGCGTTGGTTGTGCCGGTTGCCTGCAGCGCGCTGTTTGTCGTGATCGCGGCGAACCGTCCGAGCCTCTTCTCGGCGACGACCCATGCAGGCTTCTTCCCAGGCTGGATGGCTGGTCCGCTGGGTGGACTATGGCCAGGGCTGCCGCGCAACGGGACAGAGCTGAGGTACATGTTCACCGCTCTGTTGGTGGCGATGTATATCTGTTACCTGCTCGCGCTCGTGTACGTGCCCAGGATGCGCTTGCACGCGCGCTGGGCGATCTTGGCGGTGGTGGCAGCGCATGCGATCTTCTTTCTGGCGCCACCGATGGCGCTGACGGACATTTTTAACTACGTCAACTATGGGCGCATGGAGGTGGTTCACCACCTCAACCCATACACGACCTATCCGATCCTCGAGCCGCATAGTGACCCGAGCTACGTACTCAGCAACTGGCACCAGCTGCTGAGCCCGTATGGACCTCTGTTCACGCTGCTGACCTTCGCGCTGGTGCCGCTTGGGGTGGCGGCCTCGTTCTGGGCGATCAAGGTGGTCCTTGTGGGTGCGAGCCTGGGAACGATCCTGCTCGTATGGAAGTGCGCGCGGATGTTGGGCCTCGACCCGGTCAAGGCGATCATGCTCGTAGGCCTGAATCCGATCGTGCTCGTGTGGGGCCTTGGCGGCGACCACAACGACTTCTTGATGGTGTTTTTCATTGTTCTCGGCTTCTACCTGCTGCTGCGCGCGCGCGGTGAGCGCGTGCCGGGCGAGGCGACTGGAGAGGGACCTGTGGCGATAAGCAGTGCGCACGCGCCGGGCTCGCTGCTCGGACGGTTGCGCGGCTGGTTGTGGCCGCTGTCGGCGTCGGAGATCGGCGCGGGCGCGGCGTTTGTGACTGCGACGGCGATCAAGGCCTCCGGCGGGGTCTTGATCCCAATCGTGCTGGCGGGTCTACTGCGGGCGCCGCGGCGGCTGATCCAGGTTCTGCTTGGCATGATTGTCACAGGACTGGTCCTGGGCGTCGCAAGCCTGATCGCTTTTGGCCTGCACATTCCCGATCTCAGCACCCAGAGCCGGCTGGTGACGGGCGAGAGCGTCCCCAACCTGATCGGGCTGGCGCTTGGCGCGGGCGGTGAGACTGAAACACTGCACGAGGCGCTGACTGCGGCGCTGGCGCTGGCGGTGCTCAGCTGCTGCGTGCTTGCCTGGCGCGGGCGCCTTTCGGGGCGCACAGCACGGAGTGAGGAGTCGGCGACGCCCACCATCACTGACTCTGCTGCAGTGGCGCTCGATCGGTCAATCACTGCATCTGGCTGGGCGACGGTTGCGCTGCTGGTCACGCTCGGCTGGGTGCTGCCCTGGTACATCCTGTGGCTGTTGCCCCTGGCTGCGCTGTCGCGCTCGCGCAGAATACGCACGACGACGCTAGTGCTCGGCGTGTACCTGATCCTCGCCTGGTCCCCTGCCTCCGGCCTGCTGTGGAGCGCGATCCACTTCCATCCTGAAAAGACCTCGCTTGGGCGGCTGCATCAGCGCTATGTCAAGGAGCTTCTGAACTGAGAGTTCCTCGAACCTAATCCGCAGATGGTGGGCGGCGCTCGCGCTTGCGTTCGGTCCCGCGGCGCTTGGCCGCCAGACGCCGCTCGCGCGAGGCTTGAGTGGGGCGGGTGGGACGACGATGCTTGGGGACAGCAAGCGCCCGCTCGAGCTGCTCGCTCAAACGAGCCAGCGCCAGTTCGCGGTTGCGTGCTTGGGAGCGCTCATCCTGGGCGACCGCCACAATGCGCGGGCCGGTCCGGGCGAGCACTCGCTGACGCTGCGGCTCGCTCAATGACGGCGAGGTGAGCACATCGAAGCTTGCTTGCACCCGCGAGGCGGTGACGTTGGCGTGCTGCCCCCCAGGACCTGAGGAGCGGCTTGTTCGCAGCGTGATCTCAGACAGCGGTATCGTCAGCTCGGCGTTTACGCGCAGCCGCCTATCCGCTTCCCCTGCGGGCTCGCTCGGCGGTGTCGGCGCGGCGGGCATCGTGTGCTCGGTTGCTCAGGGCGGGCCTTTCGCCGCGCGGGATGCTCCGCCGCGCGGCGCGCTGGCAGGCCAGGTCAGCTCGCGACTTTGTTGATTGGGCCGACGCGGGTCTCGCCCTCGGGCACGCGGCCGTCGCGGCCGACGTAGCCGTCCTTGCCGCCCGCACACAGGTACACGGCGTCGACATCGCCGACGTTGCGCATCTTGCGCAGGGTGGGGGCGTCAACGCGCGCGAAGGCGCCCTCCCGCAGGAGGTGGGTGCTGCCGTCGCCGAACTCCATCTCGATCGTGCCCCGATGGACGAAGTACAGCTCCTCCTGCTCGTCGTGATAGTGAAAGCCGCTTTCGATGCCGGGGGGCATCACGATCGCGTTGACACCGAATGCGGTCACGCCGATGCCCTTGCGGACCTTGCGAAAGCCAGGCCCGTCACCGAGGTCCTCGAGCTGCGCGACGGCATAGCCGTCGCCGACGGTCACGTCCGGATACTCAGATGATGTTTCCATTGTCATGTCCTCTCGGGTGGAGGTATATGTATTTTTTTCTTGTATAACCATAGTGATACCGAGTTTTATTTTTTATATCGACTCCCCAGCCCTTTATCTTCGCGCGCAATACCATAGTCACACGAGAGCGTCGGGGTGGGCGAGGTGAGTATCGGAGGTGGGCAAGGGGCTCAATCAGTGCTCGGCAACGTATCCATCCTCGGGCTCCAGTGCCCGGCCCTCCTGCGCCCAGCGGACCAGACCGCCGCTCATCGAGTACGCCTCGTAACCCGCGGCCCTGAATGCCTGCGCCGCCATGTCCGAGCGCGAGCCCAGCCGGCAGTAGAACACCACAGGACGCTCCCGTGCCACCGTGGCCGCCTGATCGGTGAGCTGGTTCAGCGCGATGTGGCGTGAGCCGGTGATGTGCCCGGCCTCGCGCTCGTAGGCCTCGCGCACGTCGATCACCTGCGGGGCGGGATCCTCCGCAAGCCAATCAGCGACTCGCGCGGGATCGATGTCGATCTGGTCTGGGTTGTTACTCGTCGGCGACATCGGTAGATGAGCGTAGCGCCGAGGAGAACTGTGACGATTGCGGCGCCGCTGGGAGGCGACTTCATCAATAAGATCTTTCCCATGGAGGCCGTTTCCGACACCTACACGATCCCTCAGGAGAACCTCGATTTTTGCGCGACGATTTCACAGATCGCGCGCGAGAAGATCGCTCCGCGCTCAGCGGAGATTGACGAGCGGGCCGAGTACCCGTGGGATGTCAGGAAGGTGCTCGCCGAGCAGGACATCCTCGGGCTGCCGTTCCCGATCGAGTATGGGGGGACGGGCACGGGCACACTGATGCTGAACATGGCGGTCGAGGAGATCGCGAAGGTCGATGCGGCGTGCGCGCTGATCTTGATGATCCAGGAGCTCGGCACGCTGCCGATCCAGTTGTTTGGCTCAGAGGAACTGAAGGAGCGCTTCTTGCCGAAATGCGCCTCCGGCGAGTGGTCACCGGCGTTTGCCCTGTCCGAGCCGGAGGCAGGCTCGGACCCCGCCGGGATGACGACCTCTGCGGTCAAGGACGGCGAAGAGTGGGTGATCAACGGTACGAAGAACTGGATCTCGAATCTCGGCATCGCCGACTTCTACATCTGTTTCGCCGTCACCGATCGCGAGTCCAAACGGATCACCGCGTTCGTCGTCGAGGCCGACCGCCCCGGCTTCTCCGTCGGCAAGCTCGAGCACAAGCTCGGGATCCGCGCCTCACCCACAGGCCAGCCGATCTTCGAGGACGTCAGGGTGCCGAACGAGAATGTGATCGGACAGGTCGGCAAGGGCCTGTCGGTCGCGCTGGGGACACTCGAGCGCACCCGGTTGGGGGCGGCTGCGCAAGCAGTGGGGATCGCCCAGGGGGCGACCGACTACGCGGTTTCCTACGCGCGCGAGCGCAGGCAGTTCGGCAAGGCAATCAACGAGTTCCAGGCGATCCAGTTCAAGCTTGCTGACATGGAAACACGCACGGCGGCCGCGCGCGAGCTGCTCTACAAGGCATGCGCGATGGCTGACCAACAGCATCCGCAGCGCGCCAAGTATTCATCGATGGCGAAGGTGTTCTGCTCGGACACCGCGATGGCGGTGACCGTGGAGGCGGTTCAAGTGCTGGGCGGCTACGGTTATGTCAAGGAGTATCCGGTGGAGCGCATGATGAGAGATGCGAAGATCACTCAGATCTATGAGGGCACGAACGAGATCCAGCGGCTCGTGATCGCCCGCACGCTTAAGTAGGACACACGATGCGCGGGTCGTTCTTCACACGACAACGCGCCTCTGGCCATCTGCGGCGTATCGGCCTGGCGGCCATGATCGCCCTGTCGTTGGGGTTGATCGTGATCGTCGTTGGGCAGGGCTTCAGCTCGGTCGGCGCGGTGCGGACGCTTGAGGACATCGCGCTGGGCGTGATCGTGGCGGCGATCCTGATGGGATGCGTTGCATTCGTGGCTGTGCACATGGCGGGATGGCGAGACCCCGAGTCTGATGCAGAGTTCGACGTGCTTGTGCGCCGCTCGGAGGAGCTCGCGCGCGAAGGCCTGGCAGTCGATCCCGACGAACTGGAGTTCCTCGAACTCGATCCGCTGAACGACAGCGATTTTGAAGAGCTCGTACGCGATGCGCTCGATGACCTGCCTGACCTGCTGCGCAACGCGCTGGCGCACGTTGCAGTCGTGATCTCCGATGGTGGTCGCCGCCATGGCGCCTATGGCCTTTACCAGGGTGGTCAGACACGCCGCGCCGACACCCACGACCGGATTGTGATCTTTAGGGATACGTTGCGCCGCGATTTCGGGCATGACCCAGAGCTGCTGCGCGACCAAGTGACGCGCACGGTGCGCCATGAGCTCGCGCACCACGTGGGCTTCGACGAGCTGGGCGTGAGCAGACTGGACCTATAGTCTCCCGGCACCCAAACCAAGGAGAAGACCCCGAGATGCCTGAAGCAGTGATAGTCGATGCCATCAGAACGCCCATCGGACGGGCGGTCAAGGGATCGCTCAAATCGGTACGCGCAGATGACCTCGCGGCGATCCCGCTAAGAGCATTGATTGAGCGCAATCCCCAGGTTGAGCAGACGTCGATCGGCGATGTGATGATGGGCTGCGGCTACGGTGAGGGCGAGTCGGGCTACAACATCGGTCGCATCGCGCTGCTGCTGGCGGGCATCGACTACCACGTGCCAGGCTGCACGGTCAACCGCTTCTGCGCGTCTTCGTTGCAGACGACGCGAATGGCGTTCCATGCGATCAAGGCCGGCGAGGGTGATACGTACATCGCTGCTGGCGTCGAGGCAGTTAGCCGGGTGGGGCGGGGCAGTCAGTTTGAGTTCAACCACGCCGTCGATGGCTCGGAGGGATCCGCATACAACGTCTACATCCCGATGGGCATGACCGCCGAGAACGTGGCGGATGAGCGCAAAGTCAGTCGCGAGGCACAGGATGAATGGGCGCTCGTCTCGCAGACTCGCGCGGTCGCGGCGGTCGAGTCGGGACACTTCGACAAGGAGATCGTTTCGGTGACCGTGCCGGCGCATAAAGAGACGGACAAGGAGGGCAACGAGATCGACGTGCCCGAGATGGTCGTCAGTAAGGACGACGGCCCACGGCCGGGGACGACGATGGAGGGGCTCGCGGCGCTGAAGCCGGTGTTCAAGGAGGGCGGCTCGGTGACAGCCGGCAACTCCTGCCCGCTCAACGACGGCGCTGCGGCGCTGCTGGTGATGAGCGAGGAGAAGGCCGCGGAGCTCGGCCTGAAGCCGAAAGTACGCATCGTCGCGTCGACGGTCGCCGCGATCCGTCCGGAGGTCATGGGCCTCGGCCCGATCCCGGCCATTCAGCAGCTCCTCGCCAACACTGCCATGAAGATCGAGGACATCGACGTCGTCGAGATCAACGAGGCGTTCGCCGCGCAGATCGTGCCTTGCATCGATGAGCTGGGCCTCGACCGGGAGAAGCTCAATCCCTTCGGAGGTGCGATCGCGCTCGGACATCCGTTCGGCATGACCGGTGCGCGCATCATGACCACGCTGATCAACGACCTGGAAACGCTCGATGGCACCTACGGCATCGAGTCGATGTGCGTCGCCGGCGGCATGGGCATGGCGATGCTCGTAGAGCGCCTGAAGTAAGTAGGGCTCTAGGGCGAGGCGGCGCGCTAGCGCGGAGGCATACGCAGCGCGCCGTCGAGCCGGATCGTCTCGCCGTTGAGCATGCGGTTCTCGACGATGTGACAGGCGAGCTGCGCATACTCGGCGGGCAGGCCGAGGCGCTGCGGGAAGGGCACGCCCGCGCCGAGCTTCTGACGCGCCTCCTCGGGCAGCGCCGCGAGTAGCGGCGTGTCGAACAGGCCGGGCGCGATCGTGTTCACGCGAATCCCGTACTGGGAGAGGTCGCGCGCGGCCGGCAGCGTCATGCCGACGACGCCGCCCTTAGACGCCGAGTAAGCGATCTGGCCGACCTGGCCGTCGAACGCCGCGATCGACGCGGTATGTATGCACACGCCGCGTTCGCCGTCCTCGGAGGGCTCGTTGGCGATCATCGCGCTCGATGCCAGGCGCAGCAGGTTGAACGTCCCGATGAGGTTGATCTGAATGATGATCTCGAACGGCATCAGCGGGTGTGGGCCCTTCGAGCCCGCGACCTTCTGCGCCCAGCCGGTGCCGGCGCACGCGACCGCGATGCGCAGGCCGCCCTCGCCCGCTGCCGCGCGATCGACGGCAGCCTGCACCTGGTCCTCCTCGCGCACGTCGCACGACACGAACTCGAGGCCAAGCTCTGAAGCGAGCGCGTCGCTCTTCTCGGCGTTCACGTCCGCGATCGTCACGCTCGCGCCGGCCGCGTGCAGGGCGCGTACGGTCGCCTCGCCGAGTCCTGAGGCGCCGCCGGTCACAATTGCTGAAGAGCCCTCGATTTGCACGACCGGGAGCCTATCCGTCTGCCAGCTGCGACAGCGTCAGCGCGAACAGCTCGTCTGGGTCGGTCAGCCAGCGCACGAGCTCGAGGCCCGCCGCGGACAGGTCGCCTTCGATACGTCCTGGGGTGAACTTCGCGCTGATCTCCGTGCGCATCTCCTCACCAGCACGGAAGCGCACTGGCAGATCAAGCGCGCGCACGAGCGTGGTGTGCGCGCGCCGCGCGCGCAGCCGCATCTCGATCCACTCGTGCTCGCGGTCAAACAAGGCGACGTGATCGAAGTCGTTGGGGTCGAAGTCGGCGTCCAGCTCGCGGTTGAGCACACGCAGCACGTTGCGGTTGAACTCGGCTGTGATTCCCTGCGCGTCATCGTAGGCCGCCTCGAGCACATCTGGATCCTTGACCAGATCGGCGCCCATCAACAGGTGGTCGCCAGGGCTCAGCAGTCCCGCGACCATGCGCAGGAACCGGCGGCGGCTACCGGGCGGGAAGTTGCCTATCGTGCCACCGAGGAACACCACGATCCTTGGCCCGACAGCGGGCGGCACGCGGTCGAGGTGACGCTCGAAGTCGCCGATCACTCCGTGCACGTGCAGCCCGGGGTACTCGCCAGTCAGCTCCTCGGCGCAGTCGCGCACCATGCTCTCGGTGACGTCCACTGGGATGTAACGGATGAGCGTGCCGGCGGCGTGCAGTGCATCCAGCAGCACGCGCGTCTTGGCGGCGGTGCCTGAGCCCAGCTCGACCAGCTCGGCAGCACCCGTGAGCGCTGCCAGCTCGGCAGCGCTTTCCTTGAGGATCGCGCGCTCGGCGCGCGTCGGGTAGTACTCGGGCAGCTCGCAGATCTGGTCGAACAGCTCAGCCCCGCGCGCGTCATAGAAGTGCTTGGGCGGCAGCTCCTTGAACGGGCGCGTCAACCCGTCGAGCACGTCGTCGGCAAGCGAGCGCTCCTGAGAGCCGTCCAGGTGCGAGTCGATCTGGATCGCCGTCTCCTCAGGATTGATGACGGGCTCCATCACGCTCCTTCGCTGTCCCGCGCAAGTCGCACCCCGGCGAAGATCTGCCGGCGCTGGGGGAGATCCCAGTTGCGGAAGGTCCGGGCGGCGACGCGAGGGTGTGTTGCCCATGAGCCGCCCCGCAACACACGATAGTCCTCTCCAAAGAACACCTCTGAGTACTCCGGATACGGATAGGCGACGAACCCGGGGTAGCCGGCGAAGTGCGAGGCGGTCCACTCCCACACCTGTCCGACCGCCTCGATCCCCTCGTCGTCCCTCTGCTCCCAGGTCGCTGCCTTCTCCCACTCGGCCTCGGTGGGCAAGCGCGCACCGAGGCTGCGGGCGTAGGCGTCGGCCTCGAACCAGGAGACGTGACAGGCGGGGAATTGGAGCCCGCCGCCCGCCCCCGCCGCCCTGGCCGCCGCGATGGCTGGATGGCGGGTGATGTCGTACTCCTCCTTCCAAGCCCAGCCCTCCTGCGACCACCACTCGCGCCGCTCATAGCCGCCACCCTCGCTGAAGTGCATCCAGCTGGCGTTGCTGACGGGGCGGCGGGCGATGCGAAAAGCGCCCACCTCGACGGCGTGGCGCGGGCGCTCGTTGTCGTAGGCGAAGCCCTCTGCTGCTGCACCCATCTCAAACGGTCCGGCGGGAATCTGCACCCATTCCTCATCGCACCCAGACACGTTTGCTCTGTCCACGTCTTGTGCGGGCAGCGGTGGCTCTCCGGCTGGCAGCAGGCCGGCAATCTCAAGCGTCTGGCGCATGGTCTCTGTGTGCTGCAGCTCGTGGCGGAGCACCATCTCGCATAGGACGCCGTTGCCTACTCCTCGGGAGGAGATCACGGCGGCGCTCCGCTCGCGCACTGCTGCCATGTACTCCCGTGCCTCGCGGGGGCCCAGCGCCTCGATCTCCCCGCGAACCGCCCGAGGAGTCTCAAATGCGTCGTATAGGTTGGCCAGCTCGGGCCGCAGCAGCGGCTGCTCGCCATGCCGATGGGCGATCCACAGGTCCTCGTACGCGGCGATATGGCCGAGGTCCCAAACGAGCGGACTCATGATCGACGAGTGCACGCGCTCTAGGTCCTCGTCGGTGAGCCCCGCGATCAGTGCGAGTGTGCCCTGACGGGCCTCATCGAGGGCGGCGAGCGCCTGCTCGGAGCTTGGCGATACCTCGGTATGGGCTGCGGGGAGCTCGGCGTCCTTGAGGGCGGTGGTTCTCGACATGGTGTTGGGGGCTCACGCGGTGGAAGTGCTCACTCTAGCCTGGAGATGCCGCGTCGTCCACGATCACTGTGAGCCGCTCGCGCCTGAGCAGACTCGCGGGAACATGGCGGCTGGGCTCGGCTAGCGCTGCTGAGATCGCATCAGCCTTGCCCGCGCCAGTCGCCAGCAGCACACAGCGCCGCGCGGCGCGCAGCACCGCGAGGCTCAGCGTGATCCGCTCTGGCGGTGGCTTTGGCGAGTCGTGGACTGCCAGGCAGACCGCCTCCTCGCCGGCGTCCAGCGTCGGGGCGCCGGGAAACAGCGAGGCCACATGCCCGTCCGGTCCTATGCCCAGCAGCACGAGGTCCAGCACGGGCGGAGTGTCGCCGAGCGAGCGCGCGAGCTCGGCGGCGTAGCGCGCCGCGCCCTCCTCGGGGCCTGCCTCGCCCTCCATGCGATGCACCCGCTCGGGCGGGATACCAGCACCTCTAAGCAGAGTCTCGGCGGCAAGCCGATAGTTGCTTTCCTCATCATCGGGCGCCACGCAGCGCTCGTCGGCAAACCACACCTCCACGTCGGTGAGATCCCCTGGTTTGGCGCCCAGCAGCTCATAGGTGCGTGCCGGAGTGCTGCCGCCACTGAGCGCCAGGTGGGCGAGCACGCGCTGCTCGCGCGCGTGCGCGATCTCGCGCGCGATCTCAGCGGCTGCGCGTACGGCGACTGCCTCGGGATCGGGAAGTGTGGTCAGGCGAGTCATGGCTAAAGCGCCGCAGCGGCCTTCAACGCCGGAACGTAGGTGGGGTCGCGCAGCAGCGCTTGGCGGATGCCCTCGCCGAGGATGCCGGTCTCACCGCGCGAGGCGCCGAGGATCGTCCATGTGCGCTCTTTTCCCTCGGCGTTGCGGTCGTAGGCGTGCAATCCGCCGGGCCCGCGATCCAGGCGCAACTGGTGGCCGGAGGTGGTCTGCAGCGTGAGGCCCTGAAGGCCAGGCGACTGTAGCTCGGGGGCAACTTGCAAACGCAACGCCACATCCTTGCGAGCAGCATCGCGGGCCGTGCCTACGAGCGCCTCTCCGTCAGAGCGCAGACCACTGTCCCCGGTGGCGCCTACCCCGGTTTCCCAGCCTAGGCGTGAGGCGAGCCAGCCGATGAGCAGCATCGCTGCAACTGTCGAGGCGGGATGGTGGCGTATCGTGAGGCTTTCGATCGCGAGCAGCTCGGGGCGCAGTACCACCGGGTCGAAGCTCGCCGCGATCCGCTCGCGCCATGGGATGGAGCGCAGCCAGGCGAGGTCCACCACATATGCCTGTCCGCTCAGCGCACAGGCGCGTTCGATCGCCTCGTGCGCGACGGGCTCGTTGACTGAGTCCACCAGCACCGCCTGAGCCAGCCCCAGCAGCTCATCGACGATCTCGTGGTGGCCGTGCGGCGACCACAGCAGTGTCGGCAGGTCGGTGACAACGAGGGGGTCGGCGATCGTGAACAGGTCGTCGAGGTGACGATTGCCGATCTCTATGATCACCGTCTCGCGCAGTAGTGCGAGCTCGCCCGATATGGGCTCTCCTTCGGATGCGATTGTGACGCGGGCGTCCATGCGCTCGCGGTGAGGTTCGTAAGAGAAGACGATCAGGCGTGAGGCGTGATAGCGCCCCACGCCGCGCAAGCGGTTGGCGATCTCACCGCTCCATTCATGGTCGACGAACGCGATCATGTTCAGCACTCGTGCAGGTACGAACGCGCCGTTTTCGGCGTGACGCTCGACCAGCAGCTCGCGCAGCGCCGCTTCGATCGCATCAGGTGTTGTGCCCTGCTCACTCCACACCGCGTCGCTGGTAGTGGCCATCAGATCGCGCGCCAGCTATCGCCCTCGCGCAGGAGCTCCTCCGCCTCCTTGGGACCTTGGGAGCCGGCTGAATATTTGGGTATCCCACCCGCCCCCGGGCCAGGCGTCGGGGATCCCGCCCATGCTTTGACGATCGGATCGCAGATGCGCCACTGCGCCTCGACCTCGTCGTTGCGCGTGAACAGCGTCGCGTCACCGCGCATTGCGTCGGTGATCAGCCGCTCGTACGCCTCTGGGGACTGCGATAGGAAAGCGGTGCCATACTGGAACTCCATGTTCACCGGGCGGATGATCATGCGCGTGCCGGGGATCTTCGCCCCCAGCCTGAGCGATACCCCCTCGTTGGGTTGTAGCGTGAGCACGAGCTGGTTGGGATGAACGCCCAATGAACCGTCCTGGCTGAAAGCCAGGTGGGGGACCGGCTTCAGGGTGACGGCGATCTCGGTGATCTTGCGCGCGAGCCGCTTGCCGGTGCGCAGGTAGAAGGGGACGCCTGCCCAGCGCCAATTGTTGACTTCCAGGCGCAGCGCTGCGTAGGTCTCCGTTATCGAGTTCTCGGGCACGCCCTCCTCTTCGAGGTAGCCCGGCACGTCCTCGCCGCCGGCGTGCCCGGCGGCGTACTGTGCGTGTACGGCCATCTTCAGGACGTCCTCGGCGGTCGGCTCGGGGATTGCCTGCAACACCTTGACCTTCTCGTTGCGAACCTCTTCGGCGGTGAAGTTCACCGGCGGCTCCATCGCCACGTGGCAGAGCAGCTGCAGCATGTGGTTCTGGATCAAATCGCGCAGTGCGCCTGAGTGGTCGTAATAGTCCGCACGGGTGCCGATGCCCAGATCCTCGGCTGCTGTGATCTGCACGGAGTCGATGTAGTTGCGATTCCACAATGGCTCGAACATGCCGTTGGCGAACCGGAACGCCATCATGTTCTGCACGGTCTCCTTGCCGAGGTAGTGATCGATGCGGAAGACCTGGGTCTCGTCGAAGATCGCGAGCACCTCGCGGTTCAGCTTGCGCGCCTCTTCGAGCGTCGTGCCGAACGGCTTCTCGATGACCACCCGCACCTCGGCGTCCTCGTGGTGGTCCAGCTGGCTCTTGCCCAGCTCCTCCACGATCACTCCGAAGAAGGCTGGCGCCGTCGACAGGTAGAAGGCGCGGTTCAGCTTTACTCCCGCCGCCTCCTCGAAATCGTCCAGCACCTGCCCCAGTTCGGCATACACAGCGTCGTCGTCGAACACACCGGCTACGTACTTGACGTTTTCCAACAGCCCCTTCAACACGGCCTCATCGGGCTTGCGCCGCGAGAATTGGCGGATCGCCTGCGCACATTCCTCGCGGTAATCCTCGTGCTCTTTTTCTTTGCGCGAGACGCCCACTAGGTGGAAGCGCTCGGGCAGGGCACCGTCGTGGGCGAGGTTGTACAGCGCCGGCAGCAGTTTGCGCTTGGCCAGATCACCTGTCGCGCCGAAAATGATGAGCGTGGTTGGTGCTACTGGCAAGCGCTCCAGTCCCACGGTCAGCGGGTTCTCCTGCTGGACTGCTGCCATCAGCGTTTGGGGGCCGCCTTGACTGCATGGCCGCCGAACTGGTTGCGCAGCGCCGCCAGCACCCGGTCGGCGAAGTCGCCGTTGCCGCGCGAGCGGAAGCGCTCGTACAGCGACGCGGTGATCACCGGCGTGGGCACGTCGTGGGCGGTGGCGTCCTCGATCGTCCAGCGACCCTCGCCGGAGTCCTCTGTATAACCCTCGATCGTTTCCAGGTCGTTGCCGTCGGCCTCGAACGCGCGGGCGGCGAGTTCGCACAGCCACGAGCGCACCACCGAGCCCTGTCCCCACAGGTGCGCGATCTTGGCGTTGTCGAGCTTGAACTCACACTTGTCGAACAGGTCGAAGCCCTCGGCGTAGGCCTGCATCAGGCCGTACTCGACGCCGTTGTGGACCATCTTCACGTAGTGGCCGGCGCCGGACGGGCCGAAGTGAAGCCAGCCGCGGGGGCCGATCGCGGCGACGCTCTGCTCGTTGGTCGCTGGCGCCAGCACGTCGAGGATCGGAGCCAGGCGTTTGACCGCTTTGGTCGGGCCGCCCACCATCATGCAGTAGCCGACTTCCAGCCCCCACACACCGCCGGAGGTGCCAACGTCGACATATTCGATGCCGGCTTTTTTCAATTCGCCGGCGCGACGCTTGTCGTCCGTCCACTTCGAGTTGCCGCCGTCAATGATCGTGTCGCCCTTGTCGAGCAGCTTGGCCAGCTTCTCCACCGTTTCCTGGGTAGGTGTGCCCGCTGGAACCATGATCCACACCATCCGCGGCGCCTGCAGCTGTTTGACCAGGGATTTGAGCGAGTCGGCGTCGGAGGCGCCGTTCTTGACCGCCTGCTTGACCGCCTTCTCGTCGAAGTCGAACGCCACGACCTCGTGGTCTGAGTCGCGGCGGATGCGGTGAACCATGTTCCCGCCCATCTTGCCCAGCCCGACGAAACCGATCTGCGTCACTTTGGCTCCTTGATCATCGCGGTGAGAGCGCGTACGGCGCCCACGGTGTCCTCGCCTGCTAGCCGCACGCGCTCCGCGGGCAGGCCGAGCTCGCGCAGCGTCTGCAGATCGCCGATCGCTTGGGCGTTCTTGAGAGTCGTGAACGTGTACGTAGCACCCGGAATCTCTACGTCGGAAGGGCCATCGTGGATCAGCTGCAGGAAGCGCCCGACCTTTGGTCCGCCCTTGTGGAATTGGCCGGTCGAGTGCAGGAAGCGCGGACCGTAGCCGAACGTGGTCGTCACCTTGGCGTGAGCGCGAATCGCCACGCGCAGCTCTGCCACGGCCGCGTCGAGCTCCGGGGTGGGCTCCGTGTAGGCCATGATCGCCACGTAGTGCGGAGGTGCGACCACGCCGTCGGGCGAACCGAGCAGCAGCGAGCGCAGCGTGGCCTCGTCTGCGTCGGCCACCGCTGGGAGCTCATGGCTGGTTTCGTAGCCGGCGAGCACGCGCTTAGTTGCATCCTTCGCCTGCTGCACGTTCGGCTGGTCGAACGGGTTGATCTGAAGACCCCAGCCGGCGACGGCGACAGCGAGCTCCCACAGTAGGAATACACGACCGAGGTCGTCAGGGCCACGTGTCGGCATCGTGATCAACGGATGCCCCGCCTCGCCGAGCGCACGCACACGCGAATCCAGCTCAGGGTCTGGAGCATTCACGTCCGGCAGGTAGGCGAACACACGATCCTCGCCGTACGCATCGGGAACGTCCACGGGCTCCTCGGCGACCGGCAGGATGCCGGTACCGTGCTTGCCGGTCGACTCTGCCACCAACTGCTCCAGCCACAGGCCGAGACCTGGCAGCGACTCTGAGATCACGAAGGTGAGCTTGTCGCGTCCTGCCTGAGCAAGGGCACTCAACGCGGCGCCCAGCCAGACACTGGCGGTGTCCTGCGCGACCGCCTCGGAGGGCTCGACCTCAGGGGCGCTGCCGGCCCCTGCGGCGTCCTGTGTCCTCAGGTTCGTCTCCCATGCGCCCGCTGCGCCGCTCAGCAACGAGCGTGCGTCGATACCCGCGAGCGCCGCAGGCACGATGCCGAAGGCCGACAGGGCGCTGTAGCGACCGCCGATGTTCGGATCGCCATTGAAGGTTCTGCGGAAGCCGTGCTCGCCTGCAAGCTGCTCGAGGCCTGAGCCGGGATCGGTGATCGCGATGAAGTTGTTGCTGTTGGGGACCAGTGAGAAGAAGTGCGCGAACAGCGATAGCGGCTCGATCGTACCGCCCGACTTCGAGGAGACGATGAACAGCGTGTTCGTTAGGCCGGTCGCGTCCTTCAGGTCGATTGCGTCCTCGATTGCACGGATCCTTGCCGCATCGGTCGAGTCCAGCACGTGCAGATGCGGTCCGTCCGTGCGCTGTGCGAACGAGCGACGCAGCACCTCCGGGGCGAGCGATGAGCCGCCCATGCCCAGCAGCACGATGTCCTTGAGGCCATCGTCGCGTGCCTCGGCGGCAAACAGCTCGATCGCGCCGAGCGCCTCGAGCATTCGCTCGGCGATATCAAGCCAGCCGAGCCGATTGGCGATTTCGGGCGGGGTGGGCGGGGATCCCGTTGCTCCCCACAGCGTCGCGTCGCCCGCACGCAGCCGCTCTGCCACTCGCTCGCCGGCGGCCAGCGCGAGCTTCTCATCAACCGCCTGCTGCAGCGACGCTGGTATCTCAGCCTCAACATCCAGGGCTCGGTCGTCGTGCACGCCACGATCGTAGTGATCGCGAGGCTGTTGTAGGTTCCAGCTCAGTAATGCCAGACCCTACGCATCAGCGACCGGACCGAAACCTGGCTCTCGAGCTCGTGCGCGTGACCGAGGCTGCCGCACTCGCTGCTGCCCCGCTGGTGGGGCGCGGCGACAAGGAGGCCGCCGACCAGGCCGCCGTCGATGGCATGCACTACATGCTCCAGTCGGTGCAGATGGACGGCATCGTGGTGATCGGCGAGGGCGAGAAGGACGAGGCGCCGATGCTCGCCAACGGCGAGCAGATCGGCGACGGCTCGCCGCCCCAGGTCGATATCGCAGTTGATCCGCTCGAGGGCACGACGCTCGCCGCCCACGGCATGCCCAGTGCGCTGGCGGTGATCGCGCTGTCTGCGCGCGGCACGATGTTCGACCCTGGGCCGTGCGTGTACATGGAGAAGATGGCCGGCTCGCCAGAGATCGCTGACCTGCTCGATCTCGACCGTCCGCTCGCAGACACGGTCAAGCTCGTGGCCGCTCGTAAGGGCTGTGCTGTCAGCGATGTGATGGTCGTTGTGCTCGACCGCTCTCGCCACGAGGCCGGCATCGAGGAGATCCGCGCCGCCGGCGCGCGCGTGCGCTTGATCGCCCACGGCGACGTCTCCGCCACGCTGCTGGCCGTCACCGAGCGCTCTCCGGTAGACCTGCTGTGGGGCATCGGCGGCACACCCGAGGGCGTCATCTCCGCCGCTGCCGTCAAGTGCCTCGGTGGACAGCTACTTGGACGGCTGTGGCCGCGCGACGATGCTGAGCGCCAGGCCGCGCTCCAGGCCGGCTACGACCTGACGCGCGTGCTTGCCCGCGATGACCTCGTCGCCGGCGAGGACGTGTTCTTCTCAGCCACCGGCATCACCGACGGTGATGTCCTTGAGGGCGTGCGCTATCCCAGTGCGGGTGGTGCCAGCACCGAGTCGCTGGTGATGCGCACGCGCTCAGGCACGATCCGTCGGATCAGGGCCACACACGACCGGGCGAAGCTGGCGACGCTGCGAGGGTAGGCGGGGAGTCGCGCAGGTAGCCGCAGGGACGGTTCAGCGCCCAGTGGAGCTCGGCGCCTGCTCCTCAGAGCTCGCGAACCGTCCCACGCGCGACTCGGCCAGGTCTAGGCGGGTGAGCGAGCGCAGGAAGGCGTGGGTGATCAGCACGTGGATGCGCGATTGCGTGGCCCCATAGAACCTGCGGCCGAGTCCGGAGGCGATTGACGGATAGAAGCCCGCCACCTCGACCTCGACGTGCAGGTGGGCGTCCGCGGGGCGTGCGTCCGCGGGGGATGAGCCTGGGGACGGCGAGTCCGAGGAGGCGTCGGCGAGGCGGCGCACGTCGATCTGCAGGTACCCGCCCCGATCGCGCCCGCGGCGGGCGACCAGCAGGCCGCGGGTGATGCGCCAGCGTACGATCCCGTGGCCTGGCTCCATCTCGTACTCGGGCGGCGCGAACACGATCAGCTTAATCGCCGGCGCCAACAAGACCAGCGAACGCCCTGTTTGTGTATAGCGAACGCGCACGAGGCCGAGCGTCACCCGCGTCAAGAAGCGCCAGTAGGTGCGGGCGAGGCGCTCCAGGTATTCGGGCGACCAGAGCTTGCGCAGCGCTGTCTCGGGCAAGCTCACGTCGGCGGCTTGGACCGAGCGTACCGCGCCTGTGGTTGTGTCTTCGCTGGTGCGGTCTTCAAGATTGGTGATTGTGGCGATCCGCATCGCTTGCAGAGGCTATCTGCGTACGGAGGGCGCAATCTCCGAGAATCCTGGTTCTGGTGGCCGTCCTGATCTGCTGATATTCAACACCTGTGAGCGATGACTCTCCAAATCCGCGCGTCGCCGAACGCCTCGCGCGGGCGGCGCGAGCGGCGCAGGCACTGAGCGAGACCCTGTGGGAGGCACTGAACGAGGAGCTCGTTGACCCGAGCACGCAGCGCATCGCAGAGTTGGCTGAGCGGCTGTCCGAGGTCCCCGCGACTGTTGCCTTGCTCGCTCGTTGCGACAGCCATGGCCAGGGCCCCTCCAGCCATGGCCAGGGCCACTCCTCCCATGGCCAGGGCCACTCCTCCTCCCATGGCCAGGACCCCTCCTCTATAGCCGTGCTCGTCGACGACTTGGTGCCTGCCGGCCCGGCTGGAGAGGTGCCGCTTGCGCCGTCCGCACCCCCTGGGCAAGCCCTGCCGGAGATCGAGATCAGAGATGAACGTGGCGAGGAGGCATCGCTTGAGCCGCGGCACAATGAGCGTGTCCCTGCTGCCTGGATCGGAGCGATCGAGCGCCGGCTGGAGCGCTACGAGCGCGACCGCATGGAGTTTGCAGTGCTGCTGATTGAGCTGGCCGACGTAGGGCGCCTGCGCCATGCCGAGCTGCCTGGGGAGGTGTCGCGGCTGACGGGCCTGGTTGAGGCTGCGCTTGCAAGCGCGCTGCGCCCCGCCGACACGCTCACACGCGAGAGTCCCGGCAGGTACTGGCTGCTGGCGCCCGAGACCGACTCGGAGGGGGCGGGGTTGCTGGCTGAGCGCCTGGCGAGCGCGGTGAGCCGCGCGGCGAGCCATCGCGGGGCGCCGCTGGCGGTGGCGGTGGGCGTCGCCATGTGCCCCAAGGACGGGCGTGAGTCCGCGGCGCTTGCCGCGCACGCGAACGTCGGGCTCTACGCGGCGCGCGCCGAGGGCCGCCCGGTCACACAGTAAAAATTCAACCGGCCTGGGCGCCGCCGGTCGCGGCTTCTTCGTTCGCCACGAGCGGCGCGCCAAGCGTGGGGGTGTTTGGAGTGCTGCCGACGACGCTGGCGGCAATACGGACGGTTTCGGTGATATCGAGCGCCTGGGCTGCGCCGGCGGTAAGGTCCCAGTCGGCGCCGATGTGGCTGTAGGGTCCGCGGTCGAGCACTGGAACGGTCAGGGTGTGGCCCTCGTAGCTGACCTGCACGAGCGTGCCACATGGCAGTGTGCGGTTGGCGACCCCGACGACGGTGGGTGTCAGCGTTTGTCCGCAGGCGGTCTTCTGGCCGTAGAAGCCGGGACCGAACCAGGTAGCGAGCGCCGTCTTCGAGGCCTTCGTGGCCGGTGTGGAAGTGGGGGTGGAGCCCGGGGTCGTCGCGGCAGTGGGGCTGGCGGCGCCGCCGGTGCTCGCAGAGGCGCCAGCGGCGAGCACGCCGGCGCAGGTCGCGCTTGCGATTAGAGCGAGCAGGGCCGTAGTGATGGGGCGTAGAACTCGAATCATTGGCTTCGGCGCCTACGGGGTGAGCTGACGGGCTCGCGCGGCCTTACGGCGGCGCTACGGCCCTGACGGACCGATTCGCCCCAGCAGATCGACTCGATCTGCATTGGGTCCCCCGTCTCTCTGACCTGAGTCCTGAGAGCTCGGCAAGACGCAAGTATACAGATTCACCCCGGCGGCAGACGCGAAAGAAAGTCTTTGAGCAGACGCGCGCCGGTGGTGACGCTGGCCTTCGCCAGCTCGCCTGCGAGCTCGGCGGCTGATGCCACAAGCTCGGAGCCGCCCGGTGGCTGCACTGAGCCGTTGAGCGACTCGCCCTCTGACTCGTAGCCTTGCCTGGGCACGGGCTCGGCTATTGGCCTGCTTGCTCTCGCTCGCTGTTTTCCCGCTGCTCGCGCGGCGGCGCGGCGCGGGCTGGCTCGCTGTGGGCGCGTGCGAGGCAGCCCAGCCAGCACGCTGGCGCCGTCAGCGGAGGCGTTCGCGCGAGGCTCGCGCTTGGGGGAGTCGCTCATGCGCGTTAGCATAGGCGCCGAATCGATCATTAGAGAAAACAGAAACGAGCAATGAGATGTCGGTAGTGGAGACTGCAGGAGCTCGATGAGGTGAAGAGCCTGTTGGCCAAGGGCCAGCAGGTGGGTGTGTTGACGTTCACGGAGATATCGACGGCGACCTCCGAGCTCGACCTCGACGAGTCTGATGTCGAGGAGCTGCATGGGTTCCTGGAGAAGTCGGAGATCGAGCTAGTCGAGGACATCGACCCGGCGACTGCCGCGTCTTCGCAGGTCGAGCGCGCCCCAGACAAGCGCGGGCGCCGCAACAAAGCCAAAGCTGCGCTTGATCTCAAGCCGGACATGACCACCGACTCGCTGCAGCTGTTCCTTAAGGACATCGGCAAGGTGCGGCTGCTGACCGCGCAGGAGGAGGTCGATCTGGCGAAGCGGATCGAGCGAGGCGACCTCGACGCCAAGCAGAAGATGGTCGAGTCCAACCTGCGCCTGGTCGTGTCGATCGCCAAGAACTATCGCAACCAGGGACTGCCTTTCCTCGACCTGATCCAGGAGGGCACGCTCGGGCTCGTGAGGGCGGCGGAGAAGTTCGACTACCGCAAGGGCTTCAAGTTCTCCACGTACGCAACCTGGTGGATCCGCCAAGCGATTGCGCGGGCGCTGGCGGACAAGGCGCGCACGATCCGCATTCCGGTTCACGTGGTCGAGAAGCTGAACAAGATCGGTCGCGCCGAGCGCAAGCTCGTGACCGAGCTCGGGCGCGAGCCGACCGCGGCGGAGATCGCGGAGGTGACGGGGATCGACCCCGAGGAGGTCGACTCGATCAAGCGCTCCGCGCAGGCGCCGGTCTCGCTGGAGAAGCCGGTCGGTGACGAGGAGGAGTCGGAGTTCGGGCAGTTCATCGCCGACGAGCGCGCCGAGTCCCCATACGAGCGTGCGGCAGAGATCCTTACGAAGGAGGCGCTGCGTGAGGCGCTCGAGAACCTGTCCTACCGCGAACGGCGTGTGCTCGAGCTGCGCTACGGCCTCGGCGGCGAGCACCCCCGCACGCTCGATGAGGTCGGTCGCACGTTCAACGTCACGCGTGAGCGCATCCGCCAGATCGAGAATCAGTCCCTGAAGAAGCTGCAGTCGCTCGCAGAGGCGCAGAAGCTTCGCGACGTCGCCTGACCGGCGAGCGAAATCTGACGGGACGCGCGTGACGGGGCGAGCGCGAGAGGGCAAGCGCGATATCTAAAATAAAAGTTCCGTATAGCCATTGTTATACAGAACTTTTATTTTTATACATCAACGCCTACCCCTTTAGGTTGCGTACCCGCCCCTCGCGCTCAAGCCGGGGGGAGCGGATGCCGATTGGAGGGGCATGTTTGATGTCGAAGCGGCCCTGCGCGAGCTGATCGCCAAAGATGGGTCGGATCTGCACCTGAAGGTGGGCAACAAGCCGCTGTTCAGGGTCCAGGGCCACCTCGCGCCCGAGCGGGAGGCTCAGGTGTTGAGCGCGGAAGACACCGAGCATGCGCTGGAGGTGCTGCTGAGCGACGAGGCAAAGATCAAAGAATTCGCACAGGAACACGAGGTCGATTTCTCCTTCGAAATTCCCGAGGTCGCCAGATACCGCCTGAACGCGTTTCAGCAGCGCGGCGTGATCTCGATCGCGTGCAGGGCGATTCCCCACAGGATCTCGACGATTGAGGAGTTGGCGCTGCCGGCGGTGATCAGAGACCTGGCCGAGGAGGAGCGCGGGATTGTGCTGCTCACGGGCACGACCGGCTCGGGAAAGTCGACGACGCTGGCGGCAATGATCGATCACATGAACGAGACGATGAGCAAGCACATCGTGACGATCGAGGACCCGATCGAGTTCGTACACGAAGACAAGTGCTCGGTAATCAACCAGCGCGAGGTCGGCATGGACACGGCTTCGTTCAAGCGGGCGCTCAGGCGTGTGCTGCGCCAGGACCCGGATGTGATCCTGGTCGGCGAGATGCGCGATGAGGAGACCGTGCAGGCTGCGCTGTCGGCGGCTGAGACCGGGCACCTGGTGCTGTCGACGATCCACACCGTGGATGCCGCCGAGTCGATCAACCGCATGCTCGATTTCTTTCCCCCTCATCAGCACGGCCAGGCGCGGAGCATGATCGCGGGCACGATCAAGGGCGTGATCAGCCAGCGGCTCGTGCCGGGCGCGGACGGAGGGCGCGTGGCGGCTTGCGAGATCCTGCGGATGACCGGCAGGGTGCGTGACATGATCGTCGACCCAAGCCAGACGGGCAAGCTCAACGAAGTGATCGCGACCGGCGCCTACTACGGCATGCAGACATTCGACCAAGCCCTGTTTGGTCACGTGAAGGCGGGTCTGGTGACGTTCGACGACGCGATGAAGACCGCGTCGAGCCCGGCCGACTTCAAGCTGCTGATGCAAGCGGACGGCAAACGCGGCACGACGATGGAGGACGTGGCGCATGCCGAGGCCCTCCGCGAGCCGGAATCAAAGCCGAACTTGACCGTCGCCTAGGCTGGGTAATACTTCACTTGGTAAAGTGAGGGCATGGCCGTCGTCGACGAGACATGTCCGGTGTGCAGGACCGCCGAAGTTGTGTGCGGCAAGTGGACGCTGCTGTTGGTGCGGGACCTTGCCGAGGGCTGCTCGCGCTTCAGCGAGCTGGAGCGCTCGCTCGCCGGGATCAGCCCGCGCACGCTGTCGCTGCGGCTGCGGGCACTGGAGGAGGAGGGGGTCGTGCAGCGGCACACGTTCGGTGAGGTGCCACCACGTGTGGAGTACGCGCTGACCGAGAAGGGAAGAGCGCTGCTGCCGATCATCGACGATATGCGCTCCTATGGCGAACACTGGCTCGGTGCAGAGTGCGCTGAGCGTGGGGCAGCCCAGGCGGATGAGCTGCTTTCTGGCATTGCTGGGACCATCTCCTAGACCCAGCGCGCAGGGGAGAGAAGCTGGCTGAGGGGCGTTCTGCGGCTGACTTGCACGCGTGCAACGCAAGCTGCGCCGAGCAGGAGGGCGCGGGGCGAGGGCGAAATGATGGCGCCATGCATTCAAGCGGGCTCGACAGGACGATCATTGGGTTTGTCGAGGCGGCGGGAGAGCTGCTGAGCGCGGAGCTGGCCACGGGCGCGGAGGTGCCGTTCGAGCTTGCCTCGCATCGCGGCCGTGGCGGGGCGCGTACCCCGCTGTACTGCTACGAGCCGCTGACGGGTGTGTTTATTGCAGAGCGCGAGTCACAGCTTGAGCGCCTGCCCGAGCACGCCGCTGCCATCACCGTTCTGGAGAACTTCGACGGGCTCGACCGCTATCTGGCGAGCGCTGGTGTCAACGTTGGCAGGATCAAGGCGCCTGACACGCGCATGCGCGCCGCGATCAGGGTGCTGCTAGGAGACGTATTCAAAGAGCAGTCGGACTTCGAGCTGCGGCCAGAGCGCCTGCACGCGGCCATCGAGCAGCTTCAGCAGTCAGCATTTGCGAGCGCGGGCGAAGTGATGCTTGTCGCGACATTGCATGGCGTGACGATTGCCTCGCCTGAACTGGAGCTGACAAAGGGCTTGACGATCGCCCATCCCGATGCTCTGCAGGGCGTGCCTGACACCGCCCTGTCAGATGAAGGTGAGCCGGGCGGTCACCTGCTGGTTGTCTTTGGGACCGAGGACGCGGACCCACTGGATGCGGTCAAGCGTGGCCGCGAGGTGCTGCGGGACCTGTTGCGCGCGCTGCGGCTGTTTGGAGACGGCCGTGTCACGCTGGGGGCGCTGGCGTGGGCGCGGATCGGCACGGGTGCGTGGAATCCGCTCGCGCTGGGCGCGGGCGGGCGACCACATGGAATGCTGATGGTGACTGCTGCGCAGGAGGATGAGCTGCGGGCGTTCTGCAACCTCGTCTCGCGCCGCGCGCCGCACGGCGACGAGCTGGCGTGGGCGCTCGAGCGCTTCGAGCTTGGCTGCGAGCGCGCGAACATATGCGAAGCGTTGACCGACCATCTGCTTGCGCTGCGCGCGCTGCTGGAGCCGGAGGGGCCCTCCAGCGGGCTGCTGGCGGGCAGGATTGCCGCGCTGTGCGCGATGCCTGAGGACCGGCTGGAGCTGACCCAGCGGATGCTGCAGGCGTTCGCGCTGGAGCACGCGATTGTGGCGGGCACTCAAGTCCAGCGCGCCCGTGACCAAGCGCTTGTGCGGGATGTCGCAGACCATCTGCGGGCGCTGCTCAGAGACGTTATCTGTGGCCATCTCACCCCCGATCTCACGGCGCTCGCTGACGGGCTGCTGGCGGCTCCGTCAGGCGAAGATGTAGCTGGCGATGCGAGCGAGGCCCGCGAGATCCTGGACGCCCTCGTCTAGGTGCGGCACAAGCACAGGCTCGGGTTCGTTCAGCTCTTCTGACAGGCGCACGGCGGTAGCGCCGTCGCGCCGTGCGAGCATGTCGAAGTCGGCGAGGTTGGCTGCTGTGCGCGCGGCCAGTCGCTCGCCCAGCTCGGGCTCCAAAAGTGCCGACACCTGCGCCTGTGTTTTGCCGTGCAGACCCTCAGAGTGGACGCGGTTGACGATCAGGCCGCCGCGAGTCATCTTCGCCTCGGCTAGCTTGTCGGCCAGGAAGACTGCCTCGCGCGCGGGCTCTGGCTCCGGAGAGGTGACTATCGCGAACGTTGTGCTCTGTGCGCGCAGCAGCGCGGCAACTCCGCGGGTGCGTTCACTGAAGCCATCGATCACGCCTGTCAGCGACCGGAAGAATGTGGACAGCTCGCCGAGCATGTCGATGCCTGTGACGCGTGCAAATATCGCGAACGCGATGCCGGTGCCACGGCCGAACAGGCGGGCGGTCAGCCCGCTCGGGGCAAGGAACACCTGCAGCGCTCGCCCGTCCAGGAACCCGATCAGGCGTGTGGGTGCTTGCAGGAAGTCGAGCGCGTTGCGCGACGGGGGCGTGTCCAGGACGATCACATCGAAGTTGTGCTCCTCGTGCAGCTCGTACAGCTTGGCGATCGCGCTGAGCTCATGCGAGCCGGCTACGGAGGTGGACAGCTCCCTGTAGACGGGATTGGCGAGGATCGACGCGCGTTTGCTCTCGTCGGGCTCCAGACGCGTGACGATCTCGTCGAATGTGCGCTTCGCGTCAAGCATCATTGCCCACAGCTCACCCTTTTTCACGCCCTCTGCTGCAATCGATCGTCCAGGATCGGCCTGCTCGAGATCGATTCGGCGCGGCTCGCCGGACAGCTCGTCGAGACCGAGCGCCGTCGCCAGGCGCTTGGCGGGGTCGATCGTGACGACGGCCACCTTTTCTCCACGCATCGCCAGTCCCAGCGCGAGCGCTGCTGAGACAGTCGTCTTTCCGACTCCGCCTGAGCCGACGCAGATCACAACACGCTTGCCTTTCAGGCATGCGCTCAGGGTGCAAGCGCTCGTCGAGGTCGGCGGGCTGTTCGTCTTGGTCATGTCGGGATCGTAGTTCCCGTGCAGGAATCGTCCCGCTGCATGCGAATACCCACCGGACGGCTTTCCAATCGAGCATCGGAGCCCCCGTGGACGGCAAAGCCAAGGTCATCGCATTCGCCAATCAGAAGGGCGGCGTGGCCAAGACGACGACGACGCTGAACCTGGCCGCCGCATTCGCGGAGGAGGGTCACCGGGTGCTGTGTGTGGACATGGATCCGCAGGGCAATCTGACGATGTCTCAGGGGATCGACCCGGACACGATCGAGCAGTCGATGTACGACGTGCTTGTGCACAAGGTCTCGATCCGCGAGGTCATTCGTAAGCGCGAGATTGACATTGCCTGTGCTTCGATCGATCTCGCGGGCGCAGAGATCGCGATGTCCACGATGATCGGCCGCGAGCGCTCGCTGCAGAAGGCGTTTGAACCTATCTTGGAGGACTACGACTTCATCTGCATCGACACGCCTCCAAGCTTGGGATTGCTGACGATCAACGCGCTGACGGCTGCCGACAAGGTGATCGTCCCCGTGCAGTGCGAGTATCTGTCGATGCGAGGGCTCATCCAGTTGCAGAACACGCTCGCAATGATCCGCGAGAACCTAAACCCGGGTATCGACATCGAGGGTATTCTCCCGACGTTGGTGGATTCGCGCACGATCCACGCCAAGGAGGCGATCGAGATCCTCGAGGAGAACTTCGGGGACCGCGTGTTCGCTTCGCGCATCCGCAAGACGGTCCGCTTTGCGGAGGCGCCCGTGAAGGGCATGTCGGTGCTCAAGTACGAGCCTGACGGCGTTGCCGCCCAGTCCTACCGGCAACTGGCGCAGGAGGTTCTCGCTCATGGCAAACCCTAAAGAGCGCGCCTCCATGCGCGAAGGACCGCTTGCGGCACTGTTCCGTAAGACCGAGGCCGACGAGCAGACGGGGGCTGAGGCCCCGCATCCCGCTTTGAACGCTCCGTCACAGACGCCCACCCCCAAGGACCGTCTCAAGCAGGCCTTCTCCTCAGAGATCCCAGCCAACGTTTTGGACCGCGAGGGTGCCGCCACTGCGGCCGCGCGCAGCGCAAAGCCGGTGATGGACGAGTATGCCCTTGGTCGTCATGTGTCCTCGCCACTGGGCGGACCCACCGGACAGCCGATCATCCGCGTTGTCGGTGTCGGCGGCGCGGGCGTAAACGCGGTCAACCGGATGGTCGAGGCGGAGGTCGAGGGCGTCGAGTTCCTGGCCGTCAACACCGACCAGCAGTCGCTGCAGCAGTCAACGGCCAACATCACCCTGCATATCGGCGCGGAAGTCACGCGCGGCCTTGGCTCCGGCTCGGATGCGAACGTCGGCAGGCAGGCCGCAATGGAGGACTACGATCGCGTTAAGGCGCTGCTGAAGGGCTCGGACATGATCTTCATCACCGCTGGCGCGGGTGGCGGCACAGGCACTGGCGCGGCGCCGGTCGTCGCGCGGATCGCGCGCGAAGTCGGCGCGCTGACCGTGGCGATCATGACCAAGCCGTTCGGCTTCGAGGGCTCGCGCCGCTCAGAGCAGGCCGAGCATGGGATTGCGGCGCTGGCCGAAGAGGTCGACACGCTGATCGTGGTGCCGAACAATCGTCTGCTGACGGTGCTCGACAAGCAGACCGCGATGGTCGAGGCGTTCCGTGTCGCTGACGACGTGCTGCGCCAGGGTGTGCAGGGCATCTCCGATCTCGTCACACTGCCGGGCTTGATCAACCTCGACTTCGCCGATGTGCGCACGATCATGTCTGACGCGGGCTCTGCACTGCTCGGCATCGGCATGGGCGCTGGTGGCGAGCAGCGCGCCATCGAGGCGGCGATGCAAGCTGTTGCCTCGCCGCTCTTGGAGACCTCGATGGATGGTGCGCGTTCGATCCTGCTGTCGATCACAGGCGGGCGCGATCTGTCGCTGTGGGAGGTCAATGAGGCCGCCAAGGCAGTCGCTGAGGCGGCGCATCCCGAGGCAAATATCATCTTCGGTGCGATGGTCGATGACAAGCTCTCAGACCAGGTGTGGGTGACGGTTGTGGCGACTGGCTACGACGATGCCAAGCGTGCCGGCAAGAGCTCCAGTGGTCTGCGCGAGCCGGCGGGCGAGCCGCGGGTGCGGCGCGCTGGGAGCGCCCGTCCTCCCACTCCGCGTCGTGGCGGCCTGGCTGTGGACGAACTAGAAGTACCCGAGTTCATTCCAAACCACTGAATCCACGCTCGGTATGAGCACTGAGAGGGGGGTTGTCGCCGCCGGGCATCCATTGACCGCCGAGGCTGGCGCGAGGGTGTTGCGGGACGGCGGCAATGCGGTCGATGCAGCGGTGGGGGCGATGCTGATGTCGTTCGTGGCCGAGCCGCTGCTGACGGGTCTCGGCGCCGGTGGATACATGCTTATCGCTGGCCCCGACCAGGAGCCGGTGTTGCTGGATTTTTTCGTGCAGGCGCCGGCCCGGGCACTGGACGGGAGCGCGGCGGAGCTCGAGGCCGTGGATGTGTCGTTTGGGGATGCCGTCCAGGTCTTCTACATCGGGCCGGCATCGTGCGGGATATACGGGGCACCGGCGGGGGTGTGCGAGGCGCTTGCACGCTGGGGGACGGTCCCGCTGGGGCAGCTGGCGGCGCCCGCTGCGCAGCTTGCACGCGAGGGCGTGCGGCTGAACGCAGGGCAGGCGTACATAGCGGAAATCCTCGCCGATCTGCTGCGCTCGACGCCGGAGTGCGCAGCGCTGTGGGCGCCTGCGGGAAATGTGCTGCGTGAGGGCGAGCTGCTGCGCAACCCTGAGCTGGGGGACGCGCTGGAGCGCCTCGCGCGCGACGGCGCCGAGCCGTTCTACCGCGGCGACATCGCGCTCGCGGTGTGTGACTGGCTGGCGGCCCGCGGCGGCTCGCTGAGCGCTTCCGAGCTCGCGTCATATCGCGCGATCGCGCGCGCGCCGGTGCGTGTCAACTATCGCGACCGCGAGGTGCTCACCAATCCGCCGCCCTCCGCAGGGGGCACGCTGCTGGCGTATTCGCTAGCGCTGCTTGATCGTGGTCCTGCGCCACCGTCGCTTCAGGACGTGCTCGAGGCGATGGAGGCCGCCCAGGCTGAGCGCACTCCTCAGTTCGTGGAGGGGCTCGCCAAGGATGGCTTTCTTGAGCAGTTCCTGGCGGCGAAGCTCGGCTCGACGACGCATATCTCAGTGCTCGACCGCGAGGGGCGTGCGTGCAGTGTGACCTGCACAAACGGCGAGGGCTCGGGGGTGGTCGTGCCAGGCACGGGCATGCACGTCAACAACGTGATGGGAGAGGAGGATCTCAACCCGCTGGGTTTTCATCGCCACCCCGCAGGACGGCGGATGCCGAGCATGATGGCGCCCTCGATTGTGCTCCACGAGGGTGAGGTCGAGCTGGTGCTGGGCAGTGCTGGCTCCAATCGCATCCGCTCGGCGCTGCTGCAAACGATCGTTGGCGTGGTCGACCATGGGCTTGGTGCGCGCGCAGCGGTCGATGCGCCGCGTGTGCATGTCGAGGGTGGCGTTGTCTACCACGAGCCAGGAATCGCCCTGCACGCGCTGCGCGAGCGCGAGTCCGACCGCGAGGTCGTGCGGTTTCACTCGCCGAATCTGTTCTTCGGTGGGGTCCAGGCGGTGCACAGCAGCAACGGCCAGCTCACGGGCGCGGGCGACCCGCGTCGCGGTGGTGTGGCGGTGAACGCATGAGTGGCCGTGCGCTCACCAGATGCCTGGCGGCACTGGGCTCGCTGATGGTCGCGATGCTGACTGCCTGCGGTGGTGTTGAGGCGCCGGACCTGTTCATCGTCGAACGCTCTGGCAGCGTGCCCGGGGCACGGTTGACGCTGCTTATCAACGAAGAAGGCGGTTTGCGCTGCAACGGTGGACCACAGCACAAGCTGAGTGATCCCCAACTCATCCAGGCTCGCGCGATCCAGGAAGAACTGAAATCTTCTGCGAGCGAACACATCACGCTGCCCGCCCGCCCGGGGTCGGTATTCGGCTACCACCTGCGCGAGGAATCCGGCAGCGTCTCGTTTGCTGACAATTCGATCAATCAACCGAAGGTGCTGCGCAACCTCGCCCTATTCGTGCTGCAGGTCTCACAGCAGAACTGCCATCTGCCCGAGTAGTGCGTCTACGGCTTGCGTGCGGTGAGCATCAGGTTGTAGAACACCGCTGGCGGCAGTCTCTGCTCCAGCAGACGCTGGTCGAGACCCTGCAGCAATAGGTATCCACGATACGCATACTGGCGCCACCCCCAGGGCACGTCGCGCGGGTCAGCTGTAGCCTCGAGCGTGCGGTTTGTCCAGCCGAACCAGTTCGCCAGCAGCTCCTCGCCGCTCACGTGCACGTCCTGCATACCTGCGCTCTTTGCGGCGCGTGACAGCTGGGCAGGTGCGAACGCGTGCACGTCAACAACTCCCTCCAATGCTGCATCCGCTGCGCCGCCCTCTGCCGGTGGGGCTGGACGTGCGCCGATCGCCCGGCGCCACAGCGGCGCGAGTGCGCCCGCCGCGCGCTTGGGCACGCTCGCCAGCCGATCGCCATAGCGCGAGGGCTCACCGGCAAATACGATTGTTCCGCCCGGCTCGAGTACGCGCACGAACTCCGCGAACGCCCGCTCTAGATCGGGGATGTGGTGCAGCACGGCGTGACCGAACACCAAGTCGAAGCTCGCGTCGGCGAACGGTAGCTGCTCGGCGTCCGCGGGCTCGGTCGTGACCTCCAGGCCGAGGTGCTCTGCGTTGGCCTCGAGCGTGGCGAGCATTCCTTGAGAGATGTCGCTGCATGTCGCCTCGCTGATCATCCCGGCACGGAGCATGTTCAGAGTGAAGTAGCCGGTCCCTGCACCGATCTCCAGTGCCCGCTGGAAGTAGGCGGGCGTTGAGCTGTCTCCGCCAAGCGCCTTGCGCAGCTTTCCCGTCACTTGTTCGAGGCCGAGCTCGCCGAAGTCGATGCCCCACTTGGCGTCGTAGTGGTCTGCGGCCACATCGTGATAGCGCGTGTTCACCTCACGGATCTTCTCGGCTGTCAGCACTGGCGCCATGGCGCGGGACCTTATCGGGCGGGGCTTGAGCTGCGCGGCTGTGGGCAATGCTAAGCGGCGGTGGGCAACCACTCGGCCGGCAGAACGCCCGCCTCGATTTCGCCGAGGAGCGGCGGAAACCACTTCGTCAGCTGCGCCGCTGGGCGGTCCGCGATCAGGGGGCGCACGTCACCGATGCTCAGCAGCAGCCGGATCGTGCTGCCGATCTGCAGGTCAGCTGCGTTCGGCTGCTCGCCATCGATAATGCCCTCGGCGATCCAGCTGTCCACCCGGTCGAGCTGGCCCGGCAGTGCCGCGATGTCTGCTTTGGCGGTTGCGTCGCGAGCCTTGTTTTTGAATGCCATCAATCTGGCTGTCGCGGGCATCGCGGGCCCCATCAGCGAGGTGGGAATCGGCAGCTTCGCGTCGCCGACATAGCTTTGCATCGCTCGTGGCCTGCGCAGGAAAGCCACGTCGACGATCCGCCTCGGAATGTCTTGCAGCACCTCCTCGCCCCAGCGCTCGGCCTCCAGTACACGCGCGTAGCGACTGTCTCCGGGGGGCGGCAGCAGGGGTGGGTTGGGCACCAGTTCGTCCAGGCGGCGCATGATCGTGCGCGAGCCCACGATCCGCTCGCCGTCGATCCGCATACCCGGCACGGTTGTGCCGCCGTAGCGCAGCGGGCCGATCAGCATCTGGGTCATCGGCAGCAGGTCGCGCCGATCGAACTCGATCCCCTTCAGTCTCATCGCCGCTTCGACAGTGGCGCACGGGTGCGAGGCGGGCAGCACGTACAGCTTCACGTTCATCGGATTGCACGCCCCCTCACCATTGCCTAGGAGCATAATCCCTTAGGGTTTTTTGCTCATGCTCCTGGTCGTCGACGTCGGCAACACCCAGACCCACTTCGGCGCCTACCGCGACGAGGAGCTGCTCGAGCACTGGCGCTTCGCCACCGTGCGCCAGTCCACCGCCGACCAGCTCGGCGCTGCGCTGCGCAACCTGCTCGGCCTGCGTGGCCTCTCGTTCGATGATCTCGATGCTTCGATCGTCTCCTCCACCGTCCCCCAGCTCGAGCCCGAGTGGACCGCGATGGCCGCCCGCTACCTAGGCCACGAGATGCACATGGTTGGCCCCGGCACCAAGACTGGCATGGCGATTCGCTACGACAACCCGCGCGAGATCGGCGCTGATCGTCTCGTCAATGCTGTCGCCCTGCGCGAGCGCTTCGACGGGCCGGCAGTGTGCGTCAACTTCGGCACCGCCACCACCTTCGATGTCGTATCCCGCGAGGGGGAGTATCTCGGCGGCTCGCTGATGACGGGTATCGAGATATCGCTCGAAGCGCTCTCCGAGCGCGGCGCCCGCCTGCCGAAGGTCAACCTCGCGCCGCCGAAGAGCGTGATCGGCAAGAACACGGTCGACGCCATCCGCTCGGGCGTCGTGTTCGGCTATGCCGGCGCGATCGATGCGATTCTGCGACGCCTCTACGACGAGCTGGGGGAGCGCGCCGCCGTCATTGCCACGGGCGGCCTTGCTCGGCTGGTCGTTCCTTACACCGAGGAGATCGAGGAGGTCGATGACCTCCTCACGCTGACCGGCCTGCGCCTGCTGTACGAACGCAACTCGTGATCCGGCGGCGGCTCATGCCCATAATGGCACCCATGCCTCAACTCACCGACCCATGGATGTTGGGCTCGCTGCGCGTGCCCAACCGGGTGCTGCTGGCGCCCCTCGCTGGGATTGGCAACTGGTTTGTGCGCTTGCAGGCCAAGCGCTATGGCGCGGGGATGGCCGTCTCAGAAATGGTCTCCTCGTACGCAATCCACTATGGCAACGAGAAGACGTGCGTGGAGATGCTGCGTATCCATCCCGATGAGCGCACTGCCGGCCCGGGCGGGACGGGTGGGCCAGTGTCGATCCAGCTGTTCGGCGAGGACCCCGCGATGATGAGATTGGCGGCGGCGCATGTGGCTGGCGTCGGGGCTGATGCGATTGACATCAACATGGGCTGCCCTGTGCCCAAGGTCCAGAAGACCGGCGCTGGCGCTGCGCTGCTGGCCGATCCCGACCGGGCGGTGGCCGTCGCGCGGGCCGCGCGAGAAGGCGCCGAAGAAGCGCGGGGCGGGGCGGGGTTGGGTGGGCAGATACCGATTACCGTCAAGCTCCGCTCTGGCCTGCGCCCGGGCGAGGAGAGTGGCTTCGATTTGGCTCACCGCCTGGTCGAAGAGGCAGGTGTGTCGGCGATTGCCTTTCATCCTCGCTCTGCCGCCGTGCACCATAAGGGCGCTCCCGACTATCAGCTGGCAGCGCGCCTGGTGCAGTCGTTGCCAGCGCCTGTGATCCTCACCGGCGGTCTGAGCGATGCTTTCCATGTGCGTGAGGCCTTCCAGTGCACTGGCGCCGCTGCGGTGATGCTTGCGCGCGGCGCGCTCGGCAACCCCTGGCTGTTTGCGGAGCTTCTGGAAGACCCCACCCACTCGCGTGCACACGAACCCACGCACGAGGAGGTGCTGGACGAGCTCGACTGGACCATCGACCGCGCGATCGAGCATCTCGGTGAGCCTCGCGCGACTCGGTATTTGCGCAAGTTCTATCCGTGGTACGTAGCTCGCCTCGGCCTCGATCCCGCCGTGACAAAGCCCCTGAACGAGTCGTTGCAACACGCGGAAACGCTTAAGACCGTCAGCGATCTCCTCCAAGCCAAGCTTTCACCGTTAGCAGCCGCCGCCTGAATCGCCACCCATACCATCAGCCAGGCAGGGCGGACAATTCTCAGACGGCCGCTCCTGCGTAAGCGGTTTTGCGGGCGGCTGAGAATGCCGCCCCGCCCCGCTATACTGCTGCGCTCGCCGAGCCCGACGGCCGCCGAAACCGCCCGCTTACGAGCGGGTTTTGCGTGTCGCCGGTCATCATCCAACCACGCGATCGAGGCAGCATGCAGAAGGACGTCATCCTCACCCCAGAAGGCTTGGAGAAGCTGAAGGACGAGCTCGAGCAGTTGTCCACAGCCAAGCGCCGCGAGATCGCCGAGCGGATTAAGGAGGCGCGGGAGTTCGGGGACATCTCCGAGAACTCCGAGTATGACGACGCCAAGAACGAGCAGGCGATGATCGAGAGCCGCATCATCCAGCTCCAGGAGAAGCTGCGCATGGCCACGGTCATCGAGACTAAGGACCTCTCCACCGATGTGGTTCAGGTCGGCTCGGTCGTGCATGTCAAGGACGAAAAGACGGGCAAATCTGTCAAGTACACGATCGTCGGCTCGGCTGAGGCCAAGCCGTTGGAGAACAAGCTCTCCAACGAGTCTCCCGTCGGACGCGCGCTGCTCGGGCACAAGCGCAACGAGACCGTCGCCGTCAAGGTTCCTCGTGGCCCGGCGCGCAAGCTGAAGATCACCAAGATCGACGTCGGTCTCAAGTAGTCTCGCCGCGATGAGCGGTGACGACGAGCCCGAGTCCGACAGCAGTGCCCGACACGGCCTGAACGAGCTGATCGCCGAGCGCCGAGCCAAGGCACAGCGCCTGCGCGAATCCGACACGAGCGCCTTCCCGCACACATTCCCCGACGTCGAGCCGATCGACTCGATCGTCTCCGCCTACGAGCACCTGCAGGCCGGTGAGGAAACCGACGAGCGCCATCGCGTCGCCGGACGCATCGCCGCGCGCCGCGGCGCCGGCAAGGCCGCGTTCCTCGACCTCGTCGATCGCACCGGCAAGATCCAGTTGCACGCGCGCGTGGACGTCCTCGACCCCGAGCGCTTCGAGCTGCTCACGTCACTCGACCTCGGTGATCTCATCGGTGTCAACGGTTCTGCGATGCGCAGCCGCCACGGAGAGATATCGCTGCGGGTGCAGAGCTTCCAGGTGCTGGGCAAGGCGCTGCGGCCGCCACCGGACAAGCACCATGGCCTCTCGGATGTCGAGACGCGCTATCGCCACCGCGAGCTCGACCTGATCTCAAGCGTTGACACGCGCGGGCTGTTTATCGACCGCGCGCGGATCATTTCGGCTGTCCGTGGCTACCTCGACGCTGCCGGTTTCATCGAGGTCGAGACGCCGGTGCTGCAGCCGCTCTACGGCGGCGCCATGGCGCGCCCGTTCACCACCCACCACAACGCGCTCGATCGCGACCTGTACCTGCGCATCGCCACCGAGCTGTACCTCAAGCGCTTGATCGTCGGCGGCCTCGAGCGCGTGTACGAGCTGGGCAAGGACTTTCGCAACGAGGGCATCTCGCACAAGCACAACCCCGAGTTCACGATGGTCGAGTTCTACGAGGCCTACGCCGACTACACGGGCGCCGAGGAGCGCACCGAAGCAATCGTGCGCGCGGCCGCCGAGGCGGTGGAATACGCAGGCGAGCTCGACTTCTCGTCGCCGTGGCCGCGCGTCGGGTTCGTCGATGCGATCGAGCAGGTGACTCACATCAACGTAATGGCATACCCAACCGCTGAGGAGCTGGCAGCTGCGATCCGCGAGCGGGGCCTCGACGTCAAGACTGGTGGGTCCTGGTTCGTCCTGGCCGACGATCTGCTCTCCAAGTACATCGAGCCCAGCCTCGAGAGGCCCTCGTTCGTGATCGACTACCCGACCGAGATCTCGCCGCTTGCACGCGAGCACTCCTCTGAGGACAAGCAGGGGCTCGTGGAGCGTTTCGAGGCCTTCGCTGGCGGGATGGAGATCGCCAACGGCTTCAGCGAGCTGACCGACCCCGACACGCAGCGCGCGCGCTTCGCCGCGCAGGAGCGGGTGGAGTTGCTCGACGACGGCGAGGCCGAGACGATGCCCTACGACGAGGAGTACGTGCAGGCGCTGGAGCTTGGGATGCCGCCGACCGCAGGCGTCGGCCTGGGCATCGACCGGCTCGTGATGCTGCTCACCGGCCGCGAGTCGATCCGCGAGGTCGTGCTTTTCCCGGCGCTGCGTGACTGAGTCTCTGACCGGTGGCGCTGGAGGCGTGATACCCGGTTGGTAGACTGCTTGAAAGGCGCCGAAAGGTCCGCAGGCTCAAGGCGTGCGGACCGCACAGGAAGGAAGCACCCCATGTTCGAGCGATTCACAGAACGGGCCCGGCAGGTGGTCGTTCTCGCGCAAGAGGAGGCGCGGACGCTCAAGCACAACTACATCGGGACCGAGCACATCCTCTTGGGACTGTTGCGCGAGGAGGAGGGGCTGGCCGCGCGCGTGCTCGAGAGCCTCGACATCACCGTCGAGCGCGTGCGCGCACAGGTCGTGCGAATCGTTGGCTCCGGCGAGGAGGTCACCTCCGGTCAGATCCCGTTCACGCCGCGCGCCAAGAAGGTGCTCGAGCTCGCGCTGCGCGAGGCGCTGTCGCTCGGGCACAACTACATCGGGACCGAGCACATCCTGTTGGGTCTCGTGCGCGAGAACGAGGGCGTCGCGGCCCGCATTCTGCTCGACTTCGATGCCGACTCTGAGAAGATCCGCAACGAGGTCATCCGCATGCTGTCCGGTCCCGGCGGACGCCGCCAGGGGCAGGGTGCTGGCGCTGGCGCTGGCTCTGGGCCGGGGCCTGCGGAGGGCAAGAAGAGCTCGAAGCTGCTCGACCAATTCGGGCGCAACCTGACCAAGCTCGCTGCTGAAGGCAAGCTCGACCCCTGCGTTGGGCGCGAGACGGAGATCGAGCGGATCATGCAGATCCTCTCGCGGCGCACCAAGAACAACCCCGTCCTGATCGGCGAGCCCGGCGTCGGCAAGACCGCGGTGGTCGAGGGGTTGGCCCAGCGCATCACCAATGCCGACGTGCCTGAGCTGCTCAAGAACAAGCAGATCTACACGCTGGACCTGGCGGCGCTCGTCGCCGGATCGAAGTACCGCGGCGAGTTCGAGGAGCGCCTGAAGAAGGTGATGAAGGAGATCACTCAGCGCGGGGACATCATCCTGTTCATCGACGAGCTTCACAACCTCGTCGGCGCGGGCGCGGCCGAGGGCGCGATCGATGCCGCCTCAATCCTCAAGCCGGCGCTGGCCCGCGGCGAGCTGCAGACGATCGGCGCGACCACTCTGGACGAGTACCGCAAGTACCTGGAGCGCGACTCGGCGCTCGAGCGCCGCTTCCAGCAGATTCGCGTGGACGAGCCCACGATCGACCAGACAGTCGAAATCCTCACCGGCCTGCGCGACCGCTATGAGCAGCATCACAAAGTACAGATCACCGACGAGGCGCTGCGTGCGGCGGGCGAACTCGCCAGCCGCTACATCTCCGACCGTTTTCTGCCCGACAAGGCGATCGACCTGATCGACGAGGCCGCCTCGCGGATGCGAATCAAGTCGATGACTGCGCCACCAGCAAATCGCGAGCTCGAGGGCGAAGTCGAGACCACGCGCCGCGAGAAGGAGGCGGCGATCGAGGCACAGGAGTTCGAGAAGGCTGCCGCGCTGCGTGACCAGGAGCGCAAGCTGACGAACCGCAAACGCGAGCTCGAGGAGGAGTGGGAAGCTGGCGAGTCGGGCGAGCGCCCGTCGATCGGCGAGGAGGAGATCGCCGACATCGTCTCGATGTGGACCGGGATCCCCGTGTTCAAGCTAACCGAGGCCGAGACGCAGAAGCTGATGCGGATGGAGGACGAACTGCACAAGCGCGTGATCGGCCAGCACCCCGCCATCGAGGTGATCTCAAAGGCGATCCGCCGCTCGCGCGCCGGGCTCAAGGACCCCAAGCGCCCGACAGGCTCGTTCATCTTCCTCGGGCCCTCCGGCGTGGGCAAGACCGAGCTGGCGCGCACGCTCGCCGAGTTCCTGTTCGGCGATGACGACGCGATGATCAGGATCGACATGTCTGAGTACATGGAGAAGCACGCCGTCTCGCGGCTGGTCGGCTCACCCCCGGGCTACATCGGCTACGACGAGGGCGGTCAGCTGACCGAGGCGGTCAGGCGCAAGCCCTACAGCGTGCTGCTGCTCGACGAGATCGAGAAGGCGCACCCGGATGTGTTCAACATCCTGCTGCAGATCCTCGAGGATGGCCGGCTGACCGACGCCCAGGGGCGTACGGTCGACTTCCGTCACGCGATCGTGATCATGACCTCGAACATCGGCGCCGCCGAGATCGCGCGCAACACACCACTCGGATTCGCGGTCTCAGACGACGAGACAGGCATTACCTACGAGGACATGAAGAACCGCATCATGGGCGAGCTCAAGAAGGTCTTCCGGCCGGAGTTCCTCAACCGCATCGACGACGTGATCGTCTTCCACAAGCTGCAGAAGGAGGAGATCAAGCAGATTGTGGAGCTGCTCTTGCTGCGCATCCGCGAGTCGATGGCCGAGCGCGAGCTGCAGCTCGAGCTGACCGATAGCGCCAAGGACCTGCTCGTCGAGAAGGGCTGGGACCCGTCGATGGGAGCACGCCCGCTGCGCCGAGCGATCCAGCGTTACATCGAGGACCCGCTTGCTGACTTCGTCCTGCGCGAAGAGCTCACCCCCGGAGCGACTGTCGTCATCGACCCCGCCGATGATGGTGAGGTGAGTTTGCGGATCGTCAAGCCGAAGAAGCAGAAGACGCCCGTCGCAGTCGGGGCTGGCGAGGGTGGAGGCGATCCGGAGCTCGCAGCGCCCGACGTTGAGAATGCGCCCGCCGAGCCGGACGAGCCATCGGGCTCCGCAGAGGACTGAGGGCTTGCTTCTTAGCTCCTAGCAGTCCTTAGCCGTCCTCGCCGGTGCGTAGGCTCTCCTCCGTGCCCAGGCATACCATCTACAGCTGCTCGCAGTGTGCCCAGCAGTCCGCTCAGTGGCATGGCCAGTGCCCGGGCTGCGGGGCTTGGAACACGCTCATGGAGGAACCCATTGCGCATGCACACGAACGACGCGTTGACGGCCGGAGAGGACGACGCGCGGGAAGCGCGACTGGTGCCGGGGGCGGTTCTGCGCTCGCTCCGCGCCCCCTGCGAGAGGTGGGAGCGATTGCGATGAAGAGGCTGTCAACGGGCATCGGCGAGCTCGACCGCGTGCTTGGAGGAGGACTCGTGCCGGGCTCGCTGGTGCTGCTCGGTGGCTCGCCGGGAATTGGCAAGTCGACGCTCACGAACATGGCGCTTGGCAACCTCGCGCGAGCGGGTCACAGCACGCTGTACGTGAGCGGCGAGGAGTCCGCCGAGCAGGTCAGGCTGCGGGCTGAGCGCCTGGTATTGGATCCCGCCCATCCCGCCCCCGACAGCCATGCGCTGGATGTTCCAATCCTCGCCGAGACAGATCTCGACACCGTGCTCGACACGCTCGCCGCGCACGCACCGCGGGTGTGTGTGATCGACTCGGTGCAGACGATGCACGCAGCGGATGCATCGAAGCCCACCCGCTCCATGCCCGGTGCGATGGGACAGGTGCGCGAGGTGACAGGGCGGATAATGGAGCTGGCCAAGGCGCAGGGCATGGCCGTGATCCTCGTCGGGCACGTCACCAAGGAGGGTGCGCTCGCGGGCCCGCGCGTGCTCGAGCATCTGGTCGATTGTGTGCTGCAGTTCGAGGGCGAGCGTGAGCGCCCCTACCGTGAGCTGCGCGCGCTGAAGAACCGTTTTGGCTCGACCCAACGAGGCTGGCCTGTTCGAGATGCGCCAAGGCGGCCTGGTCGAGGTACTCGATGCCTCCGCGCGGTTTGTCGCCGAGGCTACGAGCGCTCCCGGCAGCGTCATCCTGGCGGCGATGGAGGGCTCCAGGCCTCTGCTTGTGGAGGTGCAGGCACTGGTGGCGCCGTCTGAGCTCGAGCAGCCGCGCAGGGTTGTCTCGGGCCTCGATCGCAACCGCATAGCGCTGGTGCTGGCGATCCTCGGTCGTCATGGAGGTGTCGCGGTGGGCGGCGCGGACGTGTTCGTCAATGTCGTCGGCGGGGTGCGTGTCGACGAGCCTGGGTGCGATTTGGCGGTCGCGCTGGCGGTCGCGAGCGCCGCCCGGGGCGTGCCTATTCAAGGAGCCCACTCACCTGCGCCGCGCGCGTGCTTCGGCGAGCTTGGGCTGACGGGCGAGCTGCGCTGGGTTGGCCACCCCGAGCGCCGGCTCCAGGAGGCCGCCAAGCATCGGCTGAGAGCCACGATCGCGCCACCGGAGAGCGGTCCGGGAGCATGCGAAGTGGCGACGCTGCGCGACGCCTTGAAGGCTGCGCTTACTCCGGAGAAGGGGGATCGGCCGGCGCGAATCGCCGCCTGAGGTTGATCGGAGGCCGCGAGAAGGCTAGAAAATGGCTCAATGCCGTAGAATGGCCCTCTGTGGCTCCACGATCAAGCGAAGAATTCGACACAGATATCGCAAGACCGGAGCCAGGGCTGATGAAGGCGCTGGAGATGATCGCGCCGGGGACCGCGCTGCGGGAGGGCATCGAGAGCATCCTGCACGCGCGCACCGGTGGGCTGATTGTGATCGGCGAGCCTGAGGACCTCAGCTTCCTGAACTCGGGCGGAATCAAGCTCGACATCGACTACACGCCAGCGTTCCTCTATCAGGTCGCGAAGATGGACGGCGCGATCATCCTCAACGCGAACGCGACCAAGATCACGATGGCGAACGTCCAGTTGATGCCTGACCCGACGATCCTCTCGCACGAGACGGGCACCCGCCATCGCACGGCCGAGCGCGTGTCCAAGCAGACCGACGCGCTGGTGATCGCGATCTCGCAACGACGCGAGGTGGTGTCGCTGTATGTGGACGGCGTCAAGTACATCCTTGCTGACATCCCGATCGTGCTGGCCAAGGCGAACCAGGCGCTGGCGACGCTGGACAAGTTCCGTAGCCGCTTGGACCAGGTCTCCACGCGCCTCACTGCATTGGAGTTCGAGGGCGGGGCGATGCTTCACGACGTGCTGACCGTGTTGCAGCGCTCGGAGTTCGTGACACGAATGGCTGTCGAGATCGAGCGCTACATCGTCGAGCTCGGCAGCGAGGGACGGCTGATCGAGATGCAGCTCGAGGAGACGATGGTAGGCGCTGCCGCTGAGAAGTCAGCACTGGTCCGGGACTACCTATCGACCAATTCTGACGAGGCGTTCGCGGCGGCGCTCGAGGAGATCGGGCGGCTCGTTCATCAGGACCTGCTCGACTTTGGGCGCCTGGCCGAGCTGCTCGGCTATGACCGCAAGCTGAACACGCTCGACTATTCGGTCACTCCGCGTGGCTACCGCGTGCTGGGGCGTATACCCAGGCTGCCGAAGCTCGTCGTCGCGCAGATCATCGGCGAGTTCGAAAAGCTGGACGAGTTGCTGGCTGCGACTGACGCTGAGCTCGAGGGTGTGGAGGGTGTGGGGGAGATTCGAGCGAAGGACATCCGCGAGGGCCTGCGCCGGCTGCAGGAGCTGAACCTCGTGGATCGCTATCTGCAGACTTGACACGGGCCGCCCGACGGGCAGGCCGCAATGAAGGAGGACACCATTCCCGCACAAGTAATCGAAGAGGCACCATCTCAGGCGTCGAGCGCGGATTCCCTGCTGGAGGAGATCGAGGTCACGCGCGAGGTTGAGTTCATCGAGTTTGAGCTCGGCGACAATGTCGTCTATCCCCACCATGGCGCGGGGAAGGTGGAGCGCAAGGAGAATATGGAGGTGCTTGGAGAAACCCGCGAGTACCTCACAATCAAGATCCTGCACAACGACATGACGGTCAAGGTCCCGACCGAGAACGCTGCGCTCGCTGGTCTGCGCAGGGTGATCGACGAGGAGACCGTCAAGAAGGTTCTGGACGTGCTCCAGGCCGAAGTGTCGGAGATGCCGAAGAACTGGAACCGCCGCTTCAAGCACAACCGCGACAAGATCAAGACGGGCGACATCTATGAGCTCGCAGAGGTCGTGCGCAACCTCGCGCTACGCGAGTCACAGAAGGGCCTGTCCACCGGCGAGAAGCAGATGTTCACGAGGGCCAAGAAGATCCTTGCATCTGAGCTGATGTATGCACTCGACAAGGATGAGGAAGAGGCCGAGGGCTACCTCGATGAGCTGCTTGCGGATTCGGCCACCAGTCAGATGGCCTTGGCCGGAGCCGAGTAGAGAGGTGTGGCGCTCGCGCTGATTGTCGCCGCCGGGCGCGGCGAGCGTCTGGGGTCTGACGGCCCCAAGGCGCTCGTCGAGCTCGACGGCCGCTCGTTGCTACAGCGCAGCGTCGATCTGATGCTCAGCTGTGGCGAGGTCGAGCGGATCGTGGTCGCACTGCCGCCCGGAGTCCCGGCGCCGGCCGGCGCTATCGGCGTGGAGGGTGGCGCTGTGCGTTCACAGTCGGTCGCCCACGCGCTCGCGGCGAGCGGAGGAGGTGATCCGCAGGAGCTGATCGTCGTTCATGACGCGGCGCGGCCCCTGGCCTCGCTGGAGCTCGTGCACGATGCTCTGGCCACGCTCGCGGGCGATAGCAGCCTCGACGCGGCGATTGTCGCTGTGCCGGTCGCAGACACCATCAAGCGTGTGAGTGACGGCGTCGTGTCTGAAACGCTCGACCGCTCGGCTCTGTGGGCGGTGCAGACGCCCCAGGTCTTTCGCCGCGGCGCCTTGCAGAGAGCGCTGGACGTTTCCCCTGACGTCCTGACCCAAGCTACCGATGACGCCTGGCTCGTGGAGCGCCTTGGGGGGCGGGTCGCTGTCGTGCCGTCCGATGACGAGAACCTGAAGATCACTGCGCCCCTGGATCTGGCGCTGGCAGAGCTGTTGCTAGCCCGCCGAGGCTGAGAGAATCCACACGTGCTCACCGACTACCACCTCCACCTTCGGCCCGACGGCAACGACGCGGACGTCGCCGATTACCACACGCAGGCGAACGTCGAGCGCTATCGCGCGATGGCAGAGGAGCGCGGCATCGCCGAGCTGGGGGTCTCAGAACACGTCTACCGCTTCACGCAGGCCCTGCAGGTGTGGCGCCACCCTTTCTGGGAGGGCTATGCCCACGACGACCTCGATGAGTACTGCTCGTTCGTGCGCGAGCAGACGGACCTGCGGCTGGGGATCGAGGCGGACTTCGTGGCTGGAGCGGAGGACCGCATGGCCAATCTGCTCGAACGCGACTTCGACTACGTGATCGGGTCGGTGCACTTCCTGCGCGACGGCGCCGTGGACATGGACGACTACAGCGTGTGGCACAGTGGCCGCTCTGTCGAGGATGTCTGGCGGCGCTACTTCCAGACGATCGCCGAGAGTGCGCGCTGCGGGCTGTTCGATGTGATCGCTCACCCCGATCTGGTCAAGTACTGGAGCCCCGCCCGCATGGCTCGCTCCGAGCGTCGCCCCGAGGGTGACCTGCGCCGCTACTACGAGCCCGCCGTCGAAGGCATCGCCGAAGGCCGCATCGCCGTCGAGATGTCCACTGCGGGGCTGCGCAAGCCCGCCGGCGAGCTGTACCCGGCGCAGGCGTTCCTGGAGATGTGCGTCAACGCGTGCGTGCCCGTGGCGCTGTCCAGCGACGCGCACCGCCCCGAGGACGTGGGCGCCGACTACGAGCGCGCGCTCGAGGCGCTCGACGCCGCCGGCGTAGGAGAGCTCTGCGTGTTCGAGCGGCGCCAGCGGCGCATGGAGCCGATCGGCGCGAGCAGCCTCCCGAGCGGGTCGCCGGCCGGCTCCAGCGAAGCCGGCGTCCGATGAGACTCGTCGGAATCGGCTTCGACTCCCACCGCCTCCTCGCTGGGCGCCGGCTCGTGATCGGCGGCGTTGAGATCCCCTACGAGCGCGGTCTCGATGGGCACTCGGATGCTGATGTGTTGGCGCACGCCATCACCGACGCGCTGCTCGGCGCCGCCGGCCTGGGCGACATCGGCGAGCACTTCCCCGACACCGACGAGCGCTGGCGCGATGCCGACTCGATGCAGCTGCTCGCGAGCGTCGCGCAGAGTATGCGCGCCGCAGGTATGGAGCTCGTCAACATCGACTGCACCGTCGTGATGGAGGCGCCCAAGCTCTCGCCGTACCGGCAGGCGATTCGCGAGGGGTTGGCGGCGACGCTCGGACTGGAGACTCCAGCGCGTGAATGTTAAGGCGAGCACGGGGGAGGGGATGGGGTTCGTCGGGCGTGGGGAGGGCGTTGCGGCGCTGGCGGTCGCCGGGCTGCGCGAAGTCGCCCGCTAGGGTTGCGCGGCGATGCGCGAGATCTCACTCCACGACACGCTCAGCGGCGAGGTGATGCCGCTGCGTCCACGCGACCCGGGGAAGGTGGGCATATACGCGTGCGGCCCGACCGTGTACAGCCGCATTCACATCGGCAACGCGCGGCCGTTCGTCGTCTTCAGCCTGCTGAAGCGCTTTCTGGAGCACGAGGGCTACGACACCACGCTCGTGATCAACGTCACCGACGTCAACGACAAGATCTATGACGCGGCTCGGGAATCGAATCCCGCCCACCCACGCCCCAGCGCCGAGCTGGCGGCGGAGATGACCGCGCGCTACATGTCCGACACCGACGCGCTGGGCCTGGGTCGCCCCGATCGCGAGCCGCTCGCCTCGGAGACGATCGGTCCGATCGTCGAGTACATCCAGGCGCTGATCGACGGCGGCCACGCCTACGCGGTGGACGGCGACGCGTACTTCCGCGTGCGCTCGGACCCCGGCTACGGCACGCTTTCCCACCGTCAGCTCGAGAACATGGACCAGGGCGAAGACGCGGCAGCCGATCCCTTGACCGAGCGCAAGGAGGATCCGCTCGACTTCGCGTTGTGGAAGGCGCACAAGCCGGGTGAGGACACCTGCTGGCAGGCGCCGTGGGGCCCTGGGCGGCCTGGTTGGCACATCGAGTGCTCGGCGATGGCCGAGCAGTTCCTGGGTGTCGGTTTCGACATCCATGGGGGCGGCTCTGACCTGGTGTTCCCCCACCACGAGAACGAGGCCGCACAGACGCGCGCCGCCCGCGGCGAGGAGCTCACAAAACTGTGGATGCACAACGGCATGATCCAGTTCACCGGGGAGAAGATGGCCAAGTCGGTGGGCAACATCGCGCTGCTTGGAGAGGTGCTAGGTGTTTATGGATCTGAGGCGGTGGTCATGTACCTGATCTCCGGTCACTACCGCCAGCCGCTTCAGTTCTCCGAGGCGGCGCTCGAGCAGGCGCAGGCGAACGTCAAGCGCATCCGCGAGGCCGGCAGGCGCTTGTCCGAGGGCGACTCGCCGGCGGACCTGGAGGGGCTGCGCGATCGGTTCTTCGACGCGCTCGCCCGCGACTTCAACACGGCCGAGGCGCTCGCGGTCCTCAACGAGTGGATCGGCGAGGCGACCGGCGCCACGCGCGATTCAACCGCGGGCGACGCGCACCTGCGCGAGATGCTGGGCGTCCTCGGGCTGGAGTCGCTGCTCGCAGCGGCCGAGCAGGCGCCCGATCACGTGCGCGAGCTGGCCGTGCAGCGCGAGCAGGCGCGTGGCGCACGCGACTTCGCGGCATCTGATGAGCTGCGCGAGGAGATCGCCGCGCTCGGCTGGGAGGTGCGCGACGTGGCGGGCGGGTTCGAGCTGATACCGCGGTGATCATCTACGGTCGCAACCCAATTAAGGAGGTCCTCCGCGGCCGCCGCGCGCACACGGTGAGCGAGGTGTGGGCTATCGATGGCGCCGCGCGCGAGCCGTGGCTAGAGGGAATACGGGTACGCGCGAGCTCGGCCGAGGAGATCGAGCGTCGCTGCGGCTCACAGGACCACCAGGGCGTGTGCGCTGAGGCTGGCGGCTATCCGTACGTATCCGCTGCTGAACTGCTGGCTTCACCCGAGCCGCTGGTCGTTGCCTTGGACGAGGTACAGGACCCCCAAAACCTTGGCTCGATCTGCCGGACTGCCGAGTGCGCTGGCGCCACCGGAGTGGTCATTCCCGAGCGGCGTGCTGTGGACGTCACTCCGGCTGTGTGCAAGGCCTCGGCCGGTGCTGTCGAGCACCTGCTGGTTGCGCGTGTGCGCAATCTCGCGGACTTCCTAGTGGATGCGCGCAAGGCAGGCTGCTGGTGTTATGGAGCGAGTGCTCCTACCGAGCCAGAGGCCGACACGCGCTCGCGGAGCCCGCGGGATGAGCGGGGTGGGCGGGCATTCATTCCCTACGACGCCCCCGACTATCGTGGCGCCGGTGTGGTCCTGGTGCTCGGCAGCGAGGGTCATGGGCTGCGTCCGCGAGTGGCAAAGACATGCGACGGGCTGATCGCGCTGCCGCTGCGCGGGCGGGTACAGTCGCTCGGCGTGAGCGCTGCTGCAGCGGCAATTCTGTACGAGATCTTGCAGGATCGCGAGCGCGAGCCTTGACAAGGCCTCATAACTGTGCAACGCTCGCGCCAACATAACGCTGAACCTAAGGTTCAGTGATCTTCGCATTGGCGCCAGGGGAGGAGTGCGCCACTGAGCAAATTTGGGCCGTCCGCGTAGCGGAGGCCAAGAAAGGATCTGCTCGTGGCACTGAAAATCTCCCGTAGCTCTTACCCTGAAGTCAAGGTTGATGATGGCTTTCTGATCGCGCTTGCTAAGCAGGGCGATCGCAATGCATACGACCGCCTCGTCAGGCGTTACCACGGGTTCGTGCGCCTGAAGGCCTCCTCATACTTTCTCGCTGGTGGTGACTCCGATGACCTCATCCAGGAGGGGTTGGTCGGCTTGTACAAGGCGATCCGCGACTTCAGGACCGACCGCGAGTCGTCCTTCCGCAACTTCGCTGAGCTCTGCATCACGCGCCAGATCATCACGGCGGTGAAGACCGCCACACGCAACAAGCACAGGCCGCTGAACCAGTACGTATCGTTCTCCTCGACCCCAGCGGGCACCGGCGACGACGTGCCGACACTCGACCAGATGCTGCCCGGGCCGACCGTGCACGATCCAGTCAATCAGGTGATCTCATCCGAGGAGCTGCGCTCGCTCGTGGGCTGCCTGTCAACGGCACTCTCAGAGCTTGAGAGCCGCGTGCTGGCGCTCTATCTCGACGGCTGCTCCTACGAGCAGGTTGGCGAGCGCTTGGCGTGCGACACGAAGACGGTCGATAACGCACTGCAGCGCGTCAAGCGCAAGGTCGGTGCCCACTTGGAGTCGCGCGCGGTAGCTGCTTAACGGTGGACCTTCGCGGATCAGAGCCGGAACCGGGACTCGAACCCGGGACCCCCTGTTTACAAGACAGGCGCTCTACCAGCTGAGCTATTCCGGCGTAATGGCGACACGAACAGCCTCCGCCCCTGGCCTCGGGCAGGCTGCGTGTAACCATCTCCAACTGTAACGGTGCGTGCGGGGGCGGGTATCAAATATATGCAGGCAACCCGCAGGGCAGACATGAACGGCCTCAGCGGAGCAGACCCAAACGGCCTCCGCAGAGCAGACCTGAATGGTTTCAGAGAGCACACACTGAGCAAGGGCGTGAACCCGGTCCTCTACTGGGCGCTGAGAGCCGTGCTGGTGCCATTTTTCCTGGTCTATCTGCGTATGAGCAGGATCGGACGCGAGCACTTGCCACGCTCGGGGCCGCTGTTGCTGGCGGCCAACCATCGCAGCTTTCTGGACCCGTTCGTGATCGGCACGCTCGTGCGCAGGCCTGTCTACTACATGGCCAAGCGGGAGCTGTTTGAAAAGCGCTGGCAGGCCTCGGTACTCAACGCGCTCGGCGCATTCCCCGTCGATCGTGGCGCCGGTGACGGCGACGCGATGGCGACCGCCAAGGCAATCCTGCAGCGGGGCGATTGCGTGGTGATCTTTCCGGAGGGCACACGCACACGGCCAGGGCCGCTGGGAAGCCCGCACCGCGGGGTGGGCAGGCTGGCGCTCGAAACTGGTGCGAAGGTTGCGCCGATTGCGGTGATCGGCACCGATGAGATCCGCCGTGGCTGGAAAATCCGCTCGCGCAAGATTCGCCTTAGGGTCGGCATGCCGCTGCAATTTCCGACGGTGCAGGAGCCTTCGCCTAAGTTGGCGGCGGGGGTGACGAGACGCATCTGGGCGTGTGTGAGCCTGCAGTGGGAGTGGCTCGGTGGGGCGAGCGAGCACGCGGAGATCTGCCAGCATCAAGGACAGCCGGAGCGACCCGCTGAGCGCGAGGCCGCGAAGGCCGCCTGAGCCGACCGTGGACTGCTTAGAGGTTAGTGTGCGATGAGTGGACGACAAGGCCACGGCCAAGCCGAAGAGGCAGCTCGACGCGGAGTTCTCCGATCTCTATCGGGCGCATCTGCGCGACGTGTACAGCTACGCCTACTACCGCGTGGGCAATCACCACGACGCGGAGGACCTGACCGAGCAGACGTTTTTGCAGGCGTACAGGCACTTCGAGCGCGCGCAGCGCGAATCGAATGGCCGGCCACTGCGCCCATGGCTGATCAGGATCGCACACAACCTGGCGGCGAACCTATATCGCGATCGCTCGCGCAAGCCGGCTTCGCCGATCGACGACACGACGACGCTTGCCGCTGTGCACACGACCGAGCAGCTGGTCGAGGGCCGCGACGAGCTGAGCCGTGTGCTCGAGGGTGTGCAGACGCTCCCCGACGACCGACGCGAGGCGCTGATCATGAGGTTCGCGCTGGGCATGGACAATCGCGAGATCGCGCGCGCGCTCGGGCGCTCGGACGGGGCGACGAAGGTGCTGATCCATCGCGCGATCAAGCAGCTGGAGGAGATCGTCCATGACTGAGGCCGCACCCAGCTTCGAGGGCCTGCTGCGGGAAGCGCTCGCGCCGGTCGAGCCGCCGGCCGACCTCGCCGAGCGCCTCGAGGTGACTTTGACGAGCATCACCGAGCTGGCTGCCGAGGAGCTCGAGGCGTGGGAGCTCTCCGCGATGCGCGACCCCCGCAACTGGGCACGCCCGGCCGCAGCGGTCGTGGTCGGCGGCACCGCCGGCGTAGCGCTGGTGCTGCTGCGCGCGCGCAGGCGGACGCATTCCCCGGCAGGGAGCCTCGACGCGATGCGCGACACGGCCGAGCGCGCGCTGGGCGACATCGGGCGCGAGGCGCGCAAACTGCTCAGCGATCGCTAGGCGCCGGCGCCGTCGCGCGCAGCCCCCCGCGCAGATAGGCTCTGCGTTCCGGAAATGGCCACCTGCTACCGCCACCCCTCCCGCGAGACGGGGGTCTCCTGTTCGAACTGCGGGCGGCCAATCTGTCCCGACTGTATGACCACCACCCCCGTTGGGATGCGTTGCCCGGAGTGCAGCAAACAGCGCACCAAGGTGATGCGTATGCACGAGCTGGCCAAGATCCCGCGCGTCACCTATGCGCTGATCGCGATCAATGTCGCCGCGTTCCTGACCGAGCAGGGCCAGTTCTCGCTGTTCAGCTCGGAAATCCACGGCAAGGTGATCGACGAAGGGGTGCTCTTCAGAGAAGCGATCGGCCACGGCAACGACCAGTACTGGCGGCTGATCACCAGTGGCTTCCTGCACGAGAACTTCATCCATATCGGCTTCAACATGTATCTGCTGTACCTGCTCGGGTTGATGCTCGAGCCGGCGATCGGCTCGGTGCGCTTCGCGGCGATCTACTTCACCTCGCTGCTCGTCGGCTCCTTCGGGGTTGTGTTCGCGACGAACGGCGCGAGCCTCGGCGCCTCGGGCGCGATCTTCGGGCTGATGGGCGCGGCCGTCGTCGAGTTGCGCTCGCGAGGCATCAGCATTCAGCAGTCGGGGCTCGGCGGCCTGATCGTGATCAACCTCATCCTCAGCTTCACGCTCGCCAACATCTCCATCGGCGCGCACATCGGTGGCCTCATCGGCGGCTTCCTCGCCGGTTACGCGATTCGGGCTGCAGATCAGCGAAAAGTTCCCGCGCTCGGGCTTATCGCCTGCGTGCTGCTGTCCGCAGCCGCCGTGCTGGGGGCGATCGCCGTCTCTGGTGCCACCGGCAGCGGTTTCGCGTAGGCGCTCTGCCTGGGCCGGCGCCGGGTGTCAGGCGCGTGCGCCCTCCAGCTGCAGCTCCAGCGCCACCGCTCCCGCCGGCGGCTCGGACACGCGCTGGGGGTGCAGGATATGCGCCAGCAGCTCGAGGCCGTCGATCAGCCGAGGGCCGGGCCTCGAGAAGTACGCGGAGGCGTTGACCGCCACCACCCGCTGTGCGCCCAGTCGCGCCAGATCGCTCGCGTACGCCGCCGCCTCCTCGTATGCGCGCGCCTCGTCATAGCCGCACGGCATCGCCACCACCACCTCCGGCTCGGCCGTCGCCAGCTCCTCCCAGGTGACGGTCTGCGACGGTTCCCCGGGGAGCCCCAGCACGTCCTCGCCGCCCGCGAGCTCGATCATCTGCGGCGTCCAGTGACCGGCGACGTACACGGGGTCCATCCACTCGAGCGCCGCCACCCGTGGCCGCAGCTGTCCCCGCACGGCGAGCTTCACGCGGTCCACGCGCGTGGCCGCGTCGCGCACGAGCTCCACGCCCTGATCGCGCCGGCCGGTGGCCTGCGCGAGCGTGCGCACGTCGCCCAGGGTCTCGCCCAGCGTGTGCGGGTCGAGCGCGATCACGCGCGGCTTGGACGCCAGCGTGTGCACGAGCTTGGCGACGTCCTGGAAGGACACCGCGCACACCGGGCACAGCGCCTGCGTGACGATCAGGTCCGGCTCGAGCGCGGCCAGCGCGTCGCGGTCGAGCTCGTAGATGGCCTGACTCTCAAGCGTGCGCTCGCGTACCGCTGCGTCGATCTCCGCCGCGCTCAGCCCGCCTTCCAGCACGTCCTGCGTCACGTGCGGGAGCTTGGTCGCCGCCGGCGGGAAGTCGCACTCATGCGTCACACCCACCACCTCCGGGCCGGCGCCCAGCGCGAACAGCAACTCGGTTGCGTGGGGGACGAGGCTGACGATCCGCACCCACCCACTTTAGGCCGCGGCCACGGCGGGCGGGGCGCCCAGAGATGCGTGAGAGCGCGGGGTGGGGGTAAGCTCGGGAGCGGATGGATGTGCTGAGCGACCCGCAGATCGAGGAGCGGCTGGCGGAAGTCCCCCGCTGGGGTCGCGGCGAGGGCGCCACGATCGTGCTCGAGCTGCAGCTGGCCGACTTCGCCGCCGCGATCGCGCTGGTCGGGCGCGTGGCCGAGGCGGCCGAGGCGGTCAACCACCACCCGGACATCCTCGTACACGGCTGGAACAAGCTGCGCCTGACGCTCAGCACGCACTCGGCCGGCGGGCTGACCGACGCGGACTTCGCGCTGGCGGGCCAGATCGAACGCCTCGTGTAGGCGACCAGCGCGCTTGCTACCGTTGTGGCGTCAAGCGCCTGATGAACGACGACGAAGAACTTCCCCGAAGTAGCGTCGCCCCACCCGCTGCTCCCGCACGGACTGCCGCTCGCGCGTGAACGGCCTCAAGCTCATCTTCGCGGCGCTGCTGGTCGCTATCAATGCCTTCTTCGTGATCGCCGAGTACGCGCTCGTGCGCTCGCGCAAGGCTAGGCTCGAACTGCTGCGCGAGGAAGGCGCCAAAGGCGCGGCGCTTGCACTCGAGCAGCTGGCGAACGTCAACGAGTACATCTCCGCGGTGCAGATCGGCGTGACGATGACCTCGATCGGCATCGGAGCCCTGGGCGAGCCGGCGCTAGCGTCGATCCTCAAGTCCGCGCTCGGAAACACGATCAGCCATGGCGTGGCGGTCGCGGTGGCGGTGATCGTGGCCTTCGTGCTCATCTCCTCCGCGCAGCTCGTCGCGGGCGAGATGGTCCCCAAGTTCTATGCGATCGATCGCGCCGAGGCGGTCGCGCGGCGTGTGGCCAGGCCGCTGCAGGCGTTCAGCGCGCTGTTCCATCCGTTCATCCTCGCGCTCACCGCCGTCGCTGATCGCATCCTGAGATTGCTCGGCGTGGACATGAGCGTGGAGCGGCGCGGTGGCTCCTCGGACGAGCTGAAGCGCCTGATCGCCGAGTCACACGAGGGCGGTCAGATCGACCCGGGGGAGGCGGTGATGCTGACGGGCGTGTTCCACCTGCACGAGCAGGAGGCCCGCCAGGTGATGACGCCGGCACCGGCCGTGGTCACGATCGACGTTTCCCAGGACGTGGAGACGGCGCTCGGGCTGTGCGTCTCCAGCGGCCACACGCGCCTGCTGGTCACCGAAGAGGAAGACCGCGACCGCGTTCGCGGGATCGTGCACGTCTCCGAGCTCGTACGCCAGATGATGCAGGAGGGGCCGCGCACACCGCTAGAGCCGGTCGTCCACGACGCGCTGATCGTGCCGGAGACCAAGCCGCTGGACGACCTGCTCGCCGACCTGCAGCGCCGGCGCACGTCGATGGCGGTGGTGGTGGACGAGTACGGGCGCGTCGTCGGTGTGGTCACTGTCGAGGACATCATCGAGGAGGTCGTCGGCGAGATCGCCGACGAGACCGACCCCGCCGCCGGGGAGATCCGTCGGCTCGCCGATGGCGAGTGGCTCGTACGCGGGCACGTCGCAGTCACCGACCTGGCCGACTACGGCCTGCATCTGCCCGCCGACAGCGACGCGTACAACTCGATCGGCGGGCTCGTGTTCGCGGAGCTCGGGCGGCTGCCTAAGCGCGGCGACACGGTCGCTGCCAACGGCTACTCGATCAGGGTGGAGTCGGTGCGCGACAACCGCATCGAGGCGGTGCGCATCCGTCAGCGACGTTCTGTGCCGCCGCGCGAGGCGACCCCTTAAACACGTCCGGCCCGCGGGGGGAGCGGACCGGACGTGCGCACTGGGAGGAGGCGGGAGTGCATGCGACTATGTCGCAGGAACAAGTATCTACATTCGGATGAACGCCAGCTAAAAGTCACATCAGAGTAGATAAATACGCACGTGCCGAATGTCACAGGTGTGTAAGTCAGGAAGAGTGAAACCCGCGCCCGCTCTTGCGCCCCAGCGCGCCTTCGGCGACTAGCTCTCCTACACGCGGGGGCACGGGCTCGCCGATCGTTTCGCCGATCGCTTTGGCCACGTCCAACCCGACCAGGTCGAGCAGCGCCAGGGGCCCTAGCGGATGCCCGGCGCCGAGTCGCATGCATGTGTCGACACCGACGGGGTCCATGCCGGTCTCTTCGACCAGCCGCACGGCGCTGAACAGATAGGGGAACAGCAGGCGGTTGACGACGAAGCCCGGTACGTCGGGAACCTCCACGGGCGTCTTCTCGATGTCCTCGCACAGGGCAAGCGCCCGCCGGCGCGTGTCCTCGATCGCCGCCGTGGGGAAGATCAGCTCGACCAGCTGCATCTTCGTCACTGGGTTGAACACGTGCAGACCCACGAAGCGCTCCGGGCGCCCGCTCGCCTGCGCCAGCCGCTCGACCGACAGCGACGAGGTGGTGCTCGCCAGGATTGCCTCTGGGCCGACGATGTCGTTGAGCTCGCCCAACAGCTGCGCCTTGACGTCGTGGTCCTCGACCACCGCCTCCACCACGAACGTCGCCTGTGCCAGCTCCTGCGGGTCGGTCACGATCAGGACGTGCTCTGGGTCGACCTCCGCGCCGAGGCGTTCGAGCGTCTTCTCCACGAGCGCGCGCGCGCGCTCGGCCGACGTGTTCGAGCGCGCAAACAGCTGCACCGGGTGATGGCGGGCGGCCGTAGCCGCCAGACCGCACGCGATCGCGCCGCTGCCGGCGATGCCCAGGCGTTTTGTCAAGATGCTCCTCTCCGTTCTTCTCAGTCGACCGTCGTGTCCTGGCTGACTGACCAGTCAATCGATGGACGCGGTACAGTAGGGCTGCAGGGTCCGGGCATCTTATTCAGACGCGGGTGGGCGGGCCTTCAACCCGCAGCGGCCTATCAGCCGCTGCGAAAAACTCCGTAGGAGGACTTTCTGACATGAGGCAACCAGAGGGCCGCGAGGTCGTGATCGTCGAGGCGGTGCGCACGCCGATCGGCCGCGGGCACAGAGAAAAGGGCTACTACAAGGACATCCACCCGAACGAGCTGCTTGGGACCGTCTACACCGAGGTGATCGAGCGCGCGGGCATCGACGCGGCGCAGGTCGAAGATGTGATTGCCGGGTGCGTGTCGCAGTTTGGCGAGCAGGGCCTGAATGTGGCACGCAACGCGTGGCTGCAGGAGGGACTTCCGATCGAGACTCCCGGCACGACCGTCGACCGCCAGTGCGGCTCGGCCCAGCAGGCGGTCAACTTCGCCGCTGGCCTGATCGCCGCGGGCGTGCACGACGCGATGATCGGCTCAGGCGTCGAGCACATGGGCCACCTGCCGTTCGCGGCGGTCGCGCAGACCCAGCAGGAGTTCGGCGTCGCGTTCCCGCCCGAGCTGATGGCCAAGCACAACATCGTCGGCCAGGGACTCGGCGCGGAGATGATCGCCGATCAGTGGGAGATCTCCCGCTCAGAGCTGGACGAGCTCGCAGTGCGCTCGCACCGACTCGCCAACCAGGCGACCCAGGAGGGGCGCTTCGAGCGCGAGATCGTGCCGATGCAGGTCAACGGCGACACCTACGTCACCGACCAGGGCATCCGCCCGGACACGAACCTCGAGGCGCTGTCGCAGCTCAAGCCCGCGTTCAAGCCCGACGGCAAGATCACGGCTGGCAACGCATCGCAGATATCGGATGGCGCTGCCGCGGTGCTGCTGATGTCCGCTGAGAAGGCCAAGGAGCTCGGCCTTACGCCGCGCGCGCGCATCGTCGACCAGACGACGGTCGGCTGTGACCCCGTGAAAATGCTCGAGGGGCCGATCCCGGCGACGCGCAAGATCCTGGAGCGCAACGGCATGCAGATCGGCGACGTCGACCTGATCGAGATCAACGAGGCGTTCGCGCCAGTCGTCGCGGCCTGGCGGCGCGAGCTGGAACCGGACATGGATCGCGTGAACGTCAACGGCGGCGCAATGGCGCTGGGGCACCCGCTCGGCTCGACCGGCGCGCGGTTGATCACCACGCTGCTGCACGAGCTCGAGCGCTCCGACAAGGAGGTCGGCTTCGTGACGATGTGTTGCGGTGGCGGGTTGGGCACTGGCACGCTGATTCAGCGCGTCTGACGGGAAGATAAAGGGTAGGTAAAGCTGGCGAGGGTTGGTATGCAACATTAAAGACTGCGTATAACTATGGTTGTACGCAGTCTTTAAAAGAACAACAACCCCGCAGCATCTTTACAAGCTTCTCGTCGGATATCACGCGCCGGAGGGTCCCGCGCCGGTCCAGTTGACAACGACCGGCGGGAGGGCCAGCAGCGCCTGCCACGTCGTCGCTTCGGTCTTGCCGCTCGCCGTGATGCCATGTGCAGTCTGAAACTGCTCGAGGTTGGCAACCGTTGTGGCGTTGAAGATCCCCGTAGTTGCCTGACTGGGAATCGCGCTGGCGAGGTGCTCTTGCATCCACAGCACAGGATCTCCTTTGTTGCCTTCTTCCAGTTCGGTGTAGCCAGGGTTTGGGGTCACGCTGGTCAGCGGCGCAAGCGGTTCGGCCAGCGCGGTCCACTCGCTGGCGGGAGTTTCCTGCCAGTCCCACCATGAGACGCCCGTAGCGCCATAGTCGACCGCCTCCTCGCGGAAGCGCAGCAGTTCGGCGTTCGAGGGATGGCTGTAGGTCTGGCCGAGGGGGTAGATCGGCCGGTCGTAGATGCGGTTTGAGATGTACGTGTTCGCGTAGGCGGTGTCAACGGAGTTGCCGATGTCCTTCCAGTACATCTGGGGTGCGTTGAACTGTGCCCCGTTTGGCCCCAGGAAGACGGAGTAGGGAAACGACGTGTGGTCGTACACGTAGGGGAACGACGCCAGCCCGAGGGGGTAGGAGGCCCCAATCTTGGCGCGCAGGTCGGCGATGTAGGTCTGCGCTGCGCCGTAGCGGCCTTCGTATTCGCTCTCGGCGTCGATCACGAGGCAGTCGGCGCCGTTGGCGACCGCCTCTGCGCCCAGTTCGGCCTCACCGACCGGGTTGGTGCCGTACACGTACTGCCACGCGCACACTTTCAGCCCGTTGGCGTGCAGTTCCGCCACCAGCTGGGACGAGAACTGGCTCCAGTAGTTGGTCGAGCCATCGGAGCTCTTGATGAACAGCGTGGTCACGCCCGCGGCATGAGCCTGGGCGACGATTTCGGGAATGCTGCCGTGGTCTGACGCGCTCAGGTACCAGATCCACATGCCCTGCCCTTCGAAGGCCGTGCCGCTCGGTGTGCCTGCAACCGGTGTCGCTGGTGCTGGTGGGGGATCTTTTGGCGCAGGCGGGTGCAACGCGTAGCGCACGACCGCGATCGGCCCGTAGGAGCTCGTATAGCGCCCATGGCTGAGCAGCAACATGATGTTGCCCGAGTGTGCGCTCTTCGGCACGGTCACCTCCAGGCCCGCTGTCCCCTTGTGCAGGTGTGCGCGCGGCGAGACGCTCGAGATGCGTGCGCCCCGCGAGTGCGGAAAGGCAACGACCATCCCTGTAGCCAGCCCAATGCCTGCAATCAGCAGCGTGCCGTGCGTGGAGACCTGATGCGGGCTGACGCTGCAGTTGCTGATAGGGATGCATTTCACGCTCGTGATCCGCACCGTCTTGACGTGCAGGCTGGCCGCGGCCTCCGCTGTGCCGGCGCCAGCAAGCGCGCTCAGGGCGCAGATCCCACCCACAAGCGCGCACAGCAGCGCCGCAAGGGTTGTTGCTGCAACGAACCTCGATCGCTTGTGCGCGCCTGTGCTCGCCAAGACCTACAACTCCTTCGCGCAGAACCATCCTCGGCCGGGTAGGGCAAGATTTGCGCCCGACCGGCGGCCCCCGACGTTACCGGCTATGCCCTCGCAAACCGCACGATGGCACGGAAGTTGCGCCTATGTGGCTCAGCCCCAGCGGAAGCCGCTCGCGCTGGGGGCCGGGGCGAGCGGGCTGGATGGCAGGTCGGCGGGCGGCTCGGGCAGGTTGAAACCGGCGGGCGCGACGTCGTTGGGGGTGTCAGGGTGAAACAGCGAGGCGAGGTACTGGATCTGCCCGCGACCCGGCCCGAGCTCAGACTGTCCCCCGCCATACATGGAGATGCCCTCGGCGGCACAGTATGCATAGGTGTCCAACAGCGAGCGCAGGCCGCCCAGGCGCGAAGGCTTGATGTTGAGAGTGCGTGGCGCGAATGGCAGCGCTTCGATGTCCGCGACGCCATGGATGGGCGCGTCCCAGGTGATCCGCTCGCGGTGGGGCAGCAGGATCGGCTCGGTCTCTGCTGTCAGCTTGGGGTCCTCGATCCAGGCATCTGGGAAGGCATCGACGATCCGCTGATAGAGCGCTGGGTCGGCTGGATTGTCAACGATCGTGCCCTCGTACTGGCCCTTGAGGTTGACCGAGTCCACGACGCCAAGCGCCACGAGCTCTGAGATCAGCGACTCATCCCAGGACGGCGTTGGGTCGAGCTTGAAGCGCAACGCTGGCGCGATCTCCAAACGTCGCTTTATGGGCTCGAGCGATGGCGGCTCGCCTAGCCGTAGGGAGGCGACGAACGTGACCGGCTGAGGTTCGCGTCCGAGCGCGGCATGCAGCGTCGTACCTGCCTGGCGCAGCGCCAGGTCGAGCGCTGCCGAGTCGAACGCCCAGTTGCGATACAGGCGAAACTCGGAGCGCTGCGTGGGTACGGGGAACAGGTCGAGCGAGCGCAGGTGTTCGGCGAAGGTCCCTACTGTGAAGCTCCCAGCCAGCGGCAGCTGCGTGCCGGAGCGTTGCAGCGCCTCCTGGTCATCGACGGCGTAGGTTACGTCCTCCCCAACGCCCTCAACACCTGAGCCATGCAGATGGATGACCGTCGTCTTGCGCACGAACTCTGCAGAGAAACTCCTCTGCAGCGGCTCAAGCCCATAGCTGTCGATCTCGACCGGCAGGTCAGCGAGCAGCTCGAAGGTGGACATCAGACAGTCAGCATAGGCGGTAGGATCGACAGAGATGCGGCGCAGTAAACCCCGGCCGAGCGCCTGACGCCGTGGCGAATTCGAGCAAGCGTCGTCGTGGTCGTTCCCGTAAGCGCCGTCCGGTGCCGGGCGCACCGCAGCCGGCTCCTCACAAACCAGGCGCGCCGCGTGCGAGCGAGCGCACACGTGCAAGCGGTCATTTCAGTGACCTCCTGTCCGCTGGTGAGCGCCCACAGGCGCCGTGGCACCCGCTGCCGCTGTCGGAGCTTCTGATCCTTGTCGGCGCGATCGGCGCTGTGATCGGGTTTGCTCGTGCGTCGCGGCATGGGCTTTCGAGTGGAGGGCCTGCTCTGCTTGCCGGCATCATCGCGGTGGCAATCGGCACGATCGAGGTGATGCTGCGTGAGCACCGCTCTGGCTACCGCTCGCACACGCTGGTCTTGACGCTACTGCCGGTGATCGTGTTCCATTCCGCGATCGTGTTGATCGTGGCTGCCTTCGCGACCGTGCCGGGGCTGCTGACCGTGGGTCTGCTGGCATTCGATGTGGCGATAGGCGTGGTGCTGTTCAAATTGCTGCGCGCCCGCTTCTTGGACGCACGCTCGCGCGTGATCAATCGGCGCTGAGCAAGGGCTCGACGCTGTGCGTAGACACGGGCTCGGCTCTTAGCGACGGCAGCGGGCGCTCACCCGTGTGCGCAGCCTCGCCGCGGGTCTCTCCCTCAAAGCCGAGCTCCTGCAGGCGGGCAATCTCGCGTTCGCCTTCTACGCGCGCGGGGTGCTCCGGTGGGAGGTCTGCGATCAGGCGTGCAATGCGGTTGCGCAGCCTGCAGCGCGAAGTGGGGAGTGGATGCACCCATCAGCCGGCGCACGTCCTCGACGGTTACCTCATGCTCGCGCAGTATGTCGGGGTCCTCGGCTTGGCTCATGGAGCGGATTCTTCGGTCGGGGCGCTTTCGGATGAGGGGCTGTTCGGGGCGATCTCCAGCATCGCGTCGAGTTCGGCTTGGGTTCTGGCCGAGATCGCATGGTCGTCGCCGATCAGCCAGCCGTGATTGTAGACCCCCCTTACTGGCCGTGATTCAGGCGCTGCCGGCTGGATGTGACCGAGATAGGTGGCGAGCACGGTAGGCACGGCAGTGGGGCCTTCGAGCAGCAGCAGCGGACCATAGTCGCCGGTGGCTGAGAGGATCGCCGAGGCGGGTGCGTCCAATGGACGGGAGGCGCTTGCGAACACTAGGCCGTGACCTGGTTCGCGAATACCCCAACCGAACGAGCCGTCGGCGAAGCGGGCGACGGCGATTGCGTTGCTCGCGGAGGTGGCATCTTCGCCGGCCGCCGTTTCGACGCGCTTGACTGGCCCGAAGCGCGCTAGCTGCGACAGCACCGGTTCTCCGATGACGCTTGACCCGACCGTGTAGATAGTCGGTCGGTCAAGGCCAGTAAGCGCGGCGGCCGTTGCTGTGGGCACGCTGGTGGAGGTCACGAACAAGATCGGGGTGCCGCTCTCTGCGGCGAGACCGGCTGCTGGCATCTCGAGCGCTGGCGGTCCGTCAGCAGCTACGACGATCACCTGGCGGGGGGCTGCCCCGCGGACTATGCCCACCAGCGCTGCCACCGAAGCCGCCAGTGTGTAGGGATTGCCGGTGATGCTCCCGCGTGCGAGGAAACCGGCGGGCGCTTGCACCGAGGCACCTAGCAGGATCAGCTGCGCGCCGCCGAGCGCGCTCGCTCCGGTCGGATGCAGTGCGCGTAGGGCCAGCTTGCTCGCTTCCGGCAGGGCGCTGCCTTCTGTGTAAAGCAGCGGCGCACCCAGGGGAGCGCTCGCCAGTGCCGAGGCGGCAAGCGCATCCGGCCAATCATGCGCGTCAACGAGAACAACCGCCTGCGGGCGCGTCTCATCTGTCAGACCCGGATAAGCCGTCCGTGCGACCGCGGCCGCGTCGAGAACTGGATTGGCGCCGCCGAGACGCGTGGTGTTCCGCGTTGCATCTGCCGCCGCTCCCGCGACGCCGATCGGCGTGGCAGCGCCCACGCCTGCGCTGGAGCTTGCACCAGATAGCTGTGGCGCCGACTTGCCACAGCTGGAGAGGGCGCCGGCTAGGGCGAGGCAGCAAACGAGCACGCGCCCGGTTCGGGAGGTCGCGACGGCTACGCGCACCGCCCGGACATTAGCGGGCACGTCAGTCGCGCTGATTTATGTCGGAATTTAGGGGAAAAACTGCGAAGACTTGTGCAATCGCTGCAACCGTCGTTGCGCTTTGCTAGGGTGCCGCGATCAACGCCGAATCCTTGGCTAGATGCCAGGGAACGGGGGACCCAAGTTGTTGGGGCGAATCCCACGGTGAACCGTGAGAAGCGCAGGCTCTTTCAGCGCTAGCCCGTCAGCTAACCCCGCAGGCCGACGAAAGAGGTTGTTTGACGTGTGGACACGTAGCCTTAGTGCGCTTCTCGCTAGCTTGACGATCGTTACCGTGGGCGCCTCGAGCGCGCTCGCGAACGGCACCGGCGGAGTGTCTGTGACTGCGCCGTCGACCAGCACGACCACCAGCAGCGCGCCTGTGCACCTCGCGCCGGTGATCGCAAAGACGGCCAATCTCACATACAAGGGCCCTGTCTACGAGAAGACGACCACCGGCGAAATCGTCCCGTATACCCCGCCTGCACAGCCCGGCGCAATGAGCGCCTCGACCGGCGGTGCACCTGTGGCAGTCACGACGGAAGGCAAGCCTGACCTGCTGGTTCCGGGAACAATGGCGCGCTACGTGGAAGGGCTTGCGGCTGCGCCGGAGTCCGCGCCTGCGGCGGTGCAGGAGATCATCTGGGCCGGCAACCAGCTGATCGGCCTGCCCTACATCTACGGTGGCGGGCACGCCTCGTTCATTTCGCCCGGCTACGACTGCTCGGGCACCGTCTCCTTCGCCCTACACGGCGCGAATCTGCTCTCGACACCGATGGATTCGACGGAATTCATGGGCTGGGAGTCGAGCGGCGTCGGCACATGGGTGACGATCTTCGCCAATGGCGGCCACGCGTACATGACGGTGGCTGGGCTGCGCCTGGACACGAGCTCCGCTGATGACCCCTCCAACGAGCAGGGTCCGCGCTGGCGCCCGCTGCGCCCCAACAACAGTGGCTTCACGATTCGCCATCCGCTTGGTTTGTAGAGGTGGCGCGCGCTTCGGCTAGGCTTAGCCGATCGTCGCGCGCAAACCAATTAGGAGGATCAGTCGATGGCCGGTTTGACCGGGCGTATGTCTACTGTCATGAAGGCGAAGGTTTCGAAGCTGCTGGACCGCGCAGAAGACCCGGCTGAGACGCTGGACTACAGCTACCAGAAGCAGGTCGAACAGCTGCAGAACGTCAAGAAGGGCATCGCCGATGTGGTGACGGCCAAGAAGCGCCTGCAGATGCAGGAGAGCTCGCTGCAGCAGAGCGTGGTCAAGCTCGACACTCAGGCCCGCCAGGCCCTCTCGGCCGGTAACGAAGCGCTCGCCAAGACTGCGTTGGAACGCAAGAACGTGGCTCAGACGGAGCTGCAGGGGCTTGACACGCAGGTCGCAGAACTCGAAGACCAGCAGCAGAAGCTGACCGACTCCGAGCAGAAACTGCGCGCCAAGATCGAAGCCTTCCGCACCAAGAAGGAGGTCATCAAGGCGCAGTACTCGGCCGCCGAGGCCCAGGTGCGGATATCAGAGGCGGCCACCGGTGTGGGCGAGCAGATGGCCGACGTGGGCCTCGCGATGCAGCGCGCGGTCGACAAGACCGAAAACATGAAAGCCCGCGCCGATGCTGTATCCGAGCTCGAAGCAGCCGGCACGTTCGACGACATCACCCAGCTTGGGTCGGGCGAAGACGACATCGATCGCCAGCTCAAGCAGCTCTCCAGCCAGCCAGCGGTCGACGACGAGCTTCAGAAGATGAAGGGGGAACTCGGTCAGGCTCCAGCTGCGCCCACTGCGCAGATTCCCGTCTCATCCGGCGAGGACTCGCAAGCCTCGCCGCCTGATCCGGCGGGCGCTGCCGGCGAAACTGGTGGTCCTGCCGAGGACCAGTCATGATCGTGCGCATCTCCGGCGAGGGTCAGTACCGCCTGGCCGACAGCGACGCCGAGCGGGTGGACGAGCTGCGCGGCAAAGCGCTTGAGATTGTCGACAGCGGCAATGAGGACGGCTTCGCGGATGCCTTCGCCGCGCTGCTGGACTACGTGCGCACGCACGGCACGCTGCTCGGCGACGACGAGCTCGAGGGCTCGGACGTGATCCTCCCGCCCGCCGACTTCAGCTTCGATGAGGCCGGCCGGGAGTTCACTGGCGAGGGGCTCATTCCGGACTAGTTGTTCAATTTTAAAGTTCTGTATAGCCATAGTTATACAGAACTTTTTAATTAAAGGTATCCCGAGCAATCGTGATGCCCACAGCGCTAGATCGGGGTCCCCCACAGCGGGAACCAGCGCTCCAGTTCCGGCTCGATCGGCAGTTCCGAGCCAATCTGCGCCTTTAGCTGAAGCTCGCGCTCGGTGGAGCGTTCGTTTGACGGATTGGAGCCCGCCCCGGGGTGGGTGGGGTCCGAAACAGGCACGAACGGGTACCAGTAGCCGCGCTTGTAGTTGTAGATGAAGTACACGCGACGTTTCTGTGCGTCGGCGAAGGCGAACACGGCGCACAGGAGGCGCTCGCCGTGACCGGCCGTCTCGATTGAGCTCGAGACGGCGTTGATGCCCACCGCGAGGTCTTCCACGCTGGGCGCGCCGGCGGGGTTGCGCAGCACCATCCAGCGGTAGCCGTAGCTGTCGTCCTCGGTGGCGACGGTCGTGGCGCTATCGCCGCCGGTGGCGGTGACGACTTCTTCCATGTCGCGCAGCGTGGCTTCGAACTCGCCGGTAGCGAGCGCCTGGAAGACGATCGCGGCGCTGCCCGCGGGTTCGATCTGGTGCTCTGACTGGAGGGTGATGTAGGCGGTGGTGATGGCGAACAGGCGGTCGGGCGCCGGGCCCTTGACGGTGTGGCGCCCGGTGAGGGCATCGCGCAGGCCCACTAGATGCTCCGCTCCACGCTCGTGTGCCTTGCCATCTGACTCAGGCGGCACTCTGCAGCTGGGACTCCAACCGCTCGAGTGCCGCCAGGCGCTGCTCGAGCGGCGGGTGGTCGGCGAAGATGTTCATCAGCGACTTCTTGGTCCTGGCGGGCAGGATGAAGAAGGCGCTCATGCCCTCGGCCTTGCGCAGGTCCTGTGTGGGCACGCGTTCCATCGTGCCACTGATCTTCAAGAGCGCGGAGGCGAGCGCGCTGGGGCGGCCGGTGAGCACGGCAGAGCCGCGGTCGGCGGCGAACTCGCGGTAGCGCGAGAGCGCGCGCAGCAGCAGGAAGGAGATTGCGTACACGAGCACGGACACGAGCAGCACGAGCATGACCTCCTCCTCCTCGTTCTGATTGCGTCCGTAACCGCCGCCGAAGCCGCCCCCGAAGAACAGCGCGAACTGCGCGATCAGCGAGGCGAGCGTGGCGAAGAAGCTGGCGAGGGTCATGACGAGCACGTCGCGGTTGATCACGTGGGTGAGCTCGTGCGCCATCACGCCTTCGAGCTCGGCCGGGGAGAGCAGTTCGAGGATGCCCCGTGTGGCGCACACGGTGGTGGCCTTCTTAGATTTGCCCATTGCGCACGCGTTGGGCATGGAGGTCTCGATGACGCCCACTTTCGGCTTGGGCAGGTCGGCCTGGACGCACAGCCGTTCGATGATCGCGTGCAGCTCGGGCTCCTGCGCGGGCGTCACCTCCCTGACTCCCATCGTGGCCAGCGCGATCTTGTCCGAGCCGAAGAACTGCACGAGCAGCAGCACGAGGGCGACAACCACGATCAGCCCGGCGGCCGCGCCGGCGGCGAACAGCACGCCGATGAACACCACGTAGACGAGTCCCAGCAGGAACATCGTCATCAACATGCGGGCCTGCAGGCCGGTGTCCTTGCCGAACTTCTCGGGTCGTTTCGCCATCGCTGCCATTGTCGCAGAAGCAGGTGCGCTAGTCGGCACGCGATAATCAGTCCTATGGCCACTCATACCAGCCTCTCGTCTGTCTTTCCCCTGGGCAGCTGCCTGAACGAGCGTGGTTGCTTGGAGGTGGGCGGCTGCGACATGATCGAGCTGGCCAGGGAGTTCGGCACCCCCGCGTATGTGATCGCCGAGGACGACCTGCGCACACGGGCGCGAGCATTTGTGCAGGCCGGCCAGGACGCCGGCCAGGATTTCCATGTCGTGTTCGCCTCCAAGGCATTTCCCTGCACGGCGGTCCTTGCGGTGTTTGCGCAGGAGGGCCTGTGGTGTGACGTGGCCTCCGCCGGCGAGTTGCAGCTGGCGCTGCAGGCCGGGTATGCGCCCGAGCAGATCGTGCTGCACGGCAACGCCAAGTCTGAGGCGGAGCTGCGCATGGCGCTGGAGCGGGGGGTGGGGCTGATTGTGGTGGACAACCTCGACGAGCTCGATCGATTGGAGCGGCTGATCGAGGAGCGGCCGCATGCGGCCGGGACCGTCCAGAACGTGCTCATCCGGGTGACCCCGGACGTGCGGGGGGACACGCACGATCACATCTCCACCGGCCAGGCCGACTCGAAGTTCGGGTTCGCAATGCCCGAGGCGCCCGAGGCGATCGCGCGGATAGAACGTGTCGATGGGCTGCGGTTGGCTGGGGTGCACGCACACATCGGCTCGCAACTGCTCGACTTGGAGCCCTTCCGTCTCGAGGTCTCCGAGCTCGCCACGCTCGGCGAGTTCGACGTGTGGGATCTCGGAGGTGGGCTGGGCGTGCAGTACACGGCCGATCAGCCCGAGCCTCCCTCGATCGAGTCCTACGTCGGCGCGCTCGTCGCGGCCGCGCGCGCGCATGGGATGTGCGATCCCGGCCGGCGCCTGCTGATCGAGCCGGGCCGGGCGCTGACCGCAAACGCGGGTGTGACGCTGTACACCGTCGAGAGCGTCAAGCACAACATCTCGCGCTGGGTGGCGGTCAACGGCGGGATGTCGGACAACCTGCGACCGATGCTGTATGGGGCTCGCTATGAAGCGCACATCGCTGATCGCTTTGGCGGCGAGACCGAGTGTGTTTTGGCGGGCAAGCACTGCGAGTCCGGTGATGTGATCGTGCGTGCGGCACTGCTCGACGACCCGCGGCCGGGCGATGTGGTTGTCACTCCAGCGACTGGCGCCTATGGATACGCGATGGCGTCCAACTACAACGGCGTGCCGCGCTCGCCGGTGATCTTCTGTCGCGACGGACACGCGCGTGCGGTCGTGCGGCGCGAGACCTTCGATGATTTGATCGCGCGTGATGTCCACTAGTTCGCTGCGTATCGGCCTGCTCGGCCACGGCACCGTTGGCGCGGCGTTCGATGCCCTGCTGGACGAGCGGGCTGATGAGATCGAGCGGTTCAACGGCCGGCGGCCCGTTATCACGGGCGTGCTCACTCGTTCTGAGGGCAACTACGCGGAGATCCTTGCGGATGCCGATCTCCTAGTCGAGGTGATGGGCGGGGTTGAGCCCGCACGGGAGTACCTGCTTCAGGCGATGCGTGCCGGCAAGGATGTGGTCAGCGCGAACAAGCAGTTGCTGTCTCAGTACGGTGAGGAGCTGTTCGAGACCGCCCGCACACACGGTGTGCGGCTGCGCTTCGAGGCGGCTGTCGCGGGCGCAGTGCCGGTTGTACGGCTGCTCGAGGAGTCGCTGGCCGCCACACCGATCGAGCGCATCCACGGCATCGTCAACGGCACGACCAACTTCATTCTCACCGAGATGACCGCCGGCTCGAGCTATGCCGAGGCGCTGAGCGAGGCCAAGCGCAAGGGTTACGCGGAGGCGGACCCCAGCGATGACGTCTCAGGCCGCGACGCGGCTGCCAAGATGGCGATCCTCGCACGCCTGGCATTCGGCGCGCCGGTGCACCTGGATGATGTGCCGTATGAGGGCATTGAGCACCTGCAGGCCGACGACTTGGAGTACGCACGCGAGCTTGGTCTTGGCCTGAAGCTGATCGGCACCGCTGAGCGCCGCGACGGTGGTCTGTCGGTGCGGGTGTACCCCGCGTTTCTGTACTCTGGACATCCGCTGTCCTCGGTGTCTGGTCCGTTCAACGCTGTGACCGTCGAATCCGAGACGATCACGGAGATCACGATGTCCGGTCCTGGCGCTGGCGGGCGGCAGACCGCGAGCGCGGTGCTGGGCGACGTGGTGAGCGTGATGACCGGCGGCGCCCGCCCGCCCGCCGAGCCGCTCCCGCTGCGTCTGTTGGAGGATGTCTCGAGCGCGTTCTACTTGCACTTGGAGGTCGCTGACAGTCCGGGCGTGCTGGCAGCTGTGACGCAGGTGCTGGGCAAGCACGACGTGTCGATCAAGTCGGTCGTGCAGCGCGGCCTTGGTGCACATGCGCGTCTGGTGATGGTCACTCACGCGGTCGCTGAGTCGAGTCTGCGGGCTGCGATCGCGACGCTTGAGGGGTCTGACTTCGTGCGCTCCACACCACGCACAATCCGCGTGATCGAAGAGGAGTTCATCTGATGAGCGAGACGCCCCCCGTCAGCGAGCTCCCGCGCGTGCCGTTGCCTCGCGTCGAAGGGGCCGCGTTTTCCGGCACGCATGTGCCGCTGATCGAGCGCTACCACGAGCGCCTGCCGTTTGACCCGGGCGATCCGCTGGTCAGCCTGCAGGAGGGCTCAACGCCGCTGCTGCGCGCGCCGGTGATCTCACAGATGGTCGGCGCGACCGTACGCCTGAAGCTGGAGGGGGCCAACCCCACCGGCTCGTTCAAGGACCGCGGCATGACCTGCGCGGTGTCCGCCGCCGCCCGCGATGGCGCCAAGGCCGTGATCTGCGCCTCCACCGGCAACACCGCCGCCAGCGCCGCCGCATATGCGGCGCGCGCGGGCATCACCTGCGCGGTGATCGTCCCCGAGGGCAAGATCGCGCAGGGCAAGATGGCACAGACGCTCGTGCACGGCGCGCGGGTGATAACGCTTGAGGGCAACTTCGATCAGGCGCTTACGCTCGTGCGCGAGCTGACCGCCACGCACCCGATCGTGCTCGTCAACTCCGTGAACGAATATCGCATCGAAGGTCAGAAGACCGCTGCCTTCGAGGTTCACGAGGCGCTCGACGGCGCCCTGGAGGCGCTCTGCATACCCGTCGGCAACGCTGGGAACATCACGTCCTACTGGCGGGGCTTTCAGGAGATGGGCGCAGCGCCGAAACTGTTTGGCTTCCAGGCTGAGGGAGCCGCGCCCCTGGTGGAGGGCAGGGTGATCGAGCACCCCGAAACGGTCGCCAGCGCGATCAGGATCGGCAACCCCGTGCGCTGGGAGGACGCGATGGCCGCCGCGACCGACTCGCGCGGCTCGATCCGCATGGTCAGCGACGCCGAGATCCTGCACGCCTACCGCCTGCTCGCTTCCCGGGAAGGCATGTTCTGCGAGCCCGCCTCTGCCGCCTCGGTCGCGGGACTGCTCAAGTACGGCGCCGACGGCGCCGAGCAGGTCGTCTGTGTGCTCACAGGTCGCGGCCTGAAGGACCCCGAGACGGCGATCGCCAACAACGACGGCAAGGTCATCCAGTGTGTCGCCGAGACAGCGGCGATCGAGGAGGCGGTGCTGGGTGATACGTAGGCGCGTCGTGCGCGTGCCGGCGTCCTCGGCCAACCTGGGCCCGGGCTTCGACTGCATGGCGGCGGCCGTCGGATTGCATCTGGAGTTGGAGGTCCTCGAGACTGGGGAGTTCGCGGTGGAGAGCGAGCTGCCGGTCCCGAAGGGGCGCAAGAACCTGTGCGTGCGCGCGTTCGAGCGCCTGCACCCGGCGGACGGCTTCACGTTCCGGATCCGCTCTCAGATCCCGCTCTCCGGCGGCCTCGGCTCGAGCGCGGCGGCGATCGTCGCGGGCCTCGTGGCCGCCGATCACCTGTTCGAGCTGGACGCCGATCTGCTTGCGCTTGCGAGCGAGATTGAGGGTCATCCAGACAACGTGGCAGCGGCGCTGAACGGGGGGTTTGTCGTGTGCGCGGATGGGCAGGCGACGCGCTTCGATCCACCCACGGGGCTCGAGGCTCTTGCGGTCGTTCCAGAGCAGGCGGTGCACACACGCGCCGCGCGCGCGGTCCTACCCACCGAGGTTCCAATTGGCGACGCGGTGTTCAACGTTGCACACGGCGCGCTGCTGACGCTCGGTCTTGCCAAGGGGGACTGGGACCTCTTGGCGAGGGGTCTGCACGACCGCCTGCACCAGCAGCAGCGGGCGAGCCTGTTCCCTCGCTCGATTGAATTTGCCAAGCGCGCGCGAGAACTGGGAGCGCTAGGGGCGACGATTTCGGGCGCGGGCCCGACTGTGCTGGTGTGGTGCTTCTACGAGCAGACCGGCGCCGTCGTAGAGGCGCTGCGCGCGGAGATCGAGGGATGGGCGACGCTGCTACGGACGCCCTTTGAGGCGCAGGGAGCCTACGTCGAGGAGCTGTGAGGACGCAGCCGGGCGATCACTTCGTCGGCCAGCGCAAGGTAGTCCGCGCCGAGGTCGGGCCGGTGGTCGAGGATCGAGATGGCGCGCTCGGCTGACTCGGCGTAGGCGATCGAGGAGCGGATCGTGGTGTCGAACACCAGCCCTCCAAAGCTCTCCCTCAGCGCATTGAGCGCCTCGCGCGAGTGCACAGTGCGCATGTCGGCGAGGTTCAGCAGCACGCCAAGCAGGCTTGCAGGTCTGGATTGAGGCTGTCTCGCGCGAGCTCGATCACCTCCATCGCCTGCTCGACGCCCTGTAGCGCGAAGTACTGGGCCTCGGCGGTCACGAGTGCATAGTTGGCAGCTACGAGCGCATTGACAGTCAGCAGGCCGAGCGATGGTGGGCAGTCGATCAGGATCAGTTCGTACTCGTCCCGCGCTTGCTGAAGCGCCCGGCGCAACGTCAGCTCGCGGCCCATCTTCGCGCCGAGCATCAGCTCGGCCTCGGCCAGGCTGAGATTGGCGGGGATCAGGTCGTCGTGGATCGCCTCGGCTGCGCTCGCGCGCCCCGAGAGCACGTCGGCAATCGTCGGCTCGACGTCTGGCGGCAGGTCGAAGTAGTCGGACAGGTTGCCCTGTGGGTCTAGGTCAACGGCAAGTGTTTTCATGCCCACGCGCCGGCAGGCGTCGGCGAGCGTTCGCACTGTGGTCGTCTTGCCGGTCCCGCCCTTCTGCGAGAGCACGGCCACGGTCATGGTCGTGGTGGGCACGGCCGCGATACTACGCGGCCAGCGTCGAATCGGAGATGGCGCGGGTGCTGCGGCTCAGCTCGCGTTGTGCAGGGCAGGCGCCACCGGGATCTCCCCTGGCTTGGGAGCGATGCTGAGGAAGCGCAGTCTGTAACGGCCGACGAGGATTTCGTCGCCATCGTGCAGAACTTGCTGGCCTACCCCCGATCGGTCGATCCGCGCGCCGTTCACGAACACGCCGTTGAGGCTGCGGTCGTCGAGCACGTGCACGCCATCGGCTTGGCGCACGACCAGAGCATGCCGGCGCGAGACCGTCGGGTCGTCGAAACGGACGTCGGCGGCGAGGCTGCGCCCGATGCGGGTCCACTCGCGTGTGAGCGCGACGGTCTTCAGCTCGTCACCCTCCTCGTAGACGAGGTACTCGCCTGGCTCTGAGATCCGCTCGCGTGCCTCCAGCAACCAGGCATCATCATCGACGGGTTCGGGGTGGGAAAGCGTGCCGCGGAGGCCGAGGGTATCCATCTCCTTGGCGCTGTCACCGCGGCTGGCGAGGATCCGCCCGCCAGGGCCGGGCAGAATGCCTGAGCTGGGGATTGTGGCTGGGCGCCCGCGAGCCAGGCCGCCGGCGCTGAACAGCGACGCGCGCACAAAGCTCTTGCCTTGGCAACTCGGGCAGGCCGTGAGCATGTCCGAGTTGGCGAGCGTCAGCATGTATCCGCAGTGCTCGCAACGAAACGAGCCCGCACCGGCGATGGTGCCCGAGGTAAGCGATTCCATCTGTGCTTCCCCTTTCCGCTTGGCGATTCCCCAACAGCAATCTAGCACTTGGCTCCCCGTTTTTGACGTCTCGGGGGACGGTCGAGTCGTCTTGAATGCACCTACCCCTCAGCTGACCTGTGTAAACAGGCAAGAGCGAAGGCAGGAGCCGGAGCGGGGGCGGCGAACCTCCTGCCATGGCTCCACCTGTCAGTCATGTTGAGCAGTTCGAGCGCTTCCTGCTACGCCGCTGCGTCGGTGTGCTGGAGGCCGACCGTGATCGCTGCGCCGACTGTGGTCGCACGCCGCTCGTGGGCGAGCGCATCTACTCCTACGCGCGCCGGTCGGGCATAGTCTGCGAGCTGTGCAGCCAACTGCGCTCAGAACCTCCTCTCGCGACTGAGCTTGTGCGCCACTCCGAGCACGGCCACACCGTGCGGCTCACCCGCGCCGCCTAGGCCATCCCAGCCTCATTGTTCTGTTTTCGAAAGTGCGTATAGCGATCGTTATACGTACTTTTATTTTGACTAGCCCATTCGTCGGCAGTGTCTCGGTTTGCAAATTGATTAGCCCGGCGATGGCTGCCTGCGTAATCTGACCCGTGGCTGATCACGTTTGTGGTCTGCGACATGATCGCTGGCCTACTCAATTTGCAAAACCGAGACACTGCTCTGGCAGCGGTGGTGTCTCAGTTTGCGACTGGAGACCCTGACCGAGCCGATCGCCCAGGCACTTCGGCTCCAGCCGCGCGTTGCGCCGCCGCGTGAACTCGTACAGGTAGCCTTGCACCCACTTGTGCGAGACGCGCCGGAGGTGCCCTTGATCGAAGGCTCCAGGTGCCCGAAGAAGCCCTCCATGGTGTTCGTGTAGGTGTCCCCGGCGACGTATATGCCGGCGGGGTGGTTGATCCGACTACCGCCGTCCATCCCGCATTCCGGTTATGCACCCACACATCATCGCGCTAACCGGGCCTATCAGACCAAACAGAGACACTGCCCATTCGTTGCACCAGGACACTCGGCCTGCCATTAGACTGGCGCTCCCATGGACCCTGTGACTGTGTCGATCGTCGTGGACCGCCCGCGTGAGCAGGTGTTTGACTACCTCAACGACATCGCGAACCACTCCGAGTTCACCGACCACTACCTCGTCGATTGGCATCTCACGCGTATCGACTCCGTCGGCCGCGGCGCGGGTGCGCGCTTTCGCGTCAAGGCTCCCGGCAATCGCTTCAGCTGGGCGGATGTGACGTTTGCCGAGGTCGATCGGCCACACCGGATCGTCGAGGTCGGCCGCACCGGCAAGAACAACCGGATCCGCACGCTCGGCGTCTATGAGCTCGCGCCCGGCGCCTCGGGCACGACGCGTGTGCAGTTCACAATCGAGACCGAGCCCGTGACGATCTCTGATCGTCTGCTTGAGTGGTTCGGCGTGCGCGGCTGGATGCGCCGCCGCAGCACTCGTGCCATGCGCCGTCTGCGCACGATCCTGGAGTCAGACGAAGGCCGCGGCGGGCGCGTGACCGTTGCTGATGGGTAACGTGGACCAGACGTGGGCCAGACCCACGTGGGCCGGACCTAGATAGACTGCCGCGTCGCATGAGCCGTCTTCTGCGCAAGTTCACGCTCGCCGCGTCCGTCCTGCTGGCGGTCCTTGTGCTCGGCGCGTGTGGAGACTCCCACACGAGAGTGACCACCGGCACCTATGCCGGCGAGTCGGGCAAGAACGCGCCCTACCTGAACGTTGGGCCGCTTATCTATGAGGTGCAGCTCTCGCGCGAGCTCAACCCCGCGAACGTAGAAGACGCTTCCTACCTGCAGGGACTAACGCCCGCTCAGGCGAAGCTCGCGCCCGGTGAAGAGTGGTTCGGCGTGTTCATACAGGTCTACAACAACACCTCCACTGCGCTCCCAAGCTGCTACCGACCTGACGATCACTGACACGCAGGAAAACACCTACTCGCCGACCGTTCCCGTCCAGGCCAACCCGTTTGCCTATCGTGGCGGCCTCGTTCCGGCCAAAGGCCAGCTGCCCATCCCCGGCTCGATCGCCGATACCGATGCGGTCCAGGGTACGCTGCTGCTCTACAAGATACAGGACGTATCGCTGGACAACCGGCCGATCACGGTGAAGATCGTCGATCCCGAAAATCCCAAGGAGTCGGCCTCCGCCGAGCTCGATGTCTAGCGTTCGGCCTGCAAGGCCGCTTCGATCACTTCGCGGGCGACCGGCGCTGCAGTGGTTCCACCAGCGCCATCTTTGACGAGCAGCACGCCCACCACGATGCGTGGACTGAGCGCTGGCGCGAACGCCGCGAACCAGGCGTCGGTGTTGCTCGCTTCATTTGCTGCTCCCTGACAGGCTTTCGTGCTCGCCTGACCCGAGTTGGCTTCCTTCGTGCCCCCTTCTTCGTGCGTAGGCGGGCATGAGCTCACCGACTTCAGTTCGGCCGTGCCTGTCTTGCCTGCCACGGTGACTCCTGGGATCGCCGCCGCGGTTCCCGTCCCTTCGCGCACGACGCCGATCATCAGTCGCCTGACCGTGTGAGCGACCGCGGTGCTCGTAGCTGTCACGCCTGGGCTGGGCTTGGCTGCGAACGCGAACACCGGCTGCGGTCGGCGTCCGCCATCGGCGATTGTGGCCGCCACGGTCGCCATCTGCAAGGCGCTCGCCAGCACCTCGCCCTGGCCAATCGCAGTCGAGCCGACATCGAGTTCGCCCTGGATCTGTGAAGCTGCTGGCAGCGTGCTTTCGACTGCGCCGTGGATGCCAGGTTCGTGGTTGAAGCCGTACCGTTCGGCCATTGCCACCAGCCGCGACGCGCCAAGCTTGACCCCGAGTGGCGCGAACACCGAGTTGCATGACACCGCGAACGCGAGTGCGAGCGTACCGCCGCATTCCTCACCATTGGCGTTGCTCAGCTTGACTCCGTCCAGTGTTGTGGATGTCGCATAGGGGAAAGTGGTGCGTGGATTGGCGATGCCGGCTTCAAGAACACCGCTGACGGTGACCATCTTGAACGTCGAGCCTGGTGGCTGCAGGTCGTCGATGCCGAGTCCTGCGACCGCCAGAATCTGTCCTGTGCGCGGCTGTATCGCCACGATCCCTCCCAGCTGACCACCGAGCGCGCTGACTGCGGCGCGCTGCACTGACGGGGAGATCGTCGTGCGCACGGCTGGGGCGGTCTTCGGCACGGCGATAGCAAGCACGCGATTGGGTCTCGCGGATTGCGTGTTCTGTGCGAGCAGTTCCCCGCCTGGCGTGCCCCGCAGGCGGCTGTCAAATGCCTCCTCGAGGCCGCTCACGCCGACGATCGCGCTTGCCGGGACTCCTTCTTCTTCCAGTGCCTTTAAGCGTGCGGTGGGGATCGGCCCGACGTTGCCCAGCGCTGCGCTGGCAAATGCACCCAGTGGTGAGCTGCGCTGACCGGCTTCCGTGGGAGAGCCTTCGGCTAGCACAGAACCATTTCGGGCCAGCAGCGTCGCCCGCGGCGGCAGTGTCATCTTGCGGCCGAGCGTCTCGTCTTCTCCTAGCCCTGGGAACTCCAGCGACTGCGACCATACGATCCCGCTTTTTTCGCTGCCGCTGTCCTTGATCTTCAACATAAACGCCAACTCCAGCGTGCCGAACAGGCGTGTCCGCACACGCACCGGCACCTTGATCATCCCGCCCGGGGCGCTGCTCGGTTTGCCCGTCACTGCCAGACGGGTTGCAGTTGCCGTCGTCAATGCGTGCTGATAATCCTCAGCAAACTGCTGCGGCGTGGTCACTCGCCTTGACGGGGCGTCGATGTCGGCGTACATAGTGATGTAGTCCTTCCGCGTCCACGCGGCCACGAACCTGGCTGCGAGCGCGTTCGCAGCGTTCGCGCCATGGCCGGAACCGATGATTGCTCCGACCACGAAAGCCACGCCCGCCAGCGCCAACACCGGACGGGCGCGTCGCAGGCGCCGATTCTGGGTTTCAGTCAAGGAGCGATAGAACATGGCAGATGACGGAGCTCGATTGGATCATCGTGGCGTTCGTGGCCTTCCTGGCCTTTTCCGGATTTCGGCAGGGCTTCATCGTGGGCGTGCTGTCGTTCGCCGGGTTCGTCATAGGTGCATTCATCGGAACCCGCCTGGGTCCTCTTCTACTACCGCAGGGCTCCTCTTCGCCCTACGCTCCGGCGTTTGGTCTGATCGGAGCGCTGGTCGGCGGGGCGATCCTCGCGAGCGGCCTGGAGGGCCTTGGGTTCAAGCTGCGCCGTGTCCTGATCATCCCCGGCATCGGCCTGCTCGACGGCGCGCTCGGCGCGGTCCTGGGGGCGGCGCTCGGCCTGGGGATCATCTGGATCGCCGCCGCCGTCGCGGGCCAGACGCCGGGCGAGAATGGGCTGCGAGCCGACATCCAGCGATCGGCGATCCTGCGCAAGCTCAACCAGGTGCTGCCCCCGTCAGGGCCTATCCTCAACGCGCTCGCGCGGCTCGACCCGATCCCGTCGATCAGCGGCCCCTCGCCAGACGTCGCTGCACCGGAACCCGCGATCGCCCACACCCCGGGTGTCCGGCGCGCCGCGCGCAGCGTCGTACGCGTCAACGGCACCGCCTGCGGCCTCGCGCTCGAGGGCTCCGGGTGGGTGGCCGAGCGGGACGTGGTGGTGACGAACGCGCACGTCGTCGCAGGGGAGACCGACACCACCGTCGAGGTCGGCGGGCAGCCGCCGAGCCTGCCAGCCGAGCCGATCGCATTCGAACCCCAGCACGACATCGCCGTGCTGCTCGTGCCGGAACTCGACCTGCCGTCGCTGAGCTTCGCGCCCAGCACACCGGTGGGCACGCCGGGAGCGGTTCTCGGCTATCCGGAGAACGGCCCATTCGACGTGCAGCCGGCGAGGATCGGGCGCACGCAGGACGTGATCACCCAGAACGCCTACGGCCAGGGGCCGGTAACGCGGCTGCTGACGCCACTGCGCGGGCTCGTGCGTCCCGGCAACTCCGGCGGCCCACTGGTCAACGACGATGGGCAGGTCCTGACGACAGTGTTCGCGGCGATCGTTCACAGCAAGGTACGCGGCGGCTACGGGGTGGCCAACGAAACGGTGGCGAGCGTGCTGCGGGAAGCCGACGCGCACGAGCGCGAACGCAGCCAGGTGAGCACCGGGCCGTGCACCAGCGGCTGAGACACCCGCTAGGCTGACCGCCAATGTCCAAGACGCTCCTAGTCGCCGAGAAGCCCTCCGTGGGGCAGGACTTGGCGCGCGTGCTGAAGGGGCCGTTCAAGAAGCAGGAGGGCTATCTGGAGGGCCCTGACCATGTCATCACGTGGGCGGTGGGGCACTTGGTGCAGCTCGCCGAACCGGATGCCTACGACGCTAAATACAAGAGCTGGCGGATGGCGGACCTTCCGATCGTGCCGGAGCACTTCAAACTGGTGGTACGCGACGAGCGCTCGCGCAAGCAGATGACGATCGTCGGCAAACAGCTGGGCCGCGACGATGTCGAGGAGGTCGTCAATGCTTGCGACGCCGGGCGTGAGGGCGAGCTGATCTTCGCGTACCTGTACGAGAAGGCCAAAGGGAAGAAGCCGGTCAAACGACTGTGGTTGAACTCGATGACCAGCGCGGCAATGAAGAGCGCCCTGGCGACGCTGCGTCCGGCGGCGGAGTTCGAGCGCTTGGAGCAGGCGGCACGGTCGCGCTCGGAGGCCGACTGGATCGTGGGGATGAATGCCACCCGTGCTGCGACGATTCGGTTGCGCAGCTCCTTCGATGGGGCGGTCTCGCTCGGGCGGGTGCAGACGCCGACGCTGGCGATCGTCGCTCGTCGCGAGGAGGAGATCAAGGCTTTCAAGCCCGAGCCATACTGGCTGGTCAACGCGACCTTCGCCGCTGAGCCTCTGGCAGGTGAACCGGCGAATGCAGAGCGCGTGTACCTCGGACACCTCCAGGCCCCGCCGGGCAGCCCACCCCGTAAAGGGGCACACCCTGAAGGGCACAGGCAGGCGGGCAAGACCAAAGGCCCGCGGATCGCCACCGAGCAGGAAGCCCAGGCGATCGTCAGTGCGTGCGAGGGCAAGCCGGGGACGATCACAAAGCTGGAGAAGAAGGAGCAGCGCGAGAAAGCGCCGATGCTCTATGACCTCACAACGCTTCAACGGGAGGCCAACAACCGCTTCGGCTTCACTGCCAAACGCACGCTGGCGGCTGCGCAGCGTCTCTACGAGGAGCACAAGGCGCTCACCTACCCACGGACCAACTCGCGCTACCTGACAACCGACATGGTGCAGGAGATCAAGCCGATCGCAGAGTTGGTTGGCGCGCACAAGGAGTACAGCAAGGGCGCCGAGTACGTGGTCGGCCTCGACGTGCTGCCGCTGGCGCGCGTCGTCAACGACGAGAAGGTCACCGATCACCACGCGATCATCCCGACCCGCTCCGAGCACAACCTCGAGAAAATGGGCTCGGACGACAGGCGGATCTACGACATGGCCGTACGACGCTTCCTGGCGGTATTCCATCCGGAGGCGGTCTTCGAGAACACTCGCGTGGAGACGACGGTCGCGAGCGAGGAGGCTTCCTTCGTCTTTCGCACCAGCGGCAAGCTCCTGATCGTGCCCGGCTGGCGTGGGGTCTACGACGAGATATCGGCCGATGCCAAAGCCGTCGAGAGCGATGCGCGCGGCGAGGATGACGAGGAGACCGAGCAGCAGCTTCCACGGCTCATTCAAGACGAGCAGGTGCAAACGCGCAAGATCGAGAGCGCGCGCAAGGAAACCAAACCACCGCGGCGCTACTCAGACGCGTCCCTGCTCGGTGCGATGGAGACGGCAGGCAAGCTCGTCGACGACGATGAGCTGCGCGAGGCGATGAAGGATTCGGGGATCGGCACTCCGGCGACAAGGTCGGCGATCATCGAGCGGTTGATCACGGTTGGCTATCTGGAGCGCGACGGACGCGCGCTGGTTGCGACGGAGAAGGGACTGAACGTGATCAGGCTGCTCAACGAGCATGCGCTGACCTCGCCGGGGCTGACGGGCGAGTGGGAGCACAGGCTCGGCAAGATCGAGCGGGGGGAGGACTCCCGGGAGAAGTTCATGGGCGACATTGCGGGCTTTGCGAAGGAGACGATCGAGGAGCTCGACAAGACGCTCAAAGATGTGCGCATACCACGCGCGAATCTGGGGCCGTGCCCAGTGTGCGGGCATGAGATTGTCGAGAACCGCAAGGGATACTCCTGCTGGGCGCGCGACGATCCCGGCTGCGGCTTCGTCATCTGGAAGGCCAAAGCTGGCAAGCAGCTGCCGGTGGCGGTCGCACGCGAGCTGATCGCGAAGGGCTACACAGCCAGCGCGATCAGCGGCTTCAAAGGCCGCAGCGGCCGCGGCTTCAAAGCTCACCTGGCGTTGAACCAGACGGAGGATGGGAAATGGCGGGTCGAGTTCGACGAGCCTTGGGCGAAGGAGGGCGCGAAACCGCCGGAGGCCCAGGACGACGCTGAGGCGCAGACGCCGGAGGCCGAGCGAGCGGCGAGCGACATCGGGGCCCGCACTGCCGCCTAGTGGTGCCGTTGCGCGATCCCCAGGTCCTCGCCGATCTGCGCGCGCGTCCCTGGTCGGCGTCGTCGCTGGAGCTGTGGATCGCCTGCCCGGCGAGATGGTTCGTCGAGCGGATGCTGCGCCCGGAGAGTCCCGATCCAGATCCCGAGCCGCTCGCGCGCGGGGGGCTGGCGCATGCAGCGCTGGCGGACACGCTGGAAGGATTGCGTGAGCGCACGGGCTCGGCCCGGCTGATCCCGGCCCGGCTGGGGCTCGCGCGAGAGCTGCTGTACGAAGCGTTGGGTCGGCACGAGCCTGATTTTCCGCTGTCGGTGCGAGCAGAGCGCGTGCCCGGCGCGCGTCGCCGACTGCAGGCCGACTTGGATCGCTATCTGTGGCACGCTTCCGAAGAGGACAGTCCGTTGGAGCCGAGATGGCTGGAGGTGGAGTTCGGATTTAACACGCGTGGAGACGACGCCCTGCAGGCAGGCGGCAAAGGCGGCCTGCCTGCGCTGGACCTGGGGGAGGGAGTGATGCTGCGCGGGCGCATCGACCGTATCGATGTGGGTCCTTCAGGCGAAGCAATTGTGTACGACTACAAGGGAGCCAACGTCACCCCCGCGGCGAGATGGCTCGCGGATGGAAAGGTGCAGCTGGCGTTGTATATGCGCGCGGCCGAACAGCTGCTCGGGCTGCGAGTCGTTGGGGGTATGTACCAGCCGCTGGCTGGTGGCGACCTGCGCGCGCGTGGTGTGCTGGACGCCGGGGCGGAGGTGCAGCTGGAGTGCGTGCGCACCGACCTGATGGACACAGCCGAGCTCGATACGCTCGTGCAGGAGGCGGTCCAGCTCGCACAGACGGCTGCTGCGCAGGCGCTTGAAGGCGCGATCCAGGCGCGCCCGCGGACGTGCACGTATACCGGCGGCTGTGAGTATCCCGCCATATGCCGATGCGGACGGTGAGCGTGGAGCGGCTGACGGGGTGGGATCTCGTCGACCCCGAAGCGGTCGCTGAGGAGAAGGGCTCTGAGCCGGCGAGGGCGCAAGCGCTGACGCTCGAGCAGGAGCAGGCGATCGCTCGCCGCGGTGAGCCGCTACTGCTGGCCGCGGGAGCTGGCAGCGGCAAGACCTCGGTGCTGGTAGAGCGGTTTGTCAGAGCCGTGCGCGAGGACGGCATCGCGCCCGAGCGGATCCTCGCGATCACGTTCACCGAGCGCGCGGCGGGCGAGTTGCGCGAGCGGGTGCACGCGCGACTGCTGGCGCTTGGTGAGTTGCAGGCAGCGCGCGCAATGGAGGAGGCGTATGTGGGCACGTTCCACGGGTTCTGCGCGCGCATTCTGCGCGCCCACGCACATGAGGCGGGGCTCCTGGAAGATTACGAGATCCTGGATGAGGGGCTGGCGGGGCGGTTGCGTCGCCAAGCGTTCGTTGAGGCGCTTGGCGAGTTTCTGGGAGATGAGCGCAGCGAGGCGGTGGAGTTGATTGCCGCATATGGCGCAGACCGTACGCGTGCGACTGTTCTGGGTGTCTACGCGGAGCTGCGTAGCCACGGTCAGCGCGTTCCACGGCTGCCGGCGCCCAGGCTCGACTATGCGCCACTTACGCTTGAGGAAGCGGGTGCGCAGGTCGAGCGCCAAGCGCAGAACGCGCTCGATGCGCAGGGAGGCCGCGTAATCGCATTGTGGGACGAACTGCTGCAGCGCTTTGACGAGCGCTTCCAGGCCGCCAAGCACGCGCGCGGTGGCCTGGACTTCGATGACCTAGAGCTGCGGGCAGGCGAGCTGCTGGCCCAGAGCGCAGATGTGCGCCGGGCGTGGGCGGAGCGGTTTGAGCTGCTGATGGTGGACGAGCTGCAGGATGTCAATCCGCGCCAGCTCGCGCTGATGCAGGCGCTGGAACGCGAGAACCTGTTCACGGTCGGAGACGAGTGGCAGTCGATCTACGGGTTTCGAGGAGCCGATGTCGGCTTGTTTCGCGCGCGCGAGGCCCACCTGGCTCCGCGCGGACAGAGCCTGCGGCTACTGCACAACTTCCGTGGTCGATCCGAGCTGTTGCAGACTGTCAACGCAGTGTTCGTAGCACGCTTTGGCGGGGCGTTCACACCACTGCGCGTGGGCCGGGAGCGCGAGCGCGAGGCCCTGGGGGAGTCCCGTGTCGAGCTGCTGCTGACCGATAGGCGCGGCTGGGACGAGCAAGCGCCGGTTGCGGGCGGTGGGTCGGATTCCGGCGCAGTGCCCTGGCGTGAGGCGGAGGCCCGAGCGTTGGCCGAGCGCCTCGGAGAGCTCCTAAGAACTGGGGAGGTGGACCCGGGTGGGGTAGCGGTGCTGCTGCGGGCGACCGGAGATATCGAGTGCTACGAGCTGGCGCTGCGCGAACAGGGTATGAAGACGGTCGCGAGCGCTGGGGCGTTCTGGGAGCGACAGGAGATCGTTGACCTGTTGGCATACCTGCGCGCGCTGGCGGACCCGCTGGATGAGGTTGGTCTATATGGGGCGCTGGCCTCGCCGCTGGGGGACCTATCGAGTGATGCGCTGGCGCTGCTGGCGCGCGTGGCGAAGGCGCGCGGGCACAGCGTGTGGGAGACCGCGCGCAGCGACGCTGCCGCTGGCGATGGCGGCGCCGATCGTCTGCAACCGGATGAGCGCGAGCGGCTGGCAACTTTCTGTGCGCGTCTAGGAGACGAGCGCGCGACGGCGCTGGAGCATCCGATCGCGCAGCTGCTTGAGCGTACGATCGAGCACTATGAAGAGCGCGCGCGCTTGCGCACACGCGATGATGGAGGACGTAGGTGCGCGAATGTGCGCAAGTTGGTCGAGCTGGCTGGAGAGTGGGAACGCAGCGAGGGACGTGATCTGCGTGGGTTCCTCGACGAGGCTACGTTCCAGCAGGGCGCTGGCGGCGGGAGGTATCTGGCGAACGCCGAAACGATTGCCCAGCCCGACGCGGTCGCGGCGGAGGAGACTCGGGATGCGGTGCGGCTGATGAGCGTGCACGCGGCCAAGGGGCTGGAGTTTGACGTGGTATGCGTGGCTGACCTCGGGCGGGCGCCGAGCATGAACGTGCCTGACCTGCTCGTCGATTCCGAGCGGGTCGGTGTGCGGCTCCTCGGACTCGAGGATCCCGAGCCACGGCCGGCCCTGCAGTTCGCGCAGCTGGCGCGTGAGCGCCGCGAAGCGCAGGCGGAGGAGGAGGATAGGATCTTGTATGTGGCGATGACGCGCGCGCGTGAGCGACTGTTGCTGAGCGGGGCGGTGGACTTTGCGAGCTGGCCACATAGACGCCATGGGGCTGCACCGATTGCATGGCTGGGGCCAGCTCTGGCATCGGAGCTGCCTGCACTGGTGAAGGAGGCCCTGGGAGACGAGCAGCCCTCAAGCGATCGGTTGGGGCTGACGCTGACGGTAGACGGGACCGATGTGCTGCTGCGCTGCCGCCTGAATATGCCAAGGACTATCTGAGCAGCTACGCGCGACTGGTTTTCGTCCCACCGCGCGCTGCTACGCTTTCTGGCCCCGCCTCAGGTGCCCAACCCTAATCGCCCGCACGGGGAGCCCACGTCTCCCGGGGGCACTTCTATGACTTCGCAAACCATGCAGCCGCCCAAGGCCGTCGGACTCTACGACCCTCGCTTCGAGCACGATGCGTGCGGCGTGGGCATGGTCGCGCGCCTGGACAACACGCCGACGCACGAGGTCATCGAGCGGGGGATAGCCGCGCTGAAGAACCTCGAGCACCGCGGCGCCTCCGGGGCGGATCCGTGCACGGGCGATGGCGCGGGCATCCTGATGCAGATGCCCGACGAGCTGCTGCGCGCGGTGGTCGAGCTTGAGCTGCCCCCGGCCGGCTCCTACGGCGTGCTGATGTGCTTTCTGCCGCGGGACGATGCCGCGCGCACGCGCTTGGAGGCCCTGCTTGAGCGGACCGTCGTGGCGGAGGGTCAGCATGTGCTCGGCTGGCGCGACGTGCCTGTGTGCCCGGAGCACACAGGTGAAGTGGCGGGGCGATGCCGGCCCGTTATTCGTCAGCTGTTCGTGGGCGCGGGTGGGTGGGGATCTGATCAGGCGTTCGACCAGGACGCGTTCGAGCGCAAGCTGTACGTGATCCGGCGCGTATGCGAGCTGAGCACCGACGGCGCGGGGCTGTATGTCGCATCCAGCTCCTCGCGCACGATCAATTACAAGGGCATGCTGATCTCATACCAGCTGGCCGAGTTCTATCCCGACCTCAAGGACAAGCGCTGCACCAGCGCGCTCGCGCTCGTGCACTCGCGTTTCTCGACCAACACGTTCCCCAGCTGGGAGCTCGCCCACCCCTACCGCACGATCTGCCACAACGGCGAGATCAACACGGTGATGGGCAACGTCAACTGGATGCGCGCACGCGAGTCGGAGCTTCAGAGCGAGCTGTTCGGCTCCGACCTTCAGAAGATCCTGCCGGTCGTCACCCCCGGCAACTCGGACTCGGCGACGTTCGACAACGTCATGGAGCTGTTGCTGCTCGCAGGACGATCACCGGCGCACGCGGCGATGATGATGATCCCCGAGGCCTACCGCGACCGCGATGACTTGCCCGAGGAGCTGAAGGGCTTCTACGCGTTCCACTCCTGCCTGATGGAGCCCTGGGACGGTCCTGCGTCGGTCGCGTTCACCGACGGGCGCGTGGTCGGCGCGACGCTCGACCGCAACGGGCTGCGTCCGGGGCGCTGGATGGAGACGGCCGACGGGCACGTCGTGCTCGGCTCGGAGACGGGCATCCTCGACGTCGCGCCGTCAGAGATCGTGCGGCTGGGACGGCTGCAGCCGGGCAAGCTGTTCCTCGTCGACCTGCAACGCGGGCGGATCGTCGAGGATGGCGAGGTCAAGCGCGAGCTCTCCACGCGCAGGCCCTACCGCGAGTGGTTCCAGCGCAGCTCGGTCGCATTCGCCGAGCTGGAGCCCTCTGAGCAGGTCACGATCTCCGATCAGCCACTGCCCCGTCGCCAGCGCGCGTTCGGCTACACCCAGGAGGATCTGCGTGTGCTGCTGGGCCCGATGGCACGCGACGGCGCCGAGCCGATCGGCTCGATGGGCAACGACATCTCCCTGGCGGTGCTCTCCGATCAGGCGCCGCCGCTGTTCTCCTACTTCAAGCAGCTGTTCGCCCAGGTCACTAACCCGCCGATCGATCCGATCCGCGAGGAAATCGTGATGAGCCTCCAGACGACCCTCGGCAGCGAGCGCAACCTGTTCGAGGAGACGCCCGAGCATGCCCACAAGCTCGTGCTGGAGCGCCCGATCCTGCTCAACCGCGAGCTCGAGACCCTGCGCCACGTCTCGCACGAGCTGTTCGCGGCGCGCACGATCGACATCACCTGGCCCGTTGCCGACGGTCCCGCGGGTATGGCGGCGGCGCTGGAGCGCGTGTGCGAGCAGGCACACGACGCGATCGCTGCGGGCGTCAACATCATTGTCCTGTCCGACCGCTCGCTCGGCCCGCGCCGCGCGCCGATTCCGTCGTTGCTGGCGGTCGCCTCCGTACATCACCATCTCGTGCGCGAGGGCACGCGCCTGCGGGTGGGGATCGTCCTGGAGTCGGGCGAGCCGCGCGAGGTCCATCACTTCGCGACGCTGATCGGCTACGGAGCGAGCGCGATCAACCCGTATCTGATGTTGGAGACGCTCGACGTGCTCATCCTCAGCGGTCGTCTCACGCGCGCGGGCGACCCTGCGGCTGACGGTAAGGGTCCGCTGGGCACCGAGGAGGCCGCCCAGAACACGATCAAGGCGATCGGCAAAGGACTGCTGAAGACGATCTCAAAGATGGGCATCTCCACGATCCAGTCCTACCGCGGGGCGCAGATCTTCGAGGCCGTCGGCCTGGAGCGCGAGCTGATCGACCGGCACTTCACGGGTACCGCCTCGCGCATCGGCGGGGTCGGGCTGGATGTGCTCGCGATGGAGGCGCTCGAGCGCCACGCGCGCGCGGGGTGGGTGGGATGGGGGCGGGTGGGATCCCATACCCAGGATGAGCTGCTGCCGGTCGGTGGCGTCTATGCCTGGCGGCGCGACGGCGAGCACCATATGTGGAACCCTGAGACGATCGCGCTTGTCCAGCAGGCGGTGCGCTCGGCTAACGGCAACGTCACGGCGGCGCTTGAGGGCGAGGGCGACGCTCTGGCTGAGGTGCGCTCCAGCGATGCGTATGCGAAGTATCGCGAGTACGCGCAGGCGATCAACGAGGACGCGGCGCGCAAGGCGACGCTGCGCGGGCTGCTGCAGTTCGCCACCGAGGCGCGCGAGCCGGGGCGGGCGGGCATCCCGCTCGAGCAGGTCGAGCCTGCGAGTGAGATCGTCAGACGGTTCTGCACCGGCGCGATGAGCCTCGGGTCGATCTCGCGCGAGGCCCACGAGACACTGGCGATCGCGATGAACCGGCTCGGCGGGCGCTCGAACACGGGCGAGGGTGGGGAGGACCCTGCGCGCTTTGAGCCCGACAACAATGGCGACCGACGGCGCTCGGCGATCAAGCAGGTCGCCTCGGGCCGGTTCGGGGTGACGATCAACTATCTCGTCAACGCGGATGAGCTGCAGATCAAGATGGCCCAGGGCGCCAAGCCCGGCGAGGGCGGCCAACTGCCGGGCGGCAAGGTCGATGCGTACATCGGCTCGATCCGCCACACCACGCCCGGTGTGGGCCTCATCAGCCCGCCGCCCCACCACGACATCTACTCGATCGAGGACCTCAAGCAGCTGATCTACGACCTGCGCTGCTCGAACCCGAGCGCCCAGGTGTCGGTCAAGCTCGTCGCCGAGGTCGGCGTCGGCACGGTCGCCGCGGGCGTATCGAAGGCGAACGCCGATCGCGTGCTGATCTCAGGCCACGACGGCGGCACCGGCGCCTCGCCGCTATCCTCGATCCAGGCTGCGGGCATCCCGTGGGAGATAGGACTGGCCGAGACCCAGCAAACGCTCTTGCTCAACGACCTGCGCTCGCGCATCGTCGTGCAGACCGACGGCCAGCTGAAGACGGGCCGCGATGTGGTGATCGCCGCGCTGCTCGGAGCCGACGAGATGGGGTTCTCCACCGCGCCGCTGATCGCCACGGGCTGCATCATGATGCGTGCCTGCCACCTGAACACGTGTCCGGTGGGGATCGCCACGCAGGACCCAGAGTTGCGCAAGCGTTTCAAGGGCACGCCCGAGCACGTCGTCAACTTCTTTTTCTTCGTCGCCGAGGAGGTGCGCGAGATCCTCGCCTCGCTCGGCCTGCGCTCGCTGGACGAGGCGATCGGGCGCGTTGATCTGCTGCAGGCGCAGGGCGCGATCGAGCACTGGAAGGCGCGCGGTGTCGACCTGACGCATCTGCTCACCCACATCGAGCTTGACGAGGGTGGGCTACCCATACAGACACGCCGCCGCGTTCAGCCGCCCCCTGAGGTGCTCACCGACGCGTTGGACTGGGAGCTCCTCAAGCGCTCGGCCGGCGCGATCGAGCGGGGCGAGCGTATCCGGTTCGCGATGGGAATCCGCAACGTCAATCGCTGCGTCGGCGGCATCCTCTCCAGCCACATCGCCCGCGCGCACGGTGCGACCGGGCTTCCGGAGGGCTCGATCGAGGTCGAGTTCGAGGGCTCTGCCGGACAGAGCTTCGGTGGCTGGCTCGCCCCGGGGGTGACGTTCACGCTGCGCGGCGACGCCAACGACTACACCGGCAAGGGCCTGTCGGGGGGCGTGCTGGCGGTGCGCCCGCGTGAGGACATGGCCCCGGAGTTCATCGCCGAGGAGAACGTGATCGTTGGCAACACCCTGCTCTACGGCGCGACCGCCGGGCGGGCGTTCTTCCGCGGCCTCGCGGGCGAGCGATTCGCGGTGCGCAACTCCGGCGCCTGCGCGGTCGTCGAGGGCGTGGGCGACCACGGTTGCGAGTACATGACCGGCGGGCGCGTGGTCGTGCTCGGTCTGACCGGGCGCAACTTCGCCGCCGGGATGAGCGGCGGCATCGCCTACGTGCTCGACGAGGACGGCACGTTTGCGCGGCGCTGCAACACGGGCATGGTCGGCCTGGAAGCGCCTAGCTACGAGGATGCGAGCGAGCTGCGGGCGCTCGTCTCCGAGCACGCCGAGCGCACCGACTCGCCGGTCGCGGCGCGGGTGCTCGTCGAGTGGGACGAGTTGCTGGCTGCGGGTGCGTTCGTGAAGGTGATGCCCCACGACTACAAGCGTGTGCTGGGCGAACGTGCTGCCGCTGCGCAAGTCACAACGGCCCAGTCACCACCGGTGGTGGCGGCCTGATGGGCAAGCTCGGCGGGTTTCTGCAGATCGAGCGCCACGGGATTCCCTACCGGGACCCAGTGGAGCGTGCGCACGACTACCACGAGATCCTCCTCGCCCGCCCGACCGATGAGCTGCGCGAGCAGGGCGCCCGCTGCATGGACTGCGGTGTGCCGTTTTGCCACAACGGCTGTCCCTTGGGCAACCTGATCCCCGACTGGAACGACCTCGTATATCGCGACCGCTTCGCGGACGCGATCGCGCAGCTGCATGCCACCAACAACTTTCCTGAGTTCACAGGGCGCCTGTGCCCCGCGCCGTGCGAGGCGGCGTGCGTGCTCGAGATCCGCGAGGGCGACGCGGTCACGATCAAACAGATCGAGAACTCGATCATCAACCGCGCCTGGGACGAGGGCTGGGTCATGCCACAGCCCCCGCGCTCAGACCGGGAAACCGGTCAGGCGGTCGCGGTCGTCGGCTCCGGGCCGGCCGGCATGGCCGCCGCGCAGCAGCTGCGCCGCGCGGGCCACCGCGTGACGCTGTTTGAGCGCGACGAGTCGATCGGCGGGCTCGTGCGCTTCGGCGTGCCGGACTTCAAGATCGAGAAGACGATCGTGCAGCGGCGCGTCGAGCAGACTGGTGGCCGAGGGTGTCGAGATTCGCTGTGGCGTGGACGTCGGCAGCGACTTCAGCGTCGAGGACCTGCGCGGCGGCTTCGACGCGGTCGTGCTGGCGACCGGCTCGCGCGTGCCGCGTGACCTTCCTGTCCCCGGCCGGGAACTCGACGGCGTGCACTTCGCAATGGATTACCTCTACCAGCGCAACCGCTGGGTGGCGCGCGAGCACGGGCCCGCGCCGACGGTCGCGCAGCCTGCGATTGAGCGCGAGATCAGCGCCGCGGGCAAGGACGTGATCGTGATCGGCGGCGGCGACACCGGCGCGGACTGCGTTGGCAACGCGATCCGCGAGGGCGCCCGCTCGGTAGTTCAGCTGGAGCTCCTGCCGGAGCCGCCGGCGCACCGACCGGACGAGCGCACGCCGTGGCCGGAGTGGCCGCTCAAGTATCGCCTCAGCTACGCGATGGAGGAGGCACGCAAGCTGGGCGTGGGCGAGCAGGACTACTCCGTCACGACGACCGCGTTCACCGACGACGGCAGCGGCGCGCTGGCGGGGCTGAGGATCGCGCACGCCGCTCCGCAGCCGCCGTTCGAGCCGATCCCGGACACCGAACGCGAACTGCCGGCCCAACTTGTGCTGCTGGCGATGGGTTTCCTGCACCCCGAGCAGGAACTGCTCGACGAGCTCGGCGTAGAGAAGGATGGCGCCGGCAACGTCAAGGCGGTCAAGCCGTACACGAGCTCCGTCGATGGTGTGTTCGCCGCCGGCGACGCCAGGCGTGGCCAGTCGCTGATCGTATGGGCAATCAACGAGGGCCGCCAGTGCTCGAGGATGGTTGATCGCTACCTCGAGGGCTTGCGTAACGGCGTGGCGGCAGACGGACAGGTTCAGCCCGAAGACCAGGCGCTATTGGGCCATGCTGATGCAGACGTTGGCCCCGAGGGCCCACCGCAGCACGTTCATCCGAGCGTTCCAGCTGGGTAAGATCTCCTCAGTGGTCACAGCTCGCAATGGGGATGCCAACGGTTCCTCGCGCACCCTGCCCCGCGCGTGCGTGATCGGCGCGGGTTCCTCAGGCATAGCCGCTGTCAAGGCGCTGCACGAGCGTGGGATTCCATTCGATTGCTTTGAGAAGTCAGACCAGGTGGGTGGCAACTGGGTGTTTGGCAACCGCAATGGCATGTCGGCTGCCTACCGCGACCTTTTCATCAACGTCTCACGCGAGCGGATGGCCTACTCGGACTTCCCGATGCCCACCTCCTATCCGGACTTCCCTCATCACACGCACATCCGGGAGTACTTCAACGATTACGTCGATCACTTCGGGCTGCGTGAGACGATCACCTTCGAGACTGGCGTTGAGCACGCCGCGCGCCGCGAAGATGGGACTTGGGAGGTCACGCTCGACAGTGGCGAGACCCGTCTCTATGACGCTTTGCTCGTCGCCAATGGCCATCACTGGGACCCGCGCTGGCCCGAACCGCCCTTCCCCGGTGCTGACACCTTCTCAGGAGTTCAGCTGCACGCGCACTCCTACACCGACAACTCGCTGTTCGTCGATCGCAACGTCGTCATCCTCGGCATGGGCAACTCTGCAATGGACATCGCTGTCGAGTCCTCCTATGTCGCCGCCAACACCTACCTCGCTGCACGCCATGGCGCGTGGATCATCCCCAAGTATGTCTTCGGCAGGCCAGTCAACCAGCTCCCAAATAACCCGCGCATCCCATTCAAGATCCGCCAGCGCATGATCCATCAGGTGATCAAAAGCTACACCGGCGATCCCGAGCGCTATGGCCTGCCCAAGCCCAACCACAAGTTCGGCGAGGCTCATCCCACCGTGTCCGGGCGCATCCTCGACCGTATCGCGCACGGCACGATCGCGCCGAAGCCGAACATCGCTGCTCTAGAGGGCTCACAGGTGCGCTTCGTCGATGGCAGCGTCCTCGACGCTGACGTCGTCGTCTACTGCACCGGCTACAAGATCACCTTCCCGTTCTTGGACCCCGACTTGGTCTCTGCGCCCGACAACCACATCGAGCTGTTTCGCCGCGTCTTTCACCCTGACATCCCCAACCTCTACTTCATCGGCCTGCTCCAGCCGCTCGGCGCGATCATGCCGCTCGCTGAGGCCCAGGGCGAGTGGGTCGGCGACCATCTGCTTGGCGACTACCTCCTCCCCCCACCCGCTGAGCTGCGCGCCGAGATCGCCGCTGACCAAGCCGCGATGCACAAGCGCTATATCGCCTCCAAGCGCCACACGATCCAGGTCGATTACGACGACTACCTGCGCGACCTCGCCCGCGAGCGCCGCGCTGGAGCCGCACGGGCCCGTGCCCACCTTCTGCCGGCATAACCGCTTCGTCGAGCGTTGCCCCATCTGCAGCAAGACGCTGGGAGATCACGCTCCTGCGGACGGCAAGGGCCGGCGCCAGACCCCAACTGCTGGGCGTCATCGGCGCTTGCGCACCGGTGGCGATGAGGTGCGTGTCCGTCGCGAAGATCGCGCACAGGATGACGGCTACCGCTCCGTGCTTGCCCCCGGCCTGCACGCCTATAGTGACGCCGTCCGCTTGGCCGAGGAGATCGCCTTCGCCAGCGGGCGTCTGCTGCGGCTGCAAACGGCGCCTCCTGACCTCTTTGCTGAAATCCGCGCACTCGCGGACAGCGGCAACCTGGAGCGCGCGACCTGGATGTGCTTCCTGGTTGTCTACCTCTCGCCGCTGCAAGGCGACGAGCCCTTCGCGGGGATTCGCCTCGTGTTGGACGATCGCGATCCGATCCCCTCGCTTGACGGCATCCCGCTCGGGCCACGCACGTCTCATGATCCCGCGCGCGGAGATGAGACTCTGCGCGCCTACCGTCACTGGGCCGAACACGCCGGAGGCGCTGGCGACGGGGATGAGGCCCAGACGCGCGCGTTCATCGGCGAGGAGCTGTGGACGCCGCAGCGGCGTTTTGACCGCGTGTTCGAGCGGCTCGCGCTGCCTGGCTTCGGGCGCATGGGCCGTTACGAGCTGCTGGTCACCCTCGGACACATCGGCCTGTACAAGCTGCAGGCCGACACCCTGCACCTGGTGGTCGGGGGTGCTGCAGCGAGCAGCGATCTGACGACCATTGCCGCCAAGCGCATCTTCGGCATTGCTGATCCGCTCTATCTCAAGCGCCGCGCGCTCGCTTTCGCAGAGGCGATCTCAGTGCCGATCGACGTGCTCGACCTTGCTTTCGCCAACTGGTCCGCCGGCGAGCGTGCCACGCTCGGCTTCGAGCCAGAGGAGACGGTCGATCCGCATGCGCTGAAGCGCGCCCGCGACGCGCTGGAGCTGTAGAAAAATCCGTCCACACCGCCACCTACAGTCTGAGGAATGCCACTCTGCTTCATCGAGCCTCAGGATGCCATCCGCGTGATCGCCGAGTCAATCGGCCGCGAGGCTCGCCGCCAGCTCGTCGGCGAGGTCGTGCGCGCGTGGGTCGACGACATCCCCGACCAGGAGCTCTCCGTCCACTACGCCAAGGCCGTCGCCGATCTCGACGAGGACGACCTGCACCTGCTCGCTGCCTGGCATGCCTCGCTGGAGGTCGGCCAGCCCATCCCCAACACCGACTTCCTCGTCGGCGTGTTCCCGAGCCTCGGCGACAACCGGCGTGAGGCGTTGAAGATCGCTGCGGGCTTCCGTGGCGAGGAAGCTTTCCAGGCAGGTGTCTCTGAGGAGCAGGCCCTGGACACCGTCCTGCCGTGCCTCTCGCGCGAGCGGGCAATCGAGCTCGCACACGAGTGCATTCAGCTATATGCCTGGGACCGCCTCGGCTGCGACAACTGAGACCTGACGTCGGCGAGATAGACTCAACTCATGCCTGAGATTGAGACCACCGCAGCCCCAACAGTCGACGATGTGATGGATGCATTGTCCAACGTGATCGATCCCGAGCTTGGCCTCGACTTTGTCGAGCTGGGTCTGATCTATGGCGTGGAGGTGGATGACGGGAATGTCAGCGTCACGTTCACGCTGACCACCCCTGGTTGCCCGATCGGCCCACAAGTAAACGAACAGATCGAAGAGTTCGTCGGTGAACTGGAGGGCGTCAAGACGGTTGAGTCGGAGATGGTGTTCACGCCGCCGTGGTCGCCCGAGAATATGAGCGAGGACGCCAAGTTCGCATTGGGGTATTAGGCGGGCGCGCTAACGACAGCCTCGCGCGCGAGCGTGACAAGTGTGGTCAGCTCCTGTGCGATCGACTCGGCGATCAGATCGATGTCTGCCAGAGCGTCGAAATCACCGAGCAGGCCGAAGTTCATCTGGCCGTTGTAGGACATGATCGCGATCGCCAGCGCGTGGTTTTCGGGCAGGAACGCGACCGGATAGGCCGACAGCATCTTCCGCCCGAGCACGTACAGCGGGAACTGCGGTCCCGGGACGTTCGTCACGAGCAGGTTGAACAGGCGCGTGGAGAAGTTCAACCGCGACGCCTGCGCGAGGATCGTCGGTGGCGCGAAGTTCTGCACGCCCGCGATCACCTCTGCGCCCAGCGCCTGCTTTGACTCCTTCAGTCCGTCCATCGCGTGCGAGACGAACCGCAGCCGCTGTATCGGGTCGGCGATGTACACGGGCAGGGGACCGCGCATCACGACGATCCGGTTGCCCATCGTGTTGTGCTCATCCTCTGCTCGGACCGACACCGGCACGAGCGCGCGCAGCTCGACGCCCTCGGTGCGCAGTCCGCGTGAGATCAGGAACTGGCGCAACGCGCCCGCGACGACCGCGAGCACAACGTCGTTGACGGTGCCGCCGAACGCGTTCTTGACGAGCTTGAAGTCATCCAGCTCGTTGCCGACGCCGACGAACCGCCGGTGCGGGCCGATGTGGACGTTCAGTGGCGTCTCCGGCGCCGGGTTCAGCCCCGCCCACACGATCTCGCCGATGCCCTCGGCCGCCTCGCGGGTACGCGCCAGGGCACGGTCGGGGTGCGCGAGCGCATCGATTGCGCCCTCCGCCAGCTCGATCCCGGCGCGTACCGCTCCCTTCAGGCCCGCCGCGATCAGCTCCGGTGTGCCCGGTTCGGAGTGTGGGCGCCAGGCGCGCCCGGAGTGCTTGAGCGGCGGGGGATCGGGGCTGAGGTCGAACAGCACCGTCGCCAAGTCGATCCCGGCGATGCCGTCGATCAGCGAATGGTGGGTCTTGGAGATCAGGGCGAACTGGTCGTCCTTCAGCCCCTCGATCAGCCACATCTCCCACAGCGGCTTGGAGCGGTCCAGCTGTTGGGAGAAGATGCGCGCGGTCAGCGCGCACAGCTGATCCCACCCGCCCGGGGTGGGCAGCGCGGTGTGGCGCACGTGGTAGTCGAGGTTGAAGCTCGGATCGTCGATCCACACCGGTCGTCCGCTGTCCAGCGCGGTGTGTGCGAGCTTGTGCCGGTAGCGCGGCACCAGGTGCAGCCGCTTGCGGATCTGCTCAAGAAACTCCTCCATCGGCGGTGGCGGGCCTTCGACGACCGTCAATCCGCCCACGTGCATGTGCGAGCTCGGACCCTCCTGGTGCAGGAATGACGCGTCCACTGGGGTGAGCCTGTCGAGGTGCTTTTGTGCCATCTGTAGTCAAGCGTACCCGGCCCCTTACAATGAGGTCGGTGACCAACACAGTGGAGAAGCTGCTGCTCGCTGCGCCGCGAGGGTACTGCGCGGGCGTGGATAGGGCGGTGCAGACAGTCGAACGGGCACTCCAGTCGCACGGTGCACCCGTGTATGTGCGTAAGGAGATCGTCCACAACAAGCACGTGGTCGAGCAGTTGCGCGAGCGCGGAGCGATCTTTGTGGACGAGCAGACGGAAGTCCCCGAGGGCGCCTTGTGCGTGTTCTCCGCGCACGGCGTTGCCCCCAGCGTGCGCGCAGGCGCCAAGGAGCGCGGCCTTGAGACGATCGACGCCACCTGTCCGCTCGTGACGAAGGTCCATCGCGAGGCCGCTCGCTTCGCCGGGGAGGGCTACACGATCGTGCTCGTCGGCCACGATGGCCACGAGGAGGTCGAAGGCACGATGGGCGAGGCGCCTGAGCGGATCGTGCTCGTGCAGAGTGAGCAGGACGCCGAGGAGCTGGAGGTCGAGGATCCTGAGCATGTCGCCTACATCACCCAGACCACGCTCGCGGTCAACGAAACCAGCGCTATTCTCGCGCGCCTGCGCGAGCGCTTCCCCAACATCGTTGGTCCCCGTACCGACGACATCTGTTATGCCACCACCAACCGCCAAGCGGCGGTAAAGCAGATGGCTGGCGACTGCGACCTGATGCTTGTGATTGGCTCGCGCAACTCCTCCAACTCGGTGCGCTTGGTTGAGGTTGCGCGCGATTGCGGCACTGAGGCTTACCTGATCGACAACTCAAGCGAAGTGCGCGAGGAGTGGTTGAGCAACGCGCGGGTCGTGGGCATCTCCTCTGGCGCCAGTGCGCCCGAGAACCTCGTGCGCGAGCTTGTCGACTTCTTCCGCGCGCGTGGCGTACAGGATGTGTCCGAGGTGGACGTGATCAGCGAGGACGTTCGTTTCATGCTCCCCAAGCAGATCCGCGAAGCCGCTGCAACGACGACGCTTTGACGCGTGCGCACGCTTGTAATCTCAGACCTCCATCTCGGGGGAGCCTCCGAGGTCGATGTCCTGCGCCGCCAACAAGCGCGCTCGGCGCTGATCGATGCATTGCGCGATGTCGAGCGGCTCGTGCTACTCGGAGATGTGCTCGAGCTGCGCCACGGTCCGCGCCGCGACGCGCTCGCGGCTGCCCGCCCATTCTTCGGAGAGCTCGGTGCGGTATTCGCCGGACGTGAGATCGTTGTCACCGCCGGCAACCACGACCATGCGCTGGTCGAGTCGTGGCTGCAACGCCGCAACGAGGCGGCGACGCATCAGCCGCTCGAGCTCGAGCAGCGCTTCTCAGCTGAGGAAGCCTCCTCGATGCTTGCCACCTTGGCGGAATGGGCTGCGCCAGCTCGTGTCAGTGCTGCATATCCAGGCCTGTGGCTGCGCCCGGACGTGTACGCCACCCATGGCCACTACCTCAACTGCCATCTCACGATCCCGATGCTGGAGCGCCTTGGGATTGGGATGACCGCTCGCGCGCTGCGCCGGCCGACAGACGCGATCGCCACCGTGGACGACTATGAGGCTGTCACCGCACCGGTGTTTGCGTGGATCGATGCCGCGGCCCGCCAGGCTCCTACCGGAGCTGCGCTCAACGGGCAACTGGCGGTAAGCATCTGGCGCGCGCTGGGGAGAGATCGGGATAGCGGTCGTTCGAAGGTCGATCTGCGATCGCGGGCTCTCGCGGGCGCGTTCCCGCTTGTGATCCGTGCGCTCAACCGTGCCGGCCTCGGTTCGTTTAACGCCGACGTCTCCGTTGCCGAGCTACGCCGTGCTGGGCTGCGGGCGATGGGCGAGGTGGCTGCACGATTGGGGCTCGGCGATGCGCACGTGATCTTCGGCCACACCCACCGCGCCGGTCCGCTACCCGGGGATGCAGTCGCAGAGTGGCGTGGACCTGATGGTGCACGGCTGCTGAACGCGGGGTGCTGGACCTACGACTCCTACTTCCTGACAGGGACCCCAGGTGAGAGCCCCTACTGGCCAGGAGGCAGTGTGCTTGTCGAGGATGACGGTCCGCCAATACTCAAGCGGCTGCTCGACAACCACACCGCCGAGGAGCTCAAGCCACTCCCGGTGTGAAGCAAGTCGCAAGGCACTCGACCCCGGAGCTGAGCTTTAGATCCAGCACGCCCACGGTGTGGTGCTGGTGCTCGACCAGCTGGTAGGAGCCGGGGTGCTCGACGGTGAGTGTGCGGCCACCGTTTTGCTCGCCGACATCTACCGCCACCGTGCCTATGCCGTTGAGCACCGCCCACACCCCGCCAGCCTCGTATGGCCCGGAGTAAGCGCCTGGCTGATCCTCGGTCTGGGACATCAGCCTCGCATCGGGGGCGTCCTCGGGACGCAGCGGCTTGACCGGCTCGCGCTCGACGCCTAGCAGCTGTTGGATGGCTAGCTCTGTCTCAGCGTAGGCACCCTCGCCGTAGTGATACTCGAACAGGCGGGCCCTACCGTCGAACAGATAACGCGCGGGCCAGCCCTCGTTGTCGTACTCGCGCCAGACTTCCAGCTCACCGTCGATCAGCACTGGATAGGTGATCCCCAGGCGCGCGACTGCTGCACGCACCGCTGTCTCCTCCCGTGAGGGATCGAAGCCGGGACAGTGCACGCCGATAATCCGCAGCCCCAATGTCTCGTAGCGCTCATGCCAGGCCTTCATATAGGGCAGCGTGCGCAGCGAGTTCGGCCGGCAGAAGTCCCAGAACTCCACCAGCATCGGCCTGCCCTGTTGGATGATCGACTGCGGCCCGCCGTTCACCCACGGCAGCTTCGTCGGGAACAGCGGCGCAACGATGTTGTCTACAGGCGCCCTCAACTTCGAGGCGCTCTAGCCAATACTTCCGACCATCTCCAGCTGAATTAGCCTGTTCAGCTCGACCGCGTACTCCATTGGCAGCTCCTTGGTCACCGGCTCGATGAAACCGTTGACGATCATCGCCGCAGCCTCGTCCTCGGTGAAGCCGCGCGAGCCCATGTAGAAGAGCTGGTCGTCTGAGATGCGACCCACAGTTGCCTCGTGGGCTACGGTCACATGTGGATTCTGGATCTGGATGTCCGGCCAGGTGTCCGATTTCGATTCGCCGTCCATCATCAGCCCGTCGCACTGCACACGCGCTTTCGAGCCGGCGGAGTTGTGACCCATCTTGACGAGACCCCGGTAGCCCATGATCCCGCCGTCCTTGGAGATCGACTTGGCGAGGATGTTCGAGGTCGTGTTCGGTGCGAGGTGCACTACCTTCGCGCCCGTGTCCTTGTGCACGCCTTTGCCGGCAACGCCGACGTTCAGGTGGTCAGCGCGCGCGCCCTCGCCCATCAGATAGGAGCCGGGGTAGAGCATCACGTACTTCGCGCCCATCGACCCGCCGACCCACTCAACAGTGCCGCCCGCATCGACGATTGCGCGCTTGGTGTTGAGGTTGTAAACGTCCTTGGACCAGTTCTGGACGGTCGTGTAGCGCGCCTTCGCGCCCTCGTGCACAAAGATCTCAACCACTGCCGAGTGCATCGAGTTGACGCTGTAAGTCTGCGCGGTGCAGCCCTCGATGTAGTTCACCTCGGCGCCCTCGTCCGCGATGATCAGCGTGTGCTCGAAGGTGCCCTCGCCGGCGCCCTCCATGCGGAAGTACGACTGCAGCGGCAAATCGCACTTGACGCCCTTGGGGATGTAACAGAATGCGCCACCAGACCAGACCGCGCCGTGCAGCGCCGAGAACTTGTTGTCCTGCGCCGGCACACACTTGGTCATGAAGTATTTCTGGACCAACTCGGGATACTCGGTGATGGCGGTGTCCATCGAGCAGAACAGGATCCCCTGCTTGGCGTACTCCTCCTTCAGCCCCTCGTACACGGGCTCCTGGCGCCAGACGCCGACCACGCCCGCGAGGTGCTCGCGCTCGGCCTGCGGGATGCCCAGGTCCTCGTAGGTCTGCTTCATCTCCGCTGGCACGTCGTCCCAGCTGTTGAAGCGCCCGGCGGTCGGGGGCGAGTACAGGACCAGGTCGTCGAGGTTCAGGCCGCCTAGGTCCGGTCCCCACGTCGGGATCGGCTTGCGTTCGAAGATCTCCAGCGACTTCAGCCTTTTCTCGGCCATCCAGTCGGGCTCGCCCTTGATCTTTGAGAGCTCCGTCACGACCTCCCTGGAGATGCCCTGGCGGGCGCGCAACTGCCCCTGCTCGTCCTCGACGATCGGGCTGGGCTTGGCGATCCTGGCGGTGTCGGTAGCGGCCATGCGGCTCCTCGGTGGGTGGTTATGCGAATCCCGTGCTCTGAACTAGGAATTGTATCGCGGGTAGATGCTCACTCGGGCCAGGCGTGGTCGCCGGTGACTGCACCGCGTACGACCTTGAGGTTCAGCAGGGCACACTTGCGCCGTGTCGCCGAGACGGGAATGCCAAGCAGCTCGATCATCCAGCCGGCGCCGAGCTGTCCGACCTCGCTCAGCTCCATCCCAATCAGCTCCTCGGAGGCGATCGACGCTGAGGCCTGCGAGATCGCGCAGCCGTGTCCATGAAACCGCAGGTCCTCGATGCGCCCGTCCTTGACCTTGATGTGCACGCCCAGCTCATCGCCGCAAAGCGGGTTGTGCTCCAGCGCCTCGAGATCGTGCGGGTCGAGCTCGCCAAAGTTGTGCGGGCGCTTGTAGTGCTCGAGGATGTAGTCGCGGTAGAGGTCGTCCATGGTTCCGTCCCGTGACTCACTCCAGGCCAAACACGTGGCGTCCGGCGAGCAGGGCGTCCACGAGCGCATCGACGTCGGAAGGCTCGTTGTAGACACCGACGCTCGCCCGCGCGGTGGCACCCACGCCCAGGCAGCGCATCAGGGGCTGGGCGCAGTGGTGACCGGCGCGGATGCACACTCCTCCACGGTCGGCCAGCTCGGCGACGTCGTGGGGATGGATGCCCTCGATCGTGAACGAGGCGAGGCCGCCCCGGCGCTCGGCCTCGGGGGGGCCGACGACACGCAGCCCCGGAATCTCTGCGAGGCGGTCGAGCATGTATGCGGTCAATGCCTGCTCATGCGCGCGCACCTCATCCATTCCCAGCGCGGACAGGTAGTCCACGGCTGCGCCCAAGCCGGCGGCCTCGGCTATCGGTGGGGTGCCTGCCTCGAACTTGTACGGGAGCTCGTTCCAGGTGGCTGATTGGAAGTCGACCGAAGAGATCATGTCGCCGCCTGTCATGAAGGGCTCCATCTCCTCCAGTAGCTCCGCGCGGCCGTGCAGCACGCCGATGCCGGTGGGTCCCAGCGCCTTGTGGCCCGTCCAGGCATAGAAGTCAGCGCCAATCGCGGCAACGTCTACCGGCATGTGCGGCACCGCCTGAGCTCCGTCGATCAGCGAGACCGCGCCCGCGTCGCGGATGCGAGCGGTCATCTCCGCGACCGGTGTGATCGTGCCGAGCACGTTGGAGACGTGCGAGAAGGCCACTAGCCGCACGTCGCCACGGGTGAGCTCAGCGTCGAGCTGATCGAGCGAGAGCTCGCCACGGGCGTCGACCTCGAGGTAGCGCAGTGTCGCACCCCGTTCGCGACAGAGAACTTGCCAGGGGACGATGTTGGCGTGGTGCTCGAGTTGGGTGATCAGGATTGTGTCGCCGGGGCTGACGTTCGGTCGCCCTCCGGTGCTCCCGCGGCCCCAGGCGTAGGCGACGAGGTTGATTGCCTCGGTGACGTTCTTGGTGAAGATCGTCGTCCGGGCGTGAGCGCCCACGAACGCAGCGACCCGCGTGCGTGCGCCGTCGTAGGCCGCGTCGGCCTCCTGCGCGAGTGCATAGACGCCGCGGTGGACGTTGGCGTTGTGGGCACGCAGGTGCTCGGCGAGCGCGTCGATCACGACAGCGGGCTTTTGAGAGGTCGCGCCTGAGTCAAGGTAGATCAACGGCCGATCGTTAAACCGCCGCGCGAATATCGGGAAGTCGGCCTTTACCGCCAGCGAGCTCTCAACGACTGGTGGCATACGCCTCGATGTCCTCGCGCGCGGAGGCCAACTTGGCGGCGAGCTTGGTGCGGATGAGCTCTTCCAGCGGCTCGTCGTGCAGCTCGGCGAGCACGGGCTCGAAGAATCCTTCCACGAGCAGGCGCACCGCGGTGGGACGATCCAGGCCGCGCGACTGCATGTAGAAGATCGCGGACTCGTCGAGCTCGCCGACGGTGCCGCCGTGGGAAGCGGAGACGTCGTCGGCAGAGATGAGCACCGAGGGGATCGCGTCTAGGCGTGCCTTGGGGGAGAGCATCATTGTGTGGATCTGCAGGTAGGTGTGGGTCTGCTGGGCGCCGGGATCGATCTGGATCAGGCCCTCGAAGGAGGCACGGCTCTCGCCGGTGGCTGCGCCGCGCCAGTGGACGTCCCCGCCGGAGGGTCCGGTCTCGTGCAGGTCCACCGCGAACGCGTCGAGATGCTCGTCGGCCTCGGTGAAGAACAGGCCGCGGAAGGCCATGTCGCCGCCGGGCTCCGATACGGCCAGCTCCAGGTGCTGATGCACGAGGTGCCCGCCCAGCAGCGAGGGGAGCCAGTGGCAGTATGCGTCGCGCCCGACGCCGACGAAGCGCGTGGAGACGTCGTATACCTCGCCCGAGCCCCAGTCCTGGATCTGGGCTAGGCGGCAGCGCGCGCCGTCCTGCAGGTAGAGCTCAAATGCGCCTGCATGCAGCGCCTGTCTCTGGCCTTCCGGGTGATCGTCAAAATCCTCCGCCAAGTCGTACTCGTGCACCCGGAAATCGCTCGTCGGCCCGCCCAGCACCAGCGTGCGGCCATACTGCACCACGCCTGGGCGCTCGATCGCGTAAACGATCTCAAACGGGTCTTCCACCACCACGCCTGCGGGCACATATAGGAACGCGCCGCCGCTCCAGAAGGCTGCGTTCGCTGCCTCCAGCTTGTGGCGATCGATCGTCATGCGCTTGGAGTACCACTTGCCCACCAGCTCGCCGTGATCGCGAAAGGCGTCCTGCAGCGAGCACAGGATCACGCCGCGCTCGGCCAACGCCGGATCGAGCTCGACCTGAACGACGTTCGCGCCGCTCTGCACGAGCCGGCCAGCGTGGGGACGGTCGGGGAGGGTGCGCGACACGACGTCAGGCACGCCCTCTGTCGTTGCCTGTGCATCCAGTGCGTCGAGGTCGAGGCTCTGCAGGCTGGTAGTCCAGAACCCCGATCGTCGCCACACGGGCAGATCGGAGGTGTAGTAGTGCGCTGAGGCTGCCTCCCGCAGCTGCGCGAGCGTGCGACCGTCGCCCGCACCAGCGCCGTGCAGCGCGTGATACAGGCTGGCCTCGCGGTGGCGACCCGGCTTGACCTGAACCTCAGGCACTGGCGCCGACCTCTTGGCGGATCTGGTCATAGCCCTCGCGCTCCAGCCGCTCGACCAGCTCGACGCCGCCCTCCAGCACAATCCGGCCGTCCATCAGGATGTGCACGAATTGGGGCTTTACGTAGTGCAGGATGCGCTGGTAGTGGGTGATGATCAGCGCACCGAGACCCTGCTCGTCGTGCAGCCGCTGGACACCCTCGGCGACTGTGCGCAGCGCGTCGATGTCTAGGCCCGAATCGGTCTCGTCGAGGATTGCAACGTCGGGGGCGAGCATCGCCATCTGCAGGATCTCTGCGCGCTTCTTCTCGCCGCCGGAGAAACCGTCGTTGAGATGGCGGGAGGTGAACGTCCTGTCAACGTCAAGCAGGTCGATGGCGTGCTGGAGCTGGGTGCGGAACTCTTTGACGCCGATCGGTTCCTCGCGCTTGGCGTTGATGGCCATGCGCAGGAAGTTGGCGACCGAAACGCCTGGGATCGAGACGGGGTACTGGAACGCGAGGAACAGGCCTGCCTTGGCCCGCTCGTGTGGCTCGGACTCAGTGATGTCCTCGCCCTTGAAGACGATTGAGCCTTCGGTGATCTCATAAGAGGGGTGGCCGAGCAGGGTGTTGGCGAGCGTCGACTTACCGGAGCCGTTCGGGCCCATCAGGGCGTGTATCTCGCCGCGGTTGATCTCCAGGTCGACACCGCGCAGGATCTCGCGCTCGTCAGTGCGTACATGTAGGTCTTTGATCTCTAGGTCGGCCATATTCGGTGGTCAAGCTCCGGTCATGAGGGTTGATGAAGAGGGAAGGTGTGCTCCGGTATTGAGCGGTGGCATGTCAAGGGATGTCAGGGTTGTTCCGGTCGAAATGGGATGCTCGTCTGGGAGGGCTGGACTCAGGGCCAGGTCGGCGAGGGTCATCTCGCGCAGGGTGTTCACGATTGAGAAGCGCACACGCGTCCACAGCAGCTTTGTCGGGCACACCAGGGCATGAGATCCTGCCTGCCCTGATCCCGCTGGCCCGGACTCGCGTGCGCACACGATCGAGCCATCGGCTGACTCAGAGATGCACTCGATTGGCGCGATTGAGCCCTCGAGCGCCTCCACGACCTCGGCCATTGTGATCTCGGTTGAGGGACGCGCGAGCAGGTAACCGCCGCGCGAACCCCGCCGCGAGTCGACCAGCCCGGCCTTGCGCAGGCGGGCCACTAGGTGCTCGAGGTAGGCGAGTGGGAGGCCGTCATGCTCTGCGATCTCGGCCAAGGGAACAGGGTCGTCGCCAGCCCGCCGAGCGAGCTCGACCATCACGCGCACGCCGTACTCGGCCTTAGTTGAGAACATCATCGTCAGATTTCCTACCTGGCAGCTAGGGTATCAGCCGGTCTGGAGCTTCCCGATGTCGTGGGCGAGGCCTTCGGGTGTGAGTTGTTCGACGGAGAACAGCACCCGCTCGAAGCCATGCGGGTCGATCAACAAGACCGAGGCGGAGTCGCTGAAGTCCGCGTGGCTCGAGCTCGCCGGGACGATGCCATAAGCGGACCAGACAGTACGCAGACTGCGAGAGCGGGCCGGTGAGGTAGTGAATGCGCCCGGTCAGTGAGACCTGCGCGAGGAAGTTGTGCACGTGAGTTGGGGTGTCCGCGGCGGGGTCAGCGCTGAGGAAGAGCACCGCGACCGGATGCCCGCCCGCCCCGCTGAGTTCGCCCAGCGCACCGCGTATCTGCTGGGCGATGACGATGCAGGTTGGCCCGCAGGTGGAGTACAGGAACGCGAGCACAACGACCTGTCCGCGGTAGTGACTGAGTGACACTGCGCGGCCGGATTGGTCAATGAGCGTGAAGCTGTGCGCGCGCACGCCCGCGGGCAGCGCGGCGCCGTAGAAGCCCGAGGCGGAGGGAGCGTTTGCCTCGGCGCTTACTGTGGACCTCGCCGCGACGCCCGGCACGACCCCCGCGCTTGAGGACGAGGCTGCTGGCGGGCCTTCGGAGGGCCGGTCCAGGAGCACTGCGAGCGCGAACGCGAGCGCGAGCGCAGTGGTGGCGGAGAGCAGAACGATCCGGGCGCGCGGGCGCATCCTTATCCAGGGTAGGGAAGGTCAACGCAATAGAGCTATACTTTATGAAGTCTCCGTGAATCCCGCCCTTGATTTAGGAGTTTCGAGATGAGCCAGCAGAGCAGCGCCGAGCTACTACGCCAAGTGAAGAGTCAGATCGACGAGGTCGACCCGGCAGAGGTCAACGAGCTGATCGACGAGGGCGCCGCAATCATCGACGTGCGCGAGACCGACGAGGTCGCCGCCGGCCATCTCCCCGGCGCCAAGCACATCCCGCGCGGGTACCTCGAGTCGCGGATCGAGGGCGTCGTGCCGGACCGCGACGCGCACGTGATCCTCTACTGCGCCTCCGGCAACCGCTCCGCCTACGCCGCGCGGACGCTCAAGGAGGATCTCGGCTACACGAACGTCTCCTCGATGACGGGCGGGATTACCCTGTGGAAGGACCGCGGCTACGAGGTGCAGATCCCGCGCACGCTGACGCCGGAGCAGCGCGAGCGCTACTCGCGCCACACGCTGATCCCCGAGATCGGCGCCGATGGGCAACAGAAGCTGCTCGACGCGAAGGTGCTCCTGCTAGGCGCCGGTGGGCTCGGCTCCCCCACCGCGCTGTATCTCGCCGCGGCAGGTGTGGGCACGCTCGGGATCGTCGACGACGACGTGGTCGACCTGTCGAACCTGCAGCGCCAGGTGATCCACACGACCGGCAGGGTGGGCGTGCCGAAGGTGGACTCGGCGGAGGAGTCGATCAAGGCGATCAACCCCGACGTGAACGTCGTGAAGTACCAGACGAGGATCGACGCGACGAACATCGTCGAGATCATCCAGGGCTACGACGTGATCGTCGACGGGGTCGACAACTTTCCGACGAGGTATCTGCTGAACGACGCGACGGTACGGTTGAAGATCCCCGTCGTGTCTGCCTCGATCCTCGGCTTCGACGGCCAGTTGTCGGTGTTCAAACCGTACGACGGCCCCTGCTACCGCTGCCTGTTCCGCGAGCCGCCCCCGGCCGAGCTCGCGCCCTCGTGCGGCGCCAACGGCGTGCTCGGCGTGCTCCCCGGCACGATGGGCCTGCTCCAGGCGACCGAGGTGATCAAGCTGATCCTCGACATCGGCGAGCCCGCGATCGGCAGGCTGCTCCTGTACGATGCGCTCGGCGCGACGTTGACCGAGGTGAAGGTCCATCGCGACCCCGAGTGCCCGATCTGCTCGCGCCCGCCGGAGGAGATCTCCGACGAGGAGCTCGGCGTGTTCCCGGATTACGAGGCGTTCTGCGCCGCAGCCGGGTAGCCTGCCGACCATGGCGACAATCAAGATCCCACCGGTGCTCCGCGCGAGTGTCGGCAACGAGAAGCAGGTGCAGGCCGACGGCGCGAACATCGGCGAGGTCCTCCGCGATCTCGCGGCCAATCACCCGGCCACCCAGGACCAGCTGTTCGGCGCCGATGGGGCGCTGAACAGGTACGTGAACGTGTACTTGAACGATGAGGATGTGAGGGTGTTGGACGGGTTGGATACGGCGGTGGGGGAGACCGATACGTTGGTCATCCTGCCGGCGATGGCGGGCGGCTGAGCCACCCGTCCACTGCCTCCTTCCACTGTCTCGATCCGGGTCATATCTGCCGAATGACAACAGGCAGATGCGATTCTCGCCTCCCACAATCAGGTCCGCCCGTCTACTCGCGCTCGTGACCTGCGCCCTGTTCGCCTGTGCCGGCACGGCGCTCGCCGAGGCCAACCACACCGGCTGGCCGCGCCAGGAACACCACGAGGGGCACCCGAACAACGAAAGCGGTGTCATGCGCGGGTTGAACGGCGTGCACAACTACCTGCTCGGCGGCGGTGGCAACGACACGATCTACGCCGGCAACGACGGCGACGTTATCTGGGGCGACTCGCACCCGGGCGCACAGCCGACGAGCCAGCGCGACTACCTGCATGGAGGCGCAGGCGAAGACTGGATCTATGCGAGCTACGGCGAAAGCACGATCTGGACCGGCGCCGGCAACGACCACGTCGCGCTCGTCTACGGCCACGGCACCGTCTACTGCAACGGGCCCGGCCTGAAGACGCTCGTGATGCGCTACCTGCCGCAGAACCGGCCGTGGAAGCTAGTCGGCTGCGATCACAAGGTGATCGTGCCCTACAGGGCGTAGGGAGTCGTCGACCTCTAGCGCGGCGGCGCTACAGGACCGCGGGGGCGGGCTCGCCGTCCATCGCGGCCGGCCGCGAAGTATCGGGCATGCCCGCGGGTGGAATGTGGCTCATCGCGTGCTCGGCCAGCGCGGTGATCGTCAAAGACGGGTTGACGCCGACGTTCGCGGGGATCGCCGAGCCGTCGCAGACGAGCAGGTTCTCATAGCCGTAGACGCGCTGGCGGGCGTCGATCACACCGCGGGAGGGATCGGGGGCGATCACCGCGCCGCCGAGGATGTGGGCGGTCGTGGGGATGTTGAACAGCGCCTCGGTGGTGGAGCTCTGGGCGATCCCGCCGGTGCGCTTGGCGAACCATTCGGCCGCTTGGTTGGCGATCGGGATGAACGTCGGGATCGGCTTCTCCGGGTCCTGTTCGGTCTTCAGCCACAGTGAGCCGAACGGCCCCTCGCGGGGGCGCAGTGCGATCGCGTTGTCGAGCGTCTGCATCACGAGGATGATGATCGTGCGCCGCGAGTAGTGCTTGGGGAACAGGATCTTCGCCAGCCGCCGCGGGTGCAGGAGCACCTGGACGAGCCACTTCAGGGGGCGCGTCACGCGCGTGCCGTCGCCGACGAGCAGCGTGTAGAGGCGGTGCATCGAGTCGCCGTCGTCGCCGTAGGTGACGGTCTCGATGTGGGTGTCCGGATCGGGGTATATCGAGGATGTGATCGCGACACGCTTGATCAGGTCGTCGGGGTAGTCCTCGGGTACGGTGACCATCAGGATCGACTCTGAGTTGGTCCGCACCAGCTCGCCCAGACGCGCGGAGATCCGCCCCAGCGACCCGTTCAGGCGGCAGCGCTGCAGCAGCTTGTTCGTGCCCAGTGGCCCGGCCGAGACGACGACCCCGCGCGCGCGTTGAACCCGGCGTTCCTTGCGCAGCCACGCGCCGGAGCGGACCGATTCGACCTCATAGCCGTCTTTCCCAGAGCCGTCGCCGAGCGGGCGGACGTCAATCACCGTGCGTTCCGGCATCACGTGCGCGCCGCGCTTCTCGGCGAGGTAGAGATAGTTCTTGACGAGCGTGTTCTTCGACCCGTGCGGGCAGCCGACCATGCATCGACCGCATTCTCTGCAGCCGGTGCGGTCAGGGCCCTCGCCGCCGAAGAACGGGTCGGGGACGGTCACGCCAGGCTCTCCGAAGTAGACGCCGACCGGCGTCTTTTTGTAGGTGTCGCCGACGCCGAGCTCCTCGCCGAGCTCGCGCAGGAGCTGGTCGGCGGGGTCGTCGGTCGGGGTCTGCACGACGCCGAGCATCCGCTGCGCTTCCTCGTAATGCGGCGTGAGCGCCGACTCCCAATCGTTCATGTCCGCCCACTGACGGTCCTCGAAGAACTTCTTCGGGGGCACATACAGCGTGTTCGCGTAGCCGAGGCTGCCGCCGCCGACGCCGCAGCCGGAGACGACCGAGACGTCCCGGAACGTTGTCAACCGGAAGATCCCCTTCATCCCCAGGAAAGGCCGCCAGAAGTAGCGCTTCAGATCGGCGGTCGAGCGCGGCAGCTCGTGGTCGGCGAAGCGCCGGCCGCACTCGAGCACGCCCACGGAATGCCCTTTCTCGGACAGGCGCAGGGCAGAGACGCTGCCGCCAAAGCCGGAGCCGATGACTAGCCAGTCAAAGTCGTAGTCGCGCTCCATCAGTACCCAGTCATCCTACTGCGACCAGCAGGCTGGCGGCCCGGGCAGTGTCTCGGTTTGCAAATTGATTAGGCCGGCGATGGCTGCCGGCGTAAACCGTCTCGTGGCTGATCACCTTTGTAATCCGCGACATGATCGCTGGCCTACTCAATTTGCAACCCGAGACACTGCCCTGGCAGCGGTGGCGTCTCAGTTTGAGACTGGAGACCCTGACCGAGCCGATCGCCCCAGACGCCGCCATTCAATGACAGCACTTGCGAGCGCGCCAGCATAGAGCGCATAAACAACGTAGGGCGGGACACCGTGGATGTGGGGTTCATCGGTGAGGAGGAGGCCCAACGTGGTTGCAGCACCGATGAGCCACGAAAACGGTGTTCGGAGCCAATGCGACCTTTGGTAACGCCACCAACGCACCGGACCAGCATACCTCCCGCCAGGGTCCTCTTCAGCGCCGCAAAGGCACAGGCAAGCGCCAGGCCATGCGAATCCTCACGAGCGAGCCTGCAGAGCCGCCCCCCCGCTGACGAGATCGCCTGGTATCTCCGGCGACGCACGGCGGAGTTACTCGCCAATCCCGACGGGCAGATGGCTGATTGAGTGGCGGATCTCGTCCAGAAGCTGGCTGCTGCGCGAACGTTCCGCGTGGTTGCCATTTCCCGGGGGAATGTGGCGCTTACGGATCTTGGACGCAAACTGATCGACCCGCAGACACGAGCTGGTGCGCGCGTCGAGGCATTCCTAGCGGTCCCCTTGTTCGCGGCGCTTGTCAACGACTACAAGGGCACGATGCTGCCGCCCGATGAGGGGCTGGAGCAGAAGATCCACGATCTCGGCGTCAGTGTCAAGCAAACGACCAAGGCTCGCCAAGCCTTTCAGCGGTCGGCCGAGCTTGCAGGCTTCTTCAAGATGGGAAAGGACCGCCTTGTGCAGCCGGCAAGCCTACCGGGGTCCGACAAGCCGTCGGCAGCGCCGAAAGAGCCCAACAACCAGGGCGGAGCGCTGCCAACGTCGACGGCTGCGCTTCCTGCTCCGCTGCCGGAGCTTTGGCTGACTCTCCTCCGCGAAGGACGGGATTGGTCGCCTGAGAAGATTCAGGAGTTCGTGGAGACCGCGCGGACGCTGCTCGACCTGCTCGCCAAGGAAAGCTAGGTCTCCTTGCGCTCCCAACGGGCACGCGCCGCGCGTTGGGCTGACTCTCGGCGTTCCTCGGGCGTCATGCTGGCCGCCCGCGCCTTCCCTCCCTTCAAGCCGCCTTTGCGGCCGAGCGCGACTGCCGCCGGGTCCTTCCCGTCATCCGTGAGCGTGTCCTCGACATCGCCCGTGGCGATGTCCACGATCAGCTTGCCGAGCTGGTTCGAATCGTGTGGACGGTTGCGTGACCGGTCAGGCATCTCACAAGCGTAGCACGACCCGTTTACTCTCTTTCCCGTCATGGCCAACCCCCCTTCCGTGCCGAAGCGCCCGGTCCATCAAGACAAGGACCTGGACAAGCTGGTCAAGAAAGCCTGGAAGGCCGGATGGCGGTGCGTGCGCAAAGGGAACTACATCTATTGCTACCCGACTGACGGAAGCCGCTTCATCGCTGTCAAGAGCACCCCGAGCGGGAGTCACTACCTGAAAAACCTCGAAAAGGAACTAGAGCGGAAAGGCCTCAAACTTTAGGCGGGCACTAGCGCCTCGCGTTGCCGCGCGGGACCCGTCGCGGCCTCCGTCTCGAACGAGAACGGGAGTGCAGGCTCGATCACCCCGACGACGAGCGCCACTCGATGATGGACTTCGGTCTGACTACTAGCCTCGACCGTAAACCGGACCTCGATGGTGGGTGGGTCAAAGACCCCTCCCACGACGGCCCCAAGCGCAATACCGTTTGCGTGCTCGTCGACGGCCTCTTGGACCAGCACCGCGTACTCCTCAAGCTGCTCCTGTGAGCAGTCGGGAAACTCCAGACGAAGGAGCACGTCGTGCTCCTGTCGGGTGGCCGTCATCGCCTGGTTATCGGATCGGGCGGGTTCCGCCATGAATCGTGTTCTCTCTCGTAAGCGCCATGCTGTGCGCTCATAGTGGTGTTAGTGGCGGACCCAGTCTTGCCATTGGCTGCCTCCGCCGAGGTCTGGGTAGCTATCAATATAACCCAGACTCCCCTCTTGTGCCAAACTGAACAAAGTCTGGCGGGCCTCGCGGGGTTTACTGAGGTCGAGTACCTGGGCAGTGTCTCGATTTACAAATTGAGTAGGCCAGCGATCATGTCGCGAACCACAAACGTGATCAGCCACGGGACGGTTTACGCAGGCAGCCATCGCCGGCCTAATCAATTTGCAAACTGAGACACTGCCGATACCAGACCTCGCTATATTCTGTGAAGTAATGGCGGCTGAGCGGCTCAGGAATAGGCCCTGCGGAGGTCGATACGGGGATATTGTGCAGTCGATCGGCAACACGCCGCTGATCGAGCTGCCGCATCTGTCGCCGAAGCCCGGCGTGCGGATCTGGGCGAAGCTCGAGTCGCGCAACCCGACCGGCTCGGTCAAGGACCGCGTCGCGAAGGCGCTGATCGAGGACGCCGAGGAGAAAGGGGCGATCGCGCCCGGGCAGACGATCCTCGAGCCGACATCGGGCAACACGGGCATCTCGCTGGCAATGATCTGCTCGTTGAAGGGCTACAAGCTGAAGGTCGTGATGCCGGAGAACGTCACCCCCGAGCGCACGCAGCTGCTGAAGATGTATGGCGCGGAGATCCTCTACTCCGAGGGCTCGCTCGGCTCCAACGGCGCCGTCGAAAAGGCCCTGCAGATGGCGGCGGAGGACTCCTCGGTCTACATGCCCTACCAATACGGCAACCAAGCCAACCCGAACGCCCACTACAACGGCACGGCGCTGGAGATCATCGAGGAGCTCGACGAGGTCAGCGCTTTCGTCGCTGGTCTCGGCACCGGCGGCACGCTGATGGGCAACGGGCGGCGGCTGAAGGAGACCTTCGGGGATGCCGTGAAGATCGTCGCCGCGGAGCCGATGCAGGGCGAGCCGGTGCAGGGATTGCGCTCGCTCGACGACGGCTTCATCCCGCCGATCATCGATATCTCGCTACTCGACCGCAAGATCTTTGTCACCAATCGCGACGCCATAGTGTGGACGCGCAAGCTGCTGGACCAGGAGGGCCTGTTCGCGGGAGTTTCCAGTGGGGCGATTGCGAGCATCGCCGTGCGGATCGCGGGCGAGCTGGACGAGGGCAACGTCGTATTCGTGGTTGCCGACGATGGCTGGAAGTACCTGTCGAGCGGCATCTACACGCTGCCGGTGGACGAGATCGAGAACCTTGATTCCACCGTCTGGTGGTGAGCTGTGCGCATCGCCAGGACCCTGTTGGATGAGCTGATCGCGCACGCCCTGGAGGATCCAAAGAACGAGGTCTGCGGGGTCGTTGCCGTCGAAGGAGACCAATCGCAATCGGAGATCGGTCAACCCACTCGGGCGGTTGACGTGCATCGAGCGGTCAACGTGCACGCGAGCCCGCTGAAGTTCGAGATAGATCCGGCGGAACTGCTCGAGCTCTACAACTCGATCGAGGCGGCGGGACGTACGTTGGGCGCTATCTATCACTCACATGTGCGCAGTGCGCCCTATCCATCTCAGACCGACATTGGCTTCGCGGCAAATTGGCCCGGAGTCGAGTGGATCATCGTCGGGCTCGTCGATCCAAACGCACCCGAGCCCCGCTCTTATTTGATAGACGAAGGGAAGGTCGAAGAGGTCGAGCTCGAGGTGGTCTGATGGAGGCGGAGGAGCTTATCTGTCCAGGCTGCGCTCGTGTGCACCCCGCCAGCGAGCGCTTTTGTGCGTCGTGCGGGATGCCGCTCGTGCACCCAGCCAGCGGCGAGAGCGAGGCAAGCGAGCGCCAGCGTAAGGCACGCAAGATCAAGCCCCAGTACACCGAAGGTCCGCTCGTGAGGGTTGCCCGCGTTGAGAACCAGCCTGAGGCGGAATTCATCGCCGGCATGCTCCTCGAGGAGGGAATCCCCTGCCTGCTGCGCAACTCGATTGGCGGGTATGCGGCGATCATCGGCCCGCGCAAGGTGCTCGTTCCCGAGTCAGGAGCGCAGGCCGCGCGCGAAGCGCTTGCGTACAGAAAGGACTAGACCAGGGCAGGCTGTCCGGCTTCGCGCGTGATCGCCTCGATCTCCTCAGAGGCGCGCTCGAACTCGGCGTCAGACAGTACAGGAGTGCCCTCAAACGGCAATTCGCGCTGAAGCTCAACCCAGGCGTGGGCTGCGCTGTTGTACTCGTCCTTGACCTTCACAGTGACCGGCCGCGGGATGCGGTAGGTACGGAGCAGCAGCACATGCAGCGGCTGATGGCGACGCCAGCCTAGGCGCTTTTCTGCGTAGCTAGGTGTCCACACGTAGAACGGAGAGAGCGCATCTACGCAGCGCGGATCGGTGATCGTGAAGTGTCCAGCAACCTCGGCCCACGCACGGATGCGCACGCGGTCGGGCTGCTGGATGGGGACGCCCGACGCGAAGGCGTGCAGCGGTGGCTCGCCGTCGCTCCAGACGCCCTCCTCCAGCGCACGACGCAGCTCTGGCTGGTGGGACTCACGCACGAGGTCACCGCTTTGGTGCTCGAAGGTGGGATACAGAAAGAAGCGCTCGTGGGCCAGCTTGAAGGGCTTGCCGCCTTGCGGCAGCAGGCCCTTGCGGAGTGTCAGAAGCTGCTCGCCTTCTGCAAGGGCGCGGACGGTGACAGCCCACTCTTTGAAAGCAATTGGCATGGGGATAGCTGGAGTGATCAGAAGAAAGAAACGTCTTGATATGAACCGCCTGGCCTCACTACTGCGCAGCGGCTTAGACCATTAAAGATACGAAATCCTGGGGGAAATCCCAAATCCCCTGCAAATCACGTACTTTTGGTAAGCGTTCAGTTGGTCGGCTCAGCTGAGCAGTGGCGCGGGGTCGCCGCGGGCGTGGGCGGTGAGCGCGTCGGTGAGGTAGACGAAGAGGGAGCGCCTCTGTAGACGGCAGGTGGTGTGCGCGGAGAGCAGCCGCTCGATCCGGCGTTCGCCGCCCTCGGACTGGGTGCCGAGAGAGAGCTTGCGGTAGATGACCGCGCTGCGGAGCGCGCGCTCGGCGTGGTTGTTGGTCGGCTCGACCCTGGGGTGAGTGGCGAAGGTCCATAGCGCCGGCCATGCCTTCAGGAGGTTTCGCGCCATGCCGCGGCAGTATTTGTTGCGCGCCCGTTTCGAGGAGTAGCCGGCGATGATCGGCTTGAAATCTCTTTGGAGGCTGCGGATTGTGCGCTTCAGCTCTGAGCGGTCGTTGGTGTTCTGGAAGATCTCCCAGGCCCAAAACACTCGCTCGCAGAGCTCCAGACCGTGTTCGCCGAACTCTTTCTCCGCGGCGAGTCCTTCGGCGTGCGCGGCGAAATCTCGTCGTAGGTGCGCCCAGCAAAGCTGACGGCGCGCCAAAGGGAGGTGCGTGTAGGCCCACCAGCGGTCAGACGTCACGATCGCTTTCGTCTGCGCGAGCAGTTCCTTGGCGTGGTCCTCGTGGCGGTCTGGGGCGAGGTGTAGGTAGGCATGGTGCCGGTCAAAGATGCCCCACAGCGCGCGGCGCTCCCCCGCGGTCCGCCAGCCCGTCTCGTCCATGTTCACCGCATCAGCACCGTGAAGCGCCTGCAATAGGTTGGCGTGGGGCACGGCGAGCGCGTCGCTGGCGCGGGCGAGGATCGCGTCCACCGTCCCGGTGCTGATCCTCGAGCCGAACAGCTGCTCGCATAGCTCCACCACGTCACGCCGGGAAATACGGTTACGCACCGAAAGCGTCGCGACGGCCGCCTGAAAACGAGGACCAAACGCGCTCTGGGCGACCTCTGCAGGCAACTCGCCGCGCGGGCGCTCACCACAGCCCGGACAACGTACCCGGTGACACTGGTGCTCGGTGAGCCTGACTTGGATCACGGGCAGCTCCTCAATCTGCCAGCGCACCGGCTCGCCCACCGTCAAGCGCTCGTTCCACGCGAAGACATGCCCGCAGCGACAGCGCTCGGGCCAATGCTCGATGACGTCATCCACGGCCCACGCCGGCAAAAGCGGCCGGCCCTTGCCCTCGTGACCGAGCTGGGCGCCCTGTTTGCGACCCGATGAATCCTTGCCACGCTTCGGCGTGCTAGCGGGCGGATCAGCGCTCGGAGGAATCGAAGAGTTGCGCGAACTGCGATTCAACCGACGCTCGAGCTGGGCGATCCGCTCGTCCTGACGCGCGACCCGCGCAGTCAACGCCTGGATCTGGGCATCCATCCGCAGAAGCACCCCAACGACCGCCTCACGCCCAGTGTCATAGATCGCCTCCGCCTCAACCCGCTCCACACCCCAAAATTCGACGAAGCAAAGTTATGTCCCCCTACCAACTGAACGCTTACCACTTTTTGTAAGCGTTCACCGGTGGGGTTACGTCACAAGGATCGTCGGCGGGGAGGGCGAATCTTGGGGTTATGGAGCGCTCCGAGGCGGAAGCGGTCTATGACGCGGGGCGGGAGGCGTGCGTCGAGTTTCTGCTCGGGCTGACGGCACGCTATGAGCGCGAGATCGCCCGGCTGAAGGAGCGCGTGGCGCGCTTGGAGGAAGAGTCGCGCAAGGACTCGAGCAACTCCTCGAGTCCGCCCTCACAGGATCCGCCGGCCTCGCGTGCTGAGCGTCGCGCGGCTGCGCGCGAGAAGGCCAAGCAGTGGGCCAAGCGGGAGGGCGAGCGCAAAGCCGGTGCCCAGCCTGGGCACGAGGGCTCTGCTCGCAAGCTCTTGGGAGAGGATCAGCTCGATGAGATCGTCGAGCACTATCCCGCTGCCTGTGAGGGCTGCGGGCACGAGTTCTCAGAAGAGGAGCGCGAGCTCTCGGAACGCTTCGGGCGCCACCAGGTGGCCGAGCTGCCGCCGATCGCGGTCACCTGGTGCGAGCATCGCACGCACCGTCTGCGCTGCGTGTGTTGTGGCGAGCGCACGACGGCCAAGCTCCCGCCGGGGGTGGGCGACTCGCTGTTCGGTCCCGGCCTGCAGGCCACCGTGGTGAGCCTCACCGCCAGAAACCGCGTCTCCCGCCGCGACATGGCAGAGCTCGCAGCCGACCTGTTCGGCCTTTCCCTGTCGGTCGGCGCGGTCAACAAGGTCTGCCAGCGCGCCGCCCTGGCTCTGTCCGAGCCGCACGAGCGGCTGCTCGGAGGGGTACTCGCATCGCCAGCGGTCAACGTTGATGAGACGGGCTGGTTCACCGCGCATGATCAGCGCACGCTGTGGACTGCGGTCACGCCGCAGGCGGCCATCTTCCGGATCGCAGATGATCGTCATCGCGATCGCTTGCAGGAGTTGCTCGGCAAGGACTTCGGCGGGATCGTGAGCTCGGATCGCTGGTGGGCCTATGAACTGATCGACGCCGCCTCACGCCAGGCCTGCTGGTCGCATCTGGTGCGTGACTTCGCCTACCACGCCGCAGGAGCCCTGGCCGAGCAGAAGCAGTTCGGAGAGGCCGCCAGCGAGCTGACCAAAAGGCTGTTTCAGACCTGGCACGCCTTTGGTGAGCACTCAGATCGCGAGCACCTCGCGCGCGAGATGGCGCCTGTCCAAGCCGACTGCAAAAGCTGCTCGAACACGCCGCTCGCAAGAGCACCTATACGCGCTTTCACCGCCGCTTCGCGAAGAACTTGATCAAGATCTCACCGGCACTCTGGACGTTTCTCACGGTCGAGGGCGTGGCACCCACGAACAATGCGGCCGAGCGTGCACTGCGCGGGCCGGTCATCTACAGAAAGCTCTCGCACGGCACCCAATCCGATGACGGCGAGCGCTTCATCGAGCGGGCGCTGTCGGCCTCGGTCACATGCCGCCTGCAAGGCCGCTCCTTCTTCGCCTACATGCGCGAGCTGCTCATCGCTCACGCCCGCGGTGACCCACTCCCGGCGCTGGTCTGAGCCCCGCCCCTACCAGCCCACCAACACCCCCAACCCGAGAGCTGAACGCTTACTACTTTTTGGGGCTAATCAGCGATGGATGCCGCCCCGAATGTGACCCAAAAGCACAAGCTCAGGCGGCCGCAAGCTCGCGGTCCTCGGTCTCAGCGAGGTGCTGATGGGAGGGGCAGTAGCCGTTACGTGGCAGCGGCATGCGCTGGCAGGCGGTGCCCTTACGGGTGGTTGCGCGGCAGTGCGGGGGTTCGCCGCTGACCGCAGTGTAAGCAGCGATCGGATTCTCAGCGAGATAGCGCTGGGCGTAGTCGATATAGCGGGTGACGACCTGGTTCACGCGACCTTGCTCGCTCATTGGGAAGTAGCTGCGGACATCGCAGAACAGCGTGCGTGCGGGGTGAGCGAAGTAGTGGCGGTCGGTCGCCATCCGCTCGACGACGGCCTCGCATGCACGCAGGACGTGCTCGTGGTTGGCGCTTGCAGGAGCGCCAGGCAGGGGTGGGAGGATATGTGGCGCGAGCTCCCTATAAATGGCTCGGCTGAACTGGTACATGGCGTAAGCGGCCCCTCTCCTATGTCTCGATCTGTTGACTTTGAGCACGCCCGCCGTAATCAAAGACTCCGATCGTCCCCCGTCCTTTCATGACCCTCAACACGCTCGCTACCAGAAAAGATGCGGTTTCGCGCTGATTGTTCAGGTCCATTGCTCCCAGCAAACTGGCTCCTCGCCACGAACCGTGGCGTGGCGGTGGTCCAGCGCGGGATCTCGCGCTGGATGGTCGAGACGTAGGTGTGCGCCGCGGCTCTCCTCGCGCGCGAGCGCACAACGCGCGATCAAACGGGCAAGGGGGTGAGGGTCGTCAAGCAGCTGGCGCAAGCCCTCAGCTGTGCGTTCGATCCCCGCGTTGCGCCATAGGGCCGTGCGCGTGGGCGCCTGCGCAACTGGTGGTGCTGGGTTTGCCAGCAGCACCTGCAGCTGACCTGCGCGGGTGGGCGGTGGTGCAGGCTCTGACAGCGCGGCGACGACGGCGCGGCGGGCAAACACGAAGCACTCGCTGAGCGAATTAGACGCGAGCCGGTTGGCGCCGTGCAGGCCCGTGCAGGAGGACTCGCCGACGGCATACAGGCCGGCGAGACTGGAGCGCGCATGTAGATCCACGGCGACACCGCCCATCGCGTAGTGTGCTGCCGGCGCGACCGGCACCAGCTCGCGCGCTGGATTCAGGCCGGCCTCGCGTAGGGCAGCGACCACGTTCGGGAAGTGAGCATGGTCGATCGTGCGCATGTCCAGCCCGACTGACTCAGCGCCGGTCTCGCGCAGACGCGCTTGGATCGCGCGGGAAACCTCGTCGCGAGGTGCGAGCTCGTCGACGAAACGCTCACCAGTGGCGGTGTCGTGCAGGGTCGCGCCCTCGCCGCGGATCGCCTCGGTCACGAGAAACCCTTCGCGGCCCGGCAGGCCAATCACGGCGGTTGGATGGAATTGCAGGAGCTCCAGGTCAGCCAGGCGCGCACCGGCGGCGTGCGCGAGCAATAGTCCGGTCCCCTGCGAGCCAGGTGGGTTGGTCGTGCGCGCCCATAGCGCGGCTGCGCCGCCACTCGCCAGGACAGTTGCGCGTGCGCGGACGACGACGTCGGTGCCCGCGTTCTCGCACACCAGACCGCAGCAGCGGCCATCACAATCATCAGCCTGCTTCTCGCTGCGCCACAAAGTGCGTGCGCGGGCGCCCTCAAGCACTGTTATGCATGGGTGCTCGGCGGCGAGCGCTGAGAGCTGGCGCACCACGCGCCGCCCCGTCGCGCTGCCGCCGGCGTGCACGACACGTCTGACCGAGTGGCCGCCCTCGAGCCCGAGCGCGAGCTGCCCAAAGCGGTCGGCGTCAAAGCGCACGCCGAGCGATTGCAGATCCTCCACGCAGGCAGGTGCCTCCTGCACAAGGATCTCTGCGGCCGCGCGCCTTACCAAGTCGCGCCCCGCCCGTTCGGTGTCGAGGAGGTGCAGCTCAGGGCTGTCGTCTGCAGCGAGCGCGGCGGCGAGGCCGCCCTGCGCCCAGTAGCTCGCGGTCTGCGCCAGGGGGGTGGCCGACACAAGTACCACCCGGGCTCGCTCGCGAGCGGCGCATAGCGCCGCGTACAGCCCTGCCGCGCCGGCGCCAACCACCACCAAGTCGGCCTCCGTGACGGACGGCTGGGAGGTGGTGGTCATTGGCGCAGGCCGCCTATTTTTTCGTGCGGGGCAAGAATTTCGTGCGTGGCAAGGAGCCGGCTTTGTGCAGCGCTTCTTCAGTGGATTTCTTGTTCACGCTCGGGTGTGTGCCGGGCGTCGCGCCGGGCGTGGTGGTGGTGGTGGGTGCCGTGGTCGCGCCCAGCCCTGTGGAGGTCGTCGCGGAGGTCGTCGGCAACGTTGTTGCAGCGGGCGTGGTGATCGTCGTCGTCACAGGCGCTGGCACGGTGGCCGTGGCGGAGCCGCCGCTGAGCTTGACGAGCGCAGCGGTGAGCACGCCGAGTGCCAGCACGATCGTCGCGGCGAGCGCGACGATCGGGGCCTTCCAGTTCGTCGGTGCGGCCAGGCGCGTGCGGGCAGCGGCGCCGCAGTGCAGGCACCACTCCTGCTCGGGGTTGAGCGGCGCACCGCACAGCGGGCAGGCTGCGTCCACTGGTGCTGAGGAGACGTTCAACTGCTCTGTGCAGGGGGACGGACGATCTTGGTGGGCTGGTCGGAGGCGGGCGCAGGACCGGCGGGCGGCGTCGTACTCACAGCGGACGTCGGTGGCGCTGGCTGATCTGTGATCGGCAGGGATGGCGCTGAGGCCGCTGGCTGATCTGTGATCGGTGGGGCGGGTGTAGGAGTGGGGGCTGGGGCGGGCGCCGGGGGTGGAGCCGGCGCCGTAGGCGGAACAGGAGCGGGCGCGGGCGGACCGGCCACGGGGCGCTCGGCATGGAGATCCATCGCCAAGCCGCAGTTTGGGCAGAAACGGTCATCGCTGCCGTGGATTGCGGCACAGCGCGGGCAGGCAGCGACGCCGGCCTCGCGCAGGACAGTTACGGGCTGATGCTCAGACAGGGCAGCTTCGAGTCCGCGCAGCTCTGCGTCGATGCGCCCGATTGTTTCTAGCTTGACGAGTACGAGCGCGTCGTTGCGGCTGCCGAACCGGTGCAGGTTGAAAACAAGCCCACCAAGGTCGCGGTAGGCGAGCTCGCGCGCCTTGCGCAGGAAGCGCGCACGGCGGCGCATGCGCCCGCGCTCGCTGAAACCGGGCGGACCCGCGGTTGCCTGCACGCCGGCAGGCGGCTTCTCCTCAGTCGCCGGGCTCATGGCTTGCGTGTCATCCATCGACCTGCCAATGCTACCCAGCGCGGTCGAGAGCCGCGCGCCAGGCGGTGACTACGCGTTCGGCCATGCGTTGGGAGGACCAGGGCTCGGCGTGGGTACGACCGGCGATATGGGGGTCGACCGTGCGCAGGTGGGGCTCAAGCACTGCTCTCCAGGTATCCACCTCGAACGGGGCGCACAGCGCGCCCTCGACATCTTCCAGCGCCTCGTGATGGATGCCGACGGGTGTTGCGAGTACGGGCACGTCGCAGGCCAGCGCCTCGAGCACGGCGAGGCCGAAGCCCTCGCGCTCGGAGGGGACAAGCACGGCGTTGGCAGCGTTGACCCATAGGGGCACACGCGCAGGATCAATGCCGCCGAGCGTGTACAGCTCCACTCCGGCGGCTCGGGCGAGCAAGAGCGCGCGGTCGTGGCGCTTCTCTGGGCGGGCGGGGTCGGCGGCGAACAGCAGGAACGGTCCTCCTGGCTCAGGGTGCAGGCCCAACTGCGCGCGTGCGTCGGCGCGGGGGATCGGGTGGAAGCGGTCGAGGTCCACGCCGCAGGGCAGTACCTGCACGCACGAGGTGCCGCCGGCTGCCCTGGGCCCCTCGCTCATTGTGGGCTTGCGAGCACCGGGCAGTTGTTCGGCCAGCGGGGAGGAGACCGCTGCGACGATATCCATGCGCTTGAGCACCGCGCGGGTGAGCAGGCGCGTGCGGGGATGGCTGATGTCGGTGCCATGGACCGTAAGAGCGTGCACCCGCGCGCGAACCGCGAGGGCCGGCAAGGCGGTGAGGCCGAAATGAGCGTGGACGACGTCGAAGTGGCGCCTTGCAGAGCGTTGAGAGGCGAAGCGGCGCAGGTCAAGGGCCGCGCGCGCCAGGGCCGGCCCGCCCGGAGGGAACTCATAGAGCTCGATGTCCAGTTCGTCCAAGCGGCGCAGCGCGGCGACCTGGTCGCGCACAAACTGCCCGCGCTCGGGATGGCCGGCATCGGGGAGCATGTTGGATACCACCAGCGCCCGCAGCACCCGCTGACGGTAGCGCTCTGGAATGATGGCCTGCGTGGCGCTCGCGTTCGTCCTTCCATCATCCGCGCATCCCTGCATGACCCGCGCATCGGCTTCCGCATGAGTCCATTCACCGACCAGGACCCGCGCGCGCGGCCGATTGCTGTGTTCGACTCGGGTGTGGGCGGGCTGACCGTCCTGCATGAGTTGTTGGTGCGGCTGCCGCGCGAGGACTTCGTCTACCTGGGCGACACCGCGCGTTTCCCCTACGGTCAGCGCGAGCCCCATGAGATCGAGCGCTTCGCCGCGGAGATCGCCGAGGAGCTTTTGCACCGCGGCGCGAAGCTGCTGGTCGTCGCGTGCAACTCTGCGACCTCTGCCGCTCTGGGAAGCCTGAGCGCGCGCATGCGCCAGACGACGCTCGGCATCGACGTGATGGGCGTCGTGCGCCCGGAGGCGCTGCGCGCGGTGGCGGCCACGCGCAGTGGGCGGATCGGGCTGCTGGCGACGCCGACGACCGTGGCCAGCGGCGCGTATGAGCGGGCGATCGCTGCCGTGGACCCGCACGTGGCGCTGCACGCGGTGCCGTGCCCGACGCTCGCCTCGATCATCCAGGCGGGCGAGCAGTTCGACGAGCAGGCCGTGGCGACCGTGCGCGCGGCTTGCGAGCCGCTGCGGGCAGCGGGTGTGGACACGGTGATCCTGGGCTGCACGCACTATCCGCTGATCAGCCCGATGCTGCAGCGCACGCTCGGCCCGGACGTGAAGCTCGTGACCTCAGGCGCCGCGCTTGCGCGCCAGGTCGAGCACGCGCTCAGCACGCGCGAGTTGCGCAACCCGCGCACGGACGCTGACGGCGAGGGCGAGTACCGGTTCCTGTGCACGGGCGACGTGGACGCGTTTCGCGAGGTTGGCACACACTTCCTGCAGATGCCGCTGGGCGCGGTCGAGCACGTCGAGCTCGCGACGGTTGAGGCGATCGCGTGAGCAAACGCAGCTACGAGCGCGCGCCAGACGGCTTGCGCCCGACGACGATCGAGCCGGGATTCGTGCGCACAGCGACCGGCTCGGCGCTGATCTCGGTCGGGGAGACGCGCGTTATCTGCACGGCTTCCGCGCAGGAGATGGTGCCGCGCTGGATGACGGGCAAGGGCAAGGGCTGGGTGACGGCGGAGTACGCGATGCTGCCCGCCTCGACGGGGGATCGCAAGCAGCGCGACATCGCCAAGGGCCGCCTGGATGGGCGCAGCGTGGAGATCCAGCGCCTGATCGGCCGCTCGCTGCGTGGCGTCGTGGACTTCCAGGCGCTCGGCGAACGCACTATCTATCTCGACTGCGACGTGCTGCAGGCCGACGGCGGCACGCGCTGCGCGTCGATCACGGGCGCGTACGTGGCGCTCGCGCTGGCGTGCACGGCGCTGCGCGAGAAGGGCCGCTTGAAGGCTAGCCCGCTGACAGGCTCGGTCGCCGCGGTCTCCTGCGGGATCGTCGACGGCCAGGCGCGGCTGGACCTCGACTACGGCGAGGACTCAAACGCCGAGGTCGACGCGAACGTGGTGATGACAGGGGAGGGGGGCCTGGTCGAGGTGCAGGCCACGGCCGAGCGCACGCCCCTATCGCGCGCACACCTAGATGAGCTGCTGGCGCTCGCGGCGGGCGGTATTGAGACCCTGCGCGAGCTGCAGGCGCTAGCCGTCGCTGAGGCAACGATCGCCACATAAAGATCCTATGAAGACGCTGCTGCTGGCAACTCGCAACGAGCACAAGCGACGTGAGTTCGCGCGCCTGCTGCCCGGGTGGGAGCTGCAAGCGCTGCCGGACGAGGTCGAATTGCCGCCAGAGGACGGGGCCACATACGCTGAGAACGCGCTCGGCAAGGCGCGCGCGGCCGCGCAGGCGACGGGTAGGGCGAGCATCGCGGATGACTCGGGCATCGAGGCAGCGGCGCTGGGAGGCAGGCCCGGCGTGCGCTCGGCGCGCTACGCCGGCGAGCGAGCCAGCGACGTGGAGAACCTGAACAAGCTGCTTGGTGAGGTCCCGTCTCACAGCACGCTGGAGTATGTGTGCGTAATCGCTTACTGCGATCCGGGAACGGGGATGGAGCGGGTGTTCAGGGGCAGCTGCAGAGGAAAGGTGGCGACCGTGCCAAGGGGTGAGAAAGGCTTCGGCTACGACCCTGCGTTCCTGCCAGACGAGGGAGACGGCATCCCGCCCGCCCTGACGATGGCTCAGCTGAGTGACGTGCAGAAGGACGCGATCAGCCACCGCGGCCGCGCAGCGCGGGAGCTGGCGGTGTGGCTTACACCAGGTTGATCGCCGCTGCTGCGGCCACGGCCGCCGACAGGCCTGCATAGCCCGTATAGCCGGCCAGCAGGAGCAGGAAAGCCGTGAGCAATGCGACTAGCACCGTCAGGGTCCAAGCGATGCGTTCGAAGGTCATCTACGCGTATTGTCGCTGATGTGATGGTCGATCCATCTGGTTTGGGGTCCACCTGTCCGCGTATCGTTGTTAAGTTCGATACTGCATCTTTACGAACGAGGAGGACGATGGTGACGAAGTCCGAGCTGATCGACCAGGTGGCAGATCGCGCCGATCTGACCAAGCAGGATGCATCGCGGGCGGTGGAAGCGGTGCTGGTGACCGTAGAGGACGCACTGCGACGCGGCAGCGAGGTGACGCTGCCGGGGTTCGGTAAATTCCACGTTGGCGAGCGCGGCGCGCGCATGGGGGTCAACCCGCGCACGGGCGAGCGCATCCAGATCGCTGCTTCGCGCGTGCCACGGTTCACGGCCGGCAGCGGTCTCAAGAGTGCCGTCAAGGGTCGCTGAAGACTTGGGTAAGTCCTGTGCCTGATGGGCGGGCCTCCTCGTCATCGGCCGTGGCGCGGCGACCGTTCGGCGACACGCTCGCTGCGCGCGTGCAGGAACGCGAATCGCAGATCGTGCTCGGGCTCGACCCCGATCCGAGCGCGCTGTGGCCACAGGCGAGCGAGTCGCTCACCGATGGCATGGCGGGTGAACCCTCCCCGGCGCAGCGAACCGCGAGCGCAATCGAGGCCCACTGCCGGGCGCTGATCGATGCGGTCGTGTCGGCGTGCGTCGCTGTCAAGCCCCAGCTCGCCTGCTTCGAGCGCTTGGGCGCCCCCGGCCGAACCGTGCTCGAGGCGGTCGTGCGCCACGCCCACGACGCGGACATGCTCGTGATCGCCGACGGCAAGCGCGGAGACATCGATGTGACCGCACGGGCCTACGCCCATTCCCTGTTCGGTGGCATGGAGACCCCGTTCGGCGAGATCTCAGGGCTGGACGCGGACATGGCGACAGTCAACCCCCTGATGGGTGCCGACGCGGTGGAGCCGTTCGTGACCGCCGCGCGCGCAGCCGGCGCGGGCGTGCTGCTGCTCGTGCGCACATCCAACCCGGGCGCGGCCGATGTCGAGGACCTCCAGCTCGCCGGCGGAGGAGCCGTATGGGAGCGGCTGGCCGGGCTCGTGGACGAGCTGGGGCGGCCGGGGCTCCGGGAGGGCTCAAGCCTCAGCGACGTGGGCGCCGTCATGGGCGCCACTGCCCCCGGACACATCGCACGCGCGCGCGAGCTGATGCCCCACGCCGTCTTCCTGCTCCCCGGCGTCGGCGCGCAGGGCGGGCGCGTCGAGGACCTCGCCCCCGCGTTCGCCCCTGGGCGGGCGGGCGGTCTTGTGAGCGCCTCGCGCAGCATCGCTGGCGCCTATCTGACCCGGGGCGGCGACCCAGCCGAGGCGGCCCGCGCCGAGGCAGAGCGCCTGCGCGCGGCAGCCTGGGAGTTGGGGTAGTCTGAACCGGCAATGATCATCACGGTCACGCTCAACGCGGCGATCGACAAGTCGCTCTCGGTGCCTAACTTCCGGCTCGGGCGTAGGCATCGCACCGTCGAGCAGCGCACGATGGCCGGCGGCAAGGGCGTCAACATCGCGCGCACACTGAAGGCGCTCGGCCAGCCCGTGATCGCGACTGGCTTCGCGGGCGGCGCCACTGGGACGCATATTGTCGAGCAGCTCACTGACGAGGCGATCCTCAACGACTTTGTACGCATCCGTGAGGAGTCGCGTACGAACACATCCGTGCTCGACCCGACCACGGGAGAACAGACGGAGATCAACGAACGCGGCCCGTCTGTGTCCGAGCGGGAGGTCGAACTCTTCCGCGACAAGCTCTCCTACCTGGCGCGAGGCGCCGCGATCGTCGTATTTGCCGGCTCGCTGCCGCGCGGAGTGGATACCGACGTCTATGCCTCGCTGATCCATGATCTCGCGCGCATGGAGGTCACGACTGTGATCGACACTGACGGCGAGCCGTTGCGCCAGGCGGTACGCGCTGAGCCGGATGTGGTTTCGCCCAACGTGCTCGAGGCCGAGGAGCTCGTTGGCCATGAGTTCGCCGGCGAGGAGGAGCGCTCGCTTGCCGTGCGCGAGATCGCTGCACTCGGCCCACGCGAGGCGATCATGACGCTCCCCGACGGCTGTTTCGCACAGATCCTTGTCAACGGCCGGCCTTGCCTGAAGCGCGCGCGCATTAACCAGCGCGAGCCGATCGCCAAGCGTGGCTCTGGTGACGCGTTCCTTGCCGGATATCTGGCCGCCCGCTACGAAAGCCGCGCGCCTGACCAATGCCTGCGCTTCGGCGTTGCGTGCGGGGCAGAGTCCACAGGACGTCTAGGGGCCGGCCTGATCGACCCTCGCGAGGCTCGCCGTTTGATTGGCGAGGTCGAGCTTTCCGATGTCGAGCTGCCTGCTGAGGTGACCTGAGCCGTCAGCCGCCGGCCACGTCGCGGCGCAGGAAGACGAGATAGGCGGCGAATAGGCTGGGGAGGGCGTAGAGCGCGCAGACCCAAGCGGAGTGGGCGATCGGCGCCCAGTCAGTCGGGGTGCGCAGCAGGCCGTGCCAGTTAGCGAACTGCTGCGTCAGCAGATATGGCTGGATGCCTTCGAGTCCCGGGATCGCGGAGACGATGTAGAGCAAGATCACGAAACCCACCGCTCCCACGACCGACGCGGCGCTGTTGCGGGTCGCCGTCGAGAGCAGCACACCAAAGGCGACCACCGCGAGCAGCGGGATCAGGTAGAACGCGTTCGACGCAAACACGAGCAGCAGTGCTTCGGACGCCGAGACCTTGGTCCCCGAAAGCGTGGTCACCGGATGGAATCCCCACGACGCCACTCCGCCCACCGTCGCCACGGTGGCCGACACGTAAACCGCGAGCCCCGCGTAGAGCATCGCCGCCAGCGCCTTCGCGGCGAACACCTGCCCACGGTCGACCGAGCGCGTCAGGATCGTCTTCAGCGTGCCGTTGCCGTCCTCGGCTGCGACGATGTCCCCTGCGACGAGCGAGGCGATCAGTGGCAGCATGAAGGCCGACAGGAACTCCAGCGTCAGTACCGGGGTCGCCAGCCCCGACGCGGTGATCTGGCCGGAGAAGATCGAGAGGTTACCACCGTGATCGTGCTGCTGGTGCAGGTTCTCGAACACCACAAAAATCAGCGGGAAGAGCGCCGCCAACCCGAGCCCGAGATACGTGCGCTTCTGTGAGACCAGCTTGCGCAGCTCCCAGCGCAGCACCGTCGGGACCCACGGGCGCCTGTCTACGGGCATGGCGGCGGGTGAGGCGGCGGCTTGGCTGCTCACGCGATCTCCACGGCCCGAGGTGTGGCTCCGTTGCCGCCCTCCGTCAGGCGGAAGAAGAGGTCCTCGAGCGTCGCCAGTTCTGGGGTCAGCGCCAGGATCGCAATGCCTTTCCCCCCAAGCGCCAATGAGAGCGCCCCCACGTCGGACTCCTGCGCCTGGAAGTTCAGGCCGTGCTCGCCGGCGCTCACGTGCTCCACGCCGGGCGCCGTCGCAGCGATCTTCAGGGCCAGCGCGTCGTCGCTCGTACGCATCCGATAGCCCGCCCCGCCCTGGCGGCGCAGGTCCGCAAGCGCGCCCTCGTAGACCACCTGACCGGAGTCCACGATCGCCACCCGGTCGCACAGTTCCTGCACCTCCGGGAGCTGGTGGCTCGAGAGCAGGACCGTGATCCCATCGTCGGCAAGACGGCGGATCAGGGTGCGCATGTCGCGCATCCCAGCCGGGTCGAGTCCGGTGGCGGGCTCGTCGAGGATCAACAGGCGCGGGCGGCGCAGCAGCGCTGCGGCGATACCGAGCCGTTGGCGCATGCCGTGCGAATAGCCGCCCACGCGGTGCTTGCCGCGCGGCGCCATCTCGACTACGTCCAGCACCTCCTCAATGCGCCCCCGCGCGTCGCCGCCGTCGAGCCCGGCCAGCAGTTCTAGGTTCTTGCGCCCCGACAGATACGGGTAGAAACGCGGCGCCTCGACGAACCCCGCCACACCCTCCAGCGCCGCCGCGCCAGCGTGCATCGGATCGCGTCCGAACAGCTCCACTTTGCCCTCGCTCGGCATGATCAGCCCGAGGCACATCCGCAGCGTCGTCGTCTTGCCGGCACCGTTCGGACCCAAGAACCCATACACGTCGCCGGAGCGCACGTTCAGGTCGATGTGGTCGACCGCCAGCACCTCCTTGTAGCGCTTGACGAGTCCCCTGGCGCGAACCGGAGCCGCCTCGTCGGGCATTCGCTACAGGCCCTTGGCGACCGCTTCGACCGCGCTGGGGGTGATAGCGCCGCCGACCAGGTAGCGCACGCCGGAGCGCTCGAACGTGAGCAGGGTGCCCAGCTCTGTGGTCAGCTCGGTGGCGGTCGTTCCGTTGATCTTGATCTGCGGCAGGCCTTCGGGCAGCGTCGATGAGGTTGAGGCGCCCGGTTTGGTCTTGCTTTCGAGCACGCCGATCGTCGACAGCCCGTGGCCCTGACTGGTCACCTTCGGGTGTTCGCCGCTCTGGGTGGAGTCACCGGGCTTGGCGCCGTCCTTTTCAGGCAGGACGACTTCTTCGACCTTGGCGTTCGCTGGGGGCGTGAATTCGAACACCGAGGGTTCGACGGGGCCGTAGGAGATCGAGGTCGCGGCCAGTTCGAGCACGGGCACGGAGCTCTCGGTGGAGTAGATCGCCGTGCGCAGCGGCACCCCGTGGACGGCGTCGAAGGAAAGCTCGGCGCCGCCCAGCAGGCTGCCGCTTTCCTTGGGGGATACCCGCACGGTGTAGGCGGCCTGGCCGGCCACATCGGTGGGCGTTGCGCCCGACACGTCGGTGTGGTTGCTCAGATGGGAGATAGCTTCTTCGATCTTCGCCACGCTGGGGACTTCATGGGTGGCGCCGCCCGAGCTGTCGCCCGCACCTGAGCCCCCGCCGGATGAGCCCGAAGAGCTTGCTTCGCCTTCGTCTTCCTTCGACGGCGTATAGCGGTAGAGCGTGTTCGAGGATGCGTCGTACAGCGAGATAGTGTGCCCGTCGTAGAAGATCTGGGTGTCGCCCTTTTCGGACTGCAGCTCCAGGCGCACGTGTCCGTCCTTGGATATCCACAGCCGCCCGGAGGCTCCCGAGATGAGCGGGCTCTTTGTTAGCTGGCTGGCTTCACCGCCGCCGCTTGAGAGGTTGGCGCCTTCCAGCAGGCGATCGGTCCACTGGATCTGGGCGCTGACGCCTTGGACAGGCTGTGCGTGCGCGCTGGCGAGGGCGTCATGGATCGCGTCCGGCAGCGGCTTAGCTGCGGGCACGGGGCCAGTACCCAGCGCGAATGCCAGCGCAGTCAGCGAGACGCCGAGAACGACCACCAGCCCACATAGGAGTAGCAGGCGCGAGGTGGGAAGTCTGCGAAGGAGATAGGTCATGTGGACCCTATGTCCAGGGTAGCGCCGCGCCTTGCGCCAGCCTAAAGGTGAGAGATTTCTCATCGAGCGCCCACGCATAGCGGACGAGCTCCGGACGGGAGCAATCGCGGCGAGCAGCTTGGGAACGTCGGGCCCCCGCAGTCGATATTGTCCCCGCCCGCATGGTCTATGCCCTTATTGCCTTTTGGGTTCTGCTCGGCCTCGGCGTGTTCTTCGTCGCTATGCGCGGCGGTCCGCGCGGCGCGCGCGAGTCCCTGCACACCGAGTCCAAAGGCGGCCACCGCGCTGTCAAGCTCGGGATCATTGTGCTGTTCGCCTTCGGCCTGATCGTGCCCGCATTTGTGCTCGCGTTCAACGCCGAGCACAAGGCGAGCGTCGCTGTTGGCGGCTTGCACCTAAATGCCGAAGAGCAGAAAGGGCGCGAACTGTTCGCGCATACATGCGTCGTCTGTCACACGCTCGCTGCCGTCAAGTCGGTCGGGCGGATCGGACCGAACCTCGACGTGCGGGTCGGCGACGACATCCCGACCGAAGCCGGACGTAAGGCGCTCGTGCTGAGTGCCATTCTCGAAGGTCGTGCGCGTGGCCTCGGCAACATGCCGGCGCTCCTCTATGAGGGCAAGGAAGCCGAAGACGTCGCAGCATTCGTCGCCGCAGTCGCCGGCCACTGAGTCCGCTTGCGTTCGCTGAGCGATTTGGCCATTCGTCGATACCGGTGATCACGAGCCACCGGTAAGGTCAGGCTGGATGTCAGAGTTGCCGAAGACCGCGGAGGACGTGAAGGCGTACGTCGGAGAGCGCGACATTCGCTTCATTCGTTTCTGGTTCACGGACATTTTGGGGCAGCTGAAGTCGTTCTCGATCAACGTGGCTGAGCTGGATGATGCATTCGAGGCGGGGATGGGCTTCGACGGCTCATCGATCACGGGCTTCAACGCGATCGAGGAGTCCGACATGATCGCGATGCCGGACCCGAGCACGTTCGCGGTCCTGCCGTGGCGCCCGGAGGAGCAGGGCGTGGGGCGCATGTTCTGCGACGTGATCACGCCGGAGAAAACTCCGTACGAGGGCGATCCGCGCCACGTGCTGCGCCGTGCTCTGGAGCGGGCGCGCGACATGGGCTTCGACACGTTCAACGTGGGCCCCGAGCTCGAGTACTTCCTGTTCAAAGACAGCCGCTCTACGGAGGTGCTCGACCAGGGCGGGTACTTTGACCTGACGACGCTCGACGCTGGTTCGGACGTACGGCGGGAGACCGTCCTGGCGCTGGAGCAGCTCGGCATCCATGTCGAGTACACCCACCACGAGGTGGGCCCCTCCCAGCACGAGATCGACATGCGCTACGCGGACGCGCTGAAGATGGCCGATGACTGCATGACCTACCGCATCACGGTCAAGGAGTACGCGATGAAGTACGGCTGGCATGCGACCTTCATGCCGAAGCCTCTGTTCGGTGAGAACGGCTCTGGCATGCACACCCACCAATCGCTGTTTGCTGCCGGGCGGAACGCATTTTTCGACCCCGAGGACCAGTACTTCCTGTCCGACGTTGGCAAGGCATTCATCGCCGGCCAACTCAAGCACGCGCGCGAGATCTGCGCGATCTTCGCACAGTGGGTCAACTCCTATAAGCGCCTCGTCCCTGGCTTCGAGGCACCCGTTTATGTCGCCTGGTCGCGTCGCAACCGCTCGGCACTGGTGCGCGTGCCGCTGTACCACCCGGGGACAGAGCAGGCGACGCGCATGGAGCTGCGCTGTCCCGACCCAGCGTGCAACCCCTATCTAACGTTCGCGGCGCTGCTGCAGGCTGGCCTAGAGGGGATCGAGAAGGGGTACGAGCTGCCTGAGCCGATGGAGAAGAATCTCTATCACCTGTCCAGCGAGGAGCGTCGTCGCCTCGGTGTCGAGCAACTGCCCGAGTCGCTTGGTGAGGCGATTGAGCTCGCAGCCGAGTCCGAGCTCGTGCTGCGCACGCTCGGTGAGCACACGTTCAACCGCTACGTCGAGATCAAGCGCCAGGAGTGGGAGGACTACCGCGTGCAGGTCAGCCAATGGGAGCTGGACCGCTATTTGTCAGTGCTGTAGGTATCTGTCTATGTGTGCCAGATTCGTGACCGTTGTGTGACAGGAAGATAAAGACGGCTTAGGGGATGTTGTATTTTTTCTTTGGTATCACCATCGCTATACCGTCTAAATTTTTTTATACCTACATCCGGCCCCTTTATCCTTCTCGTAAATGCCATGGTCAGACGACAGATCCAGGGATTGCACAGGCGATCGGGCGGGCCGGGGCGAAGTGCCAGTGCAGCGCTTGCAGCGCATGCCCGAACGATGTTGGATGCCGCGGTGCGATCGAGGCGAGCAGGCGCAGCACTGAGATCGCCTGGCGCTCATACTCGGTGTTGCCGGTGAGCTGAGACAGACGCAGCAGGCCCATCGCCGCGCTTGACTGTCCGGCCGGAATCGGCGAGTCCTCGAGGTCCTTGCGTCGCGCGATCAGCGCTTCGCCGTCCGAGGCGGTCGAGAAGAAGCCACCGTTCTCCGAGTCTGCGAACCGCGCGATCAGGGTGTCCGCGAGTGTTCTCGCCTTCGTGAACCAGCGCTCCTCGCACGTCGTTTCGAACAGCACGATCAGCGCCTCCAGCAGGTACGCGTGGTCCTCCAAGTACGCGTCGATCTTGGCCCGGCCGTCGTTGTAGGTGCGTAGCAGCCGTCCATCGGAGTCGCGCAGGTCGCGCAGCACGAACTCGGCGCAGGCGACGGCCGCCTCGGTGTAGCGAGGTTCGGCGAGCGCGGCGCCGGCCTCGGCGAGCGCGACGATCATCAGCGCGTTCCAGGACGTCAGGCGCTTGTCGTCCAGTCCAGGACGTGTCCGCCCGGCGCGCACGTCCAGCAGGCGCGTGCGAATCCGCTCGCGCTGCTCCGGCGGCGGTGTCGGGCCTCGCGCCTGGAGCACGTTCAGGCCAGGTTCGGGATGGTGAGGATCAGCGAAGTTTCCCTGCTTGGTGGCCGCAAACCACGCAATCGCCACATCCGTGTCTCCATCCTCACCCGTGCCCGTGTCACCATCCCCGTTGTCGTCCCCGACCGCAATCGCGCTCTTGCCGAGGGCCTCGCGTAGCTGCGCGAGCGTCCACACGTAAAAACGTCCCTCGACGCCCTCCGAGTCGGCGTCAAGCGCGGAGTAGAACCCGCCCTCGGGGCCACGCATCTCGCGCAAAGCCCAGTCGAGCGTGTCGCGACAGACCTCTTCCAAACGAGGCTCGCCGGAGATCTGCCAGCCATGCAGGTAGGCGCGGGCGAGCAGCGCGTTGTCGTAGAGCATCTTCTCGAAGTGCGGCACCGTCCAGGTCGCATCGACGCTGTAGCGCGCAAAGCCACCGCCGATCTGGTCGTGGATACCGCCGCTGGCCATCGCGTGCAGCGTGCCCAGCGACATCGCGCGTTCGCCGCGCGCGAGCAGGAACTCGAGCACGGACGCCTGGGGGAACTTCGGCGCGTGGGTGGGTGCGCTTCCAAAACCCCCGTGGCGCGCGTCGTAGGTCTCGCCCAGCCGGGACACCGCCGCTTGGAGTGCGCTCTCGCGCAGGGGCTGTGTGGACGCTGACAGTCGCGCTGCCCCGGACAGGCGCTCGCGCAGTCGCTCGCCACCGGCGCGAATCTCCCCGGCGTTGTGCTCCCAGGACTCGGCTATCGCCTGCAGCACCTGCGTCCACGCCGGCATCCCGTGGCGGGGCTCGGGCGGGAAATAGGTGCCGCCGTAGAACGGGAGTTGCTCGGGGGTGAGGAATACATTCAGCGGCCACCCTCCGCGGCCAGTCATTCCCTGCACTGCCTCCATGTACAAGGCATCCACGTCTGGGCGCTCCTCGCGGTCCACCTTCACGCACACGAACTGCTCGTTCATCAGGGCAGCGGTGCGCTCGTCCTCGAAGGACTCCCGCTCCATCACATGGCACCAGTGACAGGCCGAGTAGCCGATCGATACCAGCAGCGGCTTGTCTTGCACTCGGGAGCGCTCGAGCGCGACCGCTCCCCACGGCAGCCAGTTGACCGGGTTCTCGGCATGTTGGCGCAGGTAGGGAGAGGTCTCCTGCGCTAGCGCGTTGGGCACACGTTCAGCGTAGCCGCGTCGGCTGACTTTCGAGGAGGCCAGGCAGCGGGAATACAACCCTGCCCGTGGGCCATTCGCCTGATTCATCCGCACGCGCGAGCTTGACCTTGGCGATGTCCACAGCGAAGCGCCTGCCCCCGAGCGTGCCGCTGGCTTTCTCACCGGAGCCGAGCCGCACGGCGCCAGGCGCCGCCGCAGGGCCGGAGACACGGATCGTGGCAGTCTGCAGCTGACCGTCCTTGACTGGGAACGTGCCGCTCAGCTGCACGCCAGGCACGAACGAGAAACTCTTCAGCACGACCGCAGAAGCGTTGAGCTGGGCATAACCACCGCGCAGGCCACCAAAGCTCGAGCCGGCTGGCAGTTCTGCATTGACCTGCAGTGTCGCGCCGATCACTTGACGGTTGAGGTCGAGGATCGTGTCGAGCACAGCTGTCAGCGTCTGTCCCGTCTTGCCGCCGAGCACGAGCGGCGGATGGATGTAGGCGAGCTTGGTCGGCGTGATCGGTGTGGGGCTGAATATGTTCTTTGTCGATGTGCACGGTTGGATTGGTTGCCCGCCCACCCCGCCGGCGAAGAACGCGCCGACCGCCCGCTCGGCGCAGCCGCTGAAGTCGCTGCCCAGCACCGAATGGCCCGTATATGGGACGACCAACAGCTGTGACCCGGGGATCTCCGCGGCCACGTGCTGCGCGTCCGCCGTCGGCGTGCGCAGATCCTGGGCGCCGGAGAGGATCAGCGTCGGCACGTCCGGTAGGGCCCCTGGGGTAGGAGGCGGGGGCGAGGCGTCCGGCCAGTACGCACAGGTGGACACAAGGCTCGTGGTGAAGGCGGTGCCTGCATCGAACGGATAGAAGTCACCACTTGGCAGAGCGTGCAGCGCCGTGAGCGCTTCCGCGATCTTGCTTGTTGGCGTGGCCGTGCGATTCCAGGGGAATGGGGTCTCTTCGCAGGATGTGTCATAGAACAGCGTTTCGCTGATCGACTCCGAGCTTTCGAGGGGCTCTTTGCTGGGTACATTTGGGATCAAGTCCTCTGACAGCAGCTCTAGGCGCAGCAGCGGATCGGGGTCCTGGCGCAGCGCCGAGACAACGGCTGCAGGCAACAGCGCCCGCAGCGCGGGGTTCAAATCGCCGGCCTGCAGGATCCCCAGCAGACCAGCCTCGCTCAGTTGCACGGCGTGTCGGTGCCCCAAGCCGTCATAGACCGAGCCGCTGAGGGAGTGTTTGCGCAACTGCGCGACCAAGCGCGCGAGGTCTGAGAGCGGATGCGACGTGATTCCTGCGCAGGCGTTCTCAGCGCAGAGCTCGTTCAGCATGCCGTTTATAGCCTCAAAGGTGGGAACCGCAAACGGTTCGGGACCGTCAGCCGGGACGACGGAGTCGAGCAAGAGCGCTTCCACGTTCTGCGGGTAACGTTCGGCGTACTCGAGCGCGACCTTCGTGCCGTAAGAGGTTCCGTACAGCACGAGCTTTTCATAGCCCCCAGCCTGCCTGATCGCCTCGATGTCCTGCACCGATTCTTGGGTGGTGTAGTCGCCGCGCGCGGGACCAAGCTGCTGCGCGCAATGGCCGATGAGTTCGCCGAGCGTGTGCGCCTGTTCAACTTCCGCGACGCTGCTCAGCGCAGGGCAACTCAGCGGATCCGATTCGTCTGTGCCGCGCTGGTCGAACACAATCAGGTCGCGAGCTCCCAGTGCGGGGGACATAGCCTTGGCGATGAATTCGCTCAGCGGAAGCGCCGCCTGGCCGGGGCCGCCTGCGAGTCCGATGACGGCGTCTCTGCTGGGCGTGAAGCCCGCGAGCTTACGCTCGACCTGCAGCGTGACCGTCCCCGGCACAGCGGTGTCGCTGCGATCCAGCGGCACCGCTACAGTCGCGCACTGAAAGCCCGCTGGGGCGCCGCTCGGGCAAGGACCGCTGCTAAGAACCGGGGAGCCAGTCGAGGATGCGGGCCAGCCTGTGAGCAGCAACACGGGCAGCAGAGTCGCCAGGGCCAAAGTGGAGGCTCGCCTGCGCATCGGCATCGACAATAGCGGCAGTCGCTTCGGGATTCGTCGCTTCAGGATTGGAGCGTAGGCGCACGTGCTTGCCTTCAAGTGTCCCGACCAGCGCCCTATAGGGCCCCAGCCGCAGTGTCCCGTGCGCTGCCTTTTGCCCGCCGATGTGGAGCACCGTTTCGGTCTGAGTGATTCTGCCGGAGACCATCACGCCCGACACGTAGGAGTAGTCGCTCAGGACCACGCCCCTCTGCTCGATCTCTGCCCAGCCTGCGCGCAGGCCGCCGACGCGCAGCGTGCTCACGCCGCTGAGGTTGCCCGCCTCCAGTGCGCTGAGCGCCTGCAGTTGCACTTGGCGCATGAAGTCTGCCAGCGTCAGTGTGACCGCGTCCAGCGTGCGTCCCAGCCGTCCGCGGTAGCCCTGAGCGGGCGGTACGTCGGCCAGACGCGCCGGCGCCAACGGTGTCGGGCGCAGCAGCAAAGAGGGCTGGATGGCTGTGCAGGCCTCGATCGGCGTTGCCGCGAACAGCGCCTGCAACGCTTTGCTCGCGCAGCCGCTGGGGTCGCTCCCGAGCACTGAGTGCCCTACGTCGGGCACGACCAGCAGGTGCGAGCCGGGAATCTGTGCGGCTACTTCACGCGCATTCGCCGTAGGCGTGCGCAGATCGTCGGCGCCACTCAGGATCAGTGTCGGCACAATGGGAAATGGCGCCTGCACAGGCGCTGGCGCAGGTGTCGTATAGAGCCAGAAGGCACACGCGGGGATATCGCTGATGGCAAGCATGTTCGCCGGCCCAAATGGCGCTAGCTGGCTCTCTCCCAGCGCCGCGATCTTGGCCTGCGCTTCGGCAAGACGTCTTCTGGGTGTGGCTGTGCGGCTCCACGGGAACTGCTCCTCTTCGCAGCTCGTCGCGTAATAGAGCGGCGTATCGAAGCTCTCGCTCGGGCTTTCCGCTTCGTCGCCTTCGCCGCGTTCTGCGGCGTGGCGTACCAGACGTGCCAGCGGCGCCTCATCGCCATTCGCCGCCGCGCGCATCGCCGCCGGGAATTCGGTGCGCAGTGTCGGTTCAAGATCGCCTGCGATCATGATTTCCAGCAGCTCCTCAGAAGTCACGGGGATAGTGTGAGCGTGGCCATCGCCGTCGATCCAGCGCCCGTACAGCGCTCCGCCGCGCATCCGCCGCACAACCTTCGCGAGGTCAGCGACGGGTTCGGGGGTGATGTGCGCGCACGCACGCGCAGCGCACAGCTGGCGCAACACCCGCGGAATTGCTGCGAACGTTGAGCGGTCCAGCGGTTCCGGCCCGTTCGGGGGCACGACCGAGTCGAGCACCAGCGCACTGACGTGGGTCGGGTACATCTGCGCGTAGCGCTCGGCCACCTTTGTGCCGTAGGAGGTTCCGTACAGCACGAGCTTTTCATAGCCTCCCGCCTGCCTGATGGCCTCAATGTCGGCGACGGTCTGGGCGGTCGTGTAGAAGGTTCGTGTTGGCCCGATCTGGGCGGCGCATTCGGCGATTGTCGACCCGACTGGCCCGCTAGTGCCCACTTCAAAGCGGTGGCATGACAGCGGGTGTGAGAGACCGATCCCGCGCTGGTCGAACACGATCAGATCGCGCGTGGAGATGATCGGTCCCAGCAACTGCGCGAAGTCTTCGGCGAACGGGATCGCCGCCTGCCCGGGGCCGCCGGCAAGTGCGATAACTGCTTCGCGCGCTTCCCCGATCGGCGCGCGATGGCGACGCATCGCCAGCGTGATTGTTCCCGGTGTGCCACCGCTCGGGTCAAGCGGAACGGTGAGATGGCCGCAGGCGAAGTTGTTGCTGTCGCCGCATGGCGCAAACGCGATCTGGGCGTGCACGGATATGACCGGCAGGCACATCCAGGCACATGCCGTGAGAAGCGCCGCCATAAACGTCCTGCGTGTGTGTTTCAAATTTCGTCCAGCGTGAGCGATCGTACGGAAATGTATTGCTTGCACCGGCATCATGGCCCCGATTGGGGGCCTGTCGTCGCGGTAGGGTGTCTCGATGCCCTGCCAGCGCGAGATCGTTCATACGCTTGACGCACCGACCGCAGTCGGTCCCTACAGCCACGCTGTCCGCGCCGGCGAGCTGCTGTTCTGCTCGGGTCAGATCCCGCTCGATCCAGCAACAGGCGAGCTTGTCGGGACCACTGCGGCCGAGCAGGCGCGCCAGTGCCTGGGGAACCTGCAGGCTGTGTGTGAGGCCGCCGGCGCCACGTTGGCACAGGCTGTGCGGCTGACCGTCTACATGACCGATCTCGCTGAGTTCGCGGCGGTCAACGAGGTGTATGGGTCGTTCTTCGTGGGCGAGGATCCGCCCGCGCGTGTGACTGTGGGCGTCGCCCAGCTGCCAAAGGGCGCTCAGGTCGAGATCGACGCGGTAGTCGCGCTGTAAGGCTCGCCGTCGCTGCTGGCGGCGGGTTCGCCGTCGGCCGGCTCGACACCGCGCAATGCCCGCGTGAGCAGTCGCCAGAGGGTGGCCCGCTCCTCCTCGTCGAGCGCCTGCAGGACGTCGTCCTCGATCGCTTCCTGGGCGCGCTCGGCGAGACTCAGCGCCTTGCGGCCCTCAGGTGTGAGCTGGACCATGTGGCGCCGGCGATCGCTGGGATCGCGCAGGCGCGCGACGTAGCCTGCCTGCTCCAGCTCGTTGAGCAGCAGCACGACGTTGTTGGCGTCCATGCAGAACGCGTCGGCCAGCTCTTGCTGGGGGCAGGCGTCGTGATCGCGCACGTAGCTCAGCGCGACGAGGTAGCGCAGCTGCATCCCCAGCAACTCGTCGCTGCTACGCCGGTAGACCTGCTTGGCCAAGCGTGTCAGCAGGACCATGGAACCGAGATCGTGGGGCTGAGTATCTGCGCTCATAACAGCCGGATTATACCACGATCAAGCGATCATCATGTAGAGAAAGGTTATACTTGCAACATGGATTATCCATGCTATGGTGTTCCTACACAGGCCACATATGGTCAATGCTTGACACACAGACCCTGTTGGAAGGAACAACATGAGCGCCACTGCCACCACCACAACCCGAGCGGAAGACCTTCAGCAGCAGCCGACCGTCGCCGGCGAGGAGGCGAGCTCCTCCGCCCAGGCCACCGACGAGTCGGCCCGCAAGCGCGAGCGACGCCGCTGGATCGCGCTGGCCGTGCTCTGCCTCGGTCAGCTGATGATGGTGCTCGACGCGACGATCGTGAACGTCGCGCTGCCCTCGATCCAGCGCGAACTGCACTTCACCCAGGCCAACCTGACGTGGGTGATCGACGGCTACCTGATCACGTTCGGGGGCTTCCTGCTGCTGGCCGGGCGCTTCGGCGACCTGGTGGGACGCAAGCGGGTGTTCCTGAGCGGGCTGGTGCTGTTCACGGCCGCGTCGATCGTGTGCGGGCTGGCTGACAGCCAGGCGATGCTGATCGGCGCGCGCCTCCTCCAGGGCGTGGGCGGCGCGGTGGCCTCGAGCGTGATCCTGGCGATCATCGTCACCGAGTTCCCCGAGCGCGTCGAGCAGGCCAAGGCGATGGGCATGTACGCGTTCGTGTCCGCCGGCGGCGGCTCGATCGGGCTGCTCGCCGGAGGCGCGCTGACGCAGTCGCTCAGCTGGCACTGGATCTTCTTCGTAAACGTGCCGATCGGTGCGATCGCGCTGGTGCTCGGCTGGATGCTGATCGAGGAGAACGAGGGCCTCGGCCTGGCCGGTGGGGTGGACGTGTTCGGCTCGATCCTGATCACGCTGGCGACCATGTTCGGCGCGTTCGCGATCGTCAAGTCCAGCGAATACGGGCTGCTGTCCGCGCGCACGCTCGGCGCGGGCGGCGCGTCGCTGGCGCTGCTCGGGTCCTTCCTGGCGCTGGAGGCGCGGGTGGCCAACCCGATCATGCCGCTGCGCATCCTGCGGCTTCGCTCGCTGATGGGCTCGAGCCTCGTGCGCGGCCTGCTGATCACGGGCATGTTCTCGGCGTTCTTCCTCGGGGCGCTGTACCTCGAGCGAGTGCTCGGCTACGACGCGATCGACACGGGGCTGGCGTTCATGCCGCTGACGATCGCGATCGCGACGATGTCGATGGGCGTCTCCTCGCGGCTGGTTGAACGCATCGGCGCGGTCCCGACGCTCGCCGCCGGGCTGGCGGGGATCGTGGTGGGCCTGACGCTGCTGGCCTTCCAGGGTGTGCACGCGAGCTACTTCCCCGGCCTGTTCTTCGCGTTCCTGGCTCTGGGCCTGGGCGCGGGCGCGTCGTTCCTGCCGCTACTCACGATCGGCATGGCCGACGCACCGGCCCGTGACGCGGGCCTCGCGTCGGGGATCATCAACGTGTCCGTCCAGCTGTTCGGCGCGATCGGCCTGGCCGTGCTCGGAACGGTCGCGACCGACCACACGAAAGCGCTGAGCGCCAGCGGGCACACGCTCGCGAGCGCCCTGACCGGCGGCTACCACCTCGCCTATGTCGTAGCCGCCATATGCGTCGCGTTCGGGATCCTCGCCGCATTCCTGGTGCTACGTCCGCCAGCGAACACTGTGGCGCAAGAGGTCGAGGAGCTCGAGCGTGACTTCGCCCGCGCGAGCGCCAGCGCCCAGGCCGCAGAGCAGCTCGCCTGACGCCTTGGCCGGCCGCCGCGGGGTAGTGCCACCGCGGCGGCCGGCGGCGTCAGCCGCCGCGGAGCTCGGCGCGCTTGATCTTCCCCGAGGACGTCCTGGGTAGCTCCTGCGCAAAGTCGATGATGCGCGGGTACTTGTAGGGGGCGGTCTCGCGCTTGACATGCTCCTGCAGCTCGTTTACGAGCTCCGGCGAGGGGCCGTGACCGTCGCGCAGCACGACCACCGCGCGCACGACCTCACCGCGCTCCTCATCAGGGGCCGCCACTGCGGCGGCCTCGGCGACGGCCGGGTGGCTGATCAATGCGGACTCAACCTCAAACGGGCCGATCCGGTAGCCGGCTGAGATGATCAGGTCGTCGTTACGTCCCTCAAAGTGATACCAGCCGTCTTCGTCCTGTGTGACGAGGTCCCCAGTACGCCACGGCGGTCCGCCTCGGCGGTCCTCGACCTTCCACGCTCCATCCTCGCCACGTCGCACGTGCTCACCGAGGTACCCGAGGAAGAAGGTAGGAACGGTCGCCGGGTTGGCCGTCAGCTCGCCGTATTTAGCGAGCAGGCCCACGCCTGGCAGCGCCAGCCCCATCGAGCCGGGCCGTGCCTTCTCGCCGGGTGGAGCACCGGTCAGCTGTCCTGTCTCAGTCTGACCGTAGCCGTCACGGATCTCGAGTCCCGTCACCTCCCGCCAGGCGCGCAGGACCTCAGGGTTGAGTGCCTCGCCTGCTGCCACCATCGTACGTAGGGCTGGAAGCGCCTGCAGGTGCGAGCGCTTGGCGATCACCCGGTACTCGGTTGGGGCCATGCAGAGAACGTTCACACGCTCTCGCGCCAGGAGCTCCAACCGCTCCTCGGGGTCAAAGCGATCGTCGTGCAGCAGCGCCGCCGCGCCCGACAGCCACGGCGCGATGAAGACATTGCGGGCGGACTTCGACCAGCCGCTGGCGGCAGTGCACCATACGAGATCGCCCGGACCCGCGTCAAGCCAGTGCCTGGCTTGTAGCTGCTGGCCGGTGAGATAGCGCTGACCATGCACCACCGCCTTCGGTTCGCCCGCGGTTCCGCTTGTAAACGCGATCAAGCAAGGATCATGCGGTGCGAGCTCGATGGCGGGAGCCGGCTGTGCCGCGAACAACGCCTCATCGGGCACGAGCGCCACTGGGCATTCGGGCCGCGCTGTCTCCAACTCGACCCGGTTGCGCTCATCGGCGACGATCAGCGCCGGCCGCACGGCCTCAATGCGCATGCCCAGATCCTTGGCGCGTAGCTGCTCGATGCACGGCAGCACGACCGCGCCGATGCGGAAGCAGGCCATCATCGTGAATACCCACTCGGGCCGATTGCCGATCAGCGTCATCACCACGTCGCCGCTGCCGATTCCGCGCGCCCGCAGCGTGCCAGCCAGACGTGCGCTGCGCTCACTCACCTCGGCGAATGTCCACTCGCTACGCACGCCACCGCGTGCGAGCTCGACAAACGCCAAACCCGACGACGGCAGTTGGTCGAGGACATCCCGGGCAAAGTTCATGCAGGTATTCTCCTCCTAGACACATCGCGTGGCCCTTAGACACACGGCGTGGCTCTCAGAAGCAAGACCTAACCCAACGACCCCTGGAGTGCAGATCAGACATGGCCGTAGCCGCCTCCCAGTACACCGAGATGACCGACGAGCAGAAGGCCATCACCGAGATGGTGCGCCAGTTCGCCGACGAGCAGATCCTGCCCAACGCGGAGCACTACGACCACGAGGACGCCTTTCCGGAGCCGATCGTCGAGCAGATGAAGGAGCTCGGGCTGTTCGGCGTGACGATCCCCGAAGAGTACGGCGGGATGGGCCTGGACCTGACGACCTACGCGATGATCGTGGAGGAGCTCTCGCGCGGCTGGATCTCGATCTCCGGCGTGATCAACACGCACTTCATCGGCTCATATCTGCTGATGAAGTTCGGCAACGAGGAGCAGAAGCAGAAGTACCTGCCGCGGATGGCCACCGGCGAGATCCGGGCGGCGTTCTCGCTGTCCGAGCCGGAGTTCGGCTCCGACGTGCAGGCGATCAAAACGTCCGCCAAGAAGGTCGATGACGGTAGCTACGAGATCAACGGCCAGAAGATGTGGGTCACCAACGGCCTGCGCTCCGATCTCGTGTTCGTGCTTGTCAAGACCGACCCGAACGCCGAGAAGGCCTACCAGGGGATGACGTGCTTCATCGCCGAGAAGGAGGGCGGCGTCAGCGAGAACACCGGTCCCTACGCCGGCCTCACGGTCCCGCCGCAGCTGCGCAAGATGGGTTACAAGGGCGTGGAGTCGACCGAGCTGGTGTTCGACGGATACCGCTGCCCGGCTATGAACGTCCTGGGCGGCGAGGACGCGGGTCTAAACAAGGGCTTCCCGCAGATGATGGACGCGCTCGAGGTCGGCCGCGTCAACGTCGCCGCCCGTGGTGTCGGCATCGCCCAGCGTGCGCTCGAGTTGGCGCTGCGCTACTCGCAGGAGCGCAAGACGTTCGGCAAGCCGATCGCAGAGCACCAGGCGATCCAGTTCAAGCTCGCGGACATGGCCACGCAGGTCGAAGCGGCACGCCTGTTGACGATGCGCGCGGCGCGCCTCAAGGACGCGGGCGAGCGCTCGGACCTCGAGGCTGGCATGGCCAAGCTGTTCGCCTCCGAGGCCGGTCGCTTCTGCGTGGAGGAGTCCTTCCGCATCCACGGCGGCTATGGCTACTCCAAGGAGTACGAGATCGAGCGCCTGTATCGCGACGCGCCGCTGCTGCTGATCGGCGAGGGCACCTCGGAGATCCAGCGCATGGTGATCGGCCGCAAGCTCTTGCAGCGTCATAAGATCTGATGTCCGAGGACGCAAAGACCCTGATCGAGCTGGCGGTCAACCGCTTTCTCGAAGAGGTGCCGGCGCTCGAGCCGATGAAGCTCGTCGCCGCGGTCGAGCTGCGCGGGCGCGGCGATGTTCAGCACTTTCAGCTGGAGATGCCGGGCGTGAAGGTCACTAAGGGCCCGGCCGCGGACGCGCGCGTGCGCGTGGACATGCGCCGCGAGTTCTTCAACGTGATGGCTAAGGAGGCCAAGGTCGCGGACTGGATCGAGGCGTTCACCTACGGCCAGGCCAAGGCCACTGGCCCCGAGCAGATCCTCAAGCTGATCGCCAGCGTCGTCGAGCGCCAGCAGGAGCGTGCACGCACGCGCAAGGCCCGCAAGCCTCAGTGATAGGTGGTCAGCTGCTGAGCCAGAAATGCCAGTGAACCCAGCAGGAACAGGCACATCACGATCAGGGAGAAGTTTTCGTTCATGCTCGTGTTACCCTCCTGTCTCTAAGGATAGGGAACGCGGCGGTCAGGCGTAGCGAACCCTCAAGCGAGAACGGCGGAGTCGTCGTAGAGCTTGATCACCTTGACGGCAGGATTGGGACCACACCCACCCGCAGCGTCCAGGCACAGCCTGCACAGCACGCACTCGTCGAGGTTCTTCTCCACGATCTCGAGCGTCCCATCCTTGCCCTGGGCGAAGATGTCCACCGGACAGGCCTCGCTGAGCCTGCGCGCCAGCTCTGAGTCGGCGGCGGCCGCATCGTCGACCTCGACGGCGATGAAGATCCCGTCCTTCCTCACGCGGGGCTCCTCTCGGCGATCTTGGCCTTGACCAGGTCGGGAATCTCGTCGATCCGTTGCACGACCGGAATAGCGGCCTCCTGGAGGCGGGCGATCTTCTCCGTCGCTGAGTCCTCCTTGCCCTCGACGATCGTGCCGGCGTGCCCGAAGGACATGCCCTGCATCTCCTCGTCGTCCATGAACTTGCCTGCCATGAAGGCGATGATCGGAAGGCGCGAGTTGTTGTCCTTGACCCACTGCGCCAGCTGGGCCTCCATGCGCCCGCCAGGCTCGGTATAGATGACGATCGCCTGGGTCTGCTCGTCAGCCTCGAAGTACGGCATCAGCTCGGCGTAGGTGGAACCGATGATCGCATCGCCGCCGATCGAGACCGCGGTGGAGACACCCAGTCCCGCAGCCGTCAGTGTCGAGGAGATCTCAGTCGTCATGCCACCAGAGCGACTCATTACGCCGACCGCGCCAGGCTGGTAGGCCACCGCTGCATTGCGCGCCGGGCCACCTATTCCGCCCATCTTGGCGACGCCCGGGACGATCACACCCAGGCAGTTGGGCCCGATGATCCGCGCGCCCTTGGCATCGGCCAGCTCGACCATCATCGCGACATCGCGGCGCGGGATGCGCTCGGTGACGATCACGATTGTCTTGACGCCGGCATGCAGCGCCTCGAACACGGCGTCACGTGTGCCCGCGGGCGGGACGGTGACAACTGAGCCGTCGGGCACGACGCCCCCGTTGTGCTCGACGACCTGCTCGACCGTGTCAAACACCGGCACGCCATGCACGTCCCGTCCCTTGCGGCCGGGAGTGACGCCGCCGACGATCTTCGAGCCGTAGTCCAGGCACTCGCGCGTGAGGTTGACCGCCTCGCGCCCGGTGATGCCCTGGATGATGAAGGTGGTGTCGGAGTCGATCAGAATCGACATCAGGCAGCCTCCCCTTGGATCTTGGCGACCGCACGACCGGCGGCCTCCCACAACGACACTGATCGGTCGCAGTACTCGATCCCGTAGGAGTCGAGGATCTTGAAGCCCTCCTCCTCCCAGGCTCCAGGGATGCGGAAGATCGCGATTGTCTCGCCGGGGTCCCTGCCGAGCTCCAGGCAGGCCTTGATCACGCCGCGCGCGACGATGTCTACGCGCGTGTTCGACACGATCGACATCATCACGGCGATCTTCTCCACGCCGTCTTTCTGCAGGACCTGCTTGGCCAGGCCACAGGCCTTGGCGACGGACGGGTTGCCGCCGATCTCGGAATAGTTGGCGGGCTTGCCGCCCTGTTGGCGCACGGCGTCCGTCAGCGTCAGCGAGCCACCGCCGGCTCCGATCACCAGGCCGATGTTGCCGTTGAAGCCGGTGTCCTTGCCCTGGATGACGCCGCGATGATCGGCGGCGTCGATCGCCTTGACGGCCTCTTCGAAGGCGGTGGGCGTGTGGTCCTCGCGGGTGCCCTCGTCCTCGCCGATGCCTAGGGCCTGGAGCAGAGCCTTCTGACGCGGCATGCCCTCGTTCTCCATCTCCATGTGCGCGTCGAGTGCGACGAACGAGCCGTCCTTCAGTTCCGCCAGTGGGTTGATCTCGGCGAGCGTCATGTCGTCGTCGAGGAACAGCTGGGCCAGCCTAGCGAGCACCGGGGTGGCGCGCTGCAGGGCCCTGCCGGTGACGCCGGCCGCGGCGATGACCTGCTTGGCCTGGAAGTCGGAGAAGGGCTCGAGCGTGGAGAAGTGGCCGCGACCGACGTGGTCGGGGTGCTCCTCGGCGACCTGCTCGATGTCGATGCCGCCCATGTCGCTGAAGAGCATCAGCGGTCTCTTCGCGGTGCCGTCCCAGACGACGCCCGCGTAATACTCCTGCGCGACCTCCGCCTTCGGGTTGACGAGCACGCCGCGTGGCATGTGGCCGTTGATCTCCAGCGCGAGGATGTCGCGAGCGTGCTGTTCGGCCTCCTCGGGCGTGTCCGCGAACTTGACGCCGCCCGCCTTCATCCGTCCGCCGGTCAGCACCTGCGACTTGATCACCGTCGGTCCCCCGATGCGCTGCGCGATCTCGCGCGCCTCGGCGGGATCGGTCGTGAAGCCGTAGTCGGTGACGGGGATGCCGGCGCGCTTGACGACCTCGCGCGCCTCGAACTCGAAGAACCTCATGCGGCGCGGAAGCCTATACGGCGGCGGCTGCCTGAGGCGCGAACCCGTACGCCTCGGCCAGCTCAGGATCCTTCCTTGCCAGCATTTCGGCTAGGTTGACCATCACCTTGCACTGCTTCCAGGTGGCGTCGTCCTGCATCTTGCCGTCGATCATGTGCACGCCGCGCCCGTCCGGGATCGCCTCGATCACCTTCTTGGCGAATGCGACCTCCTCGGGGTCGGGCGAATAGACCTTCTTCGCGATCGCGATCTGGCCGGGATGCAGCGACCACGCGCCGACGCACCCGAGTAGGAAGGAGGCGCGGAACTGCGTCTCACAGCCCTCCGCGTCGGAGATGTCACCGTACGGTCCGTAGAACGGCAGCGCGCCGACCGAGGTGCAGGCGTTGACCATTCGCGCGATCGAGTAGTGCCATGGGTCCTGCTGGTAGCTGGGGCGAGGCGCCTCGGGGTTATCCGGGTCCGGATCCGCGATCGTGCGGTAGCCGGGGTGCCCGCCGCCTACGCGGGTGGTCTTCATGCGGCGCGAGGCGGCGAGGTCGGCGGGGCCGAACGACATGCCCTGGATGCGCGGGGAGGCGCAGGCGATCTCCTCGAGGTTGGCCACGCCCTGGGCGGTCTCGAGCACGCAGTGCAACAGGATCGGGCGCTCGAGGCCCGCCTTCGCCTCGAGCTGGGCGAGCAGGCGGTCGGCGTAGTGGATGTCCCAGGGACCCTCGACCTTGGGGATCATGATCACCTCTAGCCTGTGCCCGATCTCAGCCACGAGTTGGGTGATGTCGTCGAGGAAGTAGGGCGAGGCGAGCTCGTTGACACGCGTCCACAGCGCGGTTTCGCCGAGGTCCATCTCACGCCCGACCTTGATCAGACCCGCGCGTGCGGCCTCCTTCTTTTCCAGCGGGACGGCGTCCTCGAGGTTGCCGAGCAGGATGTTGACCTTCGGCGCGAGATCGGGCGTCTTCTCGACCATTTTCGGGTTCGAGAAGTCCATGAAGTGGATCATCCGGGAGGGCTTGAACGGGATCTCCCGCGCGGGCTCGGGGGCGTCGATCGCGAGGGGCTTGAAGAAGTCTCGGGGGTTGCGCAAGTCGGGTCTCCTGGGTCGGTTCGGGTGATGACGCTAAGCTCGGTATAGAGAAGTATCGATGATGCGCCGCCCTCTGACCACGCTCATGTTGGTGCTGACGTGCGGAGCGCTTGTGCTTGGCACGGTGCTGGCCATGGCCATCGCGGCGAGCACGGGTTCCCGTGCGAGCGCGAGCAAGGCGGCCTCCGTTGGGCATAGCTGGAACCTGTCGATGTCCGCGGCACCAGATGACCTGACGCTGGCCGAGGTCAACTTCGGCGGTGCGAGACGCGTGCAGCAAATCGCCGGCAGTTCGCTGCACGTCGTCGTCAGGGCGCCGTTCGGCGATGACTACCTGACGGCGGGCGCTTTGCGATTGTCGGCATCAGGCGCTTTGCGGGTACTGGTCCTACTCGTCAACCGACCCTCGCCACTGTTCGATCCGGTATCCGTGGGTGTGCGCTTGACCGCGCCGATTGCGCTTCGCTCGCCGCTCGTGCTCAGGAGCACAGATCCGCTCGCGCGACCGACTGGTGCGCACACGCCCGCTCTGTGCGACCTGACCGTCCACGGGTCCACGCTGAGCGTATCGCGGCTGCGTGTACTGAGCTCCCGCGGGCAGGCACTTGCCGGCTTCGACGCGGAGGGAGCGCTCGCGCAGGCTTATGACCTGGCGTGCGGTCTGTCCTACTTGAGCTCTTTCAAGCAGGCCGTCGAGCAGCCGGCCGGGCCCGTGGGCAAAATCCCCGACGAAGGCTGCAAGCCCGAACCGGGATACGCCTGTCCGCTGGCCGCCCACTAGAGTTGAAGCTGCGAGCCGCGGCTCCATCCGTTCCCCGCCACAGGAGACCCACGACCTACATGAGCGCTACCGACACCGTCGAGACCTTCGAGACAGAGCAAGCCGCCCGCGAGGCGAGCGGCGCCCATCCATACGGCCGCTACCTCGAGGAGTTCGAGGTCGGCGACGTCTACAAGCACTGGCCCGCCAAGACGGTGACCGAGGCAGATGACCATCTGTTCTGCCTGATCACGATGAACCACCACCCGCTGCACATCAACGACGTGTACGCCGCCAAATCCCAGCAGGGCCGGAACGTCGTCGTGGGCCCGCTCGTGTACTCGCTGGCGCTGGGCATGTCCGTGAGCGACGTCAGCGGCAAGGCGATCGCGAACCTCGCTACCGAAGAGCTCAAGCACCCGGCGCCTGTGTTCCACGGCGACACGCTGTTCGTCGAGTCCGAGGTGCTCGAGAAGAAGGAGTCGCAGTCGAAGACCGACCGCGGCACCGTCAGGGTGCACACTCGTGTCTTCAATCAGGACGGTGTGCTCGTGGCCGAGTTCAAGCGGCTCGTGCTGGTGCCGCGCAGGGATCCAGGTCCCGCCCACCCCGGGGGCTCCGCTGAGGGCAACGTCGAGTAGATCGGGGGCGCGATAGGCTCCCAGGGTCGTCAGATCCACAAAAGGAGCCGCTTGCAAGCCATGAATATGACCGTCCCCGCTCCCACCAAGAACGAGCGCCTGTTGGCCTGGGTCGAGGAGGTGGCCGCACTTACTGAACCCGAGGAGATTCACTGGTGCGACGGCTCGGCTGAGGAGTACGACCGCCTCTGCCAGGAGTTGGTAGACGCCGGCACCTTTGAGAAGCTGTCTGAGACCAAGCGCCCGAACTCCTACTTGGCGCTATCTGATCCCGGCGATGTGGCCAGGGTTGAAGACCGCACTTTTATCTGCTCTGCCACCGAGCAGGAAGCGGGTCCAACCAACAATTGGCGCGATCCGGCGGAGATGCGCAGCACGCTCACCGGCCTGTTTGCGGGCTCGATGCGGGGCAGGACGATGTACGTGGTGCCCTTCTCGATGGGGCCGCTCGGCTCGGACAAGAGTCATGTTGGTGTGCAGCTGACCGACTCGATCTACGTGGCTGTGAATATGCGAATCATGACCCGTATGGGCCAGGGTGCGCTCGACGCGCTCGGCGAGGGCGAGTTCGTTCCGTGCCTGCACTCGGTCGGCATGCCGCTGGATGACGGCGTCGAAGACGTACCGTGGCCGTGCAACGCCGAGAACAAGTACATCGTGCACTTCCCCGACACGCGCGAAATCTGGTCCTACGGGTCTGGCTACGGTGGCAACGCGCTGCTCGGCAAGAAGTGCTTTGCGCTGCGTATCGCCTCGGTGATGGCCCGCGACGAGGGCTGGATGGCCGAGCACATGCTGATCCTCAAGCTCACCTCGCCGGAGGGCGAGGTCAAGTACATCACTGGCGCGTTCCCGAGCGCCTGCGGCAAGACCAACCTGGCGATGCTGATCCCGACGCTCGAGGGCTGGACGGTCGAGACGATTGGCGATGACATCGCCTGGATGAAGTTCGGGCAGGACGGCCGCCTCTACGCAATCAACCCCGAGGCAGGCTTCTTCGGCGTCGCACCGGGCACTGGCGAACAGACCAACCCGAACGCGATCCGCACGATCGAGCGCAACACGATCTTCACCAACTGCGCGAAGACGGACGACGGCGACGTCTGGTGGGAGGGCATGACCAAGGAGAAGCCCGAGCATCTGATCGACTGGCACGGCAACGATTGGACACCTGCCTCGGAGAAGCCTTCGGCGCATCCCAACGCGCGCTTCACCACCCCGGCTGCACAGGACCCGGCGATCGCGCCCGAGTGGGAGGACCCGGCGGGCGTGCCGATCGACGCGATGCTGTTCGGCGGACGCCGCTCGACTGTTGTGCCGCTGGTGACTGAGGCGCTCGACTGGGAGCACGGCGTGTTCCTGGGCGCGGTGATGAGCTCGGAGAAGACGGCCGCAGCGGCCGGGACAGTCGGCGAACTGCGCTTTGACCCGTTCGCGATGCTGCCGTTCTGCGGCTACAACATGGCCGACTACTTTGCCCATTGGCTCGAGATGGGGCGCCGGCCCGGAGCAAAGCTGCCGAAGATCTTCTACGTCAACTGGTTCCGCAAGGACGAGAACGGCCGCTTTCTGTGGCCGGGCTACGGCGAGAACTCGCGCGTGCTCTCGTGGGTGTTTGCTCGCTGCGCCGGACATGGCGCGGCGACTGAGACGCCGATCGGCTGGATGCCGCCGGTGGGCCCCGACGGAATCGACACCCGCGGCGTTGACGTCACCCACGAGGCAATGGCGGATCTGCTGCGCGTCGACCCCGAGGAGTGGCGCGCCCAGCTGCCTCAGTTCCGCGAGTACCTTTCGAAATTCGAGAACCTGCCGGCTGAGTTGACCGCTCAGCTGGACGCACTCGAAGCGCGTCTGGGCTAGTCGTGTTGGCCGTGGGACTCGCCGGCTGCTGCCGCTGGCGGGCGTGACTCCTCGGCGAGTGAGGTGATCGTCAAAGCGCCGCGCGCTGAAGACTCGAGTACATCGGTGGCCTCCTCGAGCGAGCGCGCATACAGCTCGACGAGCAGGTGCACGATGATGCGAGCCTCGTCTTCGTGCTTGTGGAAGCGCACATGGGTGAAGAACTCGCGCACGCCGTGCTCGCCGAAGGCGGCGTAGGAGAGCGCGTCGCCGGCCTCCGGGCCGGAGCAGCTCTCGACGTCTTCGGAGTCGACGGTCACGGTGCAGGAGGCGACCCACGGCGTGCCGGCGATCATCCGTTCCCAGCGGTCCTCGATCGGCTCGACGCGTCCGTTGCTGAAGCCGAGGTGCGGCTGATCGTGCATGCAGTCCAGGCACTGGACGACCGCCTCCTGGAGCTCGTTCGACGACTTCCGCGCGCTCACCGGTGTCGGGGTCGATCTTGTGGATCCCCTCGTAGTGGACCTGGACCTCCAGATCCTGCGACCAGCAGCGGTAGCAACGCAGCCAGCTACGCGCGCTGGTCTCTGCCATTGAGCCCTCCATGGGGTCATTGTATGCGCCTACGAGCCGGGGGTCCTACCCAAACGTGAACGCATACCCGGTCACGCCCGGGGCGAAGCGCAGCGACAGGCGATGCTGCTGATCGCTCGGCAGCGAAACCAGCGCGTACAGGCGCTGGCGGCGGACGGTGACGACGCCGTCATGGACATCGGCGCCGTCGTCTGCCGCGGGGATCGGATGCCCGTCGAGCAGTACCTGGACTGGCAGCGGGCGTTCATCGGGCGAGCTCAACACTAGATATACGTTCTTGGCCTTGAACTCCATGTCGATGCCGGGTGGGTAGGCGGGCGGGTGAGCGGCCGATCCCGCGACGGCTTCGGCGGGCTGTTCTGCGATCTTCCAGGTACCGCTGTAGGCAAACTCGTTGAGCTGCAGTTCCCCGGTCGGTGGTGCGCCGTAGTCGTGCAGCCCCGACTTGGGGCCATTGATCCAACCTTCGGCGCGGCGGGTGCCCAAGTAGGTCTCGGGGGTTGCGACTTCCGAGGGCACGACCACATCGGTCGGGTGGCTCTTGCCGCCGACCTGGTAGCCGGCTTCGGCCAGCAGCGCGCGGATTGCAGTTTCAGTCTTGCCATAGTCGCCCTCACCGGCGGCCGTGTAGCGAACCTGGCCTTTGGCGTCGATCAGGTAGTCGGCGGGCCAGTACTCGTTGCCGTAGGCGTTCCAGGTGCCCATGTTGTTGTCTTGAACAACCGGGTAGCGCAGGCCGAACTGTTCGATCGCGTCCTTGACGTTGCTGGCATCGTGCTCGAAAGCGAACTCTGGCGTCTCCACGCCGACGATCTCAAGGCCGTCCTTGCGGTAGGCAGCATCCCAGGCCTTCAGATACGGCAGCGTGCGAATGCAGTTGATGCAGGTGTAAGTCCAGAAGTTGACCAGCACGACCCGACCGCGCAGCGATGCGAGCGTGAGGGGAGTGTTTGAGTGCCCGTCCACCCCCGTGTTGAACCAGTCCTCGGTTTCCGTGAATTCGGGTGCGGTACCGAGATCTCCCAGCGCGCGGGCGTCGGCCAACAGTGTCGCCTGGCTGGCGTTCTTGGCTGCGACGTGGATCGTGGAGGTCGAGCCGTTGCAGGCCGAGGATCCGTTCGCGGGCGTGAACTTGGCATGGTGTCCAGTCAGTTCATGCAGGCGCCCGGTGATCGTGCTCGAGCACTCGAGCGACGCGGTGAGGTTGACGTCGGGGATCTTTTCGGCGACGAACTGGTCGAAGTTGACGTCGAGGTTCGTCACGATGGCGATCGCGGTCAGGATCATGATCGTGCCGAGCGCTCGCTGCAGCAATGGGCCGCGCCCGGCGCGCCGCACGCGGTCGAATAGTCGCCTACCGCCGAGTGAGAGCATGAGCAGGACGACCGCCGAGCCGGCCGCATATGCGAGGGCGACCAGCACGGTCTTGCCGGATGCCGCACTAACCGAGATGACCGCGGCGAGGATCGGGCTTGCGCAGGGCGTGTACACGAAGCCGAGCGCACCACCGACGAGCAAACCCGAGAGGAAGCCGTCGCCCCTCGTGCGCGGCCCGAAGCGGGCCAGGCGCGACAGCGGCGCCTCCAGCCGCGCCGCCAGCTCCGGCACGAGCAGGACCGCCCCGAACACCAGCAGCACTACGACTGCCACGTCGCGCAGCGGGTCGCTGCCCAGGCCGACGCCGTCGACCACGTTCGCCAGGCCCACAATCGTCACCGTGAACGTCACCGAAAGGCCGATCACGATCCCCAGCGGCCGGCGTCGGCCACCGACGCCGCCGGCTGACAGCAATGCGGGCAGCACTGGCAGCACGCACGGCGACAGCGCAGTGCCTGCGCCTGCGAGGATGGCGAAGAGGATCAGGATCAGCATCGCTTTGCCCTCCCCTCCAGGGCGGCCACGAGCGCGGGCACGTCGAGGCCCGGGTCCTGGGCGGCCAGCAGCTCGAGCGCCGCGTGACGTCCCCCGAGTGCGCGCAGCCCGCGTGCGCCGTGCTCGGCGACGAAGTCCGCCAGCGCCCCGGTCCGCCGCGCCTGCAGGCGCCGTGCGGCGAGGTCGAGCCCGGCGCGGTGCTCGGTGAGCGCTGCGACCAGCTCGTCGATGCCCTCGGGGGGCGGCAGCGAGGAAACCGCGAGCACCGGCGTCGAGCGCGCGCCGAGCGAGCGCAGCGACGCACCGAGATCGCGGCGGGTGCGCACCGCCAGCTGGCCGAGGTCGGCCTTCGTGACGACGAGCAGGTCGGGAATTTCCATGATCCCCGACTTGAGGAACTGGAGCGCGTCGCCGCTGCCGGGCTGGACGACGACGGCAACGGTGTCGGCGACGTCGACGATCTCCGTCTCGGCCTGCCCGACGCCGACGGTCTCGATCACGACCACGTCGAACGCCGCCGCCAGCGCGTGCGCCGCCGCGCGCGTGGGCCAGGCCAGCCCGCCGAGGCGCTCGCCGGCGGCGGTCGAGCGGATCAGGACGCCGCGGTCGGCCGCGTCGAACTCGATCCGCGCGCGGTCACCCAAGAGCGCGCCGCCGGAGCGGCGTGAGCTCGGATCGACAGCCAGCATCGCAACCGTGCGGGTGGGTGGGCCTCCATTCCGCCAGGCGTGCAGGAGCGCCGAAAGCAGCGTCGACTTGCCGGCGCCCGGCGGCCCGGTGATCCCGATCACGTGCCCCGGCGCCTCGCCGCCGAGCGCCCGCGGGGAGACCTCGTGCAGCAGCGCTGCCGCTTGCTCGCGCGCCTCGTCGGTGGCGCTCTCCAGCAGGTTGAGCGCCGCGGGCGCCGCGCTCAGGTCGCGCTCGCGCAACCGCGCGCCGAGAGCCGCGCCGTCCACCTAAACGGGCGCCGGTACGCCGTTGCCCACCAACTCGACGATGTCGCGCATGATCTGCGTCAGATCGAAGTCCTTCGGGGTGTAGACGGAGGCCACGCCGGCGTCCTTCAGCGGCGCGACGTCCTGGTCGGGGATGATCCCGCCGACGACCACGGGCGCGGTGACGCCGGCCTCGCGCAGCGCGTCGATCACCGCGGGGATCAGCTCGCGATGGGAGCCGGAGAGGATCGACAGCCCGATCACGTGCACGCCCTCCTGCAACGCCGAGGCGGCGATCTGGGCGGGGGTCAGGCGGATCCCTTCGTAGACGACGTCCATGCCCGCGTCGCGCGCACGCACGGAGATCTGCTCGGCACCGTTCGAGTGCCCGTCGAGTCCGGGCTTGCCGACGAGGATCTTCGGCCGGCGGCCCAGCCGCTCCTGCAGGCGCGAAACCTCCTCGCGCAGTTCCGTCAGCTCCGCGTCCGGCGTTTCGTGCCCGCTCGCCTCGCCGACGCCGGTGGGGGCGCGGTAGGAGCCGAACACCTCGCGCAGCGTGCGTGCCCACTCGCCCGTCGTGGCGCCCGCGCGCGCGGCGGCAATCGTCGGGATCATCAGGTTCTCTTGTGGGCGGGCGGGGTCATCCTCTCCAGCGGCAACCCTGGCGAGCTCCGCGAGCGCGGTGTCGACGGCCCCCTGGTCGCGCTCGGAGCGCCAGCGGCGCACGGCCTCGATCTGCTCGGCCTCGACGGCGGGGTCGACGACGAGGATGCCGCCCTCGGCGTCGTCGGTCAGCGGCGAGACGGCGGTCTCGGCGAAGCGGTTCTGGCCGACGACGATCTGCTCGCCGGACTCGATCCGGTGGATGCGCCGCCGGTGGGAGTTGACCAAGGCGCCCTTCATGTAGGGCACCGCCTCGACCGCGCCGCCGTGCTCGGCGACGACGGCGATCTCGGCGCGCGCGCCGTCGAGCAGCTCGGCGACGAGGCCGTCCATCACATGCGAGCCCTCAAAGATGTCCGGATACTCGAGCAGGTCGGTCTCGTAGGCCATCACCTGCTGGATCCTCAGCGACCACTGCTGATCCCAGGGGCGCGGCAGGCCGAGCGCCTCGTTCCAGGCCGGCAGCTGGATCGCGCGCGCGCGCGCGTCGCGCCCGAGCGTGACCGCGAGCGTCTCGAGCACGATCCGCTGGACGTTGTTCTCCGGCTGGGCCTCGGTCAGGCCCAGCGAGTTGACCTGCACGCCATAGCGGAAGCGCAGGTGCCTGGGGTCGGTGACGCCGTAGCGCTCGCGGCCGAGCTCCTCCCACAGGATGCCCATCGCGCGCAGCTTCGCGTGCTCTTCGACGAAGCGCACGCCGGCGTTCACAAAGAAGGAGATTCGCCCGAACACCTGCTCCATCAGCTCCCGCGCGGCCGCCTCGTCGTCGGAGTGGGCGGCCTGGACTCGTTCCCGTGCTGCGTCGAGCACGGCGATCGCGTTGGACATCGCGTAGGCGATCTCCTGCACGGGCGTCGCGCCGGCCTCCTGCAGGTGGTAGGAGCAGATGTTGATCGGGTTCCACTTGGGGATGTGCTCGACCGTGTAGGCGATCATGTCCGCGATCAACCGCATCGAGGGCGCGGGCGGGAACGCGTAGGTGCCGCGCGCGAGGAACTCCTTGATGATGTCGTTCTGCGTGGTGCCCTGAAGCTGCTTCTGGGCGACGCCCTGCTGCTCGGCGGCGACGATGTACAACGCCAGCAGCCAGGCGGCGGTGGCGTTGATCGTCATTGAGGTGTTCATCTCCCCAAGCGGGATACCGTCCATCAACGTCGCCATGTCGCCGCGATGGACGACCGGCACACCGACCTTCCCGACCTCGCCCCGCGCGAGCTCGTCGTCAGGGTCATAGCCGGTCTGGGTCGGCAGATCGAAGGCCACCGACAGCCCCGTCTGTCCCTTCGCGAGGTTGCCCCGGTAGAGCTTCGTTCGAGGCCTTCGCCGTCGAGTGCCCGGCGTAGGTGCGCATCATCCAGGGCCGGTCGGGCTGCTCCAGCCGAGGGGGCCAGGGGGCTTGGTCGCCGCTCATACAGGCATTGTACGGCCGGGCCGCGCCCATTATCCTCCCGTCCATGAGTCAGACGATCGAGCTGCCGCGCACCGGCCTGCCCGGTGGTGGCTTGGGCGAATCTTGGAAGGTGATCGTGCGCAACGACGATCACAACACCTTTGACCACGTGGCGCGCACGCTCGCGCGCTACATACCCGCGACGACGCTCGAGCGCGGACATGAGCTTGCGAACGTGATCCACGCCTCGGGCCAGGCGATCGTGTACAGCGGACAGCAGGAGACGGCCGAGCACTACTGGGAGCAGCTGAAGGGCGCCGGCTTGACGATGGCTCCGCTAGAGCAGGGCTAATAGCCTCTTTAGGCGCTCTCGCCCTCGATCGGGTGGGGAGCACCGTTGCTGATGCCGTTGGTGTGACCGTTGCCGACTGCAATAGGAACCGCGTCAAGGGCGACTCCCCCGCTCGTGGTGAGGTCCCACCAGCCGTAGAGCACCGGCACTTGGTACCAGCTTGAGTGGATCACCCTGAAGTCGGTCATCTCTGGGCCGTCCCAATAGCGCTCCCAGTCGACGTGCTCGGCGAAGTGCGCGAGCTGCTGGAACTTGTAGCGGTCGTCGCGGGCCCTGTAGACGGCGTAGGAACTCGCGCCGTAGCGCAGCGCGACTGCTGCGATCTCGTTCAGCGCGGCCTCGAAGCCATCGCAGCGAAAGCCCGTGGCATACCAGGGCACGATCACTGTGCCGGCCATCAGGCGCCAACCTCCGCGTGGATGGCGCCGGGGCCGTTGGCGGTCTTACCCTGACCCTCGGAGTCCGCGCCCACGAGGATCGAGATCTTGCCGAGGTGCTTGTTTTCGAGCATGAGCTGATGGGCTTCGGCGACGCCCTCGAAGCCGAGCGTGCGCCACAGCACCGGGCGGATCTGCCCCGACTCGATCAGCTCGTTGGCCTTCGTGCACTCATAGGCGTTGGCGAAGTGCGAGCCGAGGATCTCCTTCTGCTTCATCCATAGGTAACGGACGTCGAAGTCGAGGTTGAAGCCGGTCGTGCCGGCGCAGATCACGACCTTGCCGAAGGGCTTGACGGTGAACACGGAGGTGGGGAAGGTGGCCTGCCCGACGTGCTCGAAGACGATGTCGGGGGCGTCGCCGAGGATCTGCTTGACGCGCTTGGCGAATTCGCGGGAGACGCCGAAGCGGGCCTTCTCCTCCTCGGGGCTCTCGCCGCCCTTGCGCATCATCCCGGTGAACTCCGCGCGGTCGATGTAGTCGACGGCGCCCAGGCGCTTGACCAGCTCGCCCTTCTCGGCGGAGGAGACGACGCCGACGCAATGCGCGCCGGCCGCGGCGCAGAGCTGGGTGGCGAACACGCCGAGGCCGCCGGCGGCGCCCCAGATCAGCACGTTGGCGCCGGCCTGCAGCTTGCAGCGCGTGATCAGCATGCGGTAAGCGGTGAAGTAGACGAGCCCGTAGGACGCGGCCTCCTCCCAGGTCAGCGCGTGGGGCTTTCCCAGCAGCTGCTGGGCCTGCACCTTGGTGAACTGCGCGAAGGAGCCCCAGGTGGTCTCGTAGCCCCAGATCTTCTGCGAGGGGGCGGCCATCGGGTCGAGGCCGTGGACCTCGGGGTCCTCGTAGGAGGCCTGGTTGCAGTGCACGACGACCTCGTCGCCGGGCTTCCAGCGCGTCACGCCAGCGCCGACCTTCCAGACGATCCCGGAAGCGTCGGAGCCACCGATGTGGTGGCCGAACTCGGGATGGTCGCCGTACTTCATCACCGATACCGGCTTGCCGAGGGCGGCCCAGACGTTGTTGTAGTTGACGCCCGCGGCCATCACGCGCACGATCACCTCGAAGGCGCCGGGCTCGGGGACCTCGATCTCCTCGACCTGGAAGGCGTCCTTCGGTTCGCCCTGGCGCTCCTCGCGGATCACCCAGGCGGCCATTGTCTCAGGCAGCTCGCCGGGCTCGACATCTACTGCGGAGACTTGTTGCAGATCGATTGCCACGTGCTCTGGAACCTCCGATGATTGAAGTACCCACCCGCCGGGTGCGGAGCCTGCATCCTACCCACGGGTCATCGACACGGGCGTGCGGTCCCGATGCGTCCTGCCGACCTGTTGCTCAACGTGGACCGCTGGACGCAAACGGAAGCTCAAGGACCTCGGCCTCGGCGCTATGCTCGCCGACGGAGATGCTCGCTCCGGGCTCGGCCTCGCGGCGCACGAGCGCCAGCCCGATCGGGCCGTGGGTGGGGGAGAGCACGGAGCTTGTCAGCCGGCCGACGGCGCGCTCGCCCAGGCGCAGCTCCGCGCCCGGCTCGGTTGGCGCGCTCAGGCGCAGGCCGCGCAGGTGACGGTTGGGCTTGCCCTTGTAGTGCAGGCGCGCGACGGTCTCCTGACCGACGTAGCAGCCCTTCGTGAAGCTCACGGCGCGCTCGTTCAGGCCGGCCTCCTGGGGGATCACGGTGTCGTCGAGGTCGATCCCGTAGCGCGGCCGGCCGCGCTCGACGCGGAGGATCTCCGTGGCCTGCTCCGAGACCGGCGCGGCGCCACGATCGCGCAATACCCTGGTCAGCTCCTCGGTGGCGGCCGCGTCGCAGAGGAGATCGACGCCGGTATCGGTGCGTGCAACGACCGCCGCGACGCCATCGATCTCGACCGCCGCGTTGGCGTGCTCGACGGCCGGCAGCGTCTCCGCGCCCGCGATACGGGGCGCGTCGGGTCCGAGCAGCGACAGCAATCCCCGCTCGACGGTGCGCTTGTGCAACTCCACCTGATAGCCAATCTTGAAGCGGCGAATCATGTCGAACAGCCCCTGGAGCGCCACGCGCTCGGTGTCGAGCAGCAGTTCCGAGACGCCCGGCGCTAGCTCCGCACCGCCCGCCGCACCCTCGCCGCCCGTCGTGCCCGCGGTACCCACCGCGAGGATACGCAGGTCACCGAGCATCTTGCCCTTGTGCGTAAGGAACGCTGCATAGCAGCCCTCGCCGGGATGCAGGTCTGAAAGCTCGTTGGTGACCTGGCCGTTGAGGAACTCCACTGCGCCTGAGCCGATCAGCGCGAGCTTGCCGCGCTCAGATCGATCGAGCATGCCGCAGCCCTCGGCGAGCACCCTGTACTCGGTGCCCACGAGATCCATGTCGATGTCCGTTGCGGCCATCTGTTCGAGGATAGCCCGCAAGACCGCTACCCTTCCCGGCAATGAGCCTGGCCGAGGACTTTCAGCAGATCGTGGACTCGCTCCCCGACGACTGGACTGACCTCGAGCTCGACCTGCGGATCGCAGACGAGTCCCGCTACGTCGAAGCGGCCCTCTTTCTGACGACCTGCAACGCTCGGCCCTACTCCCATTACGACTGGCACTGGCGCCTGCTCATCGCGCATCGTTTTGGCCACGCCGCCTCGGCGCCCACGGTACACGGCACGCTGCAACTGCTCGACAACGCGGAGCTCGCCGGCGAGCTCGCCATACGCGAGGTTCGCTCAGGGCGTGTCGAGGTCACCCAGATGTGGGGCCGCCCGCAGTCCGCGCGCGAAGAGTTCCTGCGCCTGCGCGCGCAGTAGCGATGGCCCGCGTTTGCCTGCGAGCGCGGTAGCGATGGCGCGCGTGCTGGCGCTGGTTCCGGACCTGCTGTTCGGATCGCGCGTCCAGAGTGACCTGGTCGCGGCGGGTGATGAGGTGGAGCTGATCGCCGACGAGGCGCGGCTGCGGGCACGGCTCGCGGACGCTGGCAAGCCCACAGCGGATGTCCTCGTCGTGGATCTGACCGACGCGCAGTTGGACGGGGCGGGAATCGTGGCGGCCTTGGCCGACGAGGGCGGGCTGCACGGTGAGGGTGCGCCGCACTCGCTCAGAACGCTCGGGTTTTACTCACACGTGGACGTGCCCGCGCGCGAGCGGGCAGAGCAGGCCGGCTTCGATCTCGTCGTCCCGCGCTCGCGCATGGCCCGTGAAGGCGCTGGGCTCGTCGAGCGCCTGGTTGCGAGCTGACTACGAGACTCCAAGGCTAAGTTGCGACCGTCGCGTCCCCGTCGCCGATGTCCGCCTCGGTGGCAAGAGCCGGGTCCAGCGGCACGAGCGCGCCGTTCTGCACGCGCTGTCCATTTGGCAGCCATTGCCCGGAGCGCACAGACAAGGCGGCACGGATGACCATGCCGTGACAGACCACGAGTGCAGGCAGAGCGCCCTTTTCGACATCATCGAGCGCGGCGCCCACACGCTCCTCTTGCTGTGCAAACGACTCCCCGCCGGGGAAAGCGAAACTCGGGTCGCCGGCGATGAACTTTGCGAACAGCTCGGGCGCTTCCGCTTGCACCTCGCTGAACGACCTATCCGTCCAGTCGCCTGCGTTTGTCTCCATCAGCCGCGCATCTTCTTTCGGCTCCAGCCCGATCCTGGCGGAGACGATCTCCGCCGTTTCGCGCGCCCGCAGTAGCGTGCTCGACCACAGCGTGGCGAACCCGTGCGCGGCGGCGCGCTCGGCCAGTTCTGCGGCCTGTATCCGACCCTTCTCATCGAGCGGCACAGGCAGCTGGCCCTGGAAGCGGCCCTCGAGGTTGTAGGTCGTCTGGCCGTGACGGGCCAGATAGACGCTCGCCGTCAGGTTGTGGCCTCGGGCTCGGGCTCGGCCTTGCCACCGAGGAACAAGAAGTGGTAGAGCAGCGCCGCCACGCTCGCCCCTAGCACCGGGCCCGCGTACCAGACCCAGCCGTTGGCCCAGTGGTCGCCGACGAGCTGTGGCCCGAACGCGCGCGAAGGGTTCATCGCCGCGCCTGTAAATGGCCCGCCGAACAGCACGTCGATCGAGATCGTCAGGCCGATCGCCAGTCCGGCGACCGCGTTGAACGGGCCGCGCGTGTCGACAGCCGCGCCGAACACGACGAGCACGAGGAAGAACGTGAGCACCGCCTCGAGCAGGAAGCCCGAGCTCGCGTCCACTCCATGACCGAGCGCGGGGACCCCGAGCTTCACCGCTTCGGTCGCGGCGCGCGGGAGCAGGTCCCTGACGAGCAGCGCGGCGAGTGCGGCGCCGCCGAACTGCGCGATCCAATACACGCCCGCGAGCGCCGGCTTAATGCGGCGGGTGATCAGGAAGCCGAACGTGATCGCGGGGTTGAAGTGGCCACCCGAGATGTACCCGAGCGCGCAGACCATCACGCCGATCGCGAGCCCGTTGGCGATCGCCACGCCGATCAGGGTGCTGTCGTGGGCGACGCCGGACGCCGCAGCGGCGCCGGCACCGACGAACGTGAGCGTGAACGCGCCGATCATCTCGGCGACGGCGCGACGGAGGGTGTCTTCGGACATGGGGCGAATGTAGAAGGGCCATCGGACAGACCCATTGACCTCATACACTCGGGGAATGCGGCGCAGGGTCACGTTTTCGCGCAATCTGACGCTGTCGCTGTCGCGGACCTGTCAGTGCTACTGCAAGTACTGCGCGTTCGCCACGCACCAGGCGCACCTGTACGCGCCCGAGGAGGTCTTGGAGATCCTCGACGGTGCGGCCAAGCGCCAGGTCAAGGAGCTGCTGGTACTGACGGGCGAGCGCCCGGAGGTCAACCCGGAGGTGGCGGCGCGGCTGCGCGCGCACGGCCACGAGGATTTCACCGCGTATGTCGTGTGGACGTGCGAACGCGCGCTCGAGCGAGGCCTGTTGCCGCACACGAACCTCGGTGTGCTCTCGCGCGATGACCTGGCGCGGCTGCGCGAGGTCACCGCCTCGCAGGGGCTGATGCTCGAGTCGATCTCCGAGCGGCTGATGCAGACGGTGCACGCCGGCTCGCCGACCAAGCATCCGGCAAGGCGGTTGGAGACGATCGCGGCCGCGGGCGAGCTGCGGATCCCGTTCACGAGCGGCATCCTCGTGGGCATCGGCGAGACCGAGCAGGAGCGCTTCGAATCGCTGGAAGCGCTGGCGGCGGTGCATGCCGAGCATGGCCACATCCAGGAGGTGATCCTCCAGAACTTCGTTCCCCACCAGCGCTACTACGGCGAAGAGCCCGCGCAGATCGCCGATGCGGCCGCGCGCGAATACTGGCGCACGGGGGTCGCCGACTCACGTCCCGAGCTGCCATTGCCGCAGTGGGCGTGTCCGGTGAACATCGAGGACATGAAGCGCCTGATAGCAGAGACCCGGCGGCTGATGTCCGACGTCGGCATCCAGATCCCGCCGAACCTCGCCGACTGGTGGGGTGAGTTGGTGGCAGCCGGCGCGACGGACCTCGGAGGCCTCAGCGCCAACGGCGATCACATCTCGCCGGAGCACCCGTTCCCTTCGCCGCATCAGGTGCGCAAGGAGCTGCAGAAGGACGGCGTCGCGTTGACCGAGCGGCTGTGCGTGTACCCGAAGTACATCGACTCCGAGTGGGTGGCGCAAGGCGTGATGGACACGATCAAGGTCAAGTACTGGAGCTTCATCCCTCGCCGCGGCTCTGGTCGCACAGATCCGCCCGCCCCGATCCGCCAGGACCTGGTCGCCGCTGCGACCGAGCGCGCGCGTAACGGGCTCGCGCTGAGTGCGCAGGAGCTGACGGCGATGTTCGCGGAGACGCGGCCGGAGGCGATCGAGGAGATGCGCCAGGCGGCGGACGAGCTGCGCGCGGAACTGGCGGGCGAGCTGGTGACGTTCGTGGTCAACCGCAACATCAACATCTCCAACGTCTGCACGGTTGGCTGTGCGTTCTGCGGCTTCGGCCAGGGCAAGCGCTCGCCGGACGCGTACGAGCACGACGAGCAGGAATTCGTGGGCCGTATCCACGACGCGCTCGAGTTCGGCGCGAGCGAGCTGTGCATCCAGTCGGGCATCCACCCCGACTGGTCGCTGGAGGACTACCTGGGGTGGCTGCGGCTGGCGAAGGCGACGGCGGCGGACGCGGGCGCGGATCTGCACCTGCACGCGTACAGCCCAATGGAGATCGCGCACATGTGCGACATCTCCGCGCTGGCGCCGGCGGAGGTGTTCGCGCGCCTGCGCGACGCGGGCCTTGGCTCGACACCGGGCACCGCCGCGGAGGTGCTGCACGATGGCGTGCGCGAACGCATCTCCCCGAACAAGCTGCCGGTGGCGCGCTGGGTGGAGATCATCGAGGCCTCACACGCGGCCGGCCTGCGCTCGACGGCGACGGTCATGTTCGGTCACATCGAGGAGCCATGGGAGCTGGCTGAGCACATGCGCGTGATCCGCGAGCTGCAGGAACGCACGGGCGGGATCACCGAGTTCGTGCCGCTGTCGTTTATCCCCTTCCAGACCTTGTTGGGACGGACTCATGGCGTGGAGGAGATTTCTCGAGAGGAGAACCTCAAGCACACCGCCGTCTTTCGCCTCGCGCTCGGCCGGACCGTGGCGAGCCTGCAGGCGAGCTGGGTGAAGATGGGCCTCGACGCCGCCACCGAGTCGCTGCGCTGGGGCGTCAACGACCTCGGCGGCACGCTCATGGAGGAGTCCATCAGCCGCCTCGCGGGTAGCTACCACGGCACGCGCCTGGAGCCGGAGCAGCTGGTGGCGGCCGCCCACGCGGCCGGGCGCTCGGCGGCTGAGCGCACGACGCTCTATGGGGTCAGACGCCGCTACGAGCTGCCGGTCGCGGTCTAGTAGGCCGCCGAGTAGTCCCGAGTCCTACGCTCGCGCGAACTGGCCGTGGAAGCCGAACGGGATGTGATGGGGTGCCTGCGCCCGTGCCAGCTCGCTGAGGTCGGCGGCATCGAGGACGAGCAGGAAGGAGACGCCAGCCTCGGCGTCGAGGACTACCGAGCCGGGGGCACTGGCGAATCGCGAAACGCTGCACCGTGGTGAATCTCATGGGTGGCAGCGAGATCGACCTGTGCGACGTGGAGCTCTCGCACCCGGTGACCCAACTGAACGTCTATTCGGTGATGGGCGGCGCCGAGATCCGGATCCCTGACGGTGTGCGCGTGCAGGTGTCGAAGTTCGCCTTTATGGGTGGCAACAACGTGCGCCTCGGCGATCGGCCCCCCCGACCTGGCGACCCGCTGATCCGCATCCGGCTCGTGTCGATCATGGGTGGCGGCAAAGTGCGTGTAGGCCGCAGACCCAGCCGCTCAGAGCGCCGGCGAGCGCGGGAACTTCGCAGCTCCGAGCGCCGCCGCGAACTCGACGCATAAGAGGCCAGAGCAGATGCTGTACTTTTAAGTTGCGTATAGCTATCGTTATACGCAACTTAAAAATAGAACATCCCTGCGCTGGCTTTAACACCCCCTGCGCTGGCTTTGCTTCTTATTAGCCTTAGCGAAAATCGCGCGGAGCCCTTGCGGTGGCCGCCGGCGCTGCTCACCAATACCAATCGGCGTACGCTTCGACGGCGTACGTCCGCAGGCGCCGGCGGGGGAAGAATGCGAGCTCCTCGCCAGATGATGAAACCCCGCCCACCCGGGCAGCCGACCGGCAGGCGACTCCCGGCTCTCCGGAATCCCAGGCTCGCCGGCCGATTGGCTGGCAGCGGCCATGAGCGATCGGTGTGCCGCTCTCGTCGAGGGGATAGCTGGTTGGAAGGCCGACCTCGAGCAGCCCCGCATCGCTGGTCGCGTCGAGGAAGTCGTCCTCGGGGACGTGCGTATGCACGAGCACAGGTCCCTGGCTCGGCGCAAGATCCTCGGGATGGATGCCGCGCGCTTCGAGTTTGTGGCGCACCTGGGCACGCGCGAGGTCCGTTCAACGCGTTGAGATAGACCACGCCGAAGCTGCCCGGAGGGTTCCATCTGCCCCCGCGACGGCGCGCATACTCAGGGGACAGGGGGTCGGTCCAGCTGGGGTCCGCGACCCGTAGGTAACGACCGCCACGCCGGACGTGGCGCACTACGCCGCGGTGGACCAGTCGAAGGCGTCGCGCAGCTCGGCGAGCACCAGATCCTGATCGCCGGCGGCGATCGCATCGAGGGGCGAGCGCCCGCCGTAGGCTGGGGCCGATCGGCGCACCACGCCGGGAATGCGGTCCCGCTTCAGCTTCCCCGCAAGCAGGTCGGCGGTCGCCCCAAGCGTCGCGAGCTTCTCCTGGCGCTGGGATGGCACGCCGCGAGACTCCCACTGGTCGAGCGCCTGACGGCGCACGCCGAACAGCCGCGCCAGCTCCGTGCGCGTGAGGCTGAACACCGTCGCGATCCGCTCGAGCGGTGTTTCCTCGGGGTGTGAATACGCCGTGGTCGTCATTGCCATGAGCTTAGCGCAAGTAAAATGCAAGCGCAAGCACAACGCAAGTGAGCTCTCACCGGAACAGGTCTTCCGCCAGCGGCCGCAGCAGCGCCACCGCGCCGGGACCGTCCTCGGGCGTGACGAACCGCTCCAGGCCGTCGATCAGCACGACGGGCTCGCGGGAGTCCTTGGCGCGAGCGAGGTCGGCGGTGGCGGCCGCCGCGTCGGCGACGGCGATCCAGGTCGCGCGCAACTCTAGGCCGACGGAGTCGGTGCGCCCGCGCCAGTCCTCCAGCGGCGCCATCCCTGCGCAGCCGATCGCGACATCGCACTGCCCGTGGCGCCAGGCGCGGCCGAAGCTGTCGGTGATCAGCACCGCGGGCGCGGCTCCGGTGAGCTCGCGCAGTCGCGCGCGCAGGCCACGAGCGGAGGCATCGGGGTCGCGGGGGAGCACGATCAGCGTCTCGCCTACCCCATCCCCGCCGTCGCTGGCTGCGTCGGTCGGCGCGTTGGAGGCGTCGACCCCAGCGTTGGCGCACACGAATCCGTGGCGGGTACGGCAGATCAGCACGCCCCGCTCGGCTCGGATGACGTGCGTCGACTCGTCGAGCACAACCTGAACCGCACGGGGATCCTTGTCCTGTGCGGCGCCCAGCTCGCGGGCGCGCTCGCTCACCGTGACCCCTCCGAGCGTCACGACAGCGCCCTCGGACTTGGACACCACCTTGTGGGCGATCACTACGACTTGGCCGTTGCGGAGCAGCTCGCGGTTACGCGACGCCTCAGCGCCGAGAGAGGAGTCATCGGCTGCCTCGCCTTCGAGTGCGCGCACAATCAGCACTGCCAGGTCGTCTCCGGCGTGGATCTCGGGCAGGCCGCTCAGGCTGCGCGCGGATAGGTCTGCCATCCCGGCTCTCGCTCAAGCGGCCCGCGAGGGAGCGACGGGCAGGCCCAACACGGCGCGGGTTCGCGGCGCGTGCTCGCGCTCGCCCGCGAGACGCCCCCGCAGCGCGTCGAGGTCTGCCCCGGTGTCGATGTCGAGTAGCAGCGAGGGCACCCGCTCCACACGGAAGGCGACGCCGGCGGCGCGCGCGAGCGCACGGTGACGCTTGCAGCTGTCAGGCCCGAAGCTGGGGGAGATGGCGTTGGGAGGCGTGAGCACCAGCCCATTGGTGCCGGTGCCATGGCGATCGGGAACGATCACCACGGCGGTGGTCGCGACCCCCGTCTTGGGTGCTGCGAGTGCGCCCTCGATGTGCGGCTCGACCGCCAGCAGCGCGTCGAGCTCCACTGGGTCCAGTGCGGGGCAGTCGCCGGGGACGCACAGCACGCGCTCCATGCCGTCGTGCAGCGCGCGTTGCACGCCGAGGATGGCGGCGGCGGACTGGCCGGCCTCGTCTTCGTCCTCGATCACTGTCGCCCCCTGGCTGCGTGCGGCGTGTGCGACTGTGGCCTCGCTGGTGACGACGATCGTGCGCTCGATCGAGGCGGTTTCTCCCAGGGCCACGAGCACATCGCCGACCATCGCCCGCGCCAGATCCTCGCGCAGCCCCTCGGCAACGCTCGCGCCGAGGCGACGCTTGGCGCGGGCGAAGCGCTTGACTGGGAGGACGGCGGCAGTGCGCATCTGGCGAAGACGATAGCTTTGGGTCCTCATGGATAGGACGAGCATCGAAGTCATCGGGGCTGGTCTGCCACGCACGGGCACGCTCTCGCAGAAGCTGGCGCTCGAGGAGCTCGGCCTGGGACCCGCCTACCACTGGGTGAACGTGATCGCCGACCTCGAGCATCAGGTCGAGTACTGGGAGCGTGCGCTGGACGGAGACGGGCGCTGGGAGGAGATCTTCGCTGGACACCGCTCGAGCGTCGATTGGCCCGGCGGTTACTTCTACCGAGAGCTGATGGAGGCCTACCCCGACGCCAAGGTGCTGTTGAGCGTGCGCGACCCAGAGGCGTGGGAGCGGAGCTTCAGGGACACGATCTGGACGATGAGCTACGGCGAGACGGTCATGCCCCTGCTCTCGCGGGCCCGCGCCGAGATCGATCCGCGCTGGAAGCGCTACCTCGCACTTGTGGACCGCATGTTCTGGGGTCCGCAGGGCACGTTCGCTGCAGGGCACGCCGAGCCAGCTCAGCTGATCGAGCAGATGCTCGCCCACGAGGAGGCCGTCAAGCGCGATGTGCCCCCCGAGCGCCTGCTCGTGTGGGAGGTTGGAGAAGGCTGGGAGCCGCTGTGTGAGTTCCTCGAGGTGGATGTCCCGGACGGCCCGTTGCCGCACGCCAACGACCGCGGCACGTTCCTGGGGCGAGTGATGGATGGTGCGCTCGCCACGCTGCAGGCGTGGCGGGAGAGCGACTCGGCCTCGCTCGGCTGAGCTCAGGCGAGCGCTTCGGCGAAGGACAGCGTCTGCTCGGCCAAGTGCGCTCGGCCGGCGGCGTCGTCCATGCGCGTGTTGGTCTGCAGCGTGGTCAGCCGCCCGACGTCTTCGTCTGCGACGATGCCGTCGAGCAGTTCACCATAGAAATCGGCCACGCCGTCCGCGTTGCACTCCAATGCGGCGAACGCCATAAACGCCGCTGTCGGCCCCTTCAGCACCTCACCGCCGACGATTGGGCTGACAGCTACGACGGGTGCCTCAGCAGCGATGAGCGCCTCACGGATTCCAGGCACCGCGAGGATCGGACAGATCGAGGCGAGCGGGTTGGATGGTCCGATCACGATCGCCTTGGCGCCAGCGATTGCCACCAGCACGTCCTTGCTCGCACTCGCCTGCTCGGCGCCGCGATACTCCAGGCCCTCGATCAGCCCGGTGGCCCGCTCGCGGATCATGAACTCCTGAAAGCCACACCATCCGGCGCTGCCGGTGCGAATCCAAGTACGCACGGGATCGTCGCTCATTGGCAGCACCCGCGCGTGTACTCCGATTGCCTTGTTCAGATGGGCGAGCGCTGCGGTCGGAGAGAGTCCTTCGGCCAGCATTCGCGTGCGCTCCAGGCACCATGCGAGGTCGCGGTCGCCGAGATTGAACCAGACCTCTACCCCCAGCTTGCGCAGGGCGTCCATCACGACGAACGTGTCGTCCTGCAGCCCCCAGCCACGCTCGTCGATCTCATCAGCGAGCCAGAAGGAGACGAGGTCTGGGTCAGGCGAGACGTGCGCGCCGTAGATCTCGATGTCGTCGCCTGTGTTGGCGATCACGACCAGCCGCTCGGGGCCGGCCGCGTCGAGCATGCCCCGCGCGAGCTTGGCGCCGCCGGTGCCTCCAGCGAGGATGACTATGTCGCCTGCGTCCCCGGACATCGCCCTATGTTCCCCTCATCAAGTCCAGGGTACGTCAGGGAGGCCCGCGAGGCGAATACCGGCGTGGACCTTGTAGCGGGCATTGACACCGATCAGCAGCGCAGTCAGCGACTCGGTCGTGCGCGACATCTCCAGGCGACCACAGTCCACACAGCGAAGGCCCTCGATTCGCTCGATCAGAAGGGCTGCCTCGCGCTTGTCAGCGCGGGCGTCGCCGCACACGAGCACGTCCTCGTCGAGCATGCGGTCAAGGTCGTTGAGCTTGGCGGCGCTGACTGTGTGCAGAGCTGACACCACACGCACGCCCTCGGGCGCCATCTCGGCGGCCTGCTCGGCGGCTGAGCCCTGCCACACGCCGAGCATTCGCGTTGCCTTGCCGCCCACTGCAGCTGCAAGCGGCACAGTTGCGTCGATCAGCAACTGACCGGGGACGAGCGTGTCCTTCAGGTTGGCGAGCGTCTCGGATTGGTTGCGGAACGGCACGCTCAGGATCACCGTTCCCGCCGTGCGCACCGCACCTGCGTTGTCGTGAGCTGAGAATGTGCCCTGCGGGACGACGGCTTGCGCGCGCGCAGACGTTTCGCGCGCGCGCGAAACATCTCGCGAGCCGATTGCGATTGGCGTCCCGGTGCGTGCCAGCCTGATTGCGAGACCGAAGCCGAGCGAGCCTGATGCGCCGACGACGGCTACTGGCTCGGCACTGCCCTGGCCGTCGCCAGCTGTGGTGGGGGATGAGGGCGGCAAGGCGGCCGAGTATAGGGTCCGTGCTCAACCCGTAGGCTTCCAAGGATGGTGCTTCCGTTGGCGGCGAGGATCAGGGAGGTTGGCCCGCGCGACGGCTTTCAGAACGAGCCTGAGGTGATTCCCACCGAGCGTAAGGTCGAGTTGATCAACGCGCTGGCACGCACAGGGGTCAAGCGGCTGGAGGTGACGAGCTTTGTACGGCCCGATGTGATTCCTCAGCTGGCAGACGCAGCGGAGGTGCTCGCGCGGATCGACGTCCCCGAAGACGTGGCGGTGAGCGTGCTTGTGCCGAACGAGCGTGGGCTCGACGCAGCGCTCGAGCAGCGCGCGAAGATCGACGAGATCAACGTCTTCATGTCCGCCTCGGAGACCCACAACCGCAAGAACGTCAACCGCACGATCGAGGAGTCGCTCACGGGCCTGGAACGGGTGTTGACGCGCGCGCGCGAGGCGGGGCTGCGCTGTGAGGGCGTAATCTCGACCGCGTTTGGGTGTCCATATGAGGGTCCTGTGCCGCCCGAGCGGGTGCTTCAGATTGCGGCTCGACTGTGTGACGCGGGCGCACAGGAGATTGGGTTCGGGGATACGACCGGGATGGCCAATCCGCGGCAGGTGGGCGAGCTGTTCGCACGCTGGCGCGAGGGGTTGCCTGGAGTCGAGCTGACCGCGCACTTTCACAACACGCGCGGGCAGGGCCTCGCCAACGTGCTCGCCGCACTGGAGGCTGGCATCGACAGCGTCGAGTCGAGCTTCGGCGAGCTCGGGGGCTGTCCGGTGCCGGCGGGCGCGACCGGAAACATCGCAACCGAGGACCTCGTGTCGATGCTGGGGGAGATGGGGATCGAGACCGGGGTCGACCTCGGCGCGCTGTTGGCGTGCGCGCGCCGCGCTCAGGGGATCCTCGGCCGGCCGCTCGGCAGTCACACGCTTGTGGCTGGGCCGGTGGAGTGGGGCCCCTAACCCGCCGTGACCGTCTCCGTCTCCGTGGTCTCCTCGGCCTCGCGCGCGCTCTCGCGCAGCGCCGCGATGCAGTACTCCTGCACCGAGATCTCCAGCTCCAGCGTCGTGGCAAGGGTTGGCCTGGCGGAGGCGTCCATCACGCGCTTGGCGCGGCCGACGGCGACATGCGAGTTGGCGAGCAGCTCGTCGGCCAGCGCCTGCGTGGCCTGCTCAAGCTCTCCGTCCGGGACGACGCGGTTGACGAGTCCGATGCGGTGAGCCTCGGCCGCGTCGATCGTGCGCGCGGTCATGATCAGCTCCTTGGCGCGGCCGAGCCCGACGACCGCTGGCAGGCGCGTGGAGCCGCCGACGTCGGGGATGATCCCGAACTTGACCTCGGGCAGCCCGAGCTGGGAGTCCTCGGAGGCGATCCGCAGGTCGCAGCCGAGCGCGACCTCAAGGGCGCCGCCGAAGCAGGCGCGGTGGATCTGGCAGACGACGGGCTTGACCATCGCTTCGCACAGGTTCGCGCAGTCGAGGAACACGTCGCGAAACGACCGCGTCACGCTCGTGTCGCTTGCGAGCGAGGCCAACTCGGCCAGGTCGACGCCGGCGGAGAACACCGGGCCCTCCCCGCGCAGCACGACGCAGTGCACGGAGCCGTCGTCGCCCGCCGCCCGCAGGGCATCCCCGAGCTCTACGAGCAGCGCCTGGCTCATCGCGTTGCGCTTCTCAGGTCGGTTCAGCACGACATGGCGGATGGCGCCACGGTCAACGGTTGAGACGAGGCTCATGAGAGATCGAGCACGGTCTGGGGTGCGGGGATAACGTGATCCTCGATTCCCTCGGATGGGATGATCGCGGTGCCGATCGCGAAGAACTCGATCACGTGCGAGCCCCAGCCGTGTGACTTCTCGCTGATGTGGACGCCGACGATGCCCTCGGCCTTGGCCTGAAGCGCCTCGGCCTGCATGCGCTCCATCGCGAGCTCGCGCGCGTCGTACAGGGCCTGGGTGAAGTTCGGCAGCTCGACGTTCTTACCCGTGTTGCCGATCGACTGGCGCCAGCCCTGGTGGGCGACGTGGTAGACGCAGGAGCCCATCACCATCCCCACCGGGCGGTGGCCGGTCTGCAGCAGCGTCCAGAACTCCTGGCCTGAGAGGTCGCTCGTGAACGGGCGGCCCGATGGCGCGCGGTGCAACTTGCCCTCGCGGTGCTTGACGGCGGTGCCCATCGCGATGAACTCGGCCATGCTCTCGCCCCAGTCATAGCGGCCGATCTCCAGACGCACCCCGACCACTCCGTCCGCTCCGAGCTGCTCGGCCTCCTCCTCCATGCGCGTCATCGCCAGCTCGCGCGCCTCGTACATCGCCTGCGAGAGGACCTCCATCTCCTGGCTCTGCTTCCACTGGGCCTGCTGATAGCCGATGTGGTAGATCGAGCTGCCGATCACGAGCCCGAGTGGCTGGAACCCGGCCTGGCGGACGAGCAGGAACTCGTTGACCGACAGGTCGCTCGTGAATAGTCCCGAGCGATTCTGCTGCAGGCGCGCAGTGCCAGCCTCGGGAACTCCCTCTGTGCTGCTGGGGTCATAGGCCATGTTGTCGTGTCCTTTCAGGGGTTCAGCTCAGGGAGAGGATTTTCAGGGGCGCGGGTTGGGTCGAGGTGGAGGCGAGCGCTGGCTCCTCGCGGACGACGGTGCCCATCACGTGGAAGGTCACCTCGAGATCTTTCGACTCGTACATTCCCCGTTTAACCGCGTGGGTGCGGCTGTGCTCTGAGATCTCGACGCCGATCACCCCGTCGCCACCGAGCTCGTGCACCTGTGCGCTGACGAAGCCCATCGCCTTCTCGCGCGCTTCGTAGACGCCCTGGCTGAAGTCCACGAGCTCCTGGTTGGCCCACGAGCCTCCCCCGCCGCCCGCCAAGCCGCCGCCCAACAGGCCCCCGCCGAAGCCGCTCTGCGCCATCTGCGTCTGTCCGCTGGCCGGGACGTAGTGGACACTCGTGTGCGCGGCGATCCCGACCGGGCGCACGCCCGCTTCGCAGAGCAGCGCGAACTCCTGGCCGGAGAGGTCGCTGAGCACGGCCTGCCCGCCCTGCGCGCGCATCGCCGCGGGCAGGCGCACGGCCGTGCCGATCGCGACGAACTCGATCGCGCCGGGAACCCAGTCGTGGGCGCCCGTGGTGATCTCCACTGCGACCACGGCGTCGGCGCGGCACGCCTGGGCCTCCTCCAGCAGGCGACCGAGCGCGAGCCGGCGGCTCTCGTTGTAGGCGTCGGAGAGGACGCGCACCTCGGTCGGGACGTTGTAGTAGGTGGGCTGCCAGCCGACGTGGTAGATCGAGGAGCCCATCACCTGCGTGATCGGTGCGACGCCGAGCCGTGCGAGGGCGCTCCATTCGCTGACCGCGAGATCACTGCTGAACACGGTCGCGCCCTGGCCGGCATCTCCCTCTGTGAACTTCGCCAGCCGCTCGGCGGCGGCGACGGGGATGCGCCCCTGTTCGATCAGCTGGAGCGACTGGGCGGCGCGTGCGGCCGAGCGCTCGGCGCCCTCGCGCTGCGCCTGGGCCGCGGCCTGCTCGGCCTCCTTCTCCTCCTCGCTCTTTTTGTGAAACAGCGGGCTCATCGCAGCAGCGCTTCGAGCGCGATCCGGTCTCGATCTGAGACCTCAGCCACGCGAGTGAGGCCGTGAACGAGCGCCGCGACCCAGTCGGCCATCGGTAGCTCCTCACGGCTCAACGTAATGCCGCGCACGACCTTGTGGCGCGTGCACTGGGTGCGCCGGTCTTCGCGGAGCAACTCGAACTGCTCATCGCCGAGCGGTATGGCGATCCGTCGCACCTCCCGGCGCTTGGAGCGGAAGCCGCCGACCTTGCGGCGCTCCACAGAGGCGATCCCGGGCAGCGCCTGCTCGAGGCTGGTTGCCAGTGCCTCGATCGAGATCTCCAGGTCCGCCCCATCGGCGCGCAGGGCAGCAGCCGGAAGGTCAATGTCGAGGTTCTCCTCGGCGGCCATGACTGCAGGCTACCTCTACTTCGTCCTAGTAGGCTCCGGGCTCATCAACGACGATTGAGGGGACGATGGCGGAGATCGAGAAGGTGGGCGTGCTCGGAGCCGGGCTGATGGGCCACGGCATCGCGCAGGTGGCGGCGCAGGCCGGCTACGAGGTGGTGCTGCGCGAGGTCGACGACGCGACTCTGGCGAAGGGAATCGGCAAGATCGAGAAGCAACTCGCGCGCGCCGTCGAGAAGGGTAAGTCCAGCCAGGACGACGTCAACTCCGTGCGCGGGCGCATCCAGAGGACGACCAGTTATGGCGACCTGGCCGACTGCGATCTCGTGATCGAGGCGATCACCGAGAGCCTGCCGTTGAAGCTCGAGATGTGGCGCGAGCTCGACGGAATCGTCAAGCCGCAGGCGCTGTTCGCGACCAACACATCATCGCTCGCCGTCATCGACCAAGCCGCCGCGACCGGTCGCCCCGGGCAGTTCTTCGGGCTGCACTACTTCAACCCCGCGCAGGTCATGAAGCTCGTCGAGGTCGTGCGCTGCGTGACCACGAGCGACGACGCCTTCGACACCGCGCTCGAGTTCGCGCGCTCGGAGGGCAAGCTCGCGATCCCCACCAAGGACAAAGCCGGGTTCATCGTCAACCGCCTGCTCGTCCCGTACATGCTCGACGCGGTCCGTGCCTACGAAGAGGGCGTCGGCTCGGCGTCGGAGATCGACGAGGCGATGAAGGCCGGCGCCGGACACCCGATGGGTCCGCTGACGCTCGCCGACTTCGTCGGCCTGGACACGCTCGGCTCGATCTGCGACGTGCTGTTCGACGAGTTCCGCGAGCGCCGCTTCGCGCGTCCGCCGATGTTGCGTAAGATGCTCGCGGCCGGCTGGTTCGGGCGCAAGTCGGGGATCGGCTTCTACGACTACTCCGGCGAGTCGCCAGTCGAGAACCCGGGGATCTGAGGTCCACTTGGCCGACCTGGACGCGGCGAGAAGACGCGCGCTGGTGGGCGGACCCGAGCGTCACCGCGAGAAGGCGCGCGAGCAGGGCAAGCTGCCCGTTCGCGAGCGCGTGGCGCTGCTGGTCGATGACGGCTCTTTCGCCGAGGAGGGGCTGCTGGCGAACTGGGAGCAGGACGGGCTCGGCGCCGACGGGGTCGTGACGGGAGTGGGGGAGATCGGCGGGCGCCCCGTCGCGCTGATGGCCAACGACCCGACCGTCAAGGCCGGCTCGTGGGGCCCGAAGACGGTCGAGAAGATCCTGCGCATCCAGGAGCGCGCGCAGACCCTCAGCATCCCGATGGTCTATCTCGTCGACTCGGCGGGAGCACGGATCACCGAGCAGGTGCAGATGTTCCCCGGCCGCCGCGGCGCCGGACGCATCTTCCACAACCAGGTCAAGCTCTCCGGGGTCGTGCCGCAGGTATGCGTACTGTTCGGCCCGAGCGCCGCCGGCGGCGCCTACATCCCCGCGTTCTGCGACCTCGTGATCATGCGCGAGGGCAACGCGTCGATGTACCTCGGCTCGCCGCGCATGGCCGAGATGGTGATCGGCGAGAAGGTCAGCCTCGAGGAGATGGGCGGCGCACGCATGCACACCGGCGTCTCCGGGTGCGCCCACCAGCTTGTGTCCACTGACGCGGACGGCATCCACGCCGCACGGGCCTACCTCTCATATCTTCCCAGCAACTGGACGCAGCAGCCGCCGGTGGTACCGCCCGCGCCGGCGCGGGAGCTGCCCGACGGCGCCGGCATCGCCGAGCTGATCCCCGCTGACGAGAACAAGCCGTTCGACATCAAGACGCTTATCAATGCCCTCGTCGACGAGGGCTCGCTGCTGGAGATCCACCCGCGCTGGGCGAAGGAGCTGATCGTCGGCCACGCGCGCCTGGACGGACAGACGGTCGGAATCGTCGCCAACCAGCCGAAGCACAAGGGCGGCGTGCTGTTCGGCGATTCGGCCGACAAGGCCGCGCGGTTCATCTGGACATGCAATGCGTTCAACATCCCGCTGCTGTTCCTCGCCGACGTGCCCGGTTTCATGATCGGCACGCAGGTCGAGCGTGAAGGCATCATCCGCCACGGCGCGAAGATGATCAGCGCCGTCTCCGAAGCGACCGTCCCCAAGATCTCGGTGATCGTGCGCAAGGCCTATGGCGCCGGGCTGTACGCGATGGCCGGTCCGGCCTTTGAGCCCGACTGCTGCATCGCACTACCGAGCGCTTCGATCGCCGTGATGGGGCCGCAGGCGGCGATCAACGCCGTCTTCTACAACCAGCTCCAGGCGATCGACGACGAGACCGAGCGCGCGGCGAAGACGGAGGAGCTGCGCGAGGAGTACGGCGCGGACATCGACATCCTGCACCTCGCCTCAGAACTCGTGATCGACGCGGTGGTCGAGCCGGACGACCTGCGCGGCGAGCTGATCCGCCGCTTCGCCCATGCCGCGTCAAAGCGCCGTGACTGGCCGGCCAAGCGCAACCCCGTCACTCCTGTCTAGGAAGCGGACCGGTGTCCGGGGGGATCGACTAGATTCCAGGCATGGACACCACCGACCTCGCCTACGCAGGGATCGCCAAGCAGGCCGAGCTGATCGCCGCGGGCGAGGTCTCATCGCGCGAGCTGGTGGACATCTACCTGGAGCGGATCGCGCAATACAACCCCAGGCTGAACGCGTTCAGGGTCGTGTTCGCCGAGCGCGCACGGCTGGAGGCTGACCAGGCCGATGCCAGGCGCGGAGCGGGGGACAGCAGCCGCCCGCTGCTGGGCGTACCGATCGCGGTCAAGGACGAATTCGACGTGGCCGGCGAGGTGACGACGTTCGGCACGAACGCCTACGGCGAGCCCGCGCACGCGGACTCGGAGATCGTGAGAAGGGCCCGTGCGGCGGGGGTCATCGTACTCGGCAAGACGCACATGCCCGAGCTGGGCGCAGTCCCCTGGACCGAGTCCCCCACATGGGGGGTGACGCGTAACCCGTGGCATCTGCAGCACAGCCCCGGCGGCTCCAGCGGGGGCAGCGCCGCGGCGGTCGCGGCTGGATTGGTGGGCGCCGCACTGGCGGGCGACGGTGGGGGTTCTATTCGATTCCCGTCGGCCTATTGCGGGTTGTTCGGCCTGAAGACCCAGCGCGGGCGCGTGCCGCTCGCACCGCACCTGAATGCATGGCACGGCCTGTGCGTCAACGGCGTGCTGGCGCGCTCGGTGCGCGACAGCGCGCTGTTCTACGACGCGATCGCCGACGGACCACTCGATCCCGGTGCGCCGGTCGTGCCGCCGAGCTCGTTCCTGGAGGCGCTCGGGCAGACCGGCCCACTGCGGATCGCGGTGGCGAGCAAGCTGCCGCCATCGCCGCTGACGAAGCTGCACGCCGAGAACCGCGCGGCGCTGGAGGAGACGGTGGAGCTGCTGCGCTCGCTGGGCCACGAGGTGAACGAGCGCGAGGTCAACCACGGCCGGCTGGCGCCGGCGCCCGAGTTCACGGCCATCGTCCTGCGCAGCATCCACGAGGAGGCTGCCACGTTCGCCCATCCCGAGCGCCTGGAACAGCGCATCCGCGCGATCGCTCGCCTCGGGGGAATGCTCCCGCCGGGCGTGGTCGACTGGGCGCTCGGGCGCAAAGCCGCATACGCCGCGCGGATGAACGAGCCGCTGGTCGACCACGACGTGCTGCTGACGCCTGTGACCCCGGCGCCCGCGCCGAGGATCGGCGCCCGCGAGGGCCAATTCTGGCTGCGCACAACGGTCGAAGCGACGGCGACCGTGCCCTACGCGGCGTGCTGGAACTACACCGGCCAGCCCGCGTGCTCGGTGCCCGCGGGGTTTGCTACGGACGGGCTGCCGCGCGCGGTGCAACTGGTGGGCAGGCCGAACGACGAGGCGAGGCTCGTTGCTCTCGCGGCCCAGATTGAAGCGGAGCGCCCTTGGACCCAGGATCGCCCGTCTGACTTCTTGTGAGCGAGGCCGATGCGCTGCTCAAGGTGGCTGTTGAGGCGGCGCGGATGGCGGGCGCGCTATTGCTCGAGCGTGCTCATCAGGGCGCTGAGGGCGAGATAAGCAGTAAGAGCACGCCCACGGATCTGGTCAGCGACGCTGACGTGGCCTCTGAGCGGGCGATCCGCAAGCTGCTCGCCAAAAGGCGTCCAGACGATGGGATGGTGGGGGAGGAGGGGAGCGACGAGCCCGGCTCGAGCGGACTGCGTTGGGTGGTCAACCCGCTCGATGGCACGGTTAATTTCCTGTTCGGGATCCCTCAATGGTGTGTGAGCGTCGCAGTGCGCGACGAGGCGGGGACGATCGCGGGGGCGGTGTATGACCCGAACCGCGACGAGCTGTTCACTGCAACGCGGGAGGGTCCCCCAACGCTGACTGGACCGGCGGGTACGGTCGAGCTGACAGGGCCGCTGGGAATAGAGCCGGCGAGGTCGAACGGGATGACGGGGCAAGGGGCAGAGCTGTCGAGGGCGATGGTTGCCACGGGCCTTGCCTACGACGCAGACGTGCGCGCGGCACAGGCGAAGGTGCTGACACGCTTGGCTCCGCGCGTGCGCGACATTCGCCGCTTTGGCAGCGCTGCACTCGATCTGACATGGACGGCGACTGGGCGCTACGACGCGTATTTCGAGCGTTCGGTCAAGCAATGGGACATCGCTGCTGGGCAGCTGATCTGCGAGCGCGCGGGCCTTGCGGTGCGGGAGCTGCCGGTATACGAGAACCTGCCTTGGGGCATCCTCGTTGCTCCGCCGGCGCTGGTCGAGCTGCTGCTGGAGCTCGTTGGAGGACCTTGATGCGGCGGGTGGGAGTCGAACCCACACGCCCTTGCGGACAGAGGCTTTTGAGGCCTCCGCGTCTACCGTTCCGCCACCGCCGCAACGACTTGAGAACTATAGGTGAGAGGGGCGCTCCAGCTCGACGTTCCAGCCTTGATTGAAGCCGCGCATTGCAAATGCGATCAGGAGCATCTGGACGGGGACGAGCAACAGCGTGATGATGCCCAACACCCCGGCGTTTAGGGTGGGCTGGGCAAAACCGGATTTATCGCGGTTGAACCAGCCGGGTCCTGCGACGAGCGCGAACACGAGCAGCAGCACAGCGAGCACTGAGGCGACCGGCAACACTCCTCGTTTCCAGCGCGCTGCGAAGAACGCGAGCACGAGGTAGATGACGAGGTAGGCAGCCTGCACGAACCAGGCGCTTTCGAGCACCTTCCAGCCACCGACGGTCACGATCAGGATGAGCGCTGCGGACACGAGCAGCAGCAGCACGACGGTTGCGCGTGTGGCTTGCACGACTGGCTTGTCGCGATTGGGATGCGTGATGACCACATCGGCTGATCGGGAACCGGCGTGAGCCTGGGAGCCAGCGGTGGAGGACATTGCGGAAGACATCAGCTAGCACCATACAATCTCCAGCGGTCCCTGTGTGCGCTAGGAGGCGTTAGGGGATTAGCCACGCGGGCGTGGTGGAATTGGTAGACACGCCGGCCTTAGGAGCCGGTGGGCGTTTAGCCCTTGGGGGTTCAAGTCCCTCCGCCCGCACTATCTGCTGGAGTCCGCTCTGCCCTCAGCAGCCTTCGCTCGCGCCGGAGCCGGGGGTGCACTGCTCCCAGGCTTTGCGTGCGTAGAAGCCCGGTTCGCCGTTGCCCACCCCGCCGGTTGCTGCACTCCATTCGTAGTTGGTTCCGTTTTCCAGGTAGACATCTTCGCCAACGATCCCACCTGTGAATTTTACCCCGCCTTCCATGTGGACTTGGGCATTCGGGGCGTAGATGCTCGCTTCCAGCGTCTTGCCACTGCCATTTGCAAACGTAAAGGGACCTTTACCGCCCATCTTGATCACTAGTGCGGCGGGGTTTTTTCCTTCGTTTTCGGTTTGCGATCCTCCTTCGATTACGAACGTGCCGGTCCCCGTTTCACATACTTTGGGAGTTTCTTCCGGGCTGCCGATGAAGATTTCCACGTTGGCGCCGACGGGGATTTTGAACTCGGCTGAGCCTTTTGGCCCCATCGTGAAGTTGCAGAAGAAGTATTTTGTCGTTCGGCCAGCTTCTCCCAGCGTGAGTTTTCCAGTGCCTTTCAAGTTGAGTTCGTATTTTGCTGGGTTCCAGGTGTACGTACCTTCGAGTTTATCTGCTACGCCAATGCGACTGTCTTCATTGCTTGCGGCTGTTGGATGGATTGCCGGAAGCGGAGCTTTGATCAAACATTCGGCGGCGCTGCGTGTCTTTTCGAGCGACGGGTTTGACAGCATGCCGCCGACGCCGCCGATCTCTACGCCGCTTGCGTTGCGTTCTGCGCCGGCTTTAGGTGTGAACGACCCATTGGGCGGACAGATTTCGAAGCCGCGTTCGAAATTGGCGCTCCCTGTGCCGACTATCTTTTCGTTGCTGGCGACCACTGCTGGGACTGTGACGCTGCCGGTTATCTTGACTTCCTTAAGTCCCAGGACGCCTTCTACTGTAAAGAGCGATTCTTCCGCGGACGTGACGAGCGTCTGCAGGCGGGTGCCGGGTGTGACGCCGTTGACCTGGCCTTCCGAGGTGACACAGCGCAAGGTGGTGCCGGATTTGATTGTCGCGATGGTTTCCCCTGCGCATTTTGCTCCGGCCGCAAGCGCCTTTGAGGTCCAGTACTGGAATGTCGCGCCGTTGCCAATGGGTTCTTTGGTGACGTCTTCGCAGTAGATCTTTTCTCCTGTTGCTGGGAGGGTTGGGGAAGCCGGGACCGTCCCTCCGGTGATGCACTGCGTTTCCCCTGGTGCGAGCTTGCTCAGCCGAAAGGCAGCCACCTGCAGTCCCGCTTCGGCGGCCTCGAGCGCGGCCTTGGTGTTGCTATCTCGCGTCGTCGAGGTCGAGGTTTGCGAGGAGACGGCGATCGCTGTGGCCACGAGCACGCTGATGATCAGCAGTACGAACATCGCGACGATCAAGAGGAACCCGCTCTCGTCGGCGAGGCGGCGCTCGAAGTTGGCGAGGTGGCGCATATCGATCATTCCGTATCTGGTCGGGGGACGAGGGTTGTGGGCGGCGAGCACGTGCGCATCAGCAGCCTTCAATTTCGGTCTTTTTCTCTGTGGGATTGGCAACCAGCGTGGAGACGCGGGTAGGGGCGACCGCCCGACTTCCGCTCGGGACTTCCACGGTGACGACGACTGTGAGCCGCTTGTAGTTTTCTGTTTTCGTGCATTTGACGTTTTCGTCGTGATGCCAAGTGACGAAGTCGTAGACTGTGCCTTTGAGGGTGCCTTCGCCCCATTTGCAGGCCCCGAACTTTTCTGAGCATTCCCTACTGGTTGGCGACGAAGAGACCACGCCGCATTCACTTGTTTTCGCGGATGTGCATTCTTCGGCTTTGTTGGCAATCACCAGCGCCTCTTCTTCTCCTGATTTTTCGCCGTACTGGTATTTGGTGGTGCCTTCCTTCACATAGTAATCGGGGTTGGTTATTTCGCTTGAATGACTGGGCGCCGAGATCATCGCCAGCTCACCGTACGGCAGCACTGTCTGCAGCCGCTCGATCTCCAGCTGGGCGCGGTGCGCGGCGGAGGTGCGGCGTTCGGAGAGGAACGTCAGCTTACGCGCGCTGGTGAACGCACTGAGCAGCCCGATTATGCCGACCGTGAGGACCAGGACCGTGACGAGCAGCTCGACCAGCGTGAGGCCGTCCTCGGCGTGGAGGCGGGGTCGCGGGAGGAAGGATCGAGGTTCCATCTCAGCCTTCGAGGTCCCGGTTGCGCATGAAGGCGGCGTTTTCGAGCACGACCGTCTTGTGTTCGTAGGCCTTGTAGTCGGCCTGTTTGAGCGTACCGGCGGCGGACAGTTCGATCTTCAGCGTCACGACGTTCATTTCGGTCGTGATCGCGGTGGATGTGGCGCCCTTGAAGTAATTGAAGACTTTGGTCCCATTCAGAACGTGTTCGATGATGATTTGGGATTTGCCGCTCTGGGTGCGCTGGCACTCGTTTTTTTCGGTGCAGTTGTAGGTGATCGCCTGACTTTGGCCCTCAGCGAGGAATTCGATCGTGCCTTTTTCTGCCTTTTTGACTTCCGACGCCTGCCGTATTTCGTGCGCCATCCTCCCCAGGCCCACCCGGCCCTTCTGCATGACCTGCGCCCATTCGGCGTCGCCCGCCTGGACCTGCTGGCTCGTGTAGAGCAAGGTCAGCATCGCCCCCAGCACGACGGTCGAGACCGCCATGACCACGAGCAGTTCGATCAGCGAGAAGCCGCCCTCGCGGCCGAGCCGAACGCCGCTACGATCAGAGTCGCCACGTCCTGCGCCGGGATGCTCGGGGCGCTCCCTGTTGAGGAATGTGGGTATCGCTGAGAACACAGCCAGTCTGTATGCCTTTTCGACCGACACAGCCTCCGGCTTTAGCGCCCATGCGGCCGATCGACCGATCGGCTCCACGCCGGAGCCCGGATGCTCAGCTACCGTGGCGGTTGCGTGTGATGATCAGGTTGACGATGGGGATTTGCGATGCATAAGCCGGTGTTGTTCTGCTACGACGGATCAGACGGCTCGAGGTCGGCGCTGCGCGCCGCTGCCGACCTCGTGACGCACCCTGCCGATGCCGTAGTGCTGGCCGTGTGGATGCCGGCGGTGGTCAGCCTGGTTCGAGCAGGCTCGTTTCTGACCGCCGTGCCCAACGAGGGCGAAATAGACGAGCAAGAGGCCGTCCTGGCGGAGCGGATCGCCGAGGAGGGCGCCGCTCGCGCCCGAGAGCGCGGCTACAACGCCTCGGCACGGACCGCGCAAGCCGACATCTCGGTTGTCGCGACGATCGGCGAGATCGCTCGTGAGATCGACGCTGGACTGATCGTCTGCGGCCAGCGTGGACGCGGCGCAATCCGCAGCGCCCTGCTCGGGAGCGTCTCGCATGGACTCTCGGCGCACGCGCAACGGCCGGTGCTGATCGTTCCTGACCACGCGGGATGACCGCCGCCGCTCAGTCTCTTACTGCGCCGTCCAGCAGCACGTCGCCCTCGACGTGCGACGTCACCCCAAAGTGGCAACAGGGTCCGGTAACCAGGACCGCTGTCGCCGTTGCTGTGGCCGTTGCTGGCGCGGCGGTCCCCGCGAGCTTCTCCCCCCGCACCGGTGCCGCGACAGCTCGCTGGCCGCGCCCGGGGAGGATCAGCAGCGCGAGCGCCAGCCCGAGGCCGAAGATGCCCGCTGCCCACGAGAACGCGACGGTGTAGCCGTGTATCGACGCCGCGTTGCTCAGCCCCGGCGCGCGGGCGTGGCTCGTCGCGTAGGAGGCGGCGGCGCTCGCGAACAGCGTGCTCAGCAACGCGGTGCCCACCGATCCGCCCACCTGCTGTGAGGTGTTGACCATCGCGGAGGCCACTCCCGCCTCGGAGCCGTCGATCCCGAGCGTGGCGGTGCTGAACGCCGGTGCGAAGATGCAGCCCATGCCGGCGCCGACGATCAGCAGCGACGGCAGCACGTGGCTCGTGTAGCTGGCGCCGGGCGACAGACGCGTCAGCAGCAGCATCGCGATCAACCCGAGTGCCATTCCGCCGCCAACCAGCGGCTTGGCTCCGGTGCGGGAGAGCACCTTCGTCTGCACCGTGGTCGAAGTGACGACGAGCACCCCGGTCATCGGCAGGAACGAGAGGCCCGTCTTGACCGGAGAGAAGCCGAGATTCTGCTGCATGTAATAGGTCAGGAAGAGGAAGACCGCGAACACCCCCGCGCCGGCGAGCGCGATCGACAGGTACGCGCCGCCGCGGGCGCGGTCGAGCACGATGTGCGGGGGAAGCAGCGGATTGCTCTTGCGGCTCTCGACAGACACGAATGCCGCCAGCAGAACCACGCTGGCCGACAGCGCGAAGATCGTGAGCGGGGCGGTCCAGGAGTGCGTCTCGGCGTTGGAGAATCCGTAGACCAGCGCGAACAGACCTCCGCAGGCGAGCAGCACACCGGGGATGTCGATATGGGCGCGCTCCTCGGGCGGATGGTTTTCCAACAGTCTCAGCGCCGCGAGCACGGTCGGCAGCGCGATCACGACGTTGACGTACAGGCACCACCGCCAGGACAAGGTCTGCGTGAGCGCGCCACCGAGCACCAACCCGACCGACGCGCCGCCGCCCGCGATCGCGCCGAAGATGCCGAACGCCTTCGCCCGGTCGGGCGAGCCGGCGAACGTGACCGTCAAGAGCGAAAGCGCTGAGGGGGCGAGCAACGCCCCGAAGGCGCCCTGCAGCGCTCGCGCGCCGACGAGCATCCCGAACGACTGGGCCAGGCCTCCGATCGCGGAGGCGCCCGCGAAGCCGATGAGCCCCGCGATGAACGTCCACTTGCGTCCGAACAGGTCGCCGAGCTTGCCTCCGAGCAGCAGCAGGCTGCCGAACGCCAGCGCGTATGCCGTGACGACCCACTGACGGCTGTCCGTGGAGAAGCCGAGCGATCGCTGCGCCGACGGCAGCGCGATGTTCACGATCGTCGCGTCGAGCACCACCATCAGCTGCGCGACACCGAGCAGGGCCAGCACCGCCCAACGACGTTCCCCGGGAGCAGAGCTCGCCGCGGCCGTCACCGGTGAGGTCCCGATACGCTCGCTACTCGCCATTGACGCCACCCACGCTACGCCACAATCGCCCGGCGCGTCCTCTCGCGGTCAGCTAGAGCGGGGGACCTGTCCTCTACACGGCAGGGGAGCACTCCAGAGATCGACCGCGGCGGTTCGTGCAGGGTATCTTGGAGGTCGAAAGGCGGGTCGAAATGGCCGGCACTTTTGGGGGACTGGTGTATCGGTAACACGGCGGTCTCCAAAACCGCAACGCCAGGTTCGATTCCTGGGTCCCCCGCTCAGCCAAACGCCTGCTTGTCCCGTTGGCCTCAGCCGGCAGCCGGTGAGTGGAAGATGACCTTGCGGATGGTGATCGTGGCCGTAAAACCGTCCTGACTGCACTTCTTGGAGAGCGTCGTGATCTTGCCGATCGCCTTCACCCGGTCACCGGCCGTGATGTCGGCGAGGGAGACGCTGCCGTTGTCGAACGTGACGTGTACTTTCGACACGGGGTAGCTGATCTTGCCCTTGACCGCGTGATGGTTGGTGTGGGTGACTTCCACTTCCAGCGTGCCGCTGTAGGTGCCGTCGGCGTTCTTGCTCAGGGTCTGGCTGACGAGCGTCCCCGACACGATGTAGGCCACGTCGTGCTGCGTGCAATTGCTCGGGTTGCCTGGATGGCTCGGGTGATTCGGGTGGGCTGGATGACTGGGCTTGCCGGGGTCGTTGCCTTGGCCCTGGTTGCCCTGGTCCGAGCCGTGGTTGCCGTTCTGCGAACGGTTTGAGGCGCCGGGGTTATCCGTGTTGTTAGGCGTCGTGCTCGGTGGCCCGACGGGGGTAGTGCTTGGCGCGTGCTTGGTGCCGTGGCTGGACGGCGCGTGGCTCGGCAGTGCCCAAGCAGAGGTGCTCATCAGAGTCGCCGCGGATGCGACGAGCAAGACCTTCTTGACGATCATCGATTGCCTCCTGGTGTGGGTTGCTTCGGTCGCGTTGCACTGCTGTAACGCGACGGGATCCAGGAAGTCAGGCACTACCTACCGGCAGGCAAGCCGTGAGCACCCTCGCCATCGCCTTTGCCACCACCACCTTCGCTCGACGATCCTCGTGACTTTCCATGAGGGCCCTGTGGCTGTGGCGTGGTCGATGGGCGGATTGGCTTTGAGGGACGGTGCGAGCTATGGCTCTGCTTCGGTCCTTGCGGTGCAACCTTGCCTGACGCGCTGCCGTGGATGTGGCGTGAGCCGGTCTTTCCCCGACCGAAAGCCGGCGTCGCGGGACCCCAGACCGCACGAGGAGCTTCGGGGGTGATGCCGGTCGATACGACGGTTCCATGGCCGGGGCGCGCACGACCGTGGACCACTCGAGCGCCACTGGGCGTCAGCGCGACTGGCGCCGGCTGGGTGTTTCCGGGTGTCCCGCTTGTGCGGCCAACAGCTCCGGCGCCTCCTACGGCGACGGGAGAAACAACGGTCGATGTGTGCTTGTGCTTTGCGGGACCGCTCGCCAGATGGAAAGTCCCGGCAGTCGCCGCCCCTAGTACCGCGGCGCCCACGAGCCCCTTGACGACCAGCGAGGCAGCGGCATGATTACCCAGCGCGGCTCCCGAGGCGGCGGCCGCTCCCCCGGCATGCCCCCCGCCGCTCGTGCCGTGAGCGAGCGTCCTCATCAGCATCGCAGTCGCGGCGGCAGCCGGCAACGGTGGCACGAGCACGCGCAGGTCGGCCGTGCGCGTGTCGATCAGCGCACGGAAATCGCGGCAGTCCGCGCACCCGCGCAGATGCGAGCCGATCCGGCGGGCGCGCAGCACACGACGATCCCCGTCGGAGATTGCCCGGCGAACCGTCTCACACTCCATCGTGCGTCCCTCGGCCAGTTCGTGCAGTGAGTTGCGCGCTTCGAATACCGTCTGCTTCGCCACCCCCGGTGAGACCGACAGGGCCGCAGCTATCTCCTCGATCGGCAGGCCGCTGAGCTCGCGCATCAAAAGCGCGGCGCGCTGACGCACCGGCAGCGCGTTCAAGTCGGCGACCAACAGTTGAAGGCGCTCGCGCTGATCGACCGTGCGCTCCACGCTCACGTCTGATTGCAGATGCTCGTCCGCGAGACAGTCGTTCGGGCGGCGCTGGCGCAGGATCGAGATCGCCTCGTTGTGCGCGATACGGAACAGCCACGGGCGTACCGCCAGATCCCGCTCGCTGGATCGCAGCGCCACAAACGCGCGCGTCATCGTGCTCTGCAACGCGTCCTGGGCGTCGTCGTGGTCGCGGAGGATCGAGCGGCAGTAGCGGTAAAGCGCCTGATGATGGCGCTCGTACAGCACAGCCAACGCCCGCTCGCTGCCACCAGACGCGAGCTTTGCGAGCCGCTCGTCGCTCGAGAACCGCCCCGGGAGCGGGAGCCCCGGCGGTACGCCTGAAATCGGAAGCGCGATCTCGCTCATACCTCACGTATTCCAAACGCAGCCAACACCCAAAAGTCAGGGCCTAGCCTACCGCGGAGAACCTCCCGCCAAACCCCGCGATCCAAGAGGCAGTGGCTCGCTGCTCGATCAGTCACCTTCGGAATCACCTTGGGAATCGCCGTGGAAATCATGGTGCTTCTTCGCTTGCCCCGGCGGCAGCCCGCCGTGACCGGGTGGCTCGTCGGCCGGGCCGGGTGGCTGGCCGGGCTGTTCGGGCGGCGTGGCAGGTGTGGACTGGGCGTGCACCGGCCCTGAAGCGCCCGCCGCCGCGGGTGTTGTGGTAGCCGGACCGGACGGGCCGGGCGTGGAGGTGGGAGAGCTCGCGCGCACCGGTGTGCCGTGGGCTGTCGTCGTGCTGTGCCGCGCGGCCGGCTCCGGGCGCCGCGAGCCCCCGCTGGTGCCGAGCGCGACGATGACCGCCACCAGCAGCGCGCAGCCGCCAAGCAGCGCCGCGGCGGCCAGACGGTGGCGCCTCGAGCGAGCACCACCGGCATTGGCGGGCGCGTGACCGGCGAGCGCGTGTGTGACGGCGGTTTGCTCCAGAGGCGCCGTGGGCGCCGTCGCCTGGGTGGTGGTGGGCAACTCGCCGGGCATCGCGGCCAGCCGGCCGCGGAGCTGCGCGGCGCTCTGCGGCCGGGCGTCTGGAGCTTTGGCCAACATTCCTGTCACCAGCGCGTCGAGCGCCGGCGAGACACGAGGGTTGATCTGGCTGGGCGGGCGCGGCTCGACGTTGACGTGCTGATGGAGGACCGCGGCGCCGGCTTCGCCGGTGAACGGTGGGCCGCCGGTGAGCATCGCGTAAAGCACGCAGCCCAGCGAGTAGATGTCGGAGCGCTCGTCGGCGCGCTCGCCGAGGGCCTGCTCGGGCGCCATGTACGCGGCGCTGCCCAGCACCGATGCGCCGTGCGTGAGCGTCGCGCCGTCCAGCGCCCGCGCGATGCCGAAGTCCAGGACCTTGACCGATCCATCCCCAGCGACCATCACGTTGGCCGGCTTGACGTCCCGGTGCACGATCCCCGCGGCGTGAGCGGCGGCGATCGCGTCGGCGACCTGCGCGGCGATACTCACCGCGCGGGCGGGATCGAGCGGGGCCTGCTCGCGCAGGATCGCGGCCAGATCGCGGCCGGTCACGCACTCCATCACGATGAAGCGCGTCGCCTCATCGGCGCCGGTGTCGTATACGGCCACCACCCCTGGGTGGGTCAGTGAGGCGGCCGCGCGCGCCTCGCGCTGAAAGCGGGCAACGTGGGTGGCATCCGACTCGGCGAGCGCGCCCGGCAGCACCTTGACCGCCACGGTGCGTCTCAAGACCAGGTCCGTGGCGCGGTAAACGGTGCCCATCCCACCGCGGCCGATCACCTCGCCCAACTCGTAACGTCCCGCCAGCGTCCTGCGCACGCCGTGCATGCAGAACAGTCTGCCGCAAGGAAGCCAATGATGCGGGAGGGTTCTGCGATGATGCCGAGCCTCTTGGGCTTCGCTAGGGACGATGAGGCCCTCTGACCAAAGGAGATGGAAATGCTTGGACGTGTAGCTCGACGAGCTGGAATCCTGGCGGGCATGGTTGTGCTGGTCTCGGCGGGGGTTGCGTACGTACGCGACCCGGCAGGCTGAGCGTGACCCGCGTCGCCGCGAGCCTGTGAGGACCAGCGCCTACTCAAGCAGCAGGGCGAGCACCGGTGCCGGCAGGGCCCACGCAGGGTTCGACAGATCGAGGACCGTCCGCGTAGCCACCACGCCCGCAGAGAACTTCCCCTCGATCACCCTCGCCTCGGCACGCCATCCGGAGGACACCCACTTCGACTCGATCGGCACGGTGTGCGCCGTCCCCGAGGGAGTCGGCACGGCGACCGGGGCGAAGTCGATCTCCTTCCCTCCGCCCGTTCGCAGGTACCCGATGGAGTCGTCGTCTTCCCATCGCCCGGGCTCGAGATCGTCGATGGCTCGGGCCAGTGCAAGGCCGATACACGCCTCTGTGAGACGAGTGAAGTCCGGGTGTGGGAGTCCAGCCCGCAGCCGCGGAGGAAGCCATGCGAGCAGGGGGTCGCAGAGGTAGAGCTTTGATTGGGCCCCAGCCACCCTCCGCCCGTCCTCGTCAACCTGGTGGCACCAGATCGCCGCGTAGGTACGGACGAGACGCATGAGACGCAGGTCGGCCGTCTGGCGGCTCCCATAGCCCAGGTCCTCGGTGAGCGCTCGACGGTTGAGCGGCGAGGTGCAGCGGCCCTCGAGCGCGGATAGTAGCTTCGGCACCGAGTCCTCCGCCGCCTCCGGGTCCACGTCTCGATGCAGCCACGCCGTCACGTCCCGCAAGAACGCCTCACTAACCTCGCCGGTCTTGTGCTGTTCCGCGACCGCGCGCGGAAAGCCACCCGAGGTGAGGTACGCCTGCCAGGCCAGATCGAGCTCGTCCACAAAGAGCTCGAGTGACTCCGCGAGGACCCGGGCGGCCTCGTCCTGGAGCGCCCACGGCGAGAGTCGGGCGGGCAGGGGAATCTCCCTGCCCGCCGCGGCGAGCACGTCCCGGAAGCTCATCGGATGAAGGATCCGGGATCTTCTTCTCGCGGAGGTCCCGGCCCTGCCGGCGAGGAGGTCGCGCTCCACCTCGGCCTCCCGGTCCCAAGAGGAGCCCGTGCACACCACCGTGTCGGCGCCGAGCTCGGTGTTGTCGCGGAGGTACTTCAGCGCCTGCGTCCAGCCCCGGAGCCCGGTCACCTCGTCGAGGAGCCAGACGCGACGCGCCTCTCCCACGGATCGGGTGAGCTCCCGGCCAAGCTTCGCCACGCGACCCAGGTCAGACGCACGCATCCCGTCGGTCGGCACGTAGACAAGCTGACGCGGATCCACGTCCCCGCGTCCGCAGAGGCGCGCCGCCGTATCCTTCAGCAGCACGGACTTGCCGATCCGCCGAGCGCCACGCAGCACGACGAGCTTGTCGTCGAGGAGGCCGTCAGCGACATCATCGAGCAGGCCCGAGCGGTAGCCCAAGTCATAAGCGGCCCTGGCGCGAAGCATCTGGTCGCTCGCCACCCAGGCGAGGGCATCTCCCCCCGTCGTTGCCGCACGCCACCATGGGTTGCAATCACGAAGTCGCTCGCGCAGTTCGTCGTCCCTCATGGGATGAACCTACCAGAATGGCCCCCGTCCTGGTAAGGATACATGCCGCGAATCCCCCCTATTTTGGTAAGCGATTGACCTTGCGTCACCTCACCAGAAACCGCAAGACTGGCGTTGGGCCGGCCGGGGTCATGTGATATCCGATCTCCTTAAGCTGCATGTTGGTGTGACCGACCGTCAGAGCCTCATGCCGCCGCCGCTTCGGCCGCCGCGTTGACGAGAGTGCCCGTCAGGCCTCCATCGCTTGTGCGCACCAGCAATCCGCTCTCGGACGATCGCGGTTCGTTCGTGATCAAGCAATGCGTTGCGTCGCCGCAGGCGATCTGGGTCAGATCCAGCGGCCGTGTTCCGGGCGGCAACGCCAACGGTTGCACAGTCCAGGTTTCTCCGCCATCGATTGTTCGCAGCAGCGTGCTGTTTGCGCCTACCGCGTAGCCTACCGTCGGCGTCACAAACGTCAGCTGCGAGAGCTGGGCCGAGGACGACATCACGACCTTCCAAGAGGACCCAGCGTCAACCGTGCGCAGGATCTCTCCGCCGCCTTTGTTGTCAGTGATCGTAAAGCCCGTCGTGGGCGTGAGGAACTCGATGTTCCCAGTGCTCCCGGATTGCACTGCTTCCTTCGCTTCGACCGTCTTTCCGCCGTCTGTGGTCAAGAGGATCTCGCCGTTGGCGAGCTTGATGTAACCGGCGTTCGCACTGAGGAATGAGAAGGACACGATTTCACTCTCACAACCATATTCCGATGCGGTCACCGGAAGTCGCTTAAAACTCGCACCCGCGTTGGTTGACTCCCGTAGGGCGCAGCCACCGCCAACGATCACCGTATTGGGATCAAGGGCCTGCACCTCCGATAGATCGGCGTGCGTCTCGCTTGGAAGCGCGCTCCAGGCGAGGCCCCCGTCATCTGATCGCAACACCGTGCCGTTCTGGCCAACTGCGTAGCCGCGAGCTTCGTCGAACGCCAAGTCGTTGAGCGTTTCGCCTTGTGGCGTGGGGTTGCTCCATAGCCACCCGGACTGCTCGACCGACACCGGCGCGCCTGCCGCAGAGGCGCCGCCATGAACGACCCCGAGCGCGCACACCACCCCGATGATCGCCGACCGCCTTCGATCCAACGCCTGTCTCCAATCCCCTCGCGAGCGCCAAGCCAGTGGATACCGGCGTGCTCTCAGGCTTAACAGTCTGGGGGTCCTAGTAGTTGCGCCCAGGCCGCGTGACACTACCGCGGTGGTGCACCCGCCCGGTGGCCTGCCAGTCGGTGCTGTACCGGTGCTACACTGATGCGATGCCGACCACCAGACCACGTCATACGATCACTGAGACCCCGCCTGTACAGGAGGCACTGGATGAGCTGCGCGCGAAGCTGAACGGCGAGCGCATCGATCTGGCCGAGCTGGTGATCTTGGGAGCGCGTGCCAAGGCACGCCGGTTGCCCGACGACAGCGAGAAAGCGCGCAAGGCGCGCGGCCGACTCGCAGAGATGATCCGCACCGGCACGGTCCCAGTAGATCGCGAAGCCGCGAAAGAGGTCAAGCACCTCGGTTTGACCGCTAACTACGAGCGGTAGCGTGCTGCTTCTCGACAACTCGGCTTGGTCTGAACTGAGCTACGAACGTGTCTCGGCGGAGCGCCGGGAAGAGGTCTCGCAGTGGATGGAGGAAGGCGAGGTCGCGGTGTGCCTGCCGTTCATCCTCGAGGCCGGCTACTCGGCCCAGTCAGCGGTAAAGCACCGCGAGATGATGAGCGACTTCGCCGAGCTCCCGACGGTCACGATCACCGCGGACGTCGAACGCCTCGCGAAGCAAACCCAGCGAGAGCTCGCCGAGATCGGACACCATCGTCTCGCCCCGATGGACGTGATGATCGCGGCGTGCGCACACAAGGCCGAAGCCGGCGTGCTGCACTACGACGGCGACTACGACATCCTCGCCGAGAAAACAAGCTTGGTCTTCGAGAGCGAGTGGCTCGCGCCACGAGGCAGCTTGTAAGGCGAATGTGATGAAGACTAATACGGGTGTCTACTTCAGAGAGGCGGCGTAGACGGATGAGGTCTCGACGATCAGGCCTGAGGTCAGTGCGGCCCCTTTGACAGTTCTCGTAGCGATCCAGAAAACGGTGTTTGCGGTGTGGGTAGAGTAGCCATAAACCCCCGGTGATTCGACCTCTGGCCCTGAGCCATCGATATTGGGAGCCCCGAGGAGCGGCAGCGGGGGTAGCTTCCACGTTCGGTGCCTGTCGGTGGAGAGCCGGTAGCTGCTGAGCGCTCCGTGGGCGTTCGATTGTTCGTTCATTTCCGCGCCACCGGAGTTGTGGGCGGTGTCCCATGTGAGCAGGCCCGCGCCGAGATCGAAGCTGCGCGGTTCGGAGGGGTGCACGCCACCCGGTTCCGCGGCGGGTTCGCGGAGGCCGCGGAGGAGGGTGGAGCGTCCGTTGCAGCGTTCGATGCGGATGTTGTGGAGGTTGGCGGTGGGGTGTGCGAAGACCCCGTTTTGGTAGGCGAGCTGTTCGCCGAGGATTCCGTATTTCAGGGAGGTCAGCATCGCATGACGCAGCGTCCGGCACACCCGTTCTTGTGGAGCGCCGCTGCGGTCGAGGTCCGCGCGTTCGAGCTCATAGGTCGGTTCGGCGTAGCGAAGCAGCCGATTGCTCACGACGCCGGTCGCGATGTCAAAGAATGCAACGCGAACGCAGTACCGCGCGGGCGGGGAGCATTCTCCTGGTCCTCTGGCTTCCAGGTATCGCGTTCCTACCCGTGTCCAGGTGTTGCTTTCCGGCAGCGGGATGCTCGTTTCCGTCTGCACGTCGAGCAGACGCTGCACCTTCAAGCACGAGAGCAGAAACCGCCCGCCTCCATCGGTGACTTCGGTCACGGCGGTCGCTTCCGTCCTTTCCGCATCAGCAAGCACGCAACCCGGTATCTTCATTTCTCGCTCGTGATCGTCAAGCGTGTCCAGCACCACAATCGGGGACGCTGGAGTGACCTGCCACGCCGCATATCGGCCCCCGTCGCTGACAAAGCTAGTGGTGCTCCGCGCGAGTTGCCGCAAATGCGACGCCTGCGCCCGAGACGCAACGGCGCCGAGCACGATGAGGACAAGGGCAAGCGTCACCAGCCAGCGCAGGTGACGCCCACAGCAAGTCGTCGCGCCAGAGGCGACCATCATTCGTTGTCTCGGTCCCGCCGTCATGATGGTGCTAACCGCCGACTCCACTGTCCGATGCGGTTCCTCGTAGCTCTGCGTGACTAGGACGACATCTTTAAGCAGCCGAAGGCCTTTTCATAAGGCAGCGCTTCCCGCGTTAGGAGCGAACCGTCACGCTCTCGTATCGTCGGACCAAATTTACGATTGCTGACACGCGTCCGTACCGTAAGTAGCCGGCGCCCCTTCACCACAAGCGACACATTCACCACTTCGCTGATACGGGACTGATGTTCGTGTGCATGGACTTCGATGGTTTCTGCGTAACAGTGCCGGCCTGCGTCGTAGCCTTCGTCGCCGATAGCCTCAGTACCACCTTCTTCATGGACGCCGTCCACCGATAGATACGCCGCGTACAGTCGTGGCCCGCCTTCTTCTTCTCCTTCGAACTTCCCGCGGGGAGCAAACGGCAACGCTCGGTTGAGTCGGTAATAGGAGGTATACCCAGAAGTCGGCTTGCCATCCGACACCAGTCGTGTCACCGCCAAGTCCTCGAACTTATAGCTCGACGCGGGCTGCGCACGTGACCTCACCGATTTCTCGGCCGGCACCGCCCCCGTGCTTGCGGCCATCCGGCGTAGGGGTGAGGCGAGCACGAACGACGCCGAACCGAGTGCCGCGACAGCGGTCATCGCGGCGGTTAGCGCCACGGCGAACCCGGCTTGCTTACGTCCGCGCCGGCATAGGTTCATCTGAATCATGCTATCCCCCGCATCTGAGCTCGATGGTCGGGAGGCAGCTGATCGTCTACCGTGCTATCTGGGATGCATCGGAGGTTGCTGCAGCTTCTCATCGTCAGCGTCGTCGCGTTGACCGTGGCCAGCTCGGTCGACGCGTCGGCCGGCACCAAAACTGTATCCGTTCACGTGCAGCAGAAGCTCAGGATCGCCGGCAACGTTCACGTCAGCTTCCAAGCGCGGCGCCTTCCCGAAGGCGGCTACTACTACGCGGTGATCCGCGGGCAAGGTCGAGTTGGTCACCTGCACGACTGTCACCAAGAGGATCAAACACAAGAAGCACACGCAGAAGCGCTGCACGACCAAGCTTGTGTTGGGGCCGGTGAGCTTCATAACAAGCTCCGTCGCTGCAAAGGCGACGCTCTCCCATGACGGGCGCGTTGCGGCTACAGGCAGCATGGGCACGATTGATGGGCATGCAGAGTTTGTGTCGAGTAGTGCACGCGTGCTGCCCCACGGCCAGTACATGCTGACGATCACACGCAAGACCGGTAAACACACCACTATTACTCACGAAACGATCACGCTCACGTGAGCCAGGTGCGGCCGGCCTGCGAGCGCCATAAGATGCGGCCGGTCTGCTGCGCGCGCCTAGTGGGCGGCCGGTCTGCGCACGCCATTGCGTGTCTGGCGTAAATACGTAAGCGCACGCTGGACGAAATTTGAAACATGCCCGGCGTGGAACCGCGCTCGGGCGAGGATTGGTCCAGCGAGGAGCTTCGCCCCTCGACCGCGTTACCTCGACCGCGTCAGTTAGACACTGGCTTGCCGCCTGCGAGGCGTTTCACGCCATCCTCGCCCGCGATCAGCACTTCGCTCACCAGCTCGCGCGCGAACAGGCCATGCTCGACCACACCCGGTGTCTGGCTCAATCGTGCTGCCAGCTCGCGTAGGTCATCGACAGGTCCCTCGTAATAGGCGAGCAGATTCCCATCTGGGCTCTCCAGGGTGCCTGCTATGCCCGCCAGATTGTCACCGGGGCTCTCCAGCTCTCCGCGCAGCCGCGCGTTGCCTACCTCTGCCAGCGTGCGCAGTGCACCGAAGCGCAGGACCTCCAGCGGCACTGGCGCCCCCAGCTGCGCGACCGCCTTCTCCGCCGAGACGATCACCACGAACCGCCTCGCTGCACTCGCCACGATCTTCTCGCGCGTATGCGCCCCGCCCCCGCCCTTCACCAGCCAGCATTTGGGATCGACCTGATCGGCTCCGTCGATCGCAATGTCCAGCTCGCCCACCTCATTGAGCGCCTCCATTTTCAGGCCAAGCGCTCGCGCTGCCATCTCCGTCGCCGGCGAGGTCGCCACCCACCGACACTTTCGCAATTCATCCGCGCGCTCGCCCAGTGCCGCCAGCAGATGGGCGACCGTCGAGCCCGTTCCCAGCCCGACCGCCATGCCGTCTTCGATCAGCTCAGCTGCCGCCCGTGCCGCCGCGCGCTTCTGGCGGGTGCTCGCACTCTCGTCGCTCAGCGGCGGTTGTCGCTGCCGCGCAGTCGCACGAGAGGACGCCATGGAGCGGACGTTACCGCCCCGGCGGTGCCTCTGAGACGCACATGCTCGGCCGAGGTTGGTTCGTGCAGCAGGAATCCCTGTCCGACCGAGCAGTCGAGCTCACGCGCCAGTGCGAGCTGGCGTTTGGTCTCGATCCCCACAGCAACAGCGGTCAGGCCGGCCTCTTTGGCAAGTGCGATCGTTGCCGCGAACATCGCACGCCGTTCCTTGTCCTGATGGAAACTGCCAGTCAGCGCCCTGTCGAGCTTGACCAAGTCCAGCGGCAGGTTGCTCGGCAGGCCGAGCGACAGCTGGCTGAAGCCGAATTTGTCGAGCGCGATCAGGACTCCCAGGCGCTTGAGGTCCTTCAAGGCCGAGCGGGCTCGGTCGGGGTCGCGCAGCACTGCCTCCTCGCTGACCTCCAGGCACAGGGCGCGCCCGGGGAGATGGCAGTAGGCGAGCTCCTCATTCACACGCTCAGCGAGATCGAGCTCGGTCAGCTCGCGCGCGGAGATGTTGACGGAGACCGGGATCATGATGCCACCACGGCGCCAGATCTCCGCTTGCGCGCACGCTGCGTGCAGCACCCAGTTACCGATCTGCACGATCAGCTCGCTGTCCTCGGCCGGAGGCAGGAACGTAGCTGGGAGCACCGTCGTGTTCGCCGCATGTCCAGCGCCTGTAGGACGCCAGCGCACGAGCGCCTCGACGCCAAGGGGTTGACCGCCGGCGAGTCGCAGGATTGGCTGGTAGGCGAGCAGCAGCTCGCGCTGGGGCAGCGCGTCGCGCAGGCGACCCCCGATCTCCTGATGCATGCTGAGCTCCCGGCGCAGTTGCTCATCGAACAGCTCCAGACGGCGGCCGCCTGCGCCCTTGGCCCGGTACATCGCCACGTCGGCCTCGCGCAGCATCGTCTCTGGGTCAGTGTCGTGATGGTGCGCGATCGAGACTCCCACGCTTGCCAGCATCGCCATCTCTGCTGAGCCCAGCGGGAACGGCTTCTCCAACGCTTCCAGCACCCGCTCTGCCAACGCCAGCGCCTCGCCGTCGCTCTCGATGTCCTCGACCAAGATCACGAACTCATCGCCGCCGAGGCGCGCCACCGTGTCGCTGTCGCGCATCAGCTCGGCCAGGCGCTCAGAGACAGCAACCAGCAGGCGGTCGCCCACGTCATGTCCCAGGTTGTCGTTGACCGCCTTGAACTTGTCCAGGTCGATGAACAGCAATGCCACCACGCCCTGGCTGCGATGCAGTCGCGCGAGCGCCTGGTGGGCCCGGTCCATCAGCAGCAGCCGATTTGGCAGGTGCGTCAGCGGGTCATGCAGCGCCTGGCGCTCCAGCCACACACGGTCGGTGACATCCTTGGCTGCTGCATACCAGCTATCGCCGTCGCGCCGGGCACTCCACAGCAGCCAGCGCCAAGAGCCGTCGCGATGCCGGTAGCGCGTGGTGATGTTCTCGAGCTCAGTCGCTGTGCCAGTGCCTGCAAGTATTCCTCCGAGCGCCTGTTCAGCGTCGTCTGGGTGCAAGAGCTCGCGGATCGGACGTCCCCGCAGTTCCTCGAGCGTCCAACCCAGCAACTGTTCCCAGGCGGGGTTCAACAACGTGAAGCGGCCGTCTAGTGAGATCGTTGCCAGCAGGTCGCTGGTCATCTCAAACAAGCGCGCTATACGCGCTTTGCCGTCAAGCGCAGACTCGATGCTCGCATGGACCTGTGTGCTCGTTGCGTGGGAACCCATTGCTCCTGATTACGTCGGCTTTTGAGCTCTGTTGCTCGGGCTGGCCGGCGCGTCACTGGACGGATAGGCCGCGCGCGGCGGCTCTAGGATGCTGTGCCGAGCGGTGCTGTCGGATCGGCGGCAGCGCTCTGCACGGCGGCCGGCACAGCCCTGGCGCCGGCGGAGTCGGCGTCGCCGCGCAGGAAGCGCCACAACGCGAGGCACATCATGATCGTCATGATCACGGCGCTTGCAACGCAGTCCTCGCAGATTTTCTGCAGCGTGAAAACCTCGCGGTAGGTCAGGTAGGCGCTGAACCCAAAGCCGCCCAAGGTCAGTCCCATCGTCACGAACCTGGCCTTCTCGCCTTCGCGAGCGAGCAGCGAGCAGAGAATCAAGAGGTAGCCGATCGCACCGATCAGCGCCACGGGAACGCCAAGGAGCTCCGAGTACTGCGATTTCTGGACCTGACTGCAGGGGTTGCCCTTGATCGAGCACACCGGGGTGGCGCCGGAGTAATGCACGTAGGTGAGGTAGCTCGCCCAGCCGAGACCCACGACTGCGAAGACAAGCAGCGCAATCCTCAGAGCCCGGGCGCTCATCGCGGTCCTACGCCTTCAGCAGCTTTTCGACGGCTTCGTCGACGAACCCGGGTTCTTCCGGGTTGGTGTATTCGAGCTTGCTCATCGCGCCACCGCTGCGGCCGATGAGGAAGGACGGAGTACCGGTGAAGCTGGCGCTCTTGGCCGCTTCGGCGTCGGCTTCGACCTGTTTAGCCAGCGTTGTGTCGCCACGGTCGCTGGTCCACTGTGCGAGGTTCAGCCCAGGCACCTGTTTGGCTATGCCCTGAAGGTAGTTTTCGGTGACGTAGCCCGAGTCCTCTTCGCCCTGCTCGTGGTAGAAGGTCTCGATGAAGTACCAGGCCTTGTTCTGCTTGCCCGCCGCATAGGCAGCGACCTGTTGGGTCTTGAAGACTTCGGGTTCGCGCGTGGCTGTCTCCAGCGAGCGGTATTCGATCCGCAGCTTGCCCGTGCGCACCCACTTCGGTATGACCGTCGGCAGCGAGCCCAGCGTGAATTTCTGGCAGATCGGGCACTCGAGGTCGCCGAAGTACTGGAGCGTCACCGGGGCCGTTGGCGACCCTAGGGTGTTCCCGCTCTGGGGGATGCCGTTCAGCAGCGTCGCGACGGCTTTTTCTGTTTCGTTTGCTTCTTTGCTGCCGGCGGCGACTTTCTTGGTGCCGCCACCGCCTGTGGAAACCAGGATCACGACGATCGCCACCACCACAATCGTCACAACGATTCCCAACTGCGTCAAGCGCGTCCGCCGCGCCGCGCCGGCAATCGCAGCTTGCTCCATTGCCTTGCGCTGCTCGCGCGCTTGCTCGCGCCGCTGCTTGCGCGTCAGGTCCTCCTCATCGCTCTCCGCTGAGCTGCTCATAGGCCCACTTTCTACACGGTTTTGCTCAAGCTTGCCTAAGCAGCCCCTGTGCATGCAACGATTCCTAGATTGCTAGCCCTCGTAGCTCAGCTGGATAGAGCAGCGGACTTCTAATCCGCAGGTCGCTGGTTCGAATCCAGCCGAGGGCATTTCCCAGCGTGCGGAGTGCCACAATCGCCCATGCCTGCTGGAATCAATCGCTCATGGCCTGCTGGAGGTATGCGGCGACATCGGGTAGGCGGTCGTCGCCCCAGAACAGCTCGCCGTCTACGGCGATCGTGGGAACACCGAACACGCCGAGCTCGTGGGCAGCTTCGGTAGCCTCGCGCAATGCCAGCTTGATCTCGGGGTTATGGGTCGCCTCATCAACCTCCTGTGGGTCGAGCCCAGCGTCGCTGGCCGCTGCCAGCACCTGCGCGGGAATGGTGAGGTCATGGCCCTGCTGAAAGGCATCACGGAAGGCGCTCACCGCGAGCTCGCGCCCGCGTCCTATCCGGCTGGCGTATGTAACCGCACGCATCGCCGTCAGATAGTTGCCCGGCCATGGGTCTGGCCAGCGCACAGGTGGGAGCCCATACAGTTGAGCACGACGCTCGACCTCAGTCATTCCCGCTTGGCGGTGCTCGAGGTCACCCAACGACCATGACGAGCGGCCGGTCAGCTTGAACAGCGCGCCGAGCGATACCGGCTGCCAGTGGACGGGCTCGAGCAGCATCGCGGGCTCGAGCAGCGTCCCGCCGGGCTCGGGCAGCGTCTCTTCCAGCCGCTCAGCCGCGAGATACGCAAACGGCGAACCGAGGTCGAAGTAGAAGGTCACTTCCGGCACGAGAGCCCAGCTTAGTATGCAAATTTTGAAAATATGTGCGCCATGGTATCGCGGTGACTCCAGTGCTCCGCGCGACCACGCGGCGTACTCTTGCGCTTGTGGCCGCGACTCCTCGTCACCCCGATGCCGACGAGGTCCTGCTCGGCGACAACCTCGAGCTGTTGCCCACGTTCGTGGACGAGACCTTCCAACTCATCTACATCGATCCGCCGTTCAACACCGGCAAGATCCAGACCCGCAGGACGCTCTCGGCGGTCGGCGACGAGGACGGCGAGCGGACCGGCTTCCAGGGCAGGCGCTACCGCACGCAACTGCTCACCGAGTCCAGCTACCGCGACCTGTTCGACGACTACCTCGCGTTCCTCGCGCCGCGCCTGGAGCAGGCTCGCCGGCTGCTCAAGCTCGAGGGCACGCTCTACTTCCACATCGACTACCGCGAGGCTCACTACTGCAAGCTGCTGCTCGATGAGATCTTCGGCCGCGAGTGCTTCCTCAACGAGCTCATCTGGGCCTACGACTACGGTGCGCGCACAAAGCGCCGCTGGCCGGCCAAGCACGACACGATCCTCGTGTATGTCAAGGATGCGGACGCGTACTTCTTCGACTCCAAGGCTGTTGACCGCGAGCCATACATGGCGCCTGGCCTGGTCACTCCCGAGAAGGCCGCCAGGGGCAAGCTGCCGACGGATGTGTGGTGGCACACGATCGTGCCGACTAACGGACATGAGAAGACGGGCTACCCGACGCAGAAGCCCGAGGGCGTCGTGCGCCGCATCGTCAACGCGTCGACGCGCCCGGGCGACTGGTGCCTGGACTGCTTCGCCGGCAGCGGCACGCTCGGTGCGGTGGCGGCGCAGCTCGGTCGCCACTACGTGCTGATCGACTCCAACCCCGAGGCGGTCGAGATCATGCGCGCCCGTCTGGGAACCTATGCCGATGTACCACGTTGAGCTGCGCCAGTTTCCGCACAATATGTGCCGCTTCAACCTGACCGACGCCGAACTGCGCGCGATCGTCGAGCCGTGGGCGCGCGAAAAGGCAGTCGACTTCGGCGAACGCAAGTGGAGCTCGCAGACGGCCAGGATCACGATTCTGGACGGCCCGCAGATACCGCTCGAGCAGCTGACGATGGGGCGCGGCTGGCGCGCTGCGCAGCGCCACAGCAAGGATGTCACTGAGCGCATGCTCGCTGTGGCGCGGGCCTCTGTTGACGCGGGCCCGCCAGCAGTTCCAGCCTCTGGTGCCCAGGGAGAGCGCTCGACGCAGGGCAGTCTCCCTGATGATACACCTGAGCGGGAGGTGTTGACTCTGCTTGGGGACGACCCAGCGGTGCTGCTGGCAACCTGGCGCCTGGCCTCTGAACGCCGCTCCGAGCTTGCGCCAAGTGAGTCGCTGGCGCTGGCCGAAGCAACACTCAGATCCCTGGATCAAGGCCAGCCCCGAGGAGACGCCAGCTAAACTTCGATCCGATCTCACATGGTGGGCGTAGCTCAGTTGGTAGAGCTCCTGGTTGTGGTCCAGGCGGTCGGGGGTTCGAGTCCCCTCGCTCACCCCTAACAAATTACCTGCAATGCGCACGCTGCAGGAGTTCCTCGGGCACGCCGACAGCAAGACGACCCAGATCTACGCGCACTACGCGCCGTCCGAGCATGAGGTGCGGATGGTCTCGTGTCAGGAGCTCACGGACAGCCTGGGCGGCAGGCGGAGAAGGCCCCGGCAGCGGGCGCCACGAGCGAGTCGGTCTGATGGACTACAGCGACGTCGGTTCCGGAGCTCAGACATCCAGGCGCGCCGAGGTCTGGAGGCGTCCGGTGGGGGTGATTACATGCTGGATCTGAGCCCTACACTTGTTGTGAGGCGTCGTCTCAAGGAGAATCACACGTGATAACCGACCCCATCTATTTGCTCGACTTCCGCCACGGCCAGGTCGTCGAGATCGATCCAGCGACTGAGACCCGCCTTGAGGATGCGATCGGCGAGCCCAAGGCGAACGAGTCATCCAAGCCTGGCATAACATTCGCCGCACTCGGCTCGCCGCTCGAGCACAAGGATTGACCCTCCGCTGCGCATCGCTTGGGCAATCCCGTGCGAACGTGCGCAAGGGCGAGGTCAGGGTCTCCTGACGCTCGTCGGCGCCCAGGTTGACTCGGTCATCGTTCCCGCTTTGCCTGCTTCGATCGTGTTCGATGTCGCAGTTCGGCTCGTTGGGTTGCCGGTTGACTTCGAAAGTGAGCACAACCTCGATGTCACGCTCACGGCTCCTACATGGGAGGAGATCGGCAAGCTCACCGCCCCGATCCATCCGCGTGCGCCGGATTGGATGTACATGCCTGGAAGCGAGATCAATCACCACCTGATCATGCGGATCGATTTTGAGGCGATCGAGTATGGCGCGCATCACCTCGAGTTCGGCCTGGACGGTAAGACCCAGCCCCACGTCAACACGGCGCTGATGGTCGTGGAGCCTTTCTCTTCATAGCGGCCGCAAATCGATGTCGAAGTCCGCTGTCGGCCTGCCGAGCCTGGCCGTGTCCCTGCGAGCGAGCGGCTTCTGGTGGACAGCGGCGGCATGGATGACGATCAGCGCTTCCGCGGCGAGCCACCGGAAACTACGCAATCGGATAGCGAGCCGCCGGGCGTCTGCCCCACACCAACGCGCGCGCGATGTCGAGACTCGAAATCACGCCGAGCGGTCGCCCGGAGTCGGGTGCTACGACGATCAGGTGTGAGCAATCATGCTCGCCCATGACCTGCGCGGCGCGCTCGATGTCCTCCTTCGGGCTGATCGTGACGATCTCGGTTGCTGCGACCTCTCCGGCTTCGTAATCGAGGTGCCCGGCGCCGGTGGCGCGCATCAGGTCCACATCAGAGATGATGCCCCAGATCAGCTGCTCGCTGTGACGCGGGCCGCGGGCGATCCCGTTGACGACGACGCAGTGAACATTTTGCTCGGCCATCAGCATCGCGACCTCGCGCAGCGGTGTCTGTGGGGGACAGTCGATGATCCCTGGATGCATTACCTCATCAATCGGGAGGGCGCTGAAAGTAGACAGAAGTGGCATGGTCTTCTCCTCTGACGTGGATGACTCGCAGGGCTGGTTGGCCCAAGCTGAGGCTTTCACGAGCCGGTTGGCTTGCCATCCGCTATAGGCCGCTCCCATGTGCCGGAAAGTACGGACACCCAATCCGCTGCCTGCTCCAAGCCGAGACCCGATGACCGACCGCCGTGTCACGACGCTGGGACCGCCATGGGCAAGCGCTGGCCTAGTACGGGAGCGGCGCGCCGAGCAGGCCGGCTATGGCGCCGATCGTGCCGGCGGCGAGCAGGGTCAACACGATGCTGCGATGCAGCACGAGCAAGGCAACGGCCGCCGCGGTGAGCACCGCGTACTGCCACGTCTCGCTTAGGGCGGCGGCGAGCGGGATCGAGGAGCCGATGATCGCTCCGGCTGCGGCCGGGGCAGCTCCGGCGAGGAATGCGACCACCCGCTCGTTCACGAGCAAACGCTCAAAGCGCGCGGCGCCGAACAGGATGAAAGAGAACGAGGGCGCAAACGCGACCAGCGCCGCCAAGAGCGCTGAGGGAATCCCGCCTGCGGCGTAGCCGACCGCCGCGACGGTCTGGACGACCGGCCCCGGTGTGACCTGTCCGAGCGCGACCGCATTGAGGAACTGCGCTTGGGTCATCCAGTGGTAGGTACTCACGGCGTCGTTCTGCATCAGCGGGACGATCACGAACCCACCGCCGAACGCGAGCGCGCCGACCTTGAACGCAGTCCATACCAGCGCCCCGGTCCCGCCGGGGTCGCCGAGCACAGCGAGCAGCGGCCAGGCGTGCAAGCCCACCCCATCCTTGAGCAACCCGCGTCGCGTCAGCTCGACCGCACCGCACGCCAGCAGGAGGAGCACGAGCCACGGCCCAGCCGTGGCAGCCGCGAACGCCCCCGCCAGCGCATACACCAGCACGGGCAGCCGGCGCATGCCCGTCGCCCGTCGCCATATCGGCAGTCCAACGCCAAGCCCTGCGCTGACCGCGACGGGCGCGACCGCAGAGCCGGCACCCATCCCGGCGCCCCGTATCCATGTGGGCGGCGATCCTGCCAGGAACAGCACGGACAGCGCGAGGATCATCACCAGGCCGGGCAGGATGAAACCCAGGCCGCCGATTAGCGCAGCCTTAGGGCCACGCAGTCGCCATGCGCAGTAGATCGCAAGCTGTGTCGAGGCCGGCCCCGGCAGCAGGTTCGTCGCCGCAATCGCCCGCTCGAACTGCTCCTCGGTCAGCCACGCCCGGCGGGTCACACACAGCCCACGGAATAGCGCGATATGAGCAGGCGGCCCACCAAACCCAATGCACCCAATCCTGCCCCACTCCCGCGCAATCTCAGCCAGCGAAGGCTCCGGGCCAGTGGGGCGCATCGCGGGAGCGTATGCACTTGTGCTCGCTCTCCATGCCTTGCAGCAGCCGTCGGCGGTGGCATGGGCTTCGCCAAACCTTCCTGGCAGACGCGTGGAGGGGAGGACCACGACCGTCCCCCGCTCCCGCGAAATCCAGGTCGGGTCTGCCGAGATACTCACATACGGTGAGATGCTCGATGAGATGGCCGACGCGCTGGGACTGCGCCGGCGCCCACGCATCCCGGTGCCACTGTTGACGCCGTGGCTCTCCTCGCATTGGATCGGGCTCATCACACCGGTTGACGTGGGCGTCGCGAGACCGTTGATCGAGGGGCTCTCCACCGACACGACCGTCACCGACCCATCAGGAATGGAGCTGTTCGACTTCCAACCCAGATCCTTCGCGCGGGCGCTGGGAGAGGCCATCGCCGAGGAGAACGCATCCCGTTAAACGAAACCCTTCTCGTCTACTCGCTGGCGAGCACGCTTCTCGCGGTCGAGCGCGTCGAGAAACGGCGCGAGGTACTTCGCGGCGATCTTCGTGGGGGGAGACCAAGTGGGGGTGTCGGTGATCTCCGAGCTGAACCCATGGCCACCGGCGATGCGGGCGGTGAGATACACCGGCTTTGAGTCGGTGAGCAGCATGCCCCTGATGATGGGATGAAACGGCTCGGGTGTGACCGGCGCGCCGGCGAGCGCGGCGATCGATTGAGCGACAGCGTCGGCCTGCTGAGAGCCGATGCCCCCATGCTTGACCGGGAACTCGGTCGCGTCACCGGCGGCGTAGACATGTCCGCTCACATCCAGTACTCGCCCATGAATATTGACTCGGATGAAGCCGTGTTCGCCCAGTGGGATGCCGCGGATCGAGGGCCCGTAGAGCTCGGGCAGCGCGATCACACGATCGACGTGCAGGCGACGGTCACCTGGGTTGATCACGACCTCTTTCGCGGACGGGATCTCGCAGTAGGCCGAGTTGATCGTCTTGATTTTCGCCCGCTCGAGCAGCTTCCGCACACCGTCGCTCGCGCCCGAGCCGAAGATCGCCAGCGGCGCGTCCTCTGGGGTGACGATCGTCACGTCGAGCTCCACCTGCATGTCGTAGGCGCGCCCCGCGGTCATCAGCGCAATCTCGTACAGCGGCAGCTGCCAGGCCATCCGCCCAGGCGCCACAAACGCGAGGCTGTGAATGTAGCCACCCTCGATGTCCTGGATCAGACCGTGCAGGGTCTCATCCAGGCGGCGGTCGTCGATCGTGATCGCATGCCGATAGCGGTGGACAGCCTTCGCTCCAAGGGCCAGCACGAGCGCGTCGTAGGAAATCTCCTCACCGGCCTCGGTGTGGACGATCTGCCCGGCTGGATCGACCCAAGCCAGCGAGTCGCTCAGCAGCTCGGCGCCGGCATCTCCGACGATCGGCGCTAGCGGGTAACGACTCGCCGGCCCGTAGGCAAAAGGCTCGCGGACAGTCATTGGGCGGTAGACGAACTCCGTGTTGGGTGCGATGACGGTCATATCGGTGTGGTCAGGCGCGAGCTCGCGCAGGGCCAGTGCGGTCTCCAGGGCGGCGACTCCGCCGCCGACAATGATCACTCGGAGCTTCTCTGGAGGGGAGGTTTCTGTAGTCATGGCTTGCAGGTTACGTCCACGGGATGGTCTCGGCAGCCGAGGAAAGCCGTCATCGGCAGCGGGAAACTACGTAACCGGATACCGGCAGATTCATGGATTTCTACCTACCAACGGAATCACATCGATCCGCAAGACACGACTAACATTCCCCGGGGGATGAGCATAGATTCCGAGGAGCCGTGGATTCGTCGCCTGCTGGATGTGGGTCGGGCTTTGACAACGGAGCTCGATCAGCGGGTTCTGCTGGATCGCGTCCTCGAGACAGCGCGGGAGGTCACCGGGGCGCGCTACGCGGCCCTGGGGATCTTGAATGGCCAGCACTCAGAGCTCGAGCAGTTCTTGACCCTCGGGGTGGATGACGCCACGCATCGCGCGATCGGAGACCTGCCACGTGGGCGTGGGGTGTTGGGCACGCTGATTGAGCATCCACAGCCGTTGCGCCTTGCAGATGTCGGTCAGCATCCGGCAAGCTACGGGTTTCCCGCTGGCCACCCGCCAATGCGGAGCTTCCTCGGGGTGCCGATCGTGATACGCGGGCAGGCGTGGGGCAACCTGTACCTGACCGAGAAGCAGGGCGAGGATGAGTTTTCAGAGCAGGACGAGGAGGCAGCGGTGATCCTCGCCGATTGGGCGGCGATCGCGATCGACAACGCCCGGATGTATGAGACCAGCGAGCGCCGCCGCCAAGAGGCCGAGAAGGCAATTCGAGGGCTCGAGGCGACCCGCGATGTGGCTGTCGCGATTGGCGGGGAGATTGCGCTCGAGCATGTGCTCGAGCTGATCGTCAAGCGCGGACGCGCGCTGGTCGGCGCGCGCAGCCTCGTGATCATGCTGCGCGACGGCGAGGAGCTGGTCGTCCAAGCGAGCGCCGGTCACGCACGAGAGATGCGCGGTGTGCGTCTGCCGATCGCCGGCTCCACGTCTGGGCAGGTGCTGGAGCACCGGCGGACCGAGCGGATCACCGATGTCGCGGCGAGGCTACGGATCGCCCCCAGCGAGTTCGGGGTGACCGACGCGCAGACGGCATTGCTCGTGCCGATGCTTTACCGCGGTGAGGCGATGGGTGTGCTGGCGGCATTTGACCGCGGCGAGGACGGGAGCGTGTTCGGCGAGGAGGACGAGCAGATACTGCGCACATTCGCGGCGAGCGCCGCGACTGCCGTGGCGCTTGCGCAGAGCGTGCAGGCCGACCGGCTGCGCAGTTCGCTGGCTGCCGCTGACGCCGAGCGTCGTCGCTGGGCGCGGGAGCTCCATGACGAGACTTTGCAGGGCCTGGGTGGCCTGCGGCTCCTTCTATCCTCTGCGCGGCGAGGCGATGATCTCGAGCAGGCTCAGAGGGCGATGGGCGAGGCGGTGGAGCACATCGAGCGTGAGATCTCAAACCTGCGGGCGATCATCACCGAGCTGCGCCCCGCGGCGCTTGATGAGCTGGGCTTGCGAACCGCGATCGAGGCGCTGCTGGACCGTCATCGAGAGCAGAGCGGGTTGCATATCGACGCCGAGCTCGAGCTGCCTGGCCCCTCGGCAGGAGAAGAACGCCTCGATGAGGATCTGGAGACCACCGTCTACCGGCTCGTTCAGGAGGCGCTCACGAACGTCGCCAAGCACGCCAAGGCGAACAGGGTTCGCGTGACTATCAGGGAGTCTGAGGGAGAGTTGCTGGTCGAGGTGCAGGACGACGGCGCCGGCTTTGACCATGAGACCGCTAGCCACGGCTTCGGGCTGGCGGGGATGCACGAGCGAGTGAGCCTCGCCGAAGGCACGCTGAGCATCGACTCCGGCGAGCAGGGAACCCTGCTCAGAGCGTGCCTGCCGACGCTTCGCGGCGGTCAGGCAGGGCAGTCAGGTTCCGAGCGGGCCGCGTCCTAGCACGCGAAGCCTGCAGTCGCTGTGCTACACGCGGGCTGGTGAACTCCTCGCGGCGCACGGCGGCGCGAATGGCCTGCGGGAGCTCGCCGTCGGCCAGATCCTTGGCGACGAACCCGACTGCCCCTGAGGCGAATGCGCGCAGCGCGAACACCGGGTTCTCTTTCATCGTCATCACGACGATCTGGGTGTCAGGCGCCTGCTCACGCAAGCGGCTGATCGCCTCGATGCTCGACCCGTCGGGCATGCTGAGATCGAGCACGAGCACGTGCGGCTCGTGGGCATGGACATGACGAGTGACGGCCGCCAGGTCGTTTGCTTCGGCGATCACCTCCATGTCTTCCTCGCCGTTCAGGAGCAGCCGTAGGATGCGGCGCATCAGCGCATGGTCGTCGGCCAGCAATACACGGATATGCGCGTTTGTCGCCGCGGTGTCCGGTTCCTCGGGACTGCGGGCCAGGTGCAGATGTGTGGACATCATTTCAAGCTAGCCCCTGCCGGGAGTGTTTTCCACCGTGTTAAATCGCCGATTGGCTGTGGTAAAGCACTGATCGTCGGCCACCTACGAGAGGGGTTTCCGTCGGCATCTTGGCTCGCGGTCATTCCAAGCGTCTACCCCTCTCTACGCGTGCTGCGGAGCTCGCGTCAGGGCGGGTCTGTTGCTCTCGGCCCAGTCCTGGAGGAATGCTTCGGTGGCGTCCGCGTCGAGGGGGCGGGCAAACAGGTATCCCTGTCCGGTGTCGCAGTCCTCGCCTTGTAGGAGGGAGAGCTCGTGTTGGTCCTCGATGCCCTCGGCGAAGGTCTCGAGCGAGAGGGCCTTGCCAAGTTGCACGAGGGTGTGGACGAGCGTCTCGCCCTCCTTGTTGTGTTGTAGCTGGGAGATGAAGGAGCGGTCGATCTTCAGCGCGTTGACGGGGAACCGCTGCAGGTGGGCGAGGGAGGAGTAGCCGGTGCCGAAGTCGTCGATCGCGATGCGCACGCCAAGCTTCTTGATCTGGGCGAGGCGGCGGGCGGTCTCCTCGACGTTGCGCATGAGTGTGGTCTCGGTGATCTCGATCGTCAGGGCCTCTGGGTCAAGGTGACTGTCGGAGAGAGCTTCTTCGATGTCGGTGATGAGCTGATCGGTGTCGAGCTGGCGTCCGGAGACGTTCACGGCTATCCCGACCGGATACCCTGCCGCGCGCCACGCTGCAGCCTGCGCGCAGGCCTCTTCTAGGACCCACTTGCCGACCTCGACGATCAGTCCCGTCTCCTCGAGCAGCGGGATGAAGTCGTCGGGTTGGACGATTCCTCGCACTGGATGCCTCCAGCGGATTAGGGCCTCGAGCCCTGTGGGGCTCATGTCGCTGAGGTTGATCGTGGGCTGGTAGGCGAGAACAAACTCTTCATTCTCCAGGGCTTCGCGGAGGTCCATCTCCAGTTCCATGCGGTGCTGCACGGCGTGCTGCATGCCGTTCTCGAACACGACGTAGCGGTGCTTGCCGTCCCACTTGGCGCGATACATCGCGATGTCCGCGTCACGCAACAGCTCCTCGGCGGAGATCCGGTCGCCGGCTGCGATCCCGATGCTCGCGGTCACGGTCACGCGGGTCTCTCGATCCGCGCCCAGCTTGAACGGCTCGGACAGCGCGTCGAGCAGCCGTTCGGCGATCAGCTCGGGTCCCACCGACAGCGAGAGATCTTCGGAGACCACCACGAACTCGTCCCCGCCCAGCCGACCCAATGCGTCGGCGTCGCGCACGACGCCACCCAGTCGCGCGGCGACCGCGCGCAGCAGTTCATCGCCGGCAGCGTGACCGAGGGTGTCGTTGATCGACTTGAAGTTATCCAGATCGACGAACAGCGCCGCCACCGGCTTCTGACTGCGACGCGAGCGCACGAGCATCTGCTCGACACGATCCAGGATCAATGTCCTGTTCGGCAGCTCGGTCAAGGGGTCGTGGGTCGCCAGGAACGAAAGCTCCTCCTCGCGGCGCCCCAGCTCCTCGTCGGTCAGCGCCCGCTCGGCCTCGAAGCACTCGCACATCCGCAGCAGGCTGAACTCGAGGCTCAACTGCAGGATGCTCAGCGCCTGAGCGAGCGCTTCCGGTGAGCTGCCCAGCTCGCTGGCGCTCTCGTGCAGCACCTCCGCCATTACGTTGCGCCAAGCGAAGCAGCGCTTGGTGACCTCGTCAAGCGTCGCCGCACGTTGCGCCGCTAGCTCGGCGAAGATCTCCCACGTCTCCCGGCCGACCTCGACTGCGACCTCGATGCCCTCCCCCGCGATCCAGCGGGACACCGCCATCGTGGAGCTGATGCTGATCCGTTCAAAGCTACCCTGAATCATCGCGTCGACCTGCTGGTAGCCCGGCCCGGTCGTCAGTGCGACCGTCCGCTCCAGCACATCCCCGGCCCCGGCCTTGAGCGCCTCCCCGAGCGCGGGCAGATCCTCCACGGGCTGTTGCAGGACGGCGGGCGGCACCGGCGGTCGGTGCTTCTCATCCCTCTCAGGACCAGAACGTTCAACAATCATCTCAAACAACAAATCGGAACGCCATCCCATCAACCCGACCGTAGTTTCCCGGCACAGACAACGACATAAATACGGATAAAGCAGACACCGCGACCATACGGCGCTGTGGCGTCGCTCCATCCGACCGGCTGGAGGAAATCGCATCGGCCGTTTGAGTCGATACCTTGCGTAGCGATGAGCAGCCAAGATCCAGTTCCCTCCGGCGATCTCTCAATGGGCCATCCGGTCTCCTCAGAGCCGATCCGCCTCGTGCTCGCCGACGATCACGCGGTGGTGCGCAGCGGCCTGCGGATGCTGCTCGACAGCGAGCCGGACTTCGAGGTGGTTGCGGAGGCCAGCAACATCGATGATGCGCGGCGTTTCGTTCGGGGCCATCACCCGATGGTGCTGGTGCTCGATCTGAACATGCCGGGCGGCTCGAGCCTGGAGGCGATACCGACGATTCGCGAGGAGTCGCCCGACACGCAGATCGTCGTTTTGACGATGCAGCAGGAGCCCGCGTTCGCGCGCGAGGCCCTCGGTGCCGGAGCGCTTGGCTACGTCCTGAAGGAGGCAGCCGATGATGAGCTCGTCGAGGCAGTCCGGCGTGCCGCCGTGGGTGAGAACTATCTGAACCCGAAGCTCGGTGCGCGTATGGCCTCCGAGCCGCCGCCGGGTCCGCCGGACGATCTCTCAGAGCGCGAGGTTGACGTGTTGCGGTTGATCGCACTGGGGCACACCAATGCTGAGATCGCCGAGCAGCTGTTCCTATCTGTGCGGACCGTGGAGACTCACCGCTCACACATCCAGCAGAAGCTGCGGCTCTCCACCCGCGCTGAGCTCGTGGGCTACGCTCTCGATCGCGGTCTGATCAGCGCCGACCGCGAGCGCACAGGCTGACCTACGCGCTTTGCTGTGCGTCGTAGTGCTCTTTCCAGATCAGCTTGTAGATCGGGATCTTGCGCGGCAGGGCGTTGATGCCGGGGATGAAGGGGATGCAGATGAACGCGATGCTCAGCAGACCCATGATCAACAGGACCTGAATGTCCGCGCTCGGCGAAGACTTCATCGGTTCGACCTGGTACCAAAGGGCATACAGCCACAGCCACGGCTGGCCCGGGTAGCTTCCGGTCTCGTTCATCAGTCCCCATTGGTCGCCGAGCAGGTGCTGCTGTTCGGCGCGTTCTGCCAAGAGGCCGCCGTCGGCCATGAACAGCAGCGGCTTGGTGTAGTCGGTCTGGAAGAACTGTTTGCTGGTGAGCAGGCTGCCGTCCACGCCGCCGCTCTTGGCGAGCGCGAGCAGGTTGGCCATCATCACCGGCACGGGACCGGCGTTGGCGCTGGTCTTCACGATCACCATGCCGTTGCTTTCGCTGACGGTGTTGGGCGGCGTCTTCTTTTCTTCTTCGGCGCTCGCGGTTTCTTCAAGTGGCTTGGCGTACGCTTCGGCCCACTGCATTTTCTGCGTTGCCGGGGCTGCCTTGTACTGTACGAGCGCGGCCGCCAGGGTGGGGTCGTTGGGGATCGTTTCCAACGGACCCACCACATAGTCCTTGGCGGTGTTGATCGGATGGCTGACGCCGAGCCAGCGCTGCGGATGCAGGAACAGGAAATGCTGCACACTGCCCGACTTGTGGTTGTAGGGCGGTCCGTATTCGGCCGTGGGGCTGGTGCCGTCCAACTCCTTCACAGCCGCCGTCACGAAGTCGAACGGGTTTCTGCTGCGACCACTGCGCGATCGTGCTTGGTTTGTCATCAGGCGATGAGAACAGGACGGTGAGCAGTACCGCGAGCAGCCCGACCACCCCGACGGCGATGCACAGCTCTTTGACGAGGTCGTAGGGGTAGTAGCGCCCCTTCCAGGGCTGGGTGTCGTCCTTGGGTTCCAGCAAGCTCATGACTGCACACCCCCGTCCGTACTGACCGAGGATCCGTCGTGGTCGGCGCTCGGCGCGGCCGTGGCGAGAGCGGCTTTCCGCTGCTCGAGCTCAAACGGCGGCACCACGCCGTGCTTGCGCACGAGCAGCACGTGCGCGCCCACGAGGGCTACCACCGCCACTGGCAGCAGCAGCACATGGTAGCTGTACATCTGCCCGAAGTTGGTGAGGTTGAAGAACGCCCCCACCCCGACCGAGTTCATCGCGTCCTTGGCCTGCGTAGAGATCCACTGCGCGTCGAAGTTCTGCTGGGAGACGTAACCCGTGAGCGCACAGGGAATCGCCACCAGGAACGTGACGGCGCCCGTGATCCACACGCGGGAGCGCCCTCCGCGCCAGGAAGCCATCCAGAACTTGCCCCACAGGTGTACGACCATCGCAAAGAAGAACAGCTCCACCGACCACAGGTGGATGCTGTTGAAGAAGTGGCCGACGCCCGTGTAGTGCCACCACGCGGGCCCCTTCAGGGCGAGGATCGAGCCCGAACTGATGATCACGATCAGCGAGGCGATGCTCGCCACCCCGAACATGTAGATCCAGGAGGCGACGTATGTCGGCTGACCGTCGGGCAGCAGCTTCTCCGGCGGCAGCGCCGCTACACCCGCCTCCCTGACCTTGACGGTCCACGATTTCTCCGGCGCTTGCGTCGCCGGCTGGTCCGGTGCGACGCTGCTCATGAGGAGCCACCGCGCCCGCGCGCCGCCTGACGGCTGGCCGCCCCCGGAAACGGAAGCACGACCGCCAGCACGAACACGATCAGCATCACCGCGATCACAATGACATTCGCCACCGACAGGTGGATGAAGCTCCAATCCACCGTATGGGCCGGGTGATTCAAGTTGAAGACCGCACCCAGCACGCTCACAACACTCAAGACCAGCCCCCTTCGGTCAGTTTGCACATCATCTGCGGCCCAGCCTAATCGCATTGTGGGTTTGCGCGCATCCGTATTTTTCGGCAAATCGATGTGGGAGCGCATGCAGTGGCTGGCCGGGCGGCGTGCTGGATGCCACCCGGCCGGGTCTGCATGCACGGGATGTCACTCTTCGTCGAGAGCCCCAACGCCTGCTGCGCTGAGTGCCTCTGGGTCTTCGTCGAGAGTCCCAACGCCTGCTGCGCTGAGTGCCTCTGTCTCAATGATGCCCAGTTCCTCTTGGGCATCTCCAGCGATGCCTTCAGGCTCCATTTGGGTGTTCTCATTACCGTTGCCGTTGCGCGCACTGTCTGGGCTGCCGAGGAACTGCACGGTCTCGGCGATGACGTTCACTGCTTGCGCTTTGCGGCCCTCCTTGGTTTCCCACTGGCGCCAGTGCAAGCGTCCATCTATTGCGACGGATCGGCCCTTGTGGGTGTACTTGGCGACGACCTCGCTCTGGCCGCCATACACGACCACGTCGAAGTAGTTGGGTTGATCCTCCCAGTCTCCAATCGGGTTGCGCCGTTTGTCGGTGACCGCCAAGCGCAGTTCGCACACACTGCCGCCGGATGGCAGGGTACGCAGCTCAGGGTCTTGGGTGAGGTTGCCAGTGAGGGTGACGTGATTGATGTTGATGGCTGACATGTTTTGGCTCCTTCTGTAGCTAGTTGGGCTTGCTCGGAACCTGCGCAACGCGCTCACAAGGGCACTCGCGCGGGTCCTCCGCCTACTGTTCCGACGAATCCCCTGAAATGGGACAGCCGAAATCGAATTTCATCCCGGCTCGTTTGCCAGCGAGCGCCACAGGTAGCGGCAGGCAAGCGTCCGGTAGGGCCGCCACGGCTCGGCGATCAGCTCCATCTCGGCGGGCTTTGGCAGCTCCTGAAGCGAATAGGCGCGTTCGATTGCGCGGCGAATGCCGAGATCGCCCACTGGCAGGACATCGGGTCGTTCAAGCTGGAACATCAGGAACATATGCGCTGTCCAGGTACCGAGGCCCTTGACTGCCACGAGCTCAGCGATCGCCTCCTCATCACTCAGCTCGTTCAGGCGGTCCAGCTCCAGCTCGCCCGAGATCACATGCTCGGCGAGCGAGCGCAGGTAGCTCACCTTCGCCCTTGAGAGTCCTGCCGCTGCGCGCAGCTCTTCCGGCTCGTCCGCCAGGATCTCCGCTGGGGTTGGGGGACGATCGCCGAAGCGCGCAGTCAGGCGGTTGTAGATCGAGCGCGCTGCCAGCACTGACAGCTGCTGGCCGGTGATCGCACGTACCAGCGCGCCGTAGTGGTCGTTTGGGTCTGGTCGTCCCTCGCGTACGTTGGGCAGCGTGCCGACTGCGTCGATCACGCCCGCGAGCACCGGGTCAGCCCGGCGCAGATGGGCGCGGCCCTTAGGCAGTGGACAGCGTCTCGAGTGCCACCGGCTCGCCGTCAAGCGCATTCAGCGAACGCTCGAGCGACATCGCCAGGCACGTGAAGCTAGGGGTGTCGCGCACGGTGAAGCGCGAGGCCTCGGTCGTACGCAGCCGCTGCACCAGATCCAGGAACGTGCCCACGTCGTCCGTGTCAAATGCAACCACGAACTCCTGGTCGTCCAGGCCAAACGAGTACGTCGTGTGGTTGTCCACGCCCGGGTATTCGCGTCCAACCTGAATGTGGCCTTGCATGATCCGCCAGCGCTCGTCTGCTGGCAGCGCGTACCACTCGCGCGACTTCACAAACGGATACACGAACACGTACTTGCCACGGAAGCCGCGCGGCACCAGGCGCTCGTCCTCAGAGTATTCCGAGCTCTTGCGCATGCCCAGGAACGAGTATGGGATCTGCGCCCACTTCATCAGCCCGCTCTGCGCGAGCACCACATGGAACTCGTGGATGCGGTCGAGGTTCTCTGCTTCGGAGATCAGCAGCAGCTCCGCGTCGCCACGCGTGCCCACCAACGAGAAAGACTGCAGCAGGTGCCCGTCCGCGAAGTCCTCACAGGCGGCCGCGAACTCGCGCTTGTCCTGCGCGCGGCGCTCATCCTCCAGACGGCGCCACGCGGGGTCGAGCTTCACGAACGTGTACTTGACGAAGTGCCTCACAGCCACCGCCCGATTATCGCACCGCCCGGCTGGATACAGTATGGCTCGTGCGGATCGCCTTGGTCTCGCCGTACTCGTGGACGTACCCCGGTGGTGTTACGCGCCATATCGAGGCGCTTGCCGCTGAGCTGGGCGCGCAGGGGCACGACGTAAACGTGCTCGCCCCGTACGACCCCGACGACGCGCTCTCCCGCCGCCTGCACCGCGGCGCGCGCCCGCAGCGCATGGAGCCACCTGCAGGCTTCGTCTCGCTAGGGCGCACGTTTGGCCTGCCCGCCAATGGCGCTGTCTCGAATATCACCGGCACACCGCATGCGGTGATTGCCCTGCGCCGCACGCTGCGCGAAGGCGGCTACGACGTTGTGCATGTCCACGAGCCCGTCGTCCCTGTCATCTGCTGGGACGCGCTGCTCAGCGCTGGCTCAATACCGCTTGTTGGCACGTTCCACACCTATTCCGAGAACTCACTCACCAATGGCATTGCCTCCATCGGGCTTGGTGGGCGACGACGTATGAACCGGCTGCGCGTGCGCATTGCTGTGTCCGAGGCTGCCGCCTGGACCGCCCGGCGCTTCTATGGGGGGCGTTACCGGATCGTGCCCAACGGCGTGCACCTTCACGAGGAACCTCCGCACGCCTCGCACGCAGAAACCCCGCCTTCGCAACGTCCGCTGCGCATCCTGTTCGTTGGCCAGGCCGTCGAGCGCAAGGGCCTGCCCGTGTTGCTGAGCGCGTTCGAAGCACTGCGCGACCACATCCCAGCGACGCTTACGCTTGTAGGTGCATCTGCCGAAGAGATCGCGCACATGACGCTCGATGATCGGGGCATCCAAGCGTTGGGCAAAGTTTCTGAGGCCCGCAAGCTGTCAGAGCTCGCGTGTGCTGACGTGCTCTGCGCGCCATCCCTGCATGGCGAGAGCTTTGGCATGGTCATCACTGAGGGACTGGCCGCGGGTACGCCTGTGCTTGCCTCTGACATCCCTGGCTATCGCGATGTCCTGCGCGACAGCATCGATGGGCAGCTCGTGCCCGCAGGCGATCCACTCGCGCTGGCGCAGGCTCTGCGCCTGCTCGCACTGGACCCTCCCCGCCGTGAGTGCATGGCGCTCGCTGCGCGTGAGCGAGCTGAGCGCTTCGCGTGGCCGCATGTCGCCGCGGAAGTGCTCGACTGCTACGAGCAGGCCATCGCTGTCGGTGAGCCCTCCACGCGCCTGGCTCGTGCAGCTGTGCGCCATGGCCTTGCACCGGCTGATCTCTTGCCGCGTGTGCCAGCACAGCGACTGGAGTCGTTGCAGGCTGCCGTGCCTGCCTCGGTGGGCGACTCCGCACGTCCTCGCCTGCGCGCGTTGCGCCGCCTTGGTCTTGCTGCAAGCACGCTCGCGGGAGCGGCGCTCGCTGCGCTGGCGCTGCAGCGCGTCGGCGTCGCCCGTGTTGCTGCCTCGATCGTGGCGTCCAAGCCCGGCCTGCTTGCCGCTGGCTTGGCGCTGATGTGTGCCGCAATGTTCGTGCGCGCGATCTCTTGGCACGCGATCCTCACTGCCGCGCCGACCTGGCGCAAGGCCAAACGTCGCGATGCAATGCAGGGCACATTCATCGGCGTACTGATGTCAGCGACGCTGCCCGCGCGCCTGGGCGAGCCCTCGCGCGCGCTAATCGTTGCGCGGCGCCTCGGGCGTGCACGCGAGACCCTGCCCGTCGTCCTTGGCACGATGGTCTCCCAAACGCTGCTGAACCTGCTCGCGCTGGCGATCCTCGGCGGCGTCACGCTCTCCAGCGTCAGCGTTCTCGACGGCAACGACCGGCCGTTGCTGCTGATCGCGCTTGCCCCGCTCGTCGCGCTCATAGTGCTCCTGCTCGCTCCAGTGTTGATCCCACCCGCCGCGATCTCACGCTCCCGGCGGGCGCAGGCTCTGCTCATTGGCCTGCGCCGCTCACTGCTGCGCCTGCGCGACGGCTTGCGCGTATTTCGCCAGCCGCGCCAAGCGGCATTTGCCACCGTGGCCCAGCTCGGCGCGTGGGCATTGCAGTGGATGGCATGCTGGCTTTTGTTGATGGCGCTCGGCTTGGACTCGCACGCGGGCGTTGCCGCTGCTGCGGCCGTGCTGTTCGCGGTCAACGTCACTGCAGTGATTCCCGCCACCCCTGCCAACGTTGGGGTCTTCCAGGCTGCATGCGTCGCCGTGCTCGCCGGCGCCTACCACGTCTCCACTCCTGACGCGATCGCCTACGGCATAGTCCTGCAGGCTGTCGAGGTCGCCACGGCGCTGATAATGGGCATTCCCGCGCTGCTGGGTGAGGGGCTATCCTGGCGGGACGTGCGCCTGCGCACTATGCGCGCAGCGCCGGTGAAGCTGGGTCCGCTGCCCGAGCGACCCGTGTATTCCGGAAACCCGTACGTAGTCGTCAGTCGGGATTAGCCTGCGGACAGGCAGGCATTGCCCGTAGGGCGTCGTATCTGTGGCGCGATGACCGACGCTTGGGTTTACATGCTGCGTTGCGCCGACGACTCGCTGTACACAGGCTGGAGCACCGATGTCAGCCAGCGCTTGGCGCGCCATCGCGAAGGCAGGGCCAGTCGCTATACGGCCAGTCGCCTGCCGGTCGAGCTTGCCCTGGCGCTGCCGATGGCCGATCGGACGGCCGCCAGACGTGAGGAGGCGCGGATCAAGCGGCTCGATCGTCAAGCCAAGCTCGCGCTGATCGTCGCGCGCTCGGCGGCGCCGGGATGAGCCGCACGGGTGTTGCGGGGGGCGCACGACGGTTTAGGGCATGATGGGGGGCATGGCGACACGACCGCAAGCGCGCAGCGTCAAGATCGCAGATGACGAGCGGACGGGTTGGTCCTCGGATCGACCCCGCCGCGACGGGGCTCCTCCGCGGCCCGTCGATGTCACCGTCCACTGTCGCGTGCTCTCTCCTGCAGACCGGCTTCGTTACTCCCCCGGAAGTCTGCTGATCGTCGCCTCCGCCTCGCCTGCCGAGCTTGAGCGTTTCCTGGGTCGCCTGATCGAGGATCGCGCCAGCCTGCTTTCACTCGGCAAGGTCCGCGCGCTGCTTGCTGGCCGGGTCGCCGAGGAGGAGATTGACTCGCGTGCGCACGAGCTTCTGGGTGCCGCTGTTGCCAAGCGCTTGGAGAACAGGGACACGGTCGTGCTCGCCGTCGAGGGCCTGAAGAGCGAGGAGCGCGAGCCGTTCGTGCGCGCCGCCGCTGCGCTCAAACGCCCGCGGCATCTGATCCTGCTCGAGACCGCCCGCGATCAGGTCGCCGAGGAGGACCTTGCCGACCTCAACGAGCTGCGCCGTACGCTCGATGCCGGCGAGCTGGGAAACGAGGGCTTCCAGACGGCCCTGCGCCTCGGCGGCGGGACCGCCTCGGAGGTCAAGCGCATCCTGTTTCGCCCGCCGCCCCGCGAAGACTGAGAAGGGCCGATATACCGGTCCCTCGGGTGATATCTATTTTTAAAAGTGCGTATAACTATCGTTATACAAACTTTTAAAAATAGATATGCACCCTGAAGGGAGAGAGCGCTGGGATGTCGCTCAGCCCGCCATCGCCGGCTCATCCTCGGCTTCCACCGCGCCGTCCGGCGGGTCCTCGTCGTCGAGGTCCGCGAACAGCGAGGGGTCGAGGTTGGTGCCGCGGATGACGGCGTCGGGCGAGCCGTCGGGCAGCAGCCGCCCCTGACGCGTGCCGAAGTAGATCGCCTGCGGGTGGTGGGCGATGAGCGCGAGCGTGGACTGCTCGGGCTCGGGGGCGTAGCCGTCGGTGATGCTCATGCCGATCTGCTCGAGGTCGAGCAGCTTCTCCACCTTCAGGTGCTCGGCCTGCTCTGGCACGGCGGGGTAGCCCCAGGAGTAGCGGCGTCCCTGCGTGAGCGGGATGTCGAGCATCTGGCGGACCTCGTAGTGCAGCCACTCGGCCAGGCCCTCAGCGGTCTGCACGCCGAGGCCGTGCACGAACAGCTGCTCGGCGAACTCGCCTTCGGCCTCAAGCTTTGCCATCAGCTCGGTGACCTCCGAGCCGACCGTCACCGCCTGCACCGCGATCACATCGAGTTCCTCGGGCGGTTCCCCGGTCGATCGAGACCCACCCGCCCCGCCATCTGGGCCGATCGCGGGCCGGAAGAAGTCGGCCAGGCAGATGCGATCGCCCTTGGGCTGGCGCGGGCAGACAAAGCGCGTGAGCTCCGCGGCGGGATCGGCGGGATCCAGCGTGGCGCCGGGGCCGGTGACGGCGGGGTCGAGCACGACGATGTCGTTGCCGAGGGCGTAGCAGGGGAAGAAGCCGAGCAGCGCGCGCGGGTGCAGGTAGGTCTGCTCTTTCCACATGCGCTCCAGGCGCGGGCGGAAGTCATCGCGCAGCAGCGTCTGCCAGGCCTCGCCTTTAACGCCGCGCCCGCCCCAGTGCAGCTTGAACAGCACGTGCGTGTCGAGGTGGCGGTAGACCTCGTCGAGGTCCACGGGGATCTCCTTGACGCCCCAGAACGGCGGCGTGGGAATCGGCACGTCGGTGCGTGCGGGCGAGCGCGCGGAGTCATCAGCGAAGTTCAGCTCCTCCTCGGGCGCATCGCCCTTGGCGCGGAACTCGGTGGCGCCGGCGAGCAGCTTCTGCACGAGCGCGCCGCGAGCGTCCTCGTCGATCAGCTGATCCATCACGGCGAGGCCCTCGAACGCGTCCTTGCAGTAGAAGACGCCCGGCTCGTAGGGCTCGGCGGAGTCTTTGCCACCGGGGTACAGCGCGCGGTAGCCGAACGCGCGGTTGATCGCGGCGCCACCGATCAGCACGGGGTAGGAGAGGCCCTTGGCGTGCAGCTCCTGGATGCACGCCGGCATCTGCTTGGAGGTGGAGACGAGCAGCGCGGACAGGCCGATGGCGGTGGCGTTGTGCTCTTGTGCGGCGTCGACGATCGTCTGGATGGGCACCTGCTTGCCGAGATCGACGACCGTGTAGCCGTTGTTGGTGAGGATCGTGTTGACGAGCGACTTGCCGATGTCGTGCACGTCGCCGAACACGGTGGCGAGCACGACTGTGCCCTTGGTGTAGCCCTCGATCTTGTCGAGGTATTTCTCGAGCTGAGCGACGGCGCGCTTCATCACCTCGGCGGACTGCAGCACGAATGGCAGGATCAGTTCGCCGGCGCCGAACTTGTCGCCGACCTCTTTCATCGCTGGCAGCAGCACCTCGTTGAGCGTGGGCACCGCGCCGAGCTTCTCGACACTCTTGTCGATCTGATCCTCGACGCCGTCGCGGCGGCGGCGCAGGATGTGGAAGTGAAGGGCCTCCTCGGGCTCCATGCCCTCGGTCGGGTCCGCCGCACCTTGCGACGTGTCTTCGGGTCCCTTGGACTCGAAGTGCTCGATGAACTTCTCGAGCGCGTCCTCGCGGCGGTTGAACACGAGGTCATCGGCCAGATCCCGCTCCAGGTCGGGGATCTCCGAGTAGGGCGTGATGTGGTTGGGGTTGACCATCGCGAGGTCGAGCCCCGCCTGCACGCAGTGGTGCAGGAACACCGAGTTGAGCACCGCCCGCGCGCCGGGAGAGACGCCGAAGGAGACGTTTGAGACGCCAAGCGACGTCTTCACCAGCGGGATCTCCTCCTTAATGGCTTTTATTCCCGCGATCGTCTCCACGGCTGACGGCCGCCACTCCTCATCGCCGGTGGTGAGCGTGAACGTGAGGCAGTCGAAAATCAGAAGCTGTGGATCGAGGCCGTGCTCCTCGCAGCAGAGGTCGCGAATGCGCTTGGCGATCTCGACCTTGCGCTCGGCGGTCTTGGCCATGCCGACCTCGTCGATCGTCAGCGCGATCAGCGCGGCGCCGTGGGCGAGCGCGACGGGCACGACGCGGTCGAGCTTGGCGCGGCCGGCCTCGAGGTTGACGGAGTTGACGATCGCGCGCCCGGGGATCTGCTCGAGCGCGCGTTCGATCACCTCCGGCTCGGTTGAGTCGATCTGGATGGGAGCGGGCTGTGTGAGCGAGACCTTCTTGGCGACCAGACGCATCTGTTCGTCCTCGTCGGTGCGCTCGGTCAGCGCTACGCACAGGTCGAGCACGTGCGCGCCGCCGGTGACCTGGTTCTCGGCGATCTGCACGAGGCCGTCGTAGTCGTCGGCGAGCAGCAGCTCCTTGGCCTTGCGCGAGCCCTGCGAGTTGACGCGCTCTCCGACCATCGTCGGCGCGGGCTCCTGCGCGAGCGGCGTGGCGGCGATCATCGATGAGATATGAGGAGTGCGCGGTGCGGTACGGGGCGCGACCGGTCGTTCTGCGACGCGCTCGGCAATCGCGCGGATGTGGTCGGGCGTGGTGCCGCAGCAGCCGCCGACCACGCTCACGCCGTAGCGCTCGACGAACTCCGTCAACGCCTCCGCCAGCGGCTCGGGCTTCTCGGGGAAGATCGTCTCGCCGTCGGGTCCCTGCAGCGGCAGGCCGGCGTTGGGGATGCAGGCGACGGGCACGGGGCAGAACTCGCCGAGGAAGCGGATCGCGTCGCGCATGTCCTCGGGGCCTGTGGAGCAGTTCAGGCCGATCACGTCCACCTTCAGCGCCTCCAGCGTCGTGAGCACCGCGGAGATGTCGGTGCCGAGCAGCATCTTGCCGCCGTTGGGCAGTAGCGACACGGACGTGTGGATGGGCAGCGTGCGCCCGGTGCTCTTGAAGGCGGCCCGCGCGCCGAAGACGGCGGCCTTGACCTCGAGGATGTCCTGGGCGGTCTCGATGATGATCAAATCGGCGCCGCCGTCGATCAGCCCCTCGGCCTGCTCGGTGAAGACCTCCACGAGCTCGGCGAAGCGGATCTGCCCGAGCGAGGGGTCCTCAGAGGCGGGCAGGTAGCCGGTGGGTCCGATCGAGCCGGCGACGTAACGGTGCTCGCCGGCCGCCTTGCGCGCGATTTCAGCGGCCTTGGTGTTGATCTCCACGGTGTAGTCGGCGAGTCCCCACTCGCCGAGCTTGATGCGCGAGCCCTGGAATGTGTCCGTCTCCACCACTTCCGCGCCCGCCTCGAGCATCGAGGCGTGCACGCCCTCGATCACGTCCGGGCGGTTGAGCACGAGCGCCTCGTGGCACTTGCCCTGCAGGCCGCCGTAGTCCTCGGCGGTCAGCTCGAATTGCTCGAGCGTCGCGCCCATGCCGCCGTCGTAGATGACGACGTGCTCGGAGATCGCTTTCAGGTAGTCGCGGGCCATTCAGCCATGCTAGCCGCCCGCGCTCGGGCGCTTACTTGATGAAGAGCATCTCCGAGTACTTCGGCAGCGGCCAGAGATCGTCGGCGACGAGCTTCTCGAGGCGGTCGGCGACGTCTCTGACGTCTTCCATCGCCAGGATCACCTTGTCGCGCATGTAGAGCGCCCACTTCTGCGGGGTCGCGTCGTCCTGGTTCTCCTCGAGGTTCGCGTCCTCGAGCTTGAGCACCGCGAAGTGCAGCTCCTTGACGAGCGGCTCCACCTCGCCGACGAGCTCGTCGAGGCCCGCGGCCTTCAACTCGGCGAGGTGCCGCAGCGCGGCGGGCAGCAGCGCGGTGCGCGCGATCGCGGCGGCCGTCTCGGACTCGATGTTGATTGTGACGGCGTACTGCTCGGTGAACACCTCATACCGGGACTCGAGCTCGCGCTTGGAGAGCACTTTGTATTTTTTGAAGGCCGCGACGGTCTCTTTGTCGAGCAGGCGCGGCAGTGCGTCCGGGGTCGTGCGCAGGTTCGCGAGGCCGCGCTTCTCGGCCTCCTTGTGCCACGCCTCGGCATAGTTGTCGCCGTCGAAAACGATCCGCTTGTTGGCGGCCCACGTCTCCTTGACGACTTTCGTGACGGCCTTCTCGAGCGTCGCGCCGGACGCTTTCAGGGCGGTCTTCAGCTTGTCGGTGAGCTCGTCGACAGACTCCGCCACGATCGTGTTGAGCACCGTGTTGGGGAAGGCCGGCGAGGAGCTCGAGCCGAGCGCGCGGAACTCGAACTTGTTGCCGGTGAACGCGAACGGGCTCGTGCGGTTGCGGTCGCCGCCGTGCAGCGGCAGCGGTGGCAGCACGGGTGTGCCGAGCCCGAGGAATGAGCCGGGTTTGGAGGCCTGCACTTTGCCTGCTGCGATCGCTCCGAAGACCTTCTCGAGCTCGGCGCCGAGGAAGATCGAGATGATCGCCGGCGGCGCCTCGTTGGCGCCGAGGCGGTGGTCCTGACCGGCGCTTGCGATCGAGGCGCGCAGCAGGGCCTGGTGCTTGTTGACGGCCTGGATCACGGCCGCGCAGAAGAACAGGAACTGCAGGTTCTCTGCGGGAGTGTCTCCCGGGTCGAGCAGGTTCAGGCCTGTGTCGGTGCCCATCGACCAGTTGTTGTGCTTGCCCGAACCGTTGACGCCCGCGAACGGCTTCTCGTGCAGCAGGCAGACCAGCCCGTAGCGACGCGCGGTGTTCTGCATGATCTGCATCGTGATCATCTGATGGTCGGCGCCGACGTTTGAGTTCTCGAAGATCGGGGCGACCTCGTATTGGTTGGGCGCGACCTCGTTGTGGCGGGTCTTGATCGGCACGCCGAGCTTGGCCAGCTCCAGCTCGACCTCGAGCATGTACGCAAGCACGCGCTCGGGGATGGAGCCGAAGTAGTGGTCGTCGAGCTCGTGGCCCTTCGGCGGTTTGGCGCCAAACAACGTGCGCCCGGTGGTGAGGAGGTCGGGGCGTTCGAAGAAGTACTGCTCGTCGATCAGGAAGTACTCCTGCTCGCAGCCGATCGTCGTGAACACGCGCGCGGCGCCCTCGACGCCGAGGAGGTCAAGCGCGCGCACGGCCGCGCCGGAGAGTGCGTCCATCGAGCGCAGCAGCGGGATCTTGTGGTCGAGCGCCTCGCCGGTCCAGGAGGTGAACGCGGTCGGGATGCACAGCAGCGCGCCGTTGGGGTTTTCGAGGATGAACGCTGGGCTGGTCGGGTCCCAGGCGGTGTAGCCGCGGGCCTCGAACGTCGCGCGAATGCCGCCCGTCGGAAACGAGGACGCGTCGGGCTCGCCCTGGATCAGCTCCTTGCCCGAGAACTCGGCGATCGCCGTGCCGTCTCCGGCGGGCCCGTAAAAAGAGTCGTGCTTCTCAGCCGTCAACCCTGTGAGGGGCTGGAACCAGTGCGTGTAATGAGTGGCGCCCTTCTCCATCGCCCATTCCTTCATCGCCTGCGCGACCGCGTCAGCAAGCGAGGTGTCGAGTGCCTCACCCTTCGCGAGTGTGCGCTGCAGCGCCTTGTATACGTGCTTGGGCAGCCGTCGGCGCTGGACAGCCGGCGAGAAGACGTTGGCCCCGAAGACCTGGTTGTCCGCGATCGTCAGGTCGGGCGACCCGAGCGCGGTTCCGTTGGCGCTCCACTGCGCGGCGGTGACATTCTGCTGGCGGGTCCTGGGCATGGGCTCTGTCGATTCCTCCTCGGGAAGGGCAAGCGTTTGGGGTTGGCTGGCAGCCACGACGGCTGGGCCTGGTGGGGGGCGCAAAGGCCGAAGGGAATCGTAGTGCCAAGTGGGCCGAAAGGGATCACCCAATGGCGAAATCGGCGGCCCGATCTTTCGACAGCCGGCTAAACAGGGGGTAGGTTCAGAGAATGGGTGGGACGGACGGATAGGTCCCAGGCACGACTCGCCCGGTATTCGGGTTCACATACGTGCTGGGGGGTTTGGGCGCGATGTTGACCGTGAACTGGCCTGTGATCGCTCCACCTGAGGCAAGGCGCGCTTTGGCCTTGCCGGCGAGGCCGGCGGCGACGGTGTAGTGGACGGTGTAGTCGCCGGCCTTGATTGGGGTGACGCGCCACACGAACGTGCGGGTCTTGCCGGGCGCGAGCGCGCCGAGCGCCCAGGTGTTGACATAGGCGGTCTGACCACCGCCGGGCGGGCTGACGGCCTGGCTCTGGACAGGGGGCTTGGCGATCGCTCCCGGGCCCTGTTCGATGACCCAGATTGGCCGTTTGTTGTCGGCGAGTTCTGGATAGTTGGAGGCGTAGTTGAACGAATCCACTGTGACCGCGACGTTGGGGACGGTGCGGCTGCCGGCGTTCTGCACCTCCAACGCGAAGCGCGTCTGACGCGTAATTGCCTGCTTGGCGGGGAAGCTTGAGTGCACGACTTTCATCGTGAACGTGCCTGTTGGTTCGCCTGAGTCCTGGCGGGTGCCGCCGCCGCAGCCTGCCACGAGCAGGCTGGCGAGCATGCTCGCGGCGAGCGATGCCGTTGCGCGCGTGATGCGAGCCCGGCACAGGACCATCAGAGCACTCGACCTCTCCCTCACTGGCGGCCACGATATCAGTGGCGCTGGCCGGTGGCACTGGTGCGCTGCCAGCACATGGCGTAGAGTTCTAACGACCGTCGATCGCCACCTGAGGAGGGGCAAGAGAAAAGATGGTGCGCAGCGCAGCTGAGCGGGCTTACCTGCCGACGAGGAACCTGCTTGAGGAAGTTGGGGACATGATGATCCTGACGGGCCGGACGATCTCATCCGCGCTGCGTCCGCCATACCCGTACGGTGGCGAGTTCGTCTCGCAGTTCTTGTTTGCGCTGCGGCTGTGCTGGTTTCCGCTGCTTGTCTCGACCGTGTGCCTGAACTACGCTGCTCCGGGGCTGCAGGCGGCGAACTTCTTTACGCTGTTCGGCGCGCTTGACCGTGTTGGCGGGTTCTTCGTGCTGGGGGCGATCCGCGAAATCGGCCCCAACGTGACTGCGGTCGTGCTCGCGGGGGTGGCGGGCACGGCGATCACCGCGGACCTGGGCGCGCGCAAGATCCGCGAGGAGCTCGACGCGCTGCAGGTGTTGGGCGTCGATCCAGTCAAGAACCTGGTGGTGCCGCGCTTCTTGGCGCTGATGATCGTGACTGGGCTGTTCGACATCTACGCGATCCTGTTCGGCATCTTCGGCGGTCTGCTCGCTGAGCACGTCAGCGGGGAGCCGTTGGGGCCGTTCTGGACTACGTTCTTCGCGAACGCAGATCCCACTGATCTGTGGGGGTCGGTGCTGAAGACGACAATCTTTGGGGCGATCATCGCGATCGTGTGCTGCTACAAGGGCATGACTGCGTCCGGTGGCGCTGAGGGCGTCGGCCGCGCGGTGAACCAGGCGGTTGTCGTCTCGTTTTTGACGCTTGGGGCCTTCAATGTCGTCTTCACCCAGACGCTCCTGGCCACCCACCCGAACATCTTGGTGATCAAGTGATCAGTTCGCACGGCACGATCGATGCCTCGAGGGCACGATGAACGAACTCGTGGCGATGTCGCGCGAATGGCTGTCTTCGACTGGCGAGATAGCTGGCTTCACGGGCAACGTTGTGCGAGAGGTGTGGGGCCTGCGCGTGTTCCGCTTCTTCGGCGAGGCGCTCCGCCAGTCGGGGATCTTGATCATCTCCTCGACGCTGATCATCTGGGCGCTGATGTTCATCCTTGGCCTCGTCTGTGGCACCGAGGGTGCTTACTTGACTGAGGCTCAGGGAGCGCCGGCTTACGCGGGCGTGTTCAGCGCGTGGTGCGATCTGCGCGAGATCACTCCCTACGCGTTCGGCTACATCATGGCTGCAAAGGTGGGCACGGGGATCGTGGCTGAGCTTGGCGCGATGCGGATCTCGGAGGAGATCGACGCGCTCGAGGTGATGGGGATCGACTCGGTGACGTTCCTGTGCGCGACGCGCCTGCTGGCAGCCTGGCTGGTGCTGCCGTTCATGTACATGGCGGGAGTTGGCGTGGCCTTCTTCGCTTCCTATCTCGCGGTTGTGAAGCAGATTGGCTATGTCTCCTCAGGTGGGTATTTCCTGATCTTCTGGCAGTTCCAGAATCCGCCAGATTTCTTGTATAGCTTGATCAAGGCGATGTTCATGGCCACTGCAATCGTGCTGGTGGGGTGCTACTACGGCTATAACGCCAGTGGTGGGCCTGTGGGCGTGGGCAGGGCGACGGCGAAGTCGATGGTGCTGAACCTCATCCTTGTTGCACTGATTGGCATGCTCGGCACCGTGGTGTTCTGGGGCTCCAACCCACGCGCACCAATCGGAGGCTGACGGTGGCCGCCGAGGAGCCAGGCCAGGGTTCGCCTGCGAGCGAGGAGGGGCTTACGCCCGCGCGTGAGGAGAGGATTCCTACAGGGACGATCCATCCCCCGGATCAAACTGACGCGATCGAGTTCATCGATGTGCACAAGGCCTTTGGGAACAACCATGTGCTGCGCGGTTTGAACATGGGCTTGCCGGAGGATGAGATCTCGATGATCGTCGGCCCGTCGGGAACTGGCAAGTCGGTGTGCATCAAGCACATCGTCGGCTTGCTCTATCCCGATCAGGGAGATGTGCTCGTGCAGGGCGTCTCGATCCCGAGCCTCGCCGACGCCGACCTGTTCGAGATACGCAAGAAGTTCGGCGTGCTCTTTCAGGACGGCGCGTTGTTTGGGTCGCTGAACCTCTACGACAACGTTGCCTTTCCGCTGCGCCAGCACACCGAGAAGGGCGAGGACGAGATCGCTGAGATCGTCAACATGCGCATGCGCGAGGTCGGCCTGGGGGGAGAGGGCACGAAGATGCCCAACGAGCTCTCCGGCGGGATGCGCAAGCGCGCGGGGTTCGCGCGCGCGCTCGTGCTTGACCCTGAAATCCTCCTGTTCGACGAGCCTGACTCGGGTCTTGATCCCGTGCGCACCGCGCTCTTGTGCGAGCTGATCAAGGAAATCCACGCTGAGCACGGTGGCTGCTATGTGGTGATCACGCACGACATCATGAGCGCGCGGCGTATCGCTGGGCACATCGCGGTTTTGTGGAAGGGCAAGGTCGTCGAGTCTGGCCCAGCAGCGGAGCTGTTCGCGTCTGAGAACCCGTTTGTACGGCAGTTCCTCTCAGGGGATTCAGCAGGTCCCCTGGGTATGGAGTGAGTCCCGCCCGACTTTTGACTGCCCTCGTAGGCAGGGTGACCAGCCGGCCGCTGCTGACACTTGCGCTTGTGGGTGTGCTTGGGCTTGGGGGTGCAGCGCTTGCGCTGGGACTGACGCCAAGCGCCGCGACAAATACGTTTGTGTCGAGCTCGAGCCAGCAGTACCGAGCCACACAGCGCTTCTATGACAGCTTTGGCGAAGAGCCTGTCGAGGTGCTCGTCAAAGGCAACCTGCAGCAGCTGCTGCTGAGCTCGGACATCGACAAGCTGGTGGGGCTGGAGGGGTGCCTGTCGGGCAATGTGCCGGCGAGTGCGCTGGGCAAGGAGGGCGGGGTGGATGGGCCATGCGGTCAGCTGGCGCGGGCAAAGACGGTGAAGGTTGTGCTCGGTCCAGGGACGTTTGTCAACGAGGCAGCCGAACAGATCGACGAACAGCTGAGCTCGCAGACCAAACAGGCAGAAGCCCAGGCCTCTGAAGCGCAGCGTGTCGTAACGCACGCCGCGCTTGCCCACGGGCACACCGCCGCCGAAGCACAGGCGCTGGGCAAGCAGGCGAGCAAGATCACGATGGCACGCTTCGAGGAGAGCGTTGCGACGCTGGCGCTGCAATACGGGCTGACCTCCAAACCAAGCTTGGACGACCCGAGCTTCGTCTCAACGCTTGTGTTCGACTCCTCAAAGACGGTGGGCACTCCTAAGCAGCGCTTTGCCTATCTGTTCCCGAGCCCTGAAGCGGCGCTGATCTCGGTGCGGATGAAAGCTGGGCTGTCCGAAAGCGCACGTACGCACACGATCGCTCTGATCCGCGCAGCGGTCGCGATGTCGCAGTGGCGATTGGCGCACGGCGAGACCTACCTGGTGACCGGCGAGCCGGTGATCGTCTCAGACCTGACCAGCTCGATCAGCCATTCGATTGAGCTCTTGCTGGTGGCGGTGCTGCTGGTGATGGCGTTCGTGCTGAGCCTGATCTTTAGTGGACGTCCGCGCCTGCTGCCGCTCGCGCTTGCGCTGCTGGCCGCTGCGCTGACGTTCGGTGCGCTGTCGCTGATAGGTGCATCGTTGACGGTCGCCCAGGTCGCGGTCCTGCCGGTGCTGGTGGGGTTGGCGGTGGACTATGCGATCCAGTTCCAATCGCGGGCAGGGGAGGCGCTGGCCGCGACGAGCGCCGGGTCGATGTCCGAACGCCGCCGTGCGGCCGTAGGAGAGGCGGCCCGGGTGGGCGCGCCGACGATCGCCACTGCGGTCGCCGCCAGCGCTGCGGCGACGCTCGTGCTGCTGCTCTCTGCGGTGCCGATGGTGCGCGGGTTTGGCGTGCTGCTCGCGGTCGGGATCGCGATTGCCTTTGTGTGCGCGCTGAGCGCTGGTTCAGCAGCGCTTGTAGTGATCGGGCGCGGCAGCGGACGGACGCGGCTCCCCACCGCAGCAGGGCCTCCCACGCCCACGGTGGCAAGGCTCCCCACGGTAATGTCCGCGCGCAGGGTAGGAGTTGGCCTGGGAGCGGCCTGGCGCGGGGCGCGCGAGCTGTTGGCGGAGAATCTGCTCACACGGGGCGTATTGAGGGCGGCGCTGGTGTATGCGGTTCGCAGGCCTGGGCGAGTGCTTGGCGTGGGCTTGGCGCTGGCGGCGCTGGGGTGGGGTCTTGATACGCAGACGAAGGTGCAGACAAACATCGAAAAGCTGGTGCCCCAGAACATGGCCTCACTGCAGAATCTCGACACCCTGGAGCACCTCAGCGGCGTGGGGGGCGAGATCGACCTGATGGTCTCAGGCTCTGACGTGGTCAAGCCGGCGACGATCGAATGGATGAGCTCCTATGAGAGCACTGTGCTCAAGCGCTTTGGCTACAGCGAGACACGGGGTTGCGGCAAGGCGCGGCTGTGCCCTGCCTTCTCGCTGCCTGACCTGTTTGGCCGCGAAGGCGCCAAATCGAAGCTGAAGAGTGCTGAAGTAAACGGCCTGCTGGATGCGATCCCGCTGTATTTCTCACAGGACGTGATTACAGCGAACCGGCGCACGGCAACGATGGCGTTTGGCATCAGGCTGATGAGCCTTGACGAGCAGCAGCAGGTGATCGAAACGATGCGCGCGAGCTTGCACCCCCCGAAAGGGGTGAGCGTGCAACTCGTGGGCCTACCGGTGTTGGCGGCGCAGGCGAACGCGCAGGTGGCTTCGCCGTGGCGGCGCCTGGAGATGCTGCTGGCTGGGTTGGCTGCGGTTGCGCTTGTGTTGCTCCTTGCCTTCCGCGGAGATCGCCGCCGCGTGTTGACGCCGCTGGCGCCGATCGTGCTGGCGAGCGGCTGGTCGGCGCTGATCCTGTTCGCGGTGCGGGTGCCACTGAACCCGATGTCGGTGACGTTGGGGGCGCTGGTGATTGCGATCTCGACCGAGTTCAGCGTGTTGCTGGCTGAGCGCCACCGCCAGGAGCGCCTGGCTGGACACGATGTTGTGGAGGCGCTGCGCAGAACCTATCGCCACACGGGCGCGGCTGTTGCTGCGTCGGGGGTGACGGCGATCGCGGGCTTTGGCGTGTTGACGCTGTCGAATATCACGATGCTGCGCGACTTCGGCCTGGTCACGCTGATCGATTTGAGCGTGTCACTGGTGGGTGTGCTGGTCGCGCTGCCGGCGGCGGTGATGCTCGCAGAACGTGATTATGCTCACGCAGCGCGGGCAGTGGCGCCAGGCTTCCTGACCGGACAACGGCGCCAGGCTTCCTGACGTGAGGGAGTCCTCGCCACGGTACAGGCGCTACGTGGGTCTGCTGGTGGTGCTGATTCTGGTGCTGATCACGATCAACGCAGTGCTGATGAAGTCGAACGGCGTGAGGGGCATCGAACCGGGTCAACAGATCCCGCCGTTCGCAGCGCCGCTCGCGCTGGGGACGGTGAATGGAGACGTGAACGTGGCAACCTACGCCAACGACGGCTCGGCGGGCAAAGTCCCAGCATGCTCGGTGCGGGCTCCAGGGGTGCTGAACGTGTGCGAGCTCTATGAACGAGGGCCATTGGTGCTGGCGCTGTTCGTCGACGCGGCCTCCTGTCCAGCGGTCCTCAGTGAGATGCAGGCGCTGGCGGGCGACTTCCCTGCAGTGAGCTTCGCAGGGGTGGCGATCGAGGGCGAACGAGGGCCACTGCGAGGGCTGATACGCAAGCGCGGGCTGACGAGCGTGCAGGTTGGGTTCGACAGCGATGGGGTGCTGGCGGGCCTGTACAAAGTCGTGAGCTGCCCGCAGGTGACGCTCGTGCTGCCTGGTGGCATCGCTCAGGGTCGGGCGCTGCTCGGCAGCCCATCGCTAAAGACATTGCGCGCGCGCGTGGGTGAGCTGGTGGCGGCGGCGAGGGCGCGCGGCTGGAAGGCGCCGGCGGGATGATTGGATGGCGCGCGCAGGAGATCGAGGAGGAGCTGCCACAACTGCAACTGGTGGTCTCGCACGCGCGCCTGGCGCGGGCTGGCACCGTCAAGCACCGTTCGCCGCCGACAGTGGAGCGTCGTCTAGACGAGCTATCGAACCGCTTCAAGGGGGCGCTGGCGGTGTCTGTGCGCCGCGAACCGGTGCCTGCTGCTTACCGTGTGTTCTTTCGCCAGATTGGCCTCGACCCGGATCTTGCGCGCACACCGATCGAGGCAGCGGTGCTCGAGCGGATGCTGCACGGCGGCTTCCTCACGGCGAACCTGCTCGAGGACGTGCTGCTGATTGCGCTCATAGACACAGGCGTGCCGGTATGGGCGCTGGACGTGGAGGCTGTGGATGGCGCGCTTGGCGTGCGGATCAGTCTCGAAGGCGAGCCGCTGGGACGATCTTCTGACGCGTGGGCGTTGCCTGCTGGGCGACTTGTGGTGGCTGATGGCTCGGCGGCGCTGGGCCTGCTGTTTGGCGAGCTTGCTTCCGACTGCGAGCCGGGGGCGCGTACACGCGAAGTGGCGCTGTTCGCGGTGCAGGTTTCTGGCGTGCCGACGCTGTATGTGGAGGAGGCGCTGTGGATCTGTCGCAACGGCCTCGAACGAGCCCGTTAGGACATCAGCACTGGTAGCATTTGTGCTCAGGCGATATCTGGAGGAGTGGCAGTGCAGCTGACCATTGATCGCGCTGAGCGCGTCTCGATCTATGAGACAGATGAGCTCACTGACGAGCGCGGCGCGAGACGCGCGCTGAGTGCCCAGGTTTCAAGGCTCGAGCGCGAGTTCTCGGAGATTGTCGCGAGCGGGTTCCCGCACATTTTCCCGCTTGGGCACGCGGGCCCAACGGGTCGCCATGCTGGCGGCGGACCGCGCCTGCTTGACCTTGGTCAGTTGGAGCGTACGCGCGATGAGCTGGCTGGCAGAGTGCAGCGGGCCCGACGGATGGCGGCCGAGCGCGCTGAACTGGAGACGTCGGCACGCGAGCTGCTGGAGCGGATGCAGCGCGAACCGGAGCGCTACAAGTTCATGCGCCTTCCGGTGAGGGATCTGGGCGAAGGAGGCTGTGGGGTGTGGGAGGTGCGCCCCCGTCTTGGTCCTGTGGGGATGCTTGCTGGTTGGTGGCAGGTCAAGCTCTCGTCAGGCTGTCCGTTAGCCATGGGGTCGAGCTCCATGCGCGACCCCGGTTTACAGAGGTGAGCATTGTTGCCAGCGTGTGGCGTTGACGTTCGGTCATCGACCCGACGGTCTTCTTCTCGGACATTGGGACTTGGGCGAGGAACTTGCGGCAGCGTGTCTGGCCCCAGCGACGCTGGCTCATCAACAGATCGACGACTGCCATGCTCTCGGCCTCCCAAGGGCATTCGAGGATCACATTGGCCACGTGGATATCGCCAATCGCTACACGGCGCTTGAGCTCGGCGCGAGCGAGGCGAACCTGGTTGGCGCGTTCTAGCGCGCGCATGTATTGAGGACTGGCAGGGCTGGCAGGGGCGATCGTCGCTGTCGCGTTCATGTGAGTCTCTCCCCGTCGCCACCGCTTTCTTGCGATGAGCGACTAATCGGTGCTTGATTTTTCTGACGAGTAAACGCTTGTTATGCCGTCGGAAATCTGTCCGCGACGGGTCGCGGACGATCCCAGCGATAACACCACCCCGAGGGGCCCTCCTGGTTTTGGGGTGATCCCCGAACGGTCATGCAGAGCGCCCCTGGGAAGCTACGCCAGCAAGGGTCGTCCGGTCAACACCAGGCGCGCGGTTCGTTCGCTAGAAGCGACCTTTTTTGTTACCAAATTGGTTTGTGAAGAAATGGACAAGTCGCAAGCTCAGGTCGGCAGCGGCCCGTGCTCGGCCTCGAACTCCCGCTTGACGCGCGCGAACACCTCGAGCGCACGGTCGAGCGTGGCCGTGTCGTGGGTGGCCATTACGCTTGTGCGCAGAAGCGCCCCACCGGGGGGGACCGCGGGATGTAGGGCGGTGTTGACGAACACCCCGGCGTCATAGAGCGCCCGCCACAGCAGCGCTGCCTTCCAGTCGTCGCCGACGAGCACCGGGATGATCGGTGTGACGATCTGAGGCGTGCCGTCCGGCGAGATGCTCACGCCCGGGGCCGATGAGACGTCGGCGGGCAGAGTCTGTGGCGCGACCACCGCAAAGCCCATCCCCTCCAGGCCATCACGCAATCGGCGGGCGTTACCGAGCACACGCTCCAGTAGCGGAGGGCCATCGGGCGAGCGCATCACACGCAGTGCTGCGAGCGCCGCCCCGAGCGAGGCCGGGACCGCGGAGGCGGTGAAGAGGAACGGGCGCGAGTAGATCCGCAGGTACTCGATCACATCGTGCGGCCCCGCGACGAAGCCGCCGCAGGAGGCGAGCGACTTGGAGAACGTGCCCATGCGCAGGTCGATGCGATCCTCGACGCCGAGCAGCTCGGCGGTCCCGGCGCCGCGCGCGCCGAGGACCCCGGCGCCGTGGGCCTCGTCGACCATCAGGCGCGCGCCGTAGCGCGAGCAGAGCTCGCAGATCTCACGCAGCGGCGCGATGTCGCCCTCCATCGAGAAGACCCCGTCGACCACGACCAGCACGCCGCCGCCGTCGGCCTGGGTGCGCTCCAACATCTTCTCGAGCTTGTCGAGGCGGTTGTGGCGGAACGCGCGCAGCTTCGCGCGCGAGAGCAGGCAGCCGTCGAAGACCGAGGCGTGGTCACCGGAGTCGACGATCACCGTGTCCGACGGCGAGAGGATCGTGCCGAGCGTCGAGAGGTTGGCCTGGTGCCCGGTCGTGAAGACGAGCGCGGCGTCGGTGTCCATCCACTGCGCGATCTCCTCCTCCAGTTCCAGGTGCAGCGGGATCGTGCCGTTCAGGAAGCGCGACCCAGTCAGTCCCGTTCCATAGCGGTGCAGGGCATCCTCTGCGCCCTTCATCACACGCTCGTCGCCAGTCAGCCCGAGGTAGTTGTTGGAGCCGAGCATGATTCGCTCCGCTCCCTCCATCTCCACCACTGGCATCGCAGCAGAGGTCAGGACGTGGAAGTAGGGCAGCACGTCGGCCTCGCGGGCCGCGTTCAAGACCTGTTCGCGCTCGTGGCCGTGGACCTTGGCGAAAACATCGGGGGGCGGGCTGACGGGAGGTGCGGTGGAGGCGTCGGTCGGGGAGGGCATGTAGGGTGCGTGCGCGGTGAGCGTCGAAGTCACAAAGGTCGCCGGCTGGCGGGACACGAAAGCGTTTATTGATGTTCCGTTCAAAGTGCATGCTAACCACCCGCTGTGGGTGCCTCTGCCCAAGCTTGAGCGCTGGCTCTTCCTCTACCGCCGCCTGAACGCGTTCTTCAGCCATGGCGAAGCCGAGTACTTCCTGGCGCGGAGCGACGGACGTGTTGTGGGTCGCATCACTGCTCAGGTCAATCATGCGTTCAACGATTACCAGAAGAAGCGCTGGGGCTGGTATGGCTTCCTGGAGTTTCAGGACGACCAAGAGGTGCTTGAAGCGCTGCTGGGAGCTGCTGAGCAATGGCTTCGAGGGAAGGGCATGGAGCGGATGGTTGGTCCTGCTGACTTTTCGATGAACGAAGAGAGCGGCGTGTTGATTGAGGGCTTTGATTTGCGTCCCATGATCAAGCAGCCCTGGCATCCGCCTTACTACCAGCAGCGTATGGAGCAGGCAGGGATGACCAAGGCAATGGACCTGCTGATGTGGAACCTGGAGGTGACCGAGCGCGACAAGGTCCTGCCTGTGATCTGGGAGTTCGCCGAGAAGGCGCAGTCCGAGCACGGGATCAGGGTGCGCCCGATGCGTCGTCGCCAGCTGCGCAAAGATATGGACGCCTTCGCCGACGTCTACAACTCGGCTTGGTCGAAAAACTGGGACTTCGTGCCCTACTCAAAGAAGGATCTGGATGCTTATGCCCAGGAGATCCAGCTCGTCTTCGACAAGCACTGGTGCATGATCGCTGAGCGCGAAGACACTGGTGAGGTGGTGGGCATGGCGATGACCTTCCCGGACATCAACCAGGTGCTCGAAAAGATGAACGGCCGGTTTCTGCCGCTCGGCTGGTGGTACTTCCTGCGCAAGGGCAAACTCACCGATCGGGTGCGCGTCGGCTTCCTGGGGGTGAAGCCCGAGTACCAACATACGGGCGTGGCGGCGAAGCTCTACCAGCTGCACTTCGACGCTGCCGAAGCCCGTCCTCAGAAGGGCGGCGAGATGGGCTGGATCCTGGAGACGAACACCGCTATGAACCGGGGGATGGAAGCAATGGGGGGGACGATCGTCAAGCGCTACAGGGTCTACGAGCGTCTTCTCAACTAAGGGATGGGGTATCTGAGCAGTGGATCTTGTTTTTAAAACTAGGTATAGCCATGGTTATACCCAGTTTTATTTTTAGATAGACCTCGCCATCAGGTGTGTCTGAAGGGCTCTCTACACTTGACGGCGTGAGTGGAGCGGGCGAGATGGAGGAGGTCGAGGAGGTGGACGCGATCCCGGTACTTGCGGACGAGTTCGACCATGGTGCGTGCTCCAGTTGCTGGGCGCGCACTGATCACGATGGCGCCAGCGGTGCAGGCTGCGGCAGTTGCTGTGAGTGGGTTTGTGGCTGGCGCTGCTGTAGTTGGCCTTGTGAGTCGTCGTCGCAGCCGGTCTCGCAGCAGGTCTGGTGGGCGGTTGACTGCACGACGCCGAGGCAAGGAGCTCTCGCGTGGCGGTGAGCTGCTGCAGATTGTTGGCAGTCGCTCGCTGCTCCTGGATGTACACCTGCTTGGTGGGCGCAGCGACTAGCGTCGCTCAGTGGCTGCTGCTACCAGCCCTGCTTGGTGATTACTAGCATCGCGCCTGTTAGTGCCCCAAACAGGGTGGAGCGCATGCAGAGAGCTGCGGATTGAGGTCAGGCCAGCGAGCCCTTTTCGCTTGCTTCAGCGAGGCGGAATGGATGGCGTGCTGCGCTGTCGCAAGGGGGTGCTCGAACGTTTGCTGCATTGGGAAGAGGAGCCTGTGGTGGTGCGGGTGGCGCAGACGGCGCCAGGCGTGGTTTTGTTTGGAGCGCGTGCTCGTGCGCGTGCTGGTGCTGCTCATGGGATCACGCGTATGCGGTTTGCATTGGGCGTTGATGAGGACCTTCAAGCTTTTTACCGCCGCTTTGCCCATGATCCTGTGATTGGCGCTTCGGTGCGCTGCCGCTCCTGGCTGCGGGTGATGCGCCGGCCTGAACCCTTTGAGGCGCTTGCTTGGGCGATCTGCGAGCAGCTCATTGAGTTTGAGCGAGCTGCTGCGATTCAACGCCACTTGGTGGCTCGCTTGGGGCGGCGCTGGGCGGATGCACAAGCTGAGCCATGGGCAAGCGGCCTGCGCGACGTGCCTACTCCAGCTGCACTGGCAAATGCGGCCCCTGCTTTGCTGCGCTCATGCGACCTTGCTGAGGTCAGGGTGATTGCACTCAGGAGGGCTGCACGTGAGGTGGCAAGTGGGCGCGTTGATTTGCACAGCACTGATCATGAGCGCGCTTGGCAACGTCTACGTGCAATCCCAGGGATTGGAGCTTGGACGGTTGAGATGCTTGCGCTAAACGGCCAGGGCCGCAATGACCAGGTGCCGGCGGGGGATGTGGGACTGCTGAAGCTTGTGGGTCGCATCCTCAGCGGTGGAGGTGGGCGGGGCTCCCAGGGTGGGCAGGGTTCAGCGGGTGGGCGGGGCTCCCATCCTCGTGCGCAAGAGCATCAGGTGCGCGAGTTCTTTGCTGCCTACGACGAGTGGGCGGGATTGGCAGCAATGCACATGATCACCCCATAGCCTTCATTCCCCGAACAGCAACCCACATGATCACCCCATAGCCTCAAGGAAGCCCCTAGCCCGAGGAAGTATTTTCCAGGGAATGTGCGCGATGGTTATACCGACTCTTAAAAATAGACACCCACTCAGGAAGAGCCGCCCCTCAGAAAGAGAGCCACTGTCCTGCTCAGATTCCCTGGCCCGGTAGGAACTCGTTCGTGAACGGTGGCAGCGCTCCATTTGGGTTGTGCTTGAGTAGTCCATGCGCGAGCATCCATTCGCCGAAGCTCGCCCATGCAGACGGTTCCTGCCAGCCGTAGGGGTCGCTGCTGTTTGCAGGCAGCACTGCTGGGAGCGTCTGTTCGATCGATTGCAGTTGCAGCTTTCTTTCGAGCGATGGGTTGGCCTTGAGCAGGAGTTCTGCTGCTGCTGCGGGGTTGGCCCGTACCTCGTGCTCGCCGCGCGCCAGTGCTTGCAGGAATGCGCGCAGATCTTGGCCGTCCTTGCGCGCCTCATTTTCGCGCACGACCAGCACGAGCTCATCATAGGTGGGCACGCCTGCTTGGTTGATCGGGATCACGACTGGGTGCTTTCCCAGCAGGCGCAACTGGATCGCCTCGTAGTTCCAGTAGCCGCCGAGCGTTGCTGCGATCTTGCCCGACAGCATTGCTGGCACAAGGTTGAAGCCCACGTTCACTTCCTTGACCTTTGCAGGGCTGACGCCTGCACTCTCAAGCGCGGTTTGCAGCATGGCTGCCTGGTAGGGGATCCCGGCAGTGCCGATGGTCTTGCCGGCGAGGCTTGCCACGCTGCTCACATGCTTCCCTGGTAGGGCGATGATCGACGTCAGCGGGCGCTGCACAAGCGCGCCGATTGACACCAGTTTCAGGCCTTCATCACGCGCGAGCAGGAGCTCGGGCTCATATGAGATCGCCATATCCACCTTGCCGGCGGCGAGCAGCTTCAGCGGTTCTGCGGTTTCGGAGGGAACTACTGGCTGGACATCCAGCCCAACTGCACGGAAATCTCCGTGAGCGATCGCTGAGTACAGCGGCGCGTGGTCGGCATTGGGAAACCAGTCCAGCATTACCGTGAACGGCTTTGTCTTGGCTGCTGAGATCGTGTTCTGCTTGGCGCCGCAGGCGGACAGGGCCAGGATCAAGGACAGCGCCACGAGACCCGGTGTCCCGCGACGGCCCAGGACGGCCAGCACTGACATGACACGCTGGCCGACGGTGGGCTGGGCAGCCACGAGACCACGGCGGACTGAAGACGGGATTCTCAACGGGTGTCTCCTCTCGATTGGTTGGCCCATGGCGACAGCCGACGCTCGGCGAGGGCGAGGGTGTAGAAGCAAGCGATTGCAAACGCGAACAGCACTACCGCGGCCGCGTATGCGCGCGGGGTCTGCAGGGCGGTGAGGTCGGCGTTGATCTCGTGCCCCAGCCCGGAGTAGGCTCCGGAGGTCGCGGTCTCAGACTCGGCGATGTAGGCGCCGATCACGCCGACGGTGACTGCGATCCTCGCGCCGCTGATCGCTGCGGGCAGTGCGGCCGGCAGCTCGGCGAAGCGAAACGCCTGCCAGCGCGAGGCGTCGAGCGTGCGCAGCAACTTCAGCTGGTCGGGATCGACCGCTCCCAGCCCGTCGACGGTCGTGACGACGACTGGGAAGAAGCAGATCAGCACGATCACGATCAGCTTTGGCAGCAGGCCGAAGCCCAGCAGGAACACGAGCAGCGGGGCGATCACGGCGATCGGCACCGCCTGCGAGCCGACCGTGAGCGGGTAGACGGCGCGGCGCAGGACCGGGGATAGATGGATCGCCACCGCGAGCGCGAAGCCGAGCGCCAGCGCGAGCAGGAGTCCGAGCCCGACCTCTTCGGCGGTGATCGCGAGGTTGTGCCCGAGCAGCCCGGCGTTGGACCACAGCGCCACTGCGATCGAATGGGGCGCCGGCAGGATCGCCGCGTTGGTCGAGCCCGAGTCGAACATAGAGCTCCCACGCGCCCAGCAGCGCGATTGCGAGCAGCGCAGGGGGTAGCGCGTTGACGATCCGCCGCTTCACGAGTCGTCCATCCCCAGCGCGGTCAGCGCCTGCTCGCGCAGGGCGATCACATCGGGGTCGGTGCGCACCCTCGGACGGGACGCCGCGACCTCCAGCTCCTCCACCACGTGCCCGGGGCGGGGGGACAGCACCGCGACGCGGTCGGCGAGCACGATCGCCTCCTCGACGTCGTGGGTGACGAGCACCACTGTGCGCGGTTCGCGCTCCAAAGCGCGGTCCAGCCACCCCTGCATCTCCGCGCGTGTGATCGCGTCGAGTGCGCCGAACGGCTCGTCCAGGCACAGAACCGGCTTGCCGGACAGCAGCGTGCGCAGGAACGCCACGCGCTGGCGCATCCCTCCGGATAGCTCGTGCGGATGGGCCTGCTCGAACCCCTCAAGTCCGAGCTCGGCGAACAACCCCGCCGCCCGTGCGCGCGCCTCGGCGCGTGGGCGGTGGGCGATCCGCGGCGCGAGCGCGGCGTTGTCGAGTGCGCTCAGCCATGGGAGTAGGAGGTCGCGCTGGGGCATCAGCGCCGCCGGTGCGCACTCGATCGTGCCCGAGTCGGGGGATTGCAGACCGCAGATCAGCTCCAGCAGCGTGGTCTTTCCGCAGCCGCTCGGGCCGACCACCGCGAGCAGTTCCCCGTGGTCGGCGTGCAACGACACTCCGGCGAGCGCGCGCACGGGCTCGCCGCGGCGGTCGCGGTAGGCGCGGCTCACGTCGCTGAGACCGATGCCGTCGTTCGCGCTGCCGGCGGGCCGGGAAGTACGGTGCGCGCGGAACTGCAGTTCGGTTGGCACGTCGCTCCCTCCGCGGGCATTACCCCACAGGTTCAAAGGGTCGGCGCCGGGGGAATCGCTTCCTGTGCGCCATCTCAGCCGGCCTTGTTGTGTCCCGCCAGCCCCCCTGTTGTTTGCTGTGGTGATGCTACCGCCCCTACGTCGATAAGTTGGTCATGCCCCGGACCGGTGGCGTGACTCTTTCCGGCGCGGGTGGTTCCTGAGGGTTCTTAAAGACGCCGTGGGGGCCATGTACTTTTTAAAACTCCGTATAACGATAGTTACACGCAGTTCAAATTTTGATGCCAGCGTCAACCCTTTTTGATGCCAGCCCCCAACCCTTTTTGACTCCAGTTTCCAGCCTCCTTTATCCTCTAGTCATACCATAGTTATACTAGCTTTTTTTGTGAGTACTGCTCCAAGACCCCTTTAGCTTCCCGTCACATTCCTGTCACTTTGTTGTCGCGATCGCGTCACTTGCGCGGCCCGCTCCAGCGTCGTGATGACTGGCCACGTGAGCGCTCGGCCCGAGCTACCGCGCGGCGGGCGATGACCGGCCGGGTGAGCGCGCGGACGAAGTCCTCCAGTTGTGCGGTCGTCCAGCACTCGAACGCGGTGCAGTATTGCGCGTAGGCTGCGATCACCGAATCCCCGTAGTTCCAGTACAGCCGTGGCTCGGGGTTCAGCCAGAATGTGCGCCCGGCGCGCGCTGCGATCTGCGCAAAGATGTCTGCGCGCGGATCGCGCCCGTTGGTGCGCGCATCGCCTAGGACAATCACCGTCGCGCGCGGGTGTAGGTCTTCGCCGACCAACTCCAGCATCTCCGACCACACGCGCCCGTAGTCGGTGTACCCCGAGATGTCGGCCACACCTGCGTCGGCGCCGATTCGCTCACTCACGGCTTTGAAGTTGCGCTCGCGTTCAAAGATGTCGGTGACCTCGGAGATGCGCTCGATGAACACAAACGAGCGCATCTTGCGAAATGTGTCGTGTAGCGCATGCAATACCGACAGGAAGAACACCGATGCCGAGGTCACGCTCGTGGAGACGTCGCACAGCACGTAGATCTCCGGACGTTTGGGACGCTGCGGCCGGTACTTGAGCACGACCGGCACCCCCCCTGTCTGTAGCGAGGCGCGCATCGTGCGGCGCACGTCCACGTGCGCATGGCGGCGGTGGCCGCGATTCTGCATGCCCTGGGTGGCCAGGCGCCGGCGCAACTGGGCAACGACTCGGTGCACTGCCGCCAGGTCGGCGAGGGGACCAGACGGCAGCGCCCGGTCGAGCTCGCCCAGCGGCCGCGCAGGAGGCAGGTTGCCGGTGCGCTCGATCTGCGCGCGCTCGAGCTCGCGACGCAGCATCGCCTCGAAGCGGCGCAACGCATCGCGGGGCAGGCCCTCGTGTCGCGGGTCCTCTGGTGGTAGCTCTGGCTGGGGCTCTGTGCGCAGCCCCAGCGCGCGCCTGATCCGCTGCACGTCCACGCCGATCACCCCAGAGCCATCCTGTCGGCGGCCGAACGCTGCTATCGCCATCCGCGCGAGGTCGCGCATTGCTCCCTCCGAGCCGTCCCTCAGCGCAGCGGCGATCTGTGCGCGCAGTGCCTGGAGCTCTTCGTCGGTCAGCTCGTCCAGGTCCAGGCCACTAGCGGTGCTCTCGCCCTGCTCGTGGATGCCCTCCCGCACCGCTGCCAGCTCGACCGCGCGGAAGAAGAAGCGGTCGAACACAAGCTCGAACACACGTCTGTCCTCTTGGCTCTTGGCCAGCGTGGCAGCCAACCCCTCCCTGAAGTCGGCCTGCTCCGTCCAGTCGATCTCTCCCAGCACCTCAAACGCGTCCAGCAACTCTGAGGTGCCGACTGCGACGCCTTCGCGGCGCAGCTCCTCACCCAACTCCAGCACCCGTGCAGCGAAGCCTGCAGGCGGGGTGGGGGGGTCCTCAGGCGGCATCGGTGCCCGCGCTGGCGCTGGCGCTGGCGCCTGTGCCGACACCTGCGCCTGTGCTGGCGCCTGAGTGGGCGGGTGGGGCGGGTGGGCCCAATTTAATCCCGACGCGCTCTGAAACCACGTCCATATCGGTGCGGTGCTTGACAATCACTGACATTGTGTCCATGAACGTCCTGTGGTCAATGTCGTCCACGCCGAGCAGCAGCAGCGCTCGTGCCCAATCGATCGACTCAGCGATTGATGGCGGCTTCTTCAGGTCAAGCGCCCTGACCATGCCTATGACCTCGACGAGCCTGCGCGCGACCGTCTCTGAGAGCTCGGGCGCGTGCAGGCGGACGATTTCGAGCTCGTGCTCGAGCTCGGGATAGTCCAGCCATAGATACAGGCAACGGCGCTTCAGCGCCTCGGTCAGCTCGCGCGAGTTGTTCGAAGTCAGCAACACCACTGGGTGCGTGCGCGACTCCACTCGTCCGAGCTCGGGGATCGAGATTTGGAAGTCGGAGAGGACCTCCAACAGCATCGCCTCGAACTCTTGGTCGGTCTTGTCGATCTCATCGATCAACAGCACCACTGGCTCCTCCGATGCGATCGCCGTCATCAGCGGTCGCGCTAGCAGGAACTCCTCGCCGAAGATGTCCTCCTGAACGGCATTCCAGCCGGCTCCATCGGCCTCTGCTTGGATGCGCAGCAGCTGCTTGCGGTAGTTCCACTCATACAGCGCCTTGGCCTCGTCCAGACCCTCGTAGCATTGCAGCCGCACGAGCTCGCGGCCCAGATATGTAGCCAGGGCCTTTGCCAGCTCGGTCTTGCCTACGCCTGCAGGTCCCTCGACGAGCACTGGCTTGCCGAGCTTCGTTGCTAGGAATGAAACCAGTGCAGTTGACTCGCCGGGCAGGTAGCCGGCATCGCGCAGGCCTGCAGCTACGTCTGCGACGGAGGCGGGCGCCGAGGGTTGGGGGGCGGCCATCGTCCGCGCAATGATAGGCGTCGGCGTCAGGCCCCTCAGTCTGGGCTGCTCGGAGGATCCTCGAACGACAACTGCTCTGTTGGATCGGCTGCGACAGCTGGGCGGCCAAGTGCGCGGCGCTTTGGCGTGGCGGGCGACGGTATGGCAGGCGCAGGTGGCATGGTGGACGCAGGCGCAGGCGGATGGCGCTGACGCCTGCTTGGCGCTGGCTCGGACTCCTGGTCATTGCGCACGAGCGGCGGTTCAGGACGAGGACCGCTCGGAGGGCGCCCGGCGCGCATCCTCGATCCGGCATATGCGAGCAGCCCAGCAGCGGCGAGCGCGAAGAAGATCCCCCACTGCACCCCCACGTTTGCAGCGATCCCGTGGCTTGAGATCCCTGGCTTGTCGAACAACCTGAGGACCAGCAGCACTGCTGCCCAGATCCCTGCGGCGAACACCACTGCGCCGTCGCTTCCCGGCAGATGGAAGTCGCGCCCCTCGGCGCGCGCGTACAGCAGGTAGAGCACTGCCAATGCGACCAGCAGGACAGCTGCCTCGACGAATGAGAACACCTGAAACGCGTTCAGATTGCGACTCTGCAGCGGCGTTGTTTTTGGCGCGTTGACGACCGCATTCTGCTGGTACCACGGCAGCAGCATTGTCACGAACAGTGCCATAGCTGCAACGCCTGCGAGGCGTCGCTCGGGATCGAGTACTCGCCAGTCGCGCATCAGCCGCGTCATCGACCCGGTGCGCCTTCCTGCTCGCTCGTGATGTGCCCCATGGACCTCAGTCTAGGCGCGGGGTCAGCCGTCAGTGTGGCTTCGCTGCTTTGACCAGCGTGATTGTGCCTGCTGCTGTGGCAAAGTTGCCGGCCAGATCTGTCGCTGTGAGCGTGACCGAGTAGATACCTGTCTTCGCGGGCGTGAGCCACAACAGCCTTGGCTTGCCGTGTTCCACAGTTGCGCTGTTGCTCCACACCACCTTGCTGCCCTGCTTTACGGTGAGGCGAATCGTTGAGATCTTTGAAAGCGACAGCTGCACTCCGCCGCGTGCGCTTGTCGGCAATGTTGTCGTGAGCAGGCTCACGACCGGTGGGGTCTGTAGGTCAGCCATAAACGTTCTGGCAGTTGTGCAATAGATTTCGTCACCAGCGATCGGTGCGTTGGCCTGTCTGATCGGCGGGCCCTTGCTCGTGCGTTCGCACAGGTGTTGCAAAAATTCGGTGAGCAGTTCGTGGTAGTTGAGGTCTGATTCGCCGAGCTGGTCGTACATCGACCATGCGCCTGTGTTGTAGGCGGGGACGGTCGCACGCGCCTCAGCGTCGCCTGCTTCGAACAGCTCAAGCCCGAGCGGATCCTTGGTGATCTGGGTGTAGTCGTACAGCCCAACATCGGCCTGGATGAAGCCATTGAGGATCCTGTCGTTGGGAGCGTAGGTGTACTCGGCGTACCAGTTGCCAGCAGGCTGCTTGACCATCACTCCCTGCGGTGGCGCTGTCTGGAAGATGCCGAGCGCCTGCTGTGCGGCAGTCAGATAGACCTGTTCTTTGAAGCGAGACCACGCGCGCGCGAGTACCTGCAGCGCTGTGCCCTGCGAGAGACCGCTGGTCCAAGGGGGCGCGCCGCCGTCGAAATGAAACATGTACTCCCAAGCGATCCCTCCTGCGCGTGCTGTTGCCAGTGGCAGCACTTCGCTCAGCAGTTGCTTCAGGTTTTCGTTTTCGTTGCCTGCCAGGTAGTAGCCGTTGGCCTCGCCAAATGTTCCTAGCCACTGGATCTGCACGCCCTGCCCGGCGTAGTACTCCCACACGATCAAGCTATGAGGAAAGCTCACCCGCTCGCGGCTTGCGATCAGCGGTTGGGTCGTCCACCACTGTCTGTTCTTTTCGAGCGTCAGGAACATCACCGGCAGCCGTGTCGGCGTGAACTCGCCGGCGGCCGCCATCTGCTGGGTGTTGGCGATCACGCTCTGCAGTTCCGCCTTGCGCGTTCCGCTCAACTTCTTCACTGAGCTCTGCGCCGCCGCGTACGCGCTCGTGTATTGCGCGTACTGCGCTTCGGTGATCGCTCCGCTGCTCTTCAAGCTCAGTAGCGCCGAGGCTACGGTCACGGCCGATGTCGGTTTGCGCGCTGGCGTGCTGGCGCCCGCCTGCGCGGCGAGGGCCAGCACGGCGAGCAGTGCGCTCAGCGCGAGCGCGATCGTGCGGAGGTGTCTGGAACGCATCGGGCCGATGCTACGCAGACACGTGGCCGACCATGCAGTTGCGCTTGCAGGTGCTTCGTTGCGGAACAGGGACGCTCCGCCCAACGACCTACTCGCGCCCGACCTCTTGATCGTCCGCTTCGAGCACGTCTTCCTCGTCTTCCTCTGCATCGCCCTCGATTGAGTGCTCTCCGCCCGGGTGATAAGCCACCTGGAAGCGCTCGATCAGCTCATCCCTGCGGTGCTCGTCTACAGGGGACTCATCAGAGATAAGCACCCATTCGTCGCCCTCAAAATCCTCCATGTTGAAGATCTCATGGTCCAGTTCGGGTGAGTCGTCAACAACAAGCAGCACCTCTGTCTGCGGGTTGAAATACGTCCCCGGACGAATCGTTAGCTCGTCGAGTTGGTAGCGGCGATGGTCTGCCATGGCGCGTTTATACCCGACCGCGCCTCTGCGTGCTCACGCGCCTTTGCGTGCTCAGGGATTCAGCTCAGCAAGCGTGCTCAGGGGTTCAGCTCAGCAAGCGTTCGTGCGACCTCTGCCTCAACGTCCAGCGGCTCGAGCCCTTGGCGCTCACGCCGTTCGTTGCGGGCGACAACCAACTGCAGTACCTCTTCAGCGATGCCCTGGTCATTCTGTGCTGTAGCTGCTGGCAGGGGCGTCAGCAGTTTGGCGACTTCCGCATCGATGTCGAGCGCTGGCTCGCCTCTGCGTATGAGCCGCTCGCTACGTGCTTGCAGCATCTGCCTAACTTCCTGCTCGCGCTCGATCTGTTCGAGCTCAGGACTGCGCGTCAGTGCCCCATCTGGCGGTGCTATTGGCCTGAGCGCAGGCCCGTCTGGCTGTTCGTCTGGGCCCTGCAAGCCGTCCTGTCCAATTTGGTCGTACAGACTGCCTTTGCTGAGCAGGAACACGATCGACATCACGACCGACAGACCCACAGCGCCATATACAACGTAAGGAAACGCGCCTTGCATCTGCGGATTATTGCTCGGCAGCGAGGCCTTCGCTACTCTCCGCATTGACTGACCAGTCAATCTACTTCGCGCGGCGAACCGGATCGCCCACCCGGGAGGCCCGCCCCGCGCCAGCCCGAGGAGCAAAAAAGAACATGGTCGATTTCACGCTCACCGACGAGCAGAAGAACCTGCGCGAGATGGCGCACGACTTTGCTGTCAAAGAGATCCGCTCTGTCGCTTGGGAGTACGACAAGGACGGCACCTGGCCAGCGGACATCATCCAGAAGGCCTGGGAGGTCGGCCTGATGAACTCGCACATTGAGGAGGCTTATGGCGGCCCTGGCGCCAGCTACCTCGAGGGCTGTTTGATCGAGGAGGAGCTCTCCTGGGGCTGCTCCGGCATCCAGACTTCGCTTGGCTGCAATGGCCTTGCTACTGCCCCAATTGCGCTGGGCGGCTCAGAGGAGATCAAGAAAAAGTATCTGGGCATGCTCACTGAATCTCCAAAGCTCGCCTCTTTCTGCCTGACCGAGCCTGACGCTGGCTCGGACGTGTCGGGTATGCGCACAACAGCCATGAAGAAGGGCGACAAGTACGTGATCAACGGCTCCAAGTGCTTCATCACCAACGGTGGCTATGCCGACTACTACACGGTCTATGCCAAGACCGACAAAGACGCTGGCCATCGTGGCATCTCTGCGTTTGTGGTCGAGCGCGACTGGGGTGTAGTGGTCGACAAGAAGGAGGACAAGCTCGGGCAGCGTGCCTCCAATACTGCGACGATCTCCTTCAACGACGTTGAGGTCCCCGCTGAGAACCTGTTGGGCGAGGAAAACAAGGGCTTCAAGCTCGCGATGATGACCCTCGACCGCACCCGTCCAGGCGTAGCTGCAATGGCCACAGGCATCGCACGGGCAGCGTTTGAGTTCGCGACCGACTACGCACGCGAACGCGTCCAGTTTGGGGTGCCGATCGCAATGCACCAGGCGATCCAGTTCATCCTTGCTGATATGGCCACAGAGATCGAGGCCTCGCGTCTGCTCACATGGAAGTCAGCAGTCATGCTCGACAATGGTGAGCGCAACACGCTGGTTTCCTCGCATGCCAAGCGCTTCGCTGCCGACACAGCGATGAAGACAGCCACCGAAGCAGTTCAAGTCTATGGCGGCTATGGCTTCATCAAGGAGTATCCCGTTGAGAAGCTCTTCCGCGACGCCAAGATCATGCAGCTCTACGAGGGCACCTCGCAGATTCAGCGCCTGGTCATTGCGCGCGAAACGCTGCTGCCGCGGCGCGTCGAGGAGCCAACAGCAGTCCCGGCCTAGACAGCCCCGGCCTGGGGTCCCCGCCTAGGCCTGGGGCCTAGCCGTACTCGCCTAGTGTGCCGAGTCATTAATTCGATGAGGTTTCCCGGATGGACGTCCTGATCTGACGTCTGTCTATGTGGCCGGGAAATGCCATCGAATTAATGACTCGGCACACTAGGTCCCCACCCTCACGGCAGGGCGTGGCGCATGGTGCAGATGGTCGGCACGTTGACTGAGCCGCCGCGAGAGCGCCACGCCGCAGGCGTGGGCGTGGCGCCCACACGCGAGGACGTATGGGAGGCCTGAATTACTTGTCTTTAGGCGGAAAGAGGGACCGGACAACAACGACGGCGAGCGCGATCACCTGGACGACGGTTGCACCCAGCCACGCACTCATCGTACTCCCTGGGATGACCCAGCTATTTGTCGCGCCGTATACGACGAACGCAACATCTGCAATGACGAGCTGCACCGCGACAGCTATTGAGGTTCCGATCGCGATCCACCTTCGTAGCTCGCGATCGTCGCCCGCCTGATCCGCTTTAGCCTCCTCCTGCTTGACGATCGCCTCGTTGAGACGCCGCTGATGCTCAGCATTGAGGTTGCGCGGAACGAGGAACTGCGCCCCTACGCGCTCCAGTTCTTGCGCAGCGCGAGAAGGAGTCTCGGCGGCGCCCGACGCGCCACTAGGAGCAGGCGAATCAGCGGAGCCACTCGGCTCAGGTGCCTCCTCGTCCGGCATCTACCATAGATGCAGGTTGGCGATCCGAAACTGCATCGCTTCGGCAGAGACCCCGAACTCCACGGCTAGCGCTGCCGCCGCCGCTGGGCCATCCCGGCCAAGCTCCTTGAGGCGTCCTTCCACCATCTCACGTGGCATCAGCAGGGCCGCCGCGAATCGGTTGGCGTAGATCTCGTCTTCGTCCGTGCCTTGCGATGACAGCAAGTCGCGCCGCTCGACGTACTCCCACTCATTGGCGCCTTCGCCGCTGCGCTTGACGTAGTGACCGAGCTCGTGCGCGCACGTAAAGCGCTGGCGATTCTCGCTGTCTGCGGCCTGAACATAGATCTCCGCGTCTTGGCCAGCTCGCTTTAGAAGGATGCCCGACACTCCCTGACCTAGCGGAGCGCTATACGCCTTGATCCCGAGCCTCTGAGCAATCTCAAAGGGCTCGACCGGCAGCCGAATCTTGCCATCGTCAGCGGGCCAAGCCGTGCTCAGAAGCTCACGCGCGTCATCCTCGGCCGTGGAAGGCGTCGGAGGAGCAGGATCCGCGCGTACTGGGGCCACCATGGCACAAGCTTAGCGCTAGCCTGGGACCCCTGGAGCGCGCTACGATCCGGCCAGGATCGCCGGGGCAGCCAACCTCGGGCCCGGCGATGGCAGCCGGAGTTGCCGACCACATATGGACGCTACGCGAGATCGCGGCCCTACTGGACTAGAAGGGCGGTATGTGCGCGGGTTCGCGCTCAGCAGCATTGCGCGACGCGCTCCCCCAGCGCGCCGCGCTGCCCTCTCCGCCAGCCGGGCCCTCTCCTCCCGGCTGGGGGATGGCAGTCCCCCGATGCCAGACTAATAAACCCTCGTTAAGGCCAGAAGGTGCGCTGTTCGCGCACGAAACTAAAGAAGAGCTTATTTATTGCCGATCCGTCCAAACTATGTCGGGTCAACAGGCAGGCGGAGCTGCGGATAGTGACGCGGCCTCTGCAGCGCAGCGCCCGCCCGCAGCGCAAGGCCGGCATATGGCAGGCATACAGGCGCAAGGCGAGGGCCATCTGCGTCGTCTTGGTGAGGCGCTGAACGCTCGCACCGACAATGTCGTCAAAGGGATGATGGAGCGCTCCCAGCGGTCCGGGGTTGTACTCGATGCAGTGGTTGAAGACAGCTTTGCGCGGGTGGGCAGGGTCTCGACGATCGCGGTCGCTCGCTGGATGGCTGGCGAGGGTGCTGACGTGGCACGCGAGGTTGGCACGGAGTCGTGGAACATCTTTGGTCAGCTGGCTGCACAGCGCGAGGCGCCGCTGAACGAGGTCACCAAGCGCTGCCTGCGCTGGCGTGACGCGGCTGATGACGCCATACGCGAGACAGCAGCCCAGTTGGAGCTCCCGCGCGAGGTGCTGGCACAAGGGCTGGCGATGCTTCAGCGCAGCCTTGATGTAACGCTTGTGCGGATGTGCCAGTCCTTCGAGGAGGAGCGCCAATGCGCACACGAGGAGCTGACCCGCCGCCAAGAGGAGCTTGCGTTCCTGGCGACACATGACGCTCTTACAGGGTTGCCGAACCGCACCTTGATTCTGGATCGCGTTGAGCAGATGCTGGTGCGCTCGCATCGCAGCCAAGCGCCGGTGGCGGCGCTGTTCATTGACCTCGACAACTTCAAGACCATCAATGACACGCTCGGCCATGGCGCTGGCGACGAGTTGCTGCAGGCAGTCGCTGCACGGCTGGAGGGCGTGGTGCGCGACATCGACGCGCTTGGGCGATTGGGCGGCGACGAGTTTGTTGTTGTGGCCGAAGGGATATCTGTCGAGGCTGGCCCCGAGCTGATCGCTGAGCGTCTGCTTGACGCGCTTCAGCAGCCATTCGAGCTGAGCTCCACGAGCGAAAATACGCGCCTGACGGTGACAGCAAGCATTGGCATCGCGATCGGCGATCGGCTCTCAGCCGAAGAGCTGCTGCGAGATGCAGATATCGCTATGTACCGCGCTAAGTGGGGGGGCAAGAACCGATACATCGTGTTCGAGACTGGTATGCAGGACGCAGTCCAGCGGCGGATGGAGCTGGAGATGGACCTGCGTGAAGCGTTTGAGAAGGACGAGTTCTTCCTCGTCTACCAGCCGACATTTGACCTGCAGGCGATGAGTCCGACAGGGATGGAGGCGCTGATCCGCTGGCGCAGCCCAGCGCGCGGGATCGTCCAGCCGGACGATTTCATCCCATTGCTCGAAGAGACAGGACTGATCGTCGAAGTTGGCCGCTGGGTTCTTGGCATGGCCTGCCGCCAAGGAGTCTGCATGGCGCCAGGCAGGCTATCCGGTGGGGATAGCAGTCAATGTTGCAGCGCGCCAACTGGATAGCGATGACTTTGTGGACGACGTGCGCGAGGCATTGCAGGAAAGCGGCCTCGACGCAAATGCGCTGACAATTGAGATCACCGAGACGACGCTGATGGACAACGCCGATGAGACCGCCCGCCGGCTCAAAGTGATCAAGGAGCTTGGCGTGCGTGTGGCAATCGACGACTTCGGTACTGGCTACTCATCACTTGCGTATCTGCAGCGTTTCCCTGTTGACGCGCTGAAGATCGACCGCTCATTCATCATGCGCATGCGCCAAGATGCTGAAGGCGAAACGCTGATCCGCACGCTCGTCCAACTCGGCAAGTCGCTGGCGATCGAGACGCTTGCCGAGGGCATTGAGCGCTCAGGCGAGCTGTCGCTACTGCGCGAAGAGCACTGCGACAGCGGCCAGGGCTTCCTGTTTGCGCGGCCACTCGAAGTGGATGCGTGCGAGCTGTTCCTGCATGACTGGGTTGGTGGCTCCGGTTCGGTGGGCGCGGACATTCCCGCCTCGGATGTGCCGTCAGCCACTCCGGATGTCCGCCCCGCCTCGGATGTTCCTCCCGACGTCCGGGAGATACGGCCAGTCACGGCTGCTGACTTGCCTCCGTCGGCTTAGCCGGCACGCTAGGCTGCCGCAATGTTCGTGTTCAAAGCCGCCGTCGTGGGCGCAGGCACCATGGGCGGCCAGATCGCCCAGACGATCGCCGCCGCAGGCATCCCCGTGGTGCTCAAGGACATCGACGACGCGCTCGTGCAGGCGGGCCTCGACGAGGCGCGTAACGTCACCTCCGGCCAGGTCTCAAAGCTCGTCGAGAAGGGCAAGCTCACTGCTGAGCAGGGCGACGCCCAGATAGCTGAGGTGACAGGACGTATACAAGGCACAACCTCCTACGCGGATTTCGGCGACGTTGACTTTGTGATCGAGGCGGTGCCGGAGCGGATCGAGATCAAGCAGGCGGTGTTCTCAGAGCTCGACGCCGCCACGCCCGGCCATGCGATCCTCGCGTCGAACACCTCCTCGCTGTCGATCACCGAGATCGGCGAAGCAACGCTTCGTCCTGACAAGGTCGTTGGCTTCCACTACTTCTACCCCGCCTCGCTGATGCCATTGATCGAGATTGTCGAGGGCGAGGACACCTCCGCGGAGACCGTCGGCGCGGCCGTCACGTTCGCCCAGGCGATCCGCAAGCAGCCGATCACCTGCGCCGAGGTTCCTGGCTTCGTGGTCAACCGCATCCTCAACGCCGGCATCTCTGAGGTCTGGCGCGAGCAGGAGGAGAAGAAGCTCTCGATCAAGCAGATCGACGCGGGCGTCGGCGCCGCGGGCGTCGTCCCGATCGGCCCCTACTACCTCGTTGACCTGCTCGGCCTCGACACAGTCCTGCACGTCGCTGAGCACCTCGCCGAGTCCTACGGCGATGAGCGTTTCTACGTCCCCAAGGGCATGCAGCGGCTCGTCGGCGAGGGAAAGCTTGGCGCGAAGACCGGCGGCAACGGCTTCTACTCAGACGGCGAGCCGAACATCGACGGCGACGCTGAGCCCGATGTGGACGAGCTGGTCGAGCTGCTCAGCCTGAAGACGTTTGTCGAGGCCTGCCTGGTGCTCGAGGAGGGCGTTGCCACCCACCGCGACATCGACTTCGGGATGATGGCCGGTGCTGGTCTTGATCCCCGGCGCGGGCTGATGCCTCCCTTTATGAAGGTTGACATCGAAGGGCTGAACATAGTGCTGGAGCGTCTGGAGAACGCGCAAGAGCGCCACGGCGAGCGCTTCACGCCGCCGACCGTCCTGTGCCGTCTCGTCGCCCAGGGCCGCCTTGGGCAGTCAAGCGGCCAGGGCTTCTACGCCTACCCCCAACCCGACGCCGAGCAGCCCGCGGAGGTCGTGAAGTTGGAGACGCGCGCGGACGGCGTCGCGATCGCGTGGCTGGCGAACGGGCAGATGAACTCGATCTCTCCGCAGGTGATCGAGGATCTCGGCAAGGTCTGGGCGCACGTGAAGTCCTCCGGCTCCGGCGTCCACGCGCTTGTGATCGCCTCGTCCAACCCATTCCTGTACTGCGCAGGAGCTGACATCAAGGCGTTTACGAAGATGGACGAGTCCTTGGGCGCGGAGATGGTCAACGGCGCGCACGCGCTGTTCCGCGAGTTGGGTTCGGAGGGCATCGCAACCATTGCAGCCGTCAATGGGCTCGCGTTCGGTGGTGGCTGTGAGCTGGCAATGGCCTGCGACGTGCGCATTGCTGCACGCTCAGCAATCTTTGGTCAGCCGGAGATTAAGCTGGGCATCATCCCTGGCTTCGGCGGCACCCAGCGTCTGCCACGGTTGGTGGGTACGAATAAGGCTCTGGAGATGAACCTCGTGGGTGATCCGATCCTTGCGGAGGAAGCCTTCGAGCTGGGTCTGGCCAACCGCGTGGTCGAAGACCATGAACTGTTCGATACAGCGCTTGCCTGGGCCCGCAAGCTGGCCGGGCAGGCTCCGCTTGCAATGGAGCAGATCAAGCGCGTATCTGGCGCAGGCGATCTGGATGCTGGCATCGAGGCTGAGAAGCAGGCATTCGCGACCGTCTTTCAAAGCGCAGATGCCAAAGAGGGCATAGCCGCCTTCCTCAGCAAACGCGCGCCGCACTTCACCGGCCGTTGAGCGTCACCAGCCCCCGGCAGGTGATCCAGGTGGCGTTTGGCCCGAGATTTGCAGCCGTCAAGCTCATCCCCCATACATTGTTTTAAAAGTTGGGTATAACTATAGCATTGTGATGATACTATGGTTATACCGAGTTTTTTAAACAAATGTATAGGGGCGAGCTCGACGGTCGGCACGCGCCCGTCGCTAAGGCCGAATGAACGTGTCGGGGTTGGGCCCGGTGCGCATGCCCTGGTCGAGGGACTCGATCGACTCCATCTCGGCGCCGCTCAGCTCGAAGTCGAACACGTCGAAGTTCTCCTCGATGCGGGCGGGGGTCACGGACTTGGGGATCACCACGTTGCCGAGCTGCAGGTGCCAACGGATGACCACCTGTCCGGGAGTCTTGGAGTGGGCCTCGGCGATCTCCACGATCACGGGATCGTCGAGCACCTTCCCCTGCGCCAGCGGGCTCCACGCCTCGGTGACGATCCCCAGCTGCTCATGCTCGCGGCGCAGGCCGCGCTGCTGGAAGTAGGGGTGCAGCTCGATCTGGTTGATCGCGGGCGTCTCGCCCGTCTCAGCGATGATCCGCTCGAGGTGCGCCGGCTGGAAGTTCGAGACGCCGATCGAGCGCACGAGCTCTTCGGCGCGCATGTCGATGAATGCCTTCCACGTATCCACGTATTTGTCGTGTGACGGGACCGGCCAGTGGATCAGGTAGAGGTCGACGTGGCTCATCTCAAGGCGCTCGAGGCTCGCGTGCAACGCACGTTTGGCCTGCTCGTAGCCGTGGTCGTCGTTGAAGCACTTGGTCGTCAGGAAGACATCGCCACGGTCGAGACCCGAGGAGCGGATCGCCTGTCCGACCTCCGCCTCGTTGCGATAGGCGGCGGCGGTGTCGATGTGGCGGTAGCCGGCTGCGAGCGCCTGCGCGACAACCTCGGCCGTTTGCACCGGCGGAACCTGAAAGACACCGAAGCCGAGCTGAGGGATCTGCTCGCTGTCGCGAAGTTGAATCTGGGGAATCTGGCTGCTTGTAGTGGTCATGAGTGGATAGCTGCCCCGATCTCGGCGTATCTAACCAGTCGTGAGTGCGTGTTGAGCGAGGTCGCGGGCGGGGTCGATGCCCCACCGGCTCGCGACCCCGACGAGCTCATCGTCGAGCTCCCAGCGGTCCGGGCGCGAAGCGCCCTCGTGCTCGACGCTCGCGCCCTTCAGCGCCATGCAGCCGGTGTTCTCGCCGATCTCCCTGATCGCCTCCAGCTCCTCTTGGCTGAGCCCGCCTGCGGCGCTCGCCCCGTTGTCCACGAGCGCGGCGACAGCCGCGAGCTCCGCACGCTTGTCCTCGATCGCGCGTGCGTCCGACCAGCTCTCCTGGATCAGCGTTGGCGCCACGCAACGAACTGCCGGCTGCGCAAGGTTCCAGGCACATGCCAGCTGCAGCATGCTCAGCCCGTGACGGTCAGCAAACGGGCGCATCAGATCGATCTTCTCGCGACCCGCCTGTACCCAGCCATCTGGACGGAACTTGCGGTGGTCGTACTCAGCGAAGGTATGACCAGGCAGGACGTCATCGTGGAACAGGCCGCCATAGTCGACCACGCGCGTGAGCAAGCTCACGTCATGGGCAGCGGCTGCCTCGAGCACGAGCTCGCCCGGCCACGGCTCCAGCGGATTGAGAATGATCATGGCCCAGTCGATCAGCTCCGAAAAGCGCTCCAAGCAGCCAATCAGGTCAATCGTGAACCCATTTGCTGGCCCAGGAGCCACGCCCAGCAGTCGTGTGAGCCCAGCCTCGCGGACCGCCTGCATGCCCTCCCACACAGCAGGACTCGAATAACCGATGCGATCAGGGTTGTGCAGCAGGAGCAGGTCAAAGCGCTCGACCCCTATGCGCTTGAGGCTGCGCTCGGTGGCCATGCGGATGTACTCGGCGTAGCCGTCCGGGCTGCGCAGTCGCGGGTCGGTGAAGCGCGGAAAGCCCTTTGCACCGTCGCGCTCACCCTCATAGAAGTCATGGCCAATCGCGCCAACAAGGCAATAGCTGTCGCGCTCGAAGGTGTCGAGCGCGCGCCCAAGAGCCAAATCGGCCTCACCGGCGCCATACGCGTCAGCGGTGATAACCGTGTCGATCCCCTCGCCCGGGCGCAGCAGCGCCGTCAGGCGCTCATCCTCCAGCGGCTCCCCAAAGTGCATGAAGCGCCCGCCGCTCCAGGTGCCTATAGCGGTCGTGGTTGGATCCATCATTCCTCACTTTAGGACCCGCGCGAATCCCAGAGCCGCACTCCGCCCGTTTAGTCTCGGATGGGATATGCGGAGACGGGCACGACAACATCGCTGGCGAACTTGTCATGCCAGCACTGTTTCTCTTTGTCCCACAGCATCCAGAAGTAGCCCAGGAAGATCGGGATCGCAGAGACATAGGCGCCGATCCAGCGGATGAACGCACGGCCGTAGCCAATCGAGCCAGAGCCGTCGAAGCTGATCACGCGAATTCCAAGCGCACTCATGCCGGGGGTTTGCCCACGACTGCTGCCAACAAAGAGCGTGGCGTAGCCGCCTGTCACCACCAATGAGGCAATGCTCCCGGCCCCTTTGAGGACGATTCGCAGGATGATCTCGATCACCACGAGGATGATCCCATCGATGAGCGAGGCAGCAAAGCGTTTCCAGAATCCCGCTCGCGGACCCGAGGCGTCCCCGTAGTCGTTGGATGCTTTCTCATCCGCTGACACTGGCGTCATTCCAACCTGCGGATCTATCGACATAGCAATCCAATCTCCCCGATCAATCGATGGCTAGAACATTGCACGAAGCGTCACAAGAACATATCTGAGCCCGGCGACAGCACGATGGCTAACGGCTTGCCTTTACCCGCGCGAGCTCCTCCAGGAAGCCCTCCGCGCTCAAGCCCTCGGGCGCGCCCGAGACCTTCGTGCGCAGGCCCTGCTCCAAGCGGTGGGCCAGCTCTTGACGCGGGCGCTGGTCGAGCGTGGCCCGCCGCTGCAAGAAGCGCCGTACGGCGATCATCTCTTCGTTGCTCACCGCGCTGACATCCCAGCCGGCTGTGTGCTGCAGCGTCTCTCCAGCATTCGTTTGCGTACCGACCGTCCGCGCCGCTGTGGAGTCTGTGCCTCGCACGTCGCGGATCACCAGCGTTCCCGCCGCCAGATCGCCCAGCCGGCGGTTGCTCTTGCTGATCAGGATCGAGGCCAGTCCCACGAGGTAGGCGCTGGGCAGGAAGTCGACGAACCGCAACAGGTTGCGGATGAAGCTGGCGCTCAGGTTCACCGGCCCGCCACCGTCTCGCACGACGCGCAGGTGGGTCAGCCGCTTGCCCGGCGTACGGCCCGATGCCAGCACCTCGAAGGGAATGTCATACAGGTACACACAGAACAGGGCGATGTAAAACAGGGCATTGCCGATGAACCCTCCGATCAGCGCGAGCGCGACCACCGCCGCCAGTACGATCAGAAGCAGTTGAATCATTAGGTCGATCACGGCTGCGATGAAGCGCGAGCCGACCCCCGCAAGAACAAGCTGCAGCTCCAGTCCCTCGGGAGTGGCGATCACGATGCGATCCTCCAGTTCCACGCCATGAACCTAGAGAGTTTCCTGAGCGAGGGCTCTGACACTTGGAGTGAGCTGGAGAGCCTGCTCGATTGGGCGGGCGCTCGGCCGCAGCGGCTGGGCGCTGACGGTGTGCTCGAGCTGGGGAGCCTCTACCGTTCGGCCGCCGCCGATCTGGCGCTGGCACGCCGGCGCTTTGCCGGCGACCCGGTGGTCGATCGGCTGGAACCGCTTGTTGTGCGCGCGCGTCGTGTGGTCTACGGCGAGCGCTCCCGCGCGGGCGCCTTGCGCGAGTTCCTACTGCGCGACTACTGGCGAGACGTGCGCGCCCATCGTCGCGAGCTCGCCGTGTCGGCGACCGCCATGTTCGCGCCGGCGCTCCTGTTTGCGGTGTGGGCGGCCAAGAACCCGACGGCGGTGCTTGCGTTCGTGCCCAGCGGCTTGGCCGCGGCCGCTTCCCCTCAAGCTCACCACCTCTCCGTCTCCTCCTCCATCTCCGCGGCCGACCCGGTGATGATTCCGCTGCACAACATCCTCGTCACGTTCTTCACCTTCGCCGCCGGCCTCACGTTCGGCCTGGGCACGCTGCTGCTGCTGGCGTACAACGGCCTGATCCTGGGCGTGCTGGGCGGCCTGACGATCCAGGCGGGTACGTTCTCGGTGTTCGTCAGCTACATCGTGCCGCACGGCCTGCTCGAGCTCTCCTGCATAACGGTGGCGGGCGCGGCCGGCCTGCGCCTAGCCCACGCATTGATCGATCCCGGCGTGCGTCCGCGCGCGCAGGCGCTGCGCGAAGACGCGCATGGCGCGGTGCTGATGCTGCTGGGCACGGCCCCCTGGCTGGTGCCCGCCGGGCTGACCGAGGGCTTCGTCACGCCACGCGACCTTCCCGACGGGTTCGCGCTGGCGATCGGCTGCACGCTTGCCGGTGCATACTGGAGTTGCGTGCTGCTATGCGGTCGTGACCGGCGACAGGCGCCTGCCCGTCCTCAGGCGCGCCCGGGTCCTCACAGGCGCGCTCGCGCCTTTGCGCGCAGGTAAGCCTGTACACAGCGCTCGGGCAGCAAAGCGGCTGGGGCGAGCACGACATCCGCGCCCGAGCGCCTGATCTGTGCAACCGCCCGATCGCGGGCGCGCAGCACGCTGAGCGCCGCCAGGGCGAGCGCCGGATCGCCCTCTCCCGGAGCCGCGGCCCGCTCGATCTGCGGATCGCTCACGCCGACGACAGCCACGGCGTGACGGCGGGTGAGCATCGGCGCGGCGGCCACCAGCGAGCGCGCGGCGCGCTCGTCGATCAGGTCGGTGAACACGAGTACGAGCGCCCTGCGGGAGCCGCCCACGCGCATGAACGCGCGCTCGAAGTCCGACTCCACCAGCACTGGCTGCAGGTCGAACAGCGCGTGTACGGCCGTGCGACCGCCGAACCGCTGGGGCTCGACCGCGCGGCGGATCTGCGCGTCGAAGCCGATCGCCCCGCAGCGATCGCCCAGCTCGTCGGCTGCCAGGGCGACGGCGGTAGCGGCGTCTAGCGCGGCATCGAGCAGCGTGCCGTGTGCCAGCGGCGCGCTCATCAGCCGGCCGCTGTCCAGCAGGCACATCACTTCGTGATCCTGCTCGACCCTGTACTGGTTGGTCATCGGGCGGCCCATCCGCGCAGTCGCCATCCAGTTCACCTGACGGATGTCATCGTCGTGGGAGTAGTCGCGAATCGACTCGAAATCGGTGCCAGATCCCAGCGGGCCGCGGCGCAGGCGCCCGTCCGGCGCGGCGCGGCCGATGCGCAGGCGCAGCGCCAGGCGCCTGGCGGTCTGCAGGTCGGGATACACCAGCAGCTCGGTCGGCTCGCCCGAGCTGTGGTGCCAGCGCGCCAGACCAAGCGGCCCCACGCTCGCGCTGGCCACTGCGGGAAAGGTGTGGCGGCCGCGGCGCACGGGTGTGACCTCGCCGAGTAGATCCTGCCTGCCCTGCTCGCTGTGGACGGCAAGGGTAGGCGTTGCCGGCTGTCGCAGCAGCACCTGGCGCGAATCGCCCGTCGAGGCGGTCACTGACAGCGCCGCCGGCACACCACGGGAGAGCACTTCGTCGACCTTGCGCTTGACCTTTGGGGCGCTGCGCACCGATATGCCGTCCGCGAGCGTCGTCGCCAGCAGCGCCAGCGCGGCCGTGACGGCCACCCATGTGGGCAGCAGCAGGCCCACCACCGCCACAGCCGCCAGCAGCCATGCGCAGCGCGTGGTGGGCGTCATCGCGGCACAGGCACCTCATCCAGGGCGACCCGCAGCGCCTCGTGGGGGCCGAAGCGCTCCAGCTCGGCCTCCGGCGTCATCAGCAGCCTGTGCCCGAGCACGGGCCTTGCCATCTGGGCCACGTCGTCGGGAGTGACAAACGCACGGCCATGCAGTCGCGCGGAGGCCTTGGCGGCGGCCAGCAGGTGGACGGCCGCACGCGGCGAGGCTCCAAGCGCCACGCTGGGCAGCTCGCGGGTGCGTCGCACCAGCGCCACTACATACTCGGCCACCTCATCTGCCACCGACGTCGAGCGAGCCTCGGCCACCAGCGCCGCCACCTGATCCGCTCCGGCCACCGCCTGGATTCGGGAGAGGCCGAGCGGATCGACGCCTTCACGATCGAGGCCCAGCATCGCAAGCTCGTCGTGGGCGCTCGGATAGTCGACGTTGGCCTGCAGCAGAAACCTGTCCAGCTGAGCCTCCGGCAGGGGGTAGGTGCCCTCGTACTCGATCGGGTTCTGCGTGGCGATCACCACGAAGGGTGGCTCGAGCGGGTGGGACTCCCCGTCGATCGTCACCTGACCCTCCTGCATCGCCTCCAGCAGCGCCGCCTGCGTCTTGGGGGGCGTGCGGTTGATCTCGTCGGCAAGCAGCACGTTGGTGAACACGGGCCCCGGGCGGAACACGAGCTCGCCGGAGCGCAATGTGAGCGTTCCCGTCAGGTCGGAGGGCAGCATGTCCGGGGTGAACTGCATGCGGCGCATGCCCACGCCCAGCGTGGCCGCCAGGGCGCGTGCCAGCAGCGTCTTGGCCACACCAGGGACCCCCTGGAGCAGCACGTGGCCCCTGCACGCCAGCGCGATCAGCATCAGCTGCACCGTCTCGTCCTGTCCCACCACCACCGGCCTGATCTGCTCCAGGATTCGCTGCGCCAGCCCGGCGCTGGCGCCTGGGACCTCGTCTTGCGGAGAGCGGGACGGCTCCTCGAATTCCGGTTGCACGCCGCTCATCATCGTTCATCTCTCAGACGTTCCAGCGCCGAGCAGAGCTCCTGAGTGTCGCCGGTGCGGCGCAGCAGCAGGGACATCGCATGCACATAGTCGGCACGCGGCGGCTGAGCCTGCTCACCGGCCGGCTCCGCCACCCCCAGACGCCGCCCGCGGGCCACCGACCACAACAGCCCGGCCAGCAGCAGCCCCGCAAACGCGACCCACCAGCGGGCGGACAGGGCGGCCAGTCCACGGCTTGGCCCATAGCCGTGGACGGACTCGACGAACACAATCGGCTGCCTGTGCTGCCCGCTCAAGTCGAGCGCGAACTGGGCGTTGTCCTCGGAGGCGAGCAGCCTGTTCTGCACAGGGGAGGCATCGGCCAGGAGCGCAAGCGTTCCCTTGCCCATCGTCCTTTCCAGCAGCAGCCCATGTCCGTGCCTCCCCCGCAGAGGCGCCGTGTAGCCGTGGCTTTCCGTCCATTCACCTTCACTCGCGCTGGCCACCTGGCCGACGCCCGCGACGCTTGCGCCAGCGCTTTGCGCCGGGCGCAGTAGCGCTTCGCCGGTGGGCGCCCACTTGGGCGTAGATGGCAGCAGTACCGGCAGGGTCTCCTCAGGTTCGCGCCCCCCGATCACGAGGCGCCCACCTGCGCTGACAAACGCCAGTAGCCGTTGGCCTTCACTATGCAGGAGTGAGGATGGGTCGAGCACGATCACAGTCCCGCGCGGATTCAGCCTGGCGCTCTGCAGCGAGGCGCGCAGCTGGACGACAGCACGGCCGTTGCGGCGGAGCAACTCCGCCCACGCGGCCAGGCCGTGGGCATCGGTCGCGTAGGAGGAGGACGTCGGGCCGGTGGGTTCCCGGCCGAACGCTTCCCCGAGCAACGTCACCGCCAGCAGCGTGGCAAGCACGCCCGCCAGGATCAGTGGCCAGCCGCGCCTCATGCGCCCACCGACCTCAGCAACCCGTCCGAGCCGAGCCTCATGCGCCCACCGACCTCAGCAACGCACCCCATCCTCGTCGGGCGGCGTGCGCATCATCGACGGTGGCCGGGCGTCCACCATAGGCGATCTCGTCGAAATCCCTCGCCAGCGCGTCGAACTGCTCGGAGCGCAGCGCCTGGGAGACCTCCACGCTGAGCATCGCCGGCCCGACGTGCACCCGGTCGCTTTCCAGCAGCAAGAGCAGGCCGCGACGAAAGTGAAGCCGCACCGCCTCGCCAGCCCGTCCCCCGCGTTCGGCATCCGTAGCCGCTCTCAGCAGATCAGCCGGGCTCATCGTCGTTGTCCCCTCGGTCGCTGCTGGCGAACCCACCGCGCCGAGCAGCGCGCGGCGGGCGCCGCGGGTGGTGATCGCCCATCCGAGCGCCAGCACGATGACGCCCAGCAGGATCCACACGACCACTCGGCCCCCTGGGATGACCGACCCCACGTGGCCAACGCCGGTGGGGATCAGATCGAGGACTTCTTCGAGGCCCTGGCCGATCGTCTGCAGTAGCCCGTGCAGCGGGTGCGGAACGGGCGCTGCGTGATAGCGGCTTTCCGCGAGGATCGACTCGGCTTGACGGCGAGCCGCGGCCGCGGCGCTAATGCTGCTCGCCATCAGCCCGCGCGGGTCTACTGCTCGCCATCGGTCCGTGCCGGTCTCCAGCCCGGAGGCGGCGGCCAGAACGGCGGGCCTTGCGGCTGCCCCACGGCCTCTGGGCCCGAGCCCACATAGGTGCCGAACGCTGGAACCGTGTCGGGCGCCGGCAGCTTTGCCGGCTCGATGCCGAGCTGCTCGGCCAGCAGTTGCACGTCATAGCCTTCATGGCGCACGCGCAGGTCGTAGTAGAGGATCGTCACCACAGCCGCCTGAAACGGACGCGTGAGGATCGATGCGGCTCCGCCGCCGAGCGAGGACACGACAACTCTGGTCGCCTCCGAGTGTCCACTGCTCAACAGAAAGGCGATCAGCACCGCGGAAAAGGCGCCGCTCACGATCGACGCGAGCAGCGTGCTCACGAGCAGGATGGCGGCCGTCGGCCACCAGCGACCGCGCACGAGCCGGCGCGAGCGGCCGAGCGCCGCCGTCCCTCGCTTGCCGTCGATCAGCAGCGCCGGCGTCGCGATCGCCCATGCCGCATACAGCCAGATGCCCGGGATTATCAGAGCGATGAAGCCAAGCACCAATCCCAGGCCGAGCAGGATGTCCATCCACACGAGCGCTCCCAGCCGCCGCAACGCGAACCGCAGCGACGCGCCGATGCTGGTCGATTGATCCAGGTAGGTGTCGCTGACCGCTTTCACGCACGCGGCCGTCACCAGCAGGCTCGCCAGGCCGCCCAGGATCTCTACCGTGAACGTCGATCCGATCGTCGCCGCAGGATGCAGCGCAGTCGTCGTGCCCGTGGATCGGACGCCGAATTTCGGCAGCGTCGTGGGAATTTCAGTGCCGTTCGACACCGTGTTCAACAGGATCACGGCGCTCAATATCTGTATCGGCACAACCACCATCGCCGCCAATCCGATCAGCACGCGCGCGTTCTTCAAGTAGACCTTTACGCTCGCGTCGAGAATCTCCCCAACCTGCAATGGCCGCAGCGCGGGCGCGCTCATGCGCGGGACCGTAGCAAGTGGGTCAGGCGTCGCTAGCGGTTGAATCCCGTAGCTGTGCGTGCGCGCAGGGCCGCTTCGAGGCGCTCGAGCGCATGACGGACGATCTCTTCATCGGGTTTGGCGCTGCTGTCTTCCATTGCGGCATGTGCCTGCAGGGACACGCCTGCCCCAAGCTGCTCGAGCTCTGAGATGCGGATCGCCAGGTCCTGGCGCTTCTCGGCGCGCAGCTCTACAAGGGCCATGGCGTAGGCGCGGTCCAGCTCGATCGCGGCGTGGGGGAGATGGTTCTGATCGAGATCCAGGCGCGCGCGCAGCGCGAGCTCCTCACACAGCAGGGCCACATCGTTCACTCCAAGCAGCTGCGCTAGGCGCTCGTCTGCGCGCAACGCCGCGGCGCGCCGGCGCGCGCGCGTGTGTTCCTTTTTCCACGGCAGCTCGACCGCGTGCAGCCAGCGGCCATCCGCTACCTGCTCGCCTTCGCCCCAGCCGGCCCGGATCGTCAGGGCCTGTGCAGGAGAGATCGCATGCGCGTAGGGGTCGGCGGTGGCGATGCGCTGCGCGTGCAGAACGCGGTTGAGCACGACGACGGCGGCTGTGACCGCGCGCTCGGTGTCCAGTTCGTCAAGCCACGCTTGCGCTTGGCGCTCGCCAGAGAGCGAGACCGGATCGATGACGGTTGCGCGCATGCTGTGTATCGACGCTGGGGCGGGCTCTGCAGGGACGCTGCGCCGACGCGAGCCTGCCATCCGTCGCAGCGGGCCGACCCCGCGCGTGGGGTGGCGATTGAGCGAAACTCCGTCGGCGGTGAGCGTGCTGAGCACGACCACGCGCTCGGGCTCGCCACCAGCCTTGGCGCGCAGCAGGTAGCGGCCGTCGGGCGGTCCCAGCTCCCATGGGAGCTCGAGCTGGATGAAGAGAAAGAGCCTTGGCGGACCCTCTGCCATCGCTGCACCGTATCCTTCTCAGAGATGTCTGACCCGAGCAGTGCTGTGAAGAACATCCGCGAGCGCCTTGCTGGCGCCAGCGAGGAGAGCCTCGGCAGGGCGCTCTCAGATCTGCTCGACAACTCGCTTCTGACAGGAGTGATCGGGAGGGCGTTTGACGCGCGTGAGAAGGCGGTTCAGGCGCAGGAGGTTGCGATGGGTGCACTGAACCTGCCCTCGGCAGCTGATATCGAACGGCTGACGCGCCGCCTGAGGGCGGTCTCCCAACGGCTGGAGGGTATCGAGGACGGGGTGCAACGTTTGGATCGCGCGCTTGCCTCGCATGGAGTCGAATCCCAGCTGTCGAAGATTGAGGAGCAGCTGGGGACGCTCGCTAAAAAGCTTGGCCAAACGCCGTCGTCGTCTGGGCAAACATCTGCCAATGGCGCGCCCGCGACGGCCAAGCCGACCAAAGCTAAAGCCAAACCCAAAGCGGCGGGCACTGCGAGCGCCAAACCGAAAGCGGCGAAACGCGGCACGGCGAAACCCACCAAGAAGACCTGAGCCGTCGGCCGAAGACCGTACCCTCGAAGACCGTACCCTGTCAGATAAAGACGGCCGGGGAGTAGATCATCTTTTAAGACTGTGTGTAACCATAGTTATACGCAGTTTATTTTTTAATATGACGGCGAGGGCCTGCCGACTTAGCACGGGGTCTTAGCGCGGGGGAAGCCTCGCCATACTCAGCCGCCCATCCGCGATCACAGCGCTGACATTTCCGCCAACATGGACCTCTGCCCTGCCGCCGCGCCTGGCCAGAGCAAGCAACTCATCCACGCGCGCGCCTGCCTGGGGCACATAATCCCCTGCAACATCCTCTGCCAAGCGCACCACCACCAGCCGCGCCAGTGCCGGATGCAGCTCAGCCAAACGCGCAACAGTAATGCTGTCAGAGCCAGCCAGCTCCTCATCAACAAGGCCATCCAGCAGTTCAGTCTCTGCACGTAGCATCTCTGCGGTCTTCAGCACGCTCCCTGCTGCTGCCGGATGCACCGCGCAGAGCGCTGGCAGGAGTCCTTTACGCACGCGCGCACGCGCGTAATGCTCGTCGTCGTTGCTCTTGTCCTCGCGCCACTTAAGATCCTGCGCCCTGCAATACGCAGCCGTCTGCGTGCGCGTCACCCCCAGCAGCGGCCGCACCAGCCGCCCCTCCCGCGCTGCCATTCCCAGCAGTGCGCGCCTGCCTGGCGAGGCTGCCAGCCGGTACAAAATCGTCTCGACCTGGTCGCTTGCTGTATGACCCGTCGCAATCAGCGTCCCATCCGCACCAGTTTCCCCCGCGTCCAACTCCTGAGCCAGCCGCATCGCCGCCGCATAGCGCAGATCGCGCGCCCAAGCCTGGGTGTTCCCCGGCACGCCCCCGATCCCCGGAGCGCCCTGGGCCCTCACAACCTCGATCTCAACGCCCAGCTTCGCGCACAACTCAGCCACACATCGCTCGTCTGCATCTGAGGCCTCGCCCCGCAGGCCATAGTTCACGTGCAACGCCCGCACGCTCTCTGCACCCCTCACCGCCACCGCAACATCCAAAAGGCAAGTCGAGTCCCGGCCACCCGACACCATCGCCACCACAGGACTGTCTCTGGCCAGCAGGCCTTGAGAGCTGACCATCTCCTGCACCTCTGCCGGCGTCATCTCTCTGGACATCACTACTGGGGCCTTGTTGGTGCAGGCGTCATGACCGTGGCCTTGTTGGTCCGGGCATCATTGCCGCTGGCGTCATTGCCGCGACGTTGCAATGAACAGCTCAGTTGGCTCTGAGAAGCCCTTCAGTACCACCTCGCCAATCAGCTCAAACGTAAGGCCATCAAGCCTGCCTGCATCTATAACTGGGCGGGTAACCAGCACCTCACCACCTGAGGCCCGCGCAACCACACGGGCCGCACGGTTGACCTCGCGCCCGTAGTAGTCGCCGTCTCGATACAGCGCTGCCCCAACATGGATTCCAATCCGCGGCGGTGGCGATCCTTGCGGCAGTTCTTTGCCCAGCCCAACTGCCCAGCTGGTCAGCGCGCCTGCGTCTGCGCCAACGATCATGACCTCGTCACCCAAAGTCTTGATCACGCGCGCGTCAATCGGCAGCGTCTGCTCGACTGTCTCCACAAAGCGCTCCACCGCGCTCACCGCCTCTGCCTCCCCTTGTTCCTCCGTCAGCTTGGTGTACCCCGCCAGGTCCGCAAATGCGATCGCCACCCGCATCCGTCCCTCCTCAGCAGTCTCCTCATCATCGAGGTCTGCCTCGATATGGCCAATCGCGTCCTGCTCCACGAAGTACCCAAGCAGCCGGCCATGCAGATAGTTGATAAACGGCACCGCAAACGGCAGCATCTCGCGCGTCATCGCCTCCATCTCCTGCGCAATCTGCACGCCAGGCACCCCATCGCGCATCAGCGGCTCATGCAGGTACAGATGAAACAGCCGCACCTCAGCATCAGCCACCTGCGCCATTGCCTGCCCATACACACGCACAATCTGCAGCAGCGCCGGCAGCGGCAGGCCTGCAGCAAGCACCTCCGCTCCATAGCGCAGCACCTGCAAGTCCTCCTCAGAAAGCGACTCTGCCGACAGCGCATTCAGGCCCATCGCGCCAATGAGCCGCTCAATCACCGCCGGGTCCATGTCGATCTCCCGCTCAGCCTCCTGCAGGGTGTAGCGCGCCTCCGAGCTCGGCAGCAGTTCGTCTACATACCCAAATGCAAGCTTCCCGCTCTGGCTCGCCTCCCTGATCCGCTCAATGCTGTGCCCCCGCTCGCGCAGCCGTGCAACGATCCGCACATGCGAGGCCGCCGCCGGCGTCCAGCTGCCTTCGTACTGAGGCACAAGCCCATCCTTTACCCAGCGCCGCACCGTTTCCGGCGACACACCAGCGCGCGCAGCCACCTCCGCAAGGCTCAGCTTGCTCGGGAGAATGGGCGCCTCAGCCAAGGGATCGTTGCCCGATGGATCGTTGGCAGGGGATGTTCCCATTGGCGGCAGTCTAAGGTGGCCGCTCGTGTCGCACGAGTCCATTCCCGCACACTCCGAGCCCAAGTCCGACCCCGCCGCCGCCGCGCCGGCATATCCCCAGGCGATCCACCTGCGCCCAACCGCTGAGCTGGCCGAGCGCGTGCTGCTGCCCGGCGATCCCGGCCGCGCTCTCGCACTCGCGCAAACACTTATAAGCGAGCCACGTATGTTCAACCACCACCGCGGCCTGTGGGGCTACACCGGCCCCGCGCGCGCGGACGGCGCGCCGCTGACGATCCAGGCCACGGGGATGGGCGGACCCTCGGCGGCGATCGTCCTGCACGAGCTGATCTGTCTCGGCGCGCGCCGCGCGATCCGCGTCGGCACCTGCGGCGCGCTTGCTCGGGGGCTCGCACTCGGCGACCTGGTCGTGGCGCGCGAGTCGATCTGCGCCGACGGTGCTTCTCGGGCGCTCGGCGCTGGCGAGCGCATCGCTGCAGACCCGACCTTGGCCGAGGCGCTGGTGCAGGCCGCGCGGGCCCAGGTCGAACGACTCGACCCGCCGCGTCCACTCCGGCGCGATTATGAGCGTGGACCTGTTCTACGAGCGCCAGGGGGGCGCGGGCGACGGGCACGACGGGCGCGGGGACCCGGGCGACGGGCACGACGCGCTGGCAGTGGAGATGGAGGCAGCGACACTGCTCGCGGTGGGCGCAGCGTCAGGCACGCCGGTAGCGTGCGTGCTGGCCGTCTCAGACACATTCGCACCCAACAGAGAGCGCACGCGCATCTCCGATCACGAGCTTGCTGGCCGCAGCGGAGGAGATGGGCGCCGTCGCGATCGCCGCCCTCTCCGATATGACGGGAGAAAGATAAAGAGGGCGGATGTTGGTATATAAAAAATAAAAGTCCGTATAGCGATAGTTATACGGACTTTAAAAAAGAACATACATACCCCCAGCCCTGTCTGTGACCCCTCGCCCGCACTCCCAGCCCCCGCCCGTATACCCAGCTCCGCCCGCACTACACTCCTGGGCGTGGCGATCCCCGCGCAAGCGACAGCTAATGCTGCGGCTACGCGCGAGGTGGGCGCAGAGGTCGGCGAGGTGCTTGTCAGCGCTGAGGACCTGCAGCGGCGCGTGCGCGAGCTGGGGGAGGAGATCTCGCGCGACTACGCTGGCAGGAGGTTGCTGCTGGTGGGCGTGCTGAAGGGGGCGGTGTTTTTCTTGTCCGACCTGATGCGCTTCATCGCGATCCCTGTTGAGGTCGAACTTCATGGCTGTCGCATCGTATGGCTCGGCGACGGACAGCTCAGGCGTGGTTCGGATACTCAAGGACTTGGACGCGGCGATTGAGGGCAGGGATGTGCTGATCGTTGAGGACATTGTTGACTCGGGTCTGACGCTGCAGTATCTGCTGCGCAACCTCGGCTCACGCGATCCGCGCACGCTCGAGGTATGTGCGCTCTTGACAAAGCCATCGCGACGCAAGGTCGAGCTGCAGGCACGCTATGTGGGCTTTGAGATTCCCGACCAGTTCGTGGTCGGCTATGGCTTGGACTATGCCGAGCGCCACCGCAACCTTCCGTTTGTGGCGGCGTTGGATAGGTAGAGTTGGCAGCGTTGGATGGGTAGAGTCCCCTTGAGGTGCCTTTCTGCTGGCCCTGCAACAGTCGGAAAATGGGGTCTTGCATGGTACGCTAGGGCACTGGTGACCACGATTTCAGACGGTGACAGGACCTTCAGGGACCAGCCATGAGCCGTTTCTTCAAGAGCGCCGCATTCCCCATCCTCATCGTTGTGGTGTTGGCGTTCCTCGCGGTCAAACTCGTTAACCCGAGCTCGTCCAACAAACGCTCGCACAGCTACGAGACGCTCGTCTCCAAGGAACTCCCGAAAGGTGAAGTCGAATCGGTCGAGTTCAAGAACAAGGGCAAAGTGCTCGAAGTCAAGCTCAACGCGAGCGGGCACAAAGAAACCTACGAAATCGGCTACATCGACCAGGCTGCCCCTGAATTGTTCAAGGAGCTAAAAGAAGCTGGGGTCAAGTACAACGTCGAATCGGAAAAGAGCAGCGCGCTGCTGAGCCTGCTTGTGTACATCCTCCCGTTTGCCCTGTTCCTCGGGTTCTGGCTGTTCCTGATGAACCAGGTTCAGGGCGGCGGCTCGAAAGTCATGTCGTTTGGCAAGTCGCGCGCAAAGCGCCTGTCAGCGGACTCGCCAAAGATCACGTTCAGGGACGTCGCTGGGGTCAACGAGGCTGTTGAGGAGCTCCATGAGATCAAGGAGTTCCTCGAGAACCCCAAGAAGTTTCAGGCGCTTGGAGCGCGCATTCCCACGGGTGTGCTGCTGTATGGGCCTCCTGGAACAGGCAAGACGCTGCTTGCGCGCGCCGTAGCTGGAGAGGCCGGCGTGCCGTTCTTCTCGATTTCAGGCTCTGACTTCGTGGAGATGTTTGTCGGCGTTGGCGCCTCGCGCGTCAGGGATCTGTTCGAGCAGGCCAAGCAGAACAGCCCGTGCATCATCTTCATGGACGAGATCGACGCTGTCGGGCGCCACCGCGGCGCAGGTCTTGGCGGGGGCCACGACGAGCGCGAGCAGACGCTCAACCAGCTGCTTGTCGAGATGGATGGCTTCGAGGCCAAGGACAACATCATCATGATCGCGGCCACCAACCGGCCCGACATCCTCGACCCTGCGCTGCTGCGCCCCGGGCGCTTCGACCGCCAGATCGCCGTTGACCGTCCCGACCGCAAGGGCCGCGCCAAGATCCTCGAGGTGCACACGCGCGGCAAGCCACTGGCCAAGGTCATCGATATCGACGCACTCGCCGGCCAGACCCCAGGCTTCACCGGCGCCGATCTGTCGAACCTAATCAACGAGGCTGCGCTGCTGGCGGCGCGCACGGGCAAGCGCGAGATCGGACAAGTTGAGCTCGAGGAGGGGATCATGCGTGTGATCGCCGGCCCCGAGAAGAAGACGCGCGTCATGTCAGAGAAAGAGCGCCTCATCACTGCCTACCACGAGATGGGCCACGCGATCGTTGGGCACTTCCTCGAGCACTCTGATCCAGTGCACAAGATCTCCGTTATCTCGCGCGGGCAGGCGCTTGGGTACACGATCTCAATGCCCCAGGAAGACCGCTTCTTGACCACGCGCGCGGAGCTGAACGACACGATGGCGATGACGCTGGGTGGCCGTGCAGCTGAGGAACTCGTGTTTGACGAGATCACGACGGGTGCGTCGAACGACATCGAGAAGGTGACCGCGACGGCCAAGCAGATGGTGATGCGCTTCGGGATGAGCGAAAAGCTCGGTCCGCGTGTGTTCGGTCACGACCATGGGCAGCCATTCCTTGGCCGCGAGTTCTCGACCGAGCCCGACTACTCCGACGAGATCGCACGCGAGATCGACGATGAGGTGCGGCGCATCATCGAGTCCGCGCACAGCCGGGCCACCGAAATCCTGACTGAGCACCGCGAGAAGCTCACAACCATCTCCGAGGTTCTCGTCAAACGCGAGACAATCGAGAAGGAGGAGTTCCTCGCACTGTTGGCTGGCAAGAGCGAGGAGGAGGTATTCGGCTCGGCAGAGGAGGACTCAGCCAAGCCCGAGCTCCCAGCCCCGCCCGCGCCAGCGGACAGGCCAGAGCGCGAAACGCAGCCGCGGACAATCCCCCGGCCGGGATTGGCAGGCGGCACCGCTGAGCTCAGAGCTACCGACCAAGAGCGCCCCGAGCCTGTCTGACCCCGAGCCGTACCGCTTGATGGGCGTGCTGAACGTCGCGCCCGACTCGTTCTCGGACGGGGGCACATTTCTCGACGTGGATGCAGCGATCTCGTCGATCGACGATCGGTACGCCACGCTCACTGCGTCCTTGCCAGGCACGCCTACCCGGCCGTCAGAGGCGTGTCTCACATGACTGTGCCGATTCGGGTCATGAGGGTCGAGGTAGGGACCTCCTTTTTAAAGTCTGTGTAACCATGGCTATACAGACTTTTTTTTGGAAGAACGCCCCCCCAAACCTGTATAGCTATGGTGATACAGACATGTTGGGTGAAAGGTGACCTCACCGCGCTACCGCTTGATGGGGGTTGTGAACGTGACCCCGGACTCCTTCTCGGACGGGGGATCGTTCTTCGATGCGGCGGCGGCGGTCGCGCACGCGCACGAGCTGGTCGCGCAGGGCGCGGACATCCTCGACGTAGGCGGGGAGTCAACACGTCCGGGCGCCGAGCCGGTGTCCGTCGAGGAGGAGCTGCGGCGCGTGCTTCCGGTGCTCGAGGGCATCGCTGCGGCAGATTGGACGATCGCTCACGCGAGCGCGCCTGCGCGCGTGTCTTCGCCCGATCGCGCGAACGCCTCTTCGCCTATCCGCCCGCAGGTCTCGATCGACACCTCTAAGGCCTCCGTCGCGCGCGCGGCGATCGATGCGGGCGCGAGCCTTGTCAACGACATAAGCGCCTTCCGCGCCGATCCTGAGATGGCTGGATTGGTGGCTGACAGCGGCACGGAATGTTGCCTCATGCACATGCTTGGCGAGCCCCGCACGATGCAGGGGGTGGGCGGGGTGGGCGGGCCTCAATATAAAGATGTTGTCGATGAGGTCAAGGCGTTTCTCGAGGAGCGGCTTGGCTTCGCGGTGCGCGAGGGCGTGCGCGAGGAGCGCATCATGCTCGATCCGGGCATCGGCTTTGGAAAGACGTCCTTGCACAACCTCACGCTTCTGCGCCGTTTGGACGAGCTGACAGCGCTGGGCAGGCCACTGGTGGTGGGGACCTCGCGCAAGAGCTTCATCGGTCGGGTGCTCGCCGACGCCGACGGCGGTGGGCAGACTGACCCTGTGGGGGTCGAGCGTGAGCCTGTGGGGATCGAGCGGCGGCTGCCGGGGACGATCGCCACAAACGTGCTCGCCTTGGAGCGTGGCGCGAGCGTATTCCGCGTGCACGACGTTGCGCCTGTTCGCGATGCGCTGGCCGTAGCGGCTGCTACGTTGGGCAGGCGATGGACGACGAGGGCGGGGACGACGCAGACGAGCTAGATGACGGGGACAACGGTGGGCTGGACGGGGAGCACGGCCAGGGCTCCGAGTCGGTCACAATCGAGATCACGGGGCTGTCGCTATATACGCACCATGGCGTAAGCGAGGCTGAGCGCGAGATCGGCCAGCGGCTGGTGATCGACCTGCGCTTGGACCTCGGCGAAGCCGACGCGACTGTGACCGACGCGATCGAGGACACGGTTGACTATGCCCAGGTCTGTCAGCTCGTGGCGTTGATCGCTCAGCAGCGCTCGCACAAGACACTCGAGCGGCTGTGCGGCACGATCGCTGACCGGCTGCTCGCTGACTACCAACTCGAGGGGGTGTGGGTAAAGGCTGCTAAGCCTGATCCCCCGATCGCACTGCCCGTGGAGGAGGTGTCTGTGGAGGTCTGGCGCGAAGCGGACGGGATCTGGCGCGAAGCCGATTAGTTAGCGCTCACTCAGCATCTTTGGTAGGGTGGCCGCAATGATGGACCGCTTTGGCCGACTCGCGAGCGAACGCACCCGGCGCATCCTGCTCGCTGCTGGTGTCCTGTTCCTGGTTGCAGCGGCGTTCGGCGTGCCAGTCACGACCATCCTGAAGAGCTCCAACGCGGACTTCCAGGATCGCAAAGCTGAGAACCAGCGGGTCGAAAAAATGATCGAACGGGCGACCGGCCAGCGATCCTATTTTGGCGTAGCGGCGCTTGTGCCGAGCGGCGGGGACGTCAGGACCGATCGCGCTGCCCAGCTCGAGGCGGTGCACGTAGCCTCCATGTTGGCGGCACAGCCCGGTTTCCAGCGCGCGCTTGACTATCCGGCGACACACTTGGGCGAGCTCGTCTCACGCAATGGCCGCCAGACAGCTGTGCTGGCTGCCTACTCCACGCAGGAAGGCTCAGCTGCTGCTGTTGCGCGCCTGCGCCCGGAGCTGGCCGGGCAGGGCGTGCGCTTCGGCGGGCCCGACGTTGCCTTCAGCGAAATCAACAAACGCACCTCCTCAGACCTGAAGGACGCCGAGCTTCTGGCCTTCCCGCTCCTGCTGCTGCTCTCGTTCTGGGTCTTTCGCGGGCTCGTTGCCGCGGCGCTGCCACTGCTCGTTGGGGGCTTTGCGATCGTGATCACATTCCTTGTCCTGCGCCTGATCAACGAGCTCACGGGCCTATCTATCTTCGCGGTCAACCTCGTCACCGGGATGGGCCTTGGCTTGGGGATCGACTACAGCCTGATCGTGCTTTCGCGCTACCGGGAGGAGCTCGCCGGTGGTTTGGACAGCCACGCGGCAATCGCACGTACGCTCCAGACCGCCGGCCGTACTGTGCTCTTCACCTCGCTGACCGTTGCTGGGGCGCTTGCATCGTTGCTCGTGTTTCCGCTGCGCTTCCTCTACTCGATGGGCATTGGCGGCATGGTCGTGTCCCTGTCAGCTGGGACCGTTGCGCTGATAGTGCTGCCAGCGGTGCTTGTCGCGCTTGGGCCGCGGGTGAATTCGCTCGCTCCAGCATGGCTGCAGCGCAGTGCCGCTCGCTCCGCGCAGGCGAGCGACGAGGGCGTTTGGTTTCGCCTCGGTCGGGGGGTGATGCGCAGGCCTGGCTTGGTCGCACTCGTCACTGCCGTGGCGCTGCTCGCGATCGCAACGCCGGCGCTTCACCTGCAGCTGATACCAGCCGATGCGCACGTACTGCCAGCGTCCTCGCAGAGTCGCCAGATCGCGGAAACGCTCGACGAGAACTTTTCAAGCGACGGCGCGCAGGCAATCAGCGTGGTTGTGCCCGCGTCGGTGAGCAGAGCCAAGAGCGTTGATGCACTTGCTGCCCGTGCGCAGCAGACGGCTGCGGGTCAGGCGAGTGAGACCACCCCGCCACGCTATCTGGGCCGCAGCACTTGGGAGATCGAACTGCTCCCACAGGGCTCTGATGCTTCAAATGCCAATCAGCAGCTGGTCAAGCGACTGCGTACCCTCGTCCATCCCCAGGGCGGGTTGGTTGGCGGCTCTACAGCCTGGTTCATCGACCAGAAGGCCGCTATCTCTGCACACGCACCACTGGCGCTTGTGATCCTTGTGCTTGTCACGATGGGCACCCTGTTCCTGATGACCGGCTCAGCTGTGCTGCCGCTGATGGCACTGGTAATGAACTTGCTGACAGTCGCTGTTGGCGCAGGACTGCTCGTGTTGATCTTCCAGGACGGGCACTTCTCCTCGCTGCTCGGCTTCAGCCCGATTGGTGGGCTGGAGGAGTCTAACCTCGTGCTGCTGTTCACAGTCGCGTTTGCGCTGTCGACCGATTACGGCGTGTTCTTGTTTGCGCGGATCAAAGAGATACACGATGGCGGCGTTCCCACCCGCGAGGCTATCGCACGCGGACTGGAGCGCACTGGGCGCCTGATCACTGCTGCTGCGCTTTTGTTCTGCGTCGCGGTTGGCGCGTTTGTGACCTCACATATCTTCTTCATTAAGCAGTTCGGCTTGGGGACTGCGCTGGCGGTTGCGATCGACGCAACGGTTGTGCGCGCGCTGCTCGTCCCCGCGCTGATGGGCCGGCTTGGCGAGCGCACCTGGTGGGCGCCGCGACCCCTGCGCTGGCTGCACAACCGGATCGGCCTGAACGAGGGCGGCATGTACGAGGGCGGGCTGGGCGAGGGTGGATTGCGAGAGGGCGGATTGGGCGACGCGACAAGCGCCTGAGGACAGCGCGGAGGGGCGGTCAGGTAGCAATGAGCGTCGTGCGCTCAAGCGGTGGGCCAGCCCAGCGCACGCCTTCGTCCGGCCCGAGCGCCGCCAGCGCGTCTGCCAGGCGCCTGCCGTCGGGCGCATGCAGGGCGAAGTCCAGCTCCAGCGCGGGGATCAGGACAAAGCGGCGACTGAGCAACTGCTCGTGCGGGAGTGTCATCCGTGCGTGGTGGCACTCCAGCTCACCGAGCAGCAGCACGTCGATGTCGATCGCGCGCGGGCCATGGCGGACCGGAGGGGTGGGTCCTCGATCAAAGCGCCCAAGCTCGCGCTCCAAACGCTTGACTGCGTCGAGTAGCTGCAGCGGCTCAAGTGCGGTCTGTACTAACAAGCAGGCATTGAGGAAGCTCGGCTGGTCGAGCACCTCCCCGACAGGGTCGGTGTCGTAGACCGACGAGGCAGCAAGCACCTGCACGCCCACAGTCGGCAGCGCATCTACCGCAGCCTGCAGATGCGCGCGGCGGTCACCTACATTCGAGCCAAGTCCGAGCAGTCCAGGGCGCTCCATCGTATCCACTCCCTGTGTATACATAGGCACACGCTTCATGGAAAGACTATCCAACTTTTAAAATATGTGCACCATAGTATCGCAAGCATCGATACGGCCGGCAACGTACGTCAACACGATGGGTGCAAACTGCGACACTGCCCTTCAAAGCGAGACACTGCCCTTTAGGCACGTCAGGACGCGGTGGCTGGCTCTTGCCAGCTGGCTAGTGCCAGCAGCGTTGCGCTGTTCACTCCTCTGCCCGACAGCACGCACAGCCTGCCGTTGCGCTGCCACGTCACGACTGGCAAGCCACTCTCGCGCAGCAGCCGGTAGGGCACACCGCGCTGCCAGGAGACAGTCCCGCCCGTGGTGCTTGGCGCTGGCAGGCCAGCAACGATCGCATAGCCAATTCGGCTGCCACCGGCGCCTGCGTAGAAGACAGTTGTGACCTTGCGTCCGCCGATTGTGTCTGCGCGCGCGCCGGTCGAGCGCCAGCCGAAGCGATCCTTCCAGTAGGGGAACGCAATGTCATTCACCGCCATTGCGAGTTGCCCCCCATGCGTGCGGCTCTCAGGTGGAGCGGCCAGCGTGGCTGCGCGCAGCGTTAGTGCAGACGCTGTACGCATGCTCAGCGGGCTCTGTTGCGTCCTTGTACCTGTGAACAGCGCAACCGCTGCACCTGCGATTACGGCTATTGCCATCGCTGCGAGCGTTGGCTTCAGGCGTCTACTAAGCAGGTCGCGAGTCGGCGAGGATCCGTGCTTGGCGCCCGATCCGCGCTTGGCGTCTACCCCGCGCTTGGCGCCCACCATCTCCTGCACCTGCTGATGCAACCTCGCCGGCGCGCGCACGTCCACTGCGCGCAGCAGCTCAGCCACGCGCTCATGCTCGTGCTCGGCCTGTCCCGGTGGGGTGCTTGTGTGCGGATCGCTCATGGTGTTCCTCTACTAGGGCTCATGGTGTTCCCCTACTAGGCAAGACTCCACCTGCCCGCGTCTCTTCCCGGCGTGCTGGCACTGCCTGTGCGCTACGGGTGCCCGCGCGATCGCCCTGCTCAGCTGGCGCCGGTGCGAGCTTGGCGGCGACTCCTCCGCGCGCGCGGAACAGGCGGGTTGTGATCGTTGCCTCGCGCACCTTCAGTGCGCGCGCGGCTTCACGGTAGGACAGCCCCAGAACATCCACAGCTACCAACGCCAGCCGAAAGTCATCTGGCAGCTGTGCGATCGTGGCGTATAGCTCCTGCACCTCGATCTCCCACTCAGGTTGGCCTGTTGGGCGGGGGTCGGCTGCGACTACATCATCCAGCTCTGTTCCTGTTGCTGGCCGGCGGCTCGCTGTGCGCCTGGCTGTAAAGAATGTGTTCTTCAGCGCCCGCATCAGGTAGTGCAGGTCGTCGTCGCCATGTATCACCCGTGGGCGTGCGAGCACGCGCGCGAATGTCTCTTGCACGAGATCCTCTGCATCCTCTTTTGACCCGCATAGCGCCCATGCCGCGCGATAGAGGCGGTCCACATGCTGCGGCAATGCCTGCGGATCAAGGGTTCTCATGGCCTGCTGTACAACCATATACTCGCTCGCCGTGTCTGTGACTGAGGTCTTCGAGCAGGACAACCAGCCCGAGGGCGTCCCGCCGCTCGCGCTCACCGGTGAGCGCACGCTCCCTGATATACCTGTGGAGAACTACTGGTTTCGCCGCCATCTGGCTGTATATGAATGGATTGCTGCGCGCATTGCTGGCATGCGTGTTATCGACATGGCCTGCGGCGAGGGCTATGGCTCAGATGTGCTTGCCGGTACTGCTGCAAGCGTCATCGGCGTGGACGCCAACCCCGAAGCGCACGAGCACGCGCGCTTGCGCTACCGCCGTCCCAGCCTGCGCTTCGAGCGCGATCTTGTGGAGACATTCTCAGAGCATGCTGACGCAGTTGTCTTCCTGCAGACGATCGAGCACCTCGAGCACCCCGGTGCGGTGCTCGACCACTTTTGCTCGCTTGTTGGGGGTGCGCAGGAGTCAGGAGACCGGGACACGCGCGAGTACGGGTCGGGCGTCGGGGGTGGGACGGTTTTTGTGTCGACGCCGAACGTGCTCACGCTTGCGCCGAAGGGTGCGCCGCGCTCGGACAACCCATGGCACATTCATGAGTACCGTGCTGAGGAATTCGAGGGTCTTTGTCGCGCGCACTTTGCTTCGGTGCAGCTATACGGACTGTTCCATGCGCGCAAGCTGCGCCTGCATGAGCTCGCGCTGCACGCTGGCTGGGATTTGGTCCATCCCCGGCTGCGCTTGACCAAGCCGTTCTACGATCGCTTTACACCTGCGATTGCTGCGTCAGACTTCGTTTTGCGCCCGCGCGGGCAGGCTGATCTTGATCGAGCTTTGGACTTCATCGCGGTGTGCCGGCCGTGAGCAGGCTGCTGGTCCATTGACACGTCCTGCAAATGAGCGCGGCGCCCTGGCGATTGTGCTGCACACGCATATGCCTTATGTCGAGGGCTTTGGCACATGGCCGTTTGGTGAGGAGTGGCTGTGGGAGGCGATTGCGTCCAGCTATCTGCCACTGCTTGATCTGCTTGACTCTGGCGAGGCGCCGCTGACGCTTTCGCTTACCCCAGTGCTCTGCGATCAACTGGGCGCGCCTGGCGTGGCTGAGCGCTTTGTGCGATTTATTGATGAGACGCGCTGCTTTACCCATGCTGAGGATGCTCAGGGCTTGCGCGCAGGTGGCCATGCTGGGCTTGCTGCTGAGCTCGAACGAGCATGGGCTGCTGACTACGAGCGGGCGCTCGAGCGCTTTGCGGCGCGTGCGGGGGACCTGTTGAGCGCGCTTGCGCCACATGCACAATGGACCTCCTCTGCTACCCATGCTGTGCTGCCGCTGCTTGCTACAGATGCGCTTACACGCGTGCAAATCGAAACAGGGGTCGCCTCGCACTGCGCACGCTTCAATCGTGTAGATGGGGAGGACTGGCGCGGCGGCTTTTGGTTGCCTGAGTGTGCGTATGCACCCCACCTGGAGCCCATCCTTGCGGCTGCGGGTGTGCGTGCTACCTGCATTGAGTTGACCAACCGTTTTGGGCTTGGCGCGCGCACACATCTGCAGCCACTTCTGTGTGACTCGGGGGTTGTGCTTGTCCCGATTGATCGCGCAACGATTTCACTTGTTTGGAGTGATTCTGGCTACCCAGCTGATGGCGTTTACCGCGACTATCACCGCCATACCGTCCATCATCACCAACCCTGGGCAAACAGCGGCGATGCTTATGATCATGAGCTTGCGCTTGCTCGTGCGCGTGCTCATGCTGGCGATTTTGTAGCGCGCACTGTGGCGCGTCTGGCTCATGATGGTGCTGGCTTGCCTGGAGGTGGGCTGGCGGTTTGTGCGCTTGATACTGAGCTGCTTGGTCACTGGTGGTATGAGGGTGTTGCCTGGCTGAACGCGGTTGTGCAGGAGTGTGCTGTGCAGGGCCTTGAGCTTGTGCGTCTTGACGACGCATTGGAACGCTTCGAGCCCGTCCCCATCGCTGGCCTGCCCGTGAGCACCTGGGGAAGCGGCGGCGACCTTTCTACCTGGTCAGGCCCGCCGGTTGCTGAGATGGCTTTTGCGATGCGCGCAGCTGAGCTCGAGCTCCTTTCTCGAGCTGCTTGCGGGGCTGTTGGCCCTGCAGCCATCCGCGAGCTGCTGGCATTGCAAGCCAGCGACTGGCCTTTCATGGTTTCTCGTGGTCTTGCAGTCCCATATGCGCATGAGCGCTTCAATGGCCATCGTGCTGCGCTCGCCCGGGCGCTGGCAGGCGGGCCCGACGCCAGCATGGACGACTTGCGCGAGCTGGCCTGCCATGCTGATCCAGCTGTGCTGCTTGCGCCCTGATCGCAGCGCAACTCCTGCTGCATTAGTTTGTTAGGGTCCGATGTATGGATCTGGGGAAGAGAGGCATCGGTCGCTGCGCGCTCAGCATGCTGCTGGGCTGCCTCGCGCTGCTGATCCTCGTCCCGGCCGCCTTCGCGGCGGGAGGCACCGGCAAGATCACCGGGACGGTCACGGAAGCGTCGGGATCGAAAGGTCCAATTGCAAACGTTAACGTCGAGGTGATCACCGCCGGTCGAGAATTCGTCGGGTTCGCCACCACCGAAGCGAGCGGCAAATACGAAGTGACAGGCTTGGCGGCCGGCTCCTACAGGGTGGAGTTCTATCCGAGCCATGGCAGTGTCTACGCGCCACAGTTCTACAGCGGAAAGTCTTCGTTCTCTGAAGCGACTCCGGTCCCGGTCGAAGAAGCGAAAACGACCGAAAAAATCAATGCGGAACTGCACGAAGGCGGCACGATCTCAGGTAAGGTGACCGGTGTGGGCGCCGGTGGGTTGGAACACGTTGTCGTCTTCGTGTCTACAGACCGGTGGAGGCCAAGAATTCGGTGAGTACGCAGTTACTGAAGCCGGTGGGGAATACAAGGTGGTAGGCCTGCCGACGGGCTCTTACACGGTTGAGTTCTCTCCAGAATCTGGTTTCGGTCTCAATTTCGCTCCCCAGTACTACAAAGAAGCGTCTTCGCTCAGCGACGCAAAAGCGGTTCCCGTCACAGAAGGAATACCCACGTCGGGAATTGACGCAGAACTCCAGGAAGGTGGCAAGATCTCGGGCACGGTGACGGACGCTTCGACGCATAAACGGCTCGCTAACGCCTATGTCTGGGCGTATAAGGTCCTGGGTGCGGGTGAAGAAAGGTTCGAAGAAAACTATGCCACAACCAATGCCAGTGGCGAATATACGATCATCGGCTTGGGGAGCGGCACATACAAAGTCGAATTCGAATCCGAATTCGGGGCTACAACTGAATACATCACCCAGTATTACAACGATCAGCCAACCCTCGCGAGCGCCAACCCGGTGACGGCCAGCCAGGGGAGCACAACCCCTGGGATCGACGCTGCGATGGTACGCAAGGCGCCTGTCAACACCGCTGGACCGGTCGCATCGGGAACACCCGCAGTGGGGAAGACGCTGTCGTGCGCCATCGGGTCGTGGACGGGCGAACCAACACCCACATACACCTATGCGTGGCTGCGCAACGGTGTTGCGATCGCGGGTGCAAACGGGAGCCTGTACGGCGTTCAAACGGCCGACCAGGGCACGGGACTGGCCTGCAAGGTCACCGCGACGAACAAACACGGCAGCGCCAGCGCCGTCAGCAACACGCTGACGGTCCCGGTTCCAAAACCGCCGCCGCCACCGCCTCCTCCGCCAAAGCCCGAAGTCAAGCTGTTGACCCCCTACATCGTCGCGTCCGGCGACTCGGTCGGCGTGCCGATCTCCTGCGCAAAGGCGACCTGCACCGGAACGATCGAACTGACCGAGCAGATCGTCACCAGGCACCGGCGGGGTCGCCACAGGATCATCCGCAGGAAGACGGTCGTTCTGGGCAGGGGCTCGTATTCGCTGGCGGCTGGACATAGCGCCACGATCGTGATTGGCCTGACTTCGACTGGGAGGCATGCGCTCGCCAAGGCTAGGCATCACCGGCTGTCGGTCAGGCTCCTCGTGTTTGTGAGCGGCGGAGCGACGCTAAGTAGGTCGGTTGTGCTGAGCGAGGTTGTCAAACACAGGCACAGGCACGGCTGACGTCCTGAATTAGCTTGGCGACCTCAGTCCGGTCAACCCAATAGGATGCCGCCGAGCCAAATATCTTCCACGAGGTCCGGGGTCCCGGGCCTCAGCTCAATTTTCTAGCGACACTTGGAGGCTTCGATGTATAAGCGGATGCAGGCGATCGGTGTATGGCGAATGGATGCGGGCCGCCGGGCGCTCGCCGTGCTGGTGGGGTGCGTCGCGCTGTTCGCGCTCCCGTCGGTCGCCAGCGCGATCCCGATCACCGGGATCAGTGGCAAGATCACCAATGCCGAAACCCATGCCGCGATCGCCAGTCCCAACGTTTGCCTGTACAACGAAAGTTACACGCTCGTCGAATGCCAGACCGTGACCACGGGCGTGTCTGGCGAATACACGATTGAACCCAAAGGTGGGGCGAGCAACTATCGGGTCGGCTTCAACGCCACCGGGTTTGCCACCCAGTACTGGGAAGGTGTGTCCTCGCTGTTCGAATCGACACTGGTGTCTGTTACGACCGGCAAAGTGACCGAAAACATCGACGCCGAAATGCTAGAAGCGGGTGAACGCGCGGTCACCGGTCGGGTTACCAACGCCGCCAACGGGCAGGGAGCAGGCGGTGTCGAAGCGTGCATTTTCGCGTCGGGAACACACTGCGCCGAAACGAACGGCAACGGCGAATACACCATCTCGGGTATCCCTGTCGGTTCCTACACGATCTCCTTCTCGCCCGCGGAAACGTGCGAAGAAGAACAGGGAGAAAAGCTCCGCTGCCAGCCGAAGTCCAACTACATCCGCCAGTCAACTTCAGTGAAGGTGAAGAAAAACAAGACCGAACCCGAAACCGTGAACGTGGCGCTGCAGCCAGGCGGCCAGATCAGCGGTACGGTGACGAACGCGTCGATCGCTCATCCCGGGATCGCAAAGGTCGAAGTCTGCGAGTACAAGATCGGCAAATCCGGGAAAGAAGAATTCTTCGGCGGATGCGCATATACGAGCTCGAGCGGTCAGTACACGATCTCCGGTCTGGAAAGCGGGTCGTACAAGCTCGAATTCTACGGGCACATCTGCACGGTTATCAAAAAAGGCGAACAGGAATGCCCCGAGGTGTACGTGACCCAGTACTACCACGGGCAGCAAACGCTCAAGAAAGGCGAAGCGGTCTCGGTGAGCATCGGCGCGAACACGGGCGGGATCAACGAAAGCCTGCGCGAAGCGTTCCCGACAACGCCGGCCAGCACGGCCGCACCGGCGCTGACGGGGACGCCGGCGGTCGGCAGCGCGCTGACCTGCTCGCAGGGCTCCTGGTCGCACGAACCTACCTACCTCGTCTATCAGTGGCTGCGCAACGGCACCGTGATAACCGGACAGATAGGTTCGACCTACACGTTGCAGGCCGCCGATCAGGGCAACGCGATCGCGTGCTCGGTCACGGCGGGCAACGGCGCCGGGGCCGCAAGCGCGGTGAGCAACGCCGTCACGATCCCCGTGCCCCTGGCCGTGTTCGTCGGCGTGAAGGTCAAGGGTGCCGTGGCGTCGGTCACGCTGCGCTGTCCGGGTCCGGGGTCGTGCTCGGGCGTGCTGAAGATCGTCGCCCGCGTGGTCACTCGGCACGGCAAGCACAAGAAGACGAGCAACGTAACGATCGGCGTCGCCAGCTTCTCGATGGCCGCCGGCACGAGCGTGACGCTGCGTGTGCGTCTGACCGGCCCGGGGGGCCAGCTGCTCCGTCGCGCGGGTCGGCATGGGCTCAAGGTGCAGATCGCCGGCAGCGGCGTCCAGGCCGGTACGGCGACCCTGAAGGCAGCGAAGGCCGGTAAGCACAAGAAGAAGTAGAACGACCCGTCGAATCGAATCGAGCGCGGCGCCCGATCCGGCGCCGCGCTCAGCGGGCCTCTGGCCTTGCGTCTACTCCCAGCGCGTCTACTCCCAGCGCAGCGAGCTGGGGGTTTGGCGCATGCGGATCGTTCGTGCTGGGGAACCAGCGACGACTGCGTTGGCGGCGATGTTGCGGGTGACCACTGAGCTGGTGCCGATGATTGCGTTGTCGCCAATGCTCACCCCGCGCAGGATGCACGCGCCATAGCCGATCCATACGTTGTGCCCAACATGCACGTCGCGCTTGTAGATGCCCTGCAGCCTGATTGGCCGCTCCACCTCGACCACGCCATGGTCGAAGTCGATCAGCATCACACGATCAGCAACGATGCACTCGCGCCCAATCGACACATGCTGATAGGCGGAGATTGTGCACTCTTGGCCCATTACTGTCTTTGCGCCGATCGAAACCTCGCCCTCGTGCACCCTGATCTTGCTGCTGTGCCCAATCCATGCCCAGCGCCCGATGCGCAGCGTCGCATGCCGGCCAATCTCGAACTGGACGCCTGGGCAGATAAAGCAGATGCCGTCGGTCTGCAGACGCTTGCCATGGCGCAGCTTCAACAGCACAAAGCGCGCGAGCAGGCGCGCGTAGGCAAAGCTGAGCATGTGGTTGGCGCGCATGAACCGCGCTAGCGCGAATGGACCGCCATGCAACGGCTCCGGCGCCCGGCGGACCATGTGAGCGATCTCCTCAGCGGGCGCCTGCGTGGGATGGCCACCGGGAGGGTCGTTCGCGGGAGGGTCGGCAAGCAGCGGCTCCATCTCCAGCGGATCCTAAGGGTGGGAGCACGCTTCGTGGGGAGACCCCGGCGAATCTCAAGGTGGGAGCAGGCGTCGTGGGAAGACTATTCAATTTTCAAAATATGTGCACCATGGTATTGCGAATATAGCACCATCCTACGCGAATATAAATACGATGGCGCACCTAACGCAAAAATCAATAGACCTTCTAAGGCCCCCTTTCAAAATAGGTGGTGCGGTCATCCGGACGTGCCGATCTTTTGAAAGGGGTTCTTGGGGGCTGGACCCAGGGAAAGCAAGCTGCGTAGAGGAGGCGGGCCGCACACAACCCCTGCGATGATTGCGCGTCGATGACGCCTCCTACGCCTCCTACGCCTCCCATGCCTCCCAAGGCCTCCAAGGCTGATCTGAACCTTGCCCAGCGCCTGCTCGATGGCGACCGTCGCGCGCTTGCGCGCGCGATCTCGCTCGTTGAGGATGACCGTCCTGAGGGCTGGGAGCTCGTGAAAGAGGTCTATCCGCACACAGGAAAAGCAGCTGTGTTCGGCTTCACCGGCCCTCCTGGTGTCGGCAAGTCCACGCTGATTGGTGCGCTCACGAAGGCACGGCGCGAAGCCGGGCGCAGCGTTGGAGTGCTCTCGATAGACCCTTCCTCGCCGTTTACTCAGGGGGCTCTGCTCGGTGACCGCATCCGCCTGACCGAGCACTTCCTCGACCAGGGCGTGTTCATTCGCTCGATGGCCAACCGGGGCGCTCTGGGTGGCCTGTCAGAGGCCGCATTGCAGGCTGCGCTGCTGCTCGATGCTGCTGGGCGCGACGATGTGTTCGTGGAGACAGTCGGTGTGGGTCAGGCTGAGATCGACATCATCGACCATGCCGACACAATCGTGCTCGTGCTGATGCCTGGCTCTGGCGACTCGATTCAGGCTCTGAAGGCCGGGGTGATGGAGATCCCTGACGTGATTGTGATCAACAAGGCCGATCACCCTCTCACGGACACGATGGTGCGCGAGATCCGCGGTGTGCTGTCGCTGGCCAACCTCGACCGCACCCCTGAGGAGGAAAAGAATCCCGCCCACCCTCGTTGGCGCGTGCCGATCATCAGGACTGAAGCAAGCAACGGCAAAGGCGTGCCTGAACTGGTGGAGAGCCTGGAGAAGCACCGTACCCACATCGTGTCCGCCGGCCAACTCGCTGAGCGGCGTGGGCGCAACCTGCGCAACGAGGTGCTTGCGATTGCCACCGCACGGATGCGCCGTCGCCTAGAGGAAGACCTGCGTGAGGACTCAGACTTCCAGCGCTTGCTGAAGGAAGTTGTCGAGCGGCGGCTGGACCCAGCGAGCGCTGCCACTGCGCTGCTCGAACAACACGACGCCTGAGGAAATCAAGTGTCAGAGACGACCTCCGAACCCATGGGATTGCGTTGACTTCCGAACCCGATGGGCTTGTTTCTCCCGATGGGCTTGACTCGCTAGGCGTATCTGAGCGGCTGCGACAGTTGGTCCGCGAGATTCCCGACTTTCCGAAGCCAGGGATCTCGTTCAAGGACATCACCCCGCTGATGGCCGATCCGCGCATGCTCGCATTGGCGGTGCAAGGCCTGGCTGAGTTTGCGCGCCCGCTTCAGGTCAACTGCGTGATCGCGGCTGAGGCAAGAGGCTTTTTGCTGGGGCCAGCGCTAGCGCTCGAGCTTGGCGCTGGATTCGTGCTTGCCCGCAAGCCTGGCAAGCTGCCGTATGAGACAGTGAGCGCCGAGTACCTGCTCGAGTATGGCTCGAGCCAGCTTGAGCTGCACACTGACGCGATCGGCCCCAAGGCGCGCGTGCTCGTCCACGATGACCTGCTCGCAACTGGCGGCACTGCAGCAGCGCTGTGCGAGTTGGTTGACCAGCTTGGGGGCGAGATCGTCGGCTGCAGCTTCCTGATTGAGCTGGCGTTCTTGAGAGGGCGCGAGCGACTGGCGCCCCACGAGGTCCATGCGCTGCTTGCTTACGACGCATGAAGCGCACCTGGAGCACTTACGACGCGTGCCAAGCGCACCCTTACGACGCGTGAACCGCACCTAGAGCGTCAGGCGCCTAGGGCGCGCGCGATCACCATCTGCTGGACCTCATCGGTGCCCTCGCCGATCGTCAGGATCTTCGCGTCGCGGTAGAAGCGGCACACGGGGTACTCCTCGATGAAGCCGTAGCCGCCGTGAATCTGCACCGCCTCCTCCGCGCAGCGCACCGCTAGGCGGCCCGTCTTCAGCTTCGCCTGCGCGGCCGTCAGCGTGAAGTTGCGTTTGGCGTCCTTCTCGCGCGCGGCCTTGTACACGAGCAGGCGCGCGGCCGCGATCTCCGTGGACATGTCCGCGAGCTTGCCCTGGATCGCCTGGAACTTGGAGATCGACTTCCCGAACGCCTTGCGCTCCTTCGCATACTTAAGCGCCTCATCCAGCGCCCCCTGAGCGAGACCCACCCCCATCGCCGCCACGCCGATGCGACCGATGTCGAGGATGTGCAGGAACTGCTTGAAGCCGGCGCCGCGCGGTCCCAGCAGGTTCTCCTGCGGCACTCGGCAGTTGCTGAAGCTCAGCGGACGCGTGTCAGATGCGTTCCAGCCCATCTTGCGGTATGGCTCGCCTTGCTCGTAGCCGGTGGTGCCGTTGGGCACGATGATGTTCGAGATCTCCTCATCGCTGGTGCGGGCTGTGATGCACACCACTCCAGAGATGTCGGTGCCGGCGTTCGTGATGAACTGCTTGGTGCCATCGATCACCCATTCCCCATCCTCTAGGCGCGCGCGTGTGCGCGTGTTGCCCGCATCCGAGCCAGCCTCTGGCTCGGTTAGGCCAAATGCGCCGAGCCTCTCACCTGAGCACAGCCGTGGCATCCACTCGCGCTTTTGCTCCTCCGAGCCAAACACATAGATCGGCTGGGTCCCGAGCGAGGTGTGTGCGCATAGCGTTATCGCCACTGAGGAGTCCACGCGCGTGAGCTCCTCGACTGCCAGCGCGTACGCCAATGTGTCGCCGCCGCCCCCGCCGTACTCCTCTGGGAATGGGATGCCCATCAGGTTCAGCGCGCCCAGCTTCGCGACGATCTCATACGGAAACGACTTCGTTCGGTCGAGCTCCTCGGCGACTGGAGCGACCTCGCCTTCGGCGAATTCCCTGACCGTGCGCCTGATCAGCTCGTGGTCGGGCGAGAGGTCGAAGTCCACGGCGGCATTCTCCCAGACTTCGCATGACCGTCTGACAAGGCCCTACGGACAGATTGAACGCAAGCTGGATATCGTGCCCGGATCGTGCAGGTATCGAGCACTACACAATCAGGCGCCAACACCGACGCTGACACTGTTGCGGTCGGGCTGTTTGACGGCGATGGTGCTTTGCCGGAGGCCCCAGCGCAGATCGCCGAGCTGCTCGACTCAGGCGAGGCTCGTGGAACATTCAAGGCGCTGGCGCTGACACATGCAGAGGGAAAGCGCTGGCTGCTGGTTGGATTGGGCGCACGCAAGGACTTCACTGGAGAGCGTGCCCGGGTGGCAGCCGCTGTTGTGCGCGAGCGTGCACGGGAGGTCGCAACCCGTACGCTCTGCTGGGAGGTTCCCTCGCCGGCTCCCACTGGACAGCCAGCTCCCACTGGGCAGGCGGCCTCCGCCGGACAGCCAACCCCCACCGGACAGCCAGCCCCTACCGGAGCGCTAGCGGCGGCGCTCGTGGAGGGCACCATCCTCGCTGACTACCGCTTTGAGCGTCACAAGTCGAGCACTGACGGCGAGCGCTCTGACTCTCCGCCCAAGCAGTTGGACCGCCTGATCATCTCTGCCACAGATGATGTCGAGACAATCGTTACCGAGGCAGCATTGGTGGCCGAAGCGGTCAACCGGGCTCGCGATCTGCAGAACCGGCCTGGGAACGACCTGACACCGACCGCGCTCGCCGAGTACGCAAAGGCGCTTGCCGGAGATATCGAGGCCTTGTCTGTCGAGGTGGAGGGACGCGAGGGCATCATTGCCCGTGGTATGGGCGCGTTTGCAGCTGTTGCTCAGGGCTCAGAGCAGGAGCCCGCGCTGATCACGATCACATACGACGGCACGTCTGGCGCACCTGCCCCGAGTGACCCCGCGAGCAGCCCCACGCTTGGCTTTGTCGGCAAGGCCGTGACGTTCGACAGCGGTGGCATCTCGCTGAAGCCGGGAGCAAAAATGGCGGAGATGAAGTTCGACATGTCTGGCGGCGCCGCGGTGATCGAGGCGCTGGCGGCGATTGCACGCCTGAAGCTGCCGATCAAGCTCATAGCGGTCGTAGGGGCGACTGAGAACCTGCCCGACGGACGGTCAGTAAAGCCCGGTGACATCGTGACCGCCCAGAACGGGAAGACGATTGAGGTCAACAACACAGACGCCGAGGGCCGGCTGGTGCTGGCCGACTGCCTCTGCCATGCAGTCGAGCAAGGCGCTGAGCGGATCGTCGACCTAGCCACGCTGACAGGCGCGGTGATCATCGCGCTCGGATCGACGTACGCGGGGGTGATGAGCAACGACGACGAGCTCACAGGACGGCTCGTGGCCGCTGGCGAGAGCACCGGCGAGATCGTCTGGCGGCTGCCATTGCACGAGGAGTACGACCAACTCGTGAAGGGAGAGTACGGCGACCTCGATAATGCCCCGGAAGCGCGCAAGGCGGGCACGATCATTGGTGCCTCATTCCTTCAGAACTTCGTCGGCGAGACACCCTGGGCGCACCTGGATATCGCCGGCTCCGCGTGGGACCTGGGCCGTACCTATGTGGGCAAGGGCGCGTCCGGGTACGGTGTGCGCCTGCTGGTCGAGCTGGCCAAGTCCTACGGCGCCTAATCAGCCCTACTGAGCCTAATCAGCCCTACTGCGCCTAATCGCAACAGAGGACGACCCGCAACAGAAGACGACCGGATTTGTGACCTGGGTGTGACAGGAACCTAAAGCTGGCGTCCAGGGCGTAAAGCTGGCGTCCAGGGCGCAAAGCTGGCGTCCAGGGCGCGTCCGACGAACCTAAAGCCGGCGCATCTGATGTATCAACTTAAAAGTTCAGTATCACTATAGTTGTACAGAACTTTTAAAAGACAACCAACCCCGCCCGGCTTTACACCGCCTTTACAGCCAGCTGGTCTGTCTTCTGGCCCGCGCGGGACTGTTGGCGGTGGGCCTGTTCGCGGGATGGACGGGACCGGTCTACTAGCATTGCCGGTCTCGCACCCTTTCTTGCCGTCATCAATCCCAGCCTTCGTCAATCCAGCCTTCATCGATCTCAGGAGAGTCCTAGTCCCATGCCCACCACCGTGATCCTCGGCGCCGCGCGCACCCCCATTGGCAAGATGGGCGGCGCTCTGTCAACGCTCGACGCGACCGAGCTCGGCGGTGTCGCGATCAAAGCGGCGCTTGAGCGCGCCGGGGTGGAGCCCGAGCAGGTCGAGCACCTGGTGATGGGTCAGGTGCTGCAGGCCGGCCAGGGGCAGATCCCTTCGCGCCAGGCGCAGATCAAGGGGGGCATCCCCAAGGAGGTCTCCTCGGAGACGATCAACAAGGTCTGTGCCTCGGGGGTCCGGGCGGTTGGCATCCTCGACGCCGCCATCCGGGCTGGGGACCGTGAGGTGGCGGTAGCGGGGGGGATGGAGTCGATGTCCAGCGCGCCCTATCTGCTGCCTTCGGCGCGCTTTGGCTATCGCTTCGGCGACGCCAAGCTGATCGACGCGATGACCCACGACGGCCTGACAAATCCGTTCAGCAAGCGGCTGATGAGCGACGAGGCAAGCGAGGTGGCCACCGAGCTGGAGATGACCCGCGCCGACATGGATCGTTGGTCGGTGCGCTCGCACGAGCTCGCCTTGAAGGCGACCGACGAGGGTCGCATGGCGGAGGAGATCGTTCCTATCACGGTCAAGAATCGCAAGGGCGACGTTCTGGTCGAGGTCGACGAGGCGCCTCGCCGTGACACGTCTTTGGAGACGCTCGCCAAGCTGCCTCCCATCTTCCCGGGCGGCTCGCATACGGCCGGCAACTCCCCCGGCGTCAACGATGGAGCGGGCGCGCTTGTGCTCGCCAGCGAGGAGTGGGCCCGGGCCAACGGCAAGGAGGCGCTCGCCACGATCGTGGCGCAGGCCCAGGTGGCAGACGACTTCGCCTATCTCGCAAGGACCCCTGGGAGCGCAGCCAAGCGAGTGCTCGAGCAGGCCGGCCTGCAGCCCTCGGACATCGACGTCTGGGAGATCAACGAGGCGTTTGCCTCAGTCACGCTCAACTCGATCCGCATGCTTGGCATCGACGAGGATCGCGTCAACGTCAACGGCGGCGCGGTGGCGCTCGGCCACCCGATCGGCGCCTCCGGAGCGCGCATCCTCGGCTCGCTCGTATTCGAGTTGCGCCGCCGCGGCGGCGGCCTCGGCTGTGCTGCGATTTGCTCTGGTGGGGGACAAGGCGACGCGGTGATCCTCAAGGTCTGAGATGGCCGACGAGAACGGTGCGGCTCACGATCCAGTAGGTGATCGATCGGAAACACACAGCCCGAACGGCCAGCGTCCGGCTGCGTTCTTTGATCTCGACAAGACGCTGATGGCAGGCTCTTCGGGCATCTTCTTTGCCCGCGCGGCCTATGAGACTGGGATGATCTCGCGCCGTCGCCTCGCGCGCGATGCATATGAGAACCTGCGCTTCCGGCTGCGTGGCTCGACCGACGACCGCGCTGATCAGGTCAGAAAGCGCGTGGGGGAGATGATCTCAGGTGTGCCGGTGCGCGACCTGCAGCGCCTGTCTCCCCGCGTGCTCGCTGGCGTGCTCCCACGGCTGTATCCGCAGATGCTTGCTCGTGCCTACGAGCACCAGGATGCTGGCCGGCCGGTGTACATCTTGACTGCAGCCTCGCAAGAGATGGCTGATCTGCTTGCGCTTGTGCTCGCCTTTGACGGTGGTCTTGGCTCGCGCTCTGAGATCGTCAATGGCCGCTATACCGGTAGGCCTGCTGGACCATTCAACTATCGCGAGGGCAAGGTGCTCTCAATGCGCGAAGTAGCCCAACGCGAGCACATCGATCTGGCTGCCTCCTACGCCTACTCGGACTCTGAGTCAGACCTGCCAATGTTGCGCGCTGTTGGCTACCCAGTGGTCGTGAACCCTGATGCTGACTTGCGTCGCATCGCTGTTGAGGAGGGCTGGGAGATCCTGCATTTTGATCGCCTTGGGCGTCGCCTAAAGATGCTTGCTGCAGTGGGCGCAGGAACAGCGCTGGCCTCGCTTGGGCAGGTCGTACGACGCCGGTCAGGCGCAAGCGCATAATCTCCCTGTCGATGTCCACTGCTGCTTCTCCCACCAACAGCAAGATCCGCGTGGTCGTTGCCAAGCCTGGCTTGGACGGACATGATCGTGGCGCCAAGATCATTGCTCGCGCATTGCGCGATGCTGGCATGGAGGTGATCTACACTGGCCTGCACCAAACGCCTGAGCAGATCGTGGAGACAGTCATCCAAGAGGATGCCGACGCAGTTGGCCTGTCGATCCTCTCTGGCGCGCACATGACGCTTGTGCCGCGCGTAGTTGCGCTGCTGCGCGAGCAGGGCATCGATGACGTAGTCGTCACTGTCGGTGGCACTATCCCTGCCGAGGACATCCCTGAGCTGAAGAGCCTGGGCGTCGCCGAGGTGTTTACACCCGGTGCTCCGACCCAGTCGATTGTCGACTTCATCCGCGCGAGCGTCGCAAGTCCGCCTGCCGAGCCCGCGCGAGTGGATGTGTCCAGGAAAGTCGATTTCTAAGAGCACCGCCGGCAGCATTGATTGACTAGTCAGTCAACAGCTGGATCGGGTAGGATTGCCTTCAACAGACCCCAAGGAGTAGCCCAAGAATGAAGATATGCGTCCTGGTGAAGGAGGTCCCAGACGCCGCCGTCGAGAAGAAGATCAATCCCTCGACGGGGCGCATGGACCGCAGCGGCGAGAAGAACCTCAACCCGTATGACACGCACGCCATTGAGGCTGCGATGCAGATCAAGGAGGGCGGCGCTGTCCCTGTTGAGGAGATCGTCGCGGTCACAATGGGTCCCGACAGTGCTGTGCGCGCGCTGCACAAGGCCGTCTCGCTTGGCGCTGACCGCTCAGTGCATCTCTCAGACGAGATTGTGGCTGGCTCAGACGTAGCAGCAACTGGCTATGCGCTGGCCAAGACGCTAAAGCGGGAGAGTCCTGATCTCGTCCTGTTGGGCCAGCAGTCTGATGATGGCGAGTGCTACACAATCGGCGCAGTTGTAGCCGAGCACCTGGGTATGCCATCGCTCACGCAGGTGATCAAGATGGATGTTGAATCGTCTGACTCCCACCCACCCGGGGGGGCGGGATCCGGATCCTTGCGCTGCGAGCGCCAAGCCGAGTATGGCTACGACACTGTCCAGATCAAGCTGCCCGCAGTGATCTCCGTTGGCGACGCCATCAACGAGCCGCGCTATCCGTCGCTGAAGGCAATCATGGGCGCCAAGAAGAAGCCACTGGACACCGTCACTGCTGCTGACGTTGAGATCGACGCAGCAAAGGTCGGCGGCGATAACTCCGCTGCTCAATGGGTTGCTGCCAAGGCACCGCCAGCAAAGGCTGCTGGAGAGATCATCGAAGACGAAGACACTGGCGAAACAGTCGAAAAAATCGTCGCTTGGCTCGACGAGAGGAAGCTGATTTAGATGGCAAACATTCTGGTATACGCGCTGCACTACGACGGCGCGATCAACAAGAACTCACTCGGCGCTGTTTCTGAGGGCGCCAAGCTCGCAGCTGAACTGGGCGGCGAGGCGCACGCGATTCTGCTTGGCGAGAACGTCCCGCAGGAGTTGGCAGCGTCGCTGGGCAACTACGGCGCCAAGAAGGTGCTCGTTGCTGAGGGCCCTGAGGGTCTCGCGCAGCCGCTGGTCAACGCGATGGCCGCGGCCATCACCAGCGGCGGCTACAAGTACGCCCTGTTTGGTGGTGGGCTGCTCGGTTTTGAGATCGGCGCTGGCCTGGCCGCTCGACTTGGCGCTGGCGTGGCGATGGAGGTCACGGCCGTGCGCGCCGAGAATGGCGAGCTGATCGCGGAGCGCCCGATCCTGGGCGACTCAGCGATCTCAGAAATCAAGTACCGCTCGCCTGTTGGCATCATCATCGGGCGCCTCAATGCGTTCGAGATCAAGGAGACCAGCGCAGGCCCAGCCCCCGTCGAGCAGCTCAGCTTCGAGCTCTCCCCACATGCCTCGCAAGCAACAATGGTTACGCGCGGCGAACAGCGCGGCGCTGACGTAGACATCGAGGGCGCTGACATCCTCATCGCTGGTGGCCGTGGTCTTGGCAAGGCTGAGGGCTTCCAGACTGGCTGAGGACCTGGCAGCAGCCTTCGGTGGCAACAGCGCTGTTGCTGCTACCCGCGCAGTGGTGGATGCAGGCTGGTACCCCTACGCAGCACAGATCGGCCAAACAGGCAAGACAGTCGCGCCAAAGCTATATCTGGCAGCAGGCATCTCTGGGGCAATCCAGCACAAGGTCGGGATGCAAGCCTCAGAGAACATCGTCGCGATCAACAAGGACACCAACGCTCCGATCTTCGAATTCTCAGATCTCGGCATCGTTGGTGACCTCAACAAGATCCTGCCCAAGCTCACCGAGGCTGTGAAGGCAAAGAAGGCCAGCTGACATGTCAGGCCACGGCGGCTCCAGCAACGGCAGGGTCGCACCGGCGGCCTATCCGCCTCCGGTGGACTCCCGCAAGGAGTTCATCAAGCGCGGTCTCGACGACGAGGACGAGCTGATCGAGGTTGGCGTCGCGATCGTTGGCGGTGGCACCGCTGGGCTGGCCTGCGCCAACCGCCTGCTGCAGTTGCTGGGTGACGACCCGGAGATGATGGAGCGCTTGGGTGAAGTTCCTGTTGCAGTCATCGAGAAGGCCAAGACCTGCGGCGGGCACAACCTGTCCGGCGCGGTCATGCGCCCGGGGCCGTTGCAGGAGCTGTTTCCAGACATAACCCGGGAGGACTGGCGCAAGGAGGGCTTCGCCTTTGGCGAAGTCACCAAGGAGGCCGTGTATGCCACGCCCACCTCCAAGCTGGCGATCCGCATACCTACTCCACCTTCCTTCAAGAATCACGGTAACGAGGTGATCTCGGTCTCTGCGCTTGCCCGCTACCAGCAACAGCAGGCTGAAGATGCTGGCGCATACATCCTCACCGAGACAGCCGCCACCCAGCTCGTGGTCGAGGACGGCCGCGTCGTCGGCGTGCGTTCGGGCGACAAGGGCCGCGGCAAGGACTCAGAGCCGCTCGGCAATTTCGAGCCTGGCACCGACATCAAGGCGCATGCCACTGTGCTTGCCGAGGGCTGCTGGGGGCATCTGACGGGCGCTGCTATCCAGGAGTTCGATCTGGCCGCTAACCGCGAGCCGCAGGTGTGGGAGCTTGGCGTCAAGGAGGTCTGGAAGGTCCCCAAGCCGCTTGACCGCGTTATCCACACACTCCCTATTTGGCCATTGAAGATCGCGCCCAAGTATGACCAGGTCGGCGGCACCTGGATTTATCCGATGAAGAACGAGAAGACCGGGGAGGACATGGTGTCGATCGGCTTCGTAGTGGAGCTCGAGTATGCCGACGCCACGACTTCCGCGCATGACCTCCTGCAGGCGTTCAAGACCCACCCGCTGGTGCGTGGGATCCTCGAGGGCGGCGAGCGCGTTGCGTGGGGCGCCAAGGCGCTGCCAGGCGGCGGCTATTGGTCGATGCCCAAGCTATCGATGCCCGGCGCGGTGCTCGTTGGCGACTCCGGTGGCATGGTCAACACGATGGCGCTCAAGGGCGTGCATCATTGCATCAAGTCGGGCATGCTTGCGGCCGAGTCGATCTACGCGGCGATCAAGCGCTGCAGCTCAGACTTGTCTGACTACGAGGACGCAATCGAGCACTCATCTGTCGGCAAAGAGCTGTGGGAGGTGCGCAACGCACGTCAGCCTCTGCAGAAGGGTCTGCTGCGAGGCATGCCACTGACTGGCATCCAGCAGATCACCAAGGGCAAGCTGCCTGGCCGTGCCGACTGGCATCGCAACGACGCAAAGCCAATGTTTGTGGGCGACACGAAGGACAACTATCCCAAGCCAGACGGCAAATACACGTTTGACAAGCTGTCCTCAGTCTTCATCACCGGCAACGCCACCCGTGATGACGCCCCAAACCACATCCGCGTGCAGAAGCACGTCCCGCGCGAGATTGCTGAAACCTGGCGCTGGATGTGTCCAGCAGGCGTCTATGAGATCCCCGAGGACGCACCCGCGGAGGGTCCGGTCGATGTGATCGTCAACTACACGAACTGTGTTCAGTGCGGCGCGATCACCGCCAAGGGCGGTCGGCTGACCGTGCCAGAGGGAGGCGACGGCCCCCTCTACCAAATCCTCTAGGGCTCAGGCGGGCTGCAGTGATCTTGCGCTCCGGTCCCGGCTGGCTGTTGGGATTGGGGTGGGCAATGCTTGCGCTGCCATGCGACTTACCCCTGGCCATGGCTTTCCTGGGCGAGCAAGGTAGAAACCCTGTGCCATTGGAACCCCCAGTTTCTGCAGGCTTTGCAGCTCGGAGCGATGTTCTATGCCCTCGGCTACCAGCAAACTGCCAACCTGGCTTGCATAACCTGCAAGAGCGCTTACCAAGGCTGCTCGGTCACTGTCGTGATCAATACCGCATACGAGCGAGCGGTCGAGCTTGAGGTAGTCAGGGAGCACTGCTGTGATTTGACGCAAACCAGCGTATCCCGCGCCTATATCATCCACTGCGAGGCGCGCTCCTCGACTGCGTAGGGCATCGATTGACTGCCCAGCCTGCACGTCGTTGCTTACCAGCGTCTCCTCTGTGATCTCAATGATCAAACCATCCAGATCACCTGGCTGGCTGTTGCCCACTTGGTCCAGCATGGTTTGGGTCGCCGCATCAAGCAGTGTTGGCAGCGACAGATTGACCGCCATGCGAGTATTTTCAGGGCGGCGCACAAACAGGTCGAGCGCTGTCCGTAGGCAGGCGCGCTCAAGCGCAGATCGCTTGTCAAGCTCGTCTGCAAGCGCAAACCAGTTCAGCGGGCTCCTATCTGAGCGCCGTCTCTCAAAGCGCGCCAATGCCTCATAAGCGTGCACCGAGCCACTGCTGACATCGACAATCGGCTGTACCGCCATCACCACGCCGCCCTCGATCAGGGTAGCCAGAGCCAGACGTGCATTTGCCATCTCCTCGGGGCTCAGCGACTCCTGTAGCTCAGGCGAAGCTGGACGTCCACCGCGCGCCATTTCGCTGCTGGCTACACGCGCAGCAATATCTCCGGCCAGCAGCAACGTCTCAGCATTTTCCGCGTCAAGCCGAGCCTGCCTGAGCAGGCGGTTGAGTTCGCGCGTGAGCCGCCCGCTGGTGAGCTGTAGGCCGATAACGCCAACACACAGAGCTGCGTAGTCGTTGCTCAAGTGTCCTTCGCGAGCTACAGGCAGGGCCAGCGCCGCAAGTACGATATTGCGACCAATCCAGTGCACTCTCCCCCCGCGCGCCATCACGCCAGTTGCTACCGCCACAAGCCAAAGCACACTCAGGACGGTCACATGCTGGTTTCCCAATCCCACGATCAGAATCGCAGCGGCCCCAGCAAACGACTCCTCGGCCCTCAGCCAAGCCGCACGCGGCTCCGTGAGCTGAATGATCGAGGTGACAAGGATCGTTGCAAAGCCCCCGACTCCCAGCGCAGGATGTGGCAGCAAGGTCGGTTCGACAACGATCAGAACGATGCCGACAACCCCCAACACGACCCGCGTCGTGGCGGCTGTCCTACGCGCGCGTAGGATGTGATCGTCCCGCTCGATCGGTATTGGCTTGTCGTTCATGCCTATTAGAGAAGTTTCGACAAGTACTGATCACTACTTGACACGATCAGCACACGACTAGCACCCGGGAGAACACACGACCAGCACGCCGGAGCACACACGACCCGCACGTGGAGGGCACGACCAGCACGTGGGTGAGCGCACGACCTGCAAGTGGGAGATATGCAGACGGTGGTGGGGTGGATGTTCTTTTTAAAAGCCAGTATAACCATAGTATCCATAGAGCATACTATAGTTATACCGAACTTTTAAAAGAGAGTACTCCCCCGGGCTGGCCCCCGCTGGACTGGCCTCCGCCGGAGCCTGCGGTGACGCTCACCACTTGATTTAGGCGTCGCCGCGCCAGCCGAGCGCGCGACGATCGGCTCGCGTCAGCTTGCCCCGAGCTCCTCGCCGGTGCGTCGCAGCGAAGACGCCGTAAGAGCCGGATTGGCTTGCTCTCCCCCAGAGGACTACCTCGTCGCCGTTGCTATCTATGCCGGCCGGGGGTGGATGGCCGGAGACTTCGCCTGAGACGACGAGGTTCGCAGACGCGAGACCACCCGCGCTGCCGCTTATGGCGACGATGCTTTCCTCGCCGGCGGATTCTGAGTGGCGAGGTATTCCTACGATCAGGTAGGCACCTGAACTGTTCGCCACGAGCGTTGCGGGTTCGGGTGCTTCAAGGCCACGCACGACAGAAGGTCGCGTCAGGTGGGTGCCTGTGGCGGGCAGCGTTGAGGTTTCCAGCCGGTTGCCGAGGAACCGGAGATCGGGCGTCCAGAAGTGCTGGAAGAGCACCATTGCGGAGCCATCACCCTCAGCCACAGCCAAAGGGTCTTCGCCGGCGCGGGAGAGCTCTTGGGGGGCGCTCCAGCGCTTGCCGGGACGCCGCACTGCGGCCCAGAGTCCAAGCGGTGTGTTCGGCGCGGGATTCTTTGGGAATTTCGAGAAGCTGGCGGTCACGGTCACGGTCCCGTTGTCGGAAAGCGCGATCGCTTGGTTCTCGTCGGCCTGGGCGGGAATGTGACCGAAGTGCAGCTCGTGTGGCCGGGAGCAATGTCCAGCGGCGCTGCAAATACGGACGAGCGGAGCGGGCGGGACGGTGCCTTCCTCCTCTTGGCCGACAATGTCCAGCGCCGCGAATTCGCCGCGGTCGTTCAACGCGAACGGTGTCCCTTCGACGGACGGGCCGTTCCACCGCCCCAAGGCGACCGTTCGCCCGAGGGTTCCGTCTGGGTGCAGCAGCGCGTAACGCAGCCGTGGGGCTTTGCGGATCCAGCCCCACCAGACAGCCGCGACGGGTCCCTTGGGGCTTTGCACAAGACTCAACAGCTGACCACCCCCTGGCAGCAGCGCGTGCGGAACAGCAAACGACCCGCCAGAGGCCGCGCTCGAGATCATCCACGGACCGCGATTCTGCTTCCAGGCAGCGTAGGCCACCCCGACTCCTGAGATCGCGACGTGCAGCCCCTCCGAGTCGTCGCTTCCGTACGTGCTCAGCACCACCGGCGCACCGAAACCCCCGTCAACGGTGCCCGGGTCGAGAACCACATCCGAGCCGGTCCACGGAGTTGCAGGAGGAGAAACCAGTTCTCCAGAGCTCGTCCTTGGAGGTGGAGGCGGACCGCCGAACCAGCCGGCAAGTGTCTGCCCATTTGCGGCTACCGCGAGCTGGGGGTCGAAGGCATACTGCGACGCTGGCTCCAACACCTGCAAGCTTCCCCAGGTCGCCGCGCGCGAGCCGCGAGATCGCGAGCCGGCACTCTCGCCCACGAAGACAGCGACCAGCACGAGACCCAACGCGATCAGGATCAAGGCCAGGCGAGCACGCACACCTCAACTATCACAGACGCTCTTCTTCTTCGATGGGCGCGGCGGGTTTCGAACCTGCGACCTCTCGCGTGTGAAGCGAGCGCTCTCCCACTGAGCTACGCGCCCTAGCTGGCTGAGTCTATTGGCCCTAGGACCCAAGCCGCACTCCATCATGGGGATGCAGCCGGTCAGTTGCTTCAGAGTACGTCCCTGCCAAGGCGTCAACTTCGCGCTGAGTCAACGCTCCCCCAAAGGCAGAAGGGCCACCCAGCTTGCGGTAGCCAGCGAGCAGCTTCTTGCTGATCTGCGCAAGGTCAAAGTGGCCGTCATACACGCTCTCGATGTAAAGAGCGACGTTTTCGCGGGCGAATCGTGCGCTCTCTGCGGAGCCATGTTCGATCTCTTCGATCGTTGCGTTAATCAGCTGCCAGCTATGGACTGTCAGCCCGCTGTAGGTCCGCACCAGGCCAGCCAGCCCAGCACCTGGGCCAGTGAGCGAAACTACCTGCGCTTCTTCCAGCAAGGGCGGCGTCTTGATCTTCGCAGCGCTTTCGGCAGCTGCTGCAATCGCCATGCGGGCGCTTGCTAGTTCGGCGCCAGTTGATCCCTTGGCCGGCAACCCATTAGCCACCAGTGGCCAAGCTCGCTTGGTCGCTGCCACCTCTCTGCCAACCGCCCCCTCGATCCCTTTCAGAACCCCGCACACAGCGACCAGGTCTTCGCGCTGCAGCCTCAATTCAGCTCCAGTTGCGCTCTTGCCGGCGCAGCCCGACACGCCCACAATGATGCCGCTCAGTGCGAGCAGCAGCCCCGCGCAACGGCCAATTGCCGCGCAGCGGCCGATCGCCCCGGATTGGCCGCCACCACGCAACGCGGTCTTGCGCGGGGCGGCCGTCGCTATTACCTAGACGCCGAGCAGGTCGACCACGAACACGAGCGGCGCGTTCGCCGGGATCACTGGCGGCGAGCCGGTCTTGCCGTAGGCGAGCTCCGACGGAATGATCAGCTCACGCCGCCCGCCGACCTTCATGCCGGGGATGCCCTGGTCCCAGCCCTTGATGACCTGGCCCTTGCCGAGCGAGAAGGAGAACGGTTCGTGGCGTTTCCACGAGGCGTCGAACACCTTGCCGCCTTTGTAGAGCACGCCGACATAGTTGACCGTGACGGTGTCGCCGGCTTTGGCTTCCGCGCCGGTCCCAGCTATCAGTTCTTTGGTTTCCAGTTTCTTCGGCGCCGGGCCGGAGGGCGGGGTCACCTTCGGTTCTTTGGACAGCGGGCCTGTGGTTGGCGTCTTGGCTGTCGTCGTCGGCGTGGTGGTCGAGGCGGTCGTGCTTTCGCCCGCCTTGATCAGCGAGTTGTCGGCGGTGTTCTCGTTGCCGACGGTGATCGTGCTCGAGCCGCCGGAGCCACAGCCGGCGATCAGAACCGCTGCGCCGATCGCAGCAATGCCAAGGCTGATGCGGAGGTGGGCTGGCTGAAGGCGTGCAAGGCTGATGCGGGAGTGGACTTGCTGAAGGCGTGGGAAGACATCTCTGAAGTAGGTCACGGTGGCGCAGCCTAACGCAAGTTGGGCTGTGCGTGTGTGGTTTAGGCGTTGTTTAGGCGGGCTGCGTCCTGTGCGCGCTACGATCGACGCGGACCGTGCTAGGTGGGGAGGTAGCGGCGCCCTGAATCCGCAATCCGCTCTAGCGGGGCTGAACTCCCTTCCGAGGGGTTTCTGCTCCGGTCGCCCCGCCGCCGGGGCGTCGATGGTTCGGGTCCCGTGCGGTGTTGGCTCGCGAACCAGGTCAGGTCCGGAAGGAAGCAGCCTTAAGCGAACCCCGGCAGGCGCAACGGGAGCTCCCGGACCGGAGTCTGTGGTGGCGCCAGGTGCTCGGTGTGGGGAGCTTCGAAGAAGGGTGCACGGTCCACATATGATGGCCTGGCCGTCTGACCGCGCGCTGCACGTCCGCTGCGCGTCTAATGGCGCGCTGGCTTGTCTGGTGCGCTGCTCGTAATGGCACGTGGCACGTCCGCTGCGCGTCTAATGGCGCTCTGCTCGTCTGGGGGCATGCTCACAATTTTAAGTTGCGTATGACCATAGTTATACACAACTTAAAAAAGAACATGTACATGGCGGCCGTCCGAAGCACGCCGTCGTCTAGGGGCAGCGCTTGAAGATCAGCCAGTAACGTCCTGTGGCGGACTCTTTGAACCCGGGCGGCACGGTGGCGTGCTTCTCGACGGGATCGCGTTCGTCAAGCACGTAGGCCGTTTCGACTTCGACGCTGGCGGGGTTGACGTAGATGCCGGAGGCGATGTGGCCGGCTTCGGGGCTGACGATGTTGCGCGGGCTGGTCTTGAGGTACAGCGACAGCAGCGGCACGGGCGCGTGGTTGGGCACGCCGATCGGTCCGCAGCGCAGGTTGACGGCGTGGTCTTTGACGAGTGCGACGAGTTCGTCTTCGATCGTGTGGATGCGAGCGAGTTTGTCGAGTTCGCGGCGGTCGGAGCGGTATTGAGCTGGGATGTAGGCGACGAGCGCAACGAGCACGAGCGCGCTGGCGGCCATCCACCAGCGCCGCCGCGGGTCGTTGCGCTCGAGGCACGTCCAGCCGAACGCGCCGGCGCCGCAGAACACGCACAGGATCGCGGAGGCGAGGAACGCGTAGCGGCTGTTGATCGGCAGCCCGGCAGAGGCGAAGGCGGCGAACACGACGACCGCGAGCACGCCGGCGCCGGCGCCGAGCAGCGCGCGGCGGCGCAGCCACCACAGCGACAGCACGCCGCCGATGGCGGCGCCGAGCAGCACCGGCGGGCGCAGGATTTCGCCGATGCGCCGGGGTATGTACTCGGGTACGTTGGCGATGCCGGTGACGCGGTCGAACAGCGAGGCGGTGTGCTGGGTGTGCGTCAGCGACCACAGCGGGTTGCCGGTGATGGCGAGGTCGCTGAGCACCCAGATCAGCGGCGCGGCGGCAACGAGCAGCGTCAGGCGCACGAGCTCGCGGCGCTCGGGCAGCTTCGCGCCCGCGGGCACCCGTGTGTGAAGCGAGCGCTCTGCCACTGAGCTACGCAGCCAAGCCGGCGTGAAGCCGATCAGATACAGCCAGTAGAGCGCGGAGAACACCCAGGCCTCGGGCCGCAAAAGCCCGGCGAGCCCGAGCAGCACTAGCACTGGCACGCCGGCGGGCCGCCCGCGCTTTCGATGTGCGCGCGACTCGACGAGCAGCGCGCTGAGCACGATCAGCACGTAGGGGAGGTCGACGTAGGCGCGCACGCCGTAGGAGAGCACGGGGTTGCGGGTGAGGAAGATCAGGGCGGCGAGCGCGCCGGCGGCCCAGCCGAACCAGAGCGCTCCGAGGCGGTAGATCACCCAGCCGCAGGCGGACAGCGCGATGAAGGCGAGCGCGACCGTGACGTTCTCGACGGCGTGCGGACCGAGCGGCGCGAGCACGAGGCCGAGCAGCTCGATCAGCGGGTGGGGTGTAGGTGCAATCGGGACCCCATATGCAGGTGTGCTGCCACGCGAGAGCTGTCCACCCCATGCGAGTGCATACAGCGTGTCGTAGTTGACGAATCCCACCCCCGCGATCACGCGCAGAGCAACTGCTCCAACAGCAATCGCGGCGGGCACCTGCAGACGCTCGATCCAGATCCTCACGCGCGCGGACGCTATCGAGCGCGGGTCATGGAGCGGAGCGCGAGTCATGGAAGCGTGGGGTATGGAGCGCCGTGCGGGTGATAGAGCGCGGGTCATGGAGCGCCGGGCGCACCCCTGGATAGACTCAGACCACAGTGCCCAACGAGTCTCAGGAGCAGCAGCAACCATCCCTGTATCGCAGGCACAGGCCGCGCACGTTCGCTGAGGTTGTTGGCCAAGAGCCGGTCGTGCGCACGCTGCGCAACGCTGTTGAGCGCAACCAGGTGCACCATGCCTACCTGTTTGTTGGCTCTCGTGGGACAGGCAAGACCTCGATGGCAAAGATCCTTGCTGCATGTCTGAACTGCGAGCACGGGCCCACTATCGAGCCATGCGGGAAGTGCGACTCATGCGTCGCAATCGCGCGCGCAAGCTCCCTCGACGTGATCGAGATGGATGCAGCTTCAAACAACTCTGTCGATGACATTCGCGAGTTGCGCGACAGCGTTGCGTTTGCGCCTGTGTCAGGCCGGCGCAAGATCTACATCCTCGATGAGGCGCATATGCTTTCAACAGCTGCTTGGAACGCATTCTTGAAGACGCTCGAGGAGCCGCCTCCTGGCACGGTCTTTGTGCTTGCCACAACTGAGGCTGGCAAGGTGCCTGCAACTGTTGTTGATCGTTGCCACCGCTTCGACTTCGCCCGCCCTACAGTCGAGCAGATCGCACTTGTGCTGCGTCGTACTGCTGAGGCTGAGTCGATCGAGATCCCCCCTGAGGCTGTAGCTGCGCTTGCGCGCTCCGCCACTGGCAGCTTCCGGGACGCGCTTGGCACGCTCGAGCAGTTGCTTGCTTACAGCGGTAAAGCAATTGCACTGGCTGACGTGCTTGCGGTGCTCGGCGTGGCAGACGCTCAGCTCTTGGAACGGACCATCGATGCAATCGCTGCTGGGGACTCACGCGAGGCGCTGCTTGCGCTTGCTGAGTGCGCCGATGCGGGGCGCGATGCCAGTTCATTTGCAGTTGACCTTGAAGGCCGAGCACGCGAGCTGCTGATCGTGCAGGCCCTCGGCGAATTGCCGTCTGAGCTGGCGCTCACGCCTGAGGCTGATGCTCGCCTGCTGGCCCAGGCTGAGCGCATAGCGCATGCAGTTGCTGTGCGCCTGCTGGAGCTGATTGGCAGCGCGCTCGAGTCTGTGCGCGCAGGCGCCGATGCCCGTACCAGCCTGGAGCTCGCGCTTGTCAAGGCTGCAAGGCCCGAAGTTAACGCTTCAACACGAGCTTTGCTCACCCGCATTGAGCGGTTGGAAGCAGGGGTCCCTCCGCCGTCAGCAGACGGCCCTCCACCGGTGGCGCCCCCACCGTCCACAGCAGACGATCTCCCGGTGGCGGCGCCTTCATCTCCAGCAGACGTCCCCCCGGCGTCGACACCCCCGCCGGCGGCGCCCCCACCGCCCATAGCAGACGATCTCCCGACAGCGCCGTCCCTAGCCAGGTCTGATGCGGGGGACTTGGCATCGATTACTGACCTATGGCCAGCGGTGGTGGAGTTGGTGTGCAGTGAGAACGGCTTGCTGGGGGCATGCATCATTAAGGCGCGGCCAGTGGAGCTGGTTGGCGAGGATCTGACAGTTGGGTTTCCGACGAGTGAAGCATTTCTAAAGAAGAAGGCCGAAGACCCATCCAACCGCCAGATTGTGACTGATGCGCTGTACAAGCTGGTGGGCATGCGTTGGCGTATCAGCTATGAGCTGCGGGAGGACCTTGACACAGCAAACGGCGATGGTGCTCCGCATGCATATACCGAAGAGGAGTGGATTCAGCGGTTCCAGTCTGAGCTTGACGCCGAAGAGATCCATATCGAGTCTGAGCCTGTGCAGGCCCACAGCGTTGAGCCTGTGCCGGCCCACAGTGCTGAGCCTGTGCAGGCCCACAGCGAACAGAAAGGCGCCTGATGTCCAAGCAGCCGCGCAGGCCGAACATGCAGCAGATGATGGCGCAGGTTCAGCAGATGCAGAAGGACATGGAGCTTGCCCAAGAGCAGCTCAAGAGTGAGGTTGTTGAGGCTTCTGCAGGCGGCGGTATGGTCATGGTCAAGGTGAGCGGCAACCTGGAGGTGCGGGAGGTCAGGATTGATCCTTCAGCAGTTGATCCGCAGGACGTGGAGATGCTTGCTGACATGGTGCTGGCAGCGATCAACGAGGGGCTGCGGATGGCGCAGGAGCTGGCAGAGAGCAAACTGGGCAGCGCGACAGCTGGTCTGGACCTAGGCAACCTGGGCGGCCTGGGACTACCGGGCCTGTGAGCATGTTGGGTGGGGGCCTGTGAGCAGCTATGCGCCGCCGGTCCAGCGGCTTGTGACTGAGCTGTCGAAGCTCCCTGGCATCGGCACACGCACTGCCCAGCGGCTGGCTTTCCACATTCTGCGTGCTTCTGATGAGGATGCATTTGCGCTGGCTGCGGCCATCCGTGAGGTGAAGGAGAAGATTGGGCTGTGCGAGATCTGCTTCAACCTCACTGATGAACCGCGCTGCCGCATCTGCCAGGACTCCCGCCGTGACCATAGCTTGATTTGTGTGGTGGAGGAGCCTAGCGACGTGATTCCAATGGAGCGCACCCATGAGTATCACGGCGTCTACCACGTGCTTGGTGGGGCGCTTTCGCCAATCGATGGGATTGACCCAGAGGACTTGAAGCTCTCAGAGTTGTTTGCGCGCGTAGGCGCAGGTCAAGCAAACAGGCAGCCGAACGGTGTGAGCGGGGCAGGGGGAGAGGCGGGCGAGATGATCGGGACGAACGGAGAGATGATCGGGGCGAACGGAGAGATGATCGGGGCGAACGGAGAGATGAGCGGGACGAACGGAGAGACGCGTGTTCAGGTGAGCGAAGTGGTGCTGGCAACCAACCCAACAACCACGGGAGAAGCCACGGCGCTGCATATCGCTGAGGAACTGCGTGGCCGTGCGCCAGAGGTCAAGGTCACGCGCCTTGCTAGCGGCTTGCCTGTTGGCTCAGACCTCGAGTATGCCGACGAGGTTACGCTTGGCAAGGCTTTTGCTGGGCGGCGAGTTCTGTAAGGGCTGGGAGGCTGGGGTCTATATGAACTTTAAAGTTCGGTATAGCAATAGCTATACCGAGTTTTAAAATTTGTATAGACACCCCGAGGGCACCAGACAGCTTTATGGGCGCCTCCGACGGGCTCCGTACATACATACGCGCATTTCGTGCGCACCGGTCACTCCATACGCATACGGCGCGGCCATCTATTCTCAGCACGTGTCTGACATCGTCGTGAGCAATGTCCTTTTAGGGCTATAAACCCCAGCATGCCCAGCGACATCGTTGTGAGCAATGTACTTTCAAGACTTTCCACCACGGTTCGGACGGAACGGATGCGTGGGAGGCGTGTCTGCTGAATCCGTCCCGTGGCTAAACTAGGCGGTCTTCTGCTGAGTTTGCTGTTATGGTGTTCCCACGATGGCAAGGACGAAAGAAGAGCCAGCCAAGCCTCACGCCAAGCGTAAAGCTCTCAAGCCGCACCTGGCGCGCAAGCGAACGGACACCGATCGCACCACGACCGTGGTCGGCAGGCCACCCAACTTCGAGCGCCTCGAGTGCTTCTTCGCGTCGCAGACTGCGCTTGCGCGCGCGCTGGGTGTGCACCGAGACACGGTTCGCGCGTGGCAGCTCGGTCAGTCCACCCGTCTGCGCCGCAGTTCCCTCACACGCGTGAACACTGTCTGCGCGATAGCGGAAGCTGTGGCGGGCTACCTGCCACGCGAGAAGCTGGTGGGCGAGTGGCTGCTCGCGCCGCATATCGGCCTGGGAGGCGTCTCCCCTACGGCGTTCATCCGCAGCGAGCCGGATGCCTACCAGAGAGTCCTGCGCCTGATCGCGCGTGAAGCACAGCCCGTGTCGGTCGGCGACATCTCCGACCTCCCATCGACCCGTGACCTGGGCATCACACTTCCCGGACTTCCTGAGCCAGCGCCGGACCCCGATGCCGACCCCGGCTTTCTCGCTTCGCTTGGCTAACGCTCGATCCGCCGTAGGTAATGGCGGCTCATGCAGCCCTCTGGCCGAGCCGAAGCCTTGAGTCCTCTGAAGCCCCACTGCTCATAGGCGCGCCGGGCGACCTCGTCCTCGTCGGTGATCCAGGCGAGCCGGTCGCCGGGCCGAGCGAGTTTCTTGTGCGCGGCGATAGCGCGCAGGAGCGCTAGGAGGGACGCTGCACAAGGACCGACCAGGTCGGGACGCTGCTCCCGTACAACCAGTGCGACATCGAGGTCCAAGAGCTCCAAGGCGCCGCTGTCCGGGAGATGCCAGGCCGCGACCGCGAGCGGCATGCGCTCGTCGGTCGCGGTACGGCGCCCTATGTAGAGCACACGCCCCTTCTCGCCGCCGTGGTTATCGGCTATCCGTCCCGAGACACGCCTCGCGAGTCCCTCGGGCCACTCCTCCGGGATGAGCTCCCGGCGCTCGATCCCCCAGCTATATGCCCGAACGCTGACCGCGCGCGCCTTCCACACCGGAGCGTCAACGGTCACACGGGTATGCCCGCGGTAGCGGTCGATGACCATGTTCCAGCCGTTGACCGGCGGTAGAGGCCAGGGTGTTGGCGGCCAGAGCATTGCTTGCAACCTAACGGTGACGCCCTTCGACTGCCGGCTGGTCGCGTCGCGACGCGGTCGTACGCCTGCTGGAAGGCCGGCCGTGCCATTGTCCCGCCGGATTGATCGAGGTCGGTGTGCCACTCGATAATCTGAGCGTCCATCAGGCGCGCCCACGTCTCGATCTGCTCTCGCTGAACCTCTGGGGAGATGAAGCTCTCTCCGACCCTGCCACCGACACGACTGACACGGATATAACCATCGAGCCGCAACACGACATTACCTCCAGTAGCCCTAATAGCAACATCGTCGTAATGAAGTTTGGCGGCACCTCTGTTGCGGATGCTGAGCGCATCAAGCGTGCGGCGCGTCGCATCGTGGACAAGCGCGAAGCGGGCTGCCAGGTGGTTGCAGTGCTGTCAGCCAGAGGCAAGACCACTGACGAGCTGATCGGTCTAGCTGAGGAGGTCTCGGCTGCACCGGACCCACGCGAGATGGACATGCTGCTGTCTTCTGGCGAGCGCATCTCTTGCGCGCTGTGCGCAATGGCAATCAACGATCTTGGTCATCATGCGATCTCGCTGACAGGCTCCCAGGCGGGGATTGTGACTGACGAGTCGCATACCAGAGCGCGCATCATCGACGTGCGCGCGGATCGCATCCGCTCAGCTCTCCGAGAGGACAGCATCGTGCTGGTAGCTGGCTTTCAAGGCGTTTCTTCTACTGCTAGGAACGTCACCACGCTTGGTCGCGGCGGCTCGGATACGACTGCGGTGGCTGTGGCTGCTGAGCTTGGCGCAGAGGTGTGCGAGATCTACACAGATGTCTCTGGCGTGTTCAGCGCTGACCCACGGATCGTCCCAAACGCGCGCAAGCTGGACACGGTTTCGTTTGATGAGATGCTCGAGATGGCTGCCTCTGGCGCAGGTGTGCTGCAGACTGCGCTCGATCGAGTATGCCCGCAATCATGGCGTGCGTATCCACTGTCGCTCGTCATTTGACGACGCGCCCGGTACCGTTGTGCTGGCGGAAGCGGACACCATGGAGCAGCCTCTGATCACAGCCATCACCCACTCGATCTCTGAGGCGCGAGTAACGCTCATTGGCGTGCCGGACGAACTGGGAGCAGCTGCAAGCATCTTTGAGGCGCTGGCGCAGGCTGGCGTGAATGTGGACATGATCGACCAGAACGTGCCCACCTCGGCGGGTGGCCTTGCTGAGATCTCGTTTACGGTCCCGCGCGAGGATTTGCGTGATGCTCGCATGGCACTTGAGCCTCTTGCTGGCGAGACGTTCTCAGAGTTGATTGCGCAAGAGGAGATTGGCAAGGTCTCGATTGTTGGCGCTGGCATGCGCTCGCATCCAGGTGTTGCGGCGAAGGTTTTTAGGGTGCTTGCTGTTGAGGGGGTCAACATCCAGATGATCTCGACCTCCCCGATCAAGATCTCTTGTGTGATTGCTCGCGAGCGCGTTGAGCCTGCGGTAAAGGCGCTGCACGATGCGTTTGAGCTGTCTGGGCCTTCGGCTGTTGAATGAGCGTTCGAGCTGTCCTGGCCAGGGGGCGAGACCTGCGCGGCGCAGCGTTCGAGCTGTCTGGGCCGGGGACTAAATATTCCGAATGATTTGAACTCTTAGCATGGGTATCGAAAGTCTTGCTGGGGCTTGCTTTTTGCTTGAGATGTGCAACTCTTCGTGCACACGCGTTCACGAAATCTCAGCACCATCTAGGTCTGGATGACATAAACCTCATGGGGGCCCGGTTTGCAACACCGGCATGACATGCGGACAAGCAAGGAAGCGGGGAGATGTGAGAAGGATATGAGCGAGGTTGGTGGCAAGGCGCAAGCTCAAACGCTGGAACAGACGCGAGACAGCACCTGGAGCCGAGGGAACTGGGGAGGTGTGGTCCGTCGTCGTTCGACGTCGCAGCGGATCACTGAGACCCGTGGTCCAGCAGCATGTTTGCGGCGGGATGCATTGTTTCGTCGGTGGCTGTTGGTAGCTGATGTTGTGGCGATTGTGGGGGCATTTGTATTGACGGTGGAGCTGTCCTCGCGGTCGTTGCAGTTGACGTGGATGGGTGTTGTGGGTGTGCCGATCTTGCTGGTGGGAGCAAAGCTGTTTGGTCTGTACGACCGCGATGAGACGTTGCTGCGCAAGACAACGCTTGATGAGGCGCCAAAGCTGCTTCAGTTGGCCACGATGTGCGCGCTGGTTGCTTGGCTGGCTGGTGGGTTGGTTGTGAACGGCGAACTTGATCGTCATGAGGCGCTGTTTTTGTGGCTGGCGCTGGCTGGATTGTTGGTGTTGGCGCGAGCAGTAGCAAGGATGCTTGCGCTTGCAATGGCGCCTACTGAGCGGTGTTTGCTGATTGGCGATGAGGCCTCAGTTAGAGCGATTGGCTCCAAGCTGACTGATCATGGCGGGGTCAATGCCAAGGTGGTTGCTCATCTGGATCTTGATAAAGCTGCTCCATGGTCAACAGACACCTGCTCGGAGCCAAGGCTTTCTGAGATCCGCAACCTGGCTCAGTCGCTTGATGTGCATCGTGCGATCATTGCTCCGCGCAGCGCTGATGCAGGCGAGATGCTCAACTTGGTGCGCACTCTTAAGGCTGTTGGCGTGAGGGTTAGTGTGCTGCCGCGCTTGCTGGAGGTGGTGGGTTCTTCGGTTGAGTTTGATGATTTGCATGGCATCACGGTGATGGGTGTGCGGCGTTTTGATCTAACGCGCTCATCTTCAGCGGTCAAGCGCAGCTTTGACCTACTTGGTGCTTTGCTTGGGCTGTTGGCAATCTCGCCGTTGTTGATTGTGATTGCGATTGCAATCAAGCTCGACAATCCTGGCCCTGTGTTTTTCCGCCAGCTGCGAGTAGGCCGCGATGGACGGCGCTTTTACATGCTGAAGTTCCGCACAATGGTCCCAAATGCTGATGCTATGAAGGACTCATTGCGTCATCGTAATGAAGCCCAAGAGGGCCTCTTTAAGATCGCTGATGATCCGCGTGTAACGCGTGTGGGCAAGTTGCTGCGTAAGAGCGCCTTGGATGAGCTCCCTCAGCTGCTCAACATTGTTAGGGGCGAGATGAGCCTGGTTGGGCCACGTCCGCTGGTAGTTGAGGAGGACGAGCGTGTCGAGGGTTGGCATCGCCGCCGTTTGGAGCTGATGCCAGGAATGACTGGCCCCTGGCAGATCCTTGGCCCTGCTCGTGTGCCTCTGCGAGAGATGGTTGCAATTGACTACCTCTATGTGGCCAACTGGTCGCTATGGACAGACATCAAGATCATGCTGCGCACAATCCCGCATGTCATCGGCCGCCGCGGCCTCTGATCAAGTCCCGCACGTCGTCGGACGCATCATCCCGCACGTGTCGGCGCATCCCGCACGCTATCCAGCACATCGTCGGATTGCCGCGACCCGCCGCGGCCTCTGATCAAGATCTAACGAGTGCCGTGGTGCAGCATGCCGTGGGCTGCTAGCTCGCGCCCATGGGCTTTGCGCCTGCGCTTGTCCTGAAGCTTGACCTCAGGGTTGTCCTTCCAGATGACCAAGCCATCGCCAATCGAAATGGCACGCTGGGTGCTTTTGGCTGCTGGCGCAGGTGCAGCGTCGCCTTGAGCTGCCATGCGGCAGACGCTCACAACCAGCGCTAGGACGGTCAGCCAGGCTATGGGGATCAGGATCAAGAGCATGGGTTATACGGCCTGACCATGGGGTTCGTTATTTGAGGTCACCCAGGTCTATTCCTGCTATCGGATGAACTTGCCCAAACCTTGATTGCTCAGGACGGCAATCGCCTAAACTCCGGCTTTTTCAACCTGAACTCTCAGATCTCAGCTGCTGATGCCAACTCGGTAGAAATACTATGGCGCACATATCCTGAAAGTTAGATACTCTTTTTCACGGAAGGTGTGCTTATGTATCAACCGGGGGCTGGATCTACCAACCCAGGTCCTCCCAATCGCCCCCAACGGCCTCCCAGCTGCCCTTCGCCTCTGGCGGCGACCCTAGTTGACGATGACGCCGAACGTCTGTGAGTACATGGCCCCAGCTTGACCTTCGCTGAGGAAGGACGGCACAGCTGGGTCAATGCCGATGGCGGTGTCGCGGTATTCGCTGTAGAGAATGTTGGCGAGATGCCCAGGCGAGGCAATCCAGGCAGCTACGATTGCGCTTGGCGTGGCGAAGTTGAGGGTTCCCCAGGCGATGTTTTCGCCGATTGTGTAGCCGACCTGCGCGTTGGGGATGTAGCCGCTTGCGCGGACACGGTCCACCGGCGTTTCGCCGTTCGGGGCAACATGCGCAAAGTAGTTTTCGCTGACCATGGCTTCGCTGTGCTCCTGGGCGGCCTGCTCCAGTTCTGCGTTTAGCCGCAACGGGAGCTCATTGTTGCGTGCACGCTCCTGATTGACCAGGCATAGAGTGGCGGTGCGGATCAGTTCGAGGTTGCTGGGTTCAGGCATCAGCTCAGTGTTCTGGCAGGGTGTGGCAAGGACACTGGCGATTGTGGCTTGAGATGTCCTTGCTGGCAGCCTGCTCTTTGAAGCACTTGCTGCTACTACCTGGAGTCTGCTGCTGTGGCGGATGCGCTTGGCGTGGACGCGCTTGTGATGGCGTTTGCCAGGGTGCTTGCCTGCGGTATGACCCCTACGCGCATGACCGATGTGCTGTGAGCGGGTGGCAGCGCCAGCTGGGATGGCGCCTGAAAAGACGCATATGAGTACTGCTGTGGCTACCAGAAAAAGGGTGCGAAAACGGCTGGTCACCTCCCCGCCATCGGCAGCCAGATGGGTCTATTTGAGCTCTAGAGCCAAGAAATGGACAACAAAGGGAACGGACAACAAGTGGCTGTGGAGATTATCCTGGTGGCCGTGGGGGAGAGCTACTCATGAGACGGCCGGGAACGCTTGTTGCGCTGGTCTTGGCAGTAGGGATCGCTGGGGCTGTGCTGGCAGTAAAAAGTCGCGAAGACAACACCGCTTTCGTTGCCCAGCAACAGTCTCTGACCCCGGTGAATGCAGCTCAGCTTGACAGGCTGATCCTCACCACCAGCGATCCCCGTCCCAGGCATGGCGGCCATGCGCGCGGTGTGCGCTGCAGCTCAGCAGCGAGTGGAGCGCTGCGCAACCCCTGGACCTGCGTGGTGCGCTATCCGCAGCTGCCACGCATTCGCTACCAGGTGACTGTCCAAGCTGACCGCTCAATCTATGGGTCTGGCCTGCCTGAAGGCGCCCATACTGGCACCCCGCTGATCGTCACAGGGTGCTGCGTTGGCTCCCTCTAGACCCGAGCAGTGTCTCAGTTCGCAAATTGAGTAGGCCGGCGATGGCTGCCTGCGTAAACCGTCCCGTAGCTGATCATGTTTGTGGTTTGCGGCATGATCGCTGGCCTACTCAATTTGCGAACTGAGACACTGCTCGGGTCTGTGGGGGGCAGTGTTAGATCATGGAGCGTGTCTGTGCCGTACTGACACGGGGCTAGTTGAGAGCCGAGGTGTCTGAGCCATGCAGGTCACTGGCTCCGCTTTCGCGTTACCATGGTTATACCGAGTTTTTAAAACAATGTAATGAAGGGTAAGCTCGACGGCTGCGAATTCAGGATGGGAGCTAGTCGAGTTTCAAGCCGAAGCACTGCCGACACCCGCGATACTATGGCGCACATAAAACGAAATTTGCAACATGTACTCGGGGCACGAACTAGGGACGCCGCGCGCAGCTAAGGACGCCGCGCGCAGCTAGGAACGCCGCGCAACTAGTCGAGCTTGGTGTGCAGCTTGCGCATGGCCCGGTAGATCCGGCCCTCTACGGCGCTCTCGCCGTCGCCAAGCACCTTTGCTATGTCACGCAGCTTCAAGTCTGCGCCGAAGCGCAGCGCTAGCGCCTCGCGCTCGTCATCGCTGAGCGTGGCAAGCGCTCTACGCATCCCGTCGCGGCTCTCCACCGCTGCTAGGCCTGGGTCAGACTCAGACTCTGACTCTCCTGCGCTGACGTGACGCAGCAGTCGGTCTTCGTGAGTCTGGCGGCGGGCATGATCGCGGAGTAGGTTGAGTGCGATCGTGTACAGCCAGCGGCGCTCGCTTCCCCGGCGGGGGTCAAAGCGATGGCGCGAGCGGATCACCCGCTCAAAGGTTTCCTGGAGCAGATCCTCAGCTAGCGCTTGGTTGCCGGTCCGGTAGGCCAGGAAGCCGTACAGCCGGCTGGCGTGCTCCTCGTATAGCCGCTCAAAAGTGTCTTGTCGCATGGGCTTCGACATTCTGGCGGCTCGCGGCAAAGCTGCGCTGGCGGGCGCCGGCCGAGCCATAGGATGTCCTGTCGGGGATGTCAGTTCGTGGGCCATTGATTGTCCTGAGTGGGCCATATTGATCGTCCTGTGCAAACGCGACGACGCTCCGGGGAATGATCCCCGGAGCGTTGTGCGTTGTATGCGTCTCCCGTCCTTGGGTGTCTTAGCGTTCTTAGAGCGCTAGGCCACGCACAGGTGGTACTGGTGGCTGGAAGTCACCGTCTTGCCGTTGCTCAGCGTGACTGTGATCTCCACTGTGGTCGCGCTTGTTGAGCAGGGCAGGTTGACCAGTTCGACGTTTGCCGAGGCCTTTTTGCCGCTGAGCGTCTTCAGGGGCTTGCCATCGACGCGGACCGTGACCTTGCGCAACTTCAGGCCATGCGGCACCTTGACGTGGATTTTGATGTGGCGACCGCTGAGCTTGGTCGTTTTAGAAGCATCCACACCACCACTGCCGGCCGGTGTGGCGCTGACGGTCGTGTAGTAGTTGTTGATGATCGGGGCGCCGCTGGTGGTGCTGGTGGTGGTGATGGTGGTGATTTCGTTGATGGTGGTGTTGTTGAAGCTGTTTTCGTTGCAGTTGTAGTTTTCGTTGCCGTTGCCGTTGTGGCTACCGCTGTTGCCATTACCGTTGTTAATGTTGCATTCGCCGCCGTACTGCGCGTTCGCCGCGTTGCCGCCGTTGTTGCCGTGGTCCTCGCCGGCGAGGACCCCGCCTGTGCCAGCGGCCATCAGGCCGACAGTTAGGCTTACCACAGCAAGGCGCCTCACGCCAACACGACCGCGGCTGCTTGCAGCGTTGGCACGCGACATGACTGTGGTCTTGATCCGGTCGAGCATGAGCGGATCAGCCTTAGCGCGCTCGGAGCGCAGGCGCTGAGCGACGCCCTCCAAATCGTCCTTGTGTGCGTCGTTCTTGCGCGGCATATGTCTCCTGGTCTCCTGTCTGAGGGTTACGGAAAAAGCCTTTGACCACCAATACGAACGGGCAGAGCGTTTTCCGACATCCGCCGCGGCGACATCCGCCGCTGCACTTAGGCGAGATCCCACGCCCGAGCCCTGCGTTCCGTGGCCTGCGCTCCACGACCCGTGCTCCGCGGCGCGCTCGAGCCCGACGTCCCTCAGAGGTTGGTGATCGAGAACTTTCCGGAGCTCAGCGCTTCGATGCGCAGGCGTGGGGCGGCTAGTTCCCATGCATGTGGGCTGTTTGAGCTCAACTTGCGGACGGCGTTCTGCAGGCCTTTCTCGCGTGGGTTGAGCGCTAGGGCATGGCGGATTGCTGCATGGGGGTCGAGGCCGGCGCTGGCATGGGCGACTGCGAGCCAGTACCACTCTTCCCAGTTCTCGGGTTCGAGCGTTGCTGCTTGGGCCATTGCTGGCACAGCTGCTTGGGCAAAGCCTTGCTCGAGGTCGCAAATGCCAATGATTACGTAGGCTTGTGGGCGCTTGGCTGATAGCGATAGCGATGAGATTGCATCGTGCTTGGCGCTTGAGCAGTTTTCGTGCTTCAACGCTTGCGCGCTGCGCTGTAGGCGCGTGTAGGAAGTGCTGACAAGCAGGGGCGCGACGGCAAGCACTAGCCATCCGAGTGCGACTAGCGTGCGGCTGGCTGGCAGGCCGTACAGGCCGACCTTCTTGTCTTGTGGCCTGGCTAGCGCTGCGCCTGCGAGGATGAACAGGCTGAGGGTGACGGCTGGCATCTGCCAGTCCCAGTCGAAGGCTTGATGCACTGCCCATGCTAGGGCCATTGCGAACAGTGCTGCATATAGCGCTCGGTTGGGGCCGCGGATGCGCATGGCCAGACCGCTGAGGATGCTGAGGACAACGATTAGGATCAGCACGAAGCCCACGATGCCGAGCTCAGCAAGGCTTTGCAGGTACAGCGAGTGGGCGTCAACGACGTATCCAGATTCGTTGCGATAGCGGGGGAAGTACTGCTGGTAGGTGCCGGCGCCGGTGCCGTGCAGTTTTTGCGTGTTGTAGATGTCTACTGCTGCTTGCCACAGCGGCAGGCGCCCGTCGTTGGCTGGGTTGGTGAGCCGATTGCGGGTTTGGGCTACGTGCGGTTCGTGGGTGCCGTGGACAAAATCGTTGTACTCGCGCTGGGCAAAGCTTCCTCCGCCGGCGACGAGGGCGATGATCAGGGCAACGACGTATATGCCTATGCCTATACCCATGCGCATGGCGCGTGGAGGGGGGGTCTGCACGAGCGCGAGGCTTCCGATTATCTTGTCGCCGAGCAACAGCACAGCCCGCAGCAGGCCTGCGCTGATCATGCACCATGCAACGACGACGGCTACATGGTGGCCTTGGGAGACTGCGATTGGGCTGGTGGGATGGTTGCTGGCTAGTGCAGTGGCGTCCCAGGCTGAGTGCAGGGCGATCACAATGGGTGGTGCGACTGCGAGCAGCGCGGTTGGGAGTGTGCTGAAGCGTGTCAACAGGCAGTAGGCGAGCAGGCCGATAATGGCGGCGCCCATTGCTCCACGCGAGAAAGTCAGCAGCAGAGTTGCGGCGATCCCGGGCAGCAGAGTGGCTGCGAGGATGCGGATGCTCCAGTGCTCGGTGCGGTCAGCGGTGAGATGGAAGCCGAGGATCAGCACTATTGCGGCGACCATGCCCTCTGCGTTCCAGTATGTGAGGGGATAGTTCAGCCGGCTGTTGAAGAAGCTGCTTGCGGTTGGCCATGTGTGCGGCAGCACACGCGAGATCAGGCCGATCAGACAGACTGCGGCAAGGCTGATTACAAGTGCGCGTAGCAGCCAGGCAATGTGCTTGCGTGTGTAGCGAACAGAGCCAAACAGCATGAATGCGAGCACATAGAGCAGCGTCTGGGTAAAGCTGTCGAGCGTGTTGGCAGTGGCATGCGACCACAGCGCTGAGACCAGCTGGAAGGCGGCGTAGAGGATGAGGCTTATGAGCGGGATTGCTAGCGTCCGGCTGAAGCCCTCAAATGGCCGAGCTGCAAGCGTTGTGCGCAGGATTAGGGCTTGCGCAAAGACGACTGCGATGAGCCCATATGCGCTTGGGAAGTAGCCGCCTGCGTTGAACGACAGGTACACGAGCGCTGCTGGAGCGAGCAGCACAAGGGCGCTCCATCCGATCCACTCCAGTGGGGAGCGCATCGCTTGAGCGACCTCAACTCTTTGTCCTGGCGCTGGGCTGACGTGCGCCGCTTCGCTCGACACTGCCTAGAAGCCTAATCGAGCGGGCTGCGGGCAGTGTTTCGGTTTGCGAATTGAGTAGGCCGGCGATGGCTGCCTGCGTAGCCTACTGGTTGCGGCGCCACCATTTTCGTTGTGGCGCTTCGTTGGGCCCAGCGCCTACTGGCTCATCCATGATTGGTCGGGATGGGATCTTCTTGTTGTTTTCAAGGATTGCTTCGGGCACCTGGCATGTGAGCCAATCTGCGAGCGAGTCGAGCCCAGCATGGCGGATCTCTGCTGCGATAGTTGGCGGACGGTGAGCATGATCATGGGCATCGGAAGCGATGTTATGGACGAGCCCATCGCGTATGAGCCCTAGCGCAAAGCGGCGTACTTGCGTTCCAAAGCTGCCTATGAGTGAGCCGGCGGTGATTGATGTAAGCACTCCTGAGCGCACTAGCGACTCGAGCATGGCACGATCGCGGTGGAAGGCATGGCAGCGCTCGGGGTGAGCAAGCAAAATGCGATGCCCGCGGGTGTGGAGGTCAAGCAGAATTGAGTCAAGGCCAGTGACTACAGGCGTAAATGGAGGCTCTATTAGCAGCCAGCTGGTTCCGCCAAGGCCAAGGCTGCGCAGCTGGTTGGGATCGATGTCGAGAAGGCGTGTCATGGCAATCTCGGCGCCAGGGAGGACCTGCAATGGGATGCTCTCTGCGCGCAGGCGCTCGTTTAGCTCGTTTGTTAGCTGAGCGATTGTGTTGGCGTCGTTTGGATAGCGCCAGCTCACATGTGGTGTAGCTACAATTGTGCTTGTGCCTGCAGCTGCAGCTGTGCGAGCGAGCACAAGCGAGTCCTCGATCGTTTTGGGACCATCATCGATGCCTGGCAGCACGTGGCAATGCAGGTCAATCACGCCTGCTGAACGTTATCGGCCTTCAATCACGCCTGCCGAACGTATCTTCAATCACGCCTGCCGAACGTATCGGCCTCAGCGCGGCCTCAGTGCGGCCTAGTTGCCCGCTCTACCTGCATGCCGCGAACTGTTAGGTACCACTCGTTTGCAAGCCCTTCCTCCTGCCCCCTGCTGAGGTTCTCAACGAGTTTCAGATTCTTGAGCCGATTCAAGAGCTTGGAGATCTGGCCCTGGTCAACGATTTCTGCCCCTTCGGCGATCTCGCGATTGCTTGCTCCTGGATTATCTGCAATGACCATAAGCACCCGGACAGTGCGATAGGTAAGGCGCATGTTCAGCCCTTCCAGCGGGTCCTTGTAGCGAGCAGGCGCCTGCGCGGGCCTATCTACCACCAGCGGCGGCCTGATCAGCTCTCTACCTGCTGCTCTTGATCCCAGATAAGGGAGCACAATCATGCTCATCAAAGGGCCGAGCAGATCTGTGAATGGCTCCTTGCTTGGTTTGAGCATGCGCATGTAGAGCACGGCTGAGACTGCACCAACCACGCCTTCGGCCGTGACCTCCGCCGGTTCCCGACTCGCTGTAGTAGCAGCCCGACCCTGGTCAATGATCTCTGCCAGCTCATAGAGCAGCTTGATGCGGCTGTTGAGGACTCTTTCGCCAGCGCTGAGCGACTCGACTATGCAAAGCCTGGCAACTGCCGGTTCTGCATCCATCAGGATCAGCATGCTCCCCAGTGCAGCGCGGATGCCATCGCGCCAATTGGACTCGAGTTCATATGCCCCTTGCGCGATTGGTCTGGCCCGGCTGATTGCCTGTTCGAATGCAGCCAGGAAGCAGTCCTCACGGTCGATGAATACGTCGTAGAAGGTCTTGCGCGACACCCGCGCGCGGCTGATCACCTGCGCGACTGTCATCCGCGCGTAGCCCAAGTCCTCGACCGCCTCGACGGCTGCCGCGAGCATGCGACTGCGCTGTATCTGCGTGACCTGACCACGTGGCAGCCCATTGGGGCCCGGTCGCAGCCGCGGTGCCATCACAGTACGTGTGTTGTAAGTAAAACTCACGCTACCCCCACTTAAATAATAGAGATTTACTGGTCTAGATGCTTGTGTCGAGACGTGTCTCTGACTCCTCGGTCATATCTGGTGCGGCCGCAATGTAGATACGATGGTGCACATATTTTGAAAATTAGATACCCTCCCCACGGACCGTATGCTTACGTATTTACATGACTACTATGGCGCACATGTCGTGGGGTAGCATACTAATTTTCACGGAAGGTGCGCTTATGTATCAACACATGACCAAGGCTTGTGTGCGCAAGCGCACACACATGAGGGTGCTCACACAAGACAATGTGCGCATTCAAACAATTTGCGCGCAAACAATGAGTCCGGCACCTTAATCGCACCTAATAAATGATGAGCTCGTTCAACTCATGACCGTCCTGGCCCGCTTTGTTCTGCGCAATCCGCGCAAGATCATCGGGTTCTGGGTTGTACTGCTCCTGCTCAGCGGCGTGGGGGCCTCGCGCTTGAGCGATCGTGTGCAGAACGGGGGATACGCCGCCTCGGGCTCTGGGTCCCTGCGAGCGCTCGAACTCGAGGAACATCTGTTTGGCGCTGCCTCGGAATCGCAGGCCTATCTGTCGGTGCTCGCGGCGAGCGGATCGCGGACGGTTCCCCCGCGCGACGTCCTCGAGGCCGCCCGAGCGCTTCGCGGTGTGGCGGGTGTCAGGTTGGTCGGCTCGCCAGTCTTGTCCGCGGACGGGCGCGCTGCCCTGATGCCGGTGACGTTCAGCGGCAGCTACGGATACGCCCAGACCCGCGTGCCGGAGGTCGAAGCGGGAGCTGGCTCACGCCCATCTGGCCCCTGCGACTGCGCGGCTGATCGGTCAGGTTGGCATCTATCAGCGCTACATGGTGAACTCCAAGAAAAGCCTTTCGACCTCCTCGCTGATCTCGTTCCCCGTGACGCTCGCGATCCTGCTTGTCGCGTTCCTGTCGATGGTCGCGGCGCTGCTGCCGCTGGGTCTGGCGGCCGTGTGCGTGGGCGTGACCTTCGGCTTTCTGTATCTCCTCACCTACGTGGTGCAGCTGAGCGTGTTCGTCGAGGACACCGTCCTTGTCCTCGGCCTGGGGCTCAGCATCGACTTCTCGCTGTTTATGGTCACGCGCGTGCGTGAGTCGCTGGCGCGTGAGGGTACGACGATGGAGCAGGCGATCACCGAGGCGCTGCAAACAACAGGCCGCGCCATCACAGTCTCTGGCCTGACGGTTGCCACGGCGCTCGCTGGTCTGTATGTGACGGGGCTCGGGGTGTTCTCGTCCCTGGCCACGGGTGCGATCGGGGCGGCGCTGATCGCGGTCTCGGCTGCGCTGACGCTGACACCCGCTGCGATCGTGCTGCTCGGCGATCGGCTCGATCGCTTCTCCATCAGACGGGCCGTTACGGCCGCCCAGAACGGCTCCTTTTGGCGTGGGCTTGCTGACTTCGTTGTGCGCCGCCGCGTCGCGGTCATCGCGGTCGTCGTGCCGGTCATGCTCGTGCTGTCGATTCCGATCGCTGGGATGCACATCACGCTGAAGTCGATCAGCGTGCTGCCCAGCTCAGACCCGGTCCGCGCGGCCACTGCCCAGGTCTCCGAGCACTTCGGACCGGGCGCGGGAACCCCTGCGGTTGTCGTGGCCCACGCATCACCGGCGAGGCTGCGGCAGATCGTCGCTGCTCAGCCGGGCGTGGTGCGGGTCGGTCCGACCGAATTTGGGGCGCGGGGGTGGGTGCGCCTCGATGCCACGCTTGATGCGTACTCTGACAGCTCGCGGGCGGACACGATCGTGCGGAGCTTGCGCTCAACGCTGCACCGGGCGTATGGCTCCGAGGCGCTGGTGGGCGGCGCGACTGCGGTGGGACTTGACCTGATCCAGCGCATCGATGAACGCACGCCGTGGGTCGTGCTCGTGGTGCTGCTCGCGGAGATCATCGTGCTGACGGTGATCTTTGCTGCTCCGCTGATCGCGTTGAAGGCGGCGCTTACGACGCTGCTGTCGGTATCGGCGGCGCTTGGCGTGATGACGTTCTTCTTTCGCTCGACCGGGAACATCGGCTATTTCGTCCCGCTGTTCCTGTTTGCGACGATCTTTGGACTGTCAACTGACTACGAGGTGTTTCTGCTCTCGCGCGTGCGCGAGCACCACCGCGAAGGCCACAGCAACACCGACAGCCTCAAGCGCGCGCTGATTGGCTCGTCCCGCTCGATCACGCTTGCTGGGATCACGATGGGCGTGGTGTTTTTCTCCTTCGCGGTCTCGCCGCTTGTGCCGTTCCAGGAGCTCGGCGTTGGCATGGGGCTCGCGATCGTGCTTGACGTGACTGTGGTGCGTGGCCTGCTGGTGCCCGCGACAGTGGCGCTGCTGGGCGAGCTGAACTGGTGGCGGCCCCATTGGTTTGGGCATGCTGGCCGCGTTCATGGCTCCGAGCAGCCCGCTGAAGCCTAATATTTCACGTGCGCTTCGGCTTCTGTGTAGGCGGTGCCGGCTTCGGCCTTGAGCTTCAGCACGGCTTCGCTTGTGCCGGACGCTGGACTTGTGTATTCGAAGATCGTCGCGGATTCGGCGAGGCCGGATGTGGGGATGGCCAGGCTGGTGGCATTGGTGAGCGTGCCTTCGCCGCCCGTCTTTTCGACCTTCGCCTTGTGGGTTCCGCTGAGGTTGCTCGCGATGTTGCCGTATGCGTCGGTGACGCTGGCGTGAGCCGTGAACTTTTTGCTGTTGCCGATGCTGGTCGTCGTCGTGCAGGAGAACGGACAGATCGCTGCTTCGAGTTTGCCGGCGGTCACCGTGACGCGCGCCCAGGCGAGGTGTTCCGGTGCGGTCGCCCTGATGGTGAAGGCGCCCGAGGTGCCTGTCACGGTGGTGCCTTCTTTGACCTTGAGCGTCGTACCTTGGGCGTCGTAGAGCTTGACCTGGGAGGCCGTGCCCACGCCTTCGGTGAAGGTGACCGTCGTCGCCGTGGTCGGGTATTCGGGCGCCTGCCCGCTGGGCGAGCTGGCGGGTTCGCTGAAGGTGAGTGTCTTCGTGCCCGTATAGCCAGCCGTGATGTTGCCCCATTCGTCGGTGGCGGTGAGCGTCACGTTGAAGGCGACGCCCGCTTCCTGTTCTGAGGGCGTCGGCATGCTGAGCTTTTTGGTTGTGGCCGCTTTGATCGTGAAGCTGCCCGTTGTGCCTTCGATGCTGCCTTCCGTCGCCTTCAGGGTGGTGCTTTGGGCGTCGTAGAGTTTGATCGAGGCCGTGCCCGCGCCGGAGGTGAAGGTGACGGTCGCCGGGTAGCTCGGGGCCTGCCCGCTGGGGGAGTTGGAGGGTCCGCTCCAGATCAGTGTCTTTGCGCCCGCATAGCTCTTGGCGGTGTTGCCCCATTCGTCGATGGCGGTGACTTTCACGCTGACGGCGGTGGTGCCCGCTTCTTTTTCGGCTGGCGTCGACAGGCTGAAGCTCACGGCGCTCGCTGCCTTGACGGTGAATGAGCTCGCGCCTTCGATCGTGCCTTCTTTCGCTTTGAGCGTTGTGGTCTGGGCGTCGTAGAGCTTGATCTGAGAGGCCGTGCCTACGCCCGCGGTGAACGTGACCGCGGTCGCGGAGGTCGGGTATTCGGGCGCGGTGCTGTTGGGCGAGCTCAACGGGCCACTGAAGGCGAGCGTCTTTGCGCCTGTATAGCTCGTGGTGAGGTTGCCCCATTCGTCGGTGGCGGTGAGCGTCACGTTGAAGGCGACGCCCGCTTCCTGTTCGCCCGGCGTCGGCACGCTGAACTTTTTGGTTGCGGCCGCCTTGACGGTGAAGGAGCCCGAGATGCCTTCCACGGAGGAGCCTTCTTTAACCGTGAGCATGGTCGTGGCGGCGTCGAAGAGCTTGATGCCGGTCGCTTTGCCCACCCCGCTTGTGAACGTGACGGTGGTGGCGCCGGCGGGGTATTCGGGCGCTTTCCCACTGGGCGAGCTCGCCGGGCCGCTCCAGGTGAGCGTCTTTGCGCCTGCATAGCTTGTGGTGGTGTTGCCGTATTCGTCGGTGGCGGTGAGCGTCACGGTGATGGCGGCGCCGGCGGTCTGTTCTGAAAGCGCGGAGAGGACGAGCTTCTTCGTGGTGGCGGCCGCTTTGACCGTGACTGCCAGCCCGGTGCTGTTGTTGAGGGTGCCTTCCTTGACCGTGATATGGGTGGCTTCGGCCTTGTAGAGCTTCATCACCCCGTTCATTGCGCTCGACACGGTGGCTTTGCCTTCGCTGAAGTTGATTTCGGTGCCTTCGCCAAAGCTCTGTTCGACGCCTGAGCTGTTGAGCACGACCGGTTCTTCGCCGCTGGTCGAGTTGCTGGCGCCTTCGAATATGAGCGTGTGGGTTCCTGAGTAGGTGCTGACGGTATTGTTGCTTGCGTCCTTGGCGGTGATCGTGAGGTTGTCGGCTTCGCCTGCTGCGGGGGTTGTGCTGGCGGCTTCGAGCACGAGGTGGGTCGCTGGGCCGTAGGCGACTGTCACCGTTTTTTCTTCGCTGGTTGCTGTCCATGATCGCCACATTGCGGTGATCATGTATTTGTGGGCACCGACTGGAACATTGGTGTCGGTGCAGCTTGTGGCGGTGGAGCGAGAGCTTGAGCTGGGGCAGCCTGCGCTTGCTGTGGAACCGTCGCGAGTGACGTAATATTCGACTGTACCTTCACTGGGCGCGGTGACTGCTGACCAGCTCAGTGCGACTGTTTCGGCGCCAGTTGTGGTGCTCAGGATTGTGGGCGCTGGGAGCGTGGCTAGGATCGCGGATGCATTGCCTTGGCCGGAGCTTGCCCAGTACGCTGAGACGACTGTAACCGTTGCGGTCAGCGCTGCCACCAGCGCTAGCGTTGGCGCGAGCGCCTTGAGTCGGGTATATGACATCCGTCTCACGAGCTCGCGCCAGTTCGTTGGCAGCCGACGTATCCGTCTGTGCCTATGAGGCTTTGTACTTGAGCGTGACTGAAGCGCCCTTGCATGCGTTCTGGTTGATGGCGGCTTCTTCTTTCATTTTCAGGTTCACGGTGTATTCCTTGGTTTCACCGTGTGCAATCACAACTTTTGGTTCCTGCGAGGCGGGGGTGAGTTCGAACCATTCTTTTTTGCATTCTGCGGTTGAGGTTTCTTTGATTTCGGCTTCAAGTTTGGTCAGGAACTCGTTTTGGTTCGCGTCGGTGTCCTTGACTTTTACTGTGACTGCAGTGCTGCCACCTGGGTAAAGGTTTTCAGCCAGAGTACTGGTTACTTCGAATGTGGCGCTGGCATAGTTAGCTTTGACTGTGCCTGATCCTTCGCCTGAGCTGGTCCAGTAGGCGAAGGCTGCGCTGGCTGCTAGAGCAAGCACGAGCACGAGACCGCCCACTGCTAGGAGGCGTTTTTTCTTGATGTTGATTAGGCGAGACACAAGATTGATTAGGCGGGATTGATTGGGCGAGACAAGATTGATTAGGCGGGATTGGTCCGCCGCATCCCCTCATCGGACGCATAGCTTCGACCCTTTAATGTGGCCATCGTTCTGGTATCGCGATCAGCCTGAGGAGGGGGTTATGATCAACTTGGAAGGGAGTCGCCCTGGCACGCCTATGCCGTCGACAAGCCCGAGCACGGCGGGCTCCGGCCACACTGTAGGCTTGCTGCGTGAAGTTCAAGATCACATATCATTCGGGGTATCCAGCGCCTATTGACGCGATGGACTTGCTTTGGCAGCGCCTCGAGGCTCATCCTCATGGGTCATCGTTTAGCAGCCATGAAGTGACGTTTGCCAAAGGTGACGCTGAGATTTTTGCAACATGGGGAGAAGACACACCGGTTTCGATGACGCAAGACGAACGTGCTGAGATTGGCCGGCGTGCAGTCTTGGACATCGTGTGCAGCGTCTGTGAGCAAGTATCAGGGCTGAATTCAGATTGGTTTGCAGTTAGCGTCAAGCACTAGCAAGGACTCGGCGCTGCCGCACTACTATGGTGCACATATTTTGAAAATTAGATAGTCTCCCCACGGTCGCGAACTGGTCGCTGGTGGAAGGACATCAAGATTCTGCTGCGTACCGTCCCACGCGTCCTGGCGCGTCGCGGCCTGTAGTCCGCAGGTCTGCTAGCACTGGCGCAGGGACTGGCACCGGCGCAGGGTTTCTGCCGTCCGCGGAAGCTGCGATGCGGCACAAGGCCACCACCGCAACGACCAAGAGAAGCCAGATGATAAGGGCTGCGATCAGCATCTTGAAAGGGCGGCGATCAGCATCTTGATACAGATGCAACGTAGTGCTTGTGAGCATTGTTACTGGATCCTCGGACGGATACACGCGAAATCGCAAAGAAACCCCGGTTTTTGCGGAAGAATGCCCTGGCGATGGGCTGGCAGGGCCGATGGCGGGCGATTTACAGCGCTTTCACCAGATCGTCACGCTTCGATGGTCGCTTGCGACGATCATGTCCAGGTGCGCACATCGTCATCAGCCGGTGATGCTGAGGTGTCCTCAACGGGCGTCATTGAGCCGTGCGCAGCCTGCGGGGCGCCTCTGGCTGATGACCAGCGCTACTGTCTAGAGTGCGGCGAGCGCCGCTTCCCCATGAGCAGCGTCCTGCTTGGGGGGCCGCCATCTGGGCTTTCGCAGCAGACGGCGGTGATGGCAGCCACCCCGCTTGGCTCGGCGCCTCCTCCACATGGCCCGGCTACCCCTCCGCTTGGCTCATCAGCTGCTGGGGCGGGACGCAGCAACACCATTGCGCTGATTGCTGGCGTTGGCGTGCTGCTGCTGGCGATGGGTGTGGGCGTCCTGATTGGTCGTTCGGGCGCTTCCAAGCCGAGCCCTGCTCCTGCCCAGGTGATTAGCGTGACCCAGCCTGGGGCAACAGGCACAACAACGACTCCAACGACGCCTGAAACGTCTTCGAAACCAGGTTCATCCTCATCCAAAAATGGCTCAAAGAAAGGCGCCTCGAGCAGCAGTGAATCCAAATCGGGCGTTGGCGCAAGCGAGAGCCATCCGGCTCCACCCACCATCTTGAAAAACTTGTCTAAAAAGAAAGGCAAGAACTACGAGCAGGAATCCAAGAACCTTCCCAACGTGATCTCTACCGGCTGATGGTGAGCCATCTGGCGGGAGTGGGGGAGGTGGTTAGGCGTGGATGACGCCAGCTCGCCGCCAGCATCGCCACCGCCACCACCAACGCCGCCTGCTTCCAGCTCGTCGCTGGCGCCGTCAACATCCCAGGGCGGAAATTCCGAGCTGCGCCGCAAGCGCGATGCGCTAGCGGAGCAGGTGACCAAGCTGCATTGGGACCTTGGAGGCTTGGCATATGAGATGGCGGTTCGCGACCATTTTCGCCTTGATGTGCTTGTGCGGCGAGCTGCTCTGCTCCAAGAGAGTGATGCTGAGTTGGCTGAGATCGAGCGCCTGCTCCGCCTAGAAGAAAACGCCGGCGCTGGGCCTACTGCTCGTGGATCGGGTTTGAGTCTTCCTTCGCCAAAGATCTCAGCGCTGTTGGTGCTGATGTTTATTGGCTTTGGGGCAATCCTTGGCGGCGTAGCTGGATCGCCAACCAATTATTCGCTTGCTGCATCGTCTGGCAGGCCACTGAAGTTGATCCTCCCACCGGCGCCTTCTGCTATTGCTTCGACTGCGACAGAAGCCTTGCCGCCAACTGCAGAATCTGAAGCCACGCCAAGTCCATCTGAATCCCCTGAATCATCCTCGGAAGGCAATGGGTCGGCGGCGGGTAAACACAATGGGGCGACGGCTGGTAAGGGCGGGAGCGGGAGCGGGAGCGGGGGCGGTCAAGGTGGGGGCGAAAATGGGAGTGGGGCTGGTAAAGCCGGGAGCGGGGGCGGTCAAGGTGGGGGCAAAAATGGGGGTGGGGCTGGTAAAGCCGGGAGTGGGAGCGGTAAAGGTGGGAGTGAAGGTTCTCGCTCTGGCGGGTCGAAGCTTCCACCGATTAAGCATGTGTTCGTAATTATGCTCTCTGATCAGCCCTATGCATCGGTGTTTGGGCCATCCTCGTCCTCTTCATATCTGTCTCAGACTCTTGAGCATCGTGGCGAGCTGCTGGCGCGCTACTACGCAGTGGCTCATCAGCAGCTGGCCAACGAGATTGCGCTGCTGAGCGGCCAAGGGCCAACGCCGGAAACAGCGACGAACTGCCCCATTTACAGCAACATTGCTCCTGCCACGGTGAGCACTGACGAACAGGTCCTTGGCCATGGCTGTGTGTATCCAAGCTCGACTGAGACGCTTGCCGGACAACTGGCCGCTAAGCACTTGACCTGGAAGGCGTACCTGGAAGGCATGGACGAAGGGGCTCCGAGTGCGGGCGGGGCTTGCGCTCATCCGGCGCTTGGTGCGGCTGACCCAACCTCTGCGCAGACGTTGCCGGCAGGGCAGACATACGCGACCTGGCAAAACCCGTTTGTGTATTTCAGCTCCGTAACCAGCTCCCCGGCGTGTGCTGGTAACGATGTTGGGCTGAACCGGCTGGCCTCAGATCTAAAGAATCCGAAGAGCACACCGAGCTTCTCTTATGTGGCTCCTGACAGCTGCCATAACGGCAGCCCTACACCCTGCGCAAGCGGAGCACCGACTGGGCTGCTGGCAGCTGAAGGCTTCTTGAAGAAGGTGGTCGGCGAGATCACTAGCTCGAAGGCCTACAAAGAAAATGGCTTGCTTGTGATCACTGTTGATGAGGCGCCGTCGAGTGGCGCACTTGCTGACTCGAGTTCTTGTTGTGGTCAGCCACAGTTTCCGAACCTGCTGGCATCCACGACAGGCCTTGCTCCCGAAGGCGGAGGCCAGGTGGGCGCGCTGCTGCTTTCACCGTTTGTCAAGCCGGGTATCAGCCAAGAACCGTACAACCATTTCTCGCTGCTGCGCACAATCGAGGATCTGTTTGGGCTCTCTCATCTCGGCTACGCGGGGGCCTCCCGCGTGAGCTCATTTGGCAGCGAAGTCTTCTCTGGCTACACCTACACCGGACACTAAACCTACACCGGGCACTAAATACTACACCGGGCACTAAATACTACACCGGGCACTAAATACTATAGTTATACGCACTCTTAAAATTAGATAGTCCCTGCCCGGACCGTGCGCTTATGTATTTGCGGACGCAGTACGATGGCGCGCGCGGTGCCCGGGGCAACTCAGAGCGCTTCGGGACTTGATGGGGCTGAGTCGGGGCGTGTGCCGGCAGGGTGGGAGGAGTCCGAGAACTCCCGGAACAGGCCGGTAACCACGAACGCGACCTGCTCGCCAATGTCTACCGCATTGTCGCCGATCCGCTCCAGGGCACGAGCAACGAGAATCATGTGCATTGCCCACTCGCGCGTGTCTGGGTCGTCGCCGATCTCGATCGCCATGCGGAAGATCTCGCGGTTCAGTCGGTTGATCTCACGGTCCTGGCGAACGAGATCCTCGGCCAGTTCAATGTCTCGTCCGGCGAAAGCGGCCTTGGACTGAACGACCTCTGAGCGCGCATGCGCGCCCATCTTCGCCAGTGCCTGCAGCACCTCTTGGCGCACGGGTGGCTCATGCCCGGAGAGCGGAATCAGCTTGGCGATGTTTACGCATTGGTCGCCCATGCGCTCGATGTGCTTGATCATGTGCAGCAGCGCTGCCACCAAGCGCAGGTCACCTGCGACTGGCGCTTGCAGGGCCAGCAGCGAGAGGATGCCCTGGTGGACCTCCAGATAGCGCCCATCGACGCGGTCATCATCCGCGATCACCATCTGCGCGAGCTCGACATCCTGGTGGCGAAGCGCCTCCAGCACTCGATCCAGTTGCTCGATGATCAGGTCCAGGCCGCCCAGCGCGTGGGTTTCCAGCTCTTTGAGCTGTTGCTGGAAATGCGCACGGCCCTGCTGAGAACCGGCGTCGTTGGGGCTGTCCAGCGAGGTGGGTATGCCCGTCGGGTCGTTGGTGGCGTTAGCCGAACTTTCCGGTGACATATTCCTCAGTCCTCGAATCGGTTGGATTGGTGAAGATCTCCTGCGTTGGGCCAACCTCTACGAGCTTGCCGGCGAGCATGAACGCAGTCCGGTCGGCTACCCGTGCAGCTTGCTGCATGTTGTGGGTGACGATCACAATTGTTACGCGTGTCTTGAGCTGGTCGATCAGCTCCTCGATTTTCAGCGTTGCGATGGGGTCGAGTGCTGAGCATGGCTCGTCCATCAGGATCACCTCGGGGTCTACGGCTAGCGATCGTGCGATGCATAGCCGCTGCTGTTGACCGCCTGACAGGCCGGCGCCGGCCTCGTGCAGCCGGTCGGCGACCTCCTCCCATAGACCGGCCCCACGTAGCGCGGCCTCGACTTTAGGACGCAGGTCTCCGCGCCCACGTGAGCTCAGACGCAGGCCTGCGGCGACATTGTCGAAGATTGACATGGTGGGGAAAGGGTTGGGCTTCTGGAAGACCATCCCGATTGCTCGGCGCACGGCGACGACATCGATCGACTGGTCGTACACATCGAGCTGATCGAGTAGCACCTTGCCCTCGGCACGTGCGCCGGGGATCTCCTCGTGCATACGGTTGATGCAGCGCACCATGGTTGACTTGCCACAGCCGGATGGGCCAATGATCGCTGTTACCTCGTTGGCTTTGAAGTCGAGGTCAACGCCCTTGACCTGTTCGGCATCGCCATAAAAAGCCCGTAGTCCCTGCAGTTGCACGCTCAGCCCAGACTTGGCTTCGATCTCCGCATTGGCGCTTGCGGGCGTAGTTGAAGCGTCTGTGGGGTGCAGCTGTGAGGGCAAGGGAGGCTGGGCTTGGCCTGACATGAGCTTGTCTGGGTCCATCTCAGCAGTCCGGGGCACTATTGGTTGGTTGGGAGCGATCCGAGGGCTCGCTGTCGGTCCGTCGGTTGTCATGCAAGGCGACTCCTTCGCGAGATCAGGCGGGCAATGAGGTTGAGCAGCAGGATCATCACGACCAGAGTAAGCGCTGCTCCCCATGCACGGTTTACCACTGCTGTGGTTGGGGATGTGACGTCGTTGTAGATTTGCACAGGCAGCGAGTTCATGAACCCACCCAGGTTGAAGTTTGTGTTGTGGGTGGAGGCTGCTGTGAACAGCAGCGGTGCAGTCTCGCCGGCGGCACGTGCGACTGCCAGCAGCACGCCAGTGACCATCCCTGGCAGTGCGGTGGGAAGAACGATCGAGAAGATCACCCGCCAGCGTGGCGCTCCCAATGCAAGCGCTGACTCGCGCAGCGCTCCGGGGATCAGCAGCAGGATCACCTCTGCTGAGCGGATGACCACGGGGAGCATTAGCAGCGCCAGTGCGATTGAGCCCTTATAGCCGGCGTATGTGCTGCCGGTGCCAACGACTAGAACGATGTAAACAAACAGGCCAAACAGGATTGATGGCACGCCGGTGAGCACATCGACGAAGAAGCGCACTGCATGCGCGAACCAGCTGTCGCGGCCATACTCGACCAGCCATACTGCTACGCCGACCCCGATTGGAACTGCGATTGCTGAAGCGAGCGCTACGATCTCGATTGTGCCGAGAATGGCGCTCTTGATGCCGCCGATGCTTGAGCCCCCAAAGAATGTGTTGCCAGTTGGATCGGTTGTAAAGAAGCTTGGGCTCCACGAGCTAAGGCCCTTGCGCAGCAGGTAATAGACAATCAGCACCAGCGGAATCAGCGCAAGGATGGTGCCGGCAAGAATCATGCTACGCGCAATTTTGTCCTTGCGCCGGCGGGCTGGAGTGAGGGCGAACCGCCCCAACTGCTCAGCTGTGGGGGGCTGGCTCATAGTCCGGCTGCTCCAGCGATTACAGGCGGAGCGCCCCCATGGTCTTGGGCAGTGCGTTTAGGCGTGCGCACGCGCGCGGCTCGTAGCACGAGCAAGCGTGCGACTCCATTGACAAGCAGGGTTAGCACGAATAGGACTAGTCCTGCGGCGAATAGAGCTGAGCGATGCAGGCCTTGAGCCTCACCAAACTCATTGGCGATTACTGCTGCGAGGCTGTAGCCTTGGCTGAACAGGTGGCCGCTTAGCTGGGGGGCATCGCCAATGAGGATGGTTACGGCGATTGTCTCGCCAATTGCTCGCCCGAGACCGAGCATTGCTCCGCCGACAACGCCGGAGCGGCAGTAGGGCAGGACTGCGATGCGAATCATCTCCCAGCGTGTTGCTCCTAGCCCTAGCGCTGCCTCCTTGTGGTCGGCTGGCACTGTGCTCATGACCTCGCGGCTGATTGCGCTGACAATTGGCAGGATCATGATTGCAAGCACTAGCCCGGTGATGAAGTAGTTGGGGATTGTTACTAGGCCACCGCCGATAAATGGCACAAATGACAGGCGATTTGCTACCCATTGCTCGGCTCCCTGCAGTTTGGGAGCTAGAAAGAAGATGCCCCATAGCCCATATACGACTGAGGGCACTGCGGCTAGCAGCTCGACGAGCAGCGTTAGTGGCCCGCGTAGGCGCAGCGGGCACAGCTCAGTTGCATAGATGGCGGTGGCGACTGCTACGGGAACGCCAATTAGCAGCGCTAGCGCTGAGGTGATCAATGTGCCTACTACCAGCGGCAGTGCTCCGAAGTGTTCGGTGCTTACGTTCCAGTCGTTGCCGAATACGAAGCTGAACACGCCTTCCTTGGCGAATGCGGGACGGGCTTCGCCAACTAGGCGAATGAAGAAGTAGACGATCAGCGCCAGAATTAGCGCTGCGAGCGCTGTTAGCCCGTACTTGAGCGCGCGATCGGGCAGACGTGCGAGCGGTGAGCGAGAGAGGGGTGAGCGCCCAAGTGGGCGCTCACCCCCATCGCGAAATGATGCTGCCTCCACGACCCTTGCTAACCGCCGATCACGGTGCCGTTGCACTCGAGGCCAGCGACTGCTTCCTTGGACTTCGCAAGGATTGCGGCGGGCAGTGCGGCGTAGTCGGCTTTGGACAGGATCGCTTGTCCTTCGCTGAGCCCGTAGTTCAGGAACTTGACCACGCCTTTAGCGGCGCTTTCTGACTCACCTGCCTTGCAGAGGTCCTTGTTGACGACTATGAACGTCTGCGAGGTGATCGGGTAGGCACTGGCTGCCGGCGAGTTGATGACTTTGATGCCGAGGTTTGCGGGCACCGTCACGCCTTCGCCGGACGCGCTTGTCGAGGCCAATGACGGTTCGACGAATTTCCCGGCCTTGTTCTTGACCGACGCGTAGGTGAAGTTGTGCGTGAGCGCGTAAGCCTGCTCGACGTACCCAACGGCTCCAGCTGTCTGCTGGACCCCGCCGGCCACACCTGCGTTGCCCTTTCCGCCCGTGCCCGTCGGCCACTGCACGGTCTTGCCTTCGCCGACCTTGCTCTTCCATTCGGGATCGACCTCGGACAGGTAGCTGGTGAAGCCGGAGGTTGTGCCCGAGGAGTCCGAGCGGTGGATCACCGTGATCGGCGTGCTCGGCAGCTTGACGCCCGGGTTCAGAGCGGCGATTTCCGCTGCGTTCCAGGCTTTGATCTTGCCGAGGAAGATGTTGGCGATCGTCTTGCCTTCCATCTTGAGGCCCGTCGCCACGCCGGGGAGGTTGTAGGAGACGGTGATCGCGCCCAGGAACATCGGGATCTGCACCGCGGGGCTGCCGTTCTTGGCGATCGCTTCTTCGTCGGCCGGCTTCAGCGGCGGGTCGCTGGCTCCAAAGTTGACGGTCTTGCTCTCGATTGCGGTGATACCAGCGCCCGAGCCGACGGACTGGTAGTTAACCGTCAGGCCGGACTGCGCTGAGGCCCACTGTTCATAGACAGGAGCGGCAAATGTTGAGCCGGCCCCAGAGATTGTGCTTGCGGACGAGCTGCTTGAGGCAGTTTTGCTCGTTGTGGAGCTGGTAGAGCTCGTTGAGGAACTGGAGCCGCATGCGGCGAGGCCTAGCGCGAGCGCCATAACTGCGAGCGCGCCAATCTTCTTTTGGATCATCACTGGGATGTCTCCTCTGCTTGATTTGTGCTTGTCGCCGGTCTGCGGGCATGCGCTGCTTGTGCAGCGCAGATCCCTGCCGGTTGTGTTGGCTTCGGCATTCAGTCTGGTTAATCGCCGATAGCCCCGATGTGAACATTTCGTGAAATCCTGTTGGCGGTGCTTGTGCTCCCATCCACTGCGCTTGACTCCCCCTCCGGCACGTGGCCATCTGCCGCCACCGCCATCTGCGCCGTCGCCCCCTGCGCCACCGTCCCCTCCGGCATCTGCGCCGCCGCGCCCTGTGCCACTGCCCCCTGCGCGATCGCCCCCTCATGCGAGGGCTGGGGCTGGAAGCGGTAGCCGAAGCCTGGATGTGTGTGGATAAAGCGGCGGTCGGGCATAGCGGCCTCGAGCTTGCTGCGCAGCTTGCTCACGTACACATCTACGGAGCGGTCCCCGGCGCGCAGCTCTCCACCCCATACTTCGCTGTAAAGCTGGCTGCGGGTAACGATTGCGCCGGCTCGCCTAGCCATTGCAGCTAGCAGCTCAAACTCGCGCACTGACAGCGTTAGCGCTCGTCCTGTAGCCAGCACGAGACCCTCGCCCAGCCGTATCTCTAGTTCGCCGGCGTAGAGGGTGCTCGCGTTGTCGGCTGAGGCCGCCACGGGCACATAGCCTCGCTCTGATTGAGCCCGAGCGAGTTGCCAACTCGTGATCGACTCGTGAAGAAGTCGTGAAGGGGATCGCAGGGGCGGGCTGATCTCCATATTCTGCCGAGATGCGATCGCTCGGACACCACGCGGACATGCCTGCGCTCGGACATCACCCGGACATGCCTGCGACCGTACATCACGCTGGCATGCCCACGACCGGACATCATGCTGACATGCCTGCGACCGTACACCACGCGGACATGCCTGCGCTTGGACACCACGCGGACATGCCCACGACCGGACATCACTCTGACATACCTGCGAGCCGATGAATCTGCTGAGAGGGTCAGCTGATGCAACCTTGGCGATGCTTGTTGAGGAGGCGGGGCATAACGTTGAGCTCTCTGCCCAACTGCTGCGCAATCTGCTTGCTGAGTTTCCCGAGCATGCAGAGCTTGCGCGGGAACTGACTGCATGCGAGCAGAAGGGCGATCGCATCACCCACGACATCATCCACCGCATGGGTGGTGGGAGGCGCGTGCGTGCACCGTTTGACGCTGGCGATGGCTATGCGCTTGCTACTGCGCTGGACGACATCATCGACTACATCGAGCAAGCTGCTGCCCAGCTTGACCTGTATGGGGTTGAAGCGCCGATGGCACAAGCCTTTGAGTTCGCTGATGTGCTTGTTGCTGCTGGCGCGCAGATCCTTGCTGCGCTGCGCTCGCTGCACAGCGGCGAAGATCTTGGCCCGCGCCTTGTTGAGATCCATCGCTTGGAGAACGAGGGCGATAGCTTGCAACGGGATGCTGTTGCTGCTTTGTTTGCTGGTGGCATCGACCCGATGGTTGTGATCCGCTGGAAGGATATTTTTGAGTCGCTTGAGGCTGCTGTTGATGCTTGCGAGACAGTTGCGCATGTGTTGGAGGGCATCACGCTCAAGCAGCGCCGGCGCTGAGCCCTGCGTATAGGCGGCGAGGCGGGCGCACCTGCCAGCGGGTTGGGAGGCCGCCGGGGTGTAGACCTTAAAATTTAAACTGCGTATAACGATGGCTATACGCGCTCTTAAAAAGTTATATAGACCCCGGCGCCTCAATGCAGCTCCAGCGCCCGCACACCCGCCTATCTCAGCCGAATGTCGTCGGCGGGGCGCTTGCTTCGAGCTTCGCGCCAGCTGTCGTCCCCACGAGAAACGCCTGGAACGGAACCGATGCGCCAGCTGCCACTTCAGCCAGCACTGCCCTGCCGGCAGCGGCAATCTTGCCAGCACGCCGCGCAACAACATAGACAACAAGTTTCTGTTGGCTCACCTGCGAGCGGTTACGCACTGTTCCAGAGGCTTCGCCGGTGGTTTCTTCGCTGAGGTGCAAGCCCCCAACTTCGATTCGCGGTTCCAGGCCGTTCAGAGCGGGGCTTTCGCCCACGATCGCGCTGACGCTCACCGGCTGACCGGCGGTGGGAATCTGGTCGTCCACCCACGTGGCCGTGCCGTGAGCTGGCAGCGAGGAGACCTGAGTGAGCGCCGCTTCCAGGCCGGGGGCGTTGTTCTGATAGAGAATCTGCCCGTTTCTGCTCTTGACCGTAATCGCGATCGGCACTTCCTTCAGCGCGCGCGAGGAGACGTTGCGAACTGTCACCGCCGCTGCTGCGCCTTCAGAATCGCTTACCAATGTGGCATCCAGCACGCTGACCTGCCTACTCGCGCGCGTAATTGACAGCCCCTTCTGTGCAAGACGCGGATGCTTCGCCTGTTCGCGCTTTGCTGTCTTTTCGAGCTTTGCACTCTCTTCCTGGGTGCTCTCGCAACCGCTCAGCGCCAGCGCCGCCAGCACGAGCGCCACTGCCCACCTCACCCGAATGCCCCGCTTATGTAGTCGCGCGTGCGCTGCTGGGCCGGGCGGTCGAAGACCTGCTCGGCGGGCCCGTACTCGACGAGCTCGCCGAGGTGCATGAACGCGACGTGGTCGGCCACGCGGAACGCCTGCTGGAGGTTGTGCGTGACGATCACGATCGCCACGCTCTCGCGCAGGCCGACGATCAGCTCCTCGATCGTCGCTGTCGAGATCGGATCCAAGGCCGAGCAGGGCTCGTCGAGCAGCAGCACCTCGGGCTGGGCGGCGAGCGCGCGTGCGATGCACAGCCGCTGTTGCTGTCCACCGGAGAAGCTGCAGCGCTGACCGCAGGAGGTCGCCGGCGACCTCCTCATACAGCCCGGCCCGGCTCAGCGCGTCCTTGACCGCCCGCTCGAGCTCTGCGTTACGCCGGCGCCGGCGCCGTCCGCGCTGCGGGCTCTGCTCGGCCAGCGAGTAGGCGACGTTGTCGAAGATGCTCATCGGGAACGGGTTGGGTTGCTGAAAGACCATTGACACGCGCCTGCGCAGGGCGTTGACCTCCAGCCCGTGGATCTCCTGCCCGTCGAGTGAGATCTGACCGGCGCGTGCCGCCCCGGCGGTGATCTCGGTGAGGCGGTTTAGCGAGCGCAGCAGCGTGGTCTTGCCTGAGCCCGAGGCGCCGATCAGCGCGAGCACCTCGCCCTGGCGTACGGGCAGGCTGACGTCGCGTACCACCCAGTTATTGCCGTAGGCCAACCACACCGACTCTGCGTGCATCCGCTCGCGCACGGCGCCGACGGGCGGGCGCGCTGCACGCAGGCGCGCGGAGGCGGAGGGGCGTGGGGCCGCTGTTGTGCTCCCGCCGTTGGGGCTAGCCGTGGGGTCGATGACGCTGGGGTCTCGATTGACCGCGATCCTTCGGACAGGGGGGGGCGTGGTGGAGGCCATCAGGAGCGGCTACCACCGGTGATTCGGGTCACGGCGAAGTTGAGCGCCAGCACGATCATCAGCAGGACGAACGCAGCGGCGTAGGCCTTCTGGTGGGAGTTGCCCTCACCGGCGGGTGAGTTTTCATAGACGTAGCTTGTCAAGGTTGATCCGGTGCCTCGCAGCGTGCCGATCAGCGGGACGCTGCTCTCGGGTTCGGTTCTTAGCGTGGCGCCGAGCAGGAAGATGATGATGGCGGTGTCGCCGATGATTCGACCCATGCCGAGCACGATGCCGCCGGCGATGTTTGGCCGGATGCTTGGCAGTAGCACGTGACGGATTGTGGTGGCGCGGGTCTTGCCGAGGCTGTGAGAGGCCTCGCGCATGCGGTCGGGGACCTGACTTAGTCCCTCGCGGGTGGCTCCGATGATGAGGGGCAGCGCGAGGATTGACATCATCACACCTGCGGTTATGAACGACTGCCCGGTCACGGAGCCGTCGGAGGCGTTCTGGGAGAGGAACCCAAGGAAGCTCTGGGAGAAGATGAGCAATCCAAAGATCGCCAGCACAACGCTTGGTATCCCCGCGATCATCTCGATTGCTGACTCCACTGCGCGGGCGAGTTGGGGCGGCCGCCCATACTCTGACAGCCATGTTGCCAGCGCTACCCCGATCGGAGCGGCGATCAGGGTGCCCAGTATGGCGACGATCAGAGTTCCCTCTAGCGGGTCCAGAAAGCCCCCGGATTTGCTTTGCTGCAGTTCGGGCGCAGGCGAGGTCACAAATAGGCTGAGATGAAGGTAGGAGACACCTTCGACGAACATGAACAGGACGATCCCAACAACGATTAGGCACAGCCCGATGCCTGTTGCCCAACACAGCCAGTAGCCGATCCGATCGATCAGCGGCCAGGATGCGGTGCTCTGGCGCGGCGGGCGCGTCACGTTTAGCCCGGCGGGCGGGGCGCTCAGATGCCCATGTGTGGCCACGTCAGGTCCGGTTCCCGTAGCTGGCGGCCATCAGGCACGAATCCCGTAACGCTTCAAAGGCTGCTTGACTGCCCAGCCGGCGAATGAGAGCAGCGCTGCTGATAGGAGCAGCACGGCGGCCATCGCGTAGGCGGTATGGGCAGCTGCGGAGATTGTTAGCGCGTGCGACACCTGCACGATTGTTGCGGCTAGCGGCCTGACGGGCTCGAACAGGAACGTCATGCCATCGAGTGGGTTGGCGGCAAAGCCGCGTGAGCCGGCGACCATCGCGAGCATGATCGCCTCGCCCAGCGCACGAGCGGTGGCGAGCACGGTTGCGGCTACGATTGCGGGGCGGGCGGTGCGCAATGACACGCGCATGATCGTGCGCCAGCGATTGACGCCGAGCGCTGCTGAGCCCTCCTTCCAGGCGGGCGGGACAGAGCCCAGGGCGCCGGCGATCAGTGCGACCATGATTGGCGTGATCATTACCGCGAGGATCAGGATCGCGGTCATCAGGTTTGAACCGCTGAGTTGCACCACGTAGCTCACGGATTTGCGCCTGGATTCGCTGATCAGGTTGTCTTCGATCAGCGGGGCGAGCGCGAGGATCCCGATCAGGCCGTAGACGACGGATGGCACGCCTGCGAGCAGGATGATCACCGGTTCGAGCAGGCGCCTGACTGGTGGGGGGGCGAACTCTGTCAGGAAGACTGCTGCCAGGGTGGAAACGACCAGGGCGATTAGCACTGCTGGAACAGTCGTGATGATTGTCCCGGAGATCAGCGGCCATGCGCGGAAGTACAGGGCGGAGTGTCCGGGCAGCGCGGCCCCTTCCTCCATTGCACGCAGCTTGGGTGTCAACGTTTCCTCCGGGGCCGAACCAGCTGAGCCCATTAGCCTGAAACGATGGCCATGCCTTGATGAACACCGTCACGACCATTGCGGCGATCAGCACGAGCGTCAATGCAGCAAGCGCGCCGAGCATACGCTCGGCGCGCTTGTCGCCGCGGCTCCAGTCGCGTTTGGGCGCGCGTTGCAAAGCCCCCTCGGGCACCTTCCCTGCCTTTCTTCTTCCCTACTAGTAGACCGCTATCCAGCTTGAGTTGATGATTTTTTTAGTGGTCTTGTTGCCGCTTGTGACCCATTTGATGAACTTGGTAGCTTCGCCTTTGGGGGCGCCTTTGGTGACCATCCAGAAGTTACGCACGCCGGCATACTGGCCAGAGCGAGCGTTGTTCAGGTTGCAAGCAACGCCCTGATAGCCAACTGCGTTTACGCCTGCTGTGTAGGCAAAGGACACGAAGCCGATTGCGTGTTCGTCCTTTTCTACGTGCAGTTGCTCTAGCCCGTTGGATTCCTCGGCTGTGGCGCTTGGGGAGATCTTTAGTTCTTCGCCTAGGAAGATGTGCTGGAAGGCATCTTGGGTACCGGATGAGCCGTCGCGGTCGAACAGGTCAATCGGGCCGGAGACTGATGCTCCAGAGATTTCGCTCCAGTCGTGGATTTTGCCCGTGAAAATGCCTTCGACCTCCTGTTGGGAGAGGTTTGAGATGGGGTTCTTGCTGTTGGTGATCACGCACACGCCGTCGCGGGCAAGCTTCGTGAACACAAGGCCTGTCGGGTCAGTCGGCAGCGGGTTACGTGAGGAATCGCCGATGTCGAGGCTGCCGCTGGCGGCGCCTGAGATGCCGACATCGGACTGCCCACCCTCGACTTTTGGCGCTGGGATCTTTGGGTAGGCGTGGTGGTAGGCGGTGGCGAGTTTTTGCATCAGGGGAAGCACGGAGGTTGAGCCGCCGATGACCAGGCGTTTGGCCGCAATCGCGCTCGCCGGCACGGCGAGGATCAGCGCAAGGGCGACGGAGATGATCAGGGTGCGGTGCGCGCGCATGTTGCTCCTTTGCTTTCGGTTTTGGGTACGTTCGGCACCGAAGGCGCCGGGGCGTGAAACAGGTTGAGGCCTACATCGATGCGGTTAAGGCCCACATTGATGCGGCATGCGCCAGAAACATCACAACTAGTGAGCATCGATACATCACAACTAGTGAGCATTGATGCGCAAGGGTGTCGCTCGCTAGTAGTCCTGATGTGTCGTTTTTGTGAACGCAGCAGGGGAGGGCAGTGGGGGGGAGGGGAAGGCGCGGAGGGAGTGATGGCGCGGAGGAGGGCTGGGGGTCTATATCAAATTTTTTGTTGCGTATAACTATCGCTATACAGAACTTTTATTTTTATATCCACCCCCGGGACCGGCAGAGCAGTTGTAACTATTTTGTAATGACTTTGTGAATAACACTTGGGTTAGCCGGCCTGTTGTGTCGTTTTTGTGAACGGCATTGCTTTTCCGCTCGTCTCATGTGAGGCTGGCGGCGGTCCCGATCGGGCGCTGCGCTCGACTGCTGCTCTTGTGCGGCCGCGGCCCCCCAAATGAACTCGATATGACAGACGACCCAACCCCACCCGAGTCCTCAGCCAGCAACGGCGCCGGCTCCCCGACCGCGGGCAAAGCGGCCGTACGCTCGGGCCTGGCCCATCGCCGCAATCCGGTGCTCGCGACCCTGGGCGGGGTGGCACAGGGTGCGCGCCGAGTCGCCTTCCGCGATCCGCTCGCGCTGTTCCTCGCCCTCGCCTCAATCGGGCTGGCGATCGCCTTCGCAACTCTGCTGGGCGATATCAAGCCGAGCAGCTCTGGCACGCAAGCGCCGATCAGCGCGATTCAGACGCTCGCCAAACGCCACGACCTCGCCTCAGCCGTGCTGCTCGACCACGACAGTCGCATGGAGATCGCCACGTCCACTGCCGCTCCTCCGCTGTCGGCCGCCGGCACAGTGCCCCCGCTCATACGGCGGACCGTGCGCACTCAGGTCAAGATCAAAGGCAAGAAAAAGATTCGCATCAGCACCATCCTGGTTCCTCCTCCTGGAGCCGGCACCATCCAGCAGCTGTGGGCGGCATACCCCGCCTCGGGCGCACTGACTCAGCAGCTGCTGCGCGAACTCGACGAAAGCGGCGCGAGCGTCTCGGTAAATCAGCAGTCGGGCAAGGGCACCAAGGCGATCATCGTCCAGTTTCTGATCCCAATCCTGCTGCTTGTCTGCCTGTTCTCGCTGTTCATGCGCCTGGGCGGCGAAGGCGGCGCAGCGGGCGGGATCGCAGGCTTCTCGGCGTTCACTGGCAAAGGGCGCAAGAAGGGCAAGGGCAGAAGCGAAAGGATCACGTTCTCCGACGTCGCTGGCGCCGGCGAAGCGCTGGCCGAGCTCAAGGAGATCCGCGACTACCTGGCCGATCCAAGCAAGTATCTCGCTGTCGGCGCCGCGGCGCCCAAGGGCGTGCTGCTCGTCGGTCCTCCCGGCACGGGCAAGACGCTGCTGGCCAAGGCCGTCGCCGGCGAAGCCGACGCCGCCTTCTTCTCGGTATCCGGCTCTGACTTCGTCGAGTCGCTCGTAGGCGTTGGCGCAGCCCGTGTGCGCGACCTGTTCCGCAAGGCACGCAAGGTGTCGCCCGCAATCATCTTCATCGACGAGCTCGACGCCGCCGGGCGTAAGCGCGGTGCCGGCATCGGCCAGGGCAACGACGAGCGCGAGCAGACGCTCAACCAGATCCTGGTCGAGATGGACGGCTTTGGCGGCGACGGCGGCCTCGTCGTGATGGGCGCTACCAACCGGCCAGACATCCTCGACCCAGCGCTGCTGCGCCCCGGGCGCTTCGACCGCCAGGTGGTGATCGACGTGCCCGACGTGCATGGGCGCCTCGAGATTCTGCGCCTGCATGGCGGCAAGCGTCCGCTTGGTCCAGACGCTTCCTTGGAAGAGGTCGCGCATCAGACCCCCGGCTTCAGCGGCGCAGAGCTTGCCAACGTGATCAACGAGGCCGCCCTGCTCAGCGTGCGCGACGGGCGCGGGCTGATCGACCAGGCAACGCTCGAGGAGGCCATCGATCGTGTCGTGGCCGGCCCCGCCAAGCACCACATCCTTGGCGAGCATGAGCGCTGGTTGATCGCGGTTCACGAGGCCTCCCACGCTGTCGTGACCGAGGCGCTGGGGCACACCACCTCCACGCGCAAGCTCTCGATCGTCGCGCGCGGGCGTCAGCTCGGCACGGCCGCACACATGCTCTCTGATCGCGACCAGGTCATCATGACCAAGCCGGACCTGCAGAGCCAGCTGATTGTGATCACCTCTGGCCTGGCGGGAGAGCAGATCGCGTTCGGTCATACCTCGACCAGCGTCAACGACGACCTGCACGCGGCGACGGCACTCGCACGCAGCATGGTGACTTCCTTTGGCATGTCTGAGGCCCTTGGGCTGGTTACGATCGGCGAGAAGAGCGGCGAGGTCTTCCTTGGCGCCTCGTTGCAGGACCTCGGCTCGGTCGGCCCTGAAACGCTCAACTTGATCGACAACGAGATCGAGCGGATGGTCGGCGACGCCGCTGCGCGCGCCGCCGCAATCCTCGATCGCAACTGGGGCACGGTCGAAGAGACTGCGACGGCCCTGCTCGAGCAGGAGACGCTTTCCGGGGTCGCGCTCGACGCTGTGCTGTCCACAGTCAAGGAAACATCGCTCGAGGAGTTGCGCGACGTGCGCCGCTCCTCGCCCCCGCGCTTCACGACACGCAACCCCGATCCCGATCCCAAGGACGGACGGTGAGCAGGGGCGACGGGTCTGCCGGCCAGCGACGCTCGCGCTGGATGCCGTCTCCGGCAATGGCGGTTGCCCTGATTGCGCTTGTGTTCTCTACCACCGGGCTGGCTGATGCTGCTCGCCGCGCGGTTATCGGCGCGGTGGACGGCCATCAGATCAGCTCAAAGCCACACGCAGGCGGCATTTTGCTGCTGGGCAGAAACAGAAAGTTTCCCGCCTCGGCCATCCCCACGGTGAAGGACGCGAGCAAGGTTGGGGGCAAGACGGTGGCGGAAATCGAAGGCAGCTTGCCCGCCTGCGACTGTTGACATTGGCACCTGGTGCCTTGACACGGCGCCCTACCCCCTGACCAACGCAGAGATTGGCAAAAACAACTTCATCTGGGCCAGCAAGGCATGCGAGGCCCAGGGCGGCTGGCTGCCCTCGGCCTCTGAACTGCTTGGCGCGGCAAATCGCGTAAAGCTCGAGTCAACCATTCGCGACTCTCCGCTGACGGCGACGACCAACCTAGATCCGACGCGGGGCTTGAAAGACGAACGCGAGATGAGCTCGACGCTCGTCACAACCGAAGCCGGGTCGCAGGCCGCTGGCTTTGAGGGTGCTAGCGAAGGAGCGACTGGCGATCCACGTCAAGGCCAGGCCAATCCGATCCCTTTGCCTGCCAACCCGTTGCCTGAATCGCTGCAGTATGTGACCGTTTATAGCGACGGCCAGGCGGGTGGCTTTGCTGGTTCTGAGGCCGTCAAGGAACCTGAGAACTTCCGCTGCGCCTTCAACCTCACGCCTGGCGCGCTGAGCAAAAACGAATCCTGAGACCCCGTCGCCGAACGGTGGTGGCGGTGCGCGGTGGTGGGCGGCCAGCGGTGGCCGTGCGCGGCGGCAGGTTCTCCATTTGTTCACTCCTGGATTACGACATGGACAGCATTCAGCTGGATCTCGCCAAACAACTGCAGTGATGGCCACGATGCGGTCTGCCACGGCAACAACCTCTCCGGGGGGTTCGCCAACCCGACCACCCCGAACGAACCGGCCAACTACACGGGCGGGCTGTACTCGGCCGACCTGTTCCTCGAACATGTCATCCCTGAGATCGAGGAATCTCAGGCGTTCAAGGAAGGTGGGCTGATCGACGTCACGTTCGACGAGGGCTTCCCGCCGTTCACCTACTCTGGCAACAGCTTCGCCAACTCAAACGTAGTGCCGCCTGACGCGGCCACTTCGGTCGAAGACGATTCGGCTGCGGAGACGCTGTTTGGGCGTGGTCTGCACTACGAGCCGACCGGTCCTAACACGCCTTTGGCTAAGAACGCTCAGGGCGAAGAGCTCTAGGGGCACATCGGCTATGCCGCCCAGCCTGGTCTCGCGCCATTTGGCCCTGATGTGTTTACCAACCCCAAGGGCCAGGGCAAGGAACGCCACTGATGAGAAGGGCCGCCGCCGTTGCGCTGCTCGCCGTCCTTGTGGGCGGACTGGCGAGCAGCCACGGCGGGTCCGCCGGCGCACGCCGATCGAGCCCTGCCGCATCGGCGGCGAGATACGGCGGCCTGCCGAGCTGGCTGCCGAAGGCGACGGCTCCTGTGAACCGGATCGTTACAGCGAGCCCGACCCACCCGGCGCTTGCGATCCAGGGCAACACGGTAGCGGTCAATCTTCCGCATGGGCGCGTGCTTGCTACTGCTGTTGGTCCGGAAACGCCTGAGCAGGGCCACTTCCCGGTTCCTGCTTCCAGCCCATGCACGTTTGTTGTTACGTTTGCTGGCGCATCTGGCACGGTCCCACTTAGCGGGGCGGCGTTTACATTTGTTGATGAGCTTGGTCATGTTCGCCATCCACAAGTGACTGCTATGGATGGTGGCCCACCACCCCAGCAGGTTGCGCCGGGCCGGACGCTGTCGCTGAAGGTTTATGACGTGTTGCCGACAGGCAACGGCGGTTTGACATGGGCGCCTGACGGAGGGCGGCCAGTTGTTGCGTGGGACTTTGACGTCGAGATTGACTGACGGTGTCTAGACGGTCGGGACGGTGTTTTAGGTCGCGTTTCGTGGGCGCATTGCTCCTGCCATCTACCAGGACCAAATGGGCTACCAGGCGCGACGTGCGCGAATGCTCTCGAGCAGGTAGCCGGCAAGCGAGATTGGTGACATTACGTATTGGTAGCAAAAGAAGTAGAACAGCAGCCCGCGGCGGTTCTTGCGCACGCGCAGATTGAGGTTCTTAAAAATGCGGCGCTGGTGAAAGAACATAACGCCACCAAGCAGGCCATTGAGCGGCAGCACCAGCAGAGTCATTGGCCCGACGATTGCAAAGTTACCGGTCATAGCTAGCACGATGCCGGGAATGAATGCAAGCGTAAAGCTTGCATCGAGGAGCGGGAACATGAAGTTGCTGGCAACTGAGTGCGAGTAGAAGTTCATTTGCTTGATCAAGCCAAAGCCATGGTCGCGCAGTCCCTCGATCATCCCGCGCGCCCAGCGCCTGCGCTGGCGGGCAAATGCGAGCCAGCTTGAGGGCGCTTCGGTGAATGCAACTGCGGTTGGCTCGAACACGCTGCGTCCGCCGGCTAGCAGCATCCGCCAGGTCAACACGATGTCCTCGCCAATCCGGTTTGGCCAGCCGCCAACAAGCTTGAGCGCAGTTGTGTCGTATACGCTGAAAGCGCCTTGCGCGACGAGTGTTCCTTGCAGCAGCGCTTGGCCGCGCTTGACAGTAGCGATGCCGAGGAAGTAGTCCCACTCTTGCGCGCGTGTCAGCAGGTTTGTGCGCGAGTTGCGCACGAGCACTGACCCTGCAACAGCGACTGTGTCGGATGGCGAGACAAGCAGGCGCGCAACAGCGTGCTTGAGCGAGTAGGGCATCAGCAGTGTGTCGGCGTCGATTGTTGATACCAGCGGCGCCTTTACCTTCTGAAGAGCGGCGTTGAGTGCTTTGGCCTTGCCGCCATGGTTGACCAAGAGCAGCCGCACGCGCGGATCGCTTGCGGCGTATTCCTCGACGATCTCGCATGTACGATCGCTTGAGCCGTCGTCTGCCACCATGATTGCGAAACGGCCGGGGTAATCGGACCGCAAGACGTAGTCGAGCGTTTCAGCAATTGAATCCTCCTCGTTGTAGGCGGCGATCAAGAGCGCGACGCTTGGAAACTCGACGTCAAAGCGCAGAGCTGGCGGATTATCGAGCAGGATTGAGCTGAGTAGCTGAATGTTCAGATAGCCGGGAATGATTGCGATCCCGAAGATCACGAGGATTGCAAGCGGCGTTGTAATGTCGTGCCCGAGCGTTCCGATCCAGCTGCGCGACAGCCATAGCGAGAAGCAGACCCACACCAGGCCTGCAGCGAACGTAAGCATGACCCGCAGCTTCAGTGGTATATACAGGTCGCGCTGCCGTTGTACGCCAGGAGCTGGCGGGTAACGCCGGCGCTCGATGCGAGGCGCAAGCTGTGCTGGGGCGCCGCCAACCGTCGGTACAGAGGCGCCGCCCGTCCTTACAGGGGCGTTGTCCGGCGGTACAGGAGCGCCGCCTCGCCTTGGTATAGGGGCGCCGCCCGTCCTTGCAGGGGCGTGAGTGGTGGGTTTGTTTCCAAGGGTTCGCATTGGCATGGGCGATGCATTCGCCCAGCACGGTTATCGACGTGGCTTGGCAGACCCTGAAGCCATGCGGGAGGGCAGGCGGTGTCCTTGGATTGCTCGCTGGTGGTACTACTCTCTTTTTAAAAGTCGGTATAACTATAGTATGGTATTTGGCACATGTGCGAGTTTCGTACTACAATACCCGTACCTCGGGCCAGCGCGGAACGCCGAACTGCTCGAGATCGTCACGATCGTTCGTGATGACGACACGGAGCTGGCGATCCACGCAATGAAGATGCGCGACAAGTACCAAGAGCTCCTTCCCGGAGGCTGACTATGGAGAAGAAGACGTATGGCAAAACCGCAAGCGGCGTACCGATCACCGACGAGCTGGTCGAGCAGCTCGCTGCCAAGGCCGACGCCGGCTATGACGTCGAGCAGATGGTACGACGGCGCGGGGGTAGGCCAGCGCTCGGTTCGGCGCCCGCGAGCGTCGAGTCTGTGCGGCTTGAGCCGGAGTTGCGCGACGCGCTCATAAAGCGAGCGGAACGCGATCACGAGACCCCCTCATCCGTGCTCCGCAAGGCGCTGCGCAACTACCTCCAAGTTGGCTGAGAGCCCGACCATCCCCCCGGCAAGACGGTCCTGCTACTGGAGTTCGAGAGCATCGCCAAGGACGCCGGATGGACTGCGCCGCGACAATTGATGTAGGATGATTTGTAGTACACTGCTCGTGTGGCTCGTGCGCTTCATGTCCGGCTAGATGGCGACTCCGAAGCTGCCCTCGCGGTGTTGCGGGCTGAGGGAATGAACGATTCGCAGGCGGTTCGCCGAGCGCTGACCGAGGCGCGGACCTGTCGACGCCAACGAATGGCGTTGCGACAGGAGGCGCATCGACTCGCCAATGACCCCGCGGACCGCGCAGAGCTCAAGGCTCTGCGTGGAGAGTTGGACGAGCTGATGCCGGAGTGGCCTGCCGACTGAGATGGATCGCGGTGAGATAGTTCGGATCTCATCGCCACGCCGGGCTCGTGGTCACGAGCAACATGGCTCGCGGCCGGGTGTTGTCGTTCAGGCCGATGAGCTGCTCGCACTCAGCACGGTGCTGATCGCACCGACCTCGCGCGGGGCGGCACCGGCGACATTCCGTCCACTGATCGAGGTTTCCGGGGAGCCCACTCGTGTGCTGACCGACCAGCTGCGGGTCTTCGATGTGCAGAGCGTGAAGGGCGGCTTTGGCCGTCTCGCTCCCGAGGAGCTGGAAGCTGTGGACGAGGCGCTAGCGCTTGTACTCGGTCTGCGGATTTGAGGGGCGACAGCCCGGACGGGGTTCCAGTTTCAAACTGGGACCCCGTCCGGGCGCGGGCGGGCCGAGCCGGAGATTTGCCGAGGCCAAGCGGCGTGTGACCAACTCGTAACCATCCTGTGAAACCGGGCCTCTGGCTGCCTCCGACTGGTCTCGCGGAGGGTATCTTGGCCCTCTTGATGTGCGTCGAAGCCGTGGCCACCCCACACCCGAGGGCGCGCCGGTGGCGCGAGCGGCTGCCCCTGGGCGGGGTCGCCGACCCCGCCACGCACGCGCGGGGATGGCGAAGGTGGGGGATGGGGCTCGTGGGGGTGGGGGTGTTGGGCTTGGTATTGGGCGCTGTGGTGCATGTACAGCCAGCGCGCGCGGTGATCCTGCCGGCCACCACCATAGATGGGCCCAGCGAGGAAATCGTCGGCTTCGGCGGGGTCGCAATGGCTGAAGACGGCACCGGCGGGCTCGTCTATCTGAAGCGCGTCAACGGCGTGCCGCAGGTGTTCGTGTCGCGCTTCGCCGAAGGGCATTGGTCGGCGCCGATCCGGGTGGAGCGCTGCAACCCGAGTGACTCACAAAAGGAAATGGAAGAAGAACACTGCAAGGAACCGTATGCCGCCAGCTGGCCGCGGATTGGCGCGGCCAACGGGGGAGAGCTGATCGTCGTGTGGGCAACGCCGTTCGCTACGCGCCACGAAAAGTCGGTGTACGAGCTGCTCGCCTCAGAGCTCGGTCCAGGTAGCCCGGCGTTCAGCCCGCCGGCGATCATCGACCCCGACATCGAAGAAGCCACCGGCACCAGCCCCGATCTGGCGATGAGCACGACCGGACAGGCCGATGTCGTCTACAGGGTCGTCGAAACCTCATCGCCCACAGTGCCGCTGCTGCGACCCGGCGACGTCGTAGAGCAGGTGCGACTAGCGCACTTCGACGGTCACCGCTGGTCGAACCTGGGCGCGATCAACCGCGACCCGGGAGTCTCCATGCGCCCGCCCACGGAAGCAAACGCGCCGAAGATCGCGATCGCTCAGACCGGCAATGGCGTGGTCGTATGGCAAGAGCCCGACATCGAAGGCGTCGCGCGCATCTGGGCCAGGCGCCTCTTCGGCTCAACGCTCGATTACGTGATGCCCGTCAGCGCCGAAACCTATAACGGGGCGCCGATCACAACCGACGCCGACGCCCCCAGCGTGGCCGTCTCCTTCCTCGGTCAAGCTGACGTCGCCTACCGGCAAGCCGCCGGACCGGGATCGCCGCTACCTGGCCCGCGGATCTTCCTGAACATCCTCCCCAACGGCGAAGCCAAGAGCGGCGCCGAGTTCGAGGGCGCGAGCATCGCCGACTCCGAAGTCTCCGGCGGCGCCGGCGCCAGCATCGGGCCGCCCAACATCGACATCGACGAAAAGGAAGACCTACGCCTGCTGTATGACTCAAACGGCACCCCACGCGTGATCGAGGGAACCGACAAGGGGCTGACCGCTGCCCTCTCGCTTGGGCCGTCCTTCGCCGGCTCCGAAACCGCCGCAGCAAGCGTCATGAACCCGCAGGGCGGAGGCGTCTCGGCCTGGCCCAGCGCCGATCCGCAGGGCGACCCAGCTGTAGCAGTGCGTGAGGACTTCTCCAGCGGCGCCGTGCAGACTGCTCTCGTCAGCGGCGGCGCCGGCGGCGAAGTCGGAGAACTTGCCGTCGGGCGCTCGGGCCTCGGCGACGGCCTAGTTGCTTTCCGTCAAGGTCAATTCGGCAACGCCGCCATCGTCGCCACCCAGGTCACCGCGCCACCAGCCGAAGTGATCCTCAGCGCCCCCAAGGGCTGGGTCAAGCCCGCCCAGGCCCAGGTCACATGGGAACCGGCGGTGAGCGCCGACGGACCGCTGCGCTACACCGTCGTGCTCGACGGCCATCTGCTCCCCACGCCCGCCAGCGCGCTCCAGCTGCGCCTTGATCCACGCGGTCTGGGTTCGGGCCGTCACAGCGTGCAGCTGCTCGCCACCGACATCAACGGGCAATCAATTCTCTCCGCCCCCTCCACCCTGCTCGTCGACGGCGTCCCGCCCACCGTCAAGATCAAACGCGCAAGGAGTGGCTACGGCGTCACTGTGCGAATCAGCGACGCCTACGCAGGCGTCGATGCGCACGCAATCAGCGTCAGCTTCGGCGATCACCACAGCGCCCGCGGGCACACGAACTTCAGGCACCGCTACGCCCACGGCGGGGTCTACCGGGTCGTCGTGCACATCCGCGATGAGCTCGGCAATGCGGGTGTCGTCAGCCGGTGGGTGAGCGTGCGATGAGGCTAGCCGTGGCGCTGGTCTGTGCCGTCGCGACCGTGCTCGTTGCGGCGGCGCCTGCGGGGGCCGACGTCTTTGGGCCGATCTCGCTGGTCTCGCAGGGTACGCTCAGCGGTGGCGAACACGAGCAGGCCGAATACGCGCACGACTCCGCCATCGCGGGCAATGGACAGTACGTGGCTTTCGATGGCTCCGTCGCCGGCGTCACCGGCGTGTGGCGGCGCAATCTGGCCACTGGTGCGATCGAACAGGTCGCAGGCGGAGATGCCGAGCTGCCCTCGATCAGCGAAAACGGTCAGTACGTCAGCTTCACCACCAACGAAGGTGCGAGCCTGGCTGAAATCACGCACGGCAAGCTCGACGTCGAGCCCAAGCACGAATCGGTCAATGTCTACGTACGTGACATGGCGAATGCCCCTGCGCAGACCACGGCCGAAGAAGAAAAGCTGCCGCCGCAGGAACGAGCGTTCAAAGTCGTCTCCGCGGTGAACGACTCCGAAGAGCCTCTGACCTATGCAGGTACCTCCACGTCCACCGGATCGGCCGCGGTCGGGCGCTCGGCGATCGACGCTGCGGGCAACGAGGTGGCGTTCGTGACCACCGCGGTGTCCAACCTCGTGCGCTACCCGGAAGTGGAAAAAGAAGAAGAAGAAAAAGGCGAAACCCCCAAGCCGCACACGCCCAAGCTGCAGGTCGCGGTGCGCTACCTCGACACCGATGAAACAGTGCTTGTCAGCCGCTGCTATATCGAATCCAAGTGTGAAAAAGCCGCTGCACCCGCGGTGTCATTCATGGAAGGGAGCACGGGCTATGGCGCGGTGTACCCCGGTCAGTCCGCGAGCTTCACAGTGCCTCCCCCGTATGGCGAATACAGCATCTCGCCACCGCCCGGCGCATCGATCAGCGCCGACGGCTCGACCATTGCCTGGATGGGAGAGGACATCGAACAGCAGGCGGCGATGCTGGGAGAAGAAACCAGGTCCCCCGACTACACAGAGCCGCTATGGCGGCGCATCGAGCCCGGCTCGGAAACTCAGACCGAGCGTGTGACGGGGGGCTCCGATCCGAGCAACCCCGCCTGCTTGGTGAGTGGCGAGGGCAGCCTGCCGGCGAATCCCTCACCAGCAGATCCCTGCCAGGGTCCCTTCATCGTGGAAAACCAAGGCAATCCCAGAGGGATCATCAATGAAGCCGGCGGACAGACCGGCGACTTCGTGCCAAGGCTCAGCGCCGACGGCTACACCGTGGCCTTCGTCTCTCAGGCGCCGCTTGTCACGAGCGGCGAAAACTTCGGCCGCAACAAGACCGGTCAGGAAAGCGACCTCTATGTCGCAAACATGCACCCCGGCCTCACGCGCGATCAGGCGCTCACCCCCTTGACCGAGCTCGCGGGCGGCGAAGGCTCCGGTCTCGCGGCCACCGCACCGATCTACGACTTCGACATCTCCCCCAATGGCAGCCAGGTCGCGTTCTCCACCAGGCGCACCGTGTTCCCGCTGGGCTCGCCTGCCTTCGTGAGCACACCCGCTGGCGAACCAGGCATGAACGAGCTATTCGACGCCGACCTAGCCGACGACACGCTCACGCGCGTCACCCATGGCTATCGGGGCCCAGATGAAGCAAGCGAACACGCGCACACGCCTGTCGTCGCCGGTGAAGATCCCTACAAACAACAGCCGGGCGACGGCGCGCTCTCGCCCTCCTTCTCGAGCGATGGACACATCCTCGCTTTCGCTTCCACCGCATCGAACCTCGTCTTTGGCGACGGCAATGCTCCACCGCTCGGCCTGCCACAGGCGGGCTCCTTCGACGGCAGCGACGCCTTCCTGATCTCGCGGGTCATCTTCGGCTCTACGCCCACCCCCCAGGACATCACGGGCGCGCCCGAACCCTCGCTCGCGCCCGCATGGAGCATCGGCCTGACCGCGCTCTCGCGTCCAAACGGGAGCGTGCTGCTCTATGTCGACGCACCCGGCGCCGGTACCTTGCGCGCCGACGCGCAGAGCGCGGTTGTGGTTGCGTCCGTCCGTGGCGCCCTCGCTGCTCGCCGGACACGTCGTGCCTCGCGCGCGCGTGTGAAGAAGGCGGTCGTCACGCGCACGGTCGCAACCAAGGCGACCGACGCGAAGAGCGCGGGCCTGACGACGCTCACACTCACACTCGCCCCTTTCTACGCCGCGCTCGCCGACGAGCGTGGTGGTCTGTCGGCCACAGTCACCGTCACGTTCACCGCTCCCGGGCATCCCACTCTGCGCGAAAACATCACCGTGACCTTCGTGCACACCAAGAAGCGCTTCAAGGCGCGCTCGCGAAAGAAGAGAAAACCTTCCAAGGCGGGTCGGCGCTTCGCCAAGGCGAGGCGGAGATGACTGTGCGCGACAACTCGAGCTGTGCGAGAGCGCTCGGTCGTGCGAGCGCTCTCGACATCCTCCGGCCTGGCATTCGCTCTCGCCATGACGGTCCTTGCACTTGCGCTCACGCTCGCTGTACAGGCTGCCCCCGCCGCGGCGCAAGAAGCCGCGACATGGCACCTCGAAAAGATCCTGCCGCCTCAGCTGCCCGGCGAATCGACAGAACAACACCAAAGCCGGTTGCCCGTCGGCCTGGGCAAAATCGGCGACATCGAGTTCTGGGCGCCCAACCGCGGACTGTTGATCACCGCCGGCGACCCGCCCACGATCCCGGCGAGCGTGTGGACTTACAACGGCCGTGAATGGCGCGAGCTATCCGAAGCGTGCGGCGCCACCGACGGGCGCATCGCCTGGGCTGGACCCGAGGAATTCTGGACGGTCTCAGATGGGCGCCCGGGACAGACAAGCGAATCTTCGGAGAGCCTCCAGCCGCCGCCCCTGGAAGACAACACGCTCTGCCAATTCTCCGACGGTCAGATCGTCGCCTCCTACGCGCACCCCGCCTTCCAAGCCGACTCCTATCAGGCGATGCATGCCGCAGCCTGCTTCGACCCCACCGACTGCTGGTTCGCCGGCGAAGCTCTCGAAGAACCCCAGGTCGGGGCGTTTCAGCTGCACTGGAACGGCACAACGCTGGAAGCCGAACCCTACGTAGGCGAAGGGCACGCTGCCGAGAGCATGAGCCTGCTGGAAGGGATTCTCTATGAGGGCGTGCGCATCGCCGCCGGCGATCGCGCCTCGACGCCCAATCCCGAACCTCCCGTCGTGCACCGCATCAACCCCGCAGGCTTCCTGCCTGCATTCGAACCGGAAACCGAAGTGCCGCTGTACGGCAGCGAAGAGCGACCCGAAGCGCTCGAAGCCCTGAACCTCTCCTCCAGCGACGGAACCCTGTGGGGCGCCGCGGGGCCCAAGCCGGCCGAAGGCGGCACGCCCGGCCAGGTGACGGTCGTGCGCCGCGTCGAAAGCTTCTGGAGCCAGCTGATCGGACCCGAACACCCGCTGGGCCCGATCCTCCCGAATCTGAGCGAAGAAGAAATGCTTCTTGGCAGGAAAACCAAACCCGAAGAGGTGCTCGCCAGAGAAGCCACTGTGAGCGGGGTCGCGGCCGAACCCGGCTCCGAAAGCGCCTGGATTGCGCTGCAAGCGCCCGAAGGCAAAGGCTCCATCGCCACCTCGCGTGCGGTGCTGGTGCACGTCTCAGGCGCTGGCAAGGTGACCGAAACGCAGGTGCTGCCCTCGAGCGCAGAAGGAGAAGCCGGCGTCGGGCCCAAGGGCGCCGCGTCAAAGCTCGCCTGCCCAGCCGCGAACGACTGCTGGCTGGCCACCGCGCAGGGCTGGCTATATCACCTCGCCCCCGAAGGCGAACGCCAGCTGCCCGCAAGCGAAATGCCCGGCTTTGAAAGCAGCGGCCAGGTCAACCTGATCACCTATCGCCCAAAAGACCAGGGCCTGCCGCAAGTGCCGGCTGACGCGCCACCCCCAGATACGTCCGGACTCGTCGAAGAGCCACCCGCCTACGGCGCCAACTTCGTGGAAACGAAAAGCTCGCCAGTCGAATCCAAGATCCAGGCGCCCCTGCTCTCCGACGTGCACAGTCGCCTGATCCACAAGACGACGCTCGAACTGCGCTTCCACCTGGCGGTGAAGGCTCAGGTTCGCCTGCTGGCCAAGCGCCGCAAGAAGCTGGTGGCAAGCACCTCCATGCGCACGCTGGCCGCGGGTGACCATAAGCTCCTGCTGCGCCTGAACCCGCACAACTGGCCGACCAAGCTGTCCCTACAGACGCATGCGCTCGCCCCATTGCCGACGACCACCGTCAAAGAATCGGCAAACGTGCCAGGGGGACCAGAACACAGTGGCAACGGCGCGAACACTGTGAGCACCAGCCTTCGGGTGCTGCCAGAGGTACCTCCTTTCACGGAGCTTGGATCCCTCTCAGAGCCCCTATTCAGCGGGTCGGGATCGCGACCTTGACACGCCTCTCCGGAGACGTAGGCACGGCGCGCATGCGGCCGTCCCTCATAGGCGCGCTTGCGCTCCTGGGTCTGCTCGCGCTCACCGGGGCACTCACGCTGGCGGGCGTGCTGCCGGGAGCCGGCTCGACCTCACGCGCGGCCCAGTCCTCCGTGGTGGAACCAACGCCACAGACCGACGCCTCGGTACCGGCGAGCGACGTGACGATGATCGGTGCAACCCCGCTTGAAGCGCCCGGCACGAACGAGACATGGGGTATCGGCCAAGCCGGATCCACGACGGCGCTCGTCCGCTACAAGAAGGAAAGCGGATGGTCGCTCGAATCGTTGCCGGCAGGCTTCAAGTTCGAGCAGAGCCCGCTCGCCGGCCAGATGACCCCGCAGGGCGATGGCGTGCTGGTGGGCACTATCTCTCCTGAAGGCGGTGGCTCACACCAGGTTCTGCTCGTGCGCAAGCCCGGGGGGCAGTTTGCGGAAGCCCCGCCCGTGCCCGTCGAAAGCGAAACACCCCAGCCCGGCGAAGAACCGCTGCTGAAGAAAGGCGAAACGCTGTTCGGCGCAAACCGCGCGCCGCTGGTCGCTGCGCTGGGCGAAGAAGACGGGGGGGCTGGCGCGCTGCTTGTGCCGATCGGGGAAGGAGCCGGGGTAGAGAGCCAGGTTCTGCACTTCGACGGCCACAAATGGACATCCGAGCCGATCGAAATCCCCAAGGCCAGCAAAGAAGACTTCCGCGTGCTGGGTATCGCTGCCACGAGTCCTACGAACGCCTGGTTGCTGGCGCAACTCTCCTCCAAAGCGTCCTATCCGCCAGGGGCAGTGGCGCTATTCCGGCGCGTGCGCGAAGGGGAAGGGGAAAGCGCGAAATGGAGCTGGAAGCCGGTTGCGAAAGCCGGCGGCGAAGAAGGCGAAGCCGAACCGCTGACGGTGCCCGTGCAGGGTGCAGGCAAACCAGAGCCGTTCACTGTCCCCGGCTTGGGCGAGCCGCCGACAGTCATAGCCCAGATCCTGACCGTGACAAGCGAAGGCGTCTGGATCGACGGACAGCGCGCCGACGTCCACACGTCCACACCCGCCTCGACGACGATCTTCTTCAAGCCTGAAGGCGCCACTGGCGGCCAGGTGCAGGCGAGCTGGTGCCTGCTTCCCGCCGGCGCAGAAGGGGCGCCAGCCTGCCAGCACGAACTGCCAGAAGCCATCCCCACCGACTTCTCTCGCTCGCTCGTCTGGAGCAAATCGGAACGCAGTGAAGCCTGGAGCGAATCTGAAGCGAGCGGCCAGTTCGGCGCGCGCGTGATCACCGGCTTGGCCGAAGGCGTGAGCCTGCGCCTTGAAGGCGAATCGTTCACGCGCGTGCTCGCGCTCGGCGCGGGCTCGAACGTCAATCTCTTCCCTGGCGCACAGCGTGGCGCGGCATTCACCAACCCGCGCGAGGGCTGGCTCGGCGCCGACGGGATGCCTGTGCACCTGACGCCAGAACCCGCCCCCAGCCGCCTGACGCCCTGGCCCGTGCCGTTCCACCATGCTCTGCTCGCGATCGCCCCCCTGCCGGGAGCGCCGGTCGGCGCGCTCACAAGCGAAGCGGTTGCCGTCGGCGACTACGGCGCCGTCGGACGCTTCAAGCCCGGCGAGGGCTGGCTGCCCGAAAGCCTGTTCGGGCCCGGCGAGCGGGTCGAACATCCGCGCCTGCGCGCCGTCGCCTGGCCCACGCCCAACCGCATCTACGCGGTCGGCGACCATGGGGCGATGTGGCTCTGGCGCGGGGAAACTGGCCTCTGGGAACCCGATCCGGCGACCCCGCTCAACTTCCGCGGCAACCTCCTCGGCGTTGCCTTCGATCCGAGCAATCCGGCTCTCGGCTACGCGGTCGGTTCGTCGAGCATCGCGGGAGAAGGGGGTGTGCTGCTTCGCTATGGCAAGACTTGGACTGAGGAAACCGCGCTGCCCTCTCAGGTCCAGGGCGCGAGCTTCATCTCGGTCGCATTCGCCGGCTCGGAGGCGATCGTCGCCTACCGCCAGCGTCCCAGCATCAGCCAGAACAACGCCACTGGTGGCCTGCTCATCAACAAGGGCTCAGGCTGGCAGATCGACGAAGAAGCGGCCAAGGTGATCGGGACCGCGGTGCCCGTGGCGGTCGCCGGCCTGCCCGACGGCGGCGCCGCGTTCACCACCGTAGGCGGCCAGGACGGGCCGCGCGTGTATGTGCGCGAAACGGCTGAATCGGGCTGGCAGGCCACGCCCACGCCGCTACCAGGCTCCACCGCGGGCCAGCTCGGGCTCTTCCGCGAAGGAGGTGCGCTCCGGGCGATCGTCTCGGCCGGCGGAATCAGCAACGAAAGCGAACCGCAGCCGCCGGCGCCCGGCTTTCCGCCGAGTTACCTCGAACCGTTTCCGCCGGTCGCCGGCGGCCCAGAAAGCGGCGGCGTGCTGCGCCAGACCGCGACCGGCTGGAGCGACGAGAGCCACGAACTGAACCCGGCCGGCGAACCGCAGGGAAGCTACACCTTCCACGACTTGCCCTACAGGCCTGACCCCATCCTCGCGGTGTTGGTAAACCCGGAAGGCACGCAGGGATGGGCTGCCGGCGGCAACGTCAGCACCAACGAACGCCTCGAGACGGGCGACCTCGAGCGCTACCCCGCCGATGGCGGCACGCCGCTCGGCGCCGGCACATCGCAGGTGCCGCTCGATCCCCAAGACGCCACTTTCGCGATCGGAGGCGGCGCGCAGTGCGCGGCGCCGTGCGCGGACCGTGCGCGCGCCGGGATCGGACCCGACGTATGGCTGTCCGCGGCGCTCTCACGCGCGGGACAGATCGGCGCGCGAGCGTTTCTGTACACGGGCCCCCGCGTCACCACCGCTGAAACCCAGGGCCCCAAAACACAGCCGATTCCCTTTACTCACGAGCTCGCCCGCTACGGGCAGCTGCTCGCCTCCAGCCCGATCCCCGACTACGCGGCGATCTCTCCCTATGAGCTCGACGCACGCCCGGAAAGCAACGGCACGGAGGCAACGTTCCAGGCGGCGTTCGCCGGCTTCCCGCAGGCCGCTCTAGCCGCCGGGGACGACACGGAACAGGGATGCAGCGGGACGGTCGGCTGCCAGACCGCCTACTACGCGTTCGACTCCGAAGGTACGGGCGGCACTGTGCGAACGATCGTGCTGGATGACAGCTCCGATGTGGACTCAGAGCAGCTCAAGTGGCTCGAAGGCCAGCTCGCGAGCGCCAAGGCGAGCGCCACGCCGGCGATCGTAGTCGCCAATGCGGACCTGAACGCGCAGATCAAAGCTGGCGACACGGCTGCCGCCGCCGTTGCCCAAGCACTGTTGACCGGCGGTGCCTCCGCCTACTTCTATGACTCTCCGGAAGAAAACGTACAGAAGCCGCTGGAAGTGAATGGTGGATCGATCCCCACGTTCGGCTCGGGCACGCTCGGCTACGTGAACGTGGCGAACGAGCGCTTCGGCGACTTCCACGGCGCGAGCGGCTTCCTGCTCGGCCAAGTCGACGTCGCCGCGCGCAATCCCGCCACCAATGTCGCTCCGGTCACCGTGCGGCTGATCCCCGACATCGGCGAACTCGCGCTCGAAGCCAAAGACGGGATCCTGCTGCGACGCAGCGCGCCAGCACTGTTCTCAGGGCTCGCACGCCGTCCGCGCGCGGGCGGCCGAGCTGTGAACTCGAGCCAGGAAACCGAAGTCGACCCCTACATCCCAATCCCCGAGAACTGCGTCGGGAGACTCATGCGCGAGCGGCCTCTTTCCCGAATACACCTTCAGCTCCTCTGACGAAGAAGTCGGCCAGTTCGTCGCGCCCAACCTCGCCTCTCCCGAATCCCACTCGGTACTACAGGGGCCAGATGGCAAACCGATTCCCGATCCTCAATCCGGCCTGTTCTGTGCCTATAACCCAGGCACCACGATCGTCACAATCAGCGCCGGCGGCCTCTCATCCTCGCTTCCCGTCACCGTCCAGGCCGGCAGCGTGCGCCAGCCATGCGGCACCGTGCCGCTGAAACATCGAACCGCCGCCAGCCAGAGCCCCTCCCCACCTGTGCCCACTCCCGCACCCGCTCCAGCGCCCGCCGGACCCGCCCCGGCCTCCTCGTCGCCTCCGCTCGTGCCACTCCCAGCCCCGCCCCCCGTGGCGCCGCCCGCGCCCACGCCCGCGCGCCCAGCGCTGCCCTTGGCGTTCTTCGCGCCGGCTGCCGTCTCCGGGCCGCTGCTGCCGTTTGTGCCGCCGCCTGTGCCCACGCCCGCGCGCCCCACCCCTCCGAGCGGAACCTCAGCGGTCACCTCGCCGATCGAGGTTGCCGAACACGAAGAAGAGGAGGAGAGCGCCACCGAGTCGGTGAGCAACCAGGCGGTCGCCTATCACTCCTCAGAACACGAGCCTTCGCCCCTTTACATCCTCGGGATCGTCCTGCTCGCTGCGTTCGCGGGCGCCTCGGTCGCGCGGCGGCGTCCCCGCCACGGCCGGCGCGGGGCGCAGGTCGCCCCCGCAACGATCACCCCCACAAAGGTCGCCCACGGAAAGGTCGCCCACGCAACGGTCACAACGATCCACTCACAACGTCGGATGAGCCGCGATCCCCGCAACGACCCCTAGCCCCTGAGGGGCCGCCCCGCGCTTCGGCGTGGCAGTGTCTCAGTATGCAAATTGATTAGGCTGGCGATGGCTGCCTCGGCTGACTACCCCAATTCTCACCAGATGGTCGGCACGAGCCCACTGTCGCTGATAGCGCGGTCTCTGGTGACTAGCGGCAGATCCAGTACTTGAGCGGCTGCCACGATAAAGCGGTCCCACGGGTCCCCGAGCACATCACGGGAGATCGACATGGTGGCGTCCACGGTGGCGAGGTCGATCGGTTGCAGGACGAACATGGGTGAGGACGCGAGTAGATCACGGAGCGCTGCCAGGTCGGCGTCGACGACCCGGGTCGGCATGAGTCCTCGCTCGAGTGAGTTCCTTCAGGCGGCCCGGCGGCGACTCGCGGCTGCGGAGGTGGTCGCTGAGGAGGACTCCTCGACTGCGCTGAGCGCTGCCTATTACGCGATGCTCTACGGTGCCAGGGCCGCGCTCAGTGAGCGTGGCATCTCCGCGAAGACACACCGAGGAGTTTGGCATGAGTTTCGCCAGTCGTTCGTTGAGAGCGGAGAAATCGACGCTGTCCTCGCGACGTCTGTACAGAAGGTCCAGCCTGAGCGCGAGCAGGCCGACTACGACGCCTATCCCGTCCGGTGGGGTCGTAATCCCGTTCCTACTGTCGGCGGGGGGCTTGCGAAGGCTCGACGCCCAGCCGCGGTGAGCGGACGGACATTGTAGCGCCACAACACAAACCCTGGTATCGCTCATGGTTATTGACCATGGTCTGCCAATCTTCAGCTAGCACACGAAGCGCCACGCTCACACGACAGTTCTACCGATCACTTGGGACGGGTTCGATCGTGCGACAAGCGTTAGCGGCTTGTTAGCGGCTTATTAGATCCAAAGATGACCTCCGCGATTGGCGCCCCATCGCCACAGCGATGCCGGCGCCGGTACCTTTCATGTCGCCAGCAATACTGTTGCTATACCGACTTTTAAAAAGAGAGTGGTCGCAGCGGTGCCCCGCCCGCGATCCTAGGAAGACCTTTCTTCACGCGCGCTCTACGGATGAGTGGGGCGGGGCTTCGGAACTTACAGCTATCGTCGCCTGTCTGGTCACGGCTCGGTGCGCGGATTCCAGATGATCTCCCACAGGTGTCCGTCGGGATCGCGGAAGTAGCCGGAGTAGATACCCCAAGGACGATCGTGCGCTTGATCGGTGAGGGTCGCGCCGGCTGCCTGCGCCTGTGACAGCAGCGCGTCCACGTCGGCCTTGCTCGCGACAAGATGGCCGATGCTGAACTCGCCAGACGTGGGGGCTTCGAACGCGATGCTCGCGTCCTTCGCCAGCTCGGTGCGGGGATAGAGCGCGAGTATCAGGCCGCCGCTCAACTCGAACATGACGATGGCCCCGGCGGGCGTGACGTCATCGCCGAGGAACTCCGTGCCGATCACTCCCCGGGAGCTCAGCCCGAGCCCGTCGCGGTAGAACGCGAGCGCCCGATGCAGATCGGCGACGGCGAGCGTGATCACTCCTATGCGTGCATCCATCTTCACTCCCTTCTCTTCGTGGTCAAATCGTCCCGATGACGTAGTCGAGGGCTTCGCCGGTGTTGTCGGAGGCCTATAGGCCAATCTCACGCTAGCCACCTACAGCGCGCCCGGCGAAACTGCGCGCTCAGCGTGCGGCGGGCCTGTCTGTGCGCCGGAAAAGTCTGCGTAGCCACACGGGTATGAGGGCGTTGGCCGAAAGGTGGGCAGACCCTGATCAAAACTCACGACTACCTGGCACTCCCCTCGGGCGCGGTCGAGACGGAGGCCCTAAAAGGCGCGGAAAACATCAAGGACTAAGGTTGTTGTAGGACCTGATGCAAGGAAGAGGTTGTTGTAGGACCTGATGCAAGGAAGCAAACAACGGGCCGCCCCAAGGATGGGGCGGGCCCGTTTTGCTTTAACCCGCGTCGCTGATCGATGCTTCGAACGCGCTTGCGGTGTTTCCCTCGCTGTCGCTAAACTAAAATATCGTGCTCCTACCTACGCATCTAGTATAATATCTAGCAATGAAGAGAGTTCGTACATACTCGCCGATGACGGTGCAGGCAGCCCGGCTGCTCGGCGCTCGCGTTCGGCTGGCGCGGCGTGAGCGTCGCTGGACGCTGCAGGAGTTGGCCGACCGGGTCGGCGTCACGCATGTGACGATGCGTAAGGTCGAGCGCGGCGATCTGACGGTCGGGCTGGGTGTCGCGTTCGAGGCCGCGGCCGTCCTCGGTGTTCCGCTGTTCCACGAGGACCGCTCCCGTCGGACGCTCGAGGCCGGTCGTGTCGATGATCGTCTTGCCGTGCTGCCGGCGCTCGTACGCAAGCCGGTGGAGGTGGATGATGACTTCTGAGCCGGAGCAGGCGTTCGTGTGGGTATGGCTGCCCGGCGCGGCCGACCCGGTCGTCGCCGGCCGCCTGGACGCCGCCGGGGAGATCGTCACGTTCACGTACGGACAGAGCTACCTTGCGCGCGAGGAGAAGATCGCGCTCTATCTGCCGGAGCTGCCGCTGCGTCGCGGTGAGATCTCACCGTTGGTCGGTGACGTTGCCGGTGCCATCGCCGATGCCGCGCCGGACGCGTGGGGCCGGCGGGTGATCCTCAACCGAATGGTCGGCCGGGATGCGCTCGACACCAATGAGCTGAACATCTTGACCTACCTCCTGGAGTCCGGCTCGGACCGGATCGGCGCCCTGGACTTTCAGACTTCGGCGTCCGACTACGTTGCACGGCAGAGCACTCATGCGACGCTCGCAGAGCTCGCCGAGTCCGCCGAGCGGGTCGAGCAGGGTGTTCCGCTCTCGCCGGCGCTCGACCAGGCGTTGCTGCACGGCACCTCGGTTGGCGGCGCGCGGCCAAAGGCATTGTTGAGCGACGGCACCCGTCGACTGATCGCGAAGTTCAGCTCGACCACGGATACCTACTCCGTTGTGAAGGGCGAGTTCATCGCGATGGAGCTCGCGCGCCGCGCGGGGCTGAACGTCGCGACGGTCGCGCTCACGCACGCGCTCGGCAAGGAGGTGTTGCTGATCGACCGATTCGACCGGCCGGCCGGCGGTGGTCGTCGGGCGATGGTCTCGGCGCTGACGATTCTCGGCCTCGATGAGGTCGGCGCGCGCTACGCCTCCTACGCGGAGCTCGCGCGGATCGTCCGCGCCCGGTTCACCGATCCGCTGCCGACGTTGCGCGAGCTGTTCTCCCGCATCACGTTCAACATCCTCACCGGAAACAAGGACGATCACGCCCGCAACCACGCCGCGTTCTGGGACGGGATCGCGCTCACCCTCACCCCCGCCTACGACGTCTGCCCGCAGCCGCGCGCCGGTGGCGAGACCGCGCAGCTGATGGCGATCGGCCAGGACGGCTACCGCATGAGCCAACTCGCCGGCTGCGTCGCCCGCGCATCCACCTACCTGCTCTCAGAGTCGGAAGCCCGCGAGATCGTCGACCATCAGATCGATGTGATCGAGACCGATTGGGCCGACGTATGCGACCAGGCAGCCCTGACCGAGGTCGATCGCGCGGGATTCTGGCGGAGACAATTTCTCAACCCGTACGCCACCGAGGGCTACTGATGCTGGTGGCTCCACGCGGCCTACCATAAGATCGGACAGATTATGAATCGAATGGCTGTCGGATTGTGATTGGCGGCGAGGGCGAGAAGAGCCTAAATCAGCGTCCCCGCAACGTCTTGTGCCCAGTACCGGCTAGGAGCGGCGAGCACGATGTTGACATAGTCACGAGTATCCCAAGGCGTCACTCCGACGTGCGGGCAGGTCTGGGGATGCTCCGAGCTGTGTTTGAGATCACTTGAGGGTGTCTTCTCCGAGGGCTTCGGCTACGAGGGCGAGGTCGTGCTTGTCGTTGAGATGGCGGACGTGCTCACGCAGGTCGAATGCCGCGTTGAGGGCGGCGACGAGGTCTGCGGCGTGGGCATCGACCTCCACCCTGGCCTTCTGGTTTCTCGGTCAGCCAATGAGCGACGTCCGGCCAGTGCCATAGGCGGGTCTTGTGGTCGGCGTATGTGACGGGTGCTGGGAAGCCTCCGGGACCGCGCTCGTTGGTGGAGAGCAGTCGTATGTACTCGCGTGAGAGCCCGCTGCGCTCGGCGATGGCGGCCATTGTGACGAGCTCGTCGGGCTCGATGCGCACGACTTGCAAGCCCGGCACAGCGGAGGTGACGTCTTCGATGGCGCTGGTCAGCGCCTCGCTGAAGCTGTTGGCTTCGCGATCGAACGCCCCGTACTGCGCACCGTCTCGCACCCCGAACAGAGCGTCGTCGCAGCCGGCCTCATACAACGCGTCGAACTGCTCGTCGTTCAACACATCGGCACCGCTGAAGAAGAGCGTAAAGCTGCGGATCGTTGGTTTGGTGGTCGGGCTCATTTGTTTTTCTGCCGTTTCACGGAGTTTGGTGTGCCGGGGTTGTGATCGCATTTCTTGATGGCCTCACGTATGCGCTTTGCGATGTCGCCCGGCCGTCGCGGTGTGCTCCAGATCGCGACTTCGCAGCCTTGGCCGCAGGACAGGGTTCCCCAACGGTGGCTCTTTCCTTTGGCGTGCTCTGCTGTCTCAACGTGGATGCAATAGCCGGCAGCGCCGACTCCGGAGTTCTGGCGGATGACACGACAGACTTGCTTGTCGCCGTGCTGACGAAGCTCGCCCTTCTGCGAGCCATCGTGTGGGACTAGGCGGGTACGTCTGCGCGCCGAGGCTAGCGCGTAGCGGGCGCGTCTTTGCGCCGAAAGCGCTTGCGGAAGAACTTGCTCACCGACGCGGGGATGAGGAAATTCGGCCCGCCGAGGCCGGGGGTGATGACTTGCTTGAAGTGGCGGTTGGCGGGGGCGTTTGCGGTTTTGAAGGTATCGGTGGCACCCGCGAACTCGGGCTCGGAGGCTGCTGACTGACTGATGGTGGACGGCTCCATGATGCTCATTGTACTACCCGTCCCACCAACTCGACGAGAATCGCCAACACTAGGGGCGCCTGTGCGTGGTCGGGGCCGTTCACAGCTTGGCAACACGACCCTGGCTGAGATTGGAGACGCTGGTCTGGATCCGAGACCGACGCTTGGTCTGGATCCGAGACTACGATGCTCCAGCGCCTAAGTATCAGCCGCTTTCTGCTGCTCGCACTCGCGGGAGCCTTCCTGCTGCTCGGTGCGCTCATCGCCACCGCGCGCGCGGACGAATACGGCGGGCTGGGCGGCCTCGCCGTGTTCAAGCCCGGTAAAAATGGGGGTCACCTGGAAGTCAATCCCAGAAGCAAGCGGGCGTTCGGCGTCGCTCCCGACGGCAGCTCGTACATCGCCGAAACAATCGAAATCGCGGGGGCTCCCTACTTTCGGATCCAGAAGTTGGGCTCGAAAGGCGAATATCTTGCTGAAGCTCGAGTCAAGCTGGCCAGTCCGGCATATCAGTTGGAGGGCGTCGCGATCGACGCCGAAAAGCAGCGACTGTACGTGTTGGTGGTGGGCGAACGTAAGGTCGAAGAAGAAGCACATCCCGTGTTCGACCCTGAAGCGCCTGTAGCAGCTCAGCTCTACGCGTTCTCGACCAACGTAAAAGAAGAAAAGCTTGAACCGGCCGCCGGGACACCGGCCACCGGAAAGGAAGCCGGCCTGCTGACTGGCGAAAAAGCTCTTGGTTCGCTCTCCGAAGAAGGGGGCGCGCCGCTGCTTCATCCGCACGGGATCGCCGTGGACCCCGTCACCCATGACGTGCTGATCCTGGGTCAGCAGGACGTCTCGACGAAAAAGGGGTCGGGAGAAGAAGACCTGCATGCCGCGGCGCAGCGCGTGCATACCGAAGGCGCTGACGCGGGCAAGCTCGGACCGCGCTACGTCGACGGAGAAAACTGTTTGGACGAAGGCGCGGCAATCATTGCGGAACCTGCCTGTGCGGAAGGAGTCGGCCAGCCGTCTTCGCCGTTCGTCTCGCCCGGTGGCAAGCTCTACGGCGAGCGTCCGAGCGAACGCGGGCCGGGCGAACTATGGGAAATACCCGCGACCGAAGGGGCCTCAGAATCGTTTGAACTCGGATCGCCTTCCAAGGTGTACGAAGCGAAGCCAAAGCGCCTTTTTACGATGGGCCGGGGACAAGGTATAGATGGGAAAGAAACCATCGTCGAACCCGTCTCCGAAGAAGCAGGCGCAGGCGGTGCTCTGGCGTTTGTGCCCACTGGCCCCGGCGAAGGCAAGCTCTATCTAGACGCCGAAATAACCGCTGAAGAAGGGAATGAAAATGAAAGCAAGAATCACGGGGCGGTCGTGCTCGAATACAGCGAAGGCAGTGGCACGCCGAAGGTGAAAGAGCTCGGCTGGACAGCCGGCCAGAACGAAACCAGTGGCAACGAAAAGTGCTTTCTCCTATCGGGGATCTCGCAGATCCTGGTGGGCGCCGACAGCAGCGGGCGCCTGCTGCTGTTCGACGTGACCGTCGCGGTCCTGGCCGAACACAAGCCGGCGACGGTGAACGTGCTGCAGTTCGGAGCGGGCGGAGAAGAATGTGGACATGCCCGGGCGACGCCGCCCAGCGTGTCGGTTTCAGGCGTTCCGGTCACAAAGATGCCGGCCGGCAAAACGGCCTCGCTGTCATTGAACGTGTTCGCCGCAGACACCCAGAGCGTCGAATGGCGGTTCGAGGACAACGGCAAAGAAGAAGCCGACGAACCGCCCGTGACCGAAAGTTATCCTTTCCCAACGCAGGTGCCGGCACTCGAGCACGAATTCAAACATGGGGGCAACTACGAAATCATCGCGATCGTGGAACCGGACGACTTCGGCCCAAAGATCGAACAGCACTCGATCCTGAAGGTGGAAGGGGGCGAAGCAGGGGGCCAAGGAGCTGCCGTTAACGCAGAATTTAGCTACACGAGCCCCTTGACCGCCGGCGCGCCTGCAAAGTTTACTGCCAAAGTCACCGATCCGGCTAAAGCATCGTCGCACGGCAAATACAAATACGTGTGGGAATTTGGCGACGGCGTCAAAGCAGAAGGCAGCGGGACCAGAGAATTCAGAGCAGAACATGCCTACGCGAGTGAAGGGCGCTACGAAGTCAAGCTCACCGTCATCGACGAAGAAGGCCGGACCGCTGAAGCGACGCACACAGTCCAGGTGAACACTCCGAGGGTTCCGGCGAGCATCTCGAGCTCAGGGGTAAGCACTGGCACCAGCAACGGCGCCACCAGCAACAGCGGCGCGGGCTCCGCTATCAGTGGGGTGTCAGGCGTGACGAGCACGCATGCCCCTGATATCACGCTGGCCGGGGCATCCGTTGTCGTGAGCAAGTCCGGCAGGATCACACTAAAGCTGAAGTGCCAGGAGGGCGAGACGAATTGCTCCGGCACGGTGACGCTTCGTACCCTGGGAGCCGTGAGTGCGAGTGCGCACGCCAAGAAGAGCGTGCTCACCCTGGCCAGCGGCTCGTTTACGGTGATGGGCGGACGGATCCAGTCCGTCACGCTGCATCTGTCAGCCAAGGCACGTGCGCTGCTGTTCCGCTCGCACGAACTGCGGGCACGGGCGACGCTTGAGGCGCACGATACCGCGGGCGCAACAGGCACCACACAGGCAATTGTGACGCTGCGTCTTGCGAAGCGTTGAGGGAAACCGGGCTAGGTACGAGGCTTCTGAGCGCGGACGATCGCCGATGCTGGTCTACCTCAAGCGCGTCGACGGGGGTACCGCACATGTTCGTCTCGCGCTACGCCGGAGGTGTCTCCCAGAAACCAAGCCCCGCGTACCAGGGGTTGCTTAGCCACGCCGTGGTGATGACCGTTGCCGTTATCTCAGAGGCTGTCTATTGGTACGCCAATGATGTTGAGCCGGCGCGTGAGGCCATTGAGGGCAAAAGCGCGCAGCTCGTCAGCCGATGCACCCAGGACTGAGGTGTCGGCTCCGGTTGGCGGCGACAGTGACTCAGCGACAGCGGGAAGCAGCCCGCGTAGGGTCTCGCGCACGACATCTCCCATCCCAGGATCGCGGGCAACGGCCTCGCGTAGGTACCAGATGCCGTAGCCGATGTGGCGGTGCTCGTCGTGGTGGATTTTGGTGTAGCCCGCTACGAATCCCGGTAGCAGGCCATCGCGCTCCATGAGGCGCGTGGCGAACTCGAAGGTCGTCAGCCCGAGAGTCGCCTCGAGGACCAGGTGATAGATCGTCACGAACGCGACCTTCGCGGCGCGATCTCCGGGGTTGGCGGCCAGGCGTTCATGGGCGGCGACGAGCCGCTCGTCGAAGATCGTCTGGAAGGCGGGCGAGACCTGGGCGCGTGCGCGATCGACGTGTGCCGCGATGAGCGCGGGTTCGGAGACCACCTCGTCTTGGAAGCGTGCATAGAACTGCATGTGCCGCGCCTCGTCGACCTGTTGGGTGGCCAGGAACGTGACTTCCTCCTCGCTCGCGTCCGCCCCCACCAGACCGAAGAACTTCGTCGTGATTCGCTCCTCGGCGACCATCAGCGAACCCAGGACGAACGACACGAGTGAGCGGTCATCCATCTCCTGCCACTGCGCGCGGTCGGCAGACAGATCGATATCCCATGGACTCCACTGGCTCTCCTCCCAATGGCGATAGAGCGTCTGTGGGTCATGCAGGTGGAGCTCGTGTGTCTCGGTGCTCATGCCTACGCCACGGCTGGCTTGCGGGCGCGGACGATCGCTGAGGCTGCCTGCGCGTGTACGCGGTGGGTCTCGCGTATCTCAACGTCGGCAAGGCCAGCGTCAGTGAGCGCTTGGATGAACTCGGCGTGGGTGAGCGCCCCGGCGATGCAGCCCGTGTATGCCTGCATGTCCGCCCGGGTCGCGTCAACGTCGGGGTAGACGACAGGCTCGCAACAGCGCTCGCCGGCCGGCCGCTTCTGCTTGGGGGCTAGCTCCAAATCGACAGGCATCAATCTACTTATATCAATAACACTCATGACCATCAATGTATTACGATCCGCGCCATAAAGACAAGCGACGACTCCACCACCGAGCAGCAGCAGGGCGAGCGACCGATCCGGTATGTGCTGTTCGTCTGTAACCACAACGCCGGGCGCTCGCAGATGGCGCAGGCGTTCTTTGAGCGCCACGGACCCGAGGACGTGCGCGCCGAGTCCGCCGGCACCGAACCCGCACCCGAGATCTGGCCGGCCGTGGTCGAGGCGATGCGCGAGGTCGGCTTCGACCTCGCGGGGCGCAAGCCGAAGAAGCTGACGCTCGAGATGCAGCTGCACGCCGATTGGGCGATCACGATGGGCTGCGGCGATGCCTGCCCTTACGTGCCGACGATGGTGGAGGCGTGGGACATACCCGACCCAGCCGAGCGACCGATCGAAGACGTGCGCGCGATCCGCGACGGCATCGAGGCCCACATCCAAGAGCTGATCGCCAACCGTCTGCAGGCGATCCGCACCGATCGCACCGCGCACGAGATGCGCCTCACGCGGCTGCTGCCGATGCTCGCGAAGGAGTTTGCCGCCACCAAGCCAGCTGAGGAAATCCGCGCGTGCGCCGACGCGGTCCTCGAGAAATTTGACGGCGCGCGCGTACGCACACACATCATGACCCTCGCGCACCGCCAGACCCGCGAGTGCCTGCGCCAAGACACATGCGACCTGATCGCAACCCGAGAGGGATCGTGAGCGCCGACTCGGACACCGTTGCGGTCATCACGGACATCCACGGCAACCTGCCGGCGCTGCAAGCGGCGCTCGCAAGGATCGAGGAGCTTGGCATCGAATGCGTGTTCTGCGGCGGCGATCTCGTGGGCTACGGCCCTCACCCGAACGAGGTCTGCGCGCTGATCGCGCAACGCGAGATTCCGACGATCTACGGCAACGTCAGGACGCTCTACCCAGATGTGACGCCGGCAGAGGCAGCAGAGGTCATGCTCCCGCACAGCGACGACGGACACCAAGACCCCGACGCGGCCTTCAGGACTGCCGCAAAGATCGATGAGCGCACTGCGCCGTGACACCCGGCGCCACGTTGACCCGCAGCACGGTCGCCGACGCTAGGAGGCGAGAGCGAGAGTGCATGCCCATGCGATGTGAACGAATGGTGAAGCCCCAAAAACCAGATGTGAACAAGCGGTGAAGTCGCGCGTCAGGCACAGGATCGTAACTCCGTTGCAGGGCAGCGGATGCGAGTCTGCGTGCTGCGGGAAAGCTCCCGCCGGTGTGGCGATGGGCTGCACATGGCAATGGAATAGCTAACAGGAGGTAGTCAACGTAATGACGTCTTTCTCCCTACGGCGCCTGATCCTGGCGTGTACGGTCATGGCGACCGCAGCGGTCGCCATGACCGCACCAGGCACAGCAAGCGCCGCATCTGACCTGGGCGAACAGTGCTCGGGCTCCAGCATCAAAGGTAATGGGTCTTCGTTCCAGGCACCGATCCTGAAAAAATGGGCCGTTGAGTTCAACGAAAGCAAAAACGCGCTCGGCTGCGATGGCGAACAGGGCGCAAAAAAAACGCCAAAAGTCGAATACCTGAGCGGAGGAAGCGGTGCCTGCCTGCACGGTTGGGGCGCTGAATCGACCGAACCGGTGAAATTCGGAGAATTTGGGTACTGCGGTACCGATGAAGCTCCCAACCCGACGCAGAAAAAAGAAATCGAATCGCACGCGTCGGTAGGTGTCAAAGAAAAATCGCTCGAGGAGATCCCCGTCTTGCAGGGAGCAGTCGCGGTTATCATCCATCTCCCGAAAAGCTGTCTCGCCACGAGTGAAGTCGAAAAAAGTGGCGTCAAATCCAAACTCGGCCGCCTCGTGCTCGACGATACGTCGATCGAGGGCGTCTATGCTGGAACAATCAAGACCTGGAAGCAGCTCCTCGAAAATCAGGTGGCTGAAGGTGGCGCCGGTAATGACAAATTGACATGCAAAGAAGCGTCCCGGGAGGAACAGCGGATCGTTCCGGTGGTGCGTCTCGACCACTCGGGTACGACGCACATCTTCAAGGCATTCCTGCTGCAGGTCAACGCAGAACCGAAAGAGATGGAAGAATATCCCGAAGAAATCGGTGGCAAGAAGACCGGCTGCGGCGCCGCGAAAGGCGAAGAAGCAGAGAAATGGAGTGAAGTGGCAGAAGCCTGCCAGAACCAGCGTTGGCCAAAGGAAGCGCAAATCGAGCGGGGCACCGAATCGGGTAACCCGGGTGTCGTCAAGCGCGTCAACGAAGTCGAAAGCAGTATCGGCTACGCTGACCTTGCGGTGGCGCGCGAATTTCATGATTTCTCGGGTAAATGCGGTATTCGCCCAACCGAATGCGGTGGTGAAAACACCGGAGGACAGCAGAACCCCAAATTCTGGGCTGAGGTCCAGGACAGCGAAACTCCCGAAAACTCTGGATTCTCCGACCCAGCAACCAACGGAGATGTGGAAGCGCCACAAAACTCCCGCTGCAACGGGACTGTGTATACCAACGAATCCGGCAAAAAATTCCCGCCGGCAAATACACGTGAACCGTGGAACGGCGCCAAGGCTGAACTCGTGCAGACGAGGTACAGCATCTGTGGATTGACGTATGACCTGGCGCTCAGGCAGTACAAGTACTACCCGGAAACCACGAAAGAAGAGGCTACGACCGTTGAGAACTTCCTGGTTTGGGCGTTGAACCCCAAGTCGGAAGGCGGTGGCGCTCTCGAGGCCAACACCGACTACGAAAAACTGTCGAGTGAACTCATTACCAAAGCCAAACTCGGCGTCGAAGAAATCGGGTACGAAAAGGCGTAGCAAACGCCCCATCGCGGTGTGATCCATCGTACGGCTCACATGGCGTAGGACCTGAGTGGCAAGGAAGCAGGCGACGGGCCGCCCCAGGGACGGGGCGGCCCGTTTGTCGTGCTGATGCAGGCGCTCTCCCTCTTGGTGATCGACAGGAAAGTACGGGCTAGCATGAACAGGAAGGCTGGGGTCAAGATTCCGCATGGTCGCCACATGCTGGCTGCGCTTGTTGTCGTAATGGCGGTGGCCTGTGCTTGGGCGCTGGCTCGATCAGCCGCCACAGTGTCGCTGGCACCGGCCGCGGTTCTGAGAGTGGACACAAATCAGCCCGGGAACGACTTCGAAGCAGGCGCTGTGGGGCTCTCGACGGAGACAGCCGAACTGAAGACCGACCATCTCAGCGCTGCCCACCTTCCTCTCGTGCGGCTCATGCGGCTGCTGGGACCATCGGTGCTGCGCATCGGCGGAGGCAGCGTAGACCTCTCCTGGTGGACCAGCAGCGGTGAATCGCCTCCTCCTTGGGCTACCTACACGGTCACGCCGGTCGACCTCTCCGTTCTGCGCGGTCTGTTGGCCGCGACTGGATGGCGGGTATTGCTCGGAGTCGATTTCGGTCACTTCGAACCAGCGCGTGCCGCTGACGAGGCCCGCTACGCAAAGCAGATTCTCGGCAAGAGCCTGCTGGGCATCGAGATCGGCAATGAGCCAAACGCCTACGGTGAGGAGAATAGGAGAGTCATCCTGCGTTCGCCGAACTACGGCGTCAGCGAATACCTGCGCGAAGCCGAAGCCTACCGCCAGGCGCTGAGCGCGGCTGCGCCGGGCGTGGCCATATACGGGCCGGCTCTGGGCGGGGTCCGTTGGCTGATCGAGATGGGAGCCGCCGCCCGTATGTTCACCGAGCTCACCCAACACTATTATCCGATCAGTACCTGTCCGGACGCGCCATCTTCTGAGCCCCCGCCCACCGCTGAAGGACTGCTCTCACCTCAAGTGCGTCAACAGGAGGACGAAGCCCTCAACGCCCTTGCACAGGTCGGTGAGGTCACTGGTCGTCCAACGCGGATCGGAGAGACCAACAGTGCCGCCTGTCAGGGGAGCGCCTCTGCCAGTCCAGCGCTCGCCAGCGCTCTGTGGGCCTTGGACTGGGCGTTGCGCGCGGCGAGCAGCGGAGTGAAGGGGTTGAATTTTCATGGCAACTTGGGCACTTGTGAAAAGAGCAGCGAGAGTCCGATCTGCGCTGCCAATCATCAAGCGGCCCGCAATGGGGATGTCACCGCGCAGCCCGAGCTCTATGGGCTGCTTGCCGCGCGATCGCTCGAGGGCGGCCGGTTCGTGCCGACCAGCGTGAGCGCTCCCGACCCATTGGCGAACCTTACGACCTGGGCCACTCTCGCCCCCGACGGCACGGTTAGGATCGCGATCGACAATCTCGCCACCGCTGGCTTGGCCCAGCCCGTGTCTATCCCCGTATCCGGATACACCGCCACCGAGGAGCCGCTTGCGGGTCCTTCCGCCGAAGCGAGAACCGGCCTGGCTCTCGGCGCTGCTCCAGTGACAAGCTATGGACAGTGGCGGCCGAAACCAGCGATGCTGCCTCATTCCGGTCGCTCATTTCGCGTCATCGTGCGCCCGGCCAGCGCCGTCATCGTGACTCTTCGTGCGAAGCGCGGTTGAAGCTCAAGCGCCCTTTCCCCTGGCAACACTGCGTCAAAGTAGTTCACCCCCGGAGGTTCCAGCGGCAATCGCCGAGGCGGAGCGATAATAGGAGTTCTCGTGTTGCAGGAGCGCAATCGTATCGAATGCCTCCAGTCGGCCGTCGACGATGACCATTACGCGGTCACATACCTCCAGCGTTGACATGCGATGTGCAACGATGAAAAGTGTCACCTCACTCTTGAGCGCGATCAGTGACTCCTGGATAAGTACCTCCGAGCGCGGATCGAGTGAGCTGGTGGGCTCATCGAGCACGATGACCTCGGGCTGAGCCGCAAGCGCACGGGCGAGGCATATTCGCTGCTGTTGTCCACCCGAGACCGCATCGGCGCGAGGGCCGACGATGGTGTCGTACCCGTTTGACCACCGCAGGACGTCATCATGAATGCGAGCGAGGCGGCCAGCTCGCTCCACGGCCTCGTCATCGAGGCTTCGAAAGTACCGTATGTTATCCGCGACGGAGGCATGAATCAGACGGGGTTCTTGCGGCACGTAAGCGACTCGGCGATGCCAATCATCGCGCGCAAACTGCTCTGCAGGCACGCCGTTCACAAGATAGCGACCCGTCTCCGGCGTCCTCAACTGCAGCAGGATCTGAACCAACGTCGACTTGCCCGCACCCGAAGGGCCCACAACTCCGACTGCCTCGCCGCGGTCCACCTCGAAGCTGATGTCAGACAGCACGGGTTGGCCGGGCCGGTACTCATAAGAGACGTTCTCAAAAGCCAGTGTCTGCACGCACGGCAGTGGTCGCTCGCCCGTGACCTGACTGCTCGCCGCGTAGAGTCGCTCCGCCTCCTGCAGGCGCTCGACGAAGGGCAGGGCTTGGCGGACAAATTGGTATGAGCCCTGGATCTGCTGACCGTATATACCCGCTCGTACCAGTAGCAGGACAACCGCTCCAAGCGATGCGACATCGCCGCTGCCTGTGACATATAGGCCGGCAAGACCGGCCACGAGGACAAGGAAGATCAAGCTCTGGTAGGCATTCGGAACGAGACGACCAAGCATTTGGGTTTGAAAGAAGAAATCTTGAGCCGTAGCGGTGAGACCGCCGATCCGGCTGCGCTGAGCCTCGGCCACACCGAACACCTGCGTCTCCTCGGCGACTCTGGTTGCCTCGCCGACCCCATTGGCGTAGCTCATCTGTGCCTGTGAGAGCGCACGGGCACGCCGGCTGCCGAGCGCGTTCAGCGGTCGCATAAGCCCGAACAGAACGGCGGCTGCCACCAGGACAACGATCGCAGCCCCAACGTTGAGCGCCAGTGCGGATATGACCAGGACGAGGAATGCAAACATCGCGGAGACCAGGATCGTTGCCTGCAGTGCGCCCTGGCTGGCCTGCATCATCTGACTGGTCAGGATCTCCTGCAGGTGTCCCTCGCGGTCGCGTGACTGCACACCCCAACTTGCTCCTGTAAAGGCCCCGAATACCCCATTGCGCAGCCGGGCCTGCACGTCGGCGGCGATCCGTGCCGGTAGATAAGAGACCGGCACCTGTAGAGCGAGGCGAATGAGGGCGAACACGAATGCAACGATGAGCAGGACCCCCACACTCGTGTCTATGTGAAACGGCCCGAGGTTGACCTGTACCCGCGTCGCGCCGTTGACAAGGCTGGCTGCAACCTGCGCGACAACCGCGAGGACGCCGGCTTCCGCGAGCCCGGATAGCGTGGAGCTGATCACAAGCTCCACAACTGTCCTTCGCCGATCGCCCAGCAGGGGACGCATCCGCGAGAAAATCTCGTTCATCGCGTCAGGGCTCCATCCGTAGATCCTGCGGGCAATCGTACCCGAACATCTCAACCTCACGTTGGTATACCCGCCGCACATGCTCCACGGCGCGCGGGGAGTACAGGCAACCATCGCGCCGAGCTCCGCTCTTGGCCTGCGGCAAGACAAGCCCGTCGGTCGGAGCACCAACACGCTCGAGGAATGATTTGAGATCACTATGCAATCTCTCGTATTGACCTACCGCATCTACCGCACATTCTCGGTCGAGGGAGTAGAGTGACCAATCACTGACAATGCTGGGATCGTTCAATAGCCATTTTTCAAAGGGTGGTGGCTCGTTACAGCTGCGAGCCAGCCAGGAATAGAGGGAAGCAACCTTCTCCCAAGGATTTCGCTCGAAACAGAACTTGAAATACCTGTCCCAGGTGTCGTGGCCGACCTGCGCGCGGAGGAGCCAGGCCGGCATGTGATTATAGTAGTCGCAGTGTCTGTCGATTCTCATATCGCGTAGGAATCTCAGCAAGGAGTGCCCGCGGCCACGGGGGTTGGCCAGCGCCCACCGCAGTGTCTCTGGCCAGCCTCCTTTGTAATTTCGGGGATCGTGCTGCGGCTCTGGCGGGTCGAGTGGCGTTACGATTGCATCTTCTCCAGCTATCTGTGCCAGAGCGACCTCGATACTCGTACCGGCGGTCTTCCGCGTCTTGATAAAGATAAAACGATGCTTATGGGAGACGATCATGGAGGGGTCATGCCGATCATAGATGGGGTCATTCTATAGCGCCCCGGTTTTGCGCTTGTTTAGGGTTTGTGAAAAGCGTGGGCGGCGCGATGCCTCACAGTCTGTTCACCGTTTCCTAACAACTCCGGTCAGTTGGGCAGTGTCTCAGTTTGCAATTGATTAGGCCGGCGAATGGCTGCCTGCGTAACCTGTCTCGTGGCTGATCATGCTTGTGGTTTGTGACATGATCGCTGGCCTACTCAATTCGCAAACTGAGACACCGCCGATCAGCGCTTGCGGCTTTGCCGCTTGTTGACGACGGTGCGTGGGCTTGGGCTGGCGGTGGCTGCTTTAGGGCCTGGCTGGAATGGGTAGCGGCGACGCATGAACGGCGAAAAATGTGGGACCGTGAAGTCGACCTTGCCATAGTCCGGGCTGTAGATCAGCCCCTTCTTGATTAGCGAGTCGCGTGGAGCCGACGTGTTGGAGGTGGGCCGGCCGAGGCGCTTGGCGACCTCTGCGGTTCGATATGGCCCCTCGCCGATGGCTGCCATTGCGGCCATGTATTCCCGCTCGCGGTCGGTCGCCTTCTCAAAGCGGACGTGGAAGAACTCTTCATCGAGCTCGGCATGAACGAGCGCTTCGGCGGCAACTATGTCGGCAAGGCGGATCGGGGAACCAGGCGCTTGATTCCATGCCTCCTTGCCGTATGCCTGGATGAACGCGGGATAGCCCCCGGACTCGCTGACGATACGCGCGAGCGCGTCGTCCTCGAAGGTCACACCCCTGACCTCGGCCGGCGCCACCAGCGCTTGACGTGCCGAATCCTCGTTGAGCGGCCCGAGCCTCGGATAGGCGAACAGTCGCTCAGCGTAGGACTTCGCCTCGACCATTAGCCCCGGCAGCTTGCGGCAAGCCCGCGCCGGCGAGGGCAACGGGCAGCTTCGTTTGCGACATACGGTGCATCGCTGCCGCCACGGCCTCCAGCTCCTTGCGCGCCAAGAACTGCATCTCATCGACCAGGAACACGACGCCCGTCTCGTGCTCCCGGGCCGTGTGGCCGAGCTCCTCGAACAGATTCGTCAGATCCCACTCGAGGTCGCCCGTTGAGCCGCTCACTGCGTCGGGATCGAACGAGAACTCCACGCTGCCATCCGATGATGCCCCAACCTTGAAGCCTCGTAGCAACCCTGTGAACGCTTTCAGTCGATCCCCGAGCGCCTTGCGAGCGCTGAGCTGCAGCAGCGCCTGGTAGGCGGCGTCGGCGAGCTCGGAGCGGAAGTCGGTGTCTGACTTGATCTCGACCGGCCGCGGCGCGGTCCATCCCGCGTCCTTCGCGATTTCCTCGAACTCCAGCAGCAGAACCGTCTTGCCGACGCCCCTCAGCCCAGACACGATCATGCTGCGGTCGCTCAATCCTCCGCCCAGACGTGCGAGCAGCGTCCTGAACTGCTGCTCCTGAGCTTCGCGGCCCGTCAGTGCGGGCGGAGGGTTCCCGGCGCCCATCGAATACGGGTTGACGCCTGTGTCCACAGGCCAAAGATATCAGAGTTATCCATAGTTATCCGGGACTATCCGGGAAATATCAGATATCGCCGGATAAGTTCTTATAACGCCTGGGCAACTCACCGCGCTGGCCGGCGGTGCTTGGTACTTGGATGCAATCGGACTCGAGCTCGGTCATCTCTCGCGCCGACGCCTCGAGGGTTTGGCAGATCATTTCGCGGATGCCTCGTAAAGACTGGGAGTGCATACAACTTTCAAGACAGCGTATAACCATAGTTAGACACAGTTTTAAAAAGTTATATCTACCCCACCATCTGCCTCGCCCGGCCGCCAGTCGCCGCAGGCCAGAACGTTCATCTGGTGGCCTCAGGAGCGACTCGGCCGCTTGATGGCCCCGGAGCTTCGTCCGCCCTGCCCCCCTACGCTAGGAGCAGAGTTTCGAGAGGGCTGCTTGCCAGGCAGCCTTGCGGGCAGCCACGGTACAAAGCTTGCTCACAGGCGCCTCCGCAAGAGGCGCCGAGCGCAGGGAGGGCTCACGGGCCAGGCGGACAAGCTCTTTGCTGAGCGCGGATACGTCGCCGGCGGGCACTGTTATGCCTTCGACCATCGTGGTGGCCTCCAGCAGGCCTCCCTGGTCTGAGGCGAGGATCCGCCGCCCGGCCGCCCAGGCCTCGAGAGCGATCAGTCCGAAGGACTCTGGTCTGGTGCTGGGGGCCAGTACTACATCGCAGTTTCTCATGAACGCCTGAGTATCGGCGACCTCACCACCATAGTGGGCCCACGAAAGATCTTTGATGGTTGCCAGCAGCTCGGCCAGATGGTGCTCCTGTCCAGGAAAGGAGCCGCCCAATAGAGTGATCTCCGCTTGTACTCCAGAGTCGCGTGCGGCCCGTGTGGCCTGGACTGCAGCCAGATGGCCCTTGTGTCCGTTTACTCGACCCATCAATAGGCTGTGGAGGGCATTGGTCTTGGTGGGGGGCAGTGGGGTTGGTCGATAGGGGGGGGCTATGGGGTAGGCAAGATAGACACAGGATCGGTGAAGGTCGCGTGTTGCCCACCTCCGTGTGGCTTCGCTGTTCACTATGAGACCGCGCGACAACGCGGACGTCCAAGCCGCCAATAGACGTCCAGCGGCGCCGGGTAGAATCTCGTGTACTGAACAGATAACTCGTCGTCGCCTAAGGCGAAGTGCGGGCAAGTAGCACGCGAGCGCTACGGTCCAGAGAACGATAACGTCCGCATTACGAGCGGCGGCGGGTAGGTACATGGGTATTCGCATCCCTGAGGCCCCGGCCACACGCCTGAGCACAGACAGCGGCTCGATGCTGACCTGCGCCCCCAGATTCGAAAGGGTACTTGTCAACGGCCCGTCTTCGGGAAGGGTGACTGTGACAGCGTGGTCCATTTCGTGTAGCAGCTCCACATCCTGCGCAAGCACCCGACTCGCGCCATACAAGTCGTTGCTGCCGTGTAGGAAGGCTAGGCGCAAGAGATTGGGCCAACACCCTGAAAGGTGATGGCCTTGGCCACTTGTTGGGCAAATCGAGCCTGGGTGTGCTGTCCCGCGGCGAGAAGGGCAGCGGAAACGGCGTCTGAGTAGCGCGCGCCGTCGAGCAGCAGACAGATCTCTGAGGCGTAGCTGGCTGGCTCTTCGGGAGAGGGCACCGCCTTTGGGGCGATCTCACTAAGTGCTCCTTGGCCTGAGTGCAGGACCGGCACGCCTCTGATGGCAGCCTCGCCGACGGGCAGACCATATCCCTCCATCAAGGAGGGTTGGAGCAGAAGCCATGCGCTCTCGTACAGCCTTTCCAGCTCGGCTTGGGGGACATTGATCGCTCGTGATAGCCAGCATCGATCAGGGTCGGCAGCCTGTATCGCTGCTGCGACCTCGTCCTCGGCGTGTCCGCGCGGCCCCACGATGGTGAGCCGCAGATCCTCGCCGGAAGCCTCTCTCGCTAGCTTCACAGCAGCAATTCCCGTCGTTTGGCGCTTATGCGGCTCGGTGGAACCAACCATCAGGATGTGCTTGGAGTCTGTCGCGTCTCTGGCACGAGGGCCAAGTGTTTGCAGGGGCCATGGGGCAACCATAATCGGGCGCGCACCCGACCATCGAGCCTCCAAGCAGCTCTTGGTGAAGCTGGATGGAACGAGAACGATGTCGGCGCAACGCAAGCTGAGGCTGAACAGGAATTGCGCGTACCGTGCATAGCCGCGATCAAATAGATCAGGACGATCCAAGACCATTGTGTCGTGCAGAACCAAGACATGGTGCTGGTTCTGAGCGGCACGGCCCACATTGCACGGAGAGACCAAGACATCCGCCGCTCGAGATTCGCGCGCGGCCTTGCACAAATCCCAGGAAGCTTGAGCTGCCGCGTTCCATACGCGGCTTTGCCGCATCCCGTGCTTGGGCCAAGTCTCTGAGACTTCCACAGCTGGGAGCTCGCGAAGGGCTTTGAGAAGGTGTTCCAAGCCGCGCGAGCTGCCTGACATCCCTCTGGTGGCGATGGCACAATTGACCGCTACTCGCATGTGCTCATACCCATGCTATATGCCCTCGCGAGAGCACTGAAGAAGCGATCTTCAGAGAAAAGAGCGGCCCGTGCCAGGCCTTGGGCTTGGAGCTTCACCCGTATTGACTCATCCTGTGAAACGGACACGCAGGCGTCGATAAGTCTCTTGCGAGTGGCTACTGCCGCCTCGTTCTCGCGCAGCGCATCGGCCCAGCTGCCAGGCCCTTCATCGACCAGGATGCCGGCGTCCCCCACAATCTCGGTAATGGCGGTGTTGGCCGTGGAGATGACTGCTGCTCCCGCGGCCATAGCCTCAAGCGGCGGAAGCCCTTGTCCCTCATAGGCTGAGAAGTAAAGGAAGCACTTTGAGTGGTGGGCGAGCTGGGCCAGTCGCTCATCAGATACTCGGCCCAGGCCCTTGGCCTCTCCAAGCCCTGCAGACCTCTTGTCTGTTCCGGCTCCCGCGACCACCAGGTTCAAACCGGCTCGCTTCAAGCCCTGTGCGAGCGGTGCGATCCAGCCGGGACGCTTTCTCGGATCCCTAGTCGTCATGTCGATGACCGCCAGTACGTAGGCGCAGGACGGCTGGTGGGGGGGAGGGCTGGTGCTGCCAGCATGGAACTCAGCCACCGGAAACAACGGGGCGACTATCACCCGTTCGGGGTTAACATTAAAGCGCTGAATAATCCGTTCGGCGGTGAAGTTGGAGATAGTGAGCACAACCTGGGCGCGCGCCGCTCGGGAGAGAAAGAACCTTGACTTGACCCCAGTTTGGCTATATCCCGCCAGATCGAGTGAGATCAGATCCAGGATCGAGGCTACCGTCGGGTTATAAGAAGGACCCCATGCTCTGGGGTGGGTGACGTGAAAGATGTCTCTTTTGTGAGACAGCGTCGCGACAGAGCGCTCGAGGAGATCGATCAACTCCGCTGCTCTGCCACTGCGATTACGCATCCGTAGCTCGGTTACTTCGCACCCTATCGCGTGGGCGCCGGCGAGACAGGCGCTCGCATACCGGCCCAAGCCTCTCTCCTGTCCGGGGCGTGTAAGGGCCGTAGTCTCAATCAGCAGTCGACACGGGATCTCTTTGGTCTCGTTGACCACGCGGCGGATCATAATTGGTCTCATTGGGCCAACGGCTCACGCCTCGATGGGCGCTAGCTCGCGGGCGGACGTGCTCTCCAGCCGATCACATCCTGGTTACATCTAAATCGACGGAAACACACGTGCGGCGGGATTGAGATCGTGATGGCGTTGGAGTACCCTCCTTTTCGTGATTAGACCATCACCCTTGCGGTCGAGAGTTGTGCTGTGTGCCGTCATGTGCGTGACCTGCGTCACCCTCGGCATTGCGGTCTTCGCCTCCTTGAAAATTGGCTACGCTCTATGCGCCCTGGCGGCGATCGGCGTGGTCGGCTTTTTGTGCGCGACGCCAAGCGGGGTCCGCTTTCTGGCAGGCCTCTTGGTTGCGTCCACATTTGTCAGCCGCTTCAAGTTTGCCGTTCTCGGTCTGCATTTCCGTCTCGAGGATGGCGTGGTGCTTGCCGCGTTGCTGGCACTCATGATCTCCAGAACCCGTCAAAAGCCTCTGGGAAATGTGGTGGCCGATCGTACGACTGTTCTTCTCGCTATGTTCGTCCTCTGGCTCGGAGTGGTGTCCATCGCCCAGGCGCCCGATCCGCAACGCAGCTTGGCCATCGTCGGCTGGCTGGCGCTCGACGTTCTGATTCTTGTAGTTCTGGTGGCGGCCTTCGAGGGCTCGAGCCAGCTGGAAGACGCTGGGGTGAAATGGGCCTGTCTGGCCTTCGCCATAGCGGATGTGCTGTACGTCATCGGACCGCACATCGGCTTTGGGGTTCAGCCTGAGCCAGGCAGCGGCACTCACGCCGCGTACGGGTTGTCCTACGAGGCCAACATACTCGCGAGCACTGCCGCTATGTGGCTGTTCATCGCCATGACCTCCCCCAAGTCCCGAGCTGTACGGACCTATCGTCTCCTGATTCCGCTGGCGTTTGTGACGTTGATCGTGAGCTTTACGAGAGCGGCCGATGTGGCTCTTGCCGTGGGGCTTCTGATTTGGGCGACCTTGGAAGGAGGCCGCGCACGACGGGTCCTCTTCCTTCGCTTGGGAGTTCTGCTGGTAGGGGCTGCGCTGATACTGTCGGCGCTGCCCGCTTTCAGGAGTCAGGTCACCCATCGCTTGTCGCAGGTCACCGAAATCCAGACGGGGACCGGCCGCGATCGTATAAAAGCGTCGGCGGAAGCATTGAACGATCTGTCGAGCCCGGCGAGTTGGCTCTTTGGGCTGGGCGCCAACTCCTTTGGACAGCGCCATCGGCTCTTCACACGACCGGAAGAAGAGGTGTCCGGCTACCTGGGGGTGCTGCCTCTTCAGCTGCTCTACGAAGGCGGTGTAGTGGCGCTCTTCCTGCTAGCCGCCTTGTTCGCGTACATTCGACCCACGAGGCTTCGGCACCGAGGACGGGCCTTCGGGCTTGTTGCCATCTATCTGATCGCATCTGTGACGACAAGCCCGTTCTGGCTCGGATCGACGTGGGTGATAGTGGCGCTCGCCGTGCTCGCCCGACGACAGACACAGCCTCAGGAGGATTCACTACGCTTGCGTGCGAGCCCACTCCTCCAGCCAAGGAATGTCCACGTCGAGCATGTCTCTGAGCGCCTCGCTATCGGGCCGATAGTGGCCGATCAGCCGTAGGCGTGTGGATGATGGCATGTCGTCCCTGACGACCTCACGCCGCGCATTCCATAGCTGTATACGATAGGCCGCGACGTTATACGTGTGACCCACGCCTCTGTGCACACGGCTGGGCAGCGCCTGCCAGAGCGCGCGAGCCGGGGGGACGCGTGAAAGGCTGGTTTTCCATACGAACAGGTTCATCCCCGGTATTCGCTGCTTTACCGCCGCCGCCAGATAGCGGGTGTCCAGGTTGTCGGGCACGAAGTCGCTCGCTACACCGATGAACCCAAACGCCCTGGCGAGAGCCTCGCTTGGCCGTCGCTCGAGCTCATCGGAAAAGATCACCATGAGCTGCTCGCGTGGAAAAACGCGCAGGAAACCCTCGAGCACGCGCGCGTACTCACCGCTCACGACATAGCCGTCCGTTCTAGTATGCGTGTTCCTGGCGCGCTCCAGCGCTTCTGGCTCTACGAGCTGGTCGATCGCTTCCTCGAAAGAGCGCGACTCGGCTCGGCTCAGCACAGCCATGCGATAGTGAGAATAGGCGCGTGCCACCGGATCCCGTAGGACGCAGATCAGCTTAACAGCGGGGAAAAACTCCTTGATACGCCGAGGTACAATCTCTTTGAGTGGTTCGCTGTTATCGGGATCGTCGTCATCCGAGTTTCCTGCTGTGCCTGCGTGTTTGTCGTCGGTGAGGTCTTTGTAAGGAACCCCCGCCATATACTCGGCTGTGGCCTCGCCGCAAACCGCGTTAGGGGGAGCGCCTTTCAACATCACCGTCAGATACCAATCTCGCCCACGGCTGTAAGCGCGATCTGAGTTGAAGAAGTAGAGCTCCTTCTCTGCCGGCATATGTACCTGCGGATGGCGGCGCATGTACTCGAACAGGGACGTCGTCCCTGCCTTTTGCGCGCCGATGATGAGGAAGCCGATGTCGGACATCGAGAGCTGCCTATATCCCGAAAACCATTGCGTTCTCTGCGAGCCAGCGGCTCCGGAGGTTGGCCGAGGCGAGGGCTCCTCGAATGGTGTCGGTACGCTCAACGTCGAGCTGCTTGCCGTGTCGGGCAAACCGTTCCTGCCAGTAGTCGGCGGTCTGCTCGTTTATATGGCCGGTGCCACCCTGCCCGGGGTGGGCGGCGGTGAACAGCACCTCGCGCCCATGGATGGAGATGAACTCGACTAGGAGATCACCAAGTGGCGCGGGGATGTGCTCGGCCACCTCGAAGCAGTAGGCCACGTCGAACACGTCCCGGTCCACGATGGCCGGCGGGATGCGTGTGAGATCGAATGCGCGGGAGTTAACACCCTGTCTTCCCGCGAGGTATCTGCCGAAGCGGCTGTGCTCATAGGCGACCGTGGGATGGCCACGCCGCTGAGCCTCGGCTGCATAAGCGCCGCTCCCGGCTCCAACATCGACAAAGCTCTTGGCGTCCGGAAAGCACTGTTCAATGATATCGACCACATTGTTGGCGTCTGTGACCGCGAAGTTGTGAAAATTCAGGAAAAGGATCGGGTTATATGTCAACCAATTCCAGCCCACCAGTTCGCCGATGCGAGAGAGGCGGCCGCCGATTCTCTCACGTCTCCTCGCCAACGGGCGTTGGGTTGTTTGATTGCCAGAGAACATTGACCGTGAGTCTAGCGGCCGAAGACGTGCGATAGAGTCTGACTCACTGTGACATCGCACCAGTCTGAGCGGCCGCTCGACATAGTCGTGATAGGCGGCGTCAGATGGAGTGCAGAGGTTAATCAGCCTTCTGTGCAGTCGGTGCGCGAGCTCAGCCGGTGTCATCGCGTGCTCTACATCTTCAATGAGGTCCAGGGCTCGTTTGCGCGAAACCTGGTCGCTCCCATAGAGGGAGGCGGGAGAGCGAGGCTGGTCAAGTCCACGCTCGGCCGATTCGCCGCCACCCAAGTCAGTGACACTCTGTGGCTGGCTCCGACGCGCGGGCTTGCCCGCGCGCTGCCGCTTTCCTACCCGGAGATCACTCGGAAGTATTACGCGCGTTACTTCGATCGATTCATTCGGCAAGAACTGAAGCGCATTGGCATGGCCAGACCGGTGCTGTGGTTCTACTGGTGGTTCTTTCCCGAGCTCGTCCGCATTCCGCACGCTACCACGGTGTACGACGTGATCGACGATCATTCAGGCTACGGCCACAATGCGCGCTGGCGCTCGGTCGTGGCGGCGAATCGCGCGTTGGAGGACACGCTGCTGCGTGCCGTCGATCTGGCCTACGCGCTGTCGCCCGCCCTCGCCGAGTCATATCGTGAGGCAAATGGCTCGATGCGCTTTCTTCCCCCGGGCATGGATCTCCAGAAGATGGAACGCGTGCGCGAGCGTACGCAGGCTCCACAGGATATAGCCGCCCTTCCTCGTCCCATCATCGGCTATGTGGGGCAGATCGGCAGCCGCCTGGACTGGCCGCTGGTCGGGCAGCTCGTCAGGGACAACCCAGAGTGGACGTTCGCGTTCGTGGGGGGAGCGAAGCCGCCGGAGGCTCCCGATGCTCCGAATCTACGCTTCTTCGGCTCCCGTTCCTATGAGGACATCCTTCACGCGGCCTCCGCGTTTGACGTGGGCATCATCCCATTCAAGGACACTCCAGCGACGCGCGGCGCGTATTCGTATAAGGCGCTGGACTACCTGAGCCAGGGCAAGCCGGTGGTCGCCACTCGGCTGCCTTTCACGATCGACATGGATCTGCGGTTCCCTGGAGCGATCGAGATCGCGACTTCGGTAACAGAGTGGCAACATTGCCTCGCGCGAGCATTGCACAGCTCCGCCGATCCGCACGGTAACGAGCTGCGCCTGGCTGCGGCGAGAAGCCAGACGACGGGTGAGCGCGTCGAGCGCATGGTTGGCGATGTTCGCGGTGTGCTGGCGTCCGAGGCAGGGCTGTGAACATTTTGTAAACATATGTGCATGTGAACGCCCGGGCCGTTCGTAGGTCATATCCTTCGAGGGGATAGGGCCATGTCTAGGAGCATGTATCGGTATCGGCTAGGAAGGCGACTCGATGGACACTGAGCAGACAAACCTAAGCATCGAGCAGATTATGGGCATCCTCCGCCGCCGCGCGGGGTGGATTCTGCTCTGCTTTGTTCTCGTAGCGGGCGCCGTCTACGGCCTATCCAAGCATCAGACCAAGAAGTACACGGCGACAGCATCGCTCGTCTTCAACAACAGTCAGACCAACCAGCAGGCAGCAGGTCTGCAGGCCGTGAGCAGCGGTACTAGTCAACCCGTCCAGCAGAGTACGAACGTCAAGCTCGTCCAAGTCGGCGACATGGCGGAAAAGACGGCGACCCTGCTCGCTCACGCAAAGGGAGCGACGCCACTCGCCCGCGATCTGACTGGAGAAAAGGTTGAAGCAGGCTTGAGCGTAAGTGCGCAAGGGGAATCGAACTTCGTCAATGTGTCGGCCACCGCGACCTCGCCTGTACTCGCGACCGATATCGCGAACATCTACACCGGCCAGTTCGTTGCCGAGCAGCAGAACAGCAACCACGCCTACTACGCCTCAGCGTTGAAGCTCGTCAACAAGCAGCTGGCGGCGCTCTCTCCGAAGGAACGAGTTGGTACCGCGGGGCTCGCCCTGCAAGACCGTGCCCAGTCCCTGGGGGTTCTCGCTGAACTGCGCAACGGCAATGTGCAGATTGCCCGGGCCGCAAGGGTGCCAACCAGCCCGTCCTCGCCGAAGACCGTGAAAGATACAGTCATCGGTGGGGTGCTGGGTATCCTGGTTGGTCTGTGCCTCGCCTTTCTGCTGGAGCGCTTGGATCGGCGGATCAGGGAGCCGAAGGATCTGGAGAGTGTCTACGGTCTGCCGCTTCTCGGTGTCGTGCCCGAGAGCAAGGCGCTGTCGCGCTCAGCACGGCAGGCGGGAGAGCGCGCGCGGGCGTTCCTGCCGCCGGGGGAGGCCGAGTCCTTCCAGTTGATCCGCGCACACCTGCGCTATTTCAACGTCGATCGGCAGGTTCGCACGCTGCTCGTTGCCTCCGCTGCGCCGGGTGATGGCAAGACAACGATCGCGCGTCATCTGGCGGGCGCGGCGGCCAGAGTTGGCGCACGGGTGCTGCTCTTGGAGGCCGATCTGCGCCGTCCCACGCTCGCTGCGCAACTGGATGTGCAGTCCGGGCCGGGTTTGGCGGACGTGTTGATCGGCGCTGTCCCGTGGAGCGAGGCGACCCAGAAAGTCGAGTTGCAGTCGAGTGAGAACATCAGGGCCCAGAGCTTCGATGTGCTCGTCGCCGGCGCCGCGCTGCCGCCCAATCCGGGTGAGCTCATCGAGAGCCGCGCCATGGAGACCCTGCTCGAGCGCGCCAAGTCCCTGTACGACCTGATCGTGGTCAACACGCCTCCGCTTACCGCGGTCTCCGATGCCTTCCCGTTGTTGAGCAAGGTCGATGGGGTGATCATCGTGGGGCGCGTTGGACGCAACCGGCGTGATGTCGCGCAGCGCTTGCACGAGACCCTCAGTGGGGCGGGCGCCCCCTTGCTCGGTGTCATCGCCAATGGTTTCAAGGCCCGCCGGAACGCTCCTTACGCCTACGCTTACGATTACTCCTACAAGGCTGGGCCGCCCTCCGGCGGCTCTGTTCCCGTCTCGACCAACGGCGCGTCCGCGTCAGAGCTGCCCGTGCCGAGCGCGAAGTCCTGAGCCGCGCCTCGTCGCTAGTGTCCTGAGTCGTTAATTCGGTGTGGGTTTCCCGGATGGATGGTCGTGATCTGAGGTCTGTCTATGTTGGCCTGCGTGCCGGTAGCACTTGGGCCAACATAGACAGACCTCAGGCACGAGACAGGCGCCGGGAAACGCCACCGAATTAACGACTCAGGACACTAGCCAAAAAAACAGTTACATAACATCGCTGATACCGAGCCGTGCTGAGATGCGTCAGCATGAAGTTCGCCATCCTGGGCAGCCGCGGCTTTCCAAGCACCTACGGGGGCTATGAGACGCTCGTCCGGCACTTGGCTCCGTTTCTCGTGCAGGAGGGACACGACGTGACTGTCTATTGCCGTGCGCGTGATGGAGGTGGCCGAACCTGGATCACTGAGGATGTGCGCTGCATCGCGACACCGGGACGCGACACCAAGTCGCTGTCAACGCTTACGTTCGGTATGACGGCCACGCTCGACGCGAGCTTTCGTCGCTTTGACTCGATACTGATCCTTAACATCGCCAACGGATTCTGGTTCCCGGCGCTGCGCATGGCTCGCACACCGTTTGCCGTCAATACGGATGGCATCGAGTGGGAGCGAGGCAAGTGGGGTCGTCTCGCGCGGTCCGTCTTCCGTGCGGGTGCGTGGATGACCGCACGCAACGCCGATGAGCTGGTCTGCGACTCTCACGCCATCGGCACGATCTGGAGGGAGCTGTTCGGTCGCGACCTGACCTTCATCCCTTATGGCGCGCCGGTACTGAGCGGCGTGGGTCGCGATCGACTGGAAGCCGCCGGCCTGGGGGAGGAGCCTTATCTGCTAACCGTCGCGCGTCTCGTCCCGGAGAACAACGTCGAGCTGACATTGGACGCCATCGAGCTCCTCGGTGACGCGGCGCCCCGGGCGGTGATCGTGGGCAGCTCGAACTTCGACTCCTCGATCGAGGCCCGCCTGCGGGCGCTAGAGGCCGGGGGGCGTGTCAGGTGGCTCGGCCACGTCAGCGATCAGCGACTGCTCGACCAAGCTGTGGGCTCACAGCGCCGTATACGTGCACGGCCACTCGGTCGGCGGCACGAACCCGTCGCTGCTGCAGGCGCTAGGCGCGGGGGCGCCGACGCTCGCGCTGGACACGCCTTTCAACGCCGAGGTGCTGCCCGTTCCCGAGCAGCTCTTTCCTGCCGATGCGAGCGTGCTGGCCGAGCGGATCAACGGCGTCGTAAGGTCGTCCGATCGCCGGCGGCGCATGCGACTCGTGGGGCAGCAGATCGTCGGGGAGCGATACTCCTGGCAGGACGTCTGCCAGCGGTACACAGACCTCTTGGTCGCTCTTGCTGCCGACGGCTACCCCGCTTTGCGGCCGGTTGCGATGGATGTTGCGCACGAGAACGCACAATGGCCCGTCGGCGTTGCGCACGAGAACGCACAATGGCCCGTCGGCGTTGCGCACGAGAACGCACAGCATGCCCTATCTCTCGAGCCTTGAATTGACTGTCTCAGGCGGCGGGGCGAGGAGGAGAGTGTCGGCTGATACGACCCCACCTTCTCAGACCCGGGCAGGGTCTCGGTTTGCAAATTGAGTAGGCCGGCGATTATGTTGCAACTACAAACGTGACCAGCCACGGGCAGGTTACGCAAGCACTATCGCCGGCCTACTCAATTTGCAAGCTGAGACACTGCAGGGGGCCTAGGCGGTGAGGGACTGGTTGGAGGAAGAACCGGGTGGTGGCCTATGCCCGAGGGGCACAGGCCACCACCCCGGGATCTACGAGCGGGGGAGCTCCGCTAGCTCTTGAATTCGTTTTCGATTTCCTCGACCATTTTGGTGCCGCCACCGACCGCCCCGAAGGGCTTTGTCTTCACTTCGTTGCTCAAGCCTCCGTTGACCGAGGAGCCTTCGCTCTTCGCGGTGTTTTCGTTGCCGCCGGTGACTGAGGCATAACTTCCGCTGCTGAAAGAGGCCCGGCCACCGCCGATAGTCGCGCCCCCTTCGCACCCACGAGGTCTTCGAGCTCTCTAACGGTATGTGGGACAGTTTCGCGGTTAGCGGCCCCAAACCACAACTCGAAAAGCCGCATCTTTACTGGGGCCCCGAGGATCCAATCCTTGTCGGTGCACGGTTGGCGAGCCATAGCGATTCTTCTGTCCGACGTGAGGATTTAATCCTACTCTACCCAACCATTTGTCCCGTCCGGCCTCTAGGATTAAATCCTATCGAACGTAGCTCGATGCACTCCTCATGGAGCATCGATTTGGACGAGTGATGTGTTCAAGCCTTGAAGGGAGCCACTACCGTGCCTGAGCTAAAGCCGCATCCTGAGCCACATGGCGACTTCCTGACGGTCGAGTCGGGCAGGGTGGCCTTCACGAAGGAGGTCGCGCTCGTCTACGCCGAGGAACTGGTCGCCTTCGAGTACGACCGGGTTCCGCGGCGTCGCGTCGCCGATCAGGACATCGAGGCGAGCCTCCGCTCGCGACCGATCGCAGTCGTCCTCGACGAGCTCGAGACGAGGATGAACTTCGACCAGAGCCATCAGTGGGTCATGGAGCCGCATGAGGGCCTTGAAGGGCTACGACCCGTCGAGGCCGTCGCTCAGGGTCGCGTCGAAGACGTCTTGACCTTGGCCCGCGCGCGGCTAAATCTGCTGCCTCGACCGAAGCACTCCGCCCAGACCCGCGCCTAGGTCCCTAGGTCCCTGCGGCCCCAGGCTCGTTAGCTATTGGGAGAGGTCGCGCTACTGGACCGTGTGCCGGGCTGAGGGCGTCTTGCGCGACGCCTATCGTCGCTTACCGGACGGGGTCGCTCCTCCTCCGACTCCTCGGCGATCACTTCCCACGCGAGCCTCTCGGAGTCTGCGCGCAACTGAGCCCGCGCAGCGTGGAATCAGCTCGCTCTTCCCAGACCTCGTAGACGCTGTCCACCCCGCGTGTTCGATACCGACCTATCACATCGTTGGGTTCGATCGCGGACAATAGCTCTCGATGGAAGTAGAGCAAGACTTTGGAGTCGATCGAGGGGAAGAACCGCCGAGCCTCTTCTTCTTCATCCCACATCGCTCTGAACGCATATGCCATCCTCTCGGCGTACTCTGCGGTCGCCGGTGGGTTCTGGCCTGGCTCCGGCGAGGAGCGATAGCGCAACTGCCCAGGCTCCATCTTCCGGTGTCCGCCGTTGCCGTGGGGGAGACTTGGGGACATAAGCGCAACAGCCTACCCTGCTAGGAGGACAAAGCGACTCAAATCTTTGGCCCAAGATGCGCAATGCGCGGCGAATTGGTGATCGCTGCAGCGATTCCTGCAGCCCTGTCGTTATCTATATGGGCATTGGATAACAAGAGCACTGCGGTCTCCGGTCAGGAAGCAGTCGGCTGACCCTCGATCATCCTGAGTACGTCTTCGACGCGACCCTGAGCGACGGCCTCGACGGGTCGTAGCCCTTCAAGGCCCTCATGCGGCTCCATGACCCACTGATGGCTCTGGTCGAAGTTCATCCTCGTCTCGAGCTCGTCGAGGACGACTGCGATCGGTCGCGAGCGGAGGCTCGCCTCGATGTCCTGATCGGCGACGCGACGCCGCGGAACCCGGTCGTACTCGAAGGCGACCAGTTCCTCGGCGTAGACGAGCGCGACCTCCTTCGTGAAGGCCACCCTGCCCGACTCGACCGTCAGGAAGTCGCCATGTGGCTCAGGATGCGGCTTTAGTCTGGCGGTCATATCTGTCACCTCTTCGTTTTTGATTGCTAACTAGTACTCGCGGATGAGTCGCAGGGCACGAATTGGCAGATCCCCGGCGATGAGCTCCCCGGTGGCGATGTCGATCTTCGCCCAGTGCTCGCCGTACTGAGCGTGGAAGTGAGCTGGCGCATGGTCGGGCCGGTACATCCAGATGGCAATCCCGTAGAAGTAGCTGTTCCTGGGCACCCCTCAATCATGAGCTGAGCTTAGGACCCTTCGCGCGATCATGTGAAGCTCGCCCCTCATACATTGTTTTAAAAACTGGGTATAACCATAGTAGCGTAGGAGGAGAAACGCGGGGGCGGAGAAGGAGCGGACTGGCGGCTGGCGGGAGAGAGAGCCCGGAGGACCCGAGAAGGAGCGGCAACGCGGGATAGCGCGTGAGAAAAGAGCTTGATGCGCGTGAGGGGGAGCTGGAGGCCTGCAAAGTTCGGCGGCCCGACTCTCAGCTGACCCAAGGCACTGAGCAGGCCTTGGTCAACCAAGGGCACGTCGGTGTGCTGTGCGCCCAGCTGCTCTGGGTATCCAGAGTCAGCTACTGAACAAACCCAAGGATGGCCAGGCTTACACACGAGCATTTAGGAGGGTCGCATCCGGCAGGAGGATGACCGACTGAGCAGGTGGGTGCGGCGCGAGGTTATCCTCGCCACCACTCATGCGCGCCGTTAGAGCGCCGTTGAACGACGGCTCCTTGCGGGGCGATGGCATGTTCGTTGGCCTCGATGTCGTCCGCGAGGTCGTTGAGGAGCGAGTCCTCGGGGGAGTGCTCGTCCTCGCTCTCGGAAATTTCCGACGTGTCCGTGACGGAGGGGCCGATTTGTGCGGCGGCTGGGAGCTCAGAGTCCGCACGGCGAGGCCGAACGAGAGCCCGAGCAGGACCAGCGCGAGGATCCCGAGGTCGTATGCCCCTCTGGCGCCGAAGTTGGCGGCGGCAGCGAAGTCGACGGTCATCACGCCGAGCGCGCCGGCGTCGAGCGCGACAGACCGCGCAGCCTGCGTCTGCAGCTGGCTGGCGGCCAGCAGGCGGCGGTTTAGGCTCTCGGCGAGCCGAGGCGTAATCGCTTTTGTGGGCACGAAACCAACCTACCCAGGGCTTGAGACGGTTCTCTCGCGCGCGAGCCCAACCGGCAATCAGATGGCACACTAGGTAGCCCAAGCCTCACACACGTCGAAAGCAGTGTCTCAGTTTGCAAATTGAATAGGCCGCCCGATCATGTAGCGACTTACAAACGTGATCTGCCATGGGACGGTTCACGCAGGCAGCCATCGCCGGCCTAGTCAATTTGCAAACTGAGGCACTGCCATGGCTGAGGGCTCCGGATCGAGGTGGGTAGTTGCCCTCGGGAGTGCTCTTTTAGGACGTCTTGAATGTCACGTCTTCGCCTTTGCTTGTCCCCGCCGAGTTGGTCGCCGAGATCCGGTAGTGGTATTCGGTGTTGGCGGCGAGGCCGGACGCGATGGACGCGGATACAGGTACTGGGCTCGACCCGGACCCGGGGAGCGATGTGCAGGAGACGCTCGACCCGTAACTGGTGCTCGTGCCGTATTCGAATGTGCATTTGCTGACGTTGCCGCCGCGGGGGTTGACGCTCGCATACAGCGTCGCTGATTTTTCGCCGACGCCCGCCTGAGCCTTTCGTTTCGACCGATGGCGCGGTGACCGGCAGCGTCCGGAACGCGATGTCGGGGCCGTCGATAGTCTCGGCGGAGCTCTTGGTGATGACGCGGAAGTGGTATTCGGTGTTCGGTGAAAGGCCCGCGATGTTCGCGGACACCGCGATCGGTCGCCGGAGCCGGGCAGCGATTTGCACGCGACCGTGTTCCCGTAGCCGCTCGTGGTGCCGTATTCGAACTTGCATTCGGTGACGTTTGACCCGTCGGGGTTGACCCTCGCGTTGAGCGTAGTCGGGGTCTGCGTGAGCAGGGTGGTCGCGGTGTTTTTGAAGCTGCAAATTGGGATACTGCCAGCCACCACCGCTCGTCTGTTTCATCCGGCTATGGCACGCAGAAGAACCCTTTCGTGTTGTTCACTTCGCCGCCGCGCGGAGCCTTCGTGCTCCGCGTCGGAGGGGTCAGTCTCAGAGTATGACTAGTTCGCGCTTGGGTTTCGCTGGGGGCCCGTACTCGAAGCCGAGGATCGCGCGTGCGTCGAGGGCGTCGGCGAGTCGCATGAGGGTGCGTGCGTTGGTTGCGTGTGCTCCTGACTCGATCCGTGAGATCGCGGAGGCTGTGGTGTTCATCCGTTTGGCGAGTTGCTGTTGAGTGATACCCAATGCTGCCCTGCGCATGATGACCAGTCGTGCCAGGGCCTCGAAGGGGGCGAGGCGTTCGTGCTCGGCGCGGATTTCGGCATCGTCGAGCGATGCGTGGATGTCCTCGGCGATGGGCGTACCGATTGGGCTTTGATTGCTGGGGTGTTTGGGTTGGTGTGGCATCAGTAGTATCCCGGTAGCGATGTTAGCATTTTTGTGAAGCATTCAGGGCGCGTCGTGTCCTGCGGCTCGTGGCCGGCGGCGAGGCTTCCTATTCATCCGCGTCTGGAAGTCCTGCCATCGCACCCTGGCTATCTGAACCTCGGGAGGAGGGAGCCCGACCCCGTACCTGGTGCCTCGGCTCACCAAACCGAGACACCGGGGCCTCAGCCAGGGAGTTAGGGCGTAAACACCGTGGGGCCGGCCTCGCTGTCGAGTTCGGTAGCCAGCGTGCGGCCGGACCTCCGAGGATCCGCGGCGATCAGCGCGTCGGTCAGCGGCACGCGGTGATACCCGTCACTGTGCTGTGCCAGCTCGCCGACCGCGCTCATCGCGGCGTCGGCGACGGCGCGATCGTTACGCAGGATCCGAAACCCGTCGAGTTCCGCCTCGAACGCGATGTACTCGGTGCTGTTACGAGCGGAGTAGAGGATCTCCATTCGTACGATCGGGGTGATCCACAGACGATCGTCAACGATTGCCTTGTCGACGAGCTCGCTGGGGAGCGACGAGAACCGCCACCACGCCGACGTGTCGACGACGAACGGCACGTCGCCACGCAACAATTCGGCAGCGTCCACCGCAGTCGCTAAGGCTCTTCGCCGGTCAGCTGCTCGATGTGCTCGAGTGTGTCCCGGTCCAGCCCATCCGGGCTGAACACTCGCTCGATAAATCGCCTACGCCGTTCGAGGCGCTCCTCGTCGCTCAGCGCAGGGGTCTCGGCTGTCGGGGTTGTGCTCAGAACAGAACGTTTCACGACTCCAGGATAGCGCGCGAATGCGACACGAATGCGACCCTCCCCCTCATACATTGTTAACTGGGTATAACCATAGTAGTGCAGGAGAAGATAGCCCGCGCAGCAGCGCGAAGCACGTAGCCCGCCCCGGCTTCGCCAGCGGACACACCCGCCGGATACTGTGCATAGCGCGTCGTCGCGCCGTAGCGTGCCTTTCACGCGCGAGGCGGTATGACTATCTGGCGCCCCTTGCTACTGGCCGGTTTTCCGGCGCCCACCGAGGATCGCTCCCGGCTCGGGTTTGATCATCGAGGTGATCACGTCAGGGCTGGGCTCGGGCAGGCTCGGGCGTTGCGGAAGCAGCATCCTAAAGATTTTCTTGAGCATCAAAATCATGATAGCGCGAGCTGTAGTCCCCACAATGCGACCTCGATGACTATTGCCACCGACGCGAGCGTAAACGCTCGTCCCAACACCTCGATATGAGACTCGTTGGTAGTGGAGATCCTGTCACATGTGGCCGCGAGTCGCCGATAGGCGTCCGAGGCGGGATCGTCCCGCCGACGCGTCGAGCTGAACAGGTCGCCACCAGCAGCCAGGGACTTGATCTTCTTCGTGGGCAACAGCACGTAAAGACTAAGCACGAGGGAGAGCACGAACACGCCTAGCCCGAGAAACGCAAGGCTTCGTAGGTGGCTGGTGGTCAGTGCTCGGGCTCCAAGAAAGGAGACGACCACCGAGGTGGCAGTAAGCAGCGCTCCTGTTCGCGCACGCAGATCCCGCGCGGGGCAACCTTACCCCTCGTCAAAGCATTAGTGCGCAAACAAGGGCGGCAGGCGTCGGCGTGACGATGTGAAGTCCGCCCCTCATACATTGTTTTTAAAACTGGGTATAACCATTGCAGCCACGAGGAGGAAGAGGAGTGGACTGGCGGAAAGAACCGAGGGGGGCAGTGTCTCAGTTTGCAAATTGACTAGGCCAGCGATCATGTAGCGACTTACAAACGTGATCTGCCATGGGACGGTTACGTAGGCAGCCATCGCCGGCCTAGTCAATTTGCAAACTGAGGCACTGCCATGGCTGAGGGCTCCGGATCGAGGTGCTGAGGGCTCCGGATCGAGGTGGGTAGTTGTCCCCAGGAGTGCTCTTTTAGGACGTCTTGAAAGTCACGTCCCCGCCTTTGCTCGTCCCCGCCGAGTTGGTCGCCGAGATACGGTAGTGGTATTCGGTGTTCGCGGTCAGCCCGGAGGCGATGGACGCGGATACAGGTACCGGGCTCGACCCGGACCCGGGGAGCGACGAGCACGACGCGCTCGATCCGTAACTGGTGCTCGTCCCGTATTCGAATGTGCATTTGCTGACGTTGCCGCCGCGGGGGTTGACGCTCGCGTACAGCGTCGCCGATTTTTCCCCGACGGCCAGTAGCCATGCGATCATCCGGATGATGCCGCCGAAGTGGCCGTGCTAGGCTGCGTGCATGGCGAGACTGCAGGTTGGGAGCTCGGTGCGGCGGGTGAAGTCTGAGTTTGCCTCGCTGAAAGAGTGGGGCGACTGGGTCAACGCCAACTGCGCCGCGGCCCGTGAGGACGACACTCCTGTGCTGATGGGGCAGACCGGTGGCTCCCGCAAACGCGCCACCCACGACCAGCTGATGGCTTTGATCGAAGAGCAGCGCGCCCGGTATGCCGACGCCGACGCCGGCGCTTCCTCGTCAGTGTGAGCGATCCGGACGCGCCGCCGCTCGATCCCGATGCGCTGATCAGCGCACTCGAGCGTCATAAAGTTTCGTTCGTCGCCGTCGGCGGACTGGCCGCGCAGTGGCATGGCGCTCAGCGAACGACCAAGGACCTCGACGTCTGCCCCGCCTGGGATAAGGAAAACCTGGATCATGTGGCTGGCGCGTTGCGCGACCTCGGTGCTCGTCTGAAGGTTCCCGGCGGGCCGGCGGAGGGAGAGGAGTTCCCGGTCAACGGTGCGTTTCTGCATCGCATGGAACTCAGTACGTGGCGCACCAGCGCCGGCGATCTGGATGTTCTGATGGGCATTCCCCGCGACGGCCGCTGGGACCTCGCCCGCTACGAGCAGCTGCGCGAGAACGCCATCCTCTTGGAGATCGGCGAGCACACCATCCTCGTCGCCGCTCTCCAGGACATCATCCGCTCGAAGGAAATCGCCAACCGCGCCCCGGACCGGGAAGCGTTGCCCGAGCTGGTCCAGCTGCGCGACGACACGATCGACAGCGGTACTGGCCAGCAAACCGACGAGTCACCAGGCGACTGACAATCGAAGGCCCAGGCGGCCGATCCATAAGTTACCGCACATCACAGATTCCTGTGAGGTCCAATAACGTTTGGTGATCTTCTGCTGCGGCGCGCGGCGAGGGGCTGCTGCTCTCTCAGGGTGGGTGTGGTGGCGTTCCCTTCGTGGCTGTTGGGGTCGCTTGGTTAGGCGATCCGCTCCGTGGAGAGGCCGTCGCTCCCGCTGGGCGCTGGACCGATTCGGGGGCAGTGTCTCAATTTGCAAATTGAGTAGGCCAGCGATCATGTCGCGACTTACAAACGTGATCAGCCGCGGGACGGTTCACGCAGGCAGCCATCGCCGGCCTAGTCAATTTGCAAACTGAGGCGCTGCCCTCCGTTGGGGGCTCAGCTCGGGCGCCCTCGGGAGTGCTCTTTTAGGACGTCTTGAAAGTCACGTCCCCGCCTTTGCTCGTCCCTGCCGAGTTGGTCGCCGAGATCCGGTAGTGGTATTCGGTGTTGGCGGCGAGGCCGGAGGCGATGGACGCGGATACAGGTACCGGGCTCGACCCGGACCCGGGCAGCGATGCGCAGGAGACGCTCGACCCGTAGCTGGTGCTCGTGCCGTATTCGAACTTGCACGTGCTGACGTTGCCGCCGCGGGGGTTGACGCTCGCGTACAGCGTCGCCGATTTTTCCCCGACGCCGTCTGAGCCTTTCGTTTCGACCGACGGCGCGGTGACCGGCAGCGTCCGGAACGCGATGTCGGGGCCGTCAACCGTGCCGCTGGAGCTCTTCGTGACGACACGAAAGTGGTATTCGGTGTTCGGTGAGAGGCCCGCGATGTTTGCGGACACCGCGACCGGACTGTCACCGGAGCCGGGCAGCGATTTGCACGCCACCGTGCTCCCGTAGCTGCTCGTGGCGCCGTATTCGAACTTGCATTCGGTGACGTTCGACCCGTCGGGGTTGACCCTCGCGTCGAGCGTCGCCGAGGTCTGCGTCAGCAGGGTGACCGCGTTGCTTTTGAAACCGCCCAGCCCTTTCGGCGTGCCAACGCCCGAGGGGCCGTCGAAGCCGACCCTCGCGTTGCACGCGCTGGTGCCTTCACAGTCAACCTTCTCACCGTATTTGGAGTTTGGTTTGCCGCAACTCGATTCCGGTTCGCCGTCGCAGTAGCCATTGCCGCCTTCGGTGACGTCGAAGAACGACGTCGGGCCGAGATGGCTATAGAGCGTCGCCGCCGGGTAGCTGACGCCGCCGCTGCCGCCGGCGAGGCCGTACATCGCGGAGATGATCGGCGCTGAGAGCGACGTGCCGCCCCATGTTTCCCAGCCTTTGCCGCCGCCGTGTTCTTCGCAGTTTTTCCCGCAGTCATAGCTGTCGTAGATGTCAAAGCCGGTGTACGGGTCGCCGACCGCCGCGATGTCGTTGTCGAGTCTTTTCGTGCCGCACCCGGTGGCCGGGAAGCCCGGTACGTTCTGCTGCCACGGCTTCGCGGTGAACAGGGTGCTGCAGCCTCCGCCGCCGGCGCCCTCGGCCGCTTTGTTTTTGAGGCCGAGTACGTCATCCAGGCCGTTGTGGTTCCACACGGTCTCGCGGTTGCGGGTGCCGTTTTCGTTGAGATAGAGCGAGGTGCCGCCCACTGCCACCACGGTCGGCAGCGCCGCGGGGACGCTCGGCCTTTCCTGCAGCGCCGGTGGTTTTGTTTTGTTTACTTCGTCCCATTCGTAGTAGCCGTTATCGCCGGCCGAGGCCACGATTGGAACTCCGGGCTGTTCATATGCTTCTTGCTTTTCATATTCTCCCTCTGCGGAGCCGTAGGAGTTCGAGACCTCGGTCGCCCCCTGCTTGATCGCCTCTTCGACGCTCGTCGAGTGCGGGGTGCTGCCGGACCCTTCCGCCTCGACGAGCACGATCTTGCAGTTCCTGCAGACCGCGTGGACGGTCTCGACGTCGAGCGTGATCTCCACCGACCAGCCGGACGTGTCCGCCTTGGGCAGCGCGGTCGTGCTCCCGGTTTCGCTCACCTTCTTGAAGCAGCCGTTGGCCGTCGTGCAGGCTGGAAGCCCGTAGTTGGCGTCGAACGTGGCGAGGTCTTTTTCGATGTTCGGGTCATCGAAGGAGTCAACGATCCCGACGGTCTGCCCGACCCCTCCTTCGGTGGGGTCGTATTCATATGCGCTTGCCAACTGCGCGGGCGTCAGCCCGCCGTTGGGCCCCGATTCGGTGGCCCCGTCGTTGACCACGAACGGCTTCGCGCCGGGGGTGCCCGCGGGAGCCGCAACGCGGCCCAGCGCGTAGCATTCTTGGTGCCCTGGCGTGGACGGCGGGCAGGCCCGCACGATCCGCGCGTAGCCGGTATGCGGGTTTGCGGCGGGGTGGTCACCCGGCGCCGCCAGAGCGCCCGGCGCACCGGCGAGCAGCGCCGCGGCGAGGAGCAGCGCGATCGCCGCCCCCCGCGTCCTGAACCGAGCCGCCGCGCTCATGGCGTGACTCCGAATTCTTCTTCGGTCACGTTCTCCAACCCGCCGAGCACCGTCGAGGCGAAGTAGGAGGCTTTGCCGAGGCGCCCGCCCGCGACCGAGGCCATTTCCCCGGTGGCTTCGTTCCCGCCGCCCCCGCTGACCGCCGCGAACTGGCCGCTGGCGGTGTTCTGATAGCCGCCGAGGACGGCGGCGTATTTGTTCGTGGCGTGGCCCTCGTAGCCGCCGAGCACATCGCTCTGCGTGCTCGTGGCTTTGGACTCGTAGCCGCCGCTGATCGACGCCGCCTGGCCCGAGGCGTTGCTTTCCCAGCCGCCGAGGACCGAGGCCTCTTCGCCTTCGGTGGTGCCGGCAAACCCTCCGCTCAATGACGAATACTTACCGCCAGCCGTGTTTTTCCGCCCGCCGCTGACCGAGGCGTCTTCGGCTTTCGCGATGTTTTCGGAGCCGCCGAGAATCGAGGAGTAGCCGCCCGTGCTCGACACTTTGTTGTCGTAGCCCCCGAACAGCGAGGACAGTTCGGCTTCGGCGCTGCCCAGCTTGCCCCCACCGATCGATGAGTAGAGGCCTTTGGCCTTGTTTTCCTGGCCGCCGGCGATCGACGAGTATTCGCCTTCGGCGCTGCCGGTAATGCCGCCGGAGACCGATGCGAACTTGCCGCTGGCTTTGTTCGCGCGCCCGCCGGAGGCCGTGGCGTAGGACCCGCCGGCGACGTTCCCGTAACCGCCCAGGACCGAGCTCTGGAATTCGCCGGTCGCTTTGCTCTCATAGCCGCCGCTGACCGAGTCGGCTTGCGTGCCTTCGGCCTTGGCTTCGAAGCCGCCGCTGACGGAGTCGGACTGCCCGGTCGCTTCACCGTAGATGCCGCCGCTGATCCCGGCGGCTTCGCCGCTCGCTTTGTTTGACTCGCCGCCGGTCACGGACGAGCCGGCCCCGGAGGCCGTGTTTTTCGCGCCGCCGCTCACGGCGGCGTCTTCGCCCGAGGAGATGCCTTCCACACCGCCGCCCACTGTTGCGTTGGTGCCGCTGACGGTTCCTTTGTAGCCGCCGACGAGGGCGGAATGGGAGCCGCTGGCTTTGCCGTACTCGCCGCTGCCGATCCAGCTCTGACCCGGTCCAGTCGCTTCGTTGAAAGCGCCGCCGTCGACCGAGTTGGCGCCGTGGAATTCGTTGCTTTCTTCAGTAATCCCGGCGATGTTTTCAAAGCCTCCGGTGACAGAGTCCCAGCGACCCGTGGCCTTGTTGCCATACCCACCCGTAACTGAAGCGCTCGGAGCGCTTGCCGTACCTTTATCGCCACCGCTGATCGAGCCGAGAAGGCCATTCGCTTCCACATGGTTTTCATTGCCGCCACTGACAGAGCTGTATTCGCCGGCCGAATCGTTGGACCCGCCACCACTAACCGAGCCATAGCTGCCGCTCGCGATGTTGAACCCACCGCCAGACACACTCGCGTCAATCGCACTGGCCTGATTATCGATACCACCGGTAATCGACGCGAAATAGCCTTTGTTAGCGCTAGAGACACAGGCGCTGTTGTAACCCGGGTTCGACCCAGTGCCCGCAAAGTTCGAACAGCCACCGCTGATAGAGGTATAGAGGTCGTTAGCGAGGTTGAACGCGCCGCCGGACACGGAAGAGTTCTCTGCCTCGGCCTGGTTGCCGGTGCCGCCGAGAATTGAGGCGAAGTAGCCTTTGTAGGCGGTTTCGGTACAGGCGCTGTTTACGGTGGGGGTGCCTGTGCCGGCGAGGTTTGAGCAGCCGCCGCTGATCGTAGAGTCGTTGGTGCTTGCCTTGTTGTAGTAGCCGCCGGTGATGGCGCTTGCGAATCCCGAAGCGGTGTTTGATGTTCCGCCGAGGATCGAGGTATAGGCGCCAGATATTGTGTTGGCGTGTCCCGCTAGGATGCCGCCGTAGCTCGTGTCGGCCTGTCCTGTTGTACCCAACAGAAGGTTGTGGGACCCGGTCTGCGTACCCGGTTTTTCGTCGTATCCGATGATCAGGTTCCCCGTCCCATTCAAAGTGGTCTCAGATTCTGAGCCGTTGATCACTTGCAGATTGACCCCTGCGAACTGAACAGTTGGCTTTTTATCGACGCCTTCTTTGACGAATTTGACGTACGGCAGGATCCGTTCGAGTCTTTCCTGTTCGGCTTCAGGCAACAGCGTCGTCTTCGTGTAGCCTGTTTTACAGGTACCGGACGTCGGGGCCGTCACGATCGCTGTTTCTGCCGCTGCCGGCACGCAGACCTTCGTCCCCGCGGCCGACGCTCCGACTGGCATCACTGCCAAGCACCCCATTGGGATACCCGCCGCCAAGCCAACGCTTCCCAGCACCCCCAACACCCGCCGCATCGGACAAACCTCCGTGTCGAAACTCGATTGATACAGACGCCGAAAAACCTATCGCCTAGTAGTCATCACCACACGCAAATGTTATCTACCACACGCAAATGTTCGCAAATTGCGGGAATTTACATTGTGAAGGTTTGGTTAGGTCTTGGCTACGCCGCCGGATCCCTGGACTCCCTCACTACGCAGTAGCGCAACACCCGCGCCCTCTGCGTATTTACGCGATGGTGAGGCATATGCGCAGGGCATCGGTAGCGGCGTGCGTTGTGGTCGGGTTGGGGCTGGCGGCGGCCCCGGGCGCGCTTGCGCTCGAAGGCATCCACAAGATCCAGCATATTGTCGTGATCATGCAGGAGAACCGGTCGTTCGATAACTACTTCGGCACCTATCCGGGGGCGAACGGGATTCCCGCTGGCGTGTGCGTGCCCGATCCGTTGCCCGGCGGCTGTGTGGCCCCGTTTTACGACGCGAACGACAAGAACAACGGAGGGCCACATGGTACAGAAGCGGCAGTGGCCGACATTGATGGCGGCAAGATGGACGGATTCGTAGGCCAAGTTGGTAAGGCCGAGGGGTGCACGGGTACCAATCCAAGCTGTAACCAGTGTCCTGAAGGCAACTCCACCAGTAGCGAATGTGAGGATGCGATGGCTATCACGACGCCCGCGCGATCTCCAACTACTGGACGTACGCCGGGAACTTCGTGCTGCAGGATGACATGTTCGAGTCCGACGCTTCGTGGAGTCTGCCTGAGCACCTGTTCATGGTCCGGGGTGGTCCGCTGCTTGCCCAGACGGTGATACAGACCCGATGGACTGCATCAACGAGCAGCAAGTTCCATGGGATCAGCGGCCCGAAGTCAACTCAAATGCTACATACGCCTGGACCGATATTACATACCTACTACACAAAGTAGGGATTACTTGGCGGTACTACGTGTTCGCAGGCAGTGAGCCTGATTGTGAGGATGACGAAGCGATGACTTGCGCTCCGGTATCGCAGGGCCCGACGACGCCGGGTATTTGGAGCCCGCTTGTTGACTTCACTGATGTCAAGGAAGATGGCCAGCGGGAAGACATCCAGTCACTCAATGGCTTCCATACGGCTGTGCGTGAAAAGACTAGTGCGGGCTGCCGAGCGTCTCGTGGATTGTTCCCAACGAAAAGGTGTCCGAACATCCCCCTGGCCCGACCCCTTAGATTCGGTCCGCCTCGTGTGAGAGTCCTTCTGCCCATGCAAAAGGGGCGAGAGGAGGACCGATCACGTGAAGCGCAGACGACACACGCCGGAGCAGATCGTCAGGAAGCTCAGGGAGGCCGACAAGATGTTGGCCGACGGCATCGAGTTGTCGGAGGTCTGCAAGCTGGAGAACCTGGCGCTGCGGGAGATCTCGAAGGGAAACTGGTGAGCCCGTCGCGTTCGACGCTCCGCGGTCCTGATGCTCCAGGACCGGCTGGGTGTCTCGGAGCGCCGGGCGTGCCAGATAGCTGGGCAGCACCGCTCAACTCAGCGCCGTGAGCCCGTCCTCGCCGAGGATGACGCGGTGTTGCGGGCACGTCTGCGTGAGCTTTCCCGCAAGCGGCCGCGGTGGGGTTATCGCCGTGCTCATGCCGACCTCCTCAGCGAGGGCTGGCAGATCAACCGCAAGCGGGTGCAGCGCGTCTGGCGCGAGGAGGGTCTGCGGGTTCCCCAGCGCCGCCGCAAGCGCCAGCGGCTCGGGCACTCCACGGTTCCGGCGAGCCGTCTGCGCGCCGAGCGCCCGGACCACGTGTGGGCGTTTGACTTCCAGTTCGACCAGACCGCCGACGGGCACATCCTGAAGCTGCTGCATGTCGTGGACGAGTTCACCCGGGAGGCGCTCGCGATCCGCTGCGCCCGGCGGATCGACTCAGACGCGACGGTCGCCGTCCTTGAATGGCTGACCGTCTCCCGCGGCCGGGCACCGGAGTTCGTTCGCTGCGATAACGGGCCGGAGATGACCGCAAACGCCCTGAAGGACTGGTGCCGCTTTGCCGGCACCGGCGCCAGCTACATCGACCCCGGCTCGCCGTGGCAGAACCCATACGTGGAGTCCTTCGGCAGCAGGGTCCGTGACGAGCTGCTCGCCGTCGAGCAGTTCTCCTGCGTGGCCGAGGCGAAGGTCCTCATCGAGGACTGGCGCGAGGATTACAACGAGCACCGGCCACACTCAGCCCTCGGCATGCAAGCGCCAGCCAAGTTCGCCTGGGCATGGAGGGCCCAACAAGACGCGCTCGGCGACACCCCTAACCTGCAACACAACAACACACACCGACTCTCACAACAGGTGGACCCATGAACGGGGTCCGGTCACCCCGCCTTGATCCCAACGGGTCAGACCTATGTCACTACGCTGATCAACTCGATCATGCGCAGTCCCTGCTGGGGAAGCTCAGCCATCTTTCTCTCCTGGGATGACTGGGGCGGGTTCTATGACAACGTCGTCCCGCCAAACATCGATCAGCTGAAACATGGGCGTGCTCGCTCTACGCGCACGGGCGTCAAATCTGAAGCGCGGGCACCGTCATCTAGGGCTGCGCAGTGTACGCGGGACGCTCAAGGCCCATCGCACGGTGGGCATCGCGCTCTCGCTCTCGCGGCGTAACCTTGCCGCAGTGATACGCGCGTTGCGCCGCCACCGCAGGGTCAAGGCACCGATCGAGGTGCAGGCCACTGGGCCGGATAGCTTGTTGCAGCGCTACTACGTCACCGTAGTGTTGACTTGGCGCTGAGCCATCCCCAGAGGCTGCGATATGCCAAAGAACATGCTTGTAACTGCAGTGTCGGGGACGCCGCGTCGGCGGAGGCAAGGGTCTCGCCCGCTGAACGCCACGAACGCAAATGTGGATCATCTCCCAGCGGCAGCTCCTCATAGTCGATGTGTGCAGTTGGAAACATCTAGTCGCTGACGTGTTTCTATGCAGCCATGCATGGACGGACATCACTTACCCGTATGTCAGCGCCGAACGGGGAGCAGACGCTCACTGTAACTAGCCTACAGCTCGTAGAACAGAGAGGATCACGGCTCGAAAGTCGGCGAGACGATCGGTGGCGTTGACGGTACGCTCGTAGGCCATGAAAGGGAAGAACAAGGCACGGGAAGCCATCCCGTAGGAAGGCTCCTTCTCGATGAGTCGCAACACCTCTACGGAGAAACCCGATGAGGCCGCGAGATCACGGATCTTGCTGGAAGAGTTCATCGCGTACACAGTTGGGTAGGGATCATGCGCCTCCGGCGGAAGGTTGCGCAAGCGGTTGGCGACTGCGAGATGGAATGCCTGTGGTGTCAGTGACGCGATGCGGTAGATGAAGTGACGCACGTTCGGGGTACGAAAGATGTAGGGAGCGCCGGGCTTTAGTACCCGGTGTATCTGCTGCAAGTGGCGGATCGGGGCGCCGACGTGCTCCACCACATAGTCTGAGACGCACGCATCGAACGATGCTGTCGCGTAGGGAAAGGCATCATCGGTCAGGACGGCGGCGGACGCCAACGCGTCGTTATGCTTTACCTCAGGGTCCGGATCTATCCCATGCAGCTCTCCGAGACCCGACATGAAGTGCGAAGTCTCATTGGAGGGGCCGGCACCTACTTCGAGGATGCGGCTGCCATGGGGAATCGTTGCTGCGCAAAGGTCGTGAAACTCGGTAGTACCATCGACCCAACCACGGTCGCGATCATAGAATCGGTTAAGGTAACGCTGTTGCCAGGGGGTACGCATGACGCAGCAATATAGACGATGACTGGTCGTTCCGTTATTCAGGCTGGCTGGCCATTGGCGGCCAACGGATCACGAACCGAACTCAAACGCCTGATCCTTTGGAGCCCGAACACGTAAACGGCCCAACAAGCGACCACAAACAGCGCAAACGCTATCACCATGCTCCCTAGTGCTGCGGCTAGGATGATCGCTCCCGAGGCTACTGTCGCGATCGACAAAGAGTTGAACGCTAGGAACCGGCCTTCGCCATGAGCGACAAGCACACCCTCAACCAGTCCGTACAGAACGCGAGCCGGACCAGCCAGCAGCGCTAGGGCGAGATACGCGGCGCTTTTTGCGTACTCGGGCCGCCCTAGTGAGTCAAACAGCCATCCAACGATTGGTGTAAAATTTACGACGATTGCCACGAGCACGAACGGAACGATCACGATCGATTGCTCGCGCCGTGTGATCGTTATGTTCTTTTGCCCCTTGTTTAGCGCTCGGGTGGCATGGGGAACTACGGCACTCACAATAACGATCCCCATACGCAGCGGAACAGAGAGAAGCACAAGGGCAACGTCAACTATGGCCACGACCGTGTAGGAGTCAAGCACCGCCGCCAAGCGCACGACGAGCGGCAGGATGGCGATACCCACGGTTGCGGCGCCCAGCCACACCGAGGAACCGAGCAGCTGGCGGGAGCTGGGCACAGTGCTGAGCGCCGTCTTCGTCGGAGGTTCGGCGCTCGGTGTTCGCGGGGGAGCCGTCCGTATTGTGTAGAAGATTCCAGCAGCAAGGCCGATGACGTTGCCCAAGCAAAAGACTCCGAAAGCGGACGATGGAGTCACGCCAAGCCCGGACAGCAACAATGCGAGGAGCAGAGTAACTTCACCAACGCCACCGATCGACATGATCGAGGCCGCCGAACCGATCCGGCCACGTCCTCTCAGGATACCCGTGATGATGACCGCATACACGAGACAGGAGAGACCGATTGCGCCGTACAGAAACGCCAACAGCGAGTTGAGAATGACACCAGAGGCGGCTGCGACTAGCACTGCGGCTATAACCGTCGGCCAAGCACCAGCCCGAAACGCAGAGCGTACGATCGCGGCATCGTCCGCTGGAGTGATGACTGCTATGTATCGCGCGACAGCGTTAGGTAGACCGCTGGCGCCGATGATCAAGACAAAATTGTAGATGCTAAGGACTAGCGACAGACGACCGTAGTCAGTCGGTACCAGCACGGCAATGAGCATGCTACGGAAAACGAGCTGGGTAGCGACAACTCCGACATTTCCAGCTCCGAGCAGCACCACGTCGCGTCGGATGCGTCGCCAGATCGATGGGGAAGTCCCATCGAGGTTCCCATGCGCTGAGCGACTGGTAGGCGAGGGCTCCCAACCGTCAACCTCGGAGCTACGCGGAGAGGCACAGTCCGGCCTACCCGGAGAGGTGTCAATGTCCCTGTCGACTGCCCACATATGCGCCCAGCCTATGAAATCACGATGGGATGTTTAGAGCGACCACTCGTCGAAGCTCATCCCAGTGAGCTCACGAAGCGTCGCCATCTCGGGCTCGAGACGCGCGACGAGCGTTGTCCGGAGCGTTTCGTCAATCTCCGGCGGCCGAGCTGAGCGGCTCGCGCCTCCGAGCAGCCATGAGCGTTGCAGCCGCTGCGCGGGCCAACGGAGTTGGCGCGGCAGCCGAATGCCCCACCGGCGGAGCTTCCAGCTAAGCGAATACCCCCAGCCGCCCTTCCCTTTTGAGCTTTCCCACGTGCGGTCAAACTCCGCGAGGTCCACGTGGTTGTTCACCTCTAGGAACTTAAAAATTCGATCGAGACAGACCCGGCGCTCACTAAGTAGGCGCTCTTGCGTCTCGACCAGAATGCGGTGGGCACCGAAGTGATCGACGTAGGGCATCAGCTGGCTCCCGTAACTACTCCCCTGAACGTACGGATTCTCTGGATCAGCCATTGCCGCTGCGAGATCCCGCTGCTCGATGCCAAGCGTTCGGTGGTGGTGGTAATCAGAGCGAATCCGGTCGATGGGGTCTCTGACCATATAGATCAGCTTGACCTCTGGGAGCACGCTCTTGACGCGATCCGCAACACCGTCGGTATGCGCCCTGCGGGTGTAACTGGTCGAGGACTCCCCCCGAACCGCCGAAGTGGGATCGAAATTTCTCTTGTACCAATCAACACCATTACCCCACGTTCCATCGAGTACGAAGAAATCGAGCTCCTTAGTCTCCGACATCGAAATATCCGGATGAGCATTGAGATAATTGTGTAGGCTCGTCGTCCCGCACTTCGCCGCACCAATGATCAGCAGGTTGGGTAGCGCTCCCGCGCCAGTGGCTTTCGCATCCATGTCACCTATCATAGCTGTCGGGTATGCGCAACGGCGACTCGGAGAGACCGATGGGTTCATCCTGCGAGCCGGCGGCATGCCTGCAACCGCCGGCTTTTGCCCCAGGCCGCTGCCGGAGTTCGACCACACTTGCATCAGGGTGGGAAGATCGTGGCGAGGCCGCCTCGGCGCGGCCGTCGCAATACATGGCATTGATCGGGGAAAGCAGCTAGAATCAGCCGCCGATACATGAAGGCTACGAATCTTATAAACCGGGAGGCCGTAGCTGGCACCGGAGCGGCGGCAGTTTTCAGTGCCCTCCTCTTGATCCATCCATCAGCCGCCGTCGCCTTCCTTGGTTTGATCTCTGGTATCGCGGCGCTCTCGGTGCTTCGGTATCAGCGGACAACGTTCGGGCTCGCGGCGGGAGCAGTGGGGCTAGCCGCCTTTAACTCTTTGCGGGTTGGTTTCGGTGCAACGGTATCTGATGCCATGTTCGTTGCTGCCTTGGTTATGATAATTGGCGGACTTTTGAACTCCCGGCGCTCGCTCGCTCGCTTGCCGGGCTGGCTGTGGGTGAGTGCTGGCCTATTCGCGCTGGCATCTATCCTTGTGGAACTATTCCCGGCCGCACCGTCTCAGGCTGCACTGTACTTTCCCGGCGGCATCTACTCACGCACCGTATCGACGGCACAGACTACTCGAACCTCGGAGCGCTCCTCCGCTTGGAGGTGGCGCTGCTGTTGGTTCCGTTCGTGATAGTGCAAGTGGCGACTGACTCGCGACGTATCCGACAACTAGCGGATGTGTGGCTCGTGGGGATTGCGGTAGGGAGCCTCGTCGGCGTTGCTGCCTATCTGGGTCTAGTTCACCTGCCCTCGCTTGTCGCTGGAGGTCCCAACGTGGCCGTTACTCGTATCAAGGGCCTCACCGAACACCCGAACGCCTTTGGACTCACCGCGGCGATGGTGTTGCCGATCGCAGCCGTGCTGTACGGCCTTGCCGCTGGACGTCAGCGTGTCTACTACGGAGCTGTACTGGCTGTTCTGGCCGTCGCCATCCTGATCAGCGGTTCGCGGACAGCTGTCTTGGGCGGGGCGTTCGGCCTGTGCGTACTCGCGGCGCTGGACCCGGTTTCGCGTGTTGCGCTTCGCAGAGTCGCACTCGGAGTGATCACTGTGGCACTCGTTGGCGGTGTTACCACTTTCGCGGGGCTTCCTGCGGTGAGCCGCCTGCTGGGTAACTCATCTGCGGTTGCCTCAGACGAAGCTCGCACGGAAGTCTACTCTCGTGTCTGGGCAGAGATCGAACAACGGCCAATCGTAGGTCATGGCTTTCAGTACATACGCGGCTCGCACAACATTTACATGCAGGTGCTTCATGCCGGCGGCATCATCGCTCTTGCTGCACTGGTGACGCTGGTGTTGGGTCTCCTGCGGATCGGACTGCGCACAGCGGGGTCGGGATCGCAACCAGGACTCACGCGGGCATTCCTGGCTAGTGCGGCGGTGTGGCTACTCGTCGGCGGACTGTTTGAGCCTGCCATCTTCGACCGCTACCTCTATGTCCCGGTTGGCTTGCTGATGGCTGCATGGAGCGTTGCACGGGTGCAGACGGTCCGAACTCGGACGACAAGCTCTGTGTAGCGACTCGGTCAAAGTATCGATCGAGGTGCGAGCCACTCGGTCAGATGGCTTGTTGCAGCGCTACGCTCGCGGCGGTCGCTGTCGTAGCCGCTGTCAGCGATCAACTATCTGGGGCACAGCCGCGGGCGCCCGCGGCTGCTGTGCATCGGCGGTTCAGGCGACGAGCTCTGTGTATACAGCCGCAGTCCGTCCGGCGTATGCTTCGTAGGAGTAGGCCGCTGACGCGGCGCGCAATGCGTTAGTCCGCGCCAGTTGCCGCCAGCTCGCGTTGCTGGCAATGTCGGCTAGCGCTTCGCGAAGCTCGTTGACCTCGCCCGCCTCGACTAGCTTCCCGCATTCGTACTTCTCTACGACTGGCGCTACACCCGTGGTCCTGGATACGATCACGGGGACGCCGGAGGCCATGGCCTCTGCCGCTGCCATGCCGAAGCTCTCGTAGGTGGACGGCATCGCCACGACATGACTCTCTGTAAAGAGTTTGGCACGACCCGCTGCGTCTACGTGCCCTCGCCACTCCACACAGGCAGCAAGCGATAGCTCCTCTGAGAGTCGATGCAGCTGAGCACGATAGGCCGGGTCGCCATCCCCACAAACGATCACACTAGCTGGGATTCTCAGTGCTGCGACTGCGCGCAACAGCACCTCAATGTTCTTCTTGGGATGCAGCCGGCCGATGTAACCGACTACTAGTGGGGGAAGCGGTGGCTCGGCTGCCGACTCCACCGGCGGATCTACAACAACCGGGTATGGGATGACAACTGCGCGCTCATTGGGTTTCCTGCTATCGGCATGCTCCAGATCCGAGGTCATCACGACCAAGTTAACGTATCGCATTAGAAGTGTCCGCATGCATAGCTTCGCCCGCATCCGTAGTCGCGCCTTGGAGTTGTCGGAACCGGAGCGCTTCTCAATATTAAACCGCGTTAGCGACTCGTGAGCGGTCATAACTACCGCGCGACCCGCACGCGAGCCGGTAATCGCGGCAATCAGCGTGCTCCACGCCCAGACGTAGTCAACATGAATGACATCGTAGTGCCGCGCGTTCCGTAGCAACCACACACTCATCTGGCTGCTGATGCCCCACCGGGACACCATTGATGACGGCAGTCCTCGGACGCGAGGGAACATCAGCGTTGTAATACCTGCAGCGTTGAGTCGAGCTCGCGCCTGAGCAGTCGACGCGACCGACTGTTTGTCGCCTGTAAAGACGACTGTAGGCTGGAGTCCCGCCTGACGCTCAGCGATCGATGCATTGACGATTGTCGTTTGGGGCCCGCCCATCTCGGGGTCGAGCGTCGGTGTGACGCGCAGAACCCTAACTGACTTAACCTTAGGCATGCTCTTCCCTCGACTGCTCGAACAATAGATCGGCCTGCAGGCACCGGCCTGCGACGTCACGCTTAACCCCGAACACACCAGTAAGCCTAAAGTTCTTTGGCCATAGATAGGCGATGAGCTCTCCGGCAAGTGCCTGTCCGGTGTACAGCTCAACGAACGAGCACTCGACGAAGACCTCATCGACTTCCCGCAGCACCTGATCGCCTCCGCGGAGAACCTCGAGCTCGTAGCCCTGCACATCGATCTTCAGCAGACACGGTCGTGCGGGCGGGGACTCCGCGAGTACGTCGTCCAGTCGCGTCACCGGAACGCTGATAGAGGTGACCTCGTCTGTACCGGGGAACGCCGTCGTGTAGCGCTCGGTGATCGGTAGCAGAGATGAGGAGTCGTCGAGTCCGGATATATGCATGGCCTGTGCTGCATTTGCATCTGACCCAAGCGCGACTTCGAAGAGTTTTACCGGTTCCGGCCTGGGAAATATTTGGCGGATGATCTGCTGGGCTTCGGGTTGCGGCTCGAAGCAAAAGACCTGGGCGTGCGGGAAGCGGTGACAGGCGAACAGCGCAAATTGTCCGTGGTGAGCCCCGACATCGATTACCGAAGCGAAGTCGTGCTGGAATGGCACGTCCTCGTGCTCGACTGCAGCCGCGACATGTAGCCGGAGCGCGCTGCGGAACATCGGTGTCTGAACCAGCCGCAAGAGCTTACGGAGCTTACGAACACGCTCGTGGCTGTCTTGACGGCTATCTGCGGGAGCAGACCCCAGCTCTTGCGGAGGACCGCTAGCGGCGCTCATGGGTTCCGAGTTACCGTGTTCTGGGTGGCGACGAGTCCTTGTTCCCGCATCCAATCAACGGTATGTCGTATGCCTTCGTCGAGCGAATAGCGCAGTTGTGGCACAAGCCGGTCGAGCGGTGTGGTGTCGTAGATCATTTCCGTCAATAGGTTGTCGAGCCTGAAGCTCGTGAGCGGCGGCTCAGACCAGCCGAGGCGCTGTGCAAGATCACCAACAAGTGCCACAGGCTTAACTATGTTTCGTGGGAGAGTGCGGATCGGTCGGCTACCAAGCTCGCGTCGAATCCGATCCGCCATGTCCATGACCTCGATCGGCGGTGAATCCGCTAGATATGTGGTTGTACCATCCAGCTCGTCGCTTGAGGCCTCTGCGGCGGCGACGAGCTGCTGAACGCTATTCCCTACATATCCGAACGACTTCCGCACCGGTCGGTGACCGACGTGTATGTAACGGTTAGCCGCAACGGTCAAAAAGAACGTTCGGTACGGGACGTCGAACCACGGTCCCCAAATCGACGTCGGTCGCAGGATAACCCATGGAAATGCGGTATTGGCACTACGTACGATCTGCTCGCCGCGAACCTTGCTCTCTCCGTAGGCGTTTGGTGCGCAGTAGTCCGTGTAACTCGTAGGCTGATAGCCGATCCGACACACGAGTCTCGACGACGCGAACACGACACGTTTGAGACCCACGAGCTCGTTGCATGCGTCAAGGACGACCTCGACACCGCGAATGTTATACGCATAATCATCAAGCGTTGTTCCGTGAAGGTCGGTTCTCGCGCCGAGATGGAACACATGCGTCGGTGCGAACTCCCCGAGCTTTGTCATAACGTCGTCCGCGTCCAGCGGATCGACCTTATGCCAGGACGCAATATGTTGCCCGTTGCGGGGTTGGGCTGGATCCAGATTGAGGACAGGAACGCCCGCTGCCGCGTAGTGCTCAACGAGGTTTGTACCGATGAAACCGGACCCGCCGGTGATCGCGACTCGCATCATCTGCTCTGTGGGATCATGGAGCTTGCGAAGTATTCGTCGGTTGGCGAACGTCGAGCTAAGTACGACGATCACGGGAGCTTAAGAGAGTCGCGTACCACGATAATTTAGCATATGTCGGTACTGGGGAGGTTATTCACGAGCCACACACGTACGTCGCTTAACGCACATGCCTTCAGGCACTGCGTGGACGCTCCGCTCGAGCACACGGTCTCCGCGGCGGCGGTAAAGTAAGTCTTCGTATTATGCGTGTTCAAGCTGTGGAGCTACAACTACGACCCCGAGCCCACCGGTATCGGTCCCGTGAGCCGGGTCTGGGCGGAGGGGCTGCGCGATCGTGGACATCAGGTCGAAGTGGTGGCGGCCCACCCTCACTATCCGGAGCCGGTGTGGGGGTCCAGGATGCTTCCTTACCGGGAGGTGCGCAACGGGATCCCGGTGCTGCGTCTGCCTCTCTGGATCGGCCGCGATACGGCAGTCGAGCGCTACCGGCAGGAGCTTTCGTTCATGGGTGCACAGTTCGCCGCTCTTCCGGCGCTGCATCGTCCCGATGTCCTCGTCTCCGCGTCTCCGTCGTTTCCCGCACTCTTGCCGGCTATCGTAAACGCCCGTGCGCGTCGAACGCCGTGGGTTCTGTGGTTGCACGACATTCTTCCTGACGGGGCGGCATCGAGCGGGATCGTCGACGAGAGCAGCCTCATCATTCGCGCGTCCAGACGGTTGGAGTCGGCTGCTTACCACCATGCCGATCGCATCGTTGTGCTCTCGCAGGCGTTCACGCTCAACCTGACGGAGAAGGGTGTACCAGAGGCCAAGATCCAGTTGATCTACGACCCCGCAACGCGGACCCCACAATACGAGCCGTCTTTCGAGTCCCACGTCGAGTCTCCGCGGCTGTTGAGTATGGGTAACATCGGCTACTCCCAGGGACTGGCGCCGCTTGTGGCGGCTTTCGAGGGCTCCGACGCGCTGGTCGATACGCCGATCCGATTCGTGGTTACGGGCAACGGCATGGCAGCGGAGGACACTCGGTCTGAGATCCGCTCTGGGCGAGTCGAGATGCCCGGTGTCGTTGACGACGAGCGCTTGGAGAAGGAGTCTGCAGGCCGCGACGATTGCCTTCGTCAGCCAGCAGCACGAAGGCGCCGAGTTCAACATTCCTTCGAAGATTATGAACTTCATGGCTTACGGTCTGCCGATCCTTGCGGCTGTTAACCCGAGCGGAGAGGTTGCGCGGATTGTCGAGCAGGCCGATGCGGGCTGGGTGGTGGACAGCGCCGACCCCGATTCCTTCCCGCGCAAGCTGGCGGAGATCCTGCGTGCTCCAGCGGAGATAATGGCGAGGGGACGTGCCGCCCACCGGTACGCGCAGCATCACTTCACCCAAGCGGGCTTTGCCGAGCGGTTCGACGACTCGCTCACCGAGGTGTTGGAACTGCACCGTGCCGCAAGCTCCAAGGCTGCGTGAACGGACGCGAACTATCTCGCCGGACTCAGCGCGGAGGCCTGATCAAAGATCCAGGCGTAGGTCTTCTCGAGTCCCTCGCGTAGCGAGATGCTGGGCTCCCAGCCCAGCCTTTCCTGGATCATCGTGTTGTCGCTGTTGCGACCCCGCACCCCCTTGGGCGCAGAGAGGTCGTACTGACGCTCCAGCTTGACTCCGGCGATATCCTCGACGATGTCGACGAGCTGGTTGATGCTCACCATCTCGCTGGACCCGAGATTGATCGGCTCGAGGATGTCCGAGTCGAGGATCGTCTTCGACCCGTACACGCAGTCGTCGATGTACATAAAGCTGCGAGTCTGCTCTCCATCTCCCCAGATCTCGATCTGGTTGCCGCCTGAGAGCTTGGCTTCCGCGACCTTGCGGCAGATCGCGGCCGGCGCCTTCTCCCGTCCTCCGTGCCACGTGCCCTCTGGACCGTAGACGTTGTGGTAGCGAGCCGTGCGCGTGTACAGCCCGAAGTCCTCGCGAAAGTGCCGGCACATGCGCTCGCTGAAGAGCTTCTCCCAACCGTAGCCGTCCTCCGGCAGGGCGGGGTAGGCGTCGCTCTCCTTCAGGCCTGGGTTGTCTGGGTCGGTCTGCTTGTCGGCGGCGTAGACGCATGCCGAGGAGGAGTAGAAGAAGCGCCCGACATCCTGCGCTTGTGCGGCTTGCAGCATGTGCGTGTTGATCAGCACCGAGAGCATGCATAGTGCCTTGTTGTTCTCGATGAAGCCCATCCCGCCCATGTCGGCGGCGAGGTTGTAGACATCGTCGGCATTGGCAAGCGCCTCCGTGCAGGCATCCTTTAGACGCAGATCCGCGACCGTGTTCTCCGCGTCGTCGTGAACCTGGTACCACTCGTCGAGCGGCTTGAGATCGACTGACCGAACCTGGTGTCCCTCGCTCAGCAGATCGGCGACAAGATGGCCGCCGATGAATCCTCCGCCACCTGCAACTACTACTAGATCACCGCTCATTGGACCTCCTCGACCTCCGTGTCTAGGGGCGCGTGCTGGCCCCGAGAGTAGTCTGTGAACACAAATCGAAGATGGCATTCTTGCATGAAACGGCCTATCTTGCGAGTACTGCTGGAGCGGGACTGTCTGCGCGTTTGCGTCTCACTCCCTATCGTCAGTCCGGCTTTCGCCTGAACTCCTCGAGTGCGCTCCGCTCCCCAGCGAATGCCAGGGGTGGCATCTGGTCGATCGGAATCCAAGCGGCGTCGGAGCTCTCAGCGGAGAGGCTCAACTCGCCGGTAGGCGCCTGGCAGTGGAAGGCCACGTCGACGGTCCACTTGCCGTCGTCTCCATAGCGGCTGGTGTAAGCGCCGAGGATATTCGGCGCCTCGATGCGTAGACCCGTCTCCTCGAATACCTCCCTTCTGACCGTCTCAGCCGGGCTCTCTCCAGCCTCGACGAACCCGCCGGGTAGCTCCCACCGCCCCCGATATGGCTCCTGGCCCCGCTCAAGCACCAGGTAGCGTCCGCTGCGCTCAACGAACGCAAATGCGGTCACTGCCGGGTTCCCGTAATGCACGAAATGCCCGCGTTGGCATCCCATGCGTCCACAATCTGGCCCGCTAACAAGCGCTATCAGCTCATCGCTACAGAGTGGGCAGAAACGAAATTCCATGGAGTCAGTTGTCCTACAGGGCGAGGCGCCTAGCTCTGACCTGCGCAGGGTCCCCTCAGAAGATCAATAAGCTACTGGGCGTGGCTACTTGTTTGGCGACCGGCGGCGCCGGCTTCCTCGGGTCGCACCTGTGCGACGAGCTGCTCGCGCGTGGCAACCGCGTGATCTGCGTGGATAACTTGGAGACCGGGTCTTTGGCGAACATCGCGCATATCCGAGGCCCCGAGTTCACGCATCTAAACATCGATATCATCGAGCCGTACTTCGTCGAGGAGCCGGTCGACTTTGTCTATCACCTGGCGTCGCCAGCATCGCCAATTGACTATCTGCGACTACCCCTACATACGCTGAAGGTGGGTTCCTATGGAACCCACCACACACTCGGTCTGGCAAAGCGTCACCGAGCGCGCTTTCTGATCTCCTCGACTAGCGAGGTCTATGGCGATCCGCAGGAGCATCCCCAGCGCGAGACCTATTGGGGGCATGTAAACCCAATTGGCCCTAGGGGTGTATACGACGAGGCCAAGCGATATGCCGAGGCGTTGACGATGGCTTACCACCGCCAGCAGGGCGTGGACACCGCGATCATGCGTATCTTCAATACCTACGGGCCGCGGATGCGCCCAAATGACGGCCGCGCGATCCCGACGTTCCTGCGCCAAGCGCTCCAGGATAGGCCCATGACTGTGTTCGGCGATGGATCTCAGACCCGCTCGTTTTGCTACGTCAAAGATCTGATCCGAGGGATGATCGCGCTGGCGGAGTCCCGCTTCCACAACCCGGTCAACATCGGCAACCCGGACGAGTTCACCCTGCTGGAGCTGGCGGAGACGATCAAGGAGCTCACGGGCTCGAGGTCGGAGATCGTGCACGAGGCGCTGCCGGCCGACGATCCTAAGGTCCGGCGGCCGGACATTACACGCGCGCGCGAGCTTCTGGGCTGGTCGCCGGAGGTGTCGCTGCGCGACGGCCTGAAGCGCACCCTCGATGAATCGGGTGATCAAGCACTTATCGGCGCGATCAGCCAGTAGCGCTTTGCTAGAACATCAAATAGCATGTTGGTCTACTATCACGAACTGCGTGCTCGCCGAGCCGCCTACGCGCGGGCAGCTACCGTTCCTGAGCCATGGATGCGGCAAGGAAGGCAAACTTTATGGACGCTAAGCAGGCAAACCTAAGCATCGAGCAGGTTCTGGGCATCCTTCGTCGGCGTGCACCGCTAATTGTGCTGTGTGTCGCGGTCGCTGCGGGTGCTGCGCTTGGCTACTCCAAACACCAGACCAAGAGGTACACCGCCACTGCCTCGCTTGTCTTCAACAACGACCAGCTCGGCCAGCAGGCCGCCGGGCTACAGGCCGTGCCCACAAGCGGCAACCAGCAGGCTCAGGCCAGCACCAACCTCACGCTCGTTCAGTTGGGCGACATGGCGGAAAAGACGGCGATTCTGCTTGCTCACGCAAAGGAGGCGACGCCGCTCTCGCGCGAGCTGACCAAGGAAAAGGTCAAGAAAGACCTGAGCGTGACCGGGCAGGGTGAATCGAACATCGTCAACGTGTCGGCTACGGCGACTTCCCCGGCGCTGGCCGCAGCGATTGCGAACACCTACACCGAACAGTTCGTCTCTGAGCAGCAGAACAACAACCACGCCTACTACGCTTCGGCGCTCAGGCTCGTCGAAAGGGAGCTGAAGGCTCTCAGCCCAAAGCAGAAGGCCAGCACTTCGGGGCTCGCCCTGGAGGGTCGCGCGCAGTCGCTCGGAGTACTTGCCGAACTGCATAACGGCAACGTCGAAGTCGCCCAGGCTGCAACGGCTCCCACCGGCCCATCCTCACCGAAGATCGCTAGGAACACGATTCTCGGTGGAGTTCTTGGTCTTCTGCTCGGTCTCGCCATCACGATCCTGCTTGAGCGCCTCGATCGCCGGATCAGGGAGCCCAAGGATCTGGAGGCGCTATACAACCTGCCCCTACTTGGTGTCGTACCTGAGAGCTCGGCGCTGTCGCGCTCCGCGCGAGGGGGCGGTGACGCGCGGGCCGTCCTGCCGCCGGGTGAGTCCGAGTCCTTCCAGCTGATCCGCGCGCATCTGCGCTACTTCAACGTCGATCGGGAGCTGCGCACGCTGCTCGTCGCGTCCGCGGCTCCGGGTGATGGCAAGACGACGATCGCGCGTCATCTGGCGGGGGCGGCGGCGAGGGTGGGCTCGCGGGTGCTGCTGTTGGAGGCGGATCTGCGTCGTCCGACGCTCGCGCAGCAGCTCGACGTGCAGTCCGGGCCGGGCCTGGCGGACGTGCTGATCGGCGCTGTGCCGTTGAGTGAGGCGACTCAGACGATCGACCTGGACACCCCCTCCGGGGAGGGCGTTAGGGGGCGGACGCTCGATGTGCTCGTGGCTGGTGCTGCGTTGCCGCCGAACCCGGGTGAGCTGATCGAGAGTCACGCGATGGAGACGGTGCTCGAGCGGGTCAAGACCCAGTACGACCTGATCGTGATCGACACGCCGCCGCTTACTGCCGTTTCCGATGCCTTCCCCTTGCTTTCCAAGGTTGATGGTGTCGTGATCGTGGGTCGTGTTGGCCGTAATCGTCGTGATGTCGCGCAGCGTCTGCACGAAACCCTCAGTGGTGCCGGCGCCCCGTTGCTCGGTGTCATTGCTAATGGTTTCAAGGCCCGTCGCAATGCTCCTTACTCCTACGCCTATGACTACTCCTACCAGGCTGGTCCGCCCTCTGGGTCTGGGTCGGCTCCTGGCGAGGCCCCTGCGTCCTCCGCCGACGGCCCGCCGGCGGGTGGCCCATCAACTGGCGGAGCCTCCCCAAACGGGACCTCCGCGTCTGACGAGCCCATCCCGACAACTCGGACATAAGGCGACCGCTGCGCCGCACCCATGCGCATCCGTCCATCCGTGGCTCGTCCGGTCGTGCTACTGCATTCTTCGCCCGAAGAGGGGTCTAAAGCTCAGCTTAGATTGTCCACCATGCTCAAATCACAGGCATCGCTTCGCCGCGCCGACGTTCAGTGGCACGGCGGCCGCGGCTACGATGGCGCGACGACGATTGCGTATGCCTCGACGTCAGCGGGTAGCCTTTCCTCCGTCACCCTAAGCCCAGGGCCACGAAGCTGCGAGCGGAGACAATCGTGACGGCACCACGCCTTCCGCAGGTCGAGACGCTTGTGGAGCGGCTCGCCAGCGACATAACTAGCAAGGACCCACAGACTGAGTCCGCGTGGCTCATCGAGGGTGTGGCTACGGCTGGCAAGTCCACCGCGCTGCGCATGCTCGCGGACGAGTTGCGGGAGCGTGGTCAGATCCCAGTGGTTGTTGGCCCACCTGCGCATGCTCTCGACGCCGGTCCTATGGCGCTAGCGGAGATCGCCGGCGGGCTTAAGGATGCGGCTTGCGTCAACGGAGAGACCGACATTCTCCGCGATGGCGCCGTGCCGCTTACCGAGAAGATCAAGCGCGTCCGACAGTGGATCATCGACAGCAGCGACCGTATCGTGCTGCTCTTGGACGAGCCGAGTTCCTGGCCCGATCCCTTTGACCAGACCCAGCACTTCGCCGATCATGCGCGGTTGGTGGTCGCGGAGCTTGTGCGCGATATCCAATGCCGACGCGTTCTCACTGGCGATGCGCCAGAGGGGATGTCATTCCTGAGCAGGGGAAGGCTGGGTGAGTCGAGCGAGTCGCGAACGTTCCTGACCGACCAGGAGGCGTGGGGCGATCTCGCCCAAGCCGCCAGCGAGCTTCAGGACAGCGCCGGCGACCAGTTGAGGCAACTCTCGCCCCTGCAGCTGCGCCTGCTTGTCGCTCTGGTCTATGTCACATCGATCGAGGAGGTCCGGGATGTCCTCGCGTTGGGAGTTCGATCGCGACGTGCCCTCTCGCGACGGCTCCTTGAGGCGCTCACAGACGCGGGCGACTACAAGGATCTCTTGCGGGCTTGGAGGAGGCTGGCGCACATAAGACGGCCATTCGTCGAGCAGCTTCTCGGGACGACTGTCGGCACACTGTCCAAGCGCTCACGGGCGCTCCTGCAAAACTGCTTGCTGTACGAGGTCAACGGATCGTTTCTGCTGCACGAGACGCTTCGATGGGACGCCAGTGCAATAGATCCAAGGTCCGAGGGAGAAGACTACGAGGAGTTCGGTCAGCTTTCCAAGTACTACCGTGACCTTAGGGATGAGGCCGAGAAACGGGACAGCGGCGACGCGTTTCCCACGGCTCTCGACAACTTCTACTACGCCGCTCGTGCCGGCGACCCCGGCCTCCTGGATCGCGATCCCTACTTCGTCGATCAGCTGGACATGCTGGGCAAGACGCTTTCCTACGAGCTTCGTCGCTACGAGCAGGCGGCGGATGTCTTCGAAACGGCGCTCAAGATGGACGATGGTGACGACTATGCCCACCACTATCTTGCCTATAACCTGGATCGCCTCGGAAGGGACGCTGAGCGAGTCGAGCGTCACTATCGCGGAGCGATCGAACTCAACCGTACACATCCGTGGTGGCGGGCGAGGCTTGTTCAATTCCTGCTCACCCGTGGGCGGACTGGCGCTGCCCGTGACGAGTGGGACAGATCGCTCGATGAGCTGGGCGCTGGTGAACGGACCGGAGACGTTGCCTTCTACGAAACCCTCCACGGCTGGGTGGCCGATGTGGCACTGCGCCGTGGCCAGTCTCCCATTCGCAGACTCAGTGCTGGCCGAAGTCCCTCCCAACGTGCGCACCGAGAGCTCGCAGATAACCGCGCTCATCCGGCGTCTACGCGCGCTCGAACTGGCCCAGGCGGACGGCGCCTACGTTCCCTCACAGTTTCTCGTCAAAGGCTGGTGGAAGAAAGGACCGTTCTTGCTCGGTCGCAGGATCGGCGATCCGCAGGACGTGCCTCTTCGCCGTTGGCTGGCAGGTCGTATCGAGCATATCGACGAGCACGGGATCGAGTTGCGCGTGCGCGACATCGATCCCGTTAGCTCAGAAGACCCGCCCGTCGCCTCCATGCGCATGTCGATCGCCGACTTCGATCGTTTCAGCCGCGACGAGCCGGCAGCGGAGCTACAGCCGGGTAGATTCATCGAGATCGGCCTCTACTCAGACCAGGGGAGTGATCAGGTGCAACGGCTGCTGCGTGTCCACGCCGAGCGCGAGTGGAGCGATGAGACCTTGCCGCAACAGACCGGTGCGGGGGATCGCTACCTGCGCTCGCGCGGTACCGAGTGAGCGAACTCCCAGAAGGCACTGCTCGGGTCGCGTTGACTCCGACCTCACCCTCTCGGATTGCTCCTGAGGGCAGCGTTTGGATCGTGGTGCGTGTTCGTGTCGTACTGGCATGGGGAGCGGCTGAGAGCCGTGATGTCCGAATCAGCTCCTCGGAGCTGTCCGTGACCACAGCGCTAGCTGCTCTTCCTCGTGCCGGGCCGCTCCCTCTCGACGCCTCGGAGTCCTTTCACGCGCTACCCGTTGCCACTCCTTCTTGGGCCTCAGAGTCCCTCCACACGCGTTACCATGGTCATACCTAGTTTTAAAAACGGTGTATGAGGGCGAGCTGCGCGTGGTCGCGGTTTCGGGCGAGGGCCCTATGCCGATGGCGGAGGGGTTGAGGGTCGGCCTGGCCGCTGCGGGTCCTGCGGTGACGGTGTGCTCCGGCCCATCCGGAGCATATGCAAACATGTGTTCGTATGGTCTCACCGGCGCCTCCAGGCTGTCCCCGGTTCCTCGGCGCTCAGCGCAAGTTTGGACGCTGTCTGGCCAGCATCATGGCTGGCGGATGACGATCGGGAGGGAGCGTGTCGGGGTGAGCGTAGGGGCAGCACTGGTGAGCATTGTTATGTCTGCGGCGTTGCGTGCTCTTCCCACGCAGCTTGACTTGTTCACGGCGGTCGTTGGCGGCGGTGCTGTCGGCGGGATTGTTGGGGGAGCGGCCGCGTGGCTGTTCAACAAGGACTTGGCTCAGGGCGGTGTTCTCGGTGGGGTGCTTGGCATGATCCTCGGAGCGCTGCTCGCGATCCTGCAGTCGAGCGGCCTATACTCATGATTATGCGTCAGAGAGTGCTCATCGGGCTGATCGTCACGGTCGGCGTTGCGTTCCTGCTGGGATTTGTGGCCTCGCGTGGTGTCTTCGGCTCGCACGGGTGGGCAGTGGCCCTGATCGTCGGCGCGGTCGTCTGCGCAGCGGTCGCTGTGGCGCTCGCACCGCTTGACCGTCGTCGTGCACGGGCACACGGCCTCCATCTGCTTCGGCGCTGACGCTCAGTCGTCCCACTCCGCTTGTAAGCGGGGCCGGATGCCCCGCACCCACAGGCCGCGTAGGTCTCACTCACCTGCGCGGATGCGACCCTAATACAGACAAGGAATCACACCAGGTCGGGTGATGCGCGGGCGGTGCTGCCGGCAGGGAGGCTGAGTCCTTTCAGTTGATTCGTGCGCATCTGCGCTATTTCAACGTTGATCGGGAGTTGCGTACGCTGCTCGTCGCCTCTGCCGCGCCGGGCGACGGCAAGACGACGATCGCGCGTCATCTGGCGGGTGCGGCGGCGAGGGTGGGCTCGCGGGTGCTGCTGTTGGAGGCGGATTTGCGGCGTCCGACGATCGCGCAGCAGCTCGACGTGCAGTCCGGGCCTGGTCCTTGCTGATGTGTTGATTGGCGTTGTCCCGTGGAGCGAGGCGATCCAGACGATTGACTTGGAGTCCTCCTCGGGCGAGAGCGCCAGGATACGCACGCTCGATGTGCTCGTCGCTGGCGGCGCGCTGCCGCCCAATCCGGGTGAGCTGATTGAGAGTCGTGCCATGGAAACCCTGCTTGAGCGCGCCAAGGCCCAGTACGACCTGATCGTGATCGATACGCCGCCGCTGACCGCCGTTTCCGATGCCTTCCCTTTGTTGTCCAAGGTCGATGGTGTCTTTCCCCTTGTTGTCCAAGGTTGATGGTGTCGTGATCGTCGGTCGTGTGGGCCGTAACCGTCGTGATGTCGCTCAGCGTTTGCATGAGACCCTCGCCGGCGCCGGCGCTCCCTTGCGCCCGCTGCTCGTCTGAACCACACAGGCCACCGACTCCTCTTCCTCGTGCCCCAGGCCCTCTCCTTACGCGCTACCATGGTTATACCCAGTTTTGAAATCAATGTATGAGGTGTGAGCTTGACGGCTCTACGGGTGTATGCCCCGAGGTAAGGCTCTCCGGCTTCGGCGGTGATCCGCCTGGGGCTCCGTTCGTTATGGGCGGGTGGTGTTTCCAAAGCTATCCGTGACCGCAGCGGGGCTGCTGACTTCAGGAGGGCGTCATTCTCGCGTAAGCTGATTCGATGAGCTTTACAAGGATCACAGTGCGAGCTGACCAAATGGACGGTGTCCCGTGCATCCGCGGTTTGCGGATCCCGGTTTCCACCGTGGTGGGCATGTTTGCCGACGGTATGAGCGATCCTGAGATCCTCGCTGCCTACCCGGACCTAGAGGCCGAGGATATTCGCGAGGCCGTGCGCTACGCCGCAGAGGCTGTCCGTGAGCGCGAGCTCCCGCTCGTCGCTTCCGCGTGAAGTTCCTGGTCGACAACGCGCTCTCGCCAGTGGTCGCCGAGCAGCTCCAGGCTGCCGGACACGACGCTGCGCACGTTCGCGACTTTGGACTGCAGGCAGCCAGCGACGATGAGATCTTCGCCCGCGCCCAGCAAGAGCAACGCGTGATTATCTCAGCGGACACGGACTTCGGGACACTGCTCGCGTTGCGCCGAGAGCGCTCACCCTCGATTTGCAAGCTGAGACACTGCTTGAGTCCGAGGGGGGGTGGGGTTAGGTCAGTGGGATCGCTCCGAGGGGTCCGGAACCGGGGCGGAGCGATCGAGCGTGCCGTCCTAAGCGCAGCTCATGATTGAGTGGTGCCCCGAGTCAGCTCCTTCTATGGGATCGTGATCACGATGTATTTCTATGACCATCAGCCGCCTCACTTCCATGCGCAGTATGCCGAGCACCATGCGGTGATCGCGATTGAGGACCTGAGGGTGCTCGTTGGTGGACTGCCGAGCAGAGCGCTCAAGCTCGTGAAGGAGTGGGCGAGCATGCACCGCGAGGATCTCGAGGCAGACTGGGAGCTTGTGCATGGCGGGGATGTTCCTGAGCCGATCGACCCGTTGCCGTAAGATGAGCCGATGGTGTTCGTAACCGTGACATCGGTAGAGGTGCTCGGTCACTACCGGCTCCGGCTCGGCTTTAGTGACGGCAGCCAGCGAGACGTTGATCTCACCGGAGAGTTGCACGGCCCGGTCTTTGAGCCGCTGGCCGATCCGGACTTCTTTGCACAGGTCCGGGTAGACGATGAGCTTGGCACCGTGGTCTGGCCTAATGGCGCTGACCTCGACCCCCTAGTGCTGCACGGCGACTTCGAGCCGGCCTCCCGTCTGATCCGCCACTAGCCCGGACTTTGGGACTGTTCGTGCGGGCCCTCTCCTCTGCATTACCATAGTTATACCTAGTTTTAAAAACAATGTATGAGGGGTGGGCTTCGCATGCTCGCGCTGATGCCTGCCGGCTTTGTTTGCGCATTGATGCTCTGACGTGGGGTAGGGACGCCCCGCACCCACTGGCCTTGTAGGTGTCAACCACCTGCGCGGATGCGACCCTAAATACAGATAAAGAATCACACCAGGTCGGGTGATGCGCGGGTGGTGCTGCCGCCGGGTGAGTCTGAGTCTTTCCAGTTGATTCGTGCGCATTTGCGCTATTTCAACGTCGATCGGCAGACTGCGTACGCTGCTGGTTGCCTCGGCTGCGCCGGGGGATGGCAAGACGACGATCGCGCGTCATCTGGCAGGGGCGGCGGCCAGGACGGGCTCCAAGGTGCTGTTGTTGGAGGCTGATCTGCGCCGTCCGACGCTCGCGCAGCAGCTCGCTCGATCTAACCGATCCGACCACCGAACGGTGGCGGGAACTTGTTGAAATCCAAGAACTGCCTGTCAGTGACGCAGACTTGCTCTGGCTTTTGCTACGCACCGATGGCCAAGCGCGCGCCACCGCCCAAATCTTGGAGCTGACGCGCTCCGACGCTCCAGATGCCAAATGGGCCGCTCGCCAAGCATGGGAACAGGAAAGCGAACGCGCGCTCGCACGAATACAAGACACTGTCAGCTTCGCGCGCGCTGTGAACCCGCACGGGGCGGCACTGATGCACGCAATCGCAGCAGATGAAAAACCCTACCGCGCGCTGCGACCGTACGCAGACGCCAAGCAGATCGCCAGAGCGCTCAGTCAGCTGGCGTACCACGGGCTCATCTACAGCCCCAGCAGAGGACTCTGGCTGCTAGGCGATCCTCTCCTCCGTGACGCCCTCACCAATCTGGACCTCCCAACTATCTAGCTTTAATGAAATAAGGGTTCACTCACCAGCGCGGATGCTCGCCGATTTCGGGCCTGACCCACGCGCCGGATGTGCCCCCGCGTCGCGTGTCCACCGGCGAGACCGGCGCTCGGTCTTCCCACTCCGCTCGGTTGCGGGGCAGGACGCCCCGCTCTCCACAAGCTTCGTAGATCTCACTCACCTGCGCGGATGCGACCCCAAATACAGATAAAGAAGACCACGCCGCCGCTGACCGCGGTTTCCGATGCCTTCCCCTTGTTGTCCAAGGTTGATGGTGTCGTGATCGTCGGTCGTGTCGGCCGTAACCGTCGTGACGTCGCTCAGCGTTTTCATGAGACCCTCGCTGGCGCTGGCGCGCCGTTGCTTGGTGTTATCGCCAATGGTTTCAAGGCTCGGCGGAACGCTCCTTACAGGTTACCTCTTCCCGCACTACGATAGTTATACCCAGTTTTAAAAAACTAATGGATGAGGGGTGGGATGCGCCGCGCCCATGGGCTTGTTTGCCTGGGCCGGGGCGGATATGGGGTGCTCGATTAGCTCTGGGCCGTTTTCTCGACAGATGTACGAGATCTGTGTATAGTGCAGCGCTCCATTCGGCCGGTTGCGCGTGTGGGACACATGCGTAAGGGGGGTGCAGGATGGATGCCTGAGCTCCCCCCGGCATACTTACGGAAACGGGGGAGTGCTGCCATGGCGGCGATGTTTTATAGAGCTTCTGTCGCGCGAGCTGCAGGTGCCTGCAGGCCGGCGCTGGTCGCGCTGCTGGCGTGCACAGCTTGCCTAGCTATGGCCGCTTCGGCTTCGGCCGAAAGCGCGACCTACTCGACCTACTCTGCGATCCAGTCGGTTCCAGTACCGCCGGCGTCGCACTTCGCCGGTAGCGGCGGCGGTGACGGCTGGGCTGTTGCGTTGTCCGAAAAGGCTGTCTACAACGTCTTCCACCACCAGGCTTACGTCGAGGTTGCATGTCACCTGCAGGAAAACGCCGAACCCTGCACGGGGTGGCCCAAGACGATCACCGAAACGGGCACTGGCGCCGGGTTCACCTCGCAGCCGCAGCCAGGTCTTTATCTTAACCAGAAAACAGGCGATCTGTATGTCTACGCCACCAGGCTCACCGACAACACCGGTGGCGTTGTCTGCATCGAAACCAACTCCACCGAAGCCGACCCGTTCTGCGGCTTCACCGAACTGACCGGCAAAGGCGAAGCTCCGCCCACGACCAACAGGGGTATCAGCGGTATGAGCAACCCGATGGTGGTAGAGCGCGGCGGCGAAAAGCTCTGGTATTCGTTCAACTTCGCTCAAGGGACTCGCGAAGGCGACAAGGACGAGCTCGCGTGCTTCGACCTGACCAGCGGTGCTGCTTGCGCCAGCCAGCCATATGCGGTGACGTTGCCGGCGGGGACGATCGAAACCACCAACAACGAGCCCATCGGGGAGACTGCGGTGATCGGTGGCGAGACGATCATCCCCATGAACGTCTCAGGCGAAGGGTGGGTTGCATGCTTCAACACTGCCAGCCAGGAATCATGCGGTGGGAAATGGCCGGTGAAAACCGGTGGCAACTACAGGTACGGCGCACCGTTCCCCATGTTGAGCGCAAACGGAACGACCACCGGCCTTTGCCTGCCGACCAGCGGCGATCCGTGCTTCAACCTCGAAGGCGAATCGGTTACTACGCCGGCAAACATGACTACGGTGATCGGCGAAACCGAGGAATGGAACGGCCCTGGCCTGACGATCGGGCCGCGCGTTTATGTCCCTCACGCATTCTCCGCGGGCGGCGAAGTTGTCGACTGCTTCGATTATTCGACCGGGGAAAGTTGCGTTAACTTTCCAAAGAAACTTGAAAACCTCTCGCTGCTCTACACGGTCAACCCCGACCCGCAGCGACCCACCTGCATCTGGGTGAACGCTGACGATGGCACCGACCAGATCCAGGACTTCGACGCTTACACAGGCGAAGCATGCGGCGGCGGCACGGTCCGCGTGCTGGCATCGCAGTTCGTAGCGCCTGCCCCGCAGTGCACGCCGGCGAACTACGTCTCGCTGCAGGTTCTGGAACCCCCCCGGAGCAGCTACACGGAAGGGTCGGTTGCGTTTGCCAACGGTGACGGGGAACTGATTCCCGGTATGCCGGAAATCGCGCTGGACGAAACCGGGAGCGCCAGCCTCAATGGGTTGGATCTGAACACGACCACGGGGCTGCCGCAATTCCTGTTCACATTGAAGAATCCGACCGGACCGGTCGGCTCGGTCGAGGTTAAGCTCACGTGGGAAGGGAACTACGACGAAAGCTGTGCCGGCGAAGGCAGGACGGTCACCGTGCCGCCGGCTCCGGCTCCGGCCCCGGCGCCCACCACGACCACCAAAACCACGACAACGCCGACCGCGGGAGTGCTCGCGATCAAAGGCCAAGCCCCGAAAGCATGCACCAGCAAGCGCGAGTTCACGATCCACATCCAGAACGCCAAGCAGCTCGGGGCTCGTCTCGGCAGTGGTCGAGGTGGACGGCAAGAACGCAAGGACGTTGCGGGGTAAGCACCTCTTGACCGCGATCGACCTTGTTGGTCTACCGCAGGGCACGTTCACGGTGGAGATCATCGCCCGCCAGCGTGACGGGAAAACAGTGAAGGGCAAGCGCATCTACCACACGTGCGTGGCCAAACTGCCGGGGCACAGCTACCTGCCGCTGTAGGCCAGCAGACCCAATAGGCAGGCAGCGGGGGCCGGGCGGGCGTTGCGGATAGCGGCGCCCGGCCGGCCGCCGGGTGTGACGGGGCGACCCGTGGCAGCGCCCACCGGGGCAGTACCGGCGGGCCAGCCGTCCTCGCAACTGCGTATAACTATGGTTAGACGCAGTTTCAAATTTTTCTATCAACACCCGCGTAGAGACCTCCCCATCAGTCCATCGCCTCGCGCAGCCTGCGCAGCGCCCGGTACATGCGACCCTCGACCACCGTAAGCGACTCGCCGGTTCGCTCGGCGATCTCGGCGTTCGTCAGATCGGCGCCGTAGCGCAGCGCGACCACCTCGCGCTGGGCGTCGCTCAGCAGCGGGAGGCTCCTGATGAGCTGGTCGTGCTCGGCGACCTGGTCGATCTCGCGGTCGGCGAGCTCGTCGATCTCTTCGGGCTCGCCGCCGGACGTGGCGCCCACGCCCACCGCGATGCGCTCGCCCACTGCGATGCGCTCGAGCGCTCTGCGCTCGCTTACCCAGCGCGGGCGTGCGGTCGCCGCATCGAGAGACGGGCAAAGCATCCTGCTCCATGCGTTGTTCTATGCCGTTTTGATCAACCTGATCTGGAGTTGGCGCACATGGCAGCTTGCACAAGACCTCGCGGGCGGAAACTGGCAGCATCACCTTTCCGAGCTCGTCGTGTGGTCGGTCCTCGTCCTGCTCGTGACCCCTGTGGTACTGGGATTGGCTATTAACGCTGTGCTCCGTCGAGCCGAGCAGCGCGGTACGCTGTCTTGGTGGCATTACGCGCTCGGCGGACGCGACGCTCGGGACGCCTGGGACTACAGCTTCCAGCGCGCGGCGGCCGCTGGGGTATGGGTCCTCGTCCATCTCAAGGGAGGTGACCCGGAATACCCGCGTATGGTGGTCGGGAAGTTCGGTACACGCTCAGCGGTTGGACAGACACCGGCCGCGCACGACCTGTTCCTACAGGAACTCTGGTCGGTCGACGTCGCCGGCAGTCCTATCGCTGCGATCAAGCCTGCACGGGGTATGTGGGTGGCAAAGGATGAGATCGCCGAGATCTACTTCCTTGACACCGAAACGGTGTCCCACGGTGCTAGGCTTGAAGTCGATGACTGACGAGCGGCAGATCCGGGAGGGCGCGTTGCAGGCAAAAAACGATCCTCCCGCCACGCCCCCAGGGCAAGTCGGCGGTACGCCGACGAACCCCCTGACGGGGCGACCCGTGGCAGCGCCCACCGGGGCGGTACCGGCGGGCCGGCCGTCCTCGAAATAGCTTCCGCGAGCTATCGGAAAGACCCGGGCGACTCAGCCACCACGACCGTCCAACAGCTCGGCACAAAAGCGGCCAGCGCCCCGGCGAGCGTCAGCGCGGCCCTACGATTCCGCAGCAGCCAGAGCTGATCGACCCGGTTATACCTAGTTTTAAAAACAATGTATGAGGGGTGGGCTTCGCATGCTCGCGCTGACGCCTGCCGGCTTTGTTTGCGCATTGATGCTCTGAGGCGGGGTAGGGACGCCCCGCACCCACTGGCCTTGTAGGTGTCAACCACCTGCGCGGATGCGACCCTAAATACAGATAAAGAATCACACCAGGTCGGGTGATGCGCGGGTGGTGCTGCCGCCGGGTGAGTCTGAGTCTTTCCAGTTGATTCGTGCGCATTTGCGCTATTTCAACGTCGATCGGCAGCTGCGTACGCTGCTGGTTGCCTCGGCTGCGCCGGGGGATGGCAAGACGACGATCGCGCGTCATCTGGCAGGGGCGGCGGCCAGGACGGGCTCCAAGGTGCTGTTGCTGGAGGCGGATTTGCGTCGTCCGACGCTCGCGCAGCAGATCGACGTGCGGCCCGGACCGGGCCTGGCGGACGTGCTGATCGGCGCAGTACCTTTGAGCGAGGCGACCCAGACGATAGAGCTGGAGGCGCCGTCGGCTGAAGGAGCAAAGGGACGAACGCTCGATGTGCTTGTGGCTAGTGCGGCGTTGCCGCCGAACCCTGGGGAGTTGATCGAGAGTCATGCGATGGAGACGGTGCTCGAGCGGGTCAAGTCTCAGTACGACCTGGTCGTGATCGATACGCCGCCGTTGACCGCGGTTTCCGATGCCTTCCCCTTGCTTTCCAAGGTCGACGGTGTTGTCATCGTGGGTCGTGTCGGCCGTAACCGTCGTGATGTCGCCCAGCGTCTGCATGAGACCCTTGGCGGCGCTGGCGCCCCCTTGCTTGGTGTTATCGCTAATGGTTTCAAGGCGCGGCGTAATGCTCCTTATGCCTACTCTTACGACTACTCATACGCTCCCCAGGCTGGGCAGCCCTCCGGCTCTGCTTCGGCCCCCGCTTCCTCCGGCGAGTCCTCTTCACCCACCGCCGATGCGTCCCCTAACGGCGCCTCCGTGTCCGACGCGCCTGTTTCGACGCGCCGGCTCTGAGCCTGGGTCGGGCCCTCTCCAAGCGGATTCTCCTCGTCCGATGCACCCATTCCGACAACTGGACATAAGGCGGCCCTGAGGACTGGGTTTTGTCTTGCAGGGGCGGGTCTAGCGACGGGCCCCTACAAGACAAACCCAATCCTCAACTCCTCTTCCTCGTTCGCTACCATGGTTATACCCAGTTTTGAAAACAATGTGTGAGGGTGGGATGCGCGGCGCTCATGGGCTTGCTTGCCTGGGCCGGGGTGGACCTGGGGTGATGTTTCGTCGTTGTGGCGCGGTACGGTGATCGGGTGTTTGACGATTCGGTGATTGAGGAGGCTGGCCGGCGGCTGTTGCGGGCCGCGCCGCCGGAGACCCGGGTGATCCTGTTCGGGTCTCACGCCCGGGGGGAGGCAGGTAAGCACAGCGATCTCGATTTTCTCGTGGTTGAGCCGTCGGTCGAGGATGTGATCGAGGAGACGTACCGGCTGCGCTGCAGCCTGAACGGGCTCGGCGTGTTCGCCGATATCGTGCTCGTCAGCGAGGACGAAGCCAAGACTTGGGGTGATGTGTACGGCACCGTGATCCATGCGGCATTGGACGAGGGTCGCCGGCTGGCCGCCTGATGTCCGATCCGGCCAATGTTCCAAGAGTGCTGCTGGGTCTGGCAGCAGACGATGAGTTCGCGGCAAGATCGTTGCTCCCGATAGAGGGAGTTACCGACGCAATTCTGGGCTGGCGCGCCTCGCGCTGCGCCTGTTGCGGAGCATGAGCCTGCGCCAGCGAATGAAGGACCGCGCGAAGACTGCGCTGTCGGTCGTCAAGTCCTTCTCCATAGCTGGGCCTGCTGGCATCAAGCTCCAGCTCGATGTCGAACGCTGCACCCGGTAGTGCCGATACTGGAGATATCGAGCAGGATCTCGCTGACCTGCTTGTCGAGATCGGCGAGGTCGCCCGCGCGGGGGATACCGGTGCCCTGTTCTTGATTGATGAGATGCAGAATCTCGACAAGGCCTCGCTTGGCGCTATCTGTATGGCCCTGCATCGGGTAAGCCAGCGAGATCTGCCGGTGGCGCTTGTGGGTGCTGGACTGCCGACGCTTCCAACGATGTTGCGTGCCGCTAAGCCCTATGCGCCCCGCCTGTTCTCTTACCACACGCTCGGGCGGCTCTCTGACGCCGAGGCCAGGCTTGCCCTAATAGGCCCAGCCGGCCTGCAGAGCGTGGAGCTCAAGAAGCCCGCGGTCGAGCTCGTCGTGGAGCAATCCGGCGGCTATCCTTACTTCCTCCAAGAGTACGGACGGGTGCTATGGGACGAGATCGACGCGCCCCCGATAACGGCCGAGCACGTCCGGGCCGTCGAAGAGATCGTCAACGACAGCCTTGATCGGGGATTCTTCGGCCCCGCCTTCGAGCTCGCCACAGACGCCGAGCAGCGCTACCTGATCGCTCTCTCGAGCCTCGGCGATGGCCCTTACAAAACCGCCGACGCCGCCCACGCCGCTGGCTACGCGAGCATTGGGGGAGCCTCCGTCGCGCGCGAAGAGCTCATCGCCAAGGAGCTCATCTGGAGCCCACGCCGAGGCTACATCGATTTCACCGTGCCTCGCTTCGCCTACTACCTGCGAGTCACCCATAGCCAGCCCAGCTGACCGGCCTATCGCGCTTTATTGGCGAAGGGCAATAAAAGCTTAGAAAGGCGCCTTCCAGTGCTGCTGATGCGCCACTGAGCCTTCCGTCCCCCCGGCCTGGGATTCCGTCAGGTGACCAGAAGGTTGGGGCTGCTCCGATTGTGACTCGCCGCTCCGGTCGCGGGGCTGGATGCCCGCGCCCACGGACCCTGGGGAATGTCGTTGCCCGCGTGGATGCGACCCAAAAACATCCCTCTGAACATCCTCCGGCGTGGTCCGAGTCTGAGTCCTTCCAGTTGATCCGCGCCCGCTTGCGGACTTCTCTGAGGTGCGGAGCTTCTAGATTGAACACCGGCCCGGCGACATGCGGTGGCAAGCCCTCTGGCCTCAGCCGAGCAAACTCCTTGTTAGGCGATGAGTTATGTCCGAAGACTATGCGAACATGTGTTCGATGCCCAAGTCTTCTCCTGCGCATCGGAGCGACGCGCTGCCGGCTGGCTATCCCGAGTTCCTTGCAGAGGTCAAGGCCCGGATTGCGGCTGCGCGCACCCGTGCTGTACTTGCCGTCAATAGCGAGCTGATTACTCTCTACTGGGAGATCGGTAAGGAGATCCTCGAGCGTGAGGATCGACAGGGGTGGGGTGCTAAGGTCGTCAACCGGCTGGCGATCGATCTTCGGCGCGAGCTTCCCGGCATCACAGGCTTCTCGCCCCGTAGCCTTCGATACATGCGCGAGTTCGCTCGCGCTTGGAGCACGTGCGAGACGCCTGAGGAAATGTTGCAGCAACCTGCTGCAAAATTGCCGTGGGGCCACAACATGGTCCTCTTGGACAAGCTCAAGGACGCCGACGGGCGCGCTTGGTACGCCAGTATGGCCGTCGAGAACGGGTAGTCGCGCAACGTCCTGGAGGCCCAGATCGCGAGTGATCTACGGGATCGACAGGGCAACGCGCTGACGAGCTTCGAGCATGCTCTGCCGGAGTCCGACTCGGAGCTCGTTCGCGATGCGATCAAGGACCCTTACAACTTCGAGTTCCTCGGCCTGGCTGGCCGGGCGAAGGAGCGTGAGCTCGAGCAGGCGCTGCTCAACGACGTCCAATCGTTCCTGATGGAGATGGGTCGTGGCTTCGCGCTGGTCGGGCGACAGTTCCCGCTCAGGGTGATCGACCTGAAGGTCGAGGACTTCAAGCCGGAGTTCGCGGGCAAGATGAGCTTCTACCTGACAGCGGTCAACGAACTGGAGCGCCAGGCTGGGGACAAGCCGTCGATCGGGCTGGTGCTCTGTCCCGGACGCAGCCGGACCGTGACCGAATGGGCACTCCGGAGCATCGACAGCCCGGTGGCGATTGCTCGCTACACCACCGGTGAGGTCACCCTGACCCAGACACCACCGCCGGAGATGAAGCCGGCGCTCCCGGATCTACCCGCGCTGGCCAGCGAGCTGTCAGACATCGTCGAGGCAGCCCACACTGCTGGGCTGAAAAGTTCGCCCCCGCGCAGGCCTGGCCTGTGATTTCGCCTAGGTGACCAGATCGTTGGGCTGCTGACGTTCGGCTGTGACTCGCCGCCGTTCGCGGGGCTGGATGCCCCGCGCTCGCTGACCCTGGGGAGTCTCAGTGGCTGCGCGGATGCGACCCTAAATACAGACAAAGAAGACCATCCGGGGGAGTCTGAGTCTTTCCAGCTGATCCGCGCCCACCTGCGCTATTTCAACGTCGATCGGCAGCTGCGCACGCTGCTCGTCGCCTCGGCTGCGCCAGGCGATGGCAAGACGACGATCGCGCGTCATCTGGCCGGCGCGGCGGCGCGGGTGGGCTCGCGGGTGCTGCTGTTGGAGGCGGATCTGCGGCGTCCCACGCTCGCACAGCAGCTCGATGTGCAGTCCGGGCCGGGCCTGGCGGACGTGCTAATCGGCGCGGTGCCGTGGAGTGAGGCGACTCAGACGATCGACTCGGACACGCCCTCCGGGGAGGGCGTTAAGGGGCGGACGCTCGATGTGTTTGTGGCTGGTGCTGCGTTGCCGCCGAACCCGGGGGAGCTGGCCCCCGCACCAGCCGCTGACGCTTCCCCTAACGGCGCCTCCGTGTCTGACGCCCCCATCCCGACCTCCCGGCCCTGAGCGGCTTCCGCCAAGCCACTCCTTCCGGGCCCCCCAAGTTCTCCCTCCCGCCCGGCCGCCCCTCCTCGGCAGCGTCTCAGCCTGCAAATTGATTAGGCCGGCGATAGCTGCTTGCGTGACCTGTCCCGTGGCTGATCATGTTTGGGGTTTGCGACATGGTCGCTGGCCTACTCAATTCGCAGGCTGAGACACTGCCTGTTCGTGACAGTGGCCACCGGTTCTCCCCTCCGTGGCTGCGCCGTCACCTCCCCCTCATTCGCCGGGCCCCTCTTCACGCGCTACCATAGTTATACCCATTTTTTAAAACAATGTACGGGGCGGGCTTCACGTGCTCGCAGTCTCCGATGCTTCCCCTTATTGAGGGAGGTAGATGGCGTGATCATTGCCGGGGTAGGTGGGCCATCCTCCAATAGAGCCGTCGCAGCCGAAGGGCCTGTTTCGCCGCGCCAGCTCTGAGCTTTGCTGTAGACGCTTGGGCACCACTGCTTGATAGGTCGCAACATGACCTATAATAGGTCGGGATGCGCGATATCCGAGAGTTGTTCCCGACTGATGATCCGGTCAAGCCCGATTTGCTGATTGGCCGTACGGAGGATGTGCGCGATCTCGCCTCGCGCTTGGGTGAGGGTACGCATGTGGTGATGGCGGGGCCCAGGCGCACTGGCAAGTCGAACAGTTGGCAGCGGCACCCCGTCCTCCGGCGCCAGACGAGCACTGAGCATGATGGAGCGCGCAGGAATCGCCGAACACCACGGCCGCGGTGACTGGGTCATCCCCGAGCCCCTCCTACGAAGCTACCTCGCCGCTCGCCCCTGAGACGTGGCCTCGGCCGCTGCTAGCTTTGTTCGCGCGTTTATGCTTTGACGCGGGGTAGGGACGCCCCGCGCCCACCTGCTTAGTCGGTCATCTTCCTGCGCGGACGCGACCCCAAATACCAGCTTAGCTTTCCCGTCACCCATCGCTACCTGGCGCACGTGATCGTGATTGCGGGCCACCGTTTCCGAGCAAAGACCTAAGTGTGAGCGGGCCTGCTGCTCGGGCTCGGTGTCGCGTTCCGGGGCCGGATGCCCCGCACCCACAGGCCGCGTAGGTCTCACTCACCTGCGCGGATGCGACCCTAAATACAGACAAAGAATCACACCAGGTCGAGTGATGCGCGGGCGGTGCTGCCGGCAGGGAGGCTGAGTCCTTTCAGTTGATTCGTGCGCATCTGCGCTATTTCAACGTCGATCGGCAGCTGCGCACGCTGCTCGTCGCCTCGGCTGCGCCAGGCGATGGCAAGACGACTGTGGCGCGTCATTTGGCGGGTGCGGCGGCCAGGACGGGCTCCAAGGTGCTGCTCTTGGAGGCCGATCTGCGTCGTCCGACGCTCGCGCAGCAGCTCGATGTGCAGTCTGGGCCGGGGGTGTCGGATGTGTTGATAGGCGCGGTGTCGTGGAGCGAGGCGACGCAGAAGATCGACTTGGATTCGCCGTCTGGGGGTACCTCTGGGGGTCGGGGTACCTCCGGGGGTATCTCTGGGGGCGGACCTTCGATGTGCTCGTCGCTGGTGCTGCGTTGCTGCCGAACCCGGGTGAGTTGATCGAGAGTCGTGCGATGGAGACGGTGCTTGAGCGTGTCAAGTCCCAGTAACAATGTATGGAGGGCGAGCTGACGGCTCCGCGGGTGTATACCCGAGGTGAGGCTCTCCGGCTTCGGCGGTGATCCGCCCGGGGCTCTGTTCGTTAAGGGCGGGTGGTGCTCCCGGAGCTGTCTGTGACTACGGCCGCCAGCTCCTCTTCCTCGTGTGCTACTGTGGTTATACCCAGACAAAACAGGCTTGTGTTTTGGGTCTATCCCTCCAAAAGACTATGGTGTTTTGGCGTGTAATCTCCCAAAAAGCGAGGTTCCGCGCCGGGTAGGCGTGTACAGTCTACGTTGTGACGCCCGGTGCAGACACCCTCTCCCCCCACTAAAGGACTGGGGTCCTTTCGCATGGGGCGGATCTCGAGGGTGTCGAGTCCCGCTAACGGTAGCGCAGAGGTGCGGCGATTGGTAGCGTAGATGGCCGGCGATTGGTAGCGTAGAGGTTGTGAGCACGAGGCGGACATGGCAGGAGCGAGCCGATGGCCCTGTGTACCTGCACCGTGTCCTCGACGATGAGCTCGACGAGAAGTCGGCCGAGTTCGCTGCCATCTCGATCGAGGGGCCCAAGGCAGTCGGCAAGACCGAGACCGCCCAGCGCCGAGCGAACACGGACTACCGTCTCGACGGCCCCGCCGGCCAAGTTGTTCAAGCCAACCCGCAGGTAGTACTGACCGGTGAACCACCGATCCTGATCGATGAGTGGCAGCGTGTTCCCGCCACATGGGACGTGATCCGCCGCGCGGTCGACGACGGAGCGCCGCCGGGCAGCTACCTGCTCGCGGGCTCGGCCAGCGAGCGCGGGGCCCACACCGGCGCAGGTCGCATCCTCACGCTGCGGATGCGCCCTCTGACTCTCTCCGAGCGTGGCATCGAGGCGCCGACGGTAAGCCTGCGCCAACTGCTCAGCGGCGAGCACCCAGCCATCGAGGGTCAGACGAACGTCGGGCTGGAGGACTATGCGCGTGAGATCGTCGGCTCTGGATTCCCCGCCACCCGCGGCCTATCCGAGACTGCACGCGCCGACTTCCTGGACAGCTACCTCCAGCGCATCGTGGAGCGCGACTTCGAGGAGATGGGCCGCCTCATCCGCCGTCCCGCGACGCTGCTGCGATGGATGAACGCCTACGCCGCCGCCACGGCCTCGACGGCCTCGCTCGAGACGATCCGCGACGCCGCCATGGGCGGCGAAGGACAGAAGCCCGCGAAGAGCACGACCCAGCCCTACCGGGATATCCTGCAGCGGCTGTTCATTGTCGATGAACTGCCCGCATGGGCGCCGACCCGTAACCGGATCTCGCGGCTCGCGATGCCCCCGAAGCACCATCTCGCGGACCCCGCCCTCGCCGCCAGCCTGCTCGGAGTGAACGCCGGCGCCCTGCTGTCCGCCGAACCGGTCGGGCCGCCGTCGTTGCGCGACGGTCTGCTGCTGGGCGCGCTGTTCGAGTCGTTGGTGACTCTCTCTGTCCGGGTCTACGCCCAGGCGACACGCGCACGAGTCAACCATCTGCGGACGCGAAACGGCGACCACGAGGTTGACCTGATCGTGGAGCGCCGCGACGGCCGCATCCTCGCGATCGAGGCAAAGCTCGCCGCCGTCCCCGACGATCGCGCCCTGCGCCACCTCCACTGGCTCACCCAGGAGATCGGGAGCGACCTGCTCGACGCGGTCGTGATCACAACCGGGCCGTACGCCTACCGCCGCAAAGACGGCATCGCAGTCGTTCCCGCCGCGCTGCTCGGCCCCTGACTTACCTCCCAGCGATCCAGAAGCGGATTCCAGCGAAGCGGCTGTGGCTCGCCCCTGAGGTTCAACCGCCTGCGGTGTACCCGGTTGGGTAGCTGAGCGTGTAGTGCTCCAGACGCGGGTTAAAGCAAAACGGGCCGCCCCAAGGATGGGGTGGCCCGGTTTGCTTTTAGCCGCCCGGGTTCTTCCTCCCGCCAGCCGACTCCTTCGCGGTGCTGGAGCGTCGAAACCTTCGCCGGCAAAGCCAAGTGGCTGTCCCTGGGGGCTCGCTAGAATCCGGGGCATGACCACCAAGGAGCGCCTACACGAGATGATCGACTCGCTACCGGACACGCCAGAGACTGAGCGGCGGCTCGCGGCCGTCGAACACGAACTCGAGGCGAATGGAGCGCGTGAGGATTCAGCCAATCCGACCGATCACAAGAGCTCCAATGGCGACGTGCCCAAGGGCGCCAACAGTGGTGGCGGCGAAGTCGGTCGCGGTCGTGACTTCCTGATAAGTGTGGCCCACGGCACCTCCGGACTTGACCTTCACCAGTTGCGCACCGTCCGAGATCGCGCGTGGCGCTGAGCTGGCGTGACGGCCCGTGGGTTGCTGACACATCCGCCTGGGCCCGAGCATCTAATCCTGCCGTAGTGCCCAATGGGAGGCAGCCGCACTTGCTGGCGAACTCATCGCTTGCCCAGTCATCACACTGGAGCTCCTTTACGACGCACCGGACCGCGACCATGTCGATGCTGTCGCGGCCGCAGTGGCCGACCTGCGACAGGCTCCACTCAATCGCTCGGTGACAAACGCCGCGATCCGTGCCGTGCAAGATCTGGCTGGCCGCGGTGCCCCGGGCGCACATCGCGTACGCGTTCCCGACGCGCTCGTCGCGGCAGCAGCCGCAGAGCGCGGCTTCGCTGTCCTTCACTACGACCATCACTTTGACAAGCTCGCCACGGTCCTTCACTTCACCAGCCAATGGATCGTCGAGCCCGGCTCGATAGACTGAACACACCGTCGGCGCCAGGGACGCGATACACAGGGGCGAGCTCCGCCACCGCCACTCAATTTGCAAACTGAGACACCGCTCGGGCCTGAGGGGCATGGGTCACTCCTCTTCCTCGTCACCCAGGCCACCTCCTCACGCGCTACCATAGTTATACCGAGTTTTTAAAACAATGTATGGGGGCAGGGCTTCATATGGTCGCGGTCTTCGGTGCTTTCCCCTTATTGGGGAGAGTAGATGGCGTGATCGTTGTCCACGGCGCGAGCAGGCGGCCACGTGGAGAGCGACATCGACCTCCTGATCGTTCGCCCCGAAGCCACTTGCGCACAAAGGTGCTTGATCAGTAGCGTAACTGTCGGCCGGCTTGGCCACACGCGCTCTGCTGATCCGAGGAGCGCAGGAAATGGGCCCGCTCGTGGCGGACATCCTCAACGATCGCGAGCGGAGCGATGATGAGGAGCTCGAGCAGTCGTTGCTCGAAGACCTCGCGGATGAAACGCTCGTGAACGCCAGCACATACGTCAGTCCGCATAGTGTGTAGGTTTTTCTCGTTGGTTTTCGTGGTGACTTCGTTCCACGGTTCCCCTTCGCGGGCTACCATAGTTATACTCAGTTTTTAAATCAATGTATGAGGGGTGGGCTTCACATGCTCGCGGTCCCGGCCGAGGGGCCTGTGCCGATATACCCAGTTTTGAAAACAATGTCTACCTCGGTGGCTTCAAGACGGTCGGCAATCCGAGGTCGCGAACAGCGCTGGGGCGGATCTGGGGTGGCGTTTCGTCGTCGTCCCGCGCTAATGTGATCGGGTGTTTGACGACACTGTGATACAGGAGGCCGCTCGTCGCATACTGAAGGCCGCCCCGCCGGGGAGCCGGGTGATCCTGTTCGGCACGCCCGCGGGCAGGCCGGCGAGCACAGCGACCTGGACTTCCTCGTGATCGAGCCGGAGGTGGAGGACGTGGTCAAAGAGTCCGTACGGCTGCGCAGCACGCTGCAACCAGGCGTGTGGGCAGATGTCATCGTCAGAAGCGAGGAGACCGTGCGCGAGTGGCGCGACGTGTACGGCACCGTGATCAACTCTGCCCTGCGTGAGGGCAGGGAGCTCGCGGCGTAATGGCCACGAACGGCGACCTCGCCCGCCTGCTGCTCGCCGCCGCGGAGAACGACGAGCTGATGGCGAAGTCCGTGTTGCCCGTACCGGGGGTGACCGACGCCGGGGTCGGCATGCTCTGCCAACAGGCCGTCGAGAAGGCGATCAAGGCTGTCCTCGCGGCCAAAGAAACCGAATTTCCCTTCACCCACGACCTCGAACGGCTCAGAGACTTCGCCAAGAAATCCGGGATCGAGTTGCCCTTGAGCTGAGTTAGTAGCTTCAGTCAGCTCCGCCGCTGCGTACTCAAGCCGTCCTGTACTTCAGCTACGCCGCTGGGCCAGGGCAGTGTCTCAGTTCGCAAATTGATTAGGCCGTGGCGACGGCTGCCTGCGTAACCTGTCCAGTGGCTGATCATATTTGTGGTTTGCGCCATGATCGCTGGCCTACTCAATTGCAAACTGAGACACTGCTCAGGTCTGCGGGGGATGCAGGCCACCGACTCCGCTTCCTCGTGCCTCGGGTCTCTCCTCACGCCGGACCATTCCTTCTCGAGCCCTCGAAGTCTCCCTCCCGCCAGTCCACTCCTCTCCGCCCTGGGTCCGCTCCCCGGCCCCCAGGTTCTTCCTGCATTACTATGGTTATACCCAGTTTTAAAAACAACGTATGAGCGTCGAGCTCCACATGGTCGCGCCGACGCCTGCCAGCTTTTGTTTGCAGCAGCGATCCCGCAGGCAAGCCGAGCGCTGAGGTTCCTGGTGCTCGCGATCCTTATAGAGCTGGCGGGGCGGGCAGTACAATGAGCACCATGGAGCCATCTACCACCAGTCCGCCGTCCGTCTCCGAGCCCCCAAGCACGGACGCCGGCGATGCCTTCTTCAAAACTCCAAACGCTCCCCCTGGTCGCCACTTCAAGCAGGTCATCACGCCCGGCCTGTTGAAAAGCCCCATCGTCCCCGAGTGGCTGAGCAGGCGCTTCCGACGCAAAGACACACCCGTCTCACGCTGAAGCGCCCTGCTGCACAATTGCCCTGGGCCCGACGTCAGCTACGCCGCCGCGGTGATTGGACCCTCCCCGAACGGATCCTTCGCGTCCGACGCCCCGGTGCCGACGCGCCAGTACGAGGGCGAGCTTCACATGCTCGCGCGATGCATGCCGGCTTTTGTTTGCGTTCCAGGCCAATCCGTTGTCTACCTCGGTGGCTTCAAGACGGTCAGCAACCTCGAGGTCGCGAACAGTGCCGGGGCGGGCCTGGGGTGATGTTTCGTCGTGGTGGTGCGGTACGGTGATCTGGTGTTCGACGATTCGGTGATCGAGGAGGCTGGTCGGCGGCTGTTGCAGGCCGCGCCTCCAGAGACCCGGGTGATCCTGTTCGGGTCGGCTGCCCGTGGAGAGATGAACGAGCGCAGCGATCTCGACTTCCTCGTGATCGAGCCATCGGTGCAGGACGCGGTCGAGGAGTCCGTTCGACTGCGTCGGACGCTGAGAGGGCTCGACCTGTTCGCCGATGTCCTGGTGACCAGCGAGGCCGAAGCCAAGGCCTGGGGCGACGTACATGGCACCGTGATCCACGCGGCACTCTCAGAGGGTCGCCTGCTGGCGACCTGATGTCCGAGTCGGTCAATGTCCCAAAAGTGCTGCTGGATCTCGCGGCGGAAGACGAGCTCATGGCGAGGTCGCTGCTCCCGGTTAAGGGAGTCACCGATGCCGGGATCGGCTTCCACGTTCAGCAAGCTGTGGAGAAGTCGCTGAAGGCGATATTGGCGGTCAAGGGTGTTGAGAGGTCGGGCTGGGTCAGCTCACGATCCAAGCCACCCTCGCAGGCGGCCTCGACGCGCAGGCGCTCGGCGTACTCGCCGCCGATCTCGCGCTCGGCGGCACGCTCGTGGTGCTCACGCCGTGGCTTGTGCCGGTTGTGGTCCTCGCGGTTTCCGCACTCGTCGCAATCACCACCGTCGCAATAGTGTCACGGAACTACGGCACCACGTTGCGTAGTCTGCTCGCTGACACCGAAGCACTGCCACCCACCCTGGCCGACGACGCCAATGGAGCACTGCGCTGGATGATCGTCGAAGATCTCAACGACGCACTCGACGCGAACGCCAGGACTCTGCGCCTCAAGGGCTACCTCGTCACCAGCGCTATCGCCCTGCTCATCCTGAGCGTGCTACCGATCCTCGCCCACAACCCCTAAATCGGGAGTACACTGACCTTATGTCCACAACAAGTCCTCCCACAGACGCGCAGCACGCCACGACGGCAAGCACATCGCCGCCTGCGCTACCACCCCGCGTGCCGCTGCGTATGCCCAGCGGCCCGGCGTTCCCCGAGTTCGTCTACCGCTTCCTCGACAAACTGTTTCATCTCAACCAAGCCTAGTTTGGACTGAGAGGTAGGCCACTCCTTCTCGTGCCTCAGACCCCTCACGCATTACTATAGTTATACCCAGTTTTTAAAACAATGTACGAGGGGCGAGCTTCACATGGCTTGGCCGAGTCTGAACCGCTACTTTAGGCTGATCACTGGGTTTTATTGATCGACTGCCTGACTCGACTGGCACAAGGAGATGGCTCTGAACATGAAGACTCGATTTGTTCCTGGGGGAATGCGTGCGGGAGCGCTTGGACTGCGTCTGCTTGGACTGCGTCTGGGGGCTCGCCTCTCTGCTCTCTTTGCTGCGCTCACTCTCGCCGCTGCGATCCTTGCGCTAAATGCCTCGCCTGGCCTGGCTGTTGTTCCTCAACTGCCCGGCGTCGTCACTGGCGGAGCCTCCAATCTGGCCTATTCCTCGGTGATCCTTCATGGCTCCGTCAATCCCCATGGCTGGGTCACCAACTACGCCTTTCAATATGGCACCAGCAAGGGCTACGGTGGTCAGACACCGCTTGCCCCCGCTGGTAACGGCACGATCGCGATCAATGTCAGCCATGCTGTCACCGGCCTGCAGCCTGCCACCATCTACCACTATCGAATCGTCGCTATCAGCCCCATTGGCACCAAGTTTGGGGGGGATAGAGTCTTCACCACTGCCAGGGTCCCGCTCTCACTGCAGATCGTCGGCGCTCCCAATCCAGTTCTCTTCGGTAGTCCCTTCTATGTGGAGGGCAACCTCTTTGGCACCGGCGCCGCCGACCACGCTATCGTCTTGCAGACCAATCCCTTTCCCTATACCGCGGGCTTCAAAAGTGTCGGCAATCCCGAGCTCACCAACGCCACTGGCGGCTTTTCGTTTCCCTTCCTCGGCTTGCTCGAAAATGCTCAGCTCCGCGTCGTTACCCTCGGTGCTCCTCTGGTCGTCAGCCCCATCATCATCGAGGACGTCGCGGTGCGGGTCTCCTTTCATGTGCGTCGCGCGCATCGTCGGGGGTATGTGCGTTTCTATGGCACGGTCGCCCCGTCGGAGGTAGGTGCGCTGGTTGGCTTCCAGCTGTTGACGCCGGGCAAGTCGGCCAATGAGGGTGGCACTGTTGTCAAAGCTGGGACGGCGACCGTGTCGGGGTTCAGCCGCAGCGTGCGGCTGCGTCACCCAGGTTTGTATCGCGCGCTGATCGAGGTCACAAACGATGGCGCGCACGTCTCCAACTACAGCAACCCAATCCTCGTTCGCTGACCGAGTGGGCTCAGAGGGTGTTGAAGCATCCGTACACGATGTAGAGCGGGTTTGTGACGCTGCGCCCATGAACGTCCTGCATCGTCGGGCCGGTTCGATCTCGAAATTCCCGACCAGTACCGGTATGACATCTGGAAGGCCGAATTTGAACACGAGGAAAGCTCGGGCGGCGTTCCCAACCTGACGCTGATCTTGGCTGCCCGACGACCACACGGGTGGTGCGCCGGACCCGGTGGCCCAGGTTGCGGACAACGACCTCGCGTTCGGGCGGATTGTGGAAACGATCTCCCACAGCAAGGTGTGGAAGGACTCGGCGATCTTCGGCGTCGAGGACGACACGCAGAACGGCACCGACCATGTCGACGGTCACCGCGGCCCGGCGTTTGTGATCAGCCCGTACGCCAAGGGCGGCGTCCAGGGCGAATATGAGACGCAACTGAACATGGTGCGCACGGTCGAGCAGATCCTGGGTATCCATCCGATGAACCAGGAGGACTACGCCGCTGAACCGATGTACGGGGCGTTCACGGAAACCCCGAACTTCGAACCGTTTACCGCCGTTCCCAACGAAATCCCGCTGACGCTCGGGGTCGCAGGCTTCGCCTCGACGACGACGACGCCGGCCACAACGACGACGCCAGCGACAACGACGCCGGCGACCACAACGCCAGCAACGACAAAGCCAGCGACAACGACGACGCCAGCGACGACGGCGCCGGCCACGACGACGCCAGCGACAACGGCGCCGGCCACAACGACGACGCCAGCGACGACGACGGGCGGGTCTGACCAGGGTGCGGTGCCGGCCTCGATGCAGGGGGTTTACAACGCCTGGATGAGTTGGAAGCGCCATCAGCGCTTCCTTGGGCCGGACGCTATGCCGGACGCGGCCAAGCCGGTGCTGTTCAACCGGTTCGACTGGTACTCCGCGCATGACTGGCGGGTGGCCTACCCGGGCGACCCGAAGATCTATGAGCCGGATGAAGTGCCTGGCAGGGAACTGCCCGCCGCCTTGCTCGGTGACTGAGACCTCGGGTTCGCGCTCGCGTCTCTCGTCAACCTGAGACCACCACCGGCCGCGCCCCGCGTCGCCAGGCCACTCCTTCTCGGGCCTCAGACCTCTTCCTCGCGCGCTACGATAGTTATACCCAGTTTTTAAAAACAATGTGTGGCGGCGAGCCTGGGTTGTCCAGCTTCATTTGGGGCCATCCAACCTGTGCGTAGGATGGCCGGCTCAATCGATGAAGCCTCGTTGGACCTGACGGGCGAGATCGTCGCCGGCGAGCTCCCGCGGCGGCAGTTGGCAGGACGGGTAGTACAATGAGCGCTATGGAGCCATCCGCCGCCAGCCAGCCGACTGCCTCCGAGTCCGTGCGCACGGACGCCACCCAGACCGGCGGAACCGCAAACGTAGCTTCGTCTCGGACCGGCAGTGGCAGTGTCGCGCCGATGAGGTGGTCTTCGAGCAGATGCCCACCAACCTGCACCGACTTTAGCTGCATACCGCGCGTCTAGACAGATGTACTAGATCCGTATATATTACGCCGATCCATTAGAGGCCGATTGCGCGTAAGGACAATGCGCAAATGGGGGCGGGACGGATGCTCGAACCCCTGGGTCCGTACTTTCATAGAGCGGGGGGAGTGCTGCCATGACGGCAATGTCGCAGGTACTACGTAAGGCTTTCACGCGGAAGCTGTCACCGGCCGGGGGGCGTCTCGAGCGATCGCCCAGGGCCAACCTCGGAGCGAGCGCTCGCACGGTGGTAGTCGCGGCGCTTCTCTGTCTGAGCTTGTTTGCGACGTCGGCCGCGTCGGCCTCGGCCGAAACTGCGACGTACTCCGCGACCGAGACGGTCCCGGTCCCGCCCGCATCGAACTTTGCGGGCGCGGGCGGCGGCGACGGATGGTCGATCGCGCTCTCGGAAACCAACGTCTACAACGTCTTCCACCACAACACCCAGCTCGACGTGGCCTGCAAAGTCCAGGCGACCGCCAAACCGTGTTACGAACCGACTCCAGGCGTCACGTACGCCCAGATCACGGACGAATCGGGCCACCAGTTCCTGACCTCGGGCCACCCCGGCATGTATCTCGACAACCACACGGGCAGGCTGTACGTGTACGCGACGCGCGCCAGCGATGGGACGGCGGGTGTCGTGTGTGTCGATACCACGAAGCTGCCGGAAGCGAGCGCGTTCTGCGGCTTCACCGAACTGTCGGGCAAGGAAGAAGCCCCGAGCACCGCCTACGGCGGGATCAGCGGCCCGATCCTCATCGGCCACGACTGGTACGCGTTCAACTACTTCCAGGGCAAGGAACAGACGGGCTCCGAGAACAAGCTGATGTGCTTCGACACGAGCACGGACGCGGCGTGCTCAGGGCAGCCGTTCGCAGTCGCGGTCGGCAGCGGCACATACGACGGCTCGGATCTGCCGTCGCCCGCGCTCGGATCCTCCGGCACCGATGTGATCATCCCGGGCAACTTCGGGACCAACGAACAGCTCGCCTGCTGGGATGACGCGACGCAGAGCACCTGCGCCGGGTCGTGGCCCGCCCACATCAAGGCGAGCGGCTACGACGAGTCATACGGCGCTCCGTTCCCGATGCTCGACGCCACGGGCAAGGCGATCGGCACGTGCATCCCGGTTCCGGGCGTCGAATGCGTCAACACTAGCGGCGAAGAAGTCGCGAACCCGGGCGAAATCGCCAAAGCGATCGGAGGCGGTTACATCTGGAACGGTCCCGCCGTGGTGCTCGGGCCGCGCGTGTACGTCCCCAATGCGGCAGCCGAGACGGTCGAGTGCTTCGACTACTCGACGGGCAAGAGCTGCACCGGCTTCCCGAAGATGCTGTCGGGGCTCGGCCTGCTGTACACGGTCAATCCCGACCCGCAGCGCCCGACGTGTCTGTGGGTCAACTCCGACGACGGTCCGGACCAGATCCAGAGCTTCGACGCCTACACCGGCGAAGCGTGTGGTCAAGGCTCGATCCGCGTGCTCGGCTCGCAGTTCGTCGTGCCGCAGCCGCAGTGCACGCCCGCGGCGTACATCTCGCTGAGCGTGCTTAAGCCGGCCCGCAGCACGTACACGAGTGGATCGGTCGCCTTCGACGACAATGACGGCAACCCGATCGGGCTCGAAGAAAAGGCGCTGGACGGATCCGGCTCGATCAGCCTCGCGGGACTGGAACTGAGCACGCCCACAGGGCTGCCGCAGTTCCTGATCACGCTCGCCGGCGAGACGGAAACGCTCGGCGCGGTCGAAATCCAGCTGACGTGGCAGGGCAACTACGACGCGAGTTGTGCCGGCGAAGGCAGAATGGTCACCGTGCCGCCACCGCCACCGCCGCCGACCCCAACACCTACACCTACAGCTACATCAACCCCAACACCTGCACCAACGCCGGCGCCTACGCCCGCGCCTACGCCGAAAGTCGCGGTTGCCGCGTTTGAGGCGGCGCATCTTGCCAGCAGCGCACCTGCGTGCGTTGCCAGCAACGGCTACCTGGCATCGGTGGCTGGAAGCTCGATTGCTTCGGTGACGTTCACACTCGACGGTCACAAGGTCAGCACGCTGGACAAGCCCAACTCTCATGGAGCGTTTACTGCACGCATCAAGCTGCCTGTGGGGAGCAGAGAGAGGCTTGTGATCAAAGTGGTGTACACGGCGGTGAGCAAGGTGCACACGAGCACCATCGCGCGCACGCTCGCGCACTGTGCAGTCGTTCATCACGTGTCCACGCCGAGGTTCACCGGCTGAGCGCTGGCGGCACGTATGCACGGGCGGGCGACAGCAGGTCGGATCAGGTCGCCCGCCCGCGGATGTTGGAGGCGTGAGCGGTGAGCGCGAGGCGTGTGCTGTGGCCGCTGCAGGTGATGGCCGGATGCGCCGTGGCGCTCACATTGGGGCTGCTGGTGCCGGCCGGTGCGAGCGCCGCGAGTGCGCCCAGCCAGCCGGCGCTGGTTGAAGCTCAGCTGTCCAACGAACTGACGCTCACGACCTGGGCGCATCCCGAAGCAGTGGGTCCAATCCGAGCGCGCCCCGCGACCGATGAGGCGGCGATCGCGACGGTGCGCCTGTACGACCCGGACGGCTTTCCTAACGTGTACCTAGTGTTGAGCAGCTATGTCGATGAAGAGGGTCGCGAATGGGTTAAGGTGCGCATTCCGGGCCGACCGAACGGGCGCACTGGCTGGATGCTTCGGGAACTGCTCGGCGGCTTTCATTACACCCGCTGGCGGATCGTCGTGGACCGTGGCGCGCGGCGCATGCGGGTCTACTACGACGGGCGGCTGCGCAGGGTCTTTCCTGTCGGCGTGGGCAAGCCGAGCACGCCTACTCCAGCCGGGCACTTCTGGATCGACGAGCGCTTCAAGCTGTTGAGCCCGAGCAGCCCGTACTGGCCCTACGCGCTTGGCACCTCCGACTACTCGACGTTGCCGAACTGGCCTGGGGAAGGCGTGGTTGGCATCCATGGCCCCTACGGCGAACCGCAGAAGATCCCCGGTGACCCTTCGCATGGCTGCATCCGTATGCTCGCTCCGGACATCGCGTGGCTGGGACCGAGGGTGACGCTCGGCACGCCGGTGGACGTCGTCCGGTAGCGCAAGCTCCACCATCAGCCCGTGATTCGGGCCCGATTCCCTCTTCCGGCCAGCCTTACCCTGCGACAACACCCACGGTTTCTTCGGTGAGTCCGGCGTCGGGATCGGTGAATGGGGGGACTTCTATCAAGATCGTGGGTACTGGTTTTGTGGCTGGTGCGACTGTGGAGATCGGACAGGGCAGTGGCCCTGGGCCGACGGCGATCCTGGCTTCCAAAGTGGTTGTGGTTTCTTCGACTGAAATCACGGCGGCGACTGGCGGCGGGGCGAAAGCTGGTACGTGGAACCTGTACGTCATCGATTCTGGGGGAACCAGCCTCACCGACACCGGTGACGACTTCACCTATACGTAACCCCCCAATGGGACGCCCTAGTCAGACCCTCCACGTTCCGCCCCCGCCTGGCTGTTCCCTCTCGGCCTCGGACTCCCTACCCCACCGGCCATTCCCTCTCGGCCCCGGTAGGGATGGCTCGCGCAACCCACCGTGCGTGAGGCTGAGGATCGCGTTCGTGTCGTATTCGCGCGCTATCCTGGGCTTGTGAAGCATTCGGTTCTGGTCACCACCCCGACGGCTGAGAAGCCTGCGCTGAGCGACGAGGAGCGCGCCGAGCGATTGCGACGACTCGCCGAGCGCGTGTTCAGCCCGGACGGGCTGGATCGAGACACGCTCGAGCACATCGAGCAACTGATGGGCGACGAGTCGTAAGCGTCTACAGTGGACGCTGTCGAACTGCTGAAAGGCGGGGCACCGTTTATCGCCGACACCTCGGCCTGGTGGCGGTTCTCGTCGCTCTCTGATGAGCTCGCCGGATTGCTCAAGGCAGCGATAACCAACGAGCGACTGTGGACTACCCCAATCGCGCGGATGGAGATCTTGTACTCCGCTCGTAGTACCTCCGAGTATGTCGCGCTCGAGACAGAACTCGACGCGTTGCGAATCCTGCGCAACGATCGTGCCGTCGCCAATGCTGCGATGAGCGCGATCGGCGAGTTGGCCGAACGCAGCGACGGGTATCATTGCGTGCCACTTACTGATGCGTTGATCGCGGCAGCGGCCGCTGAACACGGCGGCGTGGCGATACTTCATCGCGACACACTTCAACAAGCTCGCCGAAGTCCTCGCGTTCGAGAACGTTGAGCTTCCAGGCCACTAACCTTCTTGCTTGTGCATTACCATGGTTATACCTAGTTTTAAAAACAATGTATGAGGGGCGGGCTTCACATGGTCGCCTTCCCTCCGCGGCTCCGCATTTCATCTCCGGCTCTCCGCATTTGCAGCACCGCATCTGGGCCATCCCGGCTCTGCGGCCGGGCGACCACGTCCTTAACGTTGAGGCATGCGAGCACTGCGTCGCGCCGTGACAAGTGCGGCGACCGTGCTCGCCCGGATCGGCCGCCCCAGGCGCTCGTGGAGCACGTGATTCTCGTTCACGACGGCGTCACGCTCCTCAGGTGAGAGTCGCGCCCAGAACGACATCGTGCCTAGCAGCGCATTTAGCTCAGCGGCGGTGTGCTCGACCAGGGTCGGCACGGTTGCGAGCTGTAGATCCTCGAAGAGATCGGCGGCGTAGTCGCGTCCTATGTCGTAGCTCCCGAGCCAGGCCCATGCGTCCGCGACGTTCTCCCGGCGCTCCTGTACGCCCGCAATCGTGCTGTCGAGGTCGCGGTAGGCGGGCCAGGTGGCTGCGGCCTTCGGGGCGTGCGTGCGAATAGCCGACAGCAGCGCCTCCTGATCATCGGCAGTGCGCTGCTCCCGAAGGCCGAAGTACTGGATCAGGGCGAGCGTCCCGTTGGGAGCGAGCGCGTCGGCGATCTTCCGCCAGCTCAGATCGGGGTCGACCCAGTGGATTGCGGACGCCGAGAACACGGCCTCGTAGCGCTCGCGGGGGAGCTGTGTGTCCTCGAGCCGCGCGTGGACGAGCTCCACGTCGCCCGCGTCTTTCAGGTTCTCTTCGGCGACACGGATCAGCTGGTCTCCCGGCTCGAGTGCGGTCACGCTCAGCCCTCGCGCGAGCAGGCCGCGCGTCAGCTGACCGGTCCCGCACCCGATCTCGAGCACCGGGTCGCCATCCCCGATACCCGCCACCTCGCATGCCTGGTCGACGAGCGCGTCGGGGTAGGTCGGACGATTGCGGTCGTACTCGACCGCGACCTCGTTGAAGACCTTGCCGTAGCTCCGTGCGAGGGTCGTGCCGCTCATGCCCCGAAACGTACACACTCGCCTGGATGACCCAACCCCGCGGGGACCACGCCGGCGTCTGGAAGGTTTGCGGTGTGGCGGTGTCTATAGGTGGAGATGACAGTCTCGCGCCCCGACCACCCCGACATTCGGAGGAACGATGAAGCGAACCTATGTTTTCTTGGCCATTGCCTTGGCAGGCGTGGCGAGCGCCGCGACGGTCGCGAGCGCACAGCAAAACCTCCCGGCCGCCCACTCGAGTCGCGCTGCCACGGTGCAGCTGCGCCACACGAAGCTCGGCAGCATCCTCGTCAGCAGTTCGGGCCGCACGCTGTATGAGTTCACGAGGGATCACACCAACAAGAGCAGCTGTGCGGGTATCAGCGGGTGCTCAGAAGTATGGCCGTCGCTGAAGGTAAGCGGTCGCCCGACGGCCGGCTCGGGCATCAAGGCTTCGCTTCTGTTGACGACCAGCGGCCATCAGGTCACCTACGCGGAGCACCCGCTCTACACCTACAGCGGCGACAGCGGGCCCGGAGAAACGTCCTACGTCGGAGCAAAGCAGTTCGGTGGCACGTGGTACGCGATCAACGCCTCCGGGCACACGGTGAAGTAGGGGCCAGTGCGTGGGTGTGGCGTGTCACACCCACGCGCGCTGCGCCGACGCATGTGTTCACTCCTGTGGCTGCTAATAGCCGTATTTTTCGGGCGTCGTAGTAGTAGTCGGAGTGGTCGTCGTTGGCGTCGTTGTTGTGGGCGTGGTGGGAGTGGTCGTCGTAGGCGCAGGTGTGCTCGCGGGCGTTGAGGTGACGGGAGCCGAGGGATAGCTCGGCGTGGACGCCGCCACCATCCGAAACCTTCCGGGCGTCCCGGCGATCAGCTCCTCTTCCCACGGTCACCAGCCCCTCTAGCGAGCCTTCCGGGTGTAGAGACATAGTCTCTGCGGATGGTGCAGCCCAATAGCAGCGAGCAGGTGGCTGTGCAGCGCCGCACGACGCTCGCGTCGATCGCGGCGGCTGGCCTGTTGGTGATCCTCAAGCTCGGCGTCGGTCTCCTAACTGGCAGCCTCGCGTTGATCTCGGCCGGGGTCGAGTCGAGCGGGGATGTTGTCGCGGCGATCCTGACGTTCTTTGCTGTGCGGTTGGGCCGCCAGCCTGCGGACCCCGAGCACCCTTACGGGCACGGTCGCGCTGAGAACCTTGGGGCGCTGGGCGAGGCTGGCATCCTGCTGGCAGGCGGCCTGGTCGTGGCGGTCGAGGCGGTCAGACACCTCATCAGTCCGAGCGACACGCCTGACACCCATTGGTATGTGTTCATGGTCATCGCGATTGCGCTGGCGGTGGACCTCACCCGCACTGTGATCTCTTTGCGCACGGCGCGGCGCTATGGGAGCCCTGCTCTGCGCGCGAACGGGTTTCATTTCGCCGGGGACATGGCTGGCTCGGTGGCGGTACTGATCGGGTTGCTGCTGGTGCGTGCGGGGTTGGCTCGAGGCGACGCGAGCGCGGCATTCGTGATAGCTGCGATCATCCTTGCCACTGCGGCACGGCTGATCGCGGAGAACGCGAACGTGCTGATGGACCGCACGCCGGCCGAGGCCAGAGAGGCGGCCGAGCGCGTGCTCGCGCGCCTGGAACCAGACATCGAACTTATGCGGCTGCGCTTGCGCGAGTCTGCTGGGCGCTATTTCGCGGATGTGATCGTTGCTGTGGCTCCTGGAGCGGCGGTGGTCGAGAGCCACCAGGCCGCGGATCGTGTAGAGGCGGCGATCGAAGGTGAGTTGCCAGACAGCGATGTTGTCGTTCATGTCGAGCCTCGCCGCAGCGGCCTGGACCTCCGCGACCGGGTACTGGCGATCGCGCTGGCCGAGCTGCTGGTCAAGGAAGTACACGACATCACGATCTACGAGCAGGACGGCTCGGCCAGCGTCTCTTTGCATCTGAAGTTTCCCGCTGATCTTGCCCTACGAGAAGCGCTTGCGGTCACTGAGCGCATCGAGCGAGCGATCGGCGCTCGCCCTGGCGTCAGTGAGGTGCAGACGCACCTGGAGCCATTGGAGCGCCCGTTGAGCGCCGGCCCAGCGACCACGAGCAAGGACCTCGACGCGATACGGGAGATCGAACGTGTGGTCCTTGAGCGGACGGGCAGGGAGCCGCGCGGGACGAGGCTGCTTCGCACCGAGGCTGGTCGCGTTATCTTCCTCACGCTTGGCGTTGGCACGCAGATGTCCTTGGTTGATGCTCACCAGCTGGGCAGTGAGCTTGAGGAGCAGTTGCGCCAACAGGTCCCTGACATTGCTGATGTCATCGTCCACACTGCGACAGATGTGGGAGTCTGAGCACACTGCAACCGATGTGGGAGTCTGAGCACACTGCGACAGATGTGGGAGTCTGAGGTTCACTGAGATGGAGCCGACGGGCCGAACAATCCAAGGGGCCTCACCATCGCTTGAGCGTCCGGCGTTCTATGCGCTGCGCCCGGGTGGGTGGCGGGACCTGGTGACCCTGCTTCATCCTCCCTATACGGCGTGGAATCTGGCCAACGTGGCGATTGGGGCTGCGCTTGCTCCGCATCTGTACCCGGGACGGCTGGCGGCGGCTCTTGCGGCGTTCTTCCTGGCGGTGGGCGTGGGCGCGCACGTGCTGGATGAGCTGCATGGCAGGCCGTTGGGTACGCACCTCTCGAGCCGCACGCTTGTTGTTCTGGCGATGGTCTCGCTGACGGGGGCGGCGGCGATCGGGATTGTGGGGGCTGTGACGATCTCGCTCACCCTGATCCCGTTTGTGCTTGCGGGCGTGTTCTTTGTGCTTGCGTACAACTTGGAGTGGTTTGGCGGGCGCTTTCACACCACCTTCTGGCTTGCGGTCGCTTGGGGCGTCTTCCCGGTCCTGACGGCGTACTGGGTGAACGCGCTGGAGCTCCGCTTCTCGGCATTGCTGGCGGCGGTGGGGTGCGCAATGCTGCTTGTTGTTCAGCGCAGCCTCAGTACGCCTGTGCGTGAGCTGCGCCGGCGCACTGTGTCGCTCACGGGCGAGCAGCGCCTCTCTGACGGCTCCGTTGTGACGCTTGACGCGGCGCGCTTGGCGGCGCCGATGGAGCGCGCGCTGCAGGCGTGTGCGGTGGGGATGGTGCTGATCGCGACCGGACTCGTACTCGCGCGCCTGTAGCTTCTGCGGGCGCTCTGCGGGCCTCGGATTCCTCCCCCCGCGCTCTGCGGCCCTCGGACTCTCTCCCCCCGCCCGGCTACTCCCTCTCGGCCTCTGCGGGCCTCGGACTCCCTCCCCCCACCGGCCACCCCTTCTCAGCCCCGTGCGCTACTATAGTTATACCCAGTTTTAAAAACAATGTATGAGGGGCGAGCTTCACATGGTCGCGCGATGCATGCCGGCTTCCATGTGCGTGGTGCTAGGCGTCACGGGTATGTGCGCCCGGACGCAATATAGAAGCGGAATGCGGTACAAGCTGCCAATGCCTTCCGCTGCTTCGGCTACCTATGAGCTCGTCAAGGGCGACCTGCACCGTCACGGTGCCTTGCGTCACGCCCACCCCCACACCGGACCCCACCAGCACGGCCACGAGCACGACTCCGACCACGGCCACCACTCCGACCACGGTCATGAGCACGCGCACGGCCACTCTCATGGCCTGGTGGACGAGAGCATCAAGCGCTCGCGCGACGGTGTCCGAGCGGTCGCGCTCGCGCTCGCCATCCTCGCTGTCACTGCCACGACACAGGCCCTCGTCTTTGCGCTCAGCGGCAGCCTGGCGCTGCTGGCCGACCTGATCCACAACGGCGGGGACGCATTGACCGCGATCCCGCTGGGCATCGCGTTCGCGCTGCGCTCCTTGCGCGCTGAGCGCCTGGCTGGACTTGCTGTTGTGGCGGCGATCTTCATTTCGGCGTGCGTTGCTGCGTATGAGTCGATCCTGCGCCTGATCCACCCATCGACGCCCGGCCATCTGCTCGTTCTCGCGCTTGCTGGCGCCGTCGGGTTTGCTGGCAACTGGCTCGCGGGAGGGGTACGCACCCGTGCTGGGCGCCGGCTGGACAGCCCGGCGCTGATTGCGGACGGTGACCATGCCCGCGTGGATTCTTATGTCTCGCTTGCTGTGATCGCGAGCGCTGTAGCCATAGCTGCGGGCATCCCGATCCTGGATCCTCTCATCGGCCTGGGCATGACTGTCGTGATCCTCCGCATCACCCGTGAGAGTTGGCGCACGGTGCGCGGACACGCACACCACTAGAACCTATGCTTTGAGGGTGAGGCTCGAAGAGTGGCATCGCTGGTGCAAGATGCGCGGAGCTCAAGGTCCGCGGGCGCTTCCAAAGCCAGCGATTGACTGGACGCACTGGACCGCCACGTTTGCCACCACCGCAGCTGTATACCCTTCCGGTCGGAGTTCCAGGTCGATCCGGGCGCGCGCGAACCCCGCGTAGCTCTGGCGGTACCCGCCGACAGCTCTGCCTGATGGGTACACTGCGATCGTGAGCTTGACCGACGCGATCCAGGCTAGATTCCTGAAGCTTCACCAGCGACTGTACGAGGGCAGCGGCGGAAGGGTGGGCCACGGCATGATCGGGGTGCCGACGCTGCTGCTGCGTAGCACTGGCCGGCGTAGCGGGCAGCGGCGCTGCAATGCGCTTGTCTATGCCATGGATGGTGCGGATTACGTCGTTGTTGCATCCAACGGTGGCGCGGATCGCTCGCCGGGATGGTTTTTCAACGTGCGCGATCAGCCCGAGGTAGAGGTCCAGGTCGCCCGCAAGAAGAGTCCCGGGACCGCGCGCATCCTGGGGTCAGGCGACGAGGACTACGATCGCCTGTGGCAACTCGTGAACGAGAAGAACCACGGGCGCTACGACGCTTATCAGGCAGGGACATCACGGTCGATCCCGCTGGTTGTTGTAAGCCCCGGGTGAGGCTCTACTGCCCGGCGGTGCGCCGGTAGCGCGCGACGGCCAGTGGGGCGAACACGGCCATGATCACGAACACCCACACGAAGGCGCCCCACACGTAGTTGTGGGCGGGTGCGCCCAGCCACAGGGCGCGCATGGCGTCGACGACGATCGTGAACGGGTTGACTTCGGCGAAGGCCTTGAGCACGGCTGGCATTGACTGCACTGGCACGAACGCGGAGGACACGAACGTCAACGGGAACACCGCGATGAAGCCCACGGAGTTGGCTGACTCGGGCGAGGACACGAGCAGTCCGACGAATGCGAAGAACCACGAGAACGCGTATCCGAACAACAGCAGCAGCAGGATCCCGGCGATCGCGTGCGGTGCGCTTGCGTGAAAGCTGAAGCCGATGATCACGCCGGTGATCAACAGGATGGTGATTGATAGCGCGTTGGTGACGATGTCTGAGAGCGTGCGCCCGGCCAGCACCGCCGCGCGCGCCATTGGCAGCGAGCGGAAGCGGTCGACCAGCCCCTTGTGCACGTCCTCGTTTAGGCCGATGGCGGTGACGAAGCCGCCGAAGGCGATGTTCTGCACGATGATCCCTGGGATCAGATAGTCCACGTATGAGTAGCCGGGCGTTCTGATTGCGCCGCCGAAAACGTAGCGGAACAGCAGCACGAACATGATCGGCTGCACGGTGAAGGCGATCAGCAACTCGGGCGCGCGCGGCAGGCGCACGAGGTTGCGCTCGGCGATGATCAAGGTGTCGGATACGAGCCGTCTCACGCTGCGCGCTCCTCGGCCTGTTCGGATACCAGCCGTCTCATGCCGCTCGCTCCTGCTCCCCCTCGGCCTGTTCGGCTGCCTCTTCGGCTGCGTGGCCGGTCAAGGCCAGGAACACGTCGTCGAGCGTTGGGCGGCGCAGCACGAGGTCGTCTACGCCGACATTTGCCTCGCTGAGGCGGTGCACGGCCTCGACGATTGCGCCGCTGCGCTCGCGCACGCTCAGCCTGACGACCTGCCCATCTGCTGCTGGGGCTTCGTCTGACATTGCGGCCAGCGCATCGACGGCTGCGGGCGCTTGCGCGGCATCGTCGAGGCTTACCTCCAGGCGCTCGCCGCCGACGCGGTCCTTGAGCTCATCGGAGGTGCCCTCGGCGATTACGCGACCGTGGTCGATCACTGCGATTTTACTTGCCAGACGGTCGGCCTCGTCGAGGTATTGGGTTGTGAGCAGCACGGTTGTGCCCTCTGCCACCAGGCCTTCGATTACTTCCCATAGGCTGAGGCGACTGCGGGGATCGAGGCCGGTGGTGGGCTCGTCCAGGAATAGCACTGGCGGTTTGGCGACGAGCGCTGCTGCCAGGTCTAGGCGCCGGCGCATACCGCCGGAGTACGTCTTGGCTGGCCGTGCGGCTGCTTCTACCAGGTCGAAGCGCTCGAGCAGTTCGCGGCCGCGAGCCTTGGCTGGGGCCCGCTGGGCGCCGTATAGGCGCCCTACCATCGTTAGGTTCTCGAGGCCGGTGAGGTTTTCGTCGATGGCTGCGTACTGCCCGGCCAGGCCGATCTGCTCGCGCAGGCGCGGGGCTTCGGTGACGACGTCGCAGCCGAGCACGCGTGCGCTGCCACTGTCGGGTTTCAAAAGCGTGGTGAGCACGCGCACGAGCGTGGTCTTACCGGCTCCGTTGGGCCCGAGCAGGCCGAGCACCTCGCCTTGTTGGGCGATCAAGTTGACGCTGTCGAGCGCGCGCACTGAGCCGAAGTGCTTGACGATTTCGCGAACCTCGATCGCGGGAGAAGCCATGGGCTGCATCGTATGTGCTTAGACCTCGAACGTCCTGAGCGTCTCGGGGTGCTCGTCCTTCTCGAGCCTCAGGTTCCCTCCCAAGGCCACTCTCTCTCGACCACTACTATGGTCATACATAGTTTTAAAAACAATGTATGAGAGGCGAGCTTCACATGCGACTCTGAAGCGTCCGTTGCGGCGGCCTGAGGTGGGCTGTGGTTAGTGGCCGAACCAGCGGGCCCGGCGACTGGAGCCGAAGTTTTCCTTGAGCGCCATCTGCTCGGCTGATGGCGCGTTGAAGGTGCCGGTTTTCTCTCCTCCTGAGAGGAAGTCGATGTCGACGCTGCCGATGCGACCTTGGCCGAACTCGATGTAGCACGTACCGCGCCCGAGATGGCGTTCTGGCGGCTCGCCGCCGTACAGGTCGGCGATTATTGTTTGCGCTACGACGCGCGCGGCACCCTCGGCGAACACGCCGGCCTTTGGCACGCCGGCGGTTGCCACGTCGCCCACGGCGTACACATCTGGGAAACGTGTCTCAAGCGTGGCTGAGTCCACAGGTATGTAGCCGTCCTCGGTCATGCCGCTGGCGATCACGACATCGGGAGCACGGTGCTTTGGCACCCCGAGGAACAGGTCGAACGAGAGCTCGCTGCTGTCGTCGAGCTTCGCGACACTGCGCTGCGGATCGAGCTCGTTGATGCGGCGGCCCCCGATGAAGGCGATGTCGCGCGCGGCGAACTCCTTTTCCAGGGCGGCGGACGTCTCGGGCGATGGCGGCACGGGCTTGCTCAGTGGCATCACGAACGAGATCTGACATGCATCGCGTACTCCGCGCGCGGTCAGCTCGTCATGCAGCAGCAGCGCGCACTCGCTTGGCGCGGGCGGGCACTTGAACGGGGCGCCGCACACGCCGATGACTACATGCCCTTGCGAGAACGTGGGGATGATCTCTGCCAGTCGCTCGGCGCCGGCGACTGAGTAGAACTCGTTTCCGCCCTTGGCGAGACCTGGAGTTGCGTCCATGTCGTAGTCGGCGCCGAGTGCGATGACGAGCACGTCGGCCTCGTGGACCCCGACATTGGTGGTGACGCGTCGGGCTTGGGGGTCGATCGCGGTGATTGTCTCCCGCAGGACGCGGACACCGGGCTTGGCGATCTGGCTGTAGGCCAATCGCACGGCATTGGGGGTGGTGCGTCCGAACATCACATCCAGCTTGGAGAACCCGAACACGAAGGCGTCGGACTTGTCGATCAGCGTCACATCGAGCTCGCCACCGACGGCCTCTGACAGCATCGTGCAGAGCTCCAAACCTCCGAACCCTGCACCGAGAATTACGACACGAGTGGCCATGGGTCGCATCGTATATGCCGAGCCCTCGACCTTCCTCGCGCCTCCTTATGCGCTACTATAGTTATACACAGTTTTAAAAACAATGTATAAAGGCCGAGCTTCACATGCTCGCACGAAGCCCCAACGGCCAGGTCTTAGCCCGCCACCTTAGGCACCAGTTATTGCGTCCCCTCTCAATGGTCATGTAGTATGGACAGTAGTAAGGGACATTTGATGCACTGAAATCATCGAGGTGGCTATGTCCGCGCATGGGCGAGAGTACGAGAGCACCCACTCCTACATCAACTTCAGGCTCCAGCTGGATAAGCCGAATGTGGCGCTGTGGCTCCTGCTCGGCGAGGCGAAGTCCAAGAGCGCGCACATCGCGCGGACCCTGCTGCATCCGCATCGCAGCTACGAGCTCATGCAGGTGTTCCTGACGAAGGGCGTCCTTGCAACGACGGCCATCGAGGGCAACACGCTCTCGGAGGATCAGGTGCGTGAGGTGATCGAGAATCGAGCGGAGCTGCCTCCATCGAAGCAGTATCTCGCGCAGGAGGTTCGCAATGTCATCGGAGCGTACAACGAGGTCGTGGAGGCGGTCCTGAACGATCCAGAGGCCAAGCTCACGCCCGAGCACTTCAAGCGCTGGAACGCTTTGATCCTCAAGGGTCTCGACGTTGAAGACGGCGTCGAGCCCGGAGTGTTTCGTCACAAAAGCGTGGTGGTCGGAAGCTACCGCGCACCACCCTCAGTGGATGTTGAGTTCCTCATGCAGGGTCTCTGCGACTGGCTCAATGGCGATGATTTCAAGGCCCCAGAGGGGCACCCGGAGTTGCGTGCTCCGCTGATCATCGTGAAGGCGATCGTTGCCCACCTATACCTCGTCTGGATTCATCCGTTCGGTGACGGCAACGGACGAACAGCGAGGCTACTCGAGTTGCAGGTCCTGCTATCGGCGGGTTTTCCGACACCCGCGACGCAGCTTCTCAGCAACCACTACAACCAGACTCGATCTGAGTACTACAGGCAGCTGAACGCCGCGAGCCGCAGCGGCGACCCGATCCCGTTTGTGACGTATGCGCTACGCGGCTTCGTCGACGGTCTCGCCGAGCAACTCGAGGAGATCTTCGCCTGGCAGCGCGAAGATCGCTGGGAGCAGTACGTGTACCAGCAGTTCGGTGAGCTACGCACCGAGGCGGACCGTCGACGGCTTCGACTGGTTCTGGAGGTCTCTCGAACCACGCGTGAAACCGGCGAGCCGGTGGCGAGGGGGGATATGCGCTGGCTGACACCCAAGCTTGCGAAGGCGTACAGCAACAAGACCGACAAGACGCTTACGCGGGATCTGAATGAGACCAGGAAACTGGAACTGCTGATTCGCGAGCGCCGTGGCTATCGACCCAACGAATCAGTGCTGCTGGGCCTCCTACCAGCATCTGTGGATGGCGTCCTCGTGAACGAGCGCATGTCTCTCGTTGAGAGGGAACCATCGGCGGCGGTTGGATCACCGGATAGCGCTTGAGCTGTCTGTAACACAACAGCGATGTCGCGAGGATTAGACTAAAGCCGACGCATATGAACGACTTGGCTGCAAACGTTGAGCGGGACCTGCTCCGCAAGGCAGCGCATGCGCTGCCGGAGAAGTGGCGCGAGATCATCGATGTGGCCGCGGCCCCCGTGCCGGATACGCCTAACGAGACTATTGCGGCGCCTACAGACCCAGCGGCTTCGCGGCTCGCGCAGGTAGAGCACATTGTCGTCGTGATGCTCGAGAACCGCTCGTTTGACCACATGCTGGGCTATCTCTCGCTACCTGTTGAGCAGGGCGGCAAAGGACGATCCGACGTCGATGGCCTGAGGGGGCCGGCTATCAACGTGAACCAGCTCGACGGAACCTCTTATCCGATCCATCACCTCGACTACACCAAGTTCAAGGACGAGACGGAAGACCCCGACCACTCCGGCAAATCCGTGGATGAACAGCTGTCGAACGGCAACGGTGGGTTCGTGGAGAACTTCGCACTCATATCGAAGGAACGCGCTACGGCCTCCCACGAGCAAGCCCCGGAACCGGGTCTCGTCATGGGGTACTACGACGGCGATGATCTTCCGGTGTATGACCATCTCGCGGCCGAGTACTGCGTGGTTGACCGCTGGTTCAGCTCGGTCCCTGGAGCTACCTGGCCCAACCGGCTGTATTCAGTCGCAGGGCAGTCAGCCGGATGCCGTAACGACGCGTCACCGCCTCTCTACGCGCTGCCGGGTTTTCCGCGTTACCTCGACCAGCACGGTGTCGACTGGCGCTGGTACTCGTTCGATCCGGCGACGCTGCGCGCTGTCGATCCCAAGTATCGCTTGACCCACCACGACCACTTCGCTTTCGTCGACTCGCGCAAGCTCAGTATCGGCGAACGTATCGTTGGGCACGCCATGGAGGAGGGCCCATCGTTCCTCGACGATGTGGCCAACGGCAAGCTCCCGCCGGTCAGTTGGATCGACCCCCGCTTCAAGGATCTGCGCGTGCTCGGCCCCGACTCAAACGACGACCACCCGCCGAGCGACCTGACGGCCGGACAAGATCTCGTCCTGACGATCTACCACGCGCTAAGCAGCGCCCCAATGTGGTCGAAGACCCTGCTCGTGATCACCTATGACGAGCACGGAGGCTTCTACGACCACGTTCCTCCTCTGGCGGCCGTCGGTCCCACCGCCGACTTCCAGCATCTCGGCGTACGTGTGCCAGCCCTGCTCGTCTCGCCGCTCGTCGCCAAGGGCTCCACCTCGACGGCACTGCTGGGCAACGAGTTTCACTTTGACCACACCTCGCTCATCAAGACGATCCTCACCCGCTTCTGTGACACGAACGGGCAGATTCCCAAGCTCACCGAGCGCGTCGCTGCGGCCAATCATCTCGGACATCTGCTCAGCGACCCAGCAGTGCCAGCACGGGACGCGATTGCTGATCACGGTGCGATCGCCGAGCGAATGACGGCGTGGCGCAACGAGTGGTCCAAAGCACGGTATGAAGAACCAACTAAGGCGGGAGGATTACCCAGGGGACTCACGGACTTTCAACAGGGCTTCTACGAAATGGCCCGGCTACTGCGCCACGCGGGCCTCCCTGGCGCACACCCCTGAAGCACGCCAGTGGCGTCGCGCGAGTGCTCAGCCGGGGCAGTCGATCCAGCGGTAGATCAGTCCGTCGCGAACCTCGTGATAAGAGGGAGGGGCTGGCGGCGGGTCTTTGGACAGCTGCGTGATTACCTCGCGCGGGCCGTGCAGATCCTCTTCCGCTGCGGTGGTCCAGTGAACGTCCTGGTGGAGCAGTCGCTGCAGGCGCGGCCAGTCATGGCGCTCGATTACGTCGAGCACATTGGATACCGCTGGGACCTGCTCGGCCATGTACAGAACGTTAAAGGCAAGCCCGAAGGACTTCAGCGGCACCGCCCAGGTCGATGCGTCAGGGCCATGACTGGAAGATGGCGGCTGCTAGGTCGCCAAGGAACTTGCGCACGGACCGGCGTTTGTCCTTTTTCTCCTTTGCGCGGCAAGGGCGCAACCAACTCACGGGCAGTTGTCGTCGCGATCACGCGAGTTCCCCATGGCATCGATGCTACTACCGTGAGCACTACCGACATCGCACGCGTAGTCGGAGTCGCTGAGCGCCAGGTGCGTAACTGGACTTCGGCCGCCAACACCCCCAGCGGACGCAATCGCGACCGCCTGCTCGAGTTGCACTACGTGACACGACTACTGCGCGACATCTACACACAGGAGGGCGCCGAGATCTGGCTGCACGGCCGCAAGCGCAGCCTCGCCGGCCGTCGCCCAGTTCGACCTGCTCGCCGAGGGCTCCTACGACGAAGTGCTCGACGCTATCGAGCGCCTCCACGCGGGGAACGTGTAGGAGCAGCCGCACACCGGTTCGGCCTCATCGCACCAGCGGCAACCGGCCTGTTTCCGACCAACCTCCCGAGAGCTCGCGGCCTGATGGCCAGCGAGAGTGACCTTGGCGACTCCTCCTCGGGCCTCCCAGATTTTCCTCCCGCCTGGCGCTCCTTTTCGGCCCCAGGTTCTTCCCTGTGTGCTACTATAGTTATACATAGTTTTAAAAACAATGTATGAAGGGTGAGCTTCACATGGTCGCGCGATGCATGCAGTTCAGTTCTATCCGGCCCCGCTGCTGCCACCCACCCACCACCACAGACGACCCCGGTTAGATTGTGTCTGTGCCACAGGGGCTGCGGATCGTTCCTTTCGGACATGAGCATCTGCCGGGCGTGATCAAGCTATTCGCCGCGGAGCGCTGGAGCTATGCTCAGGATGAGCAGCGTGCCTGGCGGGCGCTCACCGCCCCGGGGTCGCTCACGCTCGTCGCCCTCTACCATGAGGAGCTCGCCGGAGTCGCGCAGGTCCTCAGCGACGGAGAGATTCAAGCGTTCCTGGCCATCCTGCTTGTAGCTGCTGGCCACCGTCGGAAGGGAATCGCACGGCACCTGGTCAACGAGACGCTCGCGCGCACCCGAGGCCAGCGGCTCGACCTCATCTCGTGCGCTGACTCTTTCTACGAATCACTCGGCTTCAGAACGGTCTCCGGGTTTCGCCTCACCCTCGACCCTTCGGACCTCGACCCTTCGGAGGCTGCACCCCCAATCGTGTCCGCGCCGCGACGCCGATCGTGAGAGGATCCTGTCGATGAGCGATTTCTTGGTCAAACGCGACGACCTCCGCGCTTGCCAGATCGCCGAGTCGCAGGCGCCCGAGCTCGAGCCCGGCCAGGCGTTGCTCAGGGTCGAGCGCTTCGGGCTGACCGCGAACAACGTCACTTATGCGGTGTTCGGCCAGATCATGTCCTACTGGGACTTCTTTCCGGCGCAGGAGGGATGGGGCCGCGTCCCGATGTGGGGTTTTGCCGAGGTGGAGCGAAGCGAGGCCCAGGGTGTCGAGCCAGGCGTGCGCGTGTATGGATATCTGCCCCCTTCCTCCTACCTTGTCGTGACGCCCGCCCACGCCGGTGCGGACGGGTTCGTCGACGGCTCGCCGCAGCGCGCGGCGCTGCCCTCGGCCTACCAGCGCTACTTGGCGAGTGACGCAGACCCTTTCTACCGGGCGGACACCGAGGAGCTGCAGGTGCTCTTGCGTCCGTTGTTCTTCACCTCGTTTCTGATCGATGACCAGCTCGTTGACGAGGGGCTGACTGCGCGTGGGCCGATTGTGATCTCGAGCGCCTCGAGCAAGACCGCGATCGCTGCGGCCTTCCTGCTGGCGCAGCGCGAGGGAGTCGAGCTGGTGGGGCTGACCTCGACGCGGAACGTTGAGTTCGTCGAAGGCCTCGGGATCTATGGCCGCACCGTCACCTACGATGCGATCTCCTCGCTCGAGCGCGGACCCGCTACGTTCGTCGATATCGCGGGAGACGGCAAGGTGCGTCTGGACGTCCATTCGCATTACGGTGACGAGCTCGTCTACAGCATGACAGTGGGGGTCACGCACTGGGAGGAGCTGGGCGCTGGCGAGGGTGAGCTTCCAGGGCCGTCACCGACCTTCTTCTTCGCCCCCGATCGCGTCAGCAAACGCTCCGAAGACTGGGGCCCCGCCGAGCTTCAGAGCAGGGTCTCCAGCGCCTGGCACCCATTCTGCGAGTGGACGGGGGGTTGGCTCGAGGTTGTCTACGACCGGGGCTTCGAAGCGGTTCAGCGCGTCTACCTAGATGTGCTCGAGGGTCGCGTCAACCCCAAGACTGCCAACGTGATCTCGCTCGTCGATTAAGGATCGGAGCACGTATGGCCAGGATCATCGTTTTGGGCGGCGGGGTGTGTGGGCTGGCGGGCGGAATGATGCTGGCGCGCGACGGGCACGAGGTCACGGTGCTCGAGCGCGACGCGGATCCCGTGCCCGGGTCTGTCGAGGAGGCGTGGGAGAAGTGGTCACGCGATGGCGTCACGCAGTTTCGTATGGCCCACTTCCTGCAGCCTGGGGGTCGCATGGTGCTGGAGGAGTCGCTCTCCGACGTCTTTGAGGGGCTCGTCTCGGCGGGGGCTATGCGCCTGGATGTGCTCGGACTGGCTCCCCCTAACCTGACCGAAGGCGGCCCCCGGGCCGGCGATGAGCGGTTCGTGACCTACACTGCCCGCCGCCCAGTCTTCGAGCAGGTCCTGGGAAAGGCAGCTGAGGGCGAGCACGGCGTCGAGGTGCGTAGAGGCTCGGCTGTGAACGCCCTGACCATCGTGGCCGGCAACGGGACGACGCACGTGAGCGGCGTCCGGCTGGCCTCGGGCGAGACGCTGCAGGCCGACCTCGTGGTGGACGCGATGGGCAGGCACTCGCAGCTGCCGCGCTGGCTGAGCGATGCGGGTATCGGCCCGATGCAGGAGGAGTCCGAGGATTCCGGGTTCATCTACTACGGCCGGTTCTTCCGCTCAGCGGACGGCACCACGCCGCAGCCTTTCGGCCCGTTGCTGGCGCCGATGGGGACCTTCTCGATCCTCACTCTCCCTTCCGATAACGGCACGTGGGCGGTGGCGATCGTCACCTCCAGCGGCGACCAAGTACTGAAGCGGGTGCGCGACCCCGACCTGTGGCGCGCCGTCCTGGAGGCGTGCCCGCTGCATGCGCACTGGCTCCAGGGCGAGCCGATCGGCGAGCTCGAGGCGATGGGCGGGCTGATCGACCGCTACCGCCGTCCAGTCGTCAACGGGCGACCGCTGCTCACCGGTATTGCGCTGCTGGGTGACGCCTGGGCGTGCACGAACCCCTCACTGGGTCGCGGGATATCGCTTGGGCTGCTGCACACTAGGTACCTCCGCGAGGTGGTCAGATCGCACCTCGACGATCCCTTGGAGTTCGCCGAAGCGTGGGATGCGGCTACCGAGGCGAAGCTGACTCCCTGGTATCGGGAGACGGTCGCGGAGGACCGCGCCCGCCTGCATGAAATCGACGCGCTGCGCAACGGGCTGGCGCCCACACCGCCGAGCGAGCGCTCGGGGGTCCTGCGGGGAGCGCTGACCACGGCGATGCTGCACGACCCCGATCTCTTCAGGGCGTTCCTGGCGTCACGCGGCGTCTTGACGCCGTTGAGCGAGACCTTCGCCCAGGATGGTGTGGCCGAGCGAACCCTCGAGCTGGCGGGCGAGCATGAGCGCATGGCGCTACCGGGTCCCAGCCGCGAGGACCTGCTGAAGCTGCTTGGCTAGTTGACGGTCAAGCTCACAGACCTGGCGGTGCTGCGACACTGCTCGATGATTCCGTGCGTGACGATCAGGGTGGCGCGGCCGGTGAAGCTGTAGCGGCCCGCGGCGGGGGCTGTGTAGGTGAAGCTCTCGCTGTGCGCGCCCTGTCGAAGCTGGCTGGGAGTGAGCGTGAGGACGTGGCGCTCGAGCGTACCTACGCCGCGCTTGACGATCCACACGAGTTGCAGCTGAGCGCCGCTGGGGAGCTTCCCGAAACGGCCCTTGATCGTAAGGACGCGCGTGCGACCGGCGCCGTGGCGCACGCTGAGCGCGAGGCCGTGGACCGGCGCGGGCAGCTGCAGGCGGTTGCGCAGCAGCAGCCGCCGCCGCCGGTGGGCGCCGTGGCCTGAGATCGTGGCTGCGACCGCGCCCAGGCCGCTCCAACTGGTCGGCGTGAAGGTGGCGCTCTGGCCTGCTGCGATGTGGACCGGGCCGCTGCTGAAGGCCACGGGCAGCCCGCTCGGGCTGACGCTGGAGAGCTGAAGCGCGACGGTGCTGGCGGGCCCGCTGTGGTTGAAGCGAACGCTGCCTCCCTGGAACGCGAGGCTGTCAGAGCCGCCATGCACGCTTGTCGTGGTCAGCGTGACTGAGTGCGAGCTGTGGCCGGGGTCGGAGACCATCCCGATCGTGAGCGGTTTGGCGCCGGCGCCGGTGGCGAAGCTGATGCGTCCGGCGTCCGGGGTCACGCCGATCCGATCGTCCACACCTGGCCGTGCGCTCGAGCTCACGAGCGCGTCGAGGCCGCCTCCGGTAAGCGCCTCGGTGTAGCTGCCGGTGGCGGCGCCGTGCTCGGTGACGCTGTAGGAGCCGCCGGCTCCCAGCAGCGCGGTCGGCGGGCCGGGTGTTGCGCTCCCGGTCGCGGGAAACACGAGCGTCCCGTGCGGAATCCTTGTCTTCGGGTTCACGTTCTCGCTGCCGTTGGAGGCGATCAGCGTGTGGCCGGCGGCGTCGCTGACCTGCGCCAGCGAGCCGGCCGCGCCGCCGGATGTGACGCCGAGGAGTTTGGACGAGCTAGGCAATCCGGGCCGGACTTTGTTGGCGTTTGAGGAGATAACCGCGCCAGCGGTCCGCGCCATGTCGCCGGCCCGTGCCACAGGGCCGCCCGAGCCCAAGCCGCCCGAGCTGAAGCCGCTCCCACCCGGGTTGCTCCAGCCGCCCGGTTGGACACCGATCGGCTTGCGGAGGCTGAATTCAGGTTTTTCGTCGGGGGCGAACGCGAATGGGTTGGGGACCTTGCCCCAGGGCACGGGGTAGATGTGGTGGGCGTCCCCGAACCAAGCCGGGCTGAATCCCGGGAAGGTCCAGTTGCCGTTGGCCGCGACGTGGATGCGGCTGGTTTCGAGGACTTCCTTGTGAAAGCTGCCGCTCGTTTCTTCTTCCTCGGCCGGGATGAACGGCTCGTTTGGGTCATACACGTCGATGTAGTAGCCGCCGGACCCGTCATTTTCCAGGTTGTAGGCGACCAGCGCGTGCCCGCCGCCACCCTTCCCTTCATTCTGGATGTCCACGAACGGGAAATCGCCGCCGCTCGCGCCTGCGAGGGCGCTGCGCACCCCATTGACCGTCCGCTGTGGGGAAATCGTGGTGTTCTCTTCCAGACTCTTCGTTCTGGTATTCCTGAAACTGTCCGCTGTCCTGATCTAGGTGGAAGACGGCGATCATTTCTTCGAGCGCCGCCGATGGGCCCTTCGGTCCGACGAGCAGATGCGGAGTGGGTCCTCCGCTGTGCGGGTAGTTGTTCAGTTCCCGAAAGAGTTCGTAGGGCGGCGACTCGTTCGAGAGCCACTGGATCAGGGCCGTCATCCCGAAGCAGACGCCGCCCCCGACGAGGCTTTCCGCCTCGACATACCAGACCCCCGCGGCGGGCGAGGGGACGTTGCCGAATGGGGTGGAGACGTAAACGTTTTCGAAACCGAACAGCGTGGTCTCGGTATTCAGGTTCAGCGAGGAACCCTTGAGGGCGTAGTTGGTGAACGGCCAGCCCCAGGTGTCGCGGAAGTTGTCCACCGCCAGTGGATGCGGCGAGACGAGGTTGCCGGCGGGGGTGTGCACGGTGACCGGCCCGGTCGTGGCGAGTAGCGGGAGCGTGGCCGTCAACGATTCGCCGCCCGGCCCGACCGTGGCGGGCGTTGCGGTCGCTTTTTCGTTGCCGAATTGAACCGTCGAGCCCGGGCACAGCCCGCTGCCGCTGACGCGTACCTGCGTGCCGCCGCTCAGGAACTGGGGGGCGAGGGGGAGACCGAACACAGGTCCGACACCGATCGGGGTGACGCTCGTGATCGAGCCCGCGTCGCGATACACGGCGACGCTGGCGGCTGCGGTTGGGTAGCCGGCGTTGGCGGCGTTGATGGCGATTTCGGCGAAGCCCGTGCCGCTGTTCGAGGCCTCTGAGATCGTCAGGTCAACCACGTTGGCCGGCCCACCGGGGGAGGGAACCGAGGATTTGGCAAGCGTGTAGCTCAGCCCGCCGAGGTCGCCGCTGGCGCTCAGCGTGAGGCTTGTCGGGGTGCTGACTCCCGGGCCCGGGATCACGACCACTTCTTGAACCAAGCTCCCACAGGGCGTCAGGTGGACGGTGTGACTGCTTGAGTAGGTGCCGGATGAGTAGTTCAGCAGCTTGACCTGCAGCGGGGACTCGATCGTGAAGTCCTCTGTTATGGGCGCGGGTTCAGCTGCGTCTCCGGTGGTGGCGGAGATCGTGAACGGGGCTTCGCTGAGGAGCGGCGCGTTGGACGCGATCGAGAACGTCAGGGTCCCGGTGTCGCTGCCTGCCGCGATCGTGTGTTCGCCCGTCAGCGTCACACCGCTTGGCAGCCCCGAGACGTGCAATTCGATCGGTTCGTCGGCGTTGTTGAAGCGTTCGACGCCGACCGTCCAGCTGGCGTTCGTGCCCTGGGAGCCGACGGGACCGTTGGGCAGCGCGTTTTGTTCCAGCACGATCGCGGGCGGCGGCGGTTTGGCAGGTATTTCGAACTGCAGTTCGCCCACCTCGAGCGCCGAGTAGCCCTCCGTGCCGCCATGCAGGCGTGCGACCGAGAAGTAGGCGATGAGTTCCGCCGATTTGATTTCCAGGGGCGTTTCGACCTTGGTGTTGACCGTTGCTGTGTCGTGGGCGACGACATCACCCTTGAGGTTGTAGCCGGCGAGCTCCACCGGACCGCCTCCTGGCGTGCCAGCCAACAGTTTCAGCTCTTTAGTCTCGGTCGTCAGGGTTCCGAAGATCTCTGCGGCGTAGTCGTTGAACGAGCAGCCCTCCGAGGAGCAGGCGTACGCATAAAGCATCTGCCGGTCTTCGTCCCCGGGCGGATAGATGGTGTTGTTGCGATACAGGTCTGCCAGCGCGTTCGGGAACGGTGACCACCCAAGCGGTTCGCTGACCTTGGCCGTCCCTGACGTGAACTTGACGCCGTCGGCGAGGTACTGTTTGCTCACCGCTTCCCCCGTCTCTATCGATTCGCGCGGACCTGGGAGGACCGGTTCTTCGAACTCGATGAAGCCGGGGGATTCGGCACGCGCGGGTGGCACGGCGGCGAGACCGACAAGGCGACGCTCGCCGGCACAAATGCCGCCATCGCGACGGGTACGGTCACCTACGCGCTGTACTCATCCGCGTCCTGTTCCGGGAGCGCGGTACTCACCTCCACTGTGCCGGTGACCGGTGGAACCGCAGCCTCGTCGGCTCCCATCACGGGTCCTCTCCTATCCGGCACTTACTACTGGGAGGCGGCCTACAGCGGGGACTCCACGAATCTCCCTAGCGCGAGCGCCTGCGGCTCGGAGGTGCTGACCATCACCGCCCTCGCGCCCACTTCGCTGCTCACGATCCCCAAGCAGACCGATGGCGTCACGAGCAAGGGCAACCTGTCCGTCGTGGTGGACTGCACGGGCGCGCCCTGCTCCGGCAGCCTGACGCTCGTCGTGAAGGTCAAGAAGAAGACGGGCAAAGGCAAAAAGAAGAAGACGAAAACGGTGGTCGAGACGATCGGCACGGTCTCGCTCTCATCGCTTGCCCTCGGCACCGACACGATCGCGCTGAAGCTCAACGGCACTGGTCTGAAGCTGCTCAAGCACGACGGCTACAAGCTGAGCAGCACCGGGAGCGCCACATACCTCTCTGGCGCGGTGTTCAAGACCGCCACGGGCGACGTGGCACTCAAGGGGCACAAGCCGAAAAAGAAGAAAAAATAAGGATCGCTTCTGTCGTAGCGGTCGCGTCGAGGCACTTCTTCTCGTGCCTTGGATCCTTCCTCCTGCCGGTCCACTCGGTCCACTTCTTCTCGGGCCTTAGATCCCTTCACCACCACGCCCTACTATAGTTATACCGAGTTTTAAAAACAATGTACGAAGGGCGAGCTTCACATAGTCGCGTCGATGCCCCGCGGTGGCTGACGTGCCACACTTTCGGACGAGCGGCGTATGGTGAGGATTCTGTTTGTGTGTCTGGGGAACATCTGCCGCTCGCCGACCGCGGAGGGTGTGATGAGTCGGCTCGTTGCCGATGCGAGTCTTCAGGGAAGCATCGAGCTCGACAGTGCGGGTACGGGGGGCTGGCATGTGGGGGAGTCGCCGGACGCGCGTGCCACCGAGGCCGCCCTATGTAGGGGGATCGTGCTCGAGGGCGGCGCACGGCAGGTGCGCGCCGAGGATTTCGAGCGCTTCGATCTGATCCTGGCGATGGACCGCTCCAATGAGCGTGCGCTGAGAGCACTCGCGCCGGATGAGCACTCACGTGCGAAGGTTCGTCTGCTGCGCGAGTTTGACCTGGCGAGCGCGGCGGGACGTGACGATCTTGACGTGCCCGATCCATACTACGAGGGTCCGCACGGATTCGATGTTGTGCTCGATCAGGTGCAGGCCGCCTGCGCGGGGTTGCTCGAGCACGTGCGCGCGTCGGCGCAGGACGCCGAGCGCGCATGAGCCTGCCGCCAGGCGCGCGCATGAGCCTGCCACCCAGAGCGCGCGAACCGCGGCGCGTGGGTGGGGGTGACATCAACGAGGCGTATCACGTGCGGTTGGACGGCGAGGAGGCGTTCGTCAAGACGCGCGCTGATGCGGGCGAAGGCGAGTATGGACTCGAGGCGGCCGCCCTGGGCTGGCTGGGCGAGCCGGAAGCGTTGCGGGTGCCGCGCGTGATCGAGGTGGGCGAGAAGTATCTGGCGCTTGAGTGGGTGGCGCCGGGCGGTCTCAGCGCAGAGGGGGCCGAGGAGCTCTGGCGGGGGCTGGCGGTGATCCACGCGGCGGGCGCCCCCAGGTTCGGGGATCCGGGTTTCGGCGAGCGGTTGGGTGCGCAGGCGGGATTCGGCTCGCTGCGGTTGTCGAACGAGCCGACCGACGATTGGGTGTCGTTCTACGCGCAGCGCCGGTTGCTGCCACTTGCACGAATTGCCGGGGAGCGCGGAGCGCTGTCGGACGTGGGTGTGGACGCGGTCGAGCGCGTGTGCGCGCGACTGGACGAGCTCGCGGGACCGCCTGAGCCGCCGGCGCGGTTGCACGGCGATCTGTGGGCCGGCAACGTTTACGCCGACGTGGACGGCCGCCCGTGGCTGATTGACCCGTCCGCATACGGCGGCCACCGTGAGATCGACCTGGCGATGCTGCGCCTGTTCGGCCTGCCGGCGCCGCTGGCCGAGCGCGCGTTTGCCGCATACGAGGAGGCGGCTCCGCTGGCCGAGGGCTGGCGCGAGCGCGTGAGCCTATACCAACTGCTCCCACTGCTTGTGCATGCGGTGCTGTTCGGTGGCTCCTACAGCGTTGCGGCGGAACGCGCGGCTGACGTCTACCGCTGAGCCTCGACCGCGCGGCTGTTATTTGCGGGGTTCGGGTTCGGCTTCTCCTCTGGGGTGTTCGGTCGCTCTCTGCTCTTTCTTTTCCGCTTCGCTGACTTCTTCGACGACAGCTGGCCCAGCTTCCTTTTCGGCTTCAGTCAGGGCCTTGCGTTCGGCCTTACGAGCCGCAGGTGACGGTTTGGGCATGTGCGCAGGGGCGCTCGGCGTGGTGGTACTAGAGCTCGAGCCGCAGCTCGAGCCTTCCGCGCATCTGACACTCGAGCCGGTTGTGCTGAAGCAGCCGTAGATGACGAACAGGGGGTTTACAACGCTGTGTCCGTGCGCGTCCGTCATCATCTGCTGGCCGATGAACGAAGGCGGCGCCTCCGCCTTGTAGCAGCCATCGGCTTTTGCGCTCACGTCGTAGACGACTGGCGTGGTCAGGAACGGTTCGGATCCTGGCAGCGCGGTGATGACGGTCATCGTGCAGGTCCAGTCATCGCCCGGTCCCTGGCTCTTACCGGCGTGGCGGGCGCAGATCGTATGGAGCTTGAGCTTGGCTCCCCTGGAAACCGAACGGCCGAGCTCTTTCTGCTGGAGCACTGTGAGACTGTTGAAAGCGGATGAGATCGAAGCCTCGAGTCGAGCTTGCGTTACCGCCACTGGCCCCAGGCTCGTACCGGCGCCGAGCACGACGATCAACACCGCCGCTGCGAGCACTGTGCGTAGAGGCATTAGCCATCCGGGCCTGCGGATGAGCGGCGCGCCGGCGAAGTCACGCCTACTCAGGATCAGCCACGAGGCTCCCAGACACGCCCCTATCCAGATGACACAGACGCAGTTGCCGATGATCAGCGGTCCGTAGAACTTGGGAGCGCTCAGCAGCCCATGCCAGTCGTTGAACGCTGAGGCGACCAGGATTGTGTGGACCCATGATCCACTGCCGATGAGTTCCAAGAGCTGCATGGCTAGGGCGAGGAGCACGGGTCCAAGCACGCCCACGATGCCGTTGCGGGTCGCGACGGAGAAGAGCACCGCCAAGCTCACGAACGCAAGCACTGCAGGCACGTTGAGCAGCCAGCTCACGAGCACCAGCCACAGGCCTTCAGCTGAGCTGAGAACGTTCCCGCTGAAGCCGACAAACGATTGATCGCCGGTGAAAAGTAGGCCGGCGATCAGGCTTGACAGCGCGACCAGCGTGACCAATGCCAGCGAGAGTGTCGCGGCGGCGAGCACCTTGCCCACAAAGATGTCTTTGCGGCTGCGGGAGCGGGTGAGGACGGTCTTCCATGTTCCGTAGCGATCCTCGGAAGAGAACAGGTCACCGGCGAGGACGCTTGCGAGCAAGGGGAACCCGAGATAGCCGCCGAAGCCCAGCACCACGAACGAGACGGCATAGCCGGAGGCGTGGACCCAAACGCCGAGCAGCGTGTCTGCCGGGAGTCCGCTTTGCAGGCTCAGAACCGCACCAAACGCCAACGGGCCGAGCGCACACACCACGGCTAGCACCCGCGTGGAGAGCTGAGCGAGGAGCTTGCGTCGCTCTGCTCGATAGACGCTCAGCATTGGTCGGTGAGCGCGAAGAACAATGACTCCAGTGGGCTCATCGAAGCCGACGGTGGGGCCTCGGCGCGCATCCGCTGGGAACTGCCGTCCCATACCACGCGACCGCGGTGCAGCACGGTGAAGCTGTCGCACACCCTCTCGACCTCCTCGAGCTTGTTGCTGCTCAGCAGCACTCCTACGCCGTCCTGCGACAGCGTGCGGAGGAGCTCGATGACCAAGCGGGCGCCGGGTGGGTCAAGCGCGGATGTGGGCTCGTCCAACAGCAGCAGCCGCGGCGCACGCATCAGCGCTGCAGCGATGCCCAGACGCTGGCGCATTCCGGACGAATAGCCACCCACCCGGTCACGGGCTCGCTTGCTCAGATCGACCTGCTCGAGCACATCGTTGATGCGCTCGTGGGCGCCGCTGCCATCTAGCTCTGCCAGAACCTCTAGGTTCGCGCGTCCAGACAGGTATGGATAGAAGGTCGGCTCCTCTACAAACCCCGAGACGCCGTCCAGCGCCGATACGCCGTCCAGCGCTGGCACGCCCGGCCCATCCAGCTGGCGCCCGAACAGCTCGATTGTGCCCCCATCCGGGCGCACCAGCCCAAGCAGCATCCGCAGCAGCGTCGTCTTGCCGGCGCCGTTGGGGCCAAGCAAGCCTCTCACTTCGCCCTTGCTGAGCGCCAAGTCAACTCCGTCAACTGCGCACGTTGTCTCAAACCGCTTAGTCAAGCCGGTTACTGTCACTACAGCCATAGCGGCGGCACTATAGGCCCCTCCAGATGCCAGCGAGCAGCTCCACGCGTGCCGTGCTTCACATGGATCGCACGGCCATCGTCAACCTCCGACGCTCGCAATACTATGGTGCACATATTTTAAAAGTTAGATAGTCTTCCCACGAGCTATGCATGTCAACCCTTACATCGTTCTTGGCAGCGCAGTTGTGGGCTTCCTTGTAGGCATGACCGGAGCGGGCGGTGGCGCATTGATGACGCCGATGCTGATCCTGCTGTTTAGCGTGACGCCGTCGAAGGCGATCTCGAGCGACCTCGTGGCTGCGGTTGTCATGCGCCCCTTCGGAGCTGCTGTGCACCTGCGCAAAGGGACGGTCAATCGGCGGCTGGTCGGCTTCATGGTCCTGGGCTCGGTCCCAATGGCCTTCCTGGGGGCATATCTGCTGCATCTGCTGGGCAACAGCAATGCTGCTCAGGAAAACGTCGAGATGATCTTGGGCGCAGCGCTGCTGGTAGGGGCTGGCGCAATGGTGCTGCGCCAGATCCTCGACCGCCGCGGCGGGCATACGCGCGTTGCTGCTATCGAGGACGTGGAGGTCAAGCCGGTGCGCACCGTTCTGATCGGCATGATTGGCGGCCTGATCGTGGGGATGACCTCGGTTGGCTCGGGCTCGCTGATGATCATTCTGCTGTTGTTTCTCTACCCACTGCTCGGGGCTAACAGGCTTGTTGGCACCGACCTGACCCAGGCTGTGCCGCTGACACTTGCGGCAGCGCTTGGCGCGCTTGCGTTCGGGCATGTTGACTTCGGCGTGACGGCCTCGCTGATCATTGGCAGCGTGCCGGCGGTGCTGGTTGGCTCGCTGCTGTCCTCGAGCGCACCGGATCGCTATATCCGCCCTGCGATCACATTCGTGATCTTTGCTTCTGGCCTGAAGTACGTAGGCGTAGGCACCACAGCGCTAGGTTGGATCTTGTGCGCAGTGCTGCTTGCTGGCGCATCGCTGTGGGTCATCATCGCGCGTCCCTGGCAACGGCCAAGCGAATAAATCTCAGCTATAGCCGCCAAGAAGAGTGCGCGCGCCTCGAGCACAAATGTACGCGCCTTCTGAGTACAAATGTACTCGCTGACTGGGTACGCTGTCTCGCTGGCCTGGGTACAACTCGCTGCCGCTCGCTGCCTGGGTTCAGCTCAGCGCCGTCGTACGCGGGTCAGCGCAACAGTGTGCATCACACCGGCCTGATAGCCATGGTTATACAGAACTTTTATTTTGGAGTTCTTAGTTGCGCGAGTCGGAGTTTGGTCTTATCGTTCGTATAGAGATTCAGCGGAAGCACGGATGCCAGCCACCTACCATCTCTCCCATCTAGGCACCCTCGAGGCTGAGGCTGTCCATGTGCTGCGCGAGGCTGCTGCCGAGTTTGAGCGGCCGGTGCTGCTGTTCAGCGGCGGCAAGGACTCGATCGTGCTGCTGCGCCTGGCCGAGAAGGCGTTTCGCCCAGGAGGCTTCCCGTTCGGAGTCATGCATGTCAACACCGGCCACAACTTTCCGGAGGCGATCGAGTTTCGCGACCGGCGCGTCGCGGAGATCGGCGAGCGGCTGATCGTGGCCTCAGTCGAGGACTCTATTCGCAATGGACGAGTCATCGACGAGACCGGTCCACGCGCTTCACGCAATGGGCTGCAAACAGTCACGCTGCTGGATGCAATCGCTGAGCATGGCTTTGATGCCGCCTTTGGAGGCGCCCGGCGCGACGAGGAGCGTGCCCGAGCCAAGGAGCGTATCCTCTCCTTTCGCGACGAGTTCGGCCAGTGGGAGCCTCAGGGGCAGCGGCCTGAGCTGTGGAGCCTCTATAACGGGCGTATCCGCAAGGGCGAGCACGTGCGCGTCTTCCCGATCTCCAACTGGACTGAGCTCGATGTCTGGCAGTACATCGCTGAAGAGAACCTCGAGGTCCCCTCGATCTACTTCGCTCACGAGCGCGAAGTGTTCGCACGCGATGGAATGCTCTACGCCGTCAGCCCCTATGTGCAGTTGGCGGACGACGAGCAGCCATTCACAGCCTGGGTGCGTTATCGCACGGTTGGGGACATGACCTGTACAGGGGCTGTCGAGTCTCGGGCTGCCACTATCGATGAGGTAGTGCTCGAGATCGCTGCCACAGACGTCACCGAGCGGGGCCAGACCCGGGCCGATGACAGGGTCACTGAGGCTGCCATGGAGGATCGCAAGCGCAGGGGGTACTTCTAGTGGCGATCTCCGATCCAGCGACAGGCGCCCTCGAGGGCAATGCAACTGAGCAGGCTCGCGATGTGTTTGCACGGCTCTCTGAGCGTCCGGCTGAGCTGCTGCGTTTTGCAACTGCTGGATCAGTTGATGATGGCAAGAGCACTCTGATCGGCAGGCTGCTCTACGACTCAAAGCAAGTCCTCGTCGATCAGCTCGAGCACGTCGAGCAAGTCAGCCAGCGGATGGGCAGCAATTTCCTTGACCTTTCGCTGCTGACTGATGGCCTGCGAGCCGAGCGCGAGCAAGGCATCACAATCGACGTTGCCTACCGTTACTTTGCCACGCCACACCGCCGCTTCATCATCGCTGACACCCCTGGCCATGAGCAGTACACGCGCAACATGGTCACCGGCGCCTCGACTGCTGATCTTGCAATCGTGCTGATCGACGCACGCAAGGGGATGGTCGCGCAGTCCAAGCGCCACGCATTCATCAGCTCGCTGCTGCGCATCCCACATCTTGTTGTGTGCGTCAACAAGATGGATTTGGTCAACTTCAATGAGAGCGTGTTCGATCAGATCGTCGAAGAGTTCGAGGGATTCGCCGCACGATTGGATATTGCGGACGTAACGTTCATCCCCATCTCGGCTCTGCTGGGCGACAACGTTGTAGAGCGCTCTGAGGCTATGCCCTGGTATGAGGGCCCACCATTGCTCTACCACCTCGAGCACGTCCACATCGCCTCAGACCGCAACCTGATCGATGTGCGCTTCCCCGTGCAATGGGTAATCCGTGTGGGCGGGCATCAAGCCCGTTCGGGCGGAAGCGACTACCGAGCCTATGCCGGGCAGGTAGCAGGCGGGATCATCCGTACAGGCGATGAGGTAGTCGTCCTGCCTAGCGGACAGCGCAGCACAGTCGCCGCTATCGACACGTTCGATGGCCCAGTCGATGAGGCCTTTCCCCCGATGTCCGTTGCACTGCGGCTCACCAATGAGGTCGATGTAAGCCGCGGCAGCACGATCGCCCGGGCACAAAACCAGCCAAGTGTTGCCAACAGTTTCGAGTGTTTGCTCTGCTGGATGTCTGAGCAGCCCTTCGGCTCTGGGCGACGCTACCTGGTCAAGCACACTGCCCGCACTGCAGCTGTCAGTGCTATGGACGTGCGCTACAAGATCGACATCGAAGATCTGCATCGCGACGGCAATGCCCAGGTACTGGAGCTCAACGAGCTCGGGCGCGTTCGCCTGGAGCTCAGCTCGCCGCTTGTGTTCGACTCTTATCGGCGCAACCGCATCACCGGCAGCTTGATCGTGATTGACGAAGCAAGCAACGAAACTGTTGCTGCAGGAGTGATCCTCGATACCGACGCTGAGGTTGAGGACGCCGCCAGAGAGGGTGGGATCCCATCCAAGAGCGAGTGCAGCCCCAATGTGAAGTGGCAAGGGTCTCGGCTGACCCGTCGTTGCCGCTGGGAGTATTTGGGGCACGCTGGTGCAACTGTCTGGTTTACCGGGTTGCCAGGCGCTGGCAAGTCAACAATTGCAACTGCTGTTGAGGAGCGCTTGGTAGCCGCTGGGCGCCCAGCCTTCCTGCTGGACGGCGACAACCTCCGGCATGGCCTCAACGGCGACCTTGGGTTCGATGAGGCTGCTCGCTGCGAGAACGTGCGCCGCACCGCGCATGTTGCAAGGCTGCTCGCTGAGTCCGGAACAATCGCTCTCGTCAGCCTTGTCAGCCCTTACGCCCAAGATCGAGAATCGGCCTCTGCGCTGCATGCAGCCGATGATTTGCATTTCATCGAGGTCTTCGTTGACGCTCCGCTTGAGGTCTGCGAGCAGCGCGACCCCAAGGGTCTGTACGCGCGCGCGCGTGCAGGAGAGTTGCCTGGTCTTACTGGTGTTGGCGCGCCATATGAGGCTCCTGCCCAGCCTGACTTGGTGCTGCGCTCTGGCGAACAAACCGTAGATGAAGCTGTTGAGCATGTCATGCAAACGCTTGCTGCTCGCCTGCTGCACCCGCCTCCGCCCAGCTGAGCTCTCTCTGCATTTGCATTTGCCCGCTGTCTGACAGGCTGGGTACGGAGCCCAGAGGAGGTTGGGTGGGGAGTGAGGCCAGAGCGAGGATGGGGTCGCTGGCAGGGTGCGGCGCGTCCTTGAGTTGTGCAAGGTCTCCCTGATGTGCGCTCGAGCACAGGCCAACAACCGCTGCGAGGATGAGGATCCAGAAGGCAATGATGATGAGTGCAAGGACCATTGGTGCTCCAGAAGGTTCGCTGGCGGGGACAGTATTCCTCACTAAGTCTATCAGGTTTATCAATAGATGGCGGCGCGGGCCGTGATTCCGCCTCCCCCCGAGGAGCAGTGGCTAGATGCGCGCCCGTTCTTGCGGTGGTGCTACACGGGCCTTGTAGTACACGGGGCGTGTAGTACAAAGGCCTTGTAGTACAAAGGCTGTGTAGTACAAGGCTCGTGTAGTACACGGGGCATGTAGTAGCACCTAGCCCGTCAGAACCCGCCGTTGCGATAGCCGAAAGTCAAGGGCACGGTCTTGGTGATCGCATGGCTGCCTCTTGGCACATAGCTCAGCCTGATATTTGCTCGAATACGCCCATACCGCTTGACGTCTTTCTGCGCAGCTGAGTTCAGTTCCACTTCGAGCCGTACGCGACTGTCGTTGCGGACGGCTACTTTGGCACGCTTGATCTCGCTGCCATCAGCAATGACTTTGCCAGCTCTCGGCACAGCGAGCGTAATCACTCCTTGCGAGCGTCCTCGCGGCACACGAGAAAGAACTTGGAAGGTCGTGTGCTGCCGGACTGCTCGTACAGGAAGCTTGGTTTGCGACTTGGCCTTGACATTGATCATGCGATCAACTTACGGGCTGCTTGGGATGGTTCTCGCGCGGCGATCGTAGGTCGGGGGTGCGGCCGGGAAACACTCGGTGCGCTGGCGCCTGGCCTCCCTAGCCGGGGGCGTCTTGCGGTCCCAGCTGAAGCGCCCGCTCCATGCGCTCTGCAAGCTCGTGGCGGTGGTTCTTGATGTACTCGTCAACCGCACGCTCAATGAACTCTGACTGTTTGAGGTCCGCCATTGCTGCAGCAGCGCGAACCTTCTCCTTGGTTGACTCATGCACCTTGATGGCAGACTCTACAGGCATTAAAGGTACCTCAGTACTCTAGGGGCCATTCGATACTTCCGGTACTATGGCATGAGACCATATCAAGCGACCATGGTAAATCCAGAGCGCCACTCATTGACAGTGCCAGCTCTGGCCGAATGATCTATCACTGACCAGGGCTTGGTCCTGTCTAGTGGGTGAGTGCCGACATCCTTGCCATGGGAGCCAGTCTGGGCAGGACAGGCGCTGCGCCAGCATCTGGCGATAGCCCGCCGGAGAGCGATTCGTCCAGCGCACGCGCCACGCCAGCATCAGACGTTACGTCGGCAACGGACGCCGCGTCGGCAACGGACGCCACGCCTGCAACGGACGCCGCGTCGGCAACGGACGCCACGTCGGCAACGGACGCCACGCCTGCAACGGACGCCACGCCAGCAACAGACGTCACGCCTGCAACAGACGCCGCGCCAGCAATGAGCCCTGCACGTGGACCAGCCACTAAGACCGAACGGCTTGCTGTTACCGCGCTCATGCTTCTTCCTGGCGCGCTGATCATCTTCACTGGCTTCAATGCGGGCGGCTACTTTCCGGCAACACCGGCTATTGCTGCTGTTGCTCTCTCCCAAATCCTGCTCATCAGGATTTTGCAAGCACCCAGACCATTCGAGGGCCTGACGCTGAGCACGCTTATCGCGCTTGCTGCGCTGGGGCTCTATGCGCTGATGACATTGCTTTCAGCCTTCTGGTCGCACTCCACCAGTCGTGCATTGATCGAATTCGACCGCGCATGGCTATATCTGCTGATCCTGCTGCTGTTTGGGTCAGTAAAGCCAAGCACCCAGAACCTGCGCTGGCTCGTTCGTGGCCTGCTTATCGGCGCATCTGTTGTGTGTCTGGCAGGCCTGATCAGTCGTGTGCTGCCCAACCTGTGGCCCACTGCCCCCGACGTCTCAAACCAGCGGCTCAGCTACCCCGTCACCTACTGGAACACACTTGGGCTGCTGGCTGCGCTAGGCGTGGTCCTGGCATTCCACCTTGCTTGCACCCTCAGCGAACGGCGCCTAGTGCGGATCATGGCTGCAGCTGTACTGCCACTGCTTGCTGCCACGCTCTTCTTCACCTTCTCACGCGGCGCTATAGCTGCTGGAGTAATTGGTCTTGTTGTCTACATGCTTGTTGCCCATCCACGTGGCCTCTTCAGCGGCATGCTTGCAACGGCTCCACCCACCATTGCGCTGATTGTGGTTGCCTACCATGCCAACCTCCTGGACACTGTCAATCCGACTACGCCGGCGGCTGTCTCGCAAGGCCACCATGTTGCGCTAACGGCAGGCATATGCGCTTGCATCTGCGCCATCTTGCGGCTGGTCTTTGCGGTCTGGCTAGACCCTCATCTGCTGCGCCGCTCTCTTGTCTCGTCCTGGATCAGCTCGAGAACGCAGCACATCGCAATTGCCGGCATCATCTGCATTGGTGTTGCGCTGGCTCTTGCTCTTGGTGCTCCTCATACCATTGCAAACGACTGGAATCGGTTCATCAGCGGCGCTCCTACCCGCGGCGGCCATGACCTGCGCCAGCGCCTGACTGATCCATCTGATGACGGGCGCACGGACCTCTGGCGGGTTGCCTTGCGTGGGTTCAATGCCTCTCCATTGCATGGCTATGGGGCAGGGATGTACCAGACCCTATGGGATCGCAATCGCCCAGTTGGTGCTTATGTGATCAATGCCCATAGCCTGTATCTGCAAGCAATGGCTGAGCTTGGCCTTCCAGGCTTGCTGCTGCTGCTGATCCTGATTGGTGCAGTCCTTGGTGGGCTGGCTGTACGCGTGCGCGCGTATAGATCACGCCGCTCTCTGTATGGCGTGCTGCTTGCTTGTGCCATGGCCTGGGCTTTGCGTGCTGGCGTGGACTGGGACTGGGAGATGCCTGTAATCACGCTCATATTCTTTGCGACTGCGGGCCTTGCTCTCAGCCCATACAAACAGTCCACCGGGACACCCCCAAGGCTGTCGCGGCCTCGGGGGTGGACGCTTGGCTTGCGCAGTCGCATGATCCTCTGCCTGCTGTGCATTGCAAGCGCTGTTTTGCCTGTGCTGATTATTGGGTCACAAAGTCAGCTCGGCCATGCTGAGACTGCTCTTTATGCGTCAACCCCCAACTGCACCACTGCTAGCTCCGCTGCACAAGCTTCGATTGGATGGCTGAATATGCGCCCTGAACCGTATGAGATCCTCGGCTTCTGCGACATCCGTCGCGGCTTGCCCCGGCAGGCTGTTGCAGAGATGCGCGAAGCAGTGCGTCTAGACCCTGGCAGTTGGGAGACCTACTACGTGCTTGCGATTGCTCAAGCCTCGGCAGGCATCGACCCCAGAGCAAACGCTAAGAGAGCCTTGCGTATGAACCCGCTTGAACCACTAGCCAAGCAAGCAGTCAAAGAGTTCCGGACATCCGTTCCAAGCAAGTGGGTCAGCCAAGCACGCGTTGTGCTTGCTGGGGCTCTGGCCAGCAACGACCTCTCAATCGTCCCCTCCTAGTCTGCCCGTGCCCTGAGCCTGCTCCTGCCCTGAGCCTGCCTATCTCATCGCCTGCCCGCCCTGACCTGACCATCTAATTTTCACTTTAGGTACGCCATAGTATGTCGTTGGCGCCTAGTCTGCTGGTGTTGAGTCCATTGCTTCACGCAGCTTGCGTAGCGCGCGATATATACGGCCTTCAATTGTTGTAGGCAGCTCGCCAGTTAGGTCAGCAATCTCTGCAACTGTCATATCAGCGCCAAAGCGCAATGCAATTGCCTCGCGCTCAGATCCGCCCAAGAGCGCAAGGCAGCGGCTGAGGAGGTTGCTGTTGGGGCTGTCCAGGCCATTGGCGCTATCCGGCCCATAGGCGCTGTCTAGCCCATTGGCGCTATCCAGCCCATTGGCGCTGTCCAGCCCATAGGCGCTGTCTTGCCCAGCAATTGCATCGATTGGATCAGTCTCATCAACTCCCCATTGCCTGCTGATTGATCCCAGGTTTGGGCCTGCTGCAATGAGCTCTAGCGCTTTGCTCTCGCTTGTACGGCGCCTGAAATGGTCGCTGAGACAGTTGAGCGCAATGGCATAAAGCCAGGTCTTCTGGCTTGCCTTGCGCGGATCAAACCGTCGGCGGGCGCGTAGCGCTCGCTCATAGGTGTCTGCAAGCAGGTCCTCAGCTAGCACTGGATCGTCAGTGCGGTATCTGAGGAACCCAAACAACGCTTGGGCATGCTCGGCATATAGCCGCTCAAATGCATCGTTGTGAGTCCCTCTCACATGGCTGGTATCGACCATCCGTCCATGCACGCAAGCTTGCCGTCTGGAATCTGGCCAGTCGTACGTATCAGCGACATGAGCTGCTCATAGAGAGCGGCATGAGCTACTCCACACAAAGAGGCTGCATGAGCTACTCACGCAAAGACGACAGTTTTTCAGATGACCTCAAAGAGGTTGCTGATGTGCTTCGCGATGGTCGTCCCACATTGGATCCATTGGCGCTTGATCGAGTCAAGCTGCGGGTGATGAATGGGGCACGCAGGTCCACTTCCTCACAACACAAAGGATTTTTGATGCGGTCACGCTTGACAACGATTCTTACTGCTGGATTTCTTCTGCTAGGTACTGGCGGCGCAATGGCGTTGTCTGGCAATGGCAACTTTGGGTTTGGAGGGCTTGGGAATCTTGGAGGAGGCAGTGGTGGTAGCGCAAGCTTCCATCAGTACCGTCCTCAATGTCCACCTGGCTATGTAGCTGTTGGCCGTCATTGCGTGCCAATTCCGCCTCCTCGTTGCCCCCATGGCTACGAACTGAGCAACGGCAAATGCGTTCCAACTCCACCTCCTACATGTCCTCCTGGCTACGAACTTAAAGGCCGCTTTTGTCAGCCCATCCCAGTGCCTCGTTGCCCGCATGGTTTTGTATTGGAAAACGGAACCTGTCACTTTGTAGGCCACGGTGGTGGCGGCCAAGGCGGCGGCGGTAAAGGCGGCGGCGGTGGCCAAGGCGGCGGTGGTAAAGGCGGTGGCCAAGGTGGCGGTGGTGGCCAAGGCGGCGGTGGCCAAGGCGGCGGCGGCCAAGGTGGCGGCGGTAAAGGCGGTGGCGGCCAAGGTGGCGGCGGTAAAGGCGGCGGCGGCCAAGGCGGCGGCCATGGCGGTCACCATCACTAGCCACCTAGTCCAGTCAACCCCACCTGGTCCAGTCAGCTAGTCCAACAGTCCATCTAACTCCACCTATTAGTCCAACCCAAGGGGGCCCGCATTGCGGGCCCCCTTCATTTCGGCGCCTACCAACTGGGCTCGGCGGGGTGGGATGTTTTAAATTTTGTTGCGTATAACTTACGTACCTACTACCAATACTATGGCGCACCTAAAGTGAAAATTAGATGGTCAGGTCAGGGCGGGCAGGCGATGAGATAGGCAGGGCAGGCAAGTCAGAGCGGGCAGGCGATGAGATAGTCAGGTCAGGTCGGGCGATGGCTCACTGGATGGCGGGGTTGGTCCGGGGTTGGGCGGGTTGGTCCTGGTTGGTCCTAGTCTGATGGCCTTGGCTTGCTCAGGCCTGGATGGGCGGGTCAGGCAAGGCTGCGATCTTGGTCAGGTCTTCCGCTGTCCCAGTGCGAAACATCAGCGCAAGCCGGGTGTTACACAGATGTTATGGAGAGGACCTCCCATGCCATCTTGAGCAAGCGGATCCTCATTGCGATCTCTGGGCTTGTCTGTGGTCTGATGCTGTTGGCGGCACATGCGAGCACCACATATGCGCAAACAAGCTCAACCAATCAGCCTGGTAACGCAAACACGCCGGTCGCAACGGCAACGCTCGCGCAATGCATCACTGCAACCGAACAAGCCGAACGCTCAGCTACGTTCTCCGGCGAAATGACGATGATCGCTGGCGCTGAGCGTATGGCCATGCGAATCGAATTCCTAGAGCGGATGCCCAATGAAACGCTCTATCACTCCATCGAAGCCCCTGGACTCGGCATGTGGCGCAGCTCAGATCCAGGAGTAAAGACCTACAAGGACCTCGAACGGATCACCAACCTCGCAGCACCAGCGCACTACCGCGCATTGGTGCGCTTTCGCTGGCTAAATGCTGATGGCCATGTGGTCAAGCACATCGAACTGCCCACCCACCGGTGCGTACAGCCAGCGCCTCTAGCGCCAGAAAGCACTCGTACAACACCTGCCAGCGCCCCCACTTCTACAACGCCTGCTAGCACACCATCTACCACAGGCTGATCAGCCAGCGCTAGAATGGCAGGACCATGAAGCCCAAGATCCACCCAAACTACGTGCAAGCCCATGTGCGCTGCATGTGCGGCAATGAGTTCTTTACGCGCGCAACCCAAGAGGAGCTACACGTTGAGGTCTGCTCCAACTGCCACCCCTTCTATACCGGTCGCCAAAAGCTCGTAGACACTGGTGGGCGTGTTGAGCGCTTCCAGCGCCGAGTTGCCAAGGGGCGCCTGCGCGGCGCGCAAGCCAAGGCTTCCTAACAATCCAATGTCCTCTCAGCCGGTCGCTGGTGGGGGGATGCAGAGCAGGGGCATGCAGACAGGCACCCTAGAGGCGCTGCCAGCTGTCCCAGTTGCCCCACCTGACTTGGAGGCGCCGATAGAGGTTGCAGCATTGCCAGCGCCAGATGGAGAGCTAAACGCCCAGCGCGACGCCCCCGTTGGCGGTCAGGCGGTCATTGAGGGCGTAATGATGCGCGGGGTTTCAAACTGGGCTGTAGCTGTGCGCAAGCCCACCGACGAGCAGTTGCGCGAGGACGACCGTTCTCCCGAGGAGGGCGCCAAGGGCGAGATCCAGGTCACGACTTATCCGCTCGATTCGGCGATGAGGCGCCATCGCGTGCTGCGGTTGCCGATCGTGCGCGGCGTCGTCGCGCTTGGGGGATCGATGGTCATCGGTTTCCGCGCGCTCGAGATCGCTGCCAACGCTCAGCTCTCGCCTGAAGAAACAATGCAGGCAGGGGACGGCGCACTAGGGAATGTGGTGGGGGATAGTGCGGCAGGGAACGGTGCGGCCGGGGGCAGTGCAGTCGGGGAGGGCACAAGAGATGTGGCGAGGGAGAGCACGGCTGGGCTGCAAGAGATACCGAAGGCGGTGTGGGCGGGCACGATCGTGGTCGCGGTGGTGCTCGCGATCGGACTGTTCTTCCTGCTGCCCGTCGGCTTGACGAGCCTGGTCAAGCACCAGCTCGGCTCCTCGATCCTGTTCTGGGTCGTCGAGGGCGTGATTCGCACGACCCTGTTCCTCGGCTACATGCTCGCGCTCTCACGCGTGCGCGACCTGCGCCGTGTGTTCGAGTACCACGGCGCTGAGCACAAGACTATCTCCTGCTTTGAGGCTGGTCTCCCGCTGACGCCTGCCAACGCTCAGCGCTTCTCGCGACTGCATCCGCGCTGCGGCACCAGCTTCCTGCTGGTGGTGATGATCGTCGCGATCTTCGTGTTCGCGCCGATCGGGCTGCCGGCGTGGTACTGGCTGATGGCCACGCGCGTGCTCGGAGTGCCGATCATCGCGGGCATCTCCTTCGAGCTGATCAAGTTCGCCGGGCGCAACCGCAGCCGCCGCTGGGTTCAGGCAATCATGTGGCCAGGGTTGAAGTTGCAACTGCTCACCACACGCGAGCCAGATCTGGATCAGCTTGAAGTAGCAATCGCCGCGCTCGAGGCTGTATTGGCGCTCGAGACCCCAGGCGCACTATCAGCCGAGGACCTGGTCGGTGTAGAGGTCGTGGCATAGACAGCAGCCACGCGCGCCGCGCTTAGACTCACAAATATGATCGAAGACCTCGTAGAGCAAATCGAGACCCGCTTCGCTGAGCTCAGTGCGCAAATGACCGACCCTGAGGTCATCAATAGCCGCGAGCGCTATGCCGAGGTCGGTCGCGCCTACAGCCAACTCGAGCCCGCAGCAAAGCTCGCGGTTCAGTGGCGTCTAGCCCAGGACGATGCCGCCGGCGCCGAAGAGCTGCTCGCGGAGATGGGGGAGGACGCGGAGCTGCGCGAGGACCTCGGCGAGGCGCGCCGGCGGATCGGCGAGCTCGAGGAGGAGCTTCGTCTAGCAATGACCGAGCGCGACCCCAATGACGAGAAGAATGTGATCATCGAAATCCAGGGCGGCGCCGGCGGAGACGAGGCCGGGCTTTGGGCAGGCGACTTGTACCGGATGCTTACCCGCTACGCCGAGCGCTTGGGGCTCTCAACCGAGTCGATGGACATCAGCGACAATAAGTTCACGTTCGCCGTAAAAGGATCCCACCCGCCCTCCGGCGCATACTCGGTGTTCAAGTTCGAGGGTGGTACCCACCGCGTACAGCGCGTCCCCGAAACCGAGTCCCAAGGGCGCACTCACACCTCCACTGCAACCGTCGCTGTTTTGCCCGAGGCAGAGGACGTGGATGTGCAGATTGACCCAAACGACCTGCAAATCGATGTCTACCGCTCATCAGGGCCTGGAGGGCAGTCCGTCAACACAACCGACTCAGCAGTGCGCATCACGCACAAGCCATCCGGGATCGTCGTCTCAATGCAGGACGAGAAGTCCCAACTGCAAAACCGCGAGCGTGCACTGCGCGTATTGCGCGCACGACTCTACGAGCAAGCGCTTGCTCAGCAGCAGGCCGAGCTCGCTGCTGACCGCCGCTCGCAGGTAGGCACAGGCGACAGAGCAGAGAAGATCCGCACCTACAACTACAGCGAGCGGCGCGTTACCGATCACCGCATCAAGCTCACCGTCCACAACCTCGATCAGATCCTTGAAGGCCAACTCGACGAGCTCACCGCTGCTTTGCAAGCCGACGAGAAGCGCCGGCGCTTGCAGGCGCAAGCGCTGGGAGAGCCCACCTGACGCTCCCACCAAATACCGGCACTCCAGTGCGCGACGCGCTTGACGGAGCAATCACCGCAATCTCCGCAGCCGGCTGCGAAACCCCCCGGCTGGACGCCGAACTGCTGCTGGCGCATGTGCTTGGCGTCACACGCGCCCAACTGACCACCGGCTGGGGCTCCAGCCCAGAGCACGAGCTGCACGTCGCCGGGCCAGCCGTGCGTGCCTTCCAGGATGCTGTGCGCCGCCGCGCAGTCGACCGCGAGCCAGTCGCCTACATCATCGGGCATCGCAGCTTTCGCCATCTCGAGCTAGCAGTTGACAGCCGCGCACTGATTCCGCGCCCAGACACAGAGCTGCTTGTCGAGCTCGCTGTCGCACAGCTGCCACAAAACGCACACGTGCTCGACGTGGGCACTGGCAGCGGCGCAATTGCGCTAGCACTGGCAGACGAGCGCCCTGACCTCTATGTAGTAGGTAGCGACATCAGCGAGGATGCGCTTGCGCTCGCACGCGCAAACGGCGAGCGGCTCGGCCTGTCGGTCTTGTGGCTGCAGTCGGACATGCTCGCGGACATGCCCGACCAGTTCGATGCAATCCTTTCCAACCTGCCTTACATCGCTGAGTCAGAACAAACTTCGCTTGCCCCCGAGATCCTTCACCATGAGCCCTCCAGGGCCCTGTTCGCTGGACCTGATGGGCTGGCCTGTATCCGCGAGCTGATCGCCCAAGTAGCCAAGCGCAAGCATGTGCAAATGGTCGCTCTAGAGGTTGGTGCTGGCCAGGCATCAACAGTCAGTGAGCTGGTTTGCGCCGCTGGTTTTGCAGGTGTGCGCTCCAAGCCTGACCTCGCCGGGATCGAGCGGGTTGTCATCGGTGAGCGAAGCGCACAATGAGCCGGTGGTGTGGCAACGCCTGGGGCGCGATGAGCGGGCAGGGTGGGCAATGAGCGGGTGGGGCGCACAATGAGCCGGTGGGGTGGGCAATGAGCACGTCGATTGGACCCCACGACGCGATGTGTTTGCAGACATGCATAGAAGACGGCGGCGTGGCTGTGTTTCCAGCAGACACCGTCTATGGGTTGTGCTGCGATCCCGAGAACATGCAAGCAATAAAACGGCTGTATGAGTTGAAGGGAAGACCCGCTGAGCGCCCAGCTGCGGTCATGTTCTTCAATCTCCAGCTCGCCCTGGAGACGCTTGCCCTACAGACACGCGCCATAGAGACGCTCACTCCAAAGACGCTTGCCCTAGAGACGCTAGACGGGCTCAGTATCACCGAGCATGCAGCGCTCGAAGCGCTTTTGCCTGGCCCAATCACGCTGTTGCTCCCAAACCGAACTGGGCGCTTCGCGCTCGCTTGTGGCCCAGGAGCGGATGCGCTCAACACTCTCGGACTGCGGGTGCCGCGCCTGCCTGAGCGCTTGAACGCGCTTGCTGGCGTGCAGACGCCAGTGATGCAATCCAGCGCCAACATGTCAGGCCAGCCCGACGCGCGAACTCTGGCAGAGGTGCCTAAGAGCATGCGCGACAGCGCTGACCTGGTGCTGGACGGAGGCGAGCTCCCGGGTACACCCTCAACAGTGATCGACCTGCGCAACTTTCAGACGCGCAACGAATGGCGCATCTTGCGGCAGGGCGCAGCCTCTCAACAGTCGGTAGAGCGCGCGCTCGGCACTGCAGTCGGGGCCGTCAAGCGAAGTGAGCATCTATAAAAAAAGTTCAGTATCACTATGGTCATACAGAACTTTTAATTTAAGGTCCACACCGCGACGTTCACATCCGGTGCAACGGGCAGCTACTAGCGTCAATCTTGTTGCCCTGCTAGCCTCGTACCAGCTGCCGCAACTGGCGCCTGAGGTGGAAGTGACCACCGGGAAGCGGTCAGCGAACCCGCCGCGCGCCTGGGCATAAGATCGTCCTCGCCTGTCAAGGAGAGCGCTATGCCCGACCCCAGTCCAGAGTCCGACCCCAGTCCAGATCTCAGCCCCGACTATTTCGACCGTCCGCTCGAGGAGGTCGATCCCGAGGTCGCCGAAGCAGTGCACGGTGAGCTCGAACGCCAGCAAAACACGCTCGAGATGATTGCCTCTGAGAACTTCGTGCCCCGGGCCGTGCTCGAATGCCAGGGCTCAGTGCTGACCAACAAGTACGCCGAGGGATATCCCGGCCGGCGCTACTACGGCGGCTGTGAGTGGGTAGACATATCTGAGCAGCTCGCCATCGACCGCGCCAAGGCACTGTTCGGGGCAGAGCACGCCAACGTTCAGCCGCACTCCGGCGCGCAGGCCAACACGGCCGTCTACCACGCGCTGCTACAACCGGGCGACACGATCATGGGCCTCTCGCTCGCGCACGGCGGCCATCTGACGCACGGCATGAAGATCAACGTCTCCGGCCGCCTATACGACATCGCTGCCTACGAGGTCGATCGCGAAAGCAGCGAAATCGACATGGACGAGGTCGCGCGCATCGCGCGCGAGCGCCGCCCGCAGATGCTGCTGGCAGGCTGGTCCGCCTACCCTCGCCAGCTCGACTTCCCCCGTTTCCGGCAGATCGCCGATGAAGTCGGTGCCCTGCTGATGGTCAACATGGCCCACTTCGCAGGACTCGTCGCTGCGGGCCTGCATCCCAACCCTGTCGAGCACGGCGCTGACGTGGTCACCACCACAACCCACAAGACCCTTGGTGGCCCACGCGCTGGGATCATCTTGTGCAAGGAGGAGTTCGCCAAAAAGATCGACTCAGCCGTCTTCCCCGGCCAGCAAGGTGGGCCGCTCGAGCATGTGATCGCAGCCAAGGCTGTAGCGCTGAAGATCGCCAAAAGCAAGCTCTTTCGCGAGCGCCAGCAGCGCACTGTCGAAGGCGCACAAACACTGGCCAAGCAGCTATTGCACGCAAATCTGAAGGTGCTCACAGACGGCACCGACGTGCATCTCGTGCTGGTAGACCTGCGTGAGATAAGCCCCGAGCTCAGCGGCCGCCAGGCAGAGGATCGGCTGCACGAGATTGGGATCACCGTCAACCGCAACGCCGTGCCATTTGATCCGCGCCCTCCAATGGAGGCCTCTGGTCTACGCATCGGCACCCCCGCCCTCGCCACCAGAGGGCTGCAAAATGAGGATTTCGCCGAAGTCGGCAAGATCATCGCGCAAGCGCTGCTCGCCCCTGACTTTGCCGCCGTTGCCTCCGAGTTGTCAGAGCAGGTGCAAGCCATCGTCGCGCGCTACCCGCTATATGAGGGCCTACCCGTTTAGACCGCCAAGCCTGCGATGCTGTGCACAAGTCGATGGCGCACCCAACTGAGCTTGACGCGCTGTACGCCTTCCTGGCCGCCGCGGTCCTAACCGCGCTGCTAACGCCGGTCACAATGCTCATCGCCCGTGCTGTTGGCATGATCGACGAGCCACGCGAGCGAGGCCTATCCGAGCGCCCAACGCCGCTGCTCGGCGGCCTAGCAATCTTCGCCGGAGTTCTCGTTGCTGGCTTGATCTGGCTGCCCGGAGGCTACTCAAGGGAACACCAGCCCCAGCTATGGCACGGCGTGTTGATCGCAGCTGCGGTGATCACGCTGGTAGGCGCGCTGGACGACCGCTTCGAGCTGCACCCAGCCGTCAAGCTCATCGGCCAGGTGCTGGCGGCGGTGGTCGTCGTGCACTTCGGCGTCGCTGTGAAGGCGATCACGCTGCCGTTCGTCGGCCACCTCTCGTTTCCGAACACCGGGCCCGCGGACGCCGGCCCGGTGCTGACGGTGATCGGCCTCGTGGTGATGATGAACGTCGTCAACTTCTCCGACGGTGTCGACGGCCTTGCAGCCGGCGTGTGCGCGATCATCGCCGCCGCGATGGCGATCATCGCCTTCGACCTGAACCGCCAGCAGCCAGGGGTACTCGCAGCGCTGACGGCCGGCGCGGCGCTCGGCTTCCTGCTCTACAACTTCCCGCCGGCTAAGAGCTTCATGGGCGATTGCGGGGCGAACCTGCTTGGTCTGCTGATGGGGGTCATCACCGTCGAGGCCGCCGTCAAGACCGAGGCGGTCGTCTCCTTCGTGCTGCCGCTGATCCTGCTCGCGGTGCCGTTTCTGGACACGACCTTCGTCGTGCTCAAGCGCTTGAAGTACCGTCAGCCGATCTACCGGCCAGACAGCGAGCACTTCCACCACCGCATGGCCCGCATCGGCTTCTCCAGCCGCCGCACAATCGCCTACCTGTACGCGTGGACTCTGCTGCTCGCGGGCATGGCGCTGGCGCTGCGCTTCGTCCCCTACAGCAACCACAAAGGTCACTACAACACCGGCTGGACGCTCGTGATGGCCGCCATCGGGCTGCTCGTGGTCGCGGCCAGCGTGTACCTCGTATATGTGCTCGAGATACTCAAGTTCAGGCGGCTGGACGCGATCCGCCTGAGGCGGCTGCGCCCAGACGCCTCAGCAGCAGAGATCGAACGCAACGTCACACAGGATTTCGAGACCGGCGAGTTTCAGACTGTCTCAGCGCCCGAGCGCGCCGACATGCCCGTGGTGGGGAGCACTGTGGAGCACCGGAGCGCTGAGCAGCGGGTCAGCAAGCGGCAGGTGGATCAAGATGGCGTAAGCACAGACGAGCAGCGTGGCAGCCCGCAAGCGCCGATCGCCGCAGACCGCAGCTAGCGGCAGCGGCCAAACCGCATACCACGGCAGCAGCCATGCTGTAGACAACAGCAGCGCCAGCGTGCTCCAGCCAGCCGCCACGCGCCAGTCCGCACCGACCACGCCCTTCGGGCGCGGTGCCCCCGTGCGCCACAGCGCATATGCAAGAACAATCAGGAACGCCACCACAAAGCAATGCCGCCACCAGTCTGGGCGTGCCATGCAGGTCAAACAAGCGTGCCGTCTCAGCCGGAATGCTATGGACCGCAATCAGCTGCTGCTGTTCGCCAACAGCATCCAAAAAGCCAAACGCATGCGATCCAAACCCAATCAGCCCAACAGCAGCCACCAGCGCCAGGCCAGCTACAGCACCACTGGCCACACGCGCGCGCTCCCGCCATTCAAAAGCAGCGGGGGCGGCCGAGGGAGCACGGGATGTGGTCGCAGGAGAGGCGGCTGTCCTGGCAAGCAGTAGAAACGGCAGCGCCACTCCCGCCGTAACCTTGATACCCACGCCAGCCGCCAGCGTCAGCGCGCCTGCACGCATGCGCGGGGTGCTCGCTGCCCGGGGCTGGGTGCCGCTCGAGGCGTCGTTGGCCCCCGCGGTCATAGCGGTTCCCGCAGTAAGCAGCAGCGCTCCAGCAAGAAACGCCAACACCAGCGTGTCGTTATGAGCGCCGCCCACCGCTAGCACCAGCATGACCGGGTTCAAGCCAAGAAATGCCGCAGCAAAGCGCCGCGAGCGCCCCAATGCGCCAGCTGCGCGCGCCGTCAGGGCCACAGCAGCAAGGCTTCCCATAACCGCCGTCGCCTTCAGCGCCCACAGGCCGCCCGCAAGCCCCAACGGCGCCGCCGCATAGCTAGCAAGCGTGAACAGCGGACCATAAGGCGAGTGCTGAAAAGGCCAGCCAATGTACGGGTAGATCGGGTCAGTAGGCGCTTCAAAGGCCACATGCGTATACGGATCCAGGCCATGCAGCACGCCCATTCGAGCAAATGCCTCATAGCCAAAAACGTCCTGAGAGATCAACGGCGGCCCCAGCAGCAGAATCAGGTTCGCCGCAACAATCGCTCCCGCAAGCACCCGCAACGACAGCGCGCGTGACGCCGCCAGCACCGCCAGATAGCTTGCGCACATAATCAGCATAAGCGCCTGAAAGCTGCCTGACGTGATGCCAATTCCAAGACCTCGCAGCGGTCCCGCCATCCAGTCCGGCCAGCCGCCACTGCGCCCCGGCACATACTCCGAAGGGCCGCTCGCAGCGCCAGCACTGATCAGGAACACGCTGACCAGCACACCCACCAGGCCAAGCGCCCCAAGCGCGCGCAATGCTCCTGACGATCGGTGCTCTGGTGTGGGGTCACGGCTCATGGTGTGGTAGAGCATCACAACGGGCCCGGCCTCGCACTGGGCTTATACCCAGCCTGCAGGCATCCGGTGGGGTCGGTACGCTGTTGGGGCTGCGCTCGTGGCTGCCGCGAGCATGCGTCCATGAACGTCCTGTCAGAGCAGGACCGCCTGCGATTTGGGCGAAGGTCTACATAAGCGATCTGGACGAAGCCTTACACAGAGACATGCGACGTCGCTACCGCACATCCAGAACACGCCACCAGTCAGGCGTGCGGCGCGTTCTGATTCTGTCCGCTGACGTAGGCGAGGGCCATGCCGCCGCCGCGCGTGCGCTGGCGCGCCAGATCGAGGACTCTAAGCAGCAGGCCGAAGTGACCGTGATCGACGGCCTCGCCGCGATGGGACGCCTGCTGCAGCCGGTGGTCGAGGACGGCTACAGGGTGCAACTGAAGTTCATGCCATGGACATACACGCTCGTGTACTGGCTGCTCGAGCGCGTTGCGCCGGTCCGCTGGACAGCACGGCGGCTGCTGTGCCTGTTCGGCTCACGCCCGCTGGCGCGCACTATCGCCAAGTACGACCCTGATGTGGTCGTCTCGACCTATCCAGCGGTCACGGTCGTGCTCGCGCGCCTGCGTCGCACGCAGGTCGTTAACTGCCCAACAGTCGCCACCATCACCGACCTCACAGGTCTGTTCTTCTGGGCGCAGCCGGGTATCGACATGCACCTGGTGATGTATGGCGAGTCGATGGTCCCGGTCGAGCGCATCGCCGGATTGGGCAGCGCGCGCGTGGTGAGTCCGCTGATCTCTGCCGATTTTTCCAAGCCCCGCTGTCCGCTTCAGACCAGGCGCGTGCTGGGCCTGCCCGAGGAGGGCAGGATGGTGGTTGTCTCTGGCGGTGGCTGGGGGGTGGGGGACATCACAGGGGCGGTTCGCGAGCTGCTGCGCTTGCCTGAGGTGAGCAGTGTCGTGTGCCTTGCAGGACGCAACGAAGGGCTGCAAGCGCGGTTGAGCCAGGATTTCTCCAATCAGGAGCGCGTGTGGGTATACGGGTTCACCGAGAAAATGCCCCAGCTGCTGGCGGCTGCCGATGTGCTTGTGCACTCCACCGGCGGCGTCACCTGCCTAGAGGCTAAGGCTGCGGGCACACCGGTCGTCTCCTACGGACTGCCGGTTGGCCATGCGCGATTGAACACGCGGGCGATGGCCGATCTGGGACTGCTCAAATTGGCCAACAACACCGATGAGCTGTGCGAGCACGTGCAGGCAAGCTTCGCCGAGGCCACGCCTGCGCTGGCGCTCGCAAACGCTGATGTGGTGACGGTGGGAGCGGCCATGACTGCAGCGGAGACGCCTGTGGCGGCGGCTATGACCGCGACAGATGTCCAGGCTCAGTCAAGCCCAGCGCGAGAGCAGGTCGCGGCTGAGCTCGTGCTCGACCCGCTCCGGCGTGTGCGCCCCATCCCGCTGTGGCGCCTGCGTCTGGTCGCGTTCACCACCTCACTGACGCTGCTGTTGGGTATGGGCATGTGGACGATGTCCACCGACGAGGTGACAGCGTTGGCATCAAAGATCCTGCATATGCATCCGCTCACACGGGTACAGACCGAGCAGCCTGATGTTGGGCTGATCCTACGTGTGCCCACGCGCGATCAGGCGCTTGTCGCCACCGAGCTGGCCGGCCACGGTATCCGCGTCTCTTTCGCTGATGCAGGCGGCATCGTGCCGACGCCTGCGCTGATCGCGAAGGTGCGTGCGCTCGGCGACGAACTGTTGCCGGCGATGCCCGACTCGGGTTCACTGCTGCGCTGGGTGCATGCTCGCCACACGCTGCGCGCGCAGGCGCATGCGCTCGGTCTGCGTCATCACTTCTACTTCCTACAGCCCCGCGGTGGGCTGACCGTAGGCCAGCTTGTGCTTGCACACACGGCCGACGCCAAACCGGTGAGAGGTGCGCTGCGCCTGAACGCCACCGAAGCGTTGCCTCAGCGGCCGGTGCGTGCTGGCGAAGTGCTGGTGGTGACGCTCGACGGGTCGGCTGGGTCGGTGTGGGGACTGGAGCGGATCGTCTCCACGCTCGGTGTGGACGGGCTTGGAGCTGAGCCGCTGGAGTGGCTGACGGGCTCGCCGCCTCTGATCGGCTCGCCTTCCACAGCTGGTTCGCGTCCCATCAGCGCCAGCAGCAGCGGTGAGCGTGCCAGCAGCGCTGCTCCGACGACGAGCAGCGCCAGTGAGAGAGCAAGTGGAATACCGCCGCTTGGCGTGTCGGTGAAGCGCTCGCCGAGCAGCAGCGGCGCGAGCACCACCGGAATGACTGTCTGAGTCACGAAAACGACCGGCGCGACCTGGATTGCGGGGCGTGCCTGCAACGAGCTCGTCTCGCTGAGCACTCCGACCGCGGAAGCCACTCCTGTTGCCAAGGCCCAGCAGGTGGCCACGAGCAGATGCCCATGCGAGAGGTCATCAGCGGCGAGCTTGGTGGCGACCCCGCTCCATGCAAAGGCGAGGCCTGCGCCGAGCATTGTCACCGACGCGGAGGAGCGGTGCACGATGCGCAGCAGGTATGGCAGCAGGCTTGCCACCCCAAGGCCGACAAGCACGAGCGTGATCGTCAGCTCCTCGGAGGTGTGAGTGGTGCTGCGCGGGGGGGCGGTCAGGCCGGCGCCAATGACGCCGATCACGATTGCGGCCATCGCGAAGTACTCGTAGCGTCCAGCATGCTCGCCGAGCATTCGCTGTCCGACGAACAGCAGCACAAGCAAGCCAAATGCGAGTGCAGGCTGCACTACAACCAGTGGCGCCAGCATCAACGCGAGAACCTGCAGCGGCCAGCCGAGAGCTGACAGGCCAGTTCCAAGCAGCCAGCGCGCCCGCTTGGCCAGGCCCCAGACCAGGGCGAGGCGCAGGTGCTCCTCGTGGGGCGCTTCCTTGGCGTCCATTGCCTGGAGCGCGATCCCTAGGCTGTAAAGGGTCGAAGCGCCAATTGCTGCGCAGATTCCCAGTAGGAGATCGACCATGTCCATCCACGATCATCGCACCCCGGGCCCCTTTAACACGGGCGCGCGCGCTCATGGCCCTGCAGCGGCGGGTGTGGTGGCAGGGTTGGTGATGGGGAGCTATGTGCTGCCTGTGCTCGCTGGCTCATGGCCGGTGGGCTTTCCGTGCTCGCCGGCGCCGATTTCACCTGCGTTGCGTAGGCTGCTGGGCGTCGAGGACTGCACGGCAAGCGGGCGCGGGTACGCGCTTACCTTCGACGATGGTCCACACGCGCAGGGCACACCTGCGGTGCTTGAGGTTCTTGCGGCAGCAGGCGTGCAGGCGACCTTCTTCCTAGTCGGCGAGCAGGTGCGGCGCGACCCTGCGCTTGTGCGCGAGATCGCTGACGCTGGACATGGCATTGGCCTGCACTGCGACCGCCACCGCAACCTGCTGCGCCTTACGCCATGGCAGGTGCGTGCAGACATCGCGCGTGCGCAGGATACAATTGAAGAGGCCGCCAGGCGCCCAGTTGAGCTGTACCGGCCGCCGTACGGCGTGCTCAATGCCTCTGCGCTGCGGATAGCGCGAGCGCACAGTTGGCGCACGCTGATGTGGAGCCATTGGGGACGTGACTGGGAGGCGCGCGCCACGCCCGAGTCGATCGCCGCACATGTTGCAGACGGTGCTGGCGAGGGCGCTGTGCTGCTGTTGCATGACGCTGATGATTACTCTGCGCTGGGCTCGTGGCGGAACACTGTTGCTGCCCTGCCGCGCGTGCTTGGCACTCTTGCCGAGCGGGGTTTGGAGCCGGTGGCACCCTGAAGAGCGGGCACTACTGAAGAGCTGGCACCACTGAAGAACTGGCTGCGCACACGCGGCGCGGTAGGTCCGTCTTCTAGCGCGGTAGGTCCATCCTCCCGCGGTAGGTCCATCGTCCCAGATAAAGAGGCCGGGGGTAGATATAGATTTTTAAGTTCTGTATGACTATGGTTATACGCACTTAAAAAATTAGAACCTCCCTCGCCCGGCTTTAGGAATTGCGGCCGCGTCAGCCGGCTGGGAATCGCAGCTGCCCTCTGGGCCGCTGGATAGGATTGAGGGCTTGTCCAGCGCTGTCTCGATCGATGCCGATGGCTCCGGCGGGGCCGGTGCCGCGACCGTAGTCGCGACTGTAGACACCGCTGCGGTTATCGGCCCTGCCCCGGTGATTTCCGCGGCTGCTCGCCCGCGTCTGCAGGCCAAGCGCACGCACTGGTGGATCGAGGCGCTGACGATTGCTTGGCTGTGCTGGGTCTATGACGCGATCACCAATCTGGCGCCGCTGCGCCTGCACGTGGCGCTGACCCATGCGCGGGATGTACTCAGCCTCGAGCAGTCGCTGCACATCGACCCCGAGCATGCGCTTGACCGCTGGCTCGCGGGACACCAGACGCTTGGACTGCTGCTCTCCGACTACTACGACAATGCCCATTTCATCGTCACGCTGGGGCTGCTCGGCTTCCTGTGGTGGCAGCGGGCGGACATCTACCGGCCACTGCGCAACTCGCTTGTGCTCGTCAACGTGCTTGCGTTCATCGTCTTCTGGCGCTTCCCGGTGGCGCCGCCGCGGATGCTGCCGGGCTTCGTTGACGTGGTCGCCTCGACTCACGCGATCGGCTCGTGGCACGCCGGCGCGCTGGCATCCCATGCCAATGAGCTGGCTGCTATGCCCTCTCTGCACATCGCCTGGGCGGTGTGGTGCACGCTGGTGATTTGGCAGATTTCCACCCGCAACTGGCTGCGAGTGCTCGGGGTGATCTATCCGTTTGTGACAGCCTTCGCGGTGCTGGCGACGGGCAATCATTTTGTGCTTGACATCGTGGGCGGGCTTGTGACGATTGCGATGTCGGTGCTGATCGTGCGGATGGGGCCGCGCTTGGGTGCGGCATCACAGCGCTTGGCGGTGGTATCGCAGCGCTTGGGTGCGGCATGTCACAAACTTGTTACGAAGTCCAAGATCAGCTAGACTGCCGTCGGCCGCCGCAGACTGTTGATGGAACAACTTCTACGGCTTCGCTGCTGCAGTGCGCGAGTACTTTCTCGTCTGTAGGGTGGCCTTACTCACATGTCAGAAGACGATGTCAAGGGGGATCTCATTCGCCTGCCTGGCCCTGGGCCGGGGCTGCCTGCGCGCACCCGCCGACCTATACAGGTCGGCTCCCCGAGCGTAGTCCTGCGCTACCTCGATGTCGTGCTCGTCGTGCTCGCCACGCCCGTTGCGCTGGCACTGGGAGCCCCTGCCGTGGGTGTGCTCGTGAGCGCTGCCGCGTGGCTGATACAGCGTGTGCTCGCCCATACCGGCCAACGCTGGATTGCGGGTCGGGGGGCTGACGCTCGCTTCGGCCTCAATCTCATCGATGGGTTTGGGCGCATCTGGCTGCTTGCAGGAGCGATCGTGCTTGCCGCCGTCATTGGTGGACGCCGCGACGGTCTGGCCGCGGCGCTTCTGATCTTTTGCGCCTACTCGATCGCATTCGCTGTGCGTGTGGTCGAAGGGCGGCCTGGAGGGTCAAGACCATGAGCGCAGTTGCAGGCGCTCCACCGATCGCTCCTGAGATGGGAGCCCGCCCGCCCCACCCGCCCCACCCACCTAGCCCGTCACAGAAGCAGGGGGTGGACAATGCTCCCCAGCAGGGCATGAGCCAGGGGAAAAAGGTGCTCTACTCGCTCCTGGCCGCATGGATCGGCGGGATCGTCGTGTTCATCATCCTGTTCGGCTTCAAGTCGCACAAGGCGCCGGCGGTTGCCAGCAGCGTCTTCTCCCCAACCGACGAGTTCAAACTCGACACCTGGTTCAAGCTCGGCCCGATCGCATTCAACAAGGGTGTTCTGTATCTGCTGATCACGGTCGCCATCACGATCGGAGTGATGACCTACATCGCCCGGCGTCTGAAGCAGCGCCCCGGTCGCCTCCAGGTTGCGGTCGAGATGTTCTACAGCTTCACCCGCGGCATGTCCAAAGAAAACCTCGACGACGACATGCAGCGCAAGTACTTCCCGCTGATCGCCACGATCTTCGTATTCATCCTCGTGTCCAACCTGATCGGCTATATCCCGCTGCCGGTCAACAGCGGCGAGACTTTCAAGCTGTTCGGCGCGAGCATTCCGTCGCTCCAGATCTACGCGGCCGACACGAACGTCGCCTTCCCGCTGATCCTCGCGCTGGGCGTGTTCGTCCTGTTCACCTACGAGGGGGTCAGGCACCACGGCCCGATCGGATACATCAAAAGCCTGATGCCCGGCGGCATCAAAGGCCCGATCGTGGGCCTGATCTTCCCGATCGAGATCCTCTCCAACTTCCTACGCCTGATCTCGCTGACGGTCAGGCTGTGGGCGAACCTGCTTGCCGGCCACATGCTGATCGCGTTCATGGGCGGTGAGCTCGGTGTGCTCGTCGGCGATCCGTGGGTCCAATGGTTGCTGCTGCCGTTCGGGATCGCGATCTACCTGTTCGAGGCCGTGCTGATTGCCGGCCTGCAGGCCTTCATTTTTTCCATCTTGACCGCCATCTACCTCGGCGGAGCGGTCGAAAGCCACTAAACAATGCAAGGGAGCTATCCAGCAATGCAGTTTCTCCATCTTTTCAGTGCGATCCATCCATTGATCCTGACCGTGGAACCGATCATCAAGCAGAGTCAGGATGCCGGTCGCGCAATCGCGTTGGGCGTCGGTGCCGGTGGCGGCGCCGCCGGCGCCGGGGCGGGCATTGGTGCAGTGTTCAACGCCTCGATCCAATCCAAGACCCGCCAGCCTGAGCTGCGTGCCGAGATCGAGCGCGACCAGTGGCTCGGCTTTGCGCTCACCGAGGCGTGCTTCTTCTACGGCCTCGTCGGCGGCTTCATCGCCTTCTTCCTGTAGGCCAATGCTCTCTGCACCAAACATCCCACTGGCCTCTGGCGGCTCGTTCCTGATTAGCCCCAACGTGGGGCTCATGATCTGGACCCTGGTCGTGTTCCTTATCTCGCTGTTCATCCTGCGCAAGTGGGTGTTCCCGCTGATCGGTGAAGCCCTGGACAAGCGCGCAAAGACGATCGAAGGGGAGATCGACGCCGCTGGAGAGCTGCGCCAGGAAGCTGACAAGGTTCTGGCCGAATATCGCGAGCGCTTGAAGGAGGCCAGGGCACAGTCTGAGGAGATCCTCCAGCGTGCACGCCAAACAGCTGAGTCACACGAGCATGAGGCCCGCAACCGCAGCCAAGAGATCCTTGCTGAGGCTGCCAAGCGTGCTGAGCGCGACATCGATGCTGCCACCAAGCGAGCACTCGACGATATCCGCCGCGAGGTTGCTGACCTCACAATCATGGCCACTGAGAAGGTGACCCGCAAGACGCTCAACGACTCCGACCAACAGCGCCTGGTCGAGGAGGCCTTGAGCGAACTCGACTTCTCTGGCCTCTCTTCTGGTGCAAGCAACAACTGATGATGCGGCCATCCACTATCCCAATTCGCGCGGAAGCTAACTGATGGAGGAGCTCGCCCAGGTATATGCGCGCTCGCTGTTCCAGGTCGCCCTCGAGCAGGGCAAGCTCGACGAGCTGCGCGAGCAGCTCGGCCAGTTCGCGGACGCGCTCGATCAGAACCGCGACCTTTCAGTCTTCTTCTTCTCGCCTTACTTCTCAACCAAAGAGAAGCAAGAAGCGCTCAGCCGCATTCTCGACGGAGCCGACCCAATCCTGTTGAACTTCCTGAAGCTGCTCATCGAAAACCATCGCATGCCCGTGATCTTCCGCATCCGTCAGGAGTACAAGCGGCTATGGGACGAGGAGAACAAAACGCTGCCAGTGGAGATCACCAGCGCAATCGCACTAGATGAGAACACCACCGAAAGCCTTGGCAAAACAATCGGCGAGCGCACTGGACGCAAGGTCATGCTGGCAGCGCGCGTAGACCCAGACATTCTCGGCGGCATCATCATCAGGGTCGGTAATTCGATCCTCGATGCCTCTATTCGCAACCGACTGGAGCAGCTGCGCAGGCACGTTGCCCAAGGAGCCTCTTAGGAACATGCAGATCAATCCCGACGAGATCACCAGCATTCTGAAGAGCCGTATCGAGGGACTCGACGCAGGATCGGCCGAGCTGACCGAGGTCGGCACCGTGCTGTCAGTAGCTGACGGCATCGCGCGCCTGCATGGCCTTGAGAACTGCATGTCGTTTGAGATGCTCGAGCTCCCCCACGGCGTCACCGGCCTGGCGCTGAACCTCGAGTCCGACAACGTCGGCGCCGTGCTGTTCGGCAACTGGGAGCGCATCTCCGAGGGCGACACCGTCAAGCGCACAGGTTCGCTACTGGAGATCCCGGTCGGGGATGCGCTGCTGGGGCGGATCGTCAACCCGCTCGGCCGCCCCTTGGACGGCAAGGGCGAGATCGACACTACCGAAACCCGACCCGCCGAGTTCAAGGCGCCCGGCGTGGTGCAGCGCCAGCCAGTCAAGCAGCCAATGCAAACCGGCCTCAAGGCAATCGACGCAATGATCCCAATCGGCCGCGGCCAGCGCGAGCTGATCATCGGCGACCGCCAGACCGGCAAGACAGCAATCGCAATCGACACGATCATCAACAACAAGGACACCGGCGTCGTGTCCGTTTACGTGGCCATCGGCCAGCGTATGTCAACGGTCGTGGCCCTCGCGCAGACGCTCGAGGAGTACGGCGCCCTGGAGAGCACAATCATCGTCGCCGCTCCCGCCGACGAGGCCGCGCCAATCAAGTTCATGGCCCCGTACGCCGGCTGCGCTATGGGCGAGCACTTCCTCTACAACGGCAAGCACGCGCTATGCATATACGACGACCTCACCAAGCACGCCTATGCCTACCGCCAAATGTCGCTGCTGCTGCGCCGCCCACCCGGCCGCAAGGCATACCCCGGCGACGTCTTCTATCTGCACTCGCGCCTGCTCGAGCGCGCAGTCAAGCTCAACGACGACCTCGGCGGCGGCTCGCTGACCGCGCTGCCCGTCATCGAGACACAAGCAGGCGACGTCTCTGCATACATCCCCACAAACGTGATCTCAATCACTGACGGGCAGATCTTCCTCGAGTCCAAGCTGTTCAACTCCGGCGTGCGCCCTGCAATCAACGTTGGCATCTCCGTCTCCCGAGTGGGTGGAAATGCACAGATCGGCCCAATGAAGAAAGTCGCTGGGCGCATCAAGCTCGAGCTCTCCCAGTACCGCGACCTCGAGGCCTTCGCCCAGTTCGGATCAGACCTCGATGCTGACACCCAGCGCACGCTTGCCCGCGGCGAACGCCTAGTTGCAACGCTCAACCAGCACGAGCGCGCTCCGCTGGCAGTAGAGGACCAAACCGTGCAGATCTTCTCTGCTACCAACGGTTACCTCGACCGGCTAAACGTCGAGCGCGTCCCCGAGTTTCTGCTTGGCCTAACCGAACGCATGCACGCCAAGCACTCCGATTTGCGCGAAAAGATCAACAGCGGCGACTGGTCAGATGAGGTCCAAAAGGCCGTCAAAGACGCCGTCGAAGCATTCGCCCAGGACTTCGGCTACGACCTCGACGAGGAAGGCCAGCCGCTGGACGACGACGCGCCACCGGAGGCCGAGGCGGCATAACGATGGCTTCTCAGCGCGACGTCAAGAACAAGATCGCCTCGGTCAAGAACATCCAGAAGATCACCCGAGCAATGGAGATGGTCGCCGCAGCCCGACTGCGCCGTGCCGAGCAGCGGATCGAAGCCCTGCGTCCATACGCTGACGCGCTCGCGCGCATGACCCGCCAAGCAGCCGACGCCGCTGGCGCAGAGGCCCAACGGGTGCCGCTGCTGCGCGAGCACGAGTCCCAAACAAACGTAGCGCTGTTGCTCATCACCGGCGACCGCGGCCTAGCAGGCGGCTTCAACTCCCAGATCATCCGCGCCGGCACACGCCTCTCCGCTGAGCTGGGCGAGGATGGACTGCGCACCAGCTGGTATGCAACCGGACGCCGCGGAGTCTCCTCGTTGGCCTTCCGTGGGCACGAGCTCAGCAGCAGCTACACAGGCTTCGCCGACCGACCCGCCTACGCAGACGCAAGCACAATCGCTGACGACGTGATCCAGGCCTATATCGACAACCAAATCGATCGCGTCGAGATGATCTATAACTCCTACGTCTCGCCGCTCACCCAGCACGTCACGCGCCAAACACTGCTGCCCCTTACACAGCAAGCAATCACCGGCGAGCCGGACGGCGACGGCGCCGCCGCGCCGAGCACCCGCCAGCGCCAGTCTTCCGGCGGGCAGGATGGTCCTGCCGGTGCCCGACCTTCCGGCGAGCAGTCGGAGACCCGCCGACGCGGGTCCGTCGAGTACGAGCCCGACCCCGAACAGATCCTCAGGCGCCTTGTGCCCGACTACATCGAGATCTCGATCTACCGGGCGCTTGTCGAGTCTGCAGCCGGCTTCTTCGGGGCGCAGATGACAGCGATGCGCAGCGCCTCAGAGAACGCCGGCGAAATCATCACCGACTACACGCTCCAGATGAACCGTGCCCGCCAAGCGGAGATCACCCAGGAGATCATGGAGGTTGTCGCTGGCGCCGAGGGGCTCAGCTGATGCGAGGTCAGGGCCAGCTGATGGCTGGGGACACCGCGCCCGATGGGGCTCAGGGCTGGTGGCTCTGGGGTGGTATATAAAAAATTAAGTTGGGTATAGCGATTGTTATACAGAACTTTTAAAACAGATATGCACCCATCACAAAGATTTCGAACCAGCAGAAGACTTCGAGCCAGCACCAGACTTCAATAGATATGCACTAGTAGAGGAGAATCGAACAGCACATGTCAACCAGCACCACAATTGAGCCGGCCGACGTGTCAGGGTCAGCGAAGGGCGAGCGCAACGTCGGGCGGATCGAGGAGATCCAGGGCGTCGTAATCGAGGCCGTCTTTCCCGACCGCCTCCCCGAGATCAACCACGCGATCACCGTTGCCCGGCCGGCCGCTGCGGCTGACGAGGAGGCCGAGGGCATCAGCTCGGGAGCGGGCGAGGGCGTGCTCGTCTGCGAGGTCCAGCAGCACCTCGGCGACGACCGCGTGCGCGCGGTCGCGATGGACACGACCGACGGCTTGGCGCGCGGCGCCGAGGTGATCGACACCGGTGGACCGATCACAGTGCCCGTGGGCGAGGCCACGCTTGGGCGCATCTTCAACCTGCTCGGCGAGCCCATCGACCTCGGCGAGGATCTGCCCAAGGACGTCGAGCGTCGCGGCATCCACCAGGACGCCCCGCGCGTGGAGGACCTGACGCCGACAACAGAAATGTTCGAGACGGGCATCAAGGTCATCGATCTGCTCGCGCCTTATGCCAAGGGTGGCAAGGTGGGGCTGTTCGGGGGAGCCGGCGTCGGCAAGACCGTCCTCATCCAGGAGCTCATCCACAATCTCGCCAAGGAGCACGGCGGGCTGTCGGCTTTCTGCGGCGTGGGCGAGCGCTCACGCGAGGGCAACGACCTGTGGCTCGAGATGAAGGAGTCCGGAGTCCTCGACAAGACAATGCTTGTCTTTGGCCAAATGAACGAGCCCCCTGGAGCGCGTATGCGCGTGGCACTGTCCGGCCTGACGATGGCCGAATACTTCCGCGACAAGGGCCAGGACGTGCTCCTGTTCATCGACAACATCTTCCGTTTCGTCCAGGCCGGCTCCGAGGTCTCGGCGCTGCTCGGGCGGATGCCCTCACAGGTCGGCTACCAGCCCACCCTGGAGACGGAGATGGGCCAGCTGCAGGAGCGCATCACCTCTACCAAGAGCGGTTCAGTGACCTCAATTCAGGCTATCTACGTGCCAGCCGACGACTACACCGACCCAGCTCCAGCATCTGTCTTTGCCCACCTCAACGCAACCACCGCGCTGTCGCGGTCGATCTCTGAAAAAGGTATCTATCCGGCGGTGGACCCGCTGGACTCAACATCAACGATCCTGAAGGCAGACATCGTCGGCGATGACCACTTTCGCGTGGCCAACCGCGTCAAGGAAGTCCTGCAGCGCTACAAGGAGCTCCAAGACATCATTGCCATCCTCGGTATCGACGAGCTTTCCGACGAGGACAAGCTGACAGTCCAGCGCGCACGGCGGATCGAGCGCTTCCTCTCGCAGCCCTTTTTCGTGGCTGAAGAGTTCACAGGCACCCCTGGCGCCTACGTGAAAATCGAAGAGACAATCAGGGGCTTCGAAGAGATCCTCGACGGCAAGCACGACGAGGTCCCCGAGAGCGCCTTCTTCCTGAAGGGCACAATCGACGAGGTTGTTGAGGCGGCCAAGAAGTAATGGCGCACAGCAAGTTTCCAGTCGAAGTGCTGACGCCCGAGGGCGTCGTCTTCTCCGATGAGGTCGAAATGCTCTCGACGGTCACGACCGTGGGCTCGATCGGAATCCTCGCCCACCATGAGCAAGTGCTGGCAACATTGGAGCCAACAGAGCTGCGCCTGTACCGCTCAGAGGAGGACATCGTGCGCTTCAAGCAGGGTAAGGGCTACCTGCAGTTCGCCGACAATCGCGCCCTGGTTCTCCTCCAAGAGGCCACGCCCGTCGCGGCAACCTAATCAGAGCTAGCCTTCTCGACTCCATGAGTCAGCATCAACGCGAACCGATTGGGGTCATCGGCACCGGCTACGTCGGGCTGGTCACAGCCGCCGGCTTTGCTGAGCTGGGTAGCACGACGTTCTGTGTGGACATCGACGCCGCCAAGATCGAGCGGCTGAAGCAGGGCGAAGTGCCGATCTACGAGCCCGGCCTAAAGGAGCTGCTGCAGCGCAACTCGCAGCGCCTGCACTTCTCCACCGATCTTGCCGAAGCGCTCGAGCACGCGCGGCTGCTGTTCGTCGCGGTCGGCACGCCGCCGACGCACTCGGGCGATGCCGACCTGGCCGCCGTCAACGCCGTTGTCGAGGAGATGCCGAACTCCGACCGGCACGCCTTGGTCATGAAGTCGACGGTCCCCTGCGGCACCGGCGCCACCATCCAGCGTGTCTTCGGCGAACGTGGCAAGGAGGCGATGACCTACGTCTCCTGCCCCGAGTTCTTGAAGGAGGGCTCAGCGGTGGCGGATTTCATGCACCCCGACCGCGTCGTTGTGGGCGACGAGAGCACCTGGGCGGGCGAGGCCGTGGTCGAGCTGTATCGACCGCTGCTGAGCGACGCGCACGGCGGTCAGGGCTCGGGCGAGCTGGTGCGCACCGACGTCGCCAGCGCGGAGATGATCAAGCTTGCCGCCAACGCGTTCCTCGCGACTAAGATCTCATTCATCAACGAGATCGCCAATGTCTGCGAGGAGACGGGCGCCGACGTTATCGAGGTGGCCCGGGGCGTGGGACTCGACGACCGCATCGGTCCGCGTTTTCTGCAGGCCGGGATCGGATACGGCGGCTCCTGCTTCACTAAGGACGTCAGTGCGTTGAAGCTGCTGGCTGCCAACTCCGGCTATCACTTCCAGCTCCTGAACGCAGTCACCGAGGTCAACGAGCTGCAGAAGCGTCGTGTGGTGTCCAAGCTCGAACGCCACCTCGGAAATCTCGCGGGCAAGCGGGTCGCGATGCTGGGTCTCGCCTTCAAGCCGGAGACCGATGACATGCGCGGCGCCTCCTCGCTGGTGCTTGCGGCACGCCTGCTGGCGGAGGGCGCCACGGTCAGCGCCTACGATCCGATCGCCGAGCACGAGGCCCGCGCGCTGATGCCCCAGCTGACGTACTGCGGCTCAGCCACCGAGACGCTCGCCGGGGCCGATGCGGCGGTGCTCGTGACAGAGTGGCGCGAGTTCGTGGAGCTCGATTGGCGCCAGGTCGCCGAGAAGATGCAGGGCAACCTCGTGATCGACGGGCGCAACGCGCTGGATGCCGATGCTGTGCGTGGCGCAGGGCTGCTGTATGAGGGAATCGGCCGCGGCCAGAAGGTACACACCTGATGCAGGCGGTGATACTTGTGGGGGGTGAGGGCACGCGCCTGCGGCCGCTGACCTCAACCGTGCCCAAGCCAGTCGTCCCGCTCGTTGACAGGCCATTCGTCGTGTTCATGCTCGAATGGCTGCGCCAGCACGGAGTCGATGACGTGATCATGTCCTGCGGGTTTCTCGCTACTAGCGTGCGCAACGTGCTCGGCGACGGCTCGAGCTATGGAATCAGGCTGCGTTTTGTCGAGGAGCCCGACCCGCGCGGCACAGCCGGCGCCCTGAAGTACGCCGAGAAGATGCTCGACGAGCGCTTCCTGATGCTCAACGGCGACGTGCTCACCGACATCGACCTGACCGGCCAGATCGCCCAGCACGAGCGCACAGGCGCAAAGGCAACGCTCGCGCTCGCGCCCGTCGCCGACCCAAGCGCGTACGGGCTAGTGCACCTGAACGAGGACCGCTCAGTAAAAGACTTTGTCGAGAAGCCAAGCTCTGATCGGATCGACACGAACCTGATCAGCGCCGGCGCATACGTGCTGGAGCGCGAGATCCTCGAGCTGGTGCCGCCAGACCGCAACGTCTCGATCGAGCGTGAGGTCTGGCCAGCGCTGATCAACGACGGGCTGTACGGGTTCCCAGCAGACGCCTACTGGCTGGACATCGGCACGCCCGAGCGCTACCTGCAGGGTACATTCGACATCATCGAGGGCAACGTCAACACGGCGGTGCGCGCACGCCTCGGCAAGGACTGGCTGGCTGTCGCCGACGATGTTGAGCTGCATGGCAGGGCAGTCCCACCTGCGGTGATCGAGCGCGGCGTGCATGTCGCTCCCGGCGCGCACGTCGGCAGCTTGGTCGTGCTTGGCGAGAACGTGCATATCGGCCCAGGCAGCACCGTCGAGCGCTCGGTCATCCTCAGCGGAGCCGAGATCGGTGCGAATTGCACGCTGCGCGACTGCATCGTGGCGGCCGGCTGTCGCGTGGGCGCAGGCACGACGATCAGGGGCGGAGCGGTGCTCGGCGAGGGCGTGACGGTGGGGGCAGACAACACGATCGACCGAGGGGCGCGTATCTTCCCAGGCGTGAGTTTGCCAGACGGAGCGATCAAGTTCTGATGAGCACCCCAGCTGCCACCCCCGATGCGCAGGGAGCAATCCCGGACGCCACGGGCGCGCTGGACGCCGACACGGGCGCCACGAATGCCGTGGGCGCCGTGGGGGCGGCCACGGGCGCGCTCACGCGCGAGGAGATCGCGCGCGTAGACAGCTCGGGCCAAATGGAGGACGTGCTCGCCCTGCCTGATCACCTGCGTGATGCGCTGTGGCGAGTGGAGTCGGCAATCATGGAGGACTGGGACACGTCCGCTGGCTTGGTCGTTGCTGGCATGGGCGGCTCAGCGATCGGTGGCGCTCTGGCGCGCGCAGCGCTTGGCGACCATGCCTCGCGGCCGATCTTTGTGACTCGCGCATACGGCCTCCCGCCGTGGACGACACCGGACACGATGGTGCTGTGCGCAAGCTACTCGGGCAATACCGAGGAGACGCTCGCCTGTTATGAGTCAGCTGGTGCGCTTGGCGCTCGCCGCACGGTCGTGACAACGGGGGGGCGGCTGGCCGAGATGGCTCGCGCTGATGGGGTGCCCGTGATTCCACTTCCAGGCGGCTTTCAGCCGCGCGCTGCAGTCGCATACATGACCATCGCTGCACTCGAGGTCGCGGCCCAATGCGGTGCAGGGCCGCGGCTGACTTCAGAGATCGATGTAGCCGCATCGCACACCGAGCAACTGGTGGCGGAGTGGGGACCCGACGCGGACGAGGACTCGCTCGCGAAGAGGATCGCCCGCGGCCTGCTCGGCACAACGCCTGTGATCATGGGTGCAGGCCTGACCACGCCGGTTGCATACCGCTGGAAGACGCAGATCAACGAGAACTCGAAGCTGCCGTGCTTCGCGCACGAGTTGCCTGAGCTCGACCACAACGAGCTCGTCGGCTGGGAAGGCGCGCGCGAGGTGGGCCAGTTCGCGGCAGTGTTCCTCGACGACTCCGACGCTCACCCGCGCGTCAAGGAGCGGATGGATCTGACGGAGCGCCTGATCTCCAACAACGCCGTGGCGAGCTTTCGCCTTGAGACGCGCGGACAGACGGCGATCGAGCGCGTGATCTCGCTCGTGATGCTCGGTGACCTCGTCTCGATCTACTTGGCTGCCCTACGTGGAGTGGACCCCGGCCCAGTGAAGATGATCGACGAGCTGAAGGCCGCGCTGGCCGAGCGCTGAGCCACTTGGGTGGGCCTCATGGCCCGCGGCGGGTGATCGGGCCCCAGGTGCATGCGGACCGAACTCAGTAGCCCCCGGGTGCGGCGCGTTATATGCAGGGCGGCACGGATGATCGGGCCCGGTTCATCGGTCCACCGGATCGAACTCAGGAGGTCGGGCCCCAGGTGCATGTTCTAATTTAAAGTTCTGTATAACTATAGTTATACGCAACTTATTTTTTAATATGATCTCCCCGACCAGAGGACCTGTCGGATGGGTGAGCCGGGTCTAGGTTGGTAGGACGCGCCGCACGGTGGAACGAGCCGTGTCAAGGTTGGTGAGGCATGCCGTGTCCGTATTCAAGCTGGCCTGGTACGTGTGGTACCGTCCGGGACGGCCGAGGAGCGCTGCGACGGGCTGTAATCCGCCACGCTCGGCCTGTCATCTGTAGCAAGGGCGCTCACCTGACCGGACAGGAGGCTTCGTCATGTCCGCAATGACACCCACCGCCACGCTCACCACCGACTTCAAGGTCGCCGACCTCTCGCTCGCGGACTTCGGACGCAAGGAGATCACGCTGGCCGAGCACGAGATGCCTGGCCTGATGTCGATCCGCCGCGAGTACTCAGACGCCCAGCCGCTCGCCGGCGCGCGCATCACCGGCTCGCTTCACATGACGATCCAGACCGCGGTCCTGATCGAGACGCTGACGGCGCTCGGCGCGGAGGTGCGCTGGTGCAGCTGCAATATCTTCTCCACCCAGGACCACGCGGCGGCGGCCGTTGCGGTCGGTCCGGACGGCACGCCGGATGACCCCCGCGGCGTGCCGGTGTACGCGTGGAAGGGCGAGACGCTCGAGGAGTACTGGTGGTGCACCGAGCAGGTCATGCTCTGGCCGGAAGGCGATGACGGCGCGTGCGGCCCGAACATGATCCTCGACGACGGCGGTGACGCGACGCTGCTCGTGCACAAGGGCACCGAGTACGAGGCGGCCGGCGCGGTTCCCGCACCCACCGCTGACGACTCGGAGGAGTACCAGGTGATCCTGTCGGTGCTATCGCGCTCGCTGGCGGAGGACCCCCAGCGCTTCACCCGCATCGGGCAGGGCATCAAAGGAGTGACCGAGGAGACCACCACAGGCGTCCATCGCCTATATGAGATGGTCGAGACCGGCGAGCTGCTGTTCCCGGCGATTAACGTCAACGACTCGGTGACGAAGTCCAAGTTCGACAACCTGTATGGCTGCAGGCACTCGCTGATCGACGGCATCAACCGCGCCACCGACGTGATGATCGGCGGCAAGGTGGCGGTCGTGTGCGGCTTCGGCGACGTCGGCAAGGGCTGCGCCGAATCGCTGCGCGGCCAGGGTGCCCGCGTGATCATCACCGAGATCGATCCGATCTGCGCGCTGCAGGCGGCGATGCAGGGATACGAGGTCAAGACGCTCGAGGACGTCCTCGAAAGCGCGGACATCTTCATCACGACTACCGGCAACAAGGACATCATTGCTGCCGAGCAGATGACGCGCATGAAGCACCAGGCGATCGTTGGCAACATCGGACACTTCGACAACGAGATCGACATCGCCGGTCTTACGCGGATCCCTGGAATTGAGCGGGTGAACATCAAGCCACAGGTTGACAAGTGGGTCTTCCCGGACGGCCACGCGATCATCATGCTCTCGGAGGGACGCCTGCTGAACCTGGGCAACGCCACCGGCCACCCGAGCTTCGTGATGAGCAACTCGTTCTCGAACCAGACGATCGCGCAGATCGAGCTGTTCACGAAGAACGACGAGTACGAGAAGAAGGTCTACGTGCTGCCGAAGCACCTCGATGAGAAGGTCGCGCGCCTGCACCTGGATGCGCTTGGCGTGAAGCTGACCAAGCTCAGCCCTGAGCAGGCCGCCTACATCGGCGTGCCCGTCGAGGGCCCATACAAGCCAGACCACTACCGCTACTAAGCGACGTATGAGGGCGATGGTCCTGGCGGCGGGTCTGGGCACGCGCCTGCGCCCGCTGACGTACGAGATCACCAAGCCGATGGTGCCGGTGCTGGACCGACCGGTGATGGAGCACATCGTGGACCTGCTCGACAAGCACGGCTTCGACGAGGTGATCGCCAACCTGCACTACTTCCCTGACTCGATCCGCGAGTACTTTGGCGAGCGGCTGTCCTACCGCTTTGAGAAGGAGTTGCTGGGCACCGCGGGCGGGGTTCGTGGATGCGCGGACTTCTTTGGCGAGGAGCCGTTCCTGGTGATCTCCGGCGATGCGCTCACTGACATCGACCTGGGAGCACTGGCAGCCAGACATCGCGAGTCCGGCGGGATTGCCACGCTGGCAGTCAAGCAGGTGCGTGATACGCGCGAGTACGGCGTTGTGCTGCATGATCGCGCAGGGCGTATAACAGGCTTCCAGGAGAAGCCTGCCCCCGAGGACGCCCTGTCGGATCTCGGCAACTGCGGGATCTATGTCTTTGACCCGAAGATCTTCGACTACTTCCCCAAGACTCCGTTCGTGGATTGGGCCAAAGACGTGTTCCCGGTGCTGCTCGAGAACGACGTTCCGTTCCACATCCATGAGGTGCGCGAGTACTGGAACGATGTTGGCTCGCTGAGTGAGCTCAGGCAGGGGACGTTCGACGCTCTGCGCGGCGAGCTGCACCTGCAGATCGAGGGCAAGGAGGTCAGCCCCGGAGTGATCGTTGCGGGTGAGCCGTCAGTCGGCGGGGGCGATTCCCTGGGGGAGGTCAGCCCCGGGGTCGTGGTCGCGAGCGGGGGCCCGCCCGCCGACACCGACATCGAAGGACCCGCGTGGATTGGGCATGACGTGCACATCGGAAAGGGCGTGCGCTTGATGGGCCCGGTGGTGGTGGGAGATGGCGCGAGCATCGGAGACCGCGCGCAGCTGCGCGAGAGCATCGTCTTCCCAGGGACGGACGTGGCAGCCGAGTCGATCCTGATCGGCGCGATCGTTGGGCATGGCGGCATCTTGCAAAGCCTGCGTAAGCGCGCCTAGCCTTTTGCGGTCCTGGGACTCGCCGTATATAGCGCGCCTAGCCAGTATCGGCGGCGGCGTACCCACCTATGTCGTAGGCCTTAACAGGAAAAGGCCCGCCGAAGCGAGCCCCTTCCCGGAAAGTGAGACTATGACCCTGCCAACATAGCGAGATGACCAAACATTGTCAAGCCGGGGAGACCATATTAAAAAATAAGTTGCGTATAGCTATAGTTATACAGAACTTTTAAATTAGAACATGCACCCAGGGCCCGACCCCTGAGTTCGGTCCGCATGCATCCAGGGCCGACCCCTGAGTTCGCTCCGCATGCACCTGGGGCCCGCCACCCCAGACACTCGCGTGCGCCCCTTCAGACATACGCGCGCCCATCCCAGACACTCACGCGCGGCCACTCCGATACGCGCCCACCAAGATCAAGCGATCTCGTAGCGCTCGCGCCGCTGCTGCTCGCGCTCGGACTCAGAAAGTGCTTTGACGAACAACATGACCAGCGCGATGCCCATTACCAATGACTGCTCAACAGCCATAATCAGGCCTGCAATTGACTGGTCTTCAAGCGCAGATATGCCCCATACACGTGCATGGTGGGCGTAATAGGGGTAGAGCGCAGTGGGGGCAAAGGCAAGACCCATGCCAAGCGCGCCCACAAACAGCTTGGTTGAGGCCATGTAGACCACTGGGCCCATCCCGCCTAGGCGCAGGCGCGCGCGGATTGGGGAGAGCAGATGCCACCAATACAGCGAGCCAGCAATTACGAAGCTTGTGTGCTCGAGCACATGCACGAGTGGGTGGGTCACTGCAAGGTCATATGCAGGAGGGATATGCCAGGCCCAGATCACAACGACATACAGCACAACTGCGAAAGCTGGGTGTGCAAGCATGCCTGCTTGGCGCTCTAGCTCACGCACTGTGCGCGTGATAGGGCGCAGAAGCACCTTTGTAAAGCCAAGGATTCCAAGGATTGGCACAAGGTCCAAGAGCAGCATGTGCTGGACCATGTGCATGAAGAACAGCTGATCAGCAAGCGCATCGATCGGCGAAATGAGCGCAATCAGAGCTGCTAGCAGCGAGCCAGCAAAGCAGCACAGTCGCCATACGGGCGCGTCGGCTTGCGGGCGCGGAGAGGTTGAGCGCACGCGCTGCCAGCGGGTGATGTAGGCGCCACCAATAAGAGCAGCGCCGATCAGCACGCCAGGCTGCGCTGACCAGGTCAGGTTGGGGTTCGCAACCGCTGACCAGGTCAGGTTGGGGTTCGCAACAGCAGAGAGGGCAACAGTAGAGAGGATTGGCTTGATTGTCCCATCATTCTGCGGGTAACCCCATGGACAACCGCCAACGATGGGCGTAGCATCCAGCCCAGCCGACAGAAAGCCCACCGAAGGAGCCTGTGATGCAGATCGACATCAAGGGCCGCAACGTTCCGGTCACCTACGAGCTCCGCGCGCATGCTGAGCGACGGCTGAGGAAGGTTGCGCGGCAGGTCTCTGAGCTTGCTCGCCTGGAGATCGAGATGTTCGAGGAGCGCAATCCATCGATTGCTGACCGTGAGGTTGTGGAGGCAACGCTGTACCTGAAGGGCGTAACGTTGCGCGCGCGTGATGCTTCGCCAGAGATGGATCACTCGCTCAAGCTTGTGACCGATGAGCTGGCCCGGCAGGTCAAGCGCCATCGCGACAAGCGACGTAAGCGCCGCGAGGCCCGCTCGCCCGCTCCCGGGGCCGCCGCTGCCTCCAGGGCTGCCCCCGCTCCCGGGCCCAGGGCCGCCCCCGGGTCCGGGGCCGTGGACCTCGGCCTCTAACCCCGCAGGCTGAATGCCCCCGGGGCAATGCTTCAACAGCTAATCTGAGAGGCGTGTCCCCATCCCTGCTCGATCGCGCGCTAAACGCTGGTGAAGCGAAGAAGTTCAAGTCCTACCAGAAGCGCGTAGCGCTGATCAACGCGTTTGAGCCAGAGCTCGAACACGACTCAGATACAGAGCTGCGCGAGCGGATGGACGCGTTGCGCGCACGCGCAGCAGAGGGCGAGCCGCTTGACGATCTGCTGCCAGAGTGCTTTGCAATTGTGCGCGAGACAGGCAAGCGCACCATGGCTATGCGCCACTTTGATGTGCAGCTGATCGGCGGAATGGTGCTCAACGACGGTTGCATCGCCGAGATGAAGACCGGTGAGGGCAAGACGCTGACAGCAACGCTTGCGGTCGTGCTCAACTCGCTCGCCGTTCGCGACCCCGGTGGCTCGCGTGAGCAGCCCGGGGAGCACGAGCAGCGCAGGGAGCCCGAGCAATCCGGGGAGCATGAGGAGTTCGGGGAGCCCGTGCAGTCCGGGGAGCGCAGGGAGCCCGCGCAGTCTGACCGGCGGCCCGAGCGCAAGGGCGTGCATGTGGTCACAGTCAACGACTACCTGGCGCGCCGCGACGCAGAATGGATGAAACCGATCTATGACGCGCTTGGCGTGACAGTTGGTGTCCTACAGACCATGCAGCCTTACGAGGAGAAGCAGGCTGCATATACATGTGACGTGATCTACGGCACAAACTCCGAGCTTGGCTTCGACTACCTGCGCGACAACATGGCTAAGGACCTTGCCGAAAAGGTCCAGCGCGGGCACTACTTCGCGGTTGTAGATGAGGTAGACAACATCCTGATCGACGAGGCGCGCACGCCGCTGATCATCTCTGGCGCCCCCGAACAGGCAGCCGATCTATACGTGAAGTTCGCGCGCCTGGCGCCGCGCCTGCAGGTGGGCAAGACGCCCGAAGGCATGGACCCGCGCTCAAAGAAGCAGTTTCTCGCAGACTTCGACTTTGAGATCGACGAGAAGCAGAAGACGGTGGCGATCACCGAGCAGGGCGTGGCCAAGGCCGAGCGCTTCCTGGGAATCGACCACCTGTACCGCGCCGAGAACGGCCACCTGGTCAACCACCTGATCCAGTCGCTGCGAGCGCAGGCGCTGTACAAGCGCGATGTCAACTACGCGGTGATCGACGGCGAAGTCAAGATCATCGACGAGTTCACCGGGCGCATCCTCGACGGCAGGCGGTGGTCTGAGGGCCTGCACCAGGCAGTCGAGGCAAAGGAGGGGGTGGCGGTCCAGGAGGAGAACCAGACGCTCGCGACGATCACCTACCAGAACTACTTCCGGCTCTACGAGAAGCTCTCGGGCATGACCGGCACAGCGCTAACCGAGGCAACCGAGTTCATAAAGATCTACAACCTGCCAGTTGTGCAGATCCCCACAAACATGCCAATGGTCCGCGATGACCGCAACGATCAGGTCTACAAGACCAAGGACGGCAAGTGGAATGCAGTCGTCAAAGAAATCATCGCACGCCATGAGAACGGCCAGCCAGTGCTCGTCGGCACGATCTCTGTCGAAGTCTCAGAGCTGCTGTCTGAGCGCCTAAAAGCGCGTGGGATTGAGCATGCCGTCCTGAACGCCAAACCTGAGCACGCCGCGCGCGAGGCAGAGACCGTCGCTGAGGCTGGCCAGCCTGGAGCGGTCACGATCGCCACGAACATGGCAGGCCGTGGCGTCGACATCAAGCTTGGCGGCAATCCCGAGCACCTAGCGCGCCAGCAGTTGCTCAGAGAGGGAATCAAGCCTGACGCTGAAGGCTACGAGGAGCGGTTGGAGGCTCTGCTGGGAGGGATCGAGTCGCGCGTGGACTCAGACCGCAAGCAGGTGATGGCAGCAGGTGGGCTGTTTATCTGCGGCACCGAGCGCCACGAGTCCAGACGCATCGACAACCAACTGCGCGGGCGCTCCGGGCGCCAGGGCGACCCGGGCGAGACACGCTTCTTCCTGTCCGCTGAAGACGACCTCGTAAGGCTGTTTGCAGGCGATCGGATCTACCGCATCCTCGACAAACTTGGCGGAGTGGATGAGGAGGGCAACGAGGAACCGATTGAGGCGGGGATGCTGTCGAAGCAGATCGAAAAAGCCCAGAGGAAGGTCGAGGAGCAGAACTTCCTGATCCGCAAACGCGTGCTCGAGTACGACGACGTGATGAGCGAGCAGCGGCGCGTGATCTACGCATACCGCGACGAGGTGCTGGAGGGGCGCAGCATCGGCGAGGAGGCGCGCCGCGAGGTGGTGAACGTACTCGAGCGTACGGTCGATCAGTACACGCCTGGCGACTTCATCGAGGACTGGGACATGGACGGCTTGTTCACCGCGCTGGGTCAGTTCCTGCCGCTTGACCTGGCCGACGAGGATCTCAACTCCAAGACAGCCGATCACAATTCGCTGGTGGAGCGCGTCAGCGAACTGGCGCTGAAGCGCTATGACGAGCGCGAGGCCGAGCTCGGCAAGGAGCTGATGGAAGCGCTCGAGCGCTTCCTGCTGCTGCAGACGATCGACGAACGCTGGCGCGAGCACCTGTTCGACATGGACTACCTGCGCGAGGGCATCCACCTGCGCGGCTTTGCCCAAATCGACCCTCTGGTGGCGTACAAGAATGAGGCTTTCACGCTGTTCGGCGACCTGATGAACAGCGTATGGGCCGACTATGCGCGCATGATCTTCAACGTTCAGGTCAACGTCGAGGAGCAGAATGGGAACGGGGGATCGGGTTCCGCCGATCCGGGCTGGGCCAGAGGAGGCGGTAGGACTCCATTTGCCGCCGGCGGTAACTCCACGCGCGCGGGTCGCGTGTCCTACTCAGGTGGCCACAGTGTCGCCGGCGCTGGAGCAATCGCAGCCGCCGCGGCTGCCGGGAGCGCCGAAGGAGACGAACAAGCCTTTGGCGAAAACGGCCAGGAGATGGCCGCGCCGCCCGTCGTCGAGCAGCGGGTGGTCGACCACGAGCACGAAGTCGGCCGCAACGACCCCTGCTGGTGCGGATCGGGCAAGAAGTTCAAGAAGTGTCACGGTGCGTAAGCATTACCACTGCGCGTCATAGTTGAGGGCATCGTGTCACTTCCCGGTCACAGTTGGGGCGTATCGCGTCACAATTGCGCGCAAATGAGCACATAAGGGGCGGGCAGGGGTGTTGTGCCGTCGTGGGGTGGTGTTCTATTTTTTAAGTCGCGTTCCACCATGGTTATACGCAACTTTTAAATCTATATAGACCCCTTAGCTTTTACACCGCCCGTGGCGCTAACGACACCGCCCGTGGCGCTACCGCGCATCCTCCCGTGCTACCCGCGCGGTGCTGCACTGGAGAGCAGGTACGCACGCACAAACCCATCAAGATCTCCGTTGAGCACGCGCTGAACGTCGCCCATCTCGTAATCGGTGCGATGGTCCTTGACCATCGTATATGGGTGCTGCACATAGGAGCGGATCTGCGAGCCAAAGTCGACATTCTGGGCCTCGCCCTTCTCGCGCGCAATCTCTTCCTGGCGTTCGCGCTCCTTGCGCTCGAGCAGCTTCGCGCGCAGCACGACCATCGCGGTCGTCCTGTTCGAGGACTGCGAGCGCTCGTTCTGGCACTGCACGACGATGCCCGTCGGGCGGTGCGTGATGCGCACGGCCGAGTCGGTCTTGTTGACGTGCTGGCCGCCGGCGCCGGAGGCGCGGTAGGTGTCCACCTGCAGGTCGTCCTCGTTGATCTCGATCTCGCCCGTGTCCTTGACCACTGGCGCTACCTCCACACCAGCAAAGCTCGTCTGGCGGCGGTGCGCCGAGTCGAACGGCGACAGGCGCACCAGTCGGTGCACGCCGCGCTCGGCGCCGAACAACCCATAGGCGTTTTCGCCCGAGGCTTTGAACGTCGCCGACTTGATCCCAGCTTCCTCCCCAGCGCTCGCCTCCAGCAACTCGACCTCGAAGCCTCGCTGTTCAGCCCAGCGCATCAGCATTCGCAACACCATCTCCGCCCAGTCCTGCGCGTCGGTTCCCCCTGCCCCCGCGTTGACCGTCACGAGCGCGTCGCCTGAGTCATAACGACCCGAGAACAGCCGCTGCTCCTCCAACTCCGCCAAGCGCTTCTCGACCGATGCGATCTGCTCGTTTACCTCCTCCTCGAGCGTTGAGTCCTCGGCGGCCATCTCCGCGAGACCATCCAGGTCCTCGACATCAGCCTGCAGCCCGCTGAACATCTCCATGCGCCTGGACGCGCGCGAGTGCTCAGCCGATACCGAGGCCGCCCGCTCGGAGTCGTCCCAGAAGCCCTCCGCCCCCATCTCCTCTTCGAGCGCAGCAACTCGCTCGGCCAGTCCAGCCGGGTCAAAGATAATCCGAGAGCAGTTTCATCTGCTCACGGATTGCAGCCAAACGCTGGGGGATCGACTCGCTGGGGGCGGTTGTGGCCATGTGTCCACGCTATCAGTGTGCGTGGCCGTCTACGGGTCAGCGGCCTGCCTGGATCTGCTCGCGCTCGGCCAGTCGGTTGCGGCGGCGGAGCTGAGCCTCGCTCTCGCGGCGGCGCTCTTCGTCGGTGGCGGTGTCCAGTGGCGGCACCGGAATCGGGTTGCCCTGCCCGTCAACAGCGACCATCGTCAGGTAGGCGCTGTTGCTGTGCCGGCGCTTACCCGTGCGTGGATCCTCCGTGTCGACTCGCACTCCCATCTCCATGGAGGTGTTCCAAACAGCATTGACGCTGGCCTGGAAGGTAACGAGCTCACCGACATGGATAGGAACCATGAACGTCATGCGATCCATGCTGGCGGTCACAACCCTGCTGCGACAGTGTTTGACAGCTGCAAGCCCAGCAGCCTCGTCGCATAGCTTCATGACCGTGCCGCCGTGCACGAAGCCGGCGCCATTGGCGTCCAGTGGTCCCATCCAGTGGGCCAGGGTGGCATGCGAGTCTGTGGCTGAGCGCGCGTCCATCTCTCTTGATCCTATGCTGAAGCGCAATGAGCTCCACTTTGGGCGCCAACACGACCGAGCTCGTGCGCGCGGCGCTCGCAGAGGATGTTGGCACGGGCGACGTGACTACGTTTGCGACAGTGGATGCAAACGCGACTGCGGATGCGCTGATCACGCAGAAGGCGCCAGGCGCGATTTATGGCCTGGACGCTGCTGAGGCGACGTTTGCGCTCCTTGACCCTAACGCCAGCTTTGAGCGACTCGTAGACGAGGGCGTGTGGCGCGAGGAGGGAGGGCCTGTGCTGTCTATATCGGGGCAGGCACAGGCATTGCTCACAGGCGAGCGCACCGCATTGAACTTCCTCGCTCATCTGTCAGGCGTGGCGACGATGGCAGCGCGTGCGGCGCGCGCGGTCCAGGGGACAGGGGCCAGGGTGCTGGACACGCGCAAGACGACTCCGGGGCTGCGGGCGCTGGAGAAGGCAGCGGTAGCGGCTGGCGGCGCCACGAACCACCGCGTAGGGCTGTACGACGCAATCCTGATCAAGGAGAACCACATCGCAGCAGCAGGTGGAATCGCGCAGGCAATCAAACATGCCCGCGCAGCATCGCCAGAGCTGGCGGAGACGCTGGAGGTGGAGGTTCGTAACCCGGATGAGATCGAGCAGGCGCTTGCAGCAGGCGCGCCGCGACTGCTGTTGGACAACATGGACGAGACGCAACTGCGCGCAGCAGTGGCTCAGGTGGCTGGCAGGGCTGAGCTCGAGGCGAGCGGCGGCGTGACGCTTCAGACGCTCCGGACGGTGGCAGGCACAGGGATAGAATGGGTGTCGATGGGCGCGCTGACCCACTCTGCGCCCGCCCTAGACCTCTCGCTGACCATGGAGGCACAGTCATGAACTTGCCGATGGCGCCTACCCTGCCGGTGGCCCCCACCCAGGCCCCTCAGCCGCTCCTGAGCCCGGAGGAGATCGCAGGGCTGAAGGACGAGGTACGCGCGCTAGCGGCTGAGCGCCACGCGGTGATCTTGGCCCACAACTACCAGGTGCCCGAGGTGCAAGACGTGGCTGACTATGTTGGCGACTCACTTGGCCTCTCGCGCAGGGCAGCAGCTGCTGTGGATGCAGAGACGATCGTGTTCTGCGGCGTGCACTTCATGGCTGAGACCGCCTCGATCCTGTGTCCTGAGAAGACTGTGCTGATCCCTGACCTCGACGCTGGCTGCTCGCTTGCTGCGTCAATTGATGCTGAGCAGCTTGCCGACTGGCGCGCCACCTATCCACGGGGCGTGGTGGTGATGTACGTCAACACCACCGCTGAGGTCAAGGCGCTGACCGACTATTGCTGCACCTCAGCCAACGCAGTGGACGTTGTGCGCCACATCTACGAAACGCACGGCCCTGACACCGAGATCCTGTTTGGCCCGGACATGTGGCTGGGCGCATACGTTGAGAAGGAGCTCAACAAGCCCATGCACGTGTGGGATGGCGAGTGCCACGTGCACGCTGGGATCCGTCCAGCTGACATCGAGGTCACACGCGCAGCGCACCCAGGAGCAGATTTCCTGATCCACCCCGAGTGCGGCTGCTCGACCAGCGTCATGGAGTACGTAGCCGCTGGCGACATCTCATCCAAGGGCGTGCACATGCTCTCGACAGGCGGCATGCTCAAATACGCCGAGCAAGCCGAGCGGGAATCGGTCGAGATCGACAGCGCTGGCAGAGGCGATGGCGAGGGCGGGTGCGACGGCGTCGGCCTCTCCGCGGCCGGCGGCCGTCAGGCGGTCGTGGCGACGGAGGTCGGGATGCTCTACCCGCTGCAGATGGCCGCGCCGGACGTGGAGTTCATCCCCGCCAACGCCGAGGCATCGTGTGTGTATATGAAGATGATCACCCTCCCCAAGCTGCGCGACGCCTTGCGGGAGATGCAGTTCGAGGTGCGTGTGCCTGAGGACATAGCCACGCGCGCGAGGGTGCCAATTGACCGCATGGTCGCCCTAGGTTGATATGAAAATTCAAAGTGCGTATAACTATAGTTATACCGAACTTTAAAAGATGTATAGGTACCGCCGCGGCGACTAGAACTCGTCAGCGGTATGGGGGCCTACGCACGCCACCGCGAGCTTGTCGGCGACGCGATCGGCCACCCCTCTGACCTCGTCGTGTGTGACCGCGTCGATCGCCGCGATCGCCGCGTCAGGGTCGATGTCCTCGCTGAAGACGATGCTCTGGTTGGCCGCATAGCGAGCCACCGCGTTCGTGTTCTCGAAGGCCAGCACCATGCGGCCGGCCGTGTACGCGCGCGCCCGCTGCACCTCCTCCTCGGTAGGTCCGTCAGCGCGCAACTCGTCAACGATCTCGCGCATGCGCGTGTACGCCTCGACGCACTTCGCCGACTCGAGGCCCGAGCTCAGCTGCAGGATCGGCACGTCGGCGAACGTGTGGGCGGCGGCGCTCACCGAGTAGCACAGGCCCCGCTTCTCGCGGATCTCCTCGAACAGCCGCGAACCCATCGAGCCGCCTAGCAGCGTCGAGTAGATCGACAGCGCCGCCCTTTCGCGCACGTCGGTTACGGTGATCTCCGGGCGGTAGATCATGCGCAGGTGCGACTGGTTGGTGTCGCGCTCTTCTACGAGCGTCTCCGGCGCGAATGCCGGCGCCGGCAGGTACGGCTCGGGTACCGGCAGCGAGGGGAAGCGTGCGAACAGCTCCTGCAGACTCCTCCTCCGCCGGCAGGTGCTCGAGGTTGCCTGCCAGGAAGGCGCCGCCGCGCGCGGGCGCCCAGCGCCGCTCGCGGAACGCAACTATCCCTTCGCGCGTAAAGCTGCGGAGGTTCTCCTCCAGCCCCAGCACTGTGCGCCCCAGTGGGTGCTCGCCGAAGGCAGCCCGATCGATCAGATACTCAGCGACCATCGACGGCTGGTCATACGCGCGGTTGATCTCTTGGATCACCACGCCGCGCTCGCGGTCGAGCTCCTCAGCGTCCAGGCACGGGCGTCCCACGAAGTCGCTCAGCAGGTCGATCGCCTGTGGCGCACTCTCCGCGCGCACCGTGATGTGGAACGCCACCACGTCATGACTCGTGTACGCGTTGAGCACGCCGCCGAGCCGCTCGGCCGTCTCGTTGACGTCCTTGTACGTCGCGTACTTCTCTCCGCCCTTGAACACCAGGTGCTCGAGGAAGTGGGCCATCCCGTTCTCCTCTGGGCGCTCGTTGCGCGCGCCCGCGTCAAACGCCACCAGCACCGTCAACGCGCGCGTGCCTGGCAGCTCGATGCGGTGAATCGGCAGCCCGTTTGTCTGGACTGCGGTGGTCTCGATGGCGGCCATTGCTAGGCCCACCTTAGACTAGGCTTGCCCTCGCCCATGTCTCCACGCTCATGCATCACGACCGCCGTGCTGGTGGCCCTGTTGCCGATCCTGCTCGTGGGCGGGGTGTGGCTGGGCGGCCATCCTGAAGACCTGCCCGCATTCGCACAGTCCGGGCTCCTCGCGGGCGGGGAAGCGCGTGTGGCCAACGAAGCAGTCGAACGGATCTCCAGCGACTACTACCGCCCGATCTCAAAGAGCTCGCTCGTGAACGCCTCAGTAGCTGGTGCCGTCGCGAGCCTCCACGACCGCTTTTCGCACTACCTGACTCCACAGGAATTTCGCGCATTCGATGCACCGCCCAGCTTTACCGGCGTCGGCGTCGAGGTTCAGCCCGACCAAAACGGCCTGCTGATCGTGCGTGTGTTCAACTCTTCGCCCGCCGCCCGAGCAGGGCTGATGCCAGGCGAATCGATTATCGCTGTCAACGGCCGCTCAATCGCAAAGCTTTCCGCAGAAGTCTCGCGTGCGCTGATCGTGGGACCACCCGGCACCGACGTGACACTGTCGATCGAAGCTCGCGCAGGCGCGCATGCACGCACGTCCTCACATAGCGGGGGCGCAGCGGCGCGGGGTGGCGGTAGCTTGCAAGGTGGTGGGGGGCCAGCGCGGGGCGCCAGCGGGGCGCGGGGACGGAGACCCATTCGCAACCTGAAGCTCACGCGCGCCGTCATCTCCGAGCCGGTCGTTGCCTCAGCAACGAGGACTGTGCAGGGGATCAAGCTCGGTGTGGTCGCGCTGGCAACATTCAGTCCCGGCGCACACGGCGAAGTGCGCGAAGCCGTCGAACACGAGCTGCACGCAGGCGTGCGCGGGCTCGTCTTCGACCTGCGTGACAACGGCGGCGGCCTCGTTTCTGAGGCGCAGCTGATCGCAAGCATCTTCATCGAGCACGGCACGATCGTGACTACGCGCGGGCGTACCGTGCCGACGCAGACGCTGAGCGCAGTTGGCGACGCGATCTCCCCGTCGATCCCAGTAGTGGTGCTGGTCGATGCAAACACCGCCTCTGCAGCAGAGATCGTGACGGCTGCGCTGCAGGACCACAATCGCGCAACAGTCGTCGGCACACACACGTTCGGGAAGGGCGTCTTCCAGGAGGAGATGCCCTTGCCCAACGGCGGCGCGCTGGACGTCACAGTTGGCGAGTACTTCACGCCAAACGGCCGCAACCTTGGTGGTGGCGGCATCAAACAGGGCGCAGGCGTCAAACCCGAAGTGCTTGTCCCGCACGGGGTTGACAGCCCGCATGGGCTCGAAGTCGCGCTGGACGTGCTCGCCGCCAAAGTCAAGTGAGTCCGTCCGGCCCGCGCGAGCGCAGCGGACGGCGTGCCGGCGCTGGCCCCGCCGGCCGGGACTCCGCGAGCGGTCCCGCGCCTGCGGAGGCGCTCGTGGCCGTTGTCGAGCGCCGCGGGCGCTTCCTCACAGCCGAGCCGCTGTTCCCATCCCGCGACCGCAACAGCGGGCCTCCGCGCAAAGCCAGTGCAGCGCGGCTGACGCTGGGCCAGAATCGCTCTGCTCATGGCAGCAGGCTCGAGGTTGCCGCCGGCGATCTCGTGCTCGTGCAGACCTCTGCGCGCGGATCCGGCGCGCGTGTCGTGCGCGTGCTCGGACGCCCAAATGTTGCTCGTGATGTGATCGAGGGTCTGCTGCTCGATCGCGGCCTCTCACGAGGATTCGATGCTGCTGTCGAGAGGGAGGCCAAGGCAGCTGGCGAGCGTGTCAGAAGCGAAGCTGGGAATCAGCGCGACCTGCGCCAACTGCCGACCTTCACCATCGACCCCGTGAGCGCCCGCGACTTCGACGATGCCATCTCTGCTGAACCCATCGACGGGGACGGGATTCGGGTGTGGGTTCATATCGCTGACGTCGCCGCGCATGTGCCCGAGGGTTCGCTCGTGGACCGTGAGGCACGCAGGCGCGCCACCAGCGTGTACGCGCCAGGAGCTGTCGAGCCGATGCTGCCGCATGCCCTCTCGAGCGATGCCTGCTCGCTGGTGTCTGGGGAGGACCGCGCTGCAGTGACCGTGGAGCTCGAGCTGCACGGCGCGACTGTTGCACGCGCTGCCTTCTACCGCTCACTGATCCGCTCGGATGCTCGCCTGGACTACGAGCGCGTGGACCGTATCTTTGCTGGCAGCGAGTCCGCTGCCGAGCCCTGGGGAGCTCCATTGCGTGCCGCACGCGATGCTGCTGCGGCGCTGGCGCGCAAGCGCGAGCAGAGCGGCGCACTGGCGATTGACTCCGAGGAGCCCGAGTTCTCCTTCGACGAGCATGGCAACGTCACTGCCATTGTGGGACGCGTACAGACAGAGTCCCATCGTCTGATCGAGCACCTGATGATCGCCGCCAATGAGGCTGTTGCAAGCCTTCTCGAGCAGCGCGGGGTGCCATGCTTGTATCGCGTGCACGAGCGCCCACAGCCTGAGCGTGTCGAGCGTCTCGCTGACCAGCTTGCAACACTCGAGGTGCCCACGCCGCCACTGCCTGATCGCATGTCTTCCTCACAAGCCGCTGAGCTCCTTGGTGAGATGTCAAGGCGGGTTGAGGAGCACGTGCACAGGACTGGTAAGGGACTCAAGGCGCTTAGCTCGCTTGTGCTGCGCTCGCTCAAGCAGGCCTACTACTCACCCAAGAACCTCGGCCACGCTGGCCTTCATTCGGCCAGCTACTGCCACTTCACCTCGCCCATCCGCCGCTACCCCGACATCGTCTGCCACCGCGCGCTGCTCTCAGCCGTCGGCGGCGGCGAGCGTGCGCCCCGTGCAGGCGAGCTCGTTGAGCTGGGGACATGGACGTCCGAACGCGAGCGCAAGGCGATGGTCATCGAGCGCAATGCCGACGACATTGCAAGCTGTTTTGCCTTGGAGCAGGTGCTCTACGAGCAGGGCCACGACCAGCTGTTCGCCGGCGAGATCACCGGGCTGATCTCAGCAGGCGCATTCATCGCCTTCGGCCTCGACGCCGAGGAGAGTATGGGTGCTCGCGGGGCGGGGGAGGGCACCGGTGGGCTCCACGCCGCGTCGTTCGAGGGCATGCTGCCGGTGAGACGCATGCTGGGTCCGGACGGGCGCGACTGGTGGGAGCTCAACGAGCAGGGCACCATCCTGCACGGTGAGCGCAGCGGCGCGACGCTGCGACTCGGCGACGAGATCGACGTGCGCGTCGCGCGCGTCGATGCAGTCCGCGGCCGCGTTGATCTGGTGCCGGCAGGCTAGGCTCGGGCGGTGGCAAAAGGCAAGGGCAAGCGCAAGGTGGGGGCGGGGGACGTGGCGTCCAACCGCTACGCGTCCTACCGCTACGAGTTGATCGAGCGGCTGGAGTGCGGCATCGTGCTCGAGGGCACCGAGGTCAAGGCGCTGCGCACCTCTGGCGCGCAGCTCAAGGACGGCTACGCTGCGATCCGCAATGGGGAGCTGTGGCTGAACTCCGTGCATATCCCTCCCTACGGTCCTGCTTCGCGCGAAAACCACGAACCTGAGCGCCCACGCAAGCTGCTGCTGCACCGTCGCGAGCTCGATCGCATTGCTGCGCGCACAGCAGAACGGGGACTCACGCTCGTGCCTACGCGCGTGTACTTCTCAGGGGCTCATGCCAAGGTCGAGATTGCGCTTGCTCGCGGCAAGGACCTTTATGACAAGCGCCAGACGCTGCGCGAGAAGGATTCCAAGCGCGACATGGAACGCGGGATTCGCGAAGCTAGGAGATAGACCCGCGCGGGTGCGCGCGCACCTGCGCGGGTCACGCGGGTATGCGCGCGACGGCTAGGCTCAGATCGAGCCGAAGCTGTGGCCGCCGCTGGTCAGGATGTGCGTCTCGCTCATACCGAACACCAGCACCACGATCAGGCCCACGTATACCGCCGCCACGATCAGCCGGTGGAGGGGAGCCACGCGGTAGTACGCCGCCTGCTGCAGCGACCGCGTTTTGCGCTGCTGCCAGCGGTGGTATGTCTGAAATGCCGCGAACAGCACGATGATCAGCAGGATCGGGTTGCCCGGGTTCAGGAACACCAGTGCCACCATCACGCCCAGGCCCGCGAACCACATCCATGGGCTCATCGCCGCCGCCGCGCGGCCGCCGTCCAGCGGTATCACCGGCAGCAGGTTGAACAGGTTGATGAAGAAGCCGAAATACGCGAGCGCTATCAGTAGGGAGCTTCCCGTCAGCTCGCCCACCACCGCCACTGCCGCAGCGCCCAGGCTGCCAAGGATCGGTCCCGCCAGCCCCACGCGCGCCTCAGCAAGCGCGTTATCGCCCAGCGACCTGGTGAAGATCGCCGCGCCCATGAACGGGATGAACATCGGCGCGCTCGCTTTGATCCCCTCGCGGCGCAGCGCGATCACATGGCCCATCTCGTGCACGAACAGCAGCACCACGAAGCCCGCCGCGAACCACCAGCCGAAGAAGATGCTGTACGCAGCCACCGACACCAGCGCTGTGCCTGCAGTGACGAACAGCTTCAGATTGGGCAGCGCTACGAGCAGTGCCTTCAGCGCTACGCCAAACTTTGCGATCAGTGCGCCGATTGCTGCTAGTGCGCTGCCGACCCGATTGCGCAGGTTGCGCCCTGGTTTGGCTTTGTGAGGAGGCTCGCCGAATGGGTTCTTGCCGGTGCGAGTCGATGGTCCGTGCGTCGGGTAGCCGCTCGCTTTGACCGGACTCGCCGCGCCAACCGCGCCTGCCCCGCTCCCCGGGACCGCCGGCGCGGGAGTTGGCAGCGACAGCTCAGGATTGTCCATAGCTCCATTGTGGCAGCACTTCTAAGCGTTAGCTAACGCGAGGAGTTTCAATGCGCGAGGAGTTTTTTTCGCAACGTGCGGGATGAAGCTCGCGCGGGGGTTGCAATCGTTGGGGGAGCGAGCTAGGTTGAATTCAGACGCGGAACCGAGCCGCAAAGAGCGAGGCCACTGAGGTGTGAGGCCGCGCCACCCATCGGAAGGGCCTTCGGGTCTGACCAAGGAAAGGCTTTCGGGCTGGACCAAATGGGTTCCTCAAGCGGCCCGGGACCGCGTCGCTTTTGTTTGTGCGCACCCTCAGTCGAACCGTGCGCACCGCAAGCAGCGCCCGTCAGGCAGTGTCTCAGTATGCAATTTGATTAGGCTGGCGATGGCTGCCTGCGTAACCTGTCCCGTGGCTGGTCACGTTTGTTGTTTGCGACATGATCGCTGGCCTACTCATTTTGCATACTGAGACACTGCTTGGGTCTGAGGGGATGGGGTTGGGTCAGCGTGATTGTTCTTGAGGGCTGCTCCTAGGTGACGTGCCTCAGGCTCCCTTCTCATGCGCTACCATAGTTATACCCAGTTTTAAAAACAATGTATGAAGGACGAGCTTGACGGCCCGAATCCCGGGATGGGAGCTAGTCGAGTTTCAAACTGAGACACTGCCGCCCGTCAGCAGGGCGCAAGGGCAGCGGCGCTCCAGAGCATCATGCGCCACGAGCGCAATGCCCTGCAGCGGTACACTGGAGCGGCATAAGCATCCCTGGGGACGACAGGCTTCGACGTGGTCGGCTTGTGGGGGTGGTTGCGAGTCGAGGTCCCGGGCGGCCTCGTAAAACTCCCGGGAAAACCATAAGTGCGGACTCTCACGAGTACGCCCTCGCCGCTTAGTCAATAGCTAAGCCGTGAGGTTTCGGGCCCCGCTTGCCTACGGCGGGGAAGGCCGGAATCAGAAAGTAGGCTCACCTGGTGCGGTCCGCCTCTGCCAATCCGGGAACATCTAAGGAGGCTGGTCCCCAGCAACCCTGCCGGCGAGGCAAGCTGGGGATGAGATCAGAGCGCCGGCTACGCTCGTAGAAGCCATCCGCACGCGATTACGGACGTGGGTTCGATTCCCACCGTCTCCACTTTTTTCGGACGTTGCACAAACCCCGGCCGCGTGGGCGGGATCGGGCGATGCCCAGCGTCAGGCCCACGCTCCAGCCAGCTACTTGGTCCAGGTGTACTTGATCGGGTTGGCGGCACCCTTCTTGCGGTACTCGTCGGGAACGCGCTTGCCCACGTGTATGACGACGCTCGCCTCGCTGATTTCGACGAGGGAGGCGTTCTCGAAGGCGTCAGCGATCAAGCTGAGGTTGGCCTCGAACAGGGCGAGCAGGTCGTCGTTGGCAATGTACTGTCGTGATTGGCTTCGGCCAACAGGTCGGACAGCCGCAGCGGGAGTTGAGCATCGATCAGGAATTTCATGCTGCGGCGAGCGGCACGACCCGGTGCCCGCCAGCGGCCAGCGCCGCGAACTCCAGAGCGGCGAGCAGATCCTCGCGTTCGAGGTTTGGATGATCGGCGATAATCTGCTCGATCGTCATACCCGAAGCCAGGAGCTCCAGAAGGCTCTCGACCGGGTAGCGTAGACCACGGATCGTGGGCTGCCCGTGGCAGATGTTCGGGGCAGTGGTGATGCGATCTAGCTGTGACATGCTCTCAGCGTACCGGCTCGGACGGTGACTGCGCTGCTACTCTGCCAGGCGAACGCCCCAGTGCGCCTCTCTCCCCCGGGATGACGCGGCTGGGGCTTTTTGCGTCGTCAGCCGCCCCCACGTGCGTCGCTAGCGACCGTATCGTCCGCGCCCGGAGCTGCGGCTCTCCGTGCCGGCGTTCTACGTCAAGCTCAGCGGCGCCGCCCGCACGACCAAGGGGTTTGCGCAACGTACGGTCCTCTCCATTTTTTCTGCTGCTATGTATGTGTGCCGATGGCTCCGGGACGGGCATTGGCGCATCAATAGTGATGTCTTATCGAGACTCTAGGTCGTAAGACATCATAAATGATTGCTCAACTGTCTTAGATGTGCTATAGTCCACATCAGATCCGATGGATTATCGCGGTATGTGGTTCTAACAAATCAGAACTGATGCACTTCGAGCAAGTCACAACAGATGCCGCTGTTCTCGCCGAGCTCGGCCGCAGGCTGGAGCGTCACCGGATCGAGCGCAATTGGACCCAAGCTGAGCTGGCTGCCGAGGCTGGGATCGGTCAGGCGACCGTGCAGCGCGCAGAGCGGGGCGAGTCAGTGCAGATGACCTCGATGATCAGGCTACTGCGCGCGCTCGGGCTGCTCGGGAGCTTCGATGTCGCGATCCCCGAGTCGGTCGATCTGCCGATCGCGCAACTGGAACGCGAGCAGCGCAAGCGAAGACGACGCGCCAGCGGCCGAGGTCGAAGCCGCCGGCCCGCGGAGTCCAGCGAAGGGCCATGGATGTGGGGCGATGAGCCGGATGCAGACAGATGACCGTCGCGGCAGTGACGCTCTGGGGGTCTCGTATCGCGGCGGTCTCGATCAACGAGGGGGCGCGCTACGCCACGTTCCAGTACGACCCTACGTTCGTCCGCAGCGGCATTGAGATCGCGCCTGTTCAGATGTCGCTGCGCGCGCAGCCCTACAGCTTCCCTGGCCTACCCGAGGACGCGTTCAGCGGTCTCCCTGGGCTGCTGGCCGACTCCCTACCCGACCGCTGGGGGACGGCGCTCGTCAACGCCTGGCTGGCCTCCCAGGGGCGGGAGCAGTCGAGCTTCGACGTCGTTCAACGGCTCTGCTACGTCGGCACCCGCGGCGTAGGTGCGCTGGAGTTCCAGCCCGCACGCGAGCCGACCGTATCCAGCAGCGCAGACCTCCAGGTCGACGCGCTCGTGCGGCTCGCGAGCGAGGTGCTCGCCGAGCGCGCCGAGTTTGTGGCCGAGTTGAGCAAAAACCCCGACGAGGAGGCGATGAAGGCGATCCTTGCCGTTGGCAGCTCCGCCGGCGGCGCGCGGCCAAAGGCATTCATCGCTTACAACGACGCTACCGGCCAGGTCCGCTCGGGGCAGGTCGAGGTCGGCAAGGGCTTTCGGCATTGGCTGTTGAAGTTCGACGGGGTCTCGCGCTCCGGCGACCACGGACTCACCGACCCCCAAGGCTGGGGCGCGGTGGAGTACGCGTACTCGAAAATGGCCCGGGCGGCCGGCATCGACATGACCGAGTGCCGGCTCCTGGAGGAGAACGGCCGCCGACACTTCATGACCCGTCGCTTTGACCGGTCGGACAACGGCGGCAAGCTGCACATGCAGACGGTCGGGGCCCTGGAGCACGTCAGCTACAACGAGCCCGGCACCTACAGCTATGAGCAGGCCCTGTTGCTGATCCGCCGGCTGGGTCTCGGGATGCCCGTCGTCGAGCAGCAGTTCCGGCGCATGGTCTTCAACGTTGTCGCGCGCAACCAGGATGACCACGTCAAGAACATCGCCTTCCTCATGGACCGCCAGGGCGCGTGGTCGTTGGCTCCAGCCTACGACGTGATCTGGGCCTGGAAGCCCGGCAACCTCTGGCTCGACAGCCACCAAATGTCGATCAACGGCAAGCGCGACGGGTTCACCGTCGCCGACCTGCGTGCCGTCGCCGCCGTCGGCGGCCTCAAGCGCGGGCGCGCCGAGGCGATCCTCGCGGAGGTCGTCGAGGTCGTCGCCGGCTGGGGTGAGATCGCCGCCGAGGTCGGGGTTGACGAGGGGATGGCCGAGCAGATCGCCCACTCGCACCGCCTGACGCTCTTGGCTCGTTGAACCCACGCTCAGTCTGACTAAGCCTCAGCGCTTTGCACCACGCGCTCAGGCTGCTCTCGGCGGCGCCATCCCAGCCATTGCTCAATGATCCAGGCAAGAACACCAATAGCTGCCATTCCTCCACCCAGCGCTGCCACAGCGCTCCACCCATTGCTGTCATAGATCGTCGAAGCAAGCGCTGAGCTGATCGCAGCAGAAGCAAACACAGTCGTCATGTACGCAGTAGTCAGGCGACTGCGTGCTGAAGGAACAAGCGAGTAGATAACGCTCTGGCTGGTGATCTGTGCGCCCTGAATGCCAAGGTCCAGCAGCACAATGCCTCCGATCAATGCAGCAAGCGAACTGGCACCTGCTGCGATCAGCGCCCATGAGCCAAGCATCGTCACGAAGAAGATGCCAGTAGCACGGTGATGATGACCGCGATCAGCAAGCCTGCCCGCAACCTGCGCAGCCAGTGCGCCCGCAAGCCCAGCAAGCCCAAACAGTCCAATCGTGGCGTCGCCGTAGTGATAGGGAGACCCGGCCAGCAGAAATGCAATCGTCGTCCACAGCACGCTGAACTGACCCATGCCAAGCACTCCATAAACCATCCGCATGCGCAGCGTTGGCTGTTGGGCAATCAGCTTGCCCACCGATCGCAGCAGGCTCGGATAGGTCAACTCGGTCGTTGGGCGCACCTGAGGCAGCGCCAAGCGCAGCACCCCACACAACACAAGCATCAACCCAGCCGAGACCCCAAACACGAGCCTCCATCCACCAAGCTCAGCAATGATCCCGCTAGCAGTACGCGCTACCAGGATGCCCACCAGCAGCCCACTCATCACATGCCCAACCACCTTGCCCCGTTCCCGCTCAGCAGCAAGATGGCTGGCCATCGGGAGCAAGATCTGCGCTACCACTGAGGTCAGGCCCACCACTACCAGCGCTCCAGCAAGCACGCTAAATGACGGGGCTGCCGCCGTTGCCGCCAGGGCAAGCGCAGTCACAAGCAGGATGCGGGTGATCAGCCGGCGGCGCTCCAGAAGATCGCCAACTGGCACCAGCAGCACAAGCCCCGCCGCATATCCCACCTGTGAGGCAGTCACCAGCAGGCCCGCCGTCCCATCAGAGACTGCAAAGTCATGAGCAATCGTGCTCAGCAGCGGCTGGGCATAGTAGATGTTCGCCACCGCCGCGCCGCACGCCACCGCCATCAGCAGTACAAGCCTGCGCGACAGCGGACCGTGCAACTCGGTAGCAGCGTCAGCGTTCATAGGGCCAGGGTAGGCCCGGATCTCCTGGAGGCATGTATCAATTTTTGATTTATGTGCGCCTATGTATCTACGTATAGATACGATGGTGCACATATTTTGAAAATTGAAGTGCCTACTGCGGCGTGTATGGGAATTGCCTACTGCGGCGTATATGGGGCGAGCTCGCGGCGGGCGATTGAGAGCTTGTGGACCTCGTCGGGGCCATCTGCCAGTCGCAGGGTGCGCAGGTGGGCATATAGCCAAGCGAGGGGGAAGTCGTCGCTCACCCCGCCGCCGCCGTGAACCTGAATCGCGCGGTCGACCACCTTCAAGGCGATGTTCGGCGCGGCGACCTTGATCGCGGCGATCTCCGTGCGCGCGTGGCGGTTGCCGACTGTGTCCATCAGCCAGGCTGCCTTGAGCGTGAGCAGACGGGCCATCTCGATCTCGATGCGCGACTCGGCGATCCAGTCCTGGACATTGGCGCGTGTGGCGATTGGCTGGCCGAACGTGACGCGCGAAACGGCGCGGATGCACATCGCTTCCAAGGCGCGCTCGGCTGCGCCGATTGAGCGCATGCAGTGATGGATGCGCCCAGGGCCGAGACGGGCCTGGGCAATCATGAAGCCATCGCCCTCATTGGCGATCAGGTTGGACGCGGGAACGCGCACGTCCTCGAAGAGGACTTCCGCATGGCCCTCGTGGTCGAGGTAGCCGAACACCGGAAGATTGCGAACGAGCGTCACGCCGGGTGTGTCGAGCGGTACGAGGATCTGGCTCTGCTGTTTGTGGATCGGACCGTCTTGCGTTGTCTTTCCCATCACGATCAGGATCCGGCAGTTGGGGTGGTAAGCGTTGGAGGTCCACCACTTGCGCCCGTTCAGGACGTAGTCGCTGCCGTCGCGCTCGATGCGCAGGGCGATGTTGGTCGCATCAGAGGAGGCGACGTCGGGCTCGGTCATTCCGAAGGCCGAGCGGATCTCACCCTCGAGTAGAGGTACAAGCCACTGGTCCTTCTGCTCCGGCGTAGCGAACTGGTGGAGCACCTCCATGTTGCCCGTGTCAGGAGCAGAGCAGTTGCAGGCCTCTGAAGCGATGTGCGAGCGACCAAGGATCTCAGCCAACGGCGCATAGTCGCTGTTGGACAGTCCCGCACCATGCTCTGGGTCAGGGAGGAACATATTCCACAGCCCAGCCTCGCGCGCGCGTACCTTGAGCTCCTCCATGATCGGCGGCTGAATAGAGCTCCCACCCGCCTTGCCGGACTCGCGCAGCTGGAGCGCGTATACCTTCTCAGCTGGATAGATGTGCTCGTCCATGAACGTCCTGAGACGCTCCTTGAATTCAGAACAGCGCTGGCTCGGCTCGAAGTCCATCAGTCCTCCTCAGGATGGCAGTAGCTTAGGATCATCGCCGATGAGCCAAGACGGCGCCAGCCACCTCGGGGGAGATGGCACCAGCTACCGTGCAGCCGGTGTGGACTACGAGGCGCTGGACGCAGGCAAGCGGCTGGCAATCGCCAAGGCGCTTCAGACCTCCTCGCTGCTGGACGTGCATGGCGGACGCGCGATCGACGCTTCCCGGGGAGAGCCGGCGTTTGCGTTTGAGCTAGCTGGACAAACACTGGCATTCGTGGTGGAGGGGCTGGGCACGAAGTCGATCATTGCGCGTCAGGTGCTGGAAGAGCAGGGAATTGATCGCTTCGCTGATGTTGCCTACGACACAGTTGCAGCGATTGTCAACGACCTGTGCTGTGTGGGGGCGCTGCCGCTGGTTGTGAACGCCTACTTTGCAACTGGCGCATCGGAGTGGTATCGCGAAGGCGGACGAGCAGAGTCGCTGCTGGAGGGCTGGCGGAAGGCCTGTGTAGATGCGGGTTGCGCGTGGGGGGGCGGGGAGTCACCGACGCTGCCAGGTTTGGTGGACGCGCGCGAGATCGAGCTTGCAGGAGCTGCAGTAGGCGCGGTGCCAGCAGGGCATGCGCCGATCCTGGGAGAAGATCTGGGGCCGAGCGATGAGATCGTGCTGGTTGCCTCCAGCGGGCTGCATGCCAATGGGGCCTCGCTGGCGCGATTGGTTGCAAGCAGGCTGGCGGACGGCTACGCGACCGTGCTGCCGAATGCGGCCACCGGGTCCTCAGGTGACGGCAGCCCACCCGTTGTCGTGCCCGCGCGCGCGGGCGCAGCCGCCGGCTCAGCGGGCATGACGCTCGGCGAGGCGCTGCTGGAGCCGTCGGTCATGTACGTGCCGCTGATCGCCGCGCTGCTCGAGGCTGACGTCAAGCTGACCTACATCAGCCACATCACAGGGCATGGACTGCTCAAGCTGATGCGTAAGCCCAAGCCGCTGACATATCGCATCTGGAAGCTGCCAGAGGTGCCTGAGGTGTTGAGGTTTCTGGTTGCTGAGGCTGGGTTGGAAGCGAAGGCGGCCTACTCGACCTTCAACATGGGCGCTGGCTATGCGCTCTATTGCGCCGCTCACAGCGGCCCGGCGGTCGTCGAGATCGCTGCCAGCTTGGGGCTTCAGGCATGCGTGGCTGGTGTTGTGGAAGAGGGTCCACGCCAAGTGGTGCTCGAGCCTGTAGATGTGCGCTTCAACAGCGACGAGCTCGAGCTTTCAGCCTAACCCGCAGGACGCTTCGGTCTTGAAGGCATCGTGCCCAACCGATAGTGTTCATGATGGAAATCACCGCTGTTCTCTGACGTGGGTCGTCGGAGATCTCGATGTCGCCGGACCGGCATGGCTCCGGAGCTACCCGGATCGAGGCGGACCTGTCCATCAAAATGAGGAGAGAATCTGATGCGCAGAGCATCCACCTGTCTTGCTGTTCTGGGGCTCGCTGTGTTGGCGCTGCCAGGCGTTGCCTCAGCACTGCCGACGATTAAATTCAAAGCATTTGCGGTGCCCATCCCGGGCTTCCCGCACACCGGCAACATCCTCGGCGCAGGCACAGACCTGCAGACCGAATACGTGATCGAAGGCACCGAATACGATGGCTCTCCGCCACCGATCATCGGCGTCAACTTCTACCTGCCCAAAGGCGCCAAGCTGCACCCGACCGGCTTCCCGACTTGCTCGAAAACGACGCTCGAACAGTTCGGCCCGATCAAGTGTCCGAAGAGTTCGGCGGCCGGGCCAATCGGCACGGTGGTCGGATACGTCACGTTCGGCGGCGAACGTGTCGAAGAGTCCACAGAATTGTCTTCCTTCTACTCGCCGACCGGTGGCATTGAGTTCTTCACTGACGGCCACTCGCCGGTGTCGTTGGAAATCCTCTCGAATGGCCACTACGTCAACCTGGGCGGCGCCGGTGGGTTCGGCCCTGAGGTGATCGTCGAAGTGCCGCTCGTAGCGAGCGTCCCAGGCGCGCCGTACGCGTCAGTCAAGACGATCACCGGGAAGTTCGGCTCGGCGTACAAGTCGCACGGGAAAACGATCTACTACGGCCGCGTCCCGAAGACATGCCCGAAAGGCGGGTTCCCAGTGAAGACCGAAGTGATCTTCGACGAAGAAGGAGCCGTCCCGTTCAAGCCAGAGATTGCGAGCGCGGAATACAAGGCACCGTGTCCCAAGAAGTAATCAGCAAGGGAGGGTTTGCGCCATCAAGAGCGTAAGCTCGACCGCAGGAAGAAGGTTGGATGGGCGGCCTCATCATGATGATGAGGCCGCCCGCTCGCTGTAAACGCAAGGAAGGATTGGGTTGAGGACGGAGATCGTGGGGTGGAGGAGATTGGCGGCTGGCATTGCTGGCACCGCCTGCGCTGCCGCGCTCGTGGCGGTGGTGCTGCTGGCGCTCTCAGCGGGCGGCTCGAACGGCGAATACACCGTGCGTGCGATCTTCGATGACGCTGCGAACATCGTCCCTGGCGAGAACGTGAAGATCGGCGGCGTGGTGGTTGGAACTGTGGGAACGGTGACGCCCACGCCGCAGCAGAAGGCCGCGGTCGTGCTGGACATCAACGACCCTGGCTTCCAGAACTTCAGAGCAGATGCAAGTTGCACGATCGAACCAGAGGCGCTGATTGGCGAGAAGTTCGTCAACTGCCTGCCCACCCAGCCGCGCGCCGAAGGCACGCCGCTGCCGCCATCGCTGCACAAGATCCCCAATGGCCAGGAAGGCGCCGGACAGTACCTGCTGGGAGTGCAGAACACCTCGAGTCCAGTCGACGTCGATCTGCTTGGCGACATCAACAGGCTGCCCGAGCGCGAGCGGTTTACGATCATCCTCAACGAACTTGGGGTTGGGCTGGCCGGGCGCGGGAGCGACCTGAACACGGTTATTCGCCGCGCAGACCCAGCGCTGCGCGAACTCAACAGAGTGCTTGCGATCCTCGCGGGCGAGAACAAGCTGCTCGCGAAACTGGCCGTCAACTCAGACCACGCGCTCGCGCCGTTCGCAGCGGTGCGAAACAAGGTCGCTGACTTCATCGTGCAGAGCGACACAGTTGCCAGGGCAACCGCCAAGCATCGTGGCGCCCTCGCGCGCAACCTCGCGGATTTCCCGCCCTTCTTGGAACAACTGGGCCCAGCAATGGAACGGTTCGAGCGCTTGGCCGAACAGACAACGCCAACATTCACCGACCTCAAAGCTGCGGCGCCTGGAATCAACAGGGCGTTCACGAGCCTCCCCGCGTTCTCCAAAAGCTCTGAAAAGTTCTTTGAGAACCTCGGCAGTACTGCGCATACCTCAGGACCAGCGCTCGCGTCGCTTCAGCCGCTGCTTGCCCACGTAAAGGCTCTGGGCAGCTCTGCCAAGCCATTCAGTGGCAGCCTTTCCGAACTGCTCACGAGCCTGCGCGACACCGGTGGGCTGGAGCGCCTGATGGACTTCCTCTTTCTCGGCGCGGGCGACACCAACGGCTACGACGCGCTCGGCCACTTTCTACGCGCCGAAGTGGTCGCCAACATCTGCCTGACTTATGAGCTTGCCCCGAACTCCGGATGCGGGGCCAAGCTCTTCAGCTCGGGCTCGAGCGCGAGCGGAAAAGGCACGACCGGCGCAGGCACAACCAGTGCGGGCAGCACGACCAGTGCAGGCAGTGCGACCAGCGCGAGCGCAACGGGCCTCGTGATGGAGCGCACGCTGGCGGTGCTGAAAGGCTCAACACCAGCACAGGCGATCGCGAAATACCCAGGGTCGACCTCGACCGCAGACGCGCTCGCTTCTCTCAACGCCGCAGAGGAAGGCTCAGCCAGCGCCCAGCCGGTGGGCGGCTCGAGCTCTGGCACCACCTACTACACACCCTCAGCCGAAAGCTCCGGCGCAGGTGGCATGTTGCTCAACTACCTGCTCGGCAACTGACCCATGAAAGCACTGACACACATAGCCGCGGTTGCGCTCCTCTCAGCGGCGCTGCTGCCAGCGCAGGCGGGCGCCGAAGAACAGGGCTCGACGACCACGACGCCGGCGCCCGCCAGCACTCCCTCGACTCCGCCAACTTCATCCGCACCGTCCACGCCCCCAGCGGAACCGACCAAAGCGGGCACCGAAACGACCACGGTTGTGCCGCAGGTGGAAGCCCAGCACGTACAGAGCGTAACGCCCGGCGCCCATGCCCACAAGCATGCAAAGACGCAAGGCAGTGGCGTCAATGGCCAGCAGGCGCAGGGCAGCACATCTGGGGCTCCTCTACGTTTGGGCCACAGCGCACCGGCGCCCTCGACCCCTGCCCTGCCATTCAATCTCGTGTCCTCGATCGCGGGCGTGCCGGGCTTCTTCATCGAAAGCTTCCAGATCCCGCCGTTCCTGCTGCCGATCTACCAGGCAGCGGGCACCGCCTACAGCATTCCCTGGCAGGTGCTCGCAGCGATCAACGAGGTCGAGACCGACTACGGGCGCGATCTGAGCATCTCCAGCGCCGGCGCCGAGGGCTGGATGCAGTTCCTGCCCTCAGAGTGGGCCCAGTACGGGGTCAACGCCACCGGCGCTGGCTTCAAGGACCCCTACAACCCAGCCGACGCGATCTTCGCCGCCGCTCGCTACCTGCACGCAGCTGGGGGAGCCAGGAACATCAAGGCGGCCATCTACTCCTACAACCACTCGCAGGCCTATGTGGAATCAGTGATGCTGCGCGCGCAGCTGCTCAGCGGCACCCCGCCCGAACTGCTCGGCGCGGTCACGGGGCTGACCGAGGCGGAGTTTCCTGTGCACGCGCCGTCGCACTTCTCAGACGGCTTTCAGACCTTGCCGGCAAGCGGCTCCAGCCCGGCCCGGGAATTGGTGGGGACGACTATCTACTCGCAGGCAGGCGCACCTGTGATCGCTGTACAGGACGGCGAAATCGTGCAGGTCGGGGAATCGCCCACGCTCGGGCGGTTCGTGTCGTTGCGCGATGGCTACGGCAACACCTACGTGTATGCGCAGCTGGGAAGCGTGGCCACGCTGTATCCGGTGCTCGAGCCACACGAGCAGACGGCAGTGAGCACACGGATCTCCCATTCCGGCGCCACGGGCGAACCGGCGCCGAGCGGTCCCGCGACAGCAGGCGCGCAGCCCCGCTCGTTGCTGTCCGAGGGCGCTGCTGTGTCGGCGCTCGCGCTGGGGGCGGCAGCGCAGCTGGAATCGCTCCCATCCTCCCCGTCGCCTGCATCGGCTAAGGCGCTTGTCCCCGCACGCCCGGTTCCAGCCAAGCCGGCCGCGGCAAAGGTGCGCGTTTTCAGGGAAGGGCCAGACGACGTCTACCTGCACCCGCTCACCCCCGGCGCGCAGGTGATCGCCGGGACCGTGTTGGGTCATGTCGGAGCCCAGGCAACTGGCGCGGGCGAACCCGTGGACGAACCACACATGCTCTTCCAGATCCGACCAACTGGGGTGGGGGCGCCACTGATCGACCCGAAGCCGATCCTCGACGGCTGGGTGGCGCTGGAGAACACCTCGATCTTCAGAGCCAAGGGCGAGAATCCGTTTCTTCAGACCTCGCCGACAGTTGGGCAAGTGCTGCTGGAGTCAAAGCAGCAGCTCGAGCAGCAGGTGGCCCATGATCAGAGCATCCACATGCGCGCGTGCGCGCGTCGAGTGCTGCAGACGGGACGGGTCGACCAGCGCGTGCTGGCAGCGCTCGAGTTCCTGTCGGTGTCGGGACTGAAGCCGACTGTGTCGGGGCTCAGATGCACCGGTGCGGCGCCGGCCAGCGAAGACAACGTGCCCGCAAGCTCGAGCGCCACCGTGAAGATCACTCAGGTCAACGGCATCCCGATCGCCGGGCATCAAGCGCAGGGCTCGATCGCGGATACCACCGTGCGCAAGCTGCTGACGCTTCAGGGCATCAACAAGCCGCGCAAGATCGTCAGCCTGCTCAGTTACCCGAGCGCAGCAAGCGCGGTCGCAGAGCCGAGCGCGAGCGACTACATAAAGGTCGTGTTCGGTCCGCTGGGCAGCGGCGGCGCACATGCGGCAAGCGCATTCGACTCGGTGCTGACGCCGAACGAGTGGATCAAGCTGATTGCGCGCTTGGGTGAGATCCCCGACCCGACAGTGGCAAGCGGGCCATCAGCAGCCGCGATCCCCGACAACCCGCCCACAAACGGGCCAGTGACGAGTGGTGCGCTGTCAGGCGAAGCTTCGAGCAGCAACGGAGGAGAAACCGGTGGCAACGGTTAGTCCCCCCAGCCCATCCGCCGCGCCGCCGCCTCCGCCGCCGCCGCGGGTCGATCCCTCCGCGCCCGTGCGCACACGACCGCTGCAGCCTGGCATCGGGCGGGCGCTTGCCGCGGGTGCGCTGGCGATTGTGGTGCTGATCGTCGCCTACCTCGTGTTTGCCAGCGGGGGCGGTGCTGACTACCACATCGAAATGAATGAAGCGGGTCAGCTCGTCAGAGGCGATCAGGTGCAGGTCGGCGGCGTGGCGGTGGGGAGCGTCACGGAGATCGCGCTGACCAAGGACTTCAAAGCGCGCATCACCTTCCACGTCAACTCGCCGCTGACGCCGCTGCACGAAGGCACCGTCGCCCAGATCAGGGTGCCGTCGCTGACGAGCGTGGCCAACCGCTATATCGCGCTGACGCCGGGCCCCAACAACAGGCCCGCTCTGGCTGCCGGGGCGACGCTGCCCGCTTCCGCAACGAAGGAAGTCGTCGACCTCGACCAGTTGTTCAACACGCTGAACCCGAAGACGCGCAAGGGCTTGCAGCAGTTCATCCAAGGCTCAGCCGAACAGTACGCAGGAGAGGGCCACAACCTGGGAGTGGCGACCGAATACTTTGGTCCGTCGCTGGCGGCGAACTCCCACTTCTTCTCCGAGCTCGGGTCAGAACAGGCGACACTCACCCACTTCCTGGTGGAATCGGCTAAGGCGCTGACGACAATCGCTGCGCGGAAGGTTGACCTAACGGGTCTGATCGAACACGCCAATCAAACCTTCCAGGCGATCGGCTCACAGCAGTCAAGCCTGGCGCATGGGCTGCGGGAACTGCCGGGGGTGCTAAACAGGGGCAGCACGGTCTTCAACGAAGAGCCACGGACGCTGGCGGTGCTCACGCAGCTGACGAACGCACAGCGGCCGAACACGAAGGCACTGACGACCCTGTTTACAAAGCTGCAACCGCTCGTTAGCACGGCCACGCCGGTCGTCGGCAACTTCGGCGAAGCGTTCTCCAAGCCAGGCGCAAACAACGACCTCACCGAAGCGTTTGCAGCGTTGCCAGCGCTCGCGCGCCAGCTGACAACAGCCTCCCCGGCCGGCGTGCAGTCGCTACAGGAATCGGTTCCGATCACCGCCTTCTTCGGTCCCTACGCCCCCGACCTCGAGGGCGCCTTCCGCGACTTCGGGCAGGCGAGCGCCTACTACGACGCCAACGGCCACTACGCGCGCATCAGCCCTGTTGCCCCAGCCTTCAAGCTCGGCGAAAACAATACCCTCACCCCAGCAACTGCACAGCAGGGTCTGGAAGGCCTGAAAACTGGTCAGCTGCGTCGCTGCCCAGGGGCCGCAACGTCCCCAGCATCCGACGGGTCCTCGCCGTTTACAGATAACGAACTGTTGAGTTGCGACCCATCGGAGACGCCATGAAACAGCGTCGCGGTGGATCCCTGGCAGGCAGCCCGCTGTTGATCGGCGCGGTCACGACGCTGATCATCGTCGTAGCGGTGTTCCTGTCCTACAACGCCAACAACGGCCTCCCGTTCGTGCCCACATACAACGTCAAAGTGCAGCTGGCAGAAACCTCCGGCCTGCAGAAGGCCAACCAGGTGCGGATCGGGGGCACGCGGGTGGGAATCATCAGTTCCCTGACGCCCTACCAGAACCCGCGCACAGGGCGCGTCACCGCGATCGCTGACCTCAAGCTGGAAAAGAGCGTGGAACCGCTGCCGGCTGACACGAAAGCGATCGTACAGTCGGTCTCAGCGATCGGCTTGAAGTACCTCGAACTGGAAAAGGGCACCTCCAAGAAGACGCTGAAGCCAGGCGCGACGATCCCGGTCTCCCAGACGCGCGAACCGGTGGACATCGTCCAGCTGTTCAACATGTTTAGTCAGAAAACAAGGACTGCCAACCAGGTGAACCTCGTCAACTTCGGTGACGGCCTCGCCGGCCGGGGGGTGGGGCTGAACGAAACGATCTCAACGCTGCGTCCGCTGGTCACCAACGCGATCCCAGTGCTGCACAACCTGGCCGCGCCAAAGACCGGATTTGGCGAGCTGTGGCGCGCGCTTGACCGAGCCGCCTCGCAGACGGCTCCGGTGGCTGACATCAACGCTGCCGGCTGGACCGATTCGGACACTTTCTTCGCGGCCTGGGCAAGCGTGGCGTCATCGCTGGAACGGACGATTGAAGGCGGGCCGGCAGCGCTGCAGCAGGCGACGTATTCGCTCCCATATGAGGGGCCGTTGATCGAAAAGACGACCGAATTCATGCGCCTGCTGCGCCCGAGCGCGGCCATCTTGCGCACAGCCGCGGCGCCGCTCGGCAAAGCCTTCGCCGTGGGAGCAGTCAACCTGAATGCCGCAACTGCCCTGAACACGCGCCTGGCCGAATCGGCGCAGGCATTCCAGAAGTTTGCGCAGAACCCCGTCGTGACGCTCGGTTTGGAAGACCTCACGCAGACGACCGAAGTTGGCCTCCCGCTGTTCGCTGGGATTGCACCTGAGCAGGCGTACTGCAACTACGTGACGCTGGCGTTCCGCAACGTAGCTGGCCTACAGTCGGAGAACATCGGCGTAGGCACGCTGGCCCGCGCTGCGATTGTGCTCGCCCCGAATGGGCCCAACAACGAGGGCTACCCATCCTCGGCGCCCGCCAACGGGCCATCGGTCGAACACGCCTTCGGCAGTACATCCATCATCGACAACAACCATGTCCACGTGAACCCCTACCCGAACGTCGCTGGCCCTGGCCAGCCGAAGGTCTGCGAAGCCGGCAACGAAACCTACCTGCCAGGCAAAGCAGTGATGGGCAACCTGCCGGCTTCAGACGTTACGAGCAACCGCGAAATCACCACTCGCGAACAGGACCTGTTCGGAGAAAAGTACCCGAGCACGACGCTGAAGGCGCTCGGTGTGGCAAAGAGCACCCCGACGCCAAAGCCCGCCAAGAAGGCGCCTGCCAAGTCGAAGGGGAAGAAAAAGAAATGAGCCCCCTCTGGCGTCGTCGCAGCGAAACCCCGGTGGCCGACCTGAACCGCAGGAATCCAGTGCGTACCGGCGCTGTGTTCCTCGTGGTTCTGGCGATTGCCGTGTACTTCGGCTTCAGCAAGCACATCCCATTCAAACACGGCTTTCGCCTGAAAGCCGAGTTTGCCACGGTTCTCAACATCAAACCCAAGTCGCCGGTGCGTATCGCCGGGGTCAACGTGGGGCAGGTCAGCTCGATCTCGCGCCAGGGAAAAACCGGCTTGGTGACCATGGAAATCGAATCAAAAGGGCTGCCAATCCACACCGATGCGACGGTGAAGCTCCGCCCGCGCCTGTTCCTCGAAGGCAACTGGTTTATCGAACTGCAGCCAGGCACTCCCTCGGCTAAAACGGTTTCTTCTGGCTACACGATCCCAATCACGCAGACCGCTGACCCAGTGCAGATCGATCAGTTGCTGGACGCGCTCAACACCGACACGCGCGCCAACCTGCAGAACTTCCTGGAGGGCTACGGCGATGGCCTGACGCGCAAGCCGACCGCTGCCGAAAACGCCGAACAGAGTCCTGAAGTGAGCGGCCTGAATGGGGCACAAGCGCTGAACAAGACCTACCAACGCAGCCCCTCGGCGCTGCGTGGTGGCGCCATCCTCGCCCAAGCGATCACCGGCACCGAAGAACACGACCTCTCCAAACTGATAGCGAGCATCGGCAAAGTCACCGCAGCGCTGAACGTGCACGAGCAGCAGTTGAGCGAATGGGTGCCCAACTTCAACACGTTCTTCAGCGAGTTCGCCGCGCAGGCGCCGAGCCTGAGTGCTGCCGTCGCGCACCTGCCAGGGGCGCTGCACAAGGCCAATCTGGCGCTCATCTCACTGCACGCCGCGTTCCCCTCGGTTCGCTCCTTCGCCTCGGCGCTCATCCCGGGCGTCAAGCAGCAGGGCCCGACGATCAGCGCCGCGCTGCCATGGATCGAACAGGTGCAGGCCTCGCTTGCACCGAGCGAGCTCGGCGGGGTTTCTCAGGGCCTCAAAGAAGCCGCGCCAACATTTGCCAACTTCATCAGCGAACAGCCCGGGTTCTTCAAGCAGGGAGAACTGTTCAGCAAGTGCCTGACCAACGTGTTCTACCCGGCCGGCAACACTAAGCTCCAGGACGGGTCAAGCACCTCAGGCGTCGAAGTTTATAAGGAATTCTGGTACGGGTTCACCGGCCTGGCAGGCGCCGGCGCGAGCTTCGACGGTAATGGCACGATGCTGCACTTCCTGATCGGCAACAGTGGCCAGACGGTCAAGTCAGCGCCAACATCTATTCTTGGCACCAAACTGCAGGGCCTGCCGCTGCTAGCACACGCGCCACTGCCGCCGCTGGGTACGAGCCCAGCCTACCCAGCCGAAGAGCCGCCATATGAGCCGCTCGTGCCCTGCTACACCCAGACAGTGCCCGAATTCAATGGGCCGCTGGCCCATGGTCCCGCAGACGGGAGCGGCGGATGAGCGCCGAGGACCACATGCCCACTGAGGATGAGACAGCCATGCCGCCCATCCAGGACGAGGCAGTCGCCGGCGCTCACGAAGGTGGGCTGAGCATCCGCGAACAGATCGAGCGCTACAGGAGCGCGTTCGTGGCAGTCGTGACCATGATCGTGCTTGCGGCAGCGGTCGGCGGCTATGTCCTTGCGCACGAGAACCTCAAGCTTCCCGGCTGGGTGCCAGTGCTGGGTCGCAACTGGTTCATCTTGAAGGCCGACTTCCAGACCGCCCAAGCGGTAACGCCTGGACAGGGCCAAGCAGTGACTATCGCCGGCGCGAAGATCGGCGAAATCGCAAGCGTTGACCTGCACAACGGGATCGCTGTGGTGACGATGAAAGTGACCCCGAAATACGCCCTGATCTACCGCAACGCAACGCTGCTGCTGCGCCCGAAGACCCAGCTGCAGGACATCACGATCGAGGTCAATCCCGGCACGCCCTCCAGCGGACGCCTGCATAGCGGCGAAACGCTCCCGCTGGCGCAAACCGCCCCAGATATCGACTTCGACGAATTCCTGGCCGGGTTCGATACCGAAACGCGTTATTACCTGCAAGAGCTGCTGGCAGGCGCAGGCGAAGGATTCAAGAACAACGGGAAGGCGTTCTCAGCGACGCTCAAGCGCTTCGACCCACTCACACGCGATCTGCAACTGCTCTCCCAGACGCTCGAAGCCCGTCACGCCAACACCGCCCGTGCGATCCACAACTTCCGGTTGCTGATAGAAGCAATCGGCGGCAAGGATAAGCAGCTGTCTGACGTGATCCAGTCATCGAACGCCGTATTCAAAGTCTTCGCCGAACAGGACCAGAACGTCCAGCGCACGCTGCACCTGCTGCCAGGCGCGCTGGGCAAGACCGAAAAGGGCCTCGGCAAGATCGCGACTGCCTTCAACGTGGTGGGGCCGACGCTGAAGGAGCTGCACCCGTTCGCCGCCGCAGTGGCCCCCGGCGAGGAAGCCTCGCGCGTGTCGTTCAAGACGACCACACCGATCTTCAAGAACGACATCCGCCCGTTCGCGCGCCAGATTCTGCCGACAATTGACGCCATCCAGCCCGATACAAAGGAGCTCGGCGAATCGTTCCCGAAACTCGCAAGCAGCTTTGCGGTGCTGAACGAATTCTTCAACGAGCTCGCCTACAACCCCGGGCGCACCCAGGCCGGCTTCCTGTTCTTCGCAGACTGGGACGCGCACAACCTCAACAGCGTCGTCAGCACAGCTGACGCCAACGGCGTGCTCGGGCGCAGCCTGGTGTACCTGAACTGCGAAGTGCTGCCACTGCTCGCTCCAGTAGCAACAATCAACCCGACTGTAAACATCCTCGTTGGCCTGCTCAATCCGCCGTCCAAGTCAGCCTGCCAGAGCGCTGGCATCCTCAAAAGCGCTACAAGCGCCGCCAGTTCAAGCCGCGCAAAGAAGGCGCCAAGCGGTCCGTTCTCTGGCCTGGGCCAGAGCGCGTTCGGCAAGAAGGCGGGTTTCTAGACCATGCAAAAGCGCGCGCCCACGCTCGGAAACATTCTTGTGATCATCATGTTTGCGTTGAGCTGCTTTGCGCTGCTGTTGTTCCTGTGGGAGTCCTTCGGCGGGCCAGTGCCGCTGAAGCCAAAGGGGTACCAATTCACAGTTGCGTTCCCGCGCTCGCTTGCGCTCGCCGAACAGTCGGACGTACGCATCAGCGGTGTAAATGTCGGTCATGTGGTCGCACTAAAACTGGGCAAAGAAGGCCGCACTGTCGCAACGCTCGAACTCTCTGACCAGGACGCGCCGATCCGCGCAGACATGCACGCGATTCTGCGCCAGAAGACACTGCTGGGGGAGACGTATGTGCAGCTGATCCCCGAGGGCACTCCCTTGGGCAAGAGCGGGCCGTTCCTGCATGATGGAGGCAGGCTTGCTGAGAGCCAGGTCGAACCGTCGGTGACGCTCGATGACATCCTCTCAGCATTCGATGCCAAGACACGCAGGGACTTCCAGATCTGGCAAGAAGCTGTCGCGGAAGGGATCAATGGTCGCGGCGAACAGATCAACTACGACTTCGCAGAGCTGCAGCCATTCGCCGAACACGCCAACCAGCTGGTCAGCACCCTTGCATCCCAGGAAGGCGCAGTCACGGAGGTGGTGAAGAACACAGGCGTTGTGTTCAACGCCCTCGCCGGTCGTGACCACCAGCTCGAAGGCCTGATCGTCAACGGGGAGCTGACGTTTCACGCGGCGGCCGAAGAGAGTCAAGCGTTCGCCAACGCGTTCAAGGCTTGGCCGGAATTTGAGCGCAGCTCGCAGGTGGCGTTTAAAGCATTCGACAAGTACTCCAAGATCGCCAATCCGTTCCTGGACGAATTCCGCCCTACCGAGCGCGCGCTCACATCGCTGCTGCAGTCCGTCAAGCCATTCGCTCCCAAGTTCGACAGCTTCCTGACCTCGCTCGGGCCGCTGACAAAGGTCGCGCAGACAGGGTTGCCTGCATCCGGCAAGGAGCTCGAACTGACCGTGCCGTTGCTGGAAAACATCCGGCCAGTGCTGCACAACTTCGACCCATTCCTGCAGTACGCGGGCGAGTACGTGCCTGAGCTGCAGGCGTTCTTTGCCAACTTCGCTGCCTCCACGCAGGCTCACCTCAGTAACAGCAACACCGCTGGCCAAGGCCCCCCGCTGCATTACCTGCGTTCGATGCAGATCATCGGTCCGGAAAGCTTGGCGATCTACACGAAACGGATTGGCACCAATCGCTCCAACCCCTACTTCCAGCCCGGCGCGTTCAATCAACTCGGCAGTGGGCTGCAGGTCTTCGAAAATAACTCGTGCGCGAACTCAGCACCGTCAGTGAACGGGCCGGCCAACTCAACTATCTCCGCGGAACTGATCGAACAGCTCATTAAATTCAAGGTCGTCAATCCGCCTGAAAAACCCGACGGCCTCAACTCCAGCAATTCCGGCAATACAGCCAAGCCCGGCAATCCCAACGAAGTCCCGGCGCCGGGATGCTACCCACAGGCCCCGTTCACGTTCAACGGCCACACAAGCAAATTCCCGCACGTTGTGTATGGAGGGAAAGGATGAGCGGGGAGAGCATGAGCGACGGGTTCGAATACCACTCAAACGAGGTAGACCTGCTCGGCGATCCTGACGACGAGCGGTGGTCGATCCGGTGCCTGGACGTCCACAAGCGGCTGGGCGGGGTGCCGGTCCTGAACGGGCTGAACCTCGCGATCCCCGATGAGACAGTCACCGTCGTGCTGGGCCCTTCCGGCACCGGCAAGAGCGTGCTGATCAAGAATCTGATCGGGCTGATGTTCCCGGACTCCGGCGAAATCATCGTGCGGGGAGAATCGGTTCCGACCCTGACAATGCCCAAGCTGCTGGCCCTGCGCCGCAAAATCGGCGTGCTCTTTCAGGACGGCGCCCTGTTCGGGTCGATGAACGTGTTCGACAACGTCGCCTTCCCGCTGCGCCAGCACACGGACTTCTCTGAGGCGAAGATCGCAAAAATCGTCAAGCATCGCCTGTCAGATGTTGGGCTGGTGGATGCAATCGACTACTTCCCCTCGCAGCTATCCGGAGGCATGCGCAAGCGCGCTGGGTTTGCCAGGGCGCTGGTCATGGAGCCCAACATCGTGATCTTCGACGAGCCCGACTCGGGCTTGGACCCAGTGCGCACAGCGCTGCTGTGCGACCTGATCCAGGAGATGCACAAGATCCACGGGGGCACGTACATCGTTGTGACCCACAACATCGCCTCAGCGCGGCAGATCGGCGAGTACATCGCCCTGCTGTGGCGGGGGCGGATAGTAGAGGCGGGCGACGCCGAGCGGATGTTCTCCTCCGAGAACGCGTTCGTGCGCCAATTCCTCAGCGGGTCCGCTGAGGGCCCACTGACAATGGACTAGCGTCCGCATCAGCTGGCCCTCAGCACCCCTCAGCACAGGTTGGCTACCGCAGCCCTAGGCAGCTCTCGCCGGCCCGAGGTACATTCAATTTTTCGTTTTATGTGCACTTACGTATTTGCAAAGCAAATACTATGGCGCACAAAGTTTTAAAATTGAATAGACTTCCCAGGAAGCGTGCTCTTATGTATTTACGGCTAGGCGACCTTGACCGCCGAGACGTCCAGCAGGATCTTGACCTTGTCGCTGACGACGACATTGCCCGACCCGAGCGCCATGTTGAACTTCATGTCGTGGTCGGAGCGGTTGATCTGCGCCGTCGCGGAGACGCCGACGCGCTCGTTGCCCTGCGGGTCGGTCTCGGTGCCCTCGAGCGTGGCAATCAGTTTCAGCGGCCGCGTGATGCCGTGGAGCGTGAAGTCGCCCTCGATCTCGAAGTCCTCGTCGTCGATCGCCCGCACGGACGTCGACTTGAAGGTGATCTGCGGGTGCTGGTCGGCGTCGAAGAAGTCGGCCGAGCGCAGGTGCCCGTCGCGCTGGGGCTCGCGCGTGTCGACGCTGGCCGTCTCCACGGTGCCGTACGCGTCGATGCCGTCGGGCGTCACCTCGAGCGTGCCCTCGAACTCCTTGAACTGTCCCTTGACGGTGGCGATGCCGAGGTGTTTGACCTGGAATTCGACGCTCGAGTGGACTGGGTCTACCTTCCACGTGCCCGTCGGCAGGCTCGTCTCGATGGTGGTGGTCGCCGTTGCTGACTCAGACATACGTGCTCCTTTCGTGCTGGACCAGTAGGGGCCAGCCTCGATGGTTGTATGCGCAACGTTATAGCAAGTTGTCTGCGCAACTACTTGCCAGGGCTGTGGTGCTGGCGCATCAGCGCGGCTGAACGACGAGCGTCTGAAACGCGCGGCCCACCGATCCCTGCTCGTCGTGGAGCACGCTCTCTGCCAGCCCCGTGCCGCCGCTGTGCAGCAGCGTCTGTGCGTCAAGCCCAATCCACTCGCCCTGCGGCGCTCGGCGCAGGAACTCAAATCCCAGCCGCGCGATCCCGACCTCTGCACCGGGCTCCATCCGCTCGAACGCGGCCGTGATCAGCGCAGCCGGGGCGCCCCCGTGCAGCGCGCCCGGGTCCCACGGCCCGCGCGCGTGCTCGGTCGGCGTGAAGCGCTCAGCATCGCCGTCGACGAGGAAGATGCTCTCGGCCTCGGCCATCATTGGCGCGGCATCCTATTGACGGCCGCTCACAACGGCGGTGCGGGCCGTTCTCTCTGGGTCCGTTTGCGCCGGGGTGGTGGCTCAGTCGGCCGGCAACCGCGCGACGAACTCCGCCAGCTTGCCCGGGTCGCGCAGCGGCGCTCCATGACCGAAGCACGCGAGCGCCGGCCTCAGCTCTGCCAGCCTGCGTGCGGACTCGCGATTGCGCGCCGGGTCGGGCGTGAGCGGGACGGGCGGCTCGTGCAGGCCTGGTCGGCCGGTCAGCATGTTGAGGTTGACCAGCACGTCGCCGACGATCAGCGTGCGGTCGGACTCGCGCCAGAAGGAGACATGGCCGACGGAGTGCCCTGGAGTCTCGAGCACCGTGAAGCCCGCGACCTCATTGCCCTCGACGAGCGCGCGCGCGACGGGGTGCGCGGGCCCCACCCAAAAGCGCCGCTGCACCCACGTCGCCCATCCGCTGGAGGCCCCGGCGAGGGCGCCGGGCGTCTCCATCATCGGCACGTCGCCCTGCCCGCACCACAGCGGAATGCCAAGCCGCTCGCAGATCGCGTGGCTCGCCCCCTGGTGGTCGGGATGCGCGTGCGTCAGCGCGTGCGCGGTCACGGTCTTGCCGGAGATCTGGCGCATGATCCGCTTCTCCGCCTGCCTCGTGGCAGCGTCGATCAGGACATCCCCGGCCAAGTACACGTTGATCACGTTCTTTGGCCACCCCTTCAGTAGATGTACGTCCTCTGCCAACTGCTTCATGTGACGGGCCTTTCGTTTGGCATCGCGCGCCATAGGCGGGCGTGCGGTGTCGCGCGCCACGGCCAGGAGTGCGCCGCCGATTGATGGCACAGCCTACCCGCGCTGCTGCTCCCACGAGAACCCGCGCACTGCAATCCACAGCCCCAGCACACCCCAGAGGACGATTACAGCCAGCCCTGACAGATTGTGGCCCAGGCTCGACCTGCTCACCATTGCCCCCGACAGCCCCTCGATCAGATGCTTCAGCGGCAGCACTTCCGCAACGCTCTTCACGAATGCTGGCGCTTTCTTTGTGTCAAATGCATAGAACGACACGAACACGACCGGCAGGAACACTGCATTGACATATGCCGCTGTTGACTCAAAGTTCGGTATCACATGGGCAAACGCCACACCCAGCGCGGCAAAGCACACAACGCCCACAACCACAAATACGATCAGCTCGCCCCAGTGTGCTGGCCAGCCAATCCCAAACAGCACCCTGCCAGCAACCGTGATGATCGCGATCTGCAGCGCTGTATTCGTGACCGCGTTTGCCGCCACACCGCCGAAGTAGGACCCAGTTGGCAGCGGCGTCCCTCTGATCCGCTTCAGCACACCCCGCTCGCGCAGGAACACGATGTTGTAAGCAAGCGCTGTAAACGTCGTCGACATCACGCTCATCCCAGCGATCATCGGCACGAGCCGGTTCAGCTGATGCTGGTTTGAGCTGAGCGCCGCGCCAGCGCCCGCCAGAAATAGGAGTGGCAGCAGAAAGTTGAAGAACGCAGCGCTCGGATTGCGCCAGAACATCTTCCGCTCTAGGCGGTACTGGCGCCAGGTCAGCGTAACTGCATCAGCCATGTTCGTTCCCCGGGGCATGCGCACTAGTCAGCTCCAGATACACGTCCTCGAGCGTCGGGCGGCCTACGCTCAGCTCCTGGAGTTGTTCGCCTCGCTCCAGCGCTTCGCTCGTAAGCTCATTCAGCATGCGGGTGGGATCGTCGGTCTGGCGCTCGATCAGCTCGCCGCTCTCGTCTCGATACGCGACCCTGTAGTGCGCCGGTGGGTGGGCTCCGGGTAGGGGGGCTCCGGGTGGGTGGGTCTCGGGTGGGTGGCTGGGTGGGTGGGCACTCAATTCTTGTGGTGGCCCGATCGCCAGGACCCGCCCATCCTTGACAATAGCCACCCTGTCCGCCAGTTCCTGCGCCTCGTCCAGATAGTGCGTCGTCAGCAGGATCGTCTTGCCCAGGTCGCGCAGGTTACGCACCGTCTCCCAGGCCGCCCGGCGCGCCTCCGGATCGAAGCCAGTCGTCGGCTCGTCCAGAAAGATCAGCTCTGGATCGCCAATCAGCGCGAGCGCAAAGTCCAACCGCCGCAGCTGACCGCCCGAGAGCTTGCGGCTGCGTACATCCGCCTTCTCTTGCAATCCTGCCAGCTCCAGCACCTCCTCGACCTTCCGTGGTCGCGAATAAAAGCTAGCCCAATGCCTCAGAGCCTCGCGTGGAGTGATGTGGCTGTAGATGCCTCCGCTCTGCAGCACGATCCCGATCCGCTTGCGCAGCTCGATTGGCCTGCAGGACGGGTCAGAGCCCAACACCAGCACCTCGCCGCTTGTGCGTTCCCTATAGCCCTCGAGTATCTCCACAGTCGTGGTCTTGCCTGCGCCATTCGGCCCCAGCAGGCCAAACACCTCGCCCTTGTGCACCTCGATGTCGATCCCCCGCACCGCCTCGTACTCGCCGTAGCGCTTGTGCAGATCGCGAACCTCGATTGCGTTCACTACCAGTGCACGCCCCGCGTGAGCGTTGCCATGGCGATCTGCTCGAACGAGGCTTTCTCCTCGACGTCGCGCTGACCCTTCGACGCCGCCGAGTCCGGGAACACGCGATACGCAAGGTGCAAGATCTGGTCTACCGCCTTGGGAGACAACGCATACGCGACCTCGCCAAACGTCCCCAAACGCGTGCCCATGTGCTTCGGTCTCCTCCGCAGCGCTTCGCAGATCATGTCCGCCGCCTCATCCGGCGTGATCGCCGGGAACGCGTCGTACATCTTCGTCGGCGCGATCATCGGCGTACGCACCAGCGGCATGTGGATCGTCGTGAACGTCACACCGTCGCCCACCACCTCTGAGGCAACCACCCGCGTGAACGCATCGAGCGCCGCCTTCGACGCTACATAGGCTGAGAACCGTGGCGGGTTTGTCTGTACGCCGATTGAAGAGATGTTCACGATATGCCCGGACCCCCGCTCGCGCATGCTCGGCAGCAGCCCAATGATCAGCTTGACAGCGCCAAAGTAATTGAGCTGCATCGTCCGCTCAAAATCGTGAAACCGTTCGTAGCTGAGTGCGATCGAGCGCCTGATCGACCTGCCCGCGTTGTTTACGAGCATGTCCACATTGCGGTGGTCAGCCAGCACGCGCTCCACCAATCCTTCGACCGACTCCATGTCAGACAGGTCAGCTGCATATACATACGCCGTCCCGCCCGCTGCGACGATCTCCGCGCGCGCCTCCTCCAGCTTCTCAACATTGCGTGCCACCAGCAGCGGCACCCCGCCCGCTGCTGCGACCTTCAGAGCCGTCGAGCGCCCAATGCCCGAGGAGGCGCCCGTGATCATCACGTGCTTGCCCTCCAGTGCCTCCTTCAGTGTGCGTCCACGCGTCATGTTCTGATCCATCTCGCGCTCCCAGTAGTCCCACAGCCGCGCCGCATACTCGTGCAGCGGCGGTGGCTGCTCCAGCGGCGAGCCCGCAAGTGCCCTGCCCGCTTCGCGCGTGTCGAACCTTGGCTTCAGCTCCATGTGCACGAGCACCTCTTCCGGAATCCCCAGCTCTCCCAGCACCAGGTTCTTCGCCTGCCGCCACGGTGGCAGCTGCAACATCAGTGCCAGCGGCCACTTCGGCAGTGGGTCCGTCAGTCGTTTGTCGATGCTCACCGCCACCCTCGGCGCATGTGCTGCCTGCGCGAGCTCGTTGACCAGCTCGTCCACTCGCTGCCTGCGCGGGTCGGTCAGATGGAACGCCTTCCCATCGAGATCCGGCTCGTGCGCGATGTGCTCGAGCGCGCTTGCCACCCAGTTGACCGGCACCACATTCGTATTCCCCAGATCCACGCCCACCAGCGGAGTCCACTCTGGCAGCAGCTGTCGCATCCGCTGGATGGCCTTGAAGAAGTAGTACGGGCCATCGATCTTGTCCATCTCCCCAGTCTTCGAGTCGCCGACTACGATCCCCGGCCGATAGACCCGCCACGGCACATACGGCTGCTCGCGCACGATCCGCTCAGACTCGAACTTCGTGCGGTGATAAGCCGAAGGCAGTCTCTGTCCCTCGTCGAACATGTCCTCCTCGAAAATGCCCTTATACGTGCCAGCGACCGCAATCGAGGACACATGGTGCAGGTGCCCCACCTCCAGCGCACGCGCCAGTTCAACCGCGTGTGTGGTGCCGCCAACGTTCACCGCCGTGTTCTGCTCCGTCGGCGCTGTCATGTCGTAGATCGCAGCGAGATGTATGAAGTGCTCGATCTTCCCTCGCAGCTCATCCACGTGCTCATGCTCAACGCCCAGCAGCGGCCTGCGCAGATCGCCGATCACCGGCTGCACGCGCTTCACCACCGACTGGCCAGCAACCACCCGCCAGCGCTCGATCAGGTCCTCCAGCCGCTCCTGCGAGCTCTCGCGCACGAGCACATACACCTTGCCCTGTCGCTTCTCGAGCAGCTGCTCAACCAGGCGGCGCCCAATGAACCCAGTTGCGCCTGTCACAAAGTACGCCATCGCCCTGCGAGCATAGCTTTATGCGCCTCGCGGATGTGGGTAAGCCTCCGCGGGCTGGTCTATGCGCCCGCTCCGGCGCCCCCGCGACCCTCGCCAGCGGCGAAGCGCTCGGCGCCCCGCGCGCCGTCTTCGAACACCTCCGGTCCCGCTTTTGCCTCCAGGGCGAGCCCGTCGGCAAGCGTCATCCCCAGCCCCTCGATCGCTGCTCGCCGGTCTGCAAGCATCGTCCGCTGTGGGAACTGTGCCAGCCCCTCCGCAAGCTCAAGCGCACGCTCCAGGTGCGCGCCCGCCGGTACGACCTCGCTCAGCAGGCCCATCGCCAGGGCCTCGTCCGCGCCGATCATACGTCCGGTCAGGATCAGGTCCAGCGCGCGGCCAAGACCGACGATGCGAGGCAGGCGCTGGGTGCCGCCGTCGATCAGCGGCACACCCCAGCGGCGCTCCGGGTAGCCGAGCATGGAGGTATCGGTGGCGATGCGCAGGTCGCACCACAGCGCTAGCTCCAGCCCACCTGCCAGGCAGAAGCCGGAGATCGCGGCGATCGTGGGCTTGGACGGAGTCAGCCGCGTGAAGCCCATCGGCCCCTCTTCGCTCATCAGACGTCCGGCCATCGTCTCGGTGGCCTTCAGGTCAGCGCCCGCGCAGAAGGAGATACCACCCGCGCCGGTCAACACGAGCACGCGTGCGTCAACGTCGGCCTCGAACTGCAGGTATGCCTCGTGCAACTTTGCTGCTGTGTCGCCATCGACCGCATTGCGCCGGTGCTGGCGGTCGATCGTGATCAGTGCCGCCGCGCCTTCACGCTCGTAGCTGACGGCGCCGGGCTCGTCGCTCATCGGCTCACCGTGGCATTTCAGGGCGGTCAGGGGTCCGCTGCTACCAGCCGCCGCGCCAGCGGGCATCGCCTATACGCGCTTTGTGAGCGGCCTTGCGTGCGTCTTTGCGCTTGTCCAGGCGCCACTGAATCATGCTCATCGTGAACACAAACAGCGGAAAGAACACGATCAATATGAACCCAGCATCGACCACGACCTTGTCGTTCGACGCCCCATAAAACCCGCGACCGTCGTTATATGCCTGCGCCGCCGGGGCAAGCGCGAACGAAACGAGCAACGCGAGCGGGACGAGGGTTGCGAGCAGGCGGGTGCGCATCGGCCCGGCGAATGCTAGCGGAGGGTTCGGAGACCGCGCGCCCGCGCGCCGGCGGGGCACCGCCACCCAGCGCCTACCATCAGCAACCGATGGCTCTACTGATCGCATCCGACATGCACAAGGACATGGCCGGGCAGCCACTGCTGCGCAGCGTGTCGTTCAAGCTCGAGCGCCGCGAACGGATGACGATCGCAGGACGCAACGGCGCCGGCAAGACCACGCTGCTGCGCATGCTCGCTGGCGAGACCTCGATTGACCGGGGCGAGCTGAGCATCGCCAAGGGCGTGCGCATAGCGCTGCACGACCAGCGTCCACCGCGCGAGCGCGGTATGCCCCTGCGCGACTACCTGCTGTCCGGCTGCGCGGAGGAACTGCAAATCGAGGCGGAGCTGGCGGCGCTCGAGGCCAAGATGGCAGGCGGCGCCAGCGACGAGGCGACCTACGACCGCTACGCACGCGCGCAGGCGCAGCTGGAGGCCCGCGGCGGCTATCTGTGGCGCAACCGTGCCACGGCCATGGCGCACGGCCTGGGCTTCCGCGAGGCGGATCTGGACCGGGCGCTGGACACGTTCTCGGGCGGACAGCTGACGCGCGCGTCGCTTGCGCGAGCGCTGGCTACCGGCGCCGACGTGTTGCTGCTGGACGAGCCCACTAACCACCTCGACATCGAGTCGCTGGAGTGGCTCGAGCAGACGCTCGTCGATCTCGACGCGGCCGTTGTGCTTGTCGCCCACGATCGCTGGTTCCTGGAGGCCGTCGGCACCGCCGTCCTCGAGCTCGAGGCCGGCCGTTCGCGCTTCTTCGCGGGCACCTGGCACCAGTGGCGACGCGAACAGGCTGCGCGCGAGATGGCCCTGGGCAAGGCGATCGACAAGCAACAGGCGGAGATCGAGCGCATGGAGCGCTTCATCGAGCGCTTCCGCTACAAGGCCACCAAGGCCAAACAGGCGCAGTCGCGGGTAAAGAAGCTGAACAAGATCGAGCGCATCGAGCGCGGGGTGGGCGGGTCCAAATCGGACAAGGGGCTGGAGTTCGAGTTCTCAGCGCCCGAGCGCTCAGGCCGGGTGATCTTCGAGCTCCTCGACGGCCGCGTCGAGATCGCCGAGGCCAAGCACGGCCCGCTCGTGCTGCTGCAACACGTGGAGCTGTGGCTAGAACGCGGCGAGCACGTGTCGCTGGTTGGACCCAACGGCACCGGCAAGACGACGCTGATCGAGACGCTTGCGGGTCGCCGTCCGCTGGCCGCCGGCAAGCTGAGCACGGGTCACAACGTCAAGGTCGGCTACCTCTCCCAGCACGCTGAGGAGCTCGGCGCAGGCGGACCTGCCGAGCAGAGCGTGGTCGATGCGGCGCAGCGCGCCACGGGTCTCAGCCCAGGCAAGGCGCGTGCTCTGCTCGGGCGCTTCCTGTTCTCTGGTGAGGACGCCGAGAAGCCGCTCAGCGGTCTCTCCGGCGGCGAGCGCCGGCGCCTGTCGCTGGCGGTGCTGGTCGGATCGGATTCCCACCCACCCAACGTGCTGATCGTCGACGAGCCCACTAACCACCTCGACATCGAGAGCCGCGAGGCGCTCGAGGACGCGCTGCGCTCGTTTCCAGGCGCGATCCTGCTCGTCTCTCACGACCGCGCGCTGCTGGACGCCGTGGGCACGCGCACGGTCGCGATCGAGGACGGCGCGCTGCACAGCTATGCCGGCGGCTGGCCAGAGTACGTGCGCATCCGCGACAAGCGCCGCGCTGACGCTACGGGGCGGACCGGTGGTGCTGTCCGCCAGTCCGGCTCGACGAGCGCGCACGCCCACGCGACGTTGTCGCCGCCGGCCATGGTCAACGGGTCAGGCGCACACACGCAGGCGAGGAACGGCCGCGCCGGCGCCGCCAACGGCTCCGGCTCTGCCAACGGGCGGGCGACCCTCGACGGTGCGCCCGAGCCGGTGAAGAAGGGCCGCTCCAAGTCGGCCAAAGGCCCGTCGAAGAACCGCCTGAGCGAGCAGCAGAAGGCTGAGCAGGCAGTCGAGGAGGCAGAGGCTGCGCTGCGCGCACTGGAAGGCGAGCTGACCGATCCGGCAGCATGGGCTACGCGCTATGAGGCAGCCAAGTCAGAAGCGCGCCACACGGCCGCCACACGCGCGGTCGAGGAGGCGTACGCGCATCTGGAGGCGCTGGTTGACTGAGCCCGCGTCAGCCGCCGCGCAGGCAGTCACGCCGGGCAGTCGCGCGCATTCGCATACGGTCGCGTGCGATGACGAGGCTAATCTCTGGGTGTGAGCGAAAGACTGAAGAACGCCCGCAACGTGGCGATCGTGCTCGCGATTGCGGCAGCGCTGTATTTCGTGCCGGGCGGTGGGCAGGCGGCTTACACGTTCGAAGCGGTGCTGTGGACCGCATTTGGGCTGGGCTTCGGCTATCTCGGCTTGCGTCTATACCGCGAACACCACGTGGCGCTGTACAGCCTTGGTGATCGCCACCGTGGGCTGCTGTACGGCGCGGTTGCGCTCGCTGTGTTCGTGTGGATGGCGCGCAAGCGCATGTGGTACGCGGTGGAGCAGCGCGGCAACGAACTCGTGCAGGTGCACCGCTGGAGCGGCCTCGGGGAGGTCCTGTGGTTTGTGCTGGTCGGCCTCGTTGTGTACTCCCTGGTGATGGTGTACCGACACTGGCGCGCCTATTGAGCCTCGCTGAGCAGCGTAGAAGCCTGCCAGACCAGCCTGGCGTGTACCTGTTCAGAGACGGACGCGGACGTGTGATCTATGTCGGCAAGGCCAAGTCGATCCGCAAGCGGGTCGCGTCGCACTTCGCCAAGGCGCAGGGAGGTGGGCGGGGATCGGGTTCATCCGGTCACGAGGAGATGGTGGCGAGCGTGGAGCGGATCGAGTGCGTGGTCGTGGGCAGCGAGGCGGAGGCGCTGCTCGCCGAGCAGGGCTTTATCAAGCAGTACCGCCCGCGCTTCAACATCCGGCTGCGCGACGACAAGTCCTACCCGTTCATCGCGATCTCGCTCGACGAGGACTATCCGCGGGTGTACTTCACACGCGAGCGCCACCGGCCCGGCCGGGCCTACTTCGGCCCGTACTCAAACGCCAAGCGCGTGCGCTCCACGCTGGAGGTGCTGGCGAAGGTGTTCATGTTCCGCTCCTGCACCGGCCCCGAGCCCGGCCGGCGCAGCGGCAGCCCATGCCTGGACTACTACATCAAGCGCTGCACTGCGCCTTGTGTTCAACTACATCTCCCAGGAGGATTACCGCGCGAGCATCGAGCAGGTGATGGATTTCCTATCCGGTCGCTTCGTCGCGATCGAGCACGATCTGGAGGCGCGCATGCGCGCTGCAGCCGCTGCGGAAGAGTTCGAGCAGGCCACACTCGAGCGCAATCGCCTGCGCGCCGTCCATTCGCTGCTGGAGCGCCGGCGCGTGGCCAATGCCTCAACAGGGACATTCGACGCGGTCGCTGTCGCGATCGATGGGCGCGACGCCAACGCGCAGGTGTTCCAGATGCGAGATGGCGTCCTGTCCGACCGACAGTCGTTCTACCTGTCCAACGAGACCGAGCGCCCCATCGCGGAAGTCGCTGAGGAGTTCATGCTCCAGTACTACGCCGGCCACATGTCGATTCCCGCGCTGATCGCCGTGCAGCGAGAACTGGCTGAGCATTCAGCGCTGGCCGGTGCGCTCGCCAGTAGGCGGGGCGGACCGGTCGAGATCCGCGCCGTCGAGCGCGGCGAGAAGCGCCGCATCCTCGAGCTCGCCGAGCGCAATGCGCTGCTCGCGCTCGACCAAGAGCGGCTGCGTGCCGAGCGTCGGCGCCAGGGCCGGGTGGAGGCGCTCGAGGGGCTGCAGCAGGCACTCGGCCTTGACACGGTGCCCGTGCGGATCGAGTGCTTCGACATCTCCCATCTCAGCGGCGATCACACGGTCGCCTCGATGGTCGTGTTCGAGGGCGGCGCACCCAAGAAGTCCGACTACCGGCGCTTCCGGATCCGCTCTCTCCCGGAGGGCCTATCCGACGACTACGCAGCGATGGCTGAGGTGCTCGAGCGGCGTTTCGCCCAGTGGGAGACCCAGGCCGACATCTCACCGCATGACACCGAGTACGACGCAAGCTTCGCGTCGCTGCCAAACCTCGTGGTGATCGACGGAGGCAAGGGACAGCTGGCGGCTGGACTCGGGCCACTGCGTGGCTTTCGCGACCGCGGCGTCGCGGTTGTTTCGCTGGCCAAGCGCATCGAGGAGGTGTTCCAGCCCGGGCGCAGCGCCCCGCTTGTGCTCGATCACTCCACACCCGAGTTGCAGTTGCTGCAGCGGGTGCGCGACGAGGCGCACCGCTTCGCGATCACCCACCACCGCACCCGCCGCGACAAGGCGATGAAGAGCTCGCTGCTCGATGGGCTGCCCGGTATAGGCCCATCCCGTAAGCGCGCTCTACTGACGCACTTCGGCTCGCCGGAGGCGATCGTGGCGGCCTCCAGCGAGGAGCTCCAGGCTGTTCGGAATCTACCCGCCAAGGTGGCACGGGAGCTGTATGGGAATCTCCACCGTGCTGGGTAAGGGGTGTGAGTCGGGGGGTATGTATTGATTTAAAAGTTCGGTATGACGATGGTTATACTGAACTTTTAAAATAGATCATCACCATCGCTGACCCATGCCCACGCCCACTGGGGGACTGGCACAATCAAGACGATGGCCGTGAACAAGCCCATTCGTCCCGTAAGCGAGACGGGCGATACACGCGCGCCGGGCGAGCCCGCCGTCGCGCCGCGCTTGCAGGAGCTTGTTGTGATCACCGGCTTCTCCGGTGCGGGCAAGTCCACGGCGATGAACGTGTTCGAGGACGCTGGCTACTTCTGCGTAGACAACCTGCCGCCCGAGATGATCCGCACGCTGGTCGAGCTGTTCGTGCACGAGGGCTCCAAGGTCGAGCGCTCTGCCGTCGTTTCTGATGTGCGCGGAGGCGTCTATTTTGAGGCGCTGCGGGCGGTGGTGGACGAACTGGACGCCCTCGGGATCACCCATCACGTGCTGTTTTTGGAGGCTGCCGAGCAGACGCTCGTCACGCGCTACAAGGAGACTCGCCGACGCCACCCGCTTGCGCCAGATGGCAGCGTCGCGGCGGGAGTAGCAGCTGAGCGCGCTCTCTTGGAGCCGCTGCGCAGCCGTGCTGACCTTGTGATCGACACGACCGGCATGTCCGCCTCGATGCTGCGCGGGCGGATCATCGACGAGCTTCTACCCCGCCAGACCGGTGGCAAGCTTGCGCTCACATTCATGAGCTTTGGCTTCAAGCATGGACCCCCGCGCGAGGAGGATCTCGCCTTCGACGTGCGCTTTCTGCCCAACCCACACTACGAGCCGGAGCTGCGCGAGCTGACCGGCCACGACGAGCGCGTAGTCCAGTACATCGGCCGCGATGGGCGGCTGGAGCAGCTGTACGTGCACCTGCATTCGCTGCTCGACTTCCTCCTGCCCCAGTACGTGGCCGAGGGCAAGTCTCATCTTGTGATTGCGATCGGCTGCACCGGTGGACGCCACCGCTCGGTCGCAATCGCTGAGCACCTTGCCATGCGCTACAGCGATCATGACGACCTTGACATCACAGTTGCCCATCGCGACATTGACAAGGGCTCCCGGGGGTCCTGACCAGAATTCTAGGCGCGTGAGGCCGCAAAATCGCTCGCTGATAGCCTTCGATAGGTTCGCCGGGCGACGGGGCAGCGCTCCTGAGACCCGGCCTCGTTCGTTTTCGCGCGACTAGGAGGCCGTGCAGATATGTCCGTACGGGTGGGAATCAACGGGTTCGGCCGGATTGGCCGAAACGTCTTCCGGGCAGCCCAGGCAAGGGGAAATGCCGCTGAGGAGATCGAGTGGGTGGCGGTCAACGACCTGACAGACTCGCGAACGCTGGCGCACCTGCTCAAGTACGACTCAATCCTTGGCCCATACCCAGGCACCGTGCGAGCCAGCGGTGAGGGCTCGCTGGAGGTGGACGGACACACCCTGCAGGTGCTGGCCGAGCGCGACCCGGGGGCGCTGCCATGGGGAGAGTTGGGCGTGGACGTGGTGATCGAGTCCACGGGCCTGTTCACAAATCGCGAGCAGGCAGCGAAGCACTTGTCTCAGGGCGCGAAGAAGGTGATCATCTCGGCGCCTGCCACGAACCCGGACGCGACGGTTGTGCTGGGCGTGAACTTCGATGAGGTCTATGACCGCGACAAGCACGACGTGATCTCAAACGCGTCGTGCACGACCAACTGCCTGGCGCCGGTGGCGAAGGTGGTCAACGACACAGTTGGCATCAAGCACGGCTTGATGACGACGATCCATGCTTACACTGCCGACCAACGGCTGCAGGACCTGCCGCACAAAGACCTGCGTCGCGCGCGCGCAGCAGCAATCAATCTGATCCCGGCATCGACAGGCGCGGCGAAGGCGATCGGACTTGTGATCCCTGAGCTCCAGGGCAAGCTCAATGGCTTTGCGGTGCGCGCGCCGGTGCCGACGGGCTCGGTGGTTGACCTGACAGTGGAGTGTTCCCGTATTACGTCCTGTGAGGAGATCAACGCGGCGCTGAAAGCAGCTGCAGAGGGCGGACCACTGCAGGGCATCATGCAGTACACGGAGGACCCAATCGTCTCCAGCGACATCGTGCAGTCTCCGTTCTCCTCGATCGTGGACTCTCAGCTGACTGCAGTAGTCGACGCAACGATGCTGAAGGTGGTCGCTTGGTACGACAATGAGTGGGGCTATTCCAACCGGGTCGTCGACCTCGTGCAGAAGGTGCTGTAGCTTCGATGAGGAGCATTGACGAGCTGGACGTACACGGCAAGCGGGTGCTCGTGCGAGTCGACTTCAATGTGCCGCTGGACGCGGACGTGGATGCGAACCATGGACCTGGCGCCGGCGGCGTTCCGCTGGTGAGCGACGATACTCGGATCGCGGCTGCGCTTCAGACGATCGAAGAGTTGCGTGCGCAGGGCGCGCGGCTGGTGCTGGTGTCGCATCTGGGCAGGCCGAAGGGCGAGCGTGTGCCGGAGTTGTCGATGGCGCCGGTGGCGGATCGCCTGCGCGAGCTGACGGGCGCGAAGGTGACGCTGGCGCCGGGGGTGGTGGGCGATGAGGTGACGGCGCTGGCGGATGAATTGCACGACGGAGAGATCCTGGTGCTCGAGAACGTGCGCTTCGAGCCGGGGGAGACGAGCAACGATCCCGAGTTCGCGGCCGAACTGGCGGCGCTGGCGGACCTGTACGTCGACGACGCATTCGGCGTGGCCCACCGCGCGCACGCGAGCAACGAGGGCGTCACGCACCTGCTGCCGAGCGCAGCTGGACGGCTGCTGGAGCGCGAGGTCAGGACGCTGACGGGCATCCTCGAACACCCAGCGCACCCGCTGGTGGCGATCGTTGGCGGCGCGAAGGTGGCGGACAAGATCAAGGTGATCGAGCGCTTCCTGCAGGTGGCTGACGTGGTGATGATCGGCGGGGCGATGTGCTTTCCGTTCCTGTGCGCGCAGGGCCACAAAGTGGGGAAGTCATTGTGCGACGACGAGGACGTCGAGCACGCACGCCTGGCCCTCTCGTGGGCGAGTGACACACACTCCCCCCAGCCTGGCCGCGCGCGCCTGCTGGTGCCGAACGACCTGGTGATCGGTGATCGTCTGGCCGATGACGCACAGCATCGCGTGCTCGACGGTGTAGAGGTGCCCGCCGGCTGGATGGGGCTGGACATCGGCCCGGCGACAGCCGAGCGCTATGCCCAGGAGATACAGAAGGCTGGCACGATCTTCTGGAACGGCCCGATGGGCGCATTTGAGCTCGAGCCGTTCGCAGCAGGGACACGCGCAATTGCCCAGGCGGTTGCGCAGGCAAAAGGCCTGACAGTCGTTGGAGGCGGCGACTCAGCAGCGGCGCTGGCGCAGTTTGGGATGGAGGGCGAGGTCGATCACCTCTCGACGGGCGGCGGCGCGACGCTGGAGCTGGTCGAGGGACGCACCCTGCCGGGAGTGCAGGCGCTGCAGGGGGCGGGGGTGTCCTGTTGATGGAGGCCAATCCACCTCAGGCCAACCCATCCGGGGCCCTTCGTATCCCGCTGATTGCGGGCAATTGGAAGATGCATAAGACTGAGGCGCAGGCCGAGGGGTACATCCAGGCACTGCTCCCGCTCCTCTCTGCAGTGGATGGGGTAGAGGTGGCGATCTGTGTGCCGTTCACCGACCTGTGCGCGATGGTCAACAGCGCACGCGGCTCGCGCGTGGAGGTGTATGCCCAGAACATGCACGCAGAGCCTGAAGGCGCCTACACCGGCGAGATCTCAGCGCCGATGCTCTCAGAGCTCGACGTGCGTGGCGTTGTGCTCGGACACTCCGAGCGCCGCGCCCTGTTCGGTGAGACTGACCGTGCGCTGGCTGCAAAGGTGCCCGCCGCGCTCGCCGCTGGCCTTCAGCCGATCCTGTGCGTGGGCGAGACCGAGGAGGAGCGTGATGAGGATGCCACCGAGCGCAAGCTGCGCCAGCAGATCAAAGACGATCTCGCCTCCGTGCCCAATGAGCGTCTCGCCGATGTAGTGATCGCATACGAGCCGATCTGGGCAATCGGCACAGGTCGTGTCGCCGCAGCCGAGCAGGCTCAGGACGCGATCGGCTTCATCCGCGCGCTTGTCAGCGACCGCGACCCAGCAGCAGGCGAGCGCGTACGCGTGCTGTACGGGGGGTCTGTCAAGCCGGATAACGCAGCTGAACTGCTCTCGCTGCCAGACGTGGACGGAGCGCTCGTCGGTGGAGCCTCGCTGCAGGCCGAGTCGTTCGCGGCGATCGTGACCGCCGCAGCGGCATGAGTCGCGTCTGCCTGGTCGTGCTTGACGGGTGGGGGCTGGCCGAGCCGGGGCCGGGGAATGCGGTGTCGCTGGCTAGCACGCCGATCTTCGACGAGCTGTGGGAGGCCTATCCGCACACGACGTTGACGGCGTGGGGGCGAGCGGTGGGACTGCCGGAAGGCCAGATGGGAAACAGCGAGGTCGGCCACCTGAACCTGGGTGCGGGCGCTGTCGTGCGCCAGGATCTGGTGCGCATCGACGACGCGGTGGCGGACGGGTCACTGGCCCAGAACGAGCTGCTGCGGGCTGCATTCGCCGATGTCGAGCGCGTGCACCTGATCGGACTGGTGTCCGACGGTGGCGTGCACTCCTCAATCGAGCATCTGCGCGCGCTGATCGCGCTGGGCCGCTCGCTGGCCGTGAAGGACCTGGTGGTGCACGCGTTCACCGACGGCCGCGACACACTGCCCCATACCGGCGCTGACTTCCTGGCTGAGCTGGACGCGACTGAGGGCGCACGCGTCGGCTCGGTGATCGGCCGCTACTGGGCAATGGATCGCGACCGGCGCTGGGACCGCACCCAGCGGGCATACGACCTGCTCGTCCACGGTCAGGCGCCGTATCACTCCGACAGCGGCGAGGAGGCAGTACGAATTGCGTATAAGCGCGGTGAGACAGACGAGTTCGTCGAGCCGACGTTGGTGGGAGCCGAGGCGCGCATTAGTCCTGGCGACAGCGTGATCGTGTTCAACTTCCGCCCTGATCGCATGCGCCAGCTGACACGCGCGCTGGCCGAGCCTGATTTTGATGTCCGCCCACCTGACGGTTCCCACCCACCCGAGAATCTGCCCGGCTGGACGGGTCGCGGCGGCGCGCCAGCTGTCGGCCGCTACACGACGCTGACGAGCTACGAGGAGGACTGGTCCTACCCGGTGCTCTTCACGCCGGAGCACCCGGCGACGACGCTGTCGGTCGTGCTGGAGCAGGCGGGCGCGTCGCAGCTGCATGTGGCCGAGACGGAGAAGTACCCGCACGTGACGTACTTCTTCAACGGTGGCGACGAGGCGCCCGTGCGCGGCGAGCGCCGCGAGCTAGTGCCCTCGCCGCGCGACGTACCGACGTATGACCACAAGCCGCAGATGAGCGCGCGCGAGGCGGCGGCAGCGTTCGTGGGCGCGTGGCGCGAGGACGGCGCTCGCTTTGGGATCATCAACTTCGCCAACGCTGACATGGTCGGTCACACGGGCGTGATCGCAGCGGCGGTGGAGGCGATCGAGACGGTTGACGAGTGTCTCGGTCAGGTCGTCTCTGCTGTGCACGAGTCCGGCGGCGTCTCCGTGATCACCGCTGACCATGGCAACGCCGACCACATGCTCGAGCCAGACGGCAGCCCAAACACCGCCCACTCGCTCAACCCGGTGCCCCTGATTGTGACCATGCCGGCTGTTCGTCTGCGCGCCGATGGTGGCATCCTTGCCGACGTAGCGCCGACCGTGCTCGACCTGTTGGACATCGACCAGCCGCAGCAGATGACCGGGCGCTCGTTGATCGAGCCACTGAGGTGATAGATATGGCCACGATGGACAGATCCCAGAAGCTGCTCGGCGCGTTTTTTGTCGGTGCCGGCGTCAACCACTTCCTGATCCCGGGCTCCTACGAATCGATCGTGCCGCCGAGCATGTGCGACGACGCCAAGCGACTGGTCACGATCAGCGGTGTCGCCGAGATTGCAGGCGGCGTCGGGGTGTTGCTGCCGCGCACCCAGCGAGTTGCCGGCCTCGGCCTGATAGCGCTGCTCGCTGCCGTGTTTCCAGCCAACCTGCATATGGCCCGCAACCCCGGCGAGTATCGCCGCATCCCCCGCTGGGCGCTGTATGCAAGGTTGCCATTGCAGCCGCTGATGATGCGCTGGGCATGGCGCGCCACACGCCGAACGCCCGCTTCGCTGCCCGTGAAATCGGACTCGACGCTGCTATGTTCGTTGTAGAAGGGCACTTGTAACGATCATCACCATGTTGACCGCGACCGTAGTCAAGATTCCACCCGGGGAGCAGGAGTCCCTTAGCGAGGAAGAGCTACGCGCTTGGCGCGGCCTATTGCGGACACACGCATGCTTGGCCAAGCGACTGGACGCTGAGCTGGAGCGCAAGCACGGGCTCCCGATGACCTCTTATGAGGTGCTCCACCAGCTCGATGAGGCAGGCGTTGGAAGGATGCGGATGTGCGACCTCGCCGAGCAGGCACAGCTCTCGCGCAGCGGCCTGACCCGGATGGTTGATCGCTTGGAGCGCGACGGCCTGCTGGAGCGCTGCACTTGCAATCACGACGGCCGCGGTGCCTACGCCTGCCTGACTGACCTGGGGCGAGAACGCCTAGCGCAGGCGCGGGGAACGCATCTGGCGGTCATCAGGGAGCATTTCTTCTCGCGCTTCTCCGAGCCCGAGCTCGCCGCGCTCGCCGATCTGTGGGACCGCATCGCGCCGTGCAACGGCTACAGCAACGGTAACGGCCACAGCAACGGCTGCTAGAGCGTCTCGATCGCATCTGCGGCCGCCACCTGGCCTCCTGCCGCCAGATAGGCGCGGCTCACGCGTTGCGCGCCCGCACGACAGTCGCTGATCGCGGTGGCGACGGCGTCTGAAAGCCGCCCTGGAGTCAGGCGCTGGGGAGAAAGGCGCACTCCGGCCTGCGCGAACTCCACGCGGCGCGCGGTCTCGAGCTGGTCGCGTCCGAACGGAACGACGACGACCGGAACCTCTGCCGCGAGCGCCTTCTGGGTGATGCCCATGCCGCCGTGGCAGACCACGCACGCGGCGCGCTTGAGAATCGCATCATGGGAGACGAAGCGCTCGACCCTGCTCCCGCTGGGCGCTCTGAACTCGCCGGGACTGTGCGCCGCGCTCGTGCCGATCACCGACATGCCGGCCGCGGGCAGCGCTTCCAATGCGACGTGCAGCAGGCGCTTGTCGCGCTGGTGCTCAGTCGAGCAGGTGACGAGCACCAGTGGGTCTGACATATCGGCCAGCCATGCGGGCGTTGGCACCGGTGGGGACCAGCTCATCGGCCCGACCATGCGCACGTTCGCCGGCCAGCTGCGGCGTGGGTACTCAAAGCCCTCGGCTGTAAGCGCAAGCAGCAGAGGCGGCGTTCCGAGCAGCTCTTCGAAATGGCCGAGTGTCGGCAGGTCGTGCTGGGCGCGCAGAGCGTTAATGAGTGCCAGCACGGTGCGGTCGATGGCCCGGCTGCCGAGGCCGTGCACGACTGCGTCGCGCATCCGGCCCAGCGGCCCACCCAGCGGACGCAGGCCAGGACCGAACGCCGGGGCGTCATGGGATGCCAGCATCAGCAGGAATGGGGAGTACATCGCCCACGGCAGTCCCGATGCCTCGGCCACCGTTGCGGCTCCCCAACAGTTGACGTCGATCAGGAGCATGTCCGGCTGGCGGTCGGCGAGCGCCTGCGCGAGGTCGGGAGCCTCGTGCTCGGCCCGTCTGGCGAAGGTTGCCAGTGCGCGCATGCCCTTCGCTTGAGCTGTCTTGGCTAGGTAGTCGTCGAGCTCCACAGCTTCGACGGTGCTCGAGATCGGCTGGGTATCGAGGCCGAGTCGGCGTATCATCTGCACCTGCGAAGCGAGCGTGTACAGCGCGACCTCGTGGCCGCGGTCGCGCAACTCCCGCACGATCGGGACGACCGGGTACAGGTGCCCGCGCGCTGGGGATGTGTAGATGAGTATGCGCGCCATCAGGATGCTGTCAGGCCCTCGATGAGCTCGATCAGGGCGGCTTCGGTCTGTTGCACGTTCAGCTGCATGTCGCGACGCAACAGCTTCCAGACGTACACGTCGCAGATAGCCACCAGCTGGGCCATGCGCACCTTGCGCGCCTCGTCGTCTGGAATGCTCTCGAGCTGCGGCTCGAATGCTTGCGCGACCCACTCGTAGTGGACCTCACGACCGCGATCGGTCGCCTTGCGTACCAGGTAGAACCAGTTGCCCTCGCCCAGCAGCCGCATCATCAGGTCTCCATAGCGCTCGTAATGCTTCATCAGGTTGCGCACGGACCCCTGCAAGTCGCCGACCGGCGCCGGGGGGCGCACGATCTCGCTTGTGCGGCGGATGGCGGCGTCGATCAATCCCTGCTTAGAACCGAAGTGCCGCAATGCGGTCTGCTTGGTGACGCCGGCCTTCGCTGCCACCTCCTCGAGCGACGCTTTCGCGAGGCCATCCTTTGAGAGCTCCTCATTGGCGGCGTCCAGCAGCGCATCTCGGGTGCGCTGCTGCGCCTGCGCCCGCGCCACCTGTTTGTAGGGACGCTGCTCGAGTTTCTCGGGGCTGTCATTGGATTTCTTCGCCATTGCGTATGCGAGCGCTCAAACTTTGAGTATGCGAGCGCTCAATCCGCCAGGGCGAGGGCTGCCGGCACGGACGCGGCGAGGTAGCCGGGGATCGCCAGGATCGCGAGCGCTGTGAAGGTCATGAGGGCGAGGCTCGACAGCGCTGTGAGCGCCGTGACGGAGTAGACGACGGGGAAGTTGATGGTGTGGGCCAGCGCGCGATCGGCCAGCTGCTGGCCGTAGAGGCCGAAGATCGCCCCGGTCAGGCAGCCGACGCCCACGAGCAGCACGCTCTCGAGCAGGATCGTGTGCCACAAGGTGGCTCGCCGGAGCCCTTCGAGCTTGAGCTTGGCCAGGCGCGGGCGGCGCTGGTAGATCATGGCGCCCATCGCTGCCGCCATTGCAAGCACCGCGACAATGGGGATCAGCGTCGCGATCTGACTGAGACGTGAGAGGGCCTGGCGGCTGAGCGCGGTCTGCTGAGTGGTTTGCTGCTCAGACGTTTCGATACGCAGCCCGGTAATGATGTTCCTGCCTACCCTGCGTCCGCCCGCGCTCAGCGCCCCTTCGATCTCACGGGCGCCCTGGGCCGGCGGAATGCCCTGCGCGAGCAGGATGCTGTAGGCGCTTGCGTCTTTGCTTCCCCACGCGCGCGCGTAGTCAGATGCGTTCATGACGATCGCTCCAGGCGCCCAGCCGATGTTGGTGGACAGCGCTGCGATGCGAAACCTCATCGGGTCAGGTGATGGCAATGTGAGCGCCTGGCCGATGTGCAGGTGATGTTCGGAGGCGAGAGCCTCCGAGAGGACGAGCCAGCCACCGGCACGCACGCGTTCCGTCGCCTGAGTCAGGTTGCCCTGCACGAGCTGGTCCGCGGGCAGCAGTGGGATGGCTTCGCGTGGCGGGGCGATCACCAGCACGCGCCGTTCGCCGTAGTCCAGCAGCCCACTGCGGTAGAGACGCACCGCGCGCACGCCTTTGAGATGCTCGAGCTTGGCTTGATCGGCCGGTGCGAACGGCGTTGTCATCAAGAGGTTGTAGGAGCCGGCAGGGGAGGCCCACACGTCGGTGAACGCGTTCATATCGTGCGCCGCGTTATCGAGACCGGTGAGAAGATCCCCGTGCGCTCCTTGAATCGCAACGCTGCCGAAGATCGCGATTGCGCCTGTCGCCGCGATCGCGATGGCTCGCGCGCCGGCCGCGCTCAGCTCCATCGCTGCCACATGTGGGACAGCGCCCACAATCGTCCTTGAGAACCGCTGGACGAGCGTGAGCGTGACGCTCAGCACGAGCGGCAGCACCAGCAGCAGGGCGCCCACGAGCAGGAACATGCCCGGGATCGCCGCGTCCGGCGCGGCGATCAGGATCGCTGTGGCCATACCGAGACAGGCAAGTCCGGCGAGGGCGAGTCGGGCGGGTGAGCTCCCGATCAAAGTGGCGCTGGAACTCTCCCGTCGGCCGGGCCCCTCTTTTCCAGAAAAGATGTCGCGCAACGGACTCAGCACCGCCACGATGGCGGCCAGCATCCCTCCACCCGTGGCGATGGCGATGCTCTGCCAGGTCACGACGCGCTCAGAGCCGACGGCAAAGGCCAGGGAGAGGAACGCTGGGTTTGAGTGCAGGACGTGGATCGACAGCTCCTCGCCTAGCGCCAATCCGAGCACACATGCGATGAGACCCAGCACGACGGCGTCGAGCAGCAGCACGGCGATCACCGTCCGTGGGGTGTACCCGTCACGGCGCAGGTCGACGACGAGCCGCCGGCGCTGCGGGACGGTGAGCAGCATCGCGTTGAACGCGAACAGAAACCCCACAAGCGCGCTGATCGCTGAGAACAGCGTGCTCGACTTGCTGCTGGCTGCCGCGGCCTTCGCAAACAGCTTTTCTTCGTAATTGATCGCCTCGACGTTCAAGCGTCCGGCGGCAAGTGTCTGAAGGGTGGCCTTGACCCGCGCTTCTGCGCCGGCGGTGGGCTCAATCAGGATCCGGCTTAGGCGAGCCGGCAGGCCGGTTATTTCTTGCGCGAACGCCAGCGGCACGATCGCGACTGCGCTCCCGATCAAAGGCCCGATCTGGCTTTCGTGGAGCTGGGAGTAGAACGGCGCCTCAGCCGTATGCCCGGCAAGCTGGAAGATCACTTCCTCACCGAACTTGTTCACGCCGATCTTATTCGAGAGCGGAGCGGGGAGCACGACTGCGCCGATCCCCAAAAATGGCCGCAGGGCGGCGTGCCGCACGAGCGCGCCGCCAAGCTCCGACAGGTTTGCATCGGCTCCAATGAGCTCGACTGACTCACTGCCTTTAGGGCCGATCGCGTTTGCGCCTGTTTCCAATACTGGCGCTGCGACGCGCACGCCGGGGATGTCGCGCACACGTGCGAGCGTGCTCTGCGGAAAGCCGTGCGGATCGCGCGCCTGCAGCTGCAATGTCGCCTTGCCGGCAATCCCACGTGAGAGCTCTGAGACGGAGCTTTGCAGGCTGGAGCTCGAGACCTGCGAGGCGAACAGCAGCGCTACGCCCGCGGCGATCCCGACGACCGCGAAGCACTCCTGCAGGAACCGTGCGCGCAGACGCACGCGGTAGAGATGCACGACGTTGCGCGGTCTCACTCGTAGCTCGAGAGCCCTCCGTCACGCAGCGCGAGCACACGGTCGGCATAGAGGGCGGCCATTGGATCGTGGCTGACGATCACAGCTGCGACAGAACGTTCTTGGCACAGCTCCTGCAGCAGCTCGAGCACTTCGCGGCCGCGTTGGCTGTCGAGGCTCCCGGTCGGCTCGTCGGCGAGCAGCAGGCGTGGCTTGGTGGAGAGCGCACGGGCGATCATCACGCGCTGGCGCTCGCCCATTGAGAGCGTCTCTGAGCGATGGCGCATACGCTCACCCAACCCAAGGCGCTCGAGCAGGGGCGCGATCTCGCGCTGGGCATCGCGCCAGCGCATGCTTGCCAGCAGCTTCAATGTTGCGTTGTCGATCGCTGAGACACCCGGCAGCAGGTCGAAGCTCTGACGGATGAAGCCCATCTCAGAGAGCCTGAAATGCGAGGCTTCGCGCTCTGAGAGCGAAGCTACGTCGCGCTCGCCGATCAAGACTGTGCCGGCTGTGGGCTCTAGCAGCATTGCGATCATCAGCAGCAGCGTCGTCTTGCCTGACCCGCTTGGCCCATACAAAGCGACTGTTTCGCCGGGTGCGACGGTCAATGAAACGCCGTCCACTGCGCGCACTGGCTCTCCGCCAACAGCCGGGTAGTGCTTCACGAGGTCACGCAGCTCCAGCACTCTGTCTCCTCAGATGTGCGCCGGAGGTAACCCGGCGAACAGAGTTAGTCCGACACCCTGCCATTCACATGCACAGTGATGGCATCGTGCCGCGATTCTTCAATAGTCCCTGAGAGGCTCAGGCCCGACCCACGGGCATTGGCATAGCTCCCGGTACCACGATTGATGGACATCGAGCCGGAAAAGCTGGCTGTCGAGCCCATCCGGTGATAGCTCGCCGTTCCAGTGCCTGAGAGTGAGCCCCCATGCGGATAGATATTGATTTCAGCCGTTACACGGCTGCTCGAGGTGGCGGTCAGATGCACGTAAATCGTGCCCGCTGCCGTGCCCGACGCTGAGCCCTGCTCGTTCAGCGTGTAGTTGTGTTTGCTTGAGAGATGCAGATAGCCGGTCTCGTGCAACGAGATCATTCGTGCTGCATGGGCTCGGGCGGACAGGGCGTGCGCTGTGAGCGGGGCTGGGGCTCGAGCGGACAGGGCTGGCGCACAGGGGAGAGTTGCAAGGGCGTCGCCAGTGGAACCATCGGCGTAGGTGAACTCTGCGGCGAACGGAAAGCCTCCGGCCGGGCAGATGGAGGGCACGAGGACCGTCGCTGAATGGCGTGCCTGGTGGCGCTTGTTCGTGCCAATCGTGAGCGAAAAGCTCGAGATCGAGGCATTTGGCTCGAAATGCAGAGTGGGAATCGGTGGGATTGGCATCTCAAGCTCTTCCCCGTAGGGAGGATTTCCCTGTAGCACTGTCCCGTTGAGCACCATGCGCTCGTCGATTGGGGTGTATCCCTGTGCGAGGACCTCAAATGTCGGCTGTAGATTCCGCGGAGGTCCGAGGAAGGCCCAGAGGGTTGCGTCCTCGGTGATGTTTTCGGTTCCTGCATGCACCTCCACGAGGGCATGTCCCTGGCCAATCGCAGATTGTGCAGGGCAGCCGCTTGGGCCGCGAGCCTCAAGGCGCGCTGCGGAGCAGCTGCGCAGGCTGGGGATGTTGAGGGTCAGCCCAGCGGGAAGTTGCAGGACTGATTGGCGCACTGGAGTGGGCACGCCATACGCACCTCCCGCGTAGGAGATCGTGAAGGTGAGGGCTGCCTTCGCGCCGAGTTGGTCGGGGGAGAGGGATGGCGCGATCGTGGCAGAGGTACTCGCCTGCCCCGGCTGGAGCGCTGAGCCACCCGGCTGGAGCCCTGAGCTAGGGGTTTCTCCCTGCGCGGGTGCTACTAGCGCCACGCATATGAGCAGGATGGCGAGAAGGAAGCGGGGGAAGGCGAGAAGGATGCGGGCACCTTGCTGTTTAATGTTACCTACAGTAACGCGAAACTTCGGGGCTGTCAATGCATACGGCGCTTATGGCGACGATGCGCGAGGAACACGCCGATGACGGCAATGAGGAAGGCAACGAGCCCGTAGATGCCGAAGGCCTCGATCGCATTCTCGGCGCTCTTGCCCAAGAAGTAAGCGAGCAGGCCAATCGCTGTGGCCCAGCAGGTGCAGCCAAGTGCATTCCAGATGAAGAACGAGCGCCAGCGCATATGCGTAGCACCAGCGATCCAGGCAGCCCATGTGCGCAGCCCCAGGATGAAGCGGCCGAAGAACACGGCCTTTGGACCATGTCGTTCGAAGAAGGGCTCGCCGAGCTCGAGCACCTGCAAGCGCTGGCGGTGGAAATGGCCGGGTCGCTGCAGCACCCAGCGACCGCCCTTGCGGCCGATCACGTAGCCAATGTTGTCGCCAATAATCGCGGCTGTCACGGCGAGAGGGATAACAAGCGCGATCTGCAGTTTGCCCTGGCTGGCCAGCACCGCTGCTGCGATCAGACCTGTCTCACCGGGAACCGGCACACCTCCAGCCTCAGCCATCACGACTGCGAACAGCAGCGGATAGCCAAAGACTTCGACGAGGTGGCTGACGTTGACGATCAGGGCAAGCATGGATGGGCGCCGATCGGGCGCACGCCGTGTCCTATTTCGTGTTGTCGTTAACCAGCTGCCTGAGTGCCAAAGAAGCCTGTTCAACATCTGAATAGACGACGTTGCGCAGGACTACCTTGGTCGGTGCTGGAGCGGTGATCACTATGGCTGCTGCGATGATCCCGCCTAGTGCCAGCAGTACTAGCAGCATGAGCGCTAGGCGCCGCCCAGCTCCCTCGGCGCGCGCGAGGAGACTGCGCAGCGGAGGATGGCCGCCTGTTAGCAGCAGGGTTTCGCGCTGGTCCCTGCCGGGGCTTGAGGGGAGCCACAGAGGCCTTCGTGGCCGGACTGCCAGAGCCACGTCCTGTGCCACCCACTCTCTGATCGCCTGCCAACACGGTCGTGGCCTGGGTTGAGTGATGAGGAGCTCGCGAGCCAGCAGGTGGCTGGACAGGCGAGATGCCATCTGCGCCGTCTGAGATCGCGCGGCCCATCTCGCGCGCAGTCTGGTAGCGATCGCGTGGGTCAAGCGCCAGCGCGAGTGCAATTGCCTCTGCCAGCTCTGGGCTGACGGCAGCGACAAGCGTGTCGAGCAGCGGTGGCTCCTCACGCTGCTGCTTGAGCGCCAGCTCGGTCAGCGAAGTTGCCTCGTATGGCAAGCGCCCAGAGATCAGCTGGTAGGCGACGACCCCAAGCGCATACAGATCCGCGCGCGGTCCAGCCTCCTCACCGCGGGCCTGCTCGGGCGCTAGGTACGCAGCCGTGCCAAGGACCGAGCCGACCTGGGTGATGCTGGACTGCTCGGTTGCCTTGGCGATGCCAAAGTCAGCCAGCTTGACCTCGCCCTCGCGTGCACGCAACAGGTTGCCGGGCTTGACATCGCGATGAACAACGCCGTGGCGGTGGGCATAGTTCAGACCCTCGCAGGCCTGTTCGATGATCGCCACTGCCTCATCGACCTCCAACCAGCCGTCGTCGCGCAGGATCTCTGCACAAGATGAACCCTGTATGTACTCCATCACGATGAAGTGCCTGCCCGAGCGCTCGTCCAGGCCAGAGTCAAAGATCTGCACGATATTTGGATGCACCAGCCGCGCTGCAGCCTGTGCCTCGCGCTGAAAGCGCGACACGAACGTCGGATCCTCCGCCAGGTGCTCGGCCAGCAGCTTCACTGCGACGCGCCGTTCCAGGCGCATGTCGAAAGCGAGGTGCACCGTTGACATCCCGCCGAAGCCGAGCCTGCCCTCTAGGCGGTAACGCCCAGCGATCGCCTCGCTCTCGCTCATGCTCTCGCTCATTTGTTGCCTTCTTGCACGCCTGGGGTTCCAGGCGTTCCCGGGGTTCCAGAGGCTCCAGGCGCTCCAGCTTCCCCGGCTTCTCCTCCGGCCCCTGTTCCGCCTCCCTGTCCCACACCGCCGCTGGGGTGGCTTTCGCTGCCGGGTGCAGGCGTACCACCGCCGGTTTCAGGAGGCGCAGATGTTGGCGTTGTCTGTGTGCTCTGGGTGCTTGTTGTCTGCGTGTTGGTCTGAGTGGTTGTGGTCGGTTGGGGTTTTGGCGTGGATGTACGCGACACAGAGCTCGTGGTGGTCGTCTGCGCAAGCGGCTGCTTACAGAGTTCGAGCGCACGGTTGTGCAGGTTCGAGATGCCTTGGTTGAGCCTGTTGCGTAGGCCCGGGTTAACCGTCGTGGGCAGCGCAGCAAAGTCTTCCTCAGTTTTGGCAAGCGCAGCTTCGGTGGCAGCGCAGTTGCCGTCGCCGCTTTGTGCATCCTGGGCGACCAGTTCGAAGTCGCTCTGCAGTGGGCCTGCGTTGGCGAGTGGGATCAGGCCCTTGCCGGAGCCCCCGCACGAGACGAGCAGCGCGGCGCTGACCCCGAGCATGAGGGCGAAAAGGAGGCGAATCGGGTGGCGCATGCTCATTGACCGTACTCCAGCCGCTCGGCGAGCGAGTCCGGCAGGTGTGCTGCACGGATCGCTGCAGCGGCCCCAGCAATGTCGTAGTTGGTGCGGTTGAACGACGCGGTTTCCTCGCCCAGATCGAGCATCAGCCACGCTGCGCGCGGATCGCCGTCGCGTGGCTGGCCGACGCTGCCGGGATTCAGCAGCCATTCTCCATCTGAGATGTCCAGCTGTGCTCCCTCGCGCTGGGGTTCGCCAGTGGCAAGATCGCCCTCGTGACGCACGAATGAGAGCGCCACATGCGAGTGACCGATCAGGCAGACGCGGTCAGGCTGGCGGTCCAAGCACAGCTCGGCGAGCAGGGCTGAGAGCACGTACTCCCAGATCGGATCGCGTGGGCTGGCGTGGTAGAGACCGACTGGTCCCTCCTTGCCCTGCGGTCGCAAGCTCTGAAGGAAGGCAAGATGCTCAGCTGCAATCACGTCCTGTGTCCACTGCACAGCGAGGCTGGCCCCGCGGGAGAACTCGCCGAGCGGGATCTCGCCGGTGACGGCGAGATCGTGATTGCCGGCCAGGCATACAGCTGCATGCTCGTTTGCAAGCGCCACGCACGCATCTGGCTCAGCGCCGTAGCCAACAAGATCGCCCAAGCACCACAGCTCCGCAGCGTCGCTTGCAGCGATCGCCTCGAGCACCGCCTCGAAGGCGTGCCGGTTGCCGTGGATATCGGAAATGACCGCGACCTTCATCTGCTGTCGCTGTTCGCGGCCTTGTGGTCCTATTCCTCCGCGTCGCCTGCCTCGGCGCCGCCATACTCGGGTAGGTTCTTGATGCCCTCGCGGGTGCGCCACTTGGAGTAGTTGTCCTCCATCGCGTCGATCAACTCGCGCATAAAGCGCGCGGAGATGTTCACGCGAGAGACGACCACACCAGGGACCTCCTCGGACTCGACCTCGTGGTCGACGCGCGCAAAGGTCACGGTGAACTCGTAGTCGGAGTGGCTGACGTTCGCGAAGTTCGCGTATACGCCCCCCATGATCTCGGGGGAGAGGTGGATGTTGATGTGGCGCTCAGTTCCTGGGTCTTGGTCGTTCACGTAGTTAGTATCCCAATCTGTGAGCGATATGCGTGTGGCGGTTGCGAAGGCACCTTTGGACAGCCTGCGCGAGGCGGTTCTCGCCGGCGCGGGGGGACTCCCCGGTGGTCCCGGTGTAGATGGGGAGCTTACGCTTGGCAAGGCCGCTGCGATCACGCTCGAGCGCCCACCGCTCCCAAAATTTGGCGACTACTCGACCAATGCTGCTCTGCTGCTTGCCCCTGCCTTTGGCAACGCTCCTCCGCGTGAGGTCGCACAGCGTCTCGGCGAGGAGCTCAAGCGTCGTCTCGGCTCGAGCCTCGCGCGCTTCGAGGTGGCGGGGCCGGGCTTCCTGAACCTGTTTCTCGCTGATGCTTGGCTGCGCGATGCGCTTGCACAAGTGCTCGCTGCAGGCGAGCACTTCGGCACGGACGGGGCTGTGCAACGTGAACGCATCCTCGTGGAGTTCGTCTCGGCCAATCCAACAGGACCAATGCATGTCGGTCATGCGCGCAACGCTGCCTACGGCGACTCGCTTGCACGCGTGCTTGCCTGCTACGGCCACGAGGTGGAGCGCGAGTTCTACGTCAATGACGCCGGCTCGCAAGTGCGCAAGCTGGGCGAGTCGATTCGTGCGCTTGCCCGGGGCGAGCCGCTGCCGGAGGATGGTTACAAGGGCGACTACGTGGCGGAGCTCGTGGCCAAGCTGAGGAATGCGGCGACGATGGAGTCGGCGGAGCTGGGCCACGCGGCGGTGGCGATCATGATCGGGCAGATCACTGCCTCGCTGAGCGAATTTCGCGTGAGCTTCGACTCGTGGGCGTATGAGAGTGCGCTGCATGTGGGTGACCCGAGCCCAGTCGAGCACGCGCTCACAATCCTCGAACAGCAGGGGCATGCCTACCGTCAGGACGGGGCGCTATGGCTGCGCACGACTGACTACAGCGACGACAAGGATCGCGTGCTTGTGCGCTCTTCCGGGGAGCACACCTACTTCGCCTCGGACATTGCCTATCACCAGGCCAAGCGCGAGCGCGGCTTCGAACGTCAGATCGACGTCTGGGGCGCCGACCATCATGGCTACCTGGCGCGGATGAAGGCTGCCTACGCGGCCCTCGGCGGCGAGGAGGAGCACCTGGAGATGCTGATCATGCAACTCGTCCACCTCGTTCGCCGCGGCGAACGAGCGCAGATGTCCAAGCGCGCCGGCGAGTTCGTCACGCTCGAGGATCTTGTCCGTGAGATTGGAGTCGATGCTGCGCGCTGGTTTCTGCTCTCGCGCTCGCATGACACTACGATCGATCTCGACCTAGACCTCGCCCGCGAGCAGTCCAGCGAGAATCCCGTCTACTACATCCAGTACGCGCACGCGCGCATCGTCTCAGTGCTCGCTAAGGCAGGCCCTGCCCGCGTCGCCGCAGCGCTGGAGGCACTCGCGCACCTGCCAGACCCAGCGCTCCTGCAAGACTCCGCGCCCCTGCGAGACCCCGCACACATGCCAGATGTACCAGAGTCGGGCAGCGGTTTCGCGCATGAGCTGCACCTGTCCGAGCGTGACCTGATCAAGAAGCTGCTGGCTTTTCCGGGCGAGATCGAGGAAGCGGCGCGGCGCCGTGCTCCGCACCGGATCACGGCCTATGCGCTGGAGATCGCACAGGACTTCACGGCCTTCTACCGCGACTGCCGCGTTGTAGGCGCCGAACCCAAGGACGTCGAATCGTTCCGGCTGGCCCTGTCCGTGGCGGCGCAACGCACGATCGCGCGCTGCCTGGACCTGCTCGGAGTGAGCGCACCGCTGGAGATGTAGCGCGCCGCTGGAGATATAAACGCGCTGCTGGGATGTAGCGCCGCTGGGGATGTAAAAGACCGGGAGATGCAGTGCTCTTTTTAAAAGTGCGTATAACAATGGATATACGCACTTTTATTTTTTATGTTGTACCCCCGCCCTTGATCTTTAGAGTTGTCACAAAAGGCGCGCACATCCTGCCGTAGTCGTCCTATCTGTGCGCGGCACCGTCCCAGCAGCGCACAGCATTGTCTCAGCGGTCAAACTGAGCCAAGTCGGCGTCTAGGCGCGCCGTGTCCGTGGCGGTGAGCTTTGGGATCGCTGCTGCCTCGGCAGACTGCGCGCGCGCGCGGCGGCGCCAGCGGGGCAGCAGCAGCGCGAGCGTTGCGAGCAGCGCTGCGAACGCAGCCAGCGGGACAAGGTAGGCGGTCAGGTCGAAGCCATGCGTGCTCGGCAGTCCAAGCACCGTCGGGCCGTACTGGCTGACCAGCGCCTGTTCGACCTGCGTCTCGGTGTCGCCTTCGCTGATCAAGCCCCTGATGAAGACCCGCTCGCGTTCGGCCTGCGGCGACTCGGCGACGATCAGCGGGATTTTGCAGGTGACGCACATCACTCTGCGTTCGATCGTCGGCAGTGAGACGCGAGGCGTGGTTGCAGCAGGCGCGGCCGTGGGGGAGACCCCAATGATCGCGCTCGCAGCGCTCATGGTGGCCAGCAGCACGAGTGCAATGGTTGCCCGCGACGCCCGTGAGCGGCCTGCAGAATGGATGCCAAGGCGCAAACGGCTCAAGCGGGTCTTTCTGCGAGCTTGATCGCCCGATTTAGGAATGCCTGGTCGATCTCTCCCCTGGAGATACCACCTGGCACGATGTCGCCGGCGCGATCTACGATGAAGCTCTCTGGCAGCTGGTCGGTGCCGTAGGCGTGCGCGAATTCGCCGGTCGTGTCGCGTAGGTTCGGATAGGTGATGTGGTGTTCGCGCAGAAAGCGCAGCGAGTCAGGCGAAGTGTCGAGGTAGGTCACGCCGAGCACTGTCCCGTCGTGCGCTTCTAGCTGGCTCTGCGCATGCTCCAGCAGCGGCGCCTCGATCTGACAGGGTTCGCACCACGACGCCCAGAAGTTGAGCACGACAACCTTGCCCCTGTACGCAATGAGCGAGCTGTGGGTGGCAGCATCTTTGCGAATGGAGGAGAGCACAGGCAGGGAGCGCCGCGCTTCTGGTGCAAGCGGATACTGTCCCTGTGCAGCCGCTTCGTCAAGCGTGCGGCTTGCGGCCCGTGTGGACACGCCATAGATCAGCAGCCCGATCAAGCAAGCTCCGGCCAGCGAGATGAGGATAGGGGCAATGCGGCGATGCACAGCTTGCAGAATAGATGGCTCGCGACGTCGTAAGATGCGCTCCAGCGCGGTGGTAGCTCAGTTGGTAGAGCGCGAGCTTCCCAAGCTCGAGGTCGCGGGTTCGAAGCCCGTCCGCCGCTTTCCTCCTGCGGCGCAAACCTCGGTACTGTGGGTCTCGCCGCCTTCGTCGCCCGAATACGTGAGAATCTCAAGCAATGCACGTGACCGCTAAGGCCGACTATGCCGTGCGCGCGGTGATCGAGCTCGCCTCCAGCGGCCAGGATGCGCCGCGTAAGGTTGAACGAGATCGCCGTTGCGCAGGGCATTCCTGTCTCCTTCCTGGAGAACATCCTCACGCAGCTGCGTTCATCTGGGATCGTGCGCAGCCAGCGAGGCCCCGAGGGGGGGTACTGGCTGGCCAAGCCTCCTGCTGAGGTCAACCTTGCGCAGGTAATCCGCGCGGTCGAGGGTCCGCTCGTGGGCATCCGTGGCCTGCGCCCTGAGGAGGTCTCATACGAGGGCTCAGCCGAGTCGTTGCAGCAGGTCTGGTTGGCGCTGCGCGCGAACTTGCGCAAAGTGCTGGAGCACGTCACGCTCGCAGATGTCGCCTCGGGCAAGCTGCCGAAGGACATTGTTGCGCTGACGCAGCAAGAGGAAGCCTGGACCACTCGCTAGGTAGCAAAGCAAGAGGAAGCCTGGACCAGCTAGGTAGCAAAGCAAGAGGAAGCCTGAAAGCAAGAGGAAGTCTGGGCCACTTGCTAGGTAGCGAAGATGCGTGGGGGAGGGAGGCGCACTGTGAGGATCTGACCCTCCTGCAGCTCAAGCTCCTGTGCGCGCTCGCGTGTCACCTGTGCCCAGATCTCGCGGCCATCGTTCAGCTTCAGCTCCACCCGGACCTCGAAGCCGAGATGCACCACGCGCTCAATTAGCGCCTCGGTGCCACTGTCCCCCTCCGTGGAAGGGAAGATCTGAATGTCATGCGGGCGCATAAAAGAAGTGTCGTCAACTCGGTTGACGGGGCCGATGAACGACATCACGAACTCATTGCGTGGGCTCTCGTACAGCTCGCGCGGGGTGCCCGCCTGCTCGATCTGGCCCTTGTTCATAACAACAATCTGCTCAGCGACCTCCATTGCCTCATCCTGGTCATGCGTCACGAAGATCGTCGTCACATGTATCTCCTCGTGCAGCCTGCGCAGCCATTCGCGCAGCTCGCCACGGACCTGCGCGTCCAGCGCGCCAAACGGCTCGTCCAGGAGCAGCACTTTCGGCGCCACTGCCAGCGCGCGTGCCAATGCCATGCGCTGGAGCTGTCCACCTGACAGCTGCGTTGGATAGCGATCCGCCAGCCCCTCCAGCCTGACCAGGCCCAGGAGTTCTGCCACCCGCGCCTTGATCTCCACCTTCGGACGTCTCCGCACACTCAAGCCAAACGCTACGTTGTCGTGCACTGTCATGTGCTTGAACGGCGCGTAGTGCTGGAACACAAACCCCACGTTGCGCATGCGCGGGGGCATATCTGTCATCTCGCGCTCACCGATCGTGACTGTGCCGCTGTCTGGCCTCTCCAAGCCAGCGATGATCCGCAGCAGCGTTGACTTTCCGCTTCCGCTTGGCCCCAAGAGCGCGGTCAGCGCGCCGTCGCCCACCCGGATGCAGACGTCATCGAGCGCGACAAACTCGCCAAACCGCTTGCTCACGTGACGAACCTCGATAGCCATCAGACTGCCGTTCTTGCGCGTGTGCGCCGTGTCAGCAGATTCATTACCAGCAATGTTCCCAGCGCCAGCAGCGCGAGCACGACCGCGGCTGTGTATGCGCCAGTGGTGTCGAAGTTCTCGAAGCGGTCCTGCACGTACAGCGGCAATGTCTGCGTCTGGCCCTCGATCCGCCCAGAGACGATGCTCACAGCCCCGAACTCTCCGAGCGCGCGCGCTGTCGTCAGCACGACCCCGTATACGACCCCCCACCTGATGCCCGGCAGAGTGACCCGCCAGAAGGTCTGCCATGCGCTTGCCCCCAGAGTCGATGCGGCCTGCTCAGCATCTGTGCCCAGCTCGCGCAACACCGGGGTCGTCTCGCGTGCGACAAATGGCAGCGACACCACTGCGGTGGCGATCACCATCCCCGGCACCGAGAAGATCACCTGAATCCCGTGCGCCGCCAGCCAGTTGCCAAACCAGCCGGTTTTTCCGTACACGAGTACGAGCGCAAGCCCGACGACCACAGGGGAGATCGCGAACGGCAGGTCGATCAGCAGCCCCAGCAGTGCTCTGCCTTTAAACTGGCCCCGCTCCAGCAGCAATGCGATGCCGATCCCGAACACGGTGTTCAGCGGCACTGCGATCGCCACTATCTCGATCGACAGCCAGAACGCATGTACCGCGTTGGGTGCGTTCACTGCACTCCATACAGGCTCAAGCCCATGTTCAAACGTGCGATAGAAGATCATCGCCACGGGCGCGATCAGCAGCACCGCCAGATAGCCGAGCGCGAGCGTTCTGAGCCCCAGCTTCGTTGCCCGTGTGGGGGCAGGACCAATCCAGGCCTGGCGATTGCCAGTGCTGCTAGAGGACATGCTTTGACCTCCATCTTGACACCAGCGCCAACGCGCCCAGCACGATCAGTGCCACTCCCAGCAGCACGACTGACACTGCAGCAGCTGCTGGCAGGTTTTCGTTCTGGATCTGCCCGAACACATACACCGAGCCGACCTCTGTCTTGAACGGCAGCTCGCCAGTGATCAGTACAAGCGAGCCGTACTCGCCGACGGCCCGCGCGAAGCTCAGCGCGACCCCTGAGAGGATCGCTGGCGTCAGGCTCGGCAGCACGATTCGGCGCAGCACCGTTACCGGTCTCGCGCCGAGCGACGCCGCTGCCTCCTCCATCGCAATATCAAGCTCGTGCAGCACCGGCTGCACTGACCTGACGACAAACGGCAGGGTTACGAACAGCAGCGCCAGCCCGACCGACGCGCGCGTGAACGCCACATCCACGCCGAGGGGGCTGCCCTTCCCGTACAACGCCAGCAGCACCACCCCTGCGACGATCGTTGGCAGTGCAAATGGCAGGTCGATCAGCGCGTTCACGATCCGCTTGCCCGGGAATTCGTCGCGCACCAGCACCCATGCAATCAGCGTTCCGAAGATTGCGTTGATCGCGACTACGATTGCTGCTACTGCCAGCGTCAGCTTGATCGCTGCGAGCGCCTCCGGGTTTGTCACCTCTTTCCAGAATGCGCTCGTGCCGCCGCTGCCAGCCTTGGACAGCAGCGCTGCCACCGGCAGCAGCACAAGTACTGACAGGTAGATGCCGAGCAGGCCCTTGCCGAGGGTGCTCGTGGCCCATGCGCCGGCTCGCCCGCGCCCCCACTGAGCTGGCCCGTTTGCGAATGCGCCCGACTGGGGCTGTCCACCGCCGGGGCCGACCCCACCCGCCAGGCGTGGTGTCCCGCCTGCGGGCGCTGGGATTGGAGCGCTACTTGGCAGTGGAGACTCCCAGCGATTCCTCGATCTTTGTGACGATCCCGGTTTCTGGTTCGAAGAACTGCTTCGTTACGGCCTTCCAGCCGCCGAGCGATTCGATCGTGAATAGGCCGGGAGGCGTGGGGAACTCGCTGGCGCTGGCAACGCCTGAGATCACCGGACGGTAGCCCTTCGATGCCCAGATGGCCTGTCCTGCGGGCGAGAGCAGGTAGTTGACGAACTTTTGCGCTTCCGTTGCGTTAGCGCCTTTGCCGACAACTGCGATTGGGTTCTGGATCAGGATCGTGTCCTTGGGGATGACATATTCGATTGGCGAACCCTTCTTCTCGTCTGCGATCGCCTCATCCTCATAATCGATCAGCGCGTCGCCTCTGCCCGCGAGGAACGTCTGCAGCGCGTTGCGTGCTGAGCTGTCCTGGCTGACAACTTTTCCGAACAGCGCCTTCAGGTATTCCTGAGCTTGTGCTGGAGTCTTGCCTTCCTTCAGCTGCGCTCCATATGCAGCCATCACGTTCCAGCGCGCGCTTCCTGACGTGAACGGGTTTGGCGTCAGCACGCCCACGCCAGGCTTGATCAAGTCCGACCAGCCGGTGATGTGCTTTGGGTTGCCCTTGCGCACAATGATCACTGCAACTGAGTCAGTCACAAAGCCGTGGGTGGCGTTCTTGTTCCAGCTTGGAGACACCAGCCCTGCCTTGACGAGCTTGGTCACGTCTGGTTCCAGGGACAGGTTCACAACATCCGCAGCCAACCCGTTGACCACTGCCCTGCTCTGTTCGCCTGAGGGTCCGTAGGATTGGCTGAATGTGACTTCCTTGCCTTCGGGGGTCGCCTGGAAAGCCGGGATCAGCTTTTCGAACGCCCCTTGCGGCGTCGAGTAGGCGACCAGCGCCAAGTGCTTGCCGCTACTGGAGGACGATCCGCAGGCGGTGAGGCCAAGCGCGGCGGCAATCAGAGAGCAGGCGACAAGGAGAGTGCGTTTGGGCATGGTGCCTTTCTGCATAGGGAAAACCAAGAACATGAGGATGAACGGCAGCAAAATAGCATAATCTTGCTCGGGATTAGTGAGTTCAGGACGGGCGGGCGGCAGCTTGCTAAATTTAGGCCCGCAGTTGCGTATGTTGCCTGCCCTGAGTACATGCATTCCCTCACATAAGGAGATTTCCGTCCGATGTCAGCCCCATCCACCGTCGCCAGCCCAGACACGACCGAGGCTGCCGAGGCCGCTGTGCAGGCGATCACCGGCTCGGCGAACCAGGACGTGACCTTCTCGCTGGCGCTGAACCAGGATCAGAAGGACATCCGTGAGTGGGTGCACGGTTTCGCTGCCGATGTGATGCGCCCGGCAGCGCACGAGTGGGACGAGAAGGAGAAAACCCCTTGGCCGATCATCCAGGAGGCCGCGAAGATTGGCCTGTACGGCTTTGAGGGGTTGGCGCAGTTCTTCGCCGACCCAACTGGTCTGACGCTTCCGATCGTCAACGAGGAGCTGTTCTGGGGCGACGCCGGGATCGGGATGTCGATCATGGGCACCGCGCTGGCGGTGGCGGCGATCTTCGGGCAGGGATCGGGCGAGCAGATCGGCGAATGGATCCCGCGCTGCTTCGGTACCCAGGATGACCTCAAGGTCGCGGCGTTCTGTGCCTCAGAGCCCAACGCGGGCTCTGATGTGTCGAACGTGCGCACGCGCGCCAAGTTCGATGAGGCGACGGGCGAGTGGATCATCAACGGACAGAAGGCCTGGGCCACGAACGGCGGCATCTCCGACGTGCATGTGGTGATCGCGACCGTCGATCCGGAGCTCGGCTCCAAAGGCCACGCCGCGTTCGTCGTGCCGATGAGCGAAGCTAAGGGCATCTCCGAAGGTACGAAGGTCTCCAAGCACGGCCTGCGCGCCTCGCATACCGCGGACGTGTTCCTCGATGACTGCCGTGTCCCCGCCGGCCACGTGCTGGGCGGCAAGGAGAAGCTCGACGAGCGCATCGCCCGCGTTCGCGAGGGCAAGAAAAACAAATCCCAGGCCGCGATGCAGACGTTCGAGTCCTCACGCCCAACGGTCGGCTCCCAGGCTCTGGGGATCGCCCGCGCCGCTTACGAGTACTCGCTCGAGTACGCCAAGGAGCGCGAGCAGTTCGGCAAGAAGATCATCGAGAACCAGTCGATCGCGTTCACGCTGGCACGGATGAAGATGGAGATCGACGCTGCCCGCCTGCTCGTGTGGCGCGCGTCCTGGATGGGCCGCAATCAGGTGCCGTTTGAGAACGCTGAGGGCTCGATGTCAAAGCTCAAGTCCGGCGAGGTTGCTGTGTGGGTGACCGAGCGAGCGATCCAGATTCTTGGCGGCAACGGCTACACGCGCGAGTTCCCAGTGGAGCGCTGGCACCGTGACGCCAAGATCTACGACATCTTCGAGGGCACCGCAGAGATCCAGCAGCTCGTGATCTCCAGGGCGATCAGCGGAATGCACATTCAGTAGCAGGCAATTACCAGGCTTGTGAGGCGCCACAGTGAGGACACCGCACTGTGGTCGAGACTGACTCAACGAACACAAAGCCGCACTCGCACGTGTAGGAGGCGGTATCGATCGGGCCACCCGCATGGCGCGCGCGCTGGACCGCAGTGTCGGTTCTCGTTGCCGGGGGCTTTGCAGTCGCCACTGCCACCGCGTGGCGTTCTGCTGCACGCTTGCGCCGAAGCCGGTGGGCCTGGCTTTGCCACCCACCAGCAGCGGTGTCCCCGGCAGGCCGAGAGGGGTGAGGCAGGTGTCTTAGGACAGCGGCTTTCATGACTCTCTAGGAGTAAAGACTCTGCGCACGCCCAAAGGTTTCGCTCTGCGGCGGCGATTTCCTGGCGAGCATTTGAGATACTTGGCTGCGATGAACCCCGCGCGCAAGCGAACCGTGCGGCTGACGGTGGCCCTCAGCACGGCTGTGCTCCTGGCTGGCGCCCTGATCTACACAAGCTTCAGCGCCGCCTCGCCCGCCCTCACGCCGAGTCAACTCGTACGTGAAGCTCAGCCCGGCCGCAGCTATCTGCTGACGGGCACTGTTGTCAACGGCTCGATCCATCACAACGGCGCGGTGCTGGACTTCAGCGTCGAGGACCGCGCGGGCGCAATCACAAAGGTGCCTGTCGCCTACACAGGTACGATCCCCGACCCGTTCCGCGAAGGGCGCGAGGTGATCGTGACCGTGCAGAAGCAGGGCGGCTCCTACGTAGGCGAACGGAATTCATTGATCACGAAGTGCCCATCCAAGTACAAGGCTGCGCCGCCAAGCGAGAAGCAGTAGATGGCTCTGCTGGGGCGCGCGTGTCTGCCGTTGGCACTGGCCGTGTGCGCGTATGGGATCTGCGCGTCGCTGTATGGAGTGCGGCGCGGGCGCATGGAGTTCGCAGACTCGGGGCGGCGCTCAGTGTACGCGCTGGCTGGGGTGCTGACGGTGGCGTTCATCGTCCTTGAGATCGCGTTCCTGCGCAACGACTTCGCTTTCAACACGGTGGCAGACACGTCGAGCCGGACAACGCCGACCTTTTACAAGGCCGCTGCGGTGTGGTCTTCACAGGAAGGCTCGCTGCTGCTGTGGGCATGGCTGCTAGCGATGTGGTCGAGCCTAGTGCTGTTCCTCACACGCAAGCGCATGCGCGAGGTGTCCGCCTACGCCACCGCAATCCTGCTCGGTCTGGGCGGGTTCTTCGTATCACTGATGGTCTTCTATGCCAACCCATTCCAGACGACCAGTCCCGCACCGGTCGAAGGTGCCGGGCTGGACCCGCTGCTGCGTTTCCCGACGATGATGATCCACCCGCCGATGCTGTATTCCGGCTACACGCTGAGCATGGTGCCGCTTGCGTTCGGCATGGGTGCGCTGCTTGCGCGGCGGGTTGACGCCGAGTGGATCAGGGCGATCCGCCGCTTCGCGTTCGCCGCTTGGTTCTTCCTGGGGATTGGCATCATGCTCGGTGCGCGTTGGTCCTACTCGGAGCTCGGCTGGGGCGGATACTGGGGCTGGGACGCGGTTGAGAACGCTTCGCTGATGCCATGGCTGACAGGCACGGCCTTCCTGCACTCGCTGATGATTCAGGAGAAGCGGGGGATGCTGAAGGTGTGGAACGCATCGCTCGTCTTGGCAACAGGCACGCTCGCGATTATGGGCACCTTCCTGGTGCGCAGTGGCGTGCTCAACTCGATCCATGCTTTCGGTGGGCAGACGCTGGGGGTGCCATTCGTGGTGCTGATCGCCGTGCTGATCGCTGGCTCTATCTACCTCGTTGTGACGCGCCGAGACATGCTGCGCTCCGAACACCGCCTCGACTCGCTCCTCTCGCGCGAGGCGGCCTTCGTGGCCAACAACCTCGTGCTCGTCGGGCTTTGCTTCGTGATCTTCTGGGGAACATACTTTCCGCTGATCTCCGAAGCGCTGACCGGCAAAACGGCCTCCGTGGGGCCGCCTTGGTTTGACCGCTACACGGTGCCACTAGCGCTGATTCTGGTCCTGCTCAGCGGGATCGGGCCGGTGATCGCCTGGCGCCGGGCAACGCTTGCCAACGCACGGCGCAATTTCATCGTGCCGGTGTTCGTTGCGCTGGCTACGCTGGTCGCGCTCTTTGTGGTTGAGGATCCGTCCGCGCTCGCCCACAAGCCGCTTGCGATCGGGATGTTCTGCTGCGCTGCGTTCGTGTTCGGCTGCGTCGGGCAGGAGTTTTTCCGCGGCGTGCGCGCCCGGCGGGCGATGGCAAGCGAGTCGGCGCCTGTCGCGCTGCTGGCGCTCGTGCGGCGCAACCGCCGACGCTACGGCGGCTACATCGTGCACATTGGCATCGCTGTGCTGTTCATCGGCGTGGCTGCCTCCTCCTCCTTCCAGCACACGATCGAGCCGAGGCTGTCGGTCGGCCAATCGAGCAAAGTTGGCGCCTACACGGTCCGCTATGTGCGCCCGACGGCGACGGTCACACCGGCGCAGGACGAGGCTCACACCGGCTCTACGCTCAGTCTCGGAGCGGTGCTGGATGTGACCAAGCACGGTCGCCACATCGCGACGCTGTATCCGAGCGAGGGCTATTACGACTCCGATGAACCAAGCCAGGGATCGGTGGGCAGCCTGATCGGAGGGCAGCCAGTCAGCCACGTGGCCATGGATGCCGGCATCACGCGCGACATCTGGAGCGCAATCGCGCCGGACATCGAAACACCGCAATTGAAGCGGATTGTCACAATCGGGAACAAAACGATCCCATTTATACGCCCTGAAGACGGCCTGATCGCGGTCGCCTACCTCGCTCGTGCCTACCTGCAGCACCCTCCACCAGCCGAATTCCACTTCATCGTCTCGCCGCTGGTCATGTGGATCTGGATCGGTGGCCTGATTGTGGTTGGCGGCGGCCTGATCGCGATCTGGCCTGCTCCGTCCACTGTCCGGCGCCGCGTGCGCGTGCTCGCACGCGCTTCTCGTGGTGCCCGCGGCGCGCAGGGCCTGGCGCGCGCCTGAGATCTGGCGAGCCGACGCTCATGAACGCCCTTGTCGCAGTCCTCACCGTCGTGCTGCTGGGCGTGGTGATTCTCGTGGTCAGCGCACCATTGCGCGCGGCGCGTCGCCCACCCGAGCCAGACTCTGAGGCCGACCAAGCCGCCCTTGAGGCTGCGCGCGAGGCCAAGTACCGCGAGATCCGCGACGCTGAGATGGACTACCGCACGGGCAAGCTCTCCCAAGAGGACTACGCCGCGGTGGACGGGACGCTGCGCGCTGAAGCCGTGGAGATCCTCGACGGGCTGAGGGAGCCAGACGGGCAGAGGGACCAGACGGGCTGAGGGGCTATATAAAAATAAAAAGTCAGTATAACGATGGTTATACCGACTTTAAAAAATAGAATGCCTTGGGGCGAAGCTGGGCCCCAGGGGCACCTCAGGACATTAGGTCCAGGGATGCGTCAGCAGCAGGCAAGCGTTCACGAAGAACAGCACGGCGAAGAAGACAGTCCAGCGGTTGAGGTTGCGCTCTACCATCGAGCCGCCCCCGAGCGGGCCCTCGCCGCTGCCGACCCCGAACGCGCCGGATAGGCCTGAGTCCTTGCCCGAGTGCATCAGCACGAGGAAGATCAGGAGGACCGCGATCGCCACCTGCAGGACGGAGAGGATCGTTTCCACGGGTTCAGATTATCGCGTCAGGGGGATTAAGGGCAAGAGCAGTGGGGTGGGGGCACAGTGGCGGTCAGGGACGATGGCAATGGTTAGGGGCAAGGAACGGTGGCGGATGCGCCCGCTGTGGAGCCATCGGCGAAAGCAAAGCGTGCGGCAAACGGAAAGCCTCCAGCAGGACAACTATGCGGCATGACAATCGCGCCAGCGGCGGCGTGTGCGCGGGGGCTGCGCCCGACATCTCCGATCGTCAGCGATAGCGAGGCGAATGACGCATCCGGCTCGTAGTGCAGCGTCGGAATTGGTGGGACGGACACAGTCAGCTTTGAGCCATAGGGCGACCTGTCGGGTTCGATGACGGCCGTGCTGACGTTATGTTCCTCGAGCGGCGTTTCGCCCTGGCCAAATATCTCAAGTTGTGACCGACTCCCCCGGTTAGGGCCGCGAAAGACCGAGATCGTCACTTCCTCGGGGCTTGTCAGCGAGCCAGTCAGTGCCTCTGCAAGTGCATGGCCACGGCCAACGAGCGATCCCGGCGGACAGCCCGCCGCGCCCCTGCTCATCAGACGCGCCTTCGTGCACGTCCTTACGCCGCTCAAGTCGATTGCCAGCCCGGCGGGCAGGTGCAGAACCTCTCCTCGCAGGGGCGCAGGAACACCTTCTTCGCCGCTGTTGCTGCTGGCGCTGCTGGAAAACTTGATTGCGAGCGTAAACGCCGTGCTCGCGCCAAGCCGGTTTGGCAGAAACGACGGGTGGATGCTCGCGCGCGTTTCCGGCTGCGCCAGCGCTGGTGCAGCCATCGCTGTGCTGGCGACGCCGCTCACCGCCAGCATCGCCCAGGACGTCGCAGCGCGGCGCCTCACCTCTTCTTTTTCTTTGACTGCTTCGGACAGGGAACCGAGCGCTTGGCCATCTCCGTTGAGCCGTCTTGGAAGCTGAACTGTGAAGCTACCTGCCAGCCCCCGCGAGGGCAGCTCTTCGGGAGAACGATGCCCTTGACGTGGAACAGCTTGCGCTTGCCATGGACCTTCTTGTAGTAGGCCACGTTGTGCGCGCCGAGCGTCAGAAAGGCGGTCTTGGCGGAGGCGTCCGAGGCTTCGGGGAGCACTTTGATGAGCGGCACGTTCACGCTGAAGCCGAGCCCGTAGGGCGCAGGACCTTTGAACACCGTGGCCAGGAATACGAGTTCGATCGACACTGGGGTTGAGCCCTTGAGGAAGATCAGCAGTTCGACATGGCCAGGCTTGTTGTTAGCCAAGAAAAAGTCCAGCGAGTACGGCTCTTCGATGACTTCATTGGCTATGGAATAGACGCCCTGGCCACCGCCAAACCCCGCCTTGGAGTCGGCTGGACAGGCAGACGGTCCGATATTTTCGAGCCGTTCTTTGGTGCACGTGCCGGTACCTTCCAGGTTGAGTGTCAGTCCCGCTGGGCCGTACACGTTGACGTGGGTGATTGGCGAGGGCACTGGCAGGTTCGAGCTGATCGTGGCGCTGCCGAACGCATTTGTCGGGGCGCCGAGCACGTTTGGCGAGAAGCCCGCTTCGGTGATGTTCACCGTCTCTTCTGCTTGTGCAGTTGCAGCGGCGCCAAGCCCCAGCACGCAGCAAGCCAGCATTGCAACTATGACCCGAGCTCTTGACATCGTGATGATCATTACGAACCCCCTTGATATCCCCGGACTCCTTCTCCGGTGGCTAGGCCTCCTCGACCCGTGTGTATATAGAACCCTTGGGCTGGGAGAATAGAGCGGTCTGCAACATGACTGAGCTGCGACGTTCCGCCTCGGGCATCTGTACGGTCAGCCACTGCACATGCTGTGGCAGCCCAAAAACCCCGGATTTACGGGCTTGATTGCAAGGATTTGTCGGAGCGATTACGAATCCTTTACGGGTTCGTGCTTGTCTGCCGATATGAATCCAGGAGGCGTGCCCCGCGATCGTGGGTCTGCGGCGCCGACCACGACGACAATCATCAATGGGATCGCACGATGACCAGCCTCGACGGAGGCCGCCGATGATCAGTCCACGCCAGTGGGCGTGGCGCGTGGCGCTGTCTGCGCTGGCCGGCAGCGGGCTCGCAGCCGGCCTCGGTGTACCAGAGCTCTCTGCGGCGCTTGGAGCAGAAGCGTCCACAGGCTCAGCGACCTCTACGGACGGCGCCCAGCCGCCGGCCACCACGACCACCACGCCTACTACGCCCGTGGCTGGCGGGAGCCAGTCCACGACGAGCACAGCAGCAGCGCCCTCCACCGAATCTGTGCCCACGACCACTGCGACTCCTCCCACCACGCCAACCTCAGCCCCCACCGGCACTGGCGCACCAGCCACCGCAGAAAGCGGACCAACCGTCGTAGTGCGACGCAAGCAGCCGGTGAGCGCCAGCAGACCTGCTAACCGGAACCTCACTCAGACCAAGGCCGGATCCGGTGGCACATCCGCCCAGGGCAGCAAAGGCGCTGGCGCAGCGAGCAATGCGCCCAACAACGTGGCGCTGCCACCGCAGCTCGTGGCCGACCAGGCTGGCGCGCTGGCAGCGACGCTGGGAGGCTCAGCAGCCTCGATCGAGGCATTGGACTTCTACCGCATCCCGCTGTTCCTGCTGCCGATCTACCAGGCTGCTGCAGTCCAGTACGACGTGCCCTGGCAGATCCTTGCAGCGATCAACGAAATCGAGACCAACTATGGCACCGACCTGTCCGTCTCAACCGCCGGCGCTGTTGGGTGGATGCAGTTCGAGCCGAGCACATGGCTGCAGTACGGCGTGGACGCCCTGAACGCTGGTTACGCTGATCCGTACAACCCCGTTGACGCGATCTTCGCTGCTGCCCGCTACCTGCACGCAGCAGGAGCGTCGAAGGATATGCGCACAGCAATCCTTGCCTACAACCACTCCGCCGAATATGCCGACTCAGTGCTGTTGCGCGCAAAGCTGATCGCTGCCTACCCCGGCGCAGTGATTGCCACACTTACCGGCCTCGTCAACGGGCGCCCGCCAGTGACCGGCAAGCACATAGCGTGGGGCCCGCCGCCGCCAGCCACCACCGGTGCCTCTGCCTCGTTGCCCTCGTCCTCGAGTGCAACCGCTGGCGCAAGTGCGCTGGGCACCACAACCGCGCCATCTCCAGCCAGCGCTTCAAGCTCCGTGAATAAGGTGCCACAGTTCGTGGATGTGATGAGCGTTCCTAACGCGGCAGTCGTCGCGGTCGAGGATGGGCGCGTGGTCAAACTTGGATACTCGCGCAAGCTCGGCAAGTACGTGATCCTGCAGGATGTCTACGGCGATGTGTTCACATATGCCGGGCTCGGCAGCATCGCGCCGACCTATCTGCCGCCGAAGCTGCAGTCCACAGTTCGCTCTACTGAACCGTCCACTCAGGGCTCCACCCAAGCAGCGCCCACCGTAGGCCCCAGCGAGGCTGTGCCCACACCCACTGGCAAGGTGCGTGTGTTCGCTCATCCCTACAACAATCCTGAAGCGCAAGCGGCTGCTGCCCGTGCGAAGAGCGCCTCCCGGACATCCACTGGCAGGCGCCGGCCGCTGCGCGGCGGTTCGGTCGTCACAGAGGGCACTGTGCTTGGCCATGTGCGCATGCCGCCCGGCGCGAAAGACGGTCACCTGCGATTCGCTATCCGGCCAGCCGGCGATTCGCACACAATCGACCCTCGTGCGGTCCTGGCAAACTGGGTCAAGCTCGATGCTGCGCTGCACCCGCAGGGCGCCAAGGGGAACCCAAGCCTGCTTGGTGCGACTGCAAACGACATGTTCCTGCTGTCCAAGAGCCAGCTCGAGCGCGCGGTGCTGTCTGACCCAGGCATTGCGTTGTCCGCCTGCTCGCGCCACGAAGTCGCTTCTGGCGCAATCGACAAGCGTGTGCTGGCGGTGCTCGCGTTCCTCTCGCGCAGCGGCTTGAAGCCGACCGTCGGTACGCTGCGCTGCGCCACCGGCAAATATGACGCCAGGGGCTATGTCGCTGCTGGCCACAGTGGCGATGCGGTTGCAATCACCCAGGTCAATGGCGTCCCGATCGCTGGCCACCAGGGTGCTGGCTCGATCACCGATACAACAATCAGGACGCTGCTCACATTGCAGGACAGATACGCCCCTGCGCGGATCGTCAGTCTGATGCGCTACCCAGGCGCGCCAACCGCGCTGGCACGCGCCGACCACGGCGACTACATCGAGATTGTGTTTGCTCCCGCACCAGCACACACGCGCGGCCTGAAGTCCGCCGCAACAGCGTCTCAAGCCCACTCCGCAGGTGCTGGCAAGACTGCTCCCCCGCCGGTTGTTGTCAGCAGCGAGCTAAACGCAGCGCAGTGGAACCAGCTGATCGGCCGTATCTCCACGCTGCCCGCGCCAACTGTCGCGTTCAAGCCAAGCTCTTCAGCGATCCCTGACTCTAAGAGCTCCACCATTCCCAAGAGCGCGGCCATTCCCAAGACCGCATCAAAGTAGCCCAAGGCTGGCAGTGTCTCAGTTTGCAAATTGATTAGCCGGCGATGGCTGCCCTGAGTAAACCGTCCCATGGCTGATCACGTTTGTAAGTCGAGACATAATCGCTGGCCTACTCAATTTGCAAACTGAGACACTGCTCGGGTCCGTTGATGGCGGGGTTAGGGGTCATGTAGGCCACCAGCCCCTTTTCCTCGTTCTGCTCAGGCCACCAGCCTCTCTTTTCGTGCTACTATAGTTATACCCAGTTTTTAAAACAATGTATGAGGGGCGAGCTTGACGGCACCGAATCCCAGGATGGGAGCTAGTCGAGTTTCAAACCGAGAGACGGCCCCAAGACAGCGTCAAAGCAGCGGCGGCGCTTGCGCGCCGCCGCTGGGCTGTATCTGACCTAGTGCCCTGAGTCGTTAATTCGGTGTGGTTTCCCGGCGCCTGTCTCGTGCCTGAGGTCTGTCTATGTTGGCCCACGTGCTACCGGCACGCAGGCCAACATAGACAGACCTCAGATCACGACCATCCATCCGGGAAACCACACCGAATTAACGACTCAGGACACTAGCCTCCCGCGGGCGGCGCTCCGCCAGGAGCGTGGCCAGGGGCTCCAGCCGCGCCCTGCCCCGCGCCGCCGCCAGACGCGGCCCCGCCGCCGAAGGCGCCGCGCAGGCTGGCGCTGCACTTGCGCTCGGCCGCTCTGAACTGCGTGCTGGCGGTGTTGACGCCCTTGGTGTCGAAGATAGGGCCTTTGCCGGAGTTGTTCGGTTCGGGCAGCTTGACGCCGTTTTCGCGCATGCAGGCGGCGAACTTCACGAGCGCCTGCCTGAAGGCGGGGCTGTTCGCTCGTGGCCCGCCGCGGAAGGCGCCGCCACCGCATTTCTTCAGCACCGCTTCATACTGCGCGCGCGTCACGCCCTTCGGGAGTGCAGGTCTGCCCGCCCCGGCGGCGCCTCCGCCGAGGAAGCCGCCCGTCCCTCCGCGGCGAACGGCGGGGCCACCACCGGCCGGCCGCGAGGGGAGCGTGATGCCGTTCTTCTGCAGGCATTCGCGCAGCGCCAAGAAGTGTCCTGCGCCTTTGGCGCCAGCTCCTTTGACACCTGCTCCTGTTGTGCTCGTGCCGGTGGTGTTGTTGCCGGCGGCTGAGCTCGTAGTTGCCACGCTGGCGTGGGTGGCTGTGGAGGAGCTTTTCGAGGATCCGCCGCAGGCCGCCAGCCCTATACAGGCGATCAGAAGGGCGAGTAGGGCAACCACTCCTGTTGTCGCGGGCTTGCGTCTGTTGTTTGAGATGTGAGGCATAAAGCTCCTTTGTCGATGATCAGCGGTCTCGGAGGAAGAAATACGCTACCCGCCCTTGCCGAAGAGCGCGGGTTCGCCGCCGCTGCCACCGCTGCCGTCTTTGCTCGCACCGCTGTTGCCGCCTGCGCCGGAGCCGCCGAACAGCGCGGCCAGGCCGCCGCCGCTGCTCCCACCGACGCGGATCGATTCGGCGCTGATCGCGCCGTTTGTGCCTGCGGTGCCTATGACGGTGACGGTTTCGCCGGGGTGGATCCCCTTGACGTCGGCTTTGACAGTCTTGGTAACGCTTGCGCCGGGGGCCGTGGTCACCTTGACGGTGTTGCCTTCGGCAGTGGTCACGTACAGCGTGTTCCCAGAGACGTATGCCACGCTCCCGGCGGTCGCTCCGCCGCCGCCGCTCCCCGCTCCGCCCGCGCTACCGGAGCGGCCGAAGAAGCCTGCGCCTGCGGCCGCGCTGGTGCCTCCAGCACTGTTGGCGCTGGAGGCACCGCCCGTCCCACCCGCGCCGGTGCTGGACGTTCCTCCACGCAGGGCGGCAAATCGCGAGGCCAGGCCAGCTGCACCGCCTGTGGTGGAGGGGGATGAGTTCTGGCTCTTCTCCACCAGCACGCCACCGATGAAGCCGCAGGCGATCAAGAGCACGCCAAGCAGCGCGAGCGGGAGTGGGCTCGAGAGCAGGCGCCGGCGCGGGCGGCGAGGCAACTCCTCGATCGGCTCATCCCACTCCTCGGCCGCGGTCTCCTGAACGATCGTCTCTTGGTCGGGCATGACGGGCTCCTCGTTGGGTATGTTGCTACTCAAAGCGCAGCGCTTCGATCGGTCTGAGAGTGGCCGCGCGGGCGGCGGGATAGGTGCCGAAGAACAGGCCTGACAGACCTGCTGCGCCGAAGGCGAGGGGAAGCGAGTAGGCGGCGATCTCCGGTTGCACCCCGGCGATCTTGAATTGGCTGCCGATCACACCCACCAGCACGCCAGTGACACCGCCGATCAGCGAGACGAGCAGCGCCTCGGTCAGGAACTGGGTGAGGATATCTGAGCGTCGTGCGCCGATCGCCTTGCGGATCCCGATCTCGCGGGTGCGCTCGGTCACCGACACGAGCATGATGTTCATCACGCCGATCCCGCCCACGAGCAGCGAGATCGCGGCGACCTCGCCGAGCAGCGTCGTGAACACGCCGCTGGTCGAGCTCGAGGCTTCCAGCAGCGATCCCTGATTCAGCACGGAGAACCCCGGTTCGGCGGTGTTCTTGACTTTGTGGCGTTCCTCGATGATCTGGGAGACCTCGGATTCAGCATTGTTGAGCGTTGAGGCGGAGGTCGCCTCGACGGTGATCGAATCGATCGGTCCGGGTCCGCTGAGGGCGTCTTGGACAGTCGTGATCGGGGCCATCACGACATCGTCCTCGTTGGTAGTGCCGTTGGATCCCTTTTTGGCGAGGACGCCGACCACTTCGAAGTTTGAGCCGTTGACCTTCATGTTCTGTCCCACGGCGCTCTGACCGGCGAACAGTTCCTGCACGACTTCCTGGCCGATCACCGCCACGCGCCTGTGCTTGCTGACGTCTTCGCTCGAGAACGAGGCACCTTCGGCGATTTTGTAGCTGTGAGCGGTGATGTAAGAGGGGGTGGTGCCGACGAACGAAGACGGTTCGAAGCTGGTGCTCCCGTAGACCAGTTTCACGCTCGTGGCGTTGACGACGGGCGAGGCGCTCTCAACGTCCGGCGCAAGGCTTTTGTTCTCGAGCGCCTGTGCGTCTTCCTTGGTCAGCGAGATGCTGGTGGCGGCACTCGCGCGCGCGCCGCCGCGGAACCCGCCGGTGCCCTGGACGACGAGCACGTTCGTGCCGAGGCTGTCGATGCTCGACTGCACAGCCTTGGACGATCCATTGCCGACGGCGATCAGGATGATCACCGATGCCACGCCGATCGTCATCCCGAGGATTGTCAGACCCGAGCGCAGCTTGTTCGTGGTGATCCCGCCCCATGCGATGCGCAGCGTCTCCAGGACGATCATGTCCGCGCCTCAGTGACGACGCTCTGATCGGAGTCGTGGTGGGCTGACTTCTGATGATGCGGCGCAGGCGGGGCGTCGTGCACGCCGAGCGTGCGACTGTCCTCGATGATCTCGCCATCTGAGAGGCGGATCACCCGCTTGGCCTGGTCTGAGACATCGGGCTCGTGGGTGATCAGCACGACGGTTCGGCCTTCCTCATTCAGGCGCGCAAAGATCGCAAGGACGTCCTCGGTCGAGTGCGAGTCGAGGTTGCCGGTCGGCTCATCAGCGAGGATCAGCGCTGGGTTGGTGACGATTGCGCGGGCGACTGCGACTCGCTGTTGCTGGCCGCCGGAGAGCTCGGATGGCTGGTGGTGCAGTCGGTTGGCCATGCCCATCGCGCTGAGCGCGTTCGTGGCGCGGCGGCGGCGCTCAGCATGGCTCAGGCCTGCGTAGGCGAGTGGCAGTTCCACGTTGGCAATCGCGCTGGTGCGCGGGACCAGGTTGAAGCTCTGGAAGACGAATCCGAGCTTACGATTACGCAGATCGGAGAGGTCGTCCTCGTCCATCAAGCGGACATCTGTGCCATCGATCTCATAGCGACCGCTGGTGGGTATGTCGAGGCATCCGAGGATGTTCATCAGGGTGCTCTTGCCACTGCCTGAGCTGCCCATGATCGCCACGAAGTCGCCCCGCTCAATGCGCAGCGAGATGTTGCGCAGCGCATGCACCTTGATCTGACCCAGGTCATAGGTCTTGGTTACGTCGTGTACCTGGATAACCGGTGTCTGCCGGCGGGCGTTGACCGGAGCCTGCCTGATCCGGGCGATCACCGGCTGTTTGCGTGCAGCGCGAGCTCGGGCCAAGCCATCTCCTGTGCCGGATCGTCTGCGCAGTCTCATCCGCCGCCTCTGAAGAATGCGCCGCCGCCTCCGCCGCCAAGTCCGCCGCCCCCGAGTCCGCCGCCACCCAGACCGCCACCACCGATGCGGCTGCCAAGTTTGGAGATAAGGCTGGTGGAGCTGCTGGTGCTCGCCACTGGCAGCGCGATTTCTTCTCCCGCTTTCAGGCCACTGAGGATGATCGTCGAGCTGTTGCCAGCCAGCCCCGTGACGACCCGCCGGCGTTCCTGCTTGCCATTGTGCACCACCGTCAGGGAGCCTCCGGAGATCGCGCTCGTCGGCACATTTACGCCTTCGGCTTGGTTGACGACCACTTCTGCAGTGGCGCTCATGCCCGGCTTTAGGCTGGATTCAGTCTGGTCCAGCTGGAAGGTGACGTCATAGCTGACCACCCCGCTGTTGCTGGTCGAAAGCACCGCCACGCTCACGACATGAGCCGCGAACTTCTTCCCTTCAAGCGCTTCGACGGCCACGGTGGCGATCTGTCCCACATGCACATGGACGATTTCGGACTCGCTCAGTGCCACCACCAGCTTGGTATCCCTGCAGGTCGGTCAGTTCAATGAACGAACTGCTGCTACTGCTTTCGCTGCTTGTGCTGCTGCTACTGGCGGCTGCGCTTGAGCCGATCCCACTGCTTGCGGAGCCAGTGGCGGCAACGTCGTGAAAGACACCACTGCTGCTGACGCCGCTGGAGCTCGTGGCGGCGATGTCGTGGAAGGTGCCGCCGCTGCTATCGCTGGAGCTAGTGGCGCTGCCGGTGGTGCCACTGGTTGCACCAGTGCTGCCGCTAGCTCCACTTGTACCGGTGGTCCCGCTGCCGGCTGCACCGGTCCCGCTGCTGGTTGTGCTGTTGCTGCTGGCACCGCCGCTTGTCCCGGTATTGCCGCTTGTGCCGGTACTGCCGCTTGTCCCGTTACTGCCTGTGCCTTTCGTCCCACCCGTGCCACTGGTCCCACTCCCACCCCCGCTGGTCCCGCTGCTACTGGTCCCGCTGCCGCTGCCGCTGCCACTGGTGCTTGCTTCGCTGGATGCTGATCCAGTGCCTGAGACCGCTTCACCGACCGAGCTTTTGATCGACGCGACCACGCCTTCAGTCGGTGCATAGAGCTTCGTATCCTCGAGCGTTTTGCGTGCGTTTTCGACCATCAGTTGGGCGCTCTTAACACCATTTTCGGCGCTTACAACGGTCGACCTGTTCGGCGGCGCCGCCTTGGCTTCATTGGAGGCAAGCGTCGCCTGGAGCGACTCCTTGGCGTTTGCGCGACTGGTCTGAGCCTGCGCAATCGATTGGTCGTCCTTGAGCTTGGTAGCGGCTTGGCTCTGCTTGTTGTTGGCGACCGTGTTACGAGCGCTCACAATCGACTGCTGGCCCTTGAGTGCCGCTGCGGCTTGGTTGTTCTGTGCGCTTGATATCGAGTTGCCATCCTGAGTCACTTTGGCCTGGGCCGACTTGAGCGCAGCTTCGGCAGAGCTGACCTTCGATTCGGCGGAGTTGACACCGGACTGGCCGGTGGTGGTTTTCGATTCGCTGCCGGCTTTGGACTTTTCGCTTGAAAGCACAGACTTGGCTTCTTCAAGCGGAGTCTGGGCTTCGGTGACCGCCTTTTCATCGGAGGCGCGCTGGCTGATCGCCTCGTTGACCGTGTCCTGCTGAACAGTCGCTTCCAGGCTGACTGACTGTTCGCTCCCCTTCAGGCTGACTTCGGCCTGCGCTACCGACGCGCGAGCAGCGGCTGCATCTGACTTTGCTGTTTCTTCTGCCTGCTTCAGCGACTGCTGCGCGGACTTCACCGACGCTCGTGACTGCGCCGCGGTGATGTCATCCTCGCGTACCTCCACAGGCGTGAGCCCTTCGACCGCTGCCTGGTAGGCGGCTTCCTCGGTCGTCAAGCTCGTTTCCGCCGAGCGCAGGCTCGACTCCGCGCTCGTCGGTTCGATTTCCGCCAGCAGTTCTCCACCCATGACGTGGTCGCCGACGCTCACGAAAAGTCCCTTGAGCGTCCCGCTCGTCGCGAAATTGACACCAACTTTTGTTGCGGGAGCAAGCGTCCCTGAGCCTGAAACCGTCAACTGGACGACCCCCTCCTGGGCCTTGACGATCCGGCTCTGGGTGGTCGCCGACTGCGAGGAGGGTCCGACAACGAGGAAGGCGGCTACGATCGCACCGGCGCAGAGAGCCCCCAGTGCATAGACGAGCCAGGATGCTCTGGTGCGCGTGGTCATTTCGTTCATCTCAATGGTGAGCGGGATGCGTAAGAGGGTGCGAAGAAAGGCCGCAAGCGGGGCTAAATTCGCCTAAATGTTGCGAACGCCTTTCTTTAGGATTCGCAGTACCTCCTTCCACAGGCGGTCCCAGCCCAGCATTACTAAATTTTGAGCTCGGTATAACGATAGTCATACCGAGTTTGGGAATTAGTCCGGCTTGAGGAGGAGCGCGGCACCGATCGCCCCGCCGAGGTCACCAAGCGCCGCTACATGGACATGTGGAGGGTGGGAATCAGCGAACAGGTGGGGCTGCATCGCTTCGGCGATGCGCTTGGCGTAAGGGTCGCCAAAGCGGACACCCAGCCCGCCACCAATAATCACCGACTCGACATCTAGCAGGTTCACCGCTGAGGCGATCCCCGCCCCGAGCGCCCCAAGCGCACGGTCGATGATCTCTGTTGCGAGCTCATCGCCTTGATCGAGCGCCCGCGCCCAGATACCGCTCGTCAAGCGCGTGCGGTCGTGGTGCTTCATCAGCTTGAACAGGTCGGTCTTCCGGCCCCTCTGCTCATGTAGCTTGCGCGCGTGCAGTTCCATCGCTGCACGCCCCGCGTATGCCTCCATGCAGCCACGCCGTCCGCAGGTGCAGAGCGCGCCATCGATCTCCACGACCATGTGTCCGATCTCCCCGGCGCCGCCGCGTCCAGTCCAGGGCAAGCTGTTGAGCATCACTCCGCCACCGACGCCGGTCCCCCAGAACACGCCCAGCAGCGATTCATAGGGCCGGCCGGCACCCAGCTTGAACTCAGCGTCGGTAGCAACCTGAACGTCGTTGCCGATCTTGATTGGAATCCCACCCACCCCGAGTGCATCCTTCAACGCGCTCGCAAGCGGGAACGTGCCTTCCCAGCCGGGCAGGTTGCGCGCACTCGTGACCTTTCCGTCCACAATCGTCCCCGGCGAGCCGACGCCGATCCCATCCAAGATCAGATCCCCACCCACCCCGAGCTTCGCTGCCTTGGCGGCATCCTGCAGTGCTTGAGCCATCTCATTTGCCACGTCCGGCGGGCCACCGCTCGTGGGAGTCGGCCGACGCGCCGAGCCGAGCACCTTGTGCTTCTCGTCGATAACGACCGTCTGGATCTTCGTCCCTCCTAGATCGATCCCGCCGTACCTCGCCATTCCTGCGGATCATCGCAGACGACACCGGGCATGAGCGAAGCTCGTTCACTTGCTGTTGAGTGACGTTCGCTGTCGTGCTGACTGACGCAGTCCGCGCGACGGCGTAACGTGTATGCGCCTTGACTCAGTCGGTGGCGCATCTATCGAGCTTTCTGCGCAGTCCGCTGCTCGACCGAGCGGGAGAGCGGCTGGGTCGAGTCGAGGATCTGATCGTGCGGCTGGCCGACGGCGGCTACCCGCCGGTGACCGGCCTGAAGGCGCGGATCGGGGGGCGTGACCTATTCGTGCCCGTGGGCATGATCGCCGAGCTTGAGCCCGGCGCGGTACATCTCGCGGGCGAGACGCTGAGCCTAGGCAAATTCGAGCGACGCGTGGGGGAGGTGTTGCTCGGCCAGGATGTTCTGAGACGCAAGCTCGTCAACGTCGAGGCCGACCCGCCGCGCCTGGTGACCGCGCACGAGATTGAGCTCTCCCGCATCGAGGGATGGTGGCGGGTGGTTGGTGTCGATCACAGCACGCGCGCGCAGCTGCGCCGGATGCTGCCGCGCCGTCTGCGTGGATTGATCGGCCAGGAGCCGTTCCTGGACTGGACAGATCTGGAGCCGTTTGTTGGCCATGTGCCCAGCTCGCGGCTGCGCTTCTCCCACCGCAAGCTCGCCAACCTGCACCCAGCGGAGATCGCCGACCTAGTCGAGGCAGCGTCGCACGAGGAGGGCGAGGAGATCATCGAGGCTGTCGGTCAGGACCGCGAGCTCGAGGCTGATGTGTTCGAGGAGCTCGACGAGCACCACCAGCTCGAGTTCATTCGCGAGCGTCCCGACGCGCAGGTGGCAGCCGTAATCGCACGCATGGCCACCGACGACGCAGCCGACCTGATCGTCGAGATCGACCAAGACCGGCGCGCACACATCCTCGCGCTGCTGCCACCCGCCCAGCGACGCCAAATCGAAGTGCTGCTCGGCTACAACCCCTCCACTGCCGGCGGTCTGATGAGTCCTGACTTCATCATCCTCGCCGAGAGCGAGACCGCGGCAACGGCGCTCGAGCGGGTGCGCTCCAGCGAGATCGCGCCGGAAACGCTCACCACGATCCTCGTGAGCGACGCCGAGGGCAAGCTCTCGGGCTCGCTGGCGGTCGTGACGGTGCTGCGCGCCGACGCGCAGGCGCCGCTGGCGAGCCTCGCCGAGCACGAGCCAGTGTCGGTGCACACCGACGCCGACCTGCCCGAGGTCGCGCGCACGATGACCGACTACAACCTCGTGATGCTCGCGGTCGTCGACGAGCAGGAGCGCGTGGTGGGCGTCGTGACCGTCAACGACGTGCTCGAGCTGACGCTGCCGAGCGGCTGGCGGCGGCGGTTCGGGCTTGTGCGCGACTGACCTGCGCGACCGGCGATTGGTAGGCTGAGCTTCCGATAAGCGGCCGTTGGAGAGCAACAGGCATGGACCGAGAACAGCCACGAAGTACCCAGCCGGTCGCACGCTTGTCGGCCCCGTCCCTCCTGGCCTAGTCGCTTCCGGGACTCCGTCCGCATTGGCGCGCGCCGAGATTTGACGCGTAGCCCCGAGACGTAGCCCGAATGAGCAAAGGAGGTGACCTTGAGATGGCCGATGATCCGACGACGGTGACAGATGCTCCGCTGCGGCCTGAGGGCGTGCCTCCGGTCCTGGACGAGGCCCACATCGGCGACATCCGCGGGGCGCTGGGCACGATCAAGCTGCACGACTCGGGCGAGCGCCACGGGTGGCGCTCGCGGGGGCTGGCGCTGCTGGCGATCATGGGGCCGGGGCTGATCGTGATGGTGGGCGACAACGATGCGGGCGGCGTCTCGACGTACGCGCAAGCGGGCCAGAACTACGGGACGAGCCTCTTGTGGGTGCTGATCCTGCTGATCCCGGTGCTGATCGTCAACCAGGAGATGGTGATCCGCCTCGGCGCGGTGACGGGCGTCGGCCACGCGCGGTTGATCTTCGAGCGCTTCGGCAAATTCTGGGGCGCGTTCTCGGTGGGCGACCTGTTCCTGTTGAACTTCCTGACGATCGTCACCGAGTTCATCGGCGTGAGCCTCGCGCTCGGCTACTTCGGTGTGAGCAAGTACCTCGCGGTGCCGATCGCGGCGCTGGCGCTGGTGGCGATCACCTCGACGGGCAGCTTCCGCAGTTGGGAGCGGTTCATGTACGTGTTCGTGGTGGCGAACTTCCTGGTGATCCCGCTGCTCGTGCTCGCCCACCCGAACGCCGGGGACATAGTCCACCACACGTTCGTGCCGTCGATCCACGGCGGCGCGAGCTCGACGGCGGTGCTGTTGATCATCGCGGTCGTAGGCACGACCGTGGCTCCGTGGCAGTTGTTCTTCCAGCAGTCGAACATCATCGACAAGCGGATCACGCCGCGGTGGATCAATTACGAGCGCGCGGACACCGTGATCGGCGCGTTCGTCGTCGTGATCGGCGCGGGCGCGCTGATCGCGGTGACCGCGTTCGCATTCGCGGGCACGCACGACTTCGGCAAGTTCAGCGACGCGGGCGCAGTGGCGAGCGAACTCGCGCACGAGCTCGGCTCGACGAGCGGGACTTTCTTCGCGATCGTGCTGTTGAACGCCTCGCTGATCGGCGCGGCGGCGGTGACGCTCGCGACCTCCTACGCCTTCGGCGACGTGTTCGGCGCCAAGCACTCGCTCAACCGAGGCCCGCTCGACGCGAAGCTGTTCTACGCGAGCTTCAGCGCGATGGTGGTGGCGGCGGCGGGCGTCGTGCTGATCCCCGGGGCGCCGCTCGGTCTGATCACCACCTCGGTGCAGGCGCTCGCAGGGGTGCTGCTGCCGAGCGCGACCGTGTTTCTGCTGCTGCTGTGTAACGACCGCGAGGTGCTCGGGCCGTGGTGCAACGCGCCGTGGCTGAACGCGCTCGCGAGCGTGATCGTGGGCGTGCTCGTGGAGCTGTCGTTGATCCTGATGGTGAGCACGATGTTCCCGAGCGTCGATGTTCCACAGCTATTCCTCTACATGACCGTGGTGCTCGTGGCGATCCTCGCGGTGGCGGGTGCGTACGTCCTGCGCAACCGCCTGCCGGCGAACGTCGCCGAGATGGAGAGAGGGGTGCAGGAGAGCGCGGCCGAGGACCGGCGCACGTGGACGATGCCCCCGCTCGCGCTGCTCGAGCGCCCCGTGTGGTCCCCCGGCCGCAAGGCGTCGATGCTGCTGCTGCGCGGCTACCTCGTGGTGGCGGTGCTGCTGCTGATCGTGAAGACCGTTCAGCTCGGGCATTGAACGGTCGCTTGCGTCCGCGACAACACAAAGATCGCGCGGAGGGACACTTGCAAATTAAAGTGCGTATAACCATAGCATTACCAATAAAAAAATACAACATCTCTTCTCACCGGCTTTAGAAAGTAAAGATGCTCCCGTTTTGGATCTCGATCGCGCTGCTGTCGCTGGTCCAGGGCGTGCTGGTGGCGCTCCCGGGCAGGCTCGCCGCCCCGTGGCTGACGTCGCTGCGCGGGCGGCGCTGGGCACTGATCCCGCCGCTGTCTGTGATCGGCTTCGTGTTTGTCACTCGCGCCGCCGAACGCGCGAGCGCTGACGGGCTGACCTATCTGGCGCTGGTGGCGGTGCCGGTGCTCGCGGCGCTTGCATTGGGCTGGCTGGTGTACGGCCCGGCTCAGATTAGGCGGCGTCTGGCGTGGGCGTTGTGGGTCGTTCCGCTGTTCGCGCTGGCGTGGGCCGATCGCAGCGGCCTGGCGGGCGAGGTAGCGGCGCTGAGCCTGTCGGCGCTGAGCTGCGCGGCGCTTGGGGTGCTGCTGGCAGCGGTCACGCCGCCACGCTGGCTGGCGGCGGGAATCGTGGCGATGGCCGTGGCAGACACGGCGCTGGTCGTCTCCGATCTGCTGCAGAAGCCGAACAACGCGTTGAACGCGGCGCACCCAGCGGCGGGGCTGCCACGGCTGCAGAGTGCCGTGTTCGGCTCGGCCGTGATGGGCTACGGCGATCTGTTCGTTGCGGGGGCGCTCGGGGCGCTGCTGGCGAGCACGCTGGGGCGCTCCTGGCAGTTGCGGGGCGCAGCGTTGGCGGCGCTGTTGGCGCTGGGGTTCGACCTGCTGTTCTTCTTCGTCGATGAGCTGCCAGCCACAGTGCCGATCGCGCTTACGCTGCTGATCGTTGTGGCTGCTCGTCAGCGGGGACGGTGGCGGCAGGGAGCGCCGTTGGGGCCTGAGGCACAGCGCGTGAGTGTGCCGGATCGTCAAGCTCTGAGTCCGGATGCGCGGTGATCGGCCGTGCGACCGTCTCCACGGTGGCGGGTGCGGAGACGTCGCGCTCAGAGGCTGCGCCAGCCTGCTCAATCTGGCGCACCTGTGGGATCACGCGCCGGTCGAAAGAGCCGACGGCTTCGTTGTAGGCGCCGACTGCGGAGTCGAGCTTGCGCCCGACCTTGGCGAGCGGCTCTACGAAACGCCCCAGCCGGCGGTGCAACTCCCGCGCGGAGTCGGCGATCTCGCGCGCAGACTCGGCGATCAGACTCCTGGCGCCAGCCATAGTGGACCGCCCACAGCAGGCCGATCAGGGTTGTGGGCGTGGCCATCAGCACCTGTTGTTGAACTCCGTATTCGATCAGCGCAGGATCCTCGGCGAGGGCTGCTTGGTAGATGCCGTCGGAGGGCACGAACATGACCACGAACTCAGGCGTGGAGTCGAACTGCCGTTGATAGCCCTTGGAGGCGAGCTTTGAGATGTGATCGCGCGTCTGACGTGCATGACGTGCGGTATGCGCCTCGCGCTCGGCATCGGTGGACGCCTCGAGCGCTGAGAGATATGCGTCGAGCGGGACCTTCGAGTCGACCACGACCAGCTTGCCGCCCGGCAGACGCACGAGCATGTCGGGCCGCAAGGGCCCTTCGTCGGTCTGGATGGTGCTCTGCTCGACGAAGTCGCAGTGGGAAACCATCCCGGCCATCTCGACTACGTTGCGCAGCTGGATCTCGCCCCAGGAGCCGCGCGTGGAGGGGCGCTTGAGCGCCGAGACGAGGTTGCCGGTCTCCTGACGCAGCGTGCCAACGCCCGCGTTCAGCTGGCTGACCATCTGCCCGAGCTCGCCCTGAGCCTGTCTGCGCTCGCGCTCGAGCCGGGAGATCTCGCTCTCCATCCGGTCGAGCTTCTCTGCGACTGGGCTGACGAGTCCCTTGATCTCCTCGGCTCGCCTGGTCATCTCGCCAGATGCCCGCTCCTCATCGGCACGGCGCTGCTCTGACAGGCGCTGGGCGAGCGAGTCACCGGTCTGGGCGAGCACGTCGAGCGAGATCGCCTTCAGCTCGTCGCGCAGACGTTGCTGGTCACGCGTATGGCCCCCACGGCGTGAGAGCGCAGCGGCAAGGGCACCACCGAGTAGGAGCCCGACGATGAGAAGCAGGATGCTGATGAACCTGAAGATGGCAGCCGCGGCGGACGGTGGCGGGTGATGCGGAAACTAGACTTGGCGTGTGCTGCCGCGGGGGCTGAATCCATGAGGCTCGGCGAGCTGATCGCTCCGATCGGCGAGGTTGGCGGCCCGACGGGTGGCGGTGCGCCGGACGGGGGGGACGCGGATGTCGAGATCGCTGGGCTTGCCTACGACAGCCGCAAGGTGCGGCCGGGCATGCTGTTCTTCTGCGTGCGGGGACTGGAGAGCGATGGGCATGACTTCGCCCAACAAGCGGTGGCGAACGGTGCTGGAGCACTCGTGGTCGAGCATCCGCTCGGCCTAAGTGTGCCCGAAGTGCAGGTCTCTTCTGCTCGCGCCTGCATGGGTCCTGTTGCCGCCCGCTTTTACGACGATCCGACATCCAAGTTGAAGGTGGTGGGGGTGACGGGAACAAATGGCAAGACGACCACGGCCTTCCTGGTGCACGCTCTGCTGGAGGCGTCCGGCGAGCAAGCCGGTCTGCTGGGGACCGTCAAGTCGATCGTTGCCGGGCGCGAACGGCCCGTCGAACGCACCACACCGGAGGCGATCGATCTACAGGCCGATTTTCGCGCGATGCTCGATGGCGGTGACAGCGCCTGCGTGATGGAGGTCTCCTCGCACGCGCTTGTGCTTGGCCGCGCCGAGGCGATCCACTTTTCTTGCGCGATCTTTACGAACCTGACCCGAGATCATCTTGACTTCCACGACACCATGGAGGATTACTTCCAGGCCAAGCGCGGGCTGTTCACGCCGGCTCCCGGTGTGAGCGTGGTGAACGTCGGCGACCCCTATGGGCGGCGGCTCGCGCAGGAGATCGATGAGGCGGTCACGTTCGCGGTCGAGGACGATGCCGACTACAGCGCCACGGATCTGCGCTGTGATGTCGAGGGGTGCCGCTTTGAGTTGCGCACGCCCGCGGGCCGGCACGAGGTCATGCTGCCGATGCCAGGGCGCTTCAACGTTGCCAATGCCCTCGGTGCGCTAGCGAGTGTGCACGAGCTTGGGGGGAACATCAAGACGCTGATCGCAGCGTTGGAGCGGGGAGTACGCGTCCCCGGGCGATTCGAGCCGGTGCAGGCGGGCCAGGAGTTTGCCGTAATCGTCGACTACGCTCATACGCCCGACTCGCTGGAGAATGTCCTGCGCGCGGCGCGCGATATCGCACGGGGGCGCATCATCTGCGTGTTCGGTGCCGGGGGCGATCGCGACCGGGGTAAGCGCCCGCTGATGGGGGAGATCGCGGCGCGGCTGGCGGACGTCACGATCGTCACGTCGGATAACCCGCGCTCGGAGGCGCCCGAGGCGATCATCGCTGAAATCGTGAAGTCCGAGGGACCGATCGGAGATCGGCTAGCGCTGCAGATCGAGGTCGATCGTCGGATGGCGATCGAGCGGGCAATCGCGCTGGCCGAGACGGACGATGTCGTGGTGATCGCGGGCAAGGGTCACGAGCAGGGACAGGAGCTCGCCGACGCCCATAAGATCCCTTTCGACGATGTGACTGTTGCTAGGGAGGCGCTACGCGCCCGTATGGGCGCGAAGGACTGGAGCGGGCGCATGAGGAGTTGGGATTCCTCGCGCGTAGCAAGCGCTGCCGGCGCGCGTCTCGTGGTGGAGCCGTCGCGGTCCGCAGGCGATCAAGGCCCACAAGGCGCCGTGATCGACTCGCGTAAGGCGGGGCCGGGCGATCTGTTTGTGGGACTCGTGGGGGAGCATGCCGACGGCGGTGAGTACGCAGCGCAGGCGCTGCAGGCGGGCGCGTGGGGAGTGTTGGTGGCGCCAGATCACGCTCTGGCTGCTGCCGCAGCCGCCGAGGCTGTGCCCCGCGGGGCGGTGTTCACGCACGAGGAGCCCCTTACGGGACTGCAGTCGCTCGCTCGCTCATGGCTGGGCGAGCTCCAGAACGCCGGAGCGAAGGTTGTGGCGATCACAGGCTCAACGGGCAAGACCTCGACCAAGGACATCCTTGCTGCGCTGCTGAGGCCCCACTTGCGCATCCTCGCAAGCCCGGAGAACTTCAACACCGAGATCGGCATGCCACTGGCGGTGCTCGCTGCGCCTGCAGGGACCGAGGCGCTGGTGCTCGAGCTGGCGATGCGCGGCCCCGGCCAGATCGCACAGCTGACGGCGATCGCGCAACCTGACGTTGGCGTGATCGTGAATGTTGGCCCCGTCCATCTGGAGTTGCTGGGAACGCTCGAGGCGATCGCTGCTGCCAAGGCAGAGCTGATTGCAGGCCTGGCTCCTGGCGCGAGCGTGGTGATTCCGGCCGATGAGCCGCTGCTAGTGGCGCACCTGCGCGCGGATGTGTGCACGATCACATTTGGCGAGGCAGGAGATGTGGCGCTGGCGCAGCCACCCGAGGGTGAGGCTGGCGGTGGAAAGGTCGTGATCCTTGCCGCTGATAGGTCACAGAGCGTCCAGCAGATCGTCCTTGAGCCGTCGTTTGGAGGAGCCCACAACCTGCGCAACCTGCTCGCTGCTGTGGCTGGTGCGCGCGCTCTCGGGATCACCCCCGAGGGTAGGGTGGACGTCAGCTTTTCGGCGCTACGCGGAGAGCTGATCGCTCTACCCGAAGAAATTGCCCTGATCAACGACTGCTACAACGCCAACCCAATGTCCATGCGTGCCGCAATCGACGAGCTGGTCGAATCGGCTCCCGCGCGTCGCGTGGCTGTGCTCGGCGACATGCTGGAGCTGGGCCCGGAGGAGCGGAACTTTCATCGTGAGATCGGCGCACATGCAGCTGCGATGGAGGTTAACGTGCTCGTGACCGTGGGTCCACTGGCTGCCGAGATGCACAGGAAGTTCATTGGCGAGTCCCATGCTGTGCCTGACGCGACGGCGGCCGCTGAGTTGCTGGAAGGCATACTGCGCGCCCGAGACACGGTGCTCGTGAAGGGCTCGCGCGCGGTCGGGTTGGAGTACGTGGCTGAGGCTCTCTCGCGAGCCTCGGTGGGAAGAAGCTGATGGGAAGGATCCTATTCGGTGGCACTGCAGCGCTTTTGATCTGCATCTTTTTGAGCCCAAAGTTCATCGTATTCCTGAGAAAGCGCGAGTTCGGCCAGCAAATTCGCGAGGACGGTCCCGAGGGTCACCACGAGAAGGCGGGCACGCCGACGATGGGCGGCCTGATCATCTTCCTGGCGGTTGCTGTCCCGTTTCTGATCCTCACCAACTATGAATGGCGATCGATCGGCGTGTTTGGCACGGCGATCGCGTGCGCGATGCTGGGGTTTGCCGACGATTACACGAAGCTCGTCAAGCGCCGCTCGCTCGGATTGAGGGCGCGAACGAAGCTCGTGGTGACGATTGCGATCTCGCTCGGGCTCTGGTATGTCGCCGAACGCCAGGCGCACCTCGTGCCCACCCTGCGACTGCGGGTCGTCGATTATCAGATCGACCTCGGACACTTCTTTTATCCGGTGCTGATTTACCTCGTTGTCGCGGGCACAACCAGCGCGGTTAACCTCACTGACGGTCTCGATGGACTGGCGGCAGGCTGTGCGATGATCGTGCTGCTGGCCTACGTCGGGATCACGTTTGTCACCGAAGACTTCGACTTGGCGATGCTCTCAGGCTGCCTGGCGGGAGCGTGTATCGGCTTTTTGTGGTTCAACTCATTCCCGGCGACGATCTTCATGGGGGATACCGGCTCGCTCGGCCTGGGGGGCGCGATTGCGGGGCTCGCTGTGATGACGCATACGGAGGTGTTGCTGATCCTGCTCGGCGGGATCTTCGTGATCGAGGCGCTGTCGGTAGCGATCCAGGTGTTCTCTTTTCAGACGACCCGCAAGCGCGTGTTCCTGATGGCCCCAATTCACCACCATTTCGAGCTGAAGGGGTGGTCGGAGACGAAGATAATCCTGCGCTTCTGGATCGTCGCCTTGATCTTCTGCGCGATCGGATTCGCCATCTATCACCAGAGCATTCGTTGAGACGACCGCCGCTGCCCGCGGGACCGTATCTGGTGGTGGGGCTGGCCCGTTCGGGCGTTGCAGCCTCACTTGCGTTGCGCGAAAAAGGCGAAACAGTGATCGGTGTGGACGCTGGCACGCCGGGGGGCCTGGAGGCACTGACCGAAGCGGAGGTGGAGTTGCACTCAGGCATTGACGGGGTCGCGCTGCTCGAGCGCGCACGCGCGGTCGTCAAGAGTCCTGGCGTCCCGCGGGAGGCGCCTGTGATCGCTGCTGCGCTGGACAGAGGCCTACCCGTACTCGGCGAGCTGGAGCTTGCATGGCGGCTGCTGGAAAACGAATTCGTCGCTGTGACCGGCACGAACGGCAAGACAACGACGGTTGAGCTGATCGGACACATCCACCGCGAAGCGGACCTGCCGGTCACGGTCGCGGGCAATGTCGGCGCTGCGCTCAGCGGCTTCGTGGGTCAGATCGACAGCGAGGTGACGATCGTATGCGAGACCTCGTCATTCCAGCTCGAGGACACGATTGCGTTTGTGCCTGAGGCGGCAGTGCTGCTGAACATCGCCCCCGATCATCTCGACCGGCACGGAACGCTTGACGCATACACGGCGGCGAAGCTCGAGATCTTCGCGCGCCAGTCTCCGGGGGACATCGCTGTGGCGCCCATGGATCTGGATATCGCGCTGCCAGGCGCGGCACGGCGCGTGACCTTCGGCGAGCGCTTTGACCCAGACGGCGGACCGCTCTGCGCATCTGTGACGCTGAGCGAGAACATGATCTGCTGGCAGGGCAAGCCACTGCTTTCCAGCGAGGAACTGAGCTTGCGCGGGCGCCATAACGTGGAGAACGCAATGGCTGCAGCAGCGGTGTGCTTGGCGCGCGGGATCGACTCCGACGCCGTGCGCTCAGGCCTCAGTTCGTTTCCAGGCGTGCCCCACCGCCTGGAGGCGATCGCGCGTCAGAACGGCGTGCTGTATGTAAATGACTCCAAGGCGACGAACGTCGCGAGCGCACTCGTCGCGCTCGACGCTTTTAAAGGAGGAATTGTGCATCTGATCCTCGGCGGCCAGGCCAAGGGGCAGGACTTCTCAGCCCTGCGCGGACCGGCAGAACATGATTGCCGGGCGGTGTACCTGATCGGGCAAGACGCGCCGCTGATCGCCGCGGCGCTTGAGGGAGCGGACGTGGGTGTGCACGAGTGCGGTGAGCTGGAGCGCGCGCTTGCATCCGCCACCGTCGCAGCTGCGCCCGGAGACGTCGTGCTGTTGTCGCCTGCCTGCGCAAGCTTCGATCAGTTCGCCGATTTCGAAGCCCGCGGCGAGCGCTTCCGGGAGCTAGTGCGGCAGCAGTAGAGGCATCAGCCTCCCCACGTCGAAGACTGCCTGGATGTCAGCAGCCGCAGCACGGCGTGCCCGCCCCGCGCGAGCCCCTGCTCCTCAGGGCGCGAGGCGCTCGCGACCGTCAGGGAAGGCAAGCGCTGAGCAGCACTCGATCGAGCATCGCATCCTGATCACCGCCACCATGTGCCTGCTCGCGTATGGGGCGGTGATGGTCTACAGCGCATCCTCGGCGACCACGCTTCTGCAGGGAGCCGGCAACGGCAGCGGCGACCTCGTCAAGTTCGTCGCCTACGGCGCGATCGGCCTGGTCATCATGCGCGTACTCGCGCGCGATGGGGTCGCGAAAGTCCAGAGCCTCGTCGCGCCGCTGCTGGCCGTGTCATTTGCGCTCGTGCTCGCCGTGCACGTGCCCCACCTCGGGGTCGCTGTCAACGGTGCGCGGCGCTGGATCGGCCCAAGCGTGCTGCAGTTCGAGCCCTCGGAGCTGCTCAAGCTCGCGCTCGTGCTGTACACCGCGACGCTCCTGGCCAAGCGCCCCCAGCGCGTGCACGACCTGCGCGAGCTGTGCCGGCCGCTGCTCGTGGTCGTCGGCGGCGCCTGCCTGCTGGTTGTCACTGAGCCGGACCTTGGCACGGCGATGGTGATCGCGTTCACGACCGTCGCGTTGCTCGTCGCGGCCGGTATCCCGCTGCGCAATCTGGCGATCATCGCGGGCACCGCGCTTGTACTGGTGGCGCTGTATGCGCTTGCGCGGCCGTACGCGCGTGCACGACTGACCTCGTTTATAGATCCCTGGGCACACTCGTCGGGGAGCGGCTTCCAGGCTGTCCAAGGCCAGATCGCGATTGGCTCGGGCGGGCTGTTCGGGGTCGGCCCGGGGCAATCGGTGCAGAAGATCTTCTACCTGCCTGAGGCGCCCACCGACTTCATCCTTGCGGTGATCGGCGAGGAGCTTGGCGTCGTCGGGATATGTGCGCTGCTGTCCTTGTATGGGCTGATTGCCTATGCCGGGTTGCGCGCGGCGAAGGCAGCCCGCAGCCTGCACAGCGCGTTGATCGCCGTCGGCATGACCGCGCTGATCGTCTCGCAGGCAATCCTCAACGTGTTCGCTGTGCTTGGCCTCGCGCCGCTTACAGGCGTGCCGCTCCCGTTCGTCTCCTACGGCTCCAGCAGCCTGATCGTGACGCTAGCTGCGATGGGGCTGCTGCTGAACGTCGCTGCGGGAGGGACCGCGCACGTGCGTGCGGTGCCGTCCCGTCGATCGAAGAGCGAAGGAATCCCCGGTCGGCCAACAGCCGCCGCGCGAAAACCGCCAGGATGGAGACGTGACGAAGAAGATCGTGATCGCCGCAGGGGGAACAGCTGGGCACGTGGCACCGGCGCTGGCGGTGGCGGACGCGCTGCGAGCTGACGACGCCGAGGTCGAGTTCATCGGCGGCGACCGGGCCGAGGCGCAGCTGGTGCCTGCCGCGGGCTATGAGCTGCATGCGATCTCGGTCGAGGGCCTGAGCCGCACCAATCCGTTGCGTGCCCTGCGCGCGCTGCTGCGCGCGGCACTGGCAGTCCCAAGGGCGTGGGCGATCCTGAAGGAGCTGCGCCCGGACGCCGTGCTCGGCGGTGGTGGATACGTGACCGCACCGGTCGGACTGGCCGCGCTGAGCTTGAGGATCCCGCTGGTGCTGACCGAGGCGGACAGCCATTTGGGGCTGGCCAACCGCCTGCTTGCGCGTGGCGCACGGCGGGTGTGCCTGGCGTTTCCGATTCCCGGCCGCGACGGGGCGCAGGGAGGACGCTATCGGGTGACCGGCCGGCCGATACCGTTGGCAGATGCCGATCGAGCGAGTGCACGGGCACGACTCGGTCTTGCTGAGAGCGAGACATGCGTACTCGTGTTTGGCGGCTCGCTTGGCGCTCGTTCGATTAACACGGCCGCCGTCGATGCGTTCGCGAAGCGTCCAGGCGCGATGGGGCCGGGTGTCCGCGTGCTGCACATCAGCGGACGCAGGGACTATCCAGAGCTGCGCGCACGCGCGCTGCCTGCCGGGTATGACCTACGCGAGTATCTGGACCTGGACGAGTTCGCACAGGCGCTTGCGGCTGCCGACCTGGTGATCGCGCGCGCAGGCGGATCGGTGTTCGAGCTCGCCGCGTATGGCCTGCCCGCGATCCTGATCCCGTACCCGCATGCCTCCGCTGATCATCAGACCACCAACGCGCGCTGGATGGCCGAGGCAGGCGCGGCGGTCGTGATCAACGATGGCGAGCTCAGCGCGTCGCGTCTGGCTGCGGAGACAGCGGCGCTGCTGGCGGACAGACAGCGCCTGGAGGCGATGGCGCGTGCTTCGCGGAGCCTTGCGCGTCCTCACGCGGCGCGCGAGATTGCTGACGAGCTGCTCGAGGCCGCGTCATGAACACGCCGTGGCGCGGGCGGCGGATTCACATCGTGGGCGTGGGTGGCGCTGGCATGAGCGGCTATGCACGGGCGGCGCATGCGCTGGGGGCCGAGGTGACGGGCTCGGACGGTGCGCACTCGCTCTATATCGAGCGGCTAGGAGCCGATGGCGTCCTTGAGGCGAAGATCTCCCACGACGCTGCGAACGTGCCATCGGGCGAGGGCGTGGAGGTCGTGTACTCGAGCGCGGTTGCAGGAGAGAACCAAGAGCTCCTCGCCGCGCGCGAGCGAGGCCTGTCCGTGCGTCCGCGCGCGGAGCTGTTGGCAGAGTTCACCGTGATGAAGCGCACGATCGCGGTGGCGGGCACGCACGGCAAGACAACCACCGCGTCGATGCTCGTGCACGCCCTGCGCGCCGCCGGTCTGCAGCCGGGATGGCTTGTGGGCGCTCCGGTGGGAGGTGGTCTGCCAAACGCGGAGTGGGGAGAGGGTGAGTGGCTTGTGGTGGAGGCCGATGAGTCTGACCGCTCGATGTTGAGTCTGAACGTGGAGATCGGTGTGCTGACGAACGTCGAGCTCGACCACCACGCTACGTTCGGCTCGCTTGCGGAGGTGCGCGAGGCGTTTCGCGCGTTCCTCGAGCGCGCACGGGCGGGAATCGTCATGTGGGATCGACCCGAGCTGCTCGAGCTCGCGCCGGCAGCGAGCACGGCGGTCGAGATCGTCACCTACGGCCCCTCCGTAGGGCTTCTGAAGGACACTGATTCACCAGTACTCCAGCGCTTTGCCTGGCGCGGGCATGAGGTCACGCTGGCGGTGCCAGGTGCGCACAACGCGCTGAACGCGACCGCCGCGTTGGAGGCCACTCGGCTCGCTGGAGCCGATGCGGCGGGCGCGATCGCAGGGCTTGAAGGCTTTCGCGGTGCGGGTAGGCGCTTTCAGCTCGTCGGGGAGACCGCGCACGGGGCGCGTGTGTACGACGACTATGCCCATCACCCCACCGAGGTCGCGGCGACGCTGACCGCCGCACGCACGCTCGCGCAGCGGCGGCTGGTGGCGGTGTTCCAGCCGCACCTGTTTTCACGCACTGCGCTGCTGGCACGCGAGTTCGGCGTCGCACTGGCGCTCGCGGACGTGGTGACGGTGCTCGACGTATATCCCGCGCGCGAGCGCGCGGAGGATCATCCGGGGGTGAGCGGCTTGCTGATCGCCGAGGCCGCGGCAGATGCGGCTGGCGGGAAACCGGTGTACTGGCTGCCGAGCTTCGCGGACTCAGAGGCGGTCTTGGAAGACCTCCTGGACGCGGGCGATCTGTGCGCCGTGATGGGCGCGGGCGATGTTGACGGGTTGGGACGGCGGCTGGTGAAAGTCGACGATGTCTAGGGACTCGCCGAAGACCGTGCCGTCGATTGTGCAGCGGGACTTCTCGCTCGCTCGCATGTCCACGGTCCGAACAGGTGGTGAGGCCGAGTATTTCGCCCGTGCCGGCAGCAACGCTCAGTTGCGCGAGCTGCTCGTCTGGGCGCGCGCCGCAGAGGTGCCGGTGGCGGTCGTGGGCTCGGGCTCAAACCTGTTGATCGCAGACGTTGGGGTGCGCGGCCTGATCGTCAAGCTCGACCGCAAGCTGGCGCTGATCAAGCACGAAGGGGAGCGCATCGTGTGCGGTGGTGGCGCGCGGCTGCCGTCAGTGGCGGCGCGCGCGGCCCAGGCGGGGCTGTCGGGGATCGAGTTCGCCGTCAACATCCCTGGTACCGTCGGCGGGGCGGTGCGGATGAACGCAAACGCCTATGGCGGGGAGCTTGAGAAGACGCTCGAGTGGGTGGAGGTGATGACGGTCGAGGGGCTTGAGCGCCGGGTGCCGGCGGAACTGGGGTTCGGCTATCGCTGCTCGAACCTGGGCGCGAGTGAGATCGTCGCGCGCGCTTCGTTTGTGCTCGTGCCAGCGAAGACAGCCACGGTCAAGGCCACGCTCGCCGAGATGCGCGAGCGCCGCCATGCAGCTCAGCCGCAGGGGATCAAGACGTTCGGCTCGACCTTCAAGAACCCCCAGGGTGGCTCGGCTGGAGAGCTGCTGTCGGCGGCGGGCTGCAACGGCCTGACCGTTGGCGGGGCGCGCTTTGCTCCCAAGCACGCCAACTTCATCGAGAACACCGGTACGGCCACCACCGCAGACGTGATCGCAGTCATGGCTGCTGGTCGCCGCTGCGTGCAGGAGCGCTTCGGCATAGACCTCGAGCCAGAGGTACAGACGCTCGGGGACGTGCATTTTCCGTGGAGGTAGGGGTTCTCCCGCGGAGGTCGAAGACCGCATGAATGAGCCGCTCCATCGCTGCGTCCGCGTCGCGCCGCGCCGCGCTCCCGCGTTCCTCGCAGCACCCAGGGGTCGGCATCCTTCGCCCGTTCACCTTTGCGGCCCGGCTGATGCAGGCAAGTATCGCCTTCGCCTGGGAGCGGCGACGGCTGCGTTTCGCGCTGCTGGCCCTGCTGGCCACGCTGGTGCTGCTGGGCGGCGGCTGGCTGTGGCTGCGCCACTCCTCGCTGACGGCGGTTGAGCATGTGCAACTCAGCGGGGTCTCGGCGCATGGCTACGAGGCCGGCGCGATCAATGCGGCGCTCCTCGACGCTGCGCGCCAGATGAGCACGCTCGACGTCAAGCCCGCTGCGCTGCGTGCCGCAGTCGCGCCGTTTCCAATCGTGAGGTCGGTGCGTGCGCGCGCCAGCTTTCCCCACGGGCTGCGCGTCGAAGTGGTCGAGCAGCCGCCGGTTGCCGTGCTCGTCATCGGTCCTGTCCGCACCGCGGTCGCGGCTGACGGGGTGGTGCTCGGCTCCGGCTCGGTGTCGAGCTCATTGCCGGTTGTAAGCGCAAGCGCCGCGGCCGGCGCCGAGGCGCCGCCGGTGGGAAGGCGCGTGCACGGCGGGATGCTGCTCAGAGAGCTGGCCGTGCTGGGTGTAGCGCCAGCGCCACTGGCGAAGGTCATCACCCGCACGTATTCGGGACCGGAGGGCGTGACGGTTGTGCTGAAGGGGGGACTGCTCGCTTACTTCGGCGACGCAACCAGGCCGAACGCCAAGTGGCTGTCGCTCGTGCGTGTGCTCGCCGACCAGAGCTCGGCGGGCGCCGCTTATATCGACGTGCGCCTACCTGAACGACCAGCCGCGGGCTTTGCTTCTGGAACGGCTCGTCCCTACGCGAGCTCCACCGCACTCGGCCCTGGCAGTGTCTCTTCCCCGACCACCGCCGCGGAACTGGCAGCCGGTCTGGACGCAGCTGTGGGCGGTGGTTCGAGCACTCCTCTGGAACCGGCTACATCCGCCTCGCTACCCTAATCCTCAACTTTAGGTCTAGGGCACCTGGAAGGCATGCCTCGGGCACTGATTGAGAGTTCCTCGTTTTGCAACGGTTGTTGCAGGATTGGCCCTGATCGTTGACAGGGCGAAGTTCCCTGCATAACGTGCACAATTCAGCGGTTCGTCGGACAGTGTCCAGCGAACCCTTAATCATTACTGGAGGCTTCGGACAGACCATGATGGAGAGCGGCAGCAGCTATCTCGCGGTGATCAAGGTCGTAGGCGTCGGCGGCGGCGGCACGAACGCGGTCAGTCGCATGGTCGACGCGGGCCTTCGCGGCGTCGAGTTCATCGCAGCGAACACCGACGCGCAGGCGCTGACGATGTGCGACGCCGACATCAAGCTGAACATCGGCCATGAGTTAACTAAGGGCCTCGGTGCGGGCGCCAACCCGGATGTCGGCCTCAGCGCGGCCTCAGAGTCGCGCGATGACATCAAGGAGGCGCTGAAGGGCGCAGACATGGTGTTCGTGACCGCGGGCGAGGGCGGCGGCACGGGCACGGGCGCGGCACCTGTGATCGCTGAGATTGCCAAGAACGAGATCGGCGCGCTGACGGTCGGCGTCGTCACACGCCCGTTCGAGTTCGAGGGCTCCCAGCGCGGCCGCCAGGCCACCGAGGGCATCGAGCGCCTGCGCGAGGTTGTTGAACACGCTGATCGTGATCCCCAACGAGAAGCTGCTCGCCGTCGTCGAGCGCCGTACCTCGATGCTGGACGCCTTCAAAGAGGCCGACGACGTGCTGCGCCAGGGCATCCAGGGCATCACCGACCTGATCACGATCCCGGGCCTCATCAACCTCGACTTCGCGGACGTGCGCACGATCATGCATGACGCCGGCTCTGCCCTGATGGGGATCGGCACCGGCGGGGGAGAGGCGCGCTGTGCCGACGCCGCACGCGCGGCGATCTCCTCGCCGCTCTTGGAAGAGTCTGTTGACGGCGCCACCGGCATCCTGTTGAACATCACCGGCGGCAAGGACCTCGGCCTGTTCGAGGTCAATGACGCCGCCGAGGTCATTCAGAGCGCGGCCGACCCCAACGCCAACATCATCTTCGGCGCGGTTATCGATGAGTCGATGTCCGACGATGTGCGCGTCACCGTGATCGGCACCGGCTTTGACCACCGTCCTGGGCGCGCTGCGCGCCGCGACAGCCGTGGGCGTGGCCGCGACCGCAATCCCCGCATCGATGACCGTCAGCGCTCGTCGCTCGAGATCTCAGACGACGACATTGACGTCCCGCCCTTCCTGCGCTGAGTGGGGCCGCCCAGGCGCTTCGCTAGCCTGGGCGCGTGTCCTCAACGGCCCCACCGCGCCTGCGCCGCACACCCCTGTTCGACCGCCACGTGGCTGCCGGCGCGAAGCTCGTGGAGTTCGCGGGTTGGGAGATGCCCGTGCAATACGAGGGTGTGCGCCAGGAGCACATGGCGGTGCGCGAGCGCGCGGGGATCTTCGATGTCTCGCACATGGGCGAGATCGAGACGTCCGGCCCGCAGGCGCTCGAGCTGTTGCAGCGGCTGCTCTCGAACGACGTGTCGCAGGTCCTCGTGGGCGGCGCGCAGTACAGCGTGCTGTGCCGCGAGGACGGCGGCGTGCTCGACGACTTGTTTACGTATCGACTCGAGGTGGACCGCTTCCTGACGGTCACCAACGCGGCCAACCACGAGCGCGACTTTGAGTGGTTTCGCGAGCACGCGCAGGCGGATTTCCCCGATGCGCAGGTGACAGACCGGATCGAGGACTACGCGATGCTGGCCGTGCAGGGCCCCCGTGCGCGTGAGCTCGTGCAGGCGATCTCCGATGCTCCGCTGCCCCGACGGATGAGCGCGGCCGCGGGGCGGCTGGCGGGCGTTGAGGCGCTCATCTGCGGCACTGGCTACACGGGCGAGGACGGCGTCGAGTTGCTGCTTGCGCCTGCAGATGCCCCTGCGTTGTGGGATGAGCTCGTCCGTCGCGGCGCCGTCCCCGCCGGCCTCGCCGCGCGCGACACGCTGCGCCTGGAGGTGTGCTTCCACCTGTACGGCAACGATTTGATGGTGCAGCGCGGCCCAATCGAGGCGGGGCTGGGGTGGTGCTGCAAGGAGGACACGGGCTTCGTTGGCGCTGATGCCGTGCGTTCCGTACGGGCTGCCGGGGTGAGCGGGTCCTCAGAAGAAAGGCTGGTCGCGTTTGCGATCGATGGTCCCGGGATCGCCCGTCAGGGCAACCCGATCGCCGGTGGAGGCATCGTCACAAGCGGCACGCTCTCGCCCTGTTTGGGTGTTGGCATAGGTCTTGCCTACGTGCCGGCCGAGCGCTCCGCAGTTGGGACTCGCATTGAAATAGACGTCCGTGGCAAGATGCGCACCGCGGTCGTGCGTGAGAAGCCGCTCTACCGCAAAGGCTAGCCGGACTCACCAACCACAACACGCACGAACGAGCGCCGGATGGCCGCTCCACAGAAAGGGCCCGCGCATGGCGTATGCAACCTACCCCGACGATCTGCTGTATCACCCCGAGCACGACTGGGCGCGCATAGATCCCTCAGACCCAGACATCGCCACGCTCGGGATCACGTGGTATGCCCAGGATGCGCTCGGAGAGGTTGTGTTCTTCGAGATGCCATCGGTTGGCGGCACCCTCGCCAAAGACGCCCCCTACGCCGAGGTCGAGTCGGTGAAGGCAGTCTCCGATGTGCTCGCCCCGCTGTCGGGAGAGATCGTTGCGGTCAACGAGGCGCTCGCGGAGAACCCGCAGATGATCAACGAGGACCCTTACGGCGAGGGCTGGCTGGTCAAGGTGCGCCTGTCCAATCCATCCGAGCGCGACGCGCTCATGGACGCGGCCACCTACACGGCCACCCTCGCGAGCTAGCCTGCGAGCGACAGGGCAGGACCGCCGCAGCGCACCCTCTATCGTGACGTGAACCCTTGAGTCGCTACACCGCCATCACCCCTGCGGATCTGGACGCGATGCTCGCGGTAATTGGAGTCCCCACCCTGCAGGAGATCTTCGACCGGCAAATACCCGCGGGAGTACGACTTGGCCGTGCGCTTGATCTCCCCGACGGGCAGAGCGAGCAGGACGTATACGAGCATCTGCGTGAGCTGGCGGCGCGCAACGTCAGCGCCGAGGACGAGGTCTCATTCCTGGGGGCAGGGATGTACGACCACTACGTGCCCGCGCTGATCGACATGCTGATGGAGCGCTCAGAGTTCCTGACCCCGTACACCCCCTACCAGCCGGAGATCAGTCAGGGGGGCTTGCAGGTCATGTTCGAGTACCAGACCGCCATCTGTGAGCTGACATGCCTGCCCGTCTCCAACGCGTCGGTGTACGAGGGACCCTCGGCGGTCGCGGCGGGCGGCTATCTCGCGAAGCTGCACAACGGCCGGCATAGGTTCGTCGTCAGCGCGGGGATGCACCCGCACGCGATCGAGACGCTGCGCACGCTCGCACATGGGTACGGGATGGAGGTGGTCGAGGTGCCGCTTACCGGCGAGGGGCATCCCGCTGGCGCTGGCGTCACCGACCCCGACGCCTGGGCGCAGGCGATCGACGCAGACACCAGCGCGGCGATGTTCGCGCAACCCAACTTCTACGGCGCGGTCGAGGATGCCGCGGCGCTCAGTGCCGCCGCCAAGGGGACCACCCCCGCCGCGGACTCTTCGGATGGCGTGGCGCGCGCCACCGCGGGCGGGCAGGGTCCTGTGGTCATCGCCCAGGTCGATCCAATCACGCTCGGGATCCTCTCACCGCCAGGCGAGTGCGGCGTCAACGTGGCCGTCGGCGAGGGCCAGTCGCTGGGCAACCGCCTCGACTTCGGCGGGCCGTCGTTCGGACTGTTCGCCGCCCGCGAGGAGTACCTCAGGCGGATGCCCGGACGCATCGCCGGCGAGACCGTCAACGTGGACGGCCGACGTGGGTTCGTGCTCACGCTGCAGACCCGCGAGCAGCACATCCGCCGCGAGAAGGCCACCTCGAACATCTGCACCTCGCAGGCGCTGAACGCGCTCGCTGGCGTCGTGTACCTCGCGTGGCTGGGGCGGCGCGGGATCGTCGAACTGGGCGAGCTGCTGCTCGCGCGCACGCACTACGCGCGCGATACGCTCGCCGCGCTCGACGGGGTGGAGAAGCTGCACGAGCAGCCGGTGGTCCGTGAGTTCGCGCTGCGCCTCGACGCTGACGTGGCAGCGGTCAGATGCAGGTGCGTCGAGCAGGGCATCAACCCGGGCGTGGACGCGCACAAGTTGAGCGGTCGCGAGGAGGATCGCGGCGTGCTGCTTGTTGCCATCACCGAGCGGCGCACGCGCGCCGACATCGATCGGCTGGCGGAAGTCCTCGGGGCCGCCGTCGCAGCCGAGCGAGAGGCGGTGGCCGCATGAGCAACACCGAGACGCCGCTGCAACGCGAGCTGGCCCGCACGATCTTCGAGAAGGGATCACCTGGCCGCCGCGCGTTTGTGTGTCCCGAGTTGGACGTCCCGGAGGTCGATCCCGAACAGCTGCTGCCGGCGCGCTTTCGCCGCGCCGAGCCGCCGCGGCTGCCGGAGCTCTCAGAGCCGGAGATCGTGCGTCACTACGTTGGCATCTCCAAGCGCAACTTCGACTTGGACTCGGGCTTCTATCCGCTCGGGTCCTGCACGATGAAGCACAATCCTCGCCTGCACGAGCGCGTGGCGGCGCTGGCAGGCCACGCACGGCTGCACCCGCTGCAGGACCCTGCGCGCGCGCAGGGAGCGCTCGAGCTGATGTGGAACCTGCAGGGCGCACTGGGCGAGATCGCGGGCCTTGAGTATGTCTCGCTGCAGCCCTCAGCTGGGTCGCACGGCGAGCTCGCGGGAGTGTTGCTGACGCGCGCCTATCACGAGAGCCGTGGGGAGTCGCGCCAGAAGGTGCTGACGCCAGACACCGCCCATGGGACGAACCCAGCGACGGTGACGATGGCGGGCCTCGAGGTCGTCAAGCTCGCGACCGACGCGGCGGGCGGGATTGACCTCGACGACCTGCGTGCGAAGGCCGATGCGGACGTCGCCTGCCTGATGCTGACGAACCCGAACACGCTTGGCGTATTTGACGCGAACATCGCAGAGATTGCGAGGATCGTGCACGAGGTTGGGGCGACGCTGTACTACGACGGGGCGAACCTGAACGCGGTGATGGGCGTGTCGCGTCCGGGCGACATGGGCTTCGACATTGTGCACTTCAACCTGCACAAGTCCTTCACACAGCCTCACGGCGGTGGTGGCCCTGGCTCGGGGCCGATCGCGGTCTCAGAGCGCATCGCGCCCTTCCTGCCGACGCCCATAGTCGTCAAGCGCGATGACGTTCAGGCGTTCGGTGCGGGCACAGCAGAGCCCGTGTTCGACCTCCACTACGGCTACGGCAACGGCACCGGAGGCATGCCGGGATCGCGCTCGATTGGGCGGCTGCGCGGGTTCCACGGCAACTACGGCTGCTTCGTGCGCGCATACACCTACATCTGCTCGCTCGGCGCAGACGGATTGAAGGACGCCTCAGAGACGGCGGTGCTGAACGCCAACTACCTGCTCGCGCGCCTGCGGGAGCACGATGTGGCGCAGTACCTGCCGCTGGCCTACGGCGAGCTGTGCATGCATGAGTTCGTCCTCTCAGGTGGCCCCATGAAGCGCGAGTTGAAGATCAAGACGCTCGACCTTGCCAAGCGGCTGCTCGACTTCGGTTTTCATCCCCCAACCGTCTACTTCCCTCTGCTCGTGGAAGAGGCGCTGATGGTCGAGCCGACCGAGACCGAGACCAAGGAGACGCTCGACGCGTTCGCCGATGCGATCGCGAACATCCTGAAAGAGGCTGCAGAGGATCCCGAGGTCGCTCTGGGCGCGCCTTACACGACGCCGGTCCGGCGGCTCGACGAGGTCGCGGCCGCCAAGCAGCCGGTCATCCGCCAGGCGCTGGCATGAACCGGCGTCGTCCTCGAGCATCTATATATATTTTTGAGTTGCGTATAGCTATGGTTATACGCACCTGAGATTTTATATGCGTATCTTCTCCGGCATCCAGCCCACCGGGCGCAAGCACCTCGGCAACTACATCGGGGCGATCGCGCAGTACGTCTCCAGCCAGGAGCGGGGCGAGGGGATCTTCTGCATCGTCAACCTGCACGCCACCACCATCGACTACGACCCCTTGGGACTGCGCGAGCGCTTGTACGACACCGCCGCGATCCTGCTCGCCGCCGGCCTTGACCCCCAGCGCTGCATCCTCTTTCGCCAGTCGGACGTGCCCGAGCACACCGAACTCTGCTGGCTTCTATGCAGCGTCACCGAACTGGGACGGTTGCAGCGGATGCATCAATTCCGCGACAAGTCGACGACTCAGCGCGAGCTCGTCTCGGCGGGCCTGCTGGTGTATCCGGTGCTGCAGGCCGCCGATGTGCTCGCCTATCGCGCCCATGAGGTGCCGGTGGGCGAGGACCAGCGCGAGCACCTGGAGCTGATGCGCGACCTGGCGCGGCGCTTCAACGCGCGCTTCGGTGACGGCGAGGAGGTGCTGGTCGTGCCCGAGCATCGCATCCCCGAGATCGGGGCTCGGATCATGGACCTCCAGGACCCCAGCAGGAAGATGTCCACGACCGGCTCGAGCGAGCAGGGCACCGTGTATGTGCTGGACGAGCCGAAGGCGATCGAAAAGAAGCTCAAGAGTGCCGTCACCGACTCTGGCACAGAGATCCGTCGGGCGGACGACAAGCCGGGTGTGTCGAACCTGATCGAGATCCTCGCGGTCGCACGCGCAAGCACGCCTGAGGCGGTCGAAGTCGAGCTGGCCAATGCACGCGGGTATGGCGACCTGAAGGCGGCGGTCGCTGCTGCCACGATCGAGTACCTCGCGCCTGTGCGAGAGCGTTACGAGGATCTGCGCGCGGACGAGGCCGCGCTGGAGGCGATCCTCGTTGTGGGAGCCGAGCGCGCGCGGGAGATCGCGGGCGAGACGCTGGCGGATGTGCGCGAACGGATGGGTGTTGGCGCGCGGGGTGGCCATCTGAGCTGATGAGTACGGTGAGCGCATGAGCATCGACATCGCCACGCTCGACCTCGACCTGGACGTGTTCAGCGGGCCGTTCGACCTGCTGCTGACGCTGATCTTGCGCGAAGAGGTCAACCTGCTCGAGCTGCAGTTGGCAGAAGTGGTACTCGCGTATCTCGATCATCTCCAGGCGCGCGGCGAGCTGGACCTGGAGACGACGACCGAGTTCATCGTGCTGATCGCGGCGCTGCTGGAGTTGAAGTCGCGCTTGATGCTCGCCGTCGAGGAGGACGACGAGCTGCTCGATATCGAGCCGGAGCAGGCAGCCGAGGAGCTGCTCGCACGGATGCTGCAGGCGCGTCGCTACCGCTCTGCGGCTCATCACTTGAAGGAGCTGATGGCGCGCGAGCACGGGACGCGCTTCCGCGAGGTGCCGCCGCCTGTACACCTGCGCCGCACCGAGCTTGCGCCCGAGGATGGCTCTCAGGACCCTGCCGTCCTCGGCGAGGCGATCGGACGGCTGCTGGTGATGCCCCCGACGATCAGCCTGCGTCACATCGGCACAGCACGTGTGACGGTCGCCGAGCGCTTGGCGCACCTGCGCGGGCTGCTGCGAAGAGGGGCGTTCAGCTTCGACGATGCCGTGCGTGACGCAGACCGGATGACAGTCGCAGTGACACTGTTCGCGCTGCTGGAGCTGTATAAGCGCGGCGAGGCCGACTGGCGCCAGCAGGAGAGTTTCGGCGAGATCGAGATCAGCGCGGTCGCGACCACGCAGCCTGTGGGGTCAATCGCTGCGGTTGCGGGTTGAGCGACATGGACACGAACACGGACATGGCCCTCGACACGATCGACGCTGAGGAGGATCCCGCTCAGAGGCCGCCGCTGGCCGGGGGGGAGGTCGAGGATCCGCCGTTGGCCGGGGGAGAGGTCGAGGATTCCTCAGAGCTTGCGCGGGTGGTCGAGGCGCTGCTGTTCCTCTCAAGCGACCCGCTCGGCATCCGCGAGCTGGCCGAGGCTGCACAGGTTGACGAGCAGGCGCTCGCCGCTGCGCTGGAGCTGCTCGCCGCGCAGTACGGGCCTTGCCGCCGTGGCATCCAGCTGCGCGAGCTGGGGGGCGGCTGGACATTCGCGACAGATCCAGCGACTGAGGATGCCGCCAAGCGCCTGTTCAGTCGCCCGCGCACTGCCACGCTCACTCAAGCACAGGCAGAGACACTCGCAATCGTCGCCTACTTGCAGCCGATCTCGCGTCCAGAGATCACGCGCATCCGCGGAGTCAGCGCCGACTCAGCGACGACCACGCTGCTGGAGCGCGGCCTGGTCGAGGAGGCTGGCCGCTCTCAGTTCGGTGCGGTCATGTACCGCACGAGCACGCTGTTCCTGAAGCTGTTCGGACTGCGTACGCTTGAGGAGCTGCCGGACGTTGCCCGTTGGGACCCCACCCCCGAGGAGCAGGCGGAGCTGCGCGAGAGACTGTTGCGAGCCGGCGAGGCCCGCCTAGGATAAAGTTTTTCGAGCGGTGTCCAACGATGGTTATACACCGCGTGATTTTTTAATAAGCATCAGGCAGCCCGCGCCGCCAACTGGCCGCAGGCCGCGTCTATGTCGCGCCCGCGCGTGAGGCGCACGGTCGCCTCCACACCGCGCTCCTCCAAGGCAGCCTTGAAGGCCGCGATCGCCTCACGGCTCGACCCCATATACGAAGAGTCCGTCGGGTTGTAAGGGATCAGATTGACCTTGAACATCAGAGGGGCGTCCACGCCCACCGGGGCGAGCAGCTTCGCGAGCGCCACTGCCTGCTCGTAGCGGTCGTTGACCCCCGCCAGCATCACGTACTCGACGAAGATCCGCCGCCGCTTGCGCGCGTAGTGGGCGCGGCAGGCGTCGATCACCTCACGCAGTGGGTAGCGCTCATTGACCGGCATCAGCTCGCTGCGCAGGGCTTCGTCGGCTGCATGCAGCGAGAGGGCCAAGCGCACCGGCATCTCGCACTCGGTGAGCCGTTCGATCCCCGGGATCCAGCCGACTGTCGAGATTGCCGTGCGGCGATGGGTGATGCCGACATCAGGCAAGCGCTCGCAGGCAGCGAGCACATTGTCGAGGTTGAGCATCGGCTCGCCCATGCCCATGAAGACGCAGTGAGTTATCGGCGCCGGGACGGCGCCGTTTGTCATCGATGGGCGGGACCGGATGTCCCGCCGAGCCAACCCTTCCATGCGGCGGAAGTGCAAAGCCTGGTCGAGGATCTCCGAAGCGGTCAGGTTGCGCGCGAACTTCATTGCGCCGGTGGCGCAGAAGGTGCACGTCAGCGGACAGCCTGACTGCGAGGAGACGCAGATCGAGCGCCGCGAATCGCGATAGCGCATCAGCACCGCCTCTAGCTGCCGCCCGTCAGCGGTCGCGAACAGAGCCTTGACGGTGCCGTCGCTTGCGTGCTTCTCCTCCCGCAGCTCGAGGCTCGAGATGGGCAACGTGTGCGTGAGTGTGTCGCGCAGAGTGGCGGGGAGGTTCGTCATCTCCTCATAGCTTGCAGCCCCCTTTGCGGCCCACGCCCATATTTGACGGGCACGAAAGGGCGGCTCACCAAGATCGGCGAGCGTTTGGTCGAGCAGCTGGAGGTCCATGATCTCTCTAGCCGGCGCCGCGGACGCAAGGGGCACCCGAAGCCGGATCTCCTCCTATGGTTGCAGCACATGACCCAACTCCCCGGTAAGCCCCCGTGCGCCTAGTCAAGTACCTTGCTCATGCCGGCGTCGCTTCACGACGCGCTTCAGAGACACTGATCGCCGCCGGGCGGGTCAGCGTCGAGGGTGAGGTCGTCACCGACCCCGCGCGCGACGTCAACGAGCAGAGCCGCGTGGCGCTCGACGGGCAGCCGCTTGCGGGGCCCGAGCCGCACGTGCTCTACGCCCTCAACAAGCCCGTCGGCGTCGTCTCAACCGCACGCGACACGCACGGGCGCAAGACGGTCGTGGAGCTCGTCGATACCGATCCCACCCACCCGCGCCTCTACCCGGTCGGCCGGCTCGACGTGAACAGCTCGGGCCTGATGCTGCTCACCAATGACGGCGAGCTTGCCAACCGGCTGACCCACCCGCGCTTCGAAGTGCCCAAGACCTACCGTGTGCGCCTGGCCGGCGCGCCGATCGGCGATGGCGCGCTGCGGGCGCTGCGTGCCGGCGTGCAGCCTGCAGGACGGCCTGACCGCGCCTGCCCGTGTGTGTCGCGTGGGCGGGCGGGCATCGGATCTGATCGAGCTGACGATCCACGAGGGACGCAATCGCCAGGTGCGCCGGATGTGCGAGGCGGTCGGCCACCGAGTCGTGGAGTTGCAGCGCGTCGCCTTCGGGCCCCTGCGTCTTGATGGCCTCGCGCCCGGCGAGCATCGGCGGTTGAGCGACACAGAGGTCGAGCGTCTACGCGCGCTCTGACACAATCGCCCGCTATGCCGCAACGCCTCTTCGCCCTGCGTGGCGCAATCAGTGTGAAGCGCAACGATGCGCAGGACATCCTCGACGCCACAACCGAGCTGATGCAGGGGATCATTGAGCGCAACACGCTTGCACCTGAGCACGTTGTCAGCTGTATCTTCACCGCCACAAACGACCTCAACGCTGAGTTTCCCGCCGTTGCGGCGCGTGCGTTGGGCTTCGACGAGGTGCCGCTGTTGTGCGCCCGGGAGATTCCAGTTCCCCGGTCGATGCCACGCGTGATCCGCGTGCTGATCCATTACTACGCCGAGGAGGGACACTCCTCCCAGCACGTCTACCTCGGCGACGCCGCTGCGCTGCGCGCCGACTTGCAGTCGGCGCAATAGCCGTGTCACGGGTGAGCGTTCGTCACAATGAGCGCACCATGACCCTCGAGTTCGCCGAGCGCATCCGTCGCATTCCCGTCTATCCCGCCGCGGGCGGCTACGGCGAGCAGGCTGCCCCGCTGGCACGCCTGGCCAGCAACGAGTCGCCGTATCCGCCCCTGCCGGCGGTACGCGAGGCGATCGACCGCGCGCTGTCCACACTGCACCGCTATCCCGACCCCTCCAACTCGATCCTGCGCGAGCGCTTGTCTGAGCGCTATGAAGTCCCTCCCTCTCAGATTGCGATCGGCAACGGCTCCTGCGACATCCTGCTGGCAGCCGGCGAGGCGCTACTCGAGCCCGGCGCTGAGCTTGTGTATGCATGGCCGTCGTTCTCTGTCTACCCGCACCTGTCCGCCTCCTCCGGGGCGCGCGCGGTCACCGTCGCGCTCGACTCCGCTCAGCGCCACGACCTGCAGGCGATGCTTGGAGAGATCACCGTTGCGACGCGCTTGGTGATCGTGTGCAATCCGAACAACCCCACCTCGACCGCGCTGCCCGCCGCTGACATCGCAGCATTCGTGGCCGAGGTCCCGCCTGGAGTATGCGTGATCCTCGACGAGGCCTACTGCGAGTTCAACACAGTCGACGACGGCGACGCCTCACTGGATCTGCTCGATGCTCACCCGAACCTCGTGTTGCTGCGAACGTTCTCGAAGGTGTACGGGCTATGCGGGTTGCGCATTGGGTTCGCGCTATGCGGCTCTGAGGACCTGCCCCAAGCAGTCGATCAGGTGCGTCAGCCGTTCTTCTGCAACGCACTCGCCCAAGCCGCCGCCGTCGAGGCTCTGGCCCACCAGGATGCGGTCGAGGATCGCGTCATCCGAACCATCGCTGAGCGTATCTCTGTCGGCGAGGGACTGCGCGCGCTGGGACTGCAGGTCGCCGCCTCTGAGGCGAACTTCTGCTGGGTTGAGCTCGGCGAGCGCGATGAGGCCGAAGTCATGCGTGGCCTGGAGGACCGCGGCGTGCTCGTTCGCGCCGGTGGTGCGCTCGGCAGTTCCACGCCCGCACTACGCGTCACCTGTGGCACGCCTGAGGAGAATGCACGCTTTTTGCAGGCACTTGCCGAGGTGTTGTAGCGCTCGACACGCAGAACCCGATCCATGGCTTGTGCTGAGGAATTTTCTCTGCTACAACCCCTGAACGGCCATGACTGCGGATCGCACATCCTCCGGCAGCACTCGCGCCCGCACCGCGTGGTCGTCCTCCTACGCCTACGCCTGGCGATTTATCTAGGCGCTTCGGCCCCTGCCCGCGCGTGAGCGGGCGTTGGCGGCCGCACCGGGTCTGCTGTCTGGACCGAGCGCCTCTCCTGGCGTACACCACGCCAACTCACGCCCCTCAGTCCATAATCCAGGCGTCAGTGAAAGGATGAGTTGATGATGATCGTAATGAAGGAGACCGCGACCCCCGAGGAGGTCGAGGCGGTCGTCGAGAAGATCGAGCGTGCCGGCGCGCGTGCCCACCGCAGCATGGGCGCGCGTGTGACCGTGATCGGGGCGATCGGCGACGTCGAGCAGGACGCGAGCGTCGAGAGCCTCGGACTCGAGGGGCAGCCTGGGGTCGATCGCGTGATGGCGATCCTCAAGCCATACAAGCTCGCCTCGCTGCAGTTCACCCACGGCGAGCGCACCGTGCTCGATATCGGCGGACGTAAGGTAGGTGGCGAGCACTTCGCTCTGATCGCCGGTCCCTGCACGGTCGAATCGCGCGAGCAGACCCTGCAGACCGCGCGCATCGTGCGCGACGCCGGCGCAGCGCTGTTCCGCGGCGGCGCCTACAAGCCACGGACCTCTCCTTATGCGTTCCAAGGTCTCGGCCAGGAGGGATTGAAACTGCTCGCCGAGGCAAAGGCTGAGACGGGCCTGCCAATCGTCACTGAGCTGATGGACATTCGCGACCTCGACGCTGTCCTTGAGGTCGCCGACGTCATCCAAATTGGCGCGCGCAACATGCAGAACTACTCCCTGCTCGCCGAGATCGGCCGCTCGGGCCGTCCTGCACTGCTCAAGCGCGGCCTGTCCGCGCCGCTGGACGAGCTGCTGATGGCGGCTGAGTACATCCTCAAGGAAGGTAATCCCTCCGTGATGCTCTGCGAGCGTGGCATCCGCACGTTCGAGACCGACCACCGCCGCGTCACGCTCGACCTGATGGCCGTGCCGATCCTCAAGGAGCTCTCCCACCTGCCGGTGATCGTCAACCCCAGCCACGCTGCCGGCCGCCGCGAGCTGGTGCTGCCGCTGTCGCTGGCGGCCGCCGCTGCCGGAGCGGACGGCATCATCGTCGAGACGCACCCCAACCCCGAGGAGGCCGTCTGTGATGGCCCCCAAGCGCTGCGTGCGGACGGGTTTGCGGAGTACGTCAGTGCGGTAGAGAGCGTCGCGGCCTTGGCCGGCAAGGCGCTCAGCGGCGCCGCGGTCTGATGGAGCGCCGATCGCTCGTCCTGGGGCCGACTCTTTGAAGGTCGCGGTGCTCGGGATCGGGCTGATCGGTGGCTCCATCGGCTTGGCCGCCCGGCGGCCGATCGCAGGGCGCCCCGCAGACATTGAGGTGTGCGGGTATGACCCCAATGAGACGACGCGAGCCATTGCACTCGAGCTCGGCGCAATCGATACCCAGGCATCCGACATCCCCAGCGCCGTAGCAGGCGCCGATGTTGTGTTTGTCGCTGCACCAGTCAGCGCCCTTACAAGCACCGTCCGCGCTGCCCTCGAGGAGGCTCCTCCTGACTGCGTTGTCTCAGACGTGGGCTCGACTAAGCGCATCGTCGCCGACGCAGGCGCCGATGAGCGGTTCATCGGTGGACATCCCCTGGCCGGTGCGGAGACCGCAGGCGTGGAGCACGCTCGTGAGGATCTATTTGATGGAGCCACCTGGTATCTCACTCCAGCCCGTGGCAATACCGCCGGGGTGTTCTATGAACGGCTGCACCAGCTGCTGAGGAGCTTCGGCGCGCACCCCACCCCGATCGATGCCGACACCCACGACCGTCTGATGGCGTCTGTGTCACACCTGCCCCATGTGTTCGCCAACCTGCTGGTTGCCCAGGCCAGCAGCCTGCTTGCCCCCGCCGGGAGTTCCACCGGCCCCAGTCCCACCAGCCCCGCGCAAAGCTCGGAGTCACAGCGTCTGTCTGCGGTGGGACCGAGCTTCCGCGACGCCACCCGCGTAGCCGGCGCCAACAGCGACATCTGGACCGACATCTACATCTCTAACCGCGACGCCCTGAGCGACGCCTTGGATGAGGCGATCGCTGGTCTCGGGGAGGTCCGCCGACTCCTCAAGGAGGCTGACGCGGACGCGCTCGCGGCATGGAACGAGCGCGCGCGCTGCGCACGCGAGGAGCTCTTGGGATGAACATGCGCTTCGAGCCGGCGCACAGCGGGTTGTCAGGCGTTGTGAGGGCACCGGCCGATAAGTCGATCTCCCATCGTGCGGCGCTGCTCGGGGCAATGTCCTCTGAGCCCGTGCGAATCGAGCGCTATCTGCATGCCGCGGACACAACCGCAACGCTCGAGGCGGTGCGTGCGCTCGGCGCACTGGTCGAGGTGCATGACGACGGGGAGGTGGTGGTGCGCGGCACCGGCCTGCGCGAGGCACGCGAACCCGATGGGCCAATCGACGTTGGCAATGCAGGCACGCTTATGCGCCTCTTGCCCGGCTGGCTGGCCGCGCAGGAGGGGCGCTCGTTCACGCTCGACGGCGACGCGTCAATTCGCCGGCGCCCGGTAGATCGGATCGCCGAACCACTGCGCCAGATGGGCGCCGCGGTCGAGGCACGCGGCGAAGGGCGTTTCCCGCCGCTGATCGTGCGCGGTGGGCGTCTGCGTGCGATCTCTTGCGAGCTGCCCATCTCAAGCGCTCAGGTCAAGTCTTGCGTCCTGCTGGCGGCGCTCGCCGCAGACGGTGCGACGACCGTGGGTGAGCCTGAGCGCAGCCGTGACCACACCGAGCGGATGCTCCTGTGCGCCGGCGTCAATGTCCATCGCAACGGCCGCCATGTCACTGTGGTCAACGCCGACGAGCTGATCCTCGAGCGCGTGCGGATCCCCGGCGATCCGAGCTCGGCAGCCTTCATGGTCGCCGCTGGGGTGCTCGTCGGAGGCTCGCGCCTGTTGATCGGCGACGTCGGCGTCAACTGGACGCGCACCGGCTTCCTGCGCATCCTGCGCCGGATGCGCGGGATCGTGCTCGGCGATCTCGAGGAGGAGACCGGCGAGCTGTCCGCGCACGAGCCTGTCAGCGATCTGGATGTTGCCCACGGCGCGCTGGAGGCCACAACGGTTGAGCCCGACGAGGCGCCGCTGGCGATCGACGAGCTGCCGCTCGTGGCTCTACTCGGCTGCTTTGCGGAGGGTGAGACCGTCGTGCGCGGTGCCCAGGAGCTGCGTGTCAAGGAGTCCGACCGGATCGCCGCCGTCGTTGACGGTCTGCGCGGTCTGGGCGCTGATATCGAGGCAACCGAGGACGGCTTCGCCGTGCGGGGCTCACCCCCTGGGGCACAAGCGGGTGGGCTGCGCGGAGGCGTGCTCGACGCCCATGGCGATCACCGCCTGGCGATGATGGGCGCCGTCGCTGGTCTTGCCTCACGAGAGGGGGTCGAGGTGGTGGGGATCGATGCCGCTGCGGTCTCCTATCCAGGATTTGTGGAGGATCTGGCGGGGCTGTGCTCGTAGCTTTGGCGGGGCTGTGCTTGTAGCGATCGACGGTCCCGCGGGCGCCGGCAAGTCCACGGTCGCGCGCGCTCTGGCCGCGAGGCTAGGCTTCACCTACCTCGACAGCGGAGCTATGTATCGATGTGTGGCGCTGTTGTCGCTCACGGCGCCTGCAGCGGAGCCGGCCGCGCTCGCGCGCAAGGCAAACATTGAGCTGGGCGTCGGTCCTGGTAGCCCCGACTCGTCACTTCAATCAGGGAGCGTGCCTCTCCAGGCCCAGGTCAGGCTCGATGGGCACGACGTGACCGCTGCGATCCGCACACCCGAGGTCTCCGAGGCGGCCTCGCGAGTGGCCGCCGACCCGCAGGTACGCGACGCGCTTGTGGCCAAGCAGCGCGAGCTGATCGCCGGTGGCAACTGGGTCGCCGAGGGTCGTGACATCGGCACAGTCGTCGCGCCGGACGCCGAGCTGAAGGTCTTCCTCACCGCCTCTGCCGAAGAGCGTGCCCATAGGCGCGCCGCGGAGTTGGACGCCAATGTCGGGATGGTGCTCGCCGAGCAAGCCATGCGAGACGAGCGCGACTCAACGCGCGAGCACAGCCCGCTGCGCCCAGCACCGGGAGCCGTGACGCTCGACACCAGCGGACTGAGCGTCGATGAGGTCGTCGATCGCATCGCCGCGCTCACACAGCACGCCTGAGCGGAGGAAGGCCTCATACTGAGCCCATGCTGAAGGTAGCCATAGTCGGATATCCCAACGTGGGGAAGTCGTCGCTGATCAACCGTCTCACGGGCACCCGCGAGGCGGTCGTGCACGAGCGCCCGGGGGTCACGCGCGACCGTAAGGAGCTCGACTGCGAGTGGAACGGTCGCCAGTTCAAGCTGATCGACACCGGTGGCATCGACTTCGAGGACGAGGACCCGCTTGCCGGTTCGATCCGCGACCAGGCGCGGGCGGGTATCGCGGACGCTCAGGTGGCAGTGCTCGTCGTCAACGCGCGCGCCGGCGTGCGCCCCGGCGACGAGGAGATGGCCGACCTGCTGCGCCGCGCGCCGCTGCCCACGATCGTCGCCGCCAACAAGTGCGATGGCGTCGCCGAGCTGCCGCTCGCCGCGGAGTTTCACCGCCTCGGCCTCGGCGAGCCGTTGCCCGTCTCCGCCGCCCAGGGCCTTGGCTCGGGCGACCTGCTCGACTGTATCGTCGAGCTGCTTGATTTGAGCCCGCCCACCCACACCGAGCCTGACGACGGCACAGTGCGCCTCGCGGTGATCGGCAGACCGAATGTAGGCAAGTCCTCGCTCGTCAACCGCTTCCTCGGCGAGCAGCGGGTGATCGTCTCGGATGTCGCAGGCACGACACGCGACGCCATTGATATGCCTCTGCTTGTAGGCACCCCCGGGGGCACAGGCGAGCGCAAGCTGATCATCGTTGACACAGCCGGGATGCGCCGTCAGTCAAAGGTGGCTGACTCCGTCGAGTACTACACGACGCTGCGCTCCCAGCGCGCCGCTGAGCGCGCGGACGTCGCATTGGTCGTATGCGACGCTGCCGACGGCGTTACGGCCCAGGACCTGCGCATCGCCGAGCTCGCGATGAAGGCTGGATGCGCAACTGCGATCGTGCTCAACAAGTGGGACATGCAGGAGCGGGGGGAGGACGCTGAGGGAGTCGGCGTCAACCTCGAGCACGAGCGCGCACGTGTGGCCGAAAAGCTGCGCCTGCGCCCGCGCGTGCTGACCGTCAGCGCGAAGACCGGCCGCCACGTGGCGCGATTGCTGAATGAAGCTATCGCGCTCGGTGACCGCATGGCCGGCCGCATTCCCACGCCCGAGCTGAACCGCTTTCTGGGGGAGGCCATCCAGGCGCGCCAGCCTCCCGTCGGCACTCGTCGAAGCTCCGGACAGCACCGCCTGAAACTGATCTACATGGCCCAGATTGGCGAGCGTCCGCCGCGCTTTGCCATCCAGGTCAACTCGCGCACGCGCGTCACCCGCGACTACGCCTACTTCCTCGAGAACCGCCTGCGTGCCCGCTATGGCATGGACGGCGTGCCGCTCGTCATCGACTTCGTCGAGCGCGGCCAGCGCGGGCGCGAGCTACCGACCCGCCCGCCCCGCGAAGACACCGCAAAGCCCGCACAGGCAAGCAGAAGCTCGGAGATCTCCTAGCTCCCCTATTCTCTACCGACTTTCGCCTGCGACCTTGGAGCGATTTCCTACCCCATGAGCCAACCATCAGAAAACGAGTTTCTGTTCACCTCCGAGTCAGTCACGGAGGGCCACCCCGACAAGATCGCCGACCAGATCTCCGATGGGGTTCTCGACGCTGTCCTGACTGACGATCCCTACGGCCGCGTGGCCTGCGAGACGCTCGTCAACACCGGGCTGATCGTCGTATCGGGGGAGATCTCGACCGACACCTATGTCAACATCCAGGAAATCGCTCGCGAGACCGTGCGCAAAATCGGCTACGACAACGCTGCCTACGGTTTCGACTGCGACACCTGCGCGGTGATCAACGCGATCGACAAGCAGTCGCCGGATATCGCCCAGGGCGTCGACGCAGCCTATGAGACGCGCCACGATCCCGCCGACGAGGACGAGCTGGATATTGCGGGAGCCGGCGACCAGGGGATGATGTTTGGATACGCCTCCAATGAGACCGAGGAGCTGATGCCGCTGCCGATCTCGCTCGCGCACAAGCTCGCCAAGCGCCTGTCGGAGGTCCGCAAGGGGGACGTAGTGCCCTATCTGCGTCCCGACGGCAAGACTCAGGTTACAGTCCGGTATGAGGACGGGCGGCCGGTGGAGATCGAGAAGATCCTGATCTCCACTCAGCACGCTGACGGCATCGATAGCGAGAGCCTGATCAAGCCCGACCTGCTCGAGCATGTTCTACGACCGGTTCTTCCCGCTGAGCTCTATGACGAGAAGAAGCTCCTGCGCAACTTTCTCGTCAACCCGACAGGGCGCTTCGTGATCGGCGGACCGATGGGCGACTGCGGTCTGACCGGACGCAAGATCATCGTCGACACCTACGGTGGCATGGCGCGCCACGGCGGCGGCGCGTTCTCCGGCAAGGACCCCTCCAAGGTCGATCGCTCAGCCGCTTATGCGGCGCGCTGGGTCGCCAAGAACATTGTCGCCGCAGGTCTCGCTGACCGCGCCGAGGTCCAGGTCGCCTACGCCATCGGTGTTGCCCACCCCGTGTCGGTGATGGTCGAGACATTCGGCACCGAGAAGATCCCCCGTGCGCAGATCGCGGGGCTCGTGGATAAGCACTTCGACCTGCGCCCTGGCGCCTTTCGCGAGGAGCTGAACCTGCACCGGCCGATCTACCAGAAGACCGCCGCCTACGGCCACTTCGGCCGCGACGATCACGACTTCACCTGGGAGAAGACCGACAAGGCAGCTGCGCTGCAATCCGCCGCCGGGCTCTGACCTAGTCTCGGAGGCGATGGGAAGTATCGCCCTAGTCGAGCCGATGACGACCGCGCGTGCGCTGCGTGGTCCGTTCGACTACCGCCTACCCGAGGAGCTGCGTGGCGGTGTTGTGGATGTCGGATCGATGCTGGTCGTGCCGTTTGCCCGCCGACAGGTGCTCGGTGTTGTGGTCGGTCTCGCTGAGCGCAGCGAGATCGCCGAGGAGAAGCTGCTCGCGCCGCTGCGCACGCTGGATGAAGGCCTACCTGCCCTGCCGGTCGAGCTGGTCAAGCTGGCTGAGTGGATTGCGGCCGAGTACTGCTCCACGATCTCCCGTGCGCTCGGCTTGGTGCTGCCGCCGGGAGCCGCGCGTCGGCTGAGCGGACGTAAGCGGCGCGCCGTGGCACGCGCGCGCCACCTGCCGGTGGGGGTCCGCAGTCCGCACGCGCCCGTACTCACGGCTGACCAACAGGCAGTGTTCGCGTCTGTGGCCGCTGCGCTGAACGCGCGTCACTCAGAGCGACTGCTGCATGGCGTTACCGGATCGGGCAAGACCGAGATCTACCTGCGTGCCACCGCAAACGCGCTGGAGCAGGGCCGCGGCGTGATCGTACTCGTGCCAGAGATCGCTCTGACCCCGCAGATTGTCGGGCGCTTCATAGAACGCTTCGGCGATACCGTCGCCGTACTGCACTCGCGCCTGACCCCCGGCCAGCGCTACGCCGAGTGGTGGCGGTTGCGCACCGGCGAGGCGCGCGTATGCGTCGGTCCGCGCTCTGCTGTATTCGCGCCGATCGAGCGGCTCGGATTGATTGTGATCGACGAGGAGCATGACGCCTCCTACAAGCATGAAAGCGACCCCCGCTACGACGCTCGCGACGTCGCGAGCGAGCGCGCCAAGGCAAGCGGCGCGCTGCTGCTGCTCGGCAGCGCCACCCCGCGCCCAGAGAGCGTGCACCGCGCCTCGGCGTCGCTGCGCCTGCCCGCGCGCGTGGACGGTAGGCCGCTGCCGGGAGTGCAGGTGCTCGACATGCGTGGCCAAACTCGTGGCCTGCATCCGCTCACGGCGCAGGCGCTCATAGAAGTGCGCGAGGAGCGAGGTAAGGCGATCGTGCTGCTCAACCGGCGCGGCTGGTCGAACTTCCTGTCTTGCCGCTCGTGTGGGCTGGTATGGAGCTGCCCACAGTGTGATGTCGCGCTTGTACTGCACCTCCACGACGGCTATGTGGCGTGTCACCACTGCGGCCACCGCGAGCCCACGCCGGAACGCTGCGCAACCTGCGGCTCGAGCTCTGTTGCACGTCACGGTGCAGGAACTGAGCGCGTGCAGCACGATCTTGCGCTCGCGCTGGGCAGTGACAATGGTCGTTTCCCCATCCTGCGTCTCGACGCCGACACGATTGGCGGTGCTCCCGCTGCTGATGCGCGCGCAGCGGGCGGGGTCGCCGCGCTGCTGCGCCGTTTCGAGGCGGCCGAGTCAGGTGTGCTGATCGGTACGCAGATGGTTGCCAAGGGCCACGACTTTCCCGATGTGACGCTCGGCGTCGTGCTCGACGCCGATGCCACCCTGCGCTTCCCCGACTTCCGCGCCGAGGAGCGCACATTCGCGCTGATCGCCCAGCTCGCCGGCCGTGTTGGCCGCGGCGCCAAGGGCAGAGTGCTCGTGCAGAGCATTGCTCCCGAAGCGCGTGCGATCGCATATGCAGCAAGGCACGACAGCGATGGCTTCCTCGCGGGCGAGTTGGAGCGCCGGCAGGCGCTCAGCTACCCACCTTTCTCACACCTGATCAGGATCGTCTGCTCCGCAGTTGAGGCCACGCCTGCGCGGGCGGCCGCCGGCGCGGTGCGCGCGGCTCTGGCGGACCGCCTGGCCGGCGCTCAGATGTCAGCCCTCGGTGAGCAGCCGGTCGTGCTCGGTCCTGCAACTCTTTTTCGTCTGCGTGGCCAGGAGCGCCAGATGCTGCTCGTCAAGGCCACCGAGCGCCGTCCCGCGGTCCAGGCGGTGGGGGAGGCTGTGCAACTGGTGGCCGCAGCGCGGACGCATGTCGGGGTGAACTTCAGCGTAGATGTCGATCCCCAGTAAGCGCTCAGCGAGTTTTCTCACCGAATCTTTGACTCTGAACACTTAGACTCGGGCCGATGGCTTCAGAGGAAACAATCGAGGAGTTCCCGACTCCGCCCTCCGAGGACGCTGACGTGGAGGTCGAGCGCGAGCAGGATGCGCCGGCAGCTGCGGAGCTAGATCCCGAGACGCGCGCTCGACGCGACGCGGCGCTGCGCTACGTGCGCAAGCTCGGCGACCCGGTGCTGCGCGCGAGCGCGCTGCCTGTGGAGCGCTTCGATGAGGAGCTGAAGGCGGAGATCGAGCGGATGGGCGAGCTGATGCACGATGCGCTTGGGGTGGGGCTGGCGGCCACCCAGTTGGGTGTGCTGCACCGCGTGCTCGTTTACCGCGCCTACGCTGAGGACCCAGTGACTGCGCTTGTCAATCCTGTGCTCGAGTGGACTAGCGAGGAGCTGGAGACGGCCGAGGAGGGGTGCCTCAGCCTGCCCGGCGTGCACGTCGAAGTGCAACGCCCTGCGCGGGTATTGGTGCGCGCGCAAGACGAGACCGGGCAGGAGCTCGAGGTCGAGGCTGAGGGACTGGAAGCGCGCGTGATTCAGCACGAGATCGACCACCTGAACGGCGTCCTGATCCTTGACCTCATATCGCGCGAGGCGCGCAAGGAGGCGATGCGCGCGATGCGCGAGGCGCAGGAGGCCGCGAGCGCCGCCTAGCGGCTGCCCGTGGCTCATCAGACGTTGCGTACGGCCTTCCTTGGCACGTCCGCCTTCGCCGCGGCTGTACTGGAGCGCCTAGCCGACAGCGACCACCGTCCGGCGCTGGTGTTGACGCGCCCCGACCGTCCGCAGGGGCGTGGCCGAAGGCTCGGCTCGCCGCCGGTGGCCGAGGTGACGCGCAAGCTTGGGATCGCGCTGGAGCAGCCCATGAGCGTGAGCGAGCCGGCGGCACGCGAGCTGATCGCACGGGTGCAGCCCGATGTGGTTGTCGTGTGCGCGTTTGGTGCGCTGATCAAGGAGCCGCTGCTGTCCGAGCACGAACTGCTGAACGTCCATCCATCGTTGTTGCCGCGCTGGCGCGGGGCAGCACCGGTTGAGCGCGCGATCATGGCTGGTGACGAGTCCACAGGCGTGTCGATCATGCGCCTCACCGCTGGCCTGGACAGCGGACCCGTATGTCTCACCGCCACCGAGTCGATCGATGCAGAGGACACCTACGGATCGCTCGCCGCGCGCCTACAGAAAGGCGGTGGCGAGCTGCTTGTGCGAACGCTGGATCTCATCGCGGCGGGCGAGTCGCCGGTGTTTGTAGAGCAGGTGCAGGAGGGCGTCACCTATGCCGAGAAGATTGGCCCCGAGGATCGCCTGCTCGATCCAGCTAAGCCAGCGATAGAGCTCGAGCGTGTTGTGCGCGCGCTACACCCGCACATCGGTGCGCGCCTTGCACTCGCCGACGGGACGCTGCTGGGGGTCGACGCCGCGCGTGTTGCGATGGATCAGTCCACGTTGCCCTCAGGCGTGCTTGCGGCCCGCGGCGGGCGACTGCTGTATGGCACGGCCGATGGAGCGCTCGAGCTCACGTGCGTGCAGCCGCCCGGTGGACGTTCGATGGACGCCGGCTCCTACCTGCGTGGCCATGCCCTCTAAAGCTCGTATCTGTGCGTATGCGGTCCTGCGCAGGGTGTTCGAGCAGGGCGCCTACGCCGATGAGGCGCTACAGGGCGAGACACGGGAGCTTGACCCGCGTGACCGGGCGCTGGCGATGCGCCTGGCCTACGGCGCCGTTCAGCGCAGGGGCACACTTGACCACCTGATCGAGCAGCTGTCCGAGCGTCCGATCGGAGCACTGGATCCACCCCTGCTGGCAGCATTGAGACTGGGGTCCTACGAGCTGCTCTACATGCATGGCGCTCCCGACTACGCTGTCGTCGCCGATGCGGTCGAGCTCTCAAAGACGCACGCCCGAGCCGGCCATGGCTTGGTCAATGCGGTCCTGCGCCGCGCCACGCGCGAGGGGCCTGATGCGCTGCTTCAGACGCTCAGCGACGACACGCCACAGGCGGCTGCAGTCAAGCACTCTCATCCTGAGTGGATAGCCAACCTATGGTGGGAGGAGCTCGGCGCTGAGCAGGCGCGCGCGCTGATGGTCTCTAACAACGAGGCCAGCGAGGTCGCGCTGCGCGCGAATACGCTCGTCACCGATGCGCCCAGTCTTGCCTTCGCCCTAGCACAGGGCGACCCGGCGGGCGGCGTTCTGCCGCTGGGTTCGCATACGGACCCGGCGATCCCCGAGGCACTGGTACTCGAGGGCCCGTTCGACGCGCATCGCTCGAAGCTGTGGGAGGCGGGCGCGTTCGTAGCGCAGTCGCGCGCAGCAATGCTCGTCGCGCGCGTCGTGTCCCCGCAGTCGGGGGAGCGCGTGCTCGACCTGTGTGCTGCGCCGGGTGGCAAGAGCACGCATCTCGCCGCGCTGATGGGAGGGACTGGCGAGATCGTGGCTGTCGAGCGTGACCGGCGCAGGGCGGGTGTGCTCACGCGCACGGCACAGCGGCTGCACGTGGGGAATGTCCGCGTGGAGTTGTCCGATGCCGCGCTTGCGCGGCCGGAGGGCGCCGTGTTCGACCGCGTGCTGGTTGACTCGCCGTGCTCAGGGCTGGGGACGTTGCAGGCACGCCCTGACCTGCGCTGGCGAGTGACAGCGGAGGCATGCCAGGAGATGACCCTGGCGCAGGCAGCGATCCTCGCGGCGGGCGCTGATGCTGTCCGTCCGGGCGGCGTGCTGGTCTACTCTACGTGCACGATCTCTCCGACCGAGAACGAGCTCCAGATCGCTGCCTTTCTGGATGCCAACCCCGACTTCGAGCTCGATGACCTTGCGGACGAACTGCCCGCGCTTGTCAACCAGCGCGCGCCTGCGACCGTGCTAACTCTGCCCCACCGCGACCGCACGGCCGGCTTCTTCATCGCCCGGCTGCGCCGGCAGAGCTGACGCTGTGGCTGGCGAGCACGAAGTCGCAGCGAAAGCACTCCCCGAGTTGGGGCCGCGCTGCCCCAACTGCGGCGAGCCGTGGCTGCGCCCGACGAACCTGCCGGGACGCTACCGCTGCGTCTACTGCCTACACCGCTTCGAGCTGACCTCGGTGTGTCCCAACTGCGGCGAGCACTCGACGATAGTGCGCATGTCCTCGACTGCGATCTTGAAGTGCAATAACTGCGGCGACTCGATGCTCCAAGCGATATGAGCGCGCGATCGAACGAGCTGCTGCGTGGCGTGCGTGTGGCGCCATCGATTCTCTCCGCCGACTTTGCGCAGCTGAGAGCGCAGGTGCGTGCGGTGCTGGAGGCGGGCGCGCGCGTGATCCACGTGGATGTCATGGATGGGCACTTCGTGCCCGCGATCACGGTCGGCCCACTGGTCGTGGAGGCACTGCGCGATGATGTCGACGAGGTGGGCGGGATGCTCGATGTGCACCTGATGATCGAGCGCCCCGAGCGGCATGTCGCAGACTTCATCCGGGCAGGCGCCGACTCGATTACGTTCCATGCCGAGGCGACCCCGCACGTGGCCTACGCCGCGAACCTGATCCGCGAAGGCGGGGCGGGAGTCGGAGTGGCAATCAATCCGGCCACCCCGGTTGGCGCGCTCGCTGAGATCGTGGACGCGATCGACCTGGCGTTGTGCATGACGGTCAATCCCGGCTGGGGCGGGCAGCCGTTCATAGCGCATTCGCTGGATAAGGTCGAGCGGGTCAGGGCGATCGTGGGCGCCGAGGTCGCAGTACAGGTGGATGGCGGCATCGACCCCGGCACTGCGCCTGCTTGCAGGAAGGCTGGAGCAAACGTGTTCGTCGCCGGCTCGGCGATCTTCGATGCTGAGGACCCCGGCGAGGCCTACCGCGCGATCGCGGATGCGATCGCCGCCGACTAGATCGCTGCCGACCAGACATCCTTCAAATTTTGTCCAGCGAGCGCCATCGTATAGACGCTCACAATACGATAGTGCACATATTTTAAAAGTTGAATAGTCTCTCCACGCAGCGTGCGCCTATGTATCAACACGGGTGCCGCGCCGGTAGAGTATCGTCAGCATCAATGCCAGCAGGCCGGTTGCGCCGGCATAGCCGATCTCGGCTCGCAGCAGTTGATCGCTGATCGCTGGTGTCAGCATCCATGCGACGAACACCACGGCCGCGCTCAGCCAGCATCCGGCGGCACCGCGTGCTCGGTCGCGCGCCAGCGCCGCCTGGTTGAGCGCGCCCGAGCTCAAATGGAGGCCCATACCGATGCCGATCAGCGCCAGGCCGAAGCGGTTATAGGTATAGGTCTGCCCGAAGAACACGTGCTCCAGTGCGAATGGGCCCAGCACCAAGAGGCCCAGCGTCACCGCTCCCGCAAACGCCGCGATTGCCAGGATCGTCAGGCGGATCGCACGCGCGAACGCGTCATGGCCCTCGGTCGCCTCGAGGCCTGTCAGATGCGGCAGCAGCGAGGTTTGGATCGCCTGGAACAGCTGCAGCGGCGCGCGGGCGATCAGCAGCACGTTGAACACGATGCCCGCCAGCACGCCGCTGTGTGAGGTCGCGTCGACCGTCAGGACCGCCGCGTTCAACAGCGTCTGCTCGGACAGCATGATGCTCGACACCCATACCGCGAAGCCGCCGCCGCGGCGCAGCGACAGATCCTCGTGGGCTGCCACCTCTTGCACGCCCTCGGTCCCCGGTCCGGCCAGCGCCGCGTCGGCCTCGTCGACCGTTATTGGACCTGTGGCGTCGTGAGGCGCCGCCGTGGGGCGGGGGCGGGTGGACCTTGTGCTGGCGAACGCCACCGGCACGACCACCAGCGAGACCAGTGGAGCCGCGGCTATCCCCAGCGCCACCGCAGTCTGGCCGCTGGCGATGCCCAGCGCCACCGCGATCGCGAAGCTGATGCGTGAGACCGACTCCATCAGCACCAGGCCGCCGAACAGCCCGAAGCGCTGGTGTCCGGCCAGCCAGCCGCGCGCGAAGTAGCTCGCGGCGTACGCCAGCGTGCCCACTACCAGAACGTCGTAAAGCGCCTGCTGGTGCTGGAAGACGTGGTCGACCAGCTCACCGTGCAGCGCCAGCGCCACCGCCAGGAAGATCAGCGCGAAGCTCGCCTGGATCAGCATCGGCACGCGCAGCGTGTGCTCCGCGCTGCCGTGCGCGCGGCGTTCGGCGATCGTGCGCGAGAGCAGCTGTTCGATCGGCCGGTAGATCACGGAGATGATCACGAACATCACCGACCACAGGACGTCAAGGAGCTTCGCCGATTCTTCGCCGAGCACGTGGCTCGCGATCGAGAAATACGCGAACGTCAGCAGCCCCGTCGAGGCGATCCCGATCGACAGGATGCGCGCACCCGCGCCGTAGGAGCGCCCGTTGCTAGAGGCGGACAAGCAACATCGTCCAGGGGAACGGCGAGCGCACCTCGATGACCTTGCCGTGGCGCGAGAGGAGCTTCACGAACGATCGCTTAGACCAGTGGTTGAGATGGCCTGGCGTATTGCCGAGCTCAGACCAGTACGCGCCGCGGGCCATGTTCAGCATCCGCCACAGTGGCTCGCGCGGCACCGAGACGAGCAGGTGGCGCTCAGCGCAGCGCGCCATCTCGCTCACTGTGTGCTCAGGGTCGGGCACGTGCTCGAGCACCTCGATGGCACTCGCCAGGTCGAACTCGCCATCGGCGAAAGGCAGGTTCTCGGCCTGCATCGTGCGGTACTCGAGGTTCGGCGCTCGACGCTCGGACCAGCCCGCTTGGATCGACTCCTCTTCGAGGTCAATCCCGACAACCCGCCGGTCCTTGCCCAGACGCGTGGCCCATTTGTGTACGAGCACTCCCTCGCCGCAGCCAACGTCCAGCAGCGAATGGGGGTCGGCACGCGCGAACAGCTCGTCCAATGCGCCCTCGAAACCAGCCATCATGCGCCGTACTGCTGGGTTGGTCGAGCCGTACTTGTCGTAGGTGTTGCCGGTGACGATCCCGTCCTCGGAGACGGTTACGCCACTCACGCCTCCACCGCCTCGGGCTCCTCTTTATTTAGTGCCCGCCCACCTTGCCCACCCGGCCCGGTGTTCGATTCATAGTGCGACGGCTCCACGCCCAACTGCAGCTCGATCCGGCGCACGCGCTCGAACGTCTTCTGCGTCATCACGCGCTGCGCAGCGAGCAGGTCGCCGATCACCCCCAGCGCGAACAGCACGACGGCCGCGATGAACAGGACAGCGCCGAGGATCAGGGACTGCACATGCCCGCTGCCGCTGCCTTCGGCATAGGCGACGACGAAGCGGATCCAGACACCGATCGCGGCCAGGCCGATCAGCAGGGAAAGACTCCAGAACACGCGCAGTGGCTCGTACTGGGCGTAGATGCGGAATATCGACACCGCGTTGCGGCGCACGTAGGCCCCCATCGAGGGGAATAGGCGCGACTCGCGCGTCTTGGGGTTGGTGCGAACCGGGACATGGTCGATCGCGACCAGCAGCTTGCCTGCCTGGATGATCGTCTCGAGCGTGTAGGTGAAGCGCGAGACGACCATCATTCCGATCGCCGCCTCGCGGTTGTAGGCGCGAAACCCCGACGTCGTGTCCGGAATCGAGGTCGAGGACGCCTGGCGCACAACCCACGAGCCCAGGCGCTGCAATGTCTTCTTCAGCGGCGAGAAGTGCTCGATCCCTGAGACCTCGCGGTCGCCGACGACCATGTCGGCGCGTCCCTGCACGATCGGTCGCACCAGCCGGGCGATGTCTGGGCCGTAGTACTGATTGTCGGCGTCGGTGTTGACGATCACGTCAGCGCCGAGCTTCAGCGCCGTGTCAATGCCCGCCTGAAACCCTGCCGCCAAGCCCTTGTTGTTGGTCAGGCGCACGAGGTGGTCGACGCCGTGGGCACGAGCGACAGCGACCGTCTCGTCGGTGGAGCCATCGTCGATCACGAGCCACTGCACCACATCGAAGCCATCCACCTGACGCGGTAGGTCGGCAAGCGTCTGCGGGAGCTGGTCGGCCTCGTTGAAACAAGGGATCTGGATGATGAGCTTCACTTGATGGAAGCCTACCCCGTGGGGCCATCTGGCTAGGGCAGCTCCTTGCACGGATAGGCTCTACGGCCCGATGGCCAGCACCACGTTTTCTAAGCCGCGGTCGAGCTCCACGCCGCTGCGGCAGCTGCGTGCGGTGGACGCCGCGACGTGGGCGAAGCTCGGCTTCGCGGTGCTGTGCGTGGGGGCACTCGTCGGCTACTTCGCCTTCCCCACCTATCCGACATATGACTCCTTCTACGCGCTGCTGTGGGGGCGTGATCTGCTGCACCTGCACCTGCCTGACTTCCGGGTCTACCGCGGCCCGACCGAGCACCCGCTGGCAATCGCCTTCGGGATGTTCTGCTCGATCTTTGGCCAAGGCGGCGCGCGGCTGATGGTGCTCGGTTCGATCGCTTCGTTCGTGGCGGTCATCGCTGGCGTCTACCGGCTGGGACGGCTGTGCTTCGGTCCGGTTGTGGGGCTGCTCGCGGGGCTGCTCCTGCTGAGCCGCTTCTTCGTAGAGAACCTCGCCACACAGGGATACCTGGACATCTCCTATGTTGCGCTGATCGTGTGGGCGGTCGCGCTGGAGGTCGAACGACCCCGGCGCGGGCGAGCGGTCTTCTTGACGCTGGCCGCGGCCGGTTTGCTGCGCCCGGATGCATGGGTACTGAGCGGGGTGTACTGGCTGTGGTGTGTATGGCCGCGACAGGCGGACCCAGCGCAGATCGATGAGGGCGGTCAGATCGACAACCATAAACGTCTGCAATATCTCGGGCTCGCGCTGATCGCGCCCATCGTGTGGGTTGCTGTGGACGGGGTGGTGACGGGCAACCCTCTGTATTCGCTGAGCTCGACCGCCGGCCTGGCCGCCGAACTCGAACGCACGCAGGGGCTGTCGAGCGTGGTCGTGTCGCTGTGGACATTCGGGGAGCGGATCGACAAGCTGCCGGTGATCCTCGGTGGGCTCGTCGGTCTGCCGCTGGCGCTCTGGCTCGCGCCGCGCCGCGTGCTCACGCCGCTGGCGACGCTGGTCGTGCTGATCGGGGTGTACATCGCTGAGGGGGCAGTCGGCGCGTCGGTGGTCGACCGCTATCTGATGGGCGCGGCGATCTTGCTGCTGCTGTTCTGCGCAGTGACGATCGGAGGCTGGGCGATGCTTGAGCCGGGGTCAAAGCTGCGCCGTGTATGGATGGTGGGTGCTGCAGCGCTCGTCCTCTACGGCGGCGCATCGGCTGCTGCGACGCTGAATCTCTCCAACCTGCGCACGACGCTGGCCTATCACGAGGACTTCCATAAGGGCTTGGCGGCTGCGCTTGGAAGCCCGCGTGTGAAGGCGGTGCTTGAGCGCTGTCCGCTGCTGTCGCTGCCGGACAACAAGTTGATCCCTGACGCGCGCTGGATCCTGGACACGTCCAGTCAGCACAACATCGTCGCGCGCAGTCAAGCGCGCTCTGACGCATTGAAAGGGGTGCATCAGCTGGAGGACCGCCTGAGTCGCGGCAGCGTGGCGGTCTACCCGCTCGGCAGCGCGGTCTTCTTTGAGGCGATTGTCGACGTCGGCGACGACCCGCGCGACCAGATCCCACAGGTGGGCTTCAAGCGCATCTACACAAGCAAGTACTACGCGGTGTATGACAACTGCTGAGGCTCCCCGCCGGTGGGCGTGGGCTGGCCTCGCGGTCGTGCTCGCGGGCGGTTTGGGCCTGCGCGTGTGGGGAATCGGGCAGGGGTTGCCCTACGCCTACAACGCCGACGAGGCTGACCATTTTGTCCCGCATGCGATCGAAATGTTCGCTCATAATCTGAACCCGCACTACTTCGCCAACCCGCCGGCGTACACATATGTGCTGCACTTCCTATTCGCGGTGAGGTATGGGAGTGCGGCTGGGGTAAGAGATGCGATCGCGGCTCATCCCGGCGACGTCTACACGCTCGCGCGAGCTGCCGCTGCGGTGCTGGGGACGACCGCATTGTGGCTGCTGTACGTGACCGGTACGCGGCTGTTCGGCCGCGGTGTGGCGCTGCTCGCCGCTGCGATCGAGGCGGTTGCGTTCCTGCCCGTGTTCTACGCGCACCTGGCGCTCAACGACGTGCCGACGCTTGCGCCGCTGACGCTGTCGCTGCTTGGGACTGCGGGAGTTCTGCGCAAAGGTCGCGTAGGAGACTACCTGCTGGCTGGCATCGGGCTGGGGCTAGCTTGCGCAACCAAGTACACGGCTGGGATAGTGCTCGTGCCGTTCGTCGCGGCAGTTGCGGTGCGCTACCTCCAAGCGGCGGGCGACTGGGGATCGGCACGCGCCGGGCGCCACGCGGTAGGCGGACTTGCGCTCGCCGTTGTGGCGGCGCTGGCGGCGTTTCTGGTGGCGAACCCATACGCCGCTCTCGACTACTCGGCATTTCACTCAGAACTACTCCACCAGTCAACGCTGTCCGCCGAAGCTCAGGGCAAGCTCGGCGCGCCAAAAAACGGCGGGCTGGCCTACTACCTGTGGACGCTGACCTGGGGTTTTGGCTGGGTTCCAGCGCTGGCGGCGTTGGGAGGTGCACTCAGCGTGTGGCTCAAGGAGCGCGTCCTGGGCTTCATACTCGTGCCCGCGCCGCTGTTGTATCTCGCGTTCATGGGTACGCAGGGCCGCTACTTCGGCCGCTGGCTGTTGCCGATATTTCCAATCCTGTGCCTGCTAGCGGCGGTGTTTGCGGTACAGCTCGTCAACGCGATCGCGCGCCGGCTGCCGCGCATGCGTATCGCTGTGGCTGCGCTGTTCGTGGCCGCGCTGCTCGGGCAGGGGCTCGTATACAGCATTCATTCAGGCATTGTGCTCGCGCGGGCGGACACCCGCAACCTCACGCGAAACTGGATGCTTGCGCACATCCCAGCTGGCGCCTTGATCGTGGTCGAGCCGGTTGCGCCCAACGCGTGGGGGAAACCCTGGAACAAGTACCCGTCGCTGTGGACACAGATCTCCTCAACTGGCGTGCTGGAGGCGGGGTTCACCCATGAACTGGGGATCGAGGACTACGAGCGCACGCTCGCCCCGGCGCTGATCGACTATTACGAGACCCATGACTACTGCTGGGTGATCAGCGGCTCGACCGAGTCTGGGCGCGCCCAGACCGATCCAAGCGCCGTGCCCCTGGCGATCGCCTACTACCGTGCGCTTGAGCGGGCTGGAGAAGTCGTTTATCGCGCCTCGCCGTATGCGAAGGATCAGGGTGGGCGGGAATCCGTTCCCTTTAATTTCGACTGGAGCTTCGATTACTACCCGCTCGCTTACGAACGTCCGGGGCCGCTGATGACGGTCTACCGACTGCGTGGGGGCCGCTGCGGACACTAGGAGGTTGAGTCGTTCAGGTGCCCTGGCCAGACTGAGATGGGCGCCGGGTTATCCTGGATGGAGCGATGACCACCTGCACGGACACCGACAAGGAGCATTTGGAGCGGGCGATCAAGCTGGCGGACAACGGCGCTGGCATGGTCAAGCCCAACCCGGTCGTTGGCGCTGTTGTGGCACGCGAGGGCGAAGTGCTCGGGGAGGGCTGGCACGAACGGTTCGGCGGAGCTCATGCGGAGGTGAACGCGATCGAGGCATGTGGCCTTGCAGATCTGAGCGATGCAACGCTGTACGTGTCGCTCGAGCCGTGCTGTCACGAGGGCAAGACGCCGCCATGCACCAGTGCGATCGTGCAGGCTGGGATCAGGCGCGTGGTGGTTGCCTCTGACGATCCCACCGAGAAGGCGTCTGGGCGCGGCCTGGGGATTCTCCGCGACGAGGGCGTGGAGGTCGTGATCGCCGACGGCGAGCTGGCGAGCAGCGCACGGCTGCTGAACCAGGCGTTTCGCAAGCACGCGCGTGTGGGGCGTCCGTGGGTGCTGTTCAAGTCGGCGATGACGCTCGACGGGAAGGTGGCCACGCGCACCGGCGACTCGCAGTGGATCTCAGGCGAGGCAAGTCGCGAGTTGGCGCACCGCTGGCGCGCATCGGTTGACGCGGTGGTCGTCGGCATCGGCACAGCGCTCGCGGACGACCCGCAGCTGACGGCGCGCCCGGACGGCCTTCCAGCCGAGTCTGAGTACCAGCCGCGGCGAGTCGTGTTCGATTCGCTCGCGCGCTTGTCGCCTGGCTCGCAGCTGGTGTCGGCGGCGCTTGCAATTCCGCTCACTGTCGTCGTCTCGCGCGCAGCGGCGCGCGCTGATACCGACGCACTGGAGGCGGCTGGCGTGCAGGTGCTGGTGGCGACGGGTGAGAATGAGCCGGCGCGGGTGCGCTCGGCGCTGGAACAGCTCGGCGGGATGGGCATCTCCTCGGTGCTGCTGGAGGGCGGTCCGCATCTGGCGGGCGCGTTCCTGGATACGGAGGAGATCGACGAAATTCGCCTGTTCCTGGCGCCGCTGCTGCTCGGCGGCAGCGCTGCGCGCGATCCCTTGGAGGGCAAGGGTGTCGAGCAGATATCTGAGGCGCTGCGGGCACTGACGTGCGAGTGCGAGAGCGTAGGCGAGGACCTATTGATCAGCGCGCGACTGCGCGAGTGGTGAGCGAGCCATGTTCACGGGACTGATCGCCGATCTCGGCAGCGTCACGGCGCTGGAGCGCGACGATGAGGGCGCGACGCTGCGCATCAGCACGCGCCTGGCGGATGAGCTCACGCCGGGTGATTCGATTGCCGTCAACGGCGTATGCCTTACCGCGACCGACGTTCGCGACGGGCAGTTCGTGGCGGCGGCGATGGTCGAGACGCTGCGCCGCTCATCGCTGGACGGACTGCAGTTCGGTGCGAACGTCAACCTCGAGCTGGCGCTGCGCGCAACGGACCGTCTGGGTGGACACGTCGTACAGGGCCACGTCAACGGCACGGGAACGGTGAGCGAGATCCGCAGCGAGGGGTTCTCACGCGTGCTGGGGATCGACTGCGAGCCGCGCGTGGGGCGGTATCTGGTCGAGAAGGGCTCGGTCGCCGTCAACGGTGTCAGCTTGACCGTCAGCGCGCTGCCCGAGGAGGGCGGGTTCGAGGTCTCGCTGATCCCGGAGACGCTGCAGCGCACCAACCTGGGGGAGGCGTCCGTCGGGGATCGAGTCAACCTGGAGGTGGACGTACTGGCAAAGCACGTCGAGCGTCTTTTGGAGTCCAGATCATGAGCGAGACTCGCACAACCACACCGTTTGCCACGATCGAGGAGGCGCTGGAGGAGATCCGCGCCGGGCGCATGGTCGTCGTCTGCGACGACGAGAACCGCGAGAACGAGGGCGACCTGACGCTCGCGGCGCAGTTCGCCACGCCTGAGGCGATCAACTTTATGGCCAAGGAGGGGCGTGGGCTGATCTGCCTGTCGCTGACGCCTGAGCGCTGCGAGGAGATGGGGCTGGAGCTGATGGCTGCCAAGAACGAATCCTCGTTCGAGACGCCCTTCACGGTCTCGATCGAGGCGCGCGAGGGCGTGACGACGGGGATCTCTGCGCACGATCGCGCGCGCACGATCCAGGTCGCGATCGATCCTGAGGCCCATCCCCGCGACCTCGTGCAGCCTGGACACGTATTTCCGCTGAAGGCACGTTCCGGGGGTGTGCTCGAACGCACAGGGCAGACTGAGGCGGCCGTTGACCTCGCGCGGCTGGCTGGACTGAACCCAGCTGGGGTGATCTGCGAGGTGATGAACGACGACGGCACGATGGCGCGCGTGGAGGATCTGGCCGGCTACTGCGTCCGCCACGGTCTGAAGATGATCACGATCGCCGACCTGATCTCCTATCGCCGCCGTCACGACAAGCTCGTCGAGCGAGTCACCGCCGCCCAACTGCCGACGGCGTTTGGGGAGTTCAAAGTCGTTGGGTATCGCTCGTTGGTGGATCAGAAGCACCATGTGGCGCTCGTCAAGGGCGATGTGTCCGGGCGCCCGGATGTGCTTGTGCGCGTGCACTCGGAGTGCCTGACGGGCGATGTGTTTCACTCGCTGCGCTGCGACTGCGGTGAACAGTTGGAGTCGGCACTGGCGATGATCGAGACTGAGGGGGAGGGCGTACTGCTGTACCTGGCCCAGGAGGGGCGAGGTATCGGTCTGCTCAACAAGCTCAAGGCATACCGCCTGCAGGAGGACGGACTGGACACGGTGGACGCCAATCTCAAGCTCGGGTTGCCGGCTGACCTGCGCGACTACGGGATCGGGGCCCAGATCCTCTCAGACCTAGGGCTTTCCTCGATCAGGATCCTCACAAACAACCCCAAGAAGATCAAGGGTCTGGAGGGCTATGGGCTGTCGGTCACCGCGCAGGTCCCGATCGAGCACGCGCCGAATCCGCACAACGAGGAGTACATGCGCACCAAGGCCCAGCGCATGGGGCATACGCTCCACCACCAGGGGCTGAATCTCGATGCGGAGATGCTGCGCGAAGAGCGCGAGCGGAAAGCAGCCGCAGAAGGGCTCGACTGGTGAGCGTCTACGCGATCGCCGTCGCGCGTTTCTATGAGGAGCTCGCCGAGCGCCTGGAGAGCGGTGCCCGCAATGCGTTCGTAGGAGCGGGACAGGACGATATCGAGGTGTTCGATGTGCCCGGCGCCTATGAGCTGCCGCTGGCAGCGAAATATGCCGCCGAGTCAGGCCGGTTTGCTGGCGTGGCCTGCCTGGGAGCAGTGATCAGGGGCGAGACCGACCACTACGACTTCGTCTGCGCTGAGACCGCTCGGGGGGTGATGCAGGTGCAGCTCGATACGGGCGTGCCGTGTGCGTTCGGCGTGTTGACCTGCGAGACGATGGAGCAGGCGCTCGAGCGCTCGGGTGGTGGCAAGCGCGATCAAGGGCGCCACGCGGCCGAGGCGGTCATGCGGATGGCGGACATACGCAACACGCTCGCCCTCCCTGCGGAAGGACAGGCGAGCGGCTAGACTGCCGCGGATGGCCAAGGTGTGTCATAGCTGCGGGAAGGGCCCTGCATTCGGGCAGAGCCGCAGCCACTCGATGGTCGCGACCAAGCGCCGGTTCGACCCGAACCTGCAGAAGGTGCGGATCCTCGTCGGCAAGGCGCCGAGGCGTGTGTACGTGTGCACGCGGTGTCTAAAAGCCGGCAAGGTCACGAAGGCTCTGTAGGCCCGTCGAGCGGGTTCGGCTCCGGCGAACCTGATAAGACGTAGCGCAGTGAGCGATACCAACTTGGTTCGTTTTCGCGCGGCGGTGGCGGGAGCGCTGGCGCAATTGGAGTCCCGGCGGGAGGAGGTCAACGACCTCAACGTGTTTCCGGTTGCAGATGGGGACACAGGCGACAACATGGTGCTGACGCTGCGCGCCGTGCTGGCCGAGCTTGACCGCTTGCAGGGCAGCGATGGGGGGCGCACGATCGATGAGATTGGGCGCGAGGAGATCGTGCAGTCGGTTGCGCGCGCGGCGCTGCTGGGGGCGCGCGGCAACTCTGGCGTGATCCTTTCCCAGCTGATCCGCGGTGCTGCTGAGGAGCTCGTCAGTCGGCCGGGGCAGCTGATCGACGCGACGTTGATCGGCGCGGCGCTGGCGAACGCTGCAGACCGCGCATACGCTTCGGTACGCAACCCAGCAGAGGGCACGATCCTGACGGTCGCACGCGAGATGGCGCATAAGATCGTGACTGACGTCGCACATAGCCCGGAGAACCAGCGTCTCGGCCCGGCGACCGATCCGAGCAGCCAGGACGCAGCGATTGCCTACGCGCTCGAACGCGCGGTCCTGGCCGGGGAGGACTCGGTCAAGCGCGGCCCGGAGTTGCTCGCGGCGCTGCGTGAGGCGGGGGTGGTAGACGCGGGCGGGTACGGGCTGACGATCATCTTCGCGGGCGTCGTCGCGGCGCTGCGCGGCGAGGATGCACCGGAGCTCGAGCATTACGCGCCGGCACAGATCACCCATCCACAGCACATCTCGAGCACGTATCGCTATTGCACAAACTTTGCCGTGACCGGCAACAACCTGACTGCAAGTCGGTTCATCGCGCCGCTGGAGGCGCTCGGGGACTCGGTGCTGGTCGTCGGCGACGAGAGAACCTTGAAGGTGCATCTACACACCGACGAGCCCGAGCGCGCAACCGCCGTGTTCGCGGATATAGGCGAGGTTTCGAGGCTGGACATCGCCGATATGCGCCTGCAGGTCGCTGCGCGCGACGAACGGCTGACGAGCGTGGCCGCGACCGTCGCTAGCGGGGGCGGTCCTGGCGGTGGGCTCGGCGGGGATGCGATACCCGGCAGAGGGGAGGCTCAGTCCGCTGGGGTGACGCCGCGCGAGCCCCAGCAGGCGCGCTGTGGCACGCTGGCTGTAGTCAGCGGGGATGGGCTCGTGGCGCTGTTCGCTGCACTGGGCGTGTGCACGATCGATGGCGGTCCGACCCTGAACCCGTCCACGTACGAACTGCTGGCGGCGATCCACGAGGTGCCAGCGGAGGAGGTGCTTGTGCTGCCGAGCAGCCCGAATGTTGTGATGGCAGCTGAGCGTGCGGCTGAGCTATCAGACAAGCAGGTGTTGGTCGCGCCCGCAGTTGGCCAGCAGGCTGAGCTCGTGGCGGCGGTTGCGCTGCAGGCCGATCGCAGCGTTGAGGAGAACGCGGCGGCGTTGCGTGAGGCGCTCGCGCATGTGCGCACAGGTGCGGTTGCCAAGGCCGCTCGCGACGACGTGCAGGGACGGTTCAAGCGGGGCGAGGCGGTCGGGTTCATCGCTGAGGAGGTGCACGCCTGGGGCGATCCGGCGCAGACGCTGCGCGCCGTGATCGCAAGCCTTGCAGATGGTGCAGAGCTGATCAGCTGTCTCACGGGCGAGAACGCGCCGCTTGAGAGCGAGGAAGTTGAAGCGATGGTGAACGGCAAGATCGAGCTCGAGCTGCGCCACGGCGGCCAGCCGGCCTACTGGTGGCTGCTGGCTGCCGAGTAGATGATGGGTATGACCGCGGCGCGGTGCATGATGAGAGGTTGATGGGAGCAGTCGCGACAACAACCCTCGCCTCATCCGAGCAGAAGGTGCGCACGCTTGGCGAGCGCGATCCGGCAGATGGCCCGAGCCCGCTTCCGCGGGTGTTTGCGTCAGATAGAAGCGCGACATGGGAGCAGCTGCTGGGCGCGCCGGTGCGCTGGCCGAGACCATCGCGGCTGGGAGATCCACTGGAGGTGTCTGCAGGGAAGCTGGCTGACGGCCTGCGGACGCTCGGCCTGAGCACTGTCGGCGAGCTGCTCGAGCACCTGCCGCGGGACAGCCGCGACGCGCGCACGGTGGCGGGCCTGACGATGGGAGAGGGCGCGACGGTCGCGGTGCAGGTGCGCGCGATCGCGTCGAGGCAGGTGCGGCGGGCAGGGATGAAGCCGCTGGTCGAAGCGATCGTGTTCGACGAGACGGGGAGCATGCCGGCGATGTTCTTTAACCAGCCGTGGCTCCTGGCGCGCTACACGCCCGGGACGAAGCTGGTCCTGCACGGCAAGATCACTGGGCGGGGCATGTTCAACGTCGCCCACCACGCGGTCGGCAATGGTCTGGATCCCCACCCCACCCAGGGTGAGGCCGATCCGCCCGATGCGCTGAGCGAGGTCGCGCACTATCCCGCCGCTGAAGGCGTCAGCTCGACGCAGATTCTTGCGCTCGTGCAGGGCGTCAAGGACGCACTGAAGGACGTGCCGGAGGCGCTTGAGGCGGCAACCAGAGTGGGCGAGAAACTCCCCGACAGAGCGGCAGCGCTGGCCGCGATGCACTTCCCGCGGACAGCCTCAGAGCGCGAGAGGGGCAGGGAGAGGCTGGCGTTTGAGGAGCTGCTGTTGACACAGCTGGTGTTCCTGCGTCGCAGGGCCCGGCGCCGGGCGCGTAAAGGCGCGCTCGCGTTGGACGGGACGTCGTCAGGTGAGTCGAGCGCTGCATCATTGCCTGCGCTGAGTGAGCGCTGGCTGGAAAGCGGGCTGCCGTTCCAGCTGACAGACGACCAGCGCAGGGCGATCGCGACAATCCGCGCAGACCTGGCGCAGGAGCGGGCGATGCAGCGGCTGCTGCTGGGGGAGGTTGGCAGCGGCAAGACGGTGGTCGCGCTGTACGCGCTGCTGCGAGCGGTCGAGCACGGCCACCAAGCGGCGCTGATGGCACCGACGGAGACGCTTGCAGAACAGCACTTCGCGACGTTGCAGCGGCTGCTCGGCACAGAGCAGGTGCGCTGCGCGCTGCTGACGGGCTCAACGTCGGCTCGCAAGCGCGAGGACACGCTCGGCAAGCTTGCAAGCGGTGAGCTGTCGCTGATCGTTGGCACGCACGCGCTGATCGAGCCTGACGTCCGCTTTCGAGCGCTGGCGGTCGCGGTGGTGGATGAGCAGCACCGGTTTGGAGTGCGCCAGCGAGCGGCGCTGGACGGCAAGGGGATTGGAGACCCGCCCACCCGGCTGGGTCCGGACGGCAGCGTGCGGGAAGGACCGAGCGGAGATCGGTCAGCCCCGCATGTGCTGCACATGACCGCTACGCCGATCCCACGTACGCTCGCGCTCGCGAACTACGGCGACCTGGATGTGACCGTCCTGCGCGAGCTTCCCCAGGGTAGGCAGACGATCGAGACGTGCATCGTTGCGGGCGAGACAGTGCGCGCACACGCTTACGAGCAGCTGCGCGCACAGCTGGGCGAAGGCCGGCAGGCGTATGTCGTGTGCCCGCTGATCGAACAGGCTGAGGATGGGGATGGGGCCGCTGATATGCGCGCGGTGACCGCGGAGCTGGAGCGCCTGCGCATGGGTGAGCTGAGAGATCATTGCCTCGTGCTGCTGCATGGCGGTATGCGAGCGAAGGAGAAGGCGCTGGCGATGGCACAGTTCGCCTCAGGTCAGGCGGATGTGCTGGTCGCGACGACGGTGATCGAGGTCGGCGTTGACGTACCGAATGCGACTGTGATGCTGATCGAGAACGCCGAGCGCTTCGGGATCTCCCAGCTGCACCAGCTGCGCGGGAGGATCGGGCGCGGTGTGCATGGCGGGCGCTGCTTCTTGGGCGGCCCACCCAGCTCGGCCAGGCTGCGCGCGCTGGTGGAGTGCTCCGACGGATTCAAGCTCGCGGAAATCGACCTGGAAATGCGCAAGGAGGGCGAGCTGATCGGGACGAGGCAGTCGGGTGTTGGCCAGTTTCAGGTGGCATGCCTGCCCGCGGATGCCGCGCTGCTGGAGCGCGCGCGGGCGCGCGCGGAGACGATCATGGCCGTCGATCCGAGCCTGCAGGCGCCGGAGCACGCGCTGCTGGGTTACGCACTGGAGCGTACATTCGGTGAGGAGGCGCTGGAGCCGATCCCAGGATGAGGGCTGAACGCTGAGGGTGATCGCAGGACGGTACGGCGGACGCCTCCTGCAGGCGCCGCGGGGCAGGACCACGCGGCCGACATCTGAGCGCGTGCGCGAGGCGCTGTTTGCGATGCTCGGTGACATTGATGATGCACACGTGCTGGACCTGTTCGCAGGCACCGGAGCGCTTGGCATCGAGGCACTCTCCAGGGGCGCGCGGCAGGCGGTTTTCGTGGAGCGCGACGCGAGCGCACTCAGAGCGCTGATGTTCAATCTGAAGGAGTTGGGGCTCGCTGCACAGGACGTTCAGGTCAGGCGCGAAGATGCGCTCGATGCGTTGAAGAGCGCACGGCAGCGCAAAGAGACATACGATCTGATCCTGATCGATCCTCCTTACGGACGGGCGCGACTAACGCCCTCGGCGTCGGTGCCCCCGATCTCAGATCGGGGGCGGGAGTTGTCGGCGGTGATCGTGCCGTCGCTGCTGAGGCCACAGGCGCGCGCGGCCGTCGAGAGCGATCGGCGGACGCCGCTGGAGCTGGAGCTGACGCTCGAGAAGGAGCGCTCCTACGGAGACACCTCGATCAGGATCTATCGTCACAAATGAACCAGAACAAGTCCATAGTTGTGTGTCCGGGCTCCTATGACCCGATCACGAACGGCCATCTAGACGTAATCAGGCGCGCCGCGGCGCTGTACGAGGAAGTTGTTGTCGCAGTCGTGAATCGGTCGGTGCGTAAGGACAAGACGCTGTTCGGGATAGACGAGCGGGTGGAGTTCATTGAAAGGGCCACGGCCGAGCTTCAAGGAGTGCGGGTGGAGCCGTTCAACACGCTTGTCGTCAACTTCGCGAAAAAGGTCGGCGCAAAGGCGATCGTCAAGGGATTGCGGGCGATCTCAGACTTCGAGTACGAGCTGGAGATGCATCAGCTCAACCGCAGGCAGGATCCGGCGATAGAGTCGGTGTATCTGATGGCGAGCCCGCAGTACAGTTTCCTGTCGTCGAGTGGGGTCAAGGAGCTTGCGATCTTCGGAGGCAAGATCGACGATCTCGTACCTCCTGACGTGGCACGGCGCTTGCAGGAAGAGCTCAGGCGTTGACGAACTTGGAGGCGTCATGGATGTCCTAGTACTGATTGACAAGCTCGACGATTTGGTGCACAACGCCAAAACGATTCCACTGAGCGACTCTGTCCGGGTCGACAAGGAGGAGATCTACGACATCCTCGACCAGATGCGCGCGACGATCCCCGAGGAGATCAAGCAGGCGCGGTGGATCGTCAAGGAGCGCCAGGAGATGCTCGCGGAGGCGAAGAAGGAGGCTGAGCGGGTGATCAAGGATGCGCGTGAGCGCCAGGAGAAGCTTCTCGGCGAGGAGGAGGTCACCAAACAGGCCGAGCGCGCTGCTGAGGACATCGTTGAGGACGCTCGCGCTCGCGAGCGCGAGATCAGGCTGGGCGCTGAGGACTACGCCGATGAGATCCTCAACACGCTCGAGGTCAACCTGTCCAAGTTCATCGCGGCCGTGCAGCGTGGCCGCGAGCGCCTGCAGGGCAAGGACGAGCCGGCCGAAGTGAGCTAGCGCGCTTTTGGGTAGGGTCCGCGCGTAGATGAACGCGCACGAGGCGAAGTACAAGCTGCAGGTTGCACAGACGCTGCTGGGCACCGGGATGATCAAGCCGGTGCGCCCCGACAGGGCGGTGCGCTCGATCGTGGCGCTGCACAGGTGGGGGCCGACGCCGGCGGCGGCGTATACGGTCTCGGCGATCAGGTATCCCGAGCGCCGGGCGATCGTCGACGAGAGGGGGACGCTGACGTTCGCCGAGGTGGACCGGCGCACGAATGCGCTCGCGCGGGGGCTGAGCCGAGCGGGGGTCAAAGAACAGGACGGGGTCGCGATCATGTGTCGCAACCACCGCGGGTTCATCGAGGCGACGGTCGCGTGCGCGAAGCTGGGGGCGGTGGCGCTGTATCTGAACACGGCGTTCGCGGGGCCGCAGATCGCGGACGTGGTCAGGCGCGAGGATCCGGTCGCGCTGGTGTACGACGAGGAGTTCGGGGACCTCGTCAGCGAGGGTGGCGAGGGTCGCAAGCGGTTCGTCGCCTGGCACGAGCCGGGCGAACGACGGCTGTCGGAGTCCGATTCGCTGCTGGAGGATCTGATCGCCTCAGAGACGGACGCGCCGCTGACGCCGCCGGCGGAAAAGGGGCGCGTGGTGATCCTCACGTCGGGCACGACCGGGACGCCGAAGGGCGCAGCGCGCAAGCAGCCGGACTCGATGGAGCCCCTGGCAGCCCTGTTCTCGAAGATTCCGCTGAAGGCGCGCGAGAGCACCGTGATTGCCGCGCCGATGTTTCACTCCTGGGGCTTCGGGCACTTCACGCTCGCGCTGCCGCTGGCGTCCACGCTCGTGCTGCGCCGCAAGTTCGATCCCGAGGACACGCTGCGGGCCGTCGCCCACCACCGCGCAACAGCGCTGGCGGTCGTGCCGGTGATGTTGCAGCGGATGCTGGAGCTGGGGCCCGAGACGATCGCAAAGTACGACGTGAGCTCGCTGAGGGTGATCGCGCTCAGCGGCTCGGCGCTGCCGGGTGAGCTGGCGACGCGGGCGATGGATGCCTTTGGCGACGTGCTGTACAACCTGTACGGGTCGACGGAGGTCGCATGGGCCACGATCGCCACGCCCCAGGACCTGCGCGCCGCGCCCGGGACGGCCGGCAGACCCCCGATGGGGACGGTCGTGAAGCTGCTGGACTCCGAGGGACGCGAGGCGGCGCCCGGAGAGGGTGGGCGCATCTTTGTCGCCAACGAGATGGTGTTCGAAGGCTATACCGGGGGCGGCAACAAGGAGATCGTGGGCGGGCTGATGAGCACCGGGGACGTCGGCCGATTCGACGCTGGCGGGAGGCTGTTCGTGGACGGGCGCGACGACGAGATGATCGTCTCGGGCGGCGAGAACGTGTTTCCGCGCGAGGTCGAGGATCTGCTGGCCGACCATCCCGAGATCGAGGAGGCCGCGGTCGTGGGTGTGGACGACGAGGAGTTCGGCCAGCGACTGAAGGCGTTCGTCGTGTTGCGCGAGGACGGGGAACTGGACGAGGAGACGGTGAAGGAGTACATCAAGCAGAACCTCGCCCGATACAAGGTTCCGCGCGATGTCGTGTTCCTCGAGCAACTGCCACGCAACGCGACCGGCAAGGTGCTCAAGCGCGAGCTGCAGACCCAGTCCTGAGCGGCGCGTCGGAAGCGCGTCGCACCCCATTCGGGGCACAGGCTAGCCTGGAGGAGATGGTTCCCGCGGCTCACGACTTCGACCTCGCAAGTCTGCGCCTGAGCGCCGGTGAGGCCGCTCGCATCGCGCTCGAGGTGCCGGTCGAGCCGCTGCTGCTCAGCGGCGAGCCCTATGCGGCCGAGCCGCCGTTGGTGCCGGTCGATCTGAGCGTCTCGCGCATGACCGGTGGGGGCTACGCCCTGCTGCTGCGCTTCTCCGCGCGCGTCGCCGGCGCATGTATGCGCTGCCTGAAGCCCGCGGCTCCGGTGATCGAGGTCGAGGCGCGCGAGGTCGACCGGCCGGGCGGGGGCGAGGAGCTCGACAGCCCCTATGTGTACGAGGAGACGCTCGACGTGGCGGCGTGGGCGCGCGACGCGTTCGCGCTGGCGATGCCCGTCAAGGTGCTCTGTCGCGAGGACTGCGCCGGTCTATGCCCGGTGTGCGCCGCCGACCTCAATGAAATCGGCCCCGGCCACCACCACGAGCCCGCGCCCGATCCCCGCTGGGCGAAGCTGCGGGAGCTGAAGCTCGAGTAGTAGCCGAAGATGTCCGCTCGCACCCTGGTAGCCTTCTCTGCTCAATGGCCGTCCCCAAGAAAAAGCAGTCTCACAGCCGCACCGCCAAGCGCCGTGCGCAGCACAAGATCGGCACGCCCGCGGTGAACGCGTGTCCGAAATGCCACAGCCCCCGGAGACCTCATCGGGTATGTCCAGTGTGCGGTACGTACGCAGGACGGGAGGTCGTGGTGCAGAGCACGCACGACCACGGCGAGCACGACCACGATCACGAGTAGTCAATGACTGGGGCCTTTGCCCGCCTCCGGCTTGTCCATCGGTCCGCGCCGATGATCGGCGGTCGGTGATCACGCCGGTAGTGGCCGTCGATTGCAACGGTGCGGACATGGGTCCGGCCGAGGTTGCTGCCGGAGCGATGCTGGCCGTGGCTGAGGGTGCGAGAGTCTTGCTGTTTGGGCCTGTGGGAGAGATGGAAATCCCCCACCCGCTACCGGAGCGCGTGGACGTCGTGGACGCGCCGGTTTCGATCGCCAAGAGCGCGGACCCAGCGAGCGCGGTGCGCGCCCAGCCGCAGGCATCGATCGTGCAGGCTGCCAGGGCTGTTGCGGACGGCAGGGCCGGCGCGCTGGTATGCGCCGGCGGGACTGGCGCGGCGCTGGCGGCGGGACTGTTCAACATAAAGCGCGCGCGCGGCATCCACCGCCCAGCGCTGGCGATCCCTTTGCCTGTTCCAGGCCATCCAGTGACGCTGCTGGATGTCGGGGCGAACGCACAGGCACGGCGTGAGCATCTTGTGCAGTTTGCTTTCATGGGCGCAGCGCTCGCGAGGGTGGTACTCGGCGTGCAGATGCCGCGCGTAGGGTTGCTGTCCAACGGCGAGGAGGCTGCGCGCGGCGGTCCGCTGGTGGTGGAAGCACATGCGGATCTGACTGAGCGGACGCGGGCAGGTGCAGTTAGGGAAGCGTTCGAGTTCGTCGGCAATGTCGAGGGACAGGACGTCGTGTCGGGTGCTGCGGACGTGATCGTGACCGACGGGCTGACAGGGAACATCGCGCTGAAGTTGATGGAGGGCGTATCGCAGACGATGCTCGGTGCGGTCCGCGACGCGGCCATGTCATCGCCGCGCACAAAGCTCGGAGGCATGCTGCTTCGCCCAGCGCTACGCGGCTTTCGTGACGAGATCGACCCGGAATCGCAAGGGGGCGCATACCTGCTCGGATTGCGCCGGCTGGGGGTCGTGCCGCACGGGGGCTTCACGCGCGCAGGCTTCGCACAGGCGATTCTGCGCGCTCAGCGCGGTGCGCGTGAGGATCTCGTCGGTCGCACGCACACAGCGCTGGCGCAGGCAGGGGCGCTGCGGCAAGCGCCCCGCCCGTCCGCGTCGGCCGCTAGCCTGCCAGGGAATGACGCGTGAAGAGGTCTTCGAACTGATCAGGGCGCATCTGGCCGACGAGCTCGACTCAGAGCCAGACAGCATCGATGAGGAAACCCGTTTCAAGGAGGATCTCGAGGCTGACTCGCTGGACCTGTATACGCTCGTGCAAGAGCTCGAGGACAGCTACGACGTGAAGATCTCCGACGAGCAGGCTGCACAGATCCTCACCGTGGGCGCGGCGGTGGACTTCGTTCTCGCCCACAACAGCGGGACCGTCGATGTGGAGCAATGATGCTGCTGGGCGAGTTGTTGGAAGAACTGCCCGAGGACCTCGTGCGCCAGGTGTTCACGCACGCGTCCTGGAGCGAGCGTCCAAGCGACTCGTACACACGGCTCGCTTTCCTGGGGGACAGCGTGCTGGCACTGGCGGTGACCGCATACTTGTATCCGCGTCTGGAGGCAGACAGCTTCGGCGCGGGCAGGCTCACCAAGATCCGCGCACAGGCCGTCTCGGGAGTGTCCTGCCGAGCGGTCGCCGAGCGCTTGGAGCTACCAGAGCGGCTGCACGCGGCGGCGCCGGCGGGTGTGCGCGAGAGCGCGAGAGCGCTGGTGGAGACCGAGCGTGTGCTCGCGTCAGTGATCGAGGCTGTGATCGGCGCCTGCTACCTGCACGCTGGCTACGAGCGCACGGCCGAGGCGGTCGTGGAGGCGTTCAGCCCGGAGATAGAGGGGGCGCTGGAGAATCCGGTGGACTTCAAGTCGGCGCTACAGGAGCTGCTCGCTCGGCACGGCTCAGAGGTGAGCTACGAGATCACGGGCGAGGACGGCCCTCCGCACGAGCGTACATATGCGGTCGTCGCGCGGGTTGACGGCCGCGAGCTGGGGAGCGGCAGCGGCCGCAGCAAGAAGCACGCCGAGCAGGAGGCCGCGCGCGAGGCGGTCGAGAAGCTACAGGCCCTGTGAGAGGTCAGCGGTGCATCTGAAGTCGCTGACGCTGAAGGGCTTCAAGTCCTTCCCAGACCGTACCCGGCTGGACTTCGGCCCGGGGGTAAGCGTTGTCGTGGGGCCAAACGGGTCAGGCAAGTCGAACGTGACCGATGCGGTGCTATGGGCGATGGGCGAGCAGTCGCCGCTCGCAGTCAGGGGTCAGTCGATGCAGGACGTGATCTTCGGCGGTGGGCGCGGTGTGCAGCCGCGCAGCTCCGCGGAGGTGGAGATCGTGATCGACAACTCCGACGGCACGGTTGATGTGCCGTTGAGCGAGATCTCGATCGTGCGCCGGTTGGACCGCAGCGGCGAAGGCGGATACCGGCTCAACGGCGCGCGCTGCCGCCTGACGGACATCATCGACGTCCTTTCGGACACGGGCCTTGGCAAGGAGACGCACTCGGTCATCTCGCAAGGTCGCGTCGAGGCAATCGTGACGTCAAAGCCGCGCGACCGGCGCCTCTTGATCGAGGAGGCGGCGGGCCTCGGCAAGCACCGCAAGCGCCGCCGACGCGCGCAGCTGAAGCTCGAGCGCACGCAGGATAACCTCGACCGCGCCTTGGACATCGAGCGCGAGGCGCGCACTCGACTGCGCCCGCTCAAGCGCCAGGCGGAGGCGGCCGAGGTGCACGAACGGCTGGAGCGCCAGCTGCTGGAAGCGCGCTGGACACTCGCGCGCGAAGCCTTGCGAGTGCGGGCAGCCGATCTCAAGGGAGCGGAGTCCCGTGTGAAGAACGCACGCGAGCAGCGCGCGGCGGTCGAGTCCAGGTTGCAAGAGGTCATCCAGCGGCGCGGCATAGCCGAGCGTGCGCTGACCGAGCGCTCCGAGCGCCATGATGCGCTCGCGGGGCGCGTCTACGATGCCCGCTCGGCACGCGAGCGCGTGAGCCTGCGCGGTGAGCAGGCCGACGCGAGTGCGCAGGCGCTTGAGCAGCGGATAGAGCGGATCGAGCAGGAGCTGAGCGAGCTGGGCGAGTCCTGCGCGCAGGAGACGCTTGGCGGGGTTGAGAGGACGTCCATGGGGGCGGGCGGGGAGACGTCCGCGAAGGACGCGGCCTGCGCGGAGGAGGTCTCCTGGGAGCAGGCGTGGGAGGAGGTCCGTGGGGCTATCGCTGACGGCGTGGAGCGTGTGCACGCGATGACGGACGCGAGCACGCGAGCACGTGCGGTGGGTGAGGTCGTAGCGGAGGCTGAGCGCCTTGCCCGGGCTGCCGTCGAGCGGGCGATCGCCCAGGCACAGGCAAACGGAGAGAGCGACGACGAGCGTCGCCGGGCTGAGCTTGCGGTGAGTGAGCTCACGCAGCGCGCGCGCCGGATCGAGCGTCTGCGCGCCCAGCATGCGTCCGACCTGGCGCTGGTGCTCTTGGCGGAGCGTCTCGCTACGACGCTCAGGCTCCTCGCTGCAGCGATCGAGGACGACATTGTCCAGCGCTTCCAGGATGAGCTCGCCAAGGACAGCGCCGCCGGGGCGCAGGTCGCTGATGAGCTGCGCGCATGTGCGCAGGCTGAGGCTGAGATCCAGACGCAGCTGCGCGGCGCGAGCGAGGTCGTCACCGAGGCTGAGGTCGCCGCGCAACGCCTACGCGACCAGGCGGCGGAGACAGAGCTCGAGGTCAAGACAATCGCCGAGCGCTTGGAGCGGCCATTGCCCGGGGATGACGATACACTGCAAGAGGTCCTCAGTGATGATGAGGCCCAGGCACTGGAAGCCCGGGTCAAGCGCCTGATACGGCGAGGAGAGCAGCTCGGTCCGATAAATCCGCTCGCGCAGGCCGAGTACGCCGAGGCTCTTGCTCATGTGGAGGAGATGGAGCGTAGGCGCGCGGACCTGGAGACGGCGCTACGCGAGCTGAAAGGCGTGATCAGGGACACCGACCGCCAGATCCAGGAGACCTTTGAGCAGACGTTTTCGGCGGCGGCACGCAACTTCGAGGAGCTCGTCGGTGACGTGTTTCCGGGTGGGTCCGGAAGGCTGCGGCTCGTGCGCGACGAGCAGGCGCCGCGTGCGGTACTCGGCGGGCAGCCGCTCTCGCCGGACGCAGCGGAAGGGGGGCGTGGCGGGGACGGACACGACGACGGCGGCGAGGAGGCGGCCGAGGCCGCCGCCGAGGCGGAGGCCGAGCGCGAGGAACTGGCCGCGGAGGAGTTGTTGGGCGTGGAGATCGAGATCACGCCCGCGGGCAAGTCGGCGAAGCGCCTGTCGCTGCTGTCGGGCGGAGAGAAGTCGATGACGGCGCTCGCGTTCCTGTTCGCGGTGTTCCTCGCGCGCCCGTGCCCGTTCTATATTCTCGACGAGGTCGAGGCCGCGCTCGACGATCTCAACCTCGACCGTTTCCTCGCGCTGCTGCGCCGCTATGCAGACCGCGCGCAGTTCATCGTGATCACGCATCAGAAGCGCACGATGGAGGCCGCGGACTGGCTGTTCGGCGTGTCGATGGGCCAGGACGGAGTCTCGAAGGTGCTCTCGCGGCGCCTGCCGTCCGAGCACCCTGACGGGCACAGGCAGGCGCAGTCGGATGTCGCGGAGGTCGCCGAGGTCGCCTGAGGAGGGGGCCGTCGTCCGGTGCAGATCGACCGCTGGCCGGCCCGCACGGGCGCTGCTATCGTCGCGCGCCCCGTGGCCCGCGACTGGAGCGACCTGTTCATCACCGACGCCGGCGCCCAGGCCGGTGATGCTCTCGAGTCCGCTCCGCGCCAGCACGGCGGCCTCTTCCGGCGCCTGCGCGAGAGCATGGCCAAGACGCGCCAGGCGCTCGGCTCAGAGATCCAGGCGACGCTGTTCGGCGTACTCGACGAACAGACGTGGGAACGGCTGGAGGAGGCACTGATCATGGCCGATGTCGGTGCGAGCACGACTGCTTCGGTCGTCGCAACGCTTGAGAGGGAAGCCACCTCGGGCCAGCTGGAGGGAGGCGCAGCGCTCACCGAGCGGCTGATCGGGCTTCTCTCAGAGACTGCCCGCGTGGGCGACGGACGGATCGACGTGCGCAGCAAGCCGACAGTGATCATGGCAGTGGGTGTCAACGGCACCGGCAAGACGACGACGATTGGCAAGCTCGCCTGGCACCTGCACAAAGAGCTGGGCAAGACGGTGCTGCTGGGTGCCGCGGACACGTTCAGAGCTGCGGCGAGTGAGCAGCTGGAGGGCTGGGCTGAGCGGGCTGGCTGCGCGGTTGTGAGCGGCCCAGAGGGCTCCGACCCCGGCGCGGTCGCGTTTGAGGCGATCGCCCAGGCCCGCGGCGAAGACATCGACGTCGTGATCGTCAACACCGCCGGGCGGCTGCACACACAGGACGACCTGATGGCCGAGCTGGGGAAGGTACGAAGGGTGATCGGCAGGCAGTTGGAGGGCGCCCCACACGAGACGCTGCTGACGGTCGATGCGACGACCGGCCAGAACGGGTTGCGCCAGGCGAAGATGTTCGCCGATACGGCTGCTGTCACGGGGGTCGTGCTGACGAAGCTCGACGGGACCGCGCGCGGGGGGATCGCGCTGGCGATCGCCCGCGAGCTGAGCCTGCCGGTGAAGTTGATCGGGATCGGCGAGGCCGTCGAGGACCTGCGCCCGTTCGATTCCGAAGACTTCGCACGCGCGCTGATCGCCGAGGGGTAGTCTGGAGGGATGGAGATATGGATCGTGTGGCTCATCGTGGCGTGCGTGCTGGGCATCGGAGAGATGCACCAGGGCGGCTTCTACCTTGCCCCGTTTGCGGCTGGTGCGGCGCTCGCCGCGATCGTCGGGCTGTTGGGGGTGGGGGCGCTGCTCAGCTCGATCGTGTTCCTCGCCGCGTCCGCAATAGTGTTCGGCACGCTGCGCCCGGTCGCGCGCCGGCATAGCCGGTTGCCGCCGTCGATCCGTACGGGCGCCGCGGCCCTGGTGGGCAAACCCGCGATCGTGATCGAGCGGATCGCCAATGACGAGGGAGTCGGCTGCGTGAAGATCGACGGCGAGGTGTGGACGGCGCGCAGCTACGACGAAGACGAGGTGATCGATGCGGGCGAGCATGTCGAGGTTGTCGAGATACGCGGAGCAACCGCGCTTGTGATGCACTGACTCTCAGAAGAAGGCTCCGAGAAAGGAAACCCGCCCAATGGTCGCAATCATCGTCATCGCAGTAGTGGTTGTGTTCGCGCTGATCGTGGCTGCGCGCACGATTCGCGTCATTCCCCAGGCGCGGGCGGGAGTGGTCGAGCGCCTTGGCCGCTACAGCCGCACGCTTGAGCCGGGCCTGACGCTCGTCACGCCGTTCATCGACCGCGTCAAGCCGCTGGTCAACCTGCGCGAGCAGGTGGTCAACTTCGCCCCGCAGTCAGTCATCTCCGAGGACAACGTGGTGGTGGGGATCGAGACGGTCCTGTACTTCACGATCACCGACCCGCGCTCGGCGACCTATGAGATCGCCAACCCACTGCAGGCGATCGAGCAGCTGACCGTGACCACGCTGCGCAACGTGATCGGCGGACTGACGCTCGAGGCGACCCTGACCGCCCGCGAGAACGTCAACACCGAGCTGCGCGTTGTCCTGGACGAGGCAACGGGCAAGTGGGGAATCAGGATCAATCGCGTGGAGATCAAGTCGGTCAACCCGCCCGCGGACATCAGGACGGCGATGGAGAAGCAGATGCGCGCCGAGCGCGACCGCCGCGCCGCGATCCTCACAGCCGAAGGTGAAAAGCAGGCCCAGATCCTGACCGCCGAGGGCGCCAAGCAGGCTGCGGTCCTCACCGCTGAGGGCGCCCAGCAGGCCGCGGTCCTCGACGCCGAGGGTGAGCGTCAGGCGGCGATTCTGCGTGCCGAGGGCGAAGCCAAGGCGATCGACACGGTCTTTACGGCGATCCACAAGGGCAAACCGGATCGGGCGCTCTTGAGCTACGAATACCTGCAGATGCTGCCCCAGCTCGCGGAAGGCGAAGCCAACAAGGTGTTCGTGGTGCCAAGTGAGTTCGCCGAGGCGTTCGGAGGCATCGGCGAGGCGCTGAAGGGCCGTATGGATGGAGGCCCGCCCACCCCGCCCGCCGCGCCGCCGCCGCGCCACGTGCAGCCGCCCGCGCACGACGGCTAGCGGACCCTTTCAGCGCTCGTGTTCGACTCGCTCGCCGAGAAGCTACAGGCCACCCTCTCCGAGGTCCGCCAGCGGGGGACCCTCACCGAGCAGGACGTCAACGCGACGATGCGCGAGATCCGCCTGGCGCTACTGGAGGCGGACGTGAACTTCAAGGTCGTCAGGCAGTTCACCGCGCATCTCAAGGAGCGCTGTCTGGGCGCGGACGTGATCGGCGGGCTCAACCCCGGTCAGCAGGTGGTGAAGATCGTCGCGGAGGAGCTGACCGTATTGATGGGAGGCCCGCCCACCCGCCCACCCACCGGCGCAGCAGACGAGGATGCGCCCGCGCTCAAGTTTTCGCCGCGGCCGCCCACGGTGATCCTGATGGCGGGGCTGCAGGGCTCGGGCAAGACGACTGCCACGGCCAAGCTCGCCCGCTACCTGCGCGAGGAGCACTCCTCGTCCGTGGCGGTGGCGGCCTGCGACGTTTACCGCCCCGCGGCGGTGGAGCAGCTGGTGAAGGTCGGCGCGCAGGCCGGCGCGGAGGTCTATGAGCGGGGGACTGATTCCCACCCGGTCGAGATCGCCGCGTGGGCGCTCGAGCGAGCGAAGCAGGAGGGCAAGGACGTCCTGATCGTGGACACCAGTGGGCGTCTGCATGTGGATGAGGAGCTGATGGCGGAGCTCGTGCGGATCAGAGACGCGGTCAAACCGGACGACGTGCTGCTCGTCGTCAACGCGATGACGGGGCAGGACGCGGTCAATGTCGCCGAGAGCTTCGCCTGTGCCGTGCAGTTCGACGGCGTCGTCATGAGCAAGCTGGACGGCGATGCCCGCGGCGGCGCGGCGCTGTCTGTCAAGGCGGTGACCGGCAAGCCAATCCTGTTCGCCTCCACGGGGGAGAAGCTCGACCAATTCGAGCGCTTCCACCCCGATCGCATGGCGCAGCGAATCCTCGGCATGGGCGACGTGCTGAGCCTGGTGGAGAAGGCCGAGCGTCAGTTCGACGAGGCCGACGCGCTCGCGCTCGAGCACAAGCTGCGCCGCAACGAGTTCGGGCTCGACGACTTCCTCGACCAGCTGAAGATGGTGCGCAAAATGGGCCCCTTGACGAGCATCCTCGGGATGATCCCCGGGTTCGCCGGTAATCAGCTACAGAACATGAAGGTCAACGAACGCGAGCTCGACCGGATCCAGGCGATCATCCTCTCGATGACCCCCGAGGAGCGCCGCCGCCCCGAGCTGATCAAGGGCTCACGGCGACTGCGCATCGCGCGCGGCTCCGGCACCAACGTCCAGCAGGTCAACAAACTCGTCAAGCAGTTCGGCCAGATGCGCAAAGTGATGCGCCAGGTAGGGCGCGGCAAAATGCCCGATATCGGTGCGCTGATGCGAAACACGCGCTGAGGGGCTGCTCGTGGCGCTTGACGGGATCATTCCTGCGCCCCGGCGGCGCACCGTCTAAGCTCTATGCCTTCGAGACTTCGTTCAGCAGCAGAGAGGAAACCGTGGCAGTCAGGCTCAGGCTCACGCGAGTGGGCGGCAAGAAGGACCCGATCTGGCGTGTGGTCGTCGCCGACCAACGCTCTCCGCGCGACGGGCGTGTGATCGAGACGATCGGCCACTACAACGCGCAGACCGATCCCTCGACGATCGTGATCGACGAGGAGCGCGCGCACAGTTGGCTGGCGCGCGGTGCTCAGCCTTCGGACACGGTCCGTAAGCTGCTTCGTATTCAGGGCATAGTCAAGCCCTAGCTGCGTAGAGGGGTAGCCGAGATGGCCACTGACAGTGCCAAGCAGCTGCTGGAGTACCTCGCCGAAGGCTTGGTCAACGACCCTGAGGCAGTGGCGGTCGAGCAGTTCGAGGAGGATGACGGCACGGTTGTGTTGGAGCTGTGCGTGGCTGAGGGTGACTACGGAAGGGTGATCGGCCGCGGTGGGCGTACTGCGCATGCACTGCGAACGGTCGTGAAAGCCGCGGCAACAGCCGAGGGGTACCGCCTGCTGCTCGACATCGTCGATTGACCGGCTGTGCCGGAGTGTCGGAGGCGAAAGCGATGGTGGACGAGACGACGCCAGAGCTCCAGGCAGGTCTCGTCGGTCGTGCGCATGGCTTGGACGGGAGCTTCTACGTAACCGCGCCTCGGCCGCGCCTGCTGGTAGTCGGGACGAGCGTCACAATCGCTGGACGCACGGCTGCAATCGTGCGCCGCGCCGGGACCGAGCAGCGCCCAATTGTGCGTTTGGAGGGCGTCGAGGACCGTCTCGCTGTGCAGCAGCTCCGGGGTACAGCGCTGATGGTCGGTGCTCTGGCTGCGCCACAGCTTGCCGACGGCGAATGGTGGGCGCACGAATTGGAAGGCTGTGAGGTCCTGGACGGCGAGCGGCTGCTCGGAACGGTCAGCCGGCTGATCGAGCTGCCCTCGTGTGAGGCGCTGGAGGTGCGACGCGAGGGGGACGGTGAGCCGCTGCTCATACCGATGGTCAAAGACGCGATCCGCAACGTCAACGCGGTTGCGCGGCAGATCGACGTGAACATGAACTTCGTTGAGGGATAGCAGTGGAGATCGACATCTTCACTTTGTTCCCTGAGTGGTTCGACTGGTTCGTAGCACAGCGTCATGTGCGTAACGCTCTCGCAGTCGGCTCGCGCATCGAGTGCGTGAACTTCCGCGATCACACTTCGCTCAGCGGGAGCCAGGTCGATGACGCACCATTTGGCGGCGGCGCAGGAATGGTGCTGCGCGTAGATGTGATGGATGCTGCGTTGCGTGCCCGCTACGGGGTGGATCCCGTCGAGTTGCGCAGTCACCGGCGCGTGATCGCTCTTGTGCCCGGGGGCCGGCTCCTGGACGACAGCCTTGTGGATGAGCTTGCGGGCGAACCCGCGCTGACGCTGCTGTGCGGGCGCTATGAGGGCTTCGACGAGCGCATCGTCGAGCACTTCTCAAGCGACACACTGTCGATCGGGCGCTACATCCTCTCCGGAGGCGAGTTGGCTGCGATGGTCGTATGCGACACGGTGTTGCGCAAGCTCCCCGGCTCGCTTGGAGATGAGGAGTCGGCCCTCGAGGAGTCATTCAGCGAGGCGCTTGGAGGCGATCTCGAGTACCCGCACTACACCCGACCGGCCGAGTACCGCGGGTGGAGCGTGCCGGAGGTGCTGCTCTCCGGGCACCACGAGCGCATAGCGCAGTGGCGGCGCGAACGCAGTCGCGAACGGAGCGGAGACAGCTGACGGTCCGCTACCATGGGCGGTCGCGTTGGTGGATCGAGTGGACCGCACTCGCGCCGCGTCCTCTTTGCCACTGTCATGAGCAGCGTTATCGAAACCATTGAGCGCGCGCAACTGCGCCGCGTCCCAGCCTTCGCGCCGGGCGACCGCGTCAAGGTCCACTTCCAGGTCATCGAGGGAGCGCGCAGCCGCGTACAGGTGTTCGAGGGCGTCGTCATCAAGCGCCAGGGTCATGGCGCGCGCGAGACATTCACGGTGCGCAAGCAGTCGTTTGGAGTCGGCGTCGAGCGCATGTTCCCCGTGCATTCGCCAAAGATCGAGCGCATCGAGCTGGCCGCACGCGGCGATGTGCGGCGCGCAAAGCTCTATTACCTGCGGGACCGTGTCGGCAAGCGCGCGCGTGTGCGCGAGCGCCGCTACAGCGGCCCAGAGGAGACGGTGCAGCCGGGCCTACTGCACGAGCAGGCCGCAGGAGCGACTGACGCTGAGGGCATGACCGCGGAGGAGACGGTCGCCGAGCTTTCGCCCGAGACCACGCAGGCAGAAGCCGCGAGCGCTGAGGACGCGAACGAGGGGAGCAGTCATGAACAGGCCTCCGCGAGCGAGGATGTCTCCGCGGAGGCATCTTCTGAGGAGGCGGACAGCACGCCCGCGGCAAGCACCGAGGCGAGTGAGGCATCCGCGGATGCCGCGGCTGAGGCAGCGACCGTCGCCGATCCCTCCGACGCCGGCGACGCCCAAGGAGGCGTTACCGCCGGCGATCAACCGGCGTGAAGCTCACCGCCAAGACCGGGAAGAGCGAAGCCGCCGACCTGCAGTCAGGCAGGCGCTCCAAGCGCAACGGCACCGCTGAGTCGCCGCCGCCCACCAGGAAACGACGGCGCAAGTCCAAATCCACCGCCGGCGCGCTCATCGAGCTGGTCGTGATCGTCGCGGTCGCGCTCGGCCTGGCGCTCGGCATCCAGGCGTGGATCATCAAGCCGTACAAGATCCCCAGCGGCTCGATGGAACCCACGCTTGAGATTGGACAGCGGGTGTTGGTGAACCGTATTGGTATGGACTTCAGCGAACCCCATGTCGGCGAGATCGCCGTGTTCCACCCGCCTGAAGGCGCGGAGCAGGAGCAGTGCGGCCCCTCGCCGCATGTGATCAAACTGGGTGGAGCGGCATGCTCGGACCCGGTGCCGCGAGAGGACTCGGGCACGAACTTCATCAAGCGCGTCGTTGCCGGCCCGGGCGACGAAATCGACATCAAGGAAGGCCACGTCTACCGCAAGGCCGCCGGCAAGAGCACGTTCGTGCGCGAGCAGGACTCCTACATCCGCGAATGTGGCGTGAGCCCCGAGTGCAACTTCCCGACCCCGATCAAGATCCCCGCCGGTCACTGGTTCATGATGGGCGACAACCGAGGCGAATCCGACGACAGCAGGTTCTGGGGACCCGTCCCCACCGGATGGGTCATCGGACAGGCAATCGCCACCTACTGGCCACCCGACCGCATCGGGAGCCTGTAAGCGGCAAGCTGCCGCCGGTGGCTACTTCATGATGGGACCGTGTCCGTCCTGCCCACACCTGATCCCGGCGGCCCGTCTCGATCAGAGCGAGGGACCGGCTCCTCAGCCCGCTCGAGGCGTCGGGGACGGCGCGCAAGCAGCGGTCAGCGCCTGTTTGCATTCGACCGCCGGCTGGGCGTTCGCCTGGTCGCGGGCGCCGATGAGGCCGGACGTGGCTGTTTGGCTGGGCCGTTGGTGGCGGCAGGCGTCCTATTCGACTACGACGCCCTGACCACCCGAGAGCTGCGGGCGCTGAGCGCATTGAACGACTCCAAGCAGCACAGCGCCGAGGCACGCGAGGAGCTGTATCCGCTCGTGCTGAGCTGTGCAGCCCGCGTTGTGGTCGTATCGCGCTGCGTGCGCGGGATCGACGAGCGTGGCCTGCACAAGACGAACCTCGCCGCTCTGCGTGACGCGCTGCGACAGGTCAGCGCGGGCATCGCTGAGGAGGTGCTATGTCTAGTGGACGGGTTCTCAGTGGCCGACTTTGAGCGTCCCCAGCGAGCGATTGTCGACGGCGACGCCACCAGCGCCGCGATCGCTGCCGCATCGATCGTCGCTAAGGTCACACGCGATCGCTACATGCACCACGCCGACAGCGAACACCCAGGATGGGGCTTCGCCGAGCACGTTGGCTACTCCACCCCCGTCCACCGCGAAGCGATCCTCCGCCAGGGTGTCAGCCCGCTGCACAGAATGTCGTTTCAGTCGCTGGCCTACCAGCAGTTGGCGTTGTAGCCTCTCACCACGCCCCCTCGATGTGGTCGAGGCGTAGAAGGCGGTTCTTGCTGTCGATGGTCACGCCGATTGCGTCGAAGCGGATCGTGTGGGCCATCGGGCGGATGTGGTTCTCGTCGGTCAGCCAGGCGATGGCGAGTTTGCGCAGGCGCGTGCGCTGGCGGAGGCGCAGCCGGACGAGGGGCTGCTGGTCAGGGCGGGGTGGACTTCCACGGGCATCCACGCGACGAGACTTGACCTCGACAAACACGAGTGTGCGTCCGTCGAAGACAATCAGGTCGATCTCGCCATAGCGGGTGCGCTCGTTGCGGCCAAGCTGGGCGAAGCCGAGTCGCTCGAGGTGAGCGGCGGCCAGCTCCTCGCCGCGGCGGCCGAGCGCATGGCGCGGGTCGGTACGCTTGGCGGGCGGCGTGGTAGCGGGAGTATCAGTACGCATTCGACTCACGCTAGATGGACAGATGTGACACGCGGCGCACATATGTGACGATTCGCAGTCGAGATCGTGAAAAGTCGTGGCGCTGGGCGCGGGAGGGCGCGCTCGCGTAGCCTCCTGTTGCAATGAAGCGGCCTGCGACCCCCGCACAGCGCTGACGCCTACGGCGCTGACCATCGCCGGCTCGGACTCCGGCGGGGGGGCTGGGATCCAGGCCGACCTGAAGGCGTTCGCGCGCTGCGGTGTGCACGGAACAAGCGCGATCACCGCGATCACCGCACAGAACACGAAGGGTGTGACCGCGGTCCACGTGGTCCCAGCGGAGATCGTGGTCGCCCAGGTGCGCGCGGTCGCCGCGGACATTGGCGTCGATGCGGTCAAGGTGGGGATGTTGGGTACAGCCAGGGCGATAAGGGCGGTGGCGCAAGCGTTGGACGAGCTGCCGGCCGGCACCCCGGTGGTCGTGGACCCGGTGATGGTGGCCGAGTCGGGCGCCAGGCTGCTGGCGCAGGACGCCCAAAGGGCGCTGATCGAGGAGATCCTCCCGCGCGCCACCGTGCTCACGCCCAACCTGCCGGAGGCGCGGATGCTGGCCGGTGAGGGGGAGATGCCGGATACAGACAGGGAGGCCGAGGACGCCGAGGCGGAGGAGCTCGCGCGCGCGGTGCTCGCGAAGGGGCCGAGGGTCGTGGTCCTCACCGGTGGGCATCGGAGACACGCGGTGGACCTGTACGTCGACTCAGAGAACGAGGGCGAAACGGTGAAGATCACCGGGGAGCGCCACCCCGACGGCGCGGCGCACGGGTCGGGCTGCACCCACTCCTCAGTGCTCGCGGCGCAACTCGCGCTGGGCAAGACGCCCCTGGAGGCGGCGCGCGTGGCGCGTAGGCTCGCGGGGGAGGCGGTCGCACACGGTCTGCGCGACGTCGGCGCGGGAGCGGGTCCGGTGGATGTGATCGGGATTGAGCGGATGCGCTTGCTCTGAGTCTGAGGTCTCCACGAGCTCCCATCGCACCGCGATTGCGCCTACGCGCGCACGCCAGCGCATGCCATAATCGAGGCGATGAAGCTGCTGCGGATGAAGCCCGGTCATGGTGAGATCGTGCTCGCGGAGGGCGATGTCGATGTGCCCGAGCAGGAGCGTGAGCTGATCGAGGCGTTCCGCCGGGAGCTCGATGCGGGCATGTGGGCGGCGGTGCCGACCGAGACGACCGCTGGCAAGCGCGAGGCGGAGCTGGTCAAGAGCTTCGCCGAAGTGCCGCGGGATGCCGAGCGGGTGATCTTCTTCCCGCGTGCCGCCGGCGGGGCGCCAGCGGCCACGCGTTAGAGCGCTATGGGTCTCGCGCTGGGCACCGCCGCCGTCGTCCTGTTGGTGCTCGTGTGGGAGCTGGCCCGACCGACGCTCAAACGCACCGTCGCGCGTCTGCGTGCTCGTCCACGCCGGCCGCCGGCAGTAGCCTACGACCCTGGGCGCGAGCGCCGCGCGGAGTTGCGCGCCCGCGCGCTGCTGCGCTCGTGCGTAAACGAGGAGGAGTGGGCGATGTATCGCGATCTCGGTTTCCTGCGCGTGTGGGGTTGGTCAGGGGCGCCAACCGACGGCGAGGCTGGGGCGCGGACGCCGCGGTATGCGTACCTGCTGTACCCGCATAAGCCGATCGTCGCCTACAAGCCACAGACGGGTGCGCTGCTGAGCGAGTATTGCGTCGCGTTCCCCGACAGCTCCAGGCCGTACGGGAGCCCGCGGCTGCCGGACTCCGACGATGTGCTCGCGAAGTGGATGGCGCTGAGCGCGGACGAGCGCAGGTTGATCGCCGACGCAAACATGCACTTGCCAGGGCGGCAGGTCGATCCCGAGCGGGTGCGCCGCGACCTTGCGCGTCTGCGGCGCTGGGAGCTGGAGCGCGATAACGTGCGCGCCGCGTGAGCGCTCCCGACTCCTTCGACGTCAAGCACCGCAGTCGTGCCCTAACTGAGGGCCCTGAGCGGGCTGCCGCGCGCGCCTACCTGCACGGCATCGGCTACTCGGCCGAGGATCTCGCCAAGCCGATCGTCGGCGTGGCCCACTCGTGGATCGAGACGATGCCGTGCAACTTCAACAACCGCGTGCTCGCCGCCAAGGTCAAGGAGGGCATCCGCGCCGCCGGCGGCACGCCGATGGAGCTCAACACGATCGCCATCTCCGACGGCATCACGATGGGCACCTCCGGCATGCGCGCGTCGCTCGTCTCACGCGAGCTGATCGCCGACTCAATCGAGCTCGTCGCCTCCGCGCACGCGTTCGACGCGCTCGTGACGATCTCCGGCTGCGACAAGACGATCCCCGGCACCGTGATGGCGCTCGCGCGGCTGAACATCCCAGGGTTGATGCTCTACGGCGGCTCGATCAAGCCCGGCCACTACAAGGGCGCCGAGGTCACCATCCAGCAGGTTTTCGAGGCGGTGGGCGAGCTCGCCGCTGGCAAGATCTCAGAGCTTGAGCTGCACGAGCTGGAGGAGGCGGCCTCGCCAGGCGCGGGCGCGTGCGGTGGGCAGTTCACGGCGAACACGATGGCGATGGCGTTCGAGGCGCTTGGCATCTCACCGGCTGGCTCGGCGATGGTCCCCGCGGAGGACGGGCGCAAGCTCGAGGTGGCGGTGCAGGTGGGCGAACTGGTGATGGACGTGCTCCGCCGTGGCCAGCGCCCGAGCGACGTGATCACCAAGCCGGCGCTCGAAAACGCGATCGCGGCGGTCGCCACCAGCGGTGGCTCCACCAACGGCGTGCTGCACCTGCTGGCGGTTGCTCACGAAATGGGCGTGCCGCTGGGGATCGACGAGTTCGAGGCGATCTCCGAGCGCACGCCGCTGTTGTGCGACCTGCAGCCGGGCGGCCAGTATGTGGCAACGGAGCTGTATGAAGCGGGTGGTGTGCCGCTGGTGCTCTCGCGGCTGAAGCAGGCGGGGATCCTCAATGCCGATGCTCGCACGGTGACCGGCAGGACGATCGGCGAGCACGCGGATGAGGCCGTGGAGACCGCCGGCCAGCCCGTCGTGCGGCCGCTGTCTGACCCGATCAAACCCACAGGTGGCTTTGCCATCCTCCGCGGCAACGTCGCACCGGAAGGCTGCGTGGTGAAGCTCTCAGGGCACGAGCGGCGCAAACACATGGGGCCCGCCCGTGTGTTCGACGGCGAGGAGGCCGCCATGAAGGCGGTGCTCGCGCACGAGCTGAAGGCGGGCGATGTGGTGGTGATCCGCGGCGAGGGTCCCGCCGGCGGACCGGGGATGCGCGAGATGCTGGCGGTGACCGCTGCGATCGTGGGGGAGGGTCTCGGCGAAGAGGTGGCGCTGATCACAGACGGGCGCTTCTCCGGTGCCACCCACGGCTTCATGGTCGCCCACGTCGCACCGGAGGCCGTTCGCGGCGGTCCGATCGCGGCGATCGAGGACGGCGACGAGCTGACGATCGATGCGGACACCGGGAGGCTCGACGTGGCGCTCTCCGACGAGGAGATCGCGGTGCGCGTGAGCGCCTACAGCCAGCCGCCGCGCGCGGACGATCACGTGGACGTGGCGATCCAGAAGTACGCCAAGCTCGTCGGCAGCGCCGCCCAGGGCGCCGTCGCGCGCTGAGCAGCGGCTTGCCTACTGCGCGGTTGCCGAGCTTATGGAATGAGCGCTGGCTGCCGATCTGTTGAGTTATTATGTCCGTTCAACGTTCGAGCGTAGAGAAAGACGGGATGCCAGTCCCGGTGTCGCCGTTCCCTTCGGTGGATGAGCCTTCCGGGGATCTTCGTCGTCTCGGTGAGGCGTTGAGCGCTCGCGCTGAGGAGGTGCTCGCGGGAACGGTCGCTCGAACCCGAGCGTCCAAGCATGGTTTGGACGAGGCCGTTGAGGAAAGCTTTCAGCGCGTTGGTATGGCTTCGACGGCGGCTGTGGCCAGCTGGATGTCCGGGCAGGGCCTGGAGGCCGCACGCGAGGTTGGGATGGAGACCTGGCATATTTTTGGTCAGCTCGCGGCCGATCGGGTCGCGCCGCTGCAAGAGGTGCTGAAGCGCTGTCTGCGCTGGCGCGATGCCGCGGCCGATGTGCTGCAGGAGAGCGCGAAGGAGCTGGGCGTTGGTGCGGAGGCGCTGTCTGTGGCGCTGGCCGCGTTGCAGCGCACCCTGGACATCACGCTTATCCAAGTGGGCGAGTTCTTTGAGTCAGAGCGCCACCGCGCGGATGAGCAACTCGCGTTCCTAGCGACGCACGATCCGCTGACGGGGTTGCCCAACCGCACACTGATCTTGGATCGTGTCGAGCAGATGCTCGCGCGTTCGCGTCGCAGCCAGGCGCCGGTGGCGGCGCTGTTCGTCGATCTGGATAACTTCAAGTCGATCAACGACACGCTCGGCCACGCAGTCGGCGATGAACTTCTACAAGCGGTGGCTGCAAGGCTCGACGGTGTCGTGCGGGCCACCGATGCGCTGGGGCGCCTGGGCGGGGACGAGTTCGTCGTCGTCTCCGAGGAGGTCTCGCTAGAGGCTGGCCCGGAGCTGATCGCCGAGCGTCTGCTGGAAGCGCTCAAGCAACCGTTCAAGCTCGGAGCGGACAGCGCGACTCGCGTGACGGTGACGGCGAGCATCGGGATCGCGGCGGGAGAGCATAGCGCGGCCGAGGAACTCCTGCGCGACGCGGACATCGCGATGTACCGCGCGAAGTGGGACGGCAAGAATCGCCACGTGGTGTTCGAGACGGGGATGCAGGGCATGGTGCAGAACCGCATGGAGCTCGAGATGGACCTCCGCGAAGCCTTGGAGAAGGATGAGTTCTTCCTCGCCTACCAACCAACGATCGACTTGCAGGATATGAGCCCCAACGGAGTGGAGGCCCTGATCCGCTGGAAGCACCCGACGCGCGGGATCGTTCAACCCGACGATTTCATCCCGCTGCTCGAGGAGACGGGGCTGATCGTCGAGGTCGGCAAGTGGGTGCTGGAGGAAGCCTGTGCTCAGGGCGCCAAGTGGCGTCAGGCCTCCTATCCGATCGGCATGGCCGTGAACGTCTCCGGACGCCAGCTCGACACCGATCAGCTGATCGTCGATGTGGAAGAAGCGCTCTCCCACAGCGGCCTCGAGCCCGCAGCTCTGACGATCGAGATCACCGAGACCACGCTGATGCGCAACATCGAGGAGACCGCGCGGCGGCTCGCCCAGGTCAAGGCACTCGGCGTGCGGATCGCGATCGACGATTTCGGCACCGGCTACTCCTCACTCGCTCACCTGCAACGGTTCCCCGTCGACGCGTTGAAGATCGACCGGTCGTTCATCCTGGGCTTGGAGCACAACAAAGAGGGGGAGACGCTGATCCACACGCTCGTGCAGCTCGGCAAGTCGCTCTCGATCGAGACCTTCGCCGAGGGCATCGAGCAGCAGGAAGAGCTCTCGCTTCTCAGAGACGAGAATTGCGACTCAGGCCAAGGCTTCCTGTTCGCCCGTCCCCTTGACGTAGCCGCCACCGAGGCATTCCTGCGTGACTGGGCGGAGAACAACACTCCCGCCCTGGCGCAGGCGCCACAGCACAAGTAACCGCTCAGCAAGCGCGTGCGGCCCATCCTGTCTCGCCGTGGTAGGTTCTCGCCACAGGCCCAGCGACGGGCCGGGCCGTTAGGGAAGGAGGTCGGAATGGCCGACCGAATGCTGTTCATAGGGTGGGGCACGCCAGTCCGTGGACGCGAGGAGCATGGGCTCGAGGTGTTCAACGAGGCGATCGGGCTGTACGGGCAGATGCAGCAGAAGGGACGCATCGAGAAGTTCGACGTGGTCCTGCTCGGTCCCAACGCAGGGCTCAACGGCTACATCGAGCTGCATGGCTCCGCCGAGCAGCTGGCAGCCATACGCGAGAGCGAGGACTATCGTCGCACCCTCGCGTCGGCGAGCCTCGTCGTAGACGATTTGCGCCAGATCGATGGCTTCACCAATGAGGCGATCGCAGGGCAGATGGCGCTCTACCAGGAAAGCATCGCGCAGGTCCCGCAGACTGCATAATCTCTAACTCGTACTCCGGGGCGCCTTGCCTGTCGGCGAGGCGCCGCGGGCGCTGTTGTCGGCTGCGGTCGTCGTTCTCAGGTCTGGGCGTATCCCTGTCGATGCTGGTCACATGGGGACCCATTCCGGTGATCAGGGAATCGCTGCCCACATCGAATCGGTGTCGGCGCGCGCTGAGCGCGATACCGACCAGCTGGTTTCAGCCATGCTCGGTTGCTGCTGGCCGGGCGGCACCGGAGACCGGACGGAGGCCGTGGCACGCGAGTGGGTGCGCCGCTGGGGCCCGCGACGCGCCGGCCTCATCCCGCCCGCGTGCAGCTGCGCGGTGGGGCACTGCGGCGTGTGTAACTGATCACCACGCAGTTCCGCGCCGAGTAGGCGCGCCGATCCTGCTAGTGCGGTGAACTTTACGGACATTGTGTGCTCCTCACATATATGTTGCATCTTCGACGAAGGAGAGAGCCGATGACAAGCTCCCCGCAGAGCTCCAATGCAACCACCGTCGCGGTGCTGGGAACCGGCAGCATGGGGGCTCCGATCGCGCGCAACCTGCTCGCCGCCGGCTTCCCGGTGTCGGTTTGGAACCGCACCGCTGCCAGGGCCGCACCCCTCGCAGACGATGGCGCCCGCCTCGCCCCCTCACCCGCCGATGCCGCGAAGAATGCCGATGTCGTGCTGACGATGCTGGCAGATGGCGCGGCCGTGCAGGAGACGATGAGCGGCCCAGAAGGGGCCCTGCAGGCAATGCGAGCGGGCTCGGTATGGATCCAGATGGCCACGGTCGGTCTCGATTGGATCGGCCGGCTTTCCGGCCTGGCGGCGGAGCACGGTGTCGAGCTCGTCGACGCGCCGGTCTCCGGCAGCGACGGTCCCGCCCGGGAAGCCAAGTTGATCGTGCTCGCCTCCGGTCCCGATGACGCACGAGCCCGAGTGCAGGCGATCTTTGACGCGATCGGTCGCGAAACCCTCTGGCTCGGACCGACCGGAAGGGGAACGCGGATGAAGCTCGTGCTCAACAACTGGCTCGTAGCGCAGGTCGAGGCAGTCGCCGAGACCGTTGCGCTGACCCAGGCGCTTGGGCTCGACCCGCACCTGTTCCCGGAAGCGATCGACGGTGCCCCGTTGGGATCTCCGTATGCGGTCGCGAAGGCGCGGGCGATGATCTCGGGCGACTACACCCCCGGCTTCGCCCTCCGACTGGCCTTCAAGGACGCCGGTCTCGCCCTCGATGCAGCTCAGGAACTGGGCCTCAGCCTTCCACTCACGGCCGCGCTTGCGCCCCGGTGGCGGCAGGCGATTGCCGACGGTCACGCAGACGACGACGTAAGCTCGGTGTTCGTGGAGTCAGCCCCGCCGCCCGCGTGCGACTGATGCCAACCACCGCGGCCGCTTTCCGGTTACCTTTGAGACCTCTGAGGTGCAGAATTCGTGAGGAGGTGTAGGGATGGACTCGGTTGACGAGGATCTTCAGAACGTGTTCGTTGGCGAGCTTGAGCTGTGGCGGGAGGGCCCACCTGATGCGCTGTTCGCGCGGATGCGCGGGGAACGTCCGGTGCACTGGACCGAGCGCATGATGCTCCGGAGCACGGGATGAGCGCGACCCGCTCGATCGCCGATCTGCCTGGGCCGCGGGGGCTGCCGCTGCTGGGCAACGCGCACCAGCTTGCGCGGGCGTCTCGCATACACCTGACATCAGAAGGGTGGGCTCGACGCTACGGCCCGATTGCCCGTGTCAAGGTCGGCCGCAGGCGCATCATCGGTATCTCCGACAGCGACGCGATCAACGAGATCCTGCGCGATCGTCCCGAGGGCTTTAGGCGCTGGGCGGAGCAGGCGCTCGTCTTCGACGAGATGGGCCTCTCCGGCGTGTTCTCGGCCGAGGGCGAGCAGTGGAAGCGCCAGCGGCGCCTCGTCGTGACCGCGCTGAACAGCAACCACCTGCATCGCTACTTCCACGTCGTTCGCACGAGCACTGAGCGGCTCTACCGGCGCCTGGCCGAAGCTGCCCGTACCGGAAGGGTCCTCGATATCCAGCAGGAGCTGACCTCCTACAGCGTTGACATCACCTCGGCGCTCGCGTTCGGGCACGACCTGAACACGCTCGAGCGCGGCGAGAGCGAGTTGCAGGGCCACATCCAGCGCGCGTTCGGGATGCTCGCTCGGCGTATTGCCGCGCCCATCCCCTACTGGCGCTACTTCAAGCTGCCCGCCGATCGCGCGCTGGACCGTTCGCTGGCAGAGCTCCACAGGGCTGTGGGGGAGTTCATCGCGCAGGCCCGCGAGCGGATCGCCGCGCGGCCTGAGTTGCTTGCGGCGCCCGAGAACTTCCTGGAGGGAATGATCGCCGCCCAGCAGACCGACGACACATTCACCGACAAAGAGATCGTCGGCAACACATTGACCCTCCTGTTCGCGGGCGAGGACACGACCGCGCACACGCTCGGCTGGACGATCTGGCTGCTCGGATCGCGACCCGAGGTTCAGGCGCGGCTGGCCGCGGAGGCGAGCGAGATCCTCGCCGAGAACCTGTTCCCCACCGAGTACGAGACCGTCGCTCGCTTCGACTACGGCGAGGCGGTGCTGCGCGAGTCGATGCGCATAAAGAGCGTCAGCACGATGGCGCCTATCGAACCACTGAAGGACACCACGATCTGCGACACGCACATCCCAGCCGGGACACGCCTGCTGCTGCTGCTGCGCCACGCCGCTCTCGGCGAGCGCGCGGACGCGTTCGAACCCGAGCGCTGGCTCGATCAGGACAACAGCGATCCGAAGTCGCTGACGTTCGGTGCCGGCCCGCGCTTCTGTCCCGGGCGCAACCTCGCGATGCTCGAGGCGAAGACGGCGCTTGCGATGATCGCAAGGAACTTCGAGATCGAGCTCGATCACTCCGGCGGGCCGGTGAGCGAGTACTTCAACTTCACGATGATCCCGAAGGGCCTGCGCGTGCGGCTGCGCGAGCGTGTTGCGGAGAAATCCATTCGCGAGGTTCCGATCTCGTGAGCGGCGTGGCGAGCACAAGCGTCGCCGAGGGTGATCTGCCGGCGGTGCGAGCGTTCGACGGTCTGCGAGGCGTTTCAGAGCACCGTCGCGCGACTTCCGGACGCAGTCGCAGTGCGCACGTGGGACGGCGAGATCGAGCTCACGTGGCGCGAGTACTCCGAGCGCTCTTCGCGAATCGCCGCGGGCCTTGCGGGGCTCGGGGTGACGCGCGGCGAGACCGTCGCGCTGATGATGTCAAACCGGCCCGAGTTTTACCTCTGCGACACCGCCGCGCTGCACCTCGGCGCGACCCCGTTCTCGATCTACAACACCTCGGCGCCCGAGCAGATAACGCACCTGCTCTGGAACGCCTCAAACCGGGTGCTCATTTGCGAGCGGCGGTTCCTCGAGCGGGTGCTCGCCGCCCGTGAGGGCACATCCCTGGAGCACGTGATCTGCGTCGAGGGCCCCGCCGAGGGGGCGCTTGCGCTCGAGGATCTGGAAGCTCAGGCGGTCGAGGTCGACCTCGAGGCACGCTGGCGCGCGGTCGAGCCCGAGGATGTGCTGACGCTCATCTACACCTCGGGGACGACCGGGCCGCCCAAGGGAGTCGAGATCACCCATGCCTCGATGCTCGCCATGATCAGGGCTTGGACGAGCATCATGCCCGCAACGCCCGAGGACCGGCTGCTCTCCTATCTGCCGGCCGCGCACATCGTAGATCGCATGACTGGTCACTACCTGGGGATGACCCACGGCATTCAGGTCAGCTGTGTCGCGGACGCCGGCTCCCTGCCCGCCGCGCTGCGGGAGGTTCGCCCGACGCTCTGGATCGCGGTCCCCCGCGTGTGGGAGAAGCTCCAGGCGGCGCTCGAGACGGCAATCGCGAGCGAGCCCGATGAGGAGCGGCGCATCGCTACACATGACGCGATCGCGCTCGGAGAGCGCAAGGTCAGAGCCGAGCAGGCGGCGATCGTCGGCGGCGGCGAAGGGCCTGACGCTGGGCTGCTGGACGATTACGCGCGCGCCGATGAGCTGATCCTCCGAGCGCTTCGCGCGCGGATAGGGCTCGATCAGGCGCACTACTGCTGCTCAGGCGCGGCGCCCGCCTCGACCCGCATGCTCGAGTTCTTCGGCTCCATCGGCCTCGAAGTATGCGAGGGCTGGGGGATGACCGAGCTCTCAGGCGTCGCCTCGGCCTGTCTTCCAGGCGCCGCCAAGCACGGCACCGTCGGCCCGCCGGTGCCGGGACTGGAGGTGCGCCTCGCGCCAGACGGCGAGCTGCTGTGCCGAGGCGCAACGATAATGCGCGGCTACCGCGGGGCTCCCGAGCAGACCGCCGAGACGATCGACGCTGACGGCTGGCTGCACACCGGTGACATCGCGCTCATCGACGATGACGGCTCCCTGCGGATCGTCGACCGCAAGAAGGAGTTGATCATCAACGCCGCGGGCAAGAACATGTCGCCGGCGAACATCGAGGCTGCCTTGAAGAGCTCGAGCCCGCTGATCGGCCAGTGCGTCTGCGTCGGCGATAGGCGCCCCTACAACGTCGCGCTGATCGTGCTCGACCCGGACGCGGCGGCAGCGTTCGCGCGCGAGCAGCAACTCGACTGCTCGATCGCGGCGCTCGCCGCAGACGAGCGGCTCGAGGCCGCTGTAAGCGAGGCCGTCGAGCAAGCCAACGGAACGCTCGCGCGTATCGAGCAGATCAAGCGCTTCGCGATCCTCCCCAACGACTGGCTCCCCGACAGCGACGAGCTGACGCCGACGATGAAGCTCAAGCGCAAGCCGATCGCGCAGAAGTACGAGCGCGAGATCGACGCGCTGTATGCGTGAGCTCGGCTAAGGGAGAGGACTGCGTAGGAGCGGCCCTGCTCGGGGTCGCTCCCCGTGACCCACCTCCTCGATGAGCAGCAGTGCGGCCATCTGTCGGCGGGGCGGGTGCTTCGTAATGCCGCGTGGCTGGCGTGCCGATTTGGTGGTATGGGCGTGCATTCGTGGATGTTTGGGGAGATCGACCGGGAGCGGATGCTGGATATGGACCGGCGGGTGGCGCCGGTGCGCCGTAACGCGCTGGCGGTGCTCGGCGTCGCGCTGTTGCTCAGCGCGCCGTGGCTGGGGTGGTGGACGCTCGCGCCGCTTGTGCTCGCCGTCGCGCTTTTCCAGATCGCTGATCGGCAGGCGCGGAGTGTGGCGCGCCCTGAGTACGTGATCTTCGGCGCATGGGTCGGATCGGAGCTGATCGTCGCGTCGAGCGTCGCTCTCTCGGGCGGCCCGAGGGTCGCGACGATGGCGTGGCTCGCGATCCCGGTCGTGACGTTGCCCGCGCGCTTCTCCGCGCGCGGAGTGAGCGTCGGCGTGGCGATCGCGCTGGGGCTGTTGCTGAGCGTGTCGTTTGCGACCGACACCCACGCGGTCCTCGCCAACCCGCCGCTCGTGATCGCCCCCGCCGCGCTAATCGTCGCCGTGGCGATGCTCTCGATGGCGCTGATGCGCTCGGACATCGAGCATCGCAGCGAGTGCGTGATCGACGTGCTGACAGGGCTTTTGAATCGCAAGGCGCTGGCCAGCCGCGCGGAGGAACTGGAGCAGCAGTCAGCGCTCACCGGCGAGCCGGTCGCGATCATCGAGGCCGATATCGACCGCTTCAAGCGCGTCAACGACGATTCCGGCCACGCGGTGGGGGACAGGGTGCTCGCGGAGGTCGCGCGGCGCATCCGGGGCCAGCTGCGCGCGTTTGATCTCGTCTACCGCCTCGGCGGCGAGGAGTTCATCGTGCTGCTGCCCGGAGCCGAACTGGAAGACGCCACGACACTCGCCGAGACCCTGCGCGCAGTCATCGCGGACGAGCCCGCCGTCAACGGACGATCGGTGACGGCCAGCTTCGGGGTGGCGGCCTCCACGCGAGGAGAATCCTTTCGCTACCACGACGTGTTCGCGGCGGCGGACACCGCGCTGTATGAGGCCAAGCGCGAGGGGCGCGATCGGGTGTGCACGGCGGGGTCAGCCGAGCGCCCAAACGGCCGCCGATCGCAACCCACGCTCGCCGGCGTTCCGGCTGGTTCATAGCGGCCATCCGGCCCAGTACGTATGGAGACCTCCTCGCTGGCGGACGCTGGCCGCTCCACCCAAGCCTGCGACGCCCTCATGCCAGGCCGTCGGGCGGCCGATAAATCCGGATGTCCGTGTTTTCGGGAGGAGACGCGTCTGGCCAGGAGCTGGGCGGGTCGGGGATCGGCACGAGCTTCAACACAAGCCTGACGGCAAGGGTGCTCGCGGGCCTGTTCGGGGCCGGAGCGACGCTCGCGGCGCTAACCGTCGCTCTGCCCCACCCCGCGGACGCAAACACAGGCGGCCTGCTCGCGATCATCGCAAACGCCTATGTGATCGCCGGCCTGCTGTACTGGCGCGCGGACACCTTGCCCACCCGGATGCTGAGCGTCGCACTCGGCTGGGGTAGCACGCTCATCACGGGGGTCGCCTACTTTTCCGGCGAGAGTCCCAGCCCGCTCGTGTTCTTCTACCTGTGGGTCTTCCTCTACGCCTCCTACTTCTTCACCCGCAGGCAAGCCGCGCTACAGATCGCCTACGTCGGGCTCGCCTACGGCGCCCTACTGCTGGCGAGGCAGCCACCGGGCGGGAGCGCCGCCTGGTGGATCGTGGGAATGGGCACCCTGCTCGTGGCCGCGATCCTGATTATGACGATGCGCGCGCGGGTCGAGCTGCTGATCTCAAAGCTGTACGACGCCGCCCGCGCCGATCCCTTGACGGGACTGTCCAACCGGCGCGGCTTTCGCGAGCTACTCGACTTCGAGCTAGAACGTGCGCGCCGCGGCGGCACCGAGGCGACGGTGCTGGTCGGCGACCTTGACCGTTTCAAGGAAGTCAACGACCGCTGCGGCTCCCAGGTCGGTGATGCCGCACTGCGGCGCGGCGCGCGGGTACTGACCGAGCGCAAGCGCCAGATCGACTTCGCGGCGCGCGTCGGCGGAGATGAGTTCGCGCTGATCCTCCCCAACACCACGCAGGACGACGCGTTCGTTCTCGCCGAGCGCCTACGCTGTGCGCTGCGCGAGGAGTTCGCCGAGGACTCCGTCCCGGTCACGATTAGCTTCGGCCTGGCTAGCTACCCTGCGCACGGTCAGACCGCCGCCTCGCTGCTACGCGCCGCCGACGAAGCGCTAGGGGCGGCGAAGGAAAGCGGCGACCGCATCGTCCGTCACAGTCTCATGCTTGGCGAGTTCTCGCGCGGCGGCGGGGCGCGCGACATCGAAGGCGAGCGCTTCCTTCAGGTAGTGCTCGACCTCGCCGAAGCGGTCGACCTGCGCTTCAGTGGCAGCGCCCGGCACTCCGAGACCGTCGGGCGCTACGCCGAGCTGATGGCCCTCGAGCTTGGTCTGCCCGAGCTGCGTGTCAGCCGCATACGGCTCGCCGGGATGCTGCACGACCTCGGCAAGGCGTGCGTGCCCGACAGCATCCTGCAAAAGCCCGGCAGCCTCACCGACCAGGAGTTCGCGGTCATTCGCCGCCACCCCGAACTCGGCGCTCAACTCCTCGAACACCCCAGCCTCGCTGACGTGCGCGCCTGGGTCGGCGCCCACCACGAGCGTCCCGACGGCCGCGGCTACCCGCTCGGCATCGCCGGAGACGCCCTCCCGTTGGAGGCCCGCATACTCGCCGTCGCCGACGCCTACGAGGCGATGACCAGCGACCGCTCCTACCGGGCATCCATCGGCCACACAGCCGCCCGCGCCGAGCTACAGCGCTACGCGGGCAGCCAGTTCGATCAGCGCGTCGTCGAAGCATTCCTCGCGGCCCTACAGCGCGAGTCCGACCGCGCCAACGCGACGCTCTCACACGCCTGAGCGCTGAGTCAAACCCGCACCGGGCCGGTTCTCAGGCACTGACGCGCTTGAAGACCCGTCGCGTCAGATGCGGGTTGCGCCTGAGTGTGGCCAGCAGCGCCCTGTCCCTCATCCTCGTCTTGCGCTCGTCCTCGACGGGCATCCTCGCGGCACTGTCGGTGTCGTCGTCGCCGAGTACGCGATATACGGTCCACATGTCGGGCACGCCCTTCAGCTCGTGCTCTCCGTTGCTGGCGAAGCGGATGCCGGATCCCACGACGAGGTCCTTGACTGTGCTGGAGACGAGCAGCTCCCCGGGTCCACCGAGCGCGGCGACGCGGGCGCCGATGTGCACCGCGATCCCTGCCAGATCATCGCCGATGACCTCGCACTCCCCGGTGTGTATGCCGGCGCGAATCTCCACGCCGGAGCGCGCCAGGCGCTTGATCAGTGCCTGTCCGCAGCGAATCGCCCGTGCCGGACCATCGAATGTTGCGAGCAGGCCGTCTCCGGTGGTGTTCACCTCGCGTCCCCGGAAACGCTCGAGCAACTCCCGGACCAGGCTGTAGTGCTCTTCCAGAAGCTCGCGCCAGCGCTGGTCACCGAGCTCTGACGCCTGCTCGGTGGAGGAGACGATGTCGGTGAACAGTACAGTCGAGAGGATGCGCCCCGGCGACTGCTCGGCGAACGCGCCGGTCAGGAACTCCTGAAGCTCGTACAGGTAAGTCTGGCCGTCGCCCCCCCAGGGGGTGTGGTCTGCGCCGGGCATGACGGCGAGCCTTGCCCCGGGTATGTGCGAGGCGATGTAGCGAGCCTGCTCGACGGGAATGATCTCGTGCTCGCGATGGAGTACGAGCGTCGGCACGCAGATCGTCGGGAGGATGTCGCGAACGTCGATTTCGACGGCCATGTCGTATATCGCCTGAACCATTCGTGGGCTGACGGCCGAGCGCTCGAAGGCGGCCAGGCTCAGGTTCGCCATAAGCCCCTCGTAACTGGGCGCGAGCATAGCGAGCGTCTTGCCGGAGCCCCATTCTTGGTGCATCGTCCGCTTGAGAAGCTCCCCACTGTGTGCCCAGCGTTCGCCACCGAGCTGGTTGAACGCGGAACCATCCCTGGCGGCGTCCTCGGACTCCGGCCCGAAGACGAATGTTCCGCACAGCGCGAGCGAGGAGACACGCTCGGGGTAGCTCGCCGCGAACAGGATCGCCAGCGGGCCGCCCTCGGACACTCCGATGATTGCCGCGCGCTCTGATCCCGCCGCGTCCATCACGGCCCGCAGATCGTCCATGCGCTCCTCCAAAGGAGCAGGACCCGCGACCGGATCGGACAGGCCGGTCCCGCGCTTGTCGAACAAGATCAACCGGCTGAATGACGCGAGCCGCTCGAAGAACTCGTGGATGACCGGCACCCCCCATTGGAGGTCCAGATGCGAGATGAAACCCGGGACGAACACAAGATCGAACGGGCCGTCGCCCAGAACCTGGTAGGCGATGTTCAACTCCCCGCTGCGGGCATATCGCGTCTCAGGCAGATCCATGCGTCCCCATTGGCTGATCTCAGGGCGCGCGGCAATCTGTCACCGCGCCATCGTGCCGAGCGAGCATACGGCAAGGCGACGAGCAACAGCATCGCGATCTACACGAGCCGCAGAAGCCCATCAGGGCCGGCCCGGAAGTATTACAACCCGATTAGCCGCCGACCCCGGCCAGGGCGGCGCGACACTCCGCGACTTCCCGTGCGATGCCGTCCGCGCCCAGACGGGCGGCGGTCTCCTCGGCCTGCTCGAGCATGTGCTGTGCGCGGTCGAGGTCCTCGGGCCGGCCGCGGGCGATCAGTACACGGGCCCAGCCGGCGTGGGTGCGAGCGAGCAGCACCGGCGCGCCGAAGCGCTGCTCGATCTCGGCGGCGGCGATGAAGTGGCTCTCGGCCTGCTCGTAGCGCTCCAGGGTCGTGGCGAGCCTGCCGAGCGCCCAGGGGAACGATCCCACCACATGAGCAGCGGCGACCATCAGCTGGCCGGAGAAGGGCGCCAGCAGCTCGTAGAGCTCACCCGCACGGTCGGGGACGCGCAGACGGGAGCAGACATCGGCCCAGAGGAGCATGGCTGCTGACCACGACAGGTCCCACGGCACGCTCTGAAAGTCCTCGGCGAGCGCCAGCTCGCGCGCCTCATCCTCGCGGCCGGCTTCGATCAGGGCGAACGCCGCGCCCGCCCGCCACGCCGAGCGGTTGTCCTGTTGGCCGGCGAGCCGCACCGACTCCTCGACGAGCTCTCCGAGCCGGCCCTGCGAAGTAGCGAACATGAAACAGTTCCACGCCGAAGTTCAGCACAGCATCGGGCTGGCCGGATGCCCTGCCGGCCTCGAACGCCTGGATACGCCCACTGCTCAGAGGCCTGAAGCTCCCCCTGAGCAAGCGCCAGGCCGGCCTCACACACCAGCCGCTGGTATACGAGGAAGGGCTCCGGCACGGAGGCAGCCAGCGTTCTCATCGCTGCAAGGGCTGATTCGACCCGCGAGCGATCCCCGGCCTCCAAGCCAACCCCCAGGCTTCTGACGGCCACCCGGAAGCTCAACGACGGGTCGTCCAGGCGCTGCGCGAGCTCGACGAGCTCGTCGACTCAGCCGTTGGCGCTCCTGCAGCGTGTCAGGAACCCAGATTGCAGCTGTGGCGTTGAGGAACGTGTGCGCTAGCGCGGCTGGATCGCCGGTGGCTCGGGCTATCTCGATCGCCTCCGTCGGCCAGCGCCCGGCAGCGCGCAGGCTCGACCGGCGAAGTGAAGCTCGCTCACGAGCAGCGCAAGCACCCGCGCCCGCCGCGGATCGCCGTCCGGGAGGGCCTCCGCGGCAGCCTCGAGCGCTTGCACACGCTCGGAGTCCACAGCAGCCACTTGGCTGGTCCATCCCCGGTTGTTCGCGAGCACCGCGCGACCGAGGCGGTCTGCGTCGCCGAGCTCCTGGGCGAGCGCCGCGGCGTCGAGCAGCGTCTGGCGATGCTCGGGGTCCCCGACCTGGCGCTGAGCCTCTCCCAGGCCGATCAACAGCTCGCAACGCTCAGAGCGATCGCCGCCCGGACGCCTGGTCGTAGAGCTCGAGCGCCCTGTCGATACCAGCGTGCGGCCTCATCCGGGGCCAGCTGCGCCAGCGCGCGCTCTGCCGCTCGCCGAGCGTAGTGCATCGCCTTGGCGGTGTCGCTGCTCACGACGGCCGCGGCCCAGTGGCCGGCCAGCTCACCCAGCCGCTCGCCGGGTTCATCCCCGCACTGCTCCTCGAGCGCTCGGCGACACGCTTGTGCAGCCGCGCGCGGCGGGCGCGCCCGAGATCCTCGTACAGCGTGTGCTCCACGAGCGCATGGGTGAACGTGAAGCGCCCCGCTCGCTCTGCGCTCTCCTGTAGCAGCGACGCCGCGACCGCCTCATCGAGCAGGTCGAGCAGCCGATCCTCGGAGAGCTCGAGCACCGCGAGCAGCAGATCGAGGTCGAAGTCGCGGCCGATGACCGCGGCGGCGCTCAGCGCCGTGCGCGCATCTGAACCGAGGCGCTCCACGCGCTGCCCGATCACCTCGCGCACGCTCTGCGGCAGGCCCAGCTCGGCCAGGTTCCCCACCAGGCGCCAGCGCCCGCCGTCCTCCTGCACGATCGCGCCGGACTCGGTCAAATGGCGCAACACCTCACCCGCGAAGAACGGGTTGCCGGCCGTCTCGCGCGTGATCTCCCGGGCAAGCGCCCGCCCGTCCTCGTCCAGCTCATGCCCCGCCGCCGCTTCCATCAACGCGAGCACATCCTCGGAGTCAAGACCGGTGAGCTTCACGCGCTCGACGCCCTGCTCGCGGTGAAGCGCGGCGAGCAGCGCCGTCAGCGGATGCTCGCGCGAGAGATCGGAGTCACGGTAGGTCCCCACCACCATCGATCTGATCAAGGAGCCTGAGGCCACCACATGGCGAAGCAGCGACAGCGTCGGCGAATCGGCCCAGTGCAGGTCATCGAGGATCAACAGCAGCGGCTCCTGCTCGCCCGCACCCTCCAGCAGGCCCGCGACGGCCGCATACAGCAGATAGCGCTCGGTCTCGGGGTCGCTCTCGCGCGGAGAGGGCAGCTCGGACACACGGTCGCGCAGGGCGGGCACGAGGCGCGCCAGGTCGCCGCCGTAACGCTCGACATGGGCGTCGAGGACCGGCTGCGATACCTCGTTGACGAGGTAGCCGAGCGCCTGCACCCACGGCTGGTAGGGCACGCCGAGGTCCTCGTCAGAGCGCCCGTAGAGCACCGTCGCACCCTCCCCATGCGCCGCCAGCGCCAGATGCGTGGACAGCCGCGTCTTACCGACACCCGCCTCCCCGCCGATCAGCGCCAGCCGCAGCGACCCCTCCCGCGCCTGCCCCCACAGCTCGTCGAGTCGCTCGCGCTCTGCCAGGCGCCCGACATAGCCGGTTGCCGGCAGCTCACGCAGCCGCTCCGGCAACGCGATCTTTCCCCCCACGGCCGGCTCCCACTCAAGCTCGAACGCCTGCACCGGCTCAGAGATGCCCTTCAGCTCGAGGCCACCGAGTGACTTGAAGCTGTGACCGTCGCGTGAGCCCGCCAGCTGGCGCACCAGCGCGTTCACCACGATCTGTCCACCCGCCGTGTGAGCACACAACCGCGCGGACTCGACGACCGGCTCACCGAAATAGTCGCCGTCCTCGACATTGGCCTCGCCGAGGCTCACACCGATCCGCACCCCGAGCTGCTCCTCCGAGCGGCGGTTGCGCGCCTCGACGGCCTGCTGCATCGTAACCGCGCACGCCAGCGACTCAGAGACGCTTTCGAACACCACCATCAGCCCATCGCCGAGGTTCTTGACCTCCCGCCCGGCACCGCGCTCGAGCGCACCGCGCAGCAGCCCGAAGTGCTCTGTCCGCAGGTCCTCCGCGGCCTCGGGGCCGACGCGGTCGGCCATCGCGGTCGACCCCACAAGATCGGTCATCAATACCGCGACCATCTCAGTGGCGCTGGAGCTCACGCGCCAATCATCCGACTTTCAGTGCACTGGTGCAATCACGTCAGCTGTCGGCATTGGCCTTGATCAGCCGTCCGCACAGCATCCGTGAGATGTTGAGCAGCAGCTTGGCCGCCAGGGTCGGTTCCTCGGCCATCAGCTTGCGCAGAGTCCCGTCGGAGAGCGAGAGGATCCTCACGCCGGGCGTGGCGGCGTAGACGTCGGATTGCCGGGGCAGCTCCAGCAGGAACGCCATCTCCCCGAAGACGTCTCCCGGCTCAAGGACGTTCATCAGCCTGCCATGGCGGCGAACCTCGAGAGTCCCCTCGAGGACCAGGAACAGGTTCTGGGAGGAGCCGCCCTGCATCAGCACTCGATCCCCGGGAGCGCACTCGATGATGTTGCTGCGAGAGATGCACTCCCTCCTCTCTGATGGGTCGAGGCCGGCAAAGGCATGGAGCTCCTCTTGGTCGAGGCGTTCGAGAGCGCCCTGCACGTGAGCCCAGTACTCCCCGGGGGCCATCAGGGAAGCGGAGTGGATGGTGTCACTTCGGGCCAGGGCAGCCTCGATCGAGCGCGGCAGGCAGGGACGGCCATCCCCGTCCAGGTTGCCTATCGCCGCGGCCAGGCCGTCCGTATCCCCAGCGAGAAACATCAACGGGATGAGATAGCCCGCCTCATCGCTATTGATGTTCTGCTCGGCGTACGTTCGGCCTCCCGCCAGGACGTTCATAGACAGCAGATGCGGCTCGCAGTTGCCGAAGACGAGTCGAACGCCGCCGGCTTCGACGTCCTCCCGCGCGAGATTACGCAGGCTCGACGTGACCGTCGAGCCCCGCAGGTGCGGCGCCACCATCAGCCGCTCGCCGACGGCCATCAGCCGAACAGGTACCTCGGACAGGAACGGGCCCAGGCTGTACTGGTCGATCTGGCGAGGCGAGAAGCCCTCGGCCCCGAAGGTCAGCCGCGACGTTCCCACCACCTGCCCGTCCTCACGAGCGCCGTAAAGAGTGCTGTGGGCGTCCTCGGGCTCGACCAGCCGCCGAGCACCGTGATCCGCGGTGCGGCGGTAGCGGCCCATTTCCTCGACGTATACGCCGTAGCGAAACCGGAACAGCTCCTCGCGGTCCTGCTCGGACTGCGCCCGAAAAACCTCAACAGTCATCCCCACCACCTCATCCCGGCCTTCGGTAGCTACCCGCTGACCGTCGCGAGCGTGGCGCGGCACTCAGCGACTTCTCGAGTTATGAGCTCCGCGCCGAGACGCTCGGCGACCTCCTCGGCCTGCTCGAGCATCCGTGCTGCGCGCTCGCGGTCCTCGGGCCGGCCGCGGGCGATGAGCGTCCGGGCCCAGCCGGCGCGGGTGCGCGCAAGGAACAGGGGTGCGCCGAGGCGCTCCTCGATCTCGGCGGCGGCGGCGAAGTGGCCCTCGGCCTCCTCGTAGCGCTCCAGGGTCGCGGCGAGCGTGCCGAGCGCCCAGGCGAACGTGCCGATCACGGTGGCGGTGTTGCCGGCGAGCCGGTCGGAGAAGGGCGCCAAGAGCCCGTGGAGCTCGGCCGCGCGATCGACGATTGCAAGCCGGGAGAACACCATCGCCCAGAGGATCATGGCCAGCGACCACGACTGTTCCAGGGAGATATCCTGGAGGTCCTCGGCGAGCGCCAGCTCGCGCGCCTGCACCTCTCGGCCATCCTCGATCAATGCGAGCGCCGCGCCCGCGCGGTGCCCGGCAACGCCCTCCGGCCGGCGGGTGAGAGCGACCGCCTGGTCCACGAGCTCTCCGAGACGGCCCTGGAGATGGCGGACGGCGAACAGCTGCACACCGATGGCGATGAAGGCGTCGGGCTCGCCGGTGCCGGCCTCTGCCGCCTGGAGTGCCCACCGCTCGGACGCCTGCAGGTCGCCCTGCACAAAGCTCCAGGTCGCCTCGGCCACCAGCCAGGCCCAGCGGAGGCTGGCCTGGGGCACGGCGGCGGCTGCGGCGCGTCCCGCCGCCAGCGCGGACTCGATCTGCGTGCGATCCCCGGTTTCTATGCCGACGGCTAGGCGCGCGCCACTACCCATTGAAGTCAGTAGCCGTGGATCGTCCAGACGCCGGGTGAGGTCGAGTAGCTCGTCGATCAGCCGCTGGCGCTGTGCGAGCGTGTCGGGCGCCGTGATCGCCCAGATCGCATGAGAGAGCGTATGCGCCAGCACCGCCTCATCGCCTGCGGCTCGTGCCATCGCGACGGCCTCTTCGGCCAGTTGCCGGCAGCGTGAAGGATCTCCGCTGTAGTGCAGCTCGCTGGCTAGCAACGCTAGCACCTGCCCTCGCTGCGGGTCGTCGTCGGGGAGGGACCCCGCCGCGGCTTCCAGCGCCTGCACCCGCTCGCCGTCCACAACCCCGACGTGGCTCGGGAACCCGCGCGTGTTGGCAAGAACGGCGCGGCAGAGCCGGTCGGTGTCGCCGATCTGGTGGGCGAGCCCGGCCGCGTCTAGGAGCGTCTGGCGGGACGCGTGATCTCCCGCCTGGCGCTGGGCCTCCCCCAGGCCGATCAACAGCTCGCAGCGCTCGGAGCGATCGTCACCGGGTGCTTGGGTTTGCAGCTGCAGCGCCTGGCGATACCAGCGCACAGCCTCGTCCGGGGCGAGCGCCGCAAGCGCGCGCTCGGCGGCCTGCTGGGCGTAGTGCAATGCCTTGCCGGGGTTGGCGCTGACGACCGCGGCGGCCCAGTGGGTGGCCAGCTCGCCCATGCGCTCCCCCGGGTCCTCGCCGCATTGCTCCTCCAGCGCTTCGGCGATCCGCTGGTGAAGTCGCGCGCGGCGGGTGCGCCCCAGGTCCTCGTACAGCGTGTGCTCGACGAGCGCGTGGGTGAACGTGAAGCGCCCGGCGCGCTCTGCGCTCTCCTGCAACAGCGAAGCGACGACGGCCTCGTCGAGCAGGTCGAGCAGACGCGCCTCGGGGAGATCGGCCACCGCGACGAGCAGGTCAAGGTCGAAGTCGCGGCCGATGACCGCCGCGGCGCTGAGCGCCGTGCGGGCATCGGAGCCCAGGCGCTCCACCCGCCGCCCAATGACCTCGCGGACGCTCTGGGGCAGACCCAGGTCGTCCACCTCCCCCACGAGCCGCCAGCGCCCGCCATCGTCTTGCACAATCGCGCCGGACTCCGTCAGGTGACGCAGAAGCTCGACCGCGAAGAACGGGTTGCCGGCGGTCTCGCGGGTGATCTCTCGCGCCAGCTCACGGCCCTCCTCCTCCATGTCCTGCCCGGCGACGGCCTCCATCAGCGCCAGCACATCCTCGGCCTGGAGTCCGGTCAGCTTCAGGCGCTGCACGCCCTGCTCGCGGTGCAGGTCGGCGAGCAGCGCCGTCAGCGGATGCTCGCGCGCGAGATCGGAGTCGCGGTATGTCCCGACGATCAGCATCCGCATCGAAGAACCGGCCGTCACCACGTGGCGCAGCAGCGAGAGCGTCGGTCCGTCAGCCCAATGCAGATCGTCGAGGATCAACACCACCGGCTCCTGCTCGCCCGCCCCCTCGAGCAGGCCCGCGACGGCGGCGTACAGCAGGTAGCGCTCGGTCTCCGGATCGCTCTGACGCGGAGAGGGCAGGTCGGGAATACGCTCGCCCAATGTCCCCACCAACCGCTCCAGGTCGCCGCCGTGACGCTCGGCGTGCGCGCGCAGGGTCGCCTGCGGCGCCTCGGCGACGAAGTGTCGCAACGCCTGCACCCACGGCTGATAGGGCACGCCGAGATCCTCGTCGCAGCGCCCGTACAGCACGGTGGCGCCCTGGCCGTGCGCTGTGAGCGCGAGGTGCGTGGACAGCCGCGTCTTGCCGACGCCCGCCTCGCCGCTGATCAACGCCAGCCGCAGCGAGCCCTCCCGCGCCTGGCCCCACAGCTCATCGAGCCGGGCGCGCTCGGCCACCCGCCCCACGTATCCGGTCGCCGGCAGCTCACGCAGCCGCTCAGGCAGCGCGATTCCGGTCACGGGAGCCGGCTCCCAGGCAAGCTCGAACACTAGAATCGGCTCGGAGATGCCCTTCAGCTCCAGCTCGCCGAGCGAGCGGAAGTCATGACCGTCGCGGGCACCGCCGATCTGGCGCACGAGATCGCTGAGCAGGATCTGTCCACCTTCCGCCCTGGCGCACAGTCGCGCCGCCTGCACCACCGGCTCGCCGAAATGATCGCCCTCCTCGACCGTCGTGTCACCGAGGCTCACGCCGATCCGCACCTCGAGCGGCTCATCCGCGCGGCGATTGCGCGCTTGCAGCGCCTGCTGCATCTGGGCCGCACACGCAAGCGCCTGTGCCGCGCTCGCGAACACGACCATCAGCCCATCCCCAAGGTTCTTGACCTCCCGCCCAGCACTGCGCTCGAGCGCGCCACGAAGCACGCCGAAGTGCTCCGCGCGCAGCTCCTCCGCCGCCGCGGGACCGACCCGGTCGGCCATCGCGGTCGAGCTGACCAGATCGGTCATCAAGACCGACACCGTCTCCGTGGCAGTGGAGCGCACCCGCCAATCATCCAACTTTCGCAGCTACCCTGGCTTCGTCGCGAAGGCACCGACGACCATCGGCCAGCATCCGACCCGCCCGACCGGTCCGCTGTCCCTCTCAAGCGCCTGCTCGTCACGCTCGACCCCGACGACCGAACCACCGTCACCCACCAGCTCGGATAGAAGAAAACTGACATCGCCTGGGCCGCAGCCGACATCCAGCACCCGCATCCCGGGCTCGATTCCCGCACGCGCAAGCAGACGGCGCGTGAACGGCTCATACAGGTCGGATTGGCGGCTCAGCCGCTCGTGCTCGTGCTCAGCGGCTGAGCTCAGCGCATACTCAGGGTCTCCCGTGGCCGGCGTGTTGTGAGATTCGACGGTACCCATCTGCCGTTACCTGGTTGCTGTGGCTGGGATCGACCGTCCGGCGGCGCGCTTGCGCAGCCCTTCGGGGATCATCGTGAACGTGAAGCGCTCCTGCACCGGCCCGCGAGTGTAGTCCAGTTCCAACTCGAAGTTACGAACGATCATCGCCATCGCGGTCTTCGCGCAGCTCACCGATCTACTCCGGGCTCTGCCACTCTACGACTGGATGAACATCACGGTCACCTCGCTCGAGCCCCATCCCAACGATCCGGTACCGCCGGCGACCGTCTCCGCAGCCGCTAGGAGCCAGCAATGAGCGGGGATCACCTTCCCGAGCCTCGCCTGGCGAGGGTCTACCGCTTGGAGGCCTGCAGACCGACACCGGCGAGCTGCTCTACGTCCAATCACGAGGTGTGCGCCACGGCAGCGCCGAGGTTCTCGCACGTCTCGCGCGCGGTGAGGATGTCGATGCCAGCGAGTACACCTTCCGCACCTCAACCCAGATCGAAACCGCAGCTCCTGCACTCGACTGGCTGAACAAGGGCGTCTTCATCAGCGTCGGCGGCCGGCAGGCCACAGGCGTGATCTACGAGACCTATCTCGTCGAGTGAATCGGGAAGCGCAAGGTCTTGGCGTTCAGGATGTGGTGGGTGTCCGGCATCTGGCTACGCTTGTATCTCATATGACGTCTCGCCCTGATGACCAGCTGGCGGTTCCGGCTCGGGTGCTTTCGAGCACTCAGCTTGCGCTGCTTGCCGAGCGCGGCGAGCAGCTCACGGCGGACGTGGGCGAGAAGCTGTATGAGATCGGCGATGCGACCTATCCGTTCATCGCGATCCTCGAGGGCGAGGTGGCGGTGTTGGACGGCGCGGGGCACGAGATCGTGCGTCACGGCGCGTCGGGCTTCCTCGGCGAGGTCAACCTGCTCAGCGGGCAGTCGGTGTTCGTCACCGCGCTCGTCACGCAGCCGCTGCGCTACATCGCCCTTCCACGCGAAGAGCTGCGGGCGTTGCTGTTCGACGATCCCGCGCTGTCGGATCTGATCCTCGGCGCGCTGGTGGAGCGCCGCGAGCTGCTCCAGCGCCGCCAGGGCATCGGGCCGGAGATCGTCGGCTCGCGCGAGTCGCCCGACACGCGCCGGCTGCTCGAGTTCGCGCGAGCGCAGCGGCTTCCGCACACCTGGGTCGACCCCGCAGAGCCGGCCCACGGGGCCGTTCCGGCGGCGCAGTCGGCTGCGCCCGCGACGCCGCTGGTGCGCCTGCCCGGCGGCGTGGAGCTCGTGAACCCGAGCAACGGCGAGCTCTCGCGGGCGCTCGGCATCGGCAGGGAGCTCGCCCAGCGCGAGGAGGTCGATCTGCTGATCGTCGGCGGCGGCCCCGCCGGAATGGGCGCGGCCGTCTACGGCGCCTCGGAGGGGTTGGACACGCTGATCGTGGAGAGCAGCGGCATCGGCGGCCAGGCGGGAACCTCGCGCAGGATCGAGAACTACCTGGGCTTCCCCGCCGGGATCAGCGGCAGCGAACTGATCGGCCGGGCCGCCACCCAGGCGCGCAAGTTCGGCGCCCGTCTGGCCTCGCCCTACCGCGCCCAGGAGCTCCATCCGGGGATCGCGCGTCATCTCGTCAAGCTCGAGGACGGCAACGAGATCGCCGCCCGCGCGGTGCTGCTGACGATGGGCGCCGAATACCGGCGGCTGCCCGTGGCGGGACTCGAGGAGTACGAGGGGGTGAGCGTGTTCTACGCCGCGGGGCCACCCGAGGGCCAGCTGTGCACCGCACAGCGCGTGGCGGTCGTCGGCGGGGGCAACTCCGCCGCCCAGGCTGCCGTCTGGCTGGCGCGTGGGGGCGCGCTGGTCACGCTTCTGCACCGCCGCGGAGATCTGCGGGAGACGATGTCGCAGTATCTGATCGACGAGCTCGACCGCTACGGGGTCCCCGTGCGCGATCGCTCTGAAATCGTCGGCCTGCAAGGAGAGCACGGGCGCTTGGACGCGGTCACGCTCGCCGACGGCGAGCAGCTGCCGCTCTCATTCGTCTTCCTGTTCCTCGGCGCCAAGCCCTGCACCGAGTGGCTCGGCGACGTGCTTGTGCGCGACCGCGACGGTTTCATCCTGACCGGCGCGGACGCCGGCGCCGAGAACCTGCTCGAGACGAGCGTGCCGGGGGTCTACGCGGCCGGCGACGTGCGCGCGGGCTCGATCAAGCGCTGCGCGACGGCCGTCGGCGAGGGCGCCGCCGTGGTCCAGTTCGTACACCAGCACCTGGCCCGTGTGGGCACCCCGCTGGGTGTCCAGGCATCGCAGGCTGCCTCGGCGTGAACGCAACGCCTCTGACGTGTAAAGCGTGAGCTTCCAGGTTGAGGAGCACGCCGGACATTCGCATGGCGTGAGAGCCGACGCGGATGAGGGCAAGCTGGCCGTCGCGCTCGGGCTGATCTTGGGGTTGATGGTCCTCGAGGTCACGGTGGGGGTGCTCGCCAATTCCCTGGCGCTGCTCTCTGACGCTGGGCACATGCTCACCGACGCCGCGGCGATTGGCCTCTCGCTGGTGGCCGCCAGGCTGGCGAGCCGTCCGGCGAAGGGTGCGTTGACCTACGGCTTTAAGCGCGTGGAGATCCTGGCCGCGCAGGCCAACGGCGTAACGCTGCTGATCCTCGCCGCGCTCATCACCTATGAGGCGATCCGCCGCCTGTTCAACCCACCGCACGTACAGGCCGGACTGATCCTGGCCGTGGCGCTGATCGGAGTCGCCGTGAACCTCGCCGCGACGTGGACGCTGGCTCAGGCCAACCGGCAGAGCATGAACGTCGAGGGCTCCTTCCAGCACATCCTCACCGACCTGTACGCATTCATCGCCACCGCGATCGCCGCCGGAGTGATCCTGCTGACCGGCTTTCAGCGCGCGGACGCAATCGCCTCGCTGCTCGTCGCCTGCCTGATGGTGCGCTCGGGGTACGGGCTGGTCAAGGCCTCCGGGCGCATCTTCCTGGAGGCCGCCCCAGAGGGACTCGACCCCGAAAAGATCGGCCGGGCGCTCGTGCGCGAGCCCGGTGTGGTCGAGGTTCATGACCTGCACGTCTGGGAGGTCAGCACCGGGTTCCCCGCGCTCTCGGCGCACGTGCTCGTCGGCCGCGAGAACGACTGCCACGCCACGCGTCGCGGGCTGGAGCGGATGCTGCACGACGAGTTCGACCTGCACCACACGACCCTCCAGGTCGATCACCAATCTCGCGAGCTGTTGAACATCGAGATGCCCGAGTAGCACAACCGACCACCTCGATTGAGCTCCCTACTGCGCGTCGAGCACGCGCTCGCGCTGGTAGCGACGCAACGCGCGTCGGGCGGTCGCGAGCGCAGCGGCCAACAGCGCCAGCGGCACGAGTATCGCGGCGGCGATCAGCAGGACGACGAGCGTCACGACGAGTACTCGGCCCGCATCGTGAAGCCCTCGGTGGAGCGTCAACCCTTCGCTTCCGGGATGCGTATCGCCGACGACGGTCACTTCGACTTCGGCGTTGCTCGCCTGCTTGGAGACGGCTTGCAGCGACGAGCGTGCCTGAGTGATCGCACCGCGGTTTTGTGAGATTCGTTCGTGCAGGCTGTCGATCTGTCCTTCTGTGGTCGCCTTCGCGAGGGCTCGTAGCAGCGCGGCGCGTTCGGCGGTCGCGTCGTTCAGCCGCTGCCGGTCCGCGTCGTAGGTGTTGGTGATGTCCTGCAGCGACTGGCTCTCGGCGCGCACTGGGGCGAGCTGTCCGAGCGCGGCAAGTGCAGCGCTCAGCTTCGCGCTCGGCATGCTCAGTGTCAGGTTCGCTTCGCCCGCCTTTTCCGTCTCGTTGACGTGCGAGCTCCGCACGAAGCCGCCCTCGCTCACGGCGAGCCGGGACACGCGGTCGGCGACCGTCTGCACTTCGGAGGGGGTTGCCGAAAGGCTGATCGAGGCCCCAAGTTGCTGGACGCGTCCGGGCGCCGCAGCCGCTCCACTCGCAACAACCGGCGCATTCGCGGCCGCCCCCGCAGATGCCGAAGCGCTGGGTTCCGCCGCGGCGTTTTTAGCCCCGTGGATCGCGCCTGTCGGTGGAGCGCTTTCAGCCTGGCCCTGGCCGAACGCTGGGCCGAGGAGATCCGTGCGCGCAGAGGCAGCAGACGATTTTCCGGAGCTCCCGGCCGTATGACCGGCGGGTCGCCAGGGTGCCGCGATCAGCACCGCCGCCATCACCGCGAACGCCACCGGCACGGCAGCGAAAGCGGGAGCAGTTGGACGCAGGCGGCCAAGCAGGCCGTGTGGCCGGGAGAGGCGATGCGTGTGCCCCGCCCCCGAGGGGGCACTCCGCTCGGCGATCCGCGCTCTGAGCTGGCGCTCGAACTCAGGATCCACCGGTGGCGCCAGCGCCCGAACATCCTGGCGCAGCTCACGCCAAGAATCGGCGATCACACCTTCGCCGTCGCCATTCAGCGCCGCCTCGAGCTCAGTCAGCCAAGCCTCGTCGGGGCTCGCGGAGCCACCGCCTGGAAAGGGAATGACCTTCATGCGATCTCCTCCCGTCGTTCGGACCGCAGGCACCCCTCACGCAAGCGCGTGAGCGCCCGGTGCAGACGGGTGCCGGCGTTTGACTCGCTGATTCCAAGCGCCCGGGCAAGCTCGCTGTTGGAAAGCTGGCCGTGGAACTTCAGCAGCACCACCTCCCGTTCGCGCAGCGGCAATCCCGCCAGCGCATCCCGGACAGTCGCACGACGCTCGACGTGCTCGAGCGCCTCTCCGCAATCACGATCGGCGGTCAGCTCATCCTCCAGCTGATACCGGGACTGGCGTCGCCGTCGACGCAGCTCATCGAGCGCGGCGTTGCGAGCGATCGCGAACAGCCAGGCCCGAGGGGAACCCCTACGATGGTCCAAACGCGCACGCGAGCGATAGAGACGCTCGAACGCCAGCGCGGTCATGTCCTCAGCCGCCGAGCGGTCGCCGAGCAGCGAGATGGCATATCCGTGCACATCGGCGCCGCACTCGCGGAAGAGCGCCTCGAAGGTCTCCGCGTTGAGGGTGCCGGGCTCCGCTGCCGCCGTGATGACTCGCGAGGCGTGCTCGTCGGAAGAGGGCACGGGTTTGCTCATCACCCTAACTACGTTCAGGGTCGAAGGTTCATCACAGATCGCGGTGGCGATGTCGAGCCCAAGCTATCCTGACAAACGCTAACGTGTCCTGATGGAGGGTCGCGTGGTGGTCGAGAGCTTTGCGATGGCGTATGAGGCTGCTCTGCGGGAGCACGCGGGCCTGCATGGCGATGAGGGTCTGGCGCCGGCGTATGAGCTTGGGCGGCGCGCGGTCGTGGAGCGTCTCAGCTTGCTGGATTTGGCGGGCATACACGGCGATGCGCTCGTGGCTGCGCTGCGGTCGGGCGATCCCGAGGATCGCGAGTGGATCGCGCGTCAGGGGGCGGATTTTCTGCGTGAGAGCCTGTCGACGTTCGAGATCGCTCTGCGTGGCTATACCGAGATGCGCGAGTTGGCACGGGTCGAGCATGAGCACATGCTCGAGCTGCGCGACATCGCCGATACCCTCCAGCGCAGTCTGTTGCCATCGGCGCTGCCCGTGCTCGAGGGGTTGGAGCTCGCGGCCCGCTTCTGCCCCGCCGGGAACGGGATCGTGGTGGGCGGTGACTTCTACGACGCTTTTGCCCTGGACGCGAGCGGCTGCGGCGGCGTGGTGATCGGCGACGTCTGCGGCAAGGGTCCCGCGGCTGCCGCGCTCACCGCCCTGGTACGCCACACGCTGCGCGCGGCTCTGCTGGTTGGGTCAACCCCGGCCGGTGCGCTGGCTCTCGTCAATGCGGCGATCCGCCAGCAAGCGCCAGGCGAGATCTGCACGGTGCTGTTGGGGATGTTTGACCGGCGAGGAGAGGGATGCGCGGTGCGCTTTGCCACCGGCGGGCATCCGCTGCCGATCGTGATCCCCGCTGAAGGAGCGGTCCGCAGCGTCGGGGAGCCCGGGATGCTGCTGGGGGTGATCGATGAGCCGGCCTTCAGCACCTTTCAGGTCTCGCTGGGCCACGGTGATCTGCTCGTGCTCTACACCGACGGTGTGATTGAGGTGCGCGGTGGTGGTGAGGAACTGTTCGGGCTCGATGACCTCTTGAGGATGCTCGAGGGCTGCCGTGGCGCGGGCGCTCAGGAGGTCGCCGACCGCGTGGCCGACGCCGCCCTGAGCGCGTCGGGCGGGGCGGCCCGTGACGACATCGCCGTGCTCACAGTACGCGTCGGCTCCTGACTGGCGCGCCCTGGGTGGCGCTGTTCTCCCGGACGTGCTCTGGCGGTGCGCTCCTGTCATGCTTACTGGGCCGCTCGGCGAGGGCGGATGCAGAGAACGCGAGCAAGGAGGATCGATGGCAGAGCGCGCAAGCCGACGATCGGCTGTCAAGGCCACGGGGAGCCGCGGCAAGGCCACGAAGCGGTCGGAGGCGAGAGACGAGGAGGCGGTAGGCGGCCTGCTGCGCGAGCTGGTCGCGCACCTGCGGCGCAACCGCTCCCAGCTGCGCGAGGAGTGGGCGCAGCGCATCACCGGGGCGCAGCTGCTGACGGCGATGACCCCCGATGAGATCTTCGCCGAGGCCACCTCGGTCTATGACAACTACATCGAGGTGCTGGAGACCGGAAGCGTCGAGGCGCTGCAGAACTACGCGCGCGACCTATCCGAGAGGATCATCCCACGAGGGGTCGAGACCCACGAGGTGCTGGGCATCGTGCTGTTGCTTCGTGACGTGCTCGCGCGCTCGCTGTTCGAGAAGTACCAGTCCGACTTCGACCTGCTCAACCAGGTCCTCGATGCGTATGAGCCCGCGGCCAACCGGATCGCCAACACGGTGGGTGTCAGCTTCGTGCAAGAGCGCGAGCGCATCATCCGCCAGCAGCAGGAGGCCATCCGCGAGCTCTCCACGCCTGTGCTGCAGGTGCGCGAGCGTCTGCTGATCCTCCCGATCATCGGCGTGCTGGACTCCCAGCGGGCGCGCCAACTTACCGAGCAACTGTTGCGCGGGATCCGCGCCAACCGGGCGAAGGTCGTCGTCGTCGACATCACGGGCGTGCCCACGATCGACTCGACCGTGGCCAACCACCTGGTCCAGACGGTCGAGGCCTCGCGTCTGATGGGCGCCGGTGTGATCATCAGCGGGCTCTCCTCGGAGATCGCCCAGACACTCGTCACGATCGGCGTCGACCTCAGCAAGGTCAACGCGGTCGGCGACCTGCAGGGCGCGATCGAGGAGGCCGAGCGCCTGCTCGGCTACGACGTCACCCTCCGCGCCGGCGAGTCCACCGGCGAAGCAGGCTAAACCCCGCGGTTCGACCCGTGGCTGTTCCCATCCTCAAGCAGGGCCCGTGGCTGATCGCCTCGATCCAGGCCGCACTCACCGACACGGACGTGATGCGCCTGCAGGACGACATCATGGAACAGGTCGGCCACTATCGATCCCGCGGGATCATCGTCGATGTCACCGCTCTGGACGTGATGGACTCCTTCGTCTCGCGCTCGCTGCGGGGCATCGCGCACATGACCCGTCTGCGCGGAGCCGAGACGGTGATCGTGGGCATCCAGCCCGAGGTCGCCTTCGCGATGGTTCAGCTCGGGATCAGCATGGAGGACGTCCACACCGCCCTAGACCTCGAGGAGGGACTTTCCTTCCTGGAGGGCCGGCTGAGAGAGCCAGATGCCGGCGAGGGATGAGATCCGCATCGCGATCGACTCCGACGAGGATGTGCTGAAGGCTCGCCAGGAAGGTCGCAACCTCAGCCAGAGCCTCGACCTCAACGCCACCGACCTGACGCTGCTGGCCACCGCGATCTCGGAGATCGCGCGCAACATCACCGCCTACGCCGGCCACGGCAGCATCAGCATGTGGCTCGTGGAGGAGGACGGACGCCGCGGCATCGAGGTAGTCGCTGAAGACAAGGGGCCGGGGATCGCCGATCTCGCGGCTGCCCTGAGCGACGGCTACAGCACCGGCCGCGGCATGGGGCTCGGCCTGCCCGGTGCACGGCGGCTGATGGACCATTTCGAGATCGACTCCCGCGTCGGCGAGGGCACACGCGTACGGATGATCAAGTGGAGCCGCTCATGAGCGCCGATTCGCCCACTCCCGGATCGGGTAAGGAAAGGCCTGCGATGAATCCCCAATCCCTGGCCGATCCGATGAACCCCCAGTCCCTGAGCAATCTCATCGACATCGGGGTGGCGCAGCGCACGCTTGAAGGCGAGCCGGAGTCAGGGGACGCCTGGGTGCTGGCACCCTTCGACGGCGGGGTCCTCCTCGCGGTCATCGATGGGCTTGGCCACGGTCCCGAGGCCGCCCACCCGGCCCAGCTCGCCCGCCGTGCGCTCCAGGCCGAGCCCCACACAGATCTCGTGACGCTGATCGGGCGCTGTCACACCGCGCTGCGCCACACCCGCGGCGCGGTGATGACCCTCGTCCAGATCCACCTCCCCGGCCCAAGCATGACCTGGGTCGCAGTGGGCAACGTAGAGGGTCGCGTGGTGCGTGGAGGAAACCTCGATGAGCGTGCGTCGCTTCCCGATGAGGCCGTGCTGCTCATGGGCGGCGTGGTGGGCTATCAGCTGCCTACCCTCAAGCCAGCCACACTGGCGCTCCATCCAGGCGACACGCTGATGCTCGCCACCGATGGGCTGCGCGCCGACGCGCTCGAAACGCTCTCCGAGCAGTCAACCGGCACCCAGGAGCAGGCCGACACGCTGCTGGCCACCCACGCGCGCGACACCGACGACGCCCTGGTGCTCATCGCCCGCTACCAAGGCTGAACAGCTACTCGCTCAAAAACTCTTTCAACAGCGAGTTGAACTCGCTGGGGCGCTCCACCATCGCCAGATGGCCCGTGTCTGGATAGATGACCTTGCGCGAGTGTGGGATCAGCTCGGCATAGACAGCTGCGTCGCGGACGGTGATGATACGGTCGCGCTCTCCCCAGACGATCAGCGTTGGACAGACGATCTCTGCAAGACGGGCGCGGACGTCGTAGACGATGGACGCTTCGAGGGCGTCGATAAAGCCAGGCTTGCCTGCACCGCGCAGCAGCTCGGCCGCAAGTGGAGCCGGCACCCGGCTCGGGTGACGGACCAAATCGCGCAAGCTCAGTGCGCGCAAGCGACTATGTCGTGCGAAGGCGTCGGCGCTGCCCGCCACTAGGCCCAGCCCAGGGATGAGAGCCGAGCGAAATAGTCGCAGTGCCGCCAGTGCTCGCCTTCCGCGTGGGTCGCGGTAGCTGCTCAGACCTGCGGGCGCGACGAGCACGAGGCGCTCGACGCGCTGGGGAAACGAGATCGCCAGCTCCGAAGCGATGAAGCCTCCCATCGAGTTGCCGACCATTATCGCGGCGTCGATCATAAGCTCGTCAAACAGGCCATCCAGCAGGCGCGCATACAGCGATATCGTGATCTGCTCGCTTGGCATCGGCGAGTGGCCGAACCCCGGCAGGTCCATCGCGATCACGCGGTGCCGATCAGCAAAGACCGGCAGCTGCTCCAGCCAGTTCGGCCACGAACCCTGTAGGCCATGTATGAATACGATTGGTGGCCCCTCGCCGAGCTCGACCACGTTCAGTGGCTGGCCGTTCACATATACCCAGCGCTGGTGCTCGCTCCAGTCCACATCCAGCCACCGAGAACGTCCTGTGGAGTCGTAGAGGGCGGCACCATGATGGCCGTTGCGGGAGGCGAGTCCGACGGCGTCCTCGCCGGGCATTGGCGCAGATCTCATCTGCATAATTTACCGCGCTCATGTGGTCTGGCAGGGCAGGGCATGGGAGCCGGGGCGGCGAAGTAGGCTCCATGAATCCGTCCTGGGAGGACGCGCTGAAGCTGCTGGGAGACGACCTGGTCCGCCGCGACGCGGCGGTCCGAACCAAGCATGCGTACAGAGTGGACCTCGAGCAGTTTGCGAGCTGGGCTGACGCACGGGGCTTGCTCCCGCAGGATGTTGGCCCAAAGGACGTGCGCCGCTACATTGCTCTGCTCTCCAACCGCGCGCTCGCGCCGAGCACGAGCGCGCGTAAGCTCGCGGCGTTGAGAGCGCTGTTCAAAAGCCAGCGCGAGCACGGCAAGATCGTGCAGAACCCAGCTGAGCTCGTCTCCACACCCAGGCGACCGCGTGACCTACCACGTGTGCTGAGCGCGCGCGAGGCCGCCCAACTGCTCGATGCAATCCCCGCAAATGGCCCGCTGGAGCTACGGGATCGCGCAATGTTCGAGCTTGCCTACGCTTGTGGGCTACGGGCGGAGGAGCTTGTGTCGCTGGGGATCGACGACGTGGACCACGACGGAGAGCAGCTGCGGGTCGAGGGCAAGGGTCGCAAGACGCGCTACGTGCCGGCCGGAGAGCTGGCGATGGCGGCGCTGCGCGAGTACCTGGATCGGGCCCGCCCGGGGCTCGTCGTGCCTGGCTCGGCGGATGCGCTGTTCCTGAGCAAGACCGGCCGAGGCCTGAATACCAGCGATGTGCGTCGTCGCCTGCGCATCTGGACTCTGCGCAGCGGCATCGAGTCGAGCACAGGCGCGATCGGCCCGCACGCACTGCGTCACAGCTTCGCCACGCATCTGCTCGACGGCGGTGCAGACCTGCGCTCGATCCAGGAGCTGCTCGGACATGCGTCCGTATCGAGCACCCAGATTTACACTCGGGTAGAGTCCGCCAGGCTGAAAAGCGCCTATGCGCGCAGCCACCCCCGGGCCTGACTAAATGCCCACCGCCCTTGGAAGGAAAACTCTGGAGACCAACGTCAAACCGATCGAGCTGCGGGAACTGTGGCGACGATATAAGGCCGCCGGCGACGAACGCGCCCGCGAGCGGCTGGTTGTCGCGTACTCGCCGCTGGTGAAGTATGTGGCGGGGCGCACGGCGGCCGGCCTGCCGCCGCACGTGGAGGAGGCGGACCTGATCTCCTACGGCTTGGTCGGGCTGATTTCAGCGATCGAGCGGTTCGACCTGGCACGCGAGATCAAGTTCGAGACGTACGCGATCATGCGCATCAAGGGCGCGATCATCGACGAGCTGCGTGCGCTGGACTGGGTTCCGCGCAGCGTGCGCGCTCGCGCCCGCGAAGTTGAGCGCGCAAACTCTAAGCTCGAGCACAGCCTGCAGCGCGCCCCGACCGACAAGGAGATGGCGGCCGAGCTGAAGATCAGTGTGGAGGAACTGAACGAATCGCTGCTTCAGATCTCGCATTCCTCGATGGTCGCGCTGGATGAGTTGTGGAGCACATCGGATTCCAGCGGCGACCAGGTATCGCTGATGGACACGATCGAGGACGCAAGTGCGCCAGACCCTGCGAGGGCGCTGGACGTGGGGGACTTGAAGGACCGCATCGCCGATTCGATTGCGAAGCTGCCCGAGCGCGAGAAGCTCGTGATCGCCCTTTACTACTACGAGAACCTGACTCTCCGCGAGATCGGGGAGGTGCTCGGCGTGACTGAGTCGCGCGTTTCCCAACTGCACACGAAGGCGGTTCTGCGGCTGCGCTCAAACATGCAGGAGGAGGCGTTCGAGGAGTAAAGTAAGGTCGTCGAGGGGGCTGCGCGCGAGCACGAGGCGACGCACGCCTGAGCGCGGGCGGGCGGGTACCGGTACTCTGAGCGGTCGATGGCGACACCGATGGCCACACGCTCGATCGTGACCTCCCAGCCCGACGTCGCCTGTGACGTGTGCGGCCGGCGCCTGCTGCGGGGCGAGCAGCCGGATGTGTTCCTAGGGGGCGGGCGGCGGCGGATTGTGTGCGAACTATGCTCTCCACGCGCCACGCACGAGGGCTGGCTACGCGAGGCAGACCGCCACTCGGTGAGTTTGCCTCATGCGCGGGTAGGACGGGGACGCAACCTGTTGGAGCGTCTGCGCCAACTGCGTGAAGGCGCCCCCCAGTCGGCAGAGCAGGATCTGGAGCCGTATGACTTCCGCGAGGAAATGCCCCTCACCGAGGAGCCCGCAGCCGACTTGTCGCAGCCCACCAGCACGCCCACGAGCGGAGACGTGAAGATAGAGTGCGCGATCGGGGTGTTCAATGCCGGGGAGCATCCTCGCCGCATCGCCGGAGTAGCCCGCTCGCTGGGTGTGCCCAGCGTGACCGTCCGCGCTCTGGCGCAGGCGGGAAGCATGGTCATGATCGTGGTGGCGTGGGAGCTGTGCTGGTATCGGTACGAAGTCGATCTCGGCGACGAGGCAGCCGGTGCGCAAGCGGTCGCACAGGGGACAGAGTTGAGCGAGCTCGCCGCCGAAGACCTGCTCGCGAACGCCGTCGCGCATGCCGACGGCACGCTGTCTCCGGCTGGCGCCTGAGACCCATCTCGCCAGGCCAGCTTCGCTGGGGTTGCTCCATCTGCGTCGGATAGTCAATTTTGCGCCGAGCTGCCCCCATTTGCGCTGTGAAGAGAGTAGAATCTGCATTAATGATCTACTGCGTCGTACCAAAGCCGCTTGCTGACGAGCTATATCCGAAGCTGATGACGCACTACGAGCATGAGGAGGGCGTGACGGTGATCATTGACCGTCGCGCGTTCGACCGTCGCGCTCGCGGTGCCCATCCGACGGACGCAATCAAGCAGCGACGCATCGTCCGTGACCGCCGTCGAGCGCGGGTGCCAGGAGACCTCCCGCCGCTCGCCCAGGCGTTGTAGACCCCGGACCATCCCGCTCGCCTTGCATAATCCCGCTGCGTGAAGGCGATCGTTCACGTCGATGGTGGTGCGCGCGGCAATCCCGGCCCGGCTGCCGCTGCCTGTGTCATCTCCACACCCGCGGGCGAGATCTTGGGAGAGCACGCTCAACTGCTCGGCGAGGTCACAAACAACGTCGCCGAGTATCGCGCGGTGCTGCTTGGCCTAGAGCACGCGCATGCACTGGGTGTGACCGACGTCGAGGTCGTGAATGACTCTGAGCTGATCGCCAAGCAGATCAACGGCCAGTACAAGGTCAAGCACGCAGCGATGAAGCCGCTGTACTTGGACGCGCTAGCAGCGCTGCGCGGTTTCGAGCGCTGGACGGTGCGCACGGTTCCGCGCGACCAGAACGCCGAGGCGGATGCGCTCGTCAACGCCGCCCTGGACCAAGCGCGCGCCACCACGGGCTGAGGGCGCTCCCGACAAGAGGTTCTACTTTTTGAACTGCGTATAGCCATAGCTATACCGAAGATTAAAAAGAGATATCGACCTGGGCCCCTGATCAGTGCAGCGGTTGAGCCGATTTGGCAAGCGCGAACATCTGCGCGTTGGAGAGTTCCTCGAGGAGCGTGTTTGTCAGCCAGTACAGCACCCTGCCTGAGCGCCAGCCGATCACGTGGATGTGGGAGCCGTCGTCGACGAACCGGTATTCGCGCCCGCCGATGACCTGCACGCGCGCGTGCGCGAACAGCGGCGGGTTCAGCCAGTCGGTGCCCTCGAAGTCGTAGTAACCGCCGATTGTGTTCTGCCGCCACACGATCACGTAGGCGTGGTGGAGATTGCCCTGCTGGTCGTGCAGCGTGTAAGAGCGCATCTGCTGCTGTTCGGCCGGGCCGGTCTGCAGAGTCGGATAGAGCACAGGGAAGGGCACGCCGACGGCGCCACGCGCGACTTCCTCCTCACTGACCGGGGAGGTTCTGAACAGGTCGAGTGCACGCAACGAGCTGCGGTGACCGTCCTGTCGTGAGGTGTGCACGGGCGGCTTGACAGCCGGCAGGACCAGCTGTTCGTGACCGTGCAGGAAGTCCGCGAGCGTCGCCTGCTCCAGTTCGGGAGAGGACGTCACATAGTCCACGCTACCGAGCTGATAGTTGACGTTTGTGGTCCGGAACTTGACTTGACGCAATGGCTTGCCCTGCGAGAAGACGATCAGCTTCGCGAGTTCGATCAGCTCGCTCGCGGAGGCGTGAAATGTCGTTGAGATCGCGTGCCCGACGGCCTTGGCGACCGTGTCGATCTGGCCCAGCTCGTCGGTTGGGTTGATCTGCTCGCGCAGGTCGCGGATGAAGTCCTGCTGGCGCGCCACCCGCACGAAATCCGAGTCGGTGTGCCGGTAGCGCACATAGTCGAGCGCGTTTTCGTAGCACAGCTTCTGGTAGCCGGGCTGCAGGTTGATGGAGGTGTAATCAGTTTCCGCGGATCCGACGTTCTCGTTGTAGTAGCGGTGATCCACATTCACATACGCACACCCGAGCGTGTCCACGACCCTGATGAACCCCTGGAAGCTGACGTTGACGATCCCGTTCAGCTGCAGGCCGGGCAGCACTTCGTGCTCGATTGTTTCAGCGGCGAGCAGCATCCCGCCCTTCGTGCCGCCGAGCTTGTTGCCGATCGTGTATGCCGCATTGATCTTTTCGTTGGGGTAGCTCTCGCCGTTCTTGGTCGTGATGTTGACCATCAGGTCACGCGGGATCGACAGCACTGAGGTCTGGCCCTGTTCGGGGTCAAAGCGCACGAGCAGAATAGTGTCCGAGTGGGGCGGATCTTCGCGGTCATAGGCGTCCTTGGAGCCGACACGCCGGTCTGAGCCGAGGATCAGGAATGTCTGCGCGCCGCCGCTGTATTCGGGCGTGACTACGCCCTTCGGGGCGTTGATCTTGTTCAGCTTGGGGAACACCTCTTCGGCGATTGTTGTGATCCTGTTCAGCGCGACGGTAGCGGTCGCCCCACCGCTGAGCACGATGATCAGAATCGCTGCGATCGCGAAGCGCTTGCCCATACCCCAGCCCAGAGCTGGCGGGTGCTCATCGTCGTCAGATGTCACGGGGTAGCCGCTCATAGGCAAGCCGACGCCGCTCGGACTGACGGCGCATGCCCCTTCAAGCGTAGCGGCAGGCACGGCGTGCCAACGACGGGTGTGGATGGGCGATGACGGGCGTGACCAGTACCCTCGAGATCGTGCTCAGCCCAAGAAACCGCGAGCTCCTGGGCCTGATCCCCGCTGCGCTGCTCGTCACCGCGGGCTTCACTGCGATCTTCATCCAGCAGCAGGACACCTCGCGCGAATCTCAGACCAATCTCACGCTCAACCACGTCTCCAGCGTGTCACTGACCTACGGCGCACTGTTCCTCGCGCTGTGCATCGCCGGACACTTGGTGATCCGTTTTTGCCTGCCTAATGCCGACCCGTACCTGTTCCCGCTCGGCGCAGTGCTCGCGAGTGTCGGGATCGTGATGGTTTATCGCATCGAACCGACGCTTGCCCGCCAGCAGGCGCAGTGGATGGTGCTCGGCCTGGTGCTGTTCGCCGCAACGATCCTGATCCTGCGCCGCCGGGGGGTGGGGGTGCTGGAGCGCTACCGCTACACGATTGCCGCGGTTGGCATTGGCATGACGATACTTCCGCGGCTACCGGTCATTGGGGAGCAGGTCAATGGCGCCTACTTGGACGTCCACGTCGGCAGCGTCTCCTTCCAGCCCGCTGAGCTTGGCAAGGTTGCGATCGTCATATTCCTGGCCAGCTACCTGCACGACAACCGCCAGGTCCTCGTCACCGCCGGCCGGCGTGTCCTGGGTGTGACGATCCCGCCGATGAAGCAGTTCGGTCCGATGCTGATCGTGTGGGGCGCGGCGATGGGCACGCTGCTGCTGACGGGCGAGTTGGGGACCTCGCTGATGTTCTACGGTGCGTTTCTGGCGCTGCTGTATGTCGCGACCGGTCGCTTCTCGTTTCCGTTGATGGGGCTCATCCTGTTCGCGCTCGGCGCGTGGTTCGTGATCGGTCACGTCTCTCACGTGCACGCGCGCGTGCTGGCTTGGCAAGAACCGTTCAACCTGACGCTGTACAACCAGCCCGGCGGCAGTTACCAGCTCGCCCAGTCGCTGTTCGCCCAGGCTGACGGCGGTCTGCTCGGCACGGGCTTCGACCAGTCGCTTCTGCGGTATCCAGTCGAACTGGCCAACCACCAGGTCGTGCACCGCTCGATCCTGCCCGTGCCCGAAAGCGACCTCATCTACGCCGTGATCACCGACGAGCTCGGGCTCGTCGGCGCCGTCGGTCTGTTGCTCGTATACCTGCTGTTTATTGTGCGCGGGCTAAAGACGGCGATGCTGGCGAAGGACTCCTTCTCCAAGCTGCTTGCGACTGGGCTCTCATTTGTCGTGGCGATGCAGGTGTTCGTGATTGTGGGCGGCGTCACACGTGTTATCCCGTTGACAGGCGTGACGTTGCCGTTCGTCGCATACGGGGGGTCGTCTGTGGTGATGAACTTTGTGCTGCTGGCACTGCTGCTGGTGATCTCTGACCGCGCGCGGCGGCCTTACGCGCGCACTTGATCGCTGGTTCTGAGTCTGCGCAGGTTTGCTGAAGGTTTCGCGCGCGAACCTCCATATCGGCGCGACTCGCAGGGTCGTGACAGGGTGGCGTCGAAATCCTCAGCCCAGATGCTCACCTCGACCATTGCCTTTGCCACACCGCACCTGCTTTTGCGCTCTACGCCTGAGCTGCCGGCACACAACCGTTACGCGGGTGCGCTCACCGGCGGGCTGTGCTCGCCCGCGGGCCTACATCGCCGTCCCTGGCTGGGACGCCTGCGCCGAGCGCTGGACGAGGATCTGTTCGTCGTGCACTACCAGCCGATCGTCTCGCTTCTGAATGGCTGCCCATCACATTACGAGGCGCTCGTGCGCCTCGACGACGAAGGGCCTGGCGGAGAGCTCATCGCGCCCGGACGGTTCCTGCCCGCAGCCGAGCGCTACGGGCTGGTTCGCGAAATCGACCGGCTCGTGCTCAGCAAGGTCTGTGGGCTGCTCGGTGATCAGCCCACTACAGGCGCGTGCGTCGCAGTAAACCTGTCTGCGCTGTCCGTCACCGACGGGACGATGCTCACATATATCGAGCGCTGCCTGCACCGTCATGGTGTTGACCCAGCGCGGCTCGTGGTCGAGATCACAGAGACCGCCGCCATCTCGAACATGGAGCAGGCACGTGCATTCTGTGCGGATGTGCAGGCGCTCGGCTGCGCGGTCGCGCTCGACGACTTCGGCGCGGGCTTCGGCTCCTTTCAATACCTCAAGCACCTTCCGTTCGAGTACCTCAAGATCGATGGCGACTTCATCCGTTCCCTGCCTGACTCACCCAAGGACCAGCTTGTCGTGCAGGCACTCGTCGGGCTCGCGCGCGGCATGGACAAGCGCACCATCGCCGAGTACGTCAGCGACTCGGCCACCGTCGAACTGCTGCGGCACTACGGCGTGGACTATGCCCAGGGCTTCGAGGTGGGTCGCCCGCACCCAGTGGTTCAGCTCGCCGCGTGACGGGAATGGGACGGGGCTCGGGTCGATATCTTTTTTTAATCTTCGGTATAGCTATGGTTATACGCAGTTAAAAAAGAACAACGGCTCCGTGGATTACTGCGGCTGGGGAAATTGGGAACGCATCGCCGCGTCCCATGCGCGATCCGGCAGCAGGCGGCGCTGGAGCACCGTCAGGCGCGCCGAGGACGTCACCAGCACCCGCGCCGGCGCGCGCCGGCGCGAGATCGCCTTCTCGATCGCCTTCGCGACCACGTCCGGGCCGCCGCCGAGCCGGCGCATCGGGCCCTCGTAGACGCCGGTCGTGAGCGCCGCGACCTTCGCGTTGAAGGCTCCATAGACGCCACCGGTCGTGTCCCGCTGCTCGCCGTCTGAGTCCGCGCCCAGGCCCGCCGTGGCTGCGACCGCGGCCTGCGCGAAGTCTGTTGTGATCAGGCCCGGCTCGATCAGGATTGCGTCCACGCCGAAGCCGCGCACCTCAAAGCGCAGCGCGTCGCTGATCGCCTCCAGCGAGTACTTCGTGGCGTGGTAGAGCCCGCCGCCCGGGAACGTCACGCGCCCGCCCATCGAGCCGACGTTGACGATCTTGCCCCAGTGCTGGGTGCGCATGCCTCCCAGCACGAGCTGCGCTAGGCGGATCGCGCCAAAGACATTCGTCTCGAACTGCCGCCGCACCGCCTCCATCGGCACCTGCTCGATCGGCCCGCCCTGGCTGTAGCCCGCGTTGTTGACGAGCACTCCCACCGCGCCCTCCGCGTCCTCGACCGTCTGCACTGCGGCGCGCATCGAGTCCTCGTCGGTCACGTCGAGCGTGAGCGTGTGGCAGCCAGCCTGCTCGAGATCCTCGATCGACTCGAGGCGGCGTGCGGTCGCGTATACCGTCCAGCCCGCGCGCGCCAGGCGCAGGGCTGTGGCGCGGCCGATGCCCGTCGAGCATCCGGTGATGAGCACGGCCTTGGAGATATTGGGCATTCGCGGAGCATACGTTGCCACCGTTCTCTAGGGTGGGCGCTGATGCGCGCCGTCACTTTCCAGGCTCCCGGCGAAGTCGTCGTCGCAGACGTACCCGAGCCCGAGCTCTCCGGGTCGGGCGACGCCATCGTGAAGATCGAGGCCACCGGTGTGTGCGGCTCGGACCTGCACATCTACCACGGGCGCGTCCAGATCGAGCCCGGCTTCACGATCGGCCACGAGTACGTCGGGACCGTCCTTCAGATCGGCGAGGACGTGCACGAAGTGTCCGTCGGCGACCGCGTGCTCGGCTGTTTTCAGACAGCGTGTGGGCGCTGCTACTTCTGCCGGCGTGGTTGGTTTCACAAGTGCGATTCCTCGCGCACCTTCGGCCACGGCGCGGCGCTCGGCTCGCTGCAGGGCACGCAGGCCGAGCGCGCGCTCGTGCCCAGCGCCGACCTCGTCCTGCGCCGTGTCCCGGAGGGGATGAGCGATGACGTCGCGCTGTTCGCCGGCGACGTCATGGGGACCGGGTTCCACGCGGTAGTCGACAGCGGGCTGCAACCGGGCGACGTCGCCGCCGTGCTCGGGCTCGGGCCGGTCGGGCTCTGCGCCGTGCAGGCCGCTCGCGCCGCCGGCGCCGCGCACGTGATCGCGGTCGACTCCGTGCCCGAGCGCTTGGCGATGGCGGAGTCGTTTGGCGCGCAGGCCGTGCACCTCGAGGAAGGCGACCCGCGTGCCGCGGCGCGCGCCGCGACTGCGGGGCGCGGGGTGGACGTCTGCATCGACGCCGTCGGGCATCCCAAGGCGCTCGAACTTGCGCTGCGTCTGACGCGCAAGTGCGGGACCGTGCAGGCGATCGGGGTCTACGCCGAGCGCACCGAGGTGCATATGGGCCTTTTGTGGATCAAGTCGCTGCACATGTGCGCAGGGCACGCCAATGTAATCGGTCACGTCGATCGCGTGCTCGCGCTGATGGACGCCGGGGTGCTGGATCCAACGCCACTTGTCACTCACCACATGGCGCTCGACGACGCGCCAGAGGCATACGAGCTGTATGACAAGCGCGAGGCGCTTAAGATCGTGCTGAGACCGTAGAAACGCTCACAAGGGAGCCGTAATGACCGCTGCCGCCGACACAGCCACTGATGCTCTTCCCGATGCGCTTGGGCACGCCGCACGCGAGTTCATCTCGCAGCCACACCGTCTTCTGATCGGCTCAGAACGTGTGGAGGCGGCTGACGGGCGCACGTTCGCCACCGTCGATCCTGCTACCGGCCAAGAGATCGCTCAGATCCCGCTGGGGGGAGCAGAGGATGTCGATGCCGCAGTGAGGGCCGCGCGCGCCGCGTTCGCGGGAGGGCCGTGGGCGACGATGCCGGCCGCCGGGCGCGAGCGGCTGATGCACAAGCTCGCAGACGCGATCGAAGCGCACGCCGAGGAAATCGCCCAGATCGAGTCGCTCGACAACGGCAAGCCCGTTGGACTGGCGCAGTACGTCGACGTCAACGGCGCCGTCGGACACCTGCGCTACTTCGCAGGCTGGCCGACGAAGATCGAGGGCGGCGTGCTGCCGGTGAGCGCCCCGAACATGCACTGCTACACCCGCCGCGAACCGGTGGGCGTGTGCGCACAGATCATCCCCTGGAACTTCCCGCTGCTGATGGCGGCCTGGAAGCTCGGCCCGGCGCTTGCCGCAGGCTGCACGGTCGTGCTCAAGCCGGCCGAGCAGACACCGCTCAGCGCGCTGCGTGTCGGTGAGCTGGCGCTCGAGGTGGGCTTTCCGCCCGGTGTCATCAACGTCCTCACTGGGGACGGCAGCACCGGCGCGGCGCTGGTCGATCACCCGGACGTCAACAAGGTTGCCTTCACGGGCTCTACGGCCGTCGGGCGTGAGATCGGCTCGAAGGCCGGCAAGGCGCTCAAGCGGGTGACGCTGGAGCTCGGGGGCAAGTCGCCCAACATCATCCTGCCCGACGCTGACATCGACGCTGCGATCAAGGGCTCCTTCCAAGCGATCTACTTCAACACCGGGCAGGCCTGCAACGCGGGCTCGCGCTTGTTCGTGCCGGCAGAGCGCTACGACGAGGTGATGAGCGCGTTGGCGCAGGCTGCAGGCGCGGCGCAGCTCGGGCCCGGCCTTGACCCCAACACGCAACTCGGGCCGGTCGTCTCCGCCGAGCAGCACGAGCGGGTGATGAGCTACATCGACTCTGGTCGCGCGGAAGGCGCTGAAGTCGTGGCGGGAGGCGAGGCGGCCCTCACGGACAGCGGCGGCTACTTCATCACGCCGACGCTGTTCAGCACGACCTCAGATGACCTGCGCATCGCCCGGGAGGAGATCTTTGGTCCGGTACTGGTTGCCTCTCCATACGACTCGCTCGAGGAGGTCGCCCAGCGCGCGAACGCGGGCGAGTACGGGCTGGCCGCGGGCGTGTGGACGAAGGACGTCGGCCAAGCCCATCGCTTGGCCGCGATGCTGCATGCGGGCATGGTCTACATCAACACCTGGGGAGTGGTTGATCCTTCGGCGCCATTCGGTGGCTTCAAGGCCTCGGGCATCGGTCGAGAGCACGGCCACGACGGTCTCGACGCCTATCTGGAGACCAAGACCGTGTGGACGGCTTTGTGAGTGTGAGGTCCGGGCGGACCGTGGCGTTTGGGCGACCCGTAGCGTTCGAGCGGACCGTTGCGGTAGGGGAGGCCGTGGGGTTCGCAGTCGGGACACCCACGGCGTCGTGAGCGTCGCCGCGGCAAGTGAATACGGGTCGCTGCGCCGCACGACGCGTGCAGCGAGCTGGGCGCCCGCGCTTGCCGGCCTCTTTGGCCTGCTGATCGTCGCCGCCACCGCCGAGATCGTGCTCGACGGCGCGCTCGGCCACTCCTCGCTGATCCCTCGCTCGCCGAACATCGCCGGCTGGTTGACCGGCATCGGCGAGCGGTTGGGCTACCGCGTTTTTCTGATCGCGCTGATCGTCTTCACCTGCGCCTATGCCGGCATCCTCGCGCTGGCGTGGACGCGAGGCGCGATCTCCAAACGGTGGGCGATCGTCCTGATCGGCGCGCTGCACGCGCTGATCTTCGCCGGGCCGATCCTGCTCTCAACCGACGTGTTCTCCTACATCGCCTACGCGCGCATGGGCGTAGAGCACGGAATCAACCCCTACCTGTACGGCCCGATCTCGGTCGCTGGCGACCCGATCTACCACTATGTAGGACAGGACTGGAAGCACGTCGCGACCGCCTACGGCCCGCTCTACACGCTGCTCTCCTACCCACTGGCGCCGCTCGGCGTGAAGGGCGCGCTGTGGGGGATGAAGCTCGAGGCGCTGCTCGCGAGCGCGGGCACGCTCGCGCTCACCTGGCGCTGCGCGCGCGCGCGCGGCTTCGACCCTGTACCGGCGCTGCTCGCGGTCGGCGCCAACCCGCTGTACATCGTCTACGGGCTCGGCGGTGCACACAATGACCTGATCATGATGCTCGCGATGATGGCCGCGGTAGCGCTCACGATCGTCCCGCGCAGTACGAAGCGAAGCGAAGCGGGCGCGGCGGCGGCGGTCGTGGCGGGCGCGCTCGTAAAGGCCACCGTTGCGGCGCTGCTGCCGTTCATGATCCTCTCGAGACGCCGCCTCGCGCCGATCCTCGGCGCGCTGGGCGCGCTTCTGATCGGCGCGCTGATCGGCTACGCCGTGTTCGGCATCCACGGCATCGACGTGGTCGCCGCGCTCAACCGCGACGCCGCGTTCGTCTCGACCGACAGCTTCCCGACCGAGATCGCCCACCTCCTCGGCAAGCCCGGCGTCTTCCCCGTCGACCACGATCTGCTCAAAGTGGCGCTCGTCGCGATCGTACTGCACCTGCTGTGGCGCACCTGGCGCGGCTATGACTGGGTGGCAGCCTCCGGCTGGGCACTGCTCGCGATCGCGGTGACTAGCACGTGGCTGCTCGCGTGGTACATCCTCTGGCCGCTGCCCTTGGCGGTCGTCACGCGCGATCGACGCCTGCTGGTCGCGACGCTCGCGGTGCAGGCGCTGTTCATCGTCCACCAGATGGCGCCGCTGCTGGTGCCGGTCTCATGATCCTGGGCACGCAGAGCAAGCTGGGCAAGGACGCAGGGAGCGAAGTGTGCTCTGCACACGAGCGACCGAGGACGCCGATCCAGCGCCGCTATGCGTTCCCAGGACGCCTGATCGAGACGACCCTGCTGCTACTCGCGCTTCTCCTGCTGGCGATCGCCACGGTCAACGACGTCGTGCTGCAGACGCACGTCAACCACCGTCTCGTCGCCGACCTGCGCACCTGGCGCGCATACACCGGCCACGATTACCACAACGTCGCCCCCGAACAGGACATCTTCGGCCACACCACCCGCGACTTCGTCTGCGGCAACACCGTCCCCGGCCCGCCCAAAGAACGCGTCCAGATCTGCCTCGTGATGACGGGACCGGTCGTCCACGGGCGCCGCGCCGTGCACGCCGGCTGGTACCTGCCGCCGAAGACCGAAGATCTGCTCCGCTACCGCTACGCCTGTTTCGGCTCAGCCGCGCAGCAGGGGCTATGCGGGGGGTGAGCGAGCGGACTCCCGCTTCGCCCGCCGCGCCGGGACCGCGCGCGAGGGCGCACACGGGTCCGGGCTCGGGCCGACAGGGCGCCCTGCCGGAGTGGTGGCCGCTCGCGGCGCTGATGGTGCTGGCCGCGGCGCTGCGCTTCTCCACGCTCGACTTGCAGAGCTTTTGGTACGACGAGGCGTTTACGCCCGTCCATGTGTTGCGCGCGAGTCTCTTCACGACGTTGCGCGGGGTGGTCCACACCGAGAACACCCCGCCGCTGTGGTACGTGCTCGAGTGGGGGATCTCGCGCGTGCTCGGCACCGGCGAGGTGGCGCTGCGCCTCCTCTCAGCGTTCGCCGGTCTCGCCACCGTGCCTGTCGCGTGGGCGATCGGTGCGGAGATTGAAGGCCCGCCCACCACCCCCACCCGCCGGCGCGCCACCGCGATCGCCGCCGCCGCGCTCGTGGCGGTCAACCCACTGTTCGTGTGGTACTCGCAGGAGGCGCGAGCATACGGGCTGTTCGTGCTGATGGCGGCACTTGCGATGCTGTGCTTCCTTCGCGCCGAGCACGATCCGACTCCGAGGCGGATGGCGGCATTCGCGCTCACCGGCGCGCTTGCGCTGCTGACGCACTACTTCGCGGTGTTCCTGCTCATCCCGATGGTCCTGGCGCTGCTGTGGGACCGCGCCAGCCGTCGCCTGGCGCTGCCGGCTGCCGGCGCGATCGGGCTCGTCGGTCTGGCGCTGCTGCCGCTGATATCCGCTCAGGGTGGGCATGGGACACAGTGGATCGGCGAATGGCCGCTGTCTGAGCGCCTGGAAGCTATCCCGCAGTACTACCTCACTGGCTACTCCGGCGAGCCGCTCGGCCACGGCATCGAGTTGCTCGTAGCACTGCCGATCATCGCCGGCCTCGGCCTATGGCTGTGGCGCGTGCTCGAGCAGCCCGCGGCCGCGCGCGAGCGAGCGCGGGCGAGCGACCCCACAGCCGCGGCCGAGCGGGACCGCGAGCAGCGTGGCGCCTTGATCGTCCTGTTCCTCGCGGCGTGCGGCGTGCTGCTCCCGATCGTGCTCGTGGCGTTTGGCGCCGACTATCTCGCGCCGCGCAATCTGGTGGCGGCGATGATCCCGCTTACTGCGCTGATTGCTGTCGTCGTCGTCTCCCAGCGGACCGGCCGTGCGGGGATCGCGCTCGCAGTTCTGATCGCGGTCGCGTTTCTGGCCGTGTCGGTCGACGTCGATCTCAGTCCGCGCCTGCAGCGCGGGAATTGGCGGGGCGTAGCCAAGGCGCTGCGCGTCGCTCCGCGCGAACGCGTGATCACGACCGTCGAGCTCGGCTCCACGCCGCTGGAGTACTACCTGCCGGAGTTGCACGGGCTGCGCGAGGGCAGCACGGTGCGCGTGCGTGAGATCGACGAGACCGGATACGCGCCGCTCGTTCCCGGCGCCGCCGAGCCGCCCGCGCCGGGCTTTCATCTCGCTGGCCGCCTCGACGTCAACGGCCTGATCGTCTACAGGTTCGTCTCGCCGATCCCCCGCACCGTCAGCGAGGCGACGCTGCGCCGGCACGTGATCACGCTCGCGACCCCATCCGTACTCGTGCCCCGCGGTCTACAGGTGTCATCTTAGGTGTGACGCGCATGAGAGTGAGCATGCGCAACTGTCGTCTCAGAGCGAAAAGATTTAGGTTTCCCACATGCCGCAGTTGACCTTGGACGCTTGCAGTGAGGCACAGGTGGCGCTGGAGCTGGCCCGCGAGCACCTGCTGTCGCTGCAGGACGCGGCCGGCTGGTGGCGAGGCGAGCTGCAGACGAACGTGACGATGGATGCCGAGGACATGCTCCTGCGCGAGTTCCTCGGCATCCGCAACGCGCCGGAGACCGAGCGCTCCGCGGCTTGGATCCGCTCCCAGCAGCGCGCCGACGGCACGTGGACGAACTTCCACGGGGGCCCGGGCGAGCTCTCGACGACGATCGAGGCCTACTGGGCGCTGCGACTCGCCGGCGATCAGCCAGAGGCTCCACACATGCTCGCGGCCGCCGAGTTCATCCGCGCGGAGGGTGGCCTCGAGGGCGCACGCGTGTTCACGCACGTGTGGCTGGCGCTGTTCGGGCTGTGGTCGTGGGAGCGTGTGCCGGCACTTCCACCTGAGATCGTGCTGCTGCCCGCGTCCGTCCCGTTGAACGTCTTCGACTTCGCGTGCTGGGCGCGACAGACGATCGTCGCGCTGTCGATCGTCAAAGCCCACCGGCCCGTGCGGGCGCTGCCGTTCGACCTGCGCGAGCTGCACACGAGCGCCCCGACGGGGCCCTCCGGACGTCGCGCGCGCCGCACGCCCTCGCGCCGCGGCTTTTGGCTCGGCCGCCTCGACCGGCTGCTGCGCGCCTACGAGCGCCGTCCACCGAAGGCCCTGCGCCGCGTGGCGCTCGCCGAGGCCGAGCGCTGGATCGTGCGTCGCCAGGAGGCCGACGGCTCGTGGGGCGGCATCCAGCCGCCGTGGGTCTACTCGCTGATGGCGCTGCACCTCGCCGGCTACCCGCTTGAGCATCCGGTGATCAAGCGCGGCCTCGAAGGCCTGGAGCGCTTCATGGTCGAGGATCGCGACGACTCCCGCGGCGTCGGCGCGCCGCCCGGCGAGAGCCGGCGCCTGGAAGCCTGCCAGTCGCCCGTGTGGGACACGGCGCTGGCGATCGTCGCGCTCAGCGACGCGGGCCTCGCGGAGGATCATCCGGCGATGCTGAGCGCGGCCGAGTGGCTGCTCGCCGAGGAGGTCACCGAGCGTGGGGACTGGTCAGTGCGCAGCCCAGGGCTCGAGCCCGGCGGCTGGGCGTTCGAGTTCGCCAACGTCAACTACCCGGACGTCGACGACACCGTCGAGGTCGTGCTCGCGCTGGCGCGCATGGAAGGCAATGCGCCGCTGCGGGCGCCGGTCGACGGCGCGGTCGGGCGGGCGCTGCGCTGGGTCGAGGGGATGCAGAGCTCCGACGGCGGCTGGGGCGCGTTCGACGCCGACAACACGCGCTCGCTCGTGCGCGAGCTCCCGTTCCTGGACTTCGGCGAGGTGATCGACGAGCCGAGCGCCGACGTGACCGCGCACACCGTCGAGATGCTCGCCGTGCTCGGTCTCGCCGCCACGCCCGCGGCTCAGCGTGGCGTACGCTGGCTGCTCGAGCACCAGGAGGCCGACGGCTCGTGGTTCGGGCGCTGGGGCATCAACCACGTGTACGGCACCGGTGCGGTGATCCCGGGGCTGATCGCCGCCGGCGTCGAGCCATCGCACACGGCCATCCGGCGAGCGGTCGCGTGGCTGGAGCGCCACCAGAACGAAGATGGCGGCTGGGGCGAGGACCCGCGCTCCTACGACGACCCCAAATGGATCGGACGCGGTCCGAGCACCGCCTCGCAGACCTCATGGGCGCTGCTCGCGCTGCACGCCGCCGGCGAGCGCTCGCCGGCGCTCGCACGCGGGATCGCGTGGCTGGTGTCCACCCAGCGCGCGGACGGCGGCTGGGACGAGCCGCAGTACACCGGCACGGGCTTCCCGTCCGACTACTACATCAACTACCACCTCTATCGGCTCACGTTCCCGATCATGGCTCTCGGCCGCTGTCTGGCGATGGACGTTCGACGGGACGGCGACAGCGTCGGCGTCGAGCGACAGGGGTGATGCTTATAGCGGACGCGCCGATCGAAGCTCCCTCCGCGGGCGCGGTGATGGCACGGGCCAGGAGCGAGAACTTCCCGGTCGCCAGCCGGATGCTCCCGCGGCGTGTGCGCTCACACCTGCTCGCCATCTACGGTTTCGCGCGGCTCGTCGACGAGCTCGGCGACGGGGCGCCGTCTGACATGGCTGGCGGAGATTTCGCGTCTGAGGCCGCTGATCATCCTGTCACCCCACAGCAACGTCTGGCGGCGCTGGACGAGCTCGAACGGGACCTAGACCGGGCATACCACGGCGAGGCTGAGCATCCACTGTTGCGGCGCCTGCAGCCGACGTTGCGCCAATGCTCGCTGCCACGCGGGCCGTTCGTGCGGTTGATCGAGGCCAATCGCACCGATCAACGCGTCAATCGCTATGAGACCTGGGAGCAGTTGCGCGGCTACTGCGAGCTGTCTGCGAACCCCGTCGGTGAGCTCGTGCTCGGCGTGTTCGGGTGCTCCACGCCGCGGCGGGTGCAGCTCTCAGATTCGATCTGCACCGCGCTGCAGGCTGGCAGAGCATTGCCAGGACGTGGCCGAGGACTTCGAGCGTGGGCGTGTATATCTGCCGCTGGAGGATATGACCGCCTGCGGCTGTACAGTCGCGGACCTAGCGGCTGAGCACTCAGGGACACCACTGCGGGCGGTGCTCGCCTTCGAGGTGGCGCGCGCGCGCGAGTTGCTGGCGCAGGGAGCGCCGCTGATCGACGATCTGCGCGGCTTCCGCGAGCGGCTGGCGGTCGCGGCGTTCGTGGCGGGTGGACGCGCGGCGCTGGACGCAATCGAGCGAGCCGGCTACGACGTGCTGATTGGTCCACCTCGCGCAGGCTCCGGGCGGCGCCTGCGCGCGCTGGCGAGCACGCTTGCGGCGCGCCGGCCGGCATGAGCACGGCAAGCGTCGCAGACGCGTATCGACAGTGCGAGACGATCACGCGCCAGCGGGCAGCTAACTTCTATTACGGCATCCGCCTGCTGTCGCCCGCCAGACGCAGGGCGATGTGCGCTGTATACGCATTCGCGCGCAGGGTCGATGACATCGGAGATGGGACGCTCGCTCGTGAGGAGAAGCTGCACCGGCTGGATGCGCAGGCCCGGGCGCTCGCCGGGCTCTGCGGGGGCGCCGGCGTGAAATCGGCTGCTGCCCCGGCTGCGGGCGCGGAATCGCCGCATGCCGTCGACCCGGCGGAAGGCCTCGGGACCGACCCGGTGATGGTCGCGCTGGCGGATGCGTATGAGCGCTTCATGGTGCCGCCCGACGCGCTGCAGGCACTGATCGAGGGGGTGCAGATGGACGTGAACGAGGTGACATACGAGACATTCGAGGAGCTCGTGCTCTATTGCCGGCGCGTTGCAGGCGCGATCGGGCGGGCCTGCCTGGCGATCTTTGCGGTGCGCGATCCCGCCGCGGCCGACCGCGCTGTTCTTGACCAGCTTGCCGACGACCTCGGGGTGGCGCTCCAGCTCACCAACATCCTGCGCGACGTGCGCGAGGATGCGCAGAGCGGCAGGGTGTACCTGCCGGCTGAAGACCTGCGCCGGTTTGGGCTGATCGCCGACGGAGGGGAGCGCGAGGCGGCGCGCACGATCCTGGCGCTCGCCGATGCCCCGGGTGCGGGTGGTGCGAGCACAGACGTGGAGGCGAGTGGGGGAGATGCCGAGGCGCAACAGCTGCATGCGCTCGTGCGGTACGAGGCCGAGCGTGCACGCGGCTGGTTCGATCGCGGGATGACGCTGGCGCCGCTGCTGGACAGGCGCAGCGCGGCATGCCTGCTGGCGATGGCGGGCATCTACAGCAAGCTGCTCGACCGCATCGCCGCCGACCCCGAACGCGCGCTGCGCGAACGGATCTCGCTAGGAATGCACGAGAAGGCATGGGTCGCGGTGTGCAGCATGCTCGGAGGGAGCGGTTGAGCGCCGAGCGCGACGTGATCGTGATCGGCGGAGGCCTAGCGGGGATCGCGGCGGCACTCGACTGCGCAGACGCAGGTGCGCAGGTGACGCTGCTCGAGGTCAGGCGCAGGCTCGGGGGAGCGGCGTACTCGTTCGAGCGCGACGGGATGAACATCGACAACGGCCAGCACGTGTTCCTACGCTGCTGCGCTGCCTACCGTGGCCTGCTGCGGCGGCTGGGCAGCGAGGATCGCGTAACGGTACAGCGGCGGTTGGAGATACCCGTGCTGAGCCCCGGACGCAAGCCGGTGACACTGCGCCGCAACCGGGCACCGGCTCCGTTGCACCTGGCTGGTGCGCTCGCACGCTATAGATACCTGACGCTTGCACAGCGACTCGGCGCAGCGCGCACGGCACTCGCACTCGCGCGCTTGGATCCCGCTGAAGAGTGGCTCGACGAGGTCACGCTCGGGGCATGGCTGGCGGAGCACGGGCAAGGACCACAGGCCCTAGCCGCGCTGTGGGACTTGGTTGCGTTGCCGACGCTGAACCTGCCGGCTGTGCAGGCGTCGCTACAGCTCGGCGCGTTCGTGTTTCAAACGGGGCTGCTGTCGGGCGCCGACGCCGGCGACATCGGCTTTCACGACGGCGCGCTGAGCGAGACGATCGGCGAGCCTGCCGAGCGGGCGCTCGCGCGGGCAGGGGTAGAGGTGCGGTTGGGCTGGCGCGCGGAGCGGATCGAACCCGCCGGATCGGGCTTTCGCGTACATGGCCCAGGTGCAGTTGGCACGCCCGACACGCTGGAGGCAGCAACGGTGATCGTGGCGGTTCCGCACGCGCGCGCGGCAGGACTGCTGGAGGAACTGGAGCCCGAGATCGCCGGCAAGCTCCGCCAGATGGAGAGCTCGCCGATCGTGAACCTGCACGTCGTATATGACCGGACCGTGTCTGAGCATCGGTTCGCGGCGGGAGTGGGGACGCCGGTGCAGTATCTGTTCGATCGCACTCATGTTGAGATGCCCGCCCACCCGCCCGCGGGTCCGCTCGCGGGATGTCAGTATCTGGCGGTGTCGCTGTCGGGCGCCGAGGAGGAGATGGGGATGAGCGTGAATGAGCTGCGCGCGTGCTACCTGCCCGCCCTGTCGGCGCTGCTCCCGCGCGCGCGTCAGGCGCGCGTGGAGACGTTCCTCGTCACGCGCGAGCACGCCGCGACGCTGCGCGCGACACCGGGAGTGGCCCGGCTGCGTCCTTTAAACGAGACCTCCACTCCGGGGCTGGTGCTGGCCGGCTCCTGGACCGATACGGGCTGGCCGGCGACGCTCGAGGGCGCGGTCCTCAGTGGGCACGCCGCCGCACGAGTGGCGCTTGCGGCGCTGCGGTGAGACTGAAAAACGAGGCGCCCAGCTTGTCAGCCTTCGGCCGACTGCGCCACCCTCGAAGCGAGCTGCTGATCGCCGCGCCGCTGCGCATCGAGGCCGCGCTGATCTCCTCGGCCGCGCGCGAAGTCGCCGTGCGCAAGACAGGCATGGGTCCGGAACGCTCCAAGGCCGCGGCCCGGCAGTTGGCCCAAGAGCCGGTGGAGAGGCTGCTGGTACTGGGGTTCTGTGGCGGATTGGACGCCGAGTCGATACCCGGAGAAGTGATCGTCGCCGAGACGGTGTGCACCGCCAGCGACGAGGGTCACACCCCCGAGCGGGTCGCCTGCCAAGACGCCGAGGGTCTCACAGCAAAGCTGCAAAGCCGCGGGATGAAGGTGCGCAGCGGCGAGATCGTGTGCGTGGCGAAGATCGCGGTCGGGGAGCGCCGCGCACAACTGTTGGCGGGCGGCGCGCTCGCGGTGGACATGGAGTCGGTGTGGCTGGCCGCCGGTGCGGTGGGCAGGCCGTTCGCGGTGGTGCGCGTGGTGCTGGACAGTCCCAGCCACGAGCTGCTGCGACCTCAGGCGACGGTCGGTGCGCTGCGCGCGGCGCTGGTGCTGCGTCGCGTGGCCGGCGCACTTCACGACTGGGCGCCAGGGGTCTAAGGTAAGCCTCATGGCGGTCCGGGTCAGGCAGAGCACGCGCATGGGCATGTACCTGATGCGCCAGCGCCTGGCCAAACGAGACAAGTTCCCGTTGATCGTCGAGCTCGAGCCGCTGTTCCAGTGCAACCTCGCGTGCTCGGGCTGCGGCAAGATCCAGCACCCCGAGCACGAGCTGCGCCGGCGGATGCCCGTCGATCAGGCGATCGCGGCGGTCGAGGAGTGCGGCGCGCCAATGGTCTCGATCGCCGGCGGCGAGCCTTTGATCCATCCCGAGATCCACGTGATCGCGGCCGAATTGATCAAGCGCAAGAGGTTCGTCTACCTGTGCACGAACGCGCTGCTGCTGGAGAAGAAGCTCGAGAACTTCAAGCCCAGCCCGTATTTCGCGTGGGCCGTGCACATGGACGGGCTGCAGGAGCGCCACGATGCGTCGGTCGAGCGCGAGGGGGTGTTCGACAAGGCGGTCGCGGCGATCAAGGCGGCCAAGGCTGCGGGCTTTCGCGTGACGACCAACACGACCTTCTTCACGCACGACTCAGCCAAGACGATCCGCGAGGTGCTGGACTTCCTCAACGACGATCTAGAGGTTGACGAGATGATGATCTCGCCGGCGTACGCGTATGAGAAAGCGCCCGACCAGGAGCACTTCCTAGGGGTGCAGCAGACTCGTGAGCTGTTCAGCGAGGCGTTCGCCGACGGCCGGCGCAAGAAGTGGCGGCTGAATCACAGCCCGCTGTTCCTCGACTTCCTCGAGGGCAAGGCCGAATTCGACTGCACCGCCTGGGGCATCCCCAGCTACTCGCTGTTCGGCTGGCAGCGACCCTGCTACCTGATGGCTGACGGCTACACCAAGACCTACAAAGAGCTGATCGAGACCACCGACTGGAGCAAGTATGGTCGTGGCAAGGACCCGCGCTGCGAGAACTGCATGGCTCACTGCGGGTATGAGCCCACAGCGGTGCTGCAGACCACGCACTCGTTGCGCCAGTCACTGCGCGCCCTCGCCGGCTGAGCTGACACCGCTGCGCCGGATGTCGCGCCACGTCAGACCCTCGCCGAGCAGGGCGGGGACGCCGAGCGCGAGCGCGGTCAGGACCTCGACGGCCTGCAGGATGATCCCGTACGCCAGCGCCTGGCCGGCGCCGACGCCGTAGGCGGCGAGCACGACCAGGCAGGCGGCCTGGAACACCCCGACGTTCGACGGCGTCGCCGGGAGGATCGCGCTGAGGTTCACCGCAAGCAGGATCGCCGCAGCCGCAGCCACACCGGCCTGGGACTGCAGCCCGAGCGCGAGGATCACCATGTAGCAGGCGAGCCACTGCAGCGCCCACGCCGCCAGCTGGCCCAGGACGGCGCCCGTCCCGTAGCGCGGGCGCGCGAACACGACGAGCCCCTGGCGGGCGAGGCCGAGCATCCGGCTGATCCAGTTCGCCGCCAGGGCGACGCGCGGCGAGTGCGAGCGCCGTCCGAACGCCAGCAGGCGCGGGCCGGCGATCACGAGCACGCACACCACCAGCGGCAGCGCGAGCGCGGTGGCGATCGCCGCCAGATGGCCGCTCGGCAGCGGCACGCTCGTGAACGTCACGCCGAGCAGGATCAGCAGCGCCAGCAGGTTGATCAGCGTCTGCGAGAACACCGTCCCGGCGACGACCGGCAGCAGGCGGGTCGTGCGCCCGTCCAGCCTGCGCGAGAGCACCACGACGCGGGTGGGCTCGCCGATCCTCCCGGGGACCAGCGCTGAGGTCATCACGCCGATCATCAGCGCGCGCACGACCGTGCCCCACGGCATCGGCGTGTCGGGCAGCGCGGCGCGCAGCGTCTGCTGCCAGGAGACCGAGCGCAGCAGCAGCGACAGCGCCATCAGTACCAGCGCCAGCGCGATCCACCCAGGCGATGCCGTCACCAGCGCGTGCCCGGCGCGCTGCAGTTCCAGGCGCGAAAGCGCGAACACGACCAGTCCGGCAAGCAGGATCGCGGCGAGGAGGACAACGGCGCGCGCGCGAGCACTGGAGGGAAGGCGCGACTGGCGCTGGACTCGCGGAGGCTCGGGGGCGTCCATTGCGCTGGGTCTATCAGAGCCTGCGATGGTACGACCCCCAGACGCACTGACTAAACTGCGCGACTCCCGCCGGAGTAGCTCAGCTGGTTAGAGCAGCGGAATCATAATCCGCGTGTCGGGGGTTCGAGTCCCTCCTCCGGCATCAAAAAGCCCCTATTTAGCAGCACTTTTTGTTTTGAAGACGGAGACGGCACACCAAACTTTGTCCCAACTTTGTCCCGAAAAAGTGCTAGATTGTCCGAGTCGGGACCCGAATAGGTGGCTGCAAACGAGCCGAACCCGACGCATCCATGTCCGGGACAAGCCATCCACTGAGCGGTCACGTCTTCCGTCGTCACGGCGCCCGCAGCGACGTCTGGTATGCGAAGTACCGGCTGCCCGACGGCCGCCAGGTGCAACGCAAGATCGGGCCAGCATGGACACAGCGTGGCCGCCCCGCCAGCGGCTACTACACCAAGCGCACAGCCGAGAGCTGGCTTGCAGCCGTCATCAGCGAAGCGCAGCGGGGGGAGCTGGCAGGGATGGTGCGCACCGGCGCAACATTCGCGGACGCTGTAGGCGAGTACATGCGCTGGATCGAGCACGACCGCCAGCGCAAGCCCTCAACGTTGCGCGACTACCAGTCGATCATCAACGCCCATCTGCTGCCCGCCTTCGGTCCAATGCGCCTCGAGGACATCACGACCGAGCAGATCGAACGCTTCTCAGCACAGCTGGCAGCGAGCGGGACGATGAACAACCGCACGCGTCTGAAGGTCCTCACAGTTCTCCACGGCGTCATGCAGCGCGCCCGGCGCGTTTGGAAGCTTCAACGCAACCCCGTCAGTGATGTCGAGAAACCCACTCAGCGGCGCAACACAGAGATCAACGTCTTCTCTGCAGAGGAGATCATGGCCCTCGTGCGAGCCGCCAGCTCCGAGCAGGACGCCGCCATTTACCTGACCGCAGCCTTCACCGGCCTGCGCCGGGGTGAGATCGTCGCCCTACGCTGGCGCGACGTTCGACTTCGCACGCCGCCACATCCGCGTCACCGCCTCCTACACCGAGCGCTCGCTGTCCACGCCGAAGTCCGGCAAGGTGCGCTCGATCCCGATGGCACCCTCAGTCGCCGAAGCGCTCGCCCGGCTGAATCAGCGCGGCCAGCACACCGCCGAGGACGATCTCGTCTTCGCAGGGACCGCCGGTGGCTTCCTCGATGCTTCAGCGCTCTACCGTCGCTACAAGGCCGCTCTAAAGCGCGCCGAACTGCGCAATCTGCGCTTCCACGACCTGCGCCACACCTTCGGCACACAGGTCATCGGCAACCCACGTGTCTCGATCCTCCAGCTCAAGGAGTGGATGGGGCACGCAGATATCGACACGACGATGAAGTATCTGCACTTCGCACCGCGTGCCGGGGATGCAGATCTGATCGCCGAGGCGTTCTCGGCGCCAGCTTGGAGAAGAGTCGATTCTCGCGGACACGGCTCATCTCGATTGAAGCCACTCTTCTAGCATCGCGTGGGTGAAGCGGATGTGGCGCCCAACGCGGATACAGGGCAGACGGCCTGTTCGGACAGCGTCGTAGACCCAGCTTGTCTTGACGGACAGCAGTGCGGCGGCTTGCTCAGGTCGCAGCAGTGGGCTGTCCAGGCGCCTAGACGTCCCTGGAGTGTGATCGTGGTTTTGGATGCTCGTGCTCATCGGTGTGCGCCTTCCAGTTCGTTAATGGTGGTCAGTGCCTCGGGTTGGTCGATCGGGAGGACCGCGATGCAGTCCTCTGTTCGGGTCTCTGAGACCGCGCGCTGCACCGCGCGGGCCGCCGGGGGCGTCGCCAGGTAGTACACGCCGCTGATGTGCCGGGCTCGGGCCCAGGCCGTGCAGATCGCAGCGAGACGCCGCGGCGCCTTCACCGACAGCTCCACCTCCACCGCGACAACGTTCCCGTCAGGGGCGAGCAACGCCAGGTCCGGGCGGTGAAGAGCCGGTCGGCCTCCCGGCAGTTCTCCGAGCTGTGCCGAGGCGAGGAGCTCGTCCTCGTCGCTCTCATAGGCACGGATCACGCGCTCGCTAAGCACCTCCCAGTCCGGCAAGACCCGATGCAACGAGACTGCCGCGTTGGCAACCTCCTGAGCGTGGCGAAATCCACCAGGGCTGACCCGGTAGACCCCGAGGCGCTGTAGGCCACGCCAGCGCAGCCCGTCTGCGGTAGCGAGATACAGCCCTGGCTGGCGGTAGAGCAGCGTCCGCTGCTCCAGTAGCCCGTCCTTGACCAGGCCGCTCAACCGCGCATACGCCCAGCTGCGGCCCATGTCGAAACGACCCATCACGTGCTCCGCGCCGGCCGCACCGAGACAGCCGATCCAACCAACGATTTCCGCGTCCTTCTCAGTCTGCACAGGCCCTCCCAGGCGTAATCGGGGACAACACGTCTAAACCCATGTCGGACCAACCCATGCGAAGACCCCCCTGTCAATTTCAGGCGGACAGCAACAGTTCTCTCCCACACCCAGAGGCAGTCCGGCATCCGGGTGTCTGCGTAAGCTCGCTCGATGCGCTCGGGCAGGTCTGGCAAGAAGGCTGCTGACTCCTCGGCCGGTCAACACCACGCGACTCGACGGCGGTGGCGCGACTACAGAACCTCATCTGGACGTAGCCCGGTCGAGGAGTTCATCGATGAGCTGTCCGATCCCGATGCGGCGGCTGTGCTGGCCGGGATGGAGGAGGTACGGGAGCAGGGTTTGCGTGCGGCGCGGCGTCTGGACGGCGAGATCTGGGAGGTGCGGGTCGATGGCGACCGTGTGATCTATCGCGTCCTGTTCGCCGAGGAAGGTAGCCGCGGTCAGGTTCTGCTGGCGCTCGAGGGGTTCAACAAGAAGACCCAGAAGACGCCTCCGTCGATGATCAAGCTGGCAAAGAGGCGTCTGGCGGACTGGCGACGGCGAGGCGATGATAAGCGCGAAGCTCAGGGCAAGCGGCCGCAGCACCAATGAGATGTGGTAGTCTTATATCCTGTAAGAGATACCGGCAGAGATATCGACATTCATTAGGTGGACACCATGCCCGAACGTGACTTCTTGGACAAGATGATTGACAAGCGCACCGCGCGCAATCCCGAGTTCCCGCGGCTCGTGGATGCAGCTCGTCGGCGCCGCGAACTGCTACGAGCCCTGACCGAGCAGCGCTCAGAGCAGAAGCGCTCGCAGACGGCGGTCGCCGCTTCGATGGAAACCTCGCAGTCGTTCGTCGCGCGCCTGGAGAGCACGGCCGCCGATACGAAGATCTCGACCGTCGACCGCTACGCGGAGAGTCTCGGCTTCGTCGTGCAGTACCACCTGATCCCGGCAGCCAAGGCGAACGGGTCGCCTGCGGTTGTGGTGCACTCCTAGAACATCATCTGTCTGTTGTGGTCCTAGATCGGCCTTGAGGGCGTACGGTCTTTGCATGAACGCCCCCGCGAACGAGCCCGAAGATCCCTACGACGCGCTCGGCGAGACCGCGCGCCGAGAACTCGACAAAGCACGCAAAGACCCCCGGCTCGAGCGGGAGCGAGCGGCCGTCGCGGACTTCTGGGACGCGATGGACGAGGCGGAACGTGTCAGGAAACTCGCAATCCGCGGCGCCGAGGCGATCCGCGAGAGCGACCCGATCTGGGCGATGGCCGAGTTGGCGGCCGGCGACATCGAGAACGACTTCCCAGGGCTGAACGCACAAGGGCTCATCGCTATGAACAGCGCACTCGACTCGATGGTCGATGAATTTGCACCGGCGATGCGCGAGATCCTGATCAAAGCCTTGGTGGACCAGGCGTTCAAGAAGGCGGCAGAACAGGTTCCGGACGCCGCGGCCGACCTCGACGACGAGAAACGTGGCGTGCTGCGCGAGGCGTTCCTCAAGACCGTCGCCGATTTGCAGCCGAAGCTAGATCGGCTGCTCGGCAGCGGCGCCGAGCGTTACGAGAAGCGACTCCGCGGCGTGGGTCTCGGCACTGCCGAGGATCGGCCGACCCCTGAGGATCTAGACGAGGCCCTGACGGAGCTCGGCGCAATTCGGGATGTCCTGATCCATAGAGCGAGCCGAATCGACGCCAAGGCCCTTGAGCAGGCGCCAAGCCTCGCCGAGCAATACCGCGACTGTCAGCTGGTGCGGCTGACGCGCGAAGACTACCGGCGGTACACGGCTGCGATCCGCTGCTACGGGCAGGACGTGGCGATGCGGCCGATGCGCAGCTGGCCGAACGTCACCGACGACGATCTACCCGACCTTGCGGCGTGGCGCAACTGGTACGTCCTCGGCGCGTAGGGCAGCACGCGCGAGCCGCGACACGCGAGCAGGGCCACGGTTCGCCCAGCGCTAGATGGGCCGCATCCTATCTGGCGCGAGGAGATCGTCCGCGGCCACCCGGAGATCGCCGCGCACATGGAGGACGAGTTGCAGGCGGTTTGCCTTCGGTTCTTCGGCTCATAACCATCTTTGCCGATAGGCCCGCGACCCATAGTCGCGGGCCTATCGGCGGTGCCTTGGCAGTGTTGTTGTTTCGGCCCACCGCAGTGGCTTGGTTCCCGCTACGGCTGGTGGTTTGGTCCTCGACCATCGTGGCCCTCCTCGGGAATGCGGTGTGCTCACGTAAACCCCTTAGATCTGTTCATGAGAACTCCTCGCGGTGCTCGACAGGGCCGCGATGGTCGAGGACCAAACCATGCCGCCGCGCCAGGAAAGACGGGCCGTTCCGCCGGATTCCACATCCGCGGAGCAATCCGCGGATGAATCCGCGCTTCGGAACCGTCGCTCGACCAACACAGCTTTCGCACTGCCTGTCCGATATGTCCGCTAATGACCAGAGTGTCTGCAATGCTCCTAAACGTCGACTTCCCTGATTGCTATGGAACCCACTGCTTCCCGCCTCAACCTCCTGACGGTCGCGCAAGTCGTGAAGCTCCTGAACGTCAGCGATCGCACGATCCGCCGCTGGATAGCAGCGGAGAAGGTGCCCTACCTGAAGCTGCCAGACGGCGGCTACCGCATCCCTCAAGCATCGCTGCTGGCATCGCTGAACGGTATCTACGACTTGGGCGCTGGGAGCGCTGCGCTGGACGAGCGCTTCGCGGACGTCACCGAGGAGCAGGTCCGCGCCGCGATGGCGGCCAGCGAGTAATCGCCCGAACCGTCGGGCACTGCGCTTACTCGGCGCAGTTTGCGGGTTGGCCGCACTATGCCGTCCGTGGTGATCCCTACTGTTGCTCGTGTCCAGTTTGAGGAGTCATCGATGTTGCACGAGGCCCATCACAGCGAAGTCGAGAAGGTCCTGCTCTACATCTCCGAGGCTCGCGAGCGAGCCGAGCGAGCTCGTATCGCGCTCGCTAAGGATGACGCCGAGCACCACTTGGTGGCTGCGCTTCAGGAGACCGAGGAGCGGCTACGCCAGGAGCACCGGCGGCTGCTTCAGAGGACCTTCTATGCCGTCCCGGATCAAGAGCGCCTCGCCGTCTGATCGCGACCCTCGGTGGCGCTGACTGGCGAGGAGATCCGGGCGAATCTGACCCGCTTCGCGGCTCATTGGACGCTCTACAAAGGTAGCGAGCGTTCCGAGGCTCAGACGTTTCTCAACGAGCTGCTTGCCTGCTATGGGACCGGTCGTCGCGAGGCGGGCGCGATCTTCGAGGCGCCGCAGGAGGGTCGTTTCCTTGACTTGCTGTGGCCGGGGGTCTGCATTATCGAGATGAAGGCGCCGGCGGAGTCCAAGCGGCTCAAGCATCACCGCAAGCAAGCTCTTGATTACTGGCGTGACTCCGCGGATTCGGAGCGGGGGATACCTGCTCCCCGGTTCGTGGTTCTTTGCGCGTTCGACCGCTTCGAGGTTTGGGAGCCAGGTCGCTTTCCAAGCGAGTCGCGAGCCTCGTTTGAGCTCGTCGAGCTGCCCGATCGTTATGACGCGCTGCTGTTCCTGGCGGGCAGGGACCCCGTTTTCGTTGATGGGCATGCGGCAGTCACGAGTGGGGCAGCGCGAATGGTGACCGAGTTGAGTCGGCGTTTGGCCGATCGACGTTGCGGGGGTCCTGACGTGCGCCGCGATTTCATCCTGCAGTGCGTATGGTCGATGTTCGCTGAGGATCTTGGGCAGATACCAGGTCACCGGTTCACGCTGCTCGTCGAGGATCTCATCGCGAACCCAAATCGCTCCAGCGCTGATGAGTTGGGACGCCTGTTCGAGCTGCTGAACGATCCCTCGCGCGAACGGCCTCAGCAAGGGCAGTACGCCGGCGTCCCGTATGCAAACGGCGGCCTGTTCGAGCATCCAACGCGTCTTCATCTCCAGGTGGACGAGCTCGAACTGCTGCACGACGCTGCCGCTCACAACTGGAGAGAGGTCGAGCCTCAGATCTTTGGGTCGCTCTTGGAGGGGACGCTGGGACACGACAAGCAATGGGAGCTTGGGAGCCCACTACACGCACGATGCGGAGCTACAGAAGATCATTCTCCCAACCATCGTGCGGCCGTGGCAAGAGCGAATTGAGAACCTCTCGACTCACCGCGAGGCAGTGACTGCGCTGGCCGATCTCATGCGTTACGTGGTGCTCGATCCCGCCTGCGGCTCGGGCAACTTTCTCTACCTTGCCTATCGAGAGCTGCGGCGGATTGAGCGCCGTCTGCACGAACGGGAGGCCGAACTTCGCCTGGCGGCCGGCTTGCCGGACGCTCCGCGGCTCAACATCTTCTTCCCGCTGCAGAATATCCGAGGCATCGAGATCGACACCTTCGCGGTCTCACTAGCGCGCGTCACGCTATGGATGGGCCATCGTCTCGCTGTCGAGGAGCTGACGCTGGATGAGACCACATTGCCTCTCGTCGATCTCTCCGGCATCGTCAACGGTGACGCCCTGCGAGTCCCGTGGCCTGACGCAGATGCCATAGTGGGCAATCCGCCCTACCACGGCTCGCAGAATCTCCGCCAGGTTCTCGGCGATGAGCGCGTCGAGTGGCTGAAGCAGACCTTCGACTGTGGTGTCCAAGACCTCGCGGTCTACTGGTTCAGGCGTGCCGCTGAGCAGATGAAGCCAGGCGCGAGAGCCGGCTTCGTAGCCACCAACTCCGTGAGCCAAGGACGCGCGCGAAAGGCTAGCCTCAACAACGTTGTCGCCCACGGCGGCGTGATCACCGATGCGGTATCGCGGCAGCAGTGGCCAGGCGAGGCTGTCGTGAACGTCAGCATCGTCAACTGGGTGCAGCAGCCCGCAAAGCCGCCCGAGCATTTCGCACTCGATGGCCGAGAGGTCATGGGTATCAGCACGCGTCTGCGTGAGTCGAGGGTCTCGGTCGAAGAGTACGACGCGTTGGGGGAGAACCTCGGTCGATCATTCCAAGGCCCGATTCCTGTTGGAAGCTTCTACCTCGACATCGATGAGGCTGAGGCATTGCTTGCCCGTCCCGAGGCCGACTATGCCGATGTGGTACGGCCATATCTGATCGGCGACGACATCACGGAGGATCCAGAGCAGCACCCAAGGCGGTTCATCATCGACTTTGGCTTTCGTCAGCTCGAGGAGGCAGAGATGTATCCCGCGGCACTGGCCATCGTCCGCGAGCGCGTGAAGCCAGAACGAGACCGTAACCGCGATCGTGGCTTTCGCGAGTTCTGGTGGCGCTTTGGCCGGCCGCGAGGTGAGATGCGCGAGGCTCTCGCGCCGCTTTCGCGCTACATCGCCGGCAACGCCCAGGGCAAGCGCTTCCTGTTCGCATGGCAAGACCGCAAGGTCTGCCCGAGCAATCTCACGAACGTCTTTGCGTTCGAGGACGATTACGCCATGGGTGTTCTCACGTCCGTCGCCCACCAGACCTGGGCGCAATCCGAGGCGTCCACGTTGCGCGTCGACCTCCGCTACACGCCCACCAGCTGCTTCGAGACCTTTCCATGGCCGGAACCCGATGCGACGCGACGAGAGCGCGTCGGTGCCCTGGCCGCGGAGCTGATCGTCGCTAGACAGGAGATCACCCTCCACGAGGGCATCGGGCTTACCGACTTTTACAACGCCCTCGACGAGGGCGCCTGGCAGCCCGTCGCCCACCTTCATCACGAGCTCGACGACGAGGTTCTCAAGGCATACGACTTTCCCGTCTCTCTGCGCGAGGATCCACTAGAGCTCAAGGCACGCCTGGCGAGCCTGCATGCCGACATCGAGGCGGGACGTCGTAAATACGCCCCGTTCGTGTGAGGTCAAGCATCGTGCGCGTGAGCGGATGTGGCGGCAATTCGCACAGCGTCATGTTGGATGGACAGCCTAAGGCGGCGATGTCGGCTGGTGTTGGAGTTGATTAGTGCTACTAGGTAAGCCGTGCCCCAACGAGAGGTATCAACGATGCGAGCAGACCCCACGGGTCGATAAGTCGCGGGCCGCACCGCGAGCATTGGACTGCTGCGCTGGGCTTAGTCCAGGACGGATTTGATGGGGTGGACGAACTTGGACAGACCTGCTACGGTTCGTCCAGATGCAAGATGTCCTCTGAAAATCCAGACACCGCAGCGGCCGGAACGCCGCCCTACGTTTCGTTCAAGACCTTTTGGGGCTTCATTCGTGAGCTTCAGGAGCAGCGCCCCCTTCCGCACCACCTCGAGAACTCTCTGTTCGCCAAGCGCTCTGGCTCAGCCCGGTCTGAGCTTCTGATAGCGCTCCGCTTCTTTGATCTCATCCGCGGCGAGCGCCGTCTTGTGCAGCCGAGTCTCGAGCAGCTTGTCGATGACCCGAGCAGCGAGCGGCTTGGTCGGTTGCTGGATGCCCGGTACCGGGCGATTCTAGACCTCGACCTCACGCGCGCCACGCGGACGCAAGTAGATGAGGCACTCAGGGAGATGGGCGCGCCTCAGAGCGTCCTGGGGCGATGCCGCGGCTTTTTGCTTAGCGCCGCTAAGGAAGCTGGCATAAACGTCGGCCAGCGTCTCACGGCCCGCGCCCCTGCTACGGGTGGTCAACGGAAGCCACGTGCTAAGAGTGAGGAAAAACCTCTCCGCATCAAAGGCGGCAAGCGCGGTGCCAATGGCGGCACGGATGGCGGAAGCCCGCCGTTTGAGGCCGATGCCGAACTCCAAAAGCAATACATCGAGTTGCTCATGGAGCAGGTCAAGCAGGGCGGCAGCACTGACACAGACTTGCTCGGCCGGATCGAGTGGCTGCTGGGCTTTCGCTCAGCCCCTCCAGGTCGGGAACAGGAATGAGTCCGGACACCGTGTCCAAAGCGGTGAGCCAACCGGGCCAGAGCCGGACGGAGGAGCAGTGGGTACCGCTCCGCCCGGAGAGCTCGATCAGAGCCCCTTCGTCGCGCAGCCGATACAGATCCTCCCAACGAGCGCCTCCGCCGATTAGCTCAGCAGACGAGGCCGTACCACCCAAGCGGCGTGCGATGTCGAGGATCTCGCCCGTGCGCATTGGATGAGATTCTACACATCTAGATCTTAGATGTAAAGCATTTCATCCGACATGAATGAAGACATAGTTGCCCAGCGCCCCGGCTCCCAGCCTATACGCCTGCTTTAGACATTTTTAGACTTTTTGGAATTTTGTAGACATCCGTCCCGGCGTCACAGGTGCGACATCGGGCGAACATCAGCAGAGGAAAACTTTGTCCCGAACTTTGTCCCCGACTCGGCAAATCTGACCCCTGGCAACCCCACCCAACCAGGCCCCAACCCCAATAAAACCAGCCAATTTGGCCCTGTAGAACCCGATCATAATCCGCGTGTCGGGGGTTCGAGTCCCTCCTCCGGCATCAAAAAGCCCTGGTCTAAAGGCTTCGAGCAGACGACTCTTACGGCGTGCCATTTGGCGGCACAGTATCGTCGCGAAGATGGTGCTCGACGATGGCGTCAACGACGGCGCACTTGACTGGAATACGCCCTCGTCCCGACTGCGGGTGCTGCGGCACTATGAGGTGGCAACCACGACGCTGATCTTGCTCGTCGTCGGGGTTGGTGTTGCCGTCGCTGTGGGCGGGACCTCAGTGGCGGCTGTGGTTATGGTGGGCTTGGCCATTGCGGGACTGATCGCCGATGTCGTGGCCGGACGAAGGGTGCGGGCCTGGGGCTACGCCGAGCGGGCAGAGGACCTGCTGGTCAGGCGAGGTGTGATGTTCCGGCGCACGTCGGTCATTCCGTACGGGCGGATGCAGTACGTCGAGGTCACTGCTGGTCCCTTCGAGCGGGCATTCGGACTTGCCACTGTGCAGATGCACACTGCAGCAGCTGCGAGTGACGCGCGCATTCCGGGCCTACCGGCGGTGGAGGCAGCCCGCCTGCGCGACCAGCTCACGTCCCTCGGCGAGACTCACGCGATGGGGATCTGATCGTTCTGTCTGGAATCGAGCCGCCGGCGGGGCCTTCAACGCCTCACCCACAGGCGCTGGCTGGTCTGGAGGGAGACTGGCAGCGACTGCATCCGCTCTCGCCGCTGGTGAGGACCGGGCGCGGTCTGATCGCCATCGTCGCGGTGCTGCTCATCTCGACGTCCAACGGTCAGCGAGGAACACTGGGCGGCGAGCTCATCCACATCGGCGTCCTCGTCGTGGTCTTCGTGCTGGGGGTGATCTCCTGGCTGGTCACCAGGTGGCGAGTGGAGGGTGGGGTTCTGCGGGTGGACAGCGGCTTGATTCGGAGGACCTCGGAGCGCTTTCCGCTGAGCCAGATCCAGGCGATCGACACTGTCCGCCCCGGTCTCGCCCGGGTCTTCGACTTGGCCGAGCTGCGGATCAGGTTGGCCAGCGGGAGCGGCAAGGCCGGCCGCCTGGCATATCTGACCAATGCCGAGGCCGAAACACTGCGGGCTCGTCTGCTGGCCCTGAGTCACGGCATCGCCGAGGAGACGCCAGCGCCACCCGAGCAGGCCCTGTTGACTGTCCCACCCGGACGGCTGTTTGCCTCCATCCTGCTGAGTGGCAGTGGCCTGCTGCTCGAGCTGACGATCGTGGTGCTCGTCGTCCTTGCCGCCGTCGCGCCTGGCGTAGCGGCAGCCGCGGTCAGCGCCGGAGCCGTGGGCATATTCGGCCTGGCCATCACCTTGTTCCGCCGCTTTAACGGCGATTACCGTCTCACGGTGGCTGACGCTCCCGACGGTCTGCGTCTGCGTTCGGGCCTCGTGGAAACCTCGGCCGAGACCATTCGCCGGGGGCGGATCCAGGCAATTCGCATGGTCGAGCCTCTGGCCTGGAGACCGCTCGGCTGGTGCCGGTTGGAAGTGGATGTCGCCAGCCAGAAGTCCAGGGGCCGCCAGGACCGCAACCAGGCTAAGTCAGCTCGAGCCCTGCTCCCGGTAGGCAGTCGAGAACAGGCCGTCTTGCTGATGGTCAGGGTATTCCCCGGGCTGCCCGATGAGCGACTCACACCGCCAGCCCGCGCCCGCTGGAAGTCTCCCCTGCGCTTCCGGTATCTGTCGTGGGGCGCCAACGAGCGCTATGCAGTCACCACCAGTGGTCGTCTACAGCGAGTCACCGACTGGGTGCCCCTGGCCAAGGTCCAGAGCATCCGTCAAGTCGAAGGCCCAATTCAGCGCCTCCTACATCTGTCCAGCATCCATCTCGACACCGCCGGGCGAAAGGTTCACGCTGTCCTGCGCGACCGTGACCGTGCCGAGGGGGCGCAACTACTGGTGGAACTACCCGACCGGTGTCGCCAAGCCCGGCAAGTGAGATGAGCTGGGATGCAAGTGAGATGAGCTGGGATTGATGCTGCTGGCAGTACCGAACGTCTCCGAGGGCACCAACACCGCCACAATCGAGGCGATCGCGCACGCGTTGACCGGGGGGGATGACCGCCGTGTCCGCCTGCTCGACCGCCACTCTGACCGTGATCACGGTCGCTCGGTCTTCACGCTTGCCGGAGCACCCGGCCTGCTTGCCGACGCACTGCTGGCAGGCGCGGCCGCGGCCGTCTCGCGGATCGACGTGATGTCTGAGGCGCCACGCGGAGCGCATCCCCACGTGGGTGCGCTCGATGTCGCGCCCATCGTCCATCTCGACGCTGACACTCGCGGCGCGGCCTTTGCTGAGGCTCTCGTCCTTGCCGACCGGATTGGCCATGAGCTGTCGGTACCTGTCTTCCTCTACGGCGAGCTCGGTCACGGCCGCACCCGCGCCGGGCTGCGCAGCGGCGGTGTCGCGGGGCTTGCGCAGCGCATCGCCACGGGCGAGCTGCGCCCAGACTTCGGCCCGGCGCGCCTACACCCGCGCGCGGGGGCGACACTCGTCGCCGCTCGCCCACCGTTGGTTGCGTTCAATCTGCGGCTCGCCCCTCCCGCGAGCATCGAAGATGCGCGCCGGATCGCGGCGCTGATCCGCGACGGCGGCCGCGCCGGCTTGCTCGGCGTGCGCGCGATCGGAATCGCCCTGAGCGACGGGATCGCGCAGGTGTCGATGAACGTTGAGCGGCCGTCCGAGGTGCCGCTCGCGACGGTCGTCGATGCCGTTCGCGCCCACGCCGAGGTGGCGAGCGCCGAGCTCGTCGGGCTCGCGCCGGCCGTCGCGTTCGACGGCTTCCCGCAGGACGTGCCGGTACCGGGTTTCGATCCTGCTCGCCACCTGATCGAGAACGTGCTGGATCGCCCGCCCCGAGGGCATCTCATCTAGGCTAAGGAAGATGGCTCCGACAAAGCGCAAGCGACAGACCAAGCATCGGGGTAACGCCGCCGGGTTCGTCGAGTCTCGGGGCCGCACCGGGCGCAAGCCGACCGCCGGGGAGAAGAGCGGCGATCCGGCCCTGCTCGCGCGCGAGAAGGAGCGCAAGCTCGACAAACGCGACCAGCCTCCCACCTGGCGCGGCGCCTTCATCAAGGCCATGGTCGCCGCCGTTGCGCTCGTGCTGATCGTGACCGTGCTGCTGCACCAGTCCGCAAACCACGCCTACCCGCTGTTCCCGATCGTGCTCGTGTTCTACACGCTCGTCAGCTACTACACCGACAAGTGGGTCTACGATCGGCGCCAGCGCAAGAAGGCGAGGGAAGGCGCAGGAGGAAGGGCCCGATGAACGTCCTGGACGTACGCGCGTTTACCGTCGGCCCGGTTCAGGAGAACTCATACATAGTCCGCGCCGGCAACGACGCCACCAGCGCGCTGCTCGTCAACCCGGGCGACGAGCCCGAGCGCCTACAGGGCGCGATCGACGCGCTCGGCGTGCAGATCGAGGCAATCCTGATCACCCACTGCCATTTCGATCACATCGGCGCAGTCGCGCCGCTCGCGCGTGCCACTGGCGCCCCCGTGTACTGCCCGGAGATCGAGCGGCCGCTGCTCGCGGATATCATGAGCTGGACGCCCCCGGGGTTCGGGCCGTTCGAGGGCTACGAAGCCGAGCACACGCTCGCCGGCGGCGAGCGCCTACACCTCGCTGGTCTCGACATCGACGTGCTGTTCACGCCCGGCCACAGCCCCGGTCACCTGACCTACGCGATTGGATCGCCCGCCCACCCCGCGCTGCTGTCCGGGGACGTGCTCTTCCAAGGATCGGTCGGCCGGGTCGACCTGCCCGGCGGGGACTGGGCGACGCTCGAGCGCTCGATCGAGGAACTGCTGCGCGCGCACTCCGACGAGACCGTCGTCTACCCAGGGCACATGGGCGTCACCACGCTCGGCCGTGAGCGCGACACCAACCCGTTCCTCAGCGAGGTCCGTGAGCGCCTGCCGCGCGTCGCCGCGGCGGACTCCGCCGGCAGCCCGCGTTGAGCGCACCCAAGCTCAAAGCTCCTCGCGGCACCTTCGACGTGCTCGGCGAGGAAGCCGCTCGCCGCAGCGCGCTCGAGGCACGCGCTCGTTCGATCCTCGAGGCGGCCGGCTACGAGCGCATCGAGACGCCTACGTTTGAGGCCACCGAGCTGTTTGCGCGAGGCGTCGGCGAGTCGACGGACATCGTGCGCAAGGAGATGTTCACGTTCGAGGATCAGGCCGGACGGTCGCTGACGCTGCGCCCCGAGGGCACCGCCCCCGTGTGCCGGGCCTACGTCGAGCACGGCATGCACAAGCGCCGCCAGCCGGTGAAGCTCTGGTACCTGTCGAGCTTCTTCCGTCACGAGCGCGCGCAGGCAGGACGCTACCGGCAGTTCTGGCAACTCGGCGCTGAGGCAATCGGCTCGGAGGACCCCGCGGTTGACGCCGAGTCGATCGCACTGCTGTCGGCGCTGCTCGCGCAGAGCGGCGTGCGCGGCCTGCGGCTGCGCCTATCGAGCCTCGGCAGCCTGCAGAGCAGGCTCGAGTACCGCGAGCGGCTGCAGGCATACCTGCGCGCCAACGAGGCGAGCCTCTCCGAGGATGCGAGGAGCAGGATCGAGCTCAACCCGCTGCGCGCGTTCGACTCCGATCACCCCGGCACGCAAAGCGTGATGCGCGGGGCGCCGCTGCTGCGCGAGCACTTGAGCCAAGACGACGCCGAGCACTTCGCGCACGTGTGCGAGCTGCTCGACGTGGCCGGCGTCGCCTACGAGCTCGATCCCACGCTCGTGCGCGGCCTCGACTACTACACGCGAACCGTTTTCGAGTTCACCTCCGACGCGCTCGGAGCGCAGAGCGGCGTCGGAGGCGGTGGACGCTACGACGGCCTCGTCGAGCAGCTCGGCGGCCCAGCGGCGCCGGGCATGGGGTGGGCCGCCGGGATCGAGCGGATCATGCTCGCCGGCGACGGGCCCGGCGCAGGCCACGGCGGTGGCGCGCACGCTCCCGCGCCACTCGAGCTGTTCGTCGCGCTCGATGGCTCGCGCGAGGAGCTGCGCGGCGCGGCCTTCGGGCTGGTCAGCCAGGCGCGCTCCGCCGGCCTCACGGCGCAGATGGATCTCGGCGGGCGCTCGCTCAAAGGCCAGCTTGGTCAGGCCGACGCGCTGCGAGCCCGCTATGTAGCGATCCTCACAGGAGAGGAGACGACACTCAAGGACATGGCCGGCGGTGCGCAAGAGACGCTTGCTGCTGACGCTGTTGTGCATGCAGTGCTGCGCGGCCTGCGTACGCTCTGACTCAACTCGGAGCCGAGAAATGCCGAAGTAGGGTGCATATGACCCAGCTGTCTCGTCCCTTCCAGATAGCCCTAGTCGCGGTGGCCTTCTTCGTGCTCGTCTGGTTCGTCGCCCTCCGCGGGCACAATTCCAGCACAAGCTCCGGCGCGAGCGCGAGCGCTCCTGCTCAAGCCTCCTCGCACGGCTCCACTACGGTCAAGTCGGCTCGCGCGAGCGTCAAGCGGCGAGCGTCGAACACTGCCAAATCGGCTCCTGCGACCGCCAAGCGGCCGGCAGTAGCCAAACCTCATTCCGCTGCCGAGACGATCCCCAGCATGCAGGCTGCCGTCGAAAGCGAGCTGCACCAGGGCAAAACAGTCCTGATCCTGTTCTGGAACCCGCATGGTTCAGACGATGTCGCCGTGCACCAGCAGCTGCAGGCCACCGCTCGCTCTCTCCGCGGACAGGTCGCCGTTCATGAAGCATCTGCCAGCCAGGTTGGCTCCTTCGGCTCGGTCACACGCGCCGTTCAGGTCTACCAGACACCGACGCTCCTGATAGTGAACGCCCACGGCCAGACGACTACTATCACCGGCCTCACAGATGCCTTCTCGATCGAGCAGGCAGTCTCCGAAGCGCGCAAGTCCTAACGTTCTCGAGCAGTCCGAGGGTCTTTAGGCCCCCTACACTCGACACGTGACATTCGCCGCTGGCCTGGCTGACCATCTCGAACGACCACGCGCGCGCGGACATGCTCCGGTCGGCGCGTTCGCCGGCGCTGCGGGCGGGGCTACCTGCGGCGATCTCGTGCGTATTTCGATCGCGCTCGACTCGAGCAGCACGGAGGCTCACATCAACGAGGCCGGCTTCGACGCCAGCGGCTGCGGCGCGAGCATCGCCGCAGGCAGCGCCGTCGTCAGCCTGGTGCGCGGCGCCAGCCTGCTCGCGGCGGCGCGCGTCGGGGCGGCGGAGATCTCCGCCGAGCTCGGCGGGCTCAGTCCGGCCAAGATGCACGCTGCCGAGCTCGCTGCCGACGCGCTGCACCGCGCCCTTGGACAGGCCGTGCGCAAGGCGACGCTCGTCCCGCGCCCGGAGCGCATGCTTGTGGCGATGAGCGGCGGTGTAGACAGCGCCGTCGCGGCGCTGCTGCTCGCGCGCGAGGGACGAGACGTCGTGGGCATCACGCTTGAGCTCTGGTCCGACGCGGAGAACGACGGCGAGCTCAGCTGCTGTTCGGCGCAGGCGGTCCGCGGCGCGCGCAGGCTTGCGCACGAGCTCGGCATGCCCCACTTCTCGATTGACCTGCGCGCCGAGTTCCGCGCCGGTGTCGTCGAGCACTGGCTCACCGATCACGCTGCCGGGCTGACCCCGAACCCGTGTGTGCGCTGCAACGGTTCCGTCCGTCTCGACGCGATGCTCGAGCTGGCCGAGCGTCTGGGCGCGCGGACGCTGGCGACCGGGCATTACGCGCGGGTGATCAAAGGCCCGCCCGCCCCCCTGCTGCGAACGGCAACTGACCCGGCCAAGGACCAGAGCTACGTGCTCGCGGCGCTCGCGCCCGAGTCGCTCATCCGGCTGCGGTTTCCGCTCGGGGAAATGCGCAAGGCGGAGGTGCGCGAGTTGGCGAGGGCTGCCGGGCTGGCGGTCGCTGGCAAGCGCGACTCGCAAGATTTGTGCTTTCTCGCGGGGACGCGACAGGGAGCATTCCTCGAGCGCCACGGCGGGCTGGGGGAGCGCCCGGGGGAGATCGTCGACCGTGAGGGGAGAGTGCTCGGCGAGCACGCGGGGGCGCACACGTTCACGATCGGTCAGCGCCACGGGCTCGGTATCGGCGGTGGCGAGCCTCTGTATGTGCTCGGGACGGATACACGTGCGAACACGGTTACGGTCGGCCCGCGCGCGGAGCTGCTGTGCGGCGGCGTGCAGGTGCGGGAGGTGACGCTGCACCGCGACGGCGGCTGCGTGGACGGCGTGAAGGTGCGCTCGCGCGGGCGGCGACTGTCCTGCCGGCTGGCGGGCGAGGCGCGCGCGGGACGCCACAAGCATGTGCGCGTCGAACTGGACGAGCCGGCGGAGCGCACCGCGCCCGGCCAGTTCGCGTGCTTGTACGCGGGCGATCTGATCGTCGGCCATGGCACGGTAGCCGCGTAGTAGCCGGGTGCCCCACGTCCTGAACTCGGGGATGGACCTAAGATCACCCGCACGATGACCTCGGACGAGATTCGCGAGCGCTTCCTTGCCTTCTTCGAGGAGCGCGGCCACCGGCGGCTGCCCTCCGCCTCGCTCGTGCCGCCCCCCGAGGATCGTTCGGTGCTGCTCACCACCGCCGGGATGCAGCCGCTGAAGCCCTACTTCCTCGGACGCGAATCGCCGCCAGCGCCCACGCTTACAAGCTGTCAGAAGTGCTTCCGCACGCCTGACATCGAGAAGGTCGGCAGCACTCTGCGCCATCTGACGTTCTTTGAGATGCTCGGCAACTTCTCGATCGGCGAGTACTTCAAGCAGGGCGCCATTGAGCTCGCCTGGGAGCTCTCGCAGGACGTGTTTGGCTTCCGCGGCGAGGACATCTGGGTGACTGTATTCGAGGGCGACGAGGCTCTTGGGCTCGGTCCCGACGAGGAGGCGATCGAGCTGTGGCAAGCCGTCGGGGTGCCCCGCGAGCGGATCGTCGGCTGCCCCCGCTCGGAGAACTTCTGGGAAGCCGGGTCGATCGGCCCCAGCGGGCCGTGTTCGGAGCTCTACCTCGACCGCGGCCTCGATTTCGGTGCGCCCGACGATCTCCCTGGCGGCGAGAACGAGCGCTTCCTGGAGTTCTGGAACCTCGTCTTCATGCAGTACAACCAGGAGCCGCACGACCATCTAGCGGAGCTCCCGACGCGCAACATCGACACGGGGCTAGGGCTCAACCGCATGGCCGCGATCCTGCAGGGCAAGGAGTCGGTGTTCGAGACCGACCAGTTCCAGCCGCTGATCGACCTCGGCCAAGAGCTCTCGGGCCGGCGCTACGGCGAGGAGCACCCCACCGACCGCGCCCTGCGGATCCTCGCCGACCACGCGCGCGGCATGTCCTTCATGGTCGCCGACGGCGTCGTCCCTTCCAACGAGGAGCGCGGCTACGTGCTGCGCCACGTCATGCGCCGCGCGATCCTGCAAGGGGTCCGTCTCGAGATGGACGGCGGGTTCCTCGTGCGTTACGCGGAGGTGGTGCGCGAGCTGATGGGCGCTGTCTACCCCGAGCTTGTCGAGCAGCGCGAGGCGATCGAGAAGTGGCTCGCCTCCGAGGAGGAGAGCTTCGGGCGTACCCTCGAGCAGGGCACCCGGCTCTTGGAGGATTTGATCGAGCGCGCCAAAGACGCCGGGGAGGACAAGATTGCCGCGCAGGACGCCTTCACCCTGCACGACACCCATGGCTTCCCCTTCAACCTGACTCGCGAACTGCTCGCCGAGCGGGGCCTGGGCGTCGACTCCGAGGGCTTCGAGCATCTGATGGACGCCCAGCGGGCACGAGCGCGCGCGGCGGGAAGGGATCCCACCCACCCCGCGCAGGCAGCCAGCGAGGACCCGCGCGAGCGGCCGCGGGAGCTAGCGGCACGGGCCGGCTTCCAGACGCGCTTCACCGGATATGAAACGGAGCGCCAGCACACCTCCGTGGGGGCTGTTTGGGACTTCGCCGGCAGCCGCACCGGCGAGGATCGCCGCGTGCTGGTGAAGCTCGCCGAGTCTCCTTTTTACCCAGCCGGCGGTGGTCAGGTCTCAGATGTCGGCGTGGTCGAGTGCGAGGATGGCGCCTGTCGGGGGCGGGTGGAAAACGTCTTCCGGTTTGGAGATGACCAGGTGCTGGAGGTGGCGGTCGAGCAGGGAACGCTCGATCCCGAGAAACCCGTGCTCGCGCGCGTCGACCACGCCACCCGCCACGCCACCGAGTCAAACCACACCGCCACCCACCTCCTGCACGCCGCGCTGCGCGAGCGTCTCGGCGCGCATGTGCGCCAGGCCGGCTCCTACGTCGGCCCGGACAAGCTGCGCTTCGACTTCAGCCACAGCCAGGCGCTGACCGCCGACGAGTTGCGCGACGTCGAGGACCGTGTGAACGTCTGGATCCTCGCGAACGACCCCGTGCGCCCGATCACCACCACGCTGAAGGAGGCCCGCAAGCTCGGCGCGATGGCCCTCTTTGGCGAGAAGTACGGCGATGTCGTGCGCATGGTGCAGATCGGAGGGGGATGCGGGAGGAGAGATCCATACTCGCGGGAGCTGTGCGGGGGCACCCACGTGCGCTCCACTGCCGAGATCGGCCTGTTCCACATCCTCAGCGAGACCTCCAGCGCCGCCAACGTGCGGCGCATTGAGGCGCTCACCGGGCCCGCCGCGGTGGCGCTGATGCGCGCGCACGACCGCCTGTTGCGAGACGTGGCCGCCCAACTGCGCACACCCCCGCAAGACACACCCGATGCCGTGAAGACGCTCGCACAGGAGCGAAAGCGGCTCGAGAAGGAGCTGAAGGCGGGCGGTGCCGGTGGCGCGGGCGCCCAGGTTGACCTTGACGCGCTCGCCGCCAACGCACGCGAGAGCACTGGTGCGACCGTGCTCGCTGCGACCGTAGACGCGCCCGACGCCAAGGCGCTGCTCGAGATCCTGGATCGACTCAAGGGCCGCCTGCCGGACGCCGCGATCCTGCTCGGGGCCGCCGCCGACGGGCGGGTGCACCTGGTCGCGAGCGTCGCTCCCGAGCTCGTCAGGCGCGACGTCAAGGCAGGTGAGATCGTCAAGCGTGCCGCCGCGATCGTCGGCGGTGGGGGGGGAGGCCGCGACACAATCGCCCAGGCAGGCGGGCGCGACCCCGAACGGCTGGGCGAGGCGATCGACGCCGGGCGGGCCGCGATCGAGGCCGCGCTTCAGTCCTGATGCGCGTGCTCTCCCTCGATTACGGCAGCGCTCGCTGTGGCTGTGCGCTCAGCGACCCCACCGGCACGATCGTCACCCCAATAGAGACCATCTCCCGCCCGAACACCCGGCGTGGGTTTGCTGAGATCGAGACGCTCATCCACGAGCGCGACGTTGAGCGGGTCGTCGTGGGGCTGCCCCTGTCGCTGCACGGCGGCGATTCTGAGCAGACACGCGAGACCCGTGAGTTCGCGCAGCGCCTGTCACTGCGCCTGGGCGAGGAGATTCCCGTCGAGCTCCACGACGAGCGCTTCACCACCCGCATCGCCCGGCTCGAGCATGGCCTTTTCTCTGCCAGCGAGGACTCGCGCGCAGCCGCCCACCTGCTCGAGAGCTGGCTGCACGCCCGGCTGCGGCGAAGCTCATAGTGCCGGTCTCTGTGCGCACCGAGGAGGAACGTGAGCTGGCACGTGCCGAGCGGGGAATGCGTCGCACACCGCGCGCCCGCAGGCGCGCGCAGTTGGTGTGGGTGCTCGTCCCGCTGGCGCTCGCGATTCTCGCGGGAGTCATCTGGCTCCTGGTCATCCACCTCACGCTCGGCAAGCCCGCTCCCAAGCCGGTCGCTGCCCCGGTCGTGGTCCGTGTGCTGGTGCCCGAGGGCGAAACCCGCCGGCAGATCGCGGTCCGCGCCCGCACCCGCGGCCTGACCGGCAGCTACCTGGCGGCGTCTGAGCGCTCCTCGCTGCTCGACCCCGCCCATTACGGCGTTCCGGCGGGTACCCCCGACCTCGAAGGGTTCCTGTTCCCGGCCACCTACGAACTGTATGCCCGCGCTCCCGCCAGCCAGCTGGCGTCCGAGCAGCTGCAGGCGTTCACCGAACGCTTTGGCCCGCAACAGATCGCCGCTGCCCGCGCGCTGCACGAGACGCCGTATGACCTGCTGATCGTCGCCTCGATGGTCGAGCGCGAGGCGAAGCTGCCCGGCGACCGGCCGAAGATCGCGGCCGTCATCTACAACAGGCTGCGCGACGGTATGCCGCTGGGAATCGACGCCACCATCTACTACGCGGTCGAGGAGCGTCAACACATACCGACCTACGCCGGCGAACTGACCGAAGCTCAACTGCACATCGACTCTCCCTACAACACCCGTCTGCACACGGGTCTGCCGCCGACGCCGATCTCCAACCCGGGTATCGCCTCGATCGAAGCGGCCGCGCACCCCGCCCACGTCCCCTACCTGTACTACGTCGCGGGCGCTGACGGCTGCGGCGAGCAGGTGTTTTCGAAGACACAGGCCGAATTCGAAGCCAACGTGGCGGCATACAAGTCCGCGGTCGCGCGCAACGGCGGGCATCCACCGGTCTGCAGGCACAAATGATGCGACACGCGAGTAACGGGCCGTGACGGCAGACACGCCCCGGAGATTGGGTGTCCTCGGCTGGCCGGTCGCACACAGCCGTTCGCCGGCGATGCACAACGCCGCGCTCGCTGCGCTCGGCATGGACGGCTGGCGCTACCAGCGACTGCCAGTCTCCCCACAGCGCTTTGATGAGACGGTACGCGCGCTCGGACAGGCCGGCTTCCTCGGTGCGAACGTCACGATTCCGCACAAGCATGCAGCCCTTGCGCTGGCCGAGGAGGCAAGCGAGGCCGCACGGGCAATCGGTGCCGCGAACACGCTCACATTCGCGACGGACGGCTCGATCGCCGCCGAGAACACCGATGCCCCAGGCCTGCTCCAGGCGCTTGCAATCTCTCCCCGGGGTCTCAGCGCGCTGGTGCTCGGGGCGGGCGGCTCGGCGCGCGCCGCTGCCTGGGCTCTGCGCGAGGCCGGCGCGAGTGAGGTGTCGGTCTGGAACCGCACACCCGAGCGCGCCGAGGTCCTCGCGCGGGAACTCGAGGTGCGTGCAGTACGTCACGCGGTGCCCGCCGACCTACTGCTCAACTGCACCTCCGTCGGACTTGAATCGAGCAGCGAGGATCTACAACGGTTGGCCATAGGACGTCAGAAGCTCAACCTCCTTGGGTTTACGTTCGATCAAGTCGGTGAGTACTCGTATGTCATCGATCTCGTCTACCGCTCCGGACCCACTCCGCTGCTTGCAGCCGCGCGCGCACACGGCTCACGCACGCTCGATGGGCTCGAGGTGCTGCTCGCGCAGGGTGCGCTCAGCTTCAAGCTGTGGACCGGGGTCGAACCTCCGCTCGAGGTCATGCGCCGTGCGCTGCACGAGGAGCGCAACTGCGGCGAGTAGAAGGCGCTTCCGATGAGCGATGCGCCCGAGCAGACGGGTCCCGACCTGCACGCGATCTTCGGCATGGACGGCGACCCCGCTGGCGCGAACAACCCCGTGATCGAAGTCGAGCGTACGAGCGACGTGGAGGAGACCATCGCGAGCGAGTTGTTCGAGGCGACAGTAGTCATGGATGCCACGACCAACTCTCACGAACAGGTCGAGCCGTCGGTTGAGCTCGAGGGTGATGGGCCCCCCGCCGATGCCGATCCCGCCGATGGCGGGTGGACCGGCATCACCAGGCCCACTCGTCGCGGCTCCTCGCAGCGCTTCCTGACCGACGTGATCGTCGACATGGGGCTCGTCTCGCGTGGTCAGGTCGAAGAGGCGATCGAGAGCGCGCGCAGCCTCGGTACGACACCTGAGCGGGTGCTGCTCGACGGCAGTGCTCTTAACCACGACGGCCTCTCGCGGGCGCTTGCCGAGCGCTACGGGCTGGACCATCTCGACCTCAGCGCATTCCCGGTCAACATGAGCGCCGCCAATCTGGTGAGCACAACCGCAGCCAAGCGCTACCAGGCCGTGCCCGTCGCGTTCGTCAACAAGCGCACGCTGCTGGTCGCGATGGCCGATCCCTCCAACGTCCTGGCGGTCGACGACATCGCGATCATGACCGGCTACGAGGTCTGCGTGGCAGTCGCGCCACCTGAGGACATCACAGCATTGATCTCCAGGCTCGACCGCCTCGAGGACGTCGTTGCCGACTCCGACGGCCAAATCGAGGAGCTCAACCAGCACGCTGGCGCAGAGGTGGTTGACCTGCACGAGACGGCCGAAGACGCGCCCGTCATCAAGCTCGTCAACCAGATCGTGGCCCAGGCGGTCGAGCAGCGAGCCTCCGATGTTCATCTGTCGCCCGACGGTCGTGAGCTGCGTGTGCGTTTCAGGGTCGATGGCGTCTTGCAGGACATCGCCACCGTGCCGCAGCGGATGGCCGCCGGTGTGATCTCACGTGTGAAGATCATGTCCGACCTCGACATCTCCGAGAAGCGCCTGCCCCAGGACGGCCGTGTCGGCCTCGCTGTCGACGGGCGCCACGTCGATCTGCGGGTAGTAACGCTGCCGAGCGTTCACGGGGAGGCGATCGTGCTGCGCGTGCTCGACAAGGACTCGGTCGTGGTCGCGCTCGACAAGCTCGGCATGGCCGACCCTGAGCGCGAGCGCTTCGAACGCGCCTTCAACGAAACCCACGGCGCCGTGCTCGTCACCGGCCCCACCGGCTCGGGCAAGTCGACCACGCTGTACGCAGCACTGCAGAAGCTGAACACGACTGAGAAGAACATCATCACCGTCGAGGACCCAGTCGAGTACGAAATCGCCGGTCTCACCCAGGTTCAGGTCTCGCCCAAGGTCGGTCTCACGTTCGCCACCGGCCTGCGCTCGATGGTTCGAGCAGACCCCGACGTGATCATGGTCGGCGAGATCCGCGACCGCGAGACTGCCCAGATCGCGGTCGAGTCTGCGCTCACCGGCCACCTGGTGCTCTCGACGCTGCACACCAACGATGCGCCCTCGGCGATCTCGCGCCTGGTCGAGATGGGGATCGAGCCGTTCCTCGTCGCCTCCGCGCTGGACTGCGTCGTGGCCCAGCGCCTCGCGCGGATGCTCTGCCTCAACTGTAAGCGTCGCACGATCGTTCCCGTCAAGGCTCTGCGCGAAAACGGCTACAAGGCGCTCGTCGATCTCGAGGCCTACGAGCCCGTCGGCTGCCGGCGCTGCGGTGGCTCGGGTTACCGCGGGCGCCTCGGTTTGTATGAGGTGATGAGCGTCTCTGCAGAGATCCAGACGATGGCCTTGGAACGCCGTCCAGCTGAGGAGATCCGTGATCTCGCCGTGCACCAAGGCATGCGCCGGCTACGTGACGACGGCCTGGAGAAGGTCCACCAGGGCCGCACCTCGATCGCCGAGATCGCGCGGGTCATCGGGAGTAGTTGATCCGCCCCAACCGCGTCCTCGCCGCTTCAAGTTTGCGGGCCCCCGTGCCGATAGGGGGCGCATGGATATCGATTTCGCTGATCTCCTGATGGAGGTCGTCAACCGCCGTGCGTCCGACCTGCACCTCAGCTCCGGGGCTCACCCGACGATCCGCGTGCGTGGCCGTCTGACGCCGCTGGAGGACTACCCGAAGCTGTCGAGCACCGACACGAGGGAGATCGTCTACTCGATCCTGACTGGGGACCAACGCCAGCGCCTGGAGACCGACTGGCAGCTCGACTTCGCCTACTCGATTCCCGGCCATGCCCGCTTTCGTGTCAATGCCTACTACCAGCGCGGTGCGATCGGCGCGGCCTTCCGCCTGATCCCCTTCGGGCTGACATCGATCGACGATCTCGGGCTGCCTGCCGCGGTACACGAGTTCACGCGCCGTCCGCGCGGGTTTGTGCTGGTCACCGGCCCGACCGGCTCGGGCAAGTCGACGTCTTTGGCGGCGATGATCGACGAGATCAACCGCACGCGTGAGGAGCACATCATGACGATCGAGGATCCGATCGAGTTTCTTCACCCGCACAAGAAGTGCCTGGTCAACCAGCGCGAGCTCGGCTCCGACGCGCACAGCTTCGCGGATGCTTTGAAGGCAGCCCTGCGCGAGGACCCCGACGTGATCCTCGTCGGCGAGATGCGCGACCTGGAGACGATCTCCACCGCACTGACCGCCGCTGAGACCGGCCACCTCGTGTTCGCCACCCTGCACACCCAGGACACCGCCCAGACGATTGACCGCGTGATCGACGTATTTCCAGCCCATCAACAGGGCCAGGTGCGGGTGCAGCTGTCGGTCGCGCTGCAGGGGATCATGACCCAGCAGCTGCTGCCGACCGTCGACGGCTCTGGACGCGTGGTCGCGACCGAGGTGCTGGTGCCCAACCCGGCGGTGCGCAACCTGATCCGCGAGGGCAAGACCCACCAGATCTACTCGGTGCTGCAGACCAGCTCGGCGTCAGGGATGCAGACAATGGATGCCTCGCTGGTCACGCTCGTTCGCCAGAACAAGATCACTCAAAAGCTCGCCGAAGCGCGTTCTGCCACGCCGGAGGAGCTCAGGCGCCTGCTGGGCGCCGGGTCGTTGGCGGCATAAGAGCCCGAGCATGAGCACCTACGTTTTCAAGACCATGGATCTCGCCGGGGTCAAGGCCCGCGGCGAGGTCGAGGCCGAGTCAAAGCAGGCGGTGTCCGATCAGCTGCGCTCGCGCGGGCTGATCGTCCTGGACATCGCCGACAAGCACTCCTCGCGCGAGCTCAACCTCAGCTTCATGGAGAGCGTCAAGGCCGCCGAGCTGGCCGTGTTCTCACGCCAGCTGGCGACGATGATCTCCTCGGGCATGAGCATCCTGCGTGCGCTGTATGTGCTGGAGGAACAGACCGAGAACAAACTGCTGAAGGAGACGATCGTCGCGGTCCGCAAGGACGTCGAGGCCGGCCTGTCGCTGAGCGATTCGATGGCCCGCCACCCTAAGGTGTTCGACCCGCTGTTCGTGGCGATGACCCAGGCGGGAGAGATGGGCGGCATGCTCGAGAGCGCGCTGCGGCGCGTCGCCGATCAGCTCGAGAAGGACGCCTCGCTGCGCCGGCAGGTCAAATCGGCGCTGGTCTACCCGGTGCTCGTGATCGTCGTCGCGGTCGGGATCATGCTCGCGCTGTGCGCGTTTTTGATACCGGTGTTCATCAACGTGTTCAAGGAATTCGGCGGCAAACTGCCCGCGATCACGCAGGTGTCGGTGTTCGCGTCCAACGTCGTGACGCATTACTTCTGGGCGATGTTCCTCGTCACCGCGGCGGTGACGGTGGCGTTCATCAAGTGGAAGAAGTCCACGTGGGGGCGCAAGCAGTGGGACCGGTTCCGGTTGCGCATCCCCATGAAGATCGGCACGATCGTCCAGCAGGTCGCGGTCGCGCGCTGGTCGCGCACGCTGGCCTCGCTGACGAGCGCGGGCGTGCCGCTGCTGCAGGCGCTCGAGATCACGGGGCGCACGGGCGGCAACATCGCCGTCGAGGAGGCAATGGACGGCGTGATCGCCTCGGTCAAGCGCGGCGGTACGATCGCCGCGCCGCTTGCCCAGGCGCCGATATTCCCGAGCATGGTCACGCACATGGTCGCCGTCGGCGAGGAAACGGGCGCGCTGGACGCGATGCTCGAAAAGGTCGCCGAGTTCTATGAGGATCAAGTCGAGGCGTCGGTCAAGGCGCTTACCTCGATCATGGAGCCGATCATGATCATGGTGATCGGCGCGATGGTTGGGTTCATCGTGATCTCGATGTACCTGCCGCTGTTCGAAGTCTACAACCGCATCGAATAATCACCCTCCGGATCGCATGCGCAGCTTCCCGGCGTGCACCGAGAGCGACACCTTCCCGTCGAGCAGGTCCAACAGCTCGTTGCCGACCAGTTCGCGTCGCCAACCGCGCAGGGTGCGCACGTCGGCCTCCTCGCTGCTCGTGCGCGCGGCGGCGACGATCGCGTACAGGTCAGCGCGTGCGGCGAGCAGCTCATAAGCGAGACCGGCCTCGCGTGCGCGTGCGCGCAGCAGCGCCTCGCCGAGCGCCACCAGCGGAGCGTCGTCTGGCTTGGATGCGGGGGGGCGTGGCACCTGCGGCTGTGGATCGGGGGGGCGTTCGCGCCCGCGCCGGACGGCCTCCAGAAGATGCTCCGAGCGCCGGCCGCTGGCGCTCGCCCCGACACCGCGGATTCGCTCGAGCTCGGGGCGCGATGTCGGCCTGCGCTTGGCAATCTCCATGAGCGTGGAGTCGCTCAGCACACTCTGAACGGGGCGGTCGTGGTGGGCGGCGGTCCGCTCGCGCCACTCCACGAGCTCGCGCGCGATCGGCCGCGCCGCTGCGTGGAGAGTGCCGAGCCGGGGCAGGCGGGAGAGGATCGCCTCGGGGTCGCGCGCGTCGCTGGAGCGCGCGAGCGGCTCGCACTCCTCGCGCGCCCACTCCAGGCGGCCGAGCTCGCGCAGGCGACGTTCCAGTCCAGAGGCCAGATCGAGCAGGTGCAGGACGTCCTCCCTGGCGTAGGCCAACTGCTCGGGCGAGAGAGGACGCGCGTCCCAGCGCGTGAAGCTGGCCGTCTTGGCCACCCGCATGCCGAGGATCTCCGTGAGCAGTCCGTCATAAGAGCAATGGGCGCTCAACCCCGCGAACCCGGCCGCGACCTGCGTGTCGAACACATTGGTGATCTCGGTGTCGAAACGTCTGCGTATCAGCGCGATGTCTTGGCGGCCTGAGTGCACCACAATCTGAATCTCCGGGTCCGCGAGAACCTCTGCCAGCGGCGATCCATCGAGCTCCTCCTCCAAGGGGTCGAGGAGCACGATGCGCTCATCGGAGTCTTGGTATTCAGGGATCGCGAGTTGCACCAGGCACAGCAGCGTGCGGTAGCGCCCCTCGCCCATGAACTCGGTGTCCAGCGCCAGTCGGCCCGCCGCCCGCGCGCTGTCGAGGAGCGCCCGCAGTCCCTCCTGGTCGGATAGGACGTTCAAGACCGTGCTCCGGGCAGCAGGTACAGCAGCCCACCCTGCGGAAGCCCTGCGTTGGTCGAGATATCGGTCCCGTGCGCACGCACCCAGCGCGCCGGCGCCGAGCAGGCGGGATTGACCGACTGGTTCGGGCCTGCACAGAACGTGTTCAGGAACGCGTAGCGCACCTTGCCCGCGGCGATCAGACGCCGCAGCTTCGCCACAGAGGTGAAGACACGCGCGTCATAGGTCGTGAGCACCAGCACCGGTCGTCCATCCTGCACGATCAGCGAGCCGACCGCGGTTGCCGACTCAACCGCCACCTCGTAGAAGGCGCCGTCCTGATGGGTGAGCAGGTAGGCGCTCAGTGGGTGCTGCTGGTCGCCGGGCAGCTCGCCAACCAGGCCCGCGTCGCTGACACGATCGGTGATCGCCGTGAGGTCGGCCTGCAGCGGGATCGCCAGCACCGCCACCAGCGTCATCGCGATCACGCCACCTGGTGCCAGCAGCCGGCGCGCCGACGCTGGCAGTCGCGGCGTGCGCGCCAGCAGCGCGAACGTGATCGCGCCAAGCGCTCCCAGGAGCGTGAGCCACCATTCGCGTGGGTACCCGTACAGCAGACGCTCGCCGTAGTAAACGATGATCGCGAGCGCCACGACCAGGATCGCCAGGCGTACGTTGGATAACCTGCGCGCGCCACCGACGGATGCTGCCCATGCGACGCCGATGCCGAGCATCGCCGCGACCGCTGGAGTGAAGCCTTCCACGTAGCGCGGATGCAGCCGGATCTGGTGGCTGAACAGCGCGATGCCGACGAGCATCCACAGGCTCAGCCCGCCGGCCACCGCCCGGCGCATCCGACGCAGAGCCTCCGCTTGTAGCTCATCGCCGTCCGGTGGGGCATTCGCGTCCCCGTGCAGACCCCACAGCAGCGCTGGGATGCCGAGCAGCAGGGCGGCCAGGAGCTCGAGACCCAGGCGCTCGCCCGACAATGGTCCGACGGTTGCCAGCAGGCGTGTCGGCGAGGACGGGCCGATCGGGATGTGGTCACGCTGCTCCTGCGTGGCAACCGGATAGTGGTGGCCTGCTTCAAATTCCACCGTCCCCAGTTCCGGCGATTTCCCGCCGAGGCGGTCGGTCCCGTTGAACACGAACGCCGCATTCCACGCGCTGCCATTGGTGGAGCCGATCGCATACGGCCGCTCGTGTGCCGGAAACAACAGCGTGGCGGTCAGCCACGCAAGCGCCACGGCCACGTACACCGCGCCCGCGATAAGCAGTTCGAGTAGGCGTCGCACGCGCGAGCCCGGCATCCCGAGATAGGCAAACAGCGCAAGCCCCGGCAGCGCCACGAGCGACTCGAGCAGCTTGACGTCAAACGCCACTCCAAGCGCCGCCGCGCCCGCGAGCAGCCAGGCCCGGCGCCCGGTCTCGGCCGCGCGCACCAGCGCCAGCAGCGCCAGCACGAGCACGAGCATCATCACCCCGTCCATCGTGTCGCTGCGCGCGGTGATCACAGCGATCGGAAGCACCGCCATCGCCACCGCGGCGGCGATGCCCGCCGGGGCGCTCCACATCCGGCGCACGACCACGTACAGCAGCGCCACCGAGGCTATCCCCGCGAGCGCCTCGGGCAGCTTCAGCGTGGTGGAGCTGAAGCCGAGCAGCTTCACGCTTACGACCTGCAGCCAAAGATCAACTGGCGGCTTGTCGATCGAGATGCTGCCACCGGGCTCGAATGCGCCGAAGAAGAAGTTGTGCCACGACATCCCCATGCTGCGCACAGCCGCGTCGTAGAAAGGGTCGGGGGGCACCTGGCCGATATGCGCCAGGCGCAGCACTGCCGCACCGAGTGTGATCGCGCCCACGAGCGCCCACTCCGCCCTGCGTCCCTGTCTTCTCACGCGCGGAACGCTAGTCTCATCGGCTCGTGGCAAGCGAGGACAGCGACAGCGAGGATCTCAACAGGAAGTCCCAAGGGCCGCGGGAGTGTATGGCCTGTCGCGGCAGCGGCCAGGTGATCTCGAACCTTGGGGGCACACACAGGACGGTCAAGTGCCCGTGGTGTCAGGGTGGCGGCGTGCGCCTCCTGGACGTCGACGCCCAGGAGAGATGGGGCGCCAGCAAGGCCGAGATGGGCGCCCAGTCCGGATAGATCATGTGTCCAAAGGTTATGCAACGCTAAAGATCGGGCCCACGCAGGTCGATGCACCGGCTGACAAAGCCAGTGCCGAGGCGCTAAGGCAAGAAGATACCCATAGGGTGTTTTTGTAACAAAGCCGGCGTCTCTCGCGAGGGGGACGCATCGCCGTTTGAGGTGATTGCCTGGGGCTGGCGCCCAAACCGGATCCTAGGAGGATTCAATGTTGAACTCACTACGCCAGCGCACCGGCGATGAGGGTGGTTTTACCCTCATCGAATTGCTGGTCGTCATCCTGATCATCGGCATTCTGGCCGCGATCGCTATCCCGTCGCTGCTCAGTCAGAAGAGCAAGGCGTATGACTCATCGGCGAAGACGATGGCTCAGACGGCGCAGACGGCGATGGAGACGTGGGCGACCGAAAGCGGCAAAGGCTACGAAGGTGGGACCAGGGCAAAGCTGCACGAAATCGAGCCCGCGATTAACATAACGCCCGGTACTTCTGAACCGACTCTGGAAGAAACCACCCTCAGTGGTTCAGGCGTCCCCTCGGAATCGGAATATTCGATCACCGTGGAAGCGAATAATACGAAAGATAAGTATACCGTACACAGGTCGTCCACCGGAGCGGTGACCCACTCCTGTGTTGCTCCGGCTGGTGGTACGGGTTGCCCCGGCCACGCCGCATCAAGCACCTACTGGTAGTAATCCCGGTCTTGAGCTAGTTCTCTAGACGAGATCTCAGTAGACAGTGAGAGGCGGCCTTCAGGCCGCCTCTCTTGCGTTGTGCGCTCAAGCGCCGCCCTGTGACGGTCGATCAGACCTGCATGGCGGCAATCACCTTTGCGGGAGTCCTGGGCGCGATCTTCGGCTCGTTCCTGAACGTCGTGATCCACCGCCTGCCACGCCACGAGTCGGTCGTCAAACCGGCGTCGCACTGCCCGCGTTGCGGCACGCCGGTCAAGCCCTACGACAACATTCCGATCCTCTCCTGGCTGTTGCTGCGCGGTCACTGTCGCAGTTGCGGTGAGCCGATCTCCCCGCGATACCCGCTCGTCGAGGCGGGCACCGGCATCTTGTGTGTCGGCGCGGTGCTCGCGCACCAGACCGCGAGTGGCATCGCGTTGAGCATCGCGCTGATCCTGATCGTCGTCCCCGCTGCCCTGATCGACCTCGAGCACCGCATCATCCCCAACAAGCTCACGGCGCTCGGGGCAGTGGTCGCGATCGTCCTCGGCACCGCGCTCGACCCGGCGGGCGAGCCCGAACGCCTGATCGCGGGGGCCGCCGCCGGCGGCTTCCTGCTGCTCGCGGCGCTCGCGTACCCCGGCGGCATGGGCATGGGCGACGTCAAGCTCGCGGGCATGATGGGGCTGTTCCTCGGCACAGCGGTCGCTCCGGCACTGCTGATCGCGCTGGTCTCAGGCGTACTGGTGGGCGCCGTCATCATCGCGCGCAAGGGCGCCCAGGCAGGGCGCAAGACCGCCGTCCCGTTCGGCCCGTTCCTCGCGCTGGGGGCGATCGTCGCCATCTACGCGGGTCTGCCGCTGGTCAACCTCTACACCAATCACTTTCTCCACTAAAGCGCCGCTCTCTTGGCGCCGATAGGACTCCTACCGGCGGCGCCTCTCCTCATCCAGCTGCCAATCCTCAATATGCCCTCGCTACCCAAGCCCAAGCTCACCAAGCCGTCGTTCGAGCTCAACCTCGGCCGCCGTTCCAGCTCGGATGTCATCGGTCTGGACATCCAGCCAGGCCACGTCGTCGCGGTGCAGGCGCACGTCAATGGCGCGATCGTCGTCCGGCGCGCGGTCGATATCCCGCTGCCCGCTGACACCGTTCGCGAGGGCGAGGTGCTCGACGAGCAGGTGCTCGGCGATGCTCTGCGCGAGCTCTTTCAGGGCAGCGGTCTCAGCAAGCGCGTGCGCATCGGTGTCGCCAACCAGCGCACGGTCCTGCGCACGCTCGAGTTGCCGCCAGTCACCGATCGCAAGGAGCTCGACGCCGCCGTGCGCTTCCAGGCACAGGACCAGGTGCCGATGCCGTTGTCCAACGCCGTCCTCGACTTTCACGCGCTCGGCGTCCACGAGACTTCCGCCGGTCCTCGCCAACAGGTCGTGCTCGTCGCCGCCCAGAACGACATGATCCAGCGCCTGCTCACAGCCGTCCGCCGGGCTGGATTGCGCCCGGAGGGTGTCGACCTATCGGCGTTCGCCCTGATCCGCTCCCTCTACCGCCACGACCCTGAGCACGACGGCCGCGTCCTCTACCTGAACGTCAACGGGCTCACCAACATGGCGATCGCCGAGGGTGCTGTGTGTCGCTTCACGCGCGTCGTCGGCGGTGGCTTGGAGGCGATGGCCAGCGAGCTCGCCGAGCGGCACGGGATCGCTCTGACGGACGCTCGTGAGCTGATCTCCCATGCCGATCTCACCGCTCCTGTGGCCGACTCTGCCGAGGTGACCGAGACCGTGCCCGAGCCGTCCTCACTCGAACCTGACGTTCCAGGGCAGGTGGCCGACCCCGAGCGCTCCAGCGAGTCCTCAATGGTATCTACAGAGGATGACCTCACCGCGTCGGAGTCGTTCGCGGCCCTAGCGGAAGGGGAAGGACCTGACAGCTCTCAGGCGCCGTCTGAGGAGCAAGCGTCCGCCGCGGACGTGCGCATCGTGCTTGACAACGGCATCCGCGAGATCGCCGGCGAGGTTCGAAACTCGCTTGACTTCCATCGCTCCCAGGAGGGCGGGGGCGAGGTCGCGCTGGTCGTGCTCAGCGGCGCCGCGCTCGACGTCGCCGGCTTCACCGATGCGCTTCAGGCAGAGCTCGGGGTTCCGATCACGCCTGAGACGGTCAGCTTGGCGGATGGCGCGCTCGCCGGCACGGGGATATCCCCGCAGTGCTTGGCGATCGCCGCCGGCCTTGCCGTCGAGGAGGCGCCGCGATGAGAGCTGTCAACCTGATTCCCGCCAACCAGCGCGCCAGCGCTGGCCCCGGCGCCGGACGCTCCGGCGGCGGCGCGTACTTTGTGCTCGGCCTACTCGGTGGGCTGGCAGTGCTCGCGCTGCTCTACGGCCTCGCCGCCCACCAGGTCTCCAGTCGTAGCGCCAAAGTCGCATCGCTGAACGCCAAGGCTCAGGCGGCGCAGGCGCGCGCCACGGCGCTCGCCCCCTACACGAGCTTTGCCGCTATGCGCGAACAGCGCGAGCAGGCGGTCGATACGCTCGTGAACTCGCGCTTCGATTGGGCTCACGCCTTCCACGAACTCGGGCGCGTGCTGCCGTCCAATGTCTCGCTCAGCAGCCTGATCGGCACCGTCGGCTCCACTTCGGGTACGTCGAGCTCGAGCACCAGCTCCAGCGCTAAAACGAGCGCGACGGCCTCCTCTTCGTCGGTTTCTTCGGCCACCCCGCCCGGCAGCGTCCCTGTGTTCACACTCAGCGGCTGCGCCACCAGCCAGGCCGGAGTCGCGCTCACGCTCGACCGCCTGCGCTTGATGGACGGCGTCAGCGAAGTCACGCTGCAGAGCTCCACGAAAGCCGCTCCGAACGGTAGTGGGGCTAGCTCCACTTCCAGTGGCAGCGGCACTGGCGCCTGTGAGGTCGCTTTCAACATGCAGATCACCTTCGACGGCCTGCCGAGCGTCTCGGCCGAGAGTTCCTCAGGCTCCACCGCGACGACCGTATCCACGTCCCCCTCGTCTACCGGAGCAGTCCGATGACCCTCCGTGACCGCCTCGTCCTCATGGGCTTTGCGACTCTCGCTGTGCTCGTTGCCGTGTGGCTGTTCGCTGTCGCGCCCGAGCGCGAAAAGGCATCCAAGCTCGCCGTGGAAGTGACCAGCGCGCAAGCACAGCTCACCTCTGCCGAAAGCCAGCTCTCCAGCTCGCGTGGCGCGCAAGCGCAGTACGCGCAGGCGTATGCCTCGATCGTGAGCCTCGGCAAAGCCGTGCCCGCCAGCGAGGAAGTGCCTTCGCTGATCTACCAACTGGAACAGGCGACGAACCAGAAGCACGTCGAATTCGCCTCGATCACCAACGCGAGCGGCAGTGGGACTACTAGCGGCGGCGCGAGTGCAGCTACGATGGCCGCCACGGCGGGCTTCACGCAGATGCCGTTCACGTTTGTCTTCAACGGCAGCTTCTTCGACCTCTATAACCTCTTCCAGCAGCTCAATCACTTTACGCTGCCCACCTCCGACGGCCTACATGTCAGCGGCCGCCTGCTCACGATTCAGAGCGTCAAGCTCGCTCCGGGCACAAGCGCAGGTACGAGCACGGGCAAGGCCGGCAGCGGCTCTGAAAAGCTCTCCGGCACGATCACCGCAACCGCATACGTGCTTCCCGCCGGTCAGGGCCTTACAGGCGGAGCGACGCCCACGGGTCCCGCCGGCACGGTCACGCAGACAGCCTCGACGTCCAGCTCTTCGAACGCTCCGGCGGTAGTACAGGTGAACCCGTAATGGACTTCCTGCAATCGCTCAAGACCGATCTCTTCGACAGGCGCCTGCTGCCGCTGCTTGGGCTGGTCGCCGTGGCGTTCGTGGCCGCGCTCGCCTACGCCGTCCTCGGCGGCGGCTCCTCGACGAGCTCGACTCCGTCGAACGAGCGCGGCTACTTCAAGCGCTTCCACCCCGCGTGGGGGCATCGCCGTCAGTCAAGCGCCCGCCAACCCCAACGAGGCGGTCGCCGAGACGACCAGCGGCGTATCCCATCAGCACGCGGGCAAGTCTCGTAACCCATTCACTCCATTGCCGGGGACGAAGACATCCTCCAGCGCCAAGTCGACCGCCCCATCCACGTCTTCCGGCTCCTCCACCACGAGCTCCTCCTCGGGGTCGAAAACGTCCCCGTCGAGCGCCGGAGGAACGACTCCGACGACGCCCAAAGAAACAACACCGGCGAAGCCCAAGGTCTACATCCACTTCCACGTGACCGTGCAGTTCGGCGTCGTGCCGTCGTCGGCCGAAGGGGCGCCGCCACAGCTCGCGCAGCTGAAGACCTACAACGACATAGCCCTCGACGAACCGTTCCCCAGCAAGGCCAATCCGCAGCTCGTGTACCTCGGCGTGGTGCTGAAGACCGGCAAAGAAGCGGCGTTCGCGCTCACGGGCGAGGCGATCCTGCATGGGGAAGCCACCTGCAAGCCGAGCCCGACGCAGTGTCAGGCGATCGAGCTGCAGATCGGCAAGCCCGAGACGCTCGAAGTGCTCGAAGCAAACGGCAGCTCCATCACCTACGAACTGAAGCTGGTCACTATCACCAAGAGCGTGAGCTCCTCCGCGTCCACCGCCCGCGTCCATGATGCCCTCCGCGCCGAATCGAAGGCGGCGCGCGAACTGCGCCGGCGTGTACCCGCGTTCTCGGAGCTGCACTACTCGGCGCAGCAGGGCGGGCTGATTGTGCTCGCCGGGCACCCGGCCTTCGTCGCCCGCGCCCACGCCGCGCGGCGCCACCGGCGCTGAGAGTCACAGCAAATAAGCTAAGGCGGAGATGGCGCTCCGTCTGATAACCGCCGGCGAGTCGCATGGCCCTGGCCTAACGTGCATCGTCGAGGGTATACCCGCGGGCCTCGAGCTCTCTCCGGAGGACCTCAACCGCGACATGGCTCGCCGGCAGCTCGGCCACGGCCGCGGTGGGCGCATGAAGATCGAGCGCGACAGCGCGGAGGTGACCGGCGGCGTCCGCCACGGGCGCACGCTGGGCGGTCCGATCGCACTGCAGGTGGCGAACCGCGACTACGCCAACTGGGAGGAGCGGATGAACCCGTGGCCGGTCGCCGAGAAGGTCGTGGAGGTCCACCTGCCGCGTCCGGGGCACGCCGATCTGGTGGGCACGCAGAAGTACAAGCAGTCAGACGTGCGCAACATCCTCGAGCGAGCCTCCGCCCGCGAGACCGCCGCGCGTGTCGCCGGAGGTGGTGTGTGCAAGGCATTCCTGCGGGCGCTCGGAGTCAGCGTGCACTCGCACGTGATCCAGATCGCCTCCGTGCACGCTCCTGCGTACAAGCGGCCACTGAAGGCGGCGGACTTCGCCGAGGTCAACAGCTCGCCCGTGCGCTGCCTCGACGCCGGGGCCTCGAAGGTCATGGTGCGCGAGATCGACACGCTGCGTAAGGCCAACGAGTCGCTCGGCGGCGTGTTTGAGGTGCAGACCTTCGGCCTCGTACCGGGGCTCGGCTCGCACATCTCTTGGGAGGAGCGTCTAGACGGGCGCCTGGCGATGGCGATCTGCTCGATCCAGGCGATCAAGGGCGCGTCGATCGGCGACGGCTTTGCGGTAGCTGGGCTGCCCGGCTCGCAGGCCCACGACGAGATCTTTTTCTCTGAGGAGCACGGCTATTTTCGGGAGACCAACCACGCTGGCGGCTTGGAGGGCGGCATGACCAACGGCCAGCCCCTGGTTGTGCGCGGTGCAATGAAGCCGCTGCCCACGCTCACCAAGCCGCTGCGGTCCGTCGACACCGCGACCCACGAGCCCGCCGAGGCGCTGCGCGAGCGCACGGACTCCTGCACTGTGCCTGCTGCCGGCGTCGTCGGCGAGGCGATGGTCGCGCTCGTGCTGGCCGACGCCTACCGGCGCAAGTTCGGCGGTGACCACATCGACGATGTCCTGCAGGCCATCCGCGCTTATACCGAGAGGATCGGGTGGCGTTCGTCCTGATCGGCTTCATGGGCGCCGGCAAGTCGACCCTCGCGGCCCGGCTGGCGCAGGAGCGGGGCGTCGGTCCGCTCGACAGCGACGCGCTGCTGGCCGAACGCTTCGGCCATCCCATCGCCCGCGAGTTCGAGCTGCACGGCGAGGAGTCCTTCCGGGCGGCCGAGGAGGAGCTCGTCTGCGAGCTCCTGGACGATTCCGAGCCCGAGGGGCATCGATCGGTGATCGCGCTCGGCGGCGGCAGCGTCTCCTCCGAGCGAGTGCGCGAGGCGCTCGCCGAGCATTTCACCGTGCTGCTCGATGTCGATCCCGACGTCGCCTGGGCTCGCGTGCGCGCCGAGATGGATCGGGACGGGATCGAGCGTCCCCTGGCGCGCGATCGCGACGCGTTCGATGAGCTCCACTCCGAGCGTCGGGATCTATACGAGGAATTGGCTGACGCGGTGCTGCTGTGGGCAAGCTCGGCGTCCGGGGATTACCCGGTGCTTGTCGGCCGCGGCCTGCTGTCGGCCGACAGTGCTGGGAGGCTGGATCACATCTGGCCCCTGGAGCGCTCGCGATCGCGCCCCTTCCTCGTTACCGACGAGACCGTGTCCGCCCTGTACGCGGATCGGCTGGGTGACGTGGCGGCTCACATCGCGATCGCCCCGGGGGAGAGTCACAAGACGCTCGCCAGCGCCGAAAGCGTGTGGCGAGAGCTCCTCGCCTCCGGCATGACCCGCGCCGACCACGTAGTCGCGCTTGGCGGCGGCGTCGTCGGCGACCTCGCCGGCTTCTGCGCCGCCACTTACCAGCGCGGCGTGCCCGTCGTGCACGTACCGACGACGCTTGTCGCCCAGGTCAACTCCGCCTACGGCGGTAAGACCGGCGTGGATCTGCCGGACGGGAAGAACTACGTCGGCGTCTACCACCAGCCCGCAGGCGTGCTCGTCGACCCCGACACGCTCGCCACCCTGCCGGCGGCAGAGCTCGCCTCCGGATGGGTGGAGGTGCTGAAGACCGCGCTGATTGCCGGCGGTGCGCTGTGGGAGCGCGTGAGCAGCACGCCCGGATGCGAGGTGGACGAGCGCACGATCGTCGATTGCGCTCGCACCAAGCTCGCGACGGTCGCGGCTGATGAGCGCGACGCCGGGCAGCGCCAGGTGCTGAACCTCGGGCACACCGTCGGCCACGCGATCGAGACCGTCACCGGCTACTCGCGCTACCGACACGGGGAGGCGGTCGGCCTGGGGCTGCTGGCGGCGCTGCGACTCTCTTCTCAGCCCGAGCTGAGAACACAGGTGCAGACGCTGCTCGAGTGCCGTGGCCTGCCGGTTCGGCTGGGCGCCGTCGATGTCGATGCGGTTCTCGAGGCGATACAGCGCGACAAGAAGCGGATCGGCGCCGACGTGCCGTTCGTGCTGGTACGCGCCCCGGGCGAGGTCGACCACGGCTGCGCGGTGGCGGAGGGCGAGTTGCGCGCCGCCGTGGCAGAGTTGGCGGCATGAGCCCGCATAGCGGCTACCGCATTGAGGTAATGCATGGAGTCAACCTCGACCAGCTCGGTCGTCGCGACCCCAAGCACTACGGCAGCCTCACCCTGACTCAGCTGGAGCAGCGAATCTCGGAATTCGCCTCGGAGCTGGGTATGGAGGTGAGCTTCTTGCAGACCAACGCCGAGTCCGAGTTCATCGAGCACCTGCACAGCCGGTCTGATCTGGTCGACGGCCTTATCCTCAACCCGGGGGCCTGGACCCACTATTCCTGGGCCATCCACGATGCCCTCGAGATAACGGCGCTCCCCGCTGTGGAGGTGCACCTCTCCGACATCAAGGCACGCGAGTCATGGCGCCGCATGTCCGTAGTCGAGGACCTGTGCGTGGCCAGCATCTGCGGCAAGGGCGCCGACGGGTACAGGGAGGCACTGCAGGTTCTGGAGGCGGAGCTCGCCAAGGCGCGTGCATGACCGTCACCCGTGTGAAGCGCCTTGAGCTGCGCGAGCACAAGCTCGATCTGCTGCTCGTCTCGGCTCCTGCCAACGTCCGCTACCTGACCGGCTTCACCGGCAGCAACGCGCTCGTGCTGGTCGCATCCGGCGAGCAGGAAGGGGGCCATCACTTCTACACCGACTTTCGCTACGAGAGGCAGTCGGCTGAGCAGGTACCGGACTTGTTCACGCGCGAGATCGTCCTCGATGGCAAACTGCTCGACGCGGTCGCCGAGACTCTGGCGCACGATGGTTACGCTGGGCGGCTGGGCTTCGACGAGACGAGCCTAACCGTTGCCCAGCACACGCACCTGCGCGAGCTGCTGCCGGACGCGTGGGAGCTGGTCCCCTGCGCGAGGGCGGTCGAGCGCCTGCGCGCGGTCAAGGATGAGCAGGAGATCGCTCGTATCCGGGCCGCGACAGAGCTGGCCGACGAGGCGTTGCGCCACATCCTCGAGCGCGGACTCGCCGGGCGCACCGAGCGCGATGTCGCGATCGACTTGGAGCTCGAGATGCGCCGGCTTGGCGCGAAGGAACCCAGCTTCCCCTCGATCGTCGCGTCGGGCGCACACGGCGCGCTGCCGCATGCAGAACCTCGCGACATGCCGATCTCGCCCGACGTGCTGCTGACGATCGACTGGGGTGCGCTACTCGACGGCTACTGCTCGGACTGCACTCGCACGTATGCAACCGGCGAGGGCATCTCCGCCCAAGCACGGGACATCTACGAGCTCGTGCTCCGCTCCCAACAGCGCGGACTCGATGCCCTCAAGGCTGGACCAAGCGGCAAGGAAGTGGACGCGCTCGCACGCGAGGTGATCGAACAGGGCGGTCATGGCGAGCACTTTGGTCACGGCCTCGGTCACGGCGTCGGCATGGAGGTCCACGAGGGCCCTCGCCTGTCGCGCACCGCTGGCGATGAGCCGCTGCTGGCAGGCAACGTGGTGACGGTTGAGCCGGGCGTCTATCTGCCGGGTGCGCTCGGCGTGCGGATCGAGGACCTGGTGGTGGTCGGCGAGCAGCCGGGCTCTCAGGAGGTCCTGACGAGCCTTCCCAAGGAGCTCACGGTCGTCTCCTGAGCGCCCGCCAGCGGAGGATCTCGCCTGGCGCCGCTGAGCAGCGAGAGCCTGCGCGGCGCATACAGCGCTACGCCAAGCGCCAACGCGAGTGACAGCGTCCAGACGAGGTAGACCGCCGCTTGTGCGTCAGGGCTTACGCCGTGCGCAGAGAGTTCCTCCACAGCGAACCACGGGAGCACGACGAGCACCAGTGCCAGGATCGGCGCGCGCCTGCTCGTGTCGAGTGCCTCCCAGGAGAGCAGCGCCAGCAGGAAGGGGATCATGTAGTACCCCGTGTTCCAGGTGTCCAGGACGCAGCGGAGCAGCAGCACGAGCGCGAGCAGCAGTAGCGCGTCGCGCTCGCTCACCGTGCGCCTGCCCGGGGAGGTGGGCGATCTGCGATCGCTGAGGCGCCGCTGCAGCCACAGGAGCGCCGCCAGGCCGAGCCCGACAACGATGATCGATGGATGGCTGATCTCGCCCGCCCACACGGGCCCGGTGCGATAGCCGACCTTGGGCGTGCCGAACAGGGCGTGCACGAGCGCGCCGTGCCAGCCGAAGAACCACCACACCTGCCACGGTTGGAAGATCGCGCTCGGCGGCGCCGCCGCGGCGCTCGAGCTCGCGGCGAAGCTCCCTCCTGGTACGAGCGCTAGGGGAGCGAGGATCGCGGCGCTCACGAGGGCCGTGATCGCGGCACAGAGCACCAACGCTCTGCCTCTGCTGATGGTCCCCTGCGCATGCCAGGGCCAGGCCTGCGCGGGCAGCGCCAGCAGCACGGGACCGGCCGCGATCAGCGCCCACTCCTTGTTGGCGATCGCTAGTCCCAGCACAATCCCGGCCCACACCGGCCGCCCGCGGGCGGCTAGCAGCACGGCGGCCACGCACAGGCAGGCGCCCAGCAGTTCCTCGGGGTGGCCCACTTCGAGCGCCTCGAGCGTCAGCGGGTTGGCGACGCAAACGCCCACCACCACGGCCCGCGCGAGCTTCGAGTGCCCAGCGCTACGCATCCGCGCGCATAGCCATACGGCGAGCACGATCGCGGCGATGAAACACGGAACGGCCACCATCCGGTACACGGCCAGCGCGCCGCCACCCCACAGGCCGGGAATCAGCGCGAACGGCGCGCGCTCGACGAGCGAGCCGCCGTACGCGGGCGCTAGCCGCAGGAACTCGAGCAGATGCCCGTGCGTAAGTGCGTTGAACGCCGGCTTCGCCTCGACTTCGTAGTCGTTCCACGCGAACCCGTACAGCCCCAGCCACGCCATCACCGCGCTCGCGCCGGCGGCCGCCAGTACGCACACGGCGTTCTCGCGCACAAGTCGCTTCATAGGAGCGCATCGGCCGCGCGGGCGGCTCGCTTGAGCGTGAGTCCATCCAGCTCGAGCCACGGACCGCTACCCTGCGAGACCGTGATCACGACAAATCAGTTCAAGAACGGAAACCACATCGATGTGGACGGGACGATCTTCAAGATCCTCGAGTTCCAGCACGTCAAGCCGGGCAAGGGCGGCGCGTTCGTGCGCACGAAACTGCGCAGGGCGGCGGACGGAAACGTGATCGACAGGACGTTCCGCGCGGGCGAGAAGTTTCGCGCGGTGCGGACGGAGTCGAGGAGCATGCAGTTCCTGTATGCGGACGGCACGGATGCGCACTTCATGGACACGGGCTCCTACGAGCAGATCGCGGTGCCGGAGAGCACGGTGCAGGACGCGCTGCGCTGGATCACGCCGAGCAGCGAGGTTGACCTGCTGTTCATCGACGACGAGCCCGCCGACGTGCAACTGCCGAGCGCGGTCGATCTGGAGGTCGCGCAGACCGATCCGGGCGTGCGCGGCGACTCGGTGTCCAGCGGCGGGACCAAGCCGGCGACGCTCGAGACGGGCGCGACGATCATGGTGCCGCTGTTCGTCGAGCAGGGCCAGCGCATCAGGGTGGACACGCGCTCGGGCGAATACGTCTCACGCGCCTAAATGTCCCGAGTCGAGTAGATGCGTCGCTCCGAGCAGCGCCGGGAGGCGGTGGTGGCGCTGTATCAGCACGACCTCACGGGTAGGCCGCTGGAGCAGACGTTGGGGGCGAACGCCTCGCTGATGACGCGCTCGCTCGCATATGCGGCAGCCGATCGTGCGCAGGAGTTGGATGAGACGATTGACAAGCACGCACACGGTTGGTCGGTGACACGGATCCAGCCGCTGGAGCGGAGCATCATGCGGGTGGCGCTGATCGAGATGCTGCATCCAGACGTGGCGCCGGCGCAGACGCCGATCCCGGCGGAGGGGGCAATCGAGGAGGCTGTAGAGAGCGCGAAGGTGTTCTGCGGCAATGAGGCGCCGGCATTCGTCAACGGGGTGCTGGCAGCGGTGCTGCGCGAAGTGCGCGAGAATACGCCGGAGAAGGCCTATGAATAAACCTGTGCGAATCGTCGATGAGCGCCTGGACGGGCTGATCTCCAAGCTGGAGCGGGCTGCCGAGCAGCTGCGCTCGGGCGAGCTGACTCCGGACGCGGCCGCGACGCTGGTCGAGGACTGCGCGGGACTGGCCGGCGAGGCCGCGGCGGAGTTGGAGCAGCGCTCCCGTGCGGAGGTATCAGGGCCCGCGCCCGGCCAGGATTCGCTCCTATAGCTGGGCGGGCGACGACGACGCTCGTGACGGCCGACTACCCGGAGCACCTGCGCGAGGAGGTTGAGCGCTATCTGCAGGGGATGCGTTTCTCTGCAGAGCCGCTGACGGGGGGATTGGAGGAGGCGATGCGTTACTCGCTGTTGGCAGGCGGGAAGCGCATCAGGCCAGTGCTGGCACTGGCGAGCGCGCGCGCGGTCGGGCTACAGCAGAGCGAGATGTTGCCGTTGGCGGGCGCGATCGAGCTGATCCACACGTACTCTCTGATCCACGACGACCTGCCCGCGATGGATGACGATGCGCTGCGGCGAGGACAGCCAACGTGTCATGTGCGATTCGGCGAGGACGTTGCGATCCTCGCGGGAGACGGGCTGTACGCGGAGGCATTCAGGCACCTGCTGACCACGCAACGCTCGCCGCCGGAGCGGGTGCTGGCAGCGGCCGCCGAGCTGGCGGGAGCGACGGGCGTGGACGGGATGGTCGGTGGCCAGTATGCCGACGTCAATCCGCTGACCCCGGGCGGGCCGGCGGCGCTGAGAAGGCTGCACGAGCTGAAGACGGGCAGGCTGATCAGCGCGTCGGTGATCTGCGTGCTGTTGCTGGGCGGGATCGACGGACCTGCGACAATTGCTTTTCGGCGCTTCGCGGCCGAGCTGGGCGTGCTGTTCCAGATCGTCGATGACATCCTTGACGTGACCGGCACAGACGATGCCCTTGGAAAGCCGCGGGGCAGTGACGAGCGGCACGGGAAGCGGACGTATGTGAGTGAGTTCGGTATGGGACGGGCAAAAGAACTGGCGGCGGAGTCGCACGAGACGGCACGCGAAGCGCTCGCCGAGGCGGCGCGCGCGGGGGACGGCGAAGCACGGCCGACGGAGCTCGAGCAGATAGCTGATTTCATCTATACACGCACGTCATGAACCTGCTCAATCGCATAGAAGGTCCGGAGGACCTGAAACAACTGTCCGAGGAGGAGCTGACGCAGCTTGCGCAGGAGGTGCGCGAGCACATCATCGACACAGTCGGGGAGATCGGCGGGCATTTCGGCGCGAACCTGGGGACATGTGAGCTGGCTGTAGCGCTGCACTCGCTGGTGGAGAGCCCGAAGGACAAGCTGCTGTGGGACGTCGGCCACCAGGCCTACCCGCACAAGATCCTCACCGGGCGCCGCGACCGACTGAGCACGATCCGCCAGTACGAGGGCCTCGCCCCGTTCTGCTCGATCGTCGAGTCGCCGCACGACATCATGGGCGCGGGGCACGCGTCGACCTCGATCGGCTACGCGGTCGGGATCAAGGAGGGGATGCGCCACCTGGCGGGGGAGGCGGGTGGGTCCAAGACAGAGGGCAAGGTCGTGGCCGTGATCGGGGATGGCGCGATGACCGGCGGAGTCGCCTTCGAGGCCATCAGTCAGGCGGGCGGTCTGGGCACCCCGATCGTGGTGGTCCTCAACGACAACGGCATGTCGATCGCGCCGAATGTGGGCGCGCTGTCGCGGTATTTCAACCGCGTGCGGCTGAATCCGAAGCTGTGGCACGCGCGTGCAGGCGTCGAGGGTGGCCTGACCCGGCTGCCGGGCGGAATCGGCTCGGCATTCGAGCGGCTTGGCCCGCAGCTGAAGGAGTCGATCAAGGCGTTCTGGGCACCGGGACTGTGGTGGGAGGAGCTCGACTGGGCCTACATGGGAGTGATCGACGGGCACGACGTGCGCGCGCTGCGCGAGGCGTTGCGCGAGGCGCTGGCTGCGGAACGGCCCGTTGTGGTGCACATTGCGACCGTCAAGGGCAAGGGGTTCGCGCCGGCTGAGGATGGCGGCCTCGAGGGGATGGAGAAGTGGCACGCAGCCAAGCCGAACTCGATTGCCAACGGCGCGCCCAGCGTCCCGGCGGCGGTGAGCGCCCAGGCCAAGCCGGCTCCGCCGCAGTACACGCAGGTGTTCGGCGAAGCGCTTGTGAGGGAGTGTGAACGTGATGAGCGCGTCGTCGGGATCACTGCCGCGATGAACTCGGGCACGGGGTTGAACATCCTGCAGCAGGCGATGCCTGAGCGCTACTTCGACGTGGGCATTGCTGAGCAGCAGGCGATCCTGTTCGCCGCCGGCCTCGCTCTGCAGGGAGTCAAGCCAGTGGCGGCGATCTACTCGACGTTTCTGCAGCGCGCGTACGACCAGATCGTGCACGACGTGTGCCTGCAAAAGCTGAATGTGGTGTTCGCGATGGACCGCGCGGGACTGGTCGGCGACGACGGCCCGACCCACCACGGCGCGTTCGACATCGCCTATCTGCGCTGCCTTCCGAACATCGTGCTGATGGCGCCGCGCGACGAGGCGATGCTCGTGCACATGCTGCACACGGCGCTCGTCTACGACGACGGCCCGATCGCGCTGCGCTACCCCCGTGGCGAGGGAACCGGCGCGCCGCTGCCCGACACACCGGAAGCGATCGCGATCGGCACAGGTGAGATTCTGAGCGAGGCCGAGGGTACCTCCGGCGCGGGTGGCTCCGTTCCGCGTGTGGCGCTGATCGGCTATGGCAGCGGCGTGGGCAAGGCGCTCGAAGCCGCCGAGGAGCTCCGCAGCCACGAGATCGCCGTGACGGTCGCCGACGCGCGCTTTGCCAAGCCGATCGACTCGGGGCTGATGGCCCAACTGGCGGCCGAGCACGACTTGCTGGTGACCGTCGAGGAGGGCGTGCTCGCGGGCGGGTTCGGCTCGGCCGTGTGGGAGACGCTCAACGACGCCGGCGTGACGAGGGCGGGTGGGATCCGAATTATGCGGGTGGGTCTGCCGGACAAGTACGTGACGCACGGCAAGCCCGCGCTGCTGCACGAGGAGGTCGGGTACACGGGCAAGCGGATCGCAGCGCGTGTGAGGGCCGCAATCCTCGAGCGTGACTCCGCGACGATCGGTGCGTAAAGCGGCGTAGTCGAGGGTAGGCGCTGGGCGGACGAGCGCTTAAAAGAAACGGCCCGCTGGGGAAGCGGGCCGTTTCGGGGAGGAGGGATGCTGCTGTACTTCGGGTCGATCACTATCTTGCCCGGAGGGCGGCGTTTTATGTGTGAGGTTGATCACAGAGAGAAGCCAACGTTTGTCTCGCGCGGCGGGATCAAGTTGGCGAACGCGCTCGCCGGCAGCGGCCTGGATGTGGTAGGCAGGCGCGCCCTGGATGTGGGCGCCTCGACGGGCGGGTTCACGGACTGCCTGTTGCAGCAGGGCGCGACGAGCGTGACAGCGGTCGACGTGGGATATGGACAGCTCGACTGGGGCCTGCGTAATGACCCGCGCGTGAGCGTGCTCGAGCGCACCAACGCGCGCACGCTGACCGTCGCGATGCTGCCGTACACGCCGGAGCTCGCGACGATCGACGTGTCGTTCATCTCGCTCGCGAAGGTGTTGCCCGCGGTGCTGGGCTGTATGGCCGCGCGCTACGACGTGCTCGCGCTCGTCAAGCCTCAGTTTGAGGTCGGTCGCGAGCGCGCGAGCAAGGGCCGCGGGGTGGTGCGCGATCCGGAGGATCGTCGTGAGACGCTGATCGGTGTCGGCAAGGCGGCGCTTGCTTTGGGGGCAAGCGTGCTCGGCTACCACTCCTCTGGGCTGCCTGGGCCGAAGGGCAATCGCGAGACGTTTATCCATCTCGCCGAGCCCGAGCGCGGCGGTGCGACGGGGCTCGAGCAGCTGACGGCAATGGCGGGGGTGGTAGAGCCATGCACGTCATGAGCAGGTCCATGACAGTGTTCACGCACCGTCGTCCGTCCGACACGAACACTGCTTTGCATGAGCTGATCGATGCGGCAGCTCAGGCGGGGGTGTCGCTGCGACTGGATGAGCAGGAGACCCGCAAGCATCCAGATCTCAAGCCAGGGCCTGGAGTGGAGCTGAATGCTCCGGTCGTGGACGATGTCGAGCTGTGCATCGTGCTCGGCGGCGACGGCACGATCCTCAAGGCGTTGCGTCTGTATGCGGGCACGAGCGTGCCCGTGTTTGCGGTCAACTTTGGCGAGATCGGATTTCTTGCGACAGTCGAGCCAAAGGAGATGAAGGACGGCATCGCGCGGGCGTTCAGCGGTGAGTTCGAGCTGCTGCAGTTGCCGGCGATCGTACTCGACTTGCCCGCCGGCGCGCCGGAGAACGCGGCCGGCGCTCTGACCGGCCCCCGCGCAGGAATCAACGACGTCGCGATCCACCGCAAGGTCGGCGAGCGCGTCGCGGAGATCGCCTACGCGCTTGAGGATGAGGTCGTCGGCAGCGTCCGCTGCGATGGTCTCGTGATCTCGACGCCTGCGGGCTCGACCGGCTACAACCTGGCCAACGGCGGCCCGGTGATGGCCTGGGGTGTGGAGGGGTTTGTGGTGTCGTTCATCGCGCCCCACTCGCTGACCGCGCGCGCTCTCGTGGTTGCGCCCGGGGATCGGATGACGGTCCACAACCACTCGCACGAGCCGCTGGACATCGCCGTGGACGGCCGACCCGCGGGCGAGATCCCCGCCGGCGGCTCGATCGACGCACGGTTCGTCGAGCGGATCGGCACGATTGCCCAGCTGCCAGGCTCGTCGTTCTACCGCCGGTTGCGCGAGAAGTTTGGCCGCCTGGCGAGCTGAGGCTCAGTCAGACCCGATTCATCCCTCTCGCGCTCTGAGGTGTCGAGGATGCCGCGAGGCGCCGGTCATCGGCGCCTCAGGCGACTCGGTGCGCATTCATGTCCCTACCGTGGTGCATAGAGGTGATGAAGCTGTCCAGCTGGTCGCGCGAGAAGCGTCGCTGGCCGCCGGGTGTTCTGTAACACCCGATGTGTCCGGCGTCCGTCCAGCGGCGGATCGTCGCCAGCGAGACGCCCAGGTAGCGGGCCGCCTGGGAGCTCGTGAAGACGAGCTGGCGACTGTTGCTGGGGGAAAATGGCATCGGCTTCATCTCGGCTGATTCTCCTCGGTTGTGACGGGCTCGTGGTCCTGTGATCCGGCGGGCCGCCGCGTGAGCAGGTGCGCAGCGGTACCGCTAGAGCATCTATCGGCGGGATGACCCGAGAAGTCAAGCGAGATGCACGTTTGTGGACGTTTGGTCGAGGAAGGGCGTCGTCAGGCTGCAGCTTTTGGCTCCTGCTCGTGCAATCAATCCTGCACAACCAACGTCTAAACTGGACATATCCTCTAATCCCGTTATAGTCCTACGCGAACCTACTCATACGTAAGCGGTTGTCCTGTGGATGGAGACAGACAGGGCCGCCTCGCAAAAGGCTCCAGGATGGGGCCCCTGGCGAAGGAGACAATCGTGGTCTGGAAAGGCTAAAGCCGCAGGAGAGGTCGCCAAAGCGACCAAGACTTGAAGGTTGAGGGCGTCGCGCTACCGATCGTAGATCGGTAGGTGCGGCGTCTTCGTCCGTTAAGGGCCTTTGCCGTCGTGGACCGTCCGCGATGCGGACATCGGGTGTGCCGTCAGCCGAGCGCCGGCTGGGCGATCTTGCGCGCTTTGCGCTCGAACGCAAGCTCGGCCTCGAAATCGGCGTCGTCGCCATGGACAAACGTGACCGGCCCCTCGCGCTCGAGCATTGCGATGAAGCTCTCGACCAGCTCGCCGTCGAGCTGCCGACCGGACACTCGGCGCAGCTCGGCGATCGCGTCCTGAGGGATCATCGGCGAGCGGTAGCTCTCGCGCGCGGTCAGCGTGTCATAGGTCGAGCAGACTGCGATGATGCGTGACGCGAGCGGAATCTCACTGCCGATCAGCCCCGCTGGATAGCCGCTGCCATCCATGTGCTCGTGGTGGTAAAGGATTGCGTCAGCGACCGGCCCATAGCCGTCGAGGCGCCCGACTAGCGTTGCTCCGTCCTGAGGGTGTCGGCGGATCACCGCCCAGTCCTCATCAGAGAGCACCTCGGCTTTGAGGATCCGATCGGGCAGCGCGAACTTGCCGATGTCGTGCAGCAGCCCCGCTGTGTGCACGAGATCCTGGTCGGCCTCCGAGCAGTCGATCTCCCCGGCCAGCGCGCGCGCGTAGCGGGCGACCGCGGCGGCGTGGCGCGCGGTCATGCGATCGCGCAGCGCGAGTGTCTCGACGAGCGTCGTCAACACGCCGAGTTGCAGTGAGGCCAGGTGCACGGAGCGCGCTTCCAGTTGGTCAGCGCGGTCCTCCGAGCGCAGCAGCGCAGCGATCAGGTACTGGAACAGCGCCAATACCAGGATCAAGCCGAAAAGCGCCGGCAGGCCGAGATTCGTATAAGCGATGGCAAGCATCGCCGTCAGGGCGCCCAATACCATTTGGGCTGGTTGCATAGGGATGAAGAGTTCGCGGACCTGTCGGGTGAACGACCGTCCCCTTATGACGCACAACTCGCCAATGATCAAGACGAAGTTGAGCGCATTGGTGACCATGAACACACCGAAGACCACCAACGCAAAAGTGTATGGATCGTGCACGTTGCCGATCAGCGCGCGAGCCAATAGGCCGCCGATCAGCGGGAAGCTGGCGAAGGCGGAGAGGTTGGTCAGCCACACGGCAGGCGAGATTCGTCTCGCTATCGAGTTAGGCAGCGTTACGGCAATCCCAACCGCTACGGCTGGTGCGGGACCAAGCAGGCTCATGGCGAGCACGAGTACGACCAATGACGCGGAAAGATGGCGCCCGCGGATCTCGAACTCGAGTCGCTCTCCCACCAGACCTATCGCAAGCAGCAGAACGAGCAATGACAATGGATGCCATTCCTGGGCGCGCGAAATCCATACAGCGACGCCGATCGCACTGGCGAACAGCAGGGCTTGGGCTAGCCAGAAAAGTCGTCTAGTGAGCTTCGAGTCAGTCATGTCTTTTTGCGGTCCTGTCGTACTTAACGACCGATCTAGTGTGGTCCTTAAGGTGCGTTCGCCACACTGGACGAGGCAGACTTAGAGGCATACTCGTGCCCCCTCATCTGTTGCGACTGGAGCTGGCCCCGTACCGGTCAGCTGTTTCAGTGGCAGGCGCACGAATGCGACAGTGCTCAGGGTCGCGCCCAGTCCCACGACGAGCAACGCTCCTCGCGGCGAGCTGATCGCGACCAGGACGCCACCAAGTGACAGGCCGATCGCGGGACAGATCGCGTTGAGCGATTCGACCGCGCCCATCATCCGGCCATGTAGGTGCTGGGGCGTCAGCCGCTGCACGGTACTGATGAGTGCCGCCCACTGCACGCCGTTGCCGACCCCGCCGAGCAGTCCTGCCGCGCACGCTGTGCCCAGGGATGGCGCGGCAGCCCAGCCGAGATACGCGAGTCCGACCGCGAGCGCTCCGGCGCTCAGCATCGCTCCCAGCGGCCGCCGAACCAGGCGGGCAAACACAAGACTCCCCACGACCATGCCCAGTCCCCATACAGTCAGGAGCAGACCATAGCCACGGTCGCCGGCATGCAGGGTTACCGTCGCGTAGGGGACCTCGATCGACCCGTCGGCGGCGAAAAAGACGAGCGCGACACCCTCTGTGATAAGCAGCATCCGCAGTGCGGTCACGTCGTTGATGTGCTTCCATGCCGCGCGCAAGCGGGCGCGCACAGAGGTTTCTCCACCGGCTTCCTCGATGTGGGGATGCAGGTCGATCAGCATCGCGCCGCAGATCAGGAAGGAGGCGGTATCGATGAGCAGCGCGGCAGGCCCGCCGGCGGTGGCCACCACCACGCCGGCGAGCGCTGGTCCGATCACCAACGTGCCGGAGAAGGCGATGTTGAGCACTGCGTTCGCCTTCCGCTCGGCCTCCATTGCACTCGCCTCGCTCCGATCCGCCACGATGCCCTGCTCGCCGGCCAGGGGTGTCATGCCCGCACGCCCCGCGTAGGTGTGTGCCGGATGCTCTGGAGAGAGCGGCCCATCTTCCCGATGGGCATGGTGCGCCCATTCGCGCGCACGGCGCGCAACCGCGGCGCGCAGCAGCGCACTGGCCGCCAGCGCGGCGGTCCCGTCGAGAGCGACCAGCAGCAGTATGCCGGGCAGTGAGAAGTGCCACAACAGCAGCGCCGCGAGCGCGCCGGTCGCGGTCGCCTCGAACAGATACAGGCCGCTCAGCTCGCCACGCCGGGCGGACGTCTCGACGCGGGCGACCAATGCGGGCGCCAGCAACGCGGGCAGGGCCTGGCCGGCGATGAGCAGCACGGCAACAGCCACCGCGCTGTGGGTGTGCTGATATACGGCCAGCGACAGCGCTACGTAGCCAAACCAGGTGCCGAGTCGATTGACGGTATACGCGACGACGATCCGCCGCAGCTTCGGGAAACGCAGGAGCGTGGTGGTCGCTGCGGTTGTAGCCGCGGGCGTCGTCGATGACATCGAGACGCCACGCTACAGACCGCTTGAGATGACACAGCATCCTGCAAGGCCGATCGCGCTGGCCAAGTGGCGTTATGCCATGCCGCGCGGGAGATCTGTGCGGTCGGCCTCGATGTCTTCTTCGCGCGCACCGGCGCGGGCGAAGGCGGACAGTCCGGCGAAGCCCGCGGCCGTCATGGCCAACCAGGCTGTGACGATGCTCAGGACGGTCATGAGGGCTCCTTTACGGTTGCGCGGCGTGGGCTGCATGTGTGGGGCGACGGCATAGCCGACATGATGCGTCCTAGGGGGCCGTTTGTCTGTAGAGCAAACGGTGCCGATCGTGTCGTCCTAAAGGTGCCGATCTGTGTCGTCCAGTCGAGACGGTCCACGTCGTCCCTTCTGCTCGTTGAGCGCTGTTATGACGCTCTGCGTCTCGTATTTGGGCTGGCGAACGCAGCTTGTGACGGCCGCCGCTCCAGGCGCTACGGTGTGCGTCTATGGAGGCGGGCATACCAGGGGTGGATAGGGCGATCACGGTGCTCATCGCTGATGACCACGGGGTCGTGCGCGACGGCATCAGGGCCGTGCTCGAACGTGAGGCGGGCGAGTTCCAAGTCGTCGCCGAAGCGGCCGATGTGCCGTTGACGATCAAGGAGGTGCGTGAGCACAAGCCGGACCTGCTGACGCTCGACCTGACGATGCCGGGCGGCTCGAGCCTCGCGGCGCTGCCGTCCTGCTTCGTGGCCCATCCCACCCTCGCGGTAGCGATCCTGACGATGCGCGAGGACCCCGAGTACGCCCGCCAAGCGCTGAGGGCGGGCGCACGCGCCTATGTACTCAAGGAGGCCGAGCCAGCCGAGCTGCTGCAGGCCTTCCGCCTGACTGTTGCTGGTGGCAACTACCTGCACCCCCGCCTTGGCGCGCTGATGGCCGCCGGCGAGGACTCACCCGCAGACGGTGTCGCCCTCTCAGAGCGCGAGCGCGAGGTCGTGCGCCTGATCGCCAACGGCTACACCAACCCCCAGATCGCTGAGCAGCTCAACGTCGCCGAGCGGACCGTCAAGACCTACCGCGCCCGCGCGATCGAGAAGCTTGGTTTCTCCTTCGCGGGCGGAGATCACCGCCTACGCACGGAAGCTGGGATTGGTGGAGTAGGGGCAGGCGTCGCCGTCAGTGCTGTAGGGCCTGATGGGGCTCCACCGCAGGTCGTCCCGCCAGCGGCACAGATAGGCGCATGACGGTCCCTCTGCCTGGAGCGGGAACCAACTCAAGCTCGCCGCCGACGAGCTCGGCACGCTCGCGCATCCCGGACATCCCGAACCCGCCCTCGAGTCCTCCGTCCCCGCGCGGGCCGAGCCGGTCGGCTTCGGGCAGTCCCACGCCGTCGTCGGTGACGGACGCTCTGACAATACCGTCGCGCGCGCTCACGCTGACGAGCGCCTGTGTGGCCTGGGCGTGGCGGCTGACGTTCGTGAGCGCCTCCTGCACGATCCGGTAGATCGTGCTCTCGAGCTCCGCGTCCAATCGCCGGTCCTCGTACTCGGGGCCGAGGTCGATCTCGGTCTGCACGTCCAGCCCATCGATTGCCTGCATCCGCCGCGCGAGCGCCTCCAGCGCGGCCGCCAGGCCGAGATCGTCGAGCGCCGCGGGCCTGAGCTCGGTGATCAGATGACGCAGACCGTCGATCTCCTCGCCCAACCCGTCCAGCACGGCGTCCACCGCAGCGCTTAGCGATTCGCGCTCGTCGAGGTCGCGGGCGTTGGCGAGCTTCAGCCGCAGCGCACCCAGCCCCTGGATCGTCTCGTCGTGGATCTCCCGGGCCCAGCGCGTGCGCTCGCGCTCGCGCGCCTCCATGCCGTAGCGCAGCCGCTCGATCTCCACCGAGCGCTCCGCCACTAGCCGTTGGGAGACGCTTGCCGCGAACGCGTTCAGCGCCTGCTGGTCGGGGCCTCTGAAGCTGCCGTCGCTGCGCAGTGCGATCACGAGGCCCCCGCCCTGGCCCTCCATGCTCAGCGGCTCGACGAGCACCGCGCGCGCCTCGAGCCCCAGTTCGTGCAGCAGCGCCGCCTCCTGACCGCGCGGACGATCGAGCGCTACCGGCTTGCCCGCCCGGTAAAGCGCACCCAGGGCGCTGCCTTCGATCGGCACGATCCGCAGACGCGGTTTACTTTCACCACTGGCGGCCGCGACCCGCAGCTCGCCACCCTCCTCGATCACCATCAACAGGGAACTGGCATCCAGCAGTGCCAAGCCGCGATCGGCCATCAGGCGCAGCAGCCACAGCTCTGATCCAGAGAGCACCGCGCGGATTATGGCTTATGGCTCTGTCGTTACGGCTCCGCTGCGTTCCCGCTGCGCGGCCGCGCGCGTCTGTGCAAGCAGCTGCTCGCTGCTGAGATCCTCGCGCCATGCGGCGAGCCCGACCGAGACGCGCAGCGTTCGGCGCGTGCCGCCGACTTCGACCTTGATCGCGCGAAGCCGGTCGATCACGCGTCTGGCGACGATCTCTCCGCGCGGGCTGTCGGCGCCTGGCAGCACCACCAGCAGCTCGGTCTCGCTCGGCCGTCCCACCCGATCGAAGAGGCGCAGCTCATGACGCAGCGCCACTCCCGCGTACGCGAGCGCCTGCTCCGGCAGCTCACGCCCATGTCGCAGCGCCAGCTCGTCGAGATCCTCTATCGCCACCAGCAGACAGCTCAGCGGGGTGCCGTGCCGTGTCGCTCTGTTGATCTCCTCGTCCAGGCGCTCTTCAAGCTCGGTTGCGGACAGACACTCCAGCGGCCTCTCCGAGCGTTCCGGAGAGGACCTACGAAAGCGCTGATGTTGGTCGCTGGCAGCCATGCCTTGAGGCGGACGAGTGTAGGCCCGGAGTATCCATTCCTGAGCCGCTACACGGATTATGCCCGATCCGTCCCCGATCGCTGCTAGACCTGGCTCGTGCTGCTCGAGCTGAACGTCGAGAACCTGCTCCTGATCGAGCGAGCCCAACTGCGGCTCGCTCCGGGGTTGAATGTGCTCACGGGCGAGACGGGCGCCGGCAAGACCGTGCTCGCGCATGCACTCGACCTCTTGATGGGTGGGCCCGCCCACCCCCGCGCGCGGGGAGGCGGAGGGATCGTGCGTCCCGGCGCGAGCGAGGCGTATGTCGAGGGCGTGTTCGAGCTCTACGACGAGCTGCGTGAGGAGCTCGGCGAGCGCCTGCCCGCAGACGCCGAAGAGGTCGTCCTCGCTCGCCGCGTCGGCGCGGATGGACAGCGCACGCGCGCCTACCTAAACGGCCGCTCCGCGACCGTCGCGGAACTGCGCGACCTTGGCGCGCGCCTCCTCACTTTCTACGGCCAGCACGAGCATCGCAAGCTGACTCTAGCCGCCGCCCAGCTGCAGATCCTCGACGGCCTCTGCGGTCTCGAGCAGACCGTGCATCTGCGCGCTTGCGCAGAGGCTTACCGGCAAACTGTGCGCCTGCAGGCCGAGCTCGAGGACCTGCGTGAGCTCGCCTCTGCACGCGAGCGCGAGCTCGACCTACTCGAGCACGAGCTCTCAGAGATCGACTCCGTCGCTCTTGATGAGGATGAGCACGAGCATCTGCTCGCCGCGCGTGAGCGTCTGCGACGGCTCGATGCGCTGAGCTTGGCCGCGGGCTTGGGAGTACAGGCGCTCGCGCCCGAGGACACGGCCGAAGATCGCGGCGCGGTGGCGCTGCTCGCGAGCGCTGCCTCGCACCTGGACGCGGTCGCAGGCGTTGACGAGCGCCTGGATACGCTCGCCGAGCGTCTGCGCGCGACCGCCTTGGAGTCGCAGGATCTCGCCGGCGAGCTGCGTGCTTACAGCGAAGGCTTGGCGGGGGAGGACGGTTCGCTGGATGAGGTCGAACAGCGCCTGGCAGCGACTGAGCGGCTCGTCCGCAAGCACGGCGGCTCGATCGCCGCCGTTCTTCACTATGCCGCCATGGCGCGTGCGCGCCATGAAGAACTGGATGGTGCGCAGGACGCACTTGCACTGAGGGCCGGGTACCTGACGCGCGCCGAAGCCGAGCTGGAGGAGCACGTCGCGGCTCTGCGCCACGCGCGCGAGCTCGTGGCCCCGCGCCTGGCAGGTGCCGTGCGTGAACAGCTCGCCGCGCTCGCGATGGCCGATGCCGAGTTCGCGGTCGAGCTCACTCAGTGCAAGCCCGGCCCCAGCGGTGGCGACAGCGTCGAGCTGACGATCGCGCCGAACCCCGGCGTCCCAGCCGGTCCACTGCGCGAGATCGCTTCCGGCGGCGAGCTCTCTCGCGTGATGCTCGCGATCATGAGCGTTGACGCCGGCTCCTCCGCAGACTCCACGCTCGTGTTCGACGAGGTCGACGCCGGCATTGGCGGTCATACCGCGCGCGCGGTCGGGGAGCGCCTGCGGATGTTGGGGGAGACCAGACAGGTGCTGTGCATCACCCATTTGCCACAGATCGCCTCACTCGGCGCCCGGCATTTTTCCATCGCCAAGGACACCTCCGCCGACCCAACGCTCGCCACCGTCACGCAGCTCAGCGAGGGCGAGGTCGTGTCCGAGCTCGTGCGCATGCTCGGCGCAGAGGATGGCGATACGACTGCCCGCAGGCATGCACGCGACCTGCGCAAGGCAGCCTGAGCACTCGCACGCGCCGCGCTTTGGGCGCGCGGCCGTTACTCTCGCTCGATGGCCGCGAACCCGCGCAGCTCACGGCAGCCCGCGTCGCAGGGTCCTATCGACGTGCCAACGCCCGCTCCGTTTCCCGGGGGCGAGATCGCGCCCTGGCGCACCATCACCGGCCCGGCACGTCTGGGCCGGCGGACAAAGCTGCTCGTGAGGCATCTAGCGCGTGGAGACATCGCCGTGGTGGACCATCTCGACATTGACCGTGTCTCCGCGGAGGAGCTGATCGCCGCGGGCGCCGTCGCCGTGCTCAACTGCTGTGCATCGAGTAGCGGCTCCTACCCGAACCTTGGGCCGCAGCTGCTCGTCGAAGCGGGCATCCACTTGGTTGATCTGCCTGAGGACGCCCTGTTCGAGCGGCTCTCCGACGGTGAAACGATCACCGTGCGTGACGGACAGGTGCTGCGCGACGGCCAGCTCCTGGCTAGCGGAGAAGTGCTCGATCTCGCACGCGTGCGCTCGGAGACCGAGGCCCGCCGCCGCGAGGTCGGCGAGGCGCTTGAGCGCTTCGCGCACAATACGATCGAGCACATGCGCGAGGAGCGCGAGCTGCTCGCTGGCAAGATCGAGATGCCGCGCTTCGCCACCGACTTCAGGGATCGCTCTGCGCTCGTGGTCGTCCGCGGCGTTCACCATCAGCGCGACCTGCGCGCCCTGCGACCATTCATCCGAGACAGGCGCCCCGTGCTCGTTGCTGTTGACGGCGGCACCGAGGCCCTGTTGGAAGCGGGGCTGACCCCGGACATGATCGTCGGGGACATGGACTCGGCTGGGGAGGCCGCCCTGATGACCTCCTACCGCGGTGGGGCGGAGTTGGTCGTGCACTCCTACCCCGACGGACGCGCCCCGGGCCGCCACCGCCTCGAGGACCTCGGCTTGCCGTTCAAGCTGGTCCCCGCGCCCGGAACCAGCCAGGACGTCGCGATGCTGATCGCCGCCGAGAAGGGCGCGCGCCTGATCGTCTCCGTGGGCTCCCAGTTCAACCTCGTCGAGTTCCTGGACCGCAACCGCAAAGGCATGTCCTCGACGTTCCTCACGCGCCTGCGCATCGGCGAGATCCTCGTCGACGCCAAGGGTGTCAGCCGGCTCTACCAACCGCGTCCGGGTCTGACGCCACTGCTGGTGGTCATCGTGGCAGGCCTCATCGCAATGCTCGCCGTCATTGCGATGACACCGGCGCTGCGAGACGTGGTCGAACTGCTGTGGCTGAAGCTCCAGCTGCTCGTCTGAGCGTGTTCGACTATCGCTACCATGCGCTCTCCCTCGCGGCCGTACTTCTGGCCATGACTGTCGGGGTGCTGATCGGCGTAGCGATCGGCGACTCCAACCTCGTCTCCTCGGCGAAGAACGGCATCGTCAGCGATCTCAACTCCGAAATCGACGGCGCGCATCGGCAGGTGGGGCAGCTGCAGAGCAAGCTGGCCGAAGAGGAAGCGTTCGCCAATGGCCTGTATCCGCTGGCGGTGCACGACCTGCTGAGCGGGCGTAACATCGGCCTGGTGTTCCTCGGCGGCTCTTCCAACAAGGTCAACGGGCTGGTGCGCTCGGCGGTCACGCAGGCCGGCGGCGAAGAGATGACCGTGATCGCTGTGCGCGAGCCGCTGGACCTGACGGGGATCGCGCACGCCGCGGCCGGCACTCATTACGCGGGGCTCGCCGGCTCTCCCGCGCTGATCGAACGCTTCGGCGAGCTCGCCGGCCGACAGCTGGTCAGCGGTGGACAGCAGGTCAACCGGGAGCTGCTCAGCCGTGTACGAGGCAGCCTATTGAGCGCCTTCGACGGGCAGTTCGCTCACCTCGAAGGCCTCATCGTCGTGCGCGCCGACCCAACAGGGATGAGCACTGAACAGGCCGCAGCAAGCGCTGCCTTCGAGTCCGGGCTGCTTGCCGGAGTGGCCATCGCTGGAGTGCCCATGGTGGGCGTCGAGCTGAGCAGCACCGAACCCTCCCAGATCCCCTGGTACAAGAGCAAGAACATTTCCAGTGTCGACGATCTCGACGCGCCTGCTGGTCAGGCGGCGCTCGTCTATGCGCTGGCTGGCGCTCGCGGTGCCTTCGGCGTCAAGCCCACGGCCGACTCGCTCCTACCCAGCGCTGTTCCGTAGCGCATTTCTCGTCCGTGCGCCGCGCCGGCTCGTCCGCTTTCACCGCTAGCTTCCCAGCATGCGCGCCCTGCCGTTCCTGCTCGCCGTAACGTTCGCGGGGATCCTCGCGAAGCCGGCGCTGCGCGCCCTGCGCGCGGGTGGACACACGCGGATCAACTACCGCGAGCGAGCGCTCCCGTTCCCGTTCGGCGTACTGATCGTGGCGGCCGCCCTGATCGCGCTCGTGCCGCTCGTGCTGATCGAACGCCTCGGACACGTCTCGGTCATGTCCCCGCAGTTGCTACCAGTTGCCATGTACGCGCTCGGAGTAGCATGCCTCGGCCTGCTGGATGATGAGTTGGGGACAGAGCGATCGGGCGCGCCCGGTCCCCGTGGCTGGCGTGGCCATGGGGCTGCGGCGATACGTGGCGAGTTGTCCACCGGGACGTTGAAGGCCGCCGGCTCGCTCGGGCTGGCGCTGCTGGCGATGGACTACACAGGCCTGTCAATCGGCCGCTGGCTGCTGGCAAGCGCCGTGCTCGTGCTCGCAACTAACACATTCAACCTGCTCGACCTGCGTCCCGGACGTGCGACGAAGGTATTCGTGCTGCTCGGGGCGGGTCTGACGATCGGGGCACGCGAACTGCGTCCGCTGTGGACACTGGGCTTGTTCGTTGGACCCGCACTGCTCGCCGGCTGTTACGACCTGCGTGAACACGCGATGCTCGGCGATACCGGCGCGAACCTACTGGGGGCCCTGGCCGGCCTATGGCTGGTGCTGACGCTCTCAGGCGCTGGCCAGCTGATCGCGCTGGTGTTGCTTGCGTCGATCACAATCTATGCGGAGTTTCGGTCGATCTCTGATCTCGTGGAGCGGATGCCGCTGCTACGCGGGCTAGACTCCTGGGGCAGGCCATCCCAATGACGCTGCACTCCTCCGACCGCCATGCGGATACCCCGAGCAAGACCCGGTTCATCTTCGTAACCGGTGGCGTTGTCTCCTCGCTCGGCAAGGGTATCGCCGCGGCCTCGCTCGGACGTCTGCTGGTCGCACGCGGCCTGACTGTGTCGATGCAGAAGTTCGACCCCTACATCAACGTCGACCCCGGCACGATGTCGCCATATCAGCACGGCGAGGTGTTCGTGACCGAGGATGGCGCCGAGACCGACCTCGACCTCGGCCACTACGAGCGCTTCACCGACTCCAACACGAGCCGCGCCTCCAATGTCACCGCCGGGGGTATCTACGACACGGTCATTCGTCGTGAGCGCCGGGGAGACTATCTGGGCGGCACCGTGCAGGTCGTGCCGCATATCACCGACGAGATCAAGCAGCGCATCGCACTGATCGCCGAGTCCAGTGACGTCGACTTCGTGATCACCGAGATCGGCGGCACCGTCGGCGACATCGAGTCGCTGCCGTTCCTTGAGGCCATCAGGCAGTTTCCGGTCGACGTGGGACGGCGTCGCTGCATGTTCATCCACCTCACGCTCGTGCCGTACATCGGCCACGCCGGCGAGCTCAAGACCAAGCCCACCCAGCACTCCGTCAACGAGCTGCGGCGCATCGGTATCGCACCCGACATGCTCATGTGCCGCTCCGAGGGCTCGCTGTCCAGCGAGATCCGCAAGAAGATCGCGCTGTTCGCCAGCCTGCCGATGGAGGCGATCGTCTCCGCGTACGACGTGGACAACATCTACAAGGTCCCGCTCACCTTCCGCGAGCAGGGAGTCGACGACTTCATCCTCGAGCACTTCGGCCTGGAGGCGCCCGCGCCAGAGCTGTTCGAGTGGACGGAGCCGATCGAGCGCTCCGCCAGGGCCACACGCTCCGTGCGGATCGCGCTGGTCGGCAAGTACGTGCAACTGGAGGACGCCTACCTGTCGGTCTGCGAAGCGCTGCGGCACTCCGCCTCCCTGCAGGACGGCCGGGTCGAGATCGACTGGATCGACTCCGAGAGCCTTGAGGGCAACGACGACAGCGACACGCGGGCGGCCTTCGAGCGTCTCGAACGCGCCGACGGCATCCTGATCCCCGGCGGCTTCGGCGGACGCGGCATCGAGGGCAAGATCGCCGCCGCGCGCGTCGCCCGCGAGCGCCAGATCCCCTACCTCGGCGTGTGCCTGGGCATGCAGGTCGCCGTCGCCGAGTTCGCTCGCCACGTGGCCGACATGGAGGGCGCGAACTCCACCGAGTTCGACATCGAGACGCCCTACCCCGTGATCGACCTGCTCCCCGAGCAGAAGGAGGTCGCCGACCTCGGCGGCACCATGCGTCTCGGCGCCGACCCCATCAAGCTGCACCCCGGCACCCGTGCGCTGGAGCTCTACGGCGAGGCCGTCATCTACGAGCGCCACCGCCACCGCTATGAGGTCAACAACCTGCTGCGCAAGCGCCTGCAGAGCGCCGGCCTAAGCGTGTCCGGCACCTCACCCGACGAGCGGCTCGTGGAGGTCATCGAGCTCGATGACCACCCTTTCTTCGTGGCCTCCCAGTTCCACCCTGAGTTCAAGTCCCGTCCCGAGCGTCCCGCGCCGCTGTTCCGCGAGTTCGTCGCGGCGGCGCTCCTGCGAGCAGGGGGCGCAGGCGACGCCGACCCCACCGAGGGGAACCCCGCTGACGGAACCCTGAAAGCTACAGACGCTCGTCGCGCCGGGTCCACTCCCGGTGTCGGTCTGTCGTGACCGTCAGGGCTGCCACTGAGGACGGGCTGCCCCAGCAGGTGCCCGTCGCAGAGCGCCGGCTGCGCCTGGAGATTGTCTTCGACGGCATCGACGAGCGCCAGACCCAGGCTGTGGCAGCCAAGATGATCGACCGCGCGCACGAGGTCGCGAACCTGCCGGAGAGCGAATGCGACGTGGATGTGAGCGTCGAGGAGGGTTCGGCTGCCCGCCACGACGTCGATCCCAATGCGCGGCTGTCGGCTCGCGGGCGTCCCGTCGCCAGGTAGCTTGCAGCCTCCATGCTGAAGCTTCGCCGCGCCACCGTTCTCGACGCCGGCCCCTCGGATGAACCCGAGCAGGAACTCACGGTCGAGCTGGACGGGCGTTCGCGCCCAGCGATCGCTGATGTCGCGCTGCTCGGCGCTGCCCAGACCGGCGACGAGGTGATCGTCAACACGCAGGCTCTAGACCTCGTCCTGGGCTCGGGCGGATACGACATCGTGCATGTCAACCTCACGCGCGGACTGGCCGGAGATTCGAACCCCACCCATCCGAGCTCCACCCCACCGAACGTGATGAAGCTCAACTACACGAGCCTCCAGCATGCTGTGCGCCCAGTCGAGAACGAAGCGCTGAGCCTGCCCCTGGAGCGCCCTGTTGCCATGCTCGCGCTGCACGGGCAGCTGGCGCCGGTTGCGTGGGCATTCGCACAGACCCATGGCTCCGCCGGCAGGCTCGGCTACGTACAGACTGAGGGCGGCGCGCTGCCCGGTGGGCACTCGCGCACCGTTCGCGCCCTGCGCGAGCGCGGGCTGCTCGCTGGCCACTTGACGGCGGGCGCAGCCTTTGGCGGCGAGGGCGAGGCGATCACGACCGCTGGAGCGCTGCACCATGGACTGAGTGTCCTCGGCTGGGACGCTGCCGTCTGCGGGCCCGGGCCGGGGATCGTCGGCTCGAGCTCTCCGCTCGGCCATGGTGGTCTGTCGGCGCTGGACTCCGCGCACGCAGCCCTCGCGCTCGGCTGCCCCACGCTGGTGGTCGCGCGTATGTCCTCCGGCGATCCACGCGCCCGCCATCGCGGCATCTCCCATCACACGCTGACCGTGCTCGACCTGCTTCTGGAGCCGGTCACGGTCGCGCTGCCCGCCGGCATGAGGTCTCCCGTTGGCACCGATCTTCGCGCTGGCCTCGGCGCAGGCTTCGGTGGAGCGCTGCGCAGCCGCCCCGGGCTGGCACTCGACGTCGAGCGTCCCGCGCGTATCACCCGCCACGACTGGCGCCGCGCTGTGGTCGACCTGCCGGCGTATGCCGTCTCCGGACTGCCCGCACAGACGATGGGTCGCGGGTTGACCGAGGATCCGCTGTTCTTTGGTGCCGCCCTCGCCGGCGGCACCGCGCTGGCCGAGCTCGCTGCACAACACCCAGCCGGAGAAGGCATGGGCGCAGGGCGTGAGTACGCCGACCGATCGAAGGTAGGGTGGAGCGCCTGATCCTCGACTTCCTCGCCTATCTGGAGCTCGAGCGGGGACTGTCGCGTAACACGCTCGAGGCATATCGCTCCGACCTACTCCAGTTCGGGGAGTTCCTGGATCGTCGAGGCGTAGGTGTCACTGAGACCAGTCATGGCGACCTGGCAGCATTCATGTCTGAGCTGGCCAAGGGCGTAGGTGAGCGCTCGCCCGTGGCAGCGGCCACGCTTGGGCGCAAGGCTGCGTGCCTGCGCTCGTTCTACCGTCACCTGCGCCGCGAAGGGACAATCGCGCACGACCCGACCGCCGAGTTGCGCGGGCCGCGCCCCACACAGCGGCTGCCTGTGGCGCTCACGCGCGGCGAGGTGACCAAGCTGCTCGGCCAGCCCCGCGGGACCGAGCCAGGCGCTCTGCGCGACCGCGCGCTGCTGGAGCTCATATATGCGTGTGGCTTGCGGGCTTCAGAGACGATCGGGCTGGAGTTGCGCGACATCGATCTCGAGGAGGGCGTGCTTCGTGCTCGTGGCAAGGGCGCCAAGGAACGGATCGTGCCGATTGGTGGCAGCGCGGTTGCGGCACTGCGCGTCTACCTGCAGCGCGGACGCCCCGCGCTCGTCGGTGTGTTGACGCAGCCAAAGCTGTTCGTCAACCGCCGCGGCGCTGGTCTCACCCGCCAGGGCCTCTACAAGATCGTCCAGGGCTACGCGCGCAAGGCTGGCCTGGATCAGAAGATGAGCCCTCACACGCTGCGCCACACCTTCGCCACCCACCTGCTCGCCGGCGGTTGTGACCTGCGCTCGCTGCAGGAGATGCTCGGCCACGCAGATCTCGCAACCACCCAGGTCTACACGCACCTCTCGGCCGAGCGCCTGAAGGATGTCTACTTCAACTCTCACCCGCGAGCCAAGCGGTGAACGCAGGAGCAGGCGGAGGGATACCAAGACGGAGGCATAAGCTGGGAGCGGACGATGCCCGAGCTGCCTGAGGTCGAGACGATAAGGCGTCAGCTCGCGCCGCTGGTCGAGGGCCGCAGGCTGCTGCGCATCGAGGTGCTCGACTGGCGCTGGTCGCGACCGCTGGGCCCGCAGGAGCTCGAGCAGGCGCTGAGCGGCAGGCGCATCGAGCGGCTCGGCCGGCGCGGCAAGTACCTGCTATGGAGCTTCGACGGCGACGTACACCTCGCCCAGCACCTGCGCATGACCGGTGCCGTGCTCGCCGATCCCGACCCCGAGCCGGCACACGTGCGCGTGCGCATGCAGCTCGGCCCGCGACGGGGCGTCGCCGCCGGCGAGGCGTGCAGGGTGCGTCTGGCGATCGACGACCCACGCCGCTTCGGCACCGGTGAGCTGCTGCTCGGCTCCGAGGCGCAGGCGTTCTTCGACGCCCGCCTCGGCCTCGAGCCGTTCGACAGGATGTTCACCACCGAGCACCTGCGCGAGCTCGCGCGCGGGCGCACCGCGCCGATCAAGGCCTTCCTACTCGACCAACGCAAGATCGCCGGCGTCGGCAACATCTACGCCGACGAGGCGTTGTTCCGGACGGGCATCCACCCGCGCCGCCCGGCGGGGCGGCTGACGCTCGAGCAGTGGCGCGACCTGCGCCAGGGCGTGATCGACTCGCTCAGCGCAGGCATCGACGCGCGCGGCGCGAGCATCGACGACTTCCGCCACATCGACGGCGTTCAGGGCTCCTTCCAGAACCAGTTCCTGGTGCACCTGCGAGCCGGCGAGCCGTGCGTGAACTGCGCGGGCACCGTCGTAAAGACGGTCGTCGCCGGTCGCGGCACCTACGTGTGCGAGCACTGCCAGCGCCCGCCCCGCGGCCGCGCCGCCAAGCCAGCTGTAGCGAGCGCCGGCGCCGTCAAGCAGCCAGCAGCTCGTCCAGGCGGCCGCTCTCGGCGGCAGCCTGCACCTCGGTGAAGCCCCCAAGCAGCTTCCCGTTGACGATCACCTGGGGGAAGGTCATCATGCCGGTGCGCTGCGCGAGCTCAACGCGTCCGGAGGGATCCTTGGAGAGGTTGATTTCCTCGAACTCCACCCCGCGCGACTTCAAGAGGCCCTTCACGCGTGCGCAGAACGAGCACGGCTCTGTCGTGTAAACGGTCACTTTGCCCATTACTTCATAAAATATAGCAACGGTATCGTGGCCGCCGCTCGCGAGCCTAGACTCGACGGGGATGTCCGGACCGGTCAAGACGGAGGCAGTCGTGCTGCGCTCGATGCGCTACGGCGAGGCCGATCGCATCCTGCGCTTGTATACCCCCCAGCGCGGACGGATCGGCGCGATCGCCAAGGGTGTGCGCCGCGCGCGCAGCCGTTTCGGTGGGCGCCTGGAGCCGTTCTTTCGCTTGCAGTTGGACCTGCATGAGGGCAAAAGCGAGCTGCTCACGATCACCGGTGCGCAGACCATTGAGGCGTACGCCCGTCTGCGCTCGCAGGCCGGCGCGCTGGACGCCGCGGCACGCGCATGCGACGCGGTCGATCGACTATTCGAGACGGGTGAGCCGCACCCGAACGTGTTCAACCTGCTCTGCCGCCGTCTGTCCCTGCTCGACGCGCGCCCGGCGCAGGTCACACGCGCGGACGCGCTCGCATTTCGTCTGAAGCTGATGCTCGCCGCCGGCCTCGCACCTCAACTTGGGGCGTGTGCCTGCTGCGGCGAGCACGAGCACCTCGTTGGGTTCTCAGGTGCCTCCGGTGGCGTGGTCTGCACAGCATGCGAGGCCGCATCGTTTCCGCTAGGTGAAGAGGCCCACACGTTTATGACGGGCGCGCTCGGCCAGCCTCTGGCAGAAGTACCCGGAGCCTCTGGGTCGGCACTGGGTCAGGTAGAGCGCGCGATCTCCGAGACGCTCGAGCACCACGCCCATGTCCGTCTGATGCCGGCGATCGCTCGGTCGCGTTGAGTGCTGAGGAGTGGTGCGAGACCCCGGTCGTGACCGCGCGGGTCTCACCGCAGGTATATCGTGGATGCAATGGATGAGGGCCTGCCCATCGCCTATGAGGTGCTCGACAAAGACGTTCCCGTGCTGGCGAGCGACGGCGAGCAGGTGGGCACGGTCCACCACGTGGTTTCGGCGCCCGAGAAGGACATCTTCCATGGCCTGGTGATCTCGACCCCGGGACACGGTCTGCGGTTCGTGGAAGCCGCGGATGTGGCGTCGCTGCACGAACACGGCGTGGATCTGCGCATCGACACGGCGGCGGCACAGAGTCTGCCCCAGCCGGGCGGCGGCGCGCCGGTGTACGACGAGGCCCCGAGCGCGATGCAGAAGGGCTGGCATCACTGGCTGCACGAGGCGGGCATGCGCGGCGACTGGAAGCGCGAGCGCTGAGTCGCGCGCGGTGATCCTCGCGACGCCGCAAGGGCCGCCGGCCACGGCGCCAGCCGCAGCCGCACCCCGTCCGGGGCACAGGCTGGCACAATCGAGGGGTGAGCATCGCCACTGAGCAGCAGAGCGTCGCGGCGGGCTTCGCCGCACGCGTGGCCGAGCAGGAGCAGCGGCTGCTCTCACCGCTGGCCGCGCGTTCGTATCCGGCACTGCGTGCTCGCGAGGAGCCTGACTGCGCGCTACGCACCCCGTTCCAACGTGACCGGGACCGGATTGTCCACTGCAAGGCGTTTCGCCGGCTGACGCACAAGACGCAGGTGTTCGTGGCACCACAGGGTGATCACTACCGCACACGGCTGACGCACACGCTCGAGGTGGCCGCAATCGCGCGCACCGTCGCGCGCGCGCTGCATCTGAACGAGGATCTGACCGAGGCGATCGGCCTTGGGCATGACCTCGGGCACCCGCCGTTCGGGCACATCGGCGAGGAGGTCCTCGACCGCTGCCTGCGCGAGCGCTTTGGCGGCGGTTTTCGCCACTACGAGCACTCCCTGCGTGTCGTCGAACACCTGGAGCGCGACGGTGCAGGCCTGAATTTGACCGAGCAGGTGCGCGACGGCATCGCCCGCCATTCCGGCCGCGCCGAGCAACCCAGCACGCTGGAGGGGCGCATTGTGCGCCTGCTCGACCGCGTTGCCTACATCAACCACGACATCGATGACGCGCTGCGCGCCGGCCTCTTGCACGAGAACGAGTTGCCGGCAGAGCCGATTGCCGTGCTTGGAGCGAGCGGCTCGGCACGGATCGATGCGCTTGTGCACGACTTCGTTGAGCACTCTGCCCAAGCGGGGGACATCATCCAGGGACCGGAGGCCGGCCCGGCGATGAGCGTCCTGCGCGAGTTCATGTTCGAGCGCGTCTACCTCGGCCCCGCGGTCCGCGCCGAGCATGCGCGCATCGCCGGGGTCATTCGCGCGCTGTTCGAACATTACGTCACTCACCCCGAGCTGCTGCCCGCGAGTCCCGAGCAGGCACAGAGCGGTGCATGCTCTCCCGAGGAGGATCTCGCACAGCGCGTTACCGACTACCTGGCAGGCATGACCGACCGCTACTGCATAAGGGCCTACACCGACCTGCAGGTCCCCCAGGCATTCGCCCGCTAACTTTGGGCTGTGGCTCTATACACCAGCGAGTCCAAGGATCGTGTGCGCGACGCGGTTGACTTCGTCGAGCTCGTCTCGGCACGCACCGACCTGCGCCGCTCAGGCCCAGCCCGTTACGAGGGCCTGTGCCCCTTCCACGAGGAGCGCACGCCGTCATTCGGAATTGATCCTGCGCAGAAGGTGTACTACTGCTTCGGCTGTCAGGCCTCGGGCGACGTATTCACGTTCGCAGAAGAGACCGAGGGCGTGGACTTCAAGGGTGCACTGGAGCTGCTGGCCGAACGCTATGGAGTGGAGCTCCAGCGCGAGGCTGAGGATCCGCGCGAGGCAGAGCGCCGCAAACGCAGGGAGCGTCTGCTGGAGATGCTGACACGCACGGCGGCCTACTACGAACGCTACCTATGGGAGTCCAGTGAGGCAGAACACGCTCGCTTGTACCTGCAGGGCAGGGGGCTGGGAGAGAGCATGCTGCGCGAGTTCCGCGTCGGCTACGCGCCGAGCGCATGGGATCGCGTACTGGGCGCTTCGCGTCGGGGGGGCTTCACCGAGCAGGAGTTGTACGCGACGGGCCTCGCGCAGCGCTCGAAAGAGAACGGCCGGCCGTATGATCGGTTTCGCGCGCGGATCATGTTTCCGCTTGCGGATATCCGCGGGCGGGTGCTGGGCTTCGGCGCGCGCACGCTGAGCAACGACCAGCAGCCGAAGTACCTGAACACCTCTGACAACGAGATCTACCACAAGGGGCTGCACCTGTATGGCTCAGACCTCGCCCGCGCACACGCCGCTCGTGCTGGGCGGACAATCCTGTGTGAGGGCTATACCGACGTAATTGCCCTGCATCAGGCTGGTATCCGCAACACGCTCGGACTGATGGGCACTGCGCTCACGGCTGAGCAGGTCTCAGAGCTCGCGCGCATGGCGCCAACTGTGCTGCTCGCGCTCGACGCCGACAGCGCCGGACAGGAGGCTATGCTGCGCGCCGCCTCGCTCGCGATGCGACGCAAGCTAGAACTACGCGTCGTGCCGCTCCCCGCGGGCGCCGACCCTGCAGAGCTCGTGCAGCGCGAGGGCGCAGCCGCGATCGAGCGGGCGATCGAGAGCTCGGTCCCGTTCGTCCGCTTCCGCGTTGACCGGATCCTTGCGGCCGGCGATCACGGCAGCTCTGAGGGCCGCGACCATATGCTCGACGAGCTGCGGCCGGTGTTCGCGACGCTTCCGCCGAGCGCGACGCGAATGGAGCTGACACGGCTGGTCTCCGGCCGGCTGGCGCTGCCGGAGAGCTTGGCGGAGCAACTGCTGGGAGCGGGGGGCGCGCAGCGTCGGTCCTCGGCGCTCGCTCAGGGCAGGAGTGGCAGTGGCGACGGTGCCGGCAACGGGGCACACCAGCAGGCCAACGGGACGGCGGGGCGCGCGGCGGCGCTGTCGGGGCGCGCGGAGACTGAGCGGGCGTTCCTGGCGCTGTGCATCGCCGTGCCGGAGGAGGGCGAGAAGGCGCTCGCGAGCCTCGAGATCAATGAGCATTTCTCAAGCGTTCTGCTACGCCGCGCAGCAATGCGCCTACGTGAGGGAGATCTGCGCGAGCCGATGGCGAACTCCGTCGGTGAGGCTGGCGGGTTGGACAGCGATCCCGAGATGAAGGGACTGCTTGCCGAGCTGATCGTGGAAGCCGGTCGAGAGCGGGCCCACCCCGCGATGCTCAAGGTGCAACGCCTCCAGCTGGAGCTGGCCAGGGTTGACCGTCAAATTCAGCGCGCTCGTGGCCAGGGGAGTGGCGACGTGAGCGAACTCGCTCATCGCCGGGCAGAGGTCAAGCGTGAGTTCGACCGCGCGCAGGAGTGTGCGCTGGAGGAGACGGGGGAGAGGGAGGGCTGAAGGCCTTCTGCGGTCCGACGCAGGTGACGCCCAACGACCTAACGGCGCGAAAATTGACACGAGATGAGCGCATAAAGGAACGTGTGTTCGTATCCTTCCGTCCGGTGCATTGCGGACAATACAGTGCATGGATCGCGCTTCTCTGGAGCAACTGTTGGGGCAAGGCATGTCGCTGGCGGAGATCGGTAAGCGGTTTGGGCGACACGAAGCGACGGTCGGATATTGGGTCAAGAAATATGGCTGCAGGCGGTCAACCAGGACAAGTATGCGGCGCGGGGCGGACTCGAACGCGCAGAGTTGGAGCGACTGGTTGCGGAGGGCGCCTCAATCGCACAGATCGCGGACACGGTGGGCCGCAGCAAGGGCGCGGTACGACATTGGCTTGGCAAGTAGGAGCTCGCAGCATTGAGCATCTTCGCGCGGAGGTTCGCAAGTGCGTCCTGTTGTGCTCTAATTGCCACGCGGAGGTGGAGAGCGGTTTCAGCTCCATCTCCGGGGTAGCCCAAAATGGCAATCTGGGGTAGCTCAATTAGGCAGAGCAAGATCCTGTTAAGATCGAGGTTGTGGGTTCGAGTCCCACCCCCAGAGCTTCTTATTTGCCAGTTGCTCAATGAGATTCGCCGCTGTAGTCCCAGAATTGTGCGTCTGAGCCCAGCCGGCTAGCTCTCGCGTCCGCACCAGCATCGCCCGATCTCCGAGCGCTCGCTCGACCGCGAGTCGCAGCACGCGCGGCGTGATGAACCGCCGCGGCACCCGCACCCCGGTGCCGGCCCAGTCGAGGCGTGCGGCGTTCTCGTTCATGTCTCCCGTATGCGGGCATGCGACAACCACGCATCCGCTAGCGAGGGCGCGCACGAGCGTGCCGTGGCCTGCGTGGCACACGACGACATCGCAGTGAGGCATGGTGCGCGAGTAAGAGAGCCAGTTGACGATGCGTGCGTTGGCAGGCACGGGCAGCGGTTGAGAGGGTAGGCGGCGGTTATAGGTGGCCAGCACACGTACCGGGGCGCTTGCGAGTCCGCGCAGCGCGGCGTGTAGCAGCCGGTGCTTGGAATCCTGGGCGGTCGAGGGAGCGATCAGCACAAGCGGGTCATCCCCAGGTGGCAGCTCCACATCCTCCGCCGGTGGCTCCCACATCAGCGGCCCGACGACGTGCGCCCACGGTGGCCACGCGCGTGGATACTCCAGTTGCGGGAACGTTGCCACCAGCGCCAGTTCGTGGCTGGTGCCGCCGTGGCCATACTCGAGCGAGGGCAGACCGAGACGGGCACGTGTGTGGTTCAGCTCGACCCGGCCGCGCTCAACTCCGCGACGAACCGGCCCCTGCGCGCGGCGCCATACGGCACGGCCGGCCGCCGTGCGCGGCAGGCGCGCGCCTAGCGAGTAGATCGGCGACTCAGGCTCGTTCTCGGGATATACATGCGGGATCAGGGTCGCGCGGGGGATACCGCACAGCTCTGCGGCAAGCGCGGGGGCGAGGGTGAGGATGTCGGCGACAACGGCATGCGGTTGCAACTCGCGCACGAGCGGCTCGGTGTCGCGCGTGGCGTGCACCACCGCCTCGTAGAAGTCCAGGTCTGGAGCGCCCGCCCCCCCGGACGGGAAGACCTCGTACTCGGGCGCCGGCGCGAACGTCATGCCCTCGGCCTCGACGTGCGTCTGCCAGTGGCGCCACGTCTGCAGCGTGACGTCGTGCCCGCGCGCGACGAGCGCGCGCCCGAGCGCGATCATCGGGAACGCGTGCCCTGGGTCGCCGAACGCGCCCAGCAGCACCCGCCGCGGGGGTCCCGCAGGCGGGAGTCGTGCAGCCGGGGGCCCCAGGCCGGGGGGTCCTGCGCCCGCGGCGCCGTCGCTTGCCACGGGCCGGCGCGTCAGGCGGCGAGCTCGGCGAGTAGTCGCAACTGCTCGAGGCGCTCTGGCGCGGTGAACGCCGTGGGCGTCACCCCGAGCGTGCCGACGCCGGCGTCGCGGTAGACGGCGAGCCGCTCGCGGATGACGTCAGGGGGTCCGCAGAGCGAGATCGTGTCGATGAGCTTGTCGGGGATTGCGGCCATGGCCTCGTCGCGCTTGCCTTCGAGGTAGAGGTCCTGGATGGTCTGTGCCTCTGCCTCGTAGCCGTAGCGCTGGACGAGCTGGTTATAGAAGTTCTGCTTGCGCGAGCCCATGCCGCCGACATACAGGGCGATGAACGGCCGCATGGTGTTTCGCCCTTGCTCGAGGTCATCGGTGATGCAGAGGCTGACGGTGGGCGCGATGTCGAAGTCCTCGAGCGATTTGCCCGAGCGCTCGGCGCCTTCCTGGAGCAGCGGCCGCAGCTCCGAGACGTGCTCGGGTGAGAACAGCGTGGGGATCCAGCCGTCGGCGATCTCGCCGGCGAGGGCGGTGTTCTTGGGGCCGATGGCGGCGAGGTAGATGGGGATCTGCTCCTGGACGGGGGAGATGGTGAGCTTGAGCGCCTTGCCGGGCCCGTCGGGCAGCGGCAGCTCGAGCGTCTCGCCGTGGAACTCGACGCGCTCGCGTGAGAGCGCCATGCGCACGACGGCGACGTACTCGCGCGTGCGCTGCAGCTGCTCTGGCGAAGCGCTGCCCGTGCCAGCCCTCGGCCACCTGCGGGCCGGAGGAGCCGATGCCGCAGATCATGCGTCCGCCGGAGAGCTGGTCGATCGTGGCGGCGGTCATCGCGGTCATCGCGGGGGAGCGCCCGGGCATCTGGAAGATGCCTGCGCCGAGGCGGATCTTGGAGGTCTGCCCGGCGAGCCAGCCGAGCACGGTGGCGGTGTCCGAGCCGTAGGCCTCGGCGGCCCACACGGAGTCATAGCCCAGCTTCTCGGCCTCCTGGACGATCGTGAGCTGGTCCTCGGAGGTGAGGCCCATGCCCCAATAGCCGATGTGCACGCCGAGCTTCATCGTCATGACCCTACAGGGCGTCGCCAGGCCGGGTGAACATGATCTCCGGAACGATGCAGGCGGGGGAGACCTTCAGCAGGTAGCGCACGGCCTCGGAGATGTCCTCGGGGCGAATCATGTCCTCGGCGGGGACGTGCTGCTTGGCGAACTCGGTCATCGGCGTATCGACGAACGCGGGGCACAGCGCGGTGGACTTGATGCCCTGGGGGGAGAGTTCCTTGTTCATCGCTTCGGTCCAGCCGACTACGCCGTGCTTGGTGGCGGAGTAGACCGACAGCCAGCCCTGGCCAAACTTGCCGGAGATGGAGGAGGTGTTGACGACGAGCGCGTTTTTGTGCTCCGCCGCGGCGGCCGCCAGCAGGGGTACGCATTCGCGGTAGAAGATCACGATCGAGCGCAGGTTGATCGAGAGTTGCATGTCGAGGTGCTTGGTCTGGATGTCCCCAACGGATGCGCCGAACCCGACGCCGGCGTTGTTGACGAGCACATCCAGCCGCCCATAGCGCTCGCGATGTGATCCCACGACGTTCTGGATCGCCTCCTCCTCAGAGACGTTCGCGGCAACCCCGTGTACGTCCAGCCCCTCGGTGACGAGTCCCGCGACGGCCGCGTCAAGCTTGTCGGCGCGCCGCGCGGCCATCGTCACCCCGTAGCCCTCCTCGCCGAGCATCCTCGCTGTAGCCAGCCCGATCCCGGACGAGGCCCCCGTGACGATCGCTGCGCGCTCTGCTGACATCTGCCGTCCCTTCATGTCGTGATCGGAATCGAATCCGCCGCCTTGCCACTCGCAGACAGCGAGCGTGAGCATTCCACATCGTGATCGTCCTAGGAGGGATTGGCGAAACCCACAAGCCGTCTATCCATGCGGGGTTGGGGGTTGGGGGTCATGGGCGATACCTCAAGAATCAGCTGAGCGTACCCCACGGCGGCGAATCAGGCCCAACAAATACGGGCGATGACGATCTCGAACATACGCCGATACAGTCTCGCTCTACCCCACGGGAGCGCGATGGGTCCGGTGAGGACCGATGACTGGCGCTTCAGAGTACCCGACGCAACTGGTCGATGACACTCGACGCGAACTCACTGAGTTGGGCAAGCTCTGGCGCAACAGGTTTACCCTGAATAATCGCCGGCTCGCCGAGCGCTATCGCAACGACAACATTCGGCTCCTGTTCTTTATCCGCATAGCGACCGCCAAAGAGTTTGTCGCCATCTTTGAGCGGAAACAAGTAATCGGGTTTGGTGACATCAACGAGCGGACCTACCCACCGGACCAGCGAGTCGTAGCCGGTGAGGGCCTCGATCAGGAGCTTGTGCTTGTCCGTGATGTCGAGATAGTCGATGGCCCACAGAGCATCATGGAGCCCTCTCTCGTACGGCTGATATCCAAGCAGGACATCGATAAATGGCTGCGGGGCTCCCTTTACCTTTCCCAGCACAAGGGACTTGTACTCCTGGACCGTCGGGACGCTGGGTTTGCGCCAGATCGGGAACGCGGTATCGCTCGTCACGGTGCCGTTCATGCTGACGGTGGCGCAGGCGAGATGGTCGAGCGCGGAGCGAAGATTGTGGATAGCGTCGCCGGTAGTCAGAGGGATGCACGGCGGGATCGGCTTGTGGATCTTGAGAACGCCCTGATAGCACTCGGCATCCTGCGGGTCATCTTGGATGACAACTTCGTACGGATTAGTCGCCACGAAGTCATCGATATGCCGTTTGAGATCATCGATGTGCTTGTTGGCCCGCTCAATCTTCAGGTCCACACCCGCGAGATCAATAGTCATCGGCGCGACCCTACTTCGCTTACGCCGCCAGAGCCAACCCCCGTTCCCGATACAGCGCGACCGTCAACTGAGACAGAATCGTCAGGTTCGCATGAAGTCTGACACGCTCGATTCTGCGTACCCTCAACGGCGCGAGGCTCCATTCGTTCTTGAGCCTGCCAAACGCTCGCTCTACGGACGCACGGCCACGGTAGAGGCCCTTCCAGCGCAGAGTCTCGCGGGGGATCAGAGGATGCAAACGGTCTGCCTTGACCCACTTGGATTTTGTGCCACATTCTCCTGTAGGACAACGCCACTTGCTCGCCTTGCGCATGCTGTCGGCACCAGCGAACCGCCACTCGCCATGCTCGCAAGACGGCGGCTTGTCCTTCCCCTGCTTGACAGCTGGTGTCTGCATCAGCGGGACGATCGGGTGGCAGCCGCGATCCTCGCAAGCCTCATAGACGGGACCACGGTCATAGCCCTTGTCCATCGCGCACGTCTCAGGCTTGATTCCGAGCGTGCGCAGCTTGTCGAGCAGCGGCGCGACGGCCGGGACTTCGTTTGCCTTGCCCGTCTCCACGCGCCACGCGAGCGGCAGGTCTGTCTTTGCGCAGACGGCCATGTGGACTCGATAGCCGTAGAAGCCGCCGCCCTTGCGTGTCGAGACTGCGGAGCGGTGGCCCCACAACGCGTCCGGGTCGCTGTATTCCTCCGGGGCGCGTTCACGACCACCCTTGGACTTGAAGCGCTGCCCGTTTGCATACGCCGGCATGTCGGATGCGTCGATCGCTACGTCCCAGCCGAGCAGCGGATTTTGTTTCTTCATCTCCTTCAAGACGCTGGCGATGCAGCCCTCCAGCATGTCCGTGTGCTGGCGCAGCTTCGCCGTGAAGCGGTAGCACGCCCACTGAGAGGGAACGTCGCCGTCCGGGGCGATCACCGTTGCCAGCGCGGGATGCTCTCTGACGAGCGCTACTACGCGAGTCCAGCACGGCAACGCGTACAGCGACTTCGCCAGCGCCATACCGATCATTGCTCTCAGCGAGTAGCCCGGCCTACCTGTAGAACGGGTCGCTTCAAGCTCATCTATGAGGCGTGCTACCTCGGGCGATTCGAGGATGCCCGCGAGGGTTTCAGCGACGGATCGCCGTGCTACGTTCTGGGAGGTCACGGAGGCTTCGACTCCTTGATCCGGACCCCCGGACGCTACCAACGTCGCGGGGGTCAATTTAGTTGTAGAACAAGCAACCGTATAGGGCCGATCGGACGGAAAGATCGGCCCGTAGACTGCCGATCATGCGCCCCGTCACGAGCCGCTACGTGTTCATCAGGAGCGCCATCATGAAGGGAACATGGTGGTTCTGGGGAACGCTCGCAGCATTGACGGCCATTATCGGCGGTACGGTAGCCGGATACGCCGCTTTCGCGGCCCATCGACCGCTTGTGATTGGGCTCGGGGCCGCTGCTCTGTTCCTGCTGATTCTTGAGGCCCTATACAGACAGTACGGATCAACATCAGAGGCGGAACGAAGAAACCAATTGCTACAAGTGCTTGCCGCAGGGATCGAGTCTGGAAGGGCAGTATTCGAGGAGTACGGACGCGAATATGGCGGTTGGTGGACCTGGACTGCCAACAAGATCGGCGAGATTGATACGGGCTACGCCGCCGAGTTCCGAATGATCGATGACTCGCGCCAAGGATCACTGGAAAAGCTCGAAGCCATCATGCACGAGGTTCGTGCGGGCAACCATCTAGCCCAGCAGCCAAAATGAGAAGCGCCACGCCCAGCCCTGCGACGTGGCGCCCTGGACGCTCAGAGTTGCGCTCGGCGAAGCAGCGTGCTCGCGCGCACACCGAGGCCGCCCGCGATCTTCAACACGGTCGCGAGCGTGACGTTGAACTCGCCTCGCTCTACCGCACCGAAGTAGCTGCGATCCAGCCCGACGTGCGCCGCGAACGCCTCTTGTGCGTACCCGCGTTCCCTGCGAGCCGACCGGATCGCCCCGCCAAGCTGGACAGCCGCCGATTTCTTGGCAGGCATACGTCAGATGACGTGCCCGGTCATCTGCACCATCCTGTACGCGGCAGGCGAAGCGAACACGAAGTCGCCCAGCCGGTACAGAAGTCCTGCGCAGACCAAAGGACGCACGAGCGCCTCCGGATCGTGGGTTTCCAGCTCGCGGCCGATGTCCGGCAGCGTCCATATCGGCGGCTGGCCGGTGCTGGTCATCAGATAGACCGTCTCGCGGTCCAGAGCGTCGTACTCAGGCTCCGGGGTAGGGTTCTCGTGCATGGGAGTTATCGCTCCTGTGTCACGGCCGGGGGTCAGTTCACGCTGGCGCCCCGGCCAACTTGTATAGAGCCGCCGACGCTAGGCTTTCCCGATGCACGGATCAAGGGCTTTCGCCAATCGTTTCGCCAAGCCCTCCTAGGCTGGTAGCGTCTGGCGGCCGCGGCCGAGCCAAACTGGCCCAGGCGCGAGGCGGGCCCGTAGCTCAGTTGGATAGAGCAGTCAACTCATAATCGATTGGTCCCAGGTTCGAGTCCTGGCGGGCCCATGGAAAACACCCTCCGATGCGGCGAATACGCTCAAGGGATGCAGCCAAATGAGCGGCTTGCGGTCATCGATCTAGGATCGAACTCCTTCCGGCTGGTTGTCTTCATGGCTGGCTCTGGGTGGTGGAGACGTACCGACGAGATATACGAGCCGGTGCGCATCGGCGAAGGACTGATGGCAAGCGGCAGACTTGGGGAGAAGCCGATGCGTCGCGCGCTCGCCACGCTCGATGTGTTCGCGCACTTCTGCCGAGCGGGCGGGCTGGATGAGAGTTCGGTCAACGCGGTCGCCACGAGCGCCATCCGTGATGCCGAGAATGCTGAGGAGTTCCTGGCACGGGCACGCGTGTGCCTGGGGCTGCCGATCCGCGTGCTCAGCCGCGAGCAGGAGGCCCGCTACGGCTACCTGGCGGCTGTCAACTCGACGATCCTGCGCAGCGGCAGTGTGCTCGACCTAGGCGGTGGCTCGTTGCAGCTCGTGCGCGTGGCCGACCGCCTGATCAGCGCCTCGCGCTCGTGGCCGCTCGGCACAGTGCGCATGAGCGAGCGCTTCTTGCCACCTAACGGTCCGGCCAAGCGCAAGCAGCTGGAGGAGCTGTGCGAGCATGTAGCTGCCGCGCTCGCTGAGGCTTCGTGGTTGAAACGCGACGCAAGCGGGGATAGTGGGCGACTGGTCGGCATCGGAGGAACGGTGCGCAACCTGGCCGCCGCCGCCCAGCGCGCCGCGGGCCTGCCGTCCAACGGGGTGCAGGGCATGCTCGTGCAACGCGACGCACTCGACGAGCTCGTGGAGCGCCTCGCTGCGCTCCCCGCTGCCGAGCGCTCAAGCGTTCCCGGCATCAAGCCTGCGCGAGCGGACCTGATCCTCGCGGGCGCGGTGGTTGTGCAAGGCGTGCTGCGCGCCGGTGGTTTTGACGCGTTGGAGACGACCGAGGCGGGCCTGCGCGAGGGCGTGTTCTTCGAGCGCCTGCTCGCAGGAGCAGAGCAGCCGCTGTTCGAGGACGTGCGGCGCACCAGCGTGCTGAACATGGCGAGCCAGTATCGGGTTAATGTCGTGCACACCGAGCACGTGGCGAAGCTTGCCCTGAGCATGTTCGACGAGCTCGCCAGCCTGGGGTTGCATGACGGCGACGCGCGTGAGCGAGAACTGCTGTGGGCGGCGTGCATGCTGCACGACATAGGCATGTCGATCGACTACGACGACCACCACAAGCACTCCCGCTACCTGATCCTCAACGGCGGCCTACCGGGGTTCGCGCCGGTGGAGACAGCGATCATTGCCCAGGCCGCTCGCTACCACCGCAAGGGCATGCCCGCGCCGGGTCCCATGGCGGGGCTCTTCGGCGAGTGCGATACCGCGCGCCTGGATCGCTGCGCGACGCTGCTGCGCCTAGCGGAGGACCTGGAGCGCTCGCGCGACCAGCTCGTGCGCGCGACCAGCCTCGAGCTTGCGGGCGATGAGGTCGAGCTGCGGCTGATCGCCGACGGCGAGTCCGCGGTCCCACGCTGGGCAGCGCGCCGCGAGCGCGACTTGTTCGCAAGGGCATTCCACCGCGGCCTGTCCGTAGCGGCCTAGCCGTTTTGCTGGCGCTGTTCGCGCTCGTGTCCGGCGCAATCGAAGAGAAGCAGCGCGTTGGGGTCAACCGGCCGTGGCTGCCACGCCACTGCCGGGACCACTGCACAGGCGGCCAACACGGCGTTTGTGGCGGCGTTGCCACCGCGTTCAGAGTAAGCGCCGCCAATGACCACATAGCGGGCTTCGCCGCGTTCGACGAGCCGCGCCAGGCTCGACCCGTCGAGCGCTGGGTCGTTGCCGCTGTAGCCGCCCATCGCACCTGCGTCGTAGCCGAGCAGGATCATTGGTGCAGCCGTGTCTGACGCCTCAGTCAGCATGTCCCAACGATTCCCGGGGTGGTGTGCGGTGACATAGCGGATCAGCGCCTTGGTTACAAGCATGCTCTGCGGGCTGATGCCGAGTGGTCCGACTCCGCCGGCCGCGTATGGACCGGCGGCCGGGAACGTGCCCTCGACGGGGAATTCCCACGTCGTTGCCGCATACGCTCCAGGGGCAAGCAGCAGCAAGCCAAGCAAGAGCGCCATCGCTGGGCGCGTCCATCTCCGCAGGACGAGGATGGTCACCAGGCAGAGCGCGCTGCCGACGATCAGCACGGGCCAGAACCAGTGCATGTAGTGATCGCGGTGCAGCAACACGAGCTGGCCTGTGACGGTCGCGGCGACCGCGACCGGGATCAGCGCCAAGCGCAACCAGCGCCACCTCCCGTGCTCGACAAACGCGACCGCTCCAGCGCCTACCATCACCGCCGCTCCCGGTCCGAGCGCCGATATGTAGTAAGGGTGCACGATCCCTTTGGACAGGCTCAGCACCGCTGCCTCGACCAGGAACCAGCTGCCCAGCACGATCAGCGTCGCCAGACGGCGATCGCGGCGGCCGTCGCCGATCGACCACAGTGCGAGCGCGATCAGGCCCAATAGCGCGAACGGCAGCATCCAGGCGCCCTGACCGCCGAGACCAACGCTGAACAGACGCAGCAACCCGGTCGGACCGCCAAATGCTGTTGGGCTACGCGCCCGGCCGTTGGGCAGGAAGGGGGAAACGATCTTCCTCGGAGCCCTCTTTGGCACAGTCGCGACCGGTGCCGGGGTTGAGGGCGCGCTTGGACTGCCAGGTCCAGTGGACGTGACTCGATGCGCGCGCAAAGCGACTTTTTCGATGTCCGCCAGCGAGCCGTGCTTGAAGGAAACCGGGATTCGCCCAGGCCCCCCGATCTGACCTTCAACGCGCCCGAAGCCGTTGTATTCGAACGTCAGGCCCAGCTCAGTGTTGTTCGTCGAGCCGCCCACGAACGGACGCTGCGAGGCAGGGGTCAGTTCGACGATTGCGATCCACGCGCCGGACACGACCAGGAGCACCACGCCCGCCGCGAGCAGCTGACCCGCACGACGCAAGATGGGCCCAGGCGCGCAAACGAGATATCCGAGTCCGAGCCCAGGAACGACGAGGTAAGCGGCGAGCGTCTTCGCATTGAACGCAAGCCCGATGATTGCTGCACAGCACAGCAGTGTGCGCAGCCTGCCCGTCTCGATCGCACGCAGGCCGAAGCCACAAGCGAGAATCAGCAACAGGATCAGAATCGGATCCACACCATTGTCGCGCGAAACTGCCACGAATGATGGGAACACCGCCAGCGCCAACGCGCTCGCCACACCTGCGATAGGACCGAGCCTGGGCGTCACCACCCAGTACAGCGCGGCGACCGCGAGCACGCCGATGATCGCCTCCGGCAGCAGCAAGCTGAGCGGGGTGAATCCGAACACCTTCGCGCTGAGCGCCTGCACCCACACGCCCAGCGGCGGCTTGTCGACCGTGATCAGCCCGCCCGGGTCAAACGATGCGAACAGGAAGTTATGCAGCGAGCGCAGCATCGACTTCACGCCCGCCGAGTAGAAAGTGTTCGCGTACCCGTTCTGCGACAGCCTATTCACGTTCAGCACTGCCGACAGGGCCATCACAGCCATCAGCGCAACATGGTGGGGCCGCACCCGCCCCACCACACGTGCGCGTCGCCACGGCGCCACGTGGAGCTCGGAGCCCAGCGTCGGCGCTGCCGGGAGGGTGGTGGTCTGCTGGGCTGAATTCATGTCAAGAGCGCTGCCAGCAACCGATCGAGGTCATCCTCGTTGTTCCACGCCCCGACGGACGCTCGCAGCCAGGGCGCGCCCGGAATGTTACGCACGATCACCCCATTTTTGGCGAGCCACTCCCGCTCGGCGGGCGCGTCGGGGCTGCTGAAGGACACGAGTGTGCTGTCCCCGCGCGGCGCGGGCTCGCGACCGTGCTCGGCGAGCCGCTCGGCCAAGCGCGCGGCGAGCGCGCGAGCGTGCTCGTGTACGGCGGCCCAGCCGGCCTGAGCGAGCAGTTCGACGGCGGCAAGCGCGCAGGCGGTCGTCTCGGCGTTCAGCGACATCGTGTCGAAGCGCCGCCCGTCCTCGTGCACGTGGGCGTCCAGGCCCTCGTTGGGATCGGCGAGGTTGCCGTAGCCGCGCCTGGAGACAGCCACGCGCTCGCGCAGCTCAGGGCTGACGTAGAGAACTCCTGTGCCGTCGGGGCCGCATAGCCACTTCTGTCCGGCGCCGGCATAGGCATCGCAGCCGAGCTGGTGCACGTCGACTGGCACGGCGCCGACACCCTGGGCGCCGTCGAGCAGTACTGGCACGTCCAGCTGGCCCAGCTCGGCTGGCGCGAGCGACCCGCTGACCCAGCCAACGTGCGAGCAGGCAACAAGCCGCGTGCGCGCTCCGACAGCGTTGGCCACCTCTGCCAGCGGGACTTCGCGCACGTCGACACCGTGCAGCTCGCGGGCGGCCGACAGTGCGCCAAGCAGGCCCGGATGCTCCTCGTCGCTGGTGAGGATCTCATAGCCGCGCCCGAGCTCCAGCCCGCCGATCACCTGCGCCATGCCCTCGCTCGTGCATGTGGTGAGCGCAACGTTGGCGGCATCGGCACCGAGCGCTGTGGCGTAGGCGCCGCGCAGCTCGACTGCCAGCTCGGCGCGCCGTTCGAAGTGCGCCATCGCCCGGCCCTCGCTCAGCTCGCGCTCCAGCTCACGCGCGGAGGCCTGCACTGCACGTGCGGGCAGGGGCCCGTCGGTTCCTGCGTTCAGGTAGGCGAGGCTGCCCAAAACAGGAAACTCCTCGCGCAATCCCGGCAGGCTCACAAACCGCGAGAATACCCGCATGTCCAGCGCCGCCCAGCAGCATCCCCTGTGGGAGCCCCCGGCCGAGCAGCTGAAGAACGTCGAGATGGCGCGCTTCATGGCGTGGGTCGCGCAGCGGCACGGGCGCGCGTTCGCGGGCTACGACGAGCTGTGGCGCTGGTCGGTGGACGAGCTGGAGGACTTCTGGGCAAGCATCTGGGAGTTCTGCGGGGTGCGCGCGTCAAAGCCGTATGAGCGCGTGCTGGCCTCGCACGAGATGCCCGGCACGCACTGGTTCGTGGGGGCTGAGCTCAACTACGCGGAGAACGTGCTGGCGCGTGGCGCCGGTCGCGCGGACAAGGTGGCGGTGCTGCACGCCTCCGAGCTGCGGCCCCTGAAGGAGATCACCTGGGGCGAGCTCAACGCGAGCGTGGCGGATGTGGCCGGCGGCCTGCGTGCACTGGGCGTGCAGCGCGGCGATCGCGTGGTCGCCTACATGCCGAACATCCCCGAGACGCTGATCTCGCTGTTGGCGGTGGCGAGCATCGGCGCGATCTGGTCGAGCGCGGCACCAGAGTTCGGCGCGCGCAGCGTGATCGACCGCTTCGCCCAGATCGAGCCGAAGGTGTTGCTGACGGTGGATGGGTACCGCCACGGCGGCAAGGACTTCGACCGCACGGCCAACGTGCAGCGGATCGTCGAGGAGCTGCCGACGGTCGAGCATGTGGTCCTGCTGCCCTACGTTGCCGGGAAGGATGTCCATGAGGCCGCCTCGGGCGGGCTCCTCGGTGCTAGCAACGCGCTCACATGGGATCAGCTTCTCGATCTGGATCCGCCCAGCCAGGGGACTGGGCCGAGCTTCGAGCAGGTGCCGTTCGAGTACCCGCTGTGGGTGCTGTACTCCTCGGGCACGACCGGCCTGCCGAAGGCGATCGTGCACGGTCACGGCGGCATCCTGCTGGAGCAGCTGAAGAAGCGCCTGCACCTGGACCTGCGCCACGGTGACCGCATGTTCTGGTTCACGACGACCGGCTGGATGATGTGGAACTTCCTCGTCGGTTGTCTGCTCTCGGACGCGGCGATCGTGCTGTACGACGGCAGCCCCGCGCACCCCGACCTCGACTTCCTGTGGGGCCTGGCCGAGCGCGCTCAGATCACGTGCATGGGCGTCAGTCCGGGCCTGCTGGCGAGCTGCGAGAAGGCGGTGGTGGAGCCCGGCCGCGACCACGACCTGCGCGCGCTGCGCGCGCTCGGCGCGACCGGCTCGCCGCTGACGCCGGAGAGCTTTCACTGGGTTTACGAGCACGTCAAGTCAGATGTGTGGCTGTTCTCGACGAGCGGCGGCACGGACGTGTGCACGGCGTTCGTGGCGGGCTGCCCGCTGCTTTCGGTGTATGAGGGCGAACTGCAGTGCCGGGCGCTGGGCTGCGCGGTGCAGGCGTGGGACGAGCAGGGCCGCAGCGTGGTGGATGAGGTCGGCGAGCTGGTGATCACCGAGCCGATGCCGTCGATGCCGCTGTTTTTTTGGGGAGACCTGCCCGCCGATGGCGATCCCGCTCAGCCCGGCGAGCGGCTGCGCGAGAGCTACTTCTCGATGTACCCGGGCGTGTGGCGCCACGGCGACTGGATTCGCATCACGCCGCGTGGCGGCGCGGTGATCTATGGCCGCTCTGACTCAACGATCAATCGCATGGGCGTGCGCATGGGCACGAGCGAGATCTACCGCGCCGCCGGCGCCGTACCCGAGGTGCTCGACGCGCTGGTTGTCGATGTTCCCACCACCTCCCGGGGTGGCGGTGTCGCCCGTGGAATCGATGCTCACCCGACTGAGCTGTCGATAATCCTGTTCGTCGTGCTCGCCCCGGGCGTGTCGCTGGACGAGGAGCTGACGGCCCAGATCAAGCGGCGCATCCGACAGGACGTATCCCCACGCCACGTGCCGAACGAGATCCGCCAGATCGAGCAGGTCCCCAGGACGCTGTCGGGCAAGGTGCTCGAGGTCCCGGTCAAGCGCATCCTGATGGGCACTCCGCCAGACGAGGCGGCGAGCATCGATTCGTTGGCAGACCCCGCCTCGCTGGACTACTTCGTCGAGCTCGCCGCGCAGCTACAGGCCAAGTGAGCGCCCCACGATCTCCTTCATGATCTCGTTGGCACCGCCGTAGATGCGCGTGACGCGCGCGTCTACGAACGCCCGTGCGATCGGGTACTCGAGCATGTAGCCGTAGCCGCCGAACAGCTGCAGGCAGCGGTCGACGACGCGGCCCTGCAGGTCGGTGCACCACCACTTGGCCGTGGCAGCGTCCTCGGGGGTGAGCTCGCCGGCGTTGAACTCCTGCGCGCATTGGTCGACGAAGCTGCGCGCGATCTGCGTTTCGCCGTAGAGCTCGGCGAGCGTGAAGCGGGTGTTCTGGAAGGAGCCGATCGTCTGCCCGAAGGCCTTGCGCTCGCGCACGTACTCGAGCGTCCAGCCGAGCGCCGCCTCCGCGGCGGCGACGGCGCCGGCGGCGATCGCGAGGCGCTCCTGGGGAAGGTTGGAGACGAGGTAGCGAAAGCCCTCGCCCTCGACGCCGAGCAGGTTCTCGACGGGCACGCGCACGTCGGTGAACGACAGCTCGGCGGTGTCCTGGGCGTGCTGGCCGATCTTCTCGAGGTTGCGTCCGCGCTCGAAGCCCTCCATGCCGCGCTCGACCATGAGCAGGCTGATCCCCCGGTGGCGATCTTGATGCCCACCCACCCCGGTCTTGGCGGCGACGATCACGAGGTCGGAGTTGATGCCGTTGGTGATGAACGTCTTCGAGCCGTTCAGGACGTAGTGATCGCCGTAACGCTTCGCGGTGGTGGACATCGCGGCGAGGTCTGAGCCGATCCCCGGCTCGGTCATGGCGATCGCCGTGATCAGCTCGCCGCGGGCGACCCCGGCAAGCCAGCGCCTGCGCTGCTCTTCGTTGCAGTAGGTGAGGAAATATGGCAGGCAGATGTCGGTGTGGACGCTGCAGCCGAGCCCGAAGCTGCCGACGGCGGCGCGCTGGCACTCTTCGCCGATGACGAGGTTGAAGCGGAAGTCATCGGCCCCGGCGCCTCCGTCCTCCTCGGGCACCGCCATGCCGAGGAAGCCGCCGCGACCGGCTGCTTCGTAGGCCTCACGCGGCACGATCCCCTCTCGCTCCCACTGGCCGTAGCGGCCCTCGTCGCCTAGCACCTCGCGCTGCAGGAACGTGCGGAAGCTCGCCCGGAAGTCTTCGTGGAGATCCTCGAACAGGCTGCGCCTCATGCGGGCCGGACCCTACCGAGCAGGAGTGAGAGGCGCAGGCGTCGAACAGAAGCGCGGTGAAACGTTCTGTCGCGACTCCCACTGCTCCGCCGCAGCCCGTCAACGGCACGAGCGAGCACCAGAGCCTGTCCAAGTACATCAGAGCGCGCTTCGAGGAGTGCTCGCGCTCACAAAAGGACGTGGCCCAGTACATCGTCGATCATCTCGACGAGGCGGCGTTTCAGACCGCCGAGGAGTTGGCGCGCCGCGCCAACACGTCGAGCTCGACCGTGGTGCGCTTCTCCCAGGCGCTCGGCTTCGAGGGCTTTCCCGAGCTGCAGGCAGCCGCGCGCGAGGAATATCGCCGCGTACACGCGAAGGCGCCCGTCAGCGAGGCAGGCTCCGCGCCGCTGTTCTCGCTCGACCAGAATGAGTTCGAGACATCTTTGACCGCCGACTACCTGAATGTCGAGGAGACCGCGCGCAAGATTTCCCGCAGCTCGGTCGAGGCGCTGGTGGAGGCGATTGTGGCAGCCGAGAAGGTGCTGGTCGCGGGCACCGACCAGATGGCATTCTTCGCGAGCTACCTGCGTCACCTGCTGATGCTGCTGGACCTGCGCGTGGATGTCGTCGCAAGCCCTTCTCAGGAGGCACTCAGCCGGCTGGGGCGCATCGACCAAAGCACGCTCGTGATTGGGCTCTCGGCCGGCCGACCGCATCCGCTGGTCGTGCGCGCGATGAAGCTCGCGCGCCACCGCAAGGCCCGCACTGCCGCAGTCACCGACGCGACGCTCTCGGAGGTCGCCAAGCTCGCGCAGATCAAGCTGTACTACTCGTCAAACTCGCCCGCTTACGTACGCTCCCACACCGCGCTGCTGAGCGTCATTCAAGCCATCGCTTACGGCGTCTACTCGCAAGACTCAGCTCAGTACGACGATCGCATCAAGGCTTTCCGGCTGAAGTAGGCAGGCTAAACTCCGCCTCATGCGCGACGAGGCGACATTCCGGGTCAAGACGGGCCTGGCGGAGATGCTCAAGGGCGGCGTGATCATGGACGTGGTCACGCCCGATCAGGCGAAGGTCGCCGAGGACGCAGGCGCGGCCGCGGTGATGGCGCTCGAGCGCGTGCCGGCGGACATCCGCCGCGACGGCGGTGTGGCGCGCATGTCCGACCCGGAGATGATCGCTGGCATCCAGGAGGCGGTGAGCATCCCGGTGATGGCCAAGGCGCGCATCGGGCACTTCATGGAGGCGCGCGTGCTGGAGGCACTGGAGGTCGACTACGTTGACGAGTCGGAGGTGCTGACACCGGCGGACGAGGCCAACCACATCGACAAGTGGGACTTCAAGGTGCCGTTCGTGTGCGGCGCGACGAACCTCGGCGAGGCGCTGCGGCGCATCGGCGAGGGCGCGGCGATGATCCGCTCCAAGGGCGAGGCGGGCACCGGCGACATCGTCGAGGCGGTGCGCCACATGCGCATGATCACCGGCGAGATCCGCCGCCTGACGATGCTCGGCGACGACGAGATGGCGACCGCCGCCAAGCAACACGCCGCGCCTCTGGACATCGTCAGGGAAGTCGCCCGCGAGGGGCGCCTGCCGGTCGTCCTGTTCTGCGCGGGCGGCATCGCCACACCGGCGGACGCGGCGCTGATGATGGCGCTGGGAGCCGAAGGCGTGTTCGTCGGCTCTGGGATCTTCAAGTCCGATGACCCACCCGTGCGGGCGCGGGCGATCGTGGAGGCCACGACGCACTGGCAGGACCCTGAGCGCGTGGCCGAGGCATCACGCGGTCTCGGGCCCGCGATGGTCAGCCTCGAGAGCTCAAAGCTCGAGGACGAGCAACTCCTCGCCCAACGCGGCTGGTAGGGCGTGCCGCTGATCGGAGTGCTGGCGCTGCAGGGTGACTTCGCGGCGCACGGGCGGATGCTGCAAGACTTGGGCGCGCGCGTACGCGAGGTACGGGTGCCCGGGGATTTGAAGAACCTCGAAGGGCTCGTGATTCCCGGGGGAGAGTCGACCACGATGACCCTGGGGATCGAGCGCGAGGGGTTGGCGCGGCCGCTGCGCAGTCTCGCCGCCGCGGGCCTGCCGATCCTGGGCTCGTGCGCGGGGCTGATCATGCTCGACCGCGATCACCTCGGTGTGATGGACATGCGCGCCGAGCGAAACGCCTTCGGTCGGCAGACCAAGAGCTTCGAGGTGGACATCGAGCTCGATGGCCTTGAGGGTGGGCCTCTGCGCGGGATCTTCATCCGCGCGCCGTGGATCGCCGAGCACGGGCCCGAGGTGGAGATCCTCGGCGAGGTCGAAGGCCATGCGGTCGCGGCGCGGCAGGGTAGGACGCTTGCAGTGTCTTTCCACGCCGAGCTCGGCACCGACGACCGCCTGCACCGTCTGTTCCTTGAGTCGGCTGCCCAGGCAACGTCGGCGCGAGTAGGGGAGGGCGCACCGGCGCGCGAGGCGGGGGAGAGCTGATGCGCATCTCGGTGTCCGCGGACGAGCAAACCGGGATCGCCAGGACGGTCAGGGCGGAGCTCGAGCGCCGTGGGCACCAGGTGCTACCCCACGGTGTTCTGGCGGACGGCGAGCGCGATGATTGGGCGTGGGCATCGGAGCTCGTGGCACGCGATGTCGCCCAAGGTCGAGCGGAGCAGGGGATCGTGTGCTGCTGGACTGGAACGGGGGCGTCGATCGCTGCGAACAAGGTCGACGGCGTGCGCGCGGCGCTGTGCGCGGACGCGGCCACGGCCGCCGGCGCGCGCCGATGGAACGACGCGAACGTGCTCGCGCTGAGTCTACGCACGACTTCGCAGGCGCTGCTGGGCGAGATCCTAGACGCGTGGTTCGCAGGCGTGCCCAGTGCGCAGGACTCAGATCGCGCCAACATCGCGCACCTCGACGAGCTCGAGCGCGCCGAGGGACAGAACTCGCCCTAGACCGCTCGGTCGGCGTGGAGCAAGACGCGGGAGCCGGGGGGACGTCTCTCAGGAGGCGCGAAAGACGGCGACGCCGTCGCGCTCATCTTCAACCACGAGGCCGTCGCGCAGCAGCAGGTTGACGTGTCCCAGCACCTCCGACAGCGTCAGGTATGCCTGCGTGACGGCGACGTTGCCCCACAGCTCCTGCGCGATCTCGTGCGCGGTGCGGGGCTGAGCGGCGATAAGGCCGCGGATCTTCTCGGCGCGGCGGTCGTGCATGCGGAAGCGTTTGTCGATCAGCGCGACGTGGTCGGTGATGGGGCGTCCGTGGCCGGGCAGCACGAGCGAGAGCTCCATCGCGTGTGTCTGTTCAAGCGAGGCCATATAGGTGATCAGCGCCTGCGGACGCGGGCCGTCGTACTCCTCCTCGGCGTCAAGCGGCCGTGCCAGCAGCGGGTTGGAGGAGATGTGTGCGATCAGATGGTCGGCGGCGAGCAGGATCGAGCGGGACTCGTCGAGGAACACAGTGTCGGAGGGACTGTGGCCGGGGCGGTGCAGCACCCGCAGCGTGCGGTCGCGCAGCTCGAGCTCGGCGCCGTCAGCCAGCGGTCGCGTGACCTCGACGGCCGCGCCCCACGCGCGGAAGCCCGCCGAAACGGCTCGGAGCGCGGTCACGATTTCGGGGGGGATGCCGTGGCGCAGCATCAGGCGCTCGGCGAACTGGTCTTCGAGGTCCGTCTGGTGGCCGTAGCTGGCGAGGAACGGCGCGAGACTCGCGAGCGCCGCGACCTCTGCGCCGGAGCGCCGCGCTAGGATCGAGGAGAGGCCGAAGTGGTCCATGTGCTGATGGGTGACGATCAGCAGCTCGATGTCCTCGATCCTGTGCCCGCGCTCGGCGAGGGCCTGCTCGAGCTCGTCGAGTGCCTTGGCGGAGTTCGGCCCGGAGTTGACGAGCGTGAGCGGCGAGTCCTCGATCAGGTACGCGTTCACGCGTCCGACCATGAACGGCGTCGGGATCGCCAGCCGATGGACGCCGGCGTCGGCAGCGAGCGCGAGCAGCTCCTCCTCGTCGTCGCTCACGAGCGGATCAGCGCGAGCACTTCATCGCGCCTGCGTTCCATGTCCGCGGGCGAGACGAGCGACTCCAGGCACAGGCGCAGCAGTGGCTCGGTGTTTGAGGGGCGCACGTTGAAATGCCAGTCCTCGTAGTCGATCGAGATGCCGTCCAGGCGATCCTGGCTGGCGTCGGCGTAGTGGGCGGCTAGCTCTTCGATCTTGCCCGCAGGGTCTGAGACCTCGGAGTTGACCTCGCCGGAGATGAAGTACTTGGCGTGGTAGGGCGCGAGCAGCTCGGACATGCTCTTGCCCTGCGTGCACAAGAGCTCGAGCACGAGCAGCGCCGGGATCGTGCCCGAGTCTGCGCAGTAGAAGTCGCGGAAGTAGTAGTGCCCAGAGACCTCGCCGCCGAACAGCGAGCCCTCCTTGCGCATGCGCGTCTTGAAGAATGCGTGCCCGACGCGGTTGCGGAAGGCGGTGCCGCCCGCCTGCTCGACGGTGTCGGGGACCGCGCGCGAGGCGCGCACGTCGTACAGGATCGTTTGTTTGGGGTGGGTGGGATTCGATCTTTTTGCGAGCAGCGAGCCCGCGAGCAGCGCCGTCAGGAAGTCGCCGTTGACGAACGCGCCGGTCTCGTCGATGAAGAAGCAGCGGTCGGCGTCGCCGTCCCAGGCGATCCCCAGATCGGCGCCGCTCTCGCGCACCTTTTCGATGATCAGCCGGCGGTTCTCCGGCAGCAGCGGGTTGGGCTCGTGATCGGGGAAGTTGCCGTCCGGCTTCCAGTAGGTCTCGATCAGCTCGAGCTCGAGGCTCTCGAGTACCGGGCCCACCATCGGGCCGGCCATGCCGTTGCCGCCGTCGAGCACGACTCGCAGCGGCCGCTGTGCCGAGCGGACGGCGTCGGCGTCGATGAAGCCGAGCGCCGCCCGCTGGAACTCCTCGTATAGGTCCACCTGCTCGAGCGTGCCGCGCGTGGAGGAGCCCGGCTCGCCTGAGTCGCCTGGTGCGCCCGCGGCTTCGACCTCGCGACGGATGTCCTGGATGCCTGAGTCTCCCGACAGTGCGATCGCGCCCTCGCGCACGAGCTTCGCGCCGGTGTAGGCCTTGGGGTTGTGTGAGGCGGTACACATCAACCCGCCGTCCAGCTCGCGCGAGCCGACCATGAAGTAGAGCATCTCGCTGCCCACTTGGCCGGCGTCGAGCACGTGCACGCCCTCGCTGAGGAGGCCCTGGCGGTAGCGCCCGGCGAGCTCTGGGGCGCTCAGGCGCATGTCGCAGCCCAGGCCGACCCGCAGCTCGGAGATGGGCTTGTCGGCGAGCTTCGAGAGCACGCGCGCGAACGCTGCGCCGATCAGCTCGGCGGTGTCGCCGTCGATCTGCTCGCCGTAGAGGCCGCGGATGTCGTAGGCCTTGAAGATGTCTGGCGGTACGGACGTCATGCGGTCTCGCATCCTAAGCTGTGTTCCATGTCAGGACACTCGAAGTGGGCGAGCATCAAGCACAAGAAGGCAATCGTGGACTCGCGCAGGGGCGCACAGTTCTCCAAGCTCACGCGCGCCATCACCGTGGCTGCTCGCGACGGTGGCGGCGATCCAGTCGGCAACCCGGCCCTGGATCTGGCGATCCGCAAGGCTAAGGAGGCATCGATGCCCAAGGAGAACATCGAACGCGCGATCGCCAAGGGCACCGGTGAGGGTGGCGAGGCGGACGCGATCGAGAGCGTGCTCTACGAGGGCTACGGTCCGGGTGGCGTTGCTGTGCTGATCGAGGCGCTGACCGAGAACCGCAACCGCACCAGCGCCGACGTCAGGCATGCGTTCTCCAAGAATGGCGGCAGCCTCGGCGAGCCGGGCTCGGTGGCATACCTATTCGACAAGAAGGGCACGATCGTGATTGATGCCGAGCGCCACTCTGAAGACGAGCTGATGATCGCGGTGGAAGCCGGCGCCGAGGACGTCGCCACTGACGAGGGCATGTTCGAGGTGATCACCGAGCCGGCGGACTTCGAGCCCGTGCGCAAGGCGCTCGAGCAGGCGGGCGTGGCGATGGAGAGCGCCGAGATGGTCTACCGCCCATCGAGCGTCGTGCCGGTTGACGAAGGGCAGGTGGACAAATTGATGCGGCTGATCGAGGCGCTGGAAGACAGCGATGACGTGAGCGCCGTGCACGCCAACTTCGACGTATCGGCCGACGTGCTCGAGCGTGTCGCCGGATAGCGGCCAGCACGGGCTCGCAGAGGAGCGTCCTGTAGTTGTGATCCTGTGTGGCGGGCGTGGAACGCGCCTGCAGGAGCACACGCAAGCGATCCCCAAGCCACTCGTGGAGATCGGCGGGATGCCGATCGTCGTGCATGTAATCGGGCTCTACGCCGCACAGGGCTTTGACCGCTTCGTGCTGGCCAACGGCTATCGCGGTGAGCTGATTGAGCGCTTCGTGGCCGCGTACAGCTGGCCGTCGGGCGTGCGCGTCGAATGCGTTGACACGGGCCTTGAGACACAAACTGGCGGTCGCCTGAAGCTGCTCGAGCCGCGGCTCGCTGGCGAGCAGCTGTTCTGCATGACCTACTCCGACGGTCTCGCGGACATCGATCTCGGCGCGCTGTTGTCATTCCATCGTGGGCACGGGGCGCTGGCGAGCATGACCGTCGTGCGCCCGCAACTGCAGTTCGGGGTGACCGAGCTGGCCGCCGACGGCCGCGTGACCGGATTTCACGAGAAGCCGACATCCGAGCACTGGATCAACGGCGGCTTCTTCTGCTTCTCGGCGGCGGTCCTCGACTACCTGGAGCCCGAGAGCGTGCTCGAGCGCGAGCCGCTGAAGCGGCTGGCAGCGGACGGTGAGTTGCGCGCGCACAGACACGAAGGCTTCTGGGAGTGCATGGACACCTACAAGGACGCGGTGACCCTGAACGATCTGTGGGCCTCTGGCGAGGCGCCCTGGCGCGAGGCTACTCTCACGCAGGCAGCGAACGCGCCCTGAACAGCCGCACCTGGCCGCGGATCCCCTTCAGGCGCCGCTCGCCGGCGAACGACCACTGGTAGGCGCCCTCGGCGCGATCGTGCAGCTCACGGTCGACCAGCAGGCTGCCGGGCCGCGCCACCGCGGTGATGCGGCTGGCGAGGTTCACCGGATGCCCGAACCAGTCGCCGGCCCGCGGCAGCGCCGCGCCGAACGCGGCGCCGGCGCGCAGTTGCGGGAACTCCGCTCCCTCCGCTTCGGCGGCGTCGATCAGGCGCAGCGAGGCTGCCAGCAGCGCCTCGGGCTCAGCCGAGGCGAGCATTGCCGCGTCGCCGATCGTCTTGACCAGCCGCACCGGCGGCTCGGCGGCCTCGCTCGCGAGCTTTTCCAGCTGCACCGCCAGGCGGCCCAGCTCATCCGGAGGGACCTCCTCGCCGAGCCGCGTGAAGCCCACCAGATCGGCGAAGACGACGGCGACCTCGCGCGAGCCCGGTAGTTCGCCGCCGCTGCGCTCTAGGGCGCTGATCACCTCGGTCTGCGTCGCGTGGCGCAGGTGCAGCTTGAGTATGCTCGTGATCAGCGGATCGACCAGCGGGTAGAGCTGCTCGACGGCTGCGGCATAACGGTGCGCGAGCTCAGCCTCGCTGAGCCCCGGCTCGAGGACCAGTTTCAGCGGCAGCGCACGCAGGCTCTCCGCTGCCTGAGACATCGAGCGGCCGAGTACGCGCAGCAGTTCGAGCGTCTCCGCATCGGGGATCCCGGCTGCGCGACCGATCTTGATCCGTTCTGCCGACTGCAGCTCCGTCTCTGTGTAGGCCGGGTCGTCGTTCTCGGGAACGGGCAGGCCCATAGCTCTGCGGGCGGCCGTCAGGAACTCGACCTCGACGCCGGTCAGCTCGGCCACTTCGGTCGCCGTGTAGCGGTCGTCGCTGGCGATCACCCGGTCGGCCGGAAGGAAGATCACGGTGCCCGTGGCGGTCGTGCGGCGCAGTTCGTTCAGCGGCACGCCGTCGGCAACCAGCTGCGCCAGCAGCGCCAGGCGCTCGGCTCGCTGCTGGCCTTCGAGCCCGTCGAGTAGACCCTCGGCTGCGAAGTCGATGTTCTCCTCAGGCATCGTAATCGCAGAGTAATCGGCGACCCCTAACGCAGGCGTCCGGTCCGCGGCGCAGAATCAACGAGGATGATCGTTCTCGGCATAGACCCGGGTCTGGCCAATACGGGTTACGGCGTAGTTGCACGGCGTGGCGGGCGGCTGGTGGCGCTCGACGGCGGCGTGATCGAGACGCGCGCGCAGTCGCCACAGGAGCGCAGGTTGGCCGACATCTATCAGCGGGTCGATGCGCTGCTGGCCGAGCACGAGCCCGATGGGGTGGCGCTCGAGGAGCTGTACTTCGGGCAGAACGTGCGCACCGCGTTCGCCGTCGGGCAAGCACGGGGCGTGGTGATGCTTGCGGCCGGACAGCACGGGGTGCCGTGCACCGGCTACACCCCCCAGCAGGTCAAGAGCGCCGTCTGCGGTAGCGGACGCGCCCAGAAGGACCAAGTGGCGCGGATGGTCCAAGCACTGCTGAGCCTACAGGACGTGCCCAGGCCCGACCACGCTGCCGATGCGCTCGCGGTGGCGCTCTGCCACGCTAACTGTGCGCCGCTGGCGCGGGCGCTCGCAGGAGCTGAGCTGTGATTGGACTGCTGCGCGGAGAGGTTGCGGTGCGCCGGCCCGACCACGTTGTGATTCTGTGCGGGGGCGTCGGCTACCGGGCGGCAGTGTCCGCGCAGGCTCTGAGTCACGTGCCGGCGGTGGGCCTGGAGGTGACGTTGCACACGCACCTGATCCTGCGCGACGACGCGCTGACGCTGTACGGGTTTCACTCCGAGGAGGAGCGCGATCTGTTCCTGATGCTGCTGTCGGTCCAGGCGGTGGGGCCCAAGGTTGCCCTGGCGGTCCTCTCCGGTGGGCCGACGCGCGAGCTGGTCGGCGCGATCGCCGCGGGTGACGCAGCGCGGTTTCAAGCGGTGCCGGGGATCGGCAAGCGCACGGCTGAGCGAATCATCGTCGAGCTGCGCGGGAAGGTCGTCGGCGCGCACGGCGGTGCGGGAGACGGGCAGATCTTGGCGCGGCGCGGAGAGGGCCCTCGCGGGCTCGCGCGAGACGGTCTGCTCGAGCTCGGATACACGCTGGGTGAAGCCGAGGATCTGCTCGCCGATGCAGCGGGCGAGAGTGCAGAGGAACTGATCGCGCATGCGCTGCGTGCAGCGCGAGCCGGGTGATCTCATGACTGAGACTGCTGCCCCCCGCATCCAGACGCCGTACCTGGTCGGAGAGGACGAGCTCGATCGCACGCTGCGGCCGAAGCGCTTGGAGGAGTTCGTCGGCCAGCAGACGCTGCGTGAACAGCTCGCGGTAGCGATCGAGGCGGCCACGGCGAGGGGCGACGCACTTGACCACGTCCTGCTCGCGGGGCCACCTGGCCTCGGCAAGACATCGCTTGCTCAGATCGTTGCGGCAGAGCTCGGGGCGCCGTTCGTGCAGACCGCGGGACCGGCGCTCGAGCGCAAGGGAGACATAGCGGCGTTTTTGACGGCGCTGGAGCCGCGCAGCGTGTTCTTTGTGGATGAGATCCACCGCTTGTCGCGGACGCTCGAGGAGACGTTCTATCCGGCGATGGAGGATCACCGGCTACCGATCACGGTTGGACAGGGCGCGGGAGCGCGGGTGGTGACGCTCGAGCTGCCGCCGTTCACGCTCATCGGGGCGACCACGCGTACAGGCCTCTTGACGACACCGCTGCGCGACCGCTTCGGCATCCAGGCGCGGCTGGAGCCATATGCGCCTGAGGAGCTCGCGGCGATCGTCAGGCGCTCAGCAGGGATCCTCGAGATCGAGCTGGAGGATGGCGGCGCAGCGGCGATCGCTGCGCGCAGCCGTGGGACACCGCGCGTCGCGAACCGGCTGCTCAAGCGTGTACGCGACTTTGCTGAGGTGCGCATGGCGGGGGTCGTGACGGCCGAGGCGGCGGAGGGCGCGCTGGAGCTGCTGGAGGTCAACGAACGCGGGCTGGACCGACTGGACCGGGAGATCCTCAGGGCGATCTGCGTCAAGTTCGACGGTGGGCCGGTCGGCCTGTCGACGCTGGCGGTCGCGGTGGGGGAGGAGCAGGACACGATCGAGGACGTATACGAGCCGTTTTTGCTCCAGCAGGGCCTGATCAAGCGCACCCCGCGGGGACGCACGGCGACGCCGGCGGCGTTTACGCACCTGAGCCTGGAGCCGCCGACTCCCGCCGGCCCGGCGCTGTTCTAGCGCCGGCTCCCCTACTCTGTCGGTCAATGGCCCATCCCTTCATCTGCCCGAACTGCGGTCATCGCACGACCGAGCTGGACCGCAACCTCGGCTTCACGCGCCAGCGCAAGGGCTGCGTGAAGTGCGGGTTCGCGTTTCTGTTCGAACTGCTCGACGACTACTACCCGGCGCCGGACGCCGCGTTCTTCGTGTGCGACGGCGAGGGCCGCGTGGTCGGCTGCGGCAAGAACTCCTTCGCTTTCACGGGCCTCGAGGAGGAGGAGGTGATCGGCCAGCGCGTCGAGAAGGTGCTCGGCCTGAGCTTCGCCAATGGCGACGATCCGGTGGCGACGGTGCTCGAGTGGGGCGTACGCGCGCTGGAGGTACCAGTACAGGTCTCAGGCGACCGCGACGTGGTAGCGACTGCGAAGGCGGACATGTTCCCCGCCTATGACGACGACGGCGGGCTGTTGCTCGTGCTGACTCCAGAGAAGTAATCTCCGTCGGATTGTGATCTTCCAGATCGAGCCATGACCGACCGTCGCCGCAACGCCTTCATCCTGCTGCTGGTCGCGGGCCTGATCGCCGCGTCAGCCGCAGCGATCGTCACCAAGAAGACGCGCCTCGGGCTGGAATTGAAGGGTGGCGTGCAGCTCACCTACCAGGCTCGACCTACGGCCCAGTCGAAGGTCAACACCGAATCGATCGAACGCGCGATCACCATCATGCGCAAGCGCGTCGACCAGCTCGGGGGTCACTCAACCGGAAATTCAGAGTTCCGGTGAAGACGAGATCGACGTGGCGCTGCCTGAAGTCAAGAACGCGACGCGAGCCCAAGAAGAGGTCGGCAAGACCGCGCAGCTGCAGTTTTACGACTGGGAGCCGAACGTTATTGGCCCCACGGGCGAACCCGCGCCGACGGAAGGCACTGCCACCGGCGACACGACCGCTCAGGGACCCGGCGGGACGGCCGCAGGGCTACTCGAGTACCAGGCAGTCCTACGTGCCGCGAAACGGCCCGCGATCCTGCGCAAAAGCGATACGACCTGGGAGAAAGGCTGTACGCCTGCGCAGGTGAACGGCTGCATCTACGGCAGCTGGTACCTGCTCGACACGGCCCACGAAAGGGTCGTGCGGGGCCCGGAAGAAACCGAACACAACCTGCGCTCTGACCTGCCCAAACAACCGGCGGGAACGAAGCTCAAGGCGGTGCGCGTAAACCCCGGCACCGTGCTGGTGCAGGCCCGCGCCACCGAAAACGAAAAAACCGGCAAGGTCAACAACCCCTCGCCCAACAGCTACTACGTGCTCAACGACAACTCCGTGCTAAGCGGGGCAGATATCACCAGTCCCACCCAGAGCAACGACGAATCCACCGGCCAGCCCGACGTCACGTTCGGCTTCACCTCGCACGGCAAGACGGTGTGGGAACGGGTCACCAAGGAAATCGCCCACCGCGGCCAGGAAGCCAAGCTTCCGGGGGTGACCAAGGAAGAGGCGCTGCAGCACTTCGCGGTCGTGCTCGACGGCCAGCTGATCACCGTGCCGTCGATCGACTTCGAAAAGTACCCGGAAGGGATCGACGCGTCCACCGGGTCTGAGATCTCCGGCGGGTTCACGATCACCACCGCACAGAACCTCGCCAACGAGCTGCAGTCCGGCGCGCTGCCGCTCAAGCTCGTGCTGATCTCCAAAGCTCAGGTCTCGGCAACGCTCGGCAAACAGGCGCTCAGCCAGGGTCTGCTCGCGATGCTCGCTGGCTTTCTGGTTGTCTGCATGTTCCTGTTGTTGTTCTACCGCGTGCTCGGCGCGATCGCAGTCGGCGGGCTGCTCATCTGCGGGATCTACCTGTTCGCGCTGGTCAAGCTGATCCCGGTCACGATGACGCTGCCGGGGATCGCCGGCCTGATCCTCACGATCGGCGTTGCCGCGGACGCGAACATCGTGATCTACGAGCGCGTCAAGGAGGAGATTCGCGGCGGCAGATCGATCGTCTCGGGGATCGTCACTGGCTACAAGCACGGGTTCGCGGCGATCGTCGACGCGAACGTGGTCACGTTCATGACGGCGTTCATCCTGTTCGCGCTGGCCACCGCGGAAGTCAAGGGCTTCGCGTTCATGCTGGGCATCGGCACGCTTGTGTCGCTGTTCACCGCGGTGCTTGCCACCCAGGCGGCGCTCGGCGCGATGAGTCGCTCCAGGTTTGTCACCCACCCGGCCGCGCTCGGCGCGCGCCGACGCGGAGAGGGCTGGACGTTCGACTTCATGGGCGCCTCGAAGTGGTTTTTCTCGCTGTCGGGCACGATCCTGCTCATAGGTGCGCTGGCGATCGGCGGCAAGGGCTTGAACTTCGGCATTGACTTCAAGTCAGGCACGCGCATCCAGACGGGGTTCGTAAGGTCCGTGTCCGAGAGTGAAGTCGCTGAAACCATGGCGTCGGCCGGCTTCGCGAACGCGCAAGTGCAGAAATTCAACAACGCAAGCGTTGGCGGCAATGGCTATCAGATTTCAACCAAGACCCTCAGCCCGAGCAAGGTCAAGGATGTGGAAAGCGCCCTCAACACGAAGTTCACAAACAAGGACTTCTCCTCGACCTCAATCGGGCCGACGTTCGGGAAAACGGTCGCCAACGCGGCGGTGATCGCGATCATCGCCTCGCTGCTGGTGATCTCTGCCTACATAGCGCTGCGCTTCGAGTGGAAGTACGCGGTTCCGGTGCTGATCGCGTTGATGCACGACCTGCTGATCACGGCAGGCGTCTATTCGCTCACGGGGAGGGAAGTCACGACGGCCACAGTCGCCGCTCTGTTGACGATCCTCGGCTACTCGCTGTACGACACGATCATCGTGTTCGATCGCGTGCGCGAGAACGTGCCGCGGATGCCGCGCGCCGCGTTCTCGCAGATCGTCAACCGCTCGATGTCCGAGGTGCTCACAAGGTCGCTGGCGACGAGCTTCTGCACATTGCTGCCGGTGGTTTCGCTGCTGCTGTTTGGCGGCGAAACACTGAAGAACTTCGCGTTCGCGCTGATGGTCGGTATCGCCTCCGGTGCGTACTCCTCGATCTTCATCGCCTCGCCGGTACTGACCCACTGGAAGGAGCGCGAGAACACATATCGCAACCGGCGGGCGCGGATCATGCGCGAACTGGGGGCAGTTCCCGCCTACGCCACTGAGCTCGGCGGCGCGCCGGTGGACGTGGAGCCGGAGCAGAAGCGCACGCGCACGCGCCGCGGCAGTCTGATCGCCGCGGAGGAGCCGGGTGAGCAGATCTCCAGAGACGAGTTTCAGGAACTGGTGCGCGACCTCGACGTCGAGGGTGAGCCCATGGCCGGAGCCGCGACCAAGCGCGATCCGGCAGCTGACCTGACCCCGGAGGACCTGGTGATGAACAAACAGCCCAAGCCTCGCGAAAAGAAACCGAGACGCCCGCGCAACAAACGACATGGGAGGTCACGCTGATGGGGATGCTCGCGTGGGTGATCATGGGCCTTGCGATCTGGCACTTCACGATCTTCCTGCCCGACCGCTTCTGGGGCGGCATCGTGGGCGCGTTCGTCGGCTCCCTGATCGGGTCGATCGTCGTTGGGCTGATCATCTATGGCGTAAAAGTCTCCGCGCTGCGCATCCCCGGCGAAAAAGCAACCGACATCGCCGTCGTGCTGTACGCGGTGCCCGGCGCGTTGATCGGCATCGCCTTGGTCTACCTGGAGGGCATGCGCCGCGAACGCAACGCATAGCCGTCCTAACGGTTCCGTCTAGTCCTGACCGTAAGGTTGGGGCATGGGGGAGATCAGGTTCGAGATCGAAGAGTGTGCGGCGGCTGACGTCGAGCGTCTGTGCCGAGAACTGGGCGTGAGCGGACCACTCGCGCAGGTGCTCGTGCGCCGTGGGTGCAGCGATCCGACGCACGCCCGCGCGTTCATGGCAGCCGATGAGGAGCACCCGTATACCGCCTTCGCGGGCATCGAGCGGGCGATTGCGCTGGTCCTAGAGCACGTTGCGCAAAGGAGCAGGATCACAGTGCACGGCGACTACGACGTCAACGGCGTGTGCTCGACGGCGGTGCTGGTGCGCGCGCTGCGGCGGCTGGGAGCGGATGTCAACTGGTACCTGCCTGATCGCGCGAGCGACGGATATGGGTTGAACCGGATGACCGTGGAGCGGCTGGCGGTGAGGGGGACGAAGCTGCTGGTGAGCGTGGACTGCGCGATCACCGCCGTCAACGAGGTCGCTCGGGCGCTCGAGCTCGGGATGGAGGTGGTGGTCACCGACCATCACACGCCGCGCGCGGACGGCGTGCTGCCAGATGCGCCGATCGTGCACCCGCAGCTATGTGCGTACCCGTGCCCGGACCTATGTGCCACCGCAGTCGCCTACAAGCTCGCCCAGGGCCTGGAGGAGACCTGGCACCGCGATCGCGCCCGCAACGGCAACGGCACGGAGCGCGCGCACCCGAGCGCGACCACAGGCGCACTGAAGGACGATCTGGACCTGGTGGCGCTCGCGACGATCGCCGATGTCGTGCCGCTGCTCGGCGAGAATCGCGCGCTCGCGCGCCGCGGCCTGCGCGCGCTGGCGGGAACCGCCAAGCCGGGGCTGCGCGCGCTGATGGTCGTAGCGCGGGTGGATCCCGGCAGGGTGAACGAGCGCTCGGTGGCGTTCGCGCTGGCGCCGCGGCTGAACGCCGCCGGGCGGCTATATCGCGCGGACGCGGGGCTGGAGCTGATCCTTACCGAAGATGAGGCGCGCGCTACGCAGGTCGCACGAGAGCTTGACATGGCCAACCAAGATCGCCGCAGCGTGGAACTGAAGATCCGGATCGAGGCCGAAGCGCTGCTCGCGCAGCTCGGCGAGCGCCACGCCTACGTGCTCGCAGGCGAGGGCTGGCACGCGGGCGTGATCGGTATCGTCGCCTCGCGCTTGGCCGAAAGCCTGCGCCGACCAGTCGTGCTGATCGCACAGGACGGCCCGATGGCGAGGGGCTCCGGGCGTGCCGGCTGTGAGGCATTCGACCTGCTTGCGGGACTAACCGCCTGTAAGGATCACCTGAGTGGCTACGGTGGCCACCGTGCTGCCGCAGGCCTCGAGATCGAAAGTGAGCGCGTGAGCGACTTCGCGGCTGCCCTCGACGCATACGCTGCGCGTGCGCTCGCGACGGTGGATACGACGTCTGTGGAGCGCGTGGACGCAGTTGTGGAGGGCTCCGACCTGGGCATGGCGCTGGCCGAGGAGCTGGGATGGCTTGCGCCGTTCGGCCAGGGCAATCCGAGCGTGTCGTTGCTGGTGGCGGACGCAACGTTTGCGGATGTGCGTCCGATGGGGGAAGGCAAGCACGCGCGCTTCACCGTGCACTCGCGCGGAGGGCGCGCCAGGGCAGTGGCGTTCGGCAGCGGCGCAAAGCTGGGGGTGGCGGAGGACGAACCGGCTGAGGCGACGTTCACGCTGGAGGTGAACGAGTGGAACGGCGTCTCAGAGCCGCGGCTCGTGCTGCGCCATGCCCATCCTCGAGCGCCGGCGAGAGCAGAGGCACCGGCAGTACAGGACGAGGAGCTCGTGCTCTTCGCTTGAGAGCACGTTCTGATCGCTTCAATTCAAGGGCCCGGTCACCTACTCTGTGAGCATGGCGATAGCAGAGGATCCCAAGAGCACACCTGAAGGTCTGCCCGCTGCTGCTGGGGTGGCCGAGGACATGCGTCCCGAGGGGAGTACGGACGAGAGCCTCCGAGAGCCGATAGGCGAGGTGCTGAGCGCGGAGGATCGCAGGGGCGGTCGGGTGAAGCGCCTGGACCTGAATGAGCTGGAGCAGCGGCTGCTGGGTGACCTGTTCGCAATCGTCTCTGAGCACGCAGCGGACTCATCGGTGGAGATCGACCGCGAACGCGTGCAGGACGCGTTCGCGTTTGCCTGCGAGCACCACGCCGCCCAACGGCGCAAGTCGGGTGAGGACTTCATCGTCCACCCCGTCGGCGTGGCGCGAATCTGCGCGGGCATGCGCCTGGACACAGAGACGCTGTGCGCGGCGTTGCTGCACGACACCGTGGAGGACACCTCAGCCTCGATCGAGGAGGTGTCAGAGCGCTTCGGTCAGGAGATCGCTGCAATCGTTGACGGCGTCACGAAGCTGACGGGCATCACGTTCCAGTCGCACGACGAGGCGCAGGCCGAGAACTACCGCAAGATGATGGTCGCGATGGCCACCGACGTGCGGGTCATCCTGATCAAGCTCGCCGATCGCCTGCACAACATGCGCACGATCGAGGCGATGCCGAAGCAGAAGCAGATGGAGAAGGCACGCGAGACGCTGGAGATCTATGCGCCGCTCGCGCACCGGCTCGGGATCCACGCGCTCAAGTGGGAGCTCGAGGATCTCGCGTTCGCGACGCTTCACCCGCGCAAGTACCAGGAGATCAAGGGCCTGGTCGCCCAGCAGCGCGAGGACCGCGAGGGCTACGTGGGCGAGGCCGGCGAATACCTCTCACGCGAGCTGGCCGAGCTCGGCATCCAAGCCCAGATCGCCGGCCGGGCCAAGCACTTTTACTCGATTTATTCGAAGATGACGAAGAAGGGCCGGGAGTTCAACGAGATCTACGACCTCACGGCGATGCGCGTGATCGTCGACTCGGTCAAGGACTGCTACGGCACTGTCGGCGTGATCCACTCGCTGTGGAAGCCGCTGCCTGGTCGCTTCAAGGACTTCATCGCGATGCCCAAGTTCAACATGTACCAGTCGTTGCACACGACCATCATCGGGCCCGAGGGCCGGCCGCTGGAGATTCAGATCCGTACGCAGGAAATGCACGAAATGGCGGAGTTTGGGGTGGCTGCACATTGGATGTACAAGCAGCTACCGGGCTCTGAACTGGGCGGGCGTGAGGGCCGGTCCGGCTCGCGCGAGGAAGCGAAGCTGCAATGGCTGCGCTCAATGCTCGACTGGCAGAAAGAGCTCTCAGACCCACAGGAGTTCATGGAGACGCTGCGCACAGATCTGTTCGAGGACGAGGTGTACGTGTTCACACCGAAGGGTGAAGTCAAGTCGCTGGCGGCTGGTGCAACGCCGCTGGACTTTGCGTATGAGGTGCACACCGAGATCGGCCACCGCTGCGTGGGGGCGCGCGTGAACGGCAAGATCGTGCCACTGCACTGCGAGCTCAGGTCGGGTGACATCGTCGAGATTCTGACCGCCAAGCGCGAGCGTGGTCCTTCGCGCGACTGGCTGGCGATGGTCAAGACGACGCGGGCGCGCAACAAGATCAAGGCGTGGTTCAAGGCCGAGTCGCGTCAGGACACGGAGCACACCGGGCGCGATCTGCTGCAGGAGCACCTACGCAAGCAGGGGTTGCCCGCCCAGAAGATCACCGGGTCGGCACTGCTGGCGGATGTGATCCGTGAGATGGGCTACCGCAAGGCCGATGACTTCTATATCGCACTGGGGGCCGCCAAGGTTTCCCCGAAGGTGGTCGTCAACAAGGTGATGCAACGCCTGAAGCAGGGTGAGGCCGCCGATGGGGAGGACACCGGTGCCGAGCTTCTGCGGGTCGGCCGTCCGCGCCGGCGCCCGACGAAGTCCTCGGAGCAGTACGGGATCAAGGTGGAGGGCGTCGATGATGTGATGTTGCGCCTGGCGAAGTGCTGCCGGCCGGTACCCGGAGATGAGATCGTCGGCTACATCTCGCTGGGGCGGGGGATCACAATCCACCGCGAGGACTGCCCGAACGCCGTCGTGCTGCGCCGCGATCCCGAGCGTTTCACGAACGTATCGTGGGAAGGAGATCGCAGTACGGCGTTTGTCGTGGAGATTCAGATCGACGCCTGGGATCGTCATCGCCTACTCGAGGATCTCTCGCGCGCATTCTCCGAGTCAGGCTCGAACATCCTCGAAGCACGTTGCCTGTCGATGGGGCCGATGGTCAAGAACCGATTTGTCGTAGAGGTGGCCGACACGCACACGCTCAAGAGCGCGGTCACCCGCTTGCGCAACACCGAGTCGGTGTTCGATGCCTACCGCGTCACTCCGGGCGGCGCCGCGGCCTAGTGTCCTGGGTCATCGGAGGGGCGCGTATACTAATTTTTTTGATGCGTATAACCATCGTATCTATTAACTAATACGATAGTTATACGCATCAAAAAATAGAACGCACCCTTCCGATGGCTCAGGACACCAGACGTGGTCGTTACGCGACGACATTAAGGGCGTGCGGCAAGATCGAGTAGCGGGCCTCGGTCACCTCGCCGAGAAAGTCGCCGTCCACCTGCAGCGGCAGGGAACGCTCGTCGGTTGAGCGCACCTCGAGGGCGCCCAGCTCGGACAGGCCTGTGACCTGCCGATGGCGAGTGACGCGCGCACGACGCGAGAACGCGCGCAGGCCGATCGCAGGCATCGACAGGAGGGTGGCGCGGTGCAGCACGCAGCCGCAGAGCGCGCCGGAGTCGAGCGTGGTGCCGTCGGCAATCTCAATCGGGCGGTTTTGAAAGTAGGTAAAGGGCGAGCCGTTCTGCACGATGGCGGTTACCCCCGGCAGGATTGCGCCATCTACGAGCACCTCTAGGCGCGGCGGTGAGACCAGGTAGCGGCTGGTAAAGGTGCGTAGGGCAACCCAGGTGAAGTAGTAGGCGCCGAGGCGCGCCTTCAGGCGTGGGTTGGCGTCGACGCGCTCAACAACGCTCGCGTTGACGCCGAGGCCGGACGCGAACGTGAAGCAGCGCGCGTCTGCCACATCGCCCGCGGCACCTGTTGCGCTGACGACACCGAGATCGACCTTGCGCGGGCGCCAGTCATCGGCCATCGCGAGCAGGTGCTCGGTGGCGTTGACGAGCTCGCCGGGGATGCCGAGCATCTTGGCGAAAACATTGGCTGAGCCGCCGGGCAGGCAGGTCAGCGGGGTGGGGGAGCCGATCAACCCGTTGGCGGCTTCGTTGACGGTGCCGTCGCCGCCGAAGGCGACGACCACGTCGTAGCCCTCGTGCGCGGCCTCCCGGCACAGCTCGGTGGCATGCCCGCGTGCCTCGGTGTCTACTGCGTTGACCTCATAGCGGCCCTGAAGGGCGTACACGACGAGATGACGCAAGCGATCTGAGACCGTTGTTGCGTAGGGGTTGACGATGATCAACATGCGCCGCTTGAGCGCGGGTACATCCGGCTCAAAGTCGATGGGAGCGCCGGCCGGACGCTGGTCCTGCTCCTCAGATGAGTCCGGCTCGTTGGGCTCGGCCTTGTGTGGCACCTGCTCACTTGTAGGAGTGCTCATCTGCAAGCGCCCTACACCGAACCGGCTATAGCGTTACCGTGCCTCAGAAGCAGCACTCCTGGCGGCCCACGACACGCTCGCTTTCCGTCTTGGGGGTTGCTACACTGCCCGGAACATAGCTGGACACATCCAGAGGGGTGGAGGGACTGGCCCTACGAAACCCCGGCAACCACCGTCACGTCACAGCGGGAAGGTGCCAATTCCAGAGAGATGTGTGGCGGGCCTTCGTGCTCTTCGCCACACCGGTGACACGGCGAAGACGAGCGAAGGAGCCCCAATGGCTGTCAGTCATCTGCAGTGCAAGGAGTGCAAGACCGAGTATCCGCTAGAGGCACTGTATGTGTGCGAGCGCTGCTTCGGGCCACTGGAGGCCGCCTACGACCACAGCAGACTTGCCGGCGGTGATGTGGACCAACTGCGCCGGCGCATCCAGGCGGGTCCGCAAAACATCTGGCGTTACGCCGACTTCCTGCCGACCACATCCTATGGCCGTGGGGCTCCAGGCAGCCCGTCTGAGCGCTCCGGGGGTGGAGGCTCCCTGCGCACCGGTTTGCCGGCAGGATGCACGCCGCTGATCCGCGCCGACCGGCTGGCGCAGCGGCTGGGCTTGCGCGAGGTGTGGGTCAAGAACGACGCGGCCAACCCGACGCATTCGTTCAAGGATCGGGTCGTGTCGGTGGCTACAGCGCGTGCACGTGAGTTGGGCTTTCAGACGATCGCGTGCGCGTCGACGGGGAACCTCGCAAACTCAGTGGCCGCTCACGGCGCGGCGCTGGGCCTGGACTCCTACGTGTTCATCCCCGCCGATCTCGAGGAGCAAAAGGTGCTCGCGACAGGCGTCTACGGGACGAAACTGGTCGCGGTAGAGGGCAACTACGACGACGTCAACCGCCTCTGCACGGAGCTGTGCGCCGAACGAGACTGGGCGTTCGTGAACATCAACCTGCGCCCTTACTACGCCGAGGGCTCGAAGACGCTGGCGTTCGAGATCTCAGAGCAGCTCGGCTTCGAGCTGCCCGATCGCGTGGTTGTCCCGGTCGCCTCGGGATCGCTGTTCACGAAGATTGCCAGGGGCTTTGCGGAGTGGCAGGAGATCGGGCTCATAGAGGGGGAGTCTTTTCCCCGGATGAACGGCGCCCAGGCAGAGGGCTGCGCGCCGGTCGCAAACGCGTTTGCTGCTGGGCATGACGTGTGCAGGCCGGTCAAGCCAGACACGATCGCCAAGTCGCTGGCGATCGGCAACCCCGCCGACGGTCCGTACGCGCTGGATCTCGCGCGTCGAACGAGCGGCTCGGTTAACGCGGTCAGCGACGATGAGATTCGCGCGGGTATCAAGCTGCTGGCCGAGACGACCGGCGTCTTCACGGAGACCGCGGGCGGCGTCACCACAGCGGTGCTCGCGAAGCTCGCGGCGCGCGGGGACATCGACCCGGACGAGCGCGTCGTGCTTGTGATTACGGGCGAGGGCCTGAAGACGCTCGATGCTGTGCGCGACACGTTCGAAACCATCACGATCGAGCCTACCGTCGAGTCCTTCGAGGCCGTGGAGGCCGATGGCCTTCGCGAGGCGGCGTCCTCAGTCGCGGTCTGATGGCGGTGACAGTGAAGATCCCGACGCAGCTGCGGGCCGCAGCCGGGGGCGAGGCGGAGATGGTCCTCGATGGCACAACCGTGCGTGATGTGCTGGACGGACTGTACGCGCGCCACGGCGAGCTGCGTGAGCGGCTCGCCGACGAGGATGGCTCGCTGCGGCGGTTTGTAAACGTATATCTGGCCGGCGAAGACATCCGTTTCTTGGACGGGCTGGCGACGCCCGTCGCCGACGGCGCGGAGCTCACTATCCTGCCTGCGGTCGCAGGCGGCTCCTAGGGCGCGTTGCCTTGCGTTGCCTGATCTAGACTCTGCGCCGTGCCGGCGTCGTCCTGCAGTCGTTTGCGCAGCTCGGCGCCGCGGCCGGCTGCAACAGCACGGGCTGCGCGAGCGTCGGTCAGCTCCAGGCCGCGCGCCTGGGCGAACTCGAGCAGCAGCTGGCGTTCCTCGCTCTCGCGCGCGGTGCGCAGGAACAGCCAGCAGAACAGGCAGAGGGTGAGGATTGACTCCTCGACCATCATCACTGCCCCAGCGATGTTCTGATCGGCGACGGGGGAGATGTGGTAGATGGCGTCGCCGTGGATGTAGTAGGGGTAAAAGACCGTGCCCGACCACAGGAAGATGTTGCCGAGAACTGTGCCGGCGAGGCGGACGGCAATGATGTAGATGAGCTTGCCGAGGTTGCCGAACCAGCTCGGCATCGGCAGCGGCCCGAACAGGCACATCCACATGTTCACGCCGAAGCCCAGGAACATCGCGTGCTCGAGCGCGTGCACGCCCGTATGGCGGAGGGCCGCTTGGTAGAAGATGGGCAGATGCCAGATGTACAGATCGATCGCCCACAGCGGAAAAGCCACGGCGGGGTGCGCGAGCGCGCGCAGGCGGTCGAACAGCCTGATGCGCAATACGGGCGCGAGCAGCGGACCGGTGAGGCCAAGGACGATCAAGAGCGCCGCGATGTCGCCCAGCAGCAGGTGCTCGATCATGTGCACGAACAGCAGGTCCTGGCTGGCCGCGCCGAGTGAGGTGAGCGCGACGCCGATGACGACGAACCCCGAGTAGAAGCACGCCTGGCGCCAGCCGGGCACTGGGTGGCCATCCAGCGCGAGCGTGCGCACGCGCCGCGCATAGAGCAGACCGAGGAGCGCGAGGGGCCCCAGCTGGAAAGCGGCGGAGGTATCGGCGGAGACGGCCAGCGGAGCGCTCAACATGCAGCGTCAGCGTACGCGAGCACGGCGCGATCGGCGAGGCCGAAGCGGCCGGTTGCCTAGACTGCCTCTCGCATGAGAGCCCCGTCCCGTCGCATGCTGGCGCAACTGCTCGGCGGGCTCGCACTGGTGGCGCTGATGCTGCCGGCGAGCGCCCAGGCGCACGGGATCGTCGGTAAGGCCGACCTGCCGATCCCCGTGTGGCTGTTCAGCTGGACAGCGGCGATCGTGCTGGTGGTCTCGTTCGTGGCGCTGTCGACGATGTGGACGCGCCCGCAGCTGCAACAGCCGCGGCTGCGCAGGCTGTTCCGGCTGCCGCGGCTGCTCGAATGGCTCGCGGGGCTGTTCGGCCTGGCCGTGTTCGCGCTCGTCGTCTACAGCGGCTTCGCCGGCGCGCAGGTCACCCAGGCGAACTTCTCGGTGACTTTCATCTACGTCGTCTTCTGGGTCGGCACACCGGTGGCGAGCGTGCTGTTCGGGGATCTGTTCCATGCGCTCAGCCCGTGGCGCACCTGTGCGCGTGCCTGCGCGGCGCTGCTGCGGCTTGCGCGTCGTGGTCATCCGGCTAATCCGCTGCTGCGCTACCCGAAGTGGCTGGGGCTGTGGCCGGCGAGCGCCGGGATCGTCGGCTTCGCTTGGCTCGAGCTGATCTACGTCGAAAAAGACCGCCCGTCGATCCTCGCGGCGCTGTCGCTCGGGTACTTCGCGGCGATGCTCGCCGGCATGGCGGTGTTCGGCATCGATGAGTGGAGCTCGCAGGCGGACGGGTTCGGCGTGTACTTCAACCTGCTCTCTAAGCTCTCGGCGCTCGTACGCGACAAGGACGGCGTCGTCTACGCGCGGCGGCTGCTCAGCGGCGTCACCGACCTCGAGATCCGCTCCGGCACGGTCGCGTTCATCTGCATCCAGATCGGCACGACCACGTTCGACGGCTTCTCCAACGGCGGCGTCTGGCGCAACAACGAGCCGAGCCTGCAGGGGCTGTTCGAAGACCTTGGCTTTCATCCCACGCCGGCGCAGGAGCTCGCCTACTCGGTCGGCATGATGTTCTGCCTGCTGCTGATCACCGCCGTCTACCGCGTCGGAATCTTCGGGGTGGGAAAGGTCAGCGAGCGCTACGACCGCGCCACGCTGACGCGCACGTTCGCGCACTCGCTTGTGCCGATCGCGTTCGCGTACGTGCTCGCGCACTACTTCTCGCTGCTGTTGTGGCAGAGCCAGGCGATGGTCTACCTGGCCTCCGACCCGCTCGGCAACGGCGCGAACATATTCGGCACCTCAGGCTTCCAGATCGACTACCACATCATCTCTTATGCGGCGATCTGGTACGTGCAGGTCGCCGCGCTCCTCAGTGGCCACGTCGGCGGCCTGGCGCTCGCGCACGACCGCGCGCTGGTGCTCTACAAGGACCCCGAAGAGGCCGTGCGCAGCCAGTACTGGATGCTGGCGGTGATGGTCGCGTTCACGAGCTTTGGCTTGTGGCTGCTCTCCGCGGTGGGTACATGAGCGCCGGACGGCTGCGCTACGGTTCTCGGGGCATGGCCCGCCGCCTGATCCTCGCATTGCTAAGTGCAGCATGCCTCGCGTCGGCCCTGCTGGCTGCTCAGGCGAGCGCCGCGACTTCGGCCCTCTCCAAAGAGAGCTCAAACCCGATCAACGACCAGGGCTCGAGCTACGACTATCGCTCCAACATCACCGCGATTACGCCGAGTGTGCCCGGCCTGAGCATCGAAGTGCTCGAGTTCGCCGACCGCCTGCTGTTGCACAACCACACCGGCAAGACCGTCACGATCTACGGCTACGAAGGCGAACCGTACGCGCGCGTGCTCGCCAACGGCACCGCCGAGCAGAACGTGCACGCGCCGGCGACGTATCTGAATACGAACTTCTACGGCGACGTCAACGTGCCGCCGATCGCCAACTCGAGCGCACCGCCTGAGTGGGAAGTGGTTGACCGCACGGGTGAGTTCGAATGGCACGACCACCGCATCCACTACATGTCGCCCGTGGTGCCTCCAGAGGTCAAGGACAAGAGCAAGCGAACACTGATCTTCGACTGGACTGTGCCGATCGAAGTCGGGACACGCAAGGGCGCAATTGCCGGTCAGCTGTTCTGGACGCCGGAGAACTCGAAGGCGCCGGCCGCGGTGATCGTGCTCGGCGTGGCAATCGTTGTGGCAGGAGCGCTGTTCGTGCTATTCGTGCGCCGTCGCCGCACGCGCAGCGCCACCCGCGCAGGCGATCACCCGACGGACTGGCAGGACGATTCTGGAGGATCACCGAAGGAGGCGTGGTAAGAGCTGGAGCCCCGACGGGCGTGGTAGGTTTTCAGCGATGTTGATCGCCTGTTTGATGCATTGGTACATCTCGATGCTGTACGTCGTGCCGGTCGTGGCTGTGGGCGGCTGGGGCTGGTGGAGCTCGAAGCGGATGTCCCGACGTGCAGCTGGGCAAGTCTCATCGCTTCGAGATCAGTAGCACGCCGCCAGCGAGCTGCTGATATTGTGTCGCTGTCACGCCATCCCCACAGACGGCGCTGGCCCGATCGGCACCTTCGCGCCCGCGCGCGCAGGTGTCGATCGCTTTTGTGCATACCGTAGCGGCGCCCACCCGCTCTCTGCACAGGCGGGCGGGTAGCCTCCAGCGTTGAGATGTCGATTACGGTCACGCTCCCAGACGGAAAGCAGCTTGAGCTGCCCGACGGCGCCACCGGCGCCGATGCCGCCGCCGCGATCGGGCCCGGGCTCGCGCGCGCCGCGCTCGCCATCGAGCTCTCGCTCGGCACCGAGCCGGGGAGCACGGGCACAGACGGCGACGGTCCGCAGGTGCGCGATCTGGCCCTGGAGCTGTCCGACGGGGCACACATCGCCATCCTCACCGATAAAAGTGGGCCGCAGGCCCTGGAGCTGATTCGCCACGATGCCGCGCACGTGCTCGCTGCGGCGGTAATGGAGCTCTATCCAGGTGTGAAGATCTCGATCGGGCCGGCGATCGAGAACGGCTTCTACTACGACTTCGAGTTCCCTGACGGCATCGCGATCTCTGAGGCGGACTTCGCCAAGATCGAAGAGCGAATGCGCGCGCACATCAAGGCCGCCGAGACATTCGAGCGTGAGGACGTGCCAGTCGCGCAAGCGCGGGAGCGCTTCCTCTCAGAGCGCCAGGACTACAAGGTCGAGCTGATCGACGACCTCGTGCGTGGGGCCTCCTACGGCGCTGGCGCGGGCTCGGGCGCGGCCGAGGGGGTGCAACGTCTCGAGAGCATCTCGCTTTACACCAACGGTCCCTTCACCGATCTCTGCCGTGGCCCGCATGCGCCCACCACCAAGTCTGTCGGCGCCTTCAAGTTGAACTCCGTCGCCGGTGCCTATTGGCGTGGCGACTCTTCCCGAACGATGCTCACGCGCATCTACGGCACCGCGTTCTTCACCAAGGCTGAACTCGAGCAGCACTTGGAGCGCATCGAGCAGGCTAAGGCCCGTGACCACCGCAAACTCGGGCGTGAGCTAGGTCTGTTCACCTTCTCCGATGTCTCGCCGGGTGCCGCCTTCTGGCTGCCAGCGGGCACCACCGTGTTCAACGAGTTGGTGGCGGTCTCCCGTCACATGGGGCGCGAGCGCGGCTACAGCGAGGTTAAGACGCCGCAGATCTTCGACTCCGAGCTGTGGAAGACCTCGGGCCACTGGGGGAAGTTCCGCGAGAACATGTTCACGCTCGAGGTCGAGGGGTGCGAGATGGGCGTAAAGCCCATGAACTGCCCCGGCCATCTGCACATGTTTGGCACCCAACACCACTCCTATCGCGACCTGCCGGTGCGCTACTCAGAGCCCGGCCTGCTGCATCGTAACGAGGCCTCCGGCGTGCTGCATGGCCTCTTGCGTGTGCGTCACTTCGCCCAGGACGACGCGCACATCTTCTGCACCGAGGAGCAGGTGCAGGACGAGCTGGCGGGCTGCCTGGACATGCTCTTCGACACCTACGCGATGTTCGACTTCGAGGTGCGCCTAGAGCTCTCCACGCGCCCAGAGCTGCGCAGCGGCAATGACGAGATGTGGGACCACGCTGAGGACCATCTCGCGAAAGCGCTGCAGGCACGAGGCCTGCGCTACGAGCTGAATCCCGGCGATGGCGCCTTCTACGGACCCAAGATCGACATTCACATCACCGACTCACTGTCGCGGTCCTGGCAGCTCGGCACGGTGCAGATCGACTACTCGATGCCCGAGCGCTTCGGTGTCACCTACACCGGCGCCGATGATGCCGAGCACCAGCCGGTGATGATCCACCGCGCGCTGTTTGGCTCATACGAGCGCTTCATCGGCATCATGCTCGAGCACTACGCAGGCGTTCTGCCGCTGTGGCTGGCGCCGGTTCAGGCGATCGTGCTGCCCGTATCTGAGAAGTTCAACAACTACGCCGCCAAGGTCAGAGACACGCTGAGCGGGGAAGGCGCGCGCGTGGAGTTGGACGGGCGCAGCGAGTCGATCGGTCGAAAGATCCGCGAGGCCGAGCTGCGCAAGATCCCCTACATGCTTGTGGTAGGGGACCGCGAGGCAACAGATGGGACGGTGTCTGTGCGTGAGCACCGTGCAGGCGACACGGGAAGCCTCGCAACCGAGGAGTTCGCCAAGCGGCTGCGCACCGCTATACTCGGCCGCCTTGAAGCTAAGCGTCCCTCCACAGCGCCGCGCCTAGACCCAGCTTGACGCGCGACAACGACAGCTAGTGCCGGTCCCCCGCAGGTTTGACCGGCGCCCGCCTGAGCGGGACACGACGAGGGTCAACGAGCGCATCCGCGTGCCGGAGGTGCGTGTTATCGACGATGAGGGCGCCCAAATTGGCGTGCTGAAGACAGCGGACGCGCTCGCGTTCGCGCAGGAACGCGATCTCGACCTGGTCGAGGTTGCGCCCGAGGCACGTCCTCCTGTGTGCCGGGTGCTGGACTACTCGAAGTACAAGTACGAGCAGGCCCAGAAGCTCAAGCAGGCGAAGAAGCATCAGCAGCAGATCACCGTGCGCGAGATCAAGTTCCGCCCGAAGATCGCCCAGCACGACTACGACACCAAGAAGCACCACGTCGAGCGGTTCCTGCGCCACAAGGACAAGGTCAAGGTGACGATCATGTTCCGCGGGCGCGAGGTCACCCACCCCGAGCGCGGCACCGCGATCCTCGATCGGCTGGCGGAGGAGCTTTCCGAGCTTGGCGTCGTCGAGCAGCGTCCGATGCAGGAAGGACGCAACATGACGATGATGATGGCGCCTTCCAAAGCGGTGCTGGCTGGCAAGGCCGATGCCGCGCACGCGACCGACGAGGTCTTCCCCGACGGAGGCCACGTCGGCGACGTGGCCTCAGAGGCGCTCGAGTCCCCGCTCGAGGATGCAGTCGAGCCGGCGGACGCGGCCGCGGACTCCACCGTGTCATAATCAGCGGCTCGCGATCATGCCCAAGATGAAGACCCATTCCGGCGCGAAGAAGCGCTTCAAAGTCACCGGCACCGGCAAGGTGCGTGGTCGACACCCCTTCACGAGCCATATTCTTGAGAAGAAGTCGCCGAAAAAGAAGCGTGCGCTGGGCGGCCCGAAGATGATCAACGACCATGACGTGCCGCGGATCAAGAGGATGCTGGGGGTGGGCAAGTGACGCGCGTCAAGCGGTCGGTCCACGCCAAGAAGAAGCGTCGTGCGACGCTCGAGCTGACAAAGGGGTTCCGCGGCGAGGCGCACTCGAATTACAAGCGCGCCAAGGAGGCGCTGATGAAGGCGGACGCCTACGCGTATCGCGACAGGCGCAACCGCAAGCGCGACTTCCGCCGGCTATGGATCACCCGCATCAACGCCGCCGCACGACAGAACGGGATGAGCTACTCGCAGTTCATGCACGGTCTGATGCTGGCCGGCGTGGAGCTCGATCGGAAGGTGCTCGCCGACATCGCTGTGCGCGATGCCGACACGTTCCGACGTTTCACCGAGGTCGCCCGTGAGGCTTCAGCTGCCTCTTCGGTGACCTCGGAGACCGCCCGCGAGGCGCCGGCTGCGTAGCAGGCAATCGGCATCGAAGAACCTCCCGGGCGTCGCTCCTGAAAAGGACGGCGCCCTTTTTGTTGGCCCAAGAGCAAGGAACAGCTAGCAGCAAGCAGAACCCGAGAACCGATATGAGCCAGATCGCATCCCCACAAAACCCACGCCTGAAGGCCTTGCGTCGCCTGCACACCAAGCGCGAGCGCGCGCGCAGCGCCACGTTCCTGGCCGAAGGCGAGGACCTGATCGCCGCCGCCCAGCGGGCGGGGCGTCCGGCGCTCGAGGGCTACCGGCTGGCCGGCTCGGGCCTCGGCGACGACGACTTCCACGATGTCGAGCGCTCCGCGCTTCAGAGCGTCTCCGCGCTCGGCTCTGGCACCCGCGTCATGGCTGTCTACGAGCAGCGCTGGGGGCCGGCGGTGGGCCCGCTGTGCGTGTACCTGCACCGCGTCGGGGATCCCGGCAACGTCGGCACCGTGCTGCGCTCCGCGCAGGCGTTCGGCGCCTCCTGCGTCGCGCTCGGGCCCGGCTGCGCCGACCCCCACGGCCCCAAGGCCGTGCGCGCGAGCATGGGCGCGATCTTCACCGTGGCGCTCGCGCACGTCAGCGATCTCAGCGAGCTGCCCGGCGAGCTCGTCGCGCTCGACGCGGGCGCCCACGGAACCCTGCGTGGCCTGCTCGGCGACGGCGACTCGGCCCCCACCGAGCCAGCGGGCGCGGACGCGACCGGCGGCGCCGGCGCGGCTGCTGTCACGCTGCTGATCGGCGCCGAGCGCGAGGGTCTGCCCGATACCGTCACCGCCGCCTGCGACCGTGCGGCGCGCATCCCCATCGCGTCGGACTCGCTCAACGCAGCGATGGCCGCCACCGTGGCTCTGTATGAGATGACGATGAGGTCCCGCCCGCCCGGGCAGGACAACGATACGGTCCCCGCGTCATGATCGATCGCATCCAGCAACTGCGCGAGGAGGCCGAGAGCGCGATCGCGGCAGCCTCATCGAGCGCCGAGCTCGAGGAGCTGCGTGTGCGCTACCTCGGGCGCAAGGCCGAGCTGCCGCAGCTGCTGCGCGGGGTCGCCGCGCTCGAGCCCGCGCAGCGCGGCGCCGTCGGCAAGGCCGCCAACCAAGCCCGCCAGGCACTCGAGGCGCAGATCGAGACCCGCACCGACGAGCTGGCCGTAGGCGAGCTAGAGCAGCGGCTGCTCGCCGACCGCGTTGACGTCACGCTGCCCGGCGCCCCGCCACAGCCGATCGGACGCCTGCACGTGCTCACCGCCATCCGGCGTGAGCTCGAAGACATCTTCCTGGGGCTGGGCTTCACCGTGATGGAGGGTCCTGAGATCGAGAGCGTGCACTACAACTTCGACGCGCTCAACCACAGCCCGACGCACCCCGCGCGGGCGCACACCGACACGTTCTACGTCGCTCAGGACGGCGCCGACGAGGTCCTCCCACAGGACGAGCTGGTGCTGCGCACGCACACCTCGCCCATGCAGGTGCGCGCCATGGAAGCGCACCCGCCGCCGCTGTATGTGGTCATCCCAGGACGTGTCTATCGACGCGATCTCGACGCAACCCACACCCCGCAGTTCCACCAGATCGAGGGCCTCGCCGTCGACGAGGACATCACCCTGGCCGATCTGAAGGGCACGCTGCTGTCCTTCGCCCGGGCGATCTTCGGCGATACCCGGGAGGGCACAGGCGAGCGCGACGTCAGGCTGCGCCCACATTTCTTCCCTTTCACCGAGCCCTCCGTGGAGGTGGACGTGTCCTGCTTTCACTGCTACGGCAAGGGCTTCCTCAAGGACGGCTCGCGCTGCTACCTGTGCAAGGGTGAGGGCTGGCTGGAGATCCTCGGCGCCGGTGAGGTTGACCCCAACGTCTACTCCTGCGTGCCCACTACCGAGGCTAACGCGCCCGGCTATGACCCCGAGAAGGTCCAGGGGTTCGCATGGGGGCTAGGCATCGAGCGGATCGCGATGCTCAAGCACGGCATCCCCGACCTGCGCCTGTATTACGAAAATGACCTCCGCTTCCTGGAGCAGTTCGGATGAGAGTCCCGCTTCCCTGGCTGCGCGAATACTGCGATCCGGATCTGGACATGCATCAGATCGAGGAGCGCCTGACGATGACCGGCACGAAGGTAGAGGCGATCCATCACCACGGCGTGCCATCGCCCGACGGGTTCGTCGTCGGGCGCGTGCTCAGCGCTGAGCAGCACCCGGACGCCGATCGGCTGAAGGTGTGCAGGGTTGACGTCGGTGCGGGTGACGGTGACGGCGGGAGCGATGGCGACGGCTCCGCGGCGACGATCGTCTGCGGCGCACCCAACGTCGCCGCCGGTCAGACGGTCGCCGTGGCGCGGCCCGGAGCGGTGATGCCCGACGGCACGAAGCTCAAGCAAGCGAAGCTGCGCGGCGTCGTATCCGAAGGGATGATCCTGTCCGAGTCAGAGCTCGATCTCAGCTCAGGCTCCGAGGGCATCATGGTCCTCGATGACCATATGCTCGACGCGGAGCTCGCGCCCGGCACGCCGCTCGCGGAAGTGCTGACGATCTCGATGGACGTCCTCGAGCTCGAGATCACGCCCAACCGGCCAGACTGCCTCGGCGTCTATGGCGTCGCGCGCGAGCTGCACGCCGCCACCGGCGCGCCGCTTGTCGACGCGCCCTGGAGCGAGGATCCCGGCAGCGAGGGGCCGGTGTCCGGCGCGCAGGTGCTCGTCGAGTGCCCCGATCTCTGCCCGCGCTTCACCGCGCGCGTGTTCGAGGCCGTCACGATTGCGCCCTCGCCGCCGTGGCTGAAGGCGAGGCTCACGGCAGCGGGGCAGCGGCCGATCAACAACGTCGTCGACATCACCAACTACGCAATGCTGCTCAGCGGGCAGCCGCTGCACGCGTTCGACCTCGACCGCGTCGCCAGAGCGCGCCTGACGGTGCGCCGCGCGCATGACGGCGAGCAGGTGCAGACGCTCGACTCCCAAACACGCACGCTGGACTCCGAGATGGTCGTGATCGAGGACGCCGAGGGCCCCACGTCGATCGCCGGGCTGATGGGTGGCGCGCGCTCGGAGGTGCAGGACGACACCACGCGCGTGCTGATGGAGGTCGCCACGTGGAACGGCCCCAACATCCACCGCAGCTCGTGGGCGCTCGGCCTGCGCAGCGAGGCGTCCTCCCGCTTCGAGAAGGGGCTGATGCCCGAGCAGTGCATGCACGCTCAGGCGATCGCCACGCAGCTGATGATCGACCTGTGCGGCGCCACCGTCGCGCCCGGCACGATCGACGTCGGTCTGAAGTCGGCGGACGCGGTTGTGCCCAGGCCGAAGCTCGGGCTGCGCGAGGCACGCGTGCAGGCGATCCTCGGCGTCCCCGTTGCGGTCGAGCGCCAGGTCGAGATCCTGAGCGCGCTCGACTTCGCCACCGAAGAGCGCGCGGGCGGCCTAGAGGTGACCGTGCCGGCCCTGCGCCGCGACGACGTCACACGCGAGATCGACCTGATCGAGGAGGTCGCGCGCATCGATGGCCTCGAGCGACTGCCCGCGACGCTCCCCGCTCGCCGCGGCGCCGCCGGCAAGCTCACGCACGCTCAGCGCGTGCGGCGAGCTGCTGAGGATGCAATGGTCGGCCGTGGCCTGCACGAGGTCATCGGCTGGAGCTTCGCCGACCCCGAGTTGCTCGACCAACTGCTGCTGGGAGCCGATCACGACCTGCGGCGTGTGGTCACGCTTCAAAACCCGCTGTCGGAGGGACAGTCGATCATGCGGCCGACGCTGCTTGGCTCGCTCCTGGACGCAGCGCGCCATAACGTTTCTCGCAATGGCCCCGACATCGCGATCTTCGAGTCCGGCACCGTCTACCGGGCCGCACGTGATACCGACACGGATACAGAGGGACACCTCGCCGACGAACACCATGGCCTGGGGGTCCTCCTGAGCGGCGCGCTGGGTGGGCGGGCGTCCAAATCCTGGCGCGCCGAGCGCGCCGAGGCGGACTTCTTCGCCGCCAAGGCACTGCTGGAAGCCCTGCTCGAGCGGTTCGGCCTCGATTGGTCGGTTCAGGCGGACGTCCTGCCGTTCCTGCATCCGGGGCGCAGCGCCGCGGTTCTCGCCGCGCCCGGCCCCGGCTCGGCGCTCGCAGGCGCCGGCTCCGAGCCCGTCCGTCTCGGCTTCCTCGGTGAGCTGCATCCGCTCGTGGCCGGCGCGTGGGACCTTGAGCGCACGGCGGCGTTCGCGATCGACGTCGGCAAGCTCGCCGGGCTCGTCGCGCCGCTCGTGGAGTTCACCGCGTTTGGGCCGTTCCCGCCGCTGCGCCAGGATCTGGCGGTGACGCTGCCCGAGTCCGTGTCCGCGGCACAGGCGCTGGAGGCCGTGCGTGCGGCGGCCTGCGAGATCCTGGACAAGGTGAGCGTGTTCGACGTGTACACCGGCGAGCAGGTTGGCGAGGGCCGGCGCTCACTGGCGTTGGCGCTCTCCTTCAGAGCAATCGACAGGACACTCACCGACGAGGACGTCGCGCCCGTGCGCGACAAGATCGTCGCGGCGCTGCAGGCGATCGGCGGTGAGCTACGTGGCTAGCGTGTTCCCGCACGGAGGCGTCGCCTCCCAGCCGCGCGCCGCGGGCTCCCCGCGCGTGATCGTCGCCGGCGCCACCGGCTTCACGGGCGCGCTCGCCGCGCACCTGCTGTGGCGCCACCCGGACTTCGAGCTCGTGGCGGTGACCGGGCGCTCGGAGGAGGGCCGCCAGCTGCAGGACGTCTACCCGCGCTACCGCGTGCCGCTGGTGATCGAGCCGCTGGCGCTCGAGCGACTGGCGGGCATCGACGCGGCGGTGGTCGCCTATCCCCACGCCGCCGCCGCGCCCACCGTCGCGGCGCTGCGCGAGCTCGGCGCGCGCGTGGTCGATCTCAGCGCCGACTTCCGCCTGGGCTCGCTGTCCGCCTACGAGAAGTGGTACGGCGAGCACCCACGCCCGGACCTGCTCGAGGACGCCGTCTACGGGCTGACCGAGCTGCACCGCGAGCGGATCGCGGGCGCCGCGATCGTCGCCAACCCCGGCTGCTACCCGACCGCGTCGCTGCTCGCGCTCGCGCCGCTCGCTCGCGCCGGGCTGATCGCCGACGTGGTGATCGACGCCAAGCAGGGCGTCTCCGGCGCCGGGCGCGTGTTCGACGAGACCACGCACCTGTCGATGGCAGGCGAGAACATCGTTCCGTACAAGGTCGCCGCGCATCGGCACACGCCCGAGATCGAGGAGCAGCTGCGCGCCCTGGACCCCGCCCATCCCGAGCTGAAGGTCCAGTTCCAGGCCCATCTGGTGCCGCTCGACCAGGGCGAGATGGCGAGCTGCTACGTCACGACCACCCGGCCTGTAGGCGCCGAGGAGTTGCGGGCCATGTACACCGACGCCTACGCCGGCGAGCCGTTCGTCGAGCTTGTTGAGCGCCCGCCGGGTGTGCTCGAGGTGCGCGAGACGAACTTCTGCCGCGTGTTCGCCGCCGCCGACGAGCACACCGGCAAGGTGATCGCGTTCGGGTCGATCGACAACCTGTGGAAGGGCACCTCCTCGCAGGCGGTGCAGAACCTCAACCTGATGTTCGGGCTGCCAGAGACGGAAGGGTTGCTATGAGCGCCGGAAAGGATGTCTTTGGCGACAGGGTAACCGCGGGTCCGCCGCAGCCGTTCTTTCACTCGCGCTGGGTGCCCGCGCCCGTGCATGTGCGCGACCTCGGACCGGGCGCAGGGCTGCCGGCGGGCTTCAGGGCAGCGGGAGTGGCGTGCGGTATCAAGCCGAGCGGCAATCCCGACCTGGGGCTGCTCATATGCGACGCGCCCGGGGCGGGTGGGGTCTCATCCGCGGCGCGCTTCACCGCCACTGGCACTCCCGCTGCCCCCGTGCTCGTCAGCCAGGATCGCTGCTTGCTGAACTCTCTACGCGTGGTGCTCGCCAACTCGGGCTGTGCGAATGCCGCCACCGGTCAGCGCGGACTGGACGATGCCGCCAAGACACAGGGCGCGGCGGCGATCGCCGCGGGAGTGGACGAGAGAGAGGTCGCGCTCGCCTCGACCGGTGGTATCAGCCATTACCTGCCAGTTGACTCGGTGCTGAAGGGCATCCTCGCCGCCCAGCCGCAGCTGAGCGTCGAGGGTGATTGCGAGTTCCAGCAGGCGATTCAAACGACTGACGCGTTCGAGAAGCGTGCTTGCCTCGAGGTGCAATTGTCATCGGGGACAGTCCGGCTGAACGCCCAGTGCAAGGGCGCTGGAATGATCTCGCCGAACTTCGCCACGATGTTGTGCTTTATTGAGACCGACGCGGCCTTGCAGGCCGAGACAGCCGACCTGCTGCTCGGCGTGTGCGTGAAGCGCTCGTTCGACCGCTGCTCGGTGGATGGGCAGTTGTCGACGAACGACACAGCGATCCTGATGTGCTCAGGTTCCAGCGGCGTGCAAATCGCGCCAGAGAGTCAGGACGAGCTGAGCTTTGGCGAGGCGCTCGACGCGCTGCTGCGCCAGCTTGCGATCATGATGGTCTCAGACGGGGAGGGCGCCGCCCGGATCGCCCGTGTGCTCGTGCGAGGAGGACACCTTCCCAGTGCTGAGGCAGCGGCACGGGGAGTGGCAAACTCACCTCTGGTGAAGGCCGCCTTGCACAGCGGCGATCCCAACTGGGGACGGATCCCACAGGCCGTCGGCGGTGCACTGCTCGGCACCGCGCCGCTCGCCGTAGATATTGCACTGGAGGGGATCCAGGTGTGCTCGGCTGGAGCCGCGATTCCCTACGACGAGTCGGCGCTTGAGAGCGCACTGCAGGCCAAGGAAGTCGAGTACGAGATATCTCTGCCTGGCGAGGGAGCCGAGACCGAGGTCTTCTTCTCCGATCTCTCCCATGAGTACGTGACCATCAACGCCGATTACACAACGTGAGGACACCATGCGTGATGTAGGAACACTGCTCGAGGCGCTTCCGTACATCCGGGAGTTTCACTCAAAGACGGTCGTCATCAAGTACGGCGGCGCGGCAATGGAGGACCCTGGCCTGCGCGAGGAGTTCGCGCGGGATGTCGTCTTGCTCAAGTATGTCGGGTTGAACCCGATCGTTGTGCACGGCGGTGGGCCCGACATAACGGCCTACATGGAGCGTCTCGGTCTGCCTGTCGAGTTCGTCGGGGGGTTGCGTGTCTCTGATGAGAGCACGGTCGAGGTGGCGAAGATGGTGCTCGTCGGCAAGGTCAACAAGGAAATCGTCCTGCGCCTCGCCGCGCACGGTCAGCCCGCGGTCGGCCTGTGTGGCGATGACGGCTCGCTGTTCAGGGTCGCACGCCGCGCGGCGCCGGACGGCGAGGACATCGGGTTTGTCGGGCGTATCGAACGGGTGAACGTGGGCGTGATCGAGCACATCTCGAGCGACTACATCCCCGTGATCGCCTCGGTGGGCGCCGACCGCGACGGACACTCCTACAACGTCAACGCCGACGAGGCGGCCGGTGCGGTGGCGGGCGCGATGGGCGCGCAGAAGGTGATCTTCCTCACGGATGTCCCAGGCTGGCTGCGCGACCCAAGCGATCCGCAGAGCCTGATCGCCCAGGCCTCCGCGAAAGAGGTCGAAGATTCGCTGGCGAGCCTGCAAGGAGGCATGCGACCCAAGCTGCAGGCCTGCCTGGATGCGATCCACCAGGGTGTGAGCGCCGCACACATCCTCGACGGGCGCACGCCACACTCACTGCTGCTCGAGCTGTTCACCGATGCTGGGATCGGCACCAAGATCGAGGGAGCCCCATGAGCCCATGGGGAGGCGGGATATGAGTCTCGCCGCGCTCCAAGAGCTCGAGCGGGGGCATGTGATTCCTTCTTACGCGCGCTCTCCGGTGGAGTTCGTTCGCGGTGAGGGCCCACATTTGTGGGACGAGGAGGGCAACGAGTATCTGGATTTCCTGTGCGGAATCTCGGTCACGAACCTCGGCCACTGCCATCCGCGTGTAGTCGAGGCCGTACGCGAGCAGGTGGGGCATATGATGCACGCCAGCAACCTCTTCTATACCGAGCCCGCGATGCGCTTGGCCGAGCGTCTATCGCGGTCGAGCCTGGGCGGCAAGGTGTTCTTCTGCAACTCCGGCGCAGAGGCGAGCGAGGCCGCGATCAAGCTGGTCCGCAAGGCCAAGCACGCAGGCGATGTCGTGGTCGTGCACAGGGCGTTCCATGGGCGCACCTACGGCGCGCTGTCCGCCACCCCGCAGGAGTCAAAGCAGGCGCCGTTCGCGCCGCTCGTCCCGGGCTTTCGCGCGGTCGATCCCACCCCAGAGGCGATCTCTGCCGCGGTCAACGCGCACACCGCCGCCGTGTTGCTCGAGCCGATCCAAGGGGAGAGTGGGGTGAACGTGCTCTCCGAGGAGGCACTGCAGGCCGCGCGCGAGGCCTGCGATCAGCACGGAGCGGCACTCGTCTTCGACGAGGTTCAGTGCGGGATGGGTCGGACCGGCACGCTATGGGCCTATGAGCAGACCGGCGTTGTCCCCGACGCGATCACCGTCGCAAAGGCGCTCGGCGGCGGGCTGCCGATCGGCGCGCTCGTAACGAACGAGCGCCTGGCCGACGTCTTGCAGCCGGGCGATCACGGTTCGACATTCGCGGGAGGCCCCGTCGTCGCCCAAGCGGCGCTCGCGGCCCTGGATGTGACCGAGGACCCCGAGCTGCTGGCAGGTGTGCGCGAGCTCGGCCAGCGACTCGCGGCCGGTCTCGAAGCTCTGCCGCATGTCCTATCGGTGCGCGGTCGTGGGCTGATGCTCGCCTGCGAGGTCAACGTGCCGGCGCCCGCGGTCGTACGCCGCGCGCTGCTTTCGGAGCGACTGATCGTGAACGCCACCGGGCCCACGACGATCCGGCTCCTGCCGCCGCTGATCGTCTCCGAGGCTGATATCGACGATGCGCTCGCGCGGTTGGGCGCAGCGCTCACCGGATAAGGTTCCGCGCCCGTGAGCGACGACCGCCCCTTCCCGCCACGCACCGCCTCCTATGAGGCCGACCCCGCCGAGGTGCATCGCGTGCTGCTGCTCTACTCGGGCGGCCTCGACACGAGCGTGATGCTGAAGTGGATCCAGGACTCCTACGACGCCGAGGTCGTGTGCCTCACCGTGAACCTCGGCCAGCCCGGCGAGGACTACGCGGTGATCGAAGGCAAGGCCCTGCAGCTAGGGGCGCTTGAGTGCCACGTCGTCGACGCACGCGAGGAGTTCGCACAGGTTTACGTCCTTCCGGCGATCAAGGCCAACGCCCTCTACGGCGACTACCCGCTGTTCACCGCGCTTGGGCGTCCGTTGATCGCCAAGCTCGCCGTCGATTACGCGCGCCGCGCCGGCTGTGACACGATCGCCCACGGCTGCACGGGCAAAGGCAACGACCAGGTCAGGATCGAGGCGACCGTCGCCACCCTCGCTCCCGAGTTGAAGGTGATCGCACCGGTGCGCTCCTGGCAGCTGGGCCGGGAAGAGGAGATCGCCTATGCGCGCGAGCACGGGATTCCGGTCAAGTCCGCCCACGGGACCGAGTCCGAGGCGCCCTATTCGATTGACGACAACCTCTGGGGCCGCTCATCGGAGGGTCGCTGGATCGAGGCTCTCGACCACGCGCCCGAGGACGATGTCTTCCAGCTCGTCACTCCCCCAGAGCGGGCGCCTGATGAAGCGGAGGTCGTGGAGATCCAGTTCGAACGGGGTACGCCCGTCGCCTTGAACGGTGAGCGGCTGGGGCTCGTGGAACTGCTCGAACGGGTGGCCGAGGTCGGCGCCAGACACGGCGTGGGGATCGTGGACCACATCGAGGACCGGATCGTCGGTCTGAAGGTCAGGGACATCTACGAGGTGCCCGCGGCGGCGATCCTGTTGCTCGCCCACAAGGATCTCGAGCGGCTCGTGGGCACGATCCACCAGAACCAGTTCAAGCCCGAGCTCGACCGCCAATGGGCCTATCTCGTCTACGCCGGTCTGTGGTGGGAGCCGCTGCGCGCAGACCTCGACGCCTACATGGATCAGGTCAACGAGCAGGTGACAGGGACGATCGGCGTCAAGCTCTACAAGGGCCATGCGCGCGTAATCACGCGGTCCTCGCCGCACGCCGTCTATGACCAGGCGCTCGCATCTTTCGCCGAGTCCGGCGGGCTCTTCTCGCAAACCGCCTCCCCCGGCTTCATCGAGCTGTTCTCGCTGCAGTCGCGCATGGCCTGGCGCCTGCGCAACAAGTCCTAGTGTCCTGAGTCATCAATTCGATGGCCTTTCCCGGCGCTGTCCCGTCCGGTAGGAGACGTACGCTCTGAGCGAGGCAATGGTCGCGGAAGAAACATCAGAGCCCCCCAGGGGAGAGCTGCCGTACACAAGCGAGCGTGACCTGCTCGCGGAGCGCCGCGCGCGCCGCGCAGCGGAGTCCGTTGACCCCGCCTTGGCCCGTCGTGCCGAAGCAGCTGAGGCGACCGTGCAGGCCCTGGAGACTCATCTCGCAAACCTCCAGCTGCGCCTGCGGGAGGCCGAGGAAGAGGGACGACGAAGCATCGAGCGTCTCACCGAACGTGAGAATGAGCTACGGCGCGTCAAGCAGCAGGAGTACGCCGAGCAGCAGTTGCGCGTCGAGGCCGAGCGGGCGCTGGCAGCTGAGCGCGCTGACGGCCGCACGGAGATCGTCCAGCGCTTGCAGGAGCGCGTGGCGGTGCTCGAGCACCGCGCGGAACAGCTCGCGCAGGAGATCGACGCCGAGCGTCGCGCCCGCGAACGCACTGAGCGCGAGCTGGACGCAATGCGCGAGAGCCATGCGACGATGGCTCAGACCGTCCACGATCTCAAGGACGTGGCGGGGAAGCTGCGCGCTGCCGCCGAGCGCCGCTTGCCCAATTCCCTCATTACCCCCGTCGCTGCACCCGCGAGCCGAGCGCGGGGCGAGGAGATGGCTGCCGCGCTGGCCGCTGCTGTAGAGCGCCTGCAAGCTCGCGCGCAGGCAACTGCACCCGCGGAGCCAGACTCGCCGCCACCACCACCCGCGCGGCAGCAAGCCATCGCTGCCGCGCCCGTCGCCAAGTCGCACAAGCACAGCATGTCGCTGATCGGTCGCTGGCGTTACGCCCGCAAACACCGGCGTGAGGATCGTTAGGCCGCCGCCGCGACGCCTAACATCGAGCACAGTGACCGTCCCCGCCTGCGCCCATCTGCACGTCCACTCTGAGTACTCGCTGCTCGACGGGGCGTGCAAGATCGACGCGCTCGCCGCCCGCGCCGCGGAGTTCGGTCAACCCGCCCTCGGTCTGACCGACCACGGCGTGATGAACGGCGCCGTCGAGCTGCACAAGGCCTGCGCCAAGCATGGCATCAAGCCGATCGTCGGCTGTGAGATCTATCTCGTCAACGATCACGCGGCTGCTGCGGCGGGGCCGGGATCGCCGAAGGTACAGCGCAACCACCTGACGCTGTTGGCCGCCACCGACGCTGGCTATCGCAACCTCGTAAAGCTGTCCTCGGCCGGCTTTCTGGAAGGACTGAACCGCGGCAAGCCGACCGTCAACCTCAGCCAGATCGAGCAGCACTCAGACGGCGTGATCGCGCTGACCGGCTGCCTGGCCTCGCGCTTCTGCCAGCACCTGCTCGAGGATCGTCCTGAGGACGCCCGCACCCACGCCGATGACCTGCGGCGGATTCTCGGCGAGGACAACGTCTACTTCGAGGTGCAAAAGAACGGCCTCGCAGCGCAGGAGAAGTGCAACGAGGGCATCGTGCGCATCGCCTCGGAGCTCGGCGGCAGCCTGGTGGGCACCGGCGACGTGCACTACCTGCGCCGCGAGGACTACGAGCACCACACGGCGCTCCTGTGCGTGCAGACCAAGAGCACGCTCGCCGCGCCGAAGATGACGTTCGACACGAACGAGTTCTACCTGCGCGATAACGCCGAGATGGCCGAGGCGTTCGCGCAGTGGCCGCAGGCGACCGCCAATACCCTGGAGATCGCCGAGCGCTGCTCGGTGGAGCTGGAGCTCGGCAAGCAGTTGATACCCAGCTACGCCACTCCCGACGGCGCGAGCGAGTGCGAGTACCTGCGCGCCCGTGTGCTCGAGGGCATGACGCTGCGCTACGGCGATCCGCCACCCGCCGAGGCGATCGAGCGCATGGAGATGGAGCTCGGCGTGATCGACAGGATGGGATTCAACGCCTACTTCCTGATCGTCTGGGACTTCGTCAAGTTCGCCAAGGAGAACGGCATCGCCGTGGGCCCCGGCCGCGGTTCGGCGGCCGGCTCGATCGTCGCCTACTGCCTGGCGATCACCGACGTCGATCCGCTGCGCTACGGCCTGCTGTTCGAGCGCTTCCTGAACCCCGAGCGCGTGTCGATGCCCGACATCGACATCGACTTCTCCGTCCGCGGGCGCGAGCGAGTGATGCGCTACGTCACCGAGAAGTACGGCCGCGAGTCGGTCGCACAGATCGTCACGTTCGGTAAGATGTTCCCGCGCGCCGCCACCCGCGATGCAGCCCGCGTGCTTGGCTTGGACTACGGCACGGGCGACCGCCTGGCGAAGCTGATACCGGACCCGATAATGGGCCGCTCTCCGTCCTTCGAGGACTGTCTGAAGACCGGGCAGCCGCTGCGCAAGGCCTATGACGAGGAGCCGGTAGCCAAGCAGATCATCGACGTCGCGCAGGGCCTCGAGGGGATCGTGCGCAACTCCTCGATCCACGCCGCCGCAGTCGTGATCGCCGACCGGCCACTAACCGACATAGTGCCGCTGCAGCTAGCCGACGCCGGCGCCGACGAGAACGGCGAGAAGGCTTTTCGCACCGTGACCCAGTTCTCGATGAAGCCGATCGAGGACATCGGCCTGCTGAAGATGGACTTCCTCGGATTGCGCAACCTCGATGTGATCGAGGACGCGCTGGACATCATCGAGCGCTCCTCAGGTGTTCGTCCTGACATGACCACGCTGCCGCTGGACGATCCGCGCACGTATGAGATGCTCGCGCGTGGGGACTCCACGGGCGTGTTCCAGTTCGAGTCCGAGGGGATGCGCGAGGCGCTGAAGAAGGTCAAGCCGGACGAGTTCAACGACCTCGTCGCGCTGAACGCGCTGTACCGGCCGGGGGCTATGGATCAGATCCCCGTGTACGCCAAGGGCAAGCACGACCCGCAGGCCATCTCCTACCCCGACGAGCGCCTGCGGGGAATCCTCGAGTCCTCCAAGGGCGTGATCCTCTACCAGGAGCAGGCGATGCAGATCTCCAAGGAGCTCGCGGGCTTCTCGGGTGCGAAGGCGGACGACCTGCGCAAGGCTATCGGCAAGAAGAACCGCCAGGCGATGGCGGCGCTGAAGCCTGAGTTCGTGGAGGGCTGCCGCGCGTCGGGAACTAAGCCCGAGGTGATCGAGTTCCTGTGGAACACCAACGAAAAGTCCGCCGACTACTCGTTCAACAAGAGCCACGCCGCCTGCTATGGGCTGATCGCCTACCGCACAGCCTGGCTGAAGGCCAACCACACGGCCGAGTACATGGCAGCGCTGATCTCCTCGGTGATGTCAACGAAGGACAAGGTCCCGTTCTTCGTCGCGCGCTGCGAGGAGATGGGGATCGAGATCCTGCCGCCGGACGTGAACCTCTCAGACCACGAGTTCACCGTGGAGGGTGCTGGCTCGGAGGGCAGAGTCGGCAATATCCGTTTTGGTTTGGACGCCGTCAAGGGCGTCGGCTATCAAGCGGTCGAGGCGATCAAGCGCGCGCGCGAGGACGGCGGCGCGTTCAGCTCGCTGTGGGACTTCTGTGAGCGTGTCGACAGCCGCACGGTCAACAAGAAGGCGATCGAGGCGCTCGTCAAGTGCGGCGCGCTTGGCTCCACTGGCGCGAGTCGTAAGGGGATGCTCGCGGTGCTCGAGGACGCCCAGGCCGCCGGACAGCGGGTGCAGCAGGATGCGATGACCGGACAGGGCTCGTTCTTCGAACTGGAGGAGTCCGGTCCCTCCATCGGCCTGGCCAAGCCACCACCCCCGCCGATACCAGCCGAGGAGTTCGATCAGGCGGAGCTGCTCGCCGTCGAGAAGGAGGCAATCGGCCTGTTTGTCTCCGCGCATCCGCTGAAGCCGCTGCGCGAGGTGTTGCGTGCACGCACAGACTGCTCGCTGGCAGCGCTGCCCGAGCGCAAGGACAAGGAGTGGGTGACGGTCGGCGGGATCATCGTCGAGGCCAAGCGCATCCGTACGCGCTCGGGCGATCCGATGATGTTCGCGACGCTCGATGACCTCGGCGGTGCCGTCGAGATGCTCGTGTTCGGCAAGGCTCTGTCCGAGCACGAGAGCGCCCTTGCGGTCGACCAGGTGGTGCTCGTGCGCGGGCGAGTCGACCACAAGGAAGCGGGCAAGACGTGCCTGGTTGCACAGACCATCGAGCCGTTCGCGCCCAGCGACGAGGAGATCGAGCAGGCCCGCAAGCAGGCGCAGACAGCTGCCAAGACTCAAGTTACGCTCGCCCGGCCGGTGCACGCGCGGGTGGACCTTGTGAGTCTGTCCGCGAACGCGATCGAGGACATCAAGCAGCTGGTCGAGGACTACTCGGGTCCCGCCGAGATCGTGATTGACATCGAAACTCCAACCGGAGTGCGCCGGCTGCGCTTGGGGAATGCGTTCCGTGTGGAGAACACACCCACGCTGCGAGCTGAGCTGGAACAGGCACTAGCGCCCGTACGGCTAGCTGTGGCCTGACACCGGGCGCTTGCGCGCGGCGATTCCCCGCTCGCGCAGCTTCATCGCCAGCGCGACTTCGGCGTGCGAAGGGCCTTCGCGGTTCTCGCCAGGGGTCTCCAGGATGCATGGTAGCTTCTGCAACGCGGGGGCGGACAGGAACGCCATGCACCCGTCCTCGCCGAGCTCTCCGCGGCCGAGGTTGGCGTGGCGGTCCCGGTTGGATCCGAGCGGCGTCTGCGAGTCGTTGAGATGCAGCGAGCGCACGCGCCCACGCCCCAGCTTGCGCGCGGCCTTGCGCAGCACCGAGGTCATGCCACCCGGGGTGCGGATGTCATAGCCGGAGGCGAGCAGATGGCAGGAGTCCAGGCACACCCCCAGTCGTTCCTCGCCGCCCGCGGCGTCCAGCAGTGCCGCCAACTCCTCAAAAGAGCGCCCGAGCGTGCCCCCTGCTCCGGCCGTGTCCTCCAGGTGCAGCTCGCAGCCCTCGCTGTCGGAGAGCGCCTCGCGGATCGTCTCCCCGGCGCGGACGATCGCGCCGGGCACCTCGCTCCTCTTGGCCGAGCCTGGGTGCAGAACGACCCCGCTCGCCCCAATCACTTGACCCACTCGCAGCGAATGAGTCAGCGACTGAAGTGTTTTGGCGCGGATGTCTGGATCTTCGCTTGCGCAGTTGAGCAGATACACAGCGTGGATCAGGACCACGTCGATCGGGCTCGCGTCCATCGCCTCCCGGAACGCCACCACGTCCTCGTCACGGTAGGTAGTTGCCCGCCACATCCGCGGGGACTGGTTGAAGATCTGGATGGCCCGGCAGCCCCGCTGCACTCCGCGTTCAACCGCCTTCGGCAGGCCACCAGCGGGCGAGACATGAGCTCCGATTAGCATGCGGGCGATCTTATGGTTTCCGTTCCTGAACATCCCGACTCCTCGAACAGACCCATGCGTGTGAGGTTCGCGCCATCGCCCACCGGTGCGCTGCACATCGGCGGTGCGCGCACAGCGCTGTTCAACTGGCTGCTCGCTCGTCACTGCGGTGGCCAGTTGGTGCTGCGCATCGAGGACACTGACCGCGAGCGCTCGACACCGGAGAACATCGAGCAGATCCTCGACGCGCTCGAGTGGCTAGAGCTCGACTGGGACAAGGGCCCGATCCTGCAGACCGCGCGCTCCGAGCGCCATGGCGAGGCGCTGCGGGCGCTGCTCGAGTCCGGCCACGCCTATCGCTCGCGCGCCACGGCCGAGGACGTGAAGGCGTTCAAGGAGCTCTACGGCGCCGATCGCGGCTTCCGCGGCGAGCCTGAGGAGGAGGGCGCGGTGCGCCTGCGCGTGCCCGCCGACGGTGCAACCGTCGTACACGACGTCATCCGCGGAGACACGCGCTTCGAGCACGTCCATCTCGACGATCCAGTGGTCGCGCGCGCGGACGGGTCGGTGCTGTACAACTTCGCGGTCGCGATCGACGACCTCGACGCGGGCATCACACACGTGGTGCGCGGCGAGGATCACCTGTCGAATACGCCCAAGCAGCTGCTCGTGCTCGAGGCCGCGCGCGCCGCGGGCTTCGGCCTGGATGTGCCGCCACCGATCTACGCGCACCTGCCGCTGCTGCACGGCCCTGACGGCAAGAAGCTTGCCAAGCGCCACGGCGCCGCGTCGGTGGGAGAGCTGCGCGATGCCGGCTACCTGCCGGGAGCAGTTCGCAACTACCTGGCGCTGCTCGGCTGGGGCTCCGGCGACGACACAACCGTGCTCTCGACCGCAGAGCTGATCGAGCGGTTCACACTCGATCGAGTCAGCCGCAACCCGGCGCGTTTCGACGAGGCCAAGCTGCGATGGTTGAACGGCGTCTGGATCCGCGAGCTGCCCGTCGAGGAGTTGACAGGACGTGTCGAGGAGTTCCTGCGGGCAAGCGGCCACGCGGACACCGCCGATGATTCGAGGCTCGCTCGCGCCGTGGCGATCAGCCAGGAGAAGATTCATACGCTTGCGGACTTCTGGGAGCTGACAGGGCCGCTGCTCGATGCTCCTGTTGACGATCCCAAAGCACGGGAGCGCTGGCTCGGCGAGGAGGGACGTGCGGCGCTAGCCGACGTGCGCGCGGCGCTGACAGAGCTCGAGGACTTCACCGAGTCCGAGGTGGGGCAGGCGCTCGAAGCCATCCTCGCCCGCCGTGCGGTCAAGCCACGAGAGGTCTACCAGCCGCTGCGCGTGGCGATCGCTGGCACGGCCATCTCGCCCGGCATATTCGAGAGCATCGATTTGCTCGGACGTGAGGAGACATTGCGCCGAATCGACCACGCTCTCTCCTGAAATTTTTCTCTCAACCATTCGTCCAGCGCTGCCGATAGGACCTCGACAATGCCAATGACGGCGACAAAGACGAAGAGCGGCGCACGGAAGCCCGCCACTAGCGCTCGCAAGAGCGCTCCTACCAGTGTTGCTCGCGAACCCGCCAAGGGATCCACCGCGGCGCCCGCGTCCATGCCCGCCCCCACCGCCACCGTGGTTCGCCAGCAGGGTGACGGCCACGGTCGGCGCCTGATCAAGGCTTTTGAAGCGCTGGAGACTTTTCCCGCGCTCACCGAGTCGCGTGACCGACTGCTCGCTGTGATCGGCAAGGAAAATGTCGCAACCGCCGATGTCGTGACCGCGGTCGAGTCCGATGTTGCGCTGCTCATCGCTGTGCTGCGCGTGGCCAATCAAGTGCAGGAGGGACGCGGGCGCGTAGACACGGCCGTCGAGGCTGTCGAGCTGCTGAGCGGAAAGGCTGTGCAGGCGCTTGCAGGCCAGGTGCGGACGTTCGAATTCTTTGAGCGCGCGAGCATCTGGGACGAGACCCCGGAGCGCTTCCGACTGCATGCGCTTGCGACCCAGAATGCCGCTGACCGACTAGCAGCAGAGATCGGCTATGAGCACCGCGATCGCCTGACCGTGACGAGCATGCTGCATGATGTCGGCAAGCTCGTGCTGCTACAGGCTTATCCCGGCTATCCATCCCAGATTCACCGGGGTGCGAGGACGCCTGAGGAGCGCATCCACCAAGAGCGCCGCGAGCTGGGCGTCGACCATGCGCTGGTGGGAGGCGTGCTCGCCCGGCGCTGGGTGCTGCCGAACACCATCACCACTGTGATTGAGCGCCACCACAACCCCGACGAGGAAGGTGAGGCTGCGCTTGTGCGCCTCGCGGACATGCTCGCGCACTACGAGCAGGGCGCTACGGTGTCGTCGCTTGAGATGCTGCAGGCCGCGCGCACCCTCGGCCTTGGGCCGGACGAACTACGGCGCGTGATGTACGAACTGCCAGCAGGCGCCACCAGCCAACGCCAGCGCCACGTCAACCCTTGTCCGCTGTCTGGACGCGAGCTCAGCGTGCTGCAGAGGCTCGGCGAGGGCAAGGTCTACAAGCAGATTGCGCACGAGTTGACGCTCTCCACAAGTACCGTGCGCACGCATCTGCACAACATTTACGGCAAGCTCGGCGCGGTAGACCGTGCTCAAGCAGTTCTTATAGCCACCGAGCGCGGTTGGTTGTAGTTCCCTAGCATCACCTTCGAGGGTGGCGCAGCCGGCCGCAGGCCGGCAAGCCGGGCCCCTCGTCTTTGATCAAATGATCTCGATCACGAGCAAGTCTCCGTATGCGGTGCTCGCCCTTGCCGAGCTCGCGCGCAGCGCCGGAGCGGATCCGATCCCAATTGGCGAGCTGGCGCGCAGGCGCAAAGTGCCAGTGCAATTTCTGGAGCAGCTGTTCGCGGTGCTCAGGCGCGCAGGGATCATCAGTCTCCCAGCGCGGCGTCAAGGGCGGCTATCGATTCGCGCGCGAGCCCTCCAGCGTGACTGTGCTTCAGATCGTGGAGTTGCTCGACGGCCCACTCGGGCGCGACGCCGGGGGTGTTTTCGCCGACGCCGCCCAGGCTGCCCGCAAGGTGCTCGAGCAGACTACGATCGCCGACGTGGTCGAGCGCGAGTCGAACGAGGCCGGCGCAAGCATGTATTACATCTGAAGGGCGGCGGCACGCTCGCGCTTGACGTCGTACATCGCCTCATCAGCGGCCACCAGGATGTCTTCGTTGCTGGCGGTATGACGGTCGATCAATGCGAAGCCGACACTGCCAGCGAGGTGTACGACCGTGTCGCCGGCGTCAACGCTGCAGGCTTCGATTACGCGCATCACGTCTACGGCGACGATCTCGGTGCCTTGCCGGTCCATATGTGGCAACAGCACAGCGAACTCGTCACCGCCTAGGCGGGCGACTAGGTCGGTGGCGCGCAGCCTGCGGGTGAGTGTGTGCGCAACGGCCTTGAGCGCGTTGTCACCGACCTTGTGGCCGTGCAAGTCGTTGACCTGCTTGAAGCCGTCGAGGTCGATCACCAGCAGGGCAGCCTCCTCGGCATAGCGCTGGCAGCGACCGACCTGTAGCCGGAGGTCGTGCTCAAAGAGGCGGCGGTTGCGCAGGCCGGTGAGTGGGTCGTGATCGGCGAGGTGGCGCAGGTGCTCCTCCAGATGCTTGCGCTCAGAAATGTCTTGCATCTGCACGATGAAATGCAGCGGAGCGTCCTGCTGATCGCGCACGAGCGAGATCGAGAGCAGCGCGGACATCGTTTCCCCGGCGGCGTTGACATAGCGCTTCTCAGTCTGGAAGGCGGAAATCTCGCCGTCCATAAGCTGCTGGCGGCGGGCGGCATCGTTGGTCACATCTTCTGGGTGCGTTATATCCTGGAAGCGCTGACCGATCAGCTCATCGGAGGTGTAGCCGGTGATGTCGCACAGGGCATGGTTGACGAGTACCCAGCTGCCGTCCTGGTCGAGCAGCCCAGTACCGATCGGCGCCCGTTCGAAGACCTGCTCGAAGCGCTCCTCAGGTTGTCCTATACCCACCCCTCCTCGCTCGCTTGAGGTGGGAGAGATGTCGAGGACGACCGCGACGCCGCCTGCAATCACCGCGGGGGAGGGCGGATTGCCCAAGCTGAGTGGCCCGACATCGATCGTCATGTGGTGTGCGCCATCGGTTGTGCGGATCTTGCGCGAACGTGTATCGCCCTCCAGGGCAGAGTGGCAAAGCGGCTCGATCACTCGCCACAGCTCAGCTGGGAATGCCTGTGCGATCGGCGCTCCAGCCTGATAGATGGCGCGGTCACGGTGGCGCTCGAGTGCGTGGCCGGCGACAAGGGTGAAGCGCAGGTGGGAATCAAAGACCATGATCAACGCCTCGGGCAGATCCTCGGGGGTCACGAGACTCGCAGCGTCATCGATACCAGCGAGCAGCTGGCTCGGGGGTTCCTCGCGGAGGGCGCTCATAAGCCCTCATCGGCCATGTCGTTGAGAGATACACGATCGTGGGCCGGATCTTGCGCGGATGGTTGAGGTGCGCCCAGTTCGTCAAGGGGGGCTTCATCAGAATGCTCCGAGGAAGTAGTGCCCACTATTGTCGTAGGTCTTATGTCCCAAATCCCGATCAACATTGCAGAGCTGGTTGGCGACACGCCCCTGATCGAACTGCCGCAGCTGCTCGACGAGGCCGTGGTCGAGAATGGGGTGCGACTGTTCGCCAAGCTCGAGTCACAGAATCCCGGCGGGTCGGTCAAGGACAGGATTGGTGTGGCGATGATCGAGGCAGCCGAGGCCGAGGGCAGGATTGAGCCAGGGCGCACAACGATCGTCGAGGCAACCTCCGGCAACACCGGCATCGCGCTCGCGTTCGTGTGCGCGGCCAAGGGTTATGACCTGGTGCTGACGTTGCCCCAGGGCATGAGCCGCGAGCGCGAGAGCCTTTTGCGGCTGTACGGGGCGCGTGTGGATATCACTGAGTCGCTCGGTGGGATGGGCGAGGCGGTGGCGGCCGCGCGTGCGATGGCGAGCGCGCCCGACATGTTCCTGCCCGACCAGTTCTCCAATCCCGCCAACCCTGCGGTCCACCGCCGTAGCACCGGCCCAGAGATCGAGCACGCGCTGGACGGGCACATCGACGTGCTCGTCGCAGGCGTTGGTACGGGTGGCACGATCACCGGCACCGGCTCCTACCTGCGCGAGCGCAACCCCGCTCTTGAGATTGTCGCGGTCGAGCCCTTTGGCTCAGCCGTGCTGTCTGGTGGGGTGCCCGGGCCGCACCGTATCCAGGGCATCGGCGCCGGCTTCGTCCCGGCGGTCCTCGACCGCGCGTTGCTCGACGAGGTGATCCCCGTCTCTGACGATGACGCGATCCACACCGCCTGGACCTGCGCCAAGCGCACTGGCGTGCTCGCCGGCATCTCCTGCGGCGCAGCGCTGTGGGGCGCCCTGCAGGTTGCAGCGCGCCCGGAGTCCGCGGGCAAGCGCATAGTGACGATCATGCCTGACTCTGGCGAGCGCTACGTATCGCAGGCCTTTTTCGCTCCCTGAGCACGATTCGAGCGTCGCCTGAGTCCTCATCACACGATCGCCCACCCTACGATCTCGCCGGCGCACAGCTTCGCCCCCGCTACGCTGTGGTCATGCTCGGCCTCGGCACTTTCGCGCAGGTCGCAAGCGAGCTGCGTCGCGACGTCCTTGCCGCACGCGACCGCGATCCCGCGGCCCGTGGAGTGGGGCAGGGCGAGATCCTCGCCACCTGGCCCGGCATCCACGCCCTGCTCGCGCATCGCATCGCCCATGCGCTGTACGAGGCCGGTATGCCGCTCGCCTCACGTTCGATCTCGATGCTCGCACGTGCGCTCACCGGAATAGAGATCCATCCCGCTGCCCGCATTGGCGAGGGTCTCTTCATCGACCACGGCGCAGGAGTGGTGATCGGCGAAACAGCCGATATCGGCGACAACGTGACCCTCTACCAGGGAGTCACCCTCGGAGGCACCGGCTTCGCCACTGGCAAGCGTCATCCCACAGTGCAGGACAACGTCACAATCGGCTCCGGCGCAAAGCTCCTAGGACCCATCACGATCGGCCATGGCGCAAAGATCGGCGCCAACAGCGTCGTCATCACCGACGTCCCGCCAAACTCCACCGTCGTCGGCAACCCTGGCCATCCCGTGCGTGTCGATGGTCGCCGTGTCGAGGGCCCCGACGCCGACTGGATCCATCTCCCTGACCCCATTGCTGAGGCCATCCAGGGACTCGCCAGCCGCATCGGCACGCTCGAACGCATGGTCTCAGAGCTTTCCGGCGAGGAGGGGGGGGAGGGCTCCAATACACCGGTCGCCGAGATCACACCGCTGCGTGCCGCGAAGGCAGGACCCAACCCGGCTGGGGGATAGCGCAAGTCGGGATTGGAGCTAGTCGAGTTGCGCGCGGGGTGGGGGTGGCGGACCATCACATCATGAGAGTCTCAAGCGCGGGGTAGCTTTCGGCTCTTGCTTATTCGCGACCCTCAAATAGCGGCGGGACGGTGGCTGGATGCCCAGCTGCCGGGCCGGTAGAATGAGCCGATGGCCACCGAAGTTGCCTCGAGGCGAGCTGCCTCGTCGCTCCCGCTCTACCGGATGGACGCCGGAACGTACATGCGGCTGGCCGAGGCGGGCGCGCTGGACGGTCTGGATGTCGAGCTGCTGGACGGGTTGCTCGTCGACAAGCACTCCCATCGCGTGGACGCGATCCACCGGCTCGACGTCGGAACCTATGAACGGATGGTCGCCACGGGCGAGCTGGAGGGCCTGCGGATCGAACTGTTGGAAGGGCTGCTGGTCGAGGTGAGTCGGCAGGGGAAGGAGCATGCGGAGGTGATCATGCGTCTGACGCGCCACTTTGCGGCCGCGCGGGCATGGCTGCGTGTGCAGCTTCCGCTGGAAGCCGAGTGGGAGTCAGTGCCCGAGCCCGACCTGGCGCTCGTGGAGGGGCGGAACCCCCCGCACCGCCATCCCCGTGCGGCGCTGCTCGCGATCGAGGTCGCGGTGAGCTCGCATAAGAAGGATCGCGAGACGAAGGCGAACATGTACGCGTGGGCCTCGATACCGACCTACTGGCTCGTTGACGTTCCCGGGAAGGCCGTCGAGGTGCGCACCGATCCCGGCCCGGAGGGGTACCGTCGCTGCGAGGTCTACAAGGTCGGCGACCGCGTTCCTTCGCCCGCGGAGGGCGTGGCGGAGCTCGATGTCGGCGTGCTACTGGAGGGCCTGTCGTGAGCGCCCGCGGCTCGTCAGACGTCTTCGAACAGGTTCGGGTCCCAATGCTTCCACTCACCCCGGACGTTCAGGCCGTGGGTCACGCGTTGACCTTCGCTCGCGAAGCGCCACGGTAGATCCGTACCTGATTCTTGCCTTTTTCCTTGGCTTCATAGAGCGCGGTGTCGGCTGCGATGAGCGCGTCGTCGGCGGCCAGCTCCCGGTGCTCGTCGAACGGCACGAGCCCGCAGGTGATGTGGATCTCCGGGTCGAGGTTGCGGGCGGCTACGCTGGCGCGGATGTCTTCGGCCACGACGAGCGCGTCTCCCTCGTCGGCTTCGGAGAGCACGACCGCGAACTCGTCTCCCCCCAGGCGCGCGACCACGTCGGAGGTGCGCACCCGCTCGAGGATCGCCTGGCTGAGTGTCTTCAGCGCCTCGTCGCCGGCGGCGTGACCTTGGGTGTCGTTGATGATCTTGAAGTCATCGAGGTCGAGCATCAAAAGCGCCCCATGGCGCTTGTAGCGGGAGGCGGCGTGCAGGGTGCGCTTGAGCTCCTCGGCGAACCTGCGGCGGTTGTACAGGCCGGTCAGTGGGTCGTGGTCGGCCTGGTGCTTGAGCTCCTCACGGCTGGCGCTCAGGCTTGCCTGGGCGAGGATCTGGCGAATGATCACCAGGGCGAAGGTCAGCGTGATGATGATTGCGATGCTCAGGTCGGGGAAGAACGGCTCGTGATAGGCCTTGGCGAGCACGATCGCCATGCCGGCGGCAATCGCCATGTATGGCAGCCAGCTCGCGTGGGTGCCCTGCGTGTGGTGGTCCGGGATCTCTCCGGCTCTGGTGAGCACCCGCTGCCGGAGGGCTGCCGCGGTGAAGCACGCGAAGGCGAGCATGTACAGAGTGTTGATCGGGTCGCCGTCGTGGTAGACGCTGTGCAGCACGATGTAGCCATAGGCCAGATCCGCCACGACGAAGATTGCGATCGCCAGCGCCATCGGCCGCAGAATGCGCTGGGTCTGTGGCGCTGCGCCGCGCAACAGCGTGGTGCCCAGCGCGACGAGCAGGATCATGTCGCCGACCGGGTAGGCGACCGAGGTGATCGTTTCAAGCGGTGTGCGAGTGGCGATCGCGTTGGGGCCGAGGATGAAGTACACGAACACGATGCCGCCACCGAGCGTGACGATCGCGCTGTCGAGAGCGAGCTCGAGCGCCTGGCGAGCGCTGCGAGGAGCCTCCGGAAAGCTCAGCACGCCGGCGAGTAGCAGCGGATAAAAGATGAGGTACAGCGGGTCGGCCAACGAGGGGAATGGCGAGACTCCCGCCGCCAGGTAGAGGAGGTCGGCGACCGTGCCGGCCGACTGGGCCAGGAGCGCCAGCGCAACCAACCGCCAGGCGCGCTTGACACGCGGCGAGCCGGCCGCGCGCCGTGACGCGCCCACAGCGGCGCCGGTGGCGTACAGCGAGATCGCCAGCATCAACAGTTCGCCCGCGATTTCCTGACGCATCGGAATCCAATGCAGCAGCTGCCAGCTCAGATACAGCACCACGAGGCCCGCCAGCGCGATCCAGCCGAGACGCATGCCGCTCGGCACCCGCACACTCGAGGCGCGGTCGGGTACCGGCTTCGGGAGACCGAGGGACGCTGCACTCATACAGATGGCATCGACCGCGCGCCCGCCGACCATGATAGTTCCGATTACGCGAGCAGATCGGTACTTACCACGGACAGAATGACGCGGTCAGACCGGTACGAGGCTCGCCCGCCGAGTGCGTATCTATGCTCAGTGTATGGCCGACGATTTTGACGAACCGCGCCCTCCGGGCCAGACATCCCCTGATGCCGAAGAGCGGATTGAGCGTCTACTCGAGGGGCTGAACGAGCCCCAGCGTGAGGCTGTCACGCACGGCGAGGGGCCATTGCTGATCCTCGCTGGCGCAGGCAGCGGCAAGACGCGTGTGCTGGCACACCGGATCGCGTACTTGATCTACAGCAATCAGGCGCAGGCGGGTGAGATCCTGGCGATCACCTTCACCAACAAGGCCGCCAGGGAGATGCGCGAGCGGGTCGAGCAGTTGCTCGGGCGTGGCACCTACGGCATGTGGCTGATGACCTTCCATGCGGCCTGTGCACGCATCCTGCGCGCCGAGGCCGACCGGCTCGGCTATACCCGCCAGTTCACCATCTATGACCAGGCCGACGCGCGCCGGCTGACGAAGCGCTGCGCCGACGCGGTCGGCGTCAACCCGAAGCGCTACACGCCGGCGGCGCTGCACAACCAGATCTCGGCGGCGAAGAACCGCTTGCGCGCTGCTTCGGACGTGCGCGACGCGGTCGGCTCGCCGTTCGAGGAGATGCTCGCCGAGGTCTACGAGCTCTACGAGCGCGACCTGCATCGGATGAATGCGATGGACTTCGACGACCTGTTGTTCCGCGCCGTCAACCTCTTCGAGCTGTTCGAGGACGTGCGCGTGCGCTATCAGCTGACCTTCCGCCACGTGCTCGTCGACGAGTACCAGGACACCAACCACGCTCAGTACCGGCTGCTGCAGCTGCTGGTGGGTGGTGGGCGGGCGGGCGGGGATGCGGTAAAAAGCGAGTCACAGCCGGGGGACAGGCCCACGTATATGGGCCCGATCGGCCATCGCAATCTCGCGGTGGTAGGCGATGATGCACAATCGATCTACAGCTTCCGCGGTGCAGACGTCCGCAACATTCTCGATTTCCAGGATGACTTCCCCGACGCGCGAGTGGTCAAGCTCGAGCAGAACTACCGCTCGACCGAGACGATTCTGTCGGCCGCCAACGCAGTAATTGCCAACAACCGTGGTGGTATCGCCAAGCGTCTGTGGAGCGAGCTCGGACAGGGCGAGCAGATCCAGCTGCGCGTGCTGGACGACGAGTACGCGGAGGCGCGCTTCGTCGTCGGCGAGATCCAGCGCCTGATCGACGAGGGCGCATCGCGGGCGGAGATCGCGGTGCTGTACCGCACGAACGCGCTGTCGCGTGCGCTCGAGGAAACGCTGACGCGCGCGGACATGGCCTATCAGGTGATCGGGGGCGCGAAGTTCTTCGAACGCGCGGAGGTCAAGGACGCGATCGCATATTTGTCGCTGATCGCCAATCCCGCAGACGTGGTGAGCTTCACCCGCGTGGTCAACTCGCCGCGCCGCGGCATCGGGCAGACCTCGCTTGGGCGCGTGCTCGCCCATGCCGACTCGCAGGGCATCCCCGTGTGGGAAGCAGCCGCCCAGCCCGAGCAGGTCCCCGGGCTCGGCGCCGCGGCCGTCAAGGCCTTGCGGCGCTTCATGGACTCGATGGAGGAGCTGCGCGCGACGGCGGAGCGGGAGGTGCCGGTCGGCGACCTGCTGGAGGCGCTGCTCTCGCAGACGGGCTACATCGAGGCGCTCGAGGCTGAGCGCACGATCGAGTCGCAGGGGCGCATCGAGAACCTCGAGCAGCTGGTGGAGGGTGCGCGCACGTTCGACGCGCTGGCGGGCGAGGGGCAGGACACGCTCGCCGCCTACCTGCAGGAGATCGCGCTCGTGGCCGATGCCGACAGTCGCAGTGATGAGGGCCTCGTGACGCTGATGACGCTGCACAACGCCAAGGGCCTGGAGTATCCGGTGGTGTTCATCGCGGGCTGCGAGGACGGCGTGTTTCCGCACTCACGCGCGATCGATGAAGGTGCGCTGGAGGAGGAGCGCCGCCTTCTCTATGTCGGCATCACACGAGCTATGCGCCAGCTGTATTTGACCCACGCTCGCCGGCGCGCGGTGTTCGGCGCGCAGACCTTTGGCATGCCCAGTCGCTTCCTGGACGAGATCCCTGCTGATCTCCTGCACGAGCCGGCTGAGACTGCCTTCCGCCCGGGAATGCTCGGCGGGGGCTTCTCAGGTGGCTCCGCTCCGCGGATCGGCCGCGGAGGCGCAGACATCAGTTGGGGCCAGCAGCCGGTGCGCGCGGAACGTCGCCAGCCCGCGGCGTCAGGAGCGGGACACTCCTTGCGGATGGGCGACGACGTCGTACACCCGGACTTCGGCGACGGCGTCGTGACGGGGCTGACGGCCGAGGGCATCATCGTGCGCTTTGCCGATGACGGCCGCGAGCGTACGCTCCTGGCCGAGTACGCGCCGCTGACACGGCGCTGAGGGGCTCGTTCTTCTCCGCCGGCCGGAGCGCATAGCATCTGTGCCATGGCTGCGAGCATCATCGATGGCAAAGCGATCGCCGCGCGCGTGCGCGCCCAGGTGGCCGAGGACGTGCGAGCGTTCACCGCGCAGACAGGGCGCACGCCGGGCCTGGCGACCGTGCTGGTAGGTGAAGACCCTGGCTCGGTCGTGTACGTCGGCGCCAAGCAGCGCGCGTGCGCGGAGGCGGGTATGACACCGTTCGATCGCCGGCTGGGAGCCGACGCGTCGTTTGAGGATGTCGCGCAGACCCTGTCGGAGCTGAACGCCGAGGAGGCGGTGAGCGGGATTCTGCTGCAGCTGCCGGTGCCCGACCATCTCGATGGACCGACATTGACAGGCATGATCGACCCCGACAAGGATGTGGACGGGCTCACTCCCGTCAACGCGGGACGGCTCGCGCTGGGACTGCCCGGCCTGCGGCCGTGCACGCCGCTGGGAGTGCTCGAGTTGCTGCGCAGCGTCGAGACCACGCTCGAGGGAGCCGAGGCGGTGGTGGTGGGACGCTCGAACTTGTTCGGTAAGCCGATGGCACAGCTGCTGCTCGCGCAGAACGCGACCGTGACCGTATGTCACTCGCGCACGCGCGATCTGCGCGAGGTGTGCACTCGCGCAGATGTGCTGATTGCCGCCGTCGGCCGTCCACGGCTGATCGAGGGTGATTTCGTCAAGGCGGGTGCGGTGGTGATCGATGTCGGTATGAACCGGCTCACGCCCGAGGAGGCTCACAACAAGAGCGGTTTGGTCGGCGACGTGGACTTCGAGGCGGTCGTCGAGATCGCATCCGCAATCACCCCAGTCCCCGGCGGCGTCGGTCCGATGACGATCGCCTGCCTGCTGCGCAACACACTCGACGCGGCCCGCCATCAGGCGGGCGTGGCATGAGCCTCAGACGCCTGCGAGTCGGCGAGCTGCTCGCGCTGGCGGGTGCGATCTGTGTGATCGTGTCGCTTTTCGAGCGCTGGTACGAGAATGCTTTCGGCAACCTCAGCGCGTGGGATACGTTCGGGCCGGCGGTCGTGCTGCTGATCGCCGCGGCCGCAGCCGCGCTCGCCCTGGTCGTGAGCACGATCACCGAGCGCAGCACCGCGCTGCCGGTCGCGGCCGCGGTGTGGAGCACCCTGCTTGGGGGCATTGCCGTGATCGCGGCAATCGTGCGCGTGCTGGAGCGTCCCGACCACGCCACCTCGCTGTGCGTAGGTGCCTGGCTCGCGCTCGCCGGCGCGATCCTGATGCTGATTGGCTCGTGGCAGGCTATGCGCGACGAACGGCCGTCGCTCTACAAACCCGCGCAGCCTGAGCCACGCCCACGCCCCTAGCTTTAGAGCCTGAGCGCGCGGCGCCTCCGAGCGACGCGCTCAGCGCGCCCCGTCGAGGCGGCCGGCGAGCTCGATGACGATCTCCGCCAGGCGCGGGCCGCCATCCTCCTGGCAGAAGTGGGCAACCTCCGGCAGGGTCTCGTGTGGCTGTCCCGCCGCGCCCGGTATCAGCTTCTCGAGCACCGCGTCCGCACCGCGCGTGACCGGGTCCGAGTCGCCGAAGGCGCACACGAAGGGCCCATCGAAACCTTTCAGCACCTCCCAGGCGGCGCGGTTGGCCGGCGCCGCCGGGTCATCCGGTTTGATCGGGACGAGCGCCGGGAACTGCCGTGCGCCGGCCTTGAAGCTCGCGTCGGGGAAAGGCGCATCGTAGGCGGCGATCTCCTGGTCTGATAGCTCCCGGTGGGTGCCGCCGTTGACGATTTTGCCGATCGGCAGGTCCTCGGTGCTCTGGGAGTAATCGCGCCACGCGCGGAAGGCATCGCCCGGATCGTGATCGCCCGTGGGCAGCATCGTGTTGGATGCCACCGCCCCGGCGAAGCGCTTGGGGTGCTCGGCCAACAGACGCAGCCCCAGCAGCCCGCCCCAGTCCTGGCAGAACAGCACGATGCCCTGCAGGTCCAGGCGGTCCACCACGAGACCTGCCAGCCACTGCATGTGGCGGTCGTAGCTGTAGTCCTCGCGCTCGCTCGGCTTGTCCGATCGCCCGAAGCCGATCAGGTCCGGTGCGATAACGCGCATCCCAGCGGCCAGCAACAGCGGGATCATGTGCCGGTAGAGGTATGACCACGACGGCTCGCCGTGCAGCAGCAGCGCCACGCGCCTGTCGCGCGGCCCCTCATCGACGTAGGCCATGCGCACGGTGTCCCCGTCTGCGCTGACCTGTGCGTACTGCGAGTCCCAGCTCCAATCGGGCAGATCTGCGAAGCGCTCCTCGGGAGTGCGGACAGCTTGCATCTTCTCGCTCCTCGGCAGTTGACGCCTGGTTCGGCTGATTCTGACGCCTGGCCGCCGCGCGTGCTATTCCGGGCCGACAGCTCCCCATACAATGCGCGCACTGTGATCGCACGCGAAGAGGTTCTGCACGTGGCGCGACTCGCGCGGCTGGCGCTCGGCGAGGATGAGATCGAGCCGATGGCGCGCGAGCTCTCAGCGGTGCTCGACCACGTCGCACGCATCGGCGAGCTCGACCTTCACGACGTCCAACCGACCTCCCACGTCGTCAACGTCACCGGTGCGCTGCGTGCCGACGAACCGCGTCCGTGCCTCCCGCGGGAGGTCGCCCTCAGCCAGGCGCCCGCGGTCGCCGACGGCGGATTCCTCGTCCCGAGCCCGCAGGCGTGAGCGCCGACGTGCTCGAGCTCTCGGCCGCGAAGGCGGCGGACGCGATCGCCGCGGGCTCGCTCTCGGCGGCGGACCTGTTCGACGCCTACCGAGGCCGCGCGGCCGCCGACCGGGCGGCCGGTGCAGATGGGCTGAACTGCTTCACCTGGGTCGCCGACGACGCTTCGTCGGGCGGCGCGGGCGAGAATGCGCCGCTCGGCGGCGTGCCGCTGGCCGTCAAGGACCTGTTTTGCACAGAGGGTGTGCCGAGCCAGTCTGGGTCGAGGATCCTCGAGGGGTATGAGCCGCCATACACGGCCACCGTCGTCGCGCGCCTGCAGGACGCGGGCGCGAGCCTCTTGGCGAAGACCAACCAGGACGAGTTCGCCATGGGCTCCTCCAACGAGAACTCCGCCTTCGGGCCCGTGCGTAACCCGTGGGACCGTGGCCGGGTGCCCGGCGGCTCCTCTGGTGGCAGCGCCGCCGCGGTCGCGGCTGGCCTTGCGCCATGGGCGCTCGGCACTGACACCGGCGGCTCGATCCGCCAGCCGGCCGCACTGTGTGGGATCGTTGGCATGAAACCCACCTACGGCTCGGTCTCGCGCTACGGCATGATCGCGTTCGCCTCCTCGCTCGACCAGGCGGGACCGCTGACACGCGACGTGCGCGACGCGGCGCTGCTGCTGAGCCACATGGTCGGCCACGACCCGTGCGACGCGACCTCACTGAGCTTTCCGCACGCGATCGAGCAGCCCGCCGCAGAGCGCCTGGACGGCGTGCGTCTGGGCGTGCCCGAGGAGCTCACCGGCGAGGGCATCGAAACGGGCGTGCTCGACGCCTTCCGCGCGGCGCTCGCGCAGGCCGAGCAGCTCGGTGCACAGATCAGCGAGGTGCGTCTCCCGCATGCCCCGCACGCGCTGTCCGCCTACTACGTGATAGCGCCCGCCGAGGCCTCATCGAACCTCGCACGCTTCGACGGTGTGCGCTACGGGCTGCGCGCCAAGGACCCCAGCGACCTGCTGGACATGTACACGCGCACGCGCCACGACGGCTTCGGCGCGGAGGTCAAGCGGCGGATCATGCTCGGCACCTACGCGCTGTCCTCCGGCTACTACGACGCTTACTACGGCCGCGCCCAGCGCGTGCGCACGAAGATCTCCGAGGACTTCAAAAGCGCTTTCGAGCAGGTCGATCTGATCGTCACACCCACTGCCCCCACGGTCGCGTTCAAGCTCGGCGAGAAGACCGCGAATCCGCTTGAGATGTACCTCAACGACTTCTGCACCGTGCCAATGTCGCTCGCCGGCATCCCCGCGATCTCCATTCCCTGTGGCTTCTCCGTAGGGCTGCCCGTCGGGCTGCAGATCGCCGGCCCTGCATTCAGCGAGAACCGTGTGCTCGACGCCGCGTACGCGCTCGAGCAGAGCCTCGGCTTCGACGGGAGCGCAGCGCGTGCCTGACGTCTACGAGCCGGTCATCGGCCTCGAGATCCACGTACAGCTCGCGACTGCCACGAAGATGTTCTGCGGCTGCAAGCTGTCCTTCGGCGAGCCCCCCAACACGCACACCTGCCCGGTCTGTCTCGGCCTGCCGGGGAGCCTGCCGGTGGCGAACGCGCGCGCCGTGCACCTCGGCCTGATGATCGGCTTGGCGCTCGGGTCAGAGCTCGCACCGCGCTCGATCTTCCACCGCAAGAACTACTTCTACCCCGACCTGCCGAAGGGCTATCAGATCTCCCAATACGACGAGCCGCTGTGCCTCGGTGGGCGGTTGGGCGATATACGGATCCACAGGGTGCACCTAGAGGAGGACGCGGCCAAGCTGATCCACGTCGGCGCAAGCGGGCGCATCCAGGGCTCGGATGCGAGCATCGTCGACTTCAACCGCGGTGGCACGCCGCTCGCGGAGATCGTCACCGAGCCCGATGTGCGCTCGCCCGAGCAGGCCAGCGAGTGGCTGAAGCTGCTGCGCACCACGCTGCGCCAGCTCGGCGTCTCAGACGTCAACATGGAGGAGGGCTCACTGCGCTGCGACGCCAACATCTCGCTGCGCCCCTCAGGCAGCGAGGAGCTGGGCGTCAAGACCGAGCTGAAGAACATGAACTCCTTCCGCTTCATCGAACGCGGGATCAGGGCCGAGATCGCACGTCAGGAAAAGATCCTGAAAGGTGGGGGGGAGGTGATCCAGGAGACGCTCCACTACGACCCCGCCACAGGACGTATAACGTCGCTTCGCTCCAAGGAGGAGGCGCACGACTACCGCTACTTTCCCGAGCCCGACCTCGTGCCGGTGAGCATCGACGAGCAGATGCTCGAGGACGCGCGCGCGGCCATGTCAGAGCTGCCTGTGGACCGCGCCGAGCGCCTGTTGAGCGATTACGGTCTGAGCGCCGAGAGCACGCAGATGCTCGCGTTCCGCGCCGAGCTCGGCGACTACTTCGAGGCCGCGCTAGACGCCGGCGCTGAGCCTGCGCCGCCAGCGCAGGCGCTCGCCAACTGGGTGATCGGCGAGCTACTGCCGCGCCTCGGCGGCGAGCACGACGAGGAGGAGGCGGCGGATGGTGACGCAGACGGCGTGGCCGGCGCCGGCGGAGGGGCGGGTGGGGATCCGATGCACTCGCGCGTACGCCCGCAGGCGCTCGCCGAGCTCGTCGGTCTCGTGTCAGCCAAGCGCATCAGTGTCGGCGCGGGCAGGCGCGTGCTCGATACGCTCGTCGCCGACGGCGGGGCGCCGTCCGAGATCGTGGAGGCCGAGGGGCTGGCCGCGATGGATGGCGGTGGCGATGAGCTCGCCGGCATCGTCGCCGCCGCGCTCGCCGCCAACCCCGACGCGGCCGAGCGCGTGCGCACAGGCAACACCAAGGCGATCGGCCCAATTGTTGGGCACGTCATGCGAGAAACGAAGGGCCGGGCTGACGGCGGCGAGGTTACGCGCCTGGTCAATGAGCAACTCGGAATCACCTGAGCAAGCCAGAGATTTCTCCCGCGCGATGCGTGGACCGTCTAGGCTTTCAGTCATGAATCAATCATCCTCAGAGTCCTCATCTCGCCTGGAGCAGTTCGGCAAGCACGTGCTGGCAGGTCTGTTGGTGCTAATCGTTGCCTTGATCGCGCTGAAGATCATCATCGGTATCGTGGCCGCGCTCTTCTTCCCGGTCGTGGCGATCGTGGCGATCCTGGCGGTCATCTGGGCCCTGCGCGTCCTGCTCTGATCGACGGGGGGAACCAGGCACGAGATGGCCTATGTGATCATCGCATTGTGCTTCGCCTTCTCCGGCGGGATCGTCGGCAAGATCAAGGGCAGCTCGTTCTGGCTGTGGTTCCTGATCTCGGGGCTCGTCCCCTTTCTTGGCCTGCTTGCCGCGATCGCCTACCGCTTCGAGCGCGACGAGCTGCGCCGCCGCTGCCCCACGTGCGGGCGTGTAACGAAGATCTACGACGCGCTGTGCACGCGCTGCGGCACTGAGTTCGAGTACCCCGACGTGGCGCTTGCGCCCGAGTCCTGGCAGCGACCACCGGTTGCCCCCTCCTGAACCCCAGCCTGGGACTCTGAGATAAGGGAGCCCGAAGTCGGAGGCGGTTTATAAATCGCGGATGGACGCAGATGCCACCAGCGCCCCCGCACCCGATGCGCCTATTGCTCGCCTGATTCACAGGGTCGGGTTCAAGGACGAGCGCGACTTCGTGCTGCGCGTGGTGCAGCCAGCGCTCGTCGGGATGATCGACGGCACCGTCTCCTCGCTCGCGCCGATCTTCGCCGCGGCGATCGCCGCGAACTCGCACACGGCGCTGCTCGTCGGTTTCTCGACCGCGCTCGGCGCGGGCGTCAGCATGGGCTGGTCGGAGGCGCTGTCGGACACGGGCGAGCAGACCGGTCGCGGCTCGGCGGTCGTGCGCGGGGCGATCACCGGCGGGATGACCACGCTCGGCGGCATCTTCCACACGCTGCCCTTCCTCATCTCCAACGTCCACAAAGCGCTGCTCGTCGCCGGCATCGTGGTCGCCTTCGAGCTGTTCGCGATCGCTTGGGTCAGAAACCGCTTCCTCGAAGTCTCGCTGCGCTCGTCGCTGCTGGTCGTCACCGTCGGCGGCGCGATCGTGCTCGCCATTGGGGTAGGGATCGGATCGTCCTAGCAGCGGCTAGTGGTCCGTCTCTGAAGTTCTGACCGGAAATTCGCTGTGGTTGGCGAATGGGGATGTATCACGACCTTGGAGGTGTTGATGCGTCCCCCGGAGGTGTTTGTCAGGCCGCTTGAGCACGCAGAGGCGGTGACGCTGAAGAGCAAGGCCAAGAAGGCCAAGCACTTCGCTACGCGTGAGCGAGCAGCGATCTTGCTGGCGTCTTACGTCGGTAGTCCCGTGTCGCAGATCGCGGCGATGTGGATGACCGATGAGTCGCATGTGCGCAAGGTCATCCACGACTTCAACGAGCGCGGGATGGCATCGCTGGACCCTGAGCCGCGGGACGGGCGTCCCCGCCGGATCACCGATGAGCAGCGCGCTTCGATTATCGCGGTGGCCGGTGCCCGTCCCGAGACGCTCGGGGTTCCGGCGACGCGCTGGTCGCTGAGACGATTGGCGCGCTATCTGCGCGCGCAGGGCATCGTGGAGGTTTCCCCGGCGCATCTGGGGCGGATCCTCGCGCAGGCCGGCCTGTCCTTTCAGCGCACCCGGACTTGGAAGGCCAGCCCCGACCCCGACTATGAGGCCAAGGCCGCCAGGGTGCTCGCGCTCTACGCCCAGGCACCCGAAAACGCGGTGGTTCTCAGCTTCGATCAGATGGGTCCGATCAGCCTGCGTCCAACTGCCGGAGCTGGATGGGCGCCTCGCAAGCGCCCTGAGCGTCAACGCGCCACATTTCACCGCCGTCACGGTGTGCGCTATGTGATGGGCGCCTATGACGTCCACACCGACCGGCTGCGCGTGCGGCTGAAACGACGACGAGCAGGTGCTGACAATCTCGCGTTTCTCACGCAGATCCGCGGCTGCTACCCGCGGCGGCTGCGGATCTACTGGATCCAAGACAACCTCTCGGCCAACTGGACACCGGACATCCTCGAATACGCCGCCCTGAACAACGTCGAGCTGGTCCCGACACCGACCTACGCCAGCTACCTGAACCGCATTGAGTGCCACTTCCTGCCGATCAGCGAGTTCGTCGTCAAGAACGCCGACTACCTCGACTGGGACGCCTTCGCCCACGCCCTCGCACGCCACCTCACCTACCGCAACGGACCCCACCGTGACCAACGCCTCACAGACCTCGAACGCCGCCACCGCGTCGCCGCCTAGCACCATGCCGTTACCGGTCAACACTTCCGAGACACACCACTAGGCCCGCCCCAAGCAGGGTGTAAACCCGCTGGTACACTGGCTTTTTGCCCCGAGAGGGTGGCGCAGGCGGCCGCAGGCCGGCCAGCCGGGCCCCTCTTCACCAATCAAACAAGGAAGGGAGGCGACGAATGCGCGCGGTAGATGCGTTGATGGAATGTTTGAAGGCGGAGGGCGTGGACGTCGTCTTTGGGCTTCCCGGCGGTGCCAATCTTCCCACCTACGACGCGCTCGTCAACGGCGGTATCCGCCACATCCTCGTCCGCCACGAGGCCGGCGGCGGGCACGCGGCCGAGGGCTACGCACGGGCCACCGGCAAGGTCGGCGTGATGTTCGCCACCAGCGGCCCGGGCGCGACCAACCTGGTGACGCCGATCTGTGACGCGATGATGGACTCCACGCCCACGGTGTTCATCACCGGTCAGGTACGTACCGACCTGCTCGGCACCGACGGCTTCCAGGAGGCGGACACGATCGGCATCACCATGCCGGTGGTCAAGCACTCGGTCATGATCCAGGACCCGCAGGAGCTGCCGCGGGCGATCCACGAGGCGTTCCACATCGCCCGCACCGGCCGTCCCGGACCGGTGCTGGTCGACATACCCCAGGACCTCTCGCGCGCGGAAATCGACTACGAGCCGGTCACCGACCTGCGACTGCCCGGCTACCAGCCGAAGGTCGAGGGCAACCAGAAGCAGATCCGCCAGGCCGCCAAGGCGCTCGCGGCTGCACAGCGGCCCGTGATCTACGCCGGTGGCGGCGTCGTCAACGCCAACGCATCCGCCGAGCTGACCGAGTTCGTCACCTCCGACCGCTTCCCGATCACCTGCACGCTGATGGGCCTCGGCGCATTCCCCGCCCGTACCTCAGAGGGTACGCCGCACTCGCAGTGGCTGGGGATGCTCGGCATGCACGGCACGCGGGCGGCGAACTACGCGATGGACGAGGCCGACCTGATCTGCGCGGTGGGCGCCCGCTTCGACGACCGCATCACCGGCAAGCTCTCGGAGTTCGCTCCGCGCGCCAAGTTCATCCACATCGACGTCGACCCGGCGGAGATCTCCAAGAACGTGCCCGCGCACATCCCGATCGTCGGCGACGCCAAGAACGTGCTCGCGAAGCTCGTGATCGAGTACCGCGCGATCGGCGCCGATCCCGAGCGCCTGGACGCGTGGTGGAGCAGGATCGAAGGCTGGAAAGCCAAGTACCCGCTGGGCTTCGAGGACACCACGGACGCCGAGATCAAGCCCCAGTACATGGTCAAGGCGCTGTACGAGGCGACCGGCGGCGAGGCGATCGTCGTCAGCGACGTCGGCCAACACCAGATGTGGGCCGCCCAGTACTACGACTTCCCGGCGCCGCGGCGCTGGATCAACTCGGGAGGGCTGGGCACGATGGGCTTTGGCCTGCCGGCGGCCATGGGCGCGGCCGTCGGCTGCCCCGACCAGCTCGTCTGCGGACTGGTTGGCGACGGCTCCGTGCAGATGAACGCGCAGGAGCTCGCCACGTGCGCCCAGAACGGCATCCCGGTCAAGGTGTTCATCATGAACAACGGCTATCTCGGCATGGTGCGCCAGTGGCAGGAGCTGTTCTGGGATGGCAAATACAGCCACGTGGACATGGGCGAGTTCCCGGACTTCGTCAAGCTCGCCGAGGCCCACGGCGTGACCGGCATGCGCTTCACCGACAAGCACACGCTGGTCGAGGACATGCGGCGCGCGATCGCCACCGACGGTCCCGTGCTGGTCGATGTGCGCGTCACGCGCGAGGAGAACACCTACCCGATGATCCCCGCCGGCCAGGCCGCGCGGGACATGGTGGGGTGAGGGCGATCATGGGAGAACCCGGAACCAAGGAGCCGCTCAGCCTCGAGGAGCTGGAAGCCTCGACGAACATGCGCACGGGCCGCAAGCACGTGCTGTCGATCCTCGTCGAAAACAAGTCCGGTGTGCTCACGCGCATCGCCGGGCTGTTCGCCAGGCGCGGCTTCAACATCGACACGCTCACCGTCGGCCCGACCGAGGACACGCAGGTCTCGCGGGTGACGCTCACCGTCGACGGCGCGCTGCACCCGATAGACCAGGTCACCAAGCAACTGCACAAGCTCATCAACGTGCTGAAGATCCGCGACCTCGAGCCCGCCGACACCGTCGCGCGCGAGCTGGCGCTGTTCAAGGTCACCGCGGACGGCGCCCAGCGCGGCGAGCTGATGCAGATCACCGAGATCTTTAGAGGCAAGGTCGTGGACGTGACGAAGCGCTCGGTAATCGTCGAGGTGACGGGAACCACAGAGAAGATCGAGGCGTTCGAGAGCATGGTGCGGCCGTTCGGCCTGATCGAGATGATGCGCACGGGAGAGATAGCAATCTCGCGCGGACGCTCAGAAACCTGAGGGCGCCCTTGCGGAGAGCAGATCTCACCTTCCAGTGGTCTTCGTTCCAGCTTGGATCGGAGGATCGCGACAGGCTCTCCAGGCGCCTCGAGACGGCGGTCAAGCGCGCGCGCCAAAGTGGCGAGCAGACGCTGGCGACGATCAGCTTGGGGCTCCCCTCAGAGGTGGATCCCAGCGCCGTGGTGTGCGCCTCGCGCCGGAAGGATGAGGCGTGGTTCGTGTTTGAGCAGCCCGATCGGGGGCGGGCGGCCTTGGCGGCGCTGGGCGAGGTGGCTCATCTGCAGGCATCCGGACCTGATCGTTTCGCGGTGGTGGCGAATCGCTGGCGCTCGCTGTCGAGCGCCGCGGTGGCCGATCCCCCGGAAGGCCCCGGTGGTGGGCCGGTGGCTGTGGGTGGGTTCGCGTTCGCTCCCGACGGGGGCGAAGCGCCGCACTGGGCTGGGTTTCAGCCGGCGTCGCTGATCGTGCCCGAGGTTGCGCTGACGCGGAGAGGATCGCGGCGGGATACCGAGGACGAACGCGGCGAGGTCCGTTTGACGCTGGCGGCGATGGCCTTGCCCGATGATCTGCCCGAGGATCTGCTGGCGCGCTTGGAGCGGCGTCTGGCCGAGCTGACTGAGCAGCCGCTTGCATTGCTCGACCCAGCGCCTACGGGGCGCTATCAGGTCGCGAGCGCGATGCCGCCCGAGCACTACGAGGCGGCTGTGGCGCATGCAGTGGCGCTGATCGAAGGGGGGGAGATCGAGAAGATAGTGCTGGCCCGCGAGGTGCAGGTCCATGCGGGTGGGGGGGCTCCCATCTATGACCCAGCGTCGGTGTTCGGTGTGCTGCGCGAGGCGTTCCCTTCTTGCTTTGTTTTCTGCGTGGGACGCGATGACGCGACGCTCGTGGCCGCGAGCCCCGAGCTGCTGGTGCGCCGCGAGGGTCATCGCGTGAGCACGCTGGCGCTTGCGGGGTCGACTCGGCGCAGCGCCGACCCGGCCGTTGACGATCATCTGGGTGAGCAGCTGCTGCGCAACGAGAGCTACCGCGAAGAGCACGCGATCGTCGCGCGGCGGATCGAACGTACGCTGCGCCCCCACGCGGTATGGGTTGCCGCCGCGTCTGAGCCGGAGCTCGTGCGGATCGCCAACATCCAACACCTGGCGACCCCTATACGAGCCCAGCTGGCGGCTCCGATCGAGACGCTTGAGATGGCCGGATTGATGCACCCGACCCCCGCCGTCGGAGGCGAGCCGGCGCAACCGGCACTCCGCCTGATCCCCGCCCTGGAGGGGTTGGACCGCGGCTGGTATTCAGGTCCAGTCGGCTGGACAGACGCGGCCGGCGACGGCGAGTTCTGTGTCGCCCTTCGTTGCGCGCTGCTACGCGGGTCAGTTGCTCGCTGCTACGCCGGCAACGGCATCGTGCGCGACTCCCGCCCGCAGGCCGAGCTGGCCGAGACCGAGGTCAAGTTGCAGGCGCTGCTGCCACTACTCACCGGCTGAGAGAGCATCCGCGACCGCGGTCCAGAGAAGGCTGTGCAGCTCGACGTTGCTTGCGCGGTCGGTCTTTACCTGCACGATCGCCGAGCCGATCTGTGGCGAAAGCGCTCGCTCTAGGGCGACACGGAACGCTGGGATCGTCTCCACAAGCTCGTGGGTCAGGCCGTACAGCCCGGCGGCCTGTGCGAAGTCGAGGCCTGTGGGGGTGGCGACGTGGGTGGTGTAGATGTCGGTCTGGAGCGCCATCGCCGCGCGCGAGATTCGTAGGAAGTCGAAGATTCCGCCGCCGCCGTTGTCCACCAGCACAATCGTCAGCTTCAGATCAAGGCGCTTCGCGGCGAGCAGACCGCCGATGTCGTGTGCCAGTGCTACGTCGCCGATCAGCAGTACGACCGGTCCGTCGCTCGCGGCGGCTGCGCCGAACGCACTCGACACGGTTCCGTCGATCCCGTTCGCGCCGCGGTTGCACAACACGCGTGGGGGGTCCTCGCGCACAGGCCACACTGTCTCGATGTCGCGCACCGGCATCGAGGAGGCGACGAACAGGATGGCCGACTCGGGCAGCAGCACCCCCAGCTCGGCGGCGACCGCCGGCTCGCTGATCCCCTCGTTCGTCAGCACGCCCAGGATCGCCTCCGCCGCGCGCTCGTCGGCGCTGCGCCAGGCCGCGAGCCAGTCTGGGTCAGCGGGCGTCGGCGGGGTGAGCACGGCGAGGGCGGCAGCGGGCTCGAGCGCGAGCGAGTCGCTCAGCACGGACGCTGGGTCCTGCCACGCGTCCTCGGGGTCGAATGCGACCTGGCGCACGTAATCCATATCTGCGAGCCATGTCCGCAGGGGCTTTGACACTGGCAGGTCTCCCACCCGCAGCACTAGGTCGGGTCGGTGCGCTTGCATAAACGCCTCGTCGCGCAGCAGCGCGTCGTAGTGAGCCACTGCCGCTTCGCCGCACCGCGCGCCGGACATAGGATCAGCCAGCAGCGGCCAGCCCGCGGCCTCGCAGAACTTCGCAGCGGCCTGTCCCAGTGGGATGTGGCGCTCATGGCGCCCTGCCACCAGAACGCCGCGCCTGGCTCCCGATACGAGCTCGCCCAGCGCGTCGATGTTCTCGGGCGTCGCGGGTTCGGCGGTCGGTGCGCGGCGCGACACATACGGCCGGCCGTCCGGGCGAGGAGTCTCATCGGCGGGCAGTGGCTCGTCCGTAATCAGTGGTTCGCGCAACGGGAAATTGAGGTGCACGACCCCCGGCTGGCCCTCCAGTGCGGTCCAGTACGCGCGGCACGCGAGCGTCCTTATCCATCTCAGCCGCTCCGGGCTTGCGTCGTGCGTGCCGACCTCGACAAACCACTTCGCGGCGTTGCCGAACAGCTTCAGCTGGTCGATCGCCTGCCCCGCGCCGTTCTCGCGCAGCTCCGGCGGGCGGTCCGCGGTCAGCAGCAGCAGTGGCACGCGCGCCTCGTGCGCCTCGATCGCCGCGGGCAGCAGCTCGGCTGCCGCCGTCCCCGACGTGCACGTCACGGCCACGGGCAGTCCCGACGCCTTCGCGACGCCCAGCGCGAAGAACCCGGCGCAGCGCTCGTCCACGTGGGAGTGGCACTCCAGCCGTGGCTCGTTCGCCAGCGTGAGCGCGAGCGGCGCATTGCGCGAGCCCGGCGAGGTGCACGCAGTGCGCATGCCGCAACGCGCCAGCTCGTCTACGAACGCTCGTAGCAGTGTGTACATGTCGGTGGTGGCGGTCATAGGATGCTCAGGTGCCCGAGAGCCTCGTCATGCTCCACGGATTCGGCGGCACGCACCGCGCCTGGGATCAGGTGGTGGCGCTGCTCGACCCCGAACGCTATCGCCCGCTCGCACTCGACCTCCCGGGGCACGGCGCCGCCGCCGACAGCGAGCGCCCGATCACGTTTGCCTCCTGCGTGACGGCGGTGCTCGCCGCCTCGCCCGAGCGCTTCATGCTGTGCGGCTATTCGATGGGCGGGCGGGTGGCGCTGCACGTGGCGCTGGCCGCGCCCGAGCGGGTGGAGCGACTCGTGCTCGTCTCGAGCAGCCCCGGCATCGAAGATCCGAAGGAGCGGGCGGCGCGGCGCGAGTCCGACGAGGCGCTGGCGAGCGATCTCGAACGGATCCCGTTCGAGGAGTTCATCGAGCGCTGGCGCACACAGCCGCTGTTCGCCGCCGACCCGCCAGAGGTCGGCGCGCTCGCACGCGCCGACCAGCGACGCAATCGGCCGGATGCGCTGGCGGCAGTGCTGCGCGGGCTGGGCGCGGGGGAGATGCAGCCCCAGTGGGACAGGCTCGCCGAGCTGCGCATGCCCGTGACCGTGGTCGTTGGTGATCGCGACGCCAAGTTCCTGGCTATCGGCCGGCGGATGGCTGACCCCCTCGCGGATGGTGAGTTGGTGGTTGCTGCCGGCGGCCATGTGCTTCCGCTGGAGAACCCCCCGGCGCTGGCAAGAGCGCTGAGCCATGACAGAATCGAGGCTGCGCACTGACGCGCTCTGATCTGCCTCGTTCACGACAAAGGAGCCACGACGATGACCACCGACCAGCAGCTAGTCACAGGCGTCGACTTCGTGGGGGTGCCCACGAGCGATCTCGAGGCGTCGGTCGAGTTCTACGGCACAACACTTGGGCTGCACCGGTCTGTGTACCTACCCGAGCGCAACTACGCGGAGTTCGAGACGGGCAACCTCACGCTCAGCGTCATCAACGCCGAGAAAATGGGGATCCCACACTGCGTCAACCAGAACGCGATCGCACTGCACGTCGAGGACGTAGCTAGCGCGCGGGCGACGCTTGAAGGGCGCGGCGTGGGCTTCGTCGGCGACATCTTCGATACGAGCGTCTGTCACATGGCGTTCTTCACCGATCCCTACGGGAACGCGCTGATGCTCCACCACCGCTACGCGCCGCGCACGCCGTAACTAGAACGGGTCAACGCCCAAGCCAGGGGCGGTCGGCACCGCGATCTGACCGTGGCGAACGGGCAACGGGTTCTCGATCCCCTCGAACAGATCCAATGTCGCCAGGCCGCAATGCGCCAATGGGCCGCGCGAGGCGAGTGCGGCCGCGGCGTGCACAGCCGCGGCAATGCCCAGCGGGCCGTCGAGCGTCGAGGCGAGATACACCTCGGCGCCGGTCGCGCGCGCGAGCGTCGCCGCCGCCAGCAGGCCGGCGATGCCGCCACACCTGGAGATCTTCAAGCAGATCGCGTCGGCGACACCGGCGGTCAGCGCGCCGTGCTCGCCTGCCGTCTCGTCGATCGAGACCCGCACTGCCACCCGCTCGCGGACTTCGCGCATGGCGTGCAGCCCATGCGTGGGCTCCTCTACCAGCTCGAGCCCGGCAGGCGAGAGCGCGTCGATCGCCGCCACTGCTTGATCGACGCTCCACGCGCCGTTGGCATCCAGGCGCAGCGCCACCTGCGGGCCTGCCGCCGCTCGCGTCGCCGCCACGCGCCCGGCATCATCGCCGACGCCCACCTTCAGCTTCAGGCACTCAAAGCCAGCGTGCACAGCCGCCGCCGCCTGCTCGGCTACACCTGCGCGGTCGAGCGCGGACAGGGTCGCGTTGACGGGCACGTGCGTGACCAGATCGTCGCTCAGCATCTCCGCCACGGGCTTGCCCGCCCGGCGCCCGGCACGATCCCACAGCGCGAGGTCGATCGCCGCGAGCGCAGCCGGCAGGTCCTCGATTCCCCTGCAGGCTTCGATCACCTGTGCGCCGTTCATATCCGTGGCTAGCGCCAGAACCGGACGGTAGCTCTCCAATACCCGCTGCACGCGATCGATGCTCACGCCGTCATAGCCCTCCAACGGCGCCGCTTCGCCATAGCCCACCGAGCCGTCCTCGCCCGTCAGCTTCACGAGCAACAGCTCGCGCTCGTGCACCGCTCCATAGGAGCTCTCGAGCGGCCTCGCCAAGCGCAGCGTACGCCGCTCGGCGTCGAGCTTCATGTGCCGATGCCGCCGCTCGCCAGGATCCCGGCGGCGAACAGCAGGCAGAAGACGAGCTGCAGGGCGCCGGTCTTCGCCAGCGCGCCATTCAGGGCGGGACCGTCGGTACGCGTACGCACGACCTGCACAAGCTTCACAGCGAGCGGTATCGCTACCCACGGCAACAGCAGCCACGCCTGCATCGACCCGAGCACCCACGGCAGCGGTGCCGTGATGAACGCCCCCGCCACCATCGCCGCGTATAGCGCGCGGGTGCGTGCCCGCCCGAGGCGCACAGCCAGCGTGCGCTTGCCCGCGCGGCGGTCGGTCTCCAGGTCGCGGACGTTGTTGACGACGAGGATCGCGCTCGCCAACAGCCCTACAGGCACCGCACACACGAACGCCTGCCACGGCAGCTGCTGCACCTGCACGAAATACGAGCCCGCGACGGCAACGATCCCGAAGAACAGGAACACAAACAGCTCGCCCAGGCCCTCGTAGCCGTAAGGCCTGGGGCCACCCGTATAGAGCACGCCGGCGAGGATCGACGCAGCGCCAACCGCCAGCAGCTCTGGTCCCGCCACCGCCACCAGATAGGCGCCACACGCCACCGCAAGCCCGAACGTCACGTACGTCGCCAACAACACCTGGCTGGGAGGTACCAGGCCGCCCGCCGTCACCCGCACCGGGCCGAGCCGATCCTCGGTGTCGGCGCCCCGACGCGCGTCGGAGTAGTCGTTTGACAAGTTGGTGCCGACCTGGATGAAGACGGCGCCGAGCAGCGCCGCGACGAACGCGAGCGCGTGGAAGTGCCCGGCACCGAGCGCCAGCGACGTGCCCACGAGCACGGGCGCGATTGCAGCCGGCAGCGTGCGTACACGTGCCGCCATCACCCAGATGCGCACAGCGCCCATGTCTAGGCCCGCTTGGGGAAGCGCGAGAAGTCCGGCTTGCGCTTCTCCTTGTACGCGTCACGTCCCTCCTGTGCCTCCTCGCTGCCGTAGAACAGGAGGTTCGTGTCGTGCGCGAGTTGCTGGATCCCCGATAGCCCATCTTCGGCCGCGTTGAAGCTTGCCTTCAAGAGGCGCAGCGAGAAGGGGGAGAGGGCGAGCATCTCCTTGCACCATTGGACGGTCTCATCCTCCAGACGATCGAGTGGCACGACGGTGTTGACCATGCCCATCTCGCGCGCTTCCTCGGCTGAGTACTGGCGGCAGAGGAACCAGATCTCCTTGGCCTTCTTCGGTCCTACGAGGTTCGCCAACAGACCCGCGCCGAAGCCACCGTCGAACGAGCCGACCTTCGGGCCGACCTGGCCGAAGCGCGCGTTGTCGGCCGCGATTGTCAGGTCGCAGACCAGATGCAGCACGTGCCCGCCGCCGATCGCATAGCCCGCGACCATCGCCACCACCGGCTTCGGCAGGCGCCGGATCTGGATGTGCAGGTCGGTGACATGGAAGCGCCCGACACCGGCCTTTCCGGCCTCATCGTCGTTGAGGTAGCCCGAGTCGCCACGCACGCGCTGGTCGCCCCCCGAGCAGAACGCGTCCGGGCCCTCACCCGTGAGGACGATCACGCCGATCTTGGTGTCCTCGCGCGCGTCCTCCAGTGCCCGGGAGATCTCGATGATGGTGCGCGGCCGAAACGCGTTGCGAACCTCCGGGCGTGCGATCGTGATCTTCGCGATCCCCTCGTCACTACCGGCAGACTTCTCGTAGCGGATGTCGGTGAATTCATCACCGGCGGGTGTCGGCGCGGCTGTCCACAGGACGGTCATGGCGCGAAGGCTAGCCTGTGAGCCATGTTGGTCGACGGATGGCTGCCCCGGGCAGCCTCACAGCGGCCCGGCGGCATCGCCCTACAAACGCCGCAGGAGAGCTGCACATACGAGCAGCTGTACGCAGCCGCGCGCTTTGGTGCAGGCGAGCTCGCGGCCCGCGGGGCCACTCGCGGGGCGCGTGTGGCGATCGCTCTACCCCCCGGGCTGGAGTTTGCGCAGGCGCTGCACGCGTGCCTGCTGCTCGGCGCGGTTGCTGTGCCCGTTGACCTGCGCCTGTCCGTGGAGGAGCACGCGCAGATCGCTGCCGGCAGTGCGGTGCTCGTCGAGGAGCCACTCTCCAGGAGCTCCGCGCCGAAGACTCCCCAAACCTCCTCGACCGCAATAAATGTGGCTGGGGCCGTTGGTCACGACCTGGATGCTGTCGCGGCCGTGATCCACACCTCCGGCACGACTTCCGCGCCGCGCCCGGTCGAGCTCACATACGGCAACTTCCTGTGGAGTGCGCTCGGCTCTGCCGTTGCGCTCAACCTCGATCCGCGCGAGCGCTGGCTGTGTGCGCTGCCGGTCTCACACGTCGGCGGCCTGTCGATCCTCGTGCGCTCCTGCATCTACGCGACCACAACTGTCGTCCACGAGCGCTTCGAGACAGACCGTGTTCTTCACGCCCTGATGGAGCAGGACATCACGCTTGTCTCCGTTGTTGCCACGACGCTCACGCGCCTCCTGGATGCTGGCTTGACCCGTCCGCCATTCCTGCGCTGCGCGCTCACGGGAGGCGGTCCCGTACCCGCCGCGCTCCTCGAGCGAGCCTCCATGTCCGGCGTGCCTGTGAGCCTCACCTATGGGCTGACTGAGGCCTGCTCACAGGTGACGACCACACCGGCCGCATCGATTGGCGGGGGGAGCTCCAGCGCTGGCCCGCCGCTGTTCTGCACGCGGGTGCGCGTCGCCGGGGATGGTGAGATCTTGGTCTCGGGCCCGACTGTCGCGCCGGCGTTGCGCGACGCCTCCGGCTGGCTGTGCACCGGCGATCTGGGTGCACTCGACGAGCATGGTTGCCTGCAGGTGACAGGGCGTGTTGCCGACACGATCGTCAGTGGCGGGGAGAACATCGCCCCGGCGGAGGTCGAGGCCGTGCTCGAATCCCATCCCGACGTGCTGGAGGCGGCCGTCCTTGGCCGCCCAGATCCGACTTGGGGAGAGGCTGTCACAGCGATTATCGTGGCGCGTCCCGGCTCTGACCCGGAGGCTGAGACCCTGCGTGCCCACTGCGCTGCGCGCCTGGCTCGTTATAAGGTGCCCAAGCAGGTTGACTTCACCAGTACGCCCTTGCCGCGGACGCGCTCAGGCAAGCTGCTGCGTAGGGATCTTTCGTGAACGCGAGCCAACATCCCAACGACACGCACGCCGACGACGACGGTTCCCCGACCTTCGACGCCAACGCTCACCGTGAGGCCAGCCTCACCGGGTGGGAAGCCGCTGCGTCCGGCTGGACGCGCCGTCAGGAGATGATCCGCAAGCTCAGCGCGCACGTGTCTGCGTGGATGCTCGACGCAGTCTCGCTGCAGCCGGGTGAGAGGGTGCTCGAGCTGGCGGCCGGTCTCGGTGAGACGGGCATGCTCGCCGCCGAGCTCGTTACCCCGATCGGCAGCGTGATCATCTCCGACCAAGCCAACGCGATGTTGGACGGCGCTCGCGCTCGCGCCGCCGAGCTCGGGCTCAGCAACGTCGAGTTCAAGGTCATCAGCGCCGAATGGATCGACCTCCCGCTCGCCAGCGTCGACGCCGTGCTGTGCCGGTGGGGCTACATGCTGATGGCTGACCCGTCCACGGCACTGGGCGAGACCCGTCGTGTCCTCAGGTCGGGCGGGCGCGTCTCGCTGGCTGTGTGGGACTCCGTCCAGCACAACCCCTGGGCGTTGCTGCCGACCCTGGAGCTGATTGAGCGCGGCCTCGCCTCACCACCCGCTCCGGGCATCCCCGGCCCGTTCGCACTCGGTGACCCCAAGCGTGTGCGCGAGTTGCTCCAGCAGGCCGGCTTTGCCGAGATCGATGTGCAATCGCTCGACGTCATCCAGCGTCATCAATCCTTGGATCTCTTCTGGGAGACGACCCTCGACATCTCCCATGCCTTCCACGATGCAGTGCTGAGCCGACCGGAGCCCGAGATCGCCGAGATTCGTGCCGGCATCGCTGAGCGCCTACAGCCCTTCCTCGCGTCTGACGGGACGCTTGCGATACCCGGCCGCACCCTCGTCGCATCCGCGAGCGCGTGATGCACGAGGGGCTCGACCCGCCCGAGGAGATCGCCCGCCGGCGAGGTGTGAGTCGCGCTGAGGCAGCCCGCCAAGCCATCACAGAGACCGCAGAGCAAGAGCGCAGACGTGCGGGGCTTGCGGCTGAGGCCAGAAGCTTGATGGAGGACAAGCGGTACGTCCGCGAAGCGCACGAGGTCGCGGACCTGATGGAGGAGCTGCGTGGTCCGTGGTGATGTCCACGCGATCACGCTGCCACGCAAGCGCGCTGCAGCTGGTGCTCGATCTGCGGTAGCGCCGGACATCAGCGTGAGGTGACGCACTTCGGATAGCCTTGCCCCGCAATGATCTACGACGACGACGCAGACCTCACGCTCCTCGACGGCAAGACCGTCGCCATCATCGGCTACGGCTCCCAGGGCCACGCCCACGCCCTCAACTTGAAGGACTCCGGCGTCAAAGTCGTGGTCGGCCTGCGCGAGGACTCCTCCTCCGTCGCCAAGGCCCGCGAGCAGGGCCTCGAGGTGCTCTCCGTCGTCGAGGCCGCAAGCCGTGGCGCTCTCGTGATGATCCTGCTCCCCGACGAGCTCCACCACCAGGTCTGGGAGGATGAGATCCGCGACGGGATCGCCGAGGGCAACATGATTCTTTTCGGCCATGGCTTCTCGATCCACTACAAAGAGATCGAGCCGCCTGCCGGCGTAGACGTGGGGATGGTCGCACCGAAGGGGCCCGGGCACCTTGTACGGCGCCAGTTCACAGAAGGAAGCGGCGTGCCCGGGCTCATCGCTATCGAGCAGGACGCCACAGGCAATGCCCGGGCGCTGGCCCTCGCCTATGCCAAGGGCATCGGCTGCACCCGGGGGGGCGTCATCGAGACCTCCTTCAAGGACGAGACCGAGACCGATCTCTTCGGCGAGCAGGCCGTCCTCTGCGGGGGCGCCTCCGAGCTCGTCCAGGCGGGCTTCGAGACGCTCGTCGAGGCCGGCTATGACCCCGAGATGGCCTACTTCGAGTGTCTGCACGAGCTCAAGCTGATCGTCGACCTAATGCACGAGAAGGGCCTCGCCGGGATGCGCTACTCGATCTCAAACACGGCAGAGTACGGGGACTACACCCGCGGCAAGCGGGTCATCACCGACGAGACCCGTGCCGCCATGAAACAGATCCTGAAGGAGATCCAGGACGGGGACTTCGCCCGTGAGTGGATCGCCGAGAACCGCGCCGGGCAGGAGAGCTTCAAGCGGATGCGCGCCGAGCAGGCGGACACCCAGGTCGAGCACGTCGGCCAGGAATCTGCGCTCGCATATGGACTGGATCAAGCCTTCTTTTTGAGTTCGCTACACTCGCCTTCGTCGTCGCGACTGGCGCTCGGGTGGAGTCCACCACCGGGAAGTGACGACACAGCACCGCCGCGCGCCTGGGCACCCTCAGACCCTGATAATCCCTCCGGCTAAAGCCGAGCGAGGAGCCCACATGACGCCAAGCCCTACCACAGCGCAAGAGCAACTGGTCATACCCGACGAGCTGAAGCCTGCTGACGGTCGCTTCGGTTGTGGGCCTTCGAAGGTGCGCCCCGACGCCCTCGCCCGCCTGGCCAGCGAGGGTGCTGCCGTGATGGGCACATCGCACCGTCAGAAGCCCGTGAAGGCACTCGTGGGGGAGATCAGGGCCGGCCTGTCTGAGCTTTTCTCCCTGCCCGTCGGCTATGAGGTCGCCCTCGGCAACGGGGGGGCCACCGCCTTCTGGGACGCCGCCGCCTTCGGCCTTGTCAAAGACCGCTCTTTGCACCTTACCTTCGGGGAGTTCTCCCAGAAGTTCGCCACCGTCACCACCGGGGCGCCCTTCCTCAAGGACCCCATCAAGGTGAGCGCCGACCCCGGCGATGCACCTGACCCGGGCGCCGTCGGTCAGCAGGCTGCCGAGGGCAGTGTCGATCTGATCGCCTGGGCCCACAACGAGACCTCGACCGGCGTGATGGTCGGAGTGCAGCGGCCAGCCGCGACCGGCGATGCGCTGGTGCTGGTTGACGCGACCTCGGGCGCTGGCGGTCTGCCCGTCGAGATCGACCAGGCCGATGCCTACTACTTCGCCCCCCAGAAGGGCTTCGCCGGTGACGGCGGGCTGTGGATCGCGCTGCTCAGTCCCGCTGCGCAGGAGCGGATCGCGGAGCTGCACGCGTCCGAGCGCTGGATCCCGGCGTTCCTGTCCCTGCACACCGCCCTCGAGAACTCCGTCAAAGACCAGACCTACAACACCCCGGCGGTGGCGACGCTGTTTCTGCTGGCCGATCAGATTCGCTGGATGCTCGACGGTGGCGGTCTGGACTGGTGCGTATCGCGCACCACTGCCTCTTCCGAACATCTCTATAACTGGGCCGAACGCAGCGGCTACACGACGCCGTTCGTGGCCGACCCGGCCAAGCGTTCGCTCGTCGTCGGCACGATCGACTTCAACGACGAGGTTGACGCGGCCGTGGTGGCAAAGACGCTGCGGGCCAACGGGATTCTCGACACCGAGCCATATCGCAAGCTTGGCCGCAACCAGTTGCGGATCGGCATGTTCCCGGCCGTCGATCCGGATGACGTGCGTGCGCTGACCGCATGTATCGACTGGGTCGTGGAGAGGGTCTCGGCATGAATGAGCGCCTGAAGGTCCTCGTCAAGGAGAAGATCGGCGACTCGGGCGTGCAACTGCTGCAAGAGCACTTCGATGTCGATCTCGGAGTCGATTGGAGCGATGAGCAGTTCCTCGAGCGCATCGGTGAGTACGACGGCATCGTGATTCGCTCGGCCACGAAGATGACGGCCGATCTGATCGAGCGAGCAGGCCGGCTCAAGGCAATTGGCCGGGCCGGTGTGGGCGTGGACAACGTCGACGTGCCGGCCGCCACCAAGCGTGGGATCGTCGTGGCGAACGCGCCCGAGTCCAACGTCGTGACGGCAGCCGAGCATACGATGGCGCTACTGCTTGCGCTCGCGCGCAACGTGCCGCAGGCGTACGCCTCGCTGATCGCCGGCAAATGGGATCGCTCGAAGTACTCCGGTGTGGAGCTCTATGAGAAGACGCTCGGGATCCTCGGTTTCGGCCGAATCGGCCAGTTGGTCGCTCAGCGTGCACGCGGCTTCGGTATGCGCGTGCTCGCGTTCGATCCAGTCGTCAGCGCCGAGCGCTACCGCGAGCTCGGCGTTGACAAGGCCGATGGCGTGGACGACCTATATGCGCAGGCCGATTTCATCACTATCCACCTGCCCAAGACTCCCGAGACGGAAGGCTTCATCGACGCCGCCGCGTTCGCCAAGATGCGCGACGGCGTTCGTATTCTCAACGTCGCCCGCGGCGGGCTGATCGACGATGCCGCGCTCGAAGAGGCGCTCGACTCGGGCAAGGTCGCCGGTGCGGCGATCGACGTGTTCGCCAAGGAGCCGACGACCGAGCACCCGCTGTTCGGCTATCCCAACGTCGTCGTCACACCGCACCTGGGCGCCTCGACCGCCGAGGCGACCGACCGCGCCGGCTACCAGAGCGCCGAGCAGGTTGTCGCCGCGCTGACCGGCGGCGTCGTCTCGACGGCCGTCAACATCCCGGCGATCGCCGCCGAGGACATGGAGGTGTTGGGTCCGTTCCTGCCGCTGGCAACGCAGCTCGGGCGCCTGGCAATGGAGCTCGCCGAGGGCAGCTCGGTGGAGCGCATCGAGGCCGCGTTCCTCGGTCGTATCGCCGGCTTCGACACCCGCCTGCTCGGCCTGGCGGTCATCGTCGGCGCGCTGGGGGGGCGTACCGAGGAGCAGGTGAACCTCGTCAACGCCCCGACCATGGCCCAGCAGCGTGGGATCGTGTTCGAGGAGAAGGCCGTCACCGAGGCGCAGGACTTCAACGAGCTCATTCGCGTCACCGTCGTCGCCGGCGATCAGCGCGTGGCCGTCGCCGGCACCGGCATCGGTCCCAACGGGGTGCCCCACCTCGTCGAGGTGCAGGGGCGGCGGTTGACGATCGAGCTCGCCCAATATGTGACCGTCTTCCGCTATCAGGACCTGCCCGGCATGATCGGCCGGGTGGGCACGATCTTCGGCGCGCACGGCATCAACATCTCCTCGGCCGCGATCGGTCACACCGCCAACCCCCCGTTCGGGGGGCAGGTGGGGGGCGACGGCGAGGAGCAGCGCCTGGCGGCGATGGTCGTAACGACCGACGCCGCCGTGCCGGGCGCGGTCGTCGATGAGATCGTCGCATCCGATGGGTTCGTGAACGGCTGGTCGGTAGATCTCGGCTGATGAGTTAGGCTCAGCGCTCAGATGCGCGCTGTAGTCATCACGAAGCACGGCGGACCGGGGGTGCTCCAGGTTCAGGAGCGTCCCGACCCAACGCTCGGCCCGGGGGAGGTGCGCATCGACGTCGCGGCGGCGGGTATCAACTTCGCCGACATCATGGCGCGCCTGGGCTTCTATCCAGATGCGCCGAAGACGCCGTGCGTCGTCGGTTATGAGGTCGCCGGCACGATCCTCGAGCTGGGTGCCGGTGTTGCGGATTCCCACCCGACCCTCACGCACGGCCAGCGCGTAATCGGCTCGACCGTGTTCGGCGGCTACGCCTCGCAGGTCGCCGTGCCCGCCGCCGACGTGTTCGCCCTGCCTGAGGAGCTCAGCTTCGAGCAGGGCGCGGCGATACCGGTCAACTATGGGACCGCGTGGGCGGGCCTGATCGGCTACGGAGTGCTGCAGGCCGGCGAGCGCGTGCTGGTGCACTCGGCCGGTGGCGGGGTGGGCATCGCTGCCACCCAGATCGCCAAGCGTACAGGCGCCGAGGTCTACGGCACGGCCTCGCCCGGTAAGCACGCGCGGATCTCCGAGCTCGGCGTTGACCACGTGATCGACTACACCGCCTCCGGCTGGGAGCGCGGGCTGCCGCAGTTCGACCTGATCATGGATGCGATCGGCGGCAAGAGCTTCCGGCGCAGCTACGAGCTGCTGCGCCCGGGAGGTCGTCTGGTCGCCTTCGGCGCCTCCGCGGTGGTCGCCGGCGAGCGGCGCAACCCCGTCACCGCCCTGCGCACGCTCGCGCGCATGCCGCGTTTCAACATGATCAAGCAGATGTCCGAATCGAAGGCTGTGATCGGACTGAACATGCTCACGCTGCTGAAGGATCGCGGCACGATCGGGCCGTGGATCACCCCGCTGCGCCCGATGCTCGACGATGGCACCGTCAAGCCGGTGATCGCCGGTACCTTCAGCTTCGAGGAAGCCGGCGCCGCCCAAAACATGATCACCGAACGGCGTAACGTGGGCAAGGTCGTGCTGACGCCGTAGGCCCGTTTGCCGCTCTGTGGCGCGGGTGCTAACCTGCGCTGCAGATGTCGTTCCAGCTGTCTTTTTCACTCCTTCTTTCGCTCCCCCCTCGGGGGGAATAGCGCGTGGCGGCCGCGTAGCCGCAAACCCAGCCGAGAGGAAGTCCGAAAAAGACCTAGAAGGAGCACGAACGACATGAGCAAGAACGAGGCACGTAACGAGGCGGACCGCGTCCTGATCTTCGACACGACGCTGCGCGACGGCGAGCAGTCGCCGGGGATCTCGTTGAACAAGCAGGAAAAGCTCGAGATCGCCCACCAACTGGCGCGCCTGGGCGTCGACGTGATCGAGGCGGGCTTCCCGATCACCTCGCCAGGCGACTTCGAGTCGGTGCAGGCGATCGCTCAGGAGGTCGAAGGCCCCGTGATCTGCGGTCTGGCGCGCACGAGCCATCAGGACATCGAGGCCGCGTGGAACGCGGTGCGCGACTCCGAGCGCCCGCGGATCCACACTTTTATTGCCACCAGCGACATCCACATCGAGCGCAAGCTGCAGACCACCCGACAGGACGTAAAGGGCCAGGTGCGCGCGGCGGTGGCGCAGGCGAAGAGCTACACCGAGGATGTCGAGTTCTCGCCCGAGGACGGCTCGCGCTCGGACATCGAGTACATGGCCGAGGTAATCCAGATCGCGCTGGAGGAGGGCGCCACCACGATCAACGTGCCCGACACCGTCGGCTACACGATGCCGCGCGAGTACGCGGCGATGTTCACCGAGCTCTACCGGCTGGTTCCCGGCCTGTATGGCGTGACCGTGTCGGTGCACTGCCACGATGACCTAGGGCTGGCGGTGGCCAATTCGCTGGCCGGACTGGAAGCCGGCTGCAGGCAGGTCGAGTGCGCGATCAACGGCATTGGCGAGCGCGCGGGCAACGCGTCACTGGAGGAGATCGTAATGCTGCTGCGCACCCGCGAGCCGAGCCTGGGACTGTGGACGGGCGCGGACACGACGGAGATCGCGCGCACGAGCCGGTTGGTCTCGCGGTTGACCGGCTACCAGGTGCAGCCGAACAAGGCGATCGTCGGGCGCAACGCGTTCGCGCACGAGGCGGGCATCCACCAGGACGGCGTGCTGAAGGAGCGCACCACCTACGAGATCATGGACGCCACCACCGTTGGTCTGCGCAGCAACTCGATCGTGCTGGGTAAGCACTCTGGACGCCACGCACTGAGCAAAGCTCTCCAGGAGATGGGCTTCGAGTTGGACGGGCAGGCGCTGAACACGGCGTTCAAGCGCTTCAAGGAGATCGCCGACCGCAAGAAGCAGGTGACGGCGATGGACCTGGAGGCACTGGTCACTGATGAGCTGCGCGAGGAGGTGCCGGGCTATGCGCTCGAGTCCTTCGAGGTCGACGCGTCCTCTTTGCGCCCGCCGCACGCGCGCGTGTCGGTGACGCTGCCGGACGGCTCCTCGGCTAGCGGCTCGTTCACTGGGGACGGGCCGATCGACGCGGTCTTTCAGGCGATCAATGCCGCTACTGGCATCGCGCCGATCCTCAGCGACTTCACAATCGGCGCGGTCACCGAGGGCCAGGACGCGCTCGGCGAGGTGTCCGTGGTGCTCGAGGTCTCGGGCTTCACCGGTGCCGGTCAGGGAGTCTCCACGGACATCATCGACGCGGCTGCCCGCGCCTACGTGCGAGCGCTGTCCGTCGCTGTCGCGCGCTCGCAAGCGGACGACGTGATCGGCCTCCCCGAGCCGGCGGGACCGTGACAGGGGCCGCGACTGCGTCCGCTCGGCGAGGCAGGAGGGGATGTATGTATTCTTTTTTCTTAAGTATAACTATAGTTATACGCACTTAAAAAAGAACAAGGGTGCTTATCCCCTGTCACATAACATACGTACGTGTGTGATAACGTACGAGAATCATGTCGACCGTCACCCTGGATCCGCTGGACCCGTGCGTTATCGGCACGCGGGTGAAGGCGCTGCGCGAGTCCGCCGACCTGTCACTTCGTGACTTGTCCGAGCGCAGCGGCGTCAGCGCGCCGATGCTCTCGCAGGTCGAGCGCGGCGACACAAGCCCGACGCTGACCGTCGCGGCCAAGATCGCCTCGGGCCTCGATCTACGACTCTCTCAGCTCCTACGCCTCGACGAGGACGGCGCCGTCACGGTCGTGCGCGCGGGCGAGCGCACACGCGGGGGTAACAAGCGACGCGGGCACAGCTTCGAGGTGCTGACCTCCGGCCAGCCCGGCCAGCGCGCGGAGCTCTCGCGTCATACGCTCGCTCCGGGCGGCGCCACTGGCGCTGTGGACGGAGTGGGTGGGGATCCATTGCACGAGCCCGGCAGCCGCGAGACCGCGCTGGTGGAGGGCGGTGCGGTCGTGCTCGTGTGCGACGGGCAGCGCCACGAGCTCGGCGAGGGCGACTGCGTGACCTTCGACGCCGACCTGCCGCACCACTTCGAGAACCCCACCACCGCGGAGGCCGCATTCCTGGCGGTCGTCTCCGCGGGACTGCGACGCAGCTAATCCACGACGAGAAGGGCCGATGACGATGCCGAAGACGCTGTTCGAGAAGATCTGGGAATCCCACGAGGTAGCTGACGGCCTCATCTACATCGACCTGCACCTCGTCCACGAGGTCACGAGCCCGCAAGCCTTCGACGGGCTGCGCCTAGCCGGCCGCAAGGTGCGACGCCCCGACCGCACGCTGGCGACGGCCGACCACAACACGCCGACCGACGGCACGCCCGTCGCCGCACGAATCAAGGATGAGCTGTCGCGCGTGCAGGTGGAAACGCTCGAGCGCAACTGTGCCGAGTTCGGCGTCCCCGTCTACTCGCTTGGCTCCGACCGCCAGGGGATCGTGCACGTGATCGGCCCCGAGCTCGGCGTCACCCAGCCGGGCATGACGATCGTCTGCGGCGATTCGCACACCTCCACGCACGGCGCCTTCGGCGCGCTCGCCTTCGGCATCGGTACCTCCGAGGTCGAGCACGTGCTCGCCACGCAGTGCATGGTCCAGGCCAAACCGCACTCGATGCGCATCTCATACGTAGGCGAGCTCGGCTTCGGTGTCACCGCCAAGGACCTGATCCTCGGCACGCTCGGCCAGCTCGGCGTCGGCGGGCTCACCGGCCACGCAGTCGAGTACGCCGGCCCCGCCATCGAGGCGCTGTCGATGGAGGGTCGCATGACCGTCTGCAACATGACCATCGAGGGCGGCGGCCGCGCGGGCATGATCACCCCAGACGAGACCACCTTCGCGTGGTTCCGTGACGCCGAGCAGGCCGGCTCGCCGCGCCCGGGCGCTCCGCGGGGCGCGGATCTCGACGCCGCCATTGAGCGTTGGCGCGAGCTCGCCACCGAGGACGAAGCCAACTTCGACAAGGAGATCGTGATCGATGCCTCCGCGATCTCCCCGCAGGTCACGTGGGGCACCAACCCCGGCATGGTCCGCGCCGTCACCGAGAACGTGCCCACGCTCGAGGAGTTCGACAGCCCCGCAGACCGCGAGGCCACCGAACGCGCGCTTGCCTACATGGCGCTCGAGCCGGGCACGCCGATCGAGCAGATCTCACTCGACCGCGTGTTCATCGGCTCGTGCACGAACTCGCGGATCGGCGATCTGCGCGCCGCGGCGAAGGTCGTCGAGGGCCGCAAGGTCGCGCCGACCGTTGACGCGATGGTCGTCCCCGGCTCACAGCAGGTCAAGAAACAGGCCGAGGAAGAGGGGCTCGACGAGGTCTTCCGTGCGGCCGGCTTCGACTGGCGCGTAGCGGGATGCTCAATGTGTCTCGGCATGAACCCCGACATCCTGCGCCCGGGCGAGCGTTGTGCCTCGACCTCGAACCGCAACTTCGAGGGCCGCCAGGGCCGCGGTGGCAGGACGCACCTCGTCTCCCCGCAGATGGCCGCTGCCGCGGCGATCGAGGGGCACTTCGTCAACATCCGGGAGTGGTCGTGAGCTCGCAAACGACGCCAGACTCGGGAGCGCCCTCGCCGGGCGCTGCCTGGCAGCAGCCCGAGCTGGTCGCCAGCTATGCCGAGCGTCGGCGCGTCCTGGTGCCGCTGCTGGACGTACAGGAGGACGTGCTGGCGCGGCTGCTCAGCCGCCACGGTCGCGCGGTCGCACGCTTCCTCGACCTGGGGGCTGGGGCGGGCGGCGTGAGCGAGCTGGTGTTGAGCACACAGCCGGGCTCCGAAGCCGTGCTGGTGGACTTCTCAGAGCCGATGCTCGAGCGCGCGGCCGTGCACCTGGCGGCCTACGACGGGCGCTGGCAGGTGGTGCGCGGGGACCTCAACGACCCGTCGTGGCCGCGGGTGCTGCCGGCCGGCCGCTACGACGCGGTGGTGTCCGGGCTTGCGATCCACCACATCCCGGCCGAGCGCAAGCGCGCCCTGTTCGCCGAGGCGTTCGAGCTGCTGGAGCCGGGCGGCATGTTCGTGAACATGGACTACGTCGCGATCGAAGGTCCGCTGCAGGGGCTGTTCGACGAGCAGATGCGCGCCAACGCGGTGGAGCACGAGCACGCGAGCGGCGGCACCCGCTCCGAGCAGGAAGTCGATTGCGAGGACGACGATGACCGTCCGGACAGCGTCGAGGACCAGCTGCGCTGGCTGCGCGAGGCAGGCTTCGAGCAGGTGGAAGTTCACTTCAAATGGGCCGAGGCCGCCATCTTCGGCGGCGTCAGGCCGGGGAGTGTGACCAGGGAGCGACCGGAAAGTTAGTGTCCCGTTCAATTTTCTGTGTAACCATAGTTATACAGACTTTTTAAAAGAGTAATACAGCCACAGCCCGGAGAGACAGCCGGGCGCAAGGAGAAGACCGTGGAGCCGATCAAAGTGATTGCCGGAAAAGTCAGCCACCTGGACCGCTCGGACGTGGACACCGACCAGATCATGCCCAAGCAGTTCCTGAAGCGCGTCGAGCGTTCGGGCTTTGGGCAGTTTCTGTTCTACGACTGGGCGAAGGAGCCGGGCTGGGATCTGCCGGCTAACCCGATCCTGGTAGCGGGAGAGAACTTCGGCTGCGGCTCCTCACGCGAGCATGCGCCGTGGGGCTTGCAGGACTACGGCTTCCAGGCGATCGTCGCGCCCAGCTTCGCCGACATCTTCTACTCCAACTGCACGAAGATCGGGCTGCTGCCGGTGGTGCTCGGCGCCGAGGACTGCCGCAGCCTGGCGCGCGCCGGCGAAGGCGAGATCGACCTCGACGCGCAGGAGGTTCGCTTCGCCGGCGAGCAGGTGGCGTTCGCGATCGACCACGAGATCCGCCACCGCCTGCTCGGCGGGCTCGACGACATCGCGCTGACGCTGCAGCAGGACGACGCGATCGCGAGCTACGAGCGCGAGCGGGAGCGCAGCGGCCCCATCACGACCGCGCTGTGAGCGCCGCGGCGCTGAAAGAGCCGTAGGGGTCGGTGCAGGCCCTGTACGTGGGCCTGGCCTGGTAGCGTCGCCGACCGTGGCACATCGCATAGTCACACTACCCGGTGATGGGATCGGCCCAGAGATCATGGCCCCGACGCTTGATGTGCTGCGGGCTGTGGGGGAGTTTGAGTTCGAGGGGCACCCGTTCGGTGGCGCCAGCATCGACCTGCACGGGACTGCCCTAACCGAGGAGACGCTCGAGGCCTGCCGTAGGGCCGATGCCGTGTTGCTGGCGGCGGTCGGGGGTCCCAAGTGGGACACCACCGATCCGCAGAAGCCGAGACCCGAGCAGGGCCTACTCGGGTTGCGCAAGGGGCTGGGGTTGTACGCAAACCTGCGCCCGGTCAAGCCGCTGCCGGCACTGTATGAGGCCTCGCCGCTGAAGCGCGAGCGAATCGAGGGAACCGACTTGTTGGTCGTGCGCGAGCTCACCGGCGGCATCTACTTCGGCGAGAAGACCCGTACCGCCACTTCCGCCTCCGACGTGTGCTCCTATACGACTGAGGAGATCGAGCGCATTGCACATACCGCTTTCAAAGCGGCGCGAGCGAAGGTGTCAAGCGTCGACAAGGCGAACGTGCTCGAGACGTCCCGTTTGTGGCGGCAGGTGGTCAGCGACCTGCATTCGCGCGAGTACCCCCACATCGAGCTCGAGCACGTGCTCGTGGATAACGCTGCGATGCAGCTCGTGGCGGCGCCGCGGCACTTCGACGTGATCCTGACAGAGAACATGTTCGGTGACATCCTCAGCGACGAGGCGGCGATGATCACGGGCTCGATCGGCCTGCTGCCGAGCGCATCGCTCGGTGATCGAAGCGCTCCAGTTGCCTCCTCTGCCCCGGGCATGTTCGAGCCCGTACACGGCTCTGCGCCAGACATCGCGGGCACGGGCGCAGCCAACCCGCTGGCGATGTTTCTCTCAGCTGCGCTGATGCTCAGGTACGGCCTCGCTTTGGAAAGCGAGGCGGCGGCTGTAGAATTGGCCGTTGAACGCGCGCTCGATGCGGATCTGCGCACTGCCGACCTGGGTGGCGCCGCAGGCACAGCGGAGGCGACGCGGGCAGTGCTCGATCACCTTTAGCTCGATCACCTCTAATAGGAGCGCAATCAACGTGGACCCCACCGACCTCATCTGGATGAACGGAGACTTCGTCGCCTGGGAGGACGCCAAGGTCCACGTCCTGACGCACGGCCTGCACTACGGCACAGGTGTGTTCGAGGGTGTGCGCTGCTATGAGACCGAGCTTGGCCCTGCCGTGTTCCGCAATGCCGAGCACGTAGAGCGACTTTTGCGCTCGGCTGAGCTCTACTACATGCCGGTGCCCTTCTCGGCTGACGAGCTGCGCGCAGCGACGCGCGAGTTGGTCGCACGTAATGGCCTGCGCTCTTGCTACATCCGGCCGATTGTCTACCGCGGCTACGGCCAGATGGGACTCAACCCACTGGATGCGCCCGTGGATGTGACGATTGCCTGCTGGGAGTGGGGGGTGTATCTCGGCGAGGAGGGCAAGCGGCGGGGCATTCGTGCGAAGGTATCTTCATGGGAGCGGATCGGTCCACGTTCGTTGATTCCACACGCTAAGGCCTCGGGCCAGTACCTGAACAGTGTGCTGGCCAAGATCGAGGCGACCAAGGCTGGCTATGAAGAGGCGATACTGCTCGACGAACATGGCCACGTCTGCGAGGGCACCGGCGAGAACGTGTACATCGTGCGCGACGGGGAAATCGTCACGCCCGGACAGCACAACTCGATCCTCGACGGCATCACCAGACGCTCGCTGATCCAGATCGCACAGGATCTCGGCTACACCGTGGCCGAGCGCAATGTCGCGCGCGCCGAGATATATCTCGCCGAGGAGGTCTTCCTCTCAGGCACGGCTGCCGAGATCGTGCCCGTGCGTGAGATCGACGACCACAAGATCGGGACGGGCGAGCCGGGCGAGGTTACACGTGTCTTGCAGGCTGCCTTTGATGACGCGATCCACGGGCGCAGCGAGCGCTACCGTGAGTGGCTCGATGTGGTGCAGGCTCCGGCGCTTGAGACGCCCACTGGCGAGACCGTGACCACCTTCGATGACGACGCGGCCGCGGAGCGAATTACCGGGGCGACCGGCTAGAGGCGGTGCGCCGCGGCCGGTCGCTCTGCCCGCTCCGCACACCTCTACGCCGAAAGGACCCTCCGAATGAGCACCGCCGCTAACCGCATCGAGCTATACGACGCCACCCTGCGTGACGGCATGGGCGGCGGTGGCATGACGCTCACCGCCGAGGAGAAGTTGCGTGTCGTGCACGCGCTCGACGATCTGGGCGTACCCCTGATAGAGGCCGGCTTCCCGTCTTCGAACCCAAAGGAGCAGGAACTGTTCGAGCTGCTCGCCGATGAGCGCCTCGAGCGCTCCGAGATCGTCGCCTTCGGCATGACCCGCCGACGCGACGTTGCCGCCGCCGCCGATGAGGGGCTGCGCGTTCTCGCTGACTGCTTCGCTCCGGTGTGCACGATCGTGGGCAAGGCGTCCGTGTTGCACGTGGAGAAGGTCGTGCGTGTCTCGCACGAGGAAAACCTCGCGATGATCGCCGACTCGGTTGCTTTCCTCCTCAGCGCCGGCAAGCGGGTGCTGCTCGACGCGGAGCATTTCTTCGACGGCTTTGCGTTGGACCCTGCCTATGCGGTGAACTGCCTGCGGATGGCTGCTGACGCGGGCGCAGAGCGGCTCGTGCTGTGCGACACCAACGGCGGCTCGTTGCCTACACAGATCAAGACCGCGTTTGCGGTTGTCTCCGAAGCGCTACCCGGTGTGCCGCTGGGCATCCACACACACGACGACACAGGCTGCGCCGTCGCGAATACGCTGACGGCTGTCGAAGCTGGCGCGACACAGGTGCAGGGGACGGTCAACGGCATCGGCGAGCGCACAGGCAACGCCAACCTGATCACGATCATCGCCGACCTGCAGCTGAAGATGGGCGTCGACATACTGCCCCTTGAACGTCTTGAGCGTCTTACCGAGACGGCGCATTTCGTCGATGAGCTGCTCAACCGCAACCCCAATCCGGCGCAGCCGTATGTCGGCAAGCACGCGTTCGCGCACAAGGCTGGCATGCACGCGGCGGGGGTCAGCGCGGACTCGCAGACGTTTGAGCACATCGATCCTGCGGTCGTCGGCAACCATGCCGACGTGCTGATCTCTGAGCTCTCCGGCCGTGCCACGATCGTCGAGAAGGCGCGCCAAGCTGGGATCGTCGCTGATGACGCCTTCGTCCAGCGGGTGCTCGAGCGCGTCAAGGAGCTCGAGCATCAGGGCTTCCAGTTCGAGGCGGCGGACGGATCGTTCGAGCTTCTGATGCGCAGAGAGGCCGGGCTATATGAGCCGCTGTTCGAGCTCGAGTCCTGGCGGGTGCAGGTGGAGAAGCGTGTTGACGGGGGGGTGGAGACCGAGGCCACGATCGAGATTTGGGTCCCTAACCGTGCCGAGGGACAGCACTTTGTGCGTACGGCCAAAGGTAATGGGCCGGTGCACGCACTTGACAGCGCGCTGCGCGACGCGATCGGCGAGACCCACCCACACCTGCGCGACATCGACCTCGTCAACTTCAAGGTGCGCATCCTCGACGAGACCAGGGGCACGGGCGCGGTGACACGGGTGCTGATCGACGCCTCAGACGGGCAGGACGTATGGGGGTCGATTGGTGTTTCCGAGAACCTGATCGCGGCTTCTTGGAATGCGCTGGTGGATTCGTTGGAGTACGGAATGCAGGGCGAGCGCCGGGTCACCGCGGAGTCCACGCTGCATGGATGAGGTGATCCCGCTCGCGCGGCCGGTGCTGGGGCTCGAGGAGGAGCGGGCGGTGCTTGCGGTGTTGCGCTCGGGGCAACTGTCGCTGGGACCACGCGTTGCGGAGTTCGAGCAGCGGTTCGCCGCCTTTGTGGGGGCGGCTCACGCGTGCGCGGTCAGCAGCGGCACCGCGGGGCTGCACCTGGCGTTGCGGGCGGTCGGCGTGGGGGAGGGCGATGAGGTCGTGACGAGCCCATTCTCGTTCGTGGCCTCCGCCAATTCGGTGTTGTATGAGCACGCGCGACCGGTGTTCGCGGACATCGACCCAGTGATGCTCAACCTAGACCCCGAGGCTGCCGCGGCTGCTATCGGCGAGCGTACGAGCGCGCTGCTGCCGGTGCACATCTTCGGCTACCCGGCTGACATGCCCGCGTTCGAGCGGCTCGCCGCCAGCAACGACCTGGCGATCGTCGAGGACGCATGCGAGGCGCTGGGCGCGAGGCACGCGGATGGAGCTGCGGTCGGTGGGCGCGGGCATCCGGCGGTGTTCGGCTTCTACGCCAACAAGCAGCTGACCACTGGCGAGGGGGGGATGGTGACGCTTGCGGATGAGGAGCTTAAGCAGCGGATCGACTCCGAGCGCAACCAGGGCCGTGCCCCGGACATGGGCTGGCTGGACCACGACCGCCTCGGCTTCAACTATCGGCTCAGCGACATCGCATGTGCACTCGGGATCGCCCAGCTGGCGCGCCTGGAGCAAATGCTCGCGCAGCGCGCTCGCGTCGCCGGCCTTTATCGCGAGGCGCTTGCGGGGATCGAGGGGCTGGAGCTGCCGTGCGCGGATCTTGCCGGCAACCAGCGCGGCTGGTTCGTGTTCGTCGTGCAGGTACCGCGTGGCGTCGATCGCGACGAGACGGTGCGGGCGCTGGCGGGCGCTGGCGTGCAGAGCAAGCCCTACCTGCCGGCGATCCACCTGATGAGCTTCTACCGCGAGCGCTTTGGCCACCGTGAGGGCGAATTCCCTGTCTGCGAGGACGTCGCCGCGCGCTCGCTGGCGCTGCCGTTCTTCCCGGAGATGAGCGAAGGTCAGGTCGCCCGGGTGGAGGAGGCGTTGCGCGAGGCGATTGGACGGTAGCTCGATGGAGCACTGACAAACCTTTCTCACCACAGTAGTCCCTACCATGATATTCTCGAGGCGATGAAGGTCGACAAGCTCAGTATCTCCTTTGATCCCGACCTCGGTGACGCCGTTCGCGGCGCGGCGCGGCATCGGGGATCGAGTCTCTCGGCCTGGCTGGCCGAGGCTGCGGCTGCAAAGTTGCGAGCCGAGGCTCTGGCCGACTATCTTGAGGAGTGGGAAGCAAAACATGGTCCGCTCACCGCCGATGAGCTTGCTTCCGCGGCGAGCGAGTTGGGGATCCATCTGCCTGTAGCGGCCTGACGAGCTGTGCGATGAGCGCGTTGGTGCTGGACACTGGGGCCTTTGTCGCGGTGGATCGGGGCGATCGGGCGATGGCGGCGAGACTACGGATGGCCGAGCGCAGCGGATTGGAGTTGCGCAGCACCGGGGTTGTGGTGGCAGAGGTGTGGCGAGATGAGCGTGGCCGGCAAGCACATCTGGCACGTCTGCTGAAGGCCGTGGATGTCCGTGCCGTGGACGAGCGCTTGGGGCAGGAAGCAGGGGTGCTGCTGGGCAAGGCTGGTATCACGGATGCCACCGACGCCACCGTTGTGGCGATCGCAGCGACTGGAGATTGTGTCTTGACCAGCGATCCAGTTGACCTCGGCAAGCTGGTTGCTGCCTCGCATCGCTCAATCCTTGTCGTGCCCTGCTGACACTGACGCGCCCATACACTGAGCACCCCATGTCCCGCTTCCACGAGCCTCAGCATCCCGACTTCCGGCGTCTGAACGCCTCGATCGACTTCGACCGGCGGCTGTGGCCGCAGGACATCGCGCAGTCGCGGGTGCACGCGAAGATGCTGGCCGACCAGAAAATCATCGCGCAGGAGGATCTGGATGCGTTGCTTGCCGGTCTCGATGAGGTGGAAAGCGAGCTTGCGAAGGGACAGTTTCCATTCCACGAGGACGACGAAGACATCCACATGGCGATCGAGCGCCGGTTGACCGAGATTGCCGGGCCGGTCGGCGGCAAGCTGCACACAGGACGTTCGAGAAACGACCAGGTGGTCACAGACCTCGCGATGTATACGCGCGAGCACGCCGCCGAGGCGCAGACGGCGATCGCCAGTCTGATGGCCGTGATCCTGGCCCGCGCCGAGGAGCACCTCAACTGGCCGCTGCCGGGTTACACCCACCTGCAGCGCGCGCAGCCGGTATATCTGGGCCATCACTTGCTCGCCTACTTCTGGATGCTCGCGCGCGACCGCTCGCGCTTTGCTTTCGCCGAGCACGAGGCCGGGCGCCTGCCGCTGGGCGCGGGCGCGCTCGCGGGGGTCAACTTCGACACCGACCGTGGCTTTGTGGCGCGCGAGCTGGGCTTCCACGAGGTTGCGCCGAACTCGATCGACGCCGTCTCCGGGCGCGACTTCATTCTCGACTACCTCGCGGCCGCCGCGACCTGCTCGACGCACCTCTCTCGTCTCGGCGCCGAACTGGTGCTGTGGTCGAGCGAGGAGTTCGGTTTCTGCGAGCTTCCTGATGCTTGGTCCTCGGGCTCTTCGATCATGCCGCAGAAGAAGAACCCCGACGCGGCCGAGCTGCTCAGGGCGAAGGCCCCGCGCGTGGTCGGACACCTGGCTGCCCTGCACGGTGTGATGCATGCGCTGCCGCTGACCTACAACAAGGACCTGCAGGAGGACAAGGAGCACCTGTTCGACGCGGTCGACACGATCGAGCTGACGCTCGCCGCCTCTAAGGCAATGATCGCGGGCGTGAGCTTCGACCGTGAGCGGATGGGCGAGGCTGCCTCCGACGAGCTGCTCGCGGCCACCGACGTGGCCGACCTGCTGGTGCGCCTCGGCGTTCCGTTCCGGGAGGCGCACGGCGTGGTCGCGGGTCTGGTGCGCACAGCGCTCGATAGCGATAGGACCCTGTCGCAGCTCACGCCGGACGAGCTAGCCGAGCACAGCGAGGTGCTGGCCGTACACGCTCCCGAGTTTCTCGAGGTGCTCACAGGACGCACCTGGCTCGAGTCGAAGATCTCCGAGGGTGGCACCGCGACTGTCCGCGTGCAGGAGCAGATCGTTCTGGCGCGAGCCGTGCTCGATGGCGATGCCTCGCGGTGAGCCGGCACCCGCGCTGGCCGTAGTAGCGGACCGATCGCAGATCGGCCAGCAGGCGTTCGTGTCGCCACCAGCAGTCCGATCGAAGGCCCGCCGGCTGCCCGCCGACTTCTACGATCGCCCCGTCCTCGAGGTTGCACGCGACCTGATTGGCTGCGTCGTCGAGCACGCGCCGCCGGGTGGCGGACCACCAACCAGCGGGGTGATCGTCGAGACCGAGGCCTACCACGACTCAGAGCCTGCCTGCCACGCGTTCGTCGGGCTTACGCCGCGTACGGAAACGCTATTTGGGGAGCCAGGCCGAGCCTATGTGTACCGCTCGTACGGCATCCATGCGCTGCTGAACGCCGTCTGCGAGCCTGAGGGTGTCGGCGCCGCGGTGCTGATTCGGGCACTTCAGCCGCTCGCGGGGATCGAGGCGATGCGCGCGCGACGCGGGCTGATCGACGATCGGCCGGTGCGCGATCAGGATCTCTGCTCGGGGCCGGGCAAGCTCACACAGGCCCTCGGTATCGAGCTGACCGAGAACGGCGGCGACCTCTACGACGGGCCGGTCCGCATCCTTCCGCGTCCACCCGCCTGGCGTGCGCCTGACGTGGTGGCGGGCACGCGGGTCGGGATCACCAAGGCGGTCGAGCTCCCCTGGCGCTTCTGTGTCGCGGGCAACCGCCACGTCTCAAGCCCACGCCCTACCCCGTCGGGCTGACCCCGCCTGTTGTTTCGGGATTCCCGCCCGCCCCCGAGCTCCCGCCCCCGCTTTTTGGCGCGGGCGGGCTTTCTGGCTGATTTGGAGCCCCGCCCGACCCGGCTGGGGTCGGCGGCGTTGAGGGAGCCGGCGTGGCAGGCGCGGACGGGGAAACGCCGTGTTCTCCGGCTCCCCCGGCGTTGCCACCACCACCCGTACCGGCGCCCGTGTTCGGACTCGCGTGGTGTTCTGTCTTTTCCCCGCTCGAAGCGGCTCCCGCCCCCGAAGCGCCGCCCACAGACGGGACGGGTTCTTCGGTACTGCTCGTACTCGAAGTTCCCTTGGTCTTGCCCGCAGTGCGCGCGGCTGCGGCAGTGGCGGCTTCTTCTGCGCGTGTCTTGTCGATCTGAAGGGCCGAGACCATAAAGTCGTGCCAGATCAAAGCGGGGAAGGTGCCGCCGAGCACGGGGCCGCCGTCGTAGTCGGTGCTCATCGCTCGCGCGCCTTCGGGGTAGCCGACCCACACGGCGACCGTGTACTTGTGGTTCCAGCCCACAAACCAGGCGTCGACGTAGTTGGAGGTGGTGCCGGTCTTGCCGGCGGCGAATTCGCCGAGCGCGGCGCCCCGGGCGGTGCCGTACTGAAGCACGGTCTCGAGCATTTCGGTCTCGGTGGAGGCGACGTCCGGGGGTAGCACGGGCTTGGTCTGAACCTGGTTGACGTCGCGGTGCGAACCGTCGGGGAGCGGGCTGGAGGGCGAGACGACTTCCTGGATGCCCACGGGGGCGTCGTCTTCCGCCAGCGTGCCGCTGACGCGCCGGCCGCCATGGGCGATCGTCTCATAGGCGTGGGCCATGTCCAGTGGTGTCACGCCTACGTGCAGGCCGCCGATCGTCATCGCCGGGTTGGTCGAGATCGGGGTTGTGATGCCCATCTCGTGGGCCAGGCGCGCGATCCGGTGCGTGCCGACGTGCAGGCCGACTTCGGCGAAGATCGAGTTATCCGAGTAGGCGATCGCCCCGGTGAGGGTGTTGGAGCCGGTGTAGGCGCCTTCGTCGTTGTGGACGACGAACTTTTCGTGGCCGCCGGTGTTTGGGACGATGAACGTCTTTTCCTTCGAGGCCCAGACCGAGTCGGGCGAGATGCCGTCCTCCAGCGCCGCGGCGAGGTCGAAGGCCTTGAACGAGGAGCCGGGCTGGCGCTCACCCTCGGTGGCGAGGTTGAACGGGCTTTCGTTGTAGTCGCGCCCGCCGACCATTGCCCGCACCTCGCCGGTCGAGTTTTCGATCGCCACGAGCGAAGCGGTCGGATCGCCGGAGTAGGCGAGGTAGCCGTTGATCGCCTGTTCGGCCGCTTTCTGGAGTTCGAGGTCGAGCGTGGTCTTGATGTGCAGGCCACCGTAGAAGGCGCGCTGACCGTAGCGTTCGATCACCTGCTGCTGGACCCAGCTGGTGAAGTAGCCGGCGTTGACGCCTTCGACCGTTTGCTCCTGCGGCGCCTGGATTTCGCTGGGACTGGGCAGCGGTTGATTGAGGCTCTGTTCGTAGATCGTCTTCGTCAGATAGCCCTGCTCGTACATCTGCTGGAGCACCACGTCGCGGCGTTCCCGGGCCGCCTGGGGGTGCTCGGCCGGGTTATACGCCGTGGGGTCCTGGATGATCCCCGCCAAGAGCGCCGCCTCCCACGGCTGCAACTGCTGCACGCACAGTTCATGGGCCGGCGGGGTGCCGCAGCCACGATGGGCGGGCTCCTGGCCGAAGTAGGTCTGCGCCGCGGACTCGATCCCGTAGGCGCCGTTGCCGAAGTAGATCGTGTTGAGGTAGGCCGTGAGGATCTTTTCCTTCGACCACTTGTGCGAGAGCTGGTAGGCCAGTGCCGCCTCGCGGAGCTTCTCGAAGATCGTGCGGTGCGACTGGGCCTGCAGGGCGTTCTTGATGAACTGCTCCTCGATCGTTGAGGCGCCCTGGACGGTGCCTTGGTGCAGGATGTCCTGCTCGAACGCGCGGGCGATCCCGCGGAGGTCGATTCCGCCCTCGGTCTTAAAGCGCTTGTCCTCGATCGAGATCACGGCCTCTTTGGCAATCGGCGGGATGTCCGACGGCGTCACGATCACCCGATTCTGCTGGCTGAGCACTCCGATCGGATGGCCGAGGTCGTCGTAGAGGGTGGAGGACTGCTCGTCCTTGTACAGCGAGAATTTTGTCAACGAGGGCAGGTCGGACGCAACGGCCACGAACATGCCGAAGACGAAGGAGATGAGGCCGAGCAGCAGCACGGCGAAGAGGATCAGCAGGAAGCGCAGCCTCTTCAGACGTGGCCGCCCACGGACTGGCGGTGCGGCGGACTCCACGGAGGGCGAGAGTCTAGCATTGGCCTTCAATGGGAAACGCACCTGACGTGGCCGCCGAGCAAGCCGCTCGACTCGCCGCAAACGCGATCGACAGCCTGCCCGAGGGCGCGCTTGCCGCCAAGCTGCGTCTCGCGCAGAAGGAGGATCGCCCGTTGCGCGTGAAGCTCGGCATCGATCCGACGGCGCCTGACATCCACCTCGGTCACGCGGTCGTCCTGGGCAAGCTGCGCGAGTTCCAGGACGCAGGCCACTGTGTGGTGCTGATCATCGGCGACTACACCGCGCGCGTGGGGGATCCTTCGGGACGGTCGAGCTTGCGCCCGATGCTCAGCGAAGCCGAGATCGAAGCCAACGCGGCGACGTTCCAGGAGCAGGCGCTGAAGATCCTGGACGATGATCCCGAGCGCCTGGAGGTGCGGCGCAACAGCGAATGGCTGGACATGCCGATGGTCGACCTGCTGAGGCTCGTCGGGACGACAACGGCCGCCCAGTTGCTCGAGCGTGATGACTTCGCCAAACGCTGGAGCTCCAACGAGCCGATCTCGATGCTCGAGCTGATGTACCCGCTGCTGCAGGGCTATGACTCGGTGGCGATCGACGCCGACGTGGAGATGGGCGGCACCGACCAGAAGTTCAACCTGCTGCTGGGACGCGACATCCAGCGCGCGTACGGCCAGCCCGAGCAGGCAATCATGACGATGCCGATCCTGGTCGGCACCGACGGCCACCGCAAGATGTCAAAGTCACTGGGCAACCAGATCGGGGTCACCGACACGCCCGAGGAGATGTACGGCAAGACGATGAGCATCCCCGACGATGCGATGGACGAGTACCGGCGACTGCTGCTCGATTCTGGGTCGGACGGCCGCGAGGAGCCGGGAGGCGCCGGTGCTGCGGATGAGGCCGGCGAGCTCTCGCCCAGGGACGCCAAGCGAGCCCTCGCGCGCGAGATCGTTGCCTGGCTGCACTCGGAGGCGGACGCGGAGGCGGCCGAGCGTCACTTCGATCGCGTATTCGTCTCGCACGAAGCGCCGGAGCAGATCGAGGAGTCTGTCGTAATCGGCAAAGACGGGATGATCCATTTGCCCAAGCTGATGGCCGCGAAGTACGGCATGTCGAGCTCGGAAGCGAGACGACTGATCGAGCAGGGGGCGGTATCGCTGAACGATGTGCCGCTGAGCCCAGATCAATATGACGTGGCCGTGGAGGCCGCGCAGAATGCGGTGCTGCAGATCGGCAAGCGGCGCTTCTTGCGCTTGCTCGTCCAATGATGCCCAACGAAGTGGTCAGCTGAGCGTGTGCGAGATGCGAGCATGGCCGGGCTACAAGCCCTCGCCCAGACGCCACCAACCGAGCTAGGCGCAGCCCCCCCCGGCATGAGGCTTATTCTCAAAACATCTGTATAACTATAGATATACAGAACTTTTAAAGTAGAAGCATCACCACGCGGTGACACACCGGCGTCACAATTTGCGCGTCATCTGCGCGTGGTGGCACGTCGTGCAACAGCCCAGGAGTTCGCCTTCGCGAGTGGGATACTTCTCTGTGGGTATGGGGACTATCCGTTCGATCGCTGATCTGCCGCAGAAGGGATGACCTTGAGAGGAGTCAGCATCGTCGCAATCTGGCTCATGCGCTGGCGCTCTTAGCCGCTACGGTGTCGCCATGTCTGTGAGGGTGAGCGAGAGCGATCCGCTGGAGCGCAAGATTGCGCTGCTGCGCGGCGTCAACGTGGGGGGCAACAACATGGTCCCGATGGCGCACTTGCGTGAGCTTGCTGCAGGAGCTCGGCTATGAGGATGTGCGCACGCATCTGCAGAGCGGGAACGCGGTGTTTAGCGCACCTACACCACCGGAGCGGGTGGCTGAGGAGATCGAGAGCCAGCTTACGCGGCATCTTGGCCTCAATGTTCGGGTGCTCGTCCGCACCGCTGGCGAGCTGGCGCGGGTGGTCGCGGCGAACCCGCTGCCCGAGGCGGTCTCTACGCCCTCGCTGCTACTCGTCACCTTCCTCTCGGCGCCGCCCAACCGTGAGCTACTGCGCGAGCTAGACCCGGCCAACTTCGAGCCCGAGCTGTTCGGGGTAGGGGAGCGCGAGGTCTACGTGTGGAGCCCGACTGGTGTGCGCACGATCGAGCTTTCATACGCCTTCTGGGAGAAGCGCTTCGGTGTCATCGCGACTGCGCGCAACTGGAATACGGTCACTCGACTCCTAGAGCTTGCGTCGGAAGCATAAGGGCAACCCAAACAGAGGTAAGGGCAACCCAAACGAGGGCGGACACTGCGCGTAACGCCCGACGCTGCTCTTCTTTTAAAGTTCTGTATAACCATGGATATACAGAACTTTTAAAGTAGAGACGTCAACCATGCCATGACACACCTACGTCACAATTTGCGTCTCATCGCCTACTGCGACCACGCTGAGCTCAGACCATGAAAACCTTCACGACTTGGGATGACCTGGAGATCGCCTACCAGGAATGGGGCGACGAGGCGACCGCAGCGCCGCCCGTGGTACTCCACCATGGCTTCGTCGCCGACGCAAACGCCAATTGGGTAGCCACGGGTGTCGTCGATGCGCTGACGACTGCCAGACGTAGGGTCATAGCCCCAGATGCCAGGGGCCATGGGCAATCCGAGAAGCCTCATGACCCTGCTCGCTACGGGGAGGACCGCATGGCACGCGACCTCGCTTGCCTGCTCTACGTGCTCGACGAGCCACAGGTTGACCTGGTGGGTTACTCGATGGGAGCGATCGTCTCACTGATCTTCGCGAGCAGCGACCCGAGGAGGGTGAGGCGACTGGTCGTCGGTGGTGTGGGCTCGGGCGTGATCGAGTGTGGGGGCGTCGACAGGCGTTCTGTGCCAAATGAGGCGATCGTCGAGGCGCTCAAGGCGCAGGACGCTTCGAGTCTCGAGGTGGTGCCAGCGGCCGCTGCCTTCCGCCAGTTGGCGGACGCGCTCGGCTCAGACCGCGAGGCGCTGGCCGCCCAGGCTGTATCGATCTACAGGGGGGAGATCGCGCTCGATCGCATCTCTGCTCCCACACTTGTCCTGGCGGGGGAAACAGATCCGCTCGCCATCCGCCCGCAGGTCCTCGCCGACGCTATCCCAGATGGAGCGCTTCAGATCCTCACGGGCAACCACATCGAAGCCTTGGGCGATCCGCGCTTCAGGCAGTCCATCGTCAACTTTCTCGCCTGATATGCCTGCTCTTAGGCTCGCGATCGGCGCTCTCTGGTTGGCCTTCTGGATCTATTGGCTGATCACCGCAACCGGGGCCAAGAAGGGCTCGCGTACCCGACGTGCCCGGACGCCGGGTCTTCTCATCGTCATTCTTGGGTTCGTGGTCTTGCGCGTGTTCGGAGGGGCCAATCTGGCCGTTCACAGTGTGGTCCTGCAGGTGGTGGGAGTGACCCTGTTCGTGTCTGGCCTGGGCCTGGCAGTGTGGGCGAGGATCTACCTGGGTCGCAACTGGGGCATGCCGATGACCCAGAAGGACGAGCCCGAACTCGTGACCTCGGGGCCCTACCACCTGGTTCGTCACCCGATCTATTCGGGGATCCTGCTGGCTGTGCTGGGCACGGAGTTGGCTGTCTACGCCTCCTGGTTTGTTGTCCTCCTCGTCATGGGGGCTTATTTCATCTACAGCGCACGAGTGGAGGAAGGGCTGATGAACGTTGCGTTCCCGATCACCTACCCGACCTACAAGGCGAAAACCAAGATGCTGATTCCATTTGTGTTTTGAGTCAGCCGTGGTGGCCGAACCGTTCAGGATACGATAGTTATACCCAGTTTTTAAAACAATGTATGAGGGGCGAGCTTGACGGCTCCGAATCCCGGGGGCGGCGAAATCGCAGAGCTTCGGTCGAACCAGGCCTGCGTCGCTTACTCCGGCCTGATCCGGTGCCGTGGCTCGGGCCCGTTCTCGGCAGGGGCTTCTGCGACGATTACGCCAGTCGATCTGCTCGGCTTGCCAACCCAGCCGCATCGCGCTATAGTCCTTCGTTCGCCCTGATGGCGTCTTCGGACGCCGGGCGAGACAGTCTTCTCCGGGGATGTCCTCCCCAAAGAGGCACGGCGGTCTTTGAAAACTCAACAGCATGCGCATCTACGATCCAACTTCGGATCGTGGTGTGCGTCCAGGTTCGACCCGCCAGCGGGAGCACTTGTGCATCCGGTGGCGGACAAGAGTCAAGTAGAGAAGTACCCCGTCACGGTTCGAGACCACGGTGTATGGGTTTCGATGGCCGAGTTGGCTGTGCGCTTGCGTACGACCAGTGAAGGCAGCCGATGACAGCTTTTCGTGAAGTTCTTCACGGAGAGTTTGATCCTGGCTCAGGACGAACGCTGGCGGCGTGCTTAACACATGCAAGTGGAGCGACGAACCAGGGCTTGCCCTGGGGCAGAGCCGCGAACGGGTGAGTAACACGTGGGTTACCTGCCTTGATGACCGGGACAACCCGAGGAAACTCGGGCTAATACCGGATGTGCCCGCAAGGGGAAAGGAAGCTTCGGCCTCCGCATCAAGATGGGCCCGCGGCCCATTAGCTTGTTGGTGAGGTAACGGCTCACCAAGGCTTCGATGGGTAGCTGGTCTGAGAGGACGATCAGCCACACTGGGACTGAGACACGGCCCAGACTCCTACGGGAGGCAGCAGTGGGGAATCTTGCGCAATGCGCGAAAGCGTGACGCAGCAACGCCGCGTGGGGGAAGAAGGCTTTCGGGTTGTAAACCCCTTTCAGTTGGGACGAAGCTTCGGCGGTAAATAGCCGTCTGGAGTGACGGTACCTTCACAAGAAGCACCGGCTAACTACGTGCCAGCAGCCGCGGTAATACGTAGGGTGCAAGCGTTGTCCGGAATTATTGGGCGTAAAGAGCGTGTAGGCGGCCCCATTAGTCCGCTGTGAAAGTCCAGGGCTCAACCCTGGAATGCCGGTGGATACTGTGGGGCTAGAGTCCGGAAGGGGCGAGTGGAATTCCTGGTGTAGCGGTGAAATGCGCAGATATCAGGAGGAACACCAATGGCGAAGGCAGCTCGCTGGGACGTGACTGACGCTGAGACGCGAAAGCGTGGGGAGCAAACAGGATTAGATACCCTGGTAGTCCACGCTGTAAACGATGACAACTAGATGTGGGGGGTGTCGACTCCCCCCGTGTCGAAGCTAACGCATTAAGTTGTCCGCCTGGGGAGTACGGCCGCAAGGCTAAAACTCAAAGGAATTGACGGGGGCCCGCACAAGCAGCGGAGCATGTGGTTTAATTCGACGCGACGCGAAGAACCTTACCTGGGCTTGACATGTGAGTGACCGGCGTGGAAACACGTCCTCCCTTCGGGGCACTTTCACAGGTGGTGCATGGCTGTCGTCAGCTCGTGTCGTGAGATGTTGGGTTAAGTCCCGCAACGAGCGCAACCCCCGTCGCATGTTGCCAGCATTTAGTTGGGGACTCATGCGAGACTGCCGGTGACAAACCGGAGGAAGGTGGGGATGACGTCAAGTCCTCATGCCCCTTATGTCCAGGGCTACACACGTGCTACATTGGCGCATACAGAGGGCTGCGATACCGCGAGGTGGAGCGAATCCCTTAAAGTGCGTCTCGGTTCGGATTGCAGGCTGAAATTCGCCTGCATGAAGGCGGAGTTGCTAGTAATCGCGGATCAGCATTGCCGCGGTGAATACGTTCCCGGGCCTTGTACACACCGCCCGTCACACCACGGGAGTGAGCAACACCCGAAGCCGGTGGCCTAACCCGCAAGGGAGGGAGCCGTCGAAGGTGGGGCTCGTGACTGGGGTGAAGTCGTAACAAGGTAGCCGTAGCGGAAGCTGCGGCTGGATCACCTCCTTTCTAGGGAGCACATAACGGTGCCCCGATCGCAGCGACCGTCCGGCCTCGAGCTCGTCGTCACTAGAGCGCGAAGGACCGGATGGCATGTCGAGCGGTCGGGCCTAGCATGTCGACCGAACCTGGCTGGATGGCCGCACGCCGCGACGACTCCCTTACTACTTGGGGAGCGCGACCGGCAGTCGGCCGCAAACGATCCCAGCATGCTGTTGAGTTTTGAGAGACCGGCGTCCGCCGGTGTTCGCGTGGACACGCCAGATATGGCGTGACCAACAATGCGCGAGGCCGGCCGGCGTTATACGCCTCTCCACGGTCCTTGAAAACTGCACAGAAGCCACATCAGCCGCCATCGATAAGCGGCGGCTGAAAAACGGGTATCACCGGGCCCTGCATGATCTGGGACGTTCCGTAAGGGGCGATCAGGTCGCGTTGGGCCAGATCACCGTCAAGATAGTAAGGGCACACGGTGGATGCCTTGGCACCAAGAGTCGATGAAGGGCGTGAACGGCTGCGATAAGCCACGGTTAGGCGCTGAATAGCCTTTGACCCGTGGATTCCCGAATGGGGAAACCCAGCGCTGGTAATGCGGCGTTATCCCCGGTTGAACACATAGACCGGGCGGAAGACAAGCGGGGGAAGTGAAACATCTCAGTACCCCGAGGAAAGAAAATCAACAGAGACTCCCTGAGTAGTGGCGAGCGAAAGGGGATCAGCCCAAACCTGGCAGATGTAAGCGGACATGCGTTGTCTGTCGGGGGTTGTAGGGCGTTTGTTCCGAGCCATGTCCGGCTCGGCAGGAGTTACAAAATCGTGTGGTAGTCGAAGCGTGTGGAACCGCGCACCATAGAGGGCAATCGTCCCGTAGACGAAACTGCATGATCTCCTGTCAGGCGTTCCTGAGTAAGTCCGCACCCGTGAAACGCGGACTGAACCTGGGGGGACCACCCTCCAAGGCTAAGTACTCCTTGGTGACCGATAGCGGACTAGTACCGTGAGGGAAAGGTGAAAAGTACCCCGGAAGGGGAGTGAAATAGTACCTGAAACCGCGTGCCTACAAGCGGTGGGAGCAGCTTCGTGCTGTGACCGCGTGCTTTTTGCATAACGAGCCGGCGAGTTACTCGTCTGCGGCAAGGTTAAGCGATGAGCGGAGCCGTAGCGAAAGCGAGTCCTAATAGGGCGACATAGTCGTAGGCGGTAGACCCGAAACTGAGCGAGCTACCCATGGGCAGGCTGAAGCGGGGGTAAGACCTCGTGGAGGGCCGAACCGACCTAGGTTGAAAACTGGGCGGATGACCTGTGGGTCGGAGTGAAAGGCTAATCAAGCTCAGTGATATCTGGTTCTCTCCGAAATATATTTAGGTATAGCCTCGGATAAATTGCGTGTTGGCCGTAGAGCACTGTTTGGATTAGGGGCCCTACCAGGTTACCGACTTCAGGCAAACTCCGAAGACCAGTCACGTTTACTCCGGGAGTCAGTTGCTGGGGGATAAACTTCAGCGTCAAAAGGGAAACAGCCCAGACCGCCAGCTAAGGTCCCTAAGTACTAGCTAAGTGGGAAACGATGTTCGAGTGCATAGACAACCAGGAGGTTGGCTTAGAGGCAGCCATCCTTGAAAGAGTGCGTAACAGCTCACTGGTCAAGTGTTCGAGCGCGGACAATGTAACGGGGCTCAAGCTAGTCACCGAAGCTGCGGGTGCGTGAGACCTTCGGGTCGATCACGCGGTAGGAGAGCGTTCCCATGCCAGTAAAGCGGCGGCGTAAGCCAGCCGTGGAGGCGTGGGAAGTGAGAATGCCGGCATTAGTAACGAAAGAGGGGTGAGAATCCCCTCCACCGATTGCCCAAGGATTCCTGAGTAAAGTTCGTCTGCTCAGGGTTAGTCGGGACCTAAGGCGAGGCCGAAAGGCGTAGTCGATGGCCAACAGGTTGATATTCCTGTACCACGTCGCTTCCGTTTGACCGATGGGGGGACGAGGAAGGCTAGGGGAACCCAGGTGATGGTTATCCTGGGGTAAGCATGTAGGGGTGGCCCTTGTTAAATGCGGGGCCGCATAACCTGAGGTGCGATGCCAGCTGGCGTTAAGCCGGCGAGTCCCTGACGCCATACCTCCAAGAAAATCCTCTAGGGAGGAAGCGCGTGCCCGTACCAAAACCGACACAGGTGGGCAAGTAGAGAATACTAAGGTGATCGAGATAACCCTCGTTAAGGAACTCGGCAAAATCGCCCCGTAACTTCGGGATAAGGGGCGCCCCAGTAGGGTGAAGCTCTTCGCGAGTGGAGCCTGAGAGGGCCGCAGTGAATTGGCTGAAGCGACTGTTTACCAAAAACACAGGTCTCTGCTAAGTCGAAAGACGACGTATAGGGGCTGACGCCTGCCCGGTGCCGGAAGGTTACGTGGAGTTGTTAGGACTTGATCCGAAGCAGCGAAGCTAAGCCCCGGTAAACGGCGGCCGTAACTATCAGTTGACCGAGGTAGTTGTAAAACTTGGCTATATGCTGGAACATCCGAGTATCCCGCACTACGAGTTCCGTCCTAAGTGGGCGGTACCGTGAAAATGTGTCGGGTGCGGACAATCAGCAGGAAAGGCCATTCATAGAGGTCATACCGGCCTCGCTCGGTAGCTTCTTGTCCGGGTTTGCGCTGGGAGAGGGAAGCTTCATGATCGTCTGTCGCAGACGCGGCGACTATCGACGAAGCTTCAAGCTCTCGGCAGCCTTCAATGTCTCGCAGCACGATCGCGCACCACTGGATCTCTTTCGGGAGACCCTGGAGTGCGGGACAATGCGCAAGGCGGGCAATGGTGGCTGGTATTGGGAGGTCAACAGACTCCCCGATCTTGCCAGCCGCATAGTGCCGTTCTTCGATCGGTTTCCGGTCGTGGGACAGAAGGCGGAGGACTACCAGTTGTGGAGAAGCGCAGTTATGCTGCTCTCAGCTGGATGTCTGAGCGACCAGGACTACCACCAGGTTCTTGCTCTCCGGGAACGGATGAACCGAGGTGGGAAGAGACGCTATCGGATGGATGGAATCCTCAGAGACTATACGCCAAGCCTATCGGCCCAGAGCGGTCGTGGGATGAGATAGTCCGCTCTCATGGGCGACCATGAGAGTCCGTCAGAAATGAGCGGACCGCTCGAGCGCAACTCGAGTAGTAACAGTCAGGAACGGTCCTAAGGTAGCGAAATTCCTTGTCGGGTAAGTTCCGACCTGCACGAATGGCGTAACGACTTCAGCGCTGTCTCAACGAGGGGCTCGGTGAAATTGCAGTCTCGGTGAAGATGCCGAGTACCCGCGGCTAGACGGAAAGACCCCGTGAACCTTTACTACAACTTGGTATTGGGATTCGGTGCATCTCGCTCAGGATAGGTGGGAGGCTTTGAAGCTCCGGTTGCGGCCGGCGTGGAGCCAACCTTTAGATACCACCCTTGGTGTATTGGATTTCTAACAGCATTCCGTGAATCCGGGTGCTGGACAGTTCCAGGCGGGTAGTTTGACTGGGGCGGTCGCCTCCCAAAATGTAACGGAGGCGCACAAAGGTTCCCTCAGCACGGTTGGAAATCGTGCGTAGAGCGCAAAGGTAGTAAGGGAGCTTGACTGCGAGACTGACAAGTCGAGCAGGTGCGAAAGCAGGTCTTAGTGATCCGGCGGTAGCAAGTGGAAGTGCCGTCGCTCAACGGATAAAAGGTACTCCGGGGATAACAGGCTTATCGGGCCCAAGAGTCCACATCGACGGCCCGGTTTGGCACCTCGATGTCGGCTCGTCGCATCCTGGGGGTGGAGTTGCTCCCAAGGGTTGGGCTGTTCGCCCATTAAAGCGGTACGCGAGCTGGGTTCAGAACGTCGTGAGACAGTAAGTTAACCGTTGCTGTCTATAAATTCGGCTATATGCTGGAAAACCCGAGGATCCGACGCTACTCGCCTCGTTCAGGCAGTAACAATGCGTTCGGTGCGGACAATCAGCAGGAAAGGCCGGTCAGTTGACCGGAATCCTCAGAGACTATATGCCGAACATCGGAGAGTGATGTCTCCGTAAAGATATAGTCCGAGCTGCATGGCGACATGCAGAGTCAGGCAGAAATGACCTGGCCCACGCGGCTCCGCTGGAGAGTCGGTGGTAACAAAACTGTCGGTCCCTATCTGCCGTGGGCGTTGGAGAGTTGAGAGGATTTGTCCCTAGTACGAGAGGACCGGGATGAACGCACCTCTGGTGTATCTGTTGTCCTGCCAAGGGCATTGCAGGCTAGCTACGTGTGGATCGGATAACCGCTGAAAGCATCTAAGCGGGAAGCCGGCCTCAAGATGAGCTCTCCCATCCCCTTGAGGGAGTAAGACCCCTGGTAGACCACCAGGTTGATAGGCCGGATCTGGAAGGACGGTAACGTTCGAAGGAGACCGGTACTAATGGGTCGAGGGCTTGACGGATTTTTTGATACTCGCTGTGGCTGCTGTGCAGTTTTGAAGGACCGGGAGGCGTGGTCTCTCGCCTTTTTCCGGTGGCTTTAGCGAGGGGGAAACACCTCTTCCCATTCCGAACAGAGCAGTTAAGCCCCTCAGCGCCGATGGTACTTGGCTCGCAAGGGCCTGGGAGAGTAGGACGCCGCCGGTTTCTTAGACATACGGGTCGCCTTCGGGCGGCCCGTCGTCGTTCCCTGTGAAGACAATTCGGCAGTGTCTCAGTTTGTAAATTGATTAGGCTGGCGATGGCTGCCTGCGTAACCTGTCCCGTGCCTGATCATGTTTGTTGTTTGCGACATGATCGCTGGCCTACTCAATTTGCGGACTGAGACACTGCGCGGGTCGCTCGCTTGAGGTCATCCAGTTCCTAAACCTCGCCGTCCGGCGCAAACCCCGGCAGCGAGGAGATCGTCTCGCTCAATGGGTTTGCGGCGAGCTTCCTCGAAGAAGTGACCGCGTTTGCTGTTAGTCGATCGAGCCGGATGGGGCGATCCACACGCTTTCGATGCCGAGTACGCCGCAGAGGGTGTCGAAGTGGCGGTCGTAGTGCAGGACTGCCGCGCCCCGCTGGGCGGCTGCCGCGGCGATCAGGTAGTCGGCGGCCGGTAGGCGCCGTTTGCCGCGAAGTTCTCGTGAAGCGCCGATTGCTGCCGTGCCGGTGCTGCGTGTCACCGGTGCTTGTGCAAGCGTCCCCAGAACCCGATCGAGTTCGCCAAACGTCTCCTCGTCAGGCGCGGCTGCCAGGAGCTCCAGCGCGACCACTGGGCAGACGGTCAGCAGGCGGGCCTCCCGGGTCGCGGCCCAGCGGGCCAGGACGGCGGGATTGGTGCGGCGATTCCACGCGGATGTGTCTAATACGAGCGGCGAGCCTGAGCCGTACGGCTCAGCGGGAGGCATGGAGCTGCTCGGAGACTGACCAGTCGAAGCGGTCGTCCTCGCCCGAATCGAGTCGCCGCAGGAACTCGATCGCCTCTTGGTACGCGCGTTTCTGCGCGGGTGTGTCCTCGTCTGCCGTGCCGCTGTCGACCCGCGAGGCGAGGATTTCGACCACGGGCTCGAGCGCGTCATCGGGCGTCTTGTCCAGCAGTTTCTGGGCCTTCTCGCGGGTCGTCATACCCCGAAGTCTAGCGCCTACGCGCTCTGCAAAGCCGATTGGCCGGCCGAGGAACCTACGTACCCTATCCATCCCACGGGGGCCGACAATGTCGCATGGATTCATAGCTACGCAACTCCACCTACATGATCGCTGGCCGACTCAATTTACAAACTGAGACACTGCTCGGGTCTGCGGGCAGTCAACGTGATTGCTCCCTGGGGGCAGCTCCTAAACCTCACCCTCCAACGCAAACCCCGGCAGCGAGGAGATTGTCTCGCTCAATGGGTTCACCACGATGTTCTCGGCTTTCAGTTCGTCGATCACGTCGAGCAGTTTTTCCTCGATCTTCGTGGTCTCGGCGAAGTACAGCACGGCCTCTATGTGGCTGCAGTTGGCCCAGGCGCGGAGGATCGCGGTTAGCTCTTGCTTGGACTTCAGCGTCAGCTCGACCTCGACTGCGACCGGCAACGCAGATAAGGCTGAAGCTGAGGTAGGGGATGATGGTGAATCCGGGTCATCCAGCGTGCCTGGCGGCCAGATCGCCAGGTCGGGGAAGTGGGATCGCCGCTGGCCGTGGCGCTGGATGTTGACACTGGCCAGCGGGCGTTGCTGTTTGCGCTCATCGCGGTGCAGCTCTCGCTCTCCGATCACACGGTGGCCGCCGTAGCGGCGTTCCAGTGCGGCTGCCACGCTGGCGCAGGCGATCGTGTGTCGGGCGTCTTTGATCGTGACGCGAGCCGTGCGCAGCCCTTCGGGGTACCTATACCCGCCGACCTCTGCGTGCTTGCGGGCCACCCTGCGGCCGGCGATCGTGGCTGAGTAGAGGTTGGGATAGCCGACCAGCACAGAGTGGCGTTCCATGAGCTCCAGTCCGACGAGCTCATCCAGTTGCTCGCGAGCCGCCGTGGTACTCAGTTCATCGCGCTCGGCCAACGCCTCGACAGTGATCGCACCGAGCGCGGTGGCCCAGGCGATCGTCCTTGCTTGCTGGATGGCGGTCGTGTCGGGGTATTGCTCTTGCGCTTTCTCTTTACGAGCCGGCCGTTTACGAGCCGGCCGTGGGGCGGGCATGTCTTTGATGGGGGCAGATGCATCGCCGTTGCTCTTGCGGGCGCGAGCTTCGAGCTCTAATACGGTCCAGCCCTGCCTGGCGGCCTGACGAGCCAGATCCCAGCGCACCTCGGGATCCTTTGCCACCAGCAGCGCCAGTCCGTGCGCCATGCCCAACTCGCCCCGCGCGATGAACTCGAGAGCCTCCTCGGACAGGTTCAACAAGCGCATCAGGTTCGCCACCCCGCTGGTGCTGCGCCCCACCCGTTCCCCGACCTCCCGCTGAGTCAGGCCAAGCTGCTTCGCCAGCGTGTCACAGGCGCGTGCCTGCTCGACCGGATTTAGAGCACCGCGCTGCCTCATAGCGTCGGCCAGCGCTTCCAGCGCCGCCTCATCGAAGTGATGTCGCGGCTGTGAGAAGTTGGGCTTGATCTCCTCGAGCGCCAACTCCCGCAACTCCGGCGTGGCTCGCGGGTCTCGCATCATTTACCTCGCTTTCGCGTCGCCGGACACGGATCCACAGTCCGCGCGCTCGCACGACTCCCGTTCGACAAAACTGAACTGCGCGGCGAATGGGAATCCGCCGCGGGGACAGCTGTTGGGGAGCAGGATCCCCGGAGGCTGGTAGACGATCGTCCTGCCTTCGAGCGGTTTGAAGTACGTCACTCCGTTGGGGCCGAGCGTCGCGTGTAGGCGCACGATCGAGATGTCGGGCGCCCCGGGGAGGCTCGCGATCAACGGTACGTCGATGCTCACCTGCCCGCCGAATGGTGCCGGTGCTGGGAGCAGCGCGCCGGGAAACACGGCGCTGGTGTTCAGCGGCGTACTGCCGACAGCATCGAACAGCAGCGAGATGTGTCCTTCTTCGTCTGGCGCGCGTAGGATTGTGATCGGGACGGGCTCGCCGACGACGTCTGAGCCGAGCGAGATCTCGGCGGTCGCGTTGCCGAATCCCATGATCGAGTTCTCCTGGCATGCCGAAACGCCGGATGCTTCGAGCTGGGCCGCGGTGCAGGTGGCGAGCCCGAGGCCGCTCAGCGCGATTCCGAGGTTGTTTGGGTAGCTCAAGTCGACTCCGGTCAAGGCGGGGGGTACTTGCCCAGCGCCACCCGCGATCCGAAAGCCGGCAAGCTGCCCGGACTTGAACTTGTCGCCGACTCGCGGCTGCTTCACCGCTTATGACCAACAGCCGTTGACCGTAGGTTGACTGAGAAAGAATGGTTAACTCAGAACGAAGTTGAAGCAGGAAGAGGAGTTACCACAACCGATGAAACCACTGCCCAACGGCAGTCCCATTATCGCACACTGCGTGTGCGGGACTGCCCTCATGTTGGGCAGTTTGTGTTTTGGGAAGGGATCTCAAAGACTTGAACTGCGGGAACGGCAAACAAAGGAAAGAAGGATGTTCCACCGCCACTGCACAGACAGGTCGAGGCCAGGGCGCTCACAGCTCGGAAGGGTCTATCACGGGTCTCGGGTCAGGGGAGGCCACAACAGCAGCTCTCTCATTGTTCTCATCGACGCGCACTTTGCCGGTGAGCTTCTGCGGATTGCGCCGGCAATCCTTGAGATCGCGGCAGAACAACGACTGATCGCGCACTACAGGATCGCTGGGCAGATCCGCTTCGACCCGGTTGACCTCGACAGGTGGGTCAGGCAGCATAGGATCGATGAGTTCACCCCACCCGACGTGGGGCGAAATCGAGAAGTTCCTGCAGGCTGACGGCTGGAGTCGGCTCCCCGCGTCCAGTCGTGGTGGATCGAGCGAGAATCACATTTTCTTCGAGAAGCTCCTCGACAGCGGGGAGCTGCTGCAGACACACATCTCTCACTCGAGTCGCGGCGGGCCCTCGCCCGGACGGTTCGGCGTGATCCTGCGTCAGCAGCTCAAGGTCTCCCGAGCGCAGTTTTGGGAGGCACTCTCCTCCGGCGAGCCAGTTGCGCGTCCCGCGCCTGTGGATACGGAGCAGCAGGTCGAGCACGAGGCGTGGGTCCTCGCGGCTCTCACATGCGAGCCGCACATGAACACGGAGCAGATCGAAGCGCTTGACGCCGAGCAGGCAAGGCAGCTGGTTCTAGGCCACTGGGCCCGTCGGCAAGCCTGAGAGCCAGGGTGGGCCCGGACCATGCAGGTCACAAGCTTCCTCGTGCCTCAGGCTCTCCCTCACGCGCTACCATGATTGTACCCAGTTTTTAAAACAACGTATGAGGGTGAGCTTGACGGCTGGCTGTAAATACGTAAGAGCACTCGACACTGGCTCGAAGAGCGAGCCTTGAGCCGTTCGCTCGTCCACGCAACGGCACCCGATGCGGATGCATGGTGGACACCTCCCCCCGGCCACGCTCGTCCTGGTCGACCTCCCAGTCGACGTTGTAGTCGTCCTCGAGCAACAGGAACGAGCGGGCCAGAGAAAACGCTCGACGGGCGGCCCAATGAAGACCACCCGGCGCTCGTTGAGACGGAGTAGTTGAGGGGAACATGTGTTCGTAAAGATAGGGTCCCCTTCGGACGGATCGATGCGAACATACGTACGCATCGCAAGCTGTACCCTCAAAATGGCTCTACAGAGGCTGTCGCGGAAACGTGGTGGCCGGGTTCGTGTGTGTCGGCGCCGGTTGAAAAGTGGCCCTTCTTTCGGCGGGTGAGCGTTGACCGCCGCTGGGTGGGTGGTGGCGTTTGGGGCTGGGGAGTGCTGCCGGGGTCCTTTTAGGCGGCCGCGGGGGTGGTGTTTGCTCGCCAGAGCTTGAGGATGTTGTGGGTGGTGGCGATGAGTCGCCACTCTGATCTGCAGGCCTGGATGCCTCTGCGTTGGAATCGAGCGATGCGCCGGTTGTGCTTGATCTGGCCGAAGACGGGCTCGATCGTGTGTTTTCGCTGGCTGTAGAGCGCGCGTCCGGTGTCGCTGGCGATGATCCGGCGCATGAAGTCATAGCGTGGTCCTTTGCGGTTCGCGCCGGGGCTGCGTTTGGAGTTCTGCCCGTCGGGTGGCACGAGTGGCCGCATCCCTCTGGCAGCGAGGTTCTCGATCTGCTCGCTGGCCCAGAAGCCGGCGTCGGCGAGCACAACATCGATCTGTTCGCTGATCCCGGCCGTGGCCAGTTCCCCGACGGCCGCGTCGGCGAGCGGCTCCAGCAGCCCGTAGTCGACACTGTTGCGATGATCTCGGCAGCGATGATGATCTGCTCGCTGGTCGCGGCGGCTTGCGCGCTATAGCCCTGGATGAACCCTTGTTGTGTCTTGACCGATTGTGAGTCGGGGTCGGTGATGTTGACCCTCACGTGCGATGGGATCTGCTCCGGGGGAGCCTTGGGCTTGCGACCGCCGATCTTGTGGCCCTGCTCGACTTCGAGTTCGGCGCGTCGCTGCATGCGCTCAGACGACGTCCAGCACACACCACGCCAGCTCGTCCTGCCCAAGCCAATCCCGCAAACTCGGAGGCATCAACAACGCCTGATCACGATCACACCACAGAAAGTTCTGAGCCATCCCAGAACCCTCTTAAACCCAGCGGACAGAACCCTTTGTGCGACAGCCTCTACAGAGCCAAAGAATCCGGACGGATCTGCAACCGAAATTGCGCGTCCCGACAGAGCCTGCCGTCCACGCGTAATCTCGGGCCGGCCATGATCCACTCGATTCCCAGTGGCACGCGTGACGTGCTGCCAGATGAGACCCGCGAGCTGCGCGCGATCACCGACGCGCTGCGGGCCGTGTTCGAGCGCCACTCCTACGGCGAGGTGTCTACGCCTGCACTCGAGTACGAATCGGTCCTCGCACGCGCGGGTATCGGCGGGACCGGGCCGGTGCACCGGGTGTTCGACGAGACCGGTGCGACGCTCGTGCTGCGCTCGGACATGACCGTGCCGATCGCGCGACTCGTCGCCACGCGCTACCCCGATGTGAATGAGCAGCTCGCGGTTCTGCTACTTCGCCCACTGCTATCGCGCCGTCCGCCCGCAGTGGAGCCAGCCGCGCGAGCTGCTGCAGGCCGGCATCGAGCTGATCGACTCACCTGCGCCGCAGGGCACCGCCGAGGCGCTGACGGTGCTGTGCGACGCGCTGGATGCGACCGGTCTGACCGCCTATCGCATCGGCCTCGGCGACGCCTCGCTGTTCGCGACGCTGATGGACCGCCTGCAGATCGACCCGAGCGCGCGGGCCGGGCTGCTGGAGACGCTCGCCAGCCGCGACTTCGTCGAGCTCGAGCAGCGGCTGGCCGGGATCGGCGCCTCCGCGGAGGCTTCCGCGCTGCTGCTGAGCGTGCCCCAGCGCCGGGGCGGCCCGGAGGTGCTCACGGCGCCGTCGGGAGCAGCGGCCGATGCGGTCGCGGGCATGCGCCAGGTCAGCGAGCTGCTCGAGGATCGCGTCGCCGAACGGGTGATCTACGACCTCGGTCTCGTGCGCAGCATCGGCTACTACACAGGCGCCGTGTTCGAGGTGTATGACCCGACGCTCGGGGTGCCGATCGGCGGGGGCGGGCGCTATGACGACCTGCTCTCAAGCTTCGGCGCCTCGCGGCCGGCCGTCGGGTTCGCGCTGGACGTCGAACGACTGCACATCGCCCTGGCGGGGGAGGAGCGCGGGACCGGGGTGGCGCTGGCCTGATGAGCACCGCGGCGACCACATCGACCGACGGGCCGCTCGACGGCCTCACTATCGCCGTGCCACGGGGAGCGCTGTTCGGGGGCACGGTCGAACTGCTGGCCTCGCTCGGACTGGATACCGAGGAGCTGCGCAGCAACGACCGCAAGCTGCTGTTCGAAGACATCGGCGTGATCACGATGCGCCCGTCCGACGTGCCCACGTACGTCGAGGACGGCGCCGCCGACCTCGGGATCACCGGCAAGGACGTACTGCTGGAGCGGGCTGGGGGGGCATCCGATCACGGCGCGCACGAGCGCGGGCGCCGGCAGATCTATGAGCTGCTCGACCTCGGCTACGGACGCTGCACGATGGTCTTCGCCACGGCCGATCGCGTCAACGATCGCGGCGAGAACCCGGCCGCCGAGGCCTTGCGCCGGCTGGGGGCGATGCGGGTTGCGACCAAGTATCCACGCATCGCTGCGCGCCACCTGGAGGAGACAGGCCGGCAGGGAGAGATCGTGGAGGTCAAGGGCTCGGTCGAGCTCGCCCCGCTGACGGGGTTGGCAGAGGCGATCGTCGATCTCACCGCAACTGGCACTACCTTGCGCGAGAACGGCCTGGTAGTGCGCGAAGAAATCGTCGTGTGCACGGCGCGCTTGATCGCTAACCCGGTCGCTTACAAGCTGAAGGCAGCTCAGATCAACAGACTGCTCGGACGCCTGCGCGAAGGTCTCCTGACCTCGCAAGGCGCCTAACAGATGCAGATCGAGCGCTTGAGCATTGCGCAGGTCACTGCGCTTGGCGGCCCGCGCGGAGCAACTGCCCACCTGCGCGCGCTCGCACCGGGTGGGGAGAGCGTCTCAGAGGCAGTGCGCGAGATAGTCGCAGACGTGCGCGCACGCGGGGATGAAGCTGTTCGCGAGTACACGCGCCGGTTCGATACGAACGGGGCCGAGCCTCGGCCGCTGGTTGTGCCACAGGACGAGCTGGACGAAGCGTTGAAACAACTCGACCTGGAGCTTGTCGCAGGACTGCAGGTTGCAATCGCAAACGTCGCAGTCGTCGCGCAGGCAGGAGTGGGCGGGGATGTCGCTGTTGAGCTGTCCCAAGGCCAGCGGATCCTCATGCGCGAGCTGCCAGTCCAAGCGGCCGCCGTGTATGTCCCTGGTGGGCGCGCGCCATATCCGAGCACGGTGGTGATGGGTGTCGTCACTGCGCGCGCAGCGGGTGTGATTGACGTTTCAGTGTGCGCCCCCCCAGGCCGGGACGGGCAGATTGACCCGGTGATCCTCGGCGCCTGCCGTCTGTGTGGGGTCGAGCGCGTGTACAGGATGGGCGGAGCGCAGGCGATCGCCGCGCTGGCGTACGGCACTGACGCTGTCGCGCCCGTCAACGTGATCGTCGGGCCGGGAAACCTATATGTGCAGGAGGCCAAGCACCAACTGTCCGCCACAGTGGGAATTGACGGGTTTGCGGGGCCAAGTGATCTGCTGATTGTGCTTGGCGCCGATGCTGGCGCGCGCGAGATCGAGCTGGTCGCGCTCGACATGCTCGCGCAGGCAGAGCACGGCATGAGCAGTCTCGTGGTAGCAGTCTCACCCTCGGCGCAAGCGCTCGACGCGATCAGCGAGATGATCGAGCGCCTCGTCGTAGAGCACCCAACAGTTGCCGATGCGGCCTGTGCGCTTGTGGAGAGCGCTGATACGCGCGCCGCGATCGAGCTTGCGAACGCGCTCGCACCGGAGCACCTGCAGCTCATCGGCTCAGAGCCAGAAGCGCTCTCTCGGGCGGTTTGCTGCGCAGGCTGCCTTTTTGTCGGCGCGGGCGCAGGAACAGCTTTCGGGGACTATGTGGCGGGCTCCAACCATGTACTGCCGACAGGCGGCTCTGCGCGCTTTGCCTCGACCCTCTCGCCACAGCATTTCCGCCGGCGGATGGCCGAGGTGCGGCTGGGGCCACTCGGCGGGGACACGGTGCGCAAGCTCGCTGCAGCGGGTGCGCCGATCGCCCACGCAGAGGGGTTTGAGGTGCACGCAGAGTCAATGCGGGCACGAGTGCGCGAGAATCATGGATCATGACCCGCACAGCCACAATTGAGCGCAAGACCGGCGAGACCGACATATCCATCTCGCTGACGCTGGATGGCTCCGGCGCTGGCAGCCGCGATACGGGGGTGGGGTTTCTCGACCACATGCTTGACCTGCTCGCGCGGCACGGACGGCTGGATCTGGACGTGAAGGTGAGTGGCGACCTGCAGACCGGTGCGCACCACACAGCCGAGGACACCGCGATCGTGCTCGGCCAGGCGCTCGACCGCGCGCTCGGTGACCGCGCCGGCATTGCCCGCTACGGCGCGACCACAACTCCGATGGACGAGGCCCGCGCCAGCTGTGCGCTGGACATCTCTGGGCGCCCGCTTACGCTGTTTGAAGCCGAATTGCCCCCCGGTGCAACAGGTGGGTTCGAGCACGAGCTGACCGAGGAGTTCTTTCGTGCGCTCGCGAGCACGGCGAAGCTGACGCTGCACCTGCGCATCGAAGCAGGCACAAACGCACACCACATGATCGAGGCTGCGTTCAAGGCGTTCGCGCGCGCACTGCGCCAGGCAGTCGCGATCGACCCCACCGAGACCGGCGTGCCGAGCACGAAGGGAACGCTGACCTAATGAGCCACCTAATCGAGGAGCCGGTGGACATTGCGGTGGTTGACTACGGCATGGGCAACCGTCGCTCAGTGGAGAAGGCGCTCCAGCACATCGGCGTGCGTGCCCGCGTCAGCCGCGATCCGCGCGAGCTGCGCGCTGCCGATGGGCTGGTCGTTCCAGGCGTGGGCGCGTTCCCGCGCGCAATGGCAAACCTGCGTGAGCTCAGGCTGGATGAGCTCTTGCGCGAGCGCGTCCTCACTGAAGAAAGGCCGGTGCTGGGCGTATGCCTGGGGATGCAGCTTGCGTTCGATCGTTCGACTGAGCTGGGCGGCGCGAGCGGCCTGGGAATCGTGCCGGGCGAGGTGCATGCGCTGGACGGCAACGGCTTGAAGCTCCCGCACATCGGCTGGAACGAGGTGCGCTTCAGCAGCTCATCACTCGCGGAGGGACTACCTGAGACGTGCGCGTTCTATCACGTGCACTCGTTCGCGCCGGTGCCCTCGGACCCACAGGACGCGATCGGCGTCTGCGAGTACGGCAAGCCGTTCGTGAGCGCAGTCGCGCGAGGGTCGTTCTATGGGGTGCAGTTCCACCCAGAGAAGTCCTCGGCAGCGGGGCTGCGAATGCTGGCGAACTTCGCGCAGATCTGCATCGCGGCGCATGAGCCGAGCGCCGCCGGCGCGCAAGCCCGCCTGTGAACCTCTACCCAGCGATCGACATCCTCGGCGGCAACGCCGTGCGCCTCGTGAGGGGCGACTTCGACGCCAAGAAGGTCTACGACGAGGACCCGCTGGACGCCGCCCGAGGCTGGATTGAGGCAGGTGCTGAGTACCTGCACGTGGTCGATCTGGATGGCGCCAAGACGGGTGCACCAAAGAACCTTGAGAACTTGAAGAGGATTGTGGATGCGTTGGGCGTGCCGGTGCAGTACGGCGGGGGATTGCGCTCCACGCAGGCGGTGAGCGATGCACTGGCGGCGGGAGCCACTCGCGTGATCCTCGGCACGGTCGCGATGCTCGATCCGTCGGTCCTGCGCGAGTGCCTGAAGGTGCATGGCCCAGAGCGCATTCTCGTCGGCGTCGATGTCCGCGGGGGGGATGTGGTCACGCACGGATGGCTGATGAACACCGACGTTAAGGCCCGCACTGCTTTCGACGCTCTGCGAGAGCGCGGCGTGCAGAACTTCGTGTTCACAAACGTCGACCATGACGGCATGCTCGACGGCGCCAACCGCGAGGAGGTCGCGTGGGTGGCGCAGGCGGCGGGGGAGGGGAGCGTGATCTTCTCTGGAGGGATCGGCAAGCGCGAGGACCTCGAATGGCTGGCGGCCCTGCGCAGGGATCTGGAGTTGGACGCCCTCGAGGGCGTGATCGTCGGCACCGCGCTGTACGAGAAGCGCTTCACCGTCGCCGAAGCCAAGGCGGCGCTTGCCTGATCGCTACGGTGGACGCGTGCACTTCAAGCGCATCATCCCGTGCCTCGACGTGGACGCCGGCCGCGTTGTCAAGGGCGTCGAATTCTTGGACATCCGCGACGCCGGCGACCCGGTCGAGCTGGCGGCGCACTACGACCGTGAGGGAGCGGACGAGCTCGTGTTCCTCGACATCACGGCGACGCACGAGAAGCGCGAGACGATCGCGAAGCTGGCGCGGGCGACGGCGGACGACGTGTTCGTGCCGTTTACGATCGGCGGCGGGATCCGCTCGACGGCGGACGCGCAGGCGGTGCTCGACGCGGGGGCGGACAAGGTGTCGGTGAACTCGGCGGCGCTGAAGCGCCCAGAGCTGCTAAACGAGCTCGCCGATGTGTTCGGCGCCCAGTGCGTGGTGCTCGCGATCGACGCCAAGGCCAGCAACGGCGGCTGGGAGGCATACCTGGCGGGAGGGCGCACTCCCACCGGGCGTGACGTCGTCGAGTGGGCGCAGGAGGCGGTTGAGCGCGGCGCGGGGGAGATCCTGCTGACGAGCATGGACCGTGACGGCACCAGCGATGGCTATGACCTGGCGCTCACACGCGCCGTCAGCGAGGCGGTCGGCGTGCCGGTGATCGCCTCAGGCGGCGCCGGCGAGCTCGACCATCTCGTCGACGCGCTGGGCGCGGGCGCGGACGCGGCGCTGTGCGCGTCGATCTTCCACTACGGCCGCTTCACGATCGCCGAGGCCAAGGAGCATCTGGCGGCGGCGGGGATCCCTGTGCGGGTCGGTTGAGCGCAAGCACGAGGAGACCACAGCCTTGAGCGCACCCCCGCAGAGCGATGTTGACGTCCTTGAGGAGCTGTGCAAGCAGCCGGGCGGGCGCGAGCTGTGCAAGCTCGCCGAGACGCGCCGTGGCGAGGTCGCGCTGATCGGCGGCGCCGTGCGCGACATGTTGCTCGATCGCGCGCCACGCGAGCTCGACGTCGTCGTCGAGGAAGACGCGCGAGGCTTCGCCGGCGATCTGGCGCGAGAGCTGCAGACGCTCGCCGGCGAGGATGCTCGGGAGCGTTTTGAGACGACCTTCCACGAGCGCTTCCGCACGGCGCTCGTGCGCTGGCCTGACGGGCAGATCGACATCGCGACGCGTCGCTCCGAGCAATATTCGCACGACGGCGCACTGCCGGACGTAGCCGAAGGCACGCGCGAGAGCGATCTCGAGCGTCGCGACTTCACGATCAACACGCTGTCCGTCGTGCTGAACGGACCGCGGCGCGGTCAGCTCGCCGGCGCGCCAAACGCGCGCGAGGACCTCGACGCGCGTGTACTGCGTGTGCTGCACGAGCGGAGCTTTCGCGATGACCCGACGCGCCTGCTGCGCATGGCGCGCTATCAAGCGCGGCTCAGCTTCGCGGTCGAGCCCCACACGGCCGAGCTCGCAGCCGAGGCGATCGCCGGGGGCGCGCTCGACACCGTCTCGCCGGCGCGCATCGGCGCGGAGCTGCGACTTGCGCTCGCCGAGCCCGATCCCGTCGCGGCACTCGAGTCGCTCGCACAGCTAGGCGTTCTCTCGGCGTTGCATGAGTCGCTCGCGTTCGATGCGGCACTCGCGCGCGCGGCGCTTGACGTGCTCCCGCCGCCGCCTGACGCGTGGCCGGACGTGCTGCTGCTTGCCGCACTGCTCCTGCCCGCGCACACGTACGACACGACCGACTACGAGACGAGACTGCGCGTGCTGCTCGACGGCTGGGAGTTCCCCGCTGCCGAGCGCGAGCGCACCGTCCACAGCACGACCCTCGCGCCGCGCTTGGCCGGGCGCCTGAAGCGAGCGGAGAAGCCTTCGGAGATCTACGATGTCGCGCACGGCGAGCCGCTCGAAGCCGTCGCGCTCGCGGCCGCGCTCGCCGAGGCCGAAGTTGAGGACAGCGCCCGCGCCAACGGAAGCGAAGGCACGGCACACGCCGCGCGACGGTGGCTGACTGAGCTGCGCCTTGTCGAGCTAGAGATCAACGGCGACGATCTGCTCGCCGCTGGCATCGTCGCAGGGCCCGACATTGGCCGGCGCTTGCGGCGCGCGCTGATGCGCAAGCTCGACGGTGAGCTGAGCGGTCGCGATGCCGAGCTGCAAGCTGCCTTGGAGGATCTGTGAGCGTCGTCGTCGAGCATGCCGGGGGCTTCTCCTGCGAGCTGCCCGGAGGCGGCCACGTCCTGTTCACGGCCCGCGCGCACGGCAACCTGTCGTCCGTTGGCGGTATGGACCACGAGCACGGCTTGCGCGCGCGCGAGCGTCTACGCACGCAGACTGGGGCTGCGCAGTTTGGCGCGGGCCTGCCAGGTACATGGCACAACCGTGCTGCGCCTGTGCACCGACACCGACATCCCAACGCAGGACTCGGCCACGGCGCAGCCGCCGGTGCAGGCAGACGGTCACGCCACTTCGATGCCTGGCATTGGAACGATGGCGCTCGCGGCGGACTGCCTGCCTGTTGCGCTTGGCAGCGATAGCGCCATAGCGATGGTCCACGCAGGCTGGCGCGGACTTGCCGCCGGGGTCTTGGAGGAAGGGGTTACCGCATTGCGGGAGCTCAGCGGAGCGCAAGCAGGCACAGAAGGCACGGGGAAGGGGGGTGCCGATGACCCGATCACCGCGGTTATTGGTCCCGGTGCCGGAGTCTGCTGCTATGAGGTCGGCCCTGAGGTCCACGCAGCGTTTGGCGGGGCCCACCACGACGGACGTGGGCACATCGACTTGAAGGCGATCGCGCGCGATCGCCTGCTCGCCGCGGGCGTGGCTGAAGTGCTGGACGCACAGCTATGCACGATCTGCGACGAGCGCTTCTTCTCGCACCGCCGCGAATCCACTCGCGCTGGGCGTCAGGCGGGCATTGCATGGCTGAGCTGATCACCGACCTACGCGAGGATCGAGTTCGCGCGAATCTCGCTGCTCTGCGCGACGAGCTCGCAGCCGCTGCTGGCCGATCTCCGATTCCTCGCGCGTGCAGGGACACTGGTGTGGTCGAACTGCTTGCAGCGACCAAGTACGTATCTATTGACTATCTCCCAGTGCTCGCCGCAGCTGGAGTCCGTCTTGTCGGCGAGAATCGTGCGCAGGACCTTGTTAGGAAGGTGTCTGACCATGGTGAGATGTTCGAGTGGGACTTCATCGGTGCGCTCCAGAGCCGCAAGGTGCGTATGGTCATGCCGCATGTGCGCCTGATCCACTCAGTCGCAAGCGAGTCGGTTCTGCGTGAGCTGGATCGTCACGTCGCGCTGGCCCGTCCGGGCCTGCGCGTCCTGATCGAGGTAAACGTAGCCCGTGAGCCGGGCAAGGCGGGCATAGCCCCCGAGGAGCTCGACGCGTTCATCGTCCGCTGCCCTGTGCCTGTAGCGGGGTTGATGACCATGCCCCCGTTCTCGCATGACCCAGAGGACAGCCGCCGCTGGTTCGCCGCGCTGCGCGAACTGGCAGACGAACGTGGCCTGGAGCACCTATCGATGGGCACCTCCCAGGATTACGCTGTCGCGGTCGAAGAGGGCGCAACTATCGTGCGAATCGGCACGAGACTGTACAGTTAGACGCACTGGTGGACGACTAGGATTAGGACCCTTGGCAGGGAAACCTGCTCTCCGGGCGAAAATGCACCTGTACTGATGGCTTTCCGCGACTCCTGGCACCGCGCGCTCGTCTACTTCGGCCTCGCCGAGGAGTATCACGACGACTACGACGATGCCCCACCCGAGGCTGATCTCGAGGATCGCTACCGCGAGCGCCCCAATGTCAGGCGCCTGCGCCGGCGCCGCGATGAGTTCGACGACATCTTCGCCGAGGACGACGAGCCCCGCGGGGGCCGTACAGGTACGGCGCTGCGCTCGGTCGGTCGTACCAACGGCGATGTGCGCGTGCACCTGGTGGTGCCCAAGTCGTTCAACGACGCGCAGCAGATCGCCGACAAGTTCAAGGACTCAATCCCTGTGATCCTCAACCTGCAGAGCTCCGACACAGATCTGTCCAAGCGCCTGATCGACTTCGCCTCCGGCCTCACATATGCATTGGACGGCGGCATGCAGCGCATCGCCGACAAGGTCTTCATGCTGACCCCGCGCAACGTCGAGATCTCCGCGGAGGAGCGCGCAAGATTGATCGAGAAGGGCTTCTTCAATCAGTCCTGAGCAGTTCGGGTCGGTAGCCTAGGCGCACTATGCAGATAGGGCTGATCGGCGCAGGGAATATGGCTCGGGCGCTCGCGCGTGGGTGGGATCGCCCGCTGCTCGTCGCCGACCCCGTCACCGATCGCGCCCAGGCGCTGGCCGCCGAGGTCGGGGGCGAGGCGCTGAGCACGAACGCCGAGGTGGCCGAACGCGCAGACCTGGTCGTGCTCTGCCACAAGCCCTCCCAGCTCCTCGACGTCGCTAGTGAGGTGGCGCCGCATGCCAAGGCTGTAGCCTCGATTCTCGCGGCCACACCGCTTCGCGCGCTCGACGACGCCTATCCAGACAGGCCGGTATACCGCTTCATCCCCTCGCTCCCTGTGGAGGTTCGCCAGGGCGCCGTCGTGCAGGCCGCCTGCGAGCGTAAGGACGCGCTCGATGCGCCGATCGGCGAGCTGTTCGCCGAGCTTGGCACGCTCGTCGTACTCCCCGACGCGCTCGTTGATGTAGCCATGGGCCTGATGTCATGCGCTCCCGCATATGTTGCGCTCGTCGCCGAGGCGCAGATCGACGCCGGTGTGCGCAAGGGCATACCGGCGGCGCAGGGCGCCGAGCTCGTTGTGCAGACGCTCGCCGGCACCGCCGAGCTCTTGCGCCAGCGCAACTACGACACGATGGCAGTCCGCCGCGAGGTCTCTTCGCCCGGGGGACTGACCGCACGCGGCGTCGATGCGCTCGAGCGCGCCGGGCTGCGGCGGGCGTTCAGCGATGCACTGGACGCGGTGCTCGAGCCAGCCAGCCAGCGATCATGACCATTGCCACGATCCTGATCCTCGCCAGTGCGCGCATCCAGATCGCGGACTTCCTGTCGACGCTGATCTATGTCTACACGCTGCTGATCCTCGTGTACATCGTCGTCCAGCTGCTGTTCGCCGCCGGCATCCGACCGCCCTACTCGCGCACGAGCGACCGGGTGCTGGGCTTCCTGCGCGACATCTGCGAGCCGTTCCTGCGTATCTTCCGACGCTGGGCTCCGCAGCTCGGCGGCTTTGACTTCAGCCCGATGCTGGCGATCCTCAGCCTGTACATCATCAACATCGTTGTCGTCCAGGGCATCATCCACGGTTAGGGCCTGGCTGCGAGCAGCGCTCGTGCTGGTGCTCGTGGTGGTGCTCGATCAGATCACAAAGCGCGCCGTCGAACACTCGATCGTCCCAGGCGAAGACCGCAGTTTCTTCCCAGGTGTGGATCTCGTCAACACGCGCAACCACGGCGTCGCGTTCGGTCTGTTTCCCGGTGACCACGTGATCGTGACGGTCCTCGTCGGCTTTGCGCTGCTGGCGCTGCTCGCGTACTTCGCGCTGCACGTCACGCGTCCGCTCGTGTGGCTGCCCGCCGGCATGATCGCCGGCGGCGCGCTCGGCAACGTGCTCGACCGTGTGCGCCACGGCTCGGTCACCGACTTCGTGAAGCTGCCGCTCGGCTGGCCGCCATTCAACCTCGCGGACGCCTCGATCACGCTCGGGATCGTGATCCTGTTCCTGCTCGTCGATCATCACGCGCGCCATGTGCAGAGCTGATGGCTGACGCCGCCAAGCCCGCCGCGAACGCTGCCGCACCGGCGCCCTTCACGATCGCTTACCAGGACGAGCACCTGCTCGTGGTCGACAAGGCCGCCGGCGTCGTCGTGCACCCCGCACGCGGGCATCGCGAGGGCACACTCGCCCAACTGCTCCAGCCGCTACTTGGCGATGAGACCACAGCCGACCCCGAGCGCCGCGGGATCGTGCATCGCCTCGACCGCGACACCTCTGGGCTGCTCGTGGTCGCACGGACGGATGAGGCGCTTCGACGGCTACAGACAGCCCTAGCCGAGCGGCACATCGAACGTGAGTACCTGGCGCTGGTAGAAGGACGACCGCCAGCTCGCTCGGGCACGATCGAGGCCCCGATCGGGCGTGACCCGCGTGTGCGCACGCGCATGGCCGTCGACGGCGCACATCCACGCGAAGCCCGCACGCACTTCACGATCGAGCGCGCACTCGGGAACTTCACGCTGCTGCGCCTGCGCCTGGAGACCGGGCGCACCCACCAGATCCGGGTGCACCTGAAGGCGATCGGCCATCCGGTGTGCGGCGACCCGGAGTACGGCACTGCCGGGCTGCTCGGGCTCGAGCGCCAGTTTCTGCACGCAACGCGCTTGGCGTTCGAGCATCCGCTCACCGGCGAGCGTGTGGAGGTCCACTCAGAGTTGCCCGCCGATCTACTCGATGCGCTGAAGCGCGCCGAAGGGCTATCCTGAGTACTCAATTCTGATCTTCGACCCGTGTGGGCCACGGATCGGGCCCTGCCCGGAGTAAACGACCATCACATCGTCAGCTCCGGGTCCGCTCCATCCGCACGGAATTCAAATCGCATACATATAAGGGAGTAGCCCGTGGCTGACGTAGGCATTGCGGAGCTGCTGGAGGCCGGCGTTCATTTCGGCCATCAGACGCGCCGCTGGAACCCGAAGATGCGCCGCTTTATTCATGGCGAGCGCAGCGGCATCTACATAATCGACCTGCTCAAGACCTCTGCGCTTTTGAATCAGGCGCAAGAGTTCGTCGGCACGCTCGCCCATCGTGGCGGCACGGTCCTGTTCGTGGGTACCAAGAAGCAGGCACGCGACACAATCAAAGACGTTGCTGAGTCTGCCGGCATGCCATACGTCAACCACCGCTGGCTTGGCGGGCTACTCACCAATTTCCAGACAATCAACCAGCGCATCCGCCGCCTGCACGACCTCGAACGCTATGAGGCCGAGGGTCAGCTCGCGCTGCTGCCCACGCGCGAGCGCATGTCAGCGCAGGCCGACCTGGCCAAGCTGCGCGCCAACCTTGGCGGTGTCAAGAACATGCAGCGCGTGCCCGATGCCATGTTCGTGATCGACCTGAAGACGGAGGAGATCGCGGTCAAAGAGGCCAGGCGTCTGCGTATTCCGATCATCGGCCTGGTCAACACCAACTGCGACCCCGATGGGATCGACTTCGTGATTCCCGGCAACGATGATGCGATCCGCTCGTGCGCGCTGATCACCCAGGCGATCGGTCAGGTCGTCGCCGAGGGCCACTCCGTGTTCCGAGCCGAGGAGGAACGCGCGCGACAGGAAGCCGAAGAGAAGGCCCGCATTGAGGCCGAGGCGCGCGCCAAGCGCGAAGCTGAGGAACAGGCAAAGCGCGAGGCCGAAGAGCAGGCGGCCAAAGAGGCAGCCGAGCGCGAGGCGGCTGCCGCGGCTGAGACGGCCTCCTCGCCCGCGACGGCCCCTGAGAGCGCACCGGTCTCCGACGACCAGTCGGAGCCCGCGAGCGCCGGTGACGTCGAGCCCACAACCGCGGAGGCGAGCGCGTCGTGAACACCGTCGAGATCACAGCCGGCGACGTGAAGGCCCTGCGCGAGCGTACGGGCGCGGGCATGATGGACTGCAAGAAGGCCCTCACCGAGGCCGAGGGCGACATCGAGCAGGCGATCGAGATCCTGCGCGTGAAGCAGGGCAAGAAGGTCCAGGATCTCGGCGAGCGCGTGGCCACCGAGGGCACTGTGCAGGCCTACGTCCACGCGGGCGCCAAGGTCGGAGTCCTGATCGAGGTCGACTGCAACACCGACTTCGTGGCGACGAATGAGGACTTCGTCACCTTCGCACGAGACGTCGCGATGCAGATTGCCGCCACCCCGACGGTCTCCTACGTCAGCCGGGATGACGTCCTGTCAGAGGAGCGCGACGCCGAGGCGCGGATCTATGAGCAGGAGGCGGCGGACAAGCCCGAGAACGTACGCGAGAAAATCGTCTCCGGCAAGCTCGACTCGTGGTTCCAGACGATCGTGCTGCTCGAGCAGGAGATGCACAATCCGAAGTTCGAGGGCAAGACCGTGCAGCAGCTGCGCGATGAGCTGACCGCCAAGACCGGCGAGAACGTTGTGATCCGCCGTTTCACACGGTTTGCCGTGGGCCAGTAGGCTCAGGCTGGATGGCTGACCCTGCCTTCAAACGCATTCTGCTGAAGCTCTCCGGCGAGGCCCTGATGGGCGAGCTGAATTACGGCACCGACCCCGAGCGCGTGCTCGCCGTCGCACGCCAGGTCAGTGATGTACGTGACCTCGGCGTCGAGGTGGCGATCGTGGTCGGCGCGGGCAACATCTATCGCGGCATGAAGGGCGCCGCCGCGGGCATGGATCGCGCGACCGCCGATTACATGGGGATGGTCGCTACCGTGCTCAACGCGCTGCCGTTGCAGGATGCGCTGGAGAAGCTGGGCAGCCCCACGCGCGTGCAGTCGGCGCTGGGGATCTCAGAGGTGGCCGAGCCGTACATTCGCCGCCGCGCGATGCGCCACCTCGAGAAGGGGCGCGTGGTTATCTTCGCGGCCGGTACGGGCAATCCGTTCTTCACGACCGACACCGCCGCGGCGCTGCGTGCGGCGGAGATCCATGCTGAGATCATCCTGATGGCCAAGAACGGCGTGCAAGGCGTCTACACGGCCGACCCAGCGGTCGATCCGAGCGCGAAGTTCATCCCCGAGATCACCCACATGGAGGCGCTCGAGCAGCGGCTGCGGGTGATGGACTCGACCGCGCTGGCGCTGTGCATGGAGAACTCGATGCCGCTGAACGTGTTCAACATGGACGATGCGACGAGCGTCACGCGGATAATCTCCGGAGAGCGCGTCGGCACGCTCGTATCGACTCAAGCCACAGACGCCGACGATGGCCGCTGAGACGAGAGGAGGGCAAGATGGCCGCGGATAACCTGATCGACGAGATGCTCGACGACGCCCGCGAGCGGATGAAAAAGGCGGTCGAGTCGGCTCAGCACGAGTTCTCGACCGTGCGCACTGGACGGGCCAGCCCGTCGCTGCTGGACCGCGTGATCGTCAACTACTACGGCGCGATGACCCCGCTGCACCAACTCGCGACCATCTCCGCTCCGGAGGCGCGCCTGATCACGGTGCAGCCATACGACAAGTCCTCGATCAAGGAGATCGAGAAGGCAATCAACGAATCAGACGTCGGCTTGAACCCATCCAACGATGGCAACCTCGTGCGCCTGGCCATACCCGAGCTGACCGAGGAGCGTCGCCGGGATCTGGTCAAGGTTGTGCGTCATCTCGCCGAGGAGGGGCGCGTATCGATCCGCAATATCCGCCGCGATGTGCTCGGGCACCTACGCGAGATGAAGTCCAACGGAGAGGCCTCTTCTGATGACGAGCACCGCGCCGAGGTGGAGCTGCAGAAGCTGACCGACGCGCGGGTTGGTGAGCTCGATGCGGTGCTAAAGGCCAAGGAAGAGGAGATCCTCGAAGTCTGATGGCCGCCACCGCCGCGGATTCGGGATCACCGCCCACACCACATCCCCCGGCGGCGGCTAGGTATGTCGCCATCATCACCGACGGCAACGGCCGCTGGGCGCGCGCACGGGGACTACCGGTCAACGACGGACACAGCGCAGGCGCAGACACGGTCAAGGCACGCTTGCGCGACGCCGTCGAGCTGGGTGTGAAGGAGCTGACCGTGTACTCATTCTCGACCGAGAACTGGTCACGCCCGGTCGAGGAGGTCCAGGGCCTGATGGAGATGTTCGCAAGACGAATTGCAGGGGAGACTCCCGAGCTGCACGAGGAGGGAGTGCGCATGCGCTTCGTCGGGCGCCGCTCAGGCGTGCCAGAGGAGCTGGTTGCCCAGATGGACTGGGCAGAGCAGTTGACCGACAAGAACCGCACAATCACACTGTTTGTCGCGTTCAACTATGGCGGGCGCGCCGAGATCGTCGACGCAGCACGGGACTTTCAAGGCAACACCGAGGAGGAGTTCCGGGCCTGCCTGTACGCGCCAGAGATGCACGACCCAGACGTGATCATCCGCACGAGCGGCGAGCGGCGCCTGTCGAACTATCTGCTGTGGCAATCGGCCTACTCCGAGCTGGTGTTCCGCGACGAGCTGTGGCCAGATTTCACGCGTGCGACACTTGAACAGTCACTGGCCGAGTTCTCCGAGCGTCGCCGGCGCTTCGGCGGGCGCTGATGGGATGTTGCCGATGACCACTGGCGAGCGCGCCTCCGGCAGCGTCCGAGGCGCTCGCCCGGCGTCTCGCCCGCAGCAGCGCTCAGGCCGCCCAGCGTCGCGGCGCCCCCATCCCGGACGCAGCCCACGCCCGCGCCAGCAGCGCTCTGATCTGAATGCGCGCCTGCTCGCCGCTGCGCCCGCAATTGCCTTCGCCCTGTTCATCGTGATCGAGGGCGGCGCTATCTTCGCGCTGGGGCTGTTTGCGCTCGGGTGCGTCTGCATGCACGAGCTGTATGCGATGTACGACCGCGCGCATCCGGTGCGCTTGGCAGGCTTCCTCGCGCTTGCCGGTCTATTGGCAGCAGCGCTTTACGGCGACCAGTTCCAGGTCCTGCTGGCCGCCGTCATCGCGCTACCAGTGCTGTTCGCGCTGACACTGCTGCAGCCTCGCCCGAGCGTGGGGGGGATGGCGGTGACTTTGCTGGGGATCTACTGGATCGGGTTTGCACTGGCCCACGCGGTGCTCCTGCGCGGACTGCCGCATGGGCTGGGGATCGTGATCGACGTGCTCGTGGGGACGTTCCTGGGCGACACCGGTGCCTACCTCGGTGGGCGACTGTTCGGCTCACGCCCGCTTGCCCCGCACATCTCCCCAAACAAGACAGTCGAGGGTCTCGCGATCGGAATGGTCTGCGCAGTGCTCGGGGTCTGGTTCGCCGGGCGCTACCAAGAATGGCTGCCTGGTACACACGCGCTCGTGCTCGGCCTGGGCGTGGCGCTGGTGGCACCGATCGGCGATCTATTTGAGTCGTTTGTCAAGCGCGAGGCCCGCACAAAGGACTCAGGTGGGCTGTTCGGTGCCCATGGCGGTGCACTGGATCGACTCGACGCGGTCTTGTTCGCAGCAGTCATTGGGTACTACATCTGGGCTGCATATATCTAAGTAGACAGTTGTCTTCAAGTCGCTACTCTGTTGCTCATGGACGATCACGAAGAGTCAGAGGAGTCTGCTTACAACTCGCTCGAAACACCAGGCGCACATCAGATGACGGCCTGGACTTTGCGCTTGGCAGAGAGCGGAAGCTTCGGCTGGCTGCTCGCTGCTGACCCGCATCTGTTTGGGCTCTTCTACGCGACCTGCGCAGCGGCGGTGCCGGCTCCAGGACCGCTGGAGGGCGAGCGCGGAGTCCATGGAGTGGTCTCCGAGAAGCTGCTGCCGACGCTCAGGGACCTGCAGCGCCAGTTCGGCATTGACACCAGCGGCCAATTTGCGCGCCTCTACCTGCAGGGCGTCGGGGTGTTCCCACTCCTGGAGAAGGACAGCAGCGCCTATCACAAGGCCATGCAGGCCTGGCGGAAGGCCGCGGAGATGGAGGCATCGCGGTTCATCACATCCCAAGAGCAGAACATCGACTGGGTCTCCGGCCTATTGGGCCTCGAGGAGGTGGAGCGCAAGTTGCTCATCTTCCAGCTCAACCGCCATCGGCCTGGGTTCTCACAGCTGTTCGACCTACTGACTGACTCAGACTACGCAACCGCGGCTATTCTCGCTGCCGCTTTTAACGTCAGTCAGCGGGAGATCGTCTCGGCACTGTCGGAGAGCTCGACGCTCGTGCGCTCCGGTCTGCTGAACGTGCAGGAGCGCCCATTGCAAATCAGCGGGGTGTCCACCCATCTGCGTGCGACGCTGACCGAGTCCGCTGACAACGAGGTCGAGTTCCTCGAGCGCTTCGTCAGGCCGCTCACGTTGTCACCCTCGACAGGCTCGCTTGCGCGCCTGCATGAGGACGACGAGAAGATCCTGCGGGGCCTCCTACGGCTGCCGATGCCCGAGGACCACGGCTTGCATACTCTCGTCTACGGCCCGCAGTCGGTAGACAAGCGCGACATGCTCTCAAGGCTCCTGCGGGACGAGAGCATCGATGGCTATGCGGTCGTAACCAAGCATGTGCCGGCAGGCGACCTGCCGACCTGGGTTTACATCGCGCAGCGCCACGTGGCGAAGGCAAACCCGAATGCCGCGCTGGTCGTCGACCGTGCCCATGAGGCGCTCGCGTCGCGTAGCGTCAGCATGTTCAGCATCTTTGGAATGGAGGACGAGGCTCCCGAGGAGGAGGACGGGCGTGCGTCCGATGCAGGGCTGACCAGCGGTCGCGTGCGCTGCGTGTGGCTGAGCGATCGCGCCAAGCGTCTCTCGGAGCGCAACCTCGGGGCCTTTCTGTTCCATTGCGAGGCGCTCCCTGGTTCGCGCGCCGATCGCCGCGAGCGCATCACACAGGTGATCTGCGATTTCGGCCTTTCGGGACAGCTCGAACGCCATCTGACCAAGTACAGCCTGCTCGGCGAGCAGCAGGTTCGTCAGGCGGCTGAGCTTGCCCGCTTGGTTGCGCCGGCAGGCGAGGAGGCCGACGACGCGTTTATCGCCAATCGCGAGTGGGTCATCAAGCGCGCGGTCGCGCAGAGTCAGAAGGTGCTGGGCCGCGACCACACCGAGGGGCTGCGCGACTCCGTCACCCAGTACAGCCTCGATCACCTCAACATCGCGGGACGTTTCACGCCGCAGCAGATCATTGCGGCGCTGCGCAAGCGCCCGCAGGGCTCGCTCTGCTTCTGGGGTCTCCCCGGAGCCGGCAAGACACAGCTGGCCGAGTACATAGCTGTCGAGCTCGACCTGCCGATCCTGATGCGCTCAGCCTCTGACTTGCTGTCAAAATGGCTGGGGGAGACTGAGCAGCAGATCGCCGCGATGTTCGCTGAGGCACAGGCTGAGGGTGCCCTGCTCTTCCTGGACGAGGCCGATTCATTCTTGCGCGACCGCACACTGGCCCGCGCAGAGTGGTCGGTGACACAGGTCAACGAGCTGCTGCAGCAGATGGAGCGTTTCGAGGGCATCTTCATTGCAGCCACCAACCTGATGGACTCGATCGATGCGGCGGCGATGCGTCGCTTCACCTGGAAGCTCGAGTTCAAGGCACTGGAGTCCGAGCAGGCCTGGTCGATGTTCTGCACAGAGGCGGAGCTCGACCCCGACGCCCAGCCGGAGCTCACCGCAGAGCTGAAACAGCGGCTTGCGGGCATTGCAGACCTGGCCCCGGGCGACTTCGCGACGGTGAAGCGCCAATCGAACATGCTCGGTGAGCAGCTCTCTGCCGATGCATGGCTCGAGCAGCTGGCAGCCGAGGCCAAGGCGAAGATGTTCGGCCTCAGGCGCCAGCAGCTCGGCTTCGCAAGCCGGACCTCTGAGGAACCCTGAGCACCACTCGGCGGCGGCCTCTGCGAACCTTCGCGCAGCTATGTCCCGCCGCCGCCTGCTCATCCTCGGCTCGACCGGCTCGATTGGAACGCAGGCGCTGGACGTATGTGCCCACGGCAGCAAGGAGAGCTTCGAGCTGGTTGGGCTGTCAGCAGAGCGTTCCTGGGAAGCGCTCGTCGCGCAGGCGCAGGCGCACGGGGTGAGTAGGATCGCACTTGCCGACGAGCACGCCGCGGCACGCGCAGCGGAGGCGTGGACGGACGGGGAGGTGCTGGGTGGCGCCGAGGGGCTCGTACGGTTGGTTGTCGAATCGGGCGCCGACCTGGTTCTGAACGCGCTTGTGGGCTCAGCTGGGCTCGGTCCGACGGTGGCGACGCTGGGGGAGGGGATCGACCTCGCGCTCGCGAACAAGGAGTCGCTGGTCGTCGGCGGCGAGCTGGTGAGCGCGCTTGCGGAAGCGACGGGCGCGCGGATCGTGCCGGTGGACTCCGAGCACACAGCGCTGCATCAACTGATCGCTGGTCAGCCACCGGGAGCGGTGGAAGGCTTGACGATCACCGCCAGCGGCGGGCCATTTCGGGGGCGCACGCGCAGAGAGATGGAGGATGTGACCGTGGAGCAGGCGCTGGCGCACCCGACGTGGGCGATGGGCGGCAAGATCACAATCGACTCGGCCACGTTGATGAACAAGGGCCTGGAGCTGATGGAGGCGCACCACCTGTTTGGGGTGCCCTACGAGCGCATCGACGTGGTCGTGCACCCGCAGTCGCTCGTGCATGGCCTGATCGGACTGGCGGATGGTGCGATGCTCGCCCATCTCGGCCCGCCGGACATGCGGATCGCGATCTCTTACGCCCTGCACGGGGGCGAGAGCGCAGGGTTGGGGATCGCGCCGTTGGACCTGGCGTCGGTCGGCGCGCTCACCTTTGAGGCAGTCGATTTCGACGCTTTCCCATGCCTGCGCCTCGCACGCGCGGCCGCACAGGCGGGAGGGACCGCGCCGTGCGTGCTGAACGCCGCCAACGAGATCGCGGTGCACGCGTTCCTGGAGGGCCAGATCCGCTTCACCGCGATTGCGGAGGTGATCGAGCGCACGCTGACCCAACTGCCCCCTGAGCCGGTGCGATCGTTCGAGTCGCTGTACGAGGCCGACCGCCAGGCGCGGGCGGTCGCGACCGGGCAGTGTCTCAGTTTGCAAATTGATTAGTCCGGCGATGGCTGCCTGCGTAATCTGTCTCGTGGCTGATCATGTTTGTGGTTTGCGACATGATCGCTGGCCTACTCAATTTGCAAACTGAGACACTGCCGAGGTCCGAACCATGCAGGCCTCGAGCTCTTCTTCCTCGTGCCTCAAGCTCCCCTCCTAGACGCGTTACTATGGTTATACCCAGTTTTTAAAACAATGTATGAGGGGCGAGCTTGACGGCTGCGAACCCCAGGATGGGAGCTAGCCGAATCTCAAACCTAGACACTGCCCGCGACCAAGGCGGCTGCGGCCCTGGGCGACGTCGTCTAGGCGCCCGAACGCCCAACCGACGGAAACTGACAGCGCCGCCTGCCAAACTGAGCGCATGAGCTGGGCTATCGCAATCCTCGGATTCATGCTCCTGATCGTCCTGCACGAACTCGGGCACTTCGCCGCTGCCAAGGCGGTCGGTATGCGCGTGGAGAAGTTCTCGCTGTTCTTCCCGCCGACGCTGTTTCGTGTGCGCCGCGGCGAGACCGAGTACGCGATCGGCGCGATCCCGTTCGGCGGCTACGTGAAGATCACCGGCATGAATCCCGAAGAGATCGACGGGCTGGAGCCGGAGGTTGCCAGACGCGCGTACTACTCACAGGCCCCCTGGAAGCGAATCGTGGTGATCCTCGCTGGGCCCGCTGTGAACCTGCTGATCGCCTTCACCGTGTTTTGGGCGATCCTAGCGTCCGGCAGCCTCAACGGGGATTACACGCTTGAAAACCTGAATACCTCGATTCACACGCTCATCCCGAGCGCTTCAGTAGCGGCGATCGAGAAGGGCGCACCGGCCGAAGGCATCCTGCGCCCGGGCGATCGGATCCTGACTATCGAAGGTCACAGCGCGAGCGTTAGCTCGATCATGCAGCAGATCAGCGCGCATCGCTGCGCACCCCATGCGGGGGCGCAGTCGGACGCTCTCGTGGACGGATGCAAGGCCACAACGCCAGTACGGCTGACCGTCCTGCGTGCCGGACATGATCTGACGCTGTCGGTTTACCCTCGTTACAACAAAGAAGTCGGTCGAATGCTGGTCGGGTTTAACTTCGGCGCGGCCCCGCGAACACTGGGAGTGTTCGCCGCGGCCGGGCTCGCCACGCATGAGATGTGGAGCACAACCACGAGCATGCTCTCCCGTTACGGTCGTGCATTTACGAGCGCCAAGGTGCGCCACCAGTTCCACAGCTTCATCGGGATCACCCAGATAGCGCACGAAACAGTCGTCGCGGGTGCCGGCTACGCGCTGGTGTTCGGCGGGTTCGTATCGCTGATCCTGGCGATCGTCAACCTGTTCCCGTTCCTGCCACTCGACGGCGGTCACATCCTGTGGTCGCTGGCTGAGAAGGTGCGTGGCCGGCGCATATCGCTTGTGGCGATGTATCGTTACAGCTCGGTCGGGATAGTGCTGCTGCTGTTCCTGGTCATCAACGGGCTCAGCAACGACATCGGCCGACTCGGCGGCTGAGCATCGCGGCGCCCGCGCGCCCGCGGTGCTCGCCGGCCGGTCGTGGTGCCGCGCTCAGCTTGTCGATGCGTGCACGCACACCCAGCTCTTGACGAGCCCGCCGACGCGCTCGGGGCGCGCGGGGCCGAACAGCGATTCCATCTCCGCGCGGCTCAGCAGTGATATCTCTTCCCAGCCGCCGGTCGCGCCCAGGCGCCAGTAGGCCTTGCGCAAGCGCGCCGGGATCCAGTGAGCGCCAGGCAGCAGCGAGTGCGGCTCGATCGGGAACGACAGCGCCGGCGTCTGCACGAACCAGCCGCGCCCGACGCGGCGCAGCTCGGCAGCGAACGCCGCACGCCGCGGCGGCGGCACGTGCTCGATCACGCTCGAGCAGTACACGAGGTCGAACTCGTTCTCGGCGAACGGCAGGCCCTCCGCCGGGTCGCCGCGCACGAACGGGCCGGGATAGTCGGGGCACTCGAGCAGGTCCACGCCGGTCACTTCCAGCTCCGGCTCCAGCGCGCGCAGGCCGAGCGCTCCGCAGCCGACGTCCAGCACGCGTGCCCCTGCCTGCAGCCGCGTGAGAGCAAAGAAGCGCTCGTGGCGCCGCGCCCGCGCGCGCGCTGCCAACGGTGCCGCGAGGTGCGCCAAAGGTCCACGTGCAGTGGCATAGACATCGGGCATCGTAGAATTAGCCTTAGAGGGTGGCGCAGCCGGCTCCAGGCCGGCGAGCCTGGCCCCTCTTATCCAATCTTATGGCCTCCACACGCCAGATCCACGTTGGACCCGTCCCCATCGGTGGCGGCGCGCCCGTGGCGGTGCAGACGATGACCAAGACCGAGACCGCAAACCTGACTGCGACGATGGATCAGATCCGCACGGTCGCCGACGCCGGCGCCGACATCGTGCGCGTGGCCGTCCCCCGGGAGCAGGACGCCGAGGCCCTGAAGACGATCGTGGCCCAGTCCCCGATCCCGATCATCGCCGACATCCACTTCAACCACACCCTCGCGCTCAAGGCGATCGAAGCCGGCGCCCACTGTGTGCGCCTGAACCCCGGCAACATCGGTGGCCCGGAGAAGGTCGCCGAGGTGATCGCGCTGGCCAAGCAGCGTGGCACCCCACTGCGCGTGGGGGTCAACTCGGGCTCCCTGCCCAAGCACCTGCGCCAGCTCGAGTACGACAACCCCGTCGAGGCCCTCGTCACGGCGGCCATCGAGACGGTGGAGCTGATGGAGAGCCTGGACTTCGACAACTTCAAGGTTTCCATGAAGTTGACATCCGTGCCCAACACGATCGCCTCCAACAGGATGCTCGCCGGGCGGATCCCCTACCCGCTGCACCTGGGGGTCACCGAGGCGGGAACCAAGTGGTCGGGCTCACTGAAGTCGGCGGTAGGACTGGGAACGCTCCTGGCGGACGGGATCGGCGACACGATCAGGATCTCGCTGTCGACGTTCCACGCCGAGGAGGAGGTCAAGGTCGCCTGGGAGATCCTCAAGGCGTTGAAGCTGCGCGAGCGCGGCCCAGACCTGATCGCGTGCCCCACCTGCGGGCGCCTGCAGTTTGACATGGACAGCGTCGTCGCCGAGGTTGAGCGGCGCCTGGAAGCCTACGAGGACCCGATCGAGGTCTCGGTGCTGGGCTGCGCGGTGAACGGCATCGGCGAGGCGCGCCACGCGGACTTTGGGATCACGGGCGCCAAAGATATGGGGATGATCTACTCCAAGGGCGAGCCGCTGAAGAAGGTTCCCACCGAGCAGCTCGTCGATGAGCTGTTCAAGGAGATCGACCGCTACTACGCCGCCGGCAAGACCGTCCAGCGCGACGAGCACGAGGCCGCCGCCGCGCGCGCGTGGCTCGCCGCCAACGAGGACTCGACTGCGATGACACCCGAGCGCATCGCCGCTCTGGAAGCCGCCGCCGCGCAGGAGGACGCCAGCGCCGGCGCGGTGCTCGAGTCGATGCTCACACCTGCCGTGGAGTTGGACGAGGCCGTCTCACCGGTGGCCGGCAGACGCTTCAGTCGCAACTGAGCGCCAGCCCGACCCTGGCTGCGCGTTGGCTCAGCCCGCGGCGGAGAAGTGCTCCGCGACCTTGTTCCAATTCACCACGTTCCACCAGGCGTCGATGTAGTCCGGGCGGCGGTTCTGATACTTCAGGTAGTAGGCGTGCTCCCACACATCCACGCCCAGCAGCGGGGTCTTGCCATCAGATAGCGGGCTGTCCTGATTGGCGCTTCCAACCACGGCTAGGCCCGAGCCGTCGTGCACGAGCCATGACCAGCCCGAGCCGAACTGCCCGACGCCGGTCTCCTTGATCTTCGTCTGAAAGTCGGCGAAAGAGCCGAAGGCAGCATCGATCGCCTGCGCGAGCTCGCCGCCGGGCTCCCCACCACCGTCGGGGCTCAGGCTCTCCCAGAACAGCGAGTGGTTGTAGTGGCCGCCCCCGTTGTTTTTGACGGGGCCTTTCTTGTCGCCGAGACTGTCGAGGTTCTTGAGGACCTCCTCAATCGGCTTATCGGCCCACTCGGTGCCCTCCAGCGCAGCGTTGGCCTTGTCGACGTACGCTTGGTGGTGCTTGTCGTGATGGAATTCCATCGTCGCCTTGTCGATGTGGGGCTCGAGCGCGTCGTAGGCGTAGGGGAGCGGCGGAACTGAATAGGCCATGAGGGGCTCCTTGTCGGGATCTGGATCGAATCAGCGGATGAACGCTGTTCTATCAAAGGGCGGATAGGCTCCCCTTGCCGATGATGGAGTCTCCCCTGACGGTGCGCCGCCTGGTCGGCCTCGATCGGTCCGGCCCGCCGCCGCCGGAGACCCTGGCGGGAGCACCGCTGCGGCCATGGACGATTCCGAACGCGATCGGTTTCGCCCGCCTCGCGCTGATCCCGGTGTTCCTGCTGGTCGCGCTATCCAGCGCTGACGGGACAGGGGCAGGACCGGCTGTGCTGTTTGCGGTGATCGGCTGGGGCGACTACGCCGACGGGATCGCGGCGCGGGTGACGCGCCAATACAGTCGTCTGGGGACGCTGATGGACCCGATCACCGACAGACTGTTGGTGATCTCAGGCGTGGTCGTGTGCTGGCACTTCGGGCTGCTGGCACGCTGGGCGCTGGCGCTGCTCGTGGTGCGCGAGTGCTCGATGCTCCTACTTGGACGTTACGCCCAGAAGCGCGGAGTCGAGCTACGCATCAACTGGCCTGGACGAATCGGGGTCGCGCCCCTGATGGGCTCGTTCTTCTTTGCGATGACCGGCCTTGGGACAGTCGGCGAAACGCTGCTCTACGTCGGCCTGGCACTGGCGCTGAGCGCGACTGCGCTGTATGTGCGCACCGGCAGGGCACAGCTAAGAGACTCCTCGTAGAGTCCAACCATAACCTCAAGCTCAGCTTTACGGTAAAGTTTCTGCCGTAAGAGGCAGCACACCCGACGCGCACGACACCGACCAGCAAAGCCGCGATAGGAGATCGATCAGGCATGGATACGTTCCCGGACCTCGGCTCGCTGAACGACGCGGAGCTGAAGGATCTCATCAAGGAGCTGACGGACGAGGAGACTGAGATCTCCTACCAACGGCGGATATTGCACGGCAAGATCGACATACTGCGCGCCGAGCTGGTGAGCAGGCTGCGCAAGAAGCACGACGGCGGCGACACACCTATGATCACCGGCGACGACGTACAGCGACTGACTGACATCCTCGCTGGCCGTCAGACCACCGTTCCGACCGACGCCGAGTAAAGGTCAAGCGCATGGCCCTGCACTGCACAGAGTGCGGATTCGTCAACGTCGAGGGCTCCAACTACTGCCAGCGCTGTGGCACGCTGCTCCCGCGCGCGGAGGGAACCGGCGAGCCGGCGACCGCGACATACCGCATCGACGAGGCTGGCGAGCTCGTGCCGGTCGAGTCGGGAGAGGCGGCTGCGCACGGACCCGCGCTCGTGATCCGCGCGGGCGGGGGACGCGTAGGCGAGAGCTTTGCGGTGCAAGGAGAGCGTATGAGCATCGGCCGACGGCCGGACTCCGATGTGTTCCTCGACGATGTGACCGTCTCGCGCGACCATGCGCTGCTGATCAACCGCAGCGAGCAGTGGCACCTGGACGATTGTGGGTCGCTGAACGGGACGTACGTGAACCGCTCGCGGATCGAGTCACAGCGCCTGGAGGAGGGCGATGAGGTGCAGATCGGTAAGTACAAGCTGACCTTCCACGCGCGCTGATGGCCACGCAGACGCCACAGGCACAAATAGAGGTCGAGAAGCTCGCCGAGGAGCTCGAGCCCAGGGACGCCGCACCGCGTCGGAAGTCGATCACGATCGGCACAGTCTGCAAGGCGCTGGAACAGGAGTTCCCAGACATTTCGATCTCGAAGATCCGCTACCTGGAGGATCAGAAGCTGCTTACGCCACGGCGCACGCCGGGCGGCTATCGCCTGTACACGCAAGGGGACGTGGCGCGCCTGCGCACCATTCTGCGCATGCAGCGTGACGAGTTCCTGCCCCTGCGCGTCATCCGCCAGGAGCTGGCCGTGGGACGCTCCGGCGACACCACACCCGTCCCCGGCCGCCCCACCGGCGATGGCATGCGCAACTGGCGTCCCAGCGTCAGCGTGGGCCAGGCCAGCGGCGCGCTGTACTCCATGGACGACGTGCTCGAGGAGACCAAGGCCGAAGCCAAGCTGGTGCGCGAGCTCGAAGAGTACGGCGTGGTCAAGGGCGAGATGCGCGGAGGCGTGCGCTATTTCGACGAGACCGAGCGCGAGATCATCGGCGCGGTGGCCGAGCTCGCACGCTACGGCGTCGGCGGGCGCAACCTGCGCGTGTTCCGCTCCTCGGCCGACCGCGAGGCCAACCTGCTCCAGCAGATCCTCGCGCCCGCGCTGCGCTCACGCAATCCACAGCGGCGCAAGGAGGCCGTGGAGGCGCTCGAGAATCTGGCAGCTGTCGCGACGCATCTCAAGCACCTGCTGCTCGTGCGCGACCTGCGCAAGATATTGCGCTGATGAGCGCTCAGGCTATGGGCACTTCGTAGGTTCGGGGGATCCATGCCGACAGCGCGCAGAGCTCGCACGATCGCTGCTCCGACGCAGGAGTTGTGGGAGATGATCCGCGACCCACACCACCTACCGCGCTGGTGGCCACGCGTGGGCAGGGTGGAGGATGTGACGGAGGATGAGTTCACAGAGGTGATGAGCACAGCGAAGGGGAAGCTTGTGCGCGCGGACTTCAGGCTCCTCGAGGCGGACGAGCGCGAGCGGCGGCTGCACTGGGAGCAACGTCTGGAGGGCAGCCCGTTCGTGCGGCTGCTGAAGTCAGCGGAGACGCAGGTATGGCTGCGGGAGCTCGCGAACGAGGACGAGAGCGGAGCGGAGAGAGCACAGTCAACGGAGGTGACGATCGAGCTGCGCCAGGCGCTTAGCGGGTTCTTTCCGAAGTTCGGCAGCTACATGGTCAAGCGCGCAGCAGCGACGACGATCGAAGAAGCGCTCAACGGGCTGGAACGGATTAGTGGCTGAACCGCCCATCATGAGATGGTGGGGATGGGGCGACCCTGCGCACCCAACGGCGCTTCCAGAGCACGCGCTGGGGTTTCTGCGCGAGACCGTGGGCGTATCGGACTCACCACACCCGCCTGTGGCGTTGGAGGCGGTGAGGCTCCCACAGACGCGGCTGCGCGAGCGCGCAAAAACTGCCCTGCAGGCAATCGTCGGCCCCGACGGGGTGCGAGACGATCATGGCGAACGAGTCGCGCATGCGGCTGGGAAGAGTTATCCAGATCTCGTTCGCCTGCGCGCGGGAGCCCCGGAGGGCGCGCCGGACGCGGTCGTGTTGCCATCAAGCCACGAGCAGGTACGGATGGTCTTGGCGGAGTGCGAGCGCAGCTCTCTGGCGGTTGTTCCGTTTGGCGGTGGCACGAGCGTAACGGGGGGCGTGGAGCCGTTGTGTGGCGAGCACGATGGAGTGATCGCGCTGGACATGCGCGAGATCTCAGAGATTGTGAGCCTGGACCGCGAGTCGCGGATCGTGACGGTTGGCGCGGGCATGCGTGGACCGGTGCTGGAGGCACGGCTGGCAGCGGAGGGGCTGACGCTGGGACACTGGCCACAGTCGTTTGAGTACGTGTCGCTGGGCGGGTGCGCGGCGACCCGGTCAGCTGGCCAGGCGTCGAGCGGGTACGGGAGCATCGCGAAGATGGTGCTCGGCCTGCGACTGGCCGCACCGGCTGGGGATATTGCGCTCGCAGCGATGCCAGCGAGCGCGGCGGGGCCGGGAGTGCGCGAGCTCCTGATCGGCTCGGAGGGAACGCTGGGGGTGATCGACGAGGTCTCATTGCGTGTGCGTGAGGCGCCAGCGAGGCGTGTGTATGAGGGAGTGATGTTCGAGAGTTTCACCGCGGGTGCACAGGCGCTGCGGGCACTCGCGCAGGAGCACGCGATGCCGGACGTGGCGCGGCTGTCGGATGCGGCGGAGACAAGCATGTCGATGACACTGGCAAGCACCGGCGGGCTCAAGAGCTGGCTGGGAGGTGCCTACCTGCGGGCGCGCGGGTATGGGTCCGGTCAGACGGAGCGGTGCATCGCCATATTCGGATTCGAGGGGCGCGCGGACGAGGCCAGAGCCAGGCGCGAACGGGCGATTACGCTCGCGCGTTCCAGCGGCGGGCTCACCCTGGGCAGCTCGCCGGGCAGGGCATGGCTGCAAGGCAGGTTCCAAGCGCCGTACCTGCGCGATGAGCTGCTTACGCACGGCGTGATGGTCGAGACGCTGGAGACGGCGACGCGCTGGTCGAACGTGGAGCGACTGCACGCGGCGGTCGCACGCGCGATCGAGGGGGAGCTGCACGCGCAGGGAACGCCGGGACTGGTGATGTGCCATGTGTCGCACCTGTATGAAACGGGCGCGTCACTGTACTTCACGCTGCTCGCGCGCCAGCGCGAAGGGAAGGAGATCGAGCAGTGGCGCGCGGTCAAGCGGGCGGCAAGCGATGCGATCGTGGACGGCGGTGGCACGATCACTCACCACCATGCGGTCGGGCGCGATCACGCGCCGTGGCTGGAGCGCGAGCTGGGCAGCGAGGGAATCGCTGCGATCAGGGCGCTGAAAGCGGAGCTGGACCCGGCCGGCATTATGAACCCCGGCAAGTTGTTGCAGTGAGCGGGTTCAGCTGCCGAGGCTGAACGTGCTGTGCAGTACGACTGGGCCGGGTGTGGTACCCACGTGTTCGCTGGTCTCGCGCGTGAGCAGGATTTCATGGTATTCGCCGGCGTTTGTGGGCAGCAGCGCGCCGCCCTGCAGGCGTTCGTTGGGGCCGACTGCTGGGCTCTTGCTGATCGCCTCAGCGCTGGACGGCGAGTTGTACAGCCAGATGGCGTAGAAAAAGCCTTTGGATGGCGGTAGATGTTCGGCGGCCATGTAGAAGGCGCGCTTGCTGCCTTCGGAGAGGACCTCGACTACGCCGACGGTTTTGCTGCTGGGTTCGGGCGAGGTCAATTTGAGCGTTGTATCGACAGTGGGGGTTTTCGAGGTGCTCGATTTTGTGCCGGTAGCGCTCGACGTCGAAGTCGTGGATGTGCTCGAGTGGGATTTGTGCGAGCTCGAGCCGCCAGAGCCGGTGATCAGGACGATTGCAACAACGACTACCGCGACGATGCAGGCGAGTAGGATCGCGCCGGCGCGCCTGGAGGCGGGCAGCGTTGTCGTGCGAGTAGGCGAGGCAGGCAAGCTTTGAGGGGCATACGCTCCTCGCGCGTTCTGGTCGTCGGGGTCGTCGGCGAGGGCGTCAATGGCCGCGTGCGCGCGGTCGCGGACGGCGTCTTGGGAGATGCCGAGCATGTCGGCCACCTCCGCATAGCTCTTGCCCCGATCGACGAGTAGGGAGAGCGTCGCGCGCAGGTCGGGGGGGAGTTCGTCGAGTCTGGGCATGTAGAGGAGTGGAGCCGGCGTCCCGTAGGCTATCGTGGCGCCGCGATGACCACACCCATGAGCCTGCCCACGGTGGCGCAGCTGAACCACGCCGTGACGGGATACGACCTTCTCTACGGTCTGCGCTTCGTGGCGTTCGGCGACACCGAGGTTCGCGCCGAGGTGACCGTGCGCGAGGAGATCAAGCAGCCGATGGGCCTAGTCCACGGCGGGCTGTACGCGTCCCTGGCGGAGTCGATGACCTCTCTGGCCACCGCAGTGGCGGTAATGGGGGAGGGCAAGATCGCAACGGGCATGTCCAACAACACAAGCTTCCTGCGTCCGATCACCGAGGGTAGGGTGAACGCGCTGGCAGAGCGAATCCACAGAGGCCGCACGACATGGGTGTGGGACGTGACATTCAGCGACGATGCGGGCAGGACGTGCGCGGTGACGAGGATGACGATCGCAGTGCGTCCGCTGCCGGACGGCTAACGGAGCGCACGCAAAGGGGAGGGCGCCTGCGAGGGCAGCGGGCGTTCGCCGAAGCCGGTGTTAGGCAGCGCTGCCGCCAGTTGCGCTCCGGGCACACCGGGCGCGTTGATCGGAACGGTGGTTTCGGCCGCGGCGCGGGCGAGCGCTGGAGTGTGGGCGTAGATGCTGAGGATCACAGCACCAGTGGCAAGTGATATCGCGTCGCCATGGTCAGCGAAGATGCCATGGGCACCGCGCAGAGATGTCAGCGTGTGGGTGTTTGCGGAGCCTTCCCCCGGAATGAAGCTGTTGTCTGGCGAGGTGACGACCTGCAGCGGCGAGACGCACGTGTTTTGACCGCCTTCGAGGCAGTTGCCGTACTGCACGGTGAATGCGCCGCTGGGGTCGCGTGAGGCTTCGGTGATCGTGAGGCCATGGAACGTGGCGCCCAGCCAATAGACGGAGTAGGGCGCGAGCAACAGGCTCTCCAGAGAGTTGTGCGGGATGGGCTGCTCCTGAAGGGTGTTGCCGCACGCGCCGAGCCCGAGCGCGCATCCCACGGCGGCGAGCATGGCGAGTGGTGCAGTGACAGGACGTATCATGGGGTGGGCGGGCTTCCATACAGATTGGTGATGGGCATGCGCCGATCGCGCCCGAACGCGCGCGTGGTGACCTTGATGCCGGGGGGCGCCTGGCGGCGCTTGTACTCGGCGCGGTCGACGAGGTGAATCGTGCGGTCGACGTCCACCGCGGGGAGGCCCTCGGCGATCAGTTGCTCGCGGCTGCGGTCGAGCTCGATGTAACCCTGCAGGATGCGGTCGAGCAAGCTCATACGGAGGCAGCGAGTCCTCGTCACGCTGGTTCTCCCTGAGCTCGGCCGACGGCGCGCGTGCGATGATCGAGGCTGGGATCGGCGCGCTCACACGCGCTGGTGCTTGTGAGCGTGAGCATCCAGCCGCTGGGGTGTCGTCTGGGACGGATGCCCCGGCCGGCGAGTTGCGCCACTCGCATAGGCGGTAGACGAGCGTCTTGGGGACGTCCTTGATGACCGCGAACCCACCGGCGAGATCGCCGTAGAGGGTGGTGTAGCCGACGGACATCTCGGACTTGTTGCCGGTCGCGAGCACGAGCCAGCCGAACTTGTTGGAGAGCGCCATCAGCAAATTGCCGCGGATGCGCGCCTGCAGGTTCTCCTCGGTCAGATCCGCCCCCAAGCCCTCGAAGTCGGCGTGCAGCGTGTGCGTGTAGGCATCCATCGTCGTCCCGATCGGCAGCTCGTGGACGCTCACCCCAAGCGCCCCGGCGAGCGCGTGGGCATCTGATTGAGTGGCAACGGAGGAATAGGGCGAGGGCATAATCGCGACGTTCACGCCCTCGGCTCCGAGCGCGTCCGCTGCAAGACAGGCAACGAGGGCAGAATCGATCCCGCCCGACAGGCCTAGGACGACGCCAGCGAATCCGTTCTTGTGCACATAGTCGTGCAACCCCAGTTCGAGTGCCGCGTACACCTCGGCCTCAACCGGCGCTACGAGCTCGCGCACCGCGCCGGTGGTTCGCGCGGCCGGGACGGCTGTGCGGGACCGACCTTTGGATTGCACCCCCAACTCGGTGGCCGCTTGCAGCGATTCCTCCGCGGAGGGAAGGTCCAGGTCACAGACGAGCATGTCCTCGCTGAACTGCCGAGCGCGGGCGATCGTCGTGCCGGTCGGGTCGAGCACGAACGAGTGTCCGTCGAACACCAGCTCGTCCTGGCCACCGACGAGCGCGCAGAAGGCGATGTATGTCTTTGATTCAGTGGCTCGCTGCGCGAACAGGCGCTCGCGTTCTGCGCCCTTGCCGGCGTGGTAGGGCGAGGCAGAGATGTTGATCAGGAGGCTCGCACCAGCTGAGGCCTCCTCGGTCGCAGGCGGACCGGGCTGCCACAGGTCCTCGCACACAGTCAGTCCGATGCGCTGGCCGGCGATCTCGATCGTTGCCCCGGAGGGCCCGGGGGTGAAGTAGCGCCGCTCGTCAAACACGCCGTAGTTGGGGAGATGGAGCTTGCGGTAGATCGACTGCACAGCGCCGTCCGCGAGTACCGCGGCGGCGTTGTATACGCGACCCTCGGCGAGCTCAGGTACACCGACGATCGCGGTTGTGTCTATGACCGTCTTACCCAGGTCTTCCAGCGCTGAGCGGGCGTCGGTGAGAAAGTGCTCGCGCAGCAGCAGATCCTCGGGCGGGTAGCCGGTCACGGCGAGCTCGGGCAGAAGCACCAGTTCTGCGCCGACCTCGCGCGCTCCGTCAAGCGCGATCAGGATGCGCCGGGCGTTGCCGGCGATGTCGCCAACCGTGGCGTTGATCTGACAGAGGGCAAGGCGCAAGATGAAGGGATCGTATCCGTGCTTTGAGCCACGGTCGCGCCCTAGTAGCCTGCGCTTGGAATGGCCGACACGAGCACGATCGCCTCGCTGGCCACGGCCGGCGGCACGTTGATCCTCGCGCTGGCGACGTTCGCCTCGACCCGTTCGGCCAATCGCGCGGCGCGCGTCTCCGAGCAGGCGTTGAAGGTGGGGCTGCGACCGGTGCTGTTTAACGCCCGGCCGCAAGATCCACCGCAGAAGGTCGGCTATGGCGATGACCACTGGCTCGTGCTGCGCGACGGCCTGGCGGCGGTGCAGGAGTCCGACGGGAACCTGTACCTAGCGCTGCCGCTGCGTAACGTGGCCTCCGGGCTCGCCGTCTTGCACGGATGGCATCTCTGGCCGCGGCGCGCCGGTCTCGACGATCCGCATCCCGAGATCGACGACTTCCGCACGCAGACGCGCGACCTCTATGTCCCGGCCGGCGACGTCAGCTTCTGGCAGGCGGCGCTGCGCGACACCGAAGATGACCTCTACACGCCTGTGCGGGACGCGATCTCAGCGCGCACGCCGCTCAGCGTCGACCTACTCTACGGCGATCACGAGGGCGGGCAGCGCACGATCACGCGCTTCTACATGGTCCCGCGCACGCGCGAAGAGGACAAGCAGCCGTGGTTGTGGATGTGCTCGACCTCGCGCCACTGGAACCTGGACCGCGCAGACCCTCGGTAGGCCGGGAGTCGTATGTTATTTTTTTCTCAGTATAGCGATGGTTATACCGAGTTTTAAAATTAGAACGTTGAGCCACGCATCCCTCGCGTTGACGCGACCGCCCCGACCAGCCACAATCAAACGCTATGGCCAACTCCGACCGCCTGTCGGCGCTCGATACCGCGTTTCTGCATCTGGAGGATGACTCGACTGCGCACATGCATGTGGCGTTGGTGATGGTGTTCGAAGGGGATGCACCGACGCCCAAGGAGCTGACCGATCATGTACTCAGTCGGCTGCACCTGGTGCCGCGGTATCGCCAAAGGCTGGCACACGTCCCACTCGGCCAGGGCAGGCCACTGTGGACCGACGATCCACACTTCAACCCCCGCTACCACATCCGTCACACCGCGCTGCCGCAACCGGCAGACGAGGCCGCGCTGAAGCAACTCGCCGGGCGGCTGTTCTCTCAGCGCCTGGACAGATCGAAGCCGCTGTGGGAGATCTGGCTCGTGCAAAGGATGGCGGGAAAACGCTTTGCGCTAATCGCCAAGACCCATCACGCGCTCGTCAACGGGATCTCCGGCGTAGATATCACGACCGTGATATTCGACACCTCGCCCGAGCCTGCCGGCGCCTCTCGGCCGGCGACCCCGTGGGTCGCAAAGCCACTGCCGGGCTCGGCCAAGCTGCTTGGCGAGGCTCTGCTCGAGCGCGCGACCGTGCCCGCCGAGATGGGCCGTGGTACCCGCGCGCTGTTGCGCGCGCCGCGCAAGGTGGCCTCACAGGTCAAGAACAGCATCGCGAGCGTCGGCGCGACCACGCTCGCCGGCATCAAAGCGCCCGCGCCGCCCAGCCCGTTCAACGTCAACATCGGCCCGCACCGCCGCTACACGTTCCTCGATGCGGATCTTGCCCAGTTCAAAGCGATCAAGGACTCGCTGGGGGGCACGCTCAACGATGTCGTGCTCGCCTCCGTCAGCCTCGCGCTGGGGCGGTACTTGCGCGGGCAGGACATCGACACCGACGGGCTCGTGCTCAAGGCGATGGTTCCCGTATCCGTGCGCGCTGACTCTAATAAGAAGTCCCGCCCACCCGCGCTCGGCAACCAGGTCGCCGCGATGTGGGCGCCGCTGCCCGTCGGCGTCGAGAACCCGGCTGAGTGTCTGGCGCAGATCCGCGACGCGATGGAGGACCTCAAGGAGTCGGGGCAGGCCGTGGGCGCGCAGGTGCTGACGAATCTCGCCGGCTTCGCGCCACCCACAATTCTCAGCCAGGCGGCGCGCCTGCAGGCCCGCCAGCGGTTTTTCAACCTGGTCGTCACGAACGTGCCCGGCCCGCAATTCCCGCTGTATGTGCTCGGTCGTCGTCTGCGCGGGCTCTATCCAGTCGTACCGCTGGCCCGCCGTCAGGCACTTGGGATCGCCGTCATGAGCTATGACGGCCGACTCGGGTTCGGGCTGCTCGGCGACTACGACGCAATCCCAGAGCTGGAGTCGATCGCGCGCGACTTGCAGCAGGCAATCGCATCGCTGGCCCGAGCCGCTGGGGTACAGCCCATCCGTAAACGTCAGACCAAGAAAGCCGCCAGTGTGGCATCTAGTGCATAGAGCTCCCAGCGGCACCGGCACACAGTTCTAATTTTAAAAGCTCGGTATAACCATCGTTATACCGAGGAAAAAAGTAAGAGTAGAAGGGCCGACCTCCGACCTCCGAGGACCGTTGGACGCATCCATTCCTAGGCCGAACCCCCTAGTGCGGATTGTCGCTTATGTGTGATCTGTCACACACAAAGCCGTCCCAAGGGTCGTCTAAGCTACGAACAATTGTTCGACTCGCCGAGTCGCCTCCGTGGATGGAGGCGAGCGGGGGACCCACTGCCGGATCGCCTCTAGGACGAGGCTGAACCGGATGGGGCGAATCGGCCGCTGATGCGGCTGTAACGCCCGGCTGACACGCGTTCGATTCGCGCGCTCAACCGGCCGTGAGCCCGACAGCTAACCCCGTAGGCGGACACCAAGGAGGTTCTCCCTCGATGTACGTACCTGTGACGTCCGCGCAGCCTGCTGCGCCCGCCGTACCGCTCATCCCGATCGAAATCACGGCGGGCGCATCCTCACCGACGCCAGCCGGGCTGACCGGCCTGGGAGCGGAGCCAGCGGCGCACACCTCGCTGCTGGTTCGCCGTCTCGACCTGAATGTGCTTGCCGGCCATGCAAGCACGATTGCAGGCGTGCTCGAACCACGCCTGTCCGGAAGGGAGGTCGTCCTGCAGGCACAGGACGGACATGGCTGGAGCACGATCGCTGGAACGCGCACAGCGCGCGGAGGGCGCTTTCGCCTGCGCTACGTGCCACGCCGGACTGGGAGCGAGCTTGTGCGGCTCAGGTTCGCCGGCGACCCGGGCGATCTCGGGGCGCATCGCCGGCTTGGCCGCCTGAACGTGTACCGCCTGGCTGAGGCCTCGTGGTATGGCGGCGGAGGCAGTCTGGCCTGCGGGGGTGAGCTGATGAGCTCGACGATTGGCGTGGCCAACAAGACACTGCCCTGCGGTACGCGACTGATGCTGCGCTATGACGGCCGCTCCTTGCAGGTGCGCGTGATCGACCGGGGACCGTACGTGGTCGGGCGCGAATTTGACCTCACTGAAGCCACCAAGCGGGTGCTGGGGTTCGGCGGTACCGGTGAGGTGTGGAGCACGCGCTGAACCTGAGTCGCGACATCGCGCTAGTGTGAGTCTTCGCGTGCCTGACTCAGAGCTTCCCGACGAGTCCGATCAGAGCCCGGCTGAGCAGGGCCCGAACATCATGATGCCGCCGGAGGAGTTCGCCGGCAAATGGGCAAACGCGGCAGCGATTGCCCGCACGCCACACGAGTTCACGCTCGACTTCATGCGCATCGGGCCACAGGGCCAGCAGGGGATGGTGGTATCACGCGTGTCGTTCTCGCCGCTGCTCGCAAGCCAGCTTCTGGACCTTCTCGGCGAACAGTGGCGGGAGTACACTGAAGAATCGGGTGTACCGCCTGAGGACCAGCAGGATGACTGAAGAGAAGCCATTCAAGGATTCCGAGGACATGGAGACCAAGGTCCCTCTGAAGGGACCGAACGTGACCAGCACGTTCGACACGCCTCCAAGACCCAACGCCGTCAAGGTGCAGGATGCTGCGATTCGCAGACATTTGCAAGATCGTCGTCCCCCGCAGGACTCCTCTGACACCGCTTAGAACCAGGCGCCATACGGCGGGAACGCTGAGTTCGTAGACAGCAGTTGCTGGGAGCATTTATGCAGGAGTTGGCTTTTGCTGCCGACACTCATTAAATGCGCGAGACGATGTCCGGAGGTATGAAGACCTCACGTACGCACGTGTGGCTGGAAGGCATGGGCGAGTGGAGCTGGCCAGGCCGTACTGCGGCGGCCGAGTTGCAGCCACCATCGTGGGTGCCTGCGTTCCCTCGGCGTCTGGAACCAGCGGGTGCCGTGGCGGGCATGCCCGGCACATGGACTCCTCAGCGCGGACTTGCGCGACGGTTCGGCCCCGCTACGCTCCTGGCTGGCTTGGCGGCCATCTGTGTGGCATTGGCACTGACCACTCCGCTCAGCTTGGAGCACCTCGTCGGCGTTCACGCCTCAGCGCAGCCGGCACCGGAAGCGGCGGCGGCAACCGCCCGCTCAATCGACGCTTCGCCTCCGCCACTGCCCGCACCTAAAGCGGTGAGTCACGATGCGGCGGGTAGCTCGATCGACACGGCGAGCTACACCTCGCACGCCTTGCACGGACCTGGCTCGTTTCTCGTCTACCTGCCACCGGGCTATGCCAGCACGACGCGCCACTACCCGGTGCTTTACCTGCTCCACGGCGACGACCAGTCGGCCACTGCGTTCCTGGAAATCGGCCTGCAGGGCGAGCTTGATCGACTGATTGCCCAGCACGTGATCCCACCGCTCATCGCGGTAATGATCGAAGGTGGACACGGATCGGACAACTGGCGCAATATCGACGGCCTCAACTATGAGAGCTATGTAACCGAAACGCAGGAACTGGTGGACCGGATGCTGCCGACGTTCGCCAACCGTGGCGCGCGTGCTATCGCTGGTGACTCGATGGGTGGCTACGGCGCGATGAACGTTGCGCTGCACAACCCCGACCGCTTTGCTGTGGTGGAGAGCTGGCTCGGCTTCTTCAACGGCCTGGAAGGCCTGCTGCACTCTGATGAGCCGATCATCTCGCATATGGGGCTTCACGCCTTCGTTTACGGCGGCGAATCTGATGACATCGCCGATCCAGCCGAGGACGCGCCATTCGCCGCTGCCCTACGTGCGGCGGGGGCAACTGCGTATGGCGCCGTCTTCCCAGGAGGGCACAGCTTGGAAACGGTGCAGGCGCACCTCGGGAGCATGCTCGCCTTCGCGGGACGCGGTCTGTCGAGGACCCAGTCAGGACATACCGAGATAGGCAGACCGGCTGGCGCTCGAGTCAGTCGCCGCTGAGATTCGGTGGGAGCGGTTGGCCAGGCGGTGGGGGATCGTCTGCCAGCAACTGAGGCACTGTGACCAGATGAAAGCCGCGCGCGCGAAGCGTGCGGATGATCGTGGGCAGCGCGGCGATCGTCTGCGAGCGGTCACCGCCTGCGTCGTGCATCAGGATGATGGCTCCTGGATGGGCGCCAGCGAGCGCGTTGTGAACGATTGCAGGCACACCAGGCTGCAGGTAGTCGCTGGTGTCGACCGACCACAGGACCATCAGCAAATGCAGCTTATGCAGCTCGCGCATGGTCGTGGCATTGAAAGACCCATACGGAGGACGAAACAGACGCGGTCTCGGCCCGCCGAGCAGTTCGATGCGGGCAATTTGATCAAAGAGCTCTTCGTGCTGGTCGCGGCTTGAGAGGGGCGCCATCATCGGGTGTGTCTCGGTGTGGTCGCCGACCACGTCTCCAGCGTGCAGTCTCGCGCACTGTGGAGACGCTGAAATAGCGCTCCATCTCGCCGATCGCAAAGAAAGTCGCATGCACGTGGAAGCGTTCGAGGACGCTCAGCACACCGGGTGTATAGGGACCTGGGCCATCGTCGAACGTCAGCGCGACATCACGCCCATGATTCCCTCCTTCTTTGACAAACGGGGTGTATGCCAGAACTTTGTTCACCGCTTCGTTTTCATCGAGTTGCCTCGGTGCTGAGGGGTGCGTCTGTCGCGCGCTCGCGCGAGCCGCTCCAGCTCGCTCAGACGACACCGGCGTCACACCCCGATGGTGAGAGCTCGACAGCACCGCTGTAATCGCCACCAGCACTCCGACCAACACCAGGATGGCCAAAGTTCTGCGCCGACGAAATCGCGTGCGGCGCGCGTGCGGCGATGCATCTGGCGGTGAGGGCACAGCCATGTCCGTTCCGCCGTTTAGCTTTCGAGGAGATGGCATCAAGTGACCATAGCGTCGCCCACCTGGACGCTGATGCGTTCTATGTCTCGATCGAGTTGTGCCGCCATCCCGAGCTGCGTGGCAAGCCAGTGATCGTGGCTGGTGGCGGCCCGCGCGCGGTGGTGACGACTGCCAGCTACGAGGCACGGCGATACGGGGTCGGTTCGGCGATGCCGGCCTCGCGAGCGCGACGATTGTGTCCGCAGGCAGTGTGCCTGCCGCCGGACTTTCCGTTCTACCGAGAAGTGTCGCGCACAGTGATGGACATCGTGCGCGCACATGTCGAGCGCGTCGAGGTGGTCGGTCTCGACGAGGCCTACCTCGACCTGAGCGGCCTGTTCTCGCCGCGCGCGGCGATGCGGCGACTGCTCGCAGAGATCAAGGCAGCCACTGACCTGATCTGCTCAGTGGGCATCGGCCCAAACAAGCTCGTCGCGAAGGTTGCCTCCGATGCAGACAAGCCAGCTGGTTTCGTCGTGCTCACGCGCGAGCAGGCCTGTACGCGCTTCGCCTCGTCGGCACCTGGGCTCGTCCCGGGGATCGGGCCGAAGACAGCTGCGCGCCTGGCTGAGCTGGGATTGACGACGCTCGCGGGTGTGGGATCAGCGCCCGAGCAGGCGCTGATCGAGCGCTTCGGGCCAAACCTCGGACGCGAGCTCGGTAGGCACGCGCGCTTCGAACACGACGGATCCGTCGGCGCCGCGCGCAAGGTCATCTCGGAGTCGCGCGAGCGTACCTTCGACACCGATATCGCTGACCCCACCCAGCTGCGTGAGCAGCTCTCGCTGATGGCTGAGGAGCTGTGCGCGGGACTCGTTGCACACAGCCGCCGTGGGCGCACAATCGCCATCAAGGTTCGTCTCGACGACTGGACGACTGTCACCCGCGCACACACCGTTGCCGAACCCACTTGCGACGTCCAGCTCGTCAACTCCGTCGCGCTGCGACTGCTGCGTGAGTACTCACCGCCACGGCCCGTGCGGCTGCTCGGCGTGCGTGTCGCCGGGCTATCCGGCCACGACGACACCCATGCCAAGCAGGGCGCCTCGAGGAGCGAGCGCGTCGAGGAGGCAGACTCAAGCGATCAACTGGCGCTGCCTGTATAGGATCGGGGCCAATGCCCATTACAAGCGTCGGCGAGGTCAACATCAGTTACGAGCGCGATGGATCGGGCCCGCCGCTGCTGATGATCATGGGCATGGGCGGCACGGCCTTGTTTTGGGGCAAGCCGTTCCTGGACCCCTTGCGGGGTGATTTCGAGACGATCGTCTATGACCATCGCGGCGTCGGCAAGAGCAGTCGCATGGAGCAGCCATTCACAATCGTCCAACTCGCTGCGGACGCCATAGGCCTGCTCGATGCCCTCGAGGTCGATGTAGCACACGTCCTTGGCATCTCGATGGGCGGGATGGTCGCCCAGGAGCTCGCGCTCACCCATCCTGAGCGCATCCGCACGCTCACGCTCGGCTGCACCTACTGCGGCGGGGAGGGGAGCTCGCTAACCCCACCGGAGGTGGCACAACGGCTGGGCGATGCAAGGATGTCCGGCGATCGCGAGCGCGCGATACGCGCATCATGGGAGGCCAACGTCTCGCCCACCTTCGCCGCCAATGACGATGAGTGGGCCAGCTTTCTCACGACCGCCAAGGAGCGAGCGGTCGCCCTGCCCGTGATCATTGCCCAGGCGATGGCGATCGCAGGCCACGACACCAACGCGCGCTTGGCTCTTCTAAGGATGCCTACACTCGTCATGCACGGCACCGAAGATCAGATACTGCCTGTCGATAACGGCCGTCTGATCGCCTCATGCATACCGGGGGCGCGCCTGGAGATCTTCGAGGGCGTCGGCCACCTCTTCTTTCGGGAGCAGCCAGACCGCTCGGTCGAACTGGTGCGAGCTCACGCCTCCGTGCATGCCTGAGGGTTCGCGCGTGGGCACTGAACGTTCCGACTCCATCACCTGGGAGATCGAGACAGACGATGGTGTGAGGCTGGCCGGCGAACGGGCCGGCGCGGGTTTGCCGATTGTACTCCTGCATGGGTTGACTGCGACACGTCGCTATGTCGTGATGGGCTCGCGACTGCTGGAGCGCTCAGGCCATGAGGTCATCTCCTACGACGCCCGCGGTCACGGCCGCTCAACCCCCCCGCCAGACCCAGAGGCATACGGATACGAGCGCCTGGGGCTGGATCTGCTGGCGGTCCTCGACTCGCTCGGCATCGAACGGGCCACCCTTGCCGGCGCCTCGATGGGTGCGCACACGATTGCGCGGTTTGCGCTGCGCCACCCCGAGCGGGTGACGGCGCTGGCGCTGATCACACCGTCCTTCGACCCTGACCTGGCGCTCGGCACAACGGCCTTTGCCGGCTGGGACCCCTTGGCGCAGGGGCTGCGCACGGGTGGGGTGGAGGGGTTCGTGGCTGCCTACGACTTCTCCGAGGTGCCAGTCGAGTGGCGCAATACCGTGGAGAAGGTGGTGCGCCAGCGACTGGCCGGTCATGAGCGTCCTGAGGCGGTGGCCGACGCGCTCGAAGTGGTCCCGCGCTCGCGACCGTTCGAGGACATGGACGCGCTCGCGGGCATCGAGGCGCCAACGGTCGTGGTGGCCAGCCGCGATGAGGCCGACCCCGGTCACCCGCTCGCGGTGGGCGAACGCTACGCGGAGGCGATCCCCGAGGCGACGCTGAAAGTGGAGGGCCCTGGCCAATCGCCGCTGGCCTGGCAGGGTGGACAGCTTTCGAAAGCGCTGCTCGAGCTCGCAGGTCGTGTGTGATAACGTACAAGTGTATGCCAGATGCACGTATATGGGACGGGCAAAGCTATGACCGCATCTCCGGGCCTATGGAGGCACTGGGACGCGAGGTGCTGGGACGCTTGGATTTGCACGGAGATGAGACGGTGCTCGACGCCGGCTGCGGGTCGGGGCGGATCACACAGGCGCTGATCGACCGTCTGCCAAACGGCCGAGTCATCGCGGTCAACGCCTCGCCATCGATGGTGAGCGTCGCCAAAGAGAGGCTCGGCGCACAGGCCGACGTGCGTGTGGCCGACCTGCTCGAGCTCGAACTGGACGAGCACGTCGATCCGATCCTCTCGACCGCGACGTTCCACTGGGTCCTAAACCACGACGTCCTCTTTCGGCGCCTACACGCTGCCATGAGGCCCGGCGGGCAGCTCGTAGCCCAGTGTGGGGAGAGGGCAACATCACACACTTGCGTAGCCGGGCGAACAAGGTCCTCGCCCGCGATCCGTACGCGGAGCGTTTCGCCGGTTTCCAGCCGCCGTGGAACTACGCCGGCGTAGACAAGACCCGCGGGCGCCTGCTCGCCGCCGGCTTCGCTGCCGCTGAGTGCTGGCTCAAGGAGGCGCCGAAGGAACCCGAGCACCCGCGCGAGTTCCTCTCAACGATCGTGCTCGGTCCGCACGTCCAGCACTTGCCCGAGGATTTGCGCGAGCCGTTTATGGACAAGGTGCTGGCAGCACTGGGCGAGCCGGTCGTTGTGGACTACGTGCGGCTGAACATCGACGCTGTCGCCTAGGAGACGGGCTGCTCCGCCACGGCCGGGCCGCTGAGAAGCGCAGCGTAGCGCCCGGCAAGTGGCACGAGTTCCTCGTGGGTGCCGCGTTCGACGATGCGCCCGCCGTCGAGCACCAGGATCTGGTCGGAGTCGCGGATCGTCGAGAGGCGGTGGGCAATCGCGATCGTGGTGCGTCCGCGGGAGAGCTCGTCCAACGCCTGCTGGACCGCGCGCTCGGTCTCGTTGTCCAACGAAGAGGTGGCCTCGTCGAGGATCAGGACGGGCGGGTTGCGTAGCACCGTGCGCGCGATCGCGATGCGCTGCTTCTCGCCGCCTGAGAAGCGGTAGCCGCGCTCGCCCACCGGCGTGTCATAGCCTTCGGGCAGTGAGGAGATCAGCTCGTGGATCTGTGCCGCCCGCGCCGCATCTTCGATCTCCTCGTCGGTGGCCTGCGGACAGGAGAAGCGCAGGTTCTCGCGGATCGAGGCGTGGAAGAGGTAGGTCTCCTGAGACACCAGGCCGACGGTCGCGGCCAGCGACTCGAGGGTCATGTCACGGACGTCCACGCCGTCGATCCGCACCGTGCCCTGCTGAGGCTCATACAGCCGCGCGACCAGGTAGGCGAGCGTCGTCTTGCCCGAGCCGGTCTCGCCGACGAGTGCGGTGCGAGTTCCGGCGGGGATCTCGGCGCCTATCTCCTCAAGCGTCCACGGCGCGTCGGTTTCGTAGCGGAACCACACATCATCGAGGCTGACGTCCCCGCGCACGCCGCTCAACGCCCGCGCGCTCGGGCGCTCGACGATGTCCACGGGCAGGTCGAGATACTCGAATATGCGCCCGAACAGCGCCAGCGAAGTCTGCACTTCAAGACCCACCGACAGCAACTGTTGCATCGGGAACAAGAGGCGCGTCTGCAGCGTCGTGAACGCAACGACCGTGCCGATCGAGATCAGGTCATGGCCGTGGGCGACGCTGTAACCCGCGAACCAGTACACGGCGGCTGGCATGATCGCGAAGCTCATCTGCACCGTGGCCATGCGCCAGCGCCCGGCCATGCGCGCACGCACCTCGAGGTCAGCCAGTTCGCTTGACTCCGAGGAGAAGCGGTCGATGAGCTCGTGCGAGCGACCCATCGTCTTGCCGAGCAGAATCCCCGACACCGACAATGACTCCTCCACCAGCGTGGACATGTCCGCCAAGCGGCTCTGGCGCACCGACTGGATGCGCCGTCGCTCATTGCCGACACGGCGGGTCAGCCACACGAAGAACGGCAGCAAGATCAACGAGAACACCGTCAACTGCCAGCTCAGGGCGAACATCGCGACTACTGTTGCGGTTACGGTGGCGACCGTCGATACCGTCGAGGTGGCGGTACTGGTCACAACGTCGTCGATGCCACCGATGTCGTAGGCGATGCGGGCCTGCACCTCGCCCGAGCGGGTGCGTGTGAAGAACGCCAGCGACATGCGCTGCAGGTGCGCGTATACGGCCGCGCGCAGGTCGTGCATGACGCGCTGGCCGACCTCGTTTGAGATCCAAGTCTGCGCTACGCTGATGACGCCGTTGATGATCGCCAGTGCGATCATGCCCAGGACGAGCCAGGTCAGCAGCGTCAGATTGTGCTTGAGGATGCCCTTGTCCACGGCTTCGCGCAGCAGGAAGGGAGAGGCGACGCTCAGGATCGAGCCGAGGAAGATAAGCCCCAGCAGCAGGCCCAGGCGCAGGCGATACGGGATGAACAGCCGCCCAATGCGTCGCAGCGAGACGTGTTTGTCGGGGATGTCCTCGGGGCGCAGCTCTGGTGGTTGGGAGCGACGGCCTGCACCTCCGCCACCACCGTGTCCCTGGGCGAAGGGCTGGGCGCTCACGCGAATGACTTTAGCTGCCACATCGCAGGCTGCCCTGCGCGTCGTAGGCTTAGCGCGATGAACCTGTCCGCGACGATGAGCCTCATCCACCCGGTCATAGCCGCCGCCTCGACGGATACCGCCAGCGGCGTCGGCATCCCGATCGCGCTCGCCGCCGGGCTGGTGTCGTTTCTGTCGCCATGCGTGCTGCCGCTCGTGCCGGGCTACCTGTCGGCAGTCGTGGGAGTCGCACCCGCGGACATTCAACACGCAGGGGCGCGGCGGGTACTCGTGCCGAGCTTGCTGTTCATTGCCAGCTTCTCCTTGATTTTCATCCTGCTCGGCCTTGGTGCGACAGCGATTGGCTCGACGCTGAAGAACGACAAAAAGACGCTCGAACATATCGGCGGGGTGCTGATCGTCCTGATGGGCATCGTGTTTCTGGCAACGCCGTTCGTGGATCGCTTGAACTTCCAGTGGCACTCAGAGTCGCTGATGCGCCTCGCCGGCCGCGGCGGTCCGCTGATCGCCGGGGCGGCATTTGCGATCGCCTGGACACCATGCACGAGCATCACCCTCGGCGCGATTCTGACGCAGGCCGCGGTGTCGAGCTCGGCAGCGCACGCGGCGCTGCTGCTGGCGTTCTACTCTGCGGGCCTGGCGATCCCGTTTCTGCTGATCGCGCTCGCGTTCGAGCGGGCAACGAACGCCCTCGCGGTCGTCAAGCGCCACTTCCCGATCGTGATTGGCATCGGCGGCGCGGTCATGATCGCGCTTGGGTTGCTGATCCTGACCGGCGAGTTCACGGTCCTCAACGCGCAGGCGAACACATGGCTACAGGGGACTGGCCTGAACGTGTCGAGCGTCTGAGCGGCGCTCCAGGAACCGCTGTTCCCACGCCTCCTGGTTGCGCTTGGCGTCGAGCACGAAGGGCGAGTAGCCGATCGCTTTGACGATCCCCTCGTTGATCGCTGACTCGGGGAACGGCAGCGGGCGCATCACGTTGACGAACAGCACCACGCGCGTCTCGTCGGTGTCGTTCCAGACCTCGTGGTTGAAGGTGTCGTCAAAGACCATGCTCTTGCCGGCCTCCCAGTGGCGGAAGTCCTCGCCGACCCTTATCCGGCACTGCTCCTTTTCGCGCGGCACGATCAGCCCGAGGTGATAGCGCAGCACACCCTTGTAGGGGCCACGGTGGTCGAGGATGTGCTTGCGTGGCGAGAGGATCGAGATCATCGCGGTCTTCATGCCGGGTATCTCACGCATCAGTGCCGCTGTCTTGGGGCACATCTCGACGCCGAGCTTCGCCTCGAAGCCGTAGCCGTAGAGGAAAAACGTCTTCCAGCGATCATCGTCGGTGATCTCGATCTGGTCCTTGGAGATGTCCTGGAAGTTCGGCAGGGCCGCGTGGTCGTCCAGCAGGGCCTCGACCTCCTCGCGGATCACGCTCCAGTTCTCCTCGATGTGCCCCACCCAGGGGAATCGCTCGGTCGGGAAGAACGTCGCGTCGCCCACCAGCGACCGTCGCCCAATGAACCGCTCCACCGGAGCGAGGATCTGTTCACCTACCGCAATCGTCCATTGGACGACACGATCCCACATACGGCTTGTGATCTTACGCGGCCTCGCGCAGTGCTGCCATCTCCGGCGACTCAGCGAGCTTCTTCAGCGCGCGCTGCTCCAGCTGTGAGGCACGCTCTGCGGAGAACCCGAGTCGTTTGCCGATGGCGGTCAGCGTCTGTGGCTCCTCACGCCCAGTGCCGAAGCGCAGCGTGAGCACCGTCCGCTCTGTGTCTGGCAGCTGCGCGATCGCCTCGTGGACGATCCGCTCGCGCTCGTTGTCCCAGGCAGTCTCCTCTGGCGCCTCAGAGTCGGATGGCAGCAGATCTCCGAGGGCGGTGTCGCCGTCTTCGCCAACCTGCTGATCAAGGCTGACCAGCGCTGCGCGTTGGTGGCGAACCTCCTCGACCTGCTCCACCTCGAGGCCTGTCTCGGCCGCAAGCTCCTCAATCGTTGGCTCGCGCCCAAGCCTCACCGACAACTCACGCTCGACCCGCCCGACCTTGCGGGAGCGCTGCGCCACGTGCACGGGCAGCCTGATTGTGCGCCCGGAGTTCTCCAAGCCGCGCTGGATTGCCTGCCTGATCCACAGCGTTGCGTACGTCGAGAACCGAAATCCCTTGCGCCAGTCGAACTTCTCGCTGGCCCTGATCAGGCCGAGCATGCCCTCCTGCACCAGGTCCGCCAATGGCAGCCCTTGATTCTGGTAGCGCCGTGCGTTGGAGGCGACCAACCGCAGGTTCGAGTTGACGAGCAGTTCCTTGGCGTGCAGGTCTCCGCGCTCGATCCGCTGCGCAAGTTCGATCTCTTGCGCAGGCGTCAGCAGGGGGTAGCGCCGCGAGTGCGCCAGCAGCTGGTTGAACGGACTCGGGTATGAACGTGTCCGGCGCGCTATTTGCGTCCTGGACCGTGTTTGTGGGGGTTTTGCTGGTGGTGTCTGACATTTTGGGTCTCTCTAATCCGATGCTTGCAGTCGGAATTATACGCCGCGATAGTTGCGTTGTCAATTAGTCTTTGCGGACGTCCGATGAAGGCATCGTTCGACACTATGTACGGCGCTACCTGCTTCTGTCTCTACCCAACTTGGCCGAGTCTTATCGTGCGCCTGCTGGGGAAATTTGACCATTGTGTTTAGGGCCTTCGCTAAGCTCGGCCGATGAGCTCTGCCGACCTCTCCAGCCAGGTCGTTGCCGTCACCGGCGCATCCTCGGGCATCGGCGAGGCTACGGCGCTTGAGTGCGCCAAGGCTGGAGCCGCCGTGGCGCTGGCCGCGAGGCGCGTCGATCGCATCGAAGCACTCGCCCAGCGCATCGAAGCTGACGGCGGACGCGCGATCGCCGTGGCTACCGACGTGGGCGATGAGTCACAGGCGCAAGCGTTCGTGCAGCGAGCGCACTCGGAGTTCGGCCGTCTGGACGTACTGGTCAACAACGCCGGTGTGATGCTGCTCGGCCCGATCGAGAACGCCCCCACGGAGGAGTGGCGGCGGATGATCCACGCGAACGTGTTCGGGGTGCTCTACTGCACGCACGCGGCGCTGCCGCTGATGCGCGAGCAGGGGGGCGGACACATCGTCAACGTCAGCTCCGTCGCCGGACGGGTCGCTCGGCAGGGCTCGGGCGTCTACAACCTCACGAAGTTCGGCGTCGGGGCGTTCTCCGAGTCTCTGCGTCAGGAGGCCGTGCCGCTCGGCATCCGCGTGACGCTGATCGAGCCCGGCGCCGTAATGACCGAGCTCGCTGGGCACAACCGCCCAGAGGTGCGCGAGCAGATCGCCAAGCGCTTCGGGGACATCGAGCGGCTGACCGCCGAGGACATCGCCGCGGCCGTGCTGTACGCGATCGGCCAGCCCGAGAACGTGAGCGTCAACGAGATCCTGATCCGGCCAAGCGGGCAGGTGGGGTAGCAGCGCGGTTCGGCAGTGTCTCAGTTTGCAAATTGATTAGGCCGGCGACGGCTGCCTGCGTAAACCTGTCTCGTGCCTGGTCACGTTTGTGGTTCGCGACATATTTGCTGGCCTACCCAATTTGCGTACCGAGACATTGCCGATACTATGGTTATACCCAGTTTTTAAAACAATGTATGAGGGGCGAGCTTGACGGCTCCGGACCCCGGGATGGGAGCTAGTCGAGTTTCAAACCGCGACACTGCCCGCGGTCACCCGACCGGCACATATGCGAACATATGTTCGTGCGCTGGTCGAACCTGACGTTGAGCGAGGAGGAGCAGCGCCGGCTACCGGGCTATCGCGACGAGGCGGTCGTGCGTCGCTTCAAGGCTCCCGAGGCGCTCGAGACAAGGTTCTACGAGGTGCACGCCAAGTCGGTGCTCAACCGCGTTCCCGAAAGGTCCCGTATGCCATTCCGCTGGACGGTGAATCCGTATCGCGGCTGTTCGCATGCGTGTCTTTATTGCTTTGCGCGCCCCACCCACACATACCTTGGCTTCGACGCCGGCCGGGACTTCGAGCGGGAGATCGTCGTCAAGGTCAACGCGCCGGAGGTCCTGCGAGTCGAGCTGGCGCGGCCCTCGTGGAAGGGCGAGCACGTCGCGCTGGGCACGAACACCGATCCGTACCAGTGGGTGGAGGGTCGCTACCGGTTGATGGTCGGCATCTGGGAAGCGCTGCGCGACGCCACCAACCCGTGCTCGGTGCTGACCAAGTCGCCGCTACTACTGCGCGACCTGCCGCTGATGCTGGAAATCGCGGCACGAACGCACTTCAGCGCGTGTCTATCGATCCCAACGCTCGACGAGAAAGCATGGCGCGCCACCGAGCCGCACACCCCGAACCCCCGCGCACGTCTGGAGGCAGTCGCCGAGCTCAACCGCGCTGGCATCCCCACGGGCGTGCTGATCGCGCCGCTGATGCCCGGGATCAACGACGCACCGCACCAGATCGAGCCGCTGCTGCAGCTGGCGACCGAGGCAGGCGCGACGAGTATCGGCGGGGTGGCGCTGCATCTGCGTGGGGAGGTGCGCGACGTGTTCATGGGCTGGCTGCACGCCCAACGTCCGGACTTGGTCGAGCGCTACGAGCAGCTGTATAGCCGTGGCGCCTATACGCCACGGGAGGAACGCGAGCGCCTGGCGGGACTCGTGCGCCGGGTCAGGCATTCCATCCCCGGTGGGTTCAGGCGTGTGGGGGCGCCGTCCGAGCAGCCGGGGGCCGCATCTGTCGCCGAGCCGCCGGCACGGCAGGAAGCGCTGTTTTGAGCGTTCTGGTCATCCGCAGCGTCTCGCGCGCCTTGCCGCTGTCGAGCGCGCTGGCCACGGAGGGCGCCTCTCGGGCTAGTGCCTGACCTGTCAACTGCTCGGCGGCGTAGGCAGGGTGTAGGTCGTCTCGGGGCGCCCGCCCGCCAGCACGGTGGTCGTTCCTCGGTACACGGCGATCTGGCTGGCCGCTCCTTTCGGCGCCGGCACCGTGGCGCTGAACTTGCCCGCGCGCGTGAGCTTGACCTTGGCGATGACTTCTTCCTTGAAGCAGGTGACGCGCAGCAGGATCTTCACTGTGGATCCCGCCTTGAAGCTGCCGGTCACATAGCCGGAGAGCAGCACATGCGCGCCCGAGCGTGTGGCGCTCGTCATGTACATGCGGCGGGTGAGCTTCAGGTTGAGCGAGTGCACCGACCCGACGCTCGCTTCGTAGCGCGCGCGGTTGCTTTCGCGGATCTTCGCCGGCGGCAGCGGCGCGCTCGCGCTGAAGCTGCCGTTGACGGCGATCGTGGTGGTGGCCACGGTCTTGCCGCTCGCCAGGAACTTGATACTCACGCGCTTACCTACAAGTGACAGCCGCGCGGCGCCTGTGATCAGGACGCGCGATCCGTGCTGGACGACATTGATCAGCGCAACCTGGGCCGTGCTGCATTCCAGGACAGGGGAGAGCTGCGGGGCAACCGTGGTGGTGACGGGGGTGGGTGTCGTCGAAGTGGTTGTTTTCGTTTCAGGTCCGTAGCTGGGAGCTTTGCCCGTCGTGAACGTCTTCGGATCGCCTTCGGCCGCGCCAGCCGTGTTTTTCGCGACCACACGGTAATAGTAGGTGGTGCCCGGGCTGAGCCCTGAAAGTGGAGCGCTCACCGCGACCCTGGCTTCTCCAGAGCCCACGGCCTGAGAGCAGGATGCCTTGCTCCCGTAGGACGTGCTGGTGCCGTATTCGAAGTAACACGCCGTGACTTCGCTGCCGTTGGGATTGACCGTCCCGGTCACCGTCGCGGAGGCCTGTTCCACCGCGGAGGCAGGACCGGTGGTCACGCTCGGTACAACAGGCACGATCACGGTGCCTGTGTACGCGGCAGCTTGGACGATCGTCGCGTCGGGAGTGTTGGAATCCTCTTCGCCCTCCTCCCAGGTCGCGACGCCGATGCCCGCTCCGCCGAATGCCACCTGTGGTTCGTTCACGTCTTCACCCGTGGTCGAGAGGCTCACAGGAGCGGAGAAGCTGCCTGTGCCCGTCGGCATCGCGGCCGCCTGGACTACGGTTTCTCCTCCTTCTTGGTCCTTCCAGATCGCGAGCGCGTCACCCTGCGGATCGAGCGTCACCTTGCCAACGCTCGTGTTTTTCTCGCTTGAGGTGATCACGTCGATGGGCGTCTGCCATTCGCCGCTCACAGCCGACCCCAACGCCGCCTGTGCGGTGTTGTGTTCGGTGGTGTTGTTGCGCCCCCAGGTGACGAGCGCATCTCCCCGCGTGTTGACCGCAAGATCGGGGGATCCGTGGTTTTCTGGGTTAGGCCCAATGTCCACCGGCTTCTGCCAGGTGCCGCTGCCCGCTGAGCCCTGCACGCTCTGAATGGTTTCATTGGCGTAGTCGGTCCAGGTAGCGAGCACATCTCCACTCGCATCGGCCGCCACCTGTGGTGGCTCTGCGTCCTGTCCCGGCGCCGAGAGAGTCACGGGCGTCTGCCAAGCGCCACCGGCTGGCAGGGTTGAGCTCTCAGCGTATTCGTATGTCCCGTTGTAGTCGCCCCACGCGGCGACCGCGTCGCCGTGTGAGTCGATCGTGATCTGCGGGTGTCGGGTGTCTGAAGCCACGCCCGAGATGTCGATAGGTGTCTGCCATTCCCCTTTCACGGGCTCCACCGCTGCTTCGATCATTTCCCCGGGTTCGTTGCCTCGCCAGGCCGCGGCGGCCTGCCCGGTTGCGTTGACCGCGATCTGCGGTTCGTTTGCGTACTGACTTTCAGACGAAAGGTTCACCGCGGCCTTCCAGATGCCGGTCGTTGCGCTTCCCGTCGCTGCCTGCACGACGTAATGGACGGCGTGATCGTTCGAGGCCACCCAGACGGCCACCGCTTCGCCTTCCGCGTCGATCGCGACATGGGGCTCGCCCGGATCTTCAGACGTTGATATTGCGACCGGCGCTCCCCATACGCCGGTCGCGGCGGGCCTCACGTCAGCCATGATGAACTGTTCGAAACTGACGGTGTCTTCGCGCCAGACAGCGATCGCATCGCCTTTTGCGTCAACTGCGACCTGCGGTTCTTCGGCGTGCTGGTCGATGATCGGCGCCACGAGACTGGTGGGAGGCGAGGACCAACTCGGCGCCGCGAGCGCCGGCACGGCGCTCAGCGCCATCAGCACAAAGCACCCCAGCACGGCTCGCATGCCATGCGCCAGCAACGCTCGTGGGGCTACGGTTGAAAGCTGGTGCCTCATGAGCGCTCCATTCCAAAGGATCGGGATCGTCGAACTCGCGTTCATCCGTGGGAAGGACGCGAGCGCAGACAATACCTGCTTGGAGCCCACGAAATCGGAGCTAAGAGACGCAGTTACGCGGCAAAGTACGGGGAGGAGTCGGCAGATTACTTCCGTCAAGTAGGGCCGTGCACCGGCGCTGAAGCGCGAAACTGATCCTTACGTGATCGTAAGGTTGCTAGCGTGGAGACATGGCCACTGCGTCCATCCAGGGCGTGTCCTCGGACGCGCACGACCGATACAAGTGGGTCGCCCTGTCGAACGTGACGCTCGGCGTGTTGCTGGCGACGCTGGATGGGTCGATCACGCTGATCGCGATGCCCGACATATTCCGGGGGATCCACCTCGATCCGCTGGTGCCGGCTAACAGCTTCTACCTGCTGTGGATGATCCTCGGCTTCCTGGTAGTCACGAGCGTGCTGATCGTCAGCCTCGGGCGGCTGGGCGACATGTACGGCCGGGTGAAGATGTACAACCTCGGCTTCGTCATCTACACGATTGCCTCGCTGGTCTTGACCGTGGACTGGATGACCGGACGGGCCGGGGCTACCTATCTGATCGTCTTTCGCATCGTCCAGGGGGTCGGCGCGGCCTTCCTGCTGGCCAACGCGGCGGCGATCATCACCGACGCCTTCCCCGCCAACCAGCGCGGCATGGCGCTTGGGATCAACAACATCGTGGGCGTCAGCGGCATGTTCGTCGGCCTCGTGCTCGGCGGCCTGCTCGCGCCGATCGACTGGCGACTGGTGTTCCTGATCTCCGTGCCGGTGGGGTTGTTGGGCACGGTTTGGGCGTATCTGAAGCTGGAAGAGCGCAGCACGCCCAAACGCGCACGGGTCGACTGGTGGGGCAACGTCACGTTCGCGCTGGGGCTGATCTTGATCATGGTCTCGGTCACCTATGGCATCCGGCCCTATGGCGGCGCCGCGACGGGCTGGGGCAGCCCGCGGGTGCTGGCGCTGCTGTGCGCGGGCCTGCTGTCGCTGCTCGCCTTCGCGGTGATCGAGAGCCGGGTCGCCGAGCCGATGTTCCGCCTGCCGCTGTTTCGCATCCGCGCGTTCACGTTCGGGACGCTGTCAACGTTCCTCTCGGCGGTGGCGCGCGGCGGGCTGATGTTCATGCTGATCATCTGGCTGCAGGGGATCTGGCTGCCGCTGCACGGCGTCAACTTCACCGACACGCCGCTGAAAGCGGGGATCTACATGCTGCCGTTGACGCTGGGGATGCTCGCGGCTGGCCCGACCTCCGGGTATCTGTCGGACCGCTTCGGGGCCCGCTGGTTCGCTACGGGGGGTATGCTCGGCTCGGCGCTCAGCTTCTTCCTTTTGACCCTGCTGCCGATCGACTTCTCCTTCTGGCTGTTCGCGCTGGTGCTCGCGATGGTCGGCGTGTCGATGGGCATGTTCGCCTCGCCAAACCGGGCCGCGGTCATGAACAGCCTGCCGCCGCAGCACCGCGGGGCGGGCGGCGGCATGAACCAGACCTTCCAGAACTCCGCGCAGGTGCTCTCGATCGGCGTGTTCTTCACGCTGATGATCCTCGGCCTGGCCTCGAACCTGCCGCACACGCTGGCGGCAGGGCTGCAGGCGCACGGCGTCTCGGCGAGCGTTGCGAGCAGCGCCTCACACGCTCCGCCGGTGTCGGTGCTGTTCGCGGCCTTCCTCGGCTACAACCCGATCGAACATCTAGTGGGCACGCACGCGCTCGTGTCGCTTTCGGCCGCCAACCACGCGACGCTCGTGGGCCGCTCGTTCTTCCCGCAGCTGATCTCGGCGCCGTTTCGCACGGGGCTGCACGAGGCGTTCCTGTTCGCCATCCTCGCCTGTCTGATCGCGGCAGCCGCATCGCTGATGCGCGGCGGCCAGTATCACTATGCGGAGCCGGCCATCCTCCGGACCGCCGACGCTGATGGAACCGCCGACACGACCACACCGCGACACACCACAAACCAAATCCCCACAAGAGAGGAACAAGCATGCAAATTGAGTGGTACGGCCAGTCGGCCTTCCGTCTGAGCACATCGGACACAACTGTGGCGATCGACCCGTTCGGGGACATGTCGGCGCTGACGAGCGCCCGCGGGATGCAATTCGACTATCCGCTGATCGCCGGTGTGGAGGCGCAACTCCTGCTCGTGACCCACGAGCACATCGACCACAACGGCGTGGAGGCGATCGGCGGAGATCCCACGATTCTGCGCTCGACCGCCGGAAAGCTCGAGTCGCCAGTTGGAGAGGTGGTGGCGATCGCCTCCGAGCACGACGAGGCGGCGGGAACCGAACGGGGACCGAACACAATCTTCGTGTTCGAGCTCGACGGCATACGGGTCGCCCACTTCGGCGACTTTGGCCAGACGGAGTTGCGCGACGAGCAGGCGGCCGCGATCGATCAGGTGGATCTATTGATCGTCCCGGTCGGCGGTGGTCCCACGATCGGCGCGACCGGAGCAAAGGCGATCGTGCAGCGCCTGTCCCCGCGCTGGGTGGTGCCGATGCACTACCGCACGCCGCGCATCGGATTCCTCGAAACCGCGGACGCATTCCTGGAGTTGTTCACCGACGTCGAGCGCCTCGACACGGCTACATTCGAGACAGGCGCGCTTGCAGATGCGGCCAGTCCGCTCGTGGTCGTCCCGGCGGCGCCGTAGAACGAGGCGTATAACCCTGATCGAAAACCGAGAAAGGCTTTGAGATGAAGATCGGACGATTGCTGCTGCGGGTGACGGTGGGTGGGTTCTTCTTCGGGCACGGCACGCAGAAGCTGTTCGCCTGGTTCGGCGGCAACGGCCTGGAGGTGACCGCCCAGGGGTTCGAGCACATCGGCCTGCGTCCCGGCCGACCCAACGCAATCGCAGCCGGCGCGGCCGAGGCCGGGGGAGGGGCGCTGCTCGCAACCGGGTTGGCGACACCGCTCGCCGCCTCTGTCCTGACCGCGACGATGCTGACGGCGATCAGGACCGTGCACGGCAAGAAGGGCCCGTGGCTTAGCAATGGCGGCTACGAGTACAACGTAGTTTTGATCGGCGCTGTACTAGCGCTCGCCGAAGTCGGCCGCGAGCGCCCCGGCAGAGTGGCGACCGGCGCTCTGATCACGGGTGCACTGGGCGCGCTCGGGGCGTATCTGGCCAACGCCTCGCAGCCGGCTCCGGTGGTCTCCGAGGTGGCAGAAGAGGGTTCATGATCGCGGGAAGGCTTTGCAGCAGTCGGAGTCTGAGAGCATGTACGTACTTGCGCCGATACTCGAGGGTCAGGAGACGACAGTGAGATATCCACTCGTTGGAGCCGTTGCATCGGCAGTCGCCCTGCTGGCAGCTGGCTGTGGAAGCAGCAGCACGACAACCACGGCCTCTACGCCTACAGCGGCAGCCACCACCCCTGCGACATCGAGTACACCGACGACCGCGAGCACGTCCACGACGTCAAGCACTGCGCCGAGCGGCGCGCTGGCGCTCGCCGCCAACGCCGAAGGTCAGCTCAAATACGACAAGACCTCGCTGACCGCCGCCAAGGCGGGCAAGGTCTCGATCGACTTCACCAACATGTCGCCGCTGGGGCACAACATGACGATCGAATCGTCCTCCGGCAAGATCGTCGGCGCGACACCCACATTCCAGGGTGGCTCCAAAACGCTCACGCTCGACCTGAAAGCAGGCACGTACAAGTTCTTCTGCACGGTCCCCGGACACCGGATGGCCGGCATGGAAGGCACGCTCACCGTCAAGTAATCAGTAGTTCTATTTCACCCAGACGATGTCGCCGATGGCGAGCATCCCGAAGACGGTGTGAGAGGCTTCGATCGGCAGCTCGACGCAGCCGTTGGACTGGGGGAAGCCGTAGGACGCACGGGGGTAGCCATGGACGGCGTCGCCGCCGTTGAAGTAGTTGACCCAGGGGACGTCTTCGACTTTGTATTTTTCGCCGTCAACGTCTTCACCGCTCATCGTCGTCGAGATGAGGCGCGAGTAGATTGGGAAAATGCCCTGAGCGGTTTCGGCGCCTGGCACCCCAGTGTTGGCGGGGGTCGTGAACACGACGCGGTGGCCCTTGTGGACCTCGAGCGTCTCTGGCAGCGACTCGGACACGGAGACCCACGTGTAGGAGATCGGGTCGCGGCGATAGTCGGTCTCTGCAGCGAGCACTGAGAGCCACGTATCGAGGTTGGGTTCTCCCGTCGCTGCCAGGTTGTGGTCATCCTGATAGACGACCAGCGCGCCGCGGGTCGTCGCGTCGATATGGCCCATGTCAACGGGTGGGGCGTCAGATGGGTCGGGGACGAGCGCGCCACGCGGCGGTCGGAAGGCGTGTTCGGCTGCTTCGCGGCGTGTCTCGGCACCGGAGGGGATATGAACTATGTAGCGCGGATGCAGCCTCGCGCCGATGTAGCCGAGCCGTGCGAGCGCCTGCTGCAGACCGGCGAGCGGCGGGCAGTCAACGTGCAGGCGGATGGTCTGTTTGCGGCCCAGGGGAGCGTGGCCAGTGGAGCTCGTGAGCGCCCACACCGTCAGGGAGTAGTCAGAGCAAGGCTCGAGCGTGGACACGGGCGTGAAGACCTCGGAGTCGCCGCTGATGCTCCAGGTGCCTGCGACCTTGGGTGTGAGCAGCGGCGGTGGGGAGTTGGTCGCGACGGGCGCGGACAGGGTCACGGTAAGTGGCTGCGTGCCGTTGGCGATTGTGGGCGTCGGCAGCGCCAGCAAGCGCGTGGGGGAGAGGGGCGTGGTCGCGGTTGTCGCAGCGCTCGCAGAATGAGATTCGAACAGTCCGCCGATCGTGAGATCGCAGGCGAGCATCACCAAAGCGCTTGCAACAACGAGCGCTGCGAGGAGCAGCCTGCCCGTCGTTTCGACACGATCGATATACGCCCGCATACCAGCAAAGGCTAGCGCATAGAAGATACGATGGCGCACATCCCTACTGCATGTAGACCCGCAGCAGCACCGTCGATTCGCCTGGCACACTTGCCACGATCGATCCGTTCGTGTTCGTGACCGCGCCTGTCCAGACGTTGTGCAGCTCATAGCCGCGCGCCGCCGGCATCCCGACTGCCGCGGCGCTTGTCGCGATCGACAGTGTGCCCGAGCCGCGATTCAGCAGCGCTATCGCACGTGAGCCATCACTCAGTGGCTTGACCCAAACCTGCCCGTCGCCATTCGAGGCGAGCAACCGCGCCTGCAGTCCTGCTGGGTCCTGGTCTATCGCGATCGCTGCGAGGGTGGAGATCGTCGTTTCGCTCGCATGTGAGAGCGAGATCAGGTTCGCGCTGACCATCAACGGCGCCGCCAGCATCACCCACATGCTGAACTGCGTGCGGAACTGTGCTGCCGACATGCCTTGGTCAGGGCCCAGATAGTCCGGGTCGTTCCAGTGGCCCGGCCCCGCTGCCTGCGGCTGCGCTGCGTCCGCGTCGAGGTTGCGCAACACCGAGCTGAATTCCACATCCCCCGGCACGCCGACGTCGGTGTCAGTGCGCCAGCTGTTGCCGTCGCTTGGCCCGAAGGTGTAGGAGGTGAAGGCCGAGTTTGCGAGGGCTGGGTCTTCGGCCGCGAACTGGCCTGGTTGCAGAAAGTCACAAATCGAGACGAGCATTGGACGGTGGCTGGAGTTGTGCACGATCGCTTCGTGGAACGCCGCGTACGCCGCTGCTGGTTCAAGCGCCAAGCGGACGCCTCCACAGAAGTCGACCTTGACCGCGTCGAAGCCCCACGCCGCGAACGTGTTGACGTCCTGCTGGTAGTGACCGTAGCTGCCCTGGGTCGGCCCGCCGCAGCCTTCGCTGCCAGCATCCGTGTAGAGGCCGACCTTGAATCCCGATGCGTGCAGCGTGCTCGTCAGCCACCTCATCCCGTGCGGCCACTGCGCCGAACTGACCATGATTTCGCCCGCCGCGTTGCGCGTTCCTTGCCACCAGCCGACATCCAGCCACACGTAGTTGTAGCCCTCACGCTCCAGGCCGCGCGTCACGAGCTGACTCGCCTGCGCCAGCACGGATGCCTCGTTGTAGTAGGCACCGAACGTGAAGTAGGTGTCCCAGCCCATGTATGGCGTCGGCGAGGAGATGGTCAAAGGTGTAGCGGCGCTACTCGCCTGGCGGGCGCCACGACGGCGGACAGTGCGAGATCGGCTGGCTGCCTTGTGAGCGCCTGCTGTTGCCTTCCCTTGAGTCGTGAGCGTGAGCGTCGCGCTGCGCAGCGAGGCACTGATCGCGCCAACGACGGTGCCGCTCACCGAGAGCTTGACTGCCAGCCGCCGCACGCGCTCAAGGAACCGCCTGCCGGGCGCATTCAATGCCACCGTTGCCGTGGCCTGCTGGCCCGGTTTCAGCCATACTGTGCTTGCGCCAACCGTCACGGTCACGCGCCGCGTGCGCGCCGCGAGTGCCACGATATGGCTCCCGCTCAGGGTCTCAAGCACGGTGAGGCGCAGCTTGATTGTGCAACTGCCAGCCGCTTGCGGAGAGCATCTCAACGCCACGCTGACCATGCCCCGACCGATGCGGGGAGTACCGACCGTCGTCTCTGAGATCGTGCCGAGTCCACCCGCGGGAACCGTTACAAACGCGCTGGTGGCGCTCTTGCTGCCTTCAGCCGTTGTGGCCGTCACGCGGCACTGCAGGTGGTGCGAGACATCAGCTTCGCCAACCACATAGGTCGAGCCGCTGGCCCCTTCGATCGTCGTGAGGTTGCGCAGCCAGGCGTAGGTGAGCGTCACGCCGCTCGAGCTCACTCCCGACTTGCATGTAAGGCGCTGGCCGGGAGCTGGAATGCCGCTGATCGAAGGGTGCGGTTCCACGAGAACTGGCGGGAGAGTCTTGTGGGCGATTTCCTCGGCGACACCGGTCGTTACAGCCGGCACTGGAACCATGGTGGTGGAGGCACGACCTTCTCTGCTTACAGCCACGCAGAGTCCTTCCGCGACGCACGCGACGCTTGTCAGCGCATTGGGAGTCTGGGCGATTGCGGACCACGACGGCGGCGCGGTGGTCGGATCGTCGCTCGCGAAGGCATCGCCAGTGCCATCGGCGGCCACACATAGGCCAGTGGGGGCACAGGAGACAGCGCTTGGCGCGCCGAGGACATCGAAAGCAGTCGAGCTCCAAGTCGCGCCCGACCCTGGACCAGCACCGGCACTCACCGCGGCGGCTACGTTTGAGCTGGCAAGCGCGTTGCCGGCGCCGTCGATCGCCACACAAGAGCCGGCAGAAAAGCACGAGACAGCCACAAGCCCGAGGCCAGGATCGATGGCGCGCTTATGCCAAGCCGTTGCTCCGCCAGCCGGTTCAGCGCTGACGAGCGCATTGCCTTGGCTGTCAACAGCAACGCAGAGCGTGGGGGAGGTGCACGAGACCGATGTCAACGCCATCCCTGCGTCAATTTCCAGGCGGTTCCAATTCGCACCCGAGCCCACTGGGAAACCAGCTGTGGGGTTGGTGCTGACGAATGCATTGCCTTTGCTGTCGAGCGCAACGCAGAGCGTGGGGGAGACACAGGAGACCGACGTCAACGCCGTCCCCGCGTCAACTTCCAGGCGGTTCCAATTCGCACCCGAGCCCGCGGGGGAACCTGCTGTCGGGTTGATGCTGAGCAGTACATTGCCCGCTTCGTCAACCGCAACGCAGAGGGTGGGGGAGGTGCATGAGACCGAGGTCAGCGCCATCCCTGCCTCGATTTCCCTGCGATTCCAGCTCGCGCCAGTGCCAGCCGCAGGGTCAGTGCTGAGGAGGATGTCACCGGTCTTGTCAACTGTGGCGCACAGCCCCGCGGAGGGGCACGAGATCGCACTCAGCGCCCGGCCTTCGTCGACTGCCACGGCAGCAGACCAACTCAGCGATGGCGCTGCCATTGCCGGCGCGGCGGCCACCCAGGCTGCGACGCAGGTGATGCACACTGCAAGGATGTGACGCGTGAAGAGTTTCAAGAGTTGGACATCGGGATCGCCTATCAGGAATGTAAGTGAATGAGCATTGGCCAGGCGCTAGCAATCGCACTCGCTGGGCTGGCGGCGGGCGCGATCAACACCCTGGTCGGCAGCGGCACGCTGATCACCTTCCCGGTGCTGCTCGCGTTCGGATACGCGCCGGTGACGGCGAACGTGTCGAACACGATCGGCCTCGTCCCGGGGTCGATCTCCGGCGCGGTCGGCTACCGCAGCGAGCTCTCAGGCCAGCGTGGCCGCGCGATCCGGCTGGGGACGTCCTCGGTGCTCGGCGGCGTAACCGGGGCGGTGCTGCTGCTGGTGCTGCCAGCGTCGGCGTTCAAGGCGATCGTGCCGGTATTCATCGCGCTCGCGCTGGTCCTGGTCGTCTTGCAGCCGCGGATCAGAGACCATCTGGCCGCACGCAGAATCGACGCGATCCACGAGCGCGGCCTCGTGGTGGCGCTCGCGATCTACCTGACGGGCGTCTACGGCGGCTACTTCGGCGCCGCCCAGGGGATCCTGCTTCTCGGGATCCTCGGCGTGACGCTCGCCCAGGACCTGCAGCGCACGAACGCGCTGAAGAACGTGCTCGCGGGCCTCACGAACGGCGTCGCGGGCGTGTACTTCATCTTCGCCGCGCACGTCAACTGGGCGCCGGCCGCGATCATCGCCGTCACCTCGATCCTTGGCGCCCAGCTTGGCGCTCGCTATGGGCGACGACTGCCTCCCGAGGCGCTGCGAGCGATCGTTGTCGTGGTCGGCGTGTCGGCGATCGTGCGCTTGCTGGTCAACTAAGCATGCTGGCTACGATGTCCTCGGAGGAGAGGGGCTTGCGATTTCGGATCAGGTCTGCCGCCCGCTCGGCGATAGCGATCGTCGGAGCATTGGTGTTACCGCGCGGGACCACAGGCATCACCGAGGCGTCGATGACTCGCAGACCCTCGAAACCGTTTACGCGTAGCTCCTCATCGACGACCGTGCCCATTGCGCACGTTCCCACCGGGTGATAGATCGCGAAGGTCGTGCGTGCGACGTGCTCGCGCAGTGCGTCGTCGGTGTCCGCGGCGGGCGTGATGAACGGAGTGGCGCAGTAGGGAGCGAGCGCCGGCTGCCCGCAGATATCGAGCATCAGGCGCAGGCCGGCGATCATGCGCTGCATGTCATCGCCGGCCGTGTAGAAGGCGTTGTGGACGATCGGCTTGGCGGTGGGGTCTTTCGAGCCGAGGCGCACCGTGCCACGGCTGTGCGGCGTGAGCAGACAGGGCGAGACAGTCACGCCATGGGCGTCGGGATCGCTCATGCCCTCATCGACGATCTGCAGCGGTATGAAGTGGAACTGGATGTCGGGCGCCTGCGCATCCGCTGCGACACTCGCGAAGCCGCCGGCGTCGGCGAGGCTGGAGGCGAACGGGCCGGTCTGGGTCGCTTCGTACTGTTCGAGCGCGGCCGGCTCGAGCGCGAGCAGCAGGCTCTGCGCCTCGGGCGTCGTCCACACGCAGTAGCTTGCCGCGTGGTCTGACAGGTTCTCGCCAACCGCCGGCTGGTCGAGCAGCACCTCTATCTCGCGCATCATCAGGTGCTCGGCCGGCCCCACCCCGGAGAGCATCAACAGCTGCGGCGAGTTGTACACACCGCCGCACAGGATCACCTCGCGCTCGGCGCGCAACTCTTGGGACTGGCCGAGCCGGCTGGCCTGCACGCCGACCGCATGCGTGCCCTCGAACAGCACACGCTCGACGTGCATGTACGGCATCACCTCGAGGTTGGGCCGCTCCATCGCGGGGCGCAGGTAGGCAACTGCGGCGCTCGCGCGCAGGCCTGCACGCTGGGTGACCTGATAAGGGCCGACCCCCTCCTGCTCATCGCCGTTGAAGTCCTCGTTGCGCGGCAGGCCCGCCTGCACGCCGGCCTCGATGAACGCTTGCGACATGACGTTCTCCGAGCGCGGCTCGCTCACCGGCAGCGGCCCACCGGCGCCGTGCCAGCGCGATGCGCCGCGCTCGTTGTCCTCGGCCTTCAGGAAGTACGGCATCAGATCGGCCCACGTCCAGCCCGGCACGCCCCAGTCGTCGTAGTCCCGACGATTTCCGCGTATGTAGATCATCCCGTTGATCGAGGAGGAGCCGCCCAGCACCCTGCCTCGAGGCAGCGGGATGCGCCTGCGGTTGCACTCGGGCTCCGGTGCGGTGCAGTAGTCCCAATCGACCTCCGTGCGCTGGAGCTGCATGTAGCCGAGCGGCACGTGGATGTTGAGGTTGGTGTCCGGCGGTCCCGCCTCGAGCAACAGGACGCTGACGTCGGGGTCCTCGCTGAGGCGATTGGCAAGGACACACCCCGCTGAACCGGCTCCCACGATCACATAGTCATGCATACAGTCCCTCCTCGCTCACAGTAACCGATGTCCAAGGCTCCATGTTGGACTTCCGCAACAGTGGTGTTTGTCGAAGGTCGAGCGAGCGCGCTACGCGCCACGATCGGCTCCCTGGCGCGCTGGCCGCAGCGGCGCGCCTGCGATGTCGCAACTCGGGACTGGGGCTGGCTCTTGGACGTCCTGACTGGGCTTGCGTTGGAGCACTTCCGAGCTGATCGTCAACCAGGCGAGGATTCCGCCGAGCGCGGCAAGGATGGCACAGGCCACCATCGCGATGTGAAAGCCCCTGGTCATCGCGGATGGGTCATAGAACTTGTGGCCGGTGAGGCCCGCGATCAGTGGCAAGACCGCCACCGCGAGCAGCCCGCCTACTCTCGAGACAGCATTGTTGATCCCCGATGCGATCCCCGCGTGGTGGGGATCGGCGGCAGCCAGCACGGTCGCGGTGACCGGCGCCACCACCAACGTTAGACCGAATCCAAAGACGATGACCGCGGGCAGCACGCTCGAGATGTAGCTGTCACCGGGGTCGATACGCGTCATCAGCAGCAGGCCAGCGGCGATGACGAGCGGGCCAACGGTGAGCGGGATCCTGGGCCCGATGCGCTGTGCGAGGGCACCTGAGCGCGCCGAGAGCGTCAACATCAGCACCGTGACCGGGAACGACGCTGCGCCCGCAGCGATTGGCGAGTAGCCAAGCGAGATCTGTAGAAATGAGATAAGCAGGAAGAAGACGCCGCCAAGGGCCGCGTAGACCACGAAGGTGACCAGGTTGGCAGCGCTGAACTGTCGTGAGACGAACATCTGGAGTGGCATCATTGGGTTGGCACTGCGCTGCTCGGAGAAAAGAAAGGCGACCAAGGCCAGGGCACCTACGATGCCCGCCAGCAGGACCCGCAGCGAGATGCCATTGCCGGGCGCCTCGATCAGAGCGTAGGTGGTTCCTGCAAGTCCAAGCGCGGCAAGCAGCGCGCCAATGAAGTCCAGGCGCTCGCTCGCACTCGGATCGCGAGTCTCGGGCACGTGTCTCCTCGCCATTGCCACCACAAAGATGCCGAGCGGGAGATTGATTACAAAGATTGCTCGCCACGACACAGCGCTGACGAGATAACCGCCCAGCAGCGGCCCGATCGCAGCCGCAACACCGCCCAATCCTGACCAGGCGCCGATCGCGCGAGCGCGGTCGTTGGGACGAAAGCTTGTCTCGATCATCGCCAGGCTGCCGGGGGTGAGGAGTGCGCCGCCGACTCCCTGCACGAGTCTCGCAAGGATGAGCAGCTCGAGCGCTTGGGGCGATCGCGCAGAGCAGGGAGGCAACGGTGAACAAGCTCGCGCCGGATGCGAAGACGCGGCGGCGCCCGTAGCGGTCGCCAAGCGATCCACCCAGCAAGATCAGGGAAGCGAGTGTCAGCAGGTAGCCGTTGAGCATCCACTGCAGAGCACTTGTCGAACGCGCCAAGATCACGGCCGATGCTGGGTAGGGCCACGTTTACAACCGTGCCGTCGAGGAAGACCATGCCCGAGCCCAGGACTGCGACTGCAAGAACCCAGCGGCCCTCAGTGCTGTCAAAGGCCATCTCCTCGCCCGCCGTTGCTCCTTTGCCCATATCTAGGAGAGGAGAATAGATCGCGAGGTCAGGAATCCACAGGAGGAACGTCCACATGGCGAAGATGAACGCAGCCGTGGTGACATCGTTCGACGAGCTTGCCCCTCATACATTGTTTTTAAAACTGGGTATAACTATAGTATCCCGCCGGCTTGGATACCTCTGCCCTCGGCTGGAACCATCACGTTGACAACTACCACACTCAGACCCGGGCGGTGTCTCTATTTGCAAATTGAGTAGGCCGGCGATGACTGCCTGCGTAAACCGTCCCGTGGCTGATCACGTTGCAATTCGCGACATGATCGCTGGCCTACTCAATTTGCAAATAGAGACACCGCCTTTCAATGGGTAGTGGGTTAGTTTGAGGTTCGGCCCCATCTGGCGCCCTGTAGCGCTTACGCTGACTGCAGCGAATAGCCAGCGGCGCCGACGCGGAGGATGAGTCCACGCCGACGCCTAGACATAAGAGGCGAAGCCTACCCTCGAGCCTGCCGAGAGGCTGGATCAGGTCGAATGCGAAGTGCTGTATCTGCCCACAGGGATGCGTGGCGAGCAGTTGATCTGGTCGATGCCCGACACCATCCCCGAGCACGAGCTGCGCGCGGATATCCGCATCGCCAACGCCGTCGGCCTTACGGGCAGTGGGTGGTAGTGGTTCAGCTGGTCTGCGTGAGCGCGAGCTCCAGTTGAGCTTGCACAGTCGCGCGTTGGTTGTCGATCTCCAGGCGCCGTCGCAGGACGGGTACGGCTGCTGCCGGGTGGCCATCCAGCCGCAGGGCGCTGCCCAGGTCATAGAGCGCGTAGGCGTAGGTCAGGCACGTTTCGCTGGCCGGCTGCAGACAGTCCTGTACGCGCTCCCCGGTCGCCATCAGCGTTCGTTGGAGTACCGCGATCGCGTCGCCGTATCGCCCCGCTTCCAGCAGGTCATGCCCTTGGGTGTCCAACTGCGCAGCGAGAGCCGCCGACACGGGCGGTGGCGCCGGATGGCTGACCGGTTGTGGTGGCAGACCAGCGGCGGACCGCGATTCAGAAATAGCCGGGGGAGCGTGGCTGTGCTGCGCGGGCACGGCCGCCCTGAGCAGACGATTGTGTGCGGAGAGACGGCGAGTCTGATTGCCGCCAGGCAACTCAACCAGCGCCAGAGCAACGACGATGCCGGCGGCACAGACCAGCGCAGCTGGTGCCAGCCATCGCTTCGCGCCCCCGGCGCCGACCGCCCGCCCCGCGCTTGCCGTGCGTGATAGCGCCATGATCGCGCCGCTGCCGGTGTGCCGCGCGAGACGGGTCGAGCTCGTTGCCCACGCCAGCGCGTCCTGCGCTCTTCGCGCGAGACGCTCGGTCGGCCAGGGTCGGACGATGTAAACCGTCGCTCGCTCAGGGTGCGCGGCGAGCGTGGAGCGCGGCTTGAGCACTCTTGGACTTGCCGCGAGCGCGCAGGACGGGTCACATGACGGGTCCAGTCGCACACCCATCAACCGGCGCTCACCGCGAGTATCCGCATGCCAGCGTTCTATAGCCACGCCTGCGAGCTCGAGCTCGGACACGACGCTGGCGGGGAATTCGATCCCCGCTTCGTGCAGCTGTGCGTAGCTCACCGGGGCACCTGCAGCCTGTCGCAATGTTTCCAACAGCACCGTCTGCTGCTCGTCGAGAGCACGCGTTATGAGCGGATCGCGACGGTTAGGCATCATCAGGCTGACCCCGAGCAATTCAGTTCTTGTTCCCGGTCTCTGCGCTCGTAAACCCAATAAACCCGCAAATAGCAAAACGTTCGTTTCAACGCTCGATAATGTATGTTATGTAAACTAGACTGGGAACGCCAGGAACCGCCGCCCTCTTTTCTTGCCGCAATCGCGACTCAACTAACTCAGCGCATAGACAAGCGAAACCTGCGCGGAGAGCGTGCACCCACTCGCAGTTGCACCTTTAGCCGTGGGATTTTTTGTACGCCGGCGGCGCTTAGCCGGCTTGTGAACCGGCTTGTGAACAACAGCGCTCGCTCGTGGCGCGACAACGCTTCGTGCACTTATTCCGGCTCCCGACACGCCGGGTGAGCCAAAGTCGGGCTGTTCGCCTGTGTATTCGATTTCCCCCGAGCACATGATGAAGCCACCATTTTCGCTGATGTTCTGCACTGCACCGAGCGAAACACCAGCCTTGCTCGCCAAGAGCTGGGCCTTAGCCTGACCATCGCTGATCGCATCAGCCATACCCTGCCGGTAGACACCCGTCGCCGTTGCGGCGCTGGCGCTCTGTTCGATCGCCTCGGTCGCAACGCCCTGCACGCTGACGGTAGGCAACGGCGGAGCCGTCGTCGTAGGAACGGTCGTTGTGGAAGTCGTCGTAGTCGGAGCTTCAGCCGCTGCTACGCCCAGCACACCGACAACGGACAATCCGATCACTGTGGCCGCCGCAGCGACGATCAGTAGCTTCAGAGGACCTACCAGGCGAATCGCCCTCATTCCTACAGGCTAGCGCCTCAGCGGCCCCGAGCAACAGGACCCTGAGCAGACGCGTCGGCCAGCTTGCACGAGCGCATCAGAATCGAGTCGATCATCGGCTCGGTCAACCTGCCCGTGAACGTGTTCTGCTGGCTCGGGTGATAACAGCCGATCAGCGTGTACCGCGCGCCCGCATACTCAGCGCCATGACCGAATCGCGGGCGCGGGCGCGGCAGCGCGATCGTCGCGCTTAGGCGCAGGGCCGCGTCCCACGCGAACGCACCAAGACAGACAATCACCCGCACGCGGGACAGCAACTCCAACTCGCGCACGCTCCACGGAAGGCACGCCTCGCGCTCATCGGGCGTGGGCTTGTTCGCAGGCGGCGCGCACCGCACGGCCGCGGTCACCCACGCGTCGTTGAGCCGCAGGCCGTCCTCACGCGCCGTCGATGTCGGCTGGCTGGCCAGGCCCGCGCGCCACATCGCCGCGTACAGGAACTCTCCCGAGCGATCGCCCGTGAACATCCTGCCGGTCCGGTTCGCGCCATGCGCAGCCGGGGCGAGCCCCAGCAGCAGCACACGCGCCCGCGGATCGCCGAAGCCAGGGAGCGGCTTGCCCCAGTACTCCTGATCAGCGAACGCCGCTTTACGCTCGCGCGCGATCTGCTCGCGCCAGGCCACCAGGCGCGGGCAGCGCCTGCAGGCCGTCACCTCCTCGGCAAGTCCGCTCAGCTGCTTGCTGGGATTCGGCCGCACCGGGCAGTAGTAGCATCACTATGACTATGTCGCTGTGGGTGTTGCTCGTCCTGTTTGTTCTGATCAAACTTCCGATCGCCGCACTCATGCTCTGGATTCCATTCCGCAATGACGCAGCTATGCACATGGTCAATGCGGCGCCTGACACGCCCACTGCTTCTGAGGATGACGGTGGCAGTAAGACGTTGCCTGGCGGATCGCAGGGTCCTCACCCGCATGTGCCATTCCCTCATTCGCCGCGCCGCGGGCCGCACGGCTCCGACTCTGAATCCCCCTCCCCCAGGCGTGTACGCTCACCGACGTCTGTGGTGAGCGCAAGGCGAGTGCGCACCTGAGCCGCAGTATGAAATTAGGGCACCCTAAGTCCTGTTAGGGTACCCTGCGGTGACCGCTCTCTCCGTCAGCGATCTGCACAAGGCCTTCGGCACCAACGCCGTACTCGTCGGCGTGGATTTGACCGTGCCAGAAGGGTCCCTCACCGCGATCCTTGGGCCCTCGGGCAGTGGCAAGACCACCCTCTTGCGAATAATCGCTGGGTTTGAGCAGCCCAACCGCGGGATCGTCACGCTCGGCGACACCGTCGTTGAGGGAGAGGGCCACGAGCGCGTCGCCCCTGAGCACCGCCGCATCGGCTACGTATCTCAGGAGGGCAGCCTCTTTCCCCACCTGACTGTCCGCAAGAACATCGGCTTCGGGCTACCGCGGCGCGCGCGTCGTGGCGACCGCGTGGAGGAGCTGTTGGCGCTGATCGGAATGAACGACATGGGCGGGCGTTATCCGCACCAGCTCTCCGGTGGCCAGCAGCAGCGGGTCGCGCTCGCCCGAGCGCTCGCGCCGCGACCGGAAGCTGGTCCTCCTGGACGAGCCGTTCTCCTCACTCGACGCCGCGCTGCGCGCGACTGTGCGCGCCGAGGTCACCAGGCTGCTGCGCGCGGCCGGCACGACCGCGCTGCTCGTAACGCACGACCAGGACGAAGCCCTTTCACTGGCCGACCATGTCGCCGTCATCCGCGACGGGCGGATCGGACAGTCCGATACTCCGCGCGTGCTCTACGACGCCCCCGTGGACGCCGAGCTCGCGCGCTTCGTCGGCGAAGCCAACCTCATCCCCGGAATGCTCCTCAATGGCTCCGTGCGGACCGCTTTCGGCGATCTCGTGCTCCAAGGCTCTGAACTCGGATCAGGGCAGGGGTCAGGCGCTGCCGTTGTGCTGATCCGCCCCGAGCAGGTAAGGCTTCACGAGACCGGCCGCGGGGTGCCTGTCAGTGGCCGGATTGTTCAACTGCGAGTACCACGGCCACGACGCCGTGCTGCAGGTTCGACCTGACCACCCACACGACGCGCCGATCATCCTGGCTCGCATATCGGGGCAGGATGTCCGCCCGCCCGGCAGCCCAGTAGGCCTCACAGTCGATGGCCCGGTCGTGGCATGGTTGACGAGCTAGTGCCCTCAGGGCACTAGCGGCCGCTCTTGGCATTGCGCTTGCGTTGCCGGCGCGCAGCTTTCGCTTTCGCGCGGCGCTTGCGCAGCCTCACTGCCGTTTCGCTCGCGGAGCTGCCCTGGATCATCTCCTGCTCTGTTGCCGGCGCCACCCTGTGCGCATCGCGCATAATCACAAACACGATCCCTGCCAGCAGCACTATCGCACCCCCCACCGCTACCACGAGCACAGATTTGCTGACGCCGGATTCCGAGGAGGTCGTGCTCGCTGTGGTGGCTGTCGTCGCCGTTTTTGTTTCTTCCGGCTGTTCTTCGGTGAGTTTGCTCAGCGCGCCGCCGCTGCCAAGGCCGGCGGCCATTGCGGCCGGAGCACATGTGCCAGCAAGTGCCAGGATGGCTGCAACGCACAGCACACGCGCGCTCGCCTGCAGGCTGCGGAATGCGGGATAGGAACGGCTCAACACGTGGCGAGCATACCGTCTGGGCAACTGGGCGCAGAGCACAGCCTGGCATTGGTGCGGCCTACCGCGCGGTGACCTCGCCACACCATAGAATGGCGGCGCATGCCGCCCAAACAACGCCAGGTCCGCGTCGAGCAGCGAGGCGCCCTCGAGGCGATCGAAGCGCTCGAGCAGCGCTCAGACGAGGAGCTCGAGGCAGAGACCAAATACAAGTCGGCCGCGATGGCGATCCTTGGCGCGCGCGCGTCAGAGCGGTTCGACGCTGAGAGCGCGCGCGGCTACTTCCAGCGTGCGATTGCCGCCGCGCGCCCGCAGGAGCGAATGCAGATTCGTCGCATGGCTGACGCGTCGCTCGCGCTGGCCGAACGCCGCGCAGGCGACCTCAAGAGCGCTGTCGAGCGACTCGGGCAGACGCCTCCCAGTGGCCGCCAGATGCTCGCGCTGCGCGCGATGGGACTGCTCATCCCCCCCGCCTCCGCGGGCATCGTCGCGCGCATCCGCGGCGTCCTCTTGATCATCGTGCTGATCATCGTGCTGCTCGCGATCGGCTTGGGGATCGTCGAGCTCGTCTCACTGCCCTTCGGCGGTCTTGGCCTGGCGCCGGGCATCCTACTCGGGCTGTTCCTGGTGATCACGGTGCTGGGAGTGATGGCGGCGATCGGACGGCGCCGACGCGACCGCGCGCGCGGCGCTGACGCCACCTGACATCGCTCCCCCGCTGGCACGCTGCACGGGACACTAGGCTTGGGCTCACTGTGTCCGCACCTGTCTGCCTGGTCGTGAACCCCGCCGCGGGCGGCGGCAGAGCCGGGCGCCTGGCGCCGGAGGCGGAGCAGGCGCTGCGGGCGCAGGGCCTGACGGTCCGGCGCGTGGACACGCGTGACCTGGAGCACGCGCGCGAACTGGCCACAGAGGCCGCAGGCAACGGCGAGACGGTCGTGGCGCTCAGCGGCGACGGCATGATCGGCGCTATCGCGGACGCGCTGAGGCCGCTCCCGGGGGCGGTGCTGGGCGTGATCCCGGGCGGACGCGGCAACGACTTGGCGCGGGTGCTCGGGATACCCGACGATCGCGAGGCAGCGGCCGCGATCGTCGCCGCCGGACACACGCGCGCGGTCGATGTCGGGCTCGTGAGGAATGGTGAGCCGGCGGCCACCGGTACGGCGGACACCGACGGGCGAGCGTTCGTGGGCATCGCCTCGGCTGGATTCGACAGCGACGCGAACCGCATCGCCAATGAAGCGCCGTCGTGGCTGGGCAACCTCGTCTACGCCTACGGCGCGCTGCGCGCGTTGGTCGCATGGCGGCCGGCCAGGTTCGAGCTCGTGCTCGACGGCCAGCGGTACGCGTTCACCGGCTACAGCGTCGGCGCCGCCAACTCGAAGGCGTACGGCGGGGGCATGTACGCGGCGCCCGACGCCCTGCTCGACGACGGCCTGCTCGACGTTCTCTACTGCGAGCAGATCTCCAAGCTGCGCTTCCTCACGCGGATCATGCCGAGGGTCTTCAAGGGCACGCACGTGCACGAGCCATCCGTGCACGTGCTCCGCGGCCGCGAGCTCGAGATCGCCGCCGACCGCCCCTTCACGTTGTACGCCGACGGCGACCCGATCGGCGAGCTGCCGTTGCGCGTGCGCGCGCTGCCGGGTGCGATCACGATGCTCGTCCCGACTGGCAGCGGCGAAGCGTTCGGCGGGAGCTGATGGCGCAAGCGCTCGCTGTGAAGCTTGCTCTCGCGCGGGCGGTGGGCACGCTCTCGCGCTTGCGTGGCGGCGGTGCAACGAGCGCGCCCGGCAAGGTGCTGCTGCGGATGGCGCCTGATGCGATCGGTGCACTCGGCGCGCGTCTGCGGCGCGGCAGCATTCTCATCTCGGCCACCAACGGCAAGACGACGACCGCAACGATGGCAGCGAGCATCCTCCAGCAGGCGGGGATCGGGCTGGTGCACAACCAGGCGGGCGCGAATATGGCCAGCGGGATCGCGACGACGCTACTCGACGCAGCGCTCCCCCAAGGACGTATTTTCGGCGAGCTAGGCTTGTTCGAGGTAGACGAGCTGTGGCTCGACTCGCTCGCGGCTGAGCTACACCCGCGCGCGATCCTGCTCGGGAACCTGTTTCGCGACCAGCTCGACCGCTACGGCGAGCTCGAGACAATCGCCGACCGCTGGGCCGCGGCTGTGCACACTGGCCCCGCCCGGGATTCGGCGCTGGTGCTCAATGCCGACGATCCCGCAGTCGCCGATCTTGGCCGTCAGCGCGATGCGCCGGTCCTCTACTTCGGAGTCGAGGATGACTCGCTCGCGCTAGCAGGTATGGCGCACGCCGCCGACGCCAAGCACTGCCGTAACTGCGGAGCTCCGTATGCGTTCGATGCGGTCTACCTCGGCCATCTCGGCCACTACCACTGCCCGAGCTGTGGCCAAGCTCGTCCCGCGCCCACGATCACCGCGACGCGCGTCACGCTAGAAGGTGTACATGCGGCTCGCTTCACCCTGCAGACCCCTGCAGGCGAAGCCGAGGTCGCCCTGGCCTTGCCCGGCCTCTACAACGTCTACAACGCGCTCGCCGCCGCCGCGCTCGCCACCGCGCTGGAGGTCGGCCTGCCGGAGATAATCGCCGGGCTGCAGGGCACAAAGGCCGCGTTTGGCCGCGCTGAGACGGTGCAGGTCGGCGGGCGTGAGATGCAGATCCTGCTCGTCAAGAACCCAGCCGGCGCGAACAAGGTCTTGCGCACGCTCGCGCTCGAGCCAGGCGAGCACGACCTGCTTGGCGTGCTCAATGATCAGATCGCGGACGGACAGGACGTATCGTGGGTCTGGGACGCTGACTTCGAGCTGCTCGCGGGCCGCGTGCGCGTGGTCACGTGCAGCGGCAGCCGCGCGGCTGAGCTGGCTACGCGACTGAAGTACGCAGGCATCGAGGAGGCGCGCATCCGCGTGCAGAGCGATCTCGCGGTAGCGCTGCGCGAGGCGGTGGCAGAGCGCCCTGGAGAGACCACGCCCCTATATGCGCTCCCCACCTACACGGCTATGCTCGCGCTGCGCAAGCTGCTGGTGGCACGCGGAGAGGCGAGCAGCGCATGGCTGTAGCCAAGGTCGTCTGGCACGACCTCGAGTGCGGCTTCTATGCGGCGGACCTGGCGCTCTGGCGGGAGCTCGCCGAGTGGGCGCGCAGCGACGGAGCCCCAACGCCCATCCTGGATGTCGGAGCGGGAACAGGCAGGGTCGCGCTCGATCTCGCCGCCGCCGGCCATAAGGTCACAGCGCTCGATCTCGACGCCGAGCTGCTCGGCGCGCTGAGCGAACGGGCTGCGGAGGAGGGCTTTGAGATCGCGACAGTGTGTGCAGATGCGCGCACGTTCGAGCTGGACCGCAGTGACTTCGCGCTGTGCGTGGTGGCGATGCAGACCATCCAACTGCTCGACGACTCGGCCGGTCGCATAGCCTTCCTGAAGCGTGCACGCGCGCACCTGCGGCCCGGCGCGCTGCTCGCTTGCGCAATCGTGACCGAGCTCGATCCGTTCGACCACGCGGCCGGCGATGTCGGCCCATCGCCTGAGGTCGTGCGTGTGGATGGCTTGGAATACGTCAGCCGAGCGACGAGCGTGCGGCTCCGCAGGCACACGCTCCGCATCGAGCGCGAGCGGCGAATCCTCCAGATCGATGAGTCCGCCCGAGCGACCGCGCGGACGACCAACGCACCCAAACCGGAGTGCGATGTGATCGAGTTGGATCGCGTGAGGGTGTCGCAGCTGCAGCGCGAGGGACTCGATGCGGGACTGACGCCGACTTACGTGCGCGTGATCACATCGACCGAGGAACACGTGGGCAGCGAGGTGGTGATTCTGCGTGTCTGAGCGTGCTGAGACATCGATACCCCTCCCCCACTCCCCCGTCTTGCGCGTGTGCGCGCTGTATCCAGACCTGATGAATATCTACGCGGATCGTGGCAACCTGCTCGTGCTCGAACGCCGCTGCGCGTGGCGTGGAATCGGCTTCGAGCTCTCTTCCAGCGGCCTCGGGGAGCCGCTGAGTCCCGATGCGCACGACCTGTACTATCTCGGCGGCGGACAGGATCGCGACCAGCGCCTCTGCGCCGAGGACCTGATCGAGCTCAAGCGCGATTCGCTGCACATGGCTGCTGCTCGCGACGCGGTGATCCTCGGTGTTTGCGGCGGCTATCAGCTGCTCGGGCACTCTTATGCGCTCGGCGAGGATGCGATTCCCGGTGTCGGCCTGCTCGATGTGCGCACCGTCCGCGAGGACGGTCCGCGCTTGATCGGCAATGTGGCAATCGAGGTCTCGCTCGCAGGCGTCCCAGCCATAAGCGAGCGGAGCGTGCTCGCGGGCTTTGAGAACCACGGTGGGCACACCCACCTAGGCGCTGGCCAAGCGGCACTCGGACGCGTGCTGAAGGGTCATGGCAACGACGGGCGCAGCGGCCTGGAGGGGGCAATCACGGCGAACACGATCGGCACTTATCTGCATGGCCCACTCCTGCCCAAGAACGTCTGGTTCGCGGACTGGCTGATCGCACGGGCGCTCGGCATTCGGCCGGATGAGCTCGCGCCACTCGACGATGCGCTTGAGCGCGAGGCGCACCTGAGCGCAAGGCGCGCGGCTGGAATCTGACACGATCTCGACCGTGGAGCTATCTGAATACCAGCGCCTTTCGCGAAGCACCGCGCAGTACCCGCGCAACGAGGCGCTCACCTATCCAGCGCTCGGGTTGGCCGGTGAGGCCGGAGAGTTCGCCGATCACGCCAAGAAGGTGATTCGCGACGACGGCGGTGAAGTCACCACCAGCCGGCGTGAAGCTATGGCCAAGGAGCTCGGGGACGTTCTTTGGTACGTCGCCCAACTTGCAAGCGAGCTGGAGCTCGACCTCGACGAGATCGCCCAAGCGAACCTCGACAAGCTGCTCTCACGCCAGCGCCGGGGTGTCCTCTCCGGCAGCGGCGACGACCGCTAAGCGCCCCACCCGCTCATTCGCTCTGGGGACCTCCCGATCGGGATTCCCGACCGGGAGGTCACCCGCACCCTCAGGTAGCTCCGCCTCCGCCTCCGCCTTCTTCTTCGCAGTCGTAGCCATTGTGCACGCCCGCATTTTCGTTCTTGCAGTCCCCGAACGTCGCCGGCCTGGACTTGTCCGCGCCGCCCGCGTTCGATGCCGAGCTGACTGCTACCCACGGGGACCCGATCGACATCAAGACAGCCGCTAGAACAAGGATCCCCCGCTTCAGGCGGACTGGTTTCTTCGAACGTCGTGTCATCTCCAAGGACCTCCATGCCTCGATTGTGAGCTATCGCACAATACACAAAGTCAGGCTGGTTGCGCTCAAAGACACAAGGTGGACAATGCGCCACTCAGCTGCTCTCCAGGACGAAGCGCTCGAAGCGTGAGGCCAACCTCGCTGGTACCAACGCGCGGACGCGGACGCCCTCGGCGGTGTCCTCGCGACGGACCTCGCCGGCAAGCTCGTGCAACTCGGCCAGACTGCCACCGTCCGCGTATGGGACAAGCAGGTCCAGCGGACGCAGCATGTGCGCCAGCTCGCGCTCGATGCGATCTCCCAGCTCTTCGAGACCCTCGCCGCTGACACCGCTGACGAACACCGCGTCCGGGTAGCGAAAGCGCAGCTCGTCACGGGCCTCTTCGTCGAGCAGGTCGATCTTGTTGATGACCAGCAGGCGGGGACGCTCGCCCGCGCCGATCTCCTCCAGCGCCTCCTGAACTGAGCGCTCCATGATCGCCGCCTGCGACTCCGACGCTGAAGCGTCGAGCACATGCGCCAGCAACTCCGCGCGGCGCGTCTCCTCGAGCGTGGCCGCGAACGCATCGACGAGCTGGTGGGGAAGCTTTGAGATGAAGCCGACCGTGTCCGTGATCAGGTACGGCCTGCCTCCCAGCTTCAACGTGCGTGTGGTGGGGTCGAGCGTGTGGAACAGGCGATCGCGCACACCTACCTCCGCGCCGGTCAGCGCGTTCAGCAGCGTCGACTTGCCGGCATTGGTGTAACCGACCAGCGCGATCGTCGGTAGCGCTGCCCGCTCACGCTCGGCACGCTGCACCGCGCGCGTGCCCTTCACCTGCTCCAAGCGTCGGCGCAGCGTAGCTATGCGATCGCGCGCCAATCGTCGATCCGTCTCGATCTGGGTCTCCCCCGGTCCCCTCGTGCCGATACCGCCGCCCAGTCGCTCCAAGTGACTCCACAGGCCGCGCATGCGCGCGAGGTTGTACTCGAACTGCGCGAGCTCAACCTGGAGCTTGCCCTCAGCGCTACCCGCATGGGAGGCGAAGATGTCGAGGATCACCGTCGTACGATCGACCACCGGCAGGCCCAGGACGTCCTCCAGATTGCGCTCCTGACGCGCGCTCAACTCGTCGTCGCAGGCGATCACGTTAGCGTCGCACGCAAACGCCGCGGACTTCGCTTCCGCGACCTTGCCGGGCCCCAGGTAGGTGTTCGGGTGGGGCTGCTCGCGGCGCTGGATCATCTCCCCCACCACCGCCACGCCAGCAGTGCGCAACAGCTCGCCGAGCTCTGAGAGGTCCTCGCCCTCTCCCAGCGCCGCGATGCAGAACGCGCGCTGGGCTGCGCGCTGCGTGGGCTCTGTGCCGTTACGGCTCGACTGCATCGACCTCCAAGTCTAGGGCGTGTCGCAGTGGTTCCTAGCCGAGCGCTCCCAGCCGCTCTACAGCCTCCAGCAGACGATCGTCCGGTGTCGTCAGCGAGATGCGAAACCAGCCCTCGCCCGCAGGCCCGTACACCGAGCCGGGGACCAGCACCACATCTGTACGCTCGAGCACGTGCTCGCAGTAGGCCTCCGAGCTCTGGAAGCCCTCAGGCACCGGCGCCCACACGTAGATCGTGCTGTGCGGCGGGCGCACCTGCACGCCGATCTCGCGCAGCGCGTCGCACACGAGGTCGCGACGCCGGCGGTAGAGCTCGTTCATCGAGGCCACCTCCGCGTCTGCGTCCGGCGAGAGCGCAGCAATCCCCGCCAGCTGCACTGCCTCGAACAGCCCCGAGTCGATGTTCGTCTTCAGCTGCCAATACGTGTGCAGCGCCTCTGCGTTTCCCACCACCACCGCACAGCGCCAGCCGGTCATGTTGTAGCCCTTCGACAGCGAGAAGACCTCGATGCCCACCTCCTTCGCCCCCGGCGTCTGCAGGAACGAAGGCGCGTGGTAGCCGTCGAAGACGATCTCCGAGTATGCGTTGTCGTGGACGACCAGGATGTCGTAGGCGCGCGCGAAGTCGACCACCCGCTCGAAGAACCCGTCCGGAACAACGGCGCCGGTGGGGTTGTTCGGGTAGTTCAGGAACATCAGCTTCGAGCGGCGCGCCACGTCCTCGTCGATCGCGCCCAGATCCGGCACGAAGCCGTGCTCCGGCTGCAGCGCCATCAGCACCGGCTCGCCGCCAGCCAGCCACGGGCCGCCCGTGTACACCGGATAGCCCGGGTCCGCTGCCAGCGCGTAGTCGCCCGAGTCCAGGAACGCCAGGTTCAGATTGAAGATCGCCTCCTTCGCGCCAAGCGCAGGGATCACCTCGTACTCGGGGTCTAGCTTCACGTCGAAGCGGCGCTCGTAGAAGTCGCGCACCGCGCCCCTGAAGTCCGCACGCCCTCGATTGCTCGGGTATCTATGCGTCTCCGGCTCGGTTACCGCCTCCTGCATCGCCTCCACGATCAATGCCGGTGTCGGGCGGTCAGGGTCGCCGATGCCAAGGCTGATCACGTCCACCCCAGCCGCGCGCTTATCAGCGATCTTGCGCTCCAGTTGGGCGAACGCGTACGGCGGGATGCGCTCCAAGCGCTTACTCGGTTTCATGCAGCTCCTTTTCGAACTCCTCGCTGAGGCGACCATCGAACACCGGCCGCGCCCAGCCTGTCAGGTTGATGTGCAGATCCTCCCCCACCTCTACCTCGAGCTCGCCGCCGTCCAACAGGACGGTGATGCGGCTCGGTCTCAGAGGCGGCTCGTATTCGCGGGTGTGGGCCACCGCCGCCCCCGTCGCGCCCGTCCCCGAGGAGAGCGTCTCCCCCACACCGCGCTCGAAGATCCGCGCGCGGATGCGAGTGGATGGGAGCGGTCCGGCCGGCGGCGTGGCCGAGGTGGCATCGAGCTCGGTGTACCACGATACGTTCGTGCGGTTCGGGAACTGCTCCGCCGCTTCGATCTCCGGCCCGATCGCCCCCAGGTCGAGCGCCTCGAGCTCCGCGAGCGAGCCGACGTAGATCGCGCACTGCGGGTTGCCGATCGACACGTGGCGAAAGCTCCACCACCGGCCGTCGGACATGACCCCTCCCTGCCCGTCGTCGGGTCCGCTGGGGAAGTCCTCGGAGCGTAGGCTCGCCACGCCCATGTCCACGGTACACGTGTCTGCGCCGGTGATCGTCGGGCGGATCTCGCCGGCGGCGGTGTTGATCGCGAAGCTGTCCTCGCTCGTCCAGCCATGCCGGCGCAGGTACAGAATCGCCTCGCGCGCGCCGTTGCCCGACAGCTCGGCCTCGGATCCGTCGGGGTTGAAGATGCGCAGGTCGGCCACGTGCGCGGCGTTGGTGGGTGGTGAGAGCAGCAGCACGCCGTCGGCGAACACGCCGAAGTGGCCCTCGCACAGCTTGCGTACGCGCTCAGGCGTCAGCTCGAAAGGCAGCTCGTCGCGCTCCGCGATCAAGTAGTCGTTGCCTAGAGCCTGCCACTTCTCGAACCTCATAGTCATAGGGCGCCTGAGTCTAGGATCTCGCGCGCCACCGCGCGCGGATCGCGATCCGTTGCATCGATGATGCGCACATCCGCCAGCTTGCGCATCCATGTCAGCTGGCGCTTTGCGTAGTTTCGCGTGCGCCGCTTCATTGCGCCTATATCGCCTGCCAGCAGCTCCTCGAAGCCAAGCGCCTTGCGCGCCGTCTCCGACGCACCTGTCGCATCCGCCCGCTGGACCTCCCCGCGTACGCCCGTCGCCAGCATCATCTCCACGCGCGCGTCGATCGCCGCGTAGAGCGCGTCGCGCTCCATCGTCAGCCCGACCAGCAGCGTCGGGTGGCGCAGTTCCTCGTTCCACAGCTGCGACGGCTCCTCCGGCGGCTCGAGCTCGCCCAGGTCCAGCAGCTCGAGCGCGCGCACGACCCGCTGGCGGTCGTTCGGGTCGATCTCCGCCGCCGCCCATGGAGCAAGCACGGCGAGGCGCGCGTGGAGGGCCGGCGCTCCCTGGCGTTCAAGCTCGGCGGTCCAGCGCTCGCGCACCCCCTCCGCCGGAGGTGGACGCAGGCTGAGCTCGGTGAGCGCCGCGCGCAGGTACAGACCGGTGCCGCCCACCACGATCGGGCGTCTGCCGGCCGCCAGCAGATCGTCGATCTCCGCGTGCGCGAGCAGTGCGTACTGACCGACGCTGAAGGTCGCGTCCAGAGGCAGGAACGACACAAGCCGGTGCTCCAAGAGCGCCTGCTCTGCCGGCGATGCCACGCCAGTGATGATCTCCATGCCCGCATACACCTGCAACGCATCCGCCGAAACCGCAACCGGATCCTCCCCTTGCGCGCGCAGTAGCTCTGCGAGAGCCACCGCCACAGTGGTCTTGCCGACGCCGGTCGGGCCGAACAGCGCAATGATCCGCATTGTCGTAGGCTCGCAGCTAGTGCAGATCTCCGGCTCGACGATCCTGCTGACCGGCGCCACTGGCGGCCTTGGCCAGGCGATCGCCCGCGCGCTGCACGCCCGCGGCGGCAAGCTGATCCTCACCGGACGGCGCGCGGAGGTGTTGGAATCGCTGGCCGGCGAGCTGGGCGCACAGGCGCTCGCCGCAGACCTCAGTGACCGCGTTGAAATCGAGCGTCTGCTCGATGACGCGGGCGCTGTAGACATCCTCATCGCCAACGCTGCCCTGCCCGCCTCTGGGCGCCTGGAGTCGTTCACGATGGCGGAGATCGACCGTGCGATCGACGTGAATCTACGCGCGCCGATCATGCTCGCCCGCGCTCTGCTGCCGGCGATGCTCGAGCGAGAGTGCGGGCATCTGCTGTTCGTCTCCTCCCTGCAGGGCAAGGCCACCGCGCCCGACAGCTCGCTTTACAGCGCCACGAAGTTCGGTCTGCGCGGCTTCGCGCTGGGCCTGCGCGAGGACCTTCGCGCGAGCGGCGTTGGCGTCTCCGTCGTGCTGCCTGGCTTCATCAGCGACACGGGGCTGCGCGCGAACGTGGACGTGAAGCTCCCATGGGGCGCGGGCATGCGTACGCCCGAGCAGGTCGCGCGCGGCGTGGTGCGCGCAATCGAGAGCAACCGCGCGGAGGTGGAGATCGCTCCGCTGCCGTTGCGCGCCGGCACCGCCTTCGCCTCGCTCGCCCCGGAGCTAGCCGCACGCGCCGCGCGAGTAATGGGCTCGGAGAAGATCGCACACGAAGTCTCAGCTGCCCAGAGAGAGATGCGCTGAACGGGTGGCTGTCGCTTGCGTTGCCGGTCCGCGAGCAACGTCTGCCTGTAGCTCCCTTACAAACCTCCTACACACCTCTTTGCATCGCCTTAGCCGCACCTACGGGTGCACTTAGGGGCCGGATGGACGATGGCTCGCACATGCAGTCCTCGACCCCCACCCAGGAGGTAGCACCGATGAAAGTATCGAGAATGCTCGGAGCCACGATGGTCGCCGGCGCGCTCGCCACAGGCGGCGCGCTTGCCGGCATCGCTAGCGCGTCGGCTGCGTCCAGTGCCACGAGTACCACCGGCACGAGCACCAGCGGCACAACCACGACACCGACCACCACAACCCCGGCGACGCCGTCCCCAACGCAGGGGCAGGGTCAGTCGGGTACGCAATCCAAATCGGGCTCGACGAGCAAACATCCGTGCCCAAATATGGGCGCGAGCTCTGGCTCATCCGGGTCCAATTCCGGCGCTAGTGGCCCTCCGAATCCACCGCCGGGAGCGACCTACCAATAACACGAGACAGGGCTTTCGAGGGGTCGGGGTTCGTACACCGCGCGGCGGGACAGCTCGCCCGCCACGCGGAGAACCTCGACCCCCAGGCCCGGCTCTCAGCCCGCTGCCCTTGCCAACAGGCGCTCCGATCCGGACAGTGTCTGGCTGGTGGCGGTGGCGATCTCCACCTCGGTCAACTCGCCAGGGGTGGCGAGGCCAGTGAAGTTGACGGCCTTGTTGTGTCTGGTGCGGCCCCTCAAACGCTCGGGGTCAGTGCGCGACGTGCCTTCTACCAAGACCTCGACAGTACGACCAACGAACCTCTGAGCGCGCTCGCGGGCGCGGCGCTGGACGACCTCCAACAAGCGCTCCATGCGCTCCACCTTCACGGGATGCGGGACCAGTCTCTCGGTCAACTCAGCGGCCTCGGTACCGCGGCGCGGGGAGAAGATGAACGTGAAGGCGCTGTCGTAGCCCACCTGCTCCGCAACCTCGAGGGTCTCCTCGAAATCCGCTTCGGTCTCTCCCGGGAAGCCAACAATGATGTCTGTCGTGAGCGACGCATCGGGGACATGCTCGCGAATCAGCGCTATCCGATCCATATAGCGCTCACGGTCGTACGTACGGCGCATCGCCTTCAAGATCCGCGAGGAGCCAGATTGCAATGGTAGGTGGATGTGCTCGCACACGCTCTGAAGCTCTACGTGAGCACGGATCGCGTCCTCGCGCATGTCCTTTGGGTGTGGGCTCGTGTAGCGGATGCGGTCGATGCCATCGATCTCATCGACGGCTGCGAGCAATTCGGCGAATGTCGCTTGTGGGTGGCCGTTCGCTTTCAGGTCGCGCCCGTAGGAGTTGACGTTCTGGCCGAGCAGCGTCACCTCGCGTACCCCATCTGTAGCCATCAGCCTTACCTCTGCCACAAGCTCGTCCAAAGGGCGGCTCACCTCGCGGCCGCGTGTCGAAGGCACGATGCAATATGAGCACGCGCAGTTGCAGCCAACGCTGATCTGCAGCCACCCCTGGAAGGGGCGCTCCCGCCGTGCCGGCAAGTGGCCGGTGAAGCCCTCGAACTCGAAGTAGCCCTGCGCGGTCAGCGAGTCGCTGGTGAGGAACTCCGCGAGCTTGTGCACCTGACCGGGTCCGAACGCGACATCAACGAAGGGAAAGCGCTCAAACACCTCGTCCTTGAGCGACTGCGCCCAGCAGCCGCCGACGCCGACGACCCGCTCCGGCCGCTCGCGCTTGAGGCGCTTCGCCTCGCCCAAGTGCGCGACGAAGCGGCTGTCGGCCGTCTCACGGATCGAGCACGTGTTGAAGAGGATCAGGTCGGCCTCAGCGCGTTCGGGCGCCTCCGCGTAGCCGAGCGACTCGAGCATGCCCTTCATGCGCTCAGAGTCGTGCTCGTTCATCTGACAGCCGAACGTCGTCAGGTGGTAGCGCTTCACGCGGACAAGGTTATCCGCATGAAGCGCTACCGAGGACAGGGCCTCCATGCCCTATCCAAGAACTTCCAGCGTTACCTAGGCCGCTGCTACTGCGACAGGCGTCAACGGTTCGCTCGAGATCGGCGGTGCGACCTCCTTGTCGCGGTCGATCGGCGTCACCAGGTCTTTGCCGATGCCCAACACGGCGTAGATCTTCTGTTCGATCTCATTCGCCACTGAGGGGTTCTGGTTGAGGTGTGCCTTGGCCGCACCGCGACCCTGTCCGAGACGGTCAGCACCGTAGGAGATGAACGCGCCGGACTTCGACAGGATTTTGTGCTCCAAGCCAAGGTCAATCAGGCAGCCAGCGGTTGAAATTCCCTTGCCGAACTCGATGTCGAACTCGGCCAGGCGGAAGGGCGCGGCGACCTTGTTCTTCACAACCTTCACACGCACACGATTGCCGACTGCTTCCGTCCCATCTTTGAGCGTCTCGATGCGGCGGATGTCCAGGCGCTGGGATGCGTAGAACTTCAGCGCGCGCCCGCCCGGCTGGGTCTCGGGAGAGCCGAACATCACCCCGACCTTTTCGCGGATTTGATTGGTGAGGATGCACAGGGTCTGTGTGCGGTTGAGGTTCCCCGCAAGCTTGCGCATCGCCTTGGACATCATCCGCGCCTGTTCGCCGACGCTCTGGTCGTCCATCTGCCCCTCAAGCTCCTTGCGCGGGGTAAGCGCGGCGACCGAGTCGATCGCTACGACATCCACCGCGCCGGAGCGCACAAGCATGTCCGCAATCTCCAGCGCCTGCTCGCCATAGTCGGGCTGGGAAACGAGCAACTCATCGATGTCGACGCCGATCTCCTTTGCGTACAGCGGATCCATCGCGTGCTCGGCATCGATGAACGCACACACTCCGCCCAGCCTCTGGGCTTCGGCGAGTACGTGGTAGATAAGCGTCGTCTTGCCCGAGGACTCCGGACCATAGACCTCGACAACGCGCCCGCGCGGAACGCCGCCGATGCCGAGCGCGATGTCGAGTGACAGCGCGCCCGTGGGGATCACGTCGACGCGTACCTGCGCGCCCTCATCGCCCATACGCATGACCGAGCCCTTGCCGAACTCGCGCTCGATCTGCGTGAGCGCGCCCTGCAGGGCGGCGTCGCGGGCCTTTGCAGCCTTCTCCTGTTCGGCGATGTGCATGATCAAAACTCCTCTAGGTCGAAGATGGACAGGACAAGCTAGAGGTCGCTCCGGACGGAACGTCTGTTCGTACCCGGAATGGACGCGAACTCGCCTACCACGGCACGAGCGTGCGCTTCGCCAGCGCCTCGTAAGACGCCCCCGCAGGCGACAGCCACGAGCGGTACAGGACGAGCGATTCGGGCGTGAACACCAGCGGCGGCGTGGGCGGTAGAGCACACTCGATCACGTGCCGACGCCCGCGGTCATCGCGCGTGCGTGCGAGCGTGATGTGAGCACGAAAGCGCCTTCGTTCCTCGCGATGGTCACACACGCGCGCGAGCGCGTCGATGAGCCCATCGTGCAGCGCGCCCAAGCTCTCGACTGGAGCCTCTTTGCCTACGCCGTTGCCATCCCCATCGCGCACCTCCACGGCCAGGGCCCGTGGACGGTGCGGGGGCAGCCACACGGGGGCGCCGATCTGCAACTCGCCGACCAAAGCGGCGCACTCGGCGAGAGCTTTCCCGATCGTGTCGATCTCCTCGACCGGGCGACTGCCGAGAAAGCACAGCGTCAAGTGCAACAGCTCGGGATCCAGCACGCGCACGGGCGAAGACGCCCCCCTGCGCAGCCCCAGCCCGCGCACCGCGACCCTCGCCCACGCGGCCAGCTGCTCGCACACCTCACCCGGCGGATCGATCGCGACGAACATGCGGGCGGTGCCGTGAGCGCGGGTCATCGCCACATTTGAGCACGACGAGCGCTGATCGCATTCAAAATGATGGAGCGGTCGCGCACCTCGCGCTTAGTCGTCGCTCTCGCCCAGCAACAATCTCCTGATCAGGTGCAGCGCGACGGTCGTCGTGCGGTCCCTGATGTCGGCTCGACCGCCTGGCAGATTCACCGAGCGCGTTATCGCCGCGCCGTGCGGGCCAGCTACGCTCAGCCATACCAGGCCGACAGGCTTCTCCTCGGTGCCCCCGCCTGGACCCGCCACGCCTGTCACTCCCACGCCTACGTCTGTGTCCATGCGTGCCCGTATGCCCTCAGCAAGTGCCTTTGCGACCTGCTCGGACACCGCGCCGTGCTCCTCGATCAGCTCTGGATCGACGCCCACGAGCTCAGTCTTCGCCTCATTTGAGTACACCACCACGCCGCCCGTCACGTACTCCGACGCTCCCGCCGGACCCGTGAGACGGGCCGCCATCTCTCCCCCCGTGCACGACTCCGCCACCGCAATCGTCCAGGGCGGGCGGGATCCGTCTCCTAGCAGCATCCCCGCTACCTGCTCGTCCACGGTGCTCCCGTCCGGGGAGAACAGCGTGTCCGCATGACGGCCCTGCACAACCCGCTCGAACGCCTCGTACACCCCGGCGGCGCCCGGCTCATAGCGCGTAACGACCTCGACCTCGCCACGTTTCAAACACGTCGTGACCTCCAGCCTCCCAAGCTGGACGCCCTGCGCTTCGGCCACACGCAGCGTCTCGGCGATCTCCGACTCGGGAATCCCGAACAGGCGCAGCGTGCGCTGCACGTACACGCTCGCCCCGGCGATCGCCGCCCTCAGCGCCTCGGTCTCGACCGCCTGAGACCACATCGGCTGCAGCTCGCGCGGGGGCCCTGGCAGCACCACGATCGTCGGGCCGGCGCCATCCTCGCCACCGCGCTGCTCTGCTGGAGCTACGACGAGGCCCGGCGCGGTTCCGACGGGCTCGAGCACGGTCGCACCGCTGGGGATGGTCGCCTGCTTGCGGTTGGCCTCGGCGATCGCCTCGGGGTCGATGTTGGGGAAGCGCTTGAGCAACGGCGCGACGATCTTTGCGATGCGCCCGGCGAGCGCCTCATCGAGCGCCATCTCGCGGCCCTGGAAGCCCCCTACCACCTCAGCCGTCAGGTCATCCGCCGTCGGGCCCAACCCACCGCTGGCCAGCACCAGGTCGATGCCCTGCTCAGCCATGAACCGCAGCGCGCTCTCCATGTCTTGCGGTCGGTCGCCCACAATTGTCACGTATGCAAGATCAACTCCCATCTCTCCCAGCCGGTCCGCCAGCCATGGCCCGTTGCGGTCGCGCACGCGGCCGCTCAGCACCTCTGTGCCGGTCACCACAATTCCTGCGCGCACGCTCATGTACAAGTGGGCAGATGCCCAGGTGCCAGCAGTTTGCGGCCTGCCTTAGTGATCGAGTATCCGATCGCGTCGGCGCTGGCAGGAACCACCCGCGGCGTGCCATCGATCACCAGTGCCACCGCGTTATTCCCGAGCGTAAGTTCAAAGTGTTTGGCTTTGAATGTGGCCGTCCTCATCCCCGCTTCCAGTGTCTGTCCAGCGACCAATTTGCGTCCGTCTTCTCCGATCAGGCATACGTATACGGCCCCTGTCGCGCGCAGCGACAGTGACACGACCGTCGAGGCCAGCGGCGCACCGAGCACACGATGAGGGAAGCGTCCCTGAGTCGGCTGATGCTTCGTCTTCGTCACTGTGCTTGCTCTGTGTTTTGAGGACCCACCACCGCCTGACAGCAGCCCCACGATCAGCAACACGATCAGGACCGTCACGACTCCCATCAGCGCCATGTAGCCGCGCGACGGCCCCTGTCCTTGAGTACGCGCTCCTACCCGTTGCGGGCTCGACACGATCGGCTCGGGCGGCTCGCTTGAGCGCTCGAAGTGCAGTCGGTACTCCTCCACCAGCGCCTTCCCGTCCAACTCCAGGGCAGTGGCATAAGTGCGCAGGAAGCTCTTCACAAACGTGGGGCCCGGCAGGAGGTCCCACTCCTCGTTCTCGAGCGCGCGCAGATACTTAGCGCGGATCTTGGTCTTCGCCTCGATCTCACTCACGTCAATACGCGCGCGCATTCGCGCTTCGCGCAGCGTATCGCCGATCTCGGCCATCTCCGCTTGAAGGCTAGTCGCTCGTGACGGTAATGGGCTGAGTGGGTGGGGATTCCAAACCTGTGAGTACCCGCGGCAGGTCGGCCTCGGTGACGAGCACCTGCCGAGGCTTTGAGCCCTCATACCCGGAAATCACACCGCGGCGCTCGAGCATGTCGATCAACCTGCCCGCACGCGTATAGCCGAGACGCAGGCGTCGCTGCAGCATCGAGGTCGACGCGGTCTGCATTTCGGCGACCAGCGTGATGGCATCGGAGAGGAGCGGGTCCTCGTCCGGGTCGAACTCGTCCGGCGTGCCAGAGGACGTGTCCGGCTCGACCTCCTCGAGCAACTCCTCGCGCAGTTCGGGCTCGCCCTGGCGGCGCCACATGTCGGTCAGCTTGGCGATCTGCGGCTCGTCGATGTAAGCGCCCTGGATGCGCTGCAGGCGCGATGAGCCAACGGGGCTGAAGAGCATGTCGCCCTGCCCGAGCAGCGACTCCGCGCCGTTCTGGTCGAGGATCACCCGCGAGTCGGTCTGGCTGGAGACCGCGAACGCGATCCGCGAGGGCACGTTGGCCTTGATCATGCCCGTGATCACGTCCACACGCGGGCTCTGTGTGGCCAGCACGAGGTGGATACCCACGGCGCGAGCCTTCTGGGCGAGGCGGATGATCGAATCCTCGACATCGGCCGGCGCGACCATCATCAGGTCCGCGAGCTCGTCGATCACGCAGAGGATGTAAGGCAGCGGCGCTTCACCGCGCTTGGCGCGCGCTTTGTTGAGCTCGATCAGACTACGCGTGCGCGCCAGCGACATGATCCCGTAGCGCTGCTCCATCTCCTTGACAAGGTTCTGCAGCGCATTGGCGGCCATGCGCGGACTGGTGATGACCGGCGTCAGCAGGTGCGGGATCGACTCGTAGTGGTTGAGCTCGACCTGCTTGGGGTTGACGAGCACGAGGCGCACCTCGTGCGGGGTAGCGCGCAGCAGCACGCTCGAGAGCATCGCGTTGATCGCACCCGACTTGCCGGCGCCCGTCGTGCCCGCGACGAGGATGTGCGGCATCTTCGCGAGATCGGCACCGATCGCCTTGCCGGCGACATCCTTGCCGAGCCACACAGTCAGCGGCGACCAGTCCTTGGGCGGCGCCTGGAAGACGTCACCGAGCTTGACGATGCGCCGGTGGGCATTGGGAACCTCGACGCCCACCGCCTGCTTGCCGGGGATCGGCGCGAGGATGCGGATGTCGGTGGCGGCCAACGCATAGGCGAGGTCGTCCTTCAGCTGCGCGACCTTGGCGACCTTCGTGCCAGGCGCCAGTCGCAACTCGTAGCGGGTGATGTGCGGCCCTGCGACCGTGCCGATCACCTTCGCCTCCACCCCGAAGTGCCCAAGCGCCTCGACCAGGTTGGTGGCGATGCGCTCCTGCCCGGCCGTGTCAGGACGCGTTTGCTCGGCGCTCGAGCGGCTCAGCAGCCTGGAGGCGTCGGGCAACTCCCATACGTACTCGGGGTCGTCGGTCACCGAGCTGCGGAGCCGGCCCTGAGGGGTCAACTGGTCGGCACCGAGCGCGCCGGGGTCCGCATGGGCGACGCCGGCGAGCTCCTCCTCGTCAGCAGAGTTGTCGTCGTGCTCGAGATCCTCCTCCGTGCTCGCGCTTTCGGTCTCCGGCGGGGCTTGATCATCCTCACGCCAGTCGCGCGAGGGCGCCTCCACGTGCGTCGCGCGCACGATCAGGTCAGCGTCCGGTGGCTCGGGCACCCGCAATGGCTCCACGGTGGCGACAGGCGCCTGCCGTCTAGGAAAGCCTTGTGCCAGCTTCACCAGGCCGTCACCGATGGAGCGCAGGGTCCTCGCCGGCGATACCCCCGTCAGCAGCGTTGCCCCGACAAACAGCAAAAAGATGATGAGGATGTCAACGCCCACACTCTGCACCAGCCTGTCTGAGACCCGGTACAGCGCCTCGCCCACGACCCCGCCATGCGCCTGCATGAACACCGAGGACCACGAGGATTCGCCACGCTCGGGGCTCGCGCCGGAGCTGACTCCCAGCGTGCCCGCGGCCAGCGCCATTGTCACCGCGGCGGCCAGACATGTAGTGCCAGCCCGCAGCGGCCGTAGCGCTGGCCACATGGGGCGTAGCAGCAGTGCCAAACCCCCTAGGATCAGGGCAACCGGCGCCAGTCCCCGCGCCCTGCCCACACACAAGCCGAGCGCTTCCGCCAGCCCACCGCCCACGCGTCCGCCATTCCAGCCGCCGTACAACACAAAGCCCATAAACGCCCCGGCGGCGATCAGCCCAAGCCCGAGCACGTCCTTCTGGCGCTGATCCAGTCGCGGTGTGCGTGGTGGCCATACCCACGCGGCGAGGTTGAGCGTGGCCGCCGACCGGCCTCGCTTCCATTTGCGGCGCCTGCGCGCAGGCGTACGCGATGTCCTTTTCCTTGTGGCCGTTCTCGTGGCAGTGGAGCGCTTCCTGGGCACAGGCATCTCGCGCAACTTCGACGTCGCGCCGTCAGACCCTCTTCGCTTACCATCGCTTTACCGCACTTCGGTACTTAAAGACTCCTGCTCATGAACGACTTTTCCCGAGCCCCCCGCGTACTCGTCGTCGAGGACGACGAAGACATCGCCCAAGCCCTGCAACGCTCATTGCGCATGGAGGGCTACGAGGTGCGCGCCGCGCAGGATGGCGCGGCGGCGCTGGAGCACGGCCGCGCGTTCGCGCCAGACCTCGTGATCCTCGACCTCGGCCTACCCGGACTCGACGGGCTGGAGGTAGCGCGAGCGCTACGCGCTGACGACGACGTGCCGATCCTGATCCTGACCGCGCGCGACGCGCTGGAGTCGCGCGTCGAGGGTCTCGACGCCGGCGCCGACGATTACCTCGTCAAGCCGTTCGAGCGCCAGGAGTTGCTCGCGCGCATGCGCGCGCTCTTGCGCCGCCGTCCACCGCGCGGATCGGCGCCGCTGCGCGTCTCAGATCTGTCGCTGAACGTGGACACGCACGAGGTTCTGCGCGGCGAGCGCTCGATCGATCTAACCCAGCGCGAGTTCGAGCTGCTCGAGTACCTGATGCGCAACGAGCGCATCGTCATTTCCCGCCAGCGCCTGCTCGATGAGGTGTGGGGCTATGACCCTTTCTCCACAACGAACACGATCGAGGTTTTCGTTTCCAACCTGCGCCGCAAGCTCGAGGCCGACGGCGAGGATCGCCTGTTGCACACCATTCGAGGAGCCGGCTACGTCCTTCGTGCGTAAGCTGTCGGACCGCTTCGACCGGTTGCCGATCCGCGTGCGGTTGGCGGGGGTCTCGGCGCTGTTGACGTTCACGATCCTGTGCGCATTCGCAATCGCGATCGGTGGGCTCACCGTCCACCGCATCCGCTCAGACTTCGACCACGACGTCGAAACCACCGCCCAGGAGTTGCCCGCACAGCTGAGCATCAAGGTGAACCCCGCCACCTCCCAGATCGAAGCGATCCAGCCTCCGCTCGTGGATCTCGCAACGCCCGAGCTCGATGTTGTCATCAAGGTGTCCACCGAAGGGGGCGCCACGATTGAACAGGCGCCTGTCGATGCGCCGAACCTCGGCCCTCCCTCCCCTCAGTTGCGTACGGTCAACGGCTTCCGTGTGATCAGTCGCCCTGCAATCGTCCGCATCGGTAGCACCGGCCAGCCAATCGGTCGCGTCGTGGTCCAGTACGGTCGCTCCCTCGCTGACACCGACTCGACAATCGCCCGCGTCGAGCTGTTCCTGCTGCTGGGGGTACTGGTGGGCAGTGGGCTGGCACTGCTGGCCGGAATGGCGATCGCGCGACGGGCGATGGCCCCGATTGCTGAGCTAACCTCCACGGCAGAGCAGATCGCGCGTACCCGCGACCCCTCGCGCAGCATGCCCCAGCCCGAGGCCAATGACGAGGTCTCAGAGCTAGCGCGCACTCTACAGGGGATGCTCCGTGAGCTCGACGCCGCGCGCGGCGAGACTGAGGCCATGCTCGCGCGTCAGCGCCGGTTCGTGGCCGATGCCTCCCACGAGCTGCGCACTCCGCTGACCAGTGTGCTCGCCAACCTCGAGCTGCTGGCCGACTCACTGCATGGCGAAGAGGGCGACGCTGCTCGCTCCGCCTTGCGCTCATCGCAGCGGATGCGCCGTCTCGTCGCCGACCTGCTGCTGCTGGCGCGCACCGACGTGGGGCGAGTGGTGGCGCACGAGCCGTGCGCCCTGGACCAGGTCGTGGTCGAGGCCGCCGCTGAGCTTGGACCCGTCAGCGAGGCGCACGACATCGAGCTGGACGTCCAGTCGGCGCCGGTCGAGGGCGCCCGCGACGAGCTGCACCGCCTCGCGATCAACCTGATCGAGAACGCGCTGCGACACACCCCCCCTGGCAGCGAGATTCGGGTTTCCACGCGCGTGGTTGGCGGCGTGGGCGCAGACGCGACCGGCGCGCAGGCCGAGCTGGTCGTCGAGGACAACGGCCCGGGCGTGCCCCCAGATCTCGCCCCCACCCTGTTCGAGCGTTTCGTCCGTGGCGCTGGTGATCGCGGCGGCTCCTTCGGCCTGGGCCTGGCGATCGTGCGCGCGGTCGCCGAGTCCCACGGCGGCAGCGTCAAGCTCGAGTCAGCTGTGCCGCACGGAGCGCGCTTCGTCGTTCGCCTACCGGCCGTCCGCATGCAGCAGCCGGCGCCCGAGCTTGCCCAACGCGCCGTTTAGGGTCTTGCGCATACTATGGCGCACATAAAACGAAATTTGAGATAGGCGCTCAGACCTCAACCACCACAGGCAGCACCATCGGTCTCCGCTTGAGACGGTCATAGACCAGCTTCGCCAGATCGTCGTGCAACACCTGCTGGAGCAGATCCACCTCGTGGATCTGCTCCTTTGCCGCCCGCTTCAACGACGCATCGACAGTGGCTTTAATCTCCCCCGCGAGCTCGTCTGCCTCGTCTAGGAACGGCACGCCGCGGAAGATCACCTCGGGGTCCGCAACCGAGCTTCTGTCGTGCTCAGCGATGGTGACCACCACTATGAAGATGCCGTCAGCGGAGAGCATACGCCGGTCGCGCAGCGCGACATCTGCCATGTCACCGATCTCCACGCCGTCAACGAAGACCATGCCCGCCTGCTCACGCTCGCCGAAGCGTGCCCGGCCTTGCGCGCTGATGTCCAGCGGCAGCCCGTTGTCACCTTGAAACACGTGCTCTGGTGCGATCCCGACCGCCTCGGCGAGCTGCGCGTGCAGGCGAAGCCGCTTGAAGTCGCCGTGGAAGGGCATCACATAGCGCGGCTTGACGAGGTTGAGCATCAGCTTGACCTCCTCTGCGTAGCCGTGCCCGGAGGCGTGCACAGGGGCCTCTTGAGGGGTGATGACATCACATCCGATGTGGTAGAGGCGATCGATCGTCTCGTTGACAGCCCGCTCGTTGCCGGGCACAGGAGTCGCCGAGAAGACGATGGTGTCGCCGGCCTTCAGCTCGATTTGACGATGGTCGCGGTAGGCCATCCTGCGCAGTGCCGACAGTGGCTCCCCTTGGGATCCAGTCGAGACGATGACTACCCGCTCGTCAGGAAAGTCGCCGATCTCGCGCGGGCCCACGAGCATCCCGTCGGGGACCTCGATATGGCCGAGCGTGCGCCCGATGCCGACGTTCTTGCGCATCGAGCGCCCAACGAGCGCGACCTTGCGATCAAGCGCGTAGGCGGCGTCGAGGACCTGCTGCACGCGGTGGATGTTCGAGGCGAAGCTCGTCACCACGATCCGTCCCTCGCAGCGCGCGAACACCTCCTCCAGATGCGGCCCGACGACCGACTCAGATGGAGAAAACCCCTGTCGATCGACGTTCGTAGAGTCACCGCACAGCAGGAGCACCCCTTCCCTGCCAAGCTCCGCCAAGCGAGAAACGTCCGCAGGCGGACCATCGACGGGCGTCTGGTCGAACTTGTAGTCGCCGGTGATCAGCACCGTGCCGAGGTCGGTACCGAGCGAAACCGCGCTGGAGTCCGGGATCGAGTGGGTCATGTGGATCAGCTCCAGCTCAAATGGCCCCAGCTCCAGCGCCTCCCCGGGCGCGACGTCGTTGAGCTCGACATCCTTGAGCTTGTGCTCCTCGAGCTTTGACTTGGCCATCGCCATGGTCAGCGCGCCGCCGTACACGGGTGGCAGGGCGTTCGCACTGCTCAGCTCGCGCAGAACCCACGGCAGCGCGCCGAGATGGTCCTCGTGGCCGTGCGTGACGACGATCGCCTCGATGTCGCGCGCGCGTTCGCGCAGGTAGGAGAAGTCGGGCAGCACCAGGTCGATGCCGACCATCTCGGGCGTCGGAAAGCGCAAGCCCACGTTGACCACAATGATCCGGTCGTCGTACTCGACAACCGTCATGTTCTTGCCGATCTCCCCGAGCCCACCGAGGGGTAGGACACGCAACTTCGAGCTCACGCGGGTGTGCGTGTGATTGGAGTCCCGCCCGCCCTACCGACGAGCAGACCGTGGCGCTCGAGCATCACGCGCACGGCCTCGAGCTCCTCGGGAGTCGCCTCGACAATCGGCAGGCGCACCCCGCCGACGTTGTGGCCGAGCAGGTTCAACGCGGCCTTCGTGCATGTCGGGCTCGCCGTGAGGAACAGCGTCGCATAGACGTCCTGCAACGATGCGTCGATCTCCTGGCGATTTTCAGGCTCGTCGACCATGCGGCGCATCTCGTTGCCGACGATGTGGCTTGAGACGCACACGCCCCCGACGCCGCCAATGTCGAGCGTGCGCGCAAACGAGCTGTCGTCGCCGGCGTACACGTCGAGCCCGTCGATCAGCTGCAGCTCGTCCGCGTTGGCCTGCTTGACCCCATCGATCCCATCGATCTGCGCGAGCTCTGAGAGCAACTCAGGAGGAATGTTGGTGCCGGTGCGACTGGGGATGTTGTAGAGCAGGATCGGCTTGTCGGTGGCGGCAGCGACAGCTTCATAGTGGCGCTTGAGACCAAGTGGGCTCGGCCGGTTGTAATAAGGCGTGACAGAGATAATCGCGTCAGGGCCGAGTGCGGTCGCTCGTTCGGTCAGCAGCACGGCATGGCGCGTGTCATTCGTGCCAGTGCCAGCGACGATCGTTGTGCCCGGTGGGCGCTCTCTCACGGCCAGGTCAATCAGGCGGAGCTGCTCTTCGTCGGTGAGCGTCGCGGCCTCGCCGGTGGTCGCCGCCACGACAAAGCCGTCTGAGCCATTCTCGGCGAGATGGTGCATCAGCGCGACGAACGACTCCTTGTTCACCTTGCCATCCCTGCCGAAGGGCGTGACGATAGCGGTCAGGATCGTGCCAAGTGAGTTCATCGACTGCAGTATCTCACGCACATCGTCATTCAGAAGAGGAGGTTCTCGAGTCCCACTACGGGGGATTCTTCGAGACTTCCCACGTGGCGCACCGCGAGCAGCACCCCGGGCATAAAGGCCTCGCGGCTGATCGCGTCGTGACGGATAGTCAGGGTCTGGCCGAGATCGCCGAGGATCACCTCTTGGTTTGCGACCAGCCCGGGCAGGCGCACCGAGTGGATCGGCGGCTCCTCGCGGCCGCTGGCCTGTGCCATCAGCTCGGCGGTGAGCTTGGCTGTCCCGCTGGGTGCATCGAGCTTGGCGTCGTGGTGCAGCTCGATGATCTCGGCCTTTGCCATGTGCTGGGAGGCCTCGGCAGCGAAGCGCATCATCAGCACGGCGCCAATCGCGAAGTTCGGAGCGATCAGTACGTTCGCCTTGGGCAGGCCCTCAGGTGTGCGCACCGTCCTCAGTGGCTCAATGTCGAACCCGGTCGTGCCAATCACGACGTGCACGCCGGCGCGCACGCACTCCAGCGCGTTTTCCAGCGCAGTGTCGGGCCGGGTGAAGTTGACGACGACCTCCGCGTCTGCAAGCACTTCGGGCAGCGAGACTCCCAGCTCTGGATCCGCGCGCCCGACGAGCTCGATGTCCTGCGCGCCCTCGACGGCTGCGCACACGGTCTGGCCCATGCGCCCGGCGGCACCAGCGACCGCCACCCGGATCATCGTGGCGCCTCCTCCACCGCCTCCGCGCCGTCGCCGTCGCCGTCGGCGCCCACCGCGACGAGGCCGCCGAGAGGCTCGATCGCCGCCTCAAAGGCGTCCCGCGCGGGCCCAACGCCCGCGACCGACAGACGTACCGGCGAGAACAGCTCACCTGACAGCTCGCGCAACTGCTCCACATCAACCGAGTCAATGCGCTCGATCATCTCGTCGACCGACAGGATTGGCATCTCGTTGAGTACTGAGGCGCCCAGGCGACTCATACGCGCGCCGGTGGACTCCATACCGAGCACCATCCGTCCCTTGAGGTTCTCTTTCGCACGTCTTGCCTCCTCCTCACTGGCGGGGTCCTCGACGCAGCGCTCTAGCTCAGCGGCGACGACCGCAAGCGCCTCGGAGACGTTGTCCGGTCGCGTGCCCACGTACAGTCCGACCTCGCCCGTGTGCGCGTACAGGTTGGAGAAGCAGAACACCGAGTAGGCGAGGCCGCGGCGCTCGCGCACCTCCTGGAACAGGCGCGAGGAGGAGGTCCCGCCGAGCACGCCTTCGAGCACACGCAGCGCGAAGCGACGCTCGTCGTCGCGGGCCATCGCCGGGCCGCCAAGGCAGACGTGGTACTGCTCAGTGTCTTTCTCGAGGAAACACACGCGTCGGCTGAAGTCCGGCGTGGCGGCGACCGCCAGCGGACCGTCCGGTCCTTCGGACTTGGGCGCGTGGCCGTTTTCTGACGCGCCCGGGAGCGCCGCGGGCTGCGTGGGCGCAGTCTGGACCGCGCCGGATTGCTGGGCCATCGCCACGAGCGCGTCGTGGTCGATCGACCCGGCAGCGGCGATCACGATGCTGTCAGGGCGGTAGCGCTGCGCGTGGAACGCCGCGAGCTGCTCGCGCGTGACCGAGCCGACGACCTCGGCGGTGCCAATTACGGCGCGACCGAGCGGGTGCGAGCCGAAGATCGCCTTGCCGAGCACGTCGAAGACGCGATCCTGAGGGTCGTCTTCGTACATGGCGATCTCCTCGAGCACGACCTCGCGCTCGGCTTCCAGCTCGCCGAAGCGCGGCTGGGAGATCATGTCGCTCATCACTTCGAAAGCGTGCTCGAGGTGGCGGTCGAGCACGCGCGTGTACAGCGAAGTCGCTTCCTTGTCGGTGCCGGCGTTGATCTCGGCGCCCATCGCGTCGAAGATCTGGTCGATCTCCTCGGAGCCGTAACGCTCGGTGCCGCGGAACAGCATGTGCTCGAGCAGATGCGAGATCCCGGCCTCGTCATCGTGCTCGGCGACCGAGCCCGTGGCGATCCAAAAGCCAAGCGCCACCGAGCGCACACTCGGCAGGCGCTCGGTGACGACCCTCACGCCCGAATCGAGCGTGGTGATGCGGTGCTCGGCCTCAGGAACGGTCGCTACCGCCATGACGTGGGCGACCGGAGCCGCGCTCGCCGTCGCGGCTGCGACCACGGTCGCGACTGCCGCCGTTACGTCCGCCACCGTCGCGTGGTGGCCGTCCGCCTCCCCCTCCGCTGCCACCAGCGCCCACGCCGGCGAGCTCCTCAACCGACTTGCCGGCAATGTCCGGGTCGTCGGTCAGGCGCAGGCCGATGCGACCACGCTCACGATCGACCTCGACCACGCGCACGCTGATCTCATCGCCGCGGTTGAGCACGTCCTCGACGGTCTCGACACGCTGGCCGGGTGAGACGTTGGAGATGTGCAGCAGGCCGTCGGTGCCCTTGGCGAGCTCGATGAAGGCGCCGAAGGTCGTCGTCTTTACGACCTTGCCGACATAAACGTCTCCGACCTCGACCTCCTTCATCATCACGCGAATGCGCTCGGAGAGCGCGTCGCCGAGATCGCCGTTGGCGGAGTAGATCAGCACCTGGCCGTCGTCGTTGACGTCGATCTGCGATTCGAACTCGTCGGCCAGGCCGCGGATCGTTTCCCCGCCCTTGCCGATCAAGAGACCGATCTGCGAGGGGTCAATCTGGATCGTTTGGATGCGTGGAGCGAACTGGCTGAGCTGCTCGCGCGGTGTGCCGATCACGTCGGCCATCTTGCCGAGGATGAACGTGCGCGCCTCTTTGGCCTGCGCGAGCGCGTCGCGCAGGATCTCGAACGTGACGCCCGTGATCTTGATGTCCATCTGCAGCGCGGTGATGCCGCGCTCGGTGCCCGCGACCTTGAAGTCCATGTCGCCGAGGTGGTCCTCGACGCCGGCGATGTCGGTCAAGACGATGTAGTCATCGCCCTCTTTGATCAGGCCCATCGCGATGCCCGCGACGGGGCGCTTGATCGGCACCCCGGCGTCCATCAGCGACAGCGAGGAGCCGCACACCGAGGCCATCGAGGAGGAGCCGTTTGACTCGAGGATGTCCGAGACCACGCGGATCGAGTAGGGGAACTCCTCGATCGAGGGCACCATCGGCGCGAGCGCGCGCTCGGCGAGCGCGCCGTGGCCGATGTCGCGGCGCTTGACGCCGCCCATGCGGCCCGCTTCCCCGACCGAGAACGGCGGGAAGTTGTAGTGGTGCCAGTAGTACTTTTTGGACTCGAGGCCGAGCGTGTCGATGCGCATCTCCTCCTTGAGCGTGCCCATCGCCACGACGCTCAGCGCCTGCGTCTGCCCGCGCGTGAACAGCGCCGAGCCGTGCGTGCGCGGCGTGACGCCGACTTCGATCGAGATGTCGCGGATCTCGTTCTCCGAGCGCCCGTCCGGGCGCTTCTTGTGCACGGCGATGCGCTCGCGGATGATCGCCTTCTCGAGCTTGTCGAACGCGAGCTGAACAGCGGCGCGGCGGGTCCTGGCGCTCGCGAGCTGCTCCTCAGAGGCGCCCTCGGGCGCGGCCGGGGCGTGCTGCGCGAGGATCGCCCCCTCGACGGCCTTGGTGGCGTCTTGGCGCTCGAGCTTGTCCTCGACCTGGGTGGCCTCGTCCAGCGCCGCGCCATGAGAGGAGCGGATCTCCTCGAGCAGCGCAGGGTCGACCGCAATGGCCGCAAACTCTTTCTTCGCCTTGCCGACTTTGGCGGCGAGGTCGCGCTGAAGTGCGCACAGCTTCTTGATCTCCGCGTGGGCGATGTCGAGCGCGTCGAGGATCTCGGCCTCGGGGATCTCGTTGGCGCCGGCCTCGACCATCAAGATGGCCTCCTCGGTGCCGGCCACGATCAGGTCCAGGTCCGAGGCGTTCTCGGAGTCTGAGAGCAGGTCCTCCTCGTTGGGGTTGATGACGAAGTTGCCGTCAACCTTGCCGATACGGACCGCGCCGACAGGAGTCGGCAGCGGGATGTCGGAGATCATCAGTGCGGCCGATGCACCGTTCATCGCGAGGATGTCATACGGGTGGACGTGGTCGATCGAGAGCGGGATCGCCACGAGCTGCGTGTCATAGCGCCATTCCTTGGGGAACAGCGGGCGGATCGGGCGGTCGATCATGCGGGCGGTCAGCGTGCCCTTCTCGCCGGGGCGCCCCTCGCGCTTGAAGAACGAGCCGGGGATTTTGCCGGAGGCGTACATGCGCTCCTCGACATCCACCGTCAGCGGGAGGAAGTCAACGTCGCGGAGGCTGCCTGCGACCGCGGTGCAAAGGACCATCGTGTCGCCCTGTCGTACTACAACTGCGCCTGAGGCCTGCTTGGCCATTCTGCCGGTCTCGAACGAGATCTCGCTGACCCCGCCATCCTGGCGGTGTGCCCCAATCTCCACGGAAACCCGCGTAACAGCGTCTTTGCTACTCATATCATTCTACCTTCCTGTGCTCCGCCCGTCGGTTGGGACACGCGTCCCTGGCGGATCGTTTTCTTATCTCTTATTCCGAACCAGCGGAGCTTAGCGGACGTGAGCCCGCTCGGCCGATTCAATGTCAGGCAGCAGCTACGTACGCAAGCGATCGAGGACGCAGCATCCGCGAAGCGTCCACGGTCGTCTTCACTTACGCAGGCCGAGCTCTTTGATTAGCGCGCGGTAGCCCTCGAGGTCGCGGCGCTGAAGGTAGGCGAGAAAGCGCCGACGGCGCCCAACGAGCATCAAAAGGCCCCGGCGCGAGTGGTGATCGTTCTTCTGCTCGCGCAGATGTTCGGTGAGGTGATTGATGCGCTCGGTCAGCAGCGCGACCTGGACCTTGGTGTTGCCCATGTCCTGCTCGCCGGAGCCGAACTTGACGGCGAGCTCGCGCTTACGAGCACTGGTGGTGGCTGCCATAAGCAGGGCACGGTAGCAGACATGTATTGGCGTCAATGAGCCGCAGCGATCTCCCGCGTGAGCTCCACGTCGCGGTGCATCTGCTCGATCAGGGCGGCCGGGTCCTCGAAGCGGCGCTCGCCGCGCAGGCGTGCCAGGAACTCCAGCCGCAGCTCGCTGCCATACAGGTCGCCTTCGAAGTCCAGGATATAGGCCTCGATCAGCTCGCCACGACCGGTGTTGAAGGTGGGACGCACACCGATGCTGACGGCCGCGGGAAGCGGCTGTGGCAGCGAGGACGGTCCGCTGGCCAGGCACGCGTAGACGCCGTGGCCGGGGCACGCGAGCGCCTCGTCGGGGACCAGGTTGGCGGTCGGGAAGCCGAGCTCGCGTCCACGCTCGTCGCCGTGGGTGACCTCCCCTCTGAGTTGAAAGTTCGCACCCAGCAGGCGACTGGCCTCAGCCACCTCGCCAGCGAGTACCAGGCCGCGAATATGGCTGGAGGAGACGATCTCACCGTCGACCTCCAGCAGTGGGTGCACAACCGTGGTAAAGCGCGTATCCGCGGCGAGCAGCCGCGGATCGCCCTGCGCCTTGTTGCCAAAGCGGAAGTTCTCGCCGATAGCCACCTGCTTGGCGCCGAGCGTACTCACGAGGACCTCGTCGATGAACTGCTGCGCGGAGCGCTTGGCGAACTCAGCGTCGAATCCGATCACAATCAGCTCCTGTACACCGAGGCCGGCGATCAGCTCTGCCTTGACGTCGAGTGTCGTCAGCAGCTTCGGTGTGTGCTGCGGCGCAACGACTGTTACCGGATGCGGATCGAACGTGAGCACACTGTCGGCGCCGCGGATGACCTCGCGATGGCCCAGATGCACGCCATCGAAGGTGCCCACGGCGATGCTGCGCGGCCGGGGTTCTGTTTGGGGCAGGGACAGGACGTGCAAGGCGCCACAGCCTATTACGGGCGCTTGGCGGCAGTGTGCTGCTCGGCCAGCTCGAGAGCTTGCTCGAGCGCGATCAGCGGCGGATCGACCCAGGGCTCGCCGCGGCGCGGGGGCCCGACGGCCTCAGTGATCGCGAAGGGGCCAATCGCGGTCCGCCTCAGCTCCAGGCAATACGCGTCGTGCAGCTCGGAGATCAACGAGCGCACGTAGGTGCCCGAGCCACATTCGATCGCGAAGCCCGCGCGCGGCAGCTCGCTGGGCGGGGCGACCTGCGGTGGGCAGTCTGGATCGCGCCAGAGCTGCTCGAAGCGGTGGACCGTGACGATCCGCTCGGGCATCTCAAAGCTCTCGCCGCGGCGCGCGCGCTTATAGGCGCGCTCGCCGCCGACCTTCACGGCCGAGTGCAGCGGCGGACGCTGGTGCACCTCGCCCGTGGGCAGCTGCGGCGGATCCGCCGGCAGGCGCCCGGTCACCGTGATCTCGCCCTCGGGGTCGCCGGTGGTGGAGATCGCGCCGAGGCGGGCGACCGTCTCATACCGCTTGGGCAGCGCCATCAGCGCTCGCTGGGCCTTGGTGGCGCGCCCGACAAGCACCAGCAGCAACCCGGTGGCGAACGGGTCCAGGGTGCCGGCGTGCCCAGTACGCACGCCCCCTAGCGAACGCCGCACGGCGGCGACGACGTCGTGGGAGCTCAGCCCAGCCGGCTTGTCGATCAGTAGGACCCCGTCGTCCATCGCGTGCTCTAAGAACGTGTTTGAGCAGCGTCCGCGCGGCCCCGCTCAGGCGACGGTCGCGGGTGCATGCCCGTTGGAGGGCGACCCGTGCAGCTGCGCAGCGATCGCCTCACGCAGGAACGCGATCAACTCCTCGGGCGCCAGCGTGGTCGAGAACCCGGCCGCGCGACGGTGACCGCCGCCGCCCTGAGCGCGAGCGATGATCGACACGTCCACGTCATCGTCGATCGCCCGCAGCGAGACTTTGTGCTGGCCCTTGCGCTCACCGCTGGAAAGCTCCCGCACGAGCACCGCAACCTTCGCACCCTCCAGCGCGCGCAGCTGGTCGATGATGCCCTCCGAGTAGCTCTCCTCGGCGTCTGAGCGGTCGAAATCCTCGGCGCTCAGGCTCGCCAGCGCGAGCTCCCCAGAGTCGAAGCGCTGTACCTGCCCCAGCGCGAGCCCCAGCAGTGTGAGCTTGCCCAGCGGCACGCCCTCGTAGAGCCTGCGGTATACGCCGGGAACGTCCACGCCCGCTTCGATCAGCTCCGCCGCCATCAGATGCGCACGGGGGCCTGTGTTCTCGTACATGAAGCGCCCGGTGTCGGTGATCAGCCCCACGTAGAGCGCCTCGGCGATCGTCGGCGTCGGCTGCACGCCGAGCCCGTGCATCAGATCCCAGACGATCTCGGCTGTGCAGGAGGCGTCAGGAACGACGTGGTTGAGCGTGCCGAAGCGCGTGTTGTCGTGGTGGTGGTCGATGTTCAGCAGGTGTGCACCGTCGTGCAAGACGGCAGCCGAGTTACGGTCGATGTTGCCGCAGTCGAGGAAGATGACGGTGCGCTGCGCGACATCTGCCAACGGCAACTGGATCATGCCGTCGAGCGAGAAGAACCTGTACTCGCGCGGCAGCGGCAGATCGTCAGGTGAGATGAACATCGCCGAGTCCTTGCCGAGCGCGGTGAGCAGACCCTGCATCGCCACCAGCGAACCGATTGCGTCGCCGTCGGGATTCTCGTGCGCAGCGAGCACGAACCGTTCGTCCTCACGCAGCCGAGCGAGCACCAAATCGCGTGTCATCTGCGCGTCTGGCGTCTGGATCATTGGCCCTCGGCCTCCTCGATCAGTTCCTCGACGCGCATCGCGCGGTCGGTAGTGTCGTCGTAGGAGAACTCGAGCGTGGGCGTGCGCTTGAGATGCAGCTCGCTGGCAATGCGCGCCTGCAGGAAGCCGTGAGCGCTGCGCAGGCCATCCAGGGTCCTGTCGCGCTCAGCCGGGGTCGAGAGCCCACCCGCCTCGCCGTCGTCGCCGAGCACGCTCACATACACGCGTGCATGGCGTAGGTCTGGGCTGGTCCTGACATCGGTCACGGTTACGAATCCCACTCGTGGGTCCTTCAGATCACCTGCTACGGCATCGCCTATCACCTGCCGGATTCCCTCATCGACCCGGCGCATCCGTCCTGTTGGCATCCTACTCGTCCAATTCCCCGCCGCAATTCGAGTCCCTTCTCAAGCTTGCTGAGGCGCGAGGGCCAAGCGAGGCAAGGACGCAGTGAGCGAAGTGTGCTTCGCACACGAGCGATCGAGGACGCAGCCTCGCGCCGGCCATCGCGCCTCAGGAGGAGAGCTCGCGCTCGAGGAGGCGTGTCTCGTAGGTCTCGAGCACGTCGCCCTCGCGCAGGTCTTGGAAGTTGGTGAGCACGATCCCGCACTCGAAGCCGCCGGATACCTCTTTGGCGTCCTCGTTGAAGCGACGTAGGCTCGCGATCGTAGTGTCGTAGATGACCGTGCCATCGCGCACGACGCGCGCTTTAGCGCCGCGCGTGACCTTGCCCTCGGTGACGAACGAGCCGGCGATAGTGCCGATGCGCGACGCTTTGAACAGCTGACGCACCTCGGCCTGGCCCAACGCGCTCTCGACCTCTTCGGGGGCCAGCATGCCCTGCATGGCCGCGCGCAGCTCCTCGATTGCACGGTAGATGACCGAATAGGAGCGGATCTCCACACCCTCGCGCTCGGCCACCTGGCGAGCATCGCCAACCGGACGCACGTTGAATGCCAGGATCACGCCGGCCGAGGCCGCAGCGAGCATCACGTCGGACTCATTGATCCCGCCGACGCCGCGATGGATGATGTTGACGTTCACCTCTTCCTGCGGAAGCTTCGCGATCTCGTCCTCGATCGCCTCGAGCGATCCGGCGACATCGGCCTTGACGACCAGGCCGAGCTCCTTGACCGTGCCCTCCTGAGCAAGCTTGAAGACATCCTCCAGGGACACCTTCCTGCCCGACCGCCGGGCCAGTGCCTCGGTCTTCAGGCGGTTGGCGCGTTCGCCGGCGAGCTGGCGCGCGCGGCGCTCGTTCTCGACCACCCGTACAAGCTCGCCCGCCTCGGGCACCCCATCGAAGCCGAGCACCTCGACAGGCTGACCTGGCATCGCGCGCTTGAGCTTCACACCGGTGAAGTCGTGCATCGCCCGTACGCGCCCGAAGTGCGCCCCGGCGACGAGCGCGTCGCCGACGCGGAGCGTGCCTCGCTGGATCAGGATTGTCACCACCGGTCCGCGCCCTGGGTCGAGCTTGGACTCGATCACCGTGCCGGAGGCGTCGGCACCGGCGTTGGCCTTCAGCTCCTCCAGGTCCGTGACTACCTGGATGGTCTCGAGCAGCGTGTCGAGGCCCTCGTGCGTCTTGGCGCTGACGTTGACGAACTCGATTTCGCCTCCCCACTCGGCCGGCTGCAGCCCGTGCTGGGTCATCTCGGTGCGCACGCGCTCGGGCTGTGCGCCCTCCTTGTCGATCTTGTTGACCGCCACGATGATCGGCACTTCGGCGGCCTTGGCGTGGTCGATCGCCTCCTCGGTCTGCGGCTTGACGCCGTCGTCGGCGGCGACCACGATCACGGCTAGGTCGGTCACTTTTGCGCCGCGGGCTCGCATCGCGGTGAAGGCCTCGTGGCCGGGCGTGTCAAGGAAGGTGATCTCTTTGCCGGCGTGGTGCACCTGGTAGGCACCGATGTGCTGGGTGATGCCCCCGGCCTCGCCCGCGACCACCTCGGTCTCGCGGATGGCGTCCAGCAGCGAGGTCTTGCCATGGTCTACATGTCCCATGATTGTCACCACCGGCGGGCGCTCGATCAGATCCTCCTCGGCGTCCTCGAATACAGGCTCGACCTCAATGTCGTCGGCGGCATGGACGATCTCGATCTTCTTGTCGAATTCGTCGGCCAGCACCTGGATGGCGTCGTCGGAGAGCGTCTGGGTGAGCGTCGCCATCTCACCGAGCGTCATCAGCTTCTTGATGATCTCCGGCACCGCCACGCCGAGGTACTCGGCGATGTCCTTGACGGTCGCGCCGGAGTTGACGCGGATCAGGTCGGTGGCCTCCATCGCGGCCGCGTCGATTGGGGCGATCGTGTCGTCGTAGGTGCCGCGACGGCGGCGTCCGCGGCGGGGGCGACGCTGGGGCTGGTTGGCGGGCCCTCCCTGCTGACGGCGCGATGCTTGGGAGTCGATGACCACGCGTCTGCGTCCCCCCGGCCCGATGTCACCCGGCGTGCGCTCGCCCGTGCGCGAGTCGCGTGTGGGGCGCACGCGCTCAGCAGTTGGGTTCGGCGTCGCTGTTGTTGAAGCGGGTTGACTATCAACCGGTGGTGCGATCGCAGGTGGCTCTCCATTCGCACTGGCGGCGACTCCAGCTGAGGATCCGTTGACGCCGAGTGCCTTCAACGCCACTGCCTCCTCAACTGAGGATGCAGCCGCTTTGGCCTCCACGCCGGCAGCCTGCAACTTCTCCAGCAGCTCTTTGCTCGAGAGACCCTGCTCTTTTGCGATCTCGTGCACGCGCTTCTTCGTCATTGGCTCAGCGCTCCGATGGCGTCTGCTCCTCGGCGGCTCCGGCAGCATCCTGCACGACGGACGCCTGCGACACACCAGCCTCCGGGATGGCATCGGTCTCGCTGTCATGGGCGCGATCGACCACGTCGCCGTCGTCAGCAGTGTCGCTCTCAGGCTCAGCTCCAGCCGTCAGATCGGCGACCTTGTCGCCCTCTATGTTCGCCAGCGCTTGGTGGGTCTCGAGGCCGCAGTAGCGCGAGTTGGGCAGCGATGCGTTGGGGCAGCGCCGGCCATTGGAGAGGATCGCTGCGCAGCGGCCCTGCACCTCCTCCTCCTCGTAGCCGTGCTCGGCCTCCTCGGCGGCGAACTCGGTCTCCGAGCGGATGTCCACGCGCCAGCCGGTCAGGCGCGCGGCCAGGCGTGCGTTCTGCCCCTCGCGTCCGATCGCCAGCGAGAGCTGGTCGTCGGGCACGATCACGGTCGCCTGCTTGGCCTCGTCGTCGACGAGCACCTCACGCACGCGCGCGGGCGAGAGCGCCTTGGCTACGAAGCGCGCGGGCTCGTCGTTGAACGGGATGATGTCGATCTTCTCACCGCGCAACTCGGAGACGACCATGCGCACGCGCGAGCCGCGCGGGCCGACGCACGCGCCGACCGGATCGACGCCATCGGTGTGCGAGATGACGGCGATCTTCGAGCGGTAGCCGGGCTCGCGGGCGACGTTGGCGATTTCCACGAGCCCGTCGGCGATCTCCGGGACCTCGAGCTCGAACAGCTTCTTGATCAGCTCAGGGTCACGACGGGAGACGATGATCGACGGTCCCTTGGTCGAGGGTGAGACCTCCTTGATCACGGCCTTGATGCGCTGCGAGTGGTCGTAGCGCTCGCCCTCGACCTGCTCGGACTTGGGCAACAGGGCCTCAACGCGTTCGCGCAGCTGCACGAGCGTGTAGCGGGAGTCGGACTGCTGAACGATGCCGGTGATCAGCTCGCCGACACGGTCACGGTACTCCTCGTACATCATGTCGCGCTCGGCCTCGCGGATGCGCTGCAGGATCACCTGCTTGGCGGTCTGCGCGGCGATGCGACCGAAGTCATCAGGAGTGACGTCGCGCTCGTCGATCTGGTCGCGGTATTCGGCGAACTTCTTGGGGTCGATTTCCGGTTCCTCGGGTTCGCGCATCTCGCCTGTCTCGGGGTCAATCGTGGTTTCCTCATCGATCGTCTCGACGATCAGGTGTGCCTCGAGACGTTCAGGGATGATCAGTTCGATGACGCGGAAGTCAGCGGTCTCACGGTCCATCTCCACGCGCGCGTACTTGGCGGAGCCGGGCTGCTTCTTGTAGGCGGACAGCAGCGCGTCCTCCAAGGCGATCATCAACTTCTCGGGCTCGATCCCCTTCTCGCGCGCAAGCGCGTGCATGGCTTCAAGGATTTCGCGTGACATGCCTACTCCTCGACCAGGTTCGAACGACGGATCTCCGCGTAGGGAATCGCGATGACGCCCCCATCGGCGGCCAGCGTGACCTCCTCCTCGGAGGCTCCCACCAGCTCCCCCGTAAAGCTCTGCACCGGCCGCACGCCACCCACCCGCTCGCCGTCGCCGGCGGGTGCGAGCGGTCGCGGATGACGCGTGCGCACCCGCGCCCTGCGTCCGACGAAACGGCGGAAGTGCGCGGGCTTGGTCAGCGGCCGCTCTGAGCCAGGTGAGGAGACCTCCAGCGAGTAGCGCTCGCGCAGGTCGTTCAAGAGCAGTGTCACCCGCTCGCACATCGCAAGCGTGACGCCATTGGGGTGGTCGATGAATACACGCAGGCAGCGGCCGCCCAGAACCTCCGCGAGCAGCACCTCGATTTCGGGCTCGCTCTCGGCCAGGCGCGTCTCGATTTCTGTCTGTAGTGGGGTCATTGAAATAGGTCCTTACGCAAAAAAAGCGGGCGGGCGCCCACTCTCGGTACGACTGCCGGTGTCTGCACACCAGCACGAAAGCTGTCAGGCGAGGATAGCATCGGGGCGTCCCCCCATAGCTTCGACGAGGGTCATCACCCGTCTGCGCGCAGGTGTTCGACGGCGTCGAGAATCACCTCGGCGACCTGCCTCTTGGGAGCCCGTGCCACGTGCTGTTGAGAGGTCTCTGGGTCATCGCTGCCGGCAGTCACGATCGTCACTTCGTTGGTGTCGACGTCGAAGCCGATGTCCTTGCGCGAGATGTCGTTGACGACAAGAGCGTCCACGCGCTTGTCGGTGAGCTTGCCGCGCGCGAGCTCGACCGCGCTGGAGCCGTGCTCGGCGGCGAAGCCAACGAGGGTCTGGCCCTCGCGCCGCTGCGCGGCGAGCCCTACTAGTACGTCCTGTGTCGGCTCGAGCACGATCTCCAGACGCTCGCGCTCGGCCTTCTTGAGCTTGCCGTTGGCGGGCGCGGCGGGCGTGAAGTCGGCGACGGCGGCGGCCATCAGCAGCACGTCGCAGCGCGGGAACTCCTGCTCGCACGCCTGCGCGAGCTCGCTCGCGGTGACAACCTCGCGGCGCGTGACCCCGGGCGGCGTCGGCAGGGCGACGTTGGCCGCCACCAGCGTCACCTCCGCGCCGCGCGCGTGCGCAGCCTGCGCGAGCGCGAAGCCCATACGCCCGGAGGAGCTGTTGCCGATGAAGCGGACGCTGTCGATCGGCTCGCGTGTCCCGCCGGCGGTGATGAGCACCCTCAGCCCGCGAAGGCTTGTGCCCGGCAAGGTGGCTGGAAGCTCGCCGGTGGGCTGCGGATCACGCGTGGCCTGCGGCTCGCCCGTAGCCTGGGTGGCCGCGATCGCGTCCTCGCAGGCGGCGAGCAGCCGCGCCGGCTCGGCGAGCCTGCCGACGCCTTGCTCCCCCTTGGAGGCGAGCCTCCCGACTCCCGGCTCCACGATCACAGCGCCGCGTTCGCCCAGCGTGCGCAGGTTCGCCTGCGTCGCGGGGTGCTCGTACATGTGGTTGTTCATCGCCGGCGCGAGCACGAGCGGGCAACTGGCCGCCAGCGCACAGCTGGTGAGCAGGTTGTCCGCGAGGCCGGCAGCGAGCTTGGCGATCGTGTTGGCGGAGGCTGGGGCGATCAGGTACAGGTCCGCGTTGGCCACGAGCTCCAGGTGGCTGAGCGGGTCGTGGTCGGGCGGCGCCTGGTCTGGGAACGACCCGCGCGCAGGGTCGCGCTCGAACTCGCTCGTCAGCACCGGCGCACCTGTCAGCGCGGCGAACGAGGCCTTGCCGACGAAGCGCTGGCTGGCGGGCGTCTGCACGACACGCACCGCGTGCCCCGCGCCGGTCGCCAAGCGCACAAGCTCGAGCGCCTTGTACGCAGCGATGCCTCCGCTCACGCCGAGCAGGATTCGGGACATAACTGGGTTTTAGAGGTCAGGGGGCCGCAGGGCAAGCGATGCAAGGACGCAGTGAGCGACGTGTGCTACGCACACGAGCGATCGAGGACGCCGCAGCGCGCCGCCATGCGGTCACCTGTAGTGGTACTTGATCTTTCCTGCTGCTACCTCCTCGAGGGCGATCGTGAGGTAGTTCTTCGAGACCGTGTCCACCATTGGAGGCGGGAACTCGTCGAATGTCCCCTCGCCGAGGTTGTGGTAGTAGCTGTTGATCTGGCGCGCACGCTTGGCTGCCACCACCACGCTGGCATAGTTGGAGTCGACATTCTCCAGCAGGCGGTCGATACGGGGAGAGATCACGTTGGCGTTGCCTTTCCTAGTTGGCCTTCCAGTGTAGTGCGCCGCGTCAATCGAGGTGCTCGGCGACGATCTGGGTGAGCTGCTCGAGCGCGTCCTCGAGCCGGTCGTTGATCACGACATGCCCGAACTCGGGCTGGGCAGTGAGCTCCTGCTCGGCGACGCGCAGACGGCGCTCAACCTCCTCGGGATCGTCGGTCCCGCGTCCGATCAGTCGTGTGCGCAGCGCATCCAGCGACGGAGGCGCAATGAATACTTGAACAGCCTCGGGCATCGCTGCGCGGACCTGGCTGGCACCTTGCACCTCGATCTCCAACACCACCGGCACGCCTGCCTGCACTCGATCCTGGAGCTCTGAGCGCAGCGTCCCGTAGCTGCGCCCAGCGTAGTCGGCATGCTCGACGAACTCCCCCATATCCACCTTGCGGTCAAACTCCTCGCGGGACAGGAAGTGGTAGTCGACGCCGTCCTGCTCGCCGGGGCGCGGCGCGCGGGTGGTCGCGGAGACCGACAGCTCGATTTGAGCCCGCCCACCCAACTGCTCCATCAGCCCGCGGATCAGCGTGCCCTTGCCGACACCAGACGGTCCAGTTATGACGAATACGTGCGCCACGCTGGCCACCCTAATGACGTGACCGGGGGAAACCTCCGTCTGAGAGATTCAGGACACTAGGTCGGCGCCCAGCGCGAGCAGCTTGTCCTCGAAGTGCTCGTAGCCACGGCGGATCAGTCCGACGTTGGTGATCGTCGAGAGCCCGTCGGCCACCAGGGCAGCGATCACGTAGGAAAAGCCAGCGCGCAGGTCGGGGATGTTGATCTGGGTGCCACGCAGCGGTGTGGGCCCTACGATCACGGCGCTGTGCTTGTGGTTGCGCTGTCCGAAGCGGCAGCTGCGACCGCCAAGGCACTCACGGTAGAGCTGGATCTGCGCACCCATGTCGTTGAGCGCGGAGGTGTAGCCGAAGCGATCCTCGTACACGGTCTCGTGCACGATCGAGACGCCCTTGGCCTGCGTGAGCGCGACGACGAACGGCTGCTGCCAGTCGGTCATGAAGCCGGGGTGCACGTCGGTCTCGAGCGCGACCGAGCGCAACGGGCCGGCACGCCAGAACTCGATGCCTCCGTCGCTGACACGGAAATCTCCGCCGACACGCCGGAAGGCGTTGAGGAAGGTCATCATGTCCAGTTGGTGGGCGCCTGAGACGAAGATGCGCCCGTCGGTCGCCAACGCGGCGCAGGCCCACGAAGCTGTCTCCAGTCGATCCGGCAGAGCGCTGTGCTCGAAGCCGTGCATCCGCTCGACGCCGTTGATCGTGATGACTCGGTCGGTTTCGACGCTGATCGTGGCGCCCATCTTCTGCAGCACCGCGATCAGGTCGATGATCTCCGGCTCAATCGCGGCGTTGGAGAGCTCGGTGACGCCCTCAGCGAGCACGGCCGAAAGCAGCACCTGCTCGGTCGCGCCGACGCTTGGATAAGGCAGGCGAATCTTTGCGCCGTGCAGCCGTTGCGCGGTCAGGCGAACGCCGTCGGCGCTCTCGTGCACGACGGCGCCAAGCTGCTGCAGCGCCTCGAGGTGGAAGTCGATCGGGCGCGGCCCGATGTTGCAACCGCCCAAGTCTGGAATGAACAGCTCACCGACACGGTTGAGCAATGGCCCGCACAGCAGCACGGGTATCCTGCTGCGCCCGGAGAACTCGGCGGCATCCTCGCGGCTGAGGGGCGCAAGGTCAGCCGCGCGCAGCCTGATCTCGCCCGAGCCCGTGCGCTCGACGTCGCCGCCGAGCGCCTTGATCATGCGTCCGACGATCTCCACATCGCGGATGCCGGAGACGTTGCGCAGCACACATTCTTGATCGGTGAGCAGCGCGGCGACCATGCTCTTGGGCAGCGTGTTCTTCGCGCCGCGAACGAGCACTTCGCCGCGCAGGGAACGGCCGCCGCGAATCCACAGGGCGCGGTCGGCGTCCATCGCTTCACGGACCTCGGGAACGTCGAAGGTGATAGTGCTCATGAGCGATATCCAGTCCCGTGGGCGACAGTCTCAGGTTCGACGGCGCGCGATCCGCTCCTGCTACCGCGCCCCAATACAGATCCTGAGGAGGACACGAGCTTACCGCGTCTCGTCAGGACGTCCTACCGACTGAGCAAGGAAACAAGCTCGCTACGCTGGCGCTCGGACAAGCCGCCAATTGTCTTGCTCGGCGAGATCCGGCAGTAGGCGAGAATCTTGTTGACCTTTACGCGCCCGTACTTGGGCACAGCGAGCAACATGTCAAAGACCTTCGCGGTCTCTACGTACTCTGGGGGGTCGAGCAGGAGCGAGTGAATCGAGCGTCGACCGGACTTCAGGTCGCGCTTCAGTTGTGCGCGCTTGGTACGGATGGTGTTGGCTCTAGCAAGCGCATCCATCCGCTGATTTAGTGACCTCTCGGGGGCCACCGCGTGGGTGGAGGATGTCAACTCGGGGGCCAGCGCCATGGGCGGCGAGTCTACACATCGGCGGGCAGTGAGCAAAGCAAAACAGGCAAATTCACCTACCCCTCAACTTGAGCTATAGATACGTCGAGGCTGATGGACGGTGGCATGGCGTGTTTGCAGGGGTTTTTATCTAGCACTCGATCGACACCCAACTGGCTGGCCAGCCAGTTTTCAGTCCGGACAGCTGCCGAGACCGCGTGCGATCAATGCGCCTACGGAAGGGTCCCGGAAGCTCTCGCTGCCCACCGCCACAAGCGTTGCCCCCACGTCGAGCAGATCCCGCGCATGGGCTGAACACTGCACCCCGCCCATACCGATGACCGGAATCGCCACACGCGTGGCCACTGCAGCGACCTGTGCCAGCGCGACTGCCCTAATCGCCGGGCCGGACAGGCCGCCGGTGCCGCCGCCGAGCCAGCGGCTCGCGCCACCTGCCTCGCGGTGGGGGGCGAGCGCAGTGGCGCGCAGCGTGTTGATCAGCGAGACGGAGTCGGCGCCGCCGTCGGCGGCCGCCTGCGCGCATGCGGGGACGTCGGCGGTGTTGGGCGTCAGCTTTACGATCAACGGCTTGCTCGTGCTGCCTCTGACCGCCTGCACGACCTGCTCGAGTTGCGTTGGGTCAGAGCCGATGTCAAGCCCAGTCTTGACATTTGGACAGGACACGTTGAGCTCGATAGCGGCGATCTCGCTGCGCTCATCGCAGGCCTCAACGAGCTGCGAGAGCTCCTCCGCGGTAGCACCCATAACGTTTGTGATCAGCGGGATCGGCGCTCGTCCGCCGGCGCCAGCGGTGAGCTCGGCGAGCTGAGGAAGGTCTTCATTGAGATAGCAGTCGAGGCCCTTGTTGGGCAGGCCGATCGAGTTGATCAGGCCGGCCGGCGTCTCCCACAGCCGCGGCGGCGGGTTGCCGGTGCGGGGCTCGAGCGTGATCGTCTTGGAGACGTACGCCGAGAACGGGAAGTTCTCGAGCAGGTCATCACCGAACACGCGCCGAGCGGCGATCGCGTCGAACGTGCCCGAGCCATTGATCACCGGATGTGCCAGCTTCAGGCCGCAGAAGGAGACGGTCATCAAATCCCGCCCGCCCCACCCGCATGCGCGTCCACGCGCTCGAGCTCGGCCGCGTCGAGGACCGGCCCATCCAAGCACACGCGCAAATATCCGCCGCCGCGCTTAGGTACGACACAACCAAAGCAGGCACCGAAGCCGCACGCCATACCGGCCTCCAGGGCGAGCTGGGCTGGGGTGTTCGTATCCGCGCACAACGCTCTTACGCCCTCGAGCATGCCGGCCGGCCCACAGGCGTAGACGACCGCGTGCGGGTCGCGCTCGATCTCCGCGGCGAGCAACTCGGTGACGAGCCCGTGGTGGCCGAAGGAGCCATCGTCGGTGGCGACACGTGCGCCGTCCAGCAGCACCGCGCCCTCCGCACGGCTCCGGTCGCGAAAGCCGAGCAGCACGACGACATCGCCGCCCTCCGCCTCCTGGGCGAGGGTGTCCTTTAGGATGGCGAGCGGCGCGATGCCGACGCCACCGCCGACGAGCAGCGCGCGGCGGCGATTGAGATCCCGCCCTCCCCCGATGATGAAGCCGTTGCCGAGCGGGCCGAGCGCCCACAGCCCATCGCCGGCGCGCAGCTCACAAAGCCTACGCGTGCCTGGCCCGACGTCCTCGAGCAGGAACTGCGACTCGCCGTCGGCGATCCTGGCGACGGAGAAGGCCCTTGGCAGGTATGGCCGCTCGCCGTCTCCCCCGCCCCAGCGCTCGACGGCTGCGAGCATTGCGAACTGGCCGGGCGCGGGAGCCCACACATCAGTCTCCCCACCGGTAGAGCGCTGGGCATCGACGGCACGCAGCACGCGGTAGGCGCCCAGCTCGTCGATCCCAGTGACCGTCATCAGGCGACGGCCGAAGCGGGCCTGGCTCACGCCACGCCGGCCCCGTCGGGACTGGCCTCGCGCGCGGCGCCGGGTGAGCGCGTGCCGCCGTGCAGCTCCTGCAGGCAAAGCACTTCAGGCCCCCCCACCCCGCCGTTGCGGTGAGCGCTCGAGATGGCCCGCGCGGCGGAGATGCCGGCGGCGAGCGTGGTCAGGCAGGGGATGCCGTGCGCGACGGCAGCGCGACGGATCTCGTAGCCGTCGCTGCGCGCGCCGACGCCGGTGGGCGTGTTGACGACGAGGTGCACGTCGCCGCGCTCGATCCAGTCGAGCACGTGCGGGGAACCCTCGGCGATCTTGTTGATCGCCTGCGCGGGCACGCCCATGCGTGAGATCGCCTCGGCGGTGCCGCGCGTGGCGACGATCTGAAAGCCGCATTCGTGCAGGCTCTGGGCGACGGCAAAGGCGCCTGACTTGTCGGCGTCGGTGACGGTTATGAAGACGGTGCCTTTGCTGGGCAGCGGCACGCCGGCGGCAGCCTGCGCCTTGGCGAAGGCGGTGGGGAAGTCGCGGGCGATGCCCATGACCTCGCCGGTGGAGCGCATCTCCGGCCCGAGCAAGGCGTCTGAGCCCTCGAAGCGGTCGAACGGCAGCACGGCCTCCTTGACCGAGACGTGATCACCGAACCCCAGCCCCTGGCGCTGCATGGGCAGGCCGAGGTTCGCGATTCGCTCGCCGAGCATGATCCGGCACGAGAGCTTGGCGAGCGGCAGGCCGATCGCCTTGGACACGAACGGCACTGTCCGCGACGCGCGCGGGTTGGCCTCGATCACGTACAGCTCGCCGCCGGCGATCGCGTACTGCACGTTGAGCAGCCCGACGACGCCGATGGCGAGCGCGATCTCGCGCGTGGCGGTGCGGATCTGCTCGAGCATCTCTTCACCGAGCGAGTGCGGCGGCAGCACGCATGCGCTGTCGCCGGAGTGCACGCCGGCCTCCTCGACGTGTTGCATGATCCCGCCGATCCACACATTTTGCCCGTCGCACAGCGCGTCAACGTCAACCTCCGTGGCGTCCTCGAGGAAGCGGTCGAGGTAGATCTTGCCGCCCTCTCCTGCCTCGCGGCACAGGTAGTCGGCGAGGCCGTCGTGGGCGTAAACGATCTCCATCGCTCTGCCTCCCAGCACATAGGAGGGGCGCACGATCAACGGGAAGCCGACAACGTCGGCGCACTCGAGCGCCTCCTGCAGCGAGCCGGCGGTGGCATACGGCGGCGCCTTGTAGCTGAGTCGGCCGAGCAGCGCGCCGAAGCGCGCGCGGTCCTCGGCGAGGTCGATCGCATCCACGCTGGTGCCGAGCAGCGGCACGCCTGCCTCGACGAGCCCGGCGGCGAGCTTCAGCGGTGTCTGCCCACCGAACTGCACGATCACCCCCAGCGGTTTCTCGATCTCGACGACGGCGAGGACGTCCTGGAGCGTCAGCGGCTCGAAGTAGAGGCGATCGGAGGTGTCGTAGTCGGTGGAGACGGTCTCGGGGTTGCAGTTGACCATCACCGCGTCGCGGCCGGACGCGCGCACGGTCATGGCGGCGTGCACGCAGCAGTAGTCGAACTCGATCCCCTGGCCGATGCGGTTGGGCCCAGAGCCGAGGATCACGACCGACTCGCGCTCGCCCCTGCGTACCTCGTGCGCGGCCGCTCCCTCCCAGCCTGAGTAGTAGTAGGGGGTGCGCGCGGGGAACTCGGCGGCGCAGGTGTTGAACCGAGCGGAACGAGCGCTCGCCGGCGAACGGCGTGTCGGGGTCAAGCGCGAGCGCCTGCAGCTCGCCCAGGAACCACGGGTCGATGCGCGTGCGCTCATGCACGTCGACGATGCTCGTGCCCCTGCGCAGCAGCTCGAGCACCGTCTCGTAGCGATCAGCGGCAGGCGTGGCGAGGCTCTCCAGCAGTTGCTCGTCAGGGACGGAGGCGAGCGAGGGCAACTTGTCGAGCTCGCGCGAGCGCAGCGCCTTGGCGAACGCCTGCTGGAAGGTGGAGCCGATCGCCATCGCCTCCCCCACGGACTTCATGTGCGTGGTGAGCGTGGGGTCCGTGCTGGGGAACTTCTCAAAGGCGAAGCGCGGCCACTTGACGACGACGTAGTCGATCGTGGGCTCGAAGCACGCGGGGGTGGCACCGGTGATGTCGTTGTTGATCTCATCCAGGCGGTAGCCCACCGCCAGGCGCGCGGCGATCTTCGCGATCGGGAAGCCCGTCGCCTTCGAGGCGAGCGCGGAGGAGCGCGACACGCGCGGGTTCATCTCGATCACGAGGATCTCCTCCGTCTCGAGATTGACCGCGAACTGCACGTTGGAGCCGCCGGTCTCCACCCCGACGGCGCGGATCACCGCGATCGCCTGGTCGCGCAGCTGCTGGTAGAGGTGGTCAGTGAGCGTCTGCTGGGGCGCAACCGTGACCGAGTCGCCGGTGTGCACGCCCATCGGGTCGATGTTCTCGATCGAGCACACGATCACGACGTTGTCAGCGCCGTCGCGCATCACCTCCAGCTCGAACTCGCCCCAGCCGATGACCGACTCATCGAGCAGCACCTGACCGATCGGCGAGACCTCCAGGCCGTGCGCGACGATCCGCTCGAACTCCCCCTCCGTGCGCGCGATGCCGCCGCCGCGCCCGCCGAGCGTGTAGGCGGGGCGCACGATGCACGGCAGCCCCAGCGAGCCCTTCTGGCCATGTGCACCCGTGAGCGCGGTGCGCGCTTCCTCGATGCTCGTGACGATCTCGCTGCTGGGCATGCGCAGGCCCGCCTTGGCCATCGCCTCGCGAAATAGGTCACGGTCCTCCGCGCACGCGATCGCGTCGTAGTTGGCGCCGATCAGCTCCACGCCGAAGCGCTCGAGCGTGCCGTCGTCGTGCAGCGCCTTTGAGAGGTTCAGAGCAGTTTGACCGCCGAGCGTGCCGAGCAGCACGTCGGGTCGCTCGCGCTCGATCACCTGCGCCACCGGACCGGGCAGCAGCGGCTCGATGTACGTCGCGTCGGCGAACTCCGGGTCGGTCATGATCGTCGCCGGGTTAGAGTTGACGAGGACTACCTCGTAGCCCTCCTCGCGCAGCACCTTGCACGCCTGCACGCCGGAGTAGTCGAACTCGGCAGCCTGCCCGATCACGATCGGGCCCGAGCCGAGGATCAGGACCTTGTGGATGTCGTTACGCCGCGGCAATGCGCTCCAGGAAGCGGTCGAAAAGGTAGAGGCTGTCGTGCGGGCCGGGACCGGCCTCGGGGTGGTACTGGACGGTGCCGCCGGGGACGTCGAGCAGCTCGAGACCCTCGACGGTGCGGTCATACAGGTTGACGTGCGAGAGCTGGGCGGCGCCGAAGTCGGTCTGCCAGCGCACGGGCTCGTCGCTGTCGATCGTGCGCGAGCCACCGGGGCCGAGCGCGGCGAAGCCGTGGTTCTGTGAGGTGATCTCAACGCGGCCGGTCTGCAGGTCGCGGACGGGGTGGTTGGCGCCGTGGTGGCCGAACGGCAGCTTGAACGTCTCTAGGCCGACCGCCCTGCACAGCAGCTGGTGGCCGAGGCAGATGCCCCACACGGGCTTGACGCCAACGAGCGCACGCACGGTCTCGACGATGTAGTCAAGCGCGGCGGGGTCACCGGGGCCGTTTGAGAGGAACACCGCGTCGGGATCGTCCGCGAGCAGCTCCTCCGCGCTGCTGGTGCATGGGTGGAGCGTCACGCGCGCGCCGCGCGCGACGAGCTCGCGCACCATTGAGGCCTTGATGCCCGTGTCGATGACCGAGATTAGCGGCCCGTCGCCGGGGCCGCCATGGCGGCTGAGGAGCTCGGGAGTGACGAGCCTCGCAAGGTCCTGCCCGGCCATCGCCGGCTCGGCGTCGATCAGCGCGCGCGCCTGCGCCTCTGACATCGCCCCTGGAAACACGCCGCCGCGCATCGCTCCCGCCTCGCGTATGTGCATGACCAGCGAGCGCACGTCCACGCCGGTGATCCCCACCACGCCGCAGTCGGACAACCAGTCCAGCCAGCCGCGCTCGGCTGACGGCGCGTCTTCACCGTTACAGGCCGCCCGCATGATCGCCGCGCGCGCCCATGCGCGCTCCGACTCCATCGCCTGTGCGCTCGTGCCGTAGTTGCCGACATGGGGGTAGGTGTAGGCAATCAGCTGGCCGGCGAACGAGGGGTCGGTCATCGACTCCTGGTAGCCAGACATGCCGGTCGTGAAGACCACCTCGCCGACCGCGGGGTGGGCGGGATTCACATCCCCACACGCCTGCCCGTCGAAGCGCGTGCCGTCCTCCAGGAGTACATATGCGGTCGGGCCGCTCACAGAATCAGCTTCTGCACGGCTTTGAACTCGGGCGTGCCGGCGCGCTCGAGCAGCTCGAACAGCGCTGCCTCGACCGTGCTGACGACCGCACCCGCGCGCTCCATCCGCTCCAGCCCGCGCTCGTAGTCGACCGCGTGGCGCGAGGAAACCGCGTCCGCCGGCACATGCACTTCGACCCCTTTGTCGAGCAGGTCGTGCACCGTCTGTGAGACGCACACGTGCGTCTCAATCCCGCACACGATCACCTGTGTACGCCCTGCCAAGTCGAACCCGTCGGCGCGGGCGGCAGAGAATACGGTCTTCTCGATCGGATGCTCATCCTCCAGACCAACCTCGGGCGCGGTGCGGCCCAGGCCCTTTGGATACTGCTCGCTGACGATGCGCGGCAGTTTCAGGATGCGCGCGGCCTGAACGAGCTTGCTGGAGGCGTTGGCGACGCTCTCGAAGGTGGCATACGACCTGAACCCCTCCTGCACGTCGACGACCACCAGCGCCGTCTTGTCACGATCGAGCAGGCTCATGCGGCGACCACCGAGAAGGCCCTCTCTCTGTAGGCCACAGCACCGGCGGCGACGGTCAACAGCACGCGCCCATGCAGGCGGCGTCCGGCGAAGCAGCAGTTCTCCGAGCGGCTCTCCCAGCCGTGCTCTCCCGCCGTCCACTCCCCGTCGAGGTCGATCAGGGTCAAGTTGGCTGTCTCTGCAGGCGCAATTGTTGGGGTTGGCAGATCGAACAACGCGGCTCCAGCGGTCATCCGCTCGACGAGCAGCCCCAGCTCGAGTATTCCCGATAGCACCAGCCCGGTATACAGCGCAGCGAACGCTGTCTCCAAGCCGGTGGTGCCCATCGGCGCCTGCTCGAACGGCACCTCCTTCTCATCGCGCGCGTGCGGCGCGTGATCGGTGGCCACGCAATCGATCGTCCCGTTGCGCAGGCCCTCGATCAGTGCCTTGCGATCCTCCTCACGGGCCAGTGGCGGGTTCATCTTCATGCGCGTGTCCATCCCGCGCACATCCTCCTCGGTAAGCAGCAGATGATGGGGCGTTACCTCGGTGCTCACTCTCCAACCCTGCTCCTTCGCCAGCGCGACAGCCTGCACGGAGGCCGCACAGCTGAGGTGCTGGAAGTGTACGCGCGCGTCCTCGTATCCCGCCAACGCCGCATCGCGTGCGACCATCGTCAACTCGCTCACGCTCGGTATCCCACCCAGGCCAAGCGCTGCGCTCACGGCGCCCTCGTACATCGCGCCACCCCTTGAAAGGGACACGTCCTCCTCGTGCAAGGTGAGCACCCCACCGCACAGGCGCTGGTATTGCAGCGCCTTGCGCAACATCCCCGCGCTCTGCACCGGCCGCCCGTCGTCGGTGAAGCCGAGCGCCCCAGCCTCGCGCAACTCGGCCATCTCCGTCAGCTCCTCGCCCTCCAGCCGGCGTGTGATCGCTCCCAGAAAGCCGACGGGAATCCGCGCTTCGCGCGCCGCCGCGTCGCGCAGCGAGCGCAGCAGCGGGGCCGAGTCGAGCACGGGGTCGGTGTTCGGCATCGCGATCGCCGCGCCGAAACCCCCGGCGGCGGCCGCGCGGGTGCCCGTTTCCAGGTCCTCCTTGTGCTCCTGCCCGGGTGTGCGCAGATGGACGTGTGGGTCGAAGAACGCCGGCAGCAGCGTGCGCCCCTTCGCGTCGATCACTTCCTCGTCCGCTGCTGGGTCGAGCGTGCCGGGCACCGCCAGCTCGGCGATCTCCCCACCGCACACGCGCACGTCGTGCATGGCATCGATGTCCGCGCGAGGGTCGAGGACGTGCGCCCGGGAGAGCAGAAGGTTTGCGGGGACTCCCGGTCCCTGGACGAGTGGGTTGGCGGCCATCACGCGAGCTGCTTGACGTTCTCTGGGCGGTCTGGGCTGCCGGGGTCCGGCTGGGGCTCGCGCACGCCGGCGAGCAGCTCGTACAGAACCGCCATCCGCACCACCACGCCGGCCTCGACCTGGGCGGTGATCACCGCCTGGGGTGAGTCGACGACCTCGCCGGAGAGCTCCACCCCGCGATTGACCGGACCGGGGTGCATCAGCACCTGGCGCGGCCCCAAACGCCGGCCGTTGATCTGATACCAGGCGGCGTACTCGCGCAGCGACGGCAGGAAGCTCTCGCTCATCCGCTCGCGCTGCATCCTCAGCGCGTACACCACGTCAGCCTCGGGAAGCTCGTCGAGCGTGAAACGCACCTCGCAGCCGAGCGCCTCGATTCCGTGCGGGATCAGCGTCGGTGGCCCGGCGACCGTCACCTTCGCGCCCATTCGCTGAAACGCGATGATGTTCGAGCGCGCGACCCGCGAGTGCGCGACATCGCCGACGATCCAGATCGACGCGCCGTCGATCCCGCCCGGCAGGCGCTTGAGCAGCGTGTACACATCGAGCAGCGCCTGCGTCGGATGCTCGTGCTTGCCGTCGCCCGCGTTCACGATCGCGGCGCTGCACCACTTCGAGACCAGCTCGGACGCGCCTGCCCACGGCGTGCGCAGCACGATCGCGTCGGGCTTGTGCGCACTCAGCGTCAGCACCGTGTCCTTCAGCGACTCGCCCTTCTCGACGCTCGACCCGCTCGCGGCGAAGTTGACGACGTCGGCCGACAGCCGCTTGGCGGCCAGCTCGAAGGAGCTGCGCGTGCGCGTCGAGGCCTCGTAGAACAGGTTCAACACCATCCGCCCGCGCAGCGCCGGGACCTTCTTGATCTCGCGGTCGGACACCTCCGCGAAGCTCGCAGCCCGCTCGACGATCCGCTCGATCGCTGGGCGGTCGAGTTCCTCGATCGACAGCAGGTGGTTCATGCGCCCACCTCCACCGTGGTGGCCGCTGCGATCGCCACTTCGTCCACGCCGTCCAACTCACTGACGCGTACATAGACGTGCTCAGCGCGAGAGGTCGGCAGGTTCTTGCCGACATAATCCGGCCTGATTGGCAACTCGCGGTGTCCTCGGTCGGCGAGCACCGCCAGCTGCACGCGCGCGGGGCGGCCGTAGTCGAACAGCGCCTCGATCGCCGCGCGCACGGTGCGACCGGTGAACAGCACGTCGTCGACGATCACCACCGTGCGTCCAGCGACGTCAAAGTCGATGTGCGAGGCATGCACCACGGGGGCGTCGGGGCGGCGCTGCAGGTCATCGCGATAGAAGCCGATGTCGAGATCCCCGAGCGGGACCTCCACATCGAGCAGTTCTTCGAGCTGTGCCTGCAACCGCCTCGCCAGGAACGCCCCACGCCGGTGGATCCCGATCAGCACCGGAGCCGGCGGTCTGGGATTGCGCTCGACGATCTCATGCGCGACCCGCACCAGCGCCCGCTGCATGTCCCCCTCGCGGAGAACGACCTTCTCATTGGCGTCCATGATTTCCTTCCTGGCCTCTCAGGACCGGATTAAAGGATCGGTATGAACTTTATCAGCGGGCGGTGACAGGCAGTGTCTCAGTTTTAAAAACTGGATTGGCTCCCATCCCGGGATTCGGAGCCATCAAGCTTGCCCTCATACACTGCCCGATGAAAGCCCCAGTCAGCGTGCGGCGAGGGTCTCGGTGCTCAGAGCCTCCGCGCTCGGCTCCCGCGCTTGGCGCGCGGACCAGCGGATCAGCTCGGCGGCACCACGCTCGGGGAAGGGAACCTCGATCGTGTCAAAGTCGCGCGGCACCTCGGTTGTAGGGAACACCGCACGGGCCTGCTCGCGCAGCTCACCTCCGGCATAGCGGCTAGAGATATGCGTCAGCGCAAGCATCCGCACCTGCGCGTCGCGCGCGAGCTCAGCTGCTTGCCGAGCCGTGCTGTGCGAGGTCTGCGCCGCGCGCTCGGTCTCTTCCTCGGCAAACGTCGCCTCATGCACGAGCAGGTCTGCTTCGTGCGCGGCGACTTTAAGCGCCTCACAGGGAGAGGTATCGCCGGAGAGCACGAGCTTGCGTCCCTCCCGCGTCGCTCCCATCACCTGCGCGGGCTCCACGCCGTTCACGGTCTCACCGCGTTGCAGCCGGCCGAAGTCGGGGCCCGGGCGCACGCCCAGATGCTCTGCCAGTCGCGCGTCGAGCTGCCCGGGACGCGGCTCCTCGACGAGCGCATACCCGAAGGATGCCTCGCCGCGATGACGCACAGGGATGGCGGTGATCGCATAACCATCACGATCGACCATCTGCGCGGGCTCGAGCTCGACGAAGCTCAGCTCGTAGGGCATGCGACCGTAGACGATGCGCATCTCCCCCATCAGCTCCTTCAGCCCGCGCGGCCCGTATACGGTCAGCGGCTGATCGCGTTCGCGCAGCGCGAAGGACTTCAACATGCCCGGCAGGCCCAGCCAATGGTCGGCGTGAAAGTGCGTGATGAACACGCAATCGACGTCGGTCAGTCCGACGGAGCGCACGAGCTGGCGCTGCGTGCCTTCGCCGCAGTCGAACAGCAGGCGGTCGCCGCCGCGGCGGATGAGGATCGCGGGCAGGCCGCGGCGGGCGCTCGGGACCGAGCCGGCGGTGCCCGCGAAGAACAGGGATAGGTCCATGCGGCCAACGGTAGCGGTGGCGCCACCGGAGCGGCACCCGGCCAGCGCATGCAGAGACCCTGCAAACACGCCGGTAAGGTCTCTGCAGCAAAGATGTCGTTCCTCATCCGGCATCGCCTGCGCCCGTAGCTCAGTGGGTAGAGCGCTCGCCTCTGGAGCGGGAGGTCGCAAGCTCGAATCTTGCCGGGCGCGTAGTTGGAATGCCGGCAGTGAAGTTCAACCCCTGAGCGTGCAATGGTGGCGTAATGCTTGCCGTTCCCGGGGGCTTCGCCTCCTCCGACACCGAGTCGGAGTAGACCGCACCCCGGTTTAGACTTGGAGGGTGCCAAGTACGCCCCAGACAAGGACCGCGACCAGTAGGCACCGCGTTACCCGTCATCCGCAGTACGCCTTTGGGTTTCTAGACGAGACGGGCACCCTGGCCTCGCCCCGTGACCCGTACTTTGCCGTTGGCCTAATGAGGACACGCGATCCCTACGAACTCCAGCGCCCAATTCAGCGCATCCGGGACAAACAGCACTTCTACGACGAGATTAAGTGGAGTCGTGTATCGGCCAAGAAGCTTCCGCTTCTGGAGACACTCGTAGACGTCTTCTTTGCATCGCCCGCGACACGTGAACAAGAAGCTACGCCGCAAGGCCACCGCTGGCGTGTGCCGGATGCGGTCCAGTGGGGTTGACCTGCTGCAGTTGATCGATCTGCTGCTCGGCGCAGTCGTCTACGAGTACAAGGCCAACAGCGGCTTGGCGGGACTGGGCGACTATAAGCCGAAGGTCAAGCTCCTGGAATACATCAAGGAAAAAGCCGGCGTTCGACTCATTCCTTGGCGACTATCGTGACGAGCGCCTAAACATCGTTGACTTCCATACATGAGGAAAGCGCGCAGGCCATGGACCCTACAGTCGACGCCTGCTCCTGGATATGAATGCTACAGCGTTGCGCACAAAAGCGCAAGATTGTAGCGTTTGGTATGGACGGGAACCTAGCATCACCGACAGGTCCATGGGCTGCAACGGTAGCGGGGTAAGAGCTGCGCGCGAGTCCATAGGAGCAGCGCCGGTAAGCTCTCGGAGCGACGATGCCGTCCCGATACGGCATTGCCTGCGCCCGTAGCTCAGTGGATAGAGCGCCCGCCTCCGGAGCGGGAGGTCGCAAGTTCGAATCTTGCCGGGCGCGTGGTGGAACTGCCTGGTCAAGACGCGGTCATAAGCGCCAACCCTGATCCCGCTCAGACTTTCGACGCTCTGGGTGTGGTCGCGGATGTGATCGCACGGGCTGAGGAGACGCTCGACCTGGCCTCACGCCACCTGGACAGCTCGCTCGTGGACGTGCTGGGAATCCTCGGCTTCGACAGGACGTACGTCTCCGCAAAGGGCTCCTACATCTATGACCAAGCCGGTCGCGCGTACCTCGACCTGCACACAGGCGAGGGCTTCGCGAGCCTCGGCCACAATCATCCCGGCGTGCGCGAGGTCCTCGAGGCGACGCTCGCGGCGGATCTCCTGGACGGCGTGCAGATCCACTACTCGCCGCTGGCCGCGATGCTCGCGGAGGCGCTCTCCGAGCGGCTGCCGGCGGGGCTGGACGCGCTGTTCTTCGCGAGCACCGGCGCAGAGGCGGTCGACTCGGCGATGAAGTTCGCGCGCGCGGCCACCGGCAGACCGCGTCTGATCTCTTGCGAGAGCAGCTTCCACGGAGTTACGCTCGGACCATTGTCGATGGTCGGCGACGAGTTCTTCAAGGAGGGCTTCGGGCCGCTGCTACCTGGATGCGAGCTCGTGCCGTTCGGCGACCTCGAGCGCCTGGAGGCGCAGTTGCGCGCCAAGGATGTCGCCGCGTTCTTCGTGGAGCCGGTCCAGGGGCGGATGGTGACGCTGCCGCCCGACGGCTATCTCCAGGGCGCGCAGGAGCTGTGCCGGCGTTACGGGACGATGTTCGTCCTCGACGAGATCCAGACGGGGCTGGGGCGAACCGGGAAGTGGTTCGCGCTCGAGCACTGGGGCCTGGAGCCGGACTTTGTGCTCGTGGGCAAGGCCCTGAGCGGCGGCTACATGCCGGTCGCGGCAATGGTCACCAGGCGCGAGCTCTTCGACAAGGCGGTGGGGACGCTCGAGCGCTCCTACGTGCACCAGTTGACCTATGGGCGCAATCAGCTGTCGATGGCAGCCGGCCTGGCGACGATGCGCATCATCGAGCGCGACGGCCTCGTCGAACACGCCGCACGGATCGGCGCCGTGCTGCGTGACGGGCTGGCAGAGCTCCAGCAGCGCTACGAGATGGTCAAGGAGATCCGTGCCAGCGGCCTGATGATCGGGATCGAGCTGGGCGCACCGAGCAGCCGCAAGGCGCTGCTCAACTGGCGTCTGATCCACATGGCCAGCGAGGGGCTGTTTCCCCAGCTGATCGTGATCCCATTGCACCGCGACCACGGCGTGATCACGATGGCCGCTGGCAAGAACGACGTGATCAAGCTGCTGCCGCCGCTGACGCTGTCCGAGACCGAGGCACAGAGCTTCCTCGCCGCGCTCGACGCGGTGCTCGCCGACTGCCAGAACAGCTCCAGCAAGAACCTGGCGATCGTGCGCGAGATCGCCACGACGACGATCCGCCGCCGGGCGCGCGCGAAGCTCTCTTGAACGTCCTGTCGCAGCTCTCCGGCGAGCCCAGCGACTCCTCGCCGCGGGGGCTGTGCCTGGTGACAGGTGCGAGCGGGTTCATCGGTGGCCGCCTTGCCAGACGCCTCTCGCAGCAGGGCTACGCGGTGCGCTGCCTCGTACGCACCTGCAGCAACACGTCGCTATTGGAGGAGCTCAACGTCGAGCTCGCCGTCGGCGACCTCACCAACGCGCACTCGCTCACGCGGGCCGTAAACGGCTGTGAGCACGTGCTGCACTGCGGCGCGCTCGTCTCCGACTGGGCCACGGTCGCGGAGATCTCAGCGATCAACGTCGACGGCACGCGCGATCTACTCGAGGCGTCAGTCGCGGCGTCGGTGCGGCGCTTCGTTCACATCAGCACCACCGACGTCTACGGCTACCCGCAGGATGAGGTCGATGAGACGTACACAACCGCGCGCTTCAGTAACTGGTACGCGCAGACCAAGCTCCAGGCCGAGGCTGAGGTCCGACGCATGCAGGCGGCGGGCGCGTTGGAGACCGTGATCCTGCGTCCGGCGACCGTCTACGGGCCGGGCTCGGCGGAGGTGATCGGCGAGATCGCACGGGCGATCAAGGGCCGGCACATGCTGCTCATCGACCGCGGGCGACCCAACGCGGGACTCTGCTACGTCGAGAACCTGATCGACGCCGCGCTCCTGGCGCTCGAGCACGACGCTGCGCCCGGCAACGCGTTCAACGTCAGCGACGTACTGGACGTCACCTGGAAGCAGCTGACCGACGACCTCGCCGACGGCCTCGGCTGCCCGCGTGTGCGCTGGAGCATCCCCTACGGGCTCGCGCTCGGCCTCGGCTTCACGCTCGAGCACGGATACCGGCTGTTGCGCAGGAGCACCGGCCTGAGCGCATCGCCGCTGCTCTCCCGCCAAGCCGTGCAGGTGCTGGGTAAGAACCAGGTGTTCAGCAACCAAAAGCTGCGTGAGATTCTCGGCTGGGAGCCTCATATCAACTACGCGGAAGGCCTCGCAGCAACCCTCGCGTGGTTGATGAGCGAACGGTAACGTGCAGTTCGTGCCTTCAGCACTCTCGCAAAGCACCGCGCCGCCCGCCGACGTGTTCGTCGCGTTCGGGATCAGCGGCGATCTCGCGAAGGTGATGACGTTCCGCTCGCTGTATCGCTTGGAGGCCCGCAGATTGCTGAGTTGCCCGATCGTCGGTGTCGCGGTCGATGATTGGACTGTGCAGGAGCTCCACGACCACGCGCGCAAAGCGATCGAAGGCTGCGGCGAGACAATCGACGAGGGTGTCTTCGAACGTCTCGCGGCGCGCATGTCCTATCTCAGCGGCGACTTCGCCGACCCCGCGACCTTCCAAAAGCTGGCGCAGGCTATCGACGAGGCGAGCAATCCCGTGTTCTATCTGGAGATCCCGCCCGCGCTATTCGGGATGGTCATCAAGGGCCTGGCCGAAGCCGGGCTGACCAAGAAAGCGCGGGTGGTGGTGGAGAAGCCCTTCGGCCACGATCTGCAGTCTGCGCGCGAACTGGCGGACGAAATCCACGAGCACATCGACGAGTCTCAGCTGTATCGGATCGATCACTTCCTCGGGAAGATGGGGATCGACGAGATCCTCTATCTGCGCTTCGCCAACGTGATGTTCGAGCCCGTTTGGAACCGCCACCACGTTGCGTGCGTGCAGATCACGATGGCTGAGGCCTTCGGCGTCGAGGACCGCGGGCATTTCTACGACCCGGTCGGCGCGCTGCGCGACGTCGTCGTCAACCACCTGATGCAGGTGTTGGCCGCCTGCGCGATGGAGCCGCCCGCAGGCTCAGACGCCACCACCCGCAATAACGCGATCTTCTCCGTGTTCCACGCGATGCCGCCCGCCAACCCCAAGCACTACGTGCGCGGACAGTACGACAGCTACCTGGAGACTCCCGGCGTCGTGACGGGCTCGACGACCGAGACCTATGCCGCACTGCGCCTGGACATCGACAACTGGCGCTGGTCGGGGGTGCCGTTCTTCATCCGTACGGGCAAGCACCTGCCGGTCACCCAAACCGAGTTGCGCCTCGTCTTTCACCAGCCGCCGCGACTCGGCTTTCACCCGAGCGCCGCCCGCCAGCCCGCGCCCGACCAATTGGTGGTGAAGCTCGACCCGAGCACCGGCATCCGTCTGCTGGCCGAGGCGCAGGGCTCACGCGGAGCCGAGACAGAGCAGATCAGCCTCGACATGGAGTTCGCACAGCAGGGTGGCGAGGGACCAACGCCATACGAGGTGCTGCTGCACGCCGCGATGGTCGGCGATGCCAAGCGCTTCACACGCCAGGACTGCGTGGAAGAGACGTGGCGGGTGATGGCACCGCTGCTGGACGCCCCTCCCCCGGTGCACTCCTATGAGAAGGGTACGTGGGGACCGCAGGAGGGCGAGCGGCTGGTGGCGGGCTATGGAGCATGGCACGGCCCATGGGTGCCCTCGTGAGCCTCAGTTGACTGACTGTCCGTTGGCTGTGAGAGCAACATCTATGTTGCCGCGAGTGGCATTCGAATAGGGACAGACCGTGTGGGCCGCGCGGACCAGATCGACCGCAGTGGCCCCATCGGAGACGCTTGGCAGCGTCACGTCCAGCTGCACACCAAGTACGAAGCCACCTTTGCCGTCCGGATACAGGGAGACCTCGGAGTCAATCCCAGCGTCTGAGGTTTCGACCTTGGCGCGACGACCAACGACTCCGAGAGCGCCCTCGAAGCAGGCGGCGTAACCAACCGCGAACAGCTCCTCGGGGTTGGTGCCCCCGCCCGAGCCACCCATCTCGACTGGAAGCCGCAAGTCGACCTCGAGTGCGCCATCATCGCTGCGGCCGTGCCCCTCTGCGCGTCCGCCGGTCACGTGTGCCTTGGCTGTGTAGAGCGCCTTTGCCATTCTCTCTCCCTTCGCGGATTCGGTTTCGAGACACGGATGCTAGCCGCGAGTGAGGGTGTGGTGGTTACCGTACGTAGCTCAGCGGAGCGTTGCCGTGCGCACTTCCCCGTCCTGCTCACTCCAGCTCAGCGTGGACCCGACTAGCTTCAGCGAGTTAGGTTCAGTCTTGTGCGTGTTGTCTAGCACTTTCGTGGCGCTCTTGGTGTGCTCAACCACCTCACAACTGCCGCTGTACGACAGCTCGGTCCACGCAACCGATCCCTCTCGCCGAAGCACAATCTTCCCCACCTCCAAGGTTTCGAAACTAGCCGCATCGCTCGGCAGGGCCTTGTTGTAGATCCGCTTATCTGTTGCAAGATCGATAACCCACAGTTCCGGGGTCCTGGTGCTCCCCCACTCAAATGCCAGGGCAGCAGCCTGGTCACCAGTAAAAGTCAGACCGGTAAACAGGAACGAATAGCCGTTGCCAAGAGGCCCTTCGGGAAAAGCGAACCGCTTAGCGCCCGAGGAACTGCAGAGGAAGACCTTCTCCGTTTCAGGCCCCTCACCGTGGGGAACAATCTCTTCGGTCAAGCTTCCGCCGGTCGTTTTTTCGAGCAGATGCCCCGGGCAGACCTTGGCCGAATAGGCACTCGGTGTCAACCCCCACGCAGCGGCCAACACGCCACCCGAAACAGCGAGGATCACCAGGAGCTTGCGCACGATGCATAAGTCTACGACCACGATCAAGCACCCGGCAAATCGGCGAATTGACACCTATTGGCGCCCGTAAGATGCGAAAACCCTGTGTTTGCAGGGCCTAAGCCGCGCGCCTGTAGCGAAGGTAAACGACGCGGGAGCCAAATGTGCGTGTCTCGATCAGCTCGAGGTCGATCCCTTTCTCCAGGGTCGGGAAGTAGGGTGTGCCGCCGCCGAGTAGGACCGGGCTGACGAACAGCCGCCACTCGTCGATCAGCTCCAGCTTCATGCACGCGCGGGCGAGGCCGGCGCCGCCGACGGCGATGTCCTTTCCGGGCTGTTCCTTGAGCCTTGAGACCTCCTCGCCGACGCCGTCCCTGGCCAGCCTGGTGTTGCCCACCACGCTCTGAAGCGTCGCGGAGAACACGACCTTCGGCAGGGCCTTCCAGATTTGGGCGAACTTGACGTGCTCCGCGACGAGCTGACTCTCCTCGGCGGTCTCCCAGTAGACCATCGTTTCGTAGAGCCGCCGTCCGCAGAGGTGCACACCAGTCTCCTGTATCTGCTGGGTGTGGAACAGAAACAGCTCCTCGTCGGGCACCGTCCAGTCGATCGCGCCATCGGGTCTGGCGATGTAGCCGTCCAGCGACACAGTCATCGAGTAGATCAGCTTGCGCGTCAGGGTCCTCCTTCGGTTGGCGCCCAATTCTTCCGCGCGACCATGTGAAGCTCGCCCCTCATACATTGTTTTAAAAACTGTGTATAGCCATAGTAGTGCACGAGGAAGAACCTGACCTAGCTGGAGGGCGGGACAAGGACAAGCTTGCCGGTGACGTGGCCGGCCTGTCCCTCGCGGTGGGCCTCAGCGACGTCGTCAAGTGCGAACGAGCGGGCACGGACGCTGAGCTTTCCCTGCTCGACGAGCGCGGTGAGCTGCAAGCGGGCGGCGTTGCGCAGCTCGGTTCCCGGGTCTGCGCCCGGGCCGCCCCCGATCATCTTGATGCCCACCTCGGCGCCGCGGGGAAACGCAGCAATCGAGACGACTCGGTCGCGATCGGCAACCAGCTCGAGTGACACATCGACGGCCTCGTCGCTGCCAACGCAGTCGATCGCAGCGTCCACTCCATCCAGGGCCAGCGCGCGCACTCGCTCGGCCAGGCCGTCTCCGTAGGTCGTTGGCTCGACCCCGAGCTCGCGCAGGTACTCGTGGTGGCCCTCGCTCGCGGTCCCAACGACGTGCGCTCCGCGGGCGACGGCGATCTGGACGACCATCAGCCCGACCCCTCCAGCCGCGGCATGCACCAGTACGGTCTCTCCCGCCCGTACACCGGTCGCGGCGAGCGCATGCATCGCAGTGGCGCCTGCCAGCATCAACCCCCCGGCCGCCTCCCAGCTCATCGCCGCCGGCTTCGGGACGACCGTCGACGCCGCGACCACGAGCTCGTCGGCGTATCCACCGTCGATGCGATAAGCGATGACCTCATCCCCCACGGCGACCGGCCCGACCGGACCGACCGCCTCACCGCCGAGCGCCGTCACAACACCTGCTGCCTCGAACCCCAAGCGCATCGGCAACGCGGCGGCGGTTCCCATCGAGCCGCTATAGAGCTTCCAATCCACGGGATTGATCCCAGCGGCCCGCACAGCCAGGCGAACCTCCCCCACTCCAGGTCCGTCGACGGCCTCCTCGACAACTGAGAGGACCTCCGGTCCGCCGAACGCGGTCGCTACCACAACGTGAGCCATACCACCCACACTACCCCAGCCGACCTGCTCGGCCGAGCCGATCCCCCATCGGATGGCCGCTCCCAACGCGGTGCGATCGTGCCGGCACTCTACCTCGCCGACACGACACAGACAGCGACCGCGGAGTGGTACCGCTCCTTGGCCGACCCTCCCGGCTGAGGGACTTAATCCGTGGACTCTCCCCGCAGGACCATGTGCCCTATGACCACCATCGCTGGCGCCTCGAACTCGAGCTCGCCGACCTCAGCGACATCGACCTACTACACGGCGTCGCACTGGACCAACCCCGGCCGAGTTGCCGCACCTGGCCGGCCTACCAGCAGGTCAGCGAGCAACTCTGGCATGAGGGCTGGACCGGCCTGATAGCCCCGAGCGCCGCCCACCCCGACTGATGCCTCTCGCTGGCACTCAGGAGATGGGCGATACTGGGCTCGAACTCGGTGCTGGTGCTCAGGTGGGGTCGGATAACCCGGTTTTGTTGGGGTTTAGCGCCCTCGGATCAGCTCAGGTTCGCTCAAATTGCTACCAAAATTGCTACCAAGGCCAAGGACAAGCCGCGACGGTAGAATAGGGGCATGACGACGCGCGCCCAAGCAGCCGAGAACGCATTGGCGTCCGTTCGCGCCGAGGGTCTCGATCCCGGCGTAGCCGAGGCACTCCTGGGCCGCTGGGGGCGTGGGGAACTGACCGACGCACAGCTCGACGACGCAGCACGTCTGATAGCCGCTGGCGAGCCGCTCGGCGAGCTGCTCGTCCCGGCACGCGCCTAGTCTCGACGCCGGAACTCTCGATACGTTGCGGCGGTGGCCGATCCATACGCCTATCCCGGCACCGACGTGCTGCGAAACCTTCTGGACTTGCGCGACGCGGCCGCGCTTGCCGAGCGCGAGGCGGCACTCAGCGCCATCCGCATAGCGCAGCTCGAGCGGCGCTTCACTCCCGGCGATTTTGACCTCGCCCACCTGCAGGCGACACACCGCCACATCTTCGGCGACATCTACCCGTGGGCCGGCGAGCTGCGCACGGTCCGCATCACAAAGGGGGACGACCTGTTCGCGCTGCCTGAGCACATCGGTCCCTACCTGACGACACTGTTTGCGGACCTCGCCCATGAGGATCGCCTCCACGGCCTGGGCCGCGAGCAGTTCTTGGAACGCCTGACGCACTACTACGCCGAGATCAACGCCGTCCATCCCTTCCGCGAGGGCAACGGGCGCACCCAACGCGCGTTTCTCGGCCAGATCGCCAAGGCCGCCGGCCATCCCATTGCATGGGTCCACCTCGATGCCGAGCGCAACATCCTCGCCGCCCGCGAGAGCCATCGTGGCGATAACTCACTACTCCACGAGATGCTCGACGACCTCTTGGAATAGGCCAGCGCCGCACTCCGGTCACCCGCTTCTTCCATGCTTGGACTCGCTTCTGACCCAGGCCAGATCAAAGCTCCGTCACACCCAGCCTGGCTCAAGCCTCACCGGCTGAACGGCCGGGCCAGCTGGCACGGACACCTCAGCACAAGCCGACCTTGTTGGCGGCGTATTCGGCTTGCGCCACGGTGAATTTGCTACCGGCTTCGGACGAGAGCTGTTCGATCAGCCCCTGGCATGAAAACGATGAGGTGCTGAGGTACTGCCTAGCCGATTTCACGGCCTGTTCGTTCCAATTCACTTCGAGGTGTTCCACAGCCCAGACAGCGTCCGCGTGCGGATATTTGCTACCGGCTTCAGAAGACAGCTGTTCGATCAGCCCAGCTTCTGAAAACGCGGACGTTTCGAGATACTGTTCAGCGGACTTCAGCGCATTCTGCTGAGACAGGGTGGCGTTTTCGACTTCTTGGTGTTTCCGTTCTGTGCGTTCTTCGACTTCTTTATGTTCTCGTTCTACGCGTTCCGTTTGTTCCCGTTTTGCCCTTTCGCGCGCCTCCCTTTCTTTGTTGGCTTGAGCTATTGCTTCTAGTTCGGCTTGGGTGTGATGCCGCGTGACCGTGATGGTGCCTTCCGCTGACTGGTGACCTGTAAGGGACGCGCGGACGACGACCGTGTTTTCACCGATGTGGAGGTGCTGCGCCGTCCCGTGCCAGGCGCTCCCGTGAACGGCGGCCGGGTGTTCGTTGACGGTGACGGCGGCACCGGGCGTCACCGTCCCTGTCAGCGTTACCTGGGAGCCGGTCTGGGAGAAGCTCCCCTGATTGAGATGCAGTTGGACCGTCGGCTCAGGTGGAGGTTTCGCCACCGATCCGACGCCTACCGAGGTTGCCTTCGTGCTGTTGTTGCTCCCGCCCGCTGCCGCGCCGATCACGATGAGTAGGACGAACACCGCCAGAGCGCTCCAGAGCACCTTGCCTTTCGAGCTCCTGCTCTTCCACCAGCGGCTCAGCCCGTTCCCCGCGCCGCTCTCATCGCCCGGCTTGGCCTCGGCCATTCAATCGCCTCCTCTAGTTCTTTTCGCCGCAGAGAGGAAACCCGCCCGTGCGGTTCCCCCCTCGTTGCGCTGGCCTGTCTCTTAGCTATTCCGACTCCCGGACTTGCGCAAGCTACCGACCCCGGCGCCGAAAGACAAGAGCGACTTCGTTCGCCCCGCTCAGGTTTTGCCAGCAAGTCAGGCGTGCGCGAGGGCGCGCATCTGGCGCACCGGGTGACGCCCAAGACGACTGAACGTCGCGTAGGACGAGGCGTGCCCATGCGTTCGGGGCGCGACGCTGACAGGTACCCGACCCCTGAGCCGATCGATTACGCCGCGGCGCCTTGGCACGAGTAGCAGCTCGGTGTCCTCTCCGACGAGAACGGTCGCCTGCCCTTCGATCAGATTGCGCCAGAGGACGTCGTCGGCCCACTCCTCATCGCTGGGAACGAACGCTACATCAGCCGGGTAGCCGAGGTCGTCGTCGCCACGCGACGCCGCCATGAACAACTCATCGGTCTTGTCGGTGATCTTCGAGCGCTCGACCACGCACTGCACAATAGGGCCAAGAAGTTCCGCCCGTCAGTCCTTAAGCATCTTGGAGCGCCATCACGTTGACTGCGAAACGAGCGGTCTGCTGCCGCCACCCGAGCTAAACGCCGCCTCCACAAACGCCGACTCGTGCGCGCTCGGCGAGTAGTCCGCGTAGCGCTGGGTTGTCTCGATGTCCCGATGCCCCATCCACTCCTGCAAGGTCCGCATGGGAACACCCGTGCCAGCCATCGCCGTACCGAACGTGTGGCGCAGATCATGGAAGCGATGCGACTGCTCAAGCTGCGCGGCCTTGAGCGCCCGGCGAAAGCGCCGCAGGATCGCCGCCTTGTCGAGCGGCCCGGCCGTATGAGGATCGGCGAACACCAGAGCATCGCCACCGCTCTCCCCCACCGCGCGGCTGAGCCGGTCAAGCTCCCCCGCAACCTCATCGGCCATCGGAACGCTGCGCGTCGAGCGGCGGGACTTCGGGGTGCCGAACTCGCCCAGCACGTAGTTCTGGCGGACCCTGATCCGGCCGGCGGACCAGTCCACGTCGCGCCAGCGAAGCGCCACCAGCTCGCCTTGGCGCAGGCCCGTCATCGCGGCCGTGAGATACATCGCGTGGTCGATCTCGCGATAAGGACCATCAACGGCAGCGTCCGCCAGCGCGCGCACCTCAAGCGGCTCAAGGAACCTGATCTCGGCGCTCTCGGGCTTGCCGGGCAGCTCGACATGTCGGGCGACGTTCACGGGCAGCCACCCCTTGCGCTCCGCGAACCCGAGCAGCGCCGAGAGGTAGCCGATGTAGTTGCGCACCGACTTTGCGCCGACCGGACGCCCATAGCGACGGTCCCCCTTCGCCTTCGGTCCCGGCCTCTCGCCCCTCTCCATCATCGTCATCAGGTCCTGAACATCATGGGCTGTGATCCGGCGCAGATCGCGCTCTGCGAAGTACGGCTCAAGCCAAACGCGCAGGATCGACTCCACAGCCGTCGTCGTCGCCTTCTTGCGGCTCTGACGCTCCAGGTTCGCGAGGTAACGGCGTCCCAGCTCGTCCATCGTCAGCGCGTCGCCGGCGGTCATCCGGGCAGGCTTCGTCTCCGCGATCAACCGGCGCAGCTCTGCCTCGGCCTGGCTGCGCGTCAGGCCGTCGCGCGAGCCCTCGACGCGCATCGCGCCGACGCGACGCTTGACCTGCCGGCCACCGTCTGCGCGCCAATGCGCATACCAGACGCCCCCGCGCGCGTAGAGCGAGCCAGCTCCGTAGGGGCGTCGGGTGGTCTTCCTCGCTGTGGCCATCACTCATCGTCTCCTTGATCGCGCGCCACCATCGGACGCCCAAGGTAGCGGGCGCTGCGGCTGCTTCAACGCGATAGTCGTCTCGTTAGTCGGGACGCCTCCCGTGCTCTGCCTGTCGATCGACAAGCAGCGAGCGCGCCGTACGCGAGGCCGCACCTCGTGTACGCCACGGCCCCCGCATCCGCGCTCGCCACCATTCCTCCAGATCGTCCGCGCTGAACCGCACATAGCGCCCGAGCCGAACATGCGGAATCCGGTTCGCTCGTGCCTCAGCGAGTACCCACGACGCGGGTACCGACAGCAACCGCCCAGCCTCCGTCGCATCAAGA
>CAWFNV010000004.1:0-45707 GCA_963817345.1 uncultured Solirubrobacterales bacterium
AGAGGCGTTGGGCACCGTCGGTCCTCGATGGGGGAGGCAATCTCGCTGATGCCCGGCCGTCGGCGTGTGTGGCCGGCCGCCGGGCGTAATTTCCAGGACCGGTCAGGCCTGTGCCTTATGGGCGAACCGTTGTCGTGCTGCTTGTCGTAGCACTCCTAGAGCCAGCGCGATGTGATTCCAGGACCTGCCGCGTGCTCGGGCGAGGAGGACGGCCTCCCGCAAGCGGGCATCGTCTGCGCGTACCGTGTCAGCTGCGGTTGCAATCTCGCGAAGATCGTCGGTGCCCTCGACTTGGGCTGTGGCTGGGTCCAGTGAGTGGGCGAGCCGCTCGAACCGACGGGCGGCCTGCTCAATTTCCTTGTTCGTCCGCATCTAGACAATATAGCTTGTCTACAACATACCTCTGTCAGAACCCATCAAGCGAGGTCGCGGGCCTGATCGCAGGAAAGTGGCGTTGGCCACGCGATGTAGTGGGCATCGCATAGTGGTAAAACAGTGGGCGTGGCATACGTGGTCGCACGCCGCGGCGGTCGCTTTGAGATCCGCGAGTCTGAGCACACCGCGGATGGACCGAGAGCACGGACGCTCGCAAGCTTCAGGGTGCTGAGCGGGACAGTCCTCTCCGCCGCGGCGGACAAGGCGCGACGGAGATTCGACTTACAATCGGTGCTGGCGTCAGGCCGCCGAGCGGGGGCCACAATCGACCCGGCAGCGACCGACCACGGTGCATTCCTCGCGGCCACGCGGAGGATGGCGGGTGTCACCTCACAGGTGCCCCACGAGCGAATGAGGGAGGACCCGGGCGTGGCGCTGATGGAGCTGCTGAGCTTCGCCGGAACACGGTCGCGCTCAGCCGGCCCCCAACGCCGGCCGCCTGGCGCTGGCATTCCCCGTGCTCGCTCGGCTTGCGCAGGAGAGCGCTCGCGCGCAGGAGCGCGGACGGCGCGCATCCGGCAAGCGTCTTTGATGAGTGCTCGGCGGCTGGACGGCCTTGCGGCGCCTACCGGTGGTGTCTCAGTTTGAATTGCGCCACTTCGCGCCACCACGATAGAGCTGTACGTTCATGCGCTTGCGACGGCAGCCCTTGAGGAATGAGTCGGCTTTGTATGCGGTCCTGACGTGCTTCGCGAGTCGAGCCTTTGGTGATCCCTTGCTGGCGAGCCCCGCGGCTTGACGAAACTCGAATGTGATGCCGGACGTCAGAAGATCGACGAGCTGCAACGGGTCTGCGGCCTTCGAGTCGAGGCGACAAACATTGGTAACGGCGAGCCGCCCCAGTCGTCGGTTGACTTCTCGCTTGACGTCCTCCTCAAAACGAACATAGTCAGGCGCGGAGTAGTTGTCGGCCAGGACAGTGACGAGTTCCTTGGGCCGGATCGAACCGATCAGGAGCTGCGTTGCGATCTTCTCGTATGCGCGCCATGGGCTACCAAACCGCACGACAGCGTCCGCGCGCTGCCGATCTACGACGAAACACGAAAACTCGGCGTCCGACTTGGCGATGACGTTGATGATGCTCCGGTAGAAGGCGACGGAATCCTTGGTGATGTCGACCCAATGAAGCTCTCCGTACCAATGGTGCTGATCGCGCAGCTTCTGGATCTGCCGGAGCAGGATGCTCGGCTCGGAAAGCTTGAGACAGCCCACCGCAAAGAACCTGTCGTGAGAGATTGCTCTCGTCGAGGAAGGCGATCGCGGTCTCGGCATCCGACGACAGCGTCTCGGATATGACACCAGGCGACGACGTGCTGGACACGCTGCTACCGCTACCGTGCAACGAAACCGCTCCCCGAACAAAAAATACGGGCTAAAGGCCAGAGGCCCTCACCCGCACAGCGACAGTAGCAGTTCACAGCCCCAAAGTCCATAGCACTCGCCTAGCCATCGTAGAGATCGCCACGGGCGCGACCGACGATGCGCCGGCGATCTCGTCATTGCCATCATCGGCATCGTGATGGTCGCCACGGGCAATACAGCGCCCGTCGGCGTGTGTGGCCGGCCGCCAGGCGCTGAGCTCCGGTCTGCAGCACGTCTGAGAGTTCGTTCGAGCTGACATGGCAAGCGGGCCCTCAACGAAACTCGTGGCTTTTTAGAGCCCCGTCTACCCGCTAGGGAGAAGCGCCACTTCTTGCCTTTGTGGTGCCTCTGCTGTGCCCGTGATGCTGGGGCTTCCCCGAGCCCTTGCAGTTGTGGTAGGTGCCACGGCTGACCAGTCGCTGTTTGAGGACCGTGACCACCAGCACGCTCAGTTTGTGGTGCCGGGGGGCAGCTACTTGATGACGATGGTCCGCTCAAGGTTTTCTTCGACGCCTTCGCGAAGTGCACGTCGGCTACCTTTTTGCCGTTGATCCTGACGACCACTTCCTGAAGGATCGTGCCGGGGCTCGCGCAGCTTGATCGTGAGCGTTTTCTTTCGCACGCAGCCCTTGCTCGTCGGCGGCGTGATCACGCTGGAAGCGCTGAGGGCGCCCGAGCCTTCGATGAGCCCGACCGGGTCGGCAGGGCCACGACAAGCGGCGATTTCACGCAGCCGTAGGTGTCGTCGGCGGTGGTGCCGTCGGCGGCGATGGTGGGCTCGGTTTCCTGGCCGGGATAGCTGAAGCACACCTCCAGGGAGCGTGCGCCCGAGCTGCTTTCGAGCACCCGCCAGGCGGTTTCGCCGGGCTGGGAGATGGTTTCGCACTTCGCGCCGCGATACCAGAGGTGGTGGCCCCAGAAGGAGCCGTCGGCCTGCTGGCGCATATCGGTCCACATCACCTGGCCGACGGGATGCGTGCAGTTGGAGAATTGCGTCGCGGTCACCACCGTGCCCTGGTAGGTGCCGTTTGCCAGGCGCTGGATCCCGACGTTCCCGCCGTTGAACGACCACACCCCTTCGATGTCGCTCCTGGGGGCGGCGCCCGCGCTTGACCCAAGTGCTCCCAGGGCGATCATCACGAGCAGCAAGAGCGGGAGCGCTCGGCGCGTTATGTGGATGTGCGTGGTGAGGTTCATCTCAGCGGTATGACAGGGCGGGCTCTGGACCGGCTGAGCATGGGCTTGGGACCAATAGAACGCCGGAGCGTAGCCAAAAGTTTCGCGGCCGGACGTAGAGTTCCTTCGCCATGAGCGCGCCGAGCCAAAGCGCGGCCATACCGGAGCGCGTCACTCTCGCCCACGACTACCTGCTGGTCATGCGCGGCGCCGAGCGCAGCTTTGCGGCGATCGCCGAGCTCTACTCTCAGGCACCGATCTTCACTTTGCTCTACGACCGCCAGGGCACCGGCGGACGCTTCGCGGGGCGCCCGTCCCGACCTCGCCGCTCGCGCGCCTGGGCGTTCGCCAGGGTAACTTCAGGCGCCTGCTGCCGCTCTATCCATCGGCGATCGAGCAGCTCGCGCTCCGGGCGGTCCGACATCGTCGTGACCAGCTCGAGCGCGTTCGCCCACGGCGTGCGGGCACCCGCCGGGGCCGTCCACGTGTGTTACTGCTACACGCCCTTCCGCTACGCCTGGTATGAGCAGGAGCGAGCGCTCGAGCGAGACCGCCGGCCTGCTGCGCCCGCTGCTGCGCCTGCAGCTGAGTCGCATGCGCCGCTGGGATCTCGCCGCCAGCAGGCGCGTCGACGCCTACATCGCCATCTCCGAGCTCAGTCGCGAGCGGATCAGGCGCTACTACGGGCGTGAGGCGACCATCATCCACCCGCCTGTCGAAACCGAGCGCTTCTCACCGGGTGTGCCGGGGGACTCGCTACTGCTCGTCTCGGAGATCGTGCGCCACAAGCGCGTGCACATCGCGCTGGAGGCGGCGCGCCGGGCCCACGTCCCGATCCAGATCGTCGGCTCGGGCCCTGATCATGCCGCGCTGAACGCGGCCTATCCCGAGGCGCAGTTCCTGGGGCGGGCGAGCGATGACGAATTGGTCAAGCTCTACGCGGGCGCTCGAGCGGTGCTCGTGCCCAGCATGGAGGAGTTCGGGATCACCGCCGTGGAGGCGCAGGCCTCCGGTCGGCCCGTGATCGCGGCTGCTGCCGGTGGAGCGCTTGAGACAGTGATCGACGGCGAAACGGGGCTGCTGGCCAAGCTGGATGACGTCGAATCCTTTGCGCAGGCGATCCTGCGGCTCGATGAGCTCGACTTCGATCCTGCCAGGGCGGTCGCCAATGCCGAGCGCTTCTCCGTTGCCGCTTTTCAGCACAGGCTGGCGGACGAGGTGGCACGCGCAAGACGTTCGCACGCCGAAGGCTGACCCAGCCGGTCAGTCGAGCGTCGGCGTCTTGATGCAGCAGCCGCTGATGATGCCGGTGCCCACGCCGCTATAACGCCCATCGGGCTGGACGATCACCCGATAATGCGCCTGTTTGCCCGAGCGGTAGCGGATCAGGCACGACCAAGGGTTGCGGAGCGTCCCGCCTGAACCCGGCCTGCAGCGAACCTGCACGGCAGGTGTGCGCTCTGCGGGCGATACCGGCTCGGGGGCACGGCTGACAAAGGCCTCTACATGAGCCGCGCTGAGTACGAGCGGCTGCTTGAGTCTCTGCAGGCCCGCCTGCTGGTCGGAGAACACTTCCTCGCCTCCATGGTCATGGAGCGCGAGAAAGGCAGCCATAAGGCCGGTCAAGACGACCCCCCATACGACCAGCGCAGTCAGCCTTCGCACTGGTTGCAGCCTAACCAGCCGTCTACTGCGAAGCAGCTGGCATGTGTATGGCCCCTCTCAGAGGGGCCATACACATCATCCCTATTTAGGACCCGTCGTCGTTTGCTTGCAGCAACCCTTGCTGCTGTTCCAGGTGTACCCGGTGGCGCATTTTGGCGGCGGTGGTGGGGGTGGCGGCGTGTTCTTGCAGCAACCCTTGCTGCTGTTCCAGGTGTACCCGGTGGGGCATTTTGGCGGCGGTGGTGGGGGTGGCGGCGTGTTCTTGCAGCAACCCTTGCTGCTGTCCCAGGTGTATCCGGAGGGGCACCCAGTGCGGTACTGCGAGTAGCCTGCGCTGCCGCCTTGGCCTCCCGAGCCGCCGATGCCGCTGCCGCATACCGCCAACGCGCCGCCGCTGCCAACGGCCAGGAACGCTACGGTCAGGAGCGCGGTCAGATGCGACCTGACGGCCAGTCGCTTCGGCTGGCCGGTGGAGCGCTGCGCACCGCTCATCGCTCTTAGCTTGATTCGATCGAGCTCGAGCGGCTCGAGCGCTGGGCGCTCGTCGCGAAGCAGATCTGCGATCTCCCGAAGGTCATGGTCATCCGGCTCGTTATGTCGATAGCTCATGTGGACTTATACGCACGGCGCCGCGGTTTCCTGACTGGCCGTCTGGACAGCCGGGCGAGGCACCGATATCGGAGATGATGGGATCGATGCGAGACGATACGTTCGAGCGGCTCTACGACGAGCATGCTCAAGCCCTCTTCGGGTTTCTCAGCTACCGCACCGGCGATCGTGTGGTGGCCGAGGATCTGCTCGCCGATACCTTCGAGCGGGCCCTGCGTGCCCGCCGGCGGTTCGATCCGCGCAAGGCGAGCGAGAAGACCTGGCTCTACGCGATCGCGCTGAACTGCCTGCGCGATCATCTGCGCCGCCAGAGCGCAGCGGGGCCGTGCGCTGGAGCGGATGGCAGGCACATCGGGTACCGAAGCGAGCGACGAGACCGGGGAGGTGTCTGACCGCGATCTGATCGGCCGCATCCTCGGCGGTCCTGAGCGAGGAGGAGCGCGAGGCGATCGCCCTGCGCTTCGGCGCCGACCTGAGCGTCCCCGAGATCGCCAAGCTCACCGGTGAGCGACTCACCACCGTGGAGGGTCGCGTTTACCGAGCCCTGCGCAAGCTGCGCGAGGAGGTCGGTTGAAGGCTCAGGATGGCAGTAGCGAGAGATCGGCGCTTGCAAGGGCGGCGGTGCGTACCGTCGCTGAGCGATTGACCCATTCGAGTGGGCTCGAGGTATGAAAGACCCTGGCCTCTTCTCGCGTGAGCGGCTCCAGCGGATTCATCCGCAGAGCTCTCTGAGCCGCCTGCCTGGGGTCGATGCCGGCGGCTGCCTGCGCGATCGCGAGGGTGTAGTAGGGCTCCCAGTTGCCGGGATCCACACGGATGGCCTCTCGCATGGCGGAGATGCCGAGCCTTGGCTGCCCGTGCTCCACGTCGCAGAAGCCGACGATCTCATACGGTTCGGGGCGGATATCCAACCAATTGATCGAAGACAGCGCGTCCGAGTCGGCCTTCGCACAATGTGAGGCGTAGAGCGCTTCCTTGGCGCCATCGAGTCGGCTCTGAGAGCCGATGATCAGCACGGGTGCCACCATCGTCGCCAGGCACAGCAGACCGAGGACTATGCGGCTGTTGGTACCGGGCACCCAATCGAAGCCCTGCCCTCGGCGAGGACCAAGCGCTGCGCCCGCCGCGGCGAAGAAACCGAGCGTCACAACCGGCATCTCCCAATCCCAGTCCACGCCTGCGTGCAGCGATCCAGATCACGGCGGCGGCCAGAAGCGCGCCATACAACGAGCGCTGAGCTCCCCGGGCGCGCACCGCCAGCCCGACCAGAACGGCGCCCACGAGCACTAACAGGAGCGCGAGACCCGGCACGCCGAGCTCGGCCATCGCCTGGAGGTAGAGGCTGTGGGCGTTGATCGTGTAGGTGGCGTTGGGACGGCTGCGATCCCACAGGGTTTGAAACATCCCTGCACCGTGCCCGTGCAGCGGGGAGGCTTCAAAGCCGCGCAGCGCGACTTTCCACAGTGAGGTGCGCTTGTCGTCGGAGACGTCGGTGAGTCGCTGGCGCAGGTTGTTGCCCGACGGAGTGGCGGCGCCGCTGATAAAACGCCGCCAGTCGTGCGCAAGCGTGTGGGGCGCGCCGAGGACGAGCATCGCTGTCAGGGCCACCGCGATCGTCCCTGCGATCGCGGTGCGTCGTGTCGCCGGGCGCATCCACTGTCGTGCGCACAGGCGGCGCAGGCGGGGGTCCAGGACGAGCGCGAGTGCCAGCCGCACGGCGCCGGCGGCGAGGGCGCAGATGCCCGCGACCAGGGCGACGTGATGGCCCTGGGAGATCGCCGCTGGGGTGGTCGGGTGGGCGCTGTTCAGCAGCTTGGCGTGATAGCCGGCCACCACCGCGATCGCGCTGAATGGTGCGCTCGCAAGCGCACCGCTCAGCAGGCCGCGGGGGCGGGCGAAGAGCACGTAGACGGCCAGGCCGATCGCACCGGCGGCCATCGGCCCGCGTGAGAGCGTGAAGTACAGCGTGACGCCTAGCAGCGGCAGCAAAGCCGCCGCTAGGACCTGGACGAGACGGTGCTCGGTGAGCGTGCATGTGAGGTGGAACGCGAGCACGATGCCCAGCGCCGCGAGCAGGCCGAACGCGTTCCAGTAGGTGACCGGATAGCTCAGCCGTTCCTCCGCCACGGCGGTGGTCGTGTGCACCACGTTTGGCAACACACGGCTGGCCAGACCCGCGAGGCAGACGATCGAGCTCCCGATCACGAGGCCTCTGATCAGCCAGCGCAGGTCCCGGGCGCTCGTCCGCACGGCACCGAACACCACCAGGCTAAGGAGATAGAGCCACGCGAGGTCGAACGCGATCAGGGCACGTCCATTGGCATGCGACCAGCGCCCCGAGAGCAGCGTCATCAGCGTGTAGAGCCCGAGCGCGGCGATCGCCACGAGTGTTACGGGCGCGATCCCCTCCAATGGCCGCCGCGCCTGCATGATCCTGCACCAGCAGGACCTGGGTGAGCACGAGCACGACGACGGCCGGCGTGACGGGGAAGTAGCCCCCCGCGTTGAAGCCGGTGTACACGATCAACGCGCCTGGCAGCAGCATGAGCGCCGTCAGGGCAAGTTGCTCCACCCTCGTCTGGGAGGCTTCCAAAATGGCGGACTCGCGCCTCTCCGCCGCGGCGGGTCCTATCGCGACGCCATCGGACACCGAGCCCATGCTAATCAGTACGGGGTGGGTGAGGTAACGTTCCCGCCTTGAACCGGCGACTGATCGCGACCTTGTCAGAGCCTGAGCGTGCGCCTTCCGGTGCACCAACCGCCGGCCCTGAAGAGTGCGACGCGAACCAAGTCGGCGCTCGCGAGTTCTGCTGCGATCGGGCTTCGGGCGCCCAGCTATCATCAGGTGGTCAGGTTCGCCAAGCCAGCCACTTGATCACTACACCTGATTCAAGTTGGTTTTGAGGCGCGATGCAAGGATCAAAAGCTGACCCTAGAACTGACGCCAATGGCGCTGCGGTCTCTTCCGCCTGCGACGTGACACTCGTCGCACTTGCGGTCGGATCAGTTGGCGGGATGGAGCGTGTGCTGGAGGAGCTTGTCATTGGGCTGAATCGACTCGGGCACCATGTGACGGTGATTGCGCGCTCGTGTGAGCTGCCAGAGGATGTCGAGGTGACGTTCCATCGAGTACGGGGACCACGTCGTCCCTTTCTCGTGAGCTATCCGTGGTTCATGCTGGCAGGGTCCATCGCTGTCCGCAGATGGCGTCGGGGCATCGTGCAGGCGAACGGCGCGATCGTGTTGAATCGCGTCGACACCATTGCGGTTCACTACTGTCATCAGGTGGGCAGAGCGACACCAGGTCGTCCCACCACACTCTTTCGCGGATACGTTCGGGTGGTAGGTCTGGTCAAGCGGGTCGCCGAGAGACTGTGCTACCGGGCGAATGGCTCAGCGATGTTCGTGTGTGTATCCAATGGGGTCGCGGACGAGATGCGAGAGCACTATCCCATGCTCGCGGATCGTGTTGTGACAATTCACAATGGAGTAGACACGGAGGCGTTTGCACCCGGGGTGCGCAAGCACGAGGCTCTGGCGTTGCGGGCAACGCTAGATATCCTCGAAGGGCGAGCACTCGCGGCTTTTATCGGGGGTGAGTGGGGACGTAAGGGTCTGCGGTTGGTGCTTGAGGCGCTGGCTCTAGCGCCCGGTTGGGATCTGATCGTGGCCGGTCGTGGAGACGAGCGTCGCTATCGAGAGATCGCCGATTCCCTTGGCGTGGGCAAAGCGGTGCATTGGCTCGGGGTCACACGCGACGTCCAAGTGGTCTATGAGTTGGCGGACGCCTTTGTCCTGCCATCGAGCTATGAGACATTTTCGCTGGTCACCTTTGAGGCGGCGGCCAGCGGCCTGCCAGTCGTGGTCACTCCGGTGAGCGGTGTCCGCGAGCTCATCGAAGACGAGAAGAACGGTTTCCTGATTACCCCGGACTCGAGAGTGATCGCTCAGCGGCTCACCCAGCTGAGCGAGGACCCGGCGTTGAGGACTCGTATGGGCCAAGCGGCTCGTCGATCCGCGCTCCGGTTCACATGGGACGTCATGGTCGCAGAGCACCACAGGCTGTACTCCCGGCTGGCGAGTAATGCGAGCTAGCCTCCTTTACCTGGCAGGCCGACCACACGAGAGATCACATGAGCAAGCCGATCCCGCATCTCCTGCGGGTCGAATGCCTCATGAGCGAGTTGCAGAGCGGCAGCCCGCCTACCGGACTCCTCAGCGGGGTTCAGTCGCCATGACTCGATCGCGCCAGCGAGTTGTCGCGGGTACTCGAGATCCACGACGCCTTTGTAGGGCAAGGTCCAGCCGAGGTCTCCAAGTAGGACCGCCGCCTCACCAACGTGAGATGCCAACACGGGACATCCGCAGGCTAGGTATAGCGGCAGCTTCGCGGTTGTCCGAACCTGTCCAACGGTGTCGTTGGTCTGCGTCGAGATCGCCACGTTCATCGCACCTATGTACTCGCATACCTGCTCGATGGGTACGCGTCCGACGAATCGGCAGCGGTCGATGACACCCAGGGTGATCGCGCGCTCGCGCAGGGGCTGGAGCCCGCTGCCGTCACCGACGATCAGCGCGACCACCGATGACGCGGTGTGAGGCAGGGCCTCAATGAGATCCCAGCCGTAGGAAATGCGCAAGCGGGGGAGAAGATCAGGCTTCCTACCAGACCCACAACGTAGGCTCCTTGAAGGTCGAGTGCCATGCGCAGCTCGCTCGCATCGGTCGGTGTGGCCTCCGTTGGGGCCAGATCAGGGATGTGGGTGGATGGTCGTGGTACACGGGCCGCGTGAGCTCGTCCTCGTACGACGATCTCGTGAGCGCTGCGTAAGGCGAGTTGCTCGCCGACTCCAACGAGGGCTAGGCCGAGACCGAGTTCGGCCACCCAATGAGCGCGCTAATGCGTAGGTCGCATCGCCGGTATCCACGATGACGCGCTTGCCCGTCAGTCTGCCAAGCACGGCCGCTGGTGCGGTGGTCCTGCCGACATCGACGAGATAGAGCACCTTCGCGCGAGATCTGAGGACCATCCAAGCTGAGGAGGCCACTCCCAGGACGCCAGATGAGGGCCTTGCGACGTGCGAACCGGGAATCTTCGCCAGCAACTGCTCGGCTCGGGCGCCGGCGCTCGATGAATGAGCGACCGCCAGCACGCTTGGCGTCTCGATTGACGTGGGCACGATGACCGATACGAGCATCGCAACATGGTTGCATCCATAGTTGCTCGATGTCGGTCCCCGCACGCTACTCTTTGGGTGCCTGTAACCCGGCGATTAGCTGGCCGCTGAGTCCGTCAGTCGGCGCAGCGGAAGAGAACGCCCAGCTCTCGCGTTTCTATGACGTGCCTAGGCCCAGCCATGAACGGATTCTTCAGTCGATGAACGAGACGACCGACGCCACCGCGATCTTCGCCCCGCTCTGGAAGCGCAAGTGGCTGATCCTTGCCGTGGGGATAGTGGTAGCCGCGGCGACTTACGTCTACTACAAGCACCAGCCGAGAATCTACGGCGCGACGACAGAGGTCTACTTGGGGCTGGCTCCGAAGTGCAGTCGCTGATCAGCGGCACTGTCGGAAACGCGACCCAGAGTGCGCAAGAAATCGCCGATCAGGCCGAACTCATCAACTCGAATGTCGTAGGCGAAGCGGTTCAACGGCGGCTTCGGGAAGATCGTAGGCTAGGTGTGGCCGCCGGCACGGCGCAGGCTATATCCTCCACCACCGGCGACTTTATAGAGATAACTGCGAGGGCCGGCACGGCTGAGGGGGCGGCGCTGCTTGCGAACACCTATGCGCAGGTCTATCTCGGCGAACGAGGTGCCAACTACCGCCGTCAGGTTCAGGCGGTGCTCACCAGTGCGAGCAAGCAGCTGCAGAGCAGCGAAAAGAAGCACTCGGCGGTTCATTCGCAGGTGATAGACCAAGCTCTCGCCGAACGGATCAACCAGCTACAGTCTGACCTCACGCTTGGGAGCACGGGCGATAAGCAGATCAATCCGGCGATCGCCAACCCGGTTGCGCTATCGCCCAGGCCGAAGCGAAACGCGCTCTTCGGCTTCGCGCTGGGCATCGTCCTGGCCTCGTTTGCGGCCTACGCGCTGAGTCGATTCGACCGGCGGCTGCGCTCGCTTGCCGACATTGAGGAGGCCTTCCAGACGCAGATCCTCACGGCTCTGCCATCGATCAAGGATCCCATTGTACGTCGCGATAGCCAGCGGATGCCGGCCGAACCTCTGCGCGAGCCGCTACGGCGGCTGCATACGACCCTGCAGCTACGAGGACTGCTCGATCACGATCGTGAGACGTTGCCCCGCTCGATCCTGTTCGTGAGCGCGGAGGCTGGTGCCGGCAAGTCCACGTTAATCGCGAGCCTCGCGCTAGTGCAGCGCGATGCTGGCGAGCGCGTGGCGGTGATTGAGGCTGATCTTCGCCGCCCCGTCCAGGCCGGGCTGCTGGACGTCGATGGCTCCTACGGACTGGCGGAGGTGCTCGCGGGGACGCTCCCCGTCAGCGAGGCCCTGCAGCGGGTGGACTCGTCGTTGCGCCCCAGCGTCGAGACTGGCTTGTCCGGTGCCGGTGAGGGCGTGGCCACGGCCGTTGAGTCCCGTGGCGGTGGGTCGGTGTCGGTGCTCGTCAGCGGCGGAGAAGTCGCCAACCCGCCGGCCCTGCTGGCCGGGCGGGCGATGGCCGGATTACTCCACTCGGTTGCCGACGACTTCGATCACGTGCTGATCGATGCGCCACCACCGCTGGAGGTGAGCGACATCATGCCGCTGCTTCACGTGGTGGACGCGATCGTGATCGTGGCACGGGTGGGCCACACGAAGGCGGCCTCCACGCAGCGACTCGTGCAGCTCTTGGCACGTGCCTCGAGTGCGCCAGTGCTCGGGGTCGTGGCCAACGATGTGGCGCCCGCTGACATCGAGGCGTCCGGCTTCTCCTCGGCGTACTACGACCGGCGCTGACATCGCGCCCGATGGGCTGATGAGCACCCCTCGTCTGCATCTGTCCAGTCCAATCGGAGGGGCTCATCCCGCCGTTCTGACCCGGCGCCTCCACAATGGGCTCCTGATCGCTGCCGCCGGGCTGATCTCCATGCTTGTCGCGTTCGGCATCGCGCTGGAGGTGCCGAATCCGAACTTCCTGATCGCGCTCGGTGTCGGGCTGGGTGTTCTGATCGTCATCGTGCTTGTTGTCAGCACTCGCTACGAGGTGACGCTTGCGCTGCTGATGCTCTACTTCGGCCTGTTGGACGGGCCGATCAAGCTTGAGAGCGCGAGCCAGGGGGTGTCTGCGATTCGCGATGCGCTGATCGCTGCGATCTGCCTTGGTGCGGTCATTCGCCTCACCGTCAAAAGGGAGCGCGTACGCCTGCCTCCGTTGTCTGGCTGGGTTCTCGCCTTCGTGGCCCTCGTGCTGGTCGAGGCCGCAAATCCGGAGACGAAGGGCATCGCCAAGATCCTCGGTGGATTCAGACAGCAGCTCGAGTGGATCCCCTTCTTCTTCTTCGGCTACTTCGTCATGCGCTCCAAGCAGCGCTTTCGCAGGTTCTTTCTCATCCTCGGAGTAATTGCGCTGGCAAACGGTGTGGTGAGCACGATCCAGACGCAGCTGACCCCGGCGCAGGTGGCCGCCTGGGGTCCCGGCTACAGCGAACTCATCAACGGAACCGGCAACGTCTCCGGGCGGACCTACGTCAGCGAAGGCAAGGCGCGAGTGCGTCCGATGGCGCTAGGCCCGGACATCGGCTTTGGCGGCTATGTCGGCGTGCTCGCCCTGCCGGGCGCCCTGGCGTTGCTGGCCACCGGAATCCTTCGCCGGCGTTGGGCTGCAGCGCTGCTCTGCCTCGGCGCACTGCTCGCGATCGCCACGTCGCTGCAGCGCACGGCTGTGCTGGGCGCCGTGTTCGCGCTGCTCGCCTTTGCGCTGCTGTCGTTCACCGCTGGGCGCAGGGTCACGCGCGCTCTGACGGCACTGCTGGTGGTCGTCGCGCTGGCGTTCGCCCTGGGCTCGGTGCTCGCATCCGACGCGGGCAAGGGCGTGTTCTCGCGCTACGACAGCATCACTCCGAGCGCGGCCGCGTCAACGTCTGTCAACTACCGGGAAAAGACCCTGGCCCAGATACCAAAGGACATCGAGAACTATCCATTTGGCGCTGGCTTGGCAGCCGTCGGCGCGGGACGTTTTTTCGGTGGGAGCCCGACTGTGACCACCGAAGGCGGCGCGCTCGACGCAGAGTCGCAGTACAACTTCGTGACGCTCGAACTCGGACTGCCTGGGCTCCTGCTGTGGATATCCCTCTCGATCAGCCTGATCGTGCTCGTTGTTCGCCGGCTGCGAAGAGTCGGCGACATCGAGCTGCGTATCAGCCTGGCGGCAGTGTTTGCCGCCGTCATCGCGTTCACCATGATGGGGTTTGCTGGGCCGACCATGTCGAGCCTGCCATTCGGACCATTCTTCTGGTTTGCGCTGGGAATTGCGGCCTACTGGTTCGCGGGTCCGATGCGGACATCTAGCTCTGCTACCGGGACAAGCATCAGATGATCACTCTCCTGCCAGGCAAGCGTGGAACTGCAACGTCGCGATCTACGACATGGTTGCGGCTGGGTGCCCTGATTGGCGAGAAGCGCCGGTCGGTCTTCGCTCTTGCCATCGCCTCGTTGCTCTCCGGCTTGACCGAAGCCGGGATTCTGGCGGTTGTCGCGCAGGTGGCAACCACGCTCGTTGACAGGGCCACCCGAATACATGCGCGCATCGGGCCGATCCACCTGGATGCAACGGTCGGCGACCTGCTTGCCGTAGCGTTCGCGCTCGCACTGATCCGGCTGGCGCTGCAGGTGCCGATCTCGGTGCTACCTTCCCGCATCGCCGCCAGCGTCCAGGCAGAGCTGCGCAAGAGGCTCTTCGACGCTTTCACCCGCGCCTCCTGGGCACTGCAGTCCCGCGACCGCGAGGGGCATATGCAGGAGATGATGACCAGTCAGGTGGTGCAGGCCAGCCAGGGGGCGCTGCAGGCTACGACCATGGTGACCTCGGCGCTGACCTTCATCGTTTTGGTGATGTCCGCGCTAGCGCTAAATGTTGCCGCCGCTGGGCTTGTTCTCGTGGCGGCTGTAGTGCTGTTCGGCGTTCTGCGACCGCTGAACGTGCTCGGAAGCCGGCGTGCCCGCGCGCTCTCCCAGGCGCAGATGGAGTATGCCGGTGGGGTGGGTGAGGCGATACGCGTCGCCCAGGAGACACAGGTGTTCGGCGTGGCGTCCGCACAGCGCGATCGGATTGGAGCGTTCATCGCTACAGCCCAAGACCTCTTCTTTCGCACTCAGCTGCTCGGCCGCCTGATCCCGAATCTGTATCAGAGCCTGATCTACCTGATCATCGTGGCGGGTCTCGCCAGCCTGTATGTTGCGGGCGCCGGCGATGTCGCCTCGCTCGGGGCTGTTGTTTTGCTGCTTGTACGAGCGGGCACGTACGGCCAGCAGATCCAGGGCTCTTATCAGTACGTCCGCCAAGCGCTTCCGTTCATCGAGCGTCTGCAGGAGGCTGCGCAAAAGTACGCGGCGAGCGGCCCTGTTTCCGGTACGCAATCACTGACTGAGATTCAGACACTGACTTTCGAGAACGTCTCATATGGGTACCGTTCCGGACACCCGGTGCTCTCCTCGATTAGCTTCGAGGTGGCCAGCGGCGAGGCGGTCGGGATCATCGGTCCCTCCGGTGCGGGCAAGTCGACTTTGATCCAGATCCTCCTGCAGCTCAGGGTGCCCGACGACGGTCTCTATATAGTGAATGGCTCGCCCGTGCAGCAATTCAGGCGCGAGGATTGGCAGAGGCAGGTTGCCTACGTTCCACAGGAACCACTGCTCGTGCATGCATCAGTTGCGGACAACATACGTTACTTCCGCGATCTCGACGACGATGCCGTGCAGCGAGCCGGCCAGCTCGCCCGCATCCACGATGATGTTATGGGGTGGGCCGATGGCTATGACACGATCATCGGCCCCCGCGCAGACGCTGTCTCCGGCGGCCAGCAGCAGCGGATCTGCCTCGCCCGCGCGCTTGCGGCACAGCCTGAGCTCCTCGTGCTCGACGAGCCGACAAGCGCTCTCGATCCCGGCTCCGAGGCACTGATTCAAGAGTCGCTGCTGGCGCTCGAGGGTAAGGTCACTCTGTTCGTCATCGCTCACCGCATGTCGACGCTCGAGATGTGCGGGCGCGTGATGGTCATCGTCGACGGTCGGTTGGAGGCGTTCGACACGATCGAGCTTCTGCGACGCAAAAGCGCTTACTATCGCTCGGCATCTGCGCTTGCCGGCAGCGCCTCCGCCACCCTTGTCTGATGTTGCCTGTAGTTTCGACCGACATCTTCGCGAGTTCAGGCAGTGATCCGATTGGGGGACTGGCTCGGCGCGATATCGGTCAGGTGGCGCTGCTGTGTGCCACGCGACAAAGCGGCACGAACGCGATCCTGGAATACACGCACAAGCTCGATCGTGCGCTGCGGGCCATAGGTGTTGCATCCTCGGTGGAGATCTCAGGGGAGACGGACCTTCCCACGCTTCGCTCATACGACACCGTGGTTTTGCAATACAACCCGTTTTTATATGGTCGTTGGGGTTTTGCTCCTAGTCTGGTGGCATCGCTGTCGCGAGCTTGTCTGGGCGACGGTGGTTGCCGGCTTGCCCTCATGGTCCACGAGCCATACGTCCCAATCACCGACTGGCGTACGGCCATCATGGGTGGCACGCAGCGCGCCCAGCTCCGAACGCTGCACGCTCTAAGTGACTTGGTGTTCGCATCAATCGAACCGTGGACGCCGCTGCTCGCCAGCTGGCGCCCGCATCGACCTGTCTCGCATCTGCCGGTGGGCTCAAACCTGCCCGATCGTCGAGAGGAACGTGCCATAGGGAGAAAGGAGATCGGAGCCGACGTCGCGACGCTCGTCGTTGTCTCGTTCGGTACTGGACACCCATCTCGCCTGATCGACCACCTCGTCGCAGCTGCGAATGCGATCGCGCAGTGTGGGGAGCGCGTGCTGATGCTCAACCTTGGTGCCGGCGCCAGGCGCCTGGATGGACTGGATCGCAGGGTAAGGGTGGTGCAGCCCGGGTTTCTGCCTGCGTCTCATGTGGCGCGGCTGCTGTCGGCCGGGGATCTCTTTCTTGTCCCTTCGACGAGGGCGTCTCGACCCGACGAACATCTGTAATGTCTGCTTTGCAGCATGGACTTCCGGTTCTCACCACCGATGGGCATTTCACTGACGATCGGCTCCGCAAGTCCGGGGCTTTGGACCTGGTCAGTGCAGGTGACATCGTCGCGTTTGCAACGGCTGCGGCAAGGATCGCGCAGGATCCAGCTTGGCGGATTGCGCGCGGCGCTGCCGCCGCAGCGCTCTACCGCCGCGAGTTCGACTGGCCCGTGATCGCGACTCGCCTCCAAGCGGGTCTGGGCGCGGAACACGGGGCTTTGAATGCTCTTGCGAGCCACGATGGCTAGCGTGCGCCAGTCGTCGCAGCGTGTACCAGACTTCTTCATCGTTGGTCAGGCCAAGAGCGGGACGACAGCTCTATACGAGATGCTGCGGCGGCATCCCGAAATCTTCATGCCCGACCTAAAGGAGCCTGAGTTTCTCGCGAGCGATATGCGCCGACGGTTCCGACCGCCCATGGCAGGACCACTCCCGACCACAGTGGATGAGTATTTGATGCTTTTCGCTGATGCGGAAGCAGATCAGCGTGTAGGTGAGGCGTCGGCATTTTACCTGTCGTCTCATACTGCATCGCGATCGATCGCCAAGCTCAACCCTGCGGCGCGTATCATCGCGATCTTTCGCGAGCCCGCATCGTTTCTGCGCTCACTGCACCTTCAGCTTCTTGAGAATCACATCGAGAGCCAGCGTAACTTGCGCCGAGCGATTGCACTTGAGCCGGCCCGCCGCGAAGGCAGAAACGTCCCTCGGCGGTCTTATCGTCCCCAGGTTCTGCTGTACTCCGACCACGTTCGCTACGTGGACCAGCTAGCGCGCTATCACGCTGTCTTTTCGCATGCGCAGGTGCAGGTCTTGATCTACGAGGACTTGAAGCGCGACAACACAGCGATCGTGCGCAAGATATTGCGCTTTCTCGACGTGGACGACTCTGTTCCTGTCGTGCCCGTGAATGCCAATCCAACTGTTGCGCTGCGCTCCCAGGCACTTGATGACGCAGTACACCTGTTCTCTGTCGGTCGCGGCCCGTATTCTAATGCGGTCAAGGCTGGCATCAAGACACTCCTGCCGAGGCCTGCACGCCGCCGTCTACTTCAAACGGTGCAGGAACAGGTCGTTCACTCGGCGCCACCGCCGCTAGACGAGCGCCTGATGGCAGAGTTGCAGATATGGCTGAAGCCCGAGGTGGAGCGCCTCAGTGCGTACACTGGCCGCAACCTTGTCTCCTTGTGGGGCTATGCCTGAGTCTTATCTAGACTTCCAGGCCCAGCCGAGTAGCGATTGGCGTGCCGATGCGAAGCGTAGACAGCGCGAGGTGCTTCCGCGCGGGTCAGCGGTGGTTTCGTGCGAAGGGCCGTATGGCGTCGGGGGTCTCGGGCGGCATCTTGCCGAGCTGGTCGAGGCGCTCCGCGCAGCAGGCAGTCTGGCCGCCTACTTGACACCACAGCCTATGGCTCAAGATGCCAATCACGTCGGGATTTCGGTGCGCTTGCCTCAAGCGGCAAGGGCAGCTCGCAAGACACCGCCAATTCGCTTCTCTCCGGGATTGCAAGTCTTGGTAAAGAATATGGCATTTGACATTGCGGCCGCCCGTAGGCTTCCAGCGGGTGCGGAGCACCTGCTGGTCTTCAATGGCCACGCCCCACGCCATATTGCCACTGCTCGCCGATTGGCCTATCAGTCGGTCGGGCTGATATCCGCCAACGCACACCTCGCTCACGAAGCTAGAGAATTCGATAAAGCCTGGCGACGGTATCCGATTGAACAACCCTGGGCGGCGCGTAATGTGCGCCACAACCGTGCCGAGTATGGGGCCGTTGACTGCATTTATGTCTCCTCACGATACGCGTGGGATTCATTTGTAAACGAGGGGTTTCCCCATGAGCGACTGCGACTGTTTCCACTTACGCCGCATGAGCGCTTCCAGCCGCGTCAGAAGGAGCCTACAGTATCAACGTTCAACGTAGTCTACATCGGCAGCCTTTCGGTTCACAAGGGAGTACCGCTGCTTGTCGACGCCGTGCATCGTCTTCCCTATGATGACCTGCGCTTAATACTTGTGGGCGGTTGGAGCACTCGTGGAATGCGCCGTCACATCGAGGCAGCGCGCGTCGCCGACCAACGCATCACCGTGCGGCCAGGGGATGTACTACCTCACCTCCTGCAGGCCGGGGTGTGTGTGCATCCGAGCTACGGCGAGGGCTACGGATATGCGCCTGCTGAGGCTATGGCATGCGGGGTACCTCTTATCGTCAGTGACAATACCGGCATGACTGACCTGATCGAAGGCGCCAGTTCGTGCCACGTGGTTCCTACCGACGATCTCGATGCACTGACGCTTGCCATCGATGCCGCATATCAGGGAGCGTTGCGTCGTTCGTCGGGACACCAAGCGCCAAATACCGTCGGCCACCCGGGCACCTGATGTTCGTCCGATTTGTGATACCTGGCGTCGGATCGTCCGGGGGCCTTTTTCTAGCAGCTTACAGACTTGCAACCGTGCTGACGGAGGCGGGCCATCGATGCGAGCTGACCGTGCCTCCGAGCCTTGGTTCAGCCGCAGCGAGTGGGATAACCTTGCAGGTCCGGATAGTGGACGAACTACCGGAGACTGCACATGGACCCGTTGCCGACAAGATCTCGCTGAGACGTGGCCTCTCCGCAGGAGCGCCAGATCTACTCATAATCGGGCATGGGAGCTTCGATGTGCTTGACGCTTCCGCAAGTGTGGGGCCGACGATGCTGCACGCGCACGTAAGCTGGCCAGCATGTCCCGATGCCACACGCTACTGGCATAGGGTTGGCCGCCCTTGTGCTGTCAGGGCAGGCGTAAAGTGCCTCGCCCTGCGACCGGCGCTCGGTTGCGGCGGTCGCGCCGAAGTAGTGACGCCGAGATACGTATTGAATTGGCATCGCCTGATCAAACTCCTCGCGTCCGAGACAGTTGGCACCATCGCAATAAGTGGACCCCAGGCGGCCCTGATGTGCGAGCATGGCATCCCGGAGGATAAGCTCACGGTTCTACCGAACCTTGGTATGAGGATGCAGCCACGCGAGATCGCCGATGCTGCAGCCAACGTGCCTGAGGGCGACCGGTCGGCAGTCGCATATTTCGGACGCCTGTCCAAGGCAAAGGGAGCCTCTATGCTGCCGAGATTTGCCGCCAGAGCACCGGCGCCTGGTCTGCGTATATTCGGGGACGGATATTTGGGGGCCTCCCTTGCGCCTGCATTGGGTGACTCGCTTCGGGGCAATGTTCCGCAACACCAGGTTGCTGGGGTCCTGGCGTGGGCTCGCGCTGTCGTATTTCCATCGCGATGGCCGGAGCCCGGTGGCATCGTCGGGCTGGACGCGCAACTATTCGGCGTGCCGTTGGCGAGTTTCGCTCTTGGAGCCGCGCTCGACTGGCCAGCAACCGAGCTATTTAAGCTGGGTGACAGCAATGCTATGGCAGCCTGGCTCGCTAGCCAACCCACGGTTTTCAGGTCGCGAGATGCGGACGCAATCTCCGCACGCCAAGCGATTTATTGGGGGCGTGTCCAACAACGGGCATCTGCCATGTTGAACTTATTCGCGACAACAGGAATGTTGCCACCGCTCGATCTGACGGCGGTGGGAGAGGACCTGAGATGCGCAATGGCATCGTAGAAGTGGGAAGGACCATCGCGGCGTATGATATGGACGCGAATCGCCGAAACCGAGCGCGACTGACCGCTTAACGATGGGCTCCCAAGCGCTGCTGAGGTAGGCGGCCCAGCCGCGCGAGACCTTATGGACTGGGGCTAACTTTAGCCGAACTGGTGTTTAGTCTACACTCGATCCCGGCACGCAAGACCTTCGCGAATTCCGCAGCACGTGTCTCGTAAGAGAGCTCTTCGTGTAGGTGCCGACGATCAAATGTACGGGCGCTGCCCGCGAACTTCGCGCCAGCGAGTTCCGTGATAGCTTCCTTCATGCCCCGCCGGTTCATTGGCTCCACCAGCCAAACGCCGGGCTTACCTGTCAAGTAATCCCAATTCTCGCCGGGCGGCACTGCGGCCAAGATCGGTCTGTCAGTCGCGAGGTACTCGTATGTCTTTGCGGAGATCCGGCCGCCCGGCGATCCGTCGACTCGGTTCGGCAGCGTAATGAACAACAAGTCCGCCTTGCAGAGGTGGTCTACAACCTTGTCATGTGGAACCGGACCTAAGACCTTCACGACGTCCTCTACGCCAGAGGCTGTCAGAGCGCGCGCAACCACTGACATGGGATACCGGTTACCCAGCAGAGTGAGACCAATGTGTCCCGCCCACTCTGGGTGCTCGGTGATCGCATCGAGGATCGCCTGACCAATGATGGCCGGGGAGGAGGTCTGCGGGTCTAGCACCGTCAGCTCGTACCGACCGAGGCGGCTCCAAGCGCGGTGGATGCGCTGCAGCCGGCTTGCAGGTGAGCGCTGCTCGATCAAGGTCCACCAACCGGACATCCCCCCGGTGTAAGCGATCTCAAACTCGGTCCCGCAGATAGCAGCATCTGCGGGAGCCGTGGCGCTGTCAGCGCCCCCACGGATGAGGTGAAACTTCTGACGGTCATATCCACGCTGGCGCGCCATGACGGCCTCGAGGTTCGTCTTCGATACATACACGATCGCATCGGCACTTCGGACATAGAGATCCTCTAAGGCTCGCGCGAGATGATAGTGCAGGCGCGTGGGGAAAGATGGGTTCATGTCTGTACAGGTAAGCGAATCATTCAGCTTGAGAATGAGTGGCAGTTTCGTAAGCTTGCTGAGCGCGATGCCAGCCAGCCCGGCAGAGTAGGGCATCATGAATACCACGATCGCACTCGGCTTGATCTGTCTGACGAGACGCCTTCCAGCGAGCACTGCCGGTAGCACCCAGAAGATTGTTTCATCGGGCCAAACAACGAGTTCAAGCAGCTTGCGAAGACCCGCGCGTCGGATTGCATCGAGCAGGCGGAGGGGCCGCCAACTACGAACCAACTCCACTGAAATGCTCCCATCGCTGCGCGAAACGCCAGTCTCGGTCAAAACCGTGACATCCCATTCTGAGCTGAGCTTATCGAGTAGCTTGCTCGCCTGGATTGCCCCAGGAGCCGTGTCGGGCGAGAATCGCCACGAGATACAGAGCAGTGTGTCGCGCCCCGTGCCTGATTGTAAACAGTCCCCGAGGTTTGAAGGCACCTCGCTAGGTCCCTTGCGGGCACCGCTCGTCATTCTGGTCCCCGGCGCCTGCGGCATCATCACGACATGGTACACAACTATGTCGACCAAGAGGTGACACCGCTCGCATAGAAAGGGCATCGATCAACTGACTGAGCCCGCGAGAATGCCCAGCGGTGCCATCGCAATGCCGATGCCGGACCTGTGATCAGGGCGCTCAGCCGCTCGCTACGGCACCTGAGTGTTTTCCTTCGATCCCTCCCCGCACCCAGCGTGCGTTATAGATCAGCAAGGCGATCGCGTCACCTTCGCGACCGTTGGGCCCCGCACCCGGGTCACCAAGTGCGCTGGCTCAAAAATGCGACGGTCTCAGTAGCCTAGAGCATCCGGTGTGCTACCGCCAATCCTACTTGCGACACACGATATGTGTTGCACCTGCTGCCAACTCTGAGTGAGTCACTATATAATGTGCGAGGTCTGAAATGGGCGCGAACTCTAGAGTGAATAGCCGGAATCCAAGATTGGAAAGCAGTGTTTCAACGCCGGATAGGGAGTCGTCGCCTGTGAGCAGCGCGGGATGGACCTCTAGTAGGATTCCATCCACTAGCCGCCGGAACGTGTCAGCGCCGCCCTGTAGCACCTCTAGCTCCATGCCCTCGACGTCGATCTTTGCGAAATCGGGTTTTAACTTGTGGCGGCTGACGAAGCTGTCAAGTGTTTCTACAGAACATCGTCTCGGTCGCCCTCTCATCCTCATGTATGCCGCGAAATTGTGAATCCGCGTACGAGCTAACTGGCTGAGTGCCTGATACTGCACCTAGAGCAAGATTAAACGGCGCGATCTTGAAGCTAGGATTGAGGTCGATCAGCGCCGTTAACCGCCCAAACATCGTTGGTGACGGCTCAAAGGCGCATGCTTGGTTACCTGTCAGCGCGCAGAACGCCGCCGAGAAGATGCCAGCGCCAGCTCCTATGTCGAGAAACATGGAATGGCCGGGTGCTATACGCCTAAAGGCACGCAACTCTCTGATGCCCTGGCCACTAGTGACCCAGTGCGACCTCACCCCATGCACTGTTGAATCATGCAACATGATTGGAACAGGTGCGCATATGTCGAACGGAGCACCTGCGCGGGGTGGGGGCTTGCGGCGTTGTCTCTGCTCTAGCCATGTGTACTGCACGTACCTCTTTGGACCGAGGCGTCTTTGCTTATGGAGCTCAGCATAGAGCCATGTCGGGAGGATGCGTCTTGCAGTCATGTGGCAGGTTCAGAGGTAGAAGTCTTCGTAGTTATTGGTGGTGCAGGTGAAGTCGCTATATGGTACGACACATTGCTAGGGCTTGCCCCGTTGCCAACGTCGTCTGTGGTGTTTGTGTGCGGTTGGGTATGTGATCGTCAGGATGCGGGGGTAATCGGTCACCGAGAGTTGGAACACCGCCTGGTGACCTCTGCGGCTTACAAGTTGTGCTGGCGTATAGTCGTTGAGCAACGGATCGTAGGCGCTCACCTGCGGATCATGTCGTGTGTCTGGCAGGCCGCCGAGCGTGATCCTGAATCTCTCGGCGGGCAGGTCGTAGCGTTCCAAATCGGTGGGTGGCAGTTCGGGTCTATAGATTTCTGCGAGATTGCGCGTCATCACGTAGACGGGTATCACGAAGCGGATCGGCGAGGACTGAAAGGGGAGCACGGCGAGCACTTCGCGATCGTAGAGAGTCGGATGCGCGGCGGTGCCATCGCCCGTAAACTGAGCATGGTCGCCTTCTTGGGCGATCGAGAGCAGGCTCAGCTGGCGCGCGGTCCCGCGCGGTCCGGGCCCGCGGAAGTATGCGAGCAGGTTCCTGAAGGCGCGCATTGTTTCACCTCCGAGGGACCCGCCGGGATAGACGCTGGGGTGGGCGTCCACCGCCGACATGAAGGAGTTGGAGATCATGCTCAAGCTCCCCGCGTGCGAGGCCGCGAAGAAGTACTCGCGCGTCATTCCCTTGTTGATCATCGAGACGAGGCTGCGCAGTAGCGCCTTTGCTTGCTCGTGTGCCTGCTCGGCTTCCGGGAGCGGCGTAGAAGGGACGGCGCCTGTGCCGACGCTCGCGTGTCCGGTTTCGAGGTTGTACTCGGTCATCCACACCTGCGTCGGTAGTCCGCCCGGAGGCCCCACGTCGCGACCGTGCGGGACTCCGTTGATGGTGGTCGAGATCGGCGCGAGGTCGCGCACGATCGTCTCGGTCTGCGTCACGGTGAGGAAGTACTCGGGAAAGTCTGATACGTAAGTGGGAACGAACAGCGGCGTGTAGGTCGGGCGGCCGTTTGTCGCGCCCGCTGTGAAGTCCGGTTCGCCGAGCGCGTTGAGTGGCTTGATCCCGGGCTCGGTCGTGTATTCGGACGGTATGCTCTTATCAGGGGCGTACAGGTGCTTGCTGATCGCGGTGGTACCGGCCGGCTGCAGGGCGCCCGAGGCAAAAGGCGCCTCGCTTGCGAAGCCGTTAGTCATGCCGACACCGGGTGAGATCCCGTTGGCAGGGTTGCGCACGTAGGCGACCGTTTCGTCGAGGAGTGTGTTATCTATCGATCCTGTACCGGTTTCTCGTGCGGGGGAGTAGTAGTTCTTTTCTTCCAGGAACTGCGATCCGAAGCTGAGCTCGTTCCATACCTCGAGGTCGTAGCCTTCGGGCCCGAAGATGCTCTGCGCCTCCCTGCAGACTGTCGCCACGTAGCTCAGCCATCCCTGCAGCGTGGCCTGGATGGCCGGGTTGGGCGCGCCGCTGGAGAGCTCGGGCGGGCCGAAGGGCGCGTACAGCAGCGTCGCGCCCGCATGCGCGCCTGCCGCGAGCGCCTTGGGCAGCGGCTTCGAGAGCGTCGCCATTTTGCCCTTGCTGATGGAGGTGATGAGGATGTCGGGATCGCCGCCGAAGGAAAGGTTGTCGAAGCCGGTCTTCCCGGGCACGACCTGAGCGGCGCTGGCGCGTGTGAGTTCGACGCTATGCGAGCCCGCCGCCGCTTGGGCTGTTGTTTCGAGGTCGATCGCCTTTGCGGGACCCGGCCCGGTGCTGTTGGCGTTGAGCAGGATCAGCGGGCGCAGGCCGTGGTTGTGCAGCGCGTCCAAGAGCGTGTAGATGTTGGCTTCGTCGACGAACTTCGTTGGGTTTTCGTAGGAGAGCGAGTTCCAGCCGATCTCGATCCGGGCCAGCGTGAAGCCGCTTTCCTGCAGCAGCCTGGCCGTGTCTTCGGCCTCCTTGGGGCTCACGTTGAAGTTGATTCCCAGCGAGTCCAAGAGTCGCGAGGCCGGCCACGTGTCCAGGTAGGCACGCCACGGCTGGATCCAGTAGGAGCTCGTGCCGAAGGGCACCTCCGTCAGGTACTTGGGATCGATCGGGTCGCTCACGACCCCACTCGTCACGAAGCGGTGGCGTTGGGCATGTCGCATGTGACCGCCCGGTCGCGATTTCCGGGCGGTGGCTGCGAACAGCGACCCTCCGACGCCGAGCATGAGCACGACGCCTATGACCAGCGCAAGGCGGAGCCGCCTAGCAGCCGATACCCGGCTTGGGCCCATCGGCTCATCTTACGCTCGTCTTCGTCGATGGGCGCTATGTGCCAGCGTATTGGATTGTGAGGATGCGGGGGTAGTCGGTTGCGGCGATTTCGAAGGTTGCCTCGTTGCCCTTGCGGGAGATGAAGCGTGCGGGTGTGGATTCGTTGCGGATTGGGTCGTAGGCGCTGACCGTAGGGGGAGCAGTGGTTTCGGGGAGGTTGCCGAGGGTGATGCGGAAGTTCTCGTTGGGCAGGTCGAAGCTGTCGATGCCGTTTGGTTCGCTTGTGTCAAAGAGCGTGGTCAGGTTCTCGGTCATGACGTAGACGGGGATCACGAAGCGGGTGGGGGAGGATTGGAAGGGCAGGACCGCGAGCAGTTCGCGGTCGTACATGTTTGGGTAGCCGGGGGTGCCGTTGCCGGCGAACTGGGCGTGGTTGCCTTCTTGGGCGATTGAGAGCAGGCTCAACTGGCGTGTGGGTCCTTCGGGTCCTGGGCCTTGGAATTGTTCGAGCATACGCCGGAAGCTTGTCGTGATTTCGCCGCCGGCCTGCTCGCCGGGGTAGGCATCGGGGTGGGCGTTGACGGCTGACATGAAGCTTTCGCTGACGAGGTTCCAGTATTGGCTGGTCGCGGCGTAGAAGTACTCGCGGGTCATGCCCTTGTTGATCATCGAGACCAAGCTGCGCAGCAGGATCTCAGCCTGCACATGAGTGCCCTGCGCAGCGTTCAGTCTCGATGTGCCCTGGCCCGGGTGTTCTTGGCTTTCGACGAGGAAGTCGTTGGTTGGGATGTTGTACTCGGTCATCCACACCTGAAGTGGTGAGCCCCCTTCGGGGGTGACGTTACGGCCGTGCGCGACCCCACCGATCGAGGTTGTGATGGGTGCGAGGTCGCGGATGGTCGTCTCGGTCTGGGTGGCGGTCAGGTAGTACTCGGGCAACTGTGAGGTGAAGGCCGGCTTGAAGAGGGGGGTGTCGATCGGTTCGGATTTGGTTCCGCTTGTGGTGTAGCTCTTTTCGCCAAGGGCATTGAGCGGCTCGATCCCATTGTCGATTTCATCTTTGGGGTAATACTCGCCGCTCTGGTAGAGGTGCTTACTCATGGCCGTGAGTCCAACAGGGAGCAGCGCAGCGCTGGAGTAGGGTGTCTGGCTGGCGAAGCCGTCGGTGATGCCGACTCCCGGTGAGATGCCGTTGGCCGGATTACGCACGAAGGCGACCGTTTCGTCCAGCAGCGCCTTAGTGACCGACCCGGCTCCTGTTTCTCGCGCGGGTGAATAGTAACTTTCCTCGTTGAGGAATTGAGAGTTGTAGCTGAGCTCGTTCCAGACCTCGAGGTCATAGCCTTCAGGCCCGACGATGCTTTCAGCCTTGTGGCAGACGGTCGCGACATAGCTGAGCCAGCCCTGAATGTTGGCCTCGAAGGCAGGGTTGGGTTGGCCGTTAGAGAGTTCAGGTGGGCCGAAGGGTGCGTAGAGCAGCGTCGCGCCTTGATGCGCGCCTGCCGGGAGCGCTTCGGGCAGGGGCTTTGAGAGCGTGGCCACGTCTTCGGCGCTGATGGAGGTGATGAGGATGTCGGGGTTGCCGCCGAAGGAGAGGTTGGCAAAGCCAGTCTTACCGGACACGACCAGCGCGGCGCTCGCGGGCGTGAGCTTCACGCTCCGCGCTTCGGCTGGCGCTTCGGCAACCGTTTCGAGGCTGACTGGCTTGGCGGGGGTAGGACCGCCGCTGCTGGCGTCGAGCACGATCAGCGGGCGCAAGCCGTGATTGTGCAGTGCACTTAACATCGTTCGGATGTTGGTTTCATTTGTGAACTTCATGGGGTTTTCGTAGGAGAGCGAGTTCCAGCCGATTTCGATGCGTGCCAGCGTGAAGCCGCTTTCCTGCAACAGCTGTGCTGTGTCTTCGGCCTCAGACGCGCTCACGTTGAAGTTGATCCCCAATGAGTCCAACAGCCTCGAGGCCGGCCACGTGTCCAGATAGGATCGCCATGGCTCGATCCAATCAGAGCGATCTCCAAATGGCACCTCCGTCAGGTACTTCGAATCGATCGGATCGCTCACAACCCCTCCCGGAGATCGCGCTGCCGCCGCGACCACCAGAGCTTCATCGCCGCAGATGACCTTCACCGGCATCGCGCCTTCAGGCACCAGGTCCAAACGGAGGGTCTCAGGCGACGGTCCCTGTTCGACATTCCCAAATGATGCTTCGCTGCCACCAGAAGAGTTGACCCCCACGCATTCGGAGGCGACACTCGGAGTGACCGCCTGCGAATAGCTCAGCAACACATCTGAGGGCTCTTCGGCGAAATCCTCACCCTTCGCACTGATCAGAGCCGGCGGTCCATCACCAGAGCTCGTGCTGCTGCTGCTGCTGCTGCTGCTCGTCGTCGTGGTGCTGGTAGTGCTCGTGCTGGTCGGCGAGCTCGTACTGGTGCTCGTCGTGGTGGTGCTCGTGGTGGTGGTTTTGCTGGAGCTGGTGCTCGTTGTGGTGGTGCTGGTGCTTTTGCTCGAGCTGGTGCTCGTGCTGGTGGTGCTCGTGGAGGTGCTTTTACTTGGGCTGGTGGTGCTTGTAGTAGTGGTAGTAGTGCTGGGCGTGCTGGTGGTCGTGCTTGTGCTCGGGCTGCTGGTACTGGTACTCGTGGTGCTCGTGCTGGTGGTGCTCGTGGTCGGGCTGCTGGTGCTCGTGCTGCTGGTGGTGGTGCTTGGCGTGCTCGTGCTGGTGGTGGTACTTGTGGTGGTGCTGGGAGTACTGGTGCTCGTACTTGTAGTGCTCGTACTGGTGCTTTTGCTCGAGCTGGTGCTGCTCGTAGTGGAGCTGGTGCTCGTACTCGTGGTGCTAGTGCTGGTGGATGGCTGTTCTGAGGTGACGCTGCCGCTTGAGCCCGCGCCGCTCGCAGGCAGCACAAGCTGGGCGGGCAGCGGGCTCAGCGGGTTGCCTTCGAGCGCGAGAGCGTTCGTGGGTGTGCTCTGCTTGCTACGGCTAGGTGCCTTGGCCTTCTTGCGCCGTTGGGAAACATGCGGGCACGCTAGGGAAGCTTGAGCGCGAAGGTCGTTGCGTCTTGCGCGACGGCGGGCTCGAGCCTGTCTGGCTCGTCTTGCGGCACGGCTGGATGATTGCTTGCGCCGCTCAGCAGCACACAGCTTCCCGTCGATCTGACCACGTGCCACAGCGCGCTCCTGGCGAGCCTGCCTTTGATCCGCCCGAGCAGAGCTGGGCGCTGGCGCGCACAACGCGATCGCCATCGCGCCGATGAGCGTGAGCAGTTGAGTGAGGTAGCGGAACTTGCCAGGCATCTCTTGTGCGCAGACGTACAAGGAGGCAGCCAAAGCCGCGAGAAGATGGAGCCCCCTTGGGATCGCTGCATGGTTTTGATCGGCCAACGGCGATGGAACCTGGCCTCACTCGTCGCTTCCCTGGCCGTTTGGTTGAAGGGCTCTGGACGTTTGATCGAGCCAGATGGGCCTGTGTCATCTATGTTTCCCCGCAATGTGCGGAATTGCCGGCAGCACGGATGATCCCGATGGACGCGCCGTGCGGGCGATGTCTGCGACGCTGCGCCACCGCGGCCCCGACGACGAGGGCCTCTACACCGACCAGGCGAGTGGGGTCACGCTGGCCGTCCGGCGCCTGGCGGTCATGGACATCGCCGGAGGCCACCAGCCGCTCAGCAACGAGGACGGATCGGTGTGGGTGGCGTTCAACGGCGAGATCTACAACCACATCCAGCTGCGCGAGGATCTGCGGGCCAGGGGACACCAGTTCGCCACGGGCTCGGACACGGAGGTGCTGGTGCATCTCTATGAGGAGTTCGGAGACGACCTGGTGCACGCGCTGGAGGGCATGTTCGCCTTCGCGCTCTGGGATGAGCGGCGCCGTCGCCTGCTGCTGGTGCGCGATCGCTTCGGCGAGAAGCCGCTGTTCGTGCATGAGCAGGACGGCGAGCTGCACTTCGCTTCCGAACTGACCGCGCTGCTGGAGGCCAAGCCGGCCCTGCGCACGCTGGACCCCGCGGCCATCGACGCCTTCTTCGTCTTTGGCTACGTGCCGGCGCCCAAGACGATCGTGCCCGGCGTGCGCCGGCTGCGTCCAGGCCATCTGATCAGCTGGGAACGGGAGAGTCGCCACTGCGAGGAGCGCTGCTGGTGGTCCCCGCCCGCCGGCACGGTGAAACTGCACGAGCCCGCTCGGGAGCTGGCTGCCGAGGCTGGGCGCCTGTTCGAGGAGTCGGTGCGCACCAGGATGATCGCCGACGTCCCCGTGGGCGTCTTCCTCAGCGGTGGGATCGACTCGACGCTGGTGACGGCCGTGGCGGCGCAGCTGTCCACCCAACAGCTGCAGACCTTCACGATCGGCTACGACGTCGGCGCCTTCGACGAGACGACCCATGCGCGCCAGATCGCCGCTCACCTGGGCACAGAGCACCACGAGATAACGCTCACACAGGCCGACGTGGCCACGCGTGCCCCCGGCCTGTTGGCCGCCATGGACCAGCCGCTTGCCGACCAGGCGCTCGTGCCCCTGCACGCCCTCTCGGAGTTTGCGCGGCCACTCGTCACCGTCGCCCTCGGGGGCGAGGGAGCCGACGAGCTGTTCGGGGGCTATCCCCGCTATCGCTGGCTGCAGCGGGCCGCAGCGGTGGAGTCGACGCTCCCCGATCCCCTCCTGGGGCTGCTGGGCGACCTGCCCCGCTACTCTGGGCGCCACAGCGCCACGGCGCGGTTGATCGATCGCATCACGCCCGCGGCGGTGCTCGAGCGCCACCTGGACTGGGTCACCAGCGGACGGCGGCGCAATCGCGAGGGGCTCTACGGGCCCCGGCTGGCCGAGGTCGATCGCGACCAGGTGCTGGTCGATCTCGCGATCCGAGCCGGCGGTGGATTCGATACGGGGTCGGTCGGGCGACGTCTGATGCGCCTGGACCAGGTCGACTACCTGCCGGGCGATGTGCTCGTCAAGACAGATCGGGCGAGCATGCTGGTCTCGCTTGAGATCCGCACCGTCTTCCTGCATAGGGGGCTGGCCGAGCTCGCCGCCTCGGTTGACACCTCGCTGCATCTGGGCGGCGGTGGCAAGGCGCTACTGCACATGATGCTCCCACCGGGCATGAGCACCCCACGGACTCCTGGTCGCTACCGCAAGACCGCCTTCCGGGCGCCGGCTGCGGAGTGGCTGCGCGGGCCGCTGGCGGCGGTGCTCGAGCGCCAGCTGGAGTGCGGCACGATCTATGAGGAGGGCTACTTCGACCGCCACGCTGCCGGCAAGCTCGCCCACGAGCACAGCGCCGGCGTGCGCGACCACAGCGAGCTGCTCTGGCCGCTGCTGGCACTCGGACTGTGGACCGACCGCTTCTATGGACGCGATGACGCCCAGCGCCCCTAAGCCCAAGCTGCTGCTGCTCACCCCCGACTTCCCGCCCGCTCGCGGGGGCATCCAGGTGCTGGCCCATCGGTTGGCGGCCGGTTTGAAGGGCTTTGAGACGAAGGTCGTGGCACTGGACTCACCGGAGGCCAGGCGCTTCGATGCGAGCAGCGCGGTGAGAGTACGGCGTGTGCGGACGAGCAGACGGCTCGGCGGCGGGCGCAACATCCCTCTGAACGCTGTGGCCTTCGAGGAGGCGCTGCGGTTCCGACCGGAGGTGACCCTCAGCATGCACATCGTCACCAGCCCTGCTGCGTCCGCCATCCGCCGGGCGTTGGGGGCACGAACTGTCCAGTACTTCCATGCCAAGGAGGTTGGCGCCAAGCAGAAGCTGGCGGCGTTCGCCGCTAGCGAAGCGGACGAGGTGATCGCGGTCAGCGAGTACACGGCTGGGCTGATCCGTGCGACCGGCGCCACGCCCGCGCGCATGACGCTCATCTCCCCGGGCGTCGACTTGCCGACCGAGGTTGAGCCGCTGCCCTCCGAGCATCCCACCTTTGTGACGATCGCGCGCCTGGAAGACCGTTACAAGGGACACGACATCCTGATCAGGGCGCTGCCGCTCATACGCGCCAAGGTGCCCGACGTGCAATGGGCGGTGATCGGCGACGGCCCGCTGCGTCCCGGTCTCGAACAGCTCGCGCGCGCCAACGGCGTGGACGATGCCGTGCGCTTCCTGGGTCCGATCTCCGATGAGCAGCGCAACCGCTGGCTGCGACGCGCCGATCTGTTGGCGATGCCAAGCCGCCTGCCGGCGGGTGGCTTTGCCGGAGAGGGCTTCGGCATCGTCTACCTGGAGGCCGGCGCCTACGGCAAGCCGGTGGTGGCCGGCAATGTCGCGGGTGCGCTGGACGCGGTTGCCGACGGCGAGAGCGGCCTGCTCGTGGACCCGGCCGATCCCCTTGCGGTGGCGGGCGCGATCACGCGGTTGCTGCTCGATACCGAGCTCGCGGGGCGGCTGGGAAGCGCGGGCGCGCAGCGCGTGCAGCGCTTTGCCTGGCCGGTCATCGCCGAGCGGATCGAAGGGCTGCTCCTCGACGGCTCCGCCCGGATCGCTCGGTGAGGGTTCTCTACGTCAATCACACGGCCGAGGTCAGCGGCGCGGAGCACTCGCTGCTGGCGTTGTTGAGCGCGCTGGGTGCCGATGTGCAGCCGCAGGTGGCTGCTCCTGTTGGCCCACTCAGTGCCGCTGTGCAGAAGCTGGGAGTGCCGCTGGCCCCGATCACAGGCACGGCTGGCAGTCTCAGGCTTCATCCGCTGCACACCCCACGCGCGCTCGCGGAGATGAGCGCCGCCGCGTTGCAGGTGCGCCGGGCCGCGCGCAAACACCGCGCCGATCTCGTTCACGCCAACTCGATCCGCGCCGGGATCGTCCTGGCCCTCGCAAGGCCAACCGGCGCCGCGCGCATCGTTCACGTGCGTGACTGCCTGCCGCCGGGCCCGCTCGCAACGGCCACGCTGCGGCTGATCGCCGCGAGCGCGACGACGGTGATCGCAAACTCGCGCTATACGGCCGACTCGGTGCGAGCGGTGGCGCCAGGCGCGCACCTGGAGGTCGTGTACAGCCCAGTCGATCTGGCGCGCTGGAATCCTGCGTACCTCGACCGCGCAGAGGCACGCGCTCGCCTGGGCGCTCCGGCTGCCGGCAGGCTGCTGCTTGGTGTGGTCGCACAGCTGAGCCCCTGGAAGGGCCAGGAGACGGCGATCGAAGCGCTGGCGATCCTGTGCGAGGAAGGCATCGACGCGCACCTGCTGCTGATCGGCTCGGCAAAGTTCGTCGCCAGTGCCACCCGCTTTGACAACGAGGGCTATGTGGCGCATCTGCACGAGCTGGTGGCAAGCGCCGGCCTGCAGGAGCGGGTCTCGTGGCTGGGAGAGCGCGAGGACGTCCCCGAGCTCGTACGTGCACTAGATGTCCTGCTGCTTCCCTCCTGGGAGGAGCCGTTCGGGCGTGCGCTGATCGAGGCAATGGCGCTGGAGGTGCCCGTGATCGCCACCAACGTGGGAGGCCCCTGCGAGATCCTCGACGACGGGCAGGAGGGCTTCCTGGTCGCGCCCCGCGATTCGGGCGCCTGGGCTCGGGCAATCCGCCTGATGGCGGATGACCCCGAGCGCGCGGCACAGATGGGGCGCGCCGGGCGCCGCAGGGTGCAAGAGTCATTCAGCCTGGAGCGAAACCTCGAAGTGACGCTGGCCGCCTACGCGCATGCCCTGGACGCGGCACGCCCTGGACGCGATACCCGCGGGTTGGCGGGCGCCCGCGTCGAGCGGTAGCCTCGCGTTGGTGAGCAGCGAGCCGCTTTCCCCGTTTCACACCTTTGCCGCCGCGGGCAACCTGCTCATCGACCGCCTGATCGGCGAGGTGCATGACGCCTTCGCGGCCGCTTCGATCGAGGCGATCCTGCTCAAGGGCCCCGCGATCGCCGGGTGGCTCTATGGGGAAGATGAGATCCGCGTCTACGGCGATGGCGACTTCCTCGTGCAACGCACCCAGTGGGAGGCGGCGGGCGAAGTCTTGAGAGAGCTGGGCTTCCAAGAGGACATCGCCCACCTCGAGCATCCCAACCTCGAGTCCTTCGCGTCCTATCCGTGGGGACGTCTGAGCGAGGAGCTGGGCATCCAGAGCATCGATCTGCACGCCACGCTCTCAGGGATCGGCACGGACTTTCCACAGGTGTGGTCGGTCCTCTCCAACGACACAGCGCAGATCATGGTCGCCGGGCGCCACGTGCGGATCCTGGGTGAGCCCGCACGGGCGGTGCACATCGCGCTGCACGCCGCCCACCACCACGAGGGCAAGCCAATGCTCGACCTCGAGCGCGCGCTGGAGCGCCTGAGCGATGAGCTGTGGAGCGAGGCGGCCGCGGTGGCGCAGGCATTGGAGGCCACGGCTGCGTTCGCGACCGGCCTGCGACTCACGCCCGCGGGCGGGGAGCTTGCCCGCCGGCTGGGCGTGCACGATGCTTATTCGATGGCCGCCACGCTCAAGCTACAGAACGTACCGCTCTCTGAGGGGATTGAGCACCTGGCCAGTGCCTCAGGGCTCAGGGCCAAGTTCAAGTTTGTGTGGAGCGAGCTCTTTCCCAGCACTGACTTCCTGCGCTGGTGGACTCCGACCCTGGCTGGACGCGGGCGGCTAGGACTCACCGCTGCGTATCTCTGGCGCTTCTGCTGGCTGGCTGGCCATCTGCCGGGCGGCTTCCTCGCCTGGCGCCGCGCCCGCCGGGCCGCCCAGGGCTGATCGGGCAAAACAAAAGGCTCTCCGCCCAGCCTCAGCCGGACGAAGAGCCTCAGATCAAGCGACTACAGTTTGCAGGGGTTGCCCGAGTAACCCGGGTAGCAGGGACCAGTAGTTTCATGCAGGACGCCATTTCCAGCAGGAATGGTGGTGTCTGCGTTTTCCCGGTAGCTGCGGCCAGCGGTCATCTCAGCGATGCTGCCGTAGTCGACGATCTTGGGCTCGATGTAGGTCTTCTTCATGTGCGTCACCTCCTTCCATAGAAGCGTGGACGCAATTATCGGGGTACAGGCACGCATCTAACAAGGAGGAAAAAGGTAGGAGGATGGGAAATGGGGGAGGCTCGTGGAGCTCATCTCCACGTAAGCTCAGGGTCACGCAGCTCGTGACGCTCCAGCAGCTTGGCCGCGAAGTCGGAGTCGGCCTGCTGACGCAGCCAGCACTCGCCGGTGAGTAGCTGCATCATGCGGGCTCCCCAGCTGGAGGCCTGCGCCGGGGTGGGTGCTCGCTCGATCAGCTCCCGCACGCGTGCGGGAGCTGTATAGCGTCGGGTCAAGGCGTCCTGCCCGAGCAGGAGCTCGCGGATGAGCGGCAGGTCGCCGCCCAGCAGTGAGTCGGTGCGGATCGAGTCGAAGTAGCTCTTGTGTGGGCGCAGCCGGACATCGTTGGGAACTCGTCCCTGTAGGGCTCGGCGCTGGTGTGGGCGCGAGAGCGAGCGGTCGAAGCTCAGCTCTGGCGGCAGGCGCAGCATCCACAGCACGAAGTCCAGGTCGAGCAGCGGATGTCTCTTGCTCAAGCCCCAGGGCCGTGTCAGTCGCAGGTGGTGCTCGGCTGCCCCCGTCATCTCGCCCAACCCCGCCAGTTCCTCGACGAGCAAGCTCCACCACCGCGGCCCCGGAGATCGCTTCCAGGTGTAGGGGTCGGCCCGATCGGCGATCACCTCCCGAGTTGCCGCGTTGAGGTGAGGGGGCGCCTCCTTGATACCCCCGAGCAGCCCGTCGAGCGCTTGCGAAGCCGCCGTAGGCAGCGCACCCAGAACACCGAAGCGCAGCAGCAGCTCGATCCGCCTGCGCCGGCTGCCGATGCCGCGGATATGGCGTGTGAGCGCGACTGCAGAGATCAGACGGCCGGCCCGCAGCCGGTCCGCGAGCAGGTAGCCGGAGATTTCGAACAACTCGTCGCCGCCTTCGCCGTCGAGCAGCAGGTCGGAGCCATCGCCTGAGATGCGTTCAAGCAAGGGCCTGAAGAAGAAGTAGTTGCTGGAGATGTCGGGCACTCCCCATTCGTGCAGGTAGCGCAGCGTGCCGCCCAGCACGCTTCCGCCGCGGACCTCCAGCGTGCGGGCGCGGGGCTCGAAATGGCGTTGCTGGAGCTCGATCAGCCGCGCCTCGTCGGTCTCGGGATGGTTGGGGAAGACGGCCGAATAGGTGCTGATGTCTCCGGATCGCAGCGGCGAGGCGCTGGCGAGCACGCTCGCGGAGTCAAGGCCGCCGCTCAAGAGCAGCGCCGGTGCCTTGGCATCGGCGAGGCTCATGGACGTCGCCCTGTCGATCTGGTTTGCCAGTCTCTCCAGCAGCTCAGCTTCAGAGCCCTCCAGCTCGGGTTCGTAGCGCCAGTGCCAGTACCTGGTGAGCGTCCATCCATCTCGCTCCAGAATCACCGCGTGTCCCGCGGGCAGGCGCGCCACCCCGGCGAAGAGGGTGCGCGACTCGCGCATGTCGGTCATGCCCAGCCAGTGCGCAAACGTGACCTCGTTGGGTCCTGGACGCGAGGGCAGTGCGGCGAGCAGCGGCTCGATCTCGCTCGCGAACAGCAGGCACCCGGCCGACTCGGCCAGGAAGACCGGGCGCTGGCCGAGAGGATCACGGGCGAGCAGCCCACGGCGCTGGTCCTGCTCGTAGAGCAGCAGCGCGAATTCGCCTCGCACCCGCTCGAGCGCTCGCTCCCCGTCGCGCTGGAAGGCGTCCCAGAGCTCCCCCGCACTCAGCAGGTCATAGACGTTCTCGGCCGGCTCTGATCCGGCTGGCCGGATCACCCCGTCAACCAGCAGCAGCGGCGTGGAGGGCTCTCCCCGGGGGTCGCTGACCGCCAGCGTCAACGAGGGCCCAATGCTCCATACGTTCCCTGGATCACCGATCGCGCGGGCGAGCAGGCGCTGGCTCTCCTGTGCCCCGTGACGTCGACGTGGGTCGAAGAGTCCGATGAAGACGCCCCCAGGGCCGACCCTCATAGCTCGACCATTCGCTGGCCATCCGTCTCGATCGGCTCGAGCAGTGGCCGCCCAGCGTGCTCGATCCAAGCGTGTGCTCCGAAGCTCGGGGCGGCACGCACGCCGATGATCAGCGTCGTCTCCACCTGACGGCGAGCGAGCATGCGCATCAGCACGACCGAGCGCGTCAGGCAGCGGGTGTCCCCGGGCAGCAGGCGGAAGATCTTCTGGATCACCTGGCCCAAGCGGATGCCGAGCAGCGCGGACTCGCGCGAGACGTCTGCGCCCGAGTGCGGCTCGGCTGCGATGTCACCCTCGGCAGAGGCGGGGTGGCTCTCGGCGCAGGCATTCAGCCGCGCCAGCGCGACGGTCTCGGTGATCTCCGGACGGCGCAGCCACCAGCGCGCTTGTATATATGTGACGGTTATCTCGAACGCGAGCACGAGCTTGCCAAACGGGCTGAATGAGCGCAGTGGCTCCCGGATCGATCCAGCGAGCTTCACGCGCGGCGATCCGGGGCCCCTCACAGCGCGCTCGCGTGGGTGCGTACCCGCTCGGCCAGGGCCAGCGCCCCTGCTTCACGGTCGATCTGCACCTGAAAGACGGGCACCGAGCGCTCGATTAGCGCAGCGATCTCCAGCTGGGCGATCACACGCTCTGCGAACGAGACGTAGGGCACGAAGGTCGCGGTGAGCAGATCACGGGGATCGACGGGATCTATCCGCTCGATCGTGGTGGCCGATCCAGCGGGCGCAGGCTCGAGCAGGTAGAGCGCGCCGAGCGCCGTGGGCGGGGCGAGCCGATCGGCGCGCAGGTGGACCTTGTTGCTCTCGCCGACCACCTCCCCGAGCTTGTTAGGTCCCAGATCCTCGAGCTGCTTGGCCTGCTCCTCACGGAGGTTGACCAAGGCCGATCCGGGCTCTGCGATCACCCGCCCGCCCTGCACCCGCAGGGCGATCACGTCGTCGGAGAGCAGCTCGGCGCCGCCCAGCCCCAGGTTGATCGCGAGCGTCGACTTGCCGGCGCCAGGCACCCCGGAGAAGGCGCATGCCCGTCCGTCGATCGCCACCGCGCTTGCATGCAGGACCTCCAGCCCGTGCAGGGCCGAGACCAGCGGCAGCACCTGCCCGATCAAAATACTCCACCAGTGCCAGTCCGATGGATCCGTGGGCGCACACCCCACATGAGCGCCGTCGCGGGCGACGCGGAAGCGCCCGTAGCGCGAGGAGTTGATCAGGTAGCCGGCGAGCGGGTGCTCGTGGATCTCGAACCTCGCCTTGCCGTCGCTCATCAGGCCCCGCAGCTGCGCCTCCTCCTGGTGCCAGTCGGACTCGATCTCCTCCTCAGGAGAGAGCTCCAAGCGGCAGTCCGCCGACGCGGCGCTCGGCGGCTTGGCGATCAGCACCGGCATCGGGAATCTCAGCTCGAGCTCGACACCGAACGCCCGTGAGCGCCACGGCGAAACGGTCTCGCGGTCAGCGTGTTCCGGCGGCATCGATCTCGAGCAGCCCCCTGCCAGCGAGATCCTCGCAGAAGGCTCGCAGGTCATGTTCGATTCGCTCCACGGCCTGCTCGAACTCCTCCGCCAGCTCGTGAGCGGCGCTCTGCAGATCGGACCTCCGCTGCAGGGTTTCGAGCATGCGCCCGGCGACCGGGTTCAGTCCGTGGTACTGCCCGGTGTTGATGTTGAGCACCACAGTCTCGGCCGCGAAAACGCGGAACACGACGTGGTCGGGGACGGTGACAGTGATGCCGTTAAGGCTGTCGGGAGCGACGCTCTCGGGGCTGGGGGTATCGCTCATGGTCTAGTACTCGATGATGGTGCCCCGCCGCTGCCCGATACGCATCGCTCGACCGAGTAGCAGCACGCTGATAGGCAGGAACACGACTACGAAGCCGACTATCTTCGCGAGGTCACCAAGCACGGAGCCTGTCAGCGGGGTCCGGACCAATGTGTGGCGCAGCAGTTCGACGGTGGGGGTGAAGGGCTGGACGCTCGAGAACCATTTGAGCCATGCGGGCAGCAGCGCGATCGGAAAGTAGAGGCCGGACACGAGCGCGATCCCGCTCATCATCAGCCCGGCGCCGCCCACCACCTGCTTGAAGAGGATCGCGGAGCAGGCGAAGATCAGGCCGAACGCGGTGAAGGCGCCGGTCCCCAGCATGGCGACCGGCACCGCCAGCGCGGCGGTCGCCCAATGGATCTGCAGGCCGAATACCACGGCGCCGAAGAAGAGCGTGATGATCGCGGAGACGAACGACATGCAGAACGGAAGGATCATCATCGAGAGGACCGCCGCCACGCCGCCGAATGGCGAGAGCAGGATACGTTCGAAGGTACCCGCCACGAGCTCGCCCCGCAGGCCCGTCGCGACCGCCATCGTCGACTGTAGAACCTGGACCACGATCATGCCCAGCACCACGTAGGCGAAGTACTTGGAGTGGGAGCCGAAGCTCTTGACGCTGAGCAGGCGCGAGAGGAAGTAGAAGAGCGCCAATCCCATGAACAAGGAGGCGATCTGGCCGAAGAACTGCATGCGGTAGCTCTTGAAGACCGTCCAATCGCGCGCCATGAAGCCTAGTGCGGCATCCCGGTAGAGGCGAAGTGTGCTCACTGCTTCCTGAGCCTTCCCTGCTCGAGTACCATCTGCTCGTCGAAGCGCATCCCGAGCGACTCTCCCAGCGGAGAGCACCACAGCACCGCTCCGCCTCGTCCCACCACTTCGCGCACCGCGGCCACGAGCATCGCAGTACCCTCGCTGTCGAGGCTGTTGCGCGGCTCGTCGAGCAGGACGAGGTCCGGTTCCTTGATGAACGTCATCGCCAGGCGCACGCGCTGGCGCTGGCCCATCGAGAGGCGATCGACCCGGTGGCGAGCGAGCTCCAGCAGCGAGAAGCGCCGCAGCGACTCCTCGACTGCCACGGGCCGTCGCTCGCGGGGCACAAAAGCGATGCGCGCCGTGTAATCGATCTGCTGGCGGACCGAGAGGCGCGCATACAGGCCCGTGCCGGTGGCCGAGAGGAACGACAGGCGCCGCTGGTAGGCGCGCCGGTCGTGCTCTGGATGCAGGCCGAAGATGTGCACATGGCCCTCGGTCGGACCGATCAGGCCGGCGAGCACGCGCAAGAGTGTGGTCTTGCCCACCCCGTTGGAGCCGCCGATCCAGGTCAGCGTGCCGGGCTCGAGCGTGAGCTCCAGGTCGTCGATGACGCGGTTGCCAGGTTTGCGCCCCCACACCTTGGTGATGTTCCAGGCATCCAGTGGAGGCCAGACGTAGTCGCCCTGCTCTGGATGGGGTAGGGCGGCTCTCCCCGCAAGAGGCATGCCCATGGCGTCAGCGGGCGCTCCGGTCCTCGCCGTCACGCTCTGCAGTAGGGAATCGCTCATCTGGTGCTCTGTTCGTCCTGATGCTCGGTTGGTACTCGACTTATGCACATGTGTCGAGTACCAGCTTCGCGATGACCTCGGGCGAAGCTTCGGCCTGAGCACTGAGATGATACGACGCGACACTCTCCGCGAGGTCGGCGAAGGTCTCAAAGCTCCTCTGGCCGCGGGCTCCGGTGTCCGTCAAGCCCCAGGCGTGACTCATCAAGGTCAGCGGCGAGGGCTCCAGCTTCAGCATCTGCAGCTCGTTCTCCGAGAAGCGATCCAGCGCGATCACCGCCGACAGCGACGCCGGCTGGGCGGAGGCGCGATCGACCGCCATCCATGTCTCGTTCTGCTCGGCGAAAGGCGCGATCGGCGTTGCCCACGCCTGCGCGGACTCACGGGCTGCGTCGGGCACGTTCATCAGCGCCGGCCCCGGGTAGGCGAGAACCCCGTCGTCAGCGCGTCGCAATGCGAGCACGTCGTCGGCAAAGAGCGTCGCTCCATGCTCTATCAACGCGATGGCAAGGCTCGTCTTTCCACAGCCGCTGGGGCCGACCACCGCGACCAGCTGCTCGTCTGGGAGCCTCACCGCACTCGCGTGCAGCAGCTCGAAGCCCAGCATCATCGACGTCCACCACAGGCAGGTGTCCAGCAGGAAGCGCTGCACGGCCGCGTCCTCGCCGCCTGACTGCGCCCAGCGCAGCTCGCGCCCACCGGCGCTGACCTCGGCCGTGGAGTCCTCGGCCGAGAGCTCATAGCGGGCAAGCTCGCCGTATGTGATGCGATGCTCACCCTCCGGGCCCTCGTCCACGCTGACGTGTGAGCCGTCGGGGAACATGCTCTCCCACAGGCGCTGCCGTCCCGGGGATGCTTCCCACGCATCCACGAGCGCTTGCGCCGGCACTGCTCTGAACCTGAGCGGCTCGACTCCCACCGCCGAGGTGGAGGGAGGGAGCAGCGGCTCCTCGGAGCTCACTGCCAGGCCAAATCCGGTGCCTTGCCAGGCGGGGGTGCCAATCGGGTCGATGGCAGGGTCAAGCGAGGGATCGATGTCGCGAATGTTAACGAGGATCGCTCGATACGACCCGTAGCCACTTACTTGCCAGTCCTCGCCTGAAGCGTGTGGCCGAGCGAGTCGCTACTCGTTTCGCCAAGCCCCCCTAGATGATTGATTCCACGGCTCTCTAAGCGCAGTAGTCGACCAGCGCCCGGCTTGGCCGTCCCAGTTGGTGGTTTAGAGATATCGCAGCGGCGAGGGTGAGCAGCCGCTGCAGGATGCGCTCTCTGAGCCCGGCGAGCGTTCGAGCGCCATGGCGCTCCAGGGTGAGGGTCCCCTTGCAGCTCCAGAAGATCGACTCGATCCGCTGGCGGATCGGCGCCAGGTGCGGTCCTCGGCCCGGCTCGTCCTTTCGCCTTGGCCGCAAGATCGTCGCGCCCAGCTCACTGACGGCCTGGGCGAATGCCCTGCCGGCGTAGCCCTTGTCGCCTATCAATGTCTCGCCGCCTGTGCGGCGAGTGCGGGCCAAGAGCTCCAGCGCGACGTCACGCTCATCGCGTTTGGGCGAGGCCACCGCGATCGCTCTGGGTGTGCCGTCGGGGGCAAAGATCGCGTGCAGGCGAAAGCCCCAGAAGAACCGTGAATGGCTGCGGCAATAGCCGTAATCCGCTGCGTCGCCCAGCTGAGAGCGCTTGACGGTCTCGCGGCTTCTGGCGCACTCCACCGGAGTGCTGTCAACGAGCATAAGATCGTCGTAGAACCCCGGGCTCTGGGACGCGAACACACTCATCAGCCACTCAAGCGTCTCGGTGAGCCGGCGGCGGCGCTTGAAGTAACCAGGCTGAGCAGGGAGCTTCGGAAACAGATGGCGCAGATGCTTGGAAGCGACCGCCAGAAAGCGCCGGTCAGAGGGTATGCCCATGATCGCCTGTGCGACACACAGCGTGACGACCTCCGCGTCTGTGACGCTTCGCTTGGCGTTCTTCGATCGCCCAGGCAGGAGATCGTCGGCCGTGATGTAAACGGCAGTGAGCAGCAGGTCGAGGTCGGCGTCCATCGAGGCCCCCTTCGGGTCGTCGGCTGGCTATTGAGTACCGCCGACTTCGACCCCGCTGCTTATAAATCCTCGATATCCACAGGCTTTGCCGTGGAATCAATCATCTAGGTGGTGGGGTATTCGATTGTGAGGATGCGGGGGTAGTCGGCGGCCGCGATTTCGAAGGTGGCATCGCTGCCCTTGCGGGTGATGAAGCGGGCTGGCGTGGCTTCGTTGCGGATGGGGTCGTAGGCGCTGACGGTGGGGGGTTCTGTGGTTTCGGGGAGGTTGCCGAGGGTGATGCGGAAGTTCTCGCTGGGCAGGTCGAAGCGGTAGATCGAGCTTTCCGGTTCGCTCGGTTTGACGATCGTGGTGAGGTTCTCGCTCATGACGTAGACCGGGATCACGAAGCGGGTGGGGGAGGATTGGAAGGGGAGGACGGCGAGCATTTCGCGGTCGTAGAGGTCGGGGTAGCCGGTGGTCCCGTTGCCTTCGAGTTGGGCGTGGTTGCCTTCTTGGGCGATTGAGAGCAGGCTCAGCTGGCGGGTGGGTCCTTCGGGGCCAGGGCCCTGGAACTTTTGGAGCATGCGCTTGAAACTTTCGGTGATTTCGCCGCCTGCCTGCTGGCCGGGGTAGGCGCTGGGGTTTGAGTCGACGGCTGACATGAAGCTTTCGCTGACGAGGTTCCAGCCTTCGCCTGTCGCGGCGTAGAAGTACTCGCGGCTCATGCCCTTGTTGATCATCGAGACCAGGCTGCGCAGCAGCACCTCGGCCTGTACATGTGTGGCCTGGGCGGGATCCAGCTTTGAGGTCCCCATACCTGGATGCCCTTCGCTTTCTGCGATGAAGTCGTTGGTGGGGATGTTGTACTCGGTCATCCACACTTGCATGGGTGAACCGCCTTCGTTGTCGACATCACGGCCGTGCGGGACGTCGCCTATGTCGGTCGTGATCGGCGCGAGATCGCGGACGATCGTCTCGGTCTGGGTGGCGGTCAGGTAGTACTCCGGGAGCTGGGAGGTGTAGGTTGGCTGGAATAGCGGGGTGAAAATTGGTCCGAGGATCGTGTAGCTCAGTTCTCCCAGAGCGTTGAGCGGCTTGATCGAGTTGTCTTCTTCGTCTTTGGGGAAGTACTCACCGCTCTGGTAGTAGTGCTTGCTCATCGCGGTCAGGCCCGTAGGCAGCAGAGCCGGGGAGGCAAAAGGCGTCTGGTTGGCGAAGCCGTCGGTGATGCCCACTCCAGTTGAGATCCCGTTGGCGGGGTTGCGCACATAGGCGACCGTTTCGTCGAGCAGCGCCTTGGTGACCGACCCCTCGCCGGTTTCGCGCGCCGGCGAGTAATAGCTTTCCTCATTCAGGAACTGTGAGCCGAAGCTGAGCTCGTTCCACACTTCCAGGTCGTAACCTTCTGGCCCGAAGATGCTCGCGGCCAATTTGCAGATGGTTCCCACGTAGCTGAGCCAGCCCTTCAGCGTCGTCTGGAAAGCGGGATCGGGCTTGCCGTTCGAGAGCTCAGGCGGCCCGAAGGGTGCGTATAGCAACGTGGAACCCCGGTGTTCGCCGGCAGGCAACGTGGCAGACAGTGGCTTGGAGAGCGTTGCCACATCGCTACTCACCGAGGTGATCAGGATGTCCGGGCTGCCCCCAAAGGAGAGATTGTCAAAGCCGGTCTTACCCGGCACGACCTCCGCGGCACTGGCAGGCGTGAGCTTGACGCTGCGTGCGCCTGCGGGGCCCGCGGCGGTGGTTTCAAGATTCAATTCCTTGGTCGGTGTCGGTCCGCCGCTGTTGGCGTTGAGCAGGATCAACGGGCGCAGATGATGGTTGTGCAGCGCTTCCAGCCGCGTGCGGATGTTGGCTTCGTCGGCGAACTGCGTGGGGTGTTCGTAGGAGAGCGAGTTCCACCCAACCTCGATACGAGCGAGCTTGAAGCTGCTTTCTTGCAACAGCCTGGCGCTGTCTTCGGCCTGGGCGGCGGTTACGTTGAAGTTGATCCCCAGCGAATCGAGGAGCCTCGACGCCGGCCACGTGTCCATATAGGCCCGCCACGGCTGGATCCGAAAAGAACGATCGCCAAAAGGCACCTCAGTCAGATACTTCGGATCGATCGGATCACTCAGCACACCGCCGGAGGTCCCGGGCGCAGCGGAGACCGTGAACGTGCTGGTCTGTCCACTCGCCCCCGATGGGCAGCGAACGCTCGTGGGCATCGCCCCTCCGGGCACGAGCTCCAAGCTGATCGTCTGCGAGGTTGGACCCTGCTCGATGTTCCCGAAGGAGACGGGTTTCTACCCGACGCTTCAACACCGACGCATCCCGCAGCGACGCTTGGGCTCACCGCGCCGGCATAGGTCAGCAGCACGCCGGCGGGTTGTTTGGCGAAGTCGCGCCCCTGCGTGCTGAGCGGCGTCGGCTCTGCCCCACCCGAGCCGGTCGTAGTGGTGCTGGTCGTGGTGGTCGTCGGGCTAGAGCTCGTCGAGGTGCTCTGCGAGCTGGTGCTGGTCGTGGTGCTCGTGGTGGTCTGCGAGCTGGTGCTCGTCGCGCTGGTGACGCTGGTAGTGGTCGTCGTGCTCGTAGAGGTTGTAGTTGTCGCCGGGCTGGTGGTAGTGGTGCTGGTCGTCGTCGTGATCGCTGGGCTGGTGGTGGTGCTGGTCGTGGTGATCGCTGGGCTGGTGGTGGTGCTGGTCGTGGTGCTCGCCGGGCTGCTCGTGGTGCTGGTCGTGGCGGTGGACGAGCTGGTGCTCGTGCTCGTGTGGGTGGTCGTGCCCGTTCGCCTGGGCTTCGCCGGCGTCGAGCGGCTGCGCGATCTGCTCACGCACCGCTCATCCGGGCCCCGCTTTGGCCGCTTCGCACCGCACCGCTCGTGGACGACGACGTGATGTGGCTTGCCATGCGCCTTGCGCCGGTCGCGTTTGGCGAGCGCCGGCAAGGGTGCCAGCAGGCCGAGAAGGATCGCCGCCACACAGAGCATCCAGGGCGAGCGCCAAGCAGGGCGGTTGAGGTCTATGGGCATATCGGCGCTTGAATGGACGCTGAATCTAGCGGGATGCGGAGGTTTGGCGAGCTACTACCCCTCAGCCGGCATACATATGCCCCCGTGCAACCACCGTTGCGGCCGGCCACCCAGGCCGAGCGCTGCGCCCGATGGGGGAGGCGGCTGCGACGACGGTATCGCGACGTAATTGCGATTGTGCGCCATGCTCCCTGCAATGAGTCCGTTACTCGAAGAGGCACGACAGGTACATGACCTAGCTGTAGATCCTGAGGACGTTGTTCATCCGGTCCTCCTTGGAGGCTGGTGGTGTCAAAGCCCCAGTCCCAAGGAGATACCGGATGAAGCTGCACGGTAATGCTGCGCTGTCATTTAGGCAGCGTGAGCGGATGGTTCGTCGTGTCGTTGACCAAGATTGGTCTGTGAGAGAGGCTGCCCTGGCAGCCGAGGTCAGTGCCCGGACGGCGGGGAAGTGGGTCGCCCGCTACCGCGCTGAAGGAGTCGCGGGGCTGTTGGATCGCTCCTCGGCGCCTTTGTTTGTCGCGAACCGCAGCAGCGAGAGCACGATCGAGGCGATCGCGGCGCTCAGGCGTTTGCGGTTCACGGGCCCTGAGATCTCGGAGGTGCTCGAGATGCCGGGCTCGACGGTGTCCGGGATCCTCAAGCGGATCGGGATGGGCCGCCTGGGCCGGCTCGGAATGGAGCCTGCGGAGCGCTACGAACGGACGGTCGCGGGCGAGCTGATTCATATCGACGTCAAGAAGCTCGGACGGATCCACGGCGGCGCTGGGAAGCGGATCACGGGCCGCCACGCAACCCAAGACCCAGGCGCCGACCGCGACGGAGTGGACCGCCAGGCCGTTGGCTGGGAGTGCGTGCACATCGCAATCGATGACGCGACTCGTCTTGCCTACGCCGAGGTACTGACCGACGAGAAGGCCACCACAGCGATCGGTTTCTTGCGCCGAGCAGTCGCTTTCTACGAGCGCCATGGCATGCAGGTACAAGAGCTTCTGACCGATAACGGGTCGCCCCTTACCTCTCAGCAGTGCACGCCATTGCCTGCCGCGCGATCGGGATCCGCCACCTACGCACCAGGCCTCACAGGCCCCAGACTAATGGGAAGGCAGAGCGCTTCATCCGGACCATGCTCGCCGGCTGGGCCTACGGAGCGATCTACCGCGACAGCCAAGAACGCACAGCAGCTCTTGACGGCTGGCTATGGACCTACAACCATCGAAGACCACACCAAGCCATCGGGCGACAAACACCCATCACCCGCATGAACAACCTGCTCGGGTCTTAC
>CAWFNV010000005.1:0-119382 GCA_963817345.1 uncultured Solirubrobacterales bacterium
CAGTAACCCTCGGTTGTCGATGGGGAGGCAACCTAGTGGGCACCACATAGTGGTAACCTAGTGGGCATGGCATACGTGGTCGCACGTCGCGACGGTCGCTTCGAGATCCGCGAGTCCGAACACACCGCGAATGGACCGAGAGCACGCACGCTTGCAAGCTTCAGAGTGCTGAGCGGGACAGTCTTGTCCGCCGCGGCGGACAAGGCGCGGCGAGCATTCGACGTGCAATCGGTGCTGGCGTCAGGCCGCCGAGCGGGGGCTGCGATCGACTTGACAGCGGCCACGCTGGACTCGGCGGTGCCTCGACAGCGCGACGCACCGGCCGACTACAGCGCATTCCTCGCGGCCACAAGGAGGATGGCACGTGTCACCTCACGTGCGCCCCACGAGCGAATGCGGGAGGACCCGGGCTCGGCGCTGATGGAGCTGCTGAGCTTCGCGGACGCGGTTGCGCTCAGCCAGCCCCCAGTGCCGGCCCGCGGCGCTGGCATTCCCCGTGCTCGCTCGGCGCGCGCAAGAGAGCGCTCGCGCGCAGGAGCGCGGACGGCGCATACCCGCCAAGTGTCTTTGATGAGTGCTCGCCGGCTGGACGGCCTTGCGGCGAGAATCCTTGCGGCGCACGAGATGCTCGACTCGCTCAAGGTGCCCCATCAGTTCGGCGGCGCAATAGCGCTTGCCTGGTATCGCAGCCCTCGTGCGACCACGGACATCGATCTGAACGTCACCGTCGCTCCCAAGGATGCGGCGCCGGTGCTCGGCGCGCTGAAGCATCTGGGTGTGAGCATCTCAGCTGCAGACCGGAAGGCGATTGCCTCCGACGGCCAGGCGAGGCTTGACTGGGAAGGTTCCTATCTGGACCTGTTCTTCGCGACCCTCGATCTGCATCAGGAGATGGCCACCTACGCACGAACAGTGAAATTCGGCCCGGCCGAGATCCCGATTCTCTCACCGGAGCACCTGATCGTGTGCAAGGCGATCTTCGATCGGCCGAAGGACTGGGTGGACATCGAAGAGATCGTGAGCTGGGGCACAAAGATTGAGAGCACCGTGGCGCTCGACTGGATCGAGAAGATCCTGGGCCCTGGCTCCGAACAGCACGCACGACTGGCCACGATGCTCACCCCGTCTACCCGCTAGGGAGAAGCGCTACTTCTTGCCTTTGTGGTGCTTCTTTTTGTGCCCGTGATGCTGTTGCTTGCCCGAGCCCTTGCAGTTGTGGTAGGTGCCGCGGCTGACCAGTCGCTGTTTGAGGACCGTGACCACCAGCACGCTGAGCTTGTAGGTGCCGGCGGGCAGGTGCTTGATGACGATGGTCCGCTCGGAGGTTTTCTTGGAGGCTTTCGCGAAGTGCACGTCGGCGACCTTTTTGCCGTTGATCCTGACGACCACTTCCTTGAAGGGGTCATACCGAGGCTCGTGCAGCTTGATCGTGAGCGTTTTCTTGCGCACGCAGCCCTTGGTCGAGGGCAGCGTGATCACCTTGGCGGCGCTGATGTCGCCCGAGCCCTTGGATGAGCCCGACAGGGTTGGCAGGGGAGCGACGAGCGCCGATTTGACGCAGCCGTAGGTGTCGTGGGCGGCGGTGCCGTTGGCGGCGATGGTGGGCTGGGATCCGCTGCCTGGGACGCTGAGGCACACCTCCAGGTAGTGTGCGCCCGAGGCGTTTTCGAGCACCCGCCAGGCGGTTTCGCCGGGCTGGGCGACGGTTTCGCAGCTCGCGCCGCGATACCAGAGGTGGTGGCCCCAGAAGGAGCCGTCGGCCTGCTGGCGCATGTCGGTCCACATCACCTGGCCGACGGGATGCGTGCAGTTGGAGATCTTCGTCGGGGTCACCACCGTGCCCTGGTAGGTGCCGTTCGCCAGGCGCTGGATGCCGACGTTCCCGCCGTTGAACGACCACACTCCTTCGATGTTGTTCTTGGGCGCGGCGCCCGCGCTTGACCCGAGCGCCCCCACGGCGATCAGCATGGTCAGCGCGAGCAGCAAGAGCTCGTAGCGCTCGGCGCGTTATGTGGATATGTGCGGTGAGGTTCATGGCGGCGGTATGACAGGGCAGGCTCTGGGCCGGTGTCTGCGTGGGCTCAGGATCAATAGAACGCGGGAGCGTAGCCAAAAGTTGCGTGGATCGACTTAGAGTTACTTCGCCATGAGTGCGCCGAGCCCAAGCCCGGTCGTGCAGGAGCGCGTCACTCTCGCCCACGACTACCTGCTCGTCATGCGCGGCGCCGAGCGCACGTTCGCGGCGATCGCCGATCTGTATCAACGACGCTCCGATCTTCACGCTGCTCTACGACGAGCGCGGGACCGCGGGCGCTTCGCGGGACGCTCGATCACAACCTCACCGCTCCAGCGCCTGGGCATAGGGCAGTCCTCGTTCAGGCGCCTGCTGCCGTTCTATCCATCCGCGGCCGCAGCGTCTGCGCCCGGGAGCATGCGACGTGGTGCTGAGCAGCAGCAGCGCGTTCGCCCACGGCGTGCGCGTGCCCGAGGGCGCGGTGCACGTCTGCTACTGCTACACGCCCTTTCGCTACGCCTGGTATGAGCAGGAGCGCGCGCTGAGCGAGGCTCCGGCGGCGCTGCGGCCGTTGCTGAGCCGCCAGCTTCGCCGCATCCGGCGCTGGGATCTCGACGCCAGCAGGCGCGTTCGACGCCTACATCGCCATCTCGCAGCTCAGTCGCGAACGGATCAGGCGCTACTACGGGCGTGAGGCGACCATCATCCACCCGCCTGTCGAAGACCGAGCGCTTCTCCCCGGGCGCGCCCGGGGACTCGCTCTTGGTCGTCTCGGAGATCGTGCGCCACAAGCGCGTGCACATCGCGCTGGAGGCGGCTCGCCGGGCGCGCGTCCCGATCCAGGTCGTGGGCTCTGGGCCCGATCACGCCGCGCTGAGCGAGGCCTATCCGGAGGCGCGGTTCCTCGGGCGCGCGAGCGATGAGGAGCTCGTCGAGCTCTACGCGAGCGCGCGCGCGGTGCTGGTGCCCAGCATGGAGGAGTTCGGCATCACCGCCGTGGAGGCGCAGGCCTCCGGTCGCCCGGTGATCGCGGCGCGCGGCGGGCGGGGCGCTGGAGACGGTGATCGACGGCGAGACGGGGCTGCTGGCGAGGCTGGACGACGTCGACGCCTTCGCGCAGGCGATCCTGGGGCTCGAGGCGCTGGACTTCGATCCGGCGGGGGCTGTGGCCAACGCCGAGCGCTTCTCGGTTGCCACCTTCCAGCGTCGGTTGGCGGACGAGGTGGCGCGCGCGAGCAGCCTGCCAGGAGGACAGATTGTCCAAGCCGGCTCAGCTTGACGTCGGCGCTGAGCCGGCCGGGACTCCCGCAGGCCTAGAGTCGGCCTGCTCCCCTTATTTGATCCCGCCTTTGCCTTTGGGCGGACATTTCGGCGGCGGTGGAGGCGGCGGCGTTTTGCAGCATTTGTATACCGCGCAGCTCGCGCTGCCGCCACCGGGGGGTTGTTTTGTGATCGGGCCTGAGCCGCACACCGCCAGCGCGCCGCCGCTGCCCACGGCCAGGAACCCCACGGTAAGCAGCGCCGTCAGGTGCGACTTGACGAGCGAGCGCTTCACCCGGCCCGTGGAGCGGTGCGCTGCACTCATCGCCCGCAGCTTGACTGCATCGAGCTCGAGCGGCTCGAGCGCCGGGCGGTCCTTTCGCAGGGCGTCTGCGATCTCTTGCAGGTCGTCGGGCACGTCTGGTGTATGGCTCATACGGACTTATACGCACGACTCATGCGTTTCCTTACTGGGCATCCGTGGGCGATGGCCCGCCCGCCGATATCGGAGATCATGAGATCGATGCGCGATGACATGTTTGAGCGGCTCTATGCTGAGCATGCTCAGGGGCTCTTCGCCTTCCTCAGCTACAGGACGGGCGATCGCGCGGCGGCGGAGGATCTGGTCGCCGACACCTTCGAGCGGGCGCTGCGCGCCCGCAGGCGCTTCGATCGGCGCAAGGCCAGCGAGAAGACCTGGCTCTATACGATCGCGCTCAACTGCCTGCGCGATCACGTGCGTCGCCAGGGCAGCGAGAGCCGTGCGCTCGAGCGTGTGGCAAGCGCGCCGGGCCCGGCGGCCGGCGGTGATATGCACCAGGTTGCCGACCGCGATCTCGTCAGCCGTGGGCTGGAGATCCTCTCCGAGGAGGAGCGCGAGGCGATCGCGCTCCGCTACGGCGCCGATCTGAGCGTCCCGGAGATCGCGAAGCTCCTTGGGGAGCCGCTCACCACCGTCGAGGGCCGCGTCTACAAAGCGCTGCGCAAGCTCCGAGAGGAGCTCGGTTGAGTCTCAGGTGGGCGCGATCGAGAGGTTGGTGCTCGAGAGCGCTGCTGTGCGCACGATGCTCGAGCGGCTGATCCACGTACGACGGCTCGAGGTCCGAAAGCGCCTGACCTCTTCGCGTGTGAGTGATTCGAGCGGATTGAGCTGCAGTGCGTGCTCGGCCGCCCGCCTCGGGTCGATCCCAGCTGCTGCTTGGGCGATGGCGAGGGTGTAGTAGGGCTCCCAGCTTTCAGGATCAGCGCGAACGGCCTGCTGCATCGCCATGACGCCCTGTCCTGTCAAGCCTCGCTCGAGGTCGCAGAAGCCGAGGACCTCGTACGGTTCGGGCCGGATGTCCAGCCAGTCGATCGACTTCGTAGCCTGCGTTATGCCTGTCGCACAGCGTGACTTGTAGAGCGCGGCCCTGGCGCTGTCCAGATGGCCCTGAGAGCCGATGATCAGGACTGGCACCACCATGCTCCCGAGGCAGACGAGAGCGAGGGCAGCACGCGTCGCGGTGCCAGGGGTCCAGACAAAGAGCTGTTTCCCGCGTGGAGAGAGCGCGGCGCCGGCAGCCGCGAAGAAGCCGAGCGTGACGACAGGCATCTCCCAGTCCCAGTCCACGCCCGCGTGCAGCGCCCACACCACCGCTGCTGCCAGCAGCGCGCCGTAGAGTGAGCGGTCCGATCTGCGCATGCGCACCGCCAGTCCGGCCAGTACCGAGCCGACCAGCACCAGCAGGAAGATCAGGCCTGGCGCCCCGAGCTCGGCGAGCGCTTGCAGATAGAGACTGTGGGCCTTGGCCGTGAAGGTGGGATTCGGACGACTGCGATTCCACAGTATCTGGAATGTCCCGGCGCCGTGGCCGTGTAGCGGCGAGCTTTCAAAGCCGTGCAGTGCAACTTTCCAAAGGGCGGTGCGTTTGTCGTCGGAGACGTTGGTCAGGCGCGCACGCAGGTTGCTGCCCGACGGAGTGGCGGCACCGCTGATGAAGTGGTGCCAGTCGTGGGAGAGCGCGCCTGGCGCCCCGAGCCCAACGGCGAGCAGTAGCGCAACGACGGTTGTGCTCGCAATCGCTCGACGTCTTGCTACGGGGCGCATCCATGGTTTTGAGCACAGCCGGCGCAGTCCCGGATCTGCCACGAACGTCAGCACCAGTCGCGCGAGTGCCGCGGCGCCGACGCAGATGCCGGCCACTAGCGCCACATGGTGGCCTTGCAGGACAGCCGCAGGCGTGACTGGATCCGAGGTGTTCAACAGATTGGCGTGGTAGGCCACCAGTGGCGCGATCACGCTGGTTGGGGCGGTCGCTATGGCCCCGCTCAGCAGCCCCCGGGGGCGGGCAACCGTGATGTAGAGCGCCAAGCCGACCGCGCCGGCTGCGATCGGTCCGCGCGAGAGCGTGAAGTACAGCGTGATGGCCAGCAGCGGCAACACAGCCGCTGCCAGGATCTGGACGGGGCGGCGCTCGGCGAGCGTGCAGGTGAGATGGAAGGCGAGCACGATGCCCAGCGCGGCCAGCAGGCCAAGCGCGTTCCAGTAGGTGATCGGATAGCTCAGCCGTTCAACGGACGCGGTGGCGCTGATGTTGGTGTGCCAGACGTTCGGCAGCACGCGGCTGGCTAGACCTGCGAGACACACGATCGAACTGCCCGCCGCCAGGCCCCTGATCAGCCAGCGCAGATCGCCTGTGCTGGCGCGCACGGTCCCAAACACGATCAACGTCAGCAGGTAGCAGAAGGCGAGGTCGAAGTCGATCAGCGCGCGCCCGTCGGCGTGCGACCAGCGTGATGAGAGCAGCGTCATCAGCGTGTATAGGCCGAGCGCGCCGATTGCCACCAGCGTCGCTGGCGCGAGCCCCTCCAATGGACGCCGCGCCTGCATGATCCTCACGAGCAGGACTTGGGCGAGCACGAGCATCACGACCGCCGGCGTGATCGGGAAATAGCCCCCCGCGTTGAAGCCCGTGTAGACGATCAGGGCGCCTGGCAGGAGCATGAGCGCCGCCAGGGCGAGTTGCTCCACCCTCGTCTGGGAAGCTTCCCATGCGCCGGATTCGCGCCTCTCCGCCGCGGCGGGTTCTATCGCGACGCCATCGGACACCGCGCCCATGCTAATCCGTACGGACGGCACGAGGTGGACGTGTCTGGCTATACGTTGATCGTTGTCGCGCGTCGCCGTGGGTGCGACTTCGGTTGGCCTGGGGATACGCCTATGCGTATCCTGCATTTTCCGCAACTGCGGTCTGCCAATGCGAATAGCTATGTACCACTACAGGTTGCCGCAGCCCGGGCTCAAGCCCGGAGGTGTCGAGGTGTTCGTCGACCGGCTGGCCGATGCGATGGTGCGGCGGGGACATGAGGTGGAGGTATTGACATACTCGTCCGCACCAGTGGGCGCTCAGTACAGCACGAGACGGCTTCGCCCGCACGCGACTGAGCATCGGCGGTTCCTACGACAGTATGGCTCTCCCTGGCTGATCAACTTGCAGTCCTTCGAGGGCTTCGACGTGGCCCATTTCCACGGCGATGACTGGTTCTTCTTGCGACGCCACCTACCTGTGGTTCGCACCTTCCATGGCTCGGCGCTGTTGGAGGCGCTCAACGCCACCTCCTGAAGCGTGGCTTGGACAAGGCTCTGGTCTTCCCGCTGGAGCTTCTTGCCGCCCGACTTGCGACCAGCAGCTACGGCGTGGGCGTCGACTCGGAGATCATCTATCGGACGGACGGCCTTCTCAACCTGGGCATCGACCTTCCCGATCATGCGCCTCAGCCGTCGCCCAACCCCTCGATCCTGTTCATCGGCACTTGGGAGGGACGCAAGCGCGGCTCCTTCCTGCATGAGATCTTCCGACGCGAGGTCCGTCCGGCCATCCCCAACGCCGAACTGTGGATGGTCTCAGACATATGTGAGCCATCCGAAGGCGTGCAGTGGATACAAGCACCCAGTGACCTCGAGCTCGGCGAGCTGTTGAGGCGCTCATGGTCCTTCTGCTTGCCCAGCAGCTACGAGGGCTTCGGGCTCCCGTACCTTGAAGCGATGGCATATGGGGTGCCAGTCGTCGCATCGCCAAACCCGGGCGCTCGAACACTGCTCGATGGTGGGTGTGGCATCCTTGCCGAGGATGACGACCTAGGGCGGCGACTGGTCGAGCTGCTTGGCGGCGAGACACTGCGCGAGTCTCTTGCCACGGAGGGTAGGAAGCGGGCGGAGGAATATTCGTGGGCGCGTATGGCCGAGCGCCACGAGGATGCCTACCTCGAGGCCGTTGAACGTTGGCGCTTGCGCAAAGTCAGGCCTTCTGGTTAGCGCTCACTCTGGCGATGACGCTCATCAGACGCGCCTGCATGGTCCGACTATCAAACTCTTCAGCGGCGATCTGAAGAGCGAGCTTCCGGCGGCCCGGCTCCTCCGAGCGATCTAGTCGCCACGCTTCGATCGCAGTCGCCAACCGAGTTGGGTAGGAGTGGTCGAGAACTCCGGCGTAGTCAAGGGTCCAGCCATGTTGTCCCAGCAGGATCGCCGCCTCGCCGACGTGGGAAGCCAACACGGGACATCCGCAGGCTAGATATAGCGGTAGCTTCGCAGTGGTCCGGACCTGCCCGACGATGTCGTTGGTCTGTGTCGAGATCGCCACGTTCATCGCACTGATGTACTCGCATACCCGGTCGACTGGTACGCGTCCGACGAATCGGCAGCGGTCGATGACACCGAGGGTAGAAGCGCGCTCATGCAGGGGCTCGAGTCCGCTGCCGTCGCCCACGATCAATCCGACCACCGACGGGTCAGTATGTGGCAGGGCCTCGATGAGATCCCAGCCATAGGAGATGCGTAGGCGTGGGGAGAAGATCAGGCTTCCCACGATACCTACGACGTAGGTCCCTTGAAGATCAAGTGCTGTGCGAAGCTCACTCGCCTCAACGGGCGCGGCCCCCCTGGGGGCCAGATCAGGGATGTGGGTAGACGGCCGAGGTACGCGGCTTGCGTGCACTCGTCCGCGGACGATGATCTCGTGAGCGCTTCGTAAGGCGAGCTGCTCGCCGACTCCAACCAGCGCCAGGCCGAGACGAGTTCGGTCTCCCAGTGAGCGCGCTAGTGCATAGATCGCATCGCCTGTGTCGACGATGACATGCTTGCCCGTCAGCCTGCCAAGCACCGCCGCCAGCGCGGTGGTCCTGCCGACATCGACGATATAGAGCACCTGCGCGCGAGATCTGAGTACCAGCCAGGCTGAGGATCCTATGCCCCGTATGTCAGACAGCGGCTTTGCGATATGCGAATCCGGGACCAACTCCAGGAGTTGCTCGGCACGAACCCCGGCGCTCGGGGAGTGAGCCACCGCCAGCACGCCCGGCATCTCGGCTGATGATCCCGAAGCAGGGTGTCTCGCGCGCATCGTCCTCCCTGAGGAATGCATGTACGTCAAGACCGCCTGGCCACGACCTATGAGATTGCCGCGGAGCAACTGCAGCTTGGGGTCTCCGGTTCTCAGCAGCAGCCGTGCCGCCTTTAGGATCCCAGGCGCTTGGCCAGTGCCTACGATGATTGCCCAGATGAGGTGTGCGGCCCGCCCCGTCAGGGAAAGGTGCTCGAGCAGGGCGAGCGTCTCGTTGTGGGCTTCGTTGCGAACCTCCCGCTCACCGTACTCCCGCCCCTCGTCGACTCGCGGTTGGGGATGGTGGTCGACGGCAATCGAAGGGTCGTAGACGATCCGATAGCCCATTCGAAGGAGGCTAAGGCACATGCCGAGCTCCGAGTGGTGCTCGGTGGCCACGCCGGCGAGGCGCGCGTCGAAGCCGATCTGCCGGATCAGCTCCCCACGAGCGCTGAGGTTGACACCCTTCAAGACCGCTACATCGCGAGGCGGACCGACGCCGAGGTGATGGTTGCCTGTGAGTCGTCCCCAGCGACTGAGGGTTCCGACACGAGGCTTCGCTCCATTCACGAGCTGACCGTCGTGATAGACCCAATCCCGACCTCCTACGGCACCGATCAGTGGGTCGCTCTCGAAGATCTCGAGGATGCGAGAGATCCAGTCCGCGCGGGGTTCGGCGTCGTCGTCAGTCAACGCCACGATCTCTCCACATGAGGCCGCCAGGCCCGCATTGAGAGCTGCTACGAACCCCGGACGTCCAACGGGGACATCGATCGACACCAGCCGGACGGGCTCACCGTACTCGCGGACGACCTTTGCGCTGGCGCCGTCGTCGCGGCGCGCGACAACCAGGATCTCCTCCGGGGCGCGGAGTTGCCGCGAGAGGGCGTTGAGGCATCTCGCGAGGCTCTCCTGTCGCTTGTACGTTGGCACTATGACCGATACGCGCATCACGACATGGTTGCATCCATAGTTGCTCGATGCAGGTCCCGGCACGCTACTCTTTTGGGTGCCTGCAACCCGGCGATCAGCTGGCCACTGAGTCCGTCAGTCGGCGCAGCAGAAGCAAACGCCCAGCTCTGACGTTCTTATGACGTGCCGAGGCCCAGCCATGAACGGATTCTTCAGTCGATGAATGAGACGACCGACGCCACCGCGATCTTCGCTCCGCTCTGGAAGCGCAAGTGGCTGATCCTTGTCGTGGGGATAGTGGTCGCGGCGGCGACCTACGTCTACTACAAGCACCAGCCGAGCGTCTACGGCGCGACGACGGAGGTCTACCTGGGGGCCGGCTCCGAAGTGCAGTCGCTGATCAGCGGCACAGCGGGCAATTCGACGCAGAGTGCTCAAGAACTCGCCGACCAGGCCGAACTCATCAACTCGAACGTCGTCGGCGACGCGGTTCAGCGGCAGCTGGCCAAGCAACACGAGCTCGGTGTGGCTACAGGCACGGCGCAGGCCACATCCTCCACCACCACCGACTTCATAACAATCACTGCGAGAGCCGGCACGGCTGAGGGAGCGGCGCTGCTCGCGAACACCTATGCGCAGGTCTACCTCAGCGAACGAGATGCCAACTACCGTCATCAGGTGCAGGCGGTGCTCACCAGCGCCAGCCGGCAGCTACAGATCAGCGAAAGGAAGCAGCACTCGGCGGCCGCGCGTTCGCAGGTGCTAAACCAAGCTCTCGCCGAACGGATCAACCAACTCCACTCTGACCTTACACTCGGCAACACCGGCGACAAGCAGATCAACCCGGCGATCGCAAGCGCCACTCCGCTTTCGCCCAGGCCAAAGCGAAACGCGATCTTCGGCTTCGTGCTGGGCATCGTCCTGGCCTCGATCGCGGCTTACGCTCTGAGCCGTTTCGATCGGCGGCTGCGCTCGCTTGCCGATATCGAGGAGGCCTTCCAGACACAGATCCTCACGGCGCTGCCATCGATCAAGGCTCCCATCGTACGTCGCGATACCGAGCGAGCGCCGGCCGAGCCTCTGCGCGAGCCGTTGCGGCGGTTGCACACGACCCTGCAGCTGCGAGGTCTGCTCGATCACGATCGTGAGACATCACCCCGCTCGATCCTGTTCGTTAGTGCGGAGGCCGGTGCCGGCAAGTCCACGTTGATCGCAAGCCTCGCCCTCGTGCAGCGCGACGCTGGCGAGCGCGTCGCGGTCATCGAGGCCGACCTTCGTCGCCCCGTTCAGGCAGGGCTGCTGGATGTCGATGGCTCCTACGGACTGGCGGAGGTGCTCGCAGGTACGCTCCCCGTCAGCGAGGCGCTGCAGCGGGTGGACTCGTTGCGACCGAGCGTCGAGGCTGGCTTGTCCGGTGCCACCGAGGGCGTGGCCACGGCTGTTGAGTCCCGTGGCGGCGGATCGGTGTCCGTGCTCGTCAGCGGTGGAGAGGTTGCCAACCCACCGGCCCTGCTGGCTGGCGGGGCGATGGCCGGGCTGTTGCACTCGGTCGCCGACGACTTCGATCACGTGCTGATCGACGCGCCACCACCGCTGGAGGTGAGCGACATCATGCCGCTGCTGCACTTGGTGGACGCCATCGTGATCGTGGCGCGGGTGGGCCACACCAAGGCGGCATCCACGCAGCGGCTCGTGCAGCTCTTAGCGGGCGCCTCGAGCGCGCCGGTGCTCGGGGTCGTAGCCAACGACGTGGCGCCCGCTGACATCGAGGCGTCTGGCTTCTCTTCCGCGTACTACGACCGGCGCTGACATCGCGCTCGATGCGTTGATGAGCACCCCTCGCCTGCGTCTGTCAAGTCCGATCGAAGGTGCCCATCCCGCCGTTCTGACCCGGCGCCTACATGAGACGTTGCTGATCGGTGTCGCTGGGCTGATCGCTATGCTCGTCGCGCTCGGCATCGCGCTTGAGGTGCCGAACCCGAACTTCCTAGTCGCTCTCGGCGTCGCGCTCGGTGTTCTGACCATCGTCGTACTTGTGGTCAGCACCCGCTATGAGGTGTCACTCGTGCTGCTGATGTTCTACTTCGGCTTGTTGGACGGGCCGATCAAGCTCGAGAGCGCGAGTCAGGGGGCGTCTGTGATTCGCGACGTGCTGATTGGCGCGATTTGCCTTGGTGCGGTCGTTCGTCTCGTCGTCAATAAGGAGCGCATACGCCTGCCTCCATTGTCTGGCTGGGTTCTCGCCTTCGTGGCCCTCGTACTGGTCGAGGCCGCGAACCCAGAGACGAAGGGGGTCACTAAGATTCTCGGTGGCTTCAGGCAGCAGCTTGAGTGGATCCCCTTCTTCTTCTTCGGCTATCTCGTCATGCGCTCTAAGGAGCGTTTCCGCAAGTTCTTTCTCATTCTCGGGGTGCTCGCGCTTGCAAACGGCGTGGTGAGCACGATCCAGACGCAGCTCACCCCTGCTCAGGTGGCCAGCTGGGGGCCCGGCTACAGCGAACTGATCAACGGGACGGGAAACGTATCTGGCCGAGGCTACACTGACAGCAACGGTAAACTAAGGGTCCGTCCGATGGCCCTTGGCCCCGACTCCGGCTTCGGCGGATATGTTGGAGTGCTCGCGCTCTCTGGCGTCTTGGCGCTATTTGGGACAGGGTGCCTAAGCCGACGGTGGCCTGTTGCAATTTTGTGTATAGGCGTGTTGCTGGCAGTTGCGACATCGTTGCAGCGCACTGCAGTGCTTGGTGCAGTTATCGCGCTCGTCAGCTTTGGGCTACTCTCGCTCAGCGCGGGACGACGGATGACACGTCCCCTAGCCGCCTTGCTGGTTGTTGTGGTGCTGGCTTTCGTGGTCGGCTCGATACTCGGGTCTGATGCTGGGTCCGGAGTCTTCTCACGCTACGCCAGTATCGCACCAAGCAAGGCGGCATCGACGGCCGTCAACTATCGAGAAAAGGATTTGGGTCAGATTCCGACGGATATCAAGCATTACCCGTTCGGTGCGGGGCTCTCGTCTGCGGGCGCGGGAAGGTTCTTTGGTGGATTGGCCGTAGCCACAATAGAAGGTCACACAGCTAGCGGAGAGTCACAGTACAACTACGTAACACTTGAACTGGGCTTGCCCGGTCTTATTCTTTGGGTCGCACTTTCGGCTAACTTGATACTGTTAGCGGTGCGCAGACTGCGCGTTGTTAAGGATGTGGAGCTCCGTATCAGCCTTGCGGCTGTTTTTGCTGCTGTTATCGCCTTCACTGTTATGGGATTTGCCGGACCAACTATGTCAAGCCTACCGTTCGGTCCTTACTTCTGGTTCTCTGTTGGGATTGCTTCCTACTGGTTCGCTGATCCGTATCACTCATCTGGCGCAATGATCGACGCCAATGTTCGCCCAAAGCTTGAGATGGTGCGGTCGTCGCTATGAATAGTGACAAGGGCAGGAAATTGATTTCGTCTGTCAAGGAACGCGGCGTCAAGAGCGCGCTACGCGAGAGATACCCTGGTGCCGCCCAGCGCTACAAGCGGTTTATACGTCCATATATAGGTCCTAAGCACCGATTTGCGAAACTGGACGACTGGGCGACCACGGGACATACTCTCCGTGGGGAGTACGGTGCCGTGGCCATCACGGTCGACGCCGAGGGTGTTTGGCTGCATGATAATCAGGGTCTTCAGTATCTATATTTAGAGGGTCCGCAAACCATGCTCGGGTTGAAGACTGGCGAGGAGTTCGAGGGTGCCGAGATCGCGCTGCTGACGTCGGCGCTGCCGCCAGGCGGCGTGCTTATCGATGTAGGGGCGAACATCGGCCGCCTTACGATCGAGGCTGCGATCGCCGTAGATGGCCTGCGCGTGCTCGCTGTCGAGCCGGTCGAACACACCTATACCGCACTTGCGGCGAACATCACGAGGAACGGACTAGCGTCACGCGTGATCGTGCGCCGCTTGGCATTGAGCGACCATGTTGGTCGCGGAGTCATGACTTCGGACCTTGGTTCTGCTAATCACTTGGTCAGCGACAACCAAGTACCGGGACATGAGCAGATCGAGATCACCACCCTCGACTCTTTATTGGCACAGCAAGGACTCGACCGGGTAGATGTCATCAAGTGCGATGTCGAGGGGGCTGAGCTCCTCGTCCTTATGGGTGCCACCCGGACGCTCGACACTTTCCGTCCAGCCATTCTGGTCGAGATCGAGCAGCGCTGGGCGACGCGCTACGAGCGTAATGCTACCGAGTTGTTTGACTATCTCTCGGCGCGCGGCTACGGCTACGAACGTATCCGAGGAGGCAAGGTGGAGCCACACGGATCTTCGGTTATGGAGGATCTCGCGGTAGCCAACAATTTTTGGTTTACCGCGCATGACCCATCGGAGCGTCTGCGTGCCGGCACAATGGGACCGAGCGTATGACTCGCTGGGCGCCAAAGCACGGCGATACGCAACCGCGGCCGCTGGCACGGTCACAACTAAATTCACTGCTTGGCGATCGGCGTAGGACAGTTCTCTCACTTGCGATCACTTCCGTGCTTTCCGGACTCACGGAAGCTGGAGTACTAGCAGTGGTCGCACAGGTAGCCGCAGCTCTCGTCGACCGGGCGACGCGAGTGCACGCAACCGTCGGACCATTCAATATAGACGTAACGGTGGGAGACCTACTCATCGTAGCGTGTGCTCTCGCCATCATACGCCTAGCTTTGCAGATACCAATCTCTCTCTTGCCGGCGCGGATCGCCGCTGACGTGCAGGCCCGGCTGCGCAATAAACTGTTTGATGCGTTCACGCGGGCCTCGTGGGCGGTGCAGTCACGGGAACGCGAGGGTCATTTCCAGGAGATGATGACCAGTCAAGTGATACAGGCAAGCCAGGGCGCATTGCAGGCTACGACACTGCTCACGGCACTGCTCACAACCCTCGTACTGATAGCGTCATCGCTCGCGCTCAACGTGGGAGCTGCCGGGGTTGTGCTCGGCGCTGCCATATTGCTGTTCGTATGCCTACGGCCACTGAATGCGCTTGGGCATAGACGGGCTCGCTCACTTTCCCAGGCTCAGATGCAGTACGCCAGCGGGATTGGCGAGGCGGTCCGGGTCGCCGAGGAGACGCAAGTATTCGGTGTAGCTAGCGCCCAGCGAAACCAGATTGGTCGGCTTGTCGACGTAGCTCAAGACCTCTTCTATCGCACGCAAATGCTCGGTCGACTGATTCCGAACATGTATCAGAGCATGATCTTCCTGATCCTGGTAGCGGGCCTGGCGGGTCTATATGTCGCGGGAAGTGGCCATGTGGCGTCGCTTGGAGCGGTCGTCATCCTGCTGGTGCGAGCGGGCACTTACGGTCAGCAGATTCAAGGCTCCTATCAATTCGTGCGCCAAGCGCTGCCCTTTGTCGAGAGGCTGGAAGAAGCGGAAGGACGGTATGTGGCGAGCAGCCCAATGAGCGGCGAACGGCCGCTTACGAAGGTGGATTCCCTGACGTTCGAGAACATCTTCTTCGAGTACCGATCCAGTCAGCCGGTACTGTCGGACATCAGCTTCGACGTGGTCAGTGGCGAGGCGGTTGGCATCATCGGTCCGTCCGGGGCTGGGAAGTCCACGCTCGTTCAGATCCTTCTTCAGTTGAGAACGCCGGATCACGGTCGCTATCTAGTCAATGGCGTACCCGCAGAGCAATTCGTACGCGACGATTGGTATAGGCGAGTGGCCTATGTCACACAGGAACCCCGTCTGGTGCACGCATCAGTCGCTGACAACATACGCTACTTCCGTGAACTCGACGACGATGCAGTGGAACGCGCTGGTCGACTTGCCCGCATCCATGATGACATCATGGACTGGCCGGAGGGCTATGCGACCATCGTCGGACCGCGTGCTGACGCGGTTTCAGGCGGCCAGCAGCAGCGGATCTGTCTCGCCCGTGCTCTTGCTGCGCAGCCCGAGGTGCTTGTGCTCGATGAGCCAACGAGTGCGCTCGATCCACGATCGGCGACCCTTATCCAAGACTCACTGATCGCGCTTAAGGGTGACGTCACTCTGTTTATTATCGCGCATCGGATGGCGACGCTAGATATGTGTGATCGTGTGATGGTCGTTGTCGGCGGCCAGTTGGAGGCATTCGATACCATTGCACTGCTACAACGGCATAGTTCCTACTACCGGTCGGCGACCGGTCCTGCCGACATTGGAGCTGGGAGCAGAGCACTTTGACGCAAGGTGACGTAATGAGCGGCCACCAATCGCGAATGGTGCCAGACGAGGCCGTTAGAAAAACTGCTGCCTGTCCACCGATGGAGAGAGTTCCAGATTTTTTCATTGTCGGCCACCACAAATGCGGTACAACTGCGCTATACGAGATGTTAAGGTGCCATCCGGAAATCTATATGCCTGAGTTCAAGGAGCCCCAATTCTTCACGACTGAGCTTCGCTATCGCTTTAAGGCACAGTGGAGCTTGGACGATTACCTGTCGTTGTTCAGTGCGGCACGTCCGGACCAGCTTGCCGGAGAGTCGTCTACGTTCTACCTCTGGTCGCAGACTGCCGCAAGTCGGATCGCCGATCTGCAACCCGCTGCGCGCATCATTGCCATTTTGCGCGAGCCCGCGAGCTTTCTGCGTTCGCTCCATCTTCAGTTTGTCCAGGACCATCTCGAGATGGAGAAGGATTTCCGAAAGGCACTCGCCCTTGAAGGTGCTAGGCGGCAAGGCCAGCATCATCCCCGGTCTTTATCAGATTCGCCACAGTTGCTCTTATACTCGGATCACGTTCGATACGTCACACAGTTGCTCCGTTATCAGGCTTTATTCCCGGCTGGGCAGGTTTTGGTACTTATATACGATGACTTCCGGAATGACAACGAGGCTATCTGGCGCTCAGTATTACGCTTCCTCGATGTGGATGATGGGGTACCGTTTGAAGTAAATGAGGCCAACCCGTCTGTCCGTGTGCGATCCGTATATCTCAATAGTCTCGTGCGGGCGATATACGCGGGACAGGGCCCAGTGTCGCAATCGGTAAAGACGGGAATCAAGGCTCTCATGCCCCGGAAGCTGCGCCACGACGTGCTTTACGCGACCCAGCGCCACATCATATTTGGCAGACCTGAGCCCGCAGACGAGGAGTTAATGACCGAGCTGCGCCACCGCTTTAAGTCTGAGGTAGTGGCGCTAAGCCAATACCTGGACCGGGATCTTGTGAACCTGTGGGGCTATGACAAGATCAAGTAAGCGTACCCATTGCTTGTTGGCGGAACTGCGTGGATTTGCACCCGTGTGTAGCGTGGCACCGCTCCTACGCGGTGATGTGCGTCGTGGGCTACGCCGAGAGTCCTGGCCGGCTGTGGCGGCTCGTGGCGCGCCCCAGCGATAGCGAGGCTAACTCGGCGAGGTGTTCGCAGAGTTGCCCTGTACGCCTGGGAGCATTGTCTCTGACGGTGGCAGGGCGCGCGCGCAACGCCGCCCTCGCGCGCTAGCCAGAGATCCGCGCTACGGCTGTGCGTGGCATCGCGAGGAGCGTGCTCGCAAGTGCCTTGTCCAAGCAGGCCAGGTCGGCAACACCAAGCCACTGGCGCGATTGCTGCGCCGCACATCGCGGGGCGAGTGCGGCGCGACATGTTCACCAACCCTTGGGCGTACCTTACGTTCCATCGTGTCCTGTGCGCGGAAATCGAGGCGAGCGGTGCTGCGGAGCTCGTGATGCTCGAGTCAAGGCTCGACGGCGAGCGCGATCAGATCTGGCGGGATCTGATCGAACCGGCGGGCTGGGTGTCCCAAGCGTGGCTTGGAGCGGAGACGTCTGGCGGATCGCTCCTCCGATCCCCGCGCACCTCATTCTTCACCCGGCCTAGAATCCGACCCACGACCGCCCAAGCCATGATACTCATCATATAAGATCGCTTTGATGGCCGACATGAGCGGTGTCCCTAGACGGATCTGGATCCTTTGGAAGCAGGGGCTCGACCATATGCCTCCAATTTCACGTGCCTGCATCGACACTTGGGCGACCCACAACCCAGGATGGGACATCAAGGTTCTCACTGGAGAGACTCTCTGTGACTGGGCAGATCCACTGCTCTGCCTGCCTAAAGCCCAAGCGCAACCCCCGTGTCGACTCAGCGATCTAGCTCGGTTGAACCTCCTCGCCCGGCACGGCGGCGTATGGGTGGACGCCACCTGCTACTGCATGAAGCCGCTGGACCAATGGCTTCCCGATTATCTCGGCTCCGGCTTCTTCGCCTTCGACCGACCAGGCCGCGACCGCCTAATGTCCAGCTGGTTCCTCGCGTCGCCACCGGACGGCTACATCCCACGACGAATGTGGGACACACTTGAGAGCTATTTTCTGGGCCGCAATCTGTCGGATACGGGATGGCGGCGGCTAGCTCGCAGGGCGCTGGCTAAGGCGCTGAACCGCAGCACGCGCACGACCTCCCTCTGGTTCGCTCCGCCGCTACCGCAGCTGGGGATCACGCCCTATTACTCGTTCCACTACATGTTCAACAGGCTGACTCGGACTGATCCCGCGTTTCGAGACATTTGGGAGCGGACAGTGAAAGTGAGCGCCGACGGTCCGCACAGCCTCCAGTTCCACGGTCTTGGCCGACCTCCGTCGCCGCAAATCCTCGCTGATATTGAGCAGCGGCGCGTGCCCGTTTACAAGTTGGATTGGAAGATTGACCCCGCAGAATTGACCGCGTCGAGCACGCTGAATACATTACTCGGTCAGCGTGCATAGGCGTTGGCAGCCTATGACGAATGTTGGTACGCCGGGTGGCGGTTTTTTTGCCGCGAACTAGAATAACTGAGACATAATAGAGACCCCGGTCAATCGCTGTGCGAGCAACTTGCCCTCTTTAGCGTCAATGCTGACAGAATCGACGCACGGTCGGCCTGTGGCGGGAGGAGCCGACGGACTTCGATATGTTCTTCACGTCTGGCGAACACCTGGGGTTGCCGGCGCTGTATGAGCGTCAGCGAGTATTCGCGCGCGAGGGTCCTCGAGGACCTTTTCGCTGGGGGCGTCTCCAAGCGCGCCTACCAGCTGTGAGCGGCGTTGTATGGAAGGGGGGCGGGCATGGACTATATGTGCTCGATCGTCGTCTGCTACTTGGTCCATGTTCAGTTGTGCCTACATGACCCACGGGAGTATCAGGGGGTCGGTCACCCGAGGACAACGTCGACCTTGTCAACGTTGTCTATAGTGCCGACCAGGCTGGACGTTCTCCAAACATGTTCTCCAGTCCTACCGCGATCCTGGTTGCTCGTGTTTGGTGGGGGTCGGGCTTTCTTTTGGCGGTTTGATGTAGCCAAGGGCCAGGCTCGTTGGCTTAGGTGAGGGTACGGCTCCGGAGGATCCTGATCGTCGCTGAAGAGCAGCTTAATCCAGCCGTGTCGACAAGAGGTCGCCGCCCACGAGCTTCTGTCGGGCCTTGAACTCGCTCAGCTCGGCTGAGCGACGCAACGTTATGGCCACCTTGTTTGCAACCTCATGATATCTCATAGGCTCAGATCGCGCCACCGAACGACCTCTGCTGGAGTGAAGGTCCCACATTGCGCTCAGAGTTAATTATGTACGTCTTGATCGTAACGGTACGCAACATGAGCGATAAATGTTGTGAAGAATAAGCTGTGATCAGAAACAATTAGCGTTGGCCTCGCCGCCGATGTCGCTTACGATGCGTGTGGGCAGTGGAGTATGTGATCGTCAGGACGCGCGGGTAATCGGTTACCGAGAGTTCGAATACGGCCTGGTTGCCTTTGCGGGTTACAAGTCGTGCTGGCGTATAGTGGTTGCTCAGTGGATCGTAGACGGCCACGTCTGGTCGATGCTGTGTGTATGGGAGGTTACCCAGCGTGATCCTGAAGTTCTCGGCGGGCAGGTCGTAGCGGGTCATGTTTGTTGGCGGCAGTTCGGGTCTATAGATTTCTGCGAGGTTGCGTGTCATCACGTAGACAGGGATGACGAAGCGCGTCGGCGAAGACTGGAAGGGAAGCACCGCGAGCACTTCGCGGTCATACAGAGTGGGGTGGGCGGCGGTGCCGTCGCCCACGAACTGGGCATGGTCTCCTTCCTGGGCGATCGAGAGTAGCTTCAGCTGGCGCGTGGATCCGCTCGGCCCGAGTTCGTGAAAATATGCGAGCAGGTTACGGAAAGCGCGCATCGTTTCGCCGCCCAAGCGCCTTCCGGGATAGATGCTTGGACGGGCATCCACCGCCGACATGAAGCCGTTGGAGATCATGCTCAGGCTACCTGCGTGCGACGCGGCGAAGAAGTACTCGCGCGTCATCCCCTTGCTGACCATCGCGACCAGACTGCGCAAAAGCGCCTTTGCCTGCAAGTGTGCCTGCACGGTTTCCGAGAGTGACGTTGTCGGAATAGCTCCTGTGCCGGCGCTCGCGTGTCCGGTTTCGAGGTTGTACTCTGTCATCCACACCTGCGGTGGCTGTCCACCCGGTGCTGCGACGTTGCGGCCGTACGGGACGCCATAGATGGTGGTCGTGATCGGGGCCAGGTTACGAACCACTGTCTCGGTCTGGGTGGCCGTCAAGAAATACTCTGGGAAGTCCGATACGTAGGTGGGGACGAAAAGCGGCGTGTAGATTGGATCTGTCGTGGTCCCACTAGTCGTGAAATCAGGTTCGCCAAGCGCGTTGAGCGGCTTGATCGCAGGCTCGGGCTTGTATTCAGAGGGTATGCTCGTTGAAGACCTGTACAGGTGCTTACTTATAGCTGTGAGGCCGGTGGGGAGCGTGGCACCAGAGGCGAACGGCGTCTCGCTGGCGAAGCCGTCGCTGATGCCGACTTCCGGGGAGATGCCGTGGGCGGGGTCGCGGAGGTAGGCGACAGTTTCGTCGAGCAGCGCTGCGGTAATGGATCCTGTCCCGGTTTCGCGTGCGGGGGAGTAGTAGTTTTCCTCGTTTAGGAACTGCGAGCCGAAGCTGACCTCGTTCCAGACCTCGAGGTCATAGCCGCCGGCTCCGAAGATGCTCTGCGCCTCGTTACAGACCGTAGCGACGTAGCTCAACCATCCCTGAAGCGTGGCCTGGAAGGCGGGGTTCGGTTGCCCGTTGGCGAGTTCGGGTGGGCCAAAGGGCGCGTAGAGCAGTGTCGCACCCTTGTGTGCGCCAGCTGGGAGTGCGCTGGATAGCGGCTTTGAGAGCATAGCCACTCGACTCTTGCTGATGGAGGTGATGAGAATGTCGGGGGAGCCGCCGAAGGAGAGGTTGTCGAAGCCGGTCTTGCCAGGCACGACCTGCGCGGCGCTCGCGGGCGTGAGCCTCACGCTCTTCGCGCCGACCGGAGCCGCCGCGACCGTTTCCAGGCTGACCGTCTTAGCGGGTCCCGGTCCGCCACTGTTGGCGTTGAGCAGGATCAGCGGTCGCAGGTCGTGGTTGCGCAGCGCGCTGAGCAACGTGTGGATACTGGCTTCGTTGACGAGCTGTGTGGGATCTTCGTATGAGAGGGAGTTCCAGCCGATCTCGATCCTGGCCAGCTTGAAACCACTTTCCTGCAGCAACCGGGCCGTGTCTTCGGCCTCATTGGGGGTCACGTTGAAATTGATCCCCAGCGAGTCCAACAACCTGGAGGCCGGCCACGTGTCGAGGTAGGCCCGCCACGGCTGGATCCAGAAGGAGCTCGAACCGAAGGGCACCTCCGTCAGGTACTTCGGATCGATCGGATCGCTCACAACTCCGCTCGTCACGAAGCGGTGGCGCCGGGAGTGTCGGCGGCGCCTGGAGTGTCGCACATGAATGGCCGGCCGTGATTTCGAGGTGGCGGTGGCGAGCACCGAAGCTGCACCGGCGAGCGCGAGCGCCATTGCGACGCCCAGAGTGAGGCGAAGCAACGTCGCCGCGAAGGGTAGCCGACGGGCGCCGGCGCCATTCCGTGGATACCCGGGGTGGGCCGGATCCAAGCTGATGGCGTTATCATAGGCTCGGGGGGCTTTGGAGCGCTCCTAGCTGGTGTATTCGATTGTGAGGATGCGGGGGTAGTCGGTTGCAGCGATTTCGAAGATTGCCTCATTGCCCTTGCGGGTGATGAAGCGTGCTGGGGTGGTTTCGTTGCGGATGGGGTCGTAGGCGCTGACCGCAGGGGGATTGGTGGTTTCGGGGAGGTTGCTGAGGGTGATGCGGAAGTTCTCGTTGGGCAGGTCGAAGCTGTCGATGCCGTTTGGTTCGCCTGTGTCAAAGAGCGTGGTGAGGTTCTCGCTCATGACGTAGACGGGGATCACGAAGCGTGTCGGCGATGCTTGGAAGGGGAAGACCGCTAGCATTTCGCGGTCGTAGAGGTTGGGGTAGCCGACGGTGCCGTTGCCGGCGAACTGCGCGTGGTTGCCTTCTTGGGCGATCGAGAGGAGGCTCAGCTGGCGGGTGGGGCCTTCGGGGCCAGGGCCTTGGAACTGTTCGAGCATGCGCCGGAAGCTTTCGGTGATTTCGCCGCCTGCTTGTTGGCCGGGGTAGGCGCTGGGGTTGGCGTTCACGGCTGACATGAAGCTTTCGCTGATGAGATTCCAATTTTTGCTGGTGGCGGCGTAGAAGTACTCGCGGGTCATGCCCTTGTTGATCATCGAGACCAGGCTGCGCAGCAGGACCTCGGTCTGCACGTGCGTGGCCTGAGCCGGGGTCAGCACTGCACTCTGCCCTTGCCATTGCCCTGGGTGTTCCAGGCTGTCAGAACTGAACGCGTTGGTCGGGATGTTGTACTCGGTCATCCACACTTCGAGCGGAGAGCCGCCTTCGGTCGGGACGTTGCGCCCGTGCGGCACACCATAGATCGTGGTCGTGATGGGCGCGAGGTCGCGGACGGTCGTCTCGGTCTGCGTGGCCGTCAGGAAGTACTCGGGCAGCTGCGAGTGGTAGCGCGGCTTGAACAGCGGCGTGAAGATGGGTTCGGATTTGGTCCCGCTGGTCGTGTAGCTCGGTTCGCCGAGCGCGTTGAGCGGATGGATCGAGTTGTCTTCTTCCTGTCCTGGGAGGTACTCGCCATCCCTGTATAGGTGCTTGCTCATAGCCGTGAGTCCGGCGGGAAGCACGGCTCCCGAGGCAAAGGGCGTCTCATCGGCGAAGCCGTCGGTGATGCCCACGCCCGGCGAGATGCCGTTGGCGGGGTTGCGAAGGTAGGCGACCGTGTCGTCGAGCAGTGTTTCGGTGACCGAGCCCTTGCCGGTTTCGCGTGCGGGGGAGTAGTAATTTTCCTCACCGATGAACTGCGAGTCGAAGCTCAGCTCGTTCCAGATCTCCAGGTCGTAGCCTTCGGGCCCGAAGATGCTCTGCGCCTCTTTGCAGACCGTCGCGACGTAGCTGAGCCAGCCCTGTAGCGTGGCCTGGAAGGCCGGGTTGGGTTCGCCGTTTGAGAGCTCGGGTGGGCCGAAGGGCGCGTAGAGCAGCGTCGCGCCCGTGTGCGCGCCGGCCGGGAGCGCGCTGGGCAGCGGCTTGGAGAGCGTCGCCATCTCGCCGGCGCCTACTGAGGTTATGAGGATGTCCGGGTTGCCTCCAAAGGAAAGGTCATCGAAGCCGGTCTTGCCCGGCACGACCTGAGCGGCACTCGCGGGGGTGAGCGTCACGGTCCTCGCACCGGCGGGTGCTTCGGCGGTCGTTTCCAGGGTGACTCCCTTGGCGGGGGTCGGCCCACCGCTGTTTGAGTCGAGCAGGATCAGCGGGCGCAGGCCGTTGTTGTGCAGCGCGCTCAGCAGCGTGCGGATCTTGGCTTCGTTGACGAACTTCGTCGGGTTTTCGTATGAGAGATCGTTCCACGAGATCTCGATACGGGCCAGCTTGAAGCCACTTTCCTGCAGCAGCCGCGCCGAGTCTTCGGCCTCGGACGCGGTCACGTTGAAGTTGATCCCCAACGAGTCCAAGAGCCGTGAGGCCGGCCACGTGTCCAGATACGCCCGCCACGGCTGAATCCAATCGGAACGATCTCCGAACGGCAGCTCCGTCAGGTACTTCGAGTCGATCGGGTCGCTCAGCACCCCGCCCGCAGATGGCGCCGCGGGCGAGACCGTCAGAGCTTCGCCGCCGCACAGGACCTTGGCCGGCATCGCGCCTTCAGGCACCAGATCGAGTCTGATCGTCTCCGGGGTAGGCCCCTGTTCGACATTCCCAAACGAAGCTTCGCTGCCACCCGAGGCATTGAGACCCACACAGTCAGAAGCAACGCTCGGAGTGACCGCCTGCGAATAGCTCAACAACACATCCGATGGCTGTTCGGCGAAATCCTCACCCTTCGCGCTCACAGGAGCGACCTGCTCTTCATCGGAGCTCGTGCTGCTGCTCGTCGTGGTCGTGCTAGTACTCGTGCTGCTCAAGCTGGTGGTGCTCGTACTCGTCGTGGTTGCGGTGCTTGATTCGGTGCTCGTGGTGGTGATTGTGCTGCTGCTGGTGCTCGTACTGCTGGTGCTCGTGGTGCTCGTGCTGGAGGACGGCTGTTCGGAGCTATCGCTGCCGCCCGAGCCTGTGCCGTTCGCGGGCAGCACAAGCTGGGCGGGCAGCGGGCTCAGCAGATCGCCGTCGAGCGCAAGAGCACTCGTGGACGTGCCCTGCTCGTCGCTGCCAGGTGGCTGAGCCTTCTTGGGAGGTCGGGAAGCATACGGGCACGCTCGGGAAGCTTGGGCGCGACGGTCGTGGCGTCTTGCACGACGGCGGGCTCGAGCCTGTCTGGCTCGTCTTGCGTGACGGCGGGTTCGAGCTTGTCTGGCCCGTCTTGCGTGACGGCGGGCTCGAGCTTGTCTAGCTCGTCTTGCGGTGCGGCTGAACGATTGCTTGCGGCGCTCAACGGCGCACAGCTTCCTGTCGATTCGACCGTGTGCCGCGGTGTGCTCTCGGTGAGAGTGCGCTCGGTGGGAGTGCTCCCGGCGCGAGCGCGGCGCCGCAGTGGAGCTGGGTGCGGCCGCGCACAACGCGATAGCCATCACGCCGATGAGCGTGAGCAGTTGAGTGAGGTAGCGGAGCTTGACTGGCATCTCTTGTGCGCAGACGTGCAAGGAGCCAGCCAAAGCTGCGAGAAGATGAAGCCCCCTTGGGATCGCTGCATGGATCGATCGACCAACGGCCGTGAAACCTGACCTGACTCATCGCTTCCGTGGCCGTTTGTTGAAGGCTCTGGACGTTTGATCGAGCCGGATGGGCCGGTGTCATCTATGTTTCCCCGCTATGTGCGGAATTGCCGGAAGCACGGACGATCCCGATGGACGCGCCGTGCGGGCGATGTCCGCGACGCTGCGTCACCGCGGCCCCGACGACGAGGGCGTCTACACCGACCCGCGAGCGGGGTCACGCTCGGCCGTCCGACGCCTGGCGATCATGGACATCGCCGGAGGCCACCAGCCGCTCAGCAACGAGGACGGATCGGTGTGGGTGGCGTTCAACGGCGAGATCTACAACCATGCCCAGCTGCGCGAGGAGCTGCGCGGCGCGGGGACACCGGTTCGCCACGGGCACGGACACCGAGGTGCTGGTGCATCTCTACGAGGAGTTCGGCGACGAGCTGGTGCACGCGCTGGAGGGCATGTTCGCCTTCGCGCTCTGGGACGAGCGGCGCGCTCGCCTGCTGCTGGCGCGCGATCGCTTCGGCGAGAAGCCGCTGTTCGTGCACGAGCAGGACGGCGAGCTGCTCTTCGCCTCCGAACTGACCGCGCTGCTGGAGGCCAAGCCGGCTCTGCGCGAGCTCGACCCGGCGGCGATCGACGCCTTCTTCGTGTTCGGCTACGTGCCCGGCGCCCGAGCACGATCGTGCCCGGCGTGCGCCGGCTGCCTCCAGGTCATCTACTGAGCTGGGAGCGAGGAGAGCCATCGCTGCGAGGAGCGCTGCTGGTGGTCGCCACCCGCGGGCACGGTCGAAACTGCATGAGCCCGCTCGAGAGCTGGCCGCCGAGGCCGGGCGCCTGTTCGAGGAGTCGGTGCGCACCCGGATGATCGCCGACGTCCCCGTGGGCGTCTTTCTCAGCGGCGGGATCGACTCGACGCTGGTGACGGCAGTGGCGGCGCAACTATCCACGCGCCGGCTGAAGACCTTCACGATCGGCTACGACGTCGGCGCCTTCGACGAGACGACCCAGCGCGCGTCAGGTCGCCGGCTCACCTGGGCACAGAGCACCACGAGATGACGCTCACGCAGGCCGACGTGGCCACGCGCGTCGCCCGGCCTGCTGGCCGCCATGGACCAGCCGCTTGCCGACCAGGCGCTCGTGCCCCTGCATGCCCTCTCGGAGTTCGCGCGCCCGCTCGTGACGGTTGCCCTCGGCGGCGAGGGAGCCGACGAGCTGTTCGGCGGCTATCCCCGCTATCGCTGGCTGCAGCGGGCCGCGACGGTGGAGTCGACGCTCCCCGATCCCCTCCTGGGGCTGCTGGGCAACCTGCCACGCTACTCGGGGCGCCACAGCGCCACGGCGCGGTTGATCGATCGCATCACACCCGCGGCGGTGCTCGAGCGCCACCTGGACTGGGTCACCAGCGGGCGGCGGCGCAGTCGCGAGGGGCTCTATGGGCCCCGGCTGGCCGGGGTCGATCGCGACCAGGTGCTGGTCGATCTCGCGATCCGAGCGGGCGGGGGGTTTGACGGGGGGTGGGTGGCGCGACGTCTGATGCGCTTAGACCAGGTCGACTACCTGCCGGGCGATGTGCTCGTCAAGACAGATCGGGCGAGCATGCTGGTCTCGCTCGAGATCCGCACCGTCTTCCTGCACAGGGGGCTGGCCGAGCTCGCCGCCTCGGTCGACACCTCGTTGCATCTGGGAGGCGGTGGCAAGGCGCTGCTGCACATGATGCTCCCGTCGGGCATGAGCACGCCACGGACCCCCGGTCGCTACCGCAAGACAGCCTTCCGGGCGCCGGCCGCGGAGTGGCTGCGCGGGCCGCTGGCGGCGGTGCTCGAGCGCCAGCTGGAGTGCGGCGCGATCTATGAGGAGGGCTACTTCGACCGCCACGCCGCAAGCAAGCTCGCCCGCGAGCACAGCACCGGTATCCGCGATCACAGCGAGCTACTCTGGCCGCTGCTGGCGCTCGGGCTGTGGACCGACCGCTTCTATGGACGCGATGACGCCCAGCGCCCCTAAGCCGCAAGCTGCTGCTCCTCACGCCCGACTTCCCGCCCGCGCGCGGAGGCATCCAGGTGCTCGCCCATCGGCTCGCGGCCGGTTTGCAGGGCTTTGAGACGAAGGTCGTCGCACTCGACTCACCCGAGGCTGGGCGCTTCGATGCGACCAGCGCGGTGAGGGTGCGGCGCGTGCGGACGAGCACACGGCTCGGCGGTGGTCGCAACGTCCCCCTGAACGCGGTGGGCTTTCTGGAGGCTCTGAGGTTCCGGCCGGACGTGACGCTCAGCATGCACATCGTCACCAGCCCCGCGGCGGCCGCCATCCGCCGGGCGCTGGGGGCGCGCACCGTCCAGTACTTCTACGCCAAGGAGGTCGGCGCCAAGCCGCAGCTGGCGGCGTTCGCCGCCCGGCAGGCCGACGAGGTGATCGCGATCAGCGAGTACACGGCCCAGCTGATACTGGCGACCGGCGTCTCGCCCGTGAGCATGACGCTCATCTCCCCGGGCGTCGACATCCCGACGGACGTCACGCCGCTGCCCTCCGAGCGCCCCACCTTCGTGACGATCGCGCGCCTGGAGGACCGCTACAAGGGCCACGACGTCCTGATCAGGGCGCTGCCGCTGGTGCGCGCCAAGGTGCCCGACGTGCAATGGGTCGTGATCGGCGACGGCCCGCTGCGTCCCGCTCTCGAACAGCTCGCGCGCGCCAACGATGTGGCCGACGCCGTGCGCTTCCTCGGCGCGATCTCAGACGAGCAGCGCAACCGCTGGCTGCGACGCGCCGATCTGCTGGCGATGCCGAGCCGCCTGCCCGCAGGCGGCTTCGCCGGGGAGGGCTTCGGCATCGTCTACCTGGAGGCGCGGCGCATACGGTAAGCCCGTCGTGGCCGGCAACGTCGCGGGTGCGCCGGACGCGGTGGCCGACGGCGAGACGCGGCCTGCTCGTGGACCCGACCGATCCGCTCGCGGTGGCCGAGCGCGATCACCCAGCTGCTGCTCGATACCGAGCTCGCGGGGCGGCTCGGGCAGCGCGGGCGCGCAGCGCGCGCAGCGCTTTGCCTGGCCGGTCATCGCCGAGCGGATCGAAGCGCTGCTCGCTCGACGGCTCCCGCGGCGGATCGCTCGGTGAGGGTTCTCTACGTCAACCACACGGCCGAGGTCAGCGGCGCGCGAGCGCTCGCTGCTGGCGCTGCTGAGCGCGCTGGGCGCCGATGTGCAGCCGCAGGTGGCCACTCCTGCTGGGCCACTCAGCGCCGCGGTGCAGGAGCTGGGAGTGCCACTGACGCACGATCACCGGCACGGCGGGCAGCCTGCAGGCTGCATCCGCTGCACACACCACGCGCGCTCGCCGAGATGAGCGCCGCCGCGCTGCAGGTACGCCGAGCGGCGCGCAAGCAGCGCGCCGATCTCGTTCACGCCAACTCGATCCGCGCCGGGATCGTCCTGGCCCTCGCCCGGCCCACCGGCGCGCGCGCGCATCGTTCACGTGCGCGACTGCCTGCCGCCGGGGCCGCTCGCAACGGCGACGCTGCGCCTGATCGCCGCGAGCGCGACGACCGTGATCGCGAACTCGCGCTACACGGCGCGACTCGGTGCGAGCGGTGGCACCGGGCGCGCACCTGGAGGTCGTGCACAACCCGGTCGATCTGGCCCGCTGGGATCCAGCCCGCATCGACCGTGCGCCAGGCGCGCGCGCGCCTGGGCACGCTGGCTGCGCAGCCGGCTGCTGCTCGGCGTGGTCGCCCAGCTGAGCCCCTGGAAGGGCCAGGACACCGCGATCGAGGCGCTGCGGATGCTGTGCGAGGAGGGCATCGACGCGCACCTGCTGCTGATCGGCTCGGCGAAGTTCGTCGCCAGCGCCACCCGCTTTGACAACGAGGCGCTACGTGCGCGCGTCTGCACGAGCTGGTGGCCAGCGCCGGCCTCGCAGGAGCGCGTCTCGTGGCTCGGCGAGCGCGAGGACGTGCCCGAGCTGGTGCGGGCGCTCGACGTGCTGCTGCTGCCCTCCTGGGAGGAGCCGTTCGGGCGCGCGCTGATCGAGGCGATGGCGCTGGAGGTGCCGGTGGTCGCCACCAACGTCGGAGGCCCCTGCGGAGATCGTCGACGACGGGCGCGAGGGCTACCTGGTCGCGCCGCGCGAGCCGGTGGCTTGGGCGCAGGCAATACGCCTGATGGCGGATGACCCCGAGCGCGCGGCACAGATGGGGCGCGCCGGGCGCGAGCGGGTGAAGCGGGCATTCGGCCTGGAGAAGCACGTAGCCGCGATGCTCGAGCTCTACGCGCGCGCTCAGGCTTCGAAGGATTCCTCCGGCGAGATGCGCAGGATGCCCGGGCCCAGGCCGCTCTCCTGATCGAGGATCAGCGCGGCTGCGGCGCTGCGCGAGCTCACCCCGAGCTTCTGAAAGGCCGAGGAGAGATGGTTCTTGATGTTGCTCTCGCTCAGGAAGAGCTTGCCTGCGATCTCGGCGTTTGAGAAGCCCAGGACGACCATCGCCAGAATCTGCCGCTCACGTGGCGATAGCGGCGGACGATCGAGGATCTCTCGAATCGCGCCAGGCACCACACACTGGCCGACGGCCACGGTGTCGAGCGTCGGGCGCAGCGTACGCTTGAGCTCGTCCAGCAGCACCGTGCCCTCGAGTCGCGCGGCAAGCAGGCGCGCGCCCCGTGCTGCCGGCAGCTTGCTCAAGACGACCACGATCGGACCCTGATGGCGCTCGCGCAAGGCGGGCAGCGCCGCAATCTCTGCGGGCGTGGCATTGCTCCAGCCGAGAATGCCAATCGCACAGCTCGCGGGCTTCTCGTCGTCGGTACTGACCAGGCTGTCAGGCAGGTGGCGCAGGACCTCCGCCCACGCACCAACATGGTCCTCGAGCAGCTGCACCGTGTAGCCAGGCCGATTGGGCATCGTGGAGGGTAATACAAACGCAAAGACACCCCGGTTCGCAAACCGGGGTGTCCCACGTTGAACGACGAGACTACGGCGTGAAGGTGGCGTCAGGGACTAGTTCTTTCCCTGTCGTGTAGTTCCCGTCAAAGTACTTGCCGGTTGTCGAGGCGGCAGTCAGCTCGGTCAGATCGCCGTGATCCTCGATCCGGGGAGCCTCATAAGTGGTCTTGCTCTGCTTCTCCATTGTTGACCTCCTTTCCTTGGATGGAGGCGCATCATGGAGCAACCACGCACTGCCCGCAAGCCCGAAAAAGTACTGTCTGACCAGGTCTCCGTTGGTAACAGCGGGCGTCATCCCGCACGCGCGGCGATCTCGCGCGCGAGTTCCTGCGGGTACTGTGGTCGCTCGCAGGCACGCAGCCAGGTGTCGACCATGCCGACGCGCCACACCAGACCGGCCTGCCCGAGCGGCCAGCCGAGCGTGCGGCGCTCGATCAGCCGGTCGAGCGGCCCACCCTCAACGTATGCGCGGATCGGCGCGTCGGGCATGGCCAGACGCTCGAGGATCGCTGCGCTCTCGGCTTCCAACCCGGCGAGCAGCAGTGGCGTAAAGTCGGCCTTGGCGCGCCGCGTGCGCACCGACTCGGGGATACGGTCCGCCAAGGCGTTGCGAAGCAGTACGCGGTCACGCTCCGGGTCGAATTGCAGACGGGGAGGCGTGGTGAGCACCACATGCAGCAGCTCCACGTCGTACAGGAACGGATGTCCGCTCTCGATGTGCTCATCGATCGCATGTCGGCGCCCGTGTCCGGCGATATCCAGGCGTTCGCGCCCGTAGACGAGCTCCTCGGCCAGCATCCGCCACCACATCGGTCCGTCGAGCACGCGCCCCATGGGCGCATCGTTGAGGTCGGCCAGCGCGAGCGCGTCCTCACGTGCCAGGAGCGATCCCTCCAGCCGTCCCGCCCGGCGGCGTCTGCGGTGTTTGCGCACGAGTTGTGGCAGCAGTGGTACCAGCCCGAAGCGTCGCAGCACCAGCGCGCGCACGCGCGCATCGGGGTTGCGTCCGATGCCGGGAACAGATCCTGTCAGCGACCACGCCGCCAGCGGGCGTCCACCGCGCAGCATGTCGGCGATCAGATAGGGCGCGATGCCGAACAGCTCGTCGCCGCCCTCGCCGTCGAGCATCATGTCGACGCCAAGGCTGCGGGCACGCGCCATCACCGGCTCCCAGATGAACAGGTTCGGCGTGGCTGGCGGCAACCCCCAGCGCTCCATGTGCCCGAGCGCCGGGATCAGCAGCGAGGTGTGGTCGCGCAATGCGACTGGCTCGACCGATAGGCCGGTGTACCGGGCGGTGGCCTGGATCAGGTCGCTCTCGTCGGTCTCGGGAGTCTTCGGGAAGACAGCTCCGAAGGCGATCGGCTGCTCGGCCGCAGGCTCTTGACGTGCCGCCAGCCCGGCGGCGACGCAGGATGAGTCCAGGCCCCCGCTGAGACGTACCGCCGGCCTGCGCGCCCCGCCGGCGAGCCTGTCGATGGCGGCGAACGCCTCATCGCGCAGACGCTCGGCGAGCGCCTGCGGCGAGCCGGCAGCGACACCTTCGTAGCGGGGTATCCAGTAGCGCTCGACGGCGACGCCGCGTTGCGAGAGCACAAGCCGATGACCAGGGGGTACACGGGCTACCCCTTCCCGTACAGTCGTTCCGAAAGGCACACATCCGACGTCGATCAGCTGAGTCAGTGCGAGACGGTTGGGGCTCGGCGTCGTAGGCAGCAGATCAACGATGTCGCGATCATGCTCGGCGAACAGCACACCTTTGTCGGGTGTATTGGCGTATACGAGCGGGCGACTGGTGAGCTGGTCGCACGTCACAAGCGCCAGCTCCCGAGTGGCTGCCACCATCATGAACGCGCCGCGAAGCTGCAGGCACGCATCCACGCCATAGCGCGCGCACGCGTGGGCTGCCAGCGCCGACGCGTTGAGGTCCCGGGAGACGCCGAGGCGCTTGGCGAGCTCCTCTGCGTTGAACAGACGTCCGGCCAGCCAGCACCGCCATCCGTCCACCTCGGCGCCGCTTGCGCCCACGAGCGCGAGCGAGCCCATCTGCTCCACGTTCTCGCCCGATCGCTCGGCGGCCGTGCGCAGGCGCTCGGCCCCGTACGTGCCCCAGGCGCCCACGGGCATCTCGAGGCTCAGAGCTCCAGCAGTCGCTCGTAGCCCGCCTCGGCGTCGGGCAGGACCGCGTCACCGCCCACCTCCACCCAGGCGTGCGCGCCGAACGGGCGTGCCCTCACGGCGATCACGAGCTTCTGCGTTATTCCTCGTCGCTGAAGCATGCAGAGGAGCGTCAGCGATCGGAACAGGCAGCGCGAGTCGCTCGGCAGGTGCTCGAGCACCTTGATCACGGCTCGCGACAGGCGCCAGGCGACGAGGAATTCGATCTTCGGATCGAAGAGCTCGGTCATCGGATTCGCGACTTCGCGTGGGGTGGGCTCCAGTCGATCTCGCAGCCTGCCCACCGCCCGCGTGGCGTCCGGGTCGCGCATGACCCAACGCACCCACAGGTAGGTCCAGAGCACCTCCCACACAAGGCGCACGCGGGGACTCGGCCTCAGCCGGTCGAGATTGACGGGCGTTACGAGATCCATCGCTCAGCCCTGTGCGAAATGCTCCTCGAGCCTCTCGGCCAGGCGGGTGGCGTCCATACCGGGCTGTACGCGCAGGCGATATACGCTTCCTGTCGCGGCGATCAATGTGACCATGTCGAGATGGCTTTGCAGACGCTCTGGGGTGCGCGCGGAGAGGGCAAAGGTGGTGGCGAGCAGGGCGAAGGGATCGATCGGGTCCATCCGCTCGATGATCGGCCCCTCGAGTGAGCGCTCGAGTAGGAACAGCTCGCCGAAGGCGGTCGGGCCTGCGAGCCGCTCTGCGACGTAGCGTCGCTTGCCCGTGTATCCCTCGCGCGTGTGGCCGGCCGGCGTCTTTGGCGGCCGGGTGGCTGTGCCGAGCGCAGCTCGCTCGACCGAGGAGAGGCGCTCGGCCTCGGCGTGGCGCAGATGCACCGATCTCATCCCTGGATGGGCGACGAGCGAGTCGCCGCGCCGCTCGAGCACGACACCGTCATCCCCCAGCAACTCCGCTCCTCTGCGGATGAGCGCCGCGGCGATTGAGCTCTTGCCGGCGCCGGGCACTCCGGCGAACAGGCGTGCCCGTCCTCCAATGGCCACGCCGGAGGCGTGGAGCGGCTCCAAGCCTCTCAGCGTCGCCGCGAGCGGCAACGCCTGGTTGGAGAGCATCGCGCTCCAGTCCGGGCACCGCGGCTCGGGCTGGCACAGCAGCTCGGTCCCATCCGTGGAGATGAGCGTTCGCCCGCAGGCCGACACCCACATGAGATAGCCCGCGTCGGCAGTGAAATCCACCGTCAGCATCAGCTGCTCGCCGACGCGCGCCTCGCGAACACGCAGCGGCGCCTGCTCCGTGGCGCCCCATCGCTGGGTGACTCCCTCGGGGTCGAGCAGCACGCGAGTGCGCGGTTGCGTCACAGCCGCCACGCCGGCGGGGCCGAGCCCGCGGAGCTCGATTCGCGGATCGATCTCCAGCGCCATGCCAAACGCTGCACCCTGCTGTGCGGCCTTCTCCAGGGAGTCGCTCGGAGCTTCAGAAAGGGCTGCCGTCATCTACCGTCATCGACGATCTCGATCAGACCACGATCGAGCAGCCCGCGGCACAGCTCTACGAGGTCGCGCTCGATCTGCTCGCTCTCAACGCCGTACTCCTCAGAGAGCTCGGGTACAGCGCCGCCTACGGTCGAGGACGCATCCACGGCATCTAGCATCCTGCCCGCCGTCGGGTTCAGTCCGTGGTACTGGCCGGTGCGCAGGTTGAGTACCACGGTCTCAGCCACGAAGCTTCGGTGCACGACGTGCTGCGGCAGGCGTGCGCGAGCGGCCAGCAGCTCGTTGGCGTCGAGAGAGGTCATGGCTTGTACCGGTGGTCGGCGGCGTTCGTCCGTGCTCGGGTGAGCGTATTGGTCATCAGACCATAACAACGCTTGGACAACCCCCGTACGTTCGCCGACACGAGGACGATCAGCATTGAATCCGTCAATTCCGCCGCTCCACGAGCTCTGACTGCAGCAGGTCCGCCAGTCTGTCGGCGCTGACGTCGGGGTCGGCGCTGAGCTCCCAGATCGGGATGCGTGTCGCGATCGCGCTCGCCAGCTCGAAGCGGCTGCGCTCACGCTCGGGCGAGCGTGGAAAGCGCGCCAGCATGCGCAGCAGCAGCGCCAGCGGCTCGCGAACTCTGCACATTCCCAGAGTCGAGCCCACGCGGCGGTTCAGCAGCACGAGCGCCATCAGCGGGAGCGCCTCTGGGTGCGCCGGGACAGCGACCCAGCGCTCCTCTCCGACCGGCGCGATTACGGCTCCCGGGAGCGGGTCGATGCTTGCCGGCACGTTCATCACCGGCGGTCCGGGATGGGCGAGTGGAGGGGCGTCTCCGCGGTCCTCGAGCACGACCACGTCGTCGGCAAGCATCGTGAAGCCACCGCGGAGCAGCTCCACCAGCAGGGTGCTCTTGCCGCCCCCGGTACCCGCCGTGATCGCGATTGCCCCGCGGTCCGTCGCGACAGCAGCGGCGTGCAGTGCCTCGTTGCCCAGGTGAAGCGCCACGCTGAAGAGCACCGAGTCGAGCACAAGTCGCCACCAGGTTGCCTCTGCGGGGCACTCCGGTGCACAACGCAGGAGCGTGGCGTCGGCGGAGAGGTGGTGCACCGAGCTCTCCCCGTGCACGAAGCGATGATCGCCGGCCGCACCCACCTCGGCGACGAACGGCAAGCCGTCGATCACAGCTCGCCAGCCGATCTCGTGGAGCCCGGACCAGTGTTCGGCAATCTCCTCCGGGGTGGTTGAGCGGATCTGCAGGCGGCGATCGCCCGCGGGCCTGCTCTCCCAGGCGCCCGGAGGCCGCACATCGAAATCGAGTCCGAGCCCGAAGGCGCGCAGGGAATCATGCGATGTCTCCATGCTTGACACCCACCCTTTCGCGCTAGCCGTGCCTGCTTCGGCGGACACGACGTACCACAAGCAGACCCCGTGGAGCGTGAAGAGCCAGCCACGCCCACCTGACCGGGTAGCTGACGATGAGCCCCAAGGGACCTCGTCGAGCCAGCTGTGAGCGCCAGCGCATGAACTCGGGCCGTGGGAACAGCTCGAGCAGGATCATCCGCACCCGCGCTGCGAGCCCCACTCCTGGTGCGAGCAATGCGTTGATCGCCTCCGCGGTGGGGACCTGCTCGTAGCGGATCTCGTGCGCGGCTGAGCGGACGTCCTCAATGCCAAGGCGCTGGGCGAGCTCGGCGCCCTCGCCGACCAAGTGCAGACCAGATGCGAACGCCGGCACTCCCTGTAGCTGGCGCGCCAGCTCGAGCGCGTCGTGCCATTCAGACTCATGCGCTTGCGCGATCGCTCGCTGCAGGTCTTCGAGGGCCTTCCCTTCGGCGTGGTGTGCGGCGTGCAGCCCAATGTGCAGGAGCAACGCCGCTCGAGGAGGGACGCGCAGCTCCGCCCCGCCGATGAGCTGATGCGAACCTGTGCTGAAGGTCGTCCAGACCGACTCCAAGTCACCCTCGAGACCGTGGATCGCGCAGTGCAAATCGACGTTTTGCTCGCCCCGCAAGAACCCCGTTGAGGCAAAGGACTCCATTCGGGGGTGAGCCATCGGTCCCAGATAGTCGGAAAAGCCCAGACGCTGCAGAACGGCTACAGCACGCTTCCAGTCGCTGGGGGAGACCATCAGATCCGAGTCGCCATAGCGACGCAGCTCACCGGGGTAGAGCCAATCGGCGAACACGGGCCCCTTGAGTACCACCGTCTCGATGCCCTCAGACTCGAATGCCTGCGCGATCTCGGCGGTCACGGCGTCGATGCGCAGACCGCGAGCAGCGTTCATCAGCGTCATGGGATCCAGTCCAGGTTCACTCATCTCGGCCTCACGCTCGCACCCCGATCGAAGTGCGCATGTATACATCAACGATCAGCTCGGGCACCTCCTCGCGCTCGCCTGACAGGAAGTTTCGTTGCTGGAACGGCGTTCGTTGGTGGCTATGGCTCGAATGACAGTACGCGCAACGACAGCGCAGCAACCCTGGACCTGTACCCTGGGGGGCGTGATCACAGCAGGCTTCCGCGGGATGCTGTCCTTCCACCCGGACCGCTCGAGCGGAGGCCAAAGCCGGTAGTCGGCACGGGCTTGCGAACACAATGCGTATCAGGAGATCGTCAGCCCACCGACCCCGTGAGCCAGCTGGACTCTATGCGCGCGCGGTGACGCGCTCGTTCAAAGGACGGAAAATCCTCGCCGGCGTCGACCTCGAGATCAAGCCCGGTACGCTCGCCGTGCTCGAGGGGCCCAATGGCGCCGGCAAGACCACCATGCTGCGAATCTTCTCCACGGTCTTGCAACCCGACGGAGGGGAGGCCAGAGTCGACGGCTACGACGTCGTGCGCAGCGGCGCGCGCGTGCGTGAGCGCATCGGGGCCGCGTTCGTCAACGAGCGAAGCCTCTACTGGCGTCTGAACGGACGGGAGAACCTGAGGCTGTTCGCTCGCACCCGTGGACTGAGCTCACGCGCGGCGAGCGCCCAGGTCGATGCTCTCATCGAAGAGCTCGAACATCGTCGAGATCTCGCGGCGCTGGGTTGCCGATCTGTCGGCCGGTCAGCGACAGCGACTGATTATCGCCCGAGCCGGCCTGGGTGCTCCAACCTGCATGCTCATCGATGAGCCGTTGCGCGGTCTGGACGAAGCCGGCATCGCAACGATGCTCTCGTTCCTGCGCAGCCAAACTTCCCGTGGAGCTGCAGTGTTCGTGGTTACGCCCAAGCTCGACGAGTTTCAGAGTCACAGCGATGTCCTCTATCGATTGGACGGCGGAGAGGTGCATCCGTGGTCCGAGAAGGATTCTCAGCAAATCTCGCTGGGGGTGGCGCCGACGTGATGCGCACGCTGGACATCGTGCGTATCTTCGTGCTGAAGGACCTGCGCATCGCGCTCACCTACCGGCTGAGCTTTGCGCTCACGCTGATCGCCACCTTCTACTCGATGGTGTCCTTCTTCTTCATCACCCGCGTGGTCGGACACGGCTCTGTGGTGGGAACGCCGGCCGATTTTTTCCGCTTCGTGATCCTGGGAGTGACCGTCGCCAACGTGCTGCGCGCAGCGGTCGTTGCGGCGTCGTCGAACGCGCGCAGTGATCAGGTGGAAGGGACCCTCGAGATCCTCGCCACCCAGCCGATCTCACCATTCGCCCTGGCACTCGCCTGGTCGGCGTTGCCGGTGATCGAAGCAATCATCGAGGGCGCCGTCGTGCTCGCCGTTGCCGTGCCGCTCGGCTTCTCTGGCTTTACGCCTGACTGGCTGTCTGTGCTGCTTGTGCTCATCATCTCCACGTCGGTATTTCTCGCGATCGGCTTACTGGGCGCCGCGTTCGTGCTGTCGATCCAGCAGGGTGCAGGTGTGATGGGGCTTGCGGTAGGTGTCATGTCGCTGACCGGAGGAGCCATGTTCCCGACTTCGGTTCTGCCAAGTTCGACGCACTTCCTCACGGTGATCTCGCCATTGACGTACACATTGAGAGCTATGCGTGGCGCGATGATCGATGGCCAAAGTCCTGCACATCTGTTGAGCGGCGATCTCGGGATCGTCCTGATCTATGCGGTCGTCGCGATACCGATCTCGATGACCGTGTTCAACGCCTCGTTCAATTTCGCCAGGTCGCGTGGCAGGCTTGCCAGGTTTTGATGACTGTCAATCCTCGCCTCAAGCGTGTGGCCGAGCGAGTGCTGCCGGCGCCCTGGCTCAGAGCGCTGAGGGTATGGAAGTTCAGCCGGGAGCGAAATAGATACAAGGAGTTCGTGGTCGAGCACTCCTACGCGGGCGATCGCTTGAAGGTGGTGATCGGTTCTCCTTACGGTGAGCGATACGACTACGATTGGTCGGAGCTCGCGGAGGTGGCGATGCTCAGGGAAGGCAGGCTCCGTCCGGGTGCGCTCGTGTTCGATCTGGGGGCCAGCTACGGCGTGATCGCCATGATGCTCGCCTCGGTGGTGGGAGCAACAGGTCAGGTGATCGCCCTCGAGGCGCATCCCGCTGATTTCGAGCTCGCCCGGCGCAACGCGAATCTCAACGGCCTCTCCCAGCTCCAATGCGTGCACGCGGCTATTGCCAAGACCAGCGGAGAGGTCGTGTTCGGACTCAACGGCCAGGTCGACGATGGCAGGCGCCGCTGGGGTGAGCTGCGTGTCCCGGCATGGTCGATCGACGACCTCTCGGCCAAGTATGGGACCCCGGATGTGGTCTTCATCGATGTGGAGGGCTTTGAGCACGAAGCTCTCATGGGGGCTGCAGAGACGCTGGCCGCGGGCCCTGACTGGTTCGTGGAGGTGCACGTCAACGAGCTAGCGCATTATGGGAGCGCCACTGCCAGTGAGGTGGTGGGCTGCTTCAAGGCCCAGGGCGGCGGCGATGGGCGGCGCTACGAGCTCTTCGCCGCTCCGGACAGACTGATGATGGTGCCAGGCAAGGGCCTCTGCTCGCTGACTAACTTCAGGCCCCTGGAAGAGTGCCCTCCCGAGCTTTGGGACAAAAGGTTCTTCCTGATCGCCAGGTCGTTGGCCAGGCCAAGCAGCCCGGCTTGAGGACCGTCACGTACCGCTGTACAGGCGCCGTCTTGTGAATAAGGTGTCCATCTAGTGTTGTGTCTCGGTTTTAGGTGGTGATTGTGTTGAGGGTGGCGCGGCCGCGTTGGACCTTGGTGAGGATTTGCTCGGCGGTGGCGGTCCAGATGAAGGGCTCGGGGTTCTCGGTGCTGGCGGTGAGGTAGGTCTCGATCGCGGTGATGAGCTCGGGTACGGAGTGAAAGATTCCGCGGCGGATGGCCTTGTCGGTGAGCTTCCCAAACCAGCGCTCCACGAGGTTCAGCCACGAGCTCGATGTCGGTGTGAAGTGCAAATGAAAGCGTGGATGTTTGGCGAGCCATTTCTCCACGTTTTCGTGCTTGTGGGTGCAGTAGTTATCGAGGATCAGGTGGACCTGCAGACCCTTGGGGACCTCACGATCGATCGTGCGCAGGAACTTCAAGAACTCTGTGTGACGGTGGCGAGGCAAGCACTCACCGATCACGGCGCCGGTTAGGACGTCCAGCGCGGCGAACAGGGTGGTGGTGCCGTGACGCTTGTAGTCGTGGGTCATGGTGCCCGCCCTGCCCTTCTTCATCGGCAGGCTCGCCTGGGTGCGGTCCAACGCCTGGATCTGGCTCTTTTCGTCCATGCTCAGGACGATCGCCTTCTCCGGCGGGTTCAAATACAAGCCAACGACATCGACGAGCTTCTCCTCGAAACGCTTGTCGTTTGAGAGCTTGAACGTCCTGAACCTATGCGGCTGGATATTGCGCGCGGACCAGATCCGCTGCACCGTCGCCGGACTGACACCCTGCGCCTTGGCCATCGACCGGCAACTCCAGTGCGTCTCGCCCGCAGGCTTCTCGTGCAGCGTGGCGTGCACGATCTCCTGCACCTTCTGCGCCGGGATCGACGGCTTGCGCCCCCGGCCCGGACGTACCGCGCCGAACGCCTTCAGCCCGTCCTGGGAAAAACGCTCCCGCCATGCCTTGACGGTGCTCGGTGAAACCCCCACCCTCGCGCCGATATAGGTGTTGGGCTGACCATCGCCAGCCAACAGCAACGCCCGCGCACGCTGCACATCGCGATGCGAGCTAACCCCCGACTTTGCGAGCGCTTCAAGGACCTCTCGATGACTATCAGACAGTGGCAGTGCTGGTGTAGGTAGACGCATACACCACCCTACCACAAACCACAACTAATTGCAAGACACCACACTAGGTTGGGGGGCCAGCCTCCCTGAACCTGTGCTCCTCCCATTCCGCGAATCGCTGGAACCCCACGGACGCATAGATTCTGTTGGAGGTTGGATTGGCGAGATCGGTGAACAGCATGCATTGTGAGGCGCCACCAGCGAGCACCTGACGGCATACAGCCGCGACAGCGCTGCTTGCGTAGCCGCGACATCGGTGCTCAGGCGGTGTGTAGACGGGTCCGATGCGTACGGTCCCAGCGACAGCGGGGGACAGTGCAAGGGTGCAGACCGGCTTGCCATCCTCCCAGACGTGTTGAGCACCGATCGCCAGTCGCGCTGAGACGGAGCGTTCGGCTTCCTCGATGACACCGGTGCCTGCCTCCAATACGAAGGCCTGCTCCCAATCGGTCAGGAGCTCACGCTCGTCCCCAGTGGCCAGACGCAAGCGTCCATGAGCCGGCTGCGGCGGATCGGCCACCTCATTGAGCAGGTGCATCGCCTCGCGCATGGTGCATTGCGAGGTTCCCCCCGTGCGTCTGGCCCAGGCGGCCGCGATTGCGCGGGCGGTTCCCGGCTGCGCATTGACGCCAGGGACCGCTGGATCCTCGAGTATCCAGCGCTCGAGCAGCAACTGCGAGGTGGTCACATCGAAGTCGCTGGCAAGCAGTGGCCAGGGAGGTATGCGCATTGCCACCGCCTGGACCTGATCGTGCTCGTCCAGGCAAAAGGCGAATAGCGGCCGTTGCGCATCGAAGTGCCTGGCACGGGCGCGCGCAAGCACCGTCGCGAGCACGTTGCGCTCGACTCTCCCGGCGAGAAAATCCTCAACATGAGCGGCAAACCGCTCGACGTCGCTCATGAGCTCTACCCGCAACGCCCCCATGATGGCACTCGCACTTCAGGGTCTGGCTCTCGCGAGCACAAGCGCGTCGGGGTTGACCACGTTGATGGGCGTCCCCGCTGCATAGGCGTTGATCTGGTCGAAGATGTCGGTGAACTGCAGCTCGTACTCATCGCGCGTCACGTAGCCGATGTGTGGCGTGCAGACGACGTTGTCCATTCCTAACAGGGGATGGTTGGGGTCGAGCAGCGGCTCGTCCTCGAAGACGTCAATCGCCGCCATGCCGGGCCGGCCGGCCTGCAGCCCGGACACGAGGGCACCGGGCTCGATCAGCCCCGCACGGCTGGTGTTGACAAGCAGCGCATCGCGTTTCATCAGCGCGAGGTCTGTAGCGGTGACGATGCCACGAGTGTCATCCACCAGACGTATATGCAGCGAGATCACATCACAATCCGCGAAGAACGCCTCTCTGCTCTCAGCCACGCGCTGGCCCTCCTGGAGCGCTCGGGCGCGCGAGCCCTCGCGCCCCCAGACCTGGACCTCCATGCCAAACGTCTCACCGTAATCCGCAATGACCCTGCCAATCCGCCCGTAGCCGTAGATGCCCAGAGTCTTCCCGCGCAGTGACTCACCCACGCCGAGCTGCCATTTGCCGGCCTTCAACGAGGCCATCTGTTGGGGGATCTGGCGCATCGCGGCGAGCACCAGTCCCCAGGTCAACTCGGCGGCCGCATATGACGGTGTTCCAGCATGCTGGTCCGATGAGACGATGACGCCGAGCCGGGTGCAAGCATCTACATCGATATGGGGATACACACTGCGCTGGCTGATCAGCCGCAGCTCGGGCAAGCGCTCGAGCAAGGGCGCACGGATCTCAGTACGCTCGCGGATCAGGACCAGCGCTTCGCACCCGCGCAATCGCTGGGCCAGCTCGCCGACCTCCTGGACGTGGTCGTTGTAGATCGAGACATCGTGGGCAGCCAGCTTCTCAAAGCAGCGCAGCGTCCGTAACGTGTCGAAGTAGTCGTCGAGGATCGAAACCTTCATACCTGCATCTCACCGTGAGGCCGTCGCCGCCGCGGTATCGACTCTACAGCCGTGTAGTAGCCGATTTGGGTATACCGTGGTATACTCAAGCCATGGCAAAGGTAATGGTCTCCATGCCAGACGACCTATTGAGCGAGGTTGACGCCGAGGCCACCCGTCTTGGCACAACTCGCAGCGCCGTGCTGCGGCACTTCGCGGACTCAGCGCTGCGTAGACGGCGAGCGGACCGCGCAGCGGCGATGCAGATGCTCTTGAAGCAGACCGCCCACCATGGAGGCGCGGCAGCTCAGCATGTGAAGGCCACCCGGCCCACCGTGTGAGCGCGCTGCTGCTGGATGCCAGCACGATCCTCGCGGCGTTTGACTCCGACGACGATCTGCACGAGCCGGCGAAGGCGATCCTCACCGAGCCGGCGGTCACGCTCGCCACGCTGGATCTTGCTCGCTATGAGGTCACCAACGTGGCGATCCGCGCTTGGCGAGCGCCCGATCGCATTACAGCACTGCTCGAAGCCATCGATCGAATCTCAAGCGATGGCGGCGTACTGATCTCAACCAGCGCCCTGATGAGCAGCGCGGCGCAAATCGCCGAGGAGCATGCGATCTCCGTCTACGACGCAGCCTATGTCGCGGCGGCCAGTCAGGCCGGTCACACACTCGTCAGCTGCGATATCAGGGACCTGATCGGTAAGGGCCTCGCCACCAGCCCGGCGGACGCTCGCGCACTGAGCAAGCCCTCGAGCGAAGGAGAGTGATCCGTCGCCGGCTTTGATGCGAATGGTGATGTGAGAAGGCCATTCAAATCGCCGAAAGGGAGAGATCCATGCATGATGACCACGAGGACACGAAGGTCGGTCCTAGCCAGCAGGGAGCGATCGAGGACGCATGGACAGCGCCCTCCACGCGCAAGGGCTTCCTCAAGGGCGCGGCCGTCGCGGGCGCCGGCGCTGCCGGCGTGAGTGCGCTGGCGCCTGTCACAGCACTTGCCACAGGAAAGCATCGCGATGGCTGGCATCGCAGGCACCACAAACCTGAACCGCCTACCTCGAGCGGGCCCACGCCTGGCGATCTGGAAATAGTGGGAGCCGCCCAGATCGCCGAGGCACTGGCGGTCACGACGTACACGAACATCATCAATACGTCGCCGTTCTTCAAGAACATCCCCACCGACGACCAGGGCTACTTGAAGGCGGCTTTGCAGGAGGAGATGTCCCACTATCTGCTCGAGGAAAGCGTCACTGGCAAGCCCAGTCCTTATACGACCTTCTACTACCCGGCCGGCATGTTTGCCGACACGCAGACGACACTCAACATCCTCGTGACGCTCGAGGATGCGTTCATCGCCGCCTATCTGATCGGGGTGCGCGACTTCAGCACTCCCGATCTGAGGGTCTTGGCGGCCAGGATCATGGGTATCGAGTCCGATCACCGCACTCTCGCACGGGTCATTGGCGGCGACGTGGCCGCCGTGAACGGCGGTCCCATCGAGGAAATCACCGGATTCCAGAAAGTGGCCGAATCCGTCGAACCGCCCAACAACAACGGCTACGAGCGCACGCTGTTGCTGACCAGCATCAGCCAGGCGGTGCAAGCGCTGCTGCCCTTTGCAGAAAAGGCAGCCGCCGAAAAGGCCGGCTTCGATGTCACGAAACCGTACAAGTTCGAACCGTTCAAGCCCACCCTGCCGAGCGCCCTGGGCGAATTCCATTCGTTCGCGGGTTAGCGATCTAGTCGAGCAGCACGAGCGCTTGGCCGTGGAGTCTCGGCAGTCCTACGACCAGCCCTATGAAGTCTCCAGTCGAGAAGTCGAAGGCGATCGCGTGAGCCTCGCCGACGCAATAGAGGTGGCCGTCCGGCCCCAATCTCAACCCGCGCGGCTGGCGGAACTTCACTGAGGGGTCAGGAGCGAAGACGCGGACGAGGTCTCCGCTGGCGGGATCGTATTCGCGAATAGTGACTACAGCATCGGGCGCACGGAACGGAGACTCGCTGGCGACAACGATGTGGCCATTGGGAGCCACGGTCAGGTCCAGAGGGCTCAATTCGGGATCCGTGACCAGGCGACGCGGCTGCGCTGGCGCGTCGGGATCGAACACCAGGATCGTGTTGTCGCCCTCGCCGGAAGGGCCGATGCCCGAGGCGAGATACAGGCTGCCGTCCAGCCCGAAACCGAACCCGCGTGGGAATGGGACGATGCGTTCCGGGAGGAGGGGTTCCGCATGGCCGTCGAGCGCCGCAGAGATGCCCAAAATCGTCCGGCGGCGGCGCATCGTGACGTAGAAGCGACCGTCTGGCCCAAACAGGGCGCCGCCGGGGTCGAGGTCAGCCATCGGCCCTGAGTCGCGCACGACGCGCCCACTGCGATCGAGAGCGAGCATCCGGTCCGCGCTGTTCAGGTAGATCAGCACGCCGGAGGGATCAATGCAGAGACCACGCGGATCGACGATCCGGGGGTCGTCGCTGAACGGGCCGACGAACTCGCCTTCGGCGTTGAAGGCGAGCACCGCATCATGGCCACCGCCGTTGGCCTCCCCGGCGCTGGTGACCAGGATCAACGCCATTCGCTCCACGTTGCCGGCCACCGTCAGCCCTGGAACATCACGAACTTGTAGGTCCAGCTTGTCATCGCTGGGATTGATGCTCTGCGAACGTCTTGCGGCCGAGCTCTGGATCGACGCCGAAGCGCTTGGCGTAGCGCTCATGGAGCTCGGGCCAGGCGTGGAGCGAGTCGGCTTCGCTCATCGGCTCGCCTGAGAGCAGGGCCCCAAAGCGCGCGAAGCAGCGGTCCCAGCCGGCGGCATCCCTGGCGGCCGTCTTGGGGTGAGCGAATGTGTGACTGAACAGGAGCACGCAGCCGGTGCCCTCGGGACGCAGCTCGAACCGCAACAAGTCTCCATACCAGGAGCCCGCCAGCAGGCGCCCCTCCTGGCTTTCTAAGACCTGTAGATCCTCGCCTGGCGGAAACCAATGGCGCAGCTCGTCTGGGCTGGTGATGGCGGTCCATACGCGCTCGACAGGATGGCGGTAGTAACGCTCGAGTGTCAGCTTTGGCCCATCGTCCAGGCTCAGGGGCTGGTGATCGTCGTCGATGGTTTGCGGGCTGCCGTTCATTCTGGGCTCTCCTCCAGGTGTTGTTCAAGTGCATCCAGACGGCCAGACCAGTACATGCGGTAAGGCTGCAGCCACTCGTGTGGCGAAATTGTGATGCTAGTATGCACGTATGAAGCGCACCACCATATCTTTGCCCGATGACCTTGCCCAGACTCTCAGCCGTGAGGCGCAGCGGCGGCACACATCTATCTCCCAGGTCACGCGCAGCGCGCTTGCGCAGCATCTTGGCCTGACCGGGAGCGAGCCACGCAAGCTCGCCTTCGCAAAGCTGGGCCGCAGCGGCCATCGCACCACTGGCCGAGACATGGAGCAGCTCCTCGAGCGGGAGTGGAGTGACGTCCCTGGCCGTCGTTGATGCCGGTCCGCTCTATGCGGCAGCGGACACCGACGACCAAGACCATCTCGCCTGCAGCGCGGCACTGCAACGGGCGGACCTGCGGCTGGTGGTGCCCGCGCTGGTCATAGCCGAGGCGACCTACTTCGTGGGGCGCAGGCTGGGCGCAAGCGCAGAGACCAGGTTTTTGCAGGGCATAGGAGAGCTCGACATCGAAGGCCCCAATGGAGAGGACCTCACGCGCATGGCCGAGCTTGTCCAGCGCTACGCCGACTTCCCGCTCGGTGGCACCGATGCCTCGGTCATCGCTCTCGCCGAGCGACTGAACGCCCCGACGATCATCACCCTCGATCGGCGCCACTTCGCGGCGATCAGCCCCCAGCACCGGAAGGCGTTTGAGCTGATTCCTTGAACCATGGCGAGCTGCTCTGGCCCTACTTCTTCTTGGCTTTCTTCTTGGGTTTAGCCTTTGGCAGCGGGTAGCGCTTCTTGGCCGCCATGACACACGATGCTCGCTTCTTTGCCTTCTTGATCTTGTTGCATGCTTTGATCGCGTTGGCGCGCTTCTGGGCAGTGGTCAAGGGCTTGCCTTTGCCCGACCCCGTCGTTGTGTATTTCCCACCTGGGATGAGGTCGGCCACTGAAACGCCTGTGCCCGTCGAGGAGCTGGACCCTGTGGCGGGCGTTTTGTTCGTAGGCGTCTGTTCGGCTGCGGGGAGAACCGCGATCGACAGCGATTGGGTAGCACTCTGCGAAGGGATGGAGGAGTCAGTCAGCGAGACAGTGAACGTCGCGGTTTCCACGTGCGTCGGAGTGCCACTGATCTGTCCGCTCGAGGGGTTCAGCGAAAGGCCAGCGGGAAGCGAACCGGCGCTCACAGACCAGGTGTAGGGCGGCGTCCCGCCACCTGCGCTCAGCGTGGCGTTGTATTCGCTGCCCAGCTGTGCATTGGGGAGGCTGGAGAGCGTGATCGTCGGGCTCAGGCTGAGAATGGCGACGTCGACGGGGCTCGCAACACTGCCGGCGGCGCCTCCGTGGCCGCCCATGCCATCGAGACCGCCGCTGCCATCCGCTGCGGTGATGCCTGACAGGCAGTAGGACTGGCCGTCGCGCGGGTCGCACATCGCAGCCACAAATTCGGGTGCGCCGCCGCCAACGCTGCCGACGTAGTAGCCCCCTGACTGCGCAGGCTGGGCGGGAAAGGCGGGCTGGAGCACCGCTTCGGGATTGGAGCCTGGCGCTCCTTCCGGTGTCATCGACCCGGGCACGCCGCCGGCGCCGCCGGCCGGAAGATAGCCCGAAACATCGGTCGAGCAGTCATAGTCCGCGGAGGGATGCAGGTAGTCGTTGGTGAACGCGGTCGCCTGCAAGCGCGTGTAGCCCGGATTGACGGTCCCGGGGGGAGCAACATCGTCGGTCCTGCCGCCGACGCCACCCCAACCCCCGCAGGTGCCGCTCCCTGGATACCCGCCATTGCCGCCGGTGCCCGCATTCACCGCGTCGGCGGCGTAGGTGTCGGCGCTGGCGGTCAGGCTCGGGGCACTTGCGATCGCTCCGCCCGCGCCATCGCCGCCACCGCCGCCGTTACCGCCGTTGGCGCCATTGCCGCCGTTACCACCCGTCCCGCCGTTGCCGCCGCCGCTGCCGTTGGATTCGGGATCGTTGCCGTTCGGATCGAGCGAGTTGCCGCCTGTGCCGCCGTCCCCGGAGTGATCGATGTTGCCGCCAAATGGCTGCTGGCCATTGCCCCCGAGAGCGCCCGTGGCTGTGTCGGCGCTGAATGTCGAGCCCGAGATCGAAAGCGTGCCGGCGTTGTAGATCGCCCCGCCCTCTCCAGGGCCGCCGGCGCCGCCGTTGCCGCCGTTGCCCTGGTTGCCGGTGCTGCCCCCGAACCCGCCATTCCCGCCCTCGAGGTTGAGTTTGGGGGCGACTTCGGATTCGAAAGAGAACCCGTCGCCGCCGTGGGGTGCCGGGAAGTTGGGGTTCTCTGGCTGGATGCCAGGGTCTCCGCCATAGCCGCCGGCACCCCCTAAGCCGCCGGCGGCCTGATCTTCTGAGAATGTCGAACCGGTGATCGTGAGCGTCCCGGCGTTATAGATCGCCCCACCTTGGCCCGCTCCGCCGGCGCCGCCTGCACCGCCGTCGCCGCCGCTGCCGGAGTTCCCGCCCGCTGAGCCTTCGGGATGGGCAGCTGTCCCGTTCGCTCCATAGCCGCCCTTTCCGCCCCATTCTCCATACCAGCCGATCCCGCCGGCGCCGCCGGCGGCCAGGTCGTGAGCGAAGGTCACGTCTTCGATTGCCACGTTGCTGGCGGGCGCGATGAACAATGCGCCACCCTGGCCGGCTGCGCCGGCGCTGCCGGATGCTCCGTTGGCGCCGTTTTCACCGTCGCCACCGGGTTCCGATGGATCGGTGGAGTTAGCGCCCGAAGCCGCGGCGGGCTCTGGATAGGGCATGTGGAGCGGCCCCCCGATCCCGGGTGCCCCGCTTGCCCGAGCGTCCTGCAGCGTGAGGCCTGAGAGCGTGAGCGTGCCACCTTCAACGAGCAGGATCTGGGAGGCGCCTGCGCCTTCGAGCACCACCGACTGGCCCGCTCCGGCGATGCTGACCGTATCCCCTGCTCCCACGACCAAGGGCGCCGCTATCGGGATCGTTCCGCTGCAGGAGAAGGTCACCGCGACGTCGGTGCCGTTGTTCGCCAGCGCCGCACTCAAGCCGCTGGAGTCGGTGCAGTCGCTGACCACGACGGGGGTGGGCGTCGCCGCCATCGCCACGGCACCGAGCATCATGCTTGCCAAGCAGCCGGCCAGGAGGGCCAGCAGGAACCGGCGAGCGACCCATGTCCTGGGCAGGCACCTCACAGCACGCCTCCCCGAAGGCTTGAATCCGTTCGCCACCGGCCAAGCCTACCGGCCAGAGCCTCCAGCCTACGGCGCGGTCACTGCCCAGGTGCCTTCGTCGGTCGGTCCTGGGCGCGCGCTGGACTGCGATTCGAAGACCAGTACGACGCCGCTGGTTCGCACTGGCCCAGGCGCGCGAATAGCGGCTTTTTCGAGTTTTGCCGCCGCGTAGACACAGACGAAGCCAGGATCGGCTTCTGGTTTGGCGAGGCTGCCTTCACAGTCGGGATGGCCATCAAGGGGATCTTCTTCTCCAGGTTGGGCGAACTCGACCGGCCCTCTGCCAAGCGTGGGTTCCAGGGCTTGACTTGTGGGGATCGGGAATGAGAGCGGTACGCGTATTTCGCCTTCGCCGTCGGCGACGAATGCCCATGTGCCGGTCTCGGTCTTGCCGGAGGGCAGCGTCCCACCGTTACTCCAGGGCGAGCCTTCTTTACCTTCTTTGCCTTCGGGGCCTGTCTTACCTTCTTTGCCCTGGGCGCCTTCTTTACCGACAGCCCCGGCTTCGCCCTTGGCTCCCGCGATTCCGGGCGCCCCCGCTTTGCCGGTCTTGCCCTTGAGCTGGCTCAGCACCTTGGGACTGATCTGCTTGGTCGAGGTGATGAGGTATTTGCCGGCGGCGTATGCACCGCCGCTCATGGCGAACACCAAAGCGAGCGTCAACGCGATGTTGGTGTATGTGAAGCGCTTGCGTATCGTCGAGAGCATCGGTCATCTCCCCTTGGTGGCCTCGAACCATAAGGTAGCGCAGCGGGTGTAGCGCGATGAAGCCGGCAAGGGCTGCGTTGGCGACGGAGCCCCAAGCCGTCTTTGCATCCCTACCGGCGCCTCTTGCGGTACTCAACCGCTGGGCGACACGACCACGAGATCGAGCGGCTCGCTGTAGTCGATCTCGAGGCCCTGCATCTTGGTGAGCGCTGCGCGCACCCGACCGGTCGCCTTCGCTCCTGATACCCCAGGCAGCGATATCTTGCAGCGAACCGTGAAGCCGGTCAGCGATAGGCCATCTCGCAGACCGTCTCCCGGAGCGCCGAGGTCGACATGTGCTCCCGAAGGGAGGGCATCACATAGCCGAGCCGCAATATCCTCAGCCCATTCCTTGGTAGGGCGGCAAGCACAACGTCGGCATAGTCGCGCTCATGGATGGGAGTAGTCGGTGAGGTGCGAGCAAGCTCTCCCAGCATCGCCGAAGTGGCAGACGCCTGAGCGCGTAGAGTAGGCAACTTCATGCGCCACTCGCGCGCCGGACCAGCTTGCTCTTGGACCAACGCCTGCAGACGCTCAAGTGCCGATGGCTCAGCGTGTGTCGCCATGGAGTCGAGTGTAGTCAGCTGGCTTGTAGTCGCCATGTAGAAGCTCTGGCGCGGGATCAAGGCCGTTTGGCCACACCACCGTTCGTGCCTCGTCATCGACCTGGACCTGTCGAAAGTACTCAGGATCGCGCAGGGGCTCCCCAAGCGGCCCGTGAAGCAAGAAGGCACCACCGCAACCTTGGTAGAAGTCCAGTGCGACCTGCGGTGGATGCGGGTGCGGCTCAAGATCATCCCTTTGGAGTGTTGTGGCCGAGCGGCAGTCGCCGTACGGTGAGGCAATGATCGACATTCGCAAGGTGACTGAGCGCCCAAAGGCGGCTTGCACACAATGAGCGCAGAGAGCATTGGGCCACGGGCCCGGGTTGGAGTGGACTGGCGGCGCGCTGAGTTTGTCCTGACGCTCCTGGCATTTCTGGGTTTTCTGACGTTGCTGATCCGCGTCACCACGATCTACAGCGGCTTGCCCGCACATCCGTTGTTCGTTCATGTGCCGGTGGTTCTGATCCCGACCACGATTGTGGCGGCGATCGTCTTTGTGATCAGGCGGGAGTGGCTCTCGCGTTACGGGATCGCGCTGGCTGTGGTGTCGATCGTCGCGATGAGCTCAATATTCCTGACGATGCAGGCCGGTGCGGCGCTGCGGCGCGAGTTGAACTTGCAGGGACAGGCCGCACAGCTGATCTCCGAACATTCGCATGCGGCGCACATCCTTGCCTACGTCTATGTGGTGTTCACCGCGACGTTGATCCTCACCTTTGCCGCGCAGCGGATCTCTGGTGGCATGCCAACGGGGCTGAGCATCGTCGACCGGCTGCTCTCGGCCAAGACGATATTCGTGGCGCTGCGCGTCGTGCTGGTGGGACTCTCGATCGGCGCCGGCTACATGACCTTCAGGACCGGTGACCTCGGCGCGAAGGCGGTGTGGGAGGGCCGGATCCAGGCCGCCCACGCCGGTTTCCCTGGCGGCCAAGGCGGCCCTGAGCTGTTCGGGCCGCAGGGCACAGGCGCGCCTTAGCCAAGGACGACAGGAGCCTTTGCAGATTCTCTGTGTTGGGAGGCAAGGGCGGGGCGTTCCCGCATGCAGGCTCGTCTTGCCGGCCGCAACGCAAGCTGGTCGAGACCAGACTAAGCAATAGCCGGGAAAAGGGCCGCTAGGTCATCCTCGCTCCCGGGAGTCACGCGGGGCAAGAACGAAAGCATCAACTCGCGTCTGGCGCGGATGCCCTTGGGCGTGCGCTCGATCAACTCAAGCTTGCTAAGTGCATTGAGGTCGCGCGTGACCGTCTTGCTCCCCTTACCCGCATAAGCGTCTGCCAGCCCCGGGGTGAGGCTCGAAAGCTGCGCACGACGGGTATATCCGTCGTGCTTGAGCGCGAGTACAAGATCGCGTTGGCGACGTGCCGTGAGCGTTCGATCCGGAAACATTGAGTGGACATAGTTGATCCAGATGGCTTCAACGATCAGCTCGTGCACGTCTTGCAGCTGTTGCTGCAGCTGCCCAACGAATCCCTCAGCCGCATAGCCAAGGAACGGGATGAGGTCACCGCCCGACTTTGAGGCGTGCTCGAGTTGCCGGTAGTAGTTCATCCTCGTCGCGTTGTAGTGGTTGGACAGTAGATGTGCGGCGACCGAGGGGATGCCAGCGGCGGTGAGGATGCCGAACTCGACTAGGCGTGCGGTGCGTCCGTTCCCGTCCCCAAATGGATGAATCCATGCGATGTAGATGTGAGCAATGACGGCGCGCAGAAAGGCGTGTAGGAAGTCCTTGGCATGGTCCTCGCCGTCACGCTGCAAGTCGGCCCCGTTGAGCCAGTCGCACATAGCCGTGATCAGGAAGTCGCAATCCTGCGCCGGGGCTCCTTGGTAGACGTTGCCCACGACGATGCCGGTGGTGCGAAACTCGCCCGGCACCACATGGTTCTCAACCTCGAGACCATCTAGGACCTTTGCGTTGAGTGCGCACAGCTTCTCTGGCGTGACCTCGAACTTCCCTTCCAGGTGCACTTCCACTTCGATCTCTACGAGCGCGTGAATGACGTTTTCTAGCTCTTGCTGGAGATACTCCTGGCTCTGCGGGACCTCTAGCTCGCCCTCAACGGCAGCGACCGCTTGCTCCTCGTTGAGGCTGTTGCCCTCGATGGCCGCGCTAGCGCGTGCCCCCTTTGCGAGGTAGACCTGTTCCATCTTGCGTGCCAGCCCTGGCGGCAGTGGTGTCTTGGAGAGATGGCGGCACTTGGAGTGAGCTTCTCCCACGTGATTCCAGAATGTCCAAGGCGCATGCTTCAGATCAAGCCGGAAGGTGATCCATGGGTGAGATGCCAGATAGCCCTTAGCTATGTCCGTCTGAATGTCCGTTGAAGGCGCCATAAAAAGTCCCTCTTTCCAGGGAATACATGATTGTAGCAGGATTTTTGTCCCTTGCGATGTCCCATACGACGGCAAGCTCGATGGTCGACATTGGGCGCTGAGCTTGCGAGACCGGATCGGCTGCGAGCGCTTCGTCCGCCGCGTCGTGCTCAATCCGGGGGGCGAGCGTCTTCCCTTTGGCGAGCGGCTGGAAGCCTGGCCGCTGGCCACCCTGTGGACATGAGAAGATCTTGTGTGCACGCATCGGCGTGATATCGACCGGCAAGCAAGGAGAACGCGCGTATGGGCATCGAGTTGATCGGCGCAGGGCTGCCCCGGACAGGCACACTCACGCAGAAGACGGCGTTCGAGATACTCGGCTATGGCCCCTGTTACCACTGGGTCGACGTGCTCGCAGACCTGAGCCAAGTGCAGACCTGGGAAGCGGCGATGGACGGCAACGCCGACTGGCCGAAGATCTTCGATGGCTGGCGCTCGACCGTGGACTGGCCTGGCGGCTACTTCTGGCGGGAGCTCCTCGACGCCTATCCCGATGCGAAGGTCCTGCTCAGCGTGCGCGACCCGGAGAGCTGGGAGCCCAGCTTCAGGGAGACGGTCTGGAACATGGGCCACGGCGAGTCGCTGCTGCGCCTGCTCTCCAGCGCCCGCGGCCACGTCGACCCGACCTGGCGGAACTATCTCGCGTTCGTGGACCGGATGTTCTGGTCACCGGAGGGCACCTTCGCCGCGGGGCACCAGCAGCCACAGGAAATGATCGACGTGATGAACGCCCACAACGAGCTGGTCAAGCGCACCGTGCCGGCCGAGCGGCTGCTCGTCTGGAAGCCTGCCGACGGTTGGGAGCCGCTCTGTAATTTCCTCGAAGTTGACGTCCCGGCCGAGCCGCTGCCTCATGTCAACGACCGCGAGACCTTTCTCAACCGCGTCATCGACGGCGCGCTCAGCGCCTTGGTCGCCTCACGCGCAGAGGCCGCCGCCGGCGATCCCGGCTGAGCAGATTGCTGGTCGCCGGATTGGTGCCAGCGGTTCAGCCTGGTCCGTGCAATACTTAAGTTGATGCTTAAGTCTGCCGAGCCTGTCGATCGGGAGATCGATCTTCTCTTCCAAGCGCTAGCTGACCCCAATCGGCGAGCGATGGTCGATCGCTTGACTCGAGGACCTGCGTCGGTCAGCGCGCTTGCCCAGCCGCTGGCCATATCGCTGCCTGCGGTCGTCCAGCACCTGCACGTGCTCGAGGCCAGCGGCCTGGTCCATACCCAGAAGCTGGGCCGAGTTCGCACGTGCGCCATCCAGGCTGGCGCGCTGCGGACCGCCGAGCGGTGGATATCTGAGCGGCGCACCTTCTGGGAGCAAAGTCTCGACCAGCTCGGCGAATACCTCGACCAACCAGCGCAAAGGAGCACACAGTGAGCACCACCGAACAGACACTGAGCGAGCGCTCGACCGTCCATGCAACCTTCGCGATCGAGCGGAACTATGCCGCCTCGCCCCAGCAGGTGTTTGACGCCTGGGCAACCCCCGCCGCCAAGACACAATGGTTCGGCCCCAGCGAGAAGCCCGAGGGGTCCTACTCGCTCGAGTTCCGGGTGGGCGGGCGCGAGCACCTGGAGATCGCGATGCCTGATGGCGCCACCTACAGCTTCAACGCCGTCTACCAGGACATCGTGCCTGGGCAGCGGATCATCCACACCTATGACATGCACCTCAACGAGGCCCGCATCTCCGTCTCAGTGGCCACTGTCGAGATCGAGGCGCATGGCGAGGGCACACGGCTGACCCTCACCGAGCAGGGCGTGTTCCTCGACGGGCTCGACAACCCCGCCGAGCGCGAGCACGGGACAAAGGCGTTCCTGGAGGCGCTGGACGCCCACCTGCAGAGCACGGTGGCAGGCTCATGAGCCTAGGCTGAAGCGAATCCTCGCTAGCGCCCCACCCGTCCCACCCTGGCCTCTAACGCAGCAAGCACCTGATCCACTGCCTCTTCCACGCTCTCTCCAGCAGCCCCTACCACCAGGTCTGGCTGCGTGGGAGCCTCATATGGCGATCCCACCCCCGTGAGGTCTGACAACTCACCCTCTCTCGCGCGCGCGTATAGGCCCTTGGTGTCGCGCTGCTCGCACACCTCCGCAGGGGTATCCACGAAGACTTCGATGAACGCCAGGTCATCGGCGGCGTGCAGAGCAGAGGCAGTCTCCCGGTCGCGTGCGTAGGGGCTGACCAGGCTGACCAGCGCGATCGTCCCGGACTCGGCCAGCAGCCTGGCGACGTGTGCGGTGCGACGCACATTCTCGCGGCGTGCGTCCTCGTCGAATCCCAGATCGCCGTTGAGGCCGTGCCGCAGGTTATCGCCGTCGAGCAGGAACGCCTGGCACCCTGCCCAGACCAGTCGCCGCTCCACGGCTGCGGCGATCGTCGACTTGCCGGCGCTTGGCAGTCCCGTGAACCAGACCGTCGCACCCATGCCACCAAGCGACTCCCAACGCTGCCTGCGAGTCAGCGTCGAGGCCTCCCAGCGCACATTGGGGCTGCACTCTGTCTTGGTCTGTGGGACCGCCACGTCCTCGACCTCGGCGTCGGTGTCGAGGATCACCCCTGCGGCGACTGTCTCGTTGGATGCCTCGTCGATCACGATCAGGCCTCCGGTCGCCCGGTTGCGCCTGTAGGAGTCAAAGACCAGCGGCGAAGCCAGCTCCAAGCGCACGCGGCCCAGGTCGTTGAGCTCGAGCACGGTGGCCGTCCCGTCGCGGTGCAGCGTGTCGATGTCGATCCGGTAGCGGACGTCAAGCGAGCTGGCCATGACCTTGCGGGTGGTGTGCTTGACCACATAGCGACGCCCAGGCGTGAGCGGCTGCTCTGACATCCAGCAGAGCAGGCACTCGAAGCTGTTCTCAACCCTGGGCTGGTTGTTGGTGCGAGCGATCGTGCTGCCCCGGCTCACGTCGAGATCATCGGTGAGCCGCAGCGCAACGGACATCGGCGGGAAGGCCTCCTGGACCGGCCCCTCGAAGGTGTCGATGGCCGCCACCGTGCTGTGCTGGCCGCTGGGCAGCACCACCACCTCGTCTCCGGGGCGGATGATCCCGCTCGCCACCTGGCCCGCATAGGCCCGGTAGTCCGAGCTGCCCGCCGACGTGGGCCGGATCACCCACTGCACGGGCAAGCGAACGTCGATGAGGTTGCGATCGGAGGCGATGTGCACGTGCTCGAGGTGGTAGAGCAGCGGCGGGCCCTGGTACCAGGGCATCGCCTCCGATCGCTCCACGACGTTGTCTCCCAACAGGGCCGAGATCGGGATGAACGTCACGTCTGGGATCTCGAGGCGCGCCGCGAAGGACTCGAACTCCTCGACGATCGCATCGAACGCTTTGTGGTCGAAGTCCAGGAGGTCCATCTTGTTCACGCACACGACCAGATGCGGGATGCGCAGCAGCGAGCTGATGAACGCATGGCGCTTTGACTGCGCCACCAGGCCCTTGCGCGCGTCGATGAGGATGACCGCCAGGTCGGCGGTCGATGCCCCCGTCACCATGTTGCGCGTGTACTGCTCATGGCCGGGCGTGTCGGCGATGATGAACCTGCGGTTTGCGGTGGCGAAGTAGCGGTAGGCGACGTCGATCGTGATGCCCTGCTCGCGCTCGGCGCGCAGGCCGTCGGTGAGCAGCGAGAGGTCGAGGAAGTCACTGCCCCTGCGCTTGCTGGTCTCTTCGATGTGCTGGAGCTGATCGGTGAGGATCTGCTTGGAGTCATAGAGCAGTCGCCCGATCAGCGTGCTCTTGCCGTCATCCACCGAGCCGGCGGTGGCAAAGCGAAGCAGCTCGACGGGACGCTCGGAGAGCGTCTGAAAGACGCTGCTCGCCTGCGGCTTGACGAGCCGCAGGTCGCGCTGCTGCGTGTCCACGAATGTCTCTGAGATATCCACTAGAAGTAGCCCTTGCGCTTACGATCCTCCATCGCCGCCTCGCTGGCTCTGTCATCGCCGCGGGTCTGACCGCGCTCGGTCAGCTCGGTCGTGGCGATCTCGAGCACCACCTCCTCGATCGTGCGAGCCTGCGAGCGCACCGCGCCCGTGCAGGTCATGTCCCCGACGGTGCGGTAGCGCACCGACGCCGAGAGCGACTCCTCGTCCGGGCTGCGTTGCACGTGCGGGCTCACGGCATAGAGCATGCCGTCACGGGCAAACACCTCGCGCTCGTGGGCGAAGTAGATCGTGGGCACCTCCAGCTGCTCCTCGGCGATGTACTGCCAGACGTCGAGCTCGGTCCAGTTGGAGATGGGGAAGATGCGAACGTGCTCTCCCTTGCTGATCGATCCGTTGTAGATGTTCCACACCTCCGGACGTTGGCGCTTTGGCTCCCACTGGCCAAACCGGTCACGGAAAGAGAAGATGCGCTCCTTGGCGCGCGCCCGCTCCTCGTCGCGCCTGGCGCCGCCGAACGCCGCGTCGAAGCCGTTGGACGCGATCGCGTCGAGCAGCGTCGTCGTCTGCAGGGCATTGCGCGAAGCCCGGAGACCTGTCTGCTCTTGCACCCGTCCACTGTCGATCGACTCCTGCACGTAGGCGACGATCAGGCGCTCGCCCATCTGCGCCATCAGCTTGTCGCGGAACTCGATCACCTCGGGGAAGTTGTGGCCGGTGTCGACGTGCATTACCGGAAACGGGAAGCGCCCTGGTCGAAACGCCTTCTCGGCCAGCCGCAGAAGCACGATCGAGTCCTTGCCGCCGGAGAAGAGCAGCACTGGGCGCTCGAATTCGGCCGCAACCTCACGCATCACGTGGACCGCCTCGGCCTCGAGCGTGCGCAGGTGGGACAGATGGTAGGAAACTGGCATCCCTGTATTGAGGTCGGCGTCCCTGCTCGGGCGTGGAGAGTAGCTCATAGCCATCACATAACAAAGCTCGTAGCCATCACATAACAAAACGGATGGGCGCGGAATTTCGTTCGCGCCGAGCCCAAGATCGTCAACTAGGGCAGCATCGCCGAAATGACCCTCCTGCCGGTCGATCGGGCAGACTTCCTCGATATGTCTCCTGGTCTCGAGCGCACGGACCCCCTTGTAACGGTGGTGCTCGACGACCAGTCGCGGCGAAGCAGGCTCGAGCAGACGCTCAGCGGCGAGGGCTTGGAGCTGGGGCGCGATGGCCAAAGCCAGCCAGAAGCGACCACAGACGCGGCCCGGCCGCAGGTGATCGTCACGATCGGCAGACTCTTCGATCCACCAGGACACTCGCTGGTGGGCTCGCTGCGCGCCCAGACCCCGCCCACCGTCAAGCTCGTCGTGTGCACCGAGAAGGCTGGGCGCCGTGAGCTGCGCCAAGCGATCGAGGAAGGCCTCGACGGGCTCGTATGGGAGCGGAGCATTGAGACCTCGCTGGCGCCCACCATCAGGGCGGTGGCCGCCGGCCAGCTCGTCATCCCGCGCGAGCTGCGCCGGCGCATGGACACACCCAACCTCTCCACACGCGAGAAGCAGGTGCTGAGCCTCGTGGTGATGGGCCTCTCAAACGGCGAGATCGCCCAACGCCTCTACATCGGCCAGACGACCGTCAAGACACATCTGAGCTCCGTCTTTCGCAAGCTCGGCGTCAGCTCACGCGCAGAGGCCGCCCGCCTGATCGCCGACCCCGACGAAGGCCTAGGAACCGGCATCCTCAGGATCACCGACCAGCCGAGCTGAGGGCCGCAACGCCTAGCGGCGAGACCGCGACCCTCGCACGTACAGTTTCGAATCTAATGATCGATATCTCAGGCACTAAGCTCTATAATGCCTGATATATGCCATCTAAGAGAAGTCCGAGCCAACGCCAGACCCCCTTGGCAGTGCGCCGCGCTGAGCGCGAGGTTGCTGAGCACGTCGCGACCTGGCGAAAGCTGCGCGGGCTAACGCAAGCTCAGCTCGCCGACCGGGCGGATGTTGCCCGCGACACGCTGCAACGACTTGAGGCAGGTCAGAGCAGCGTAAGCGTGGAGAACCTCCTGCGTGTGCTCCGGGCCCTCGGTGTTCTCGAGAACCTCCCGCGCGCCTTGGATCCGCTACGCAGCGATGTTGGGCGGCTTCGCTCCGAGGCGCAGCTGCCCCAGCGGGTACGCCCAAGAAAGCTCAGCGGGTAACGCTGTGTCCGGCGAGAGTCACGAAGTAGTCGTCCAGATTGCGGGCGAGGACGTCCCAGCTGGTCGCCTCTGGACGCATCGTCACAGACATGGCGAGTCGGCCACCTTTGCCTACTTGCCTGAGTACCTCGCACGAAACGACAGCTATGAGCTCGATCCGATGCTCTCCGACCACACCGGCCAGCAACAGACCACCGAAGCTCAAGCGCTGTTCGGGGCCTTCTGCGACGCCGCACCAGACGGGTGGGGACGCCGGCTGCTTCGCCGCAACGAGCTGCACCTCGCTCGCGAGCACGGCCGAGCCGAGCGCGATATCCCCGAGATCGATTACCTGCTGGGTGTGCGTGACGACCTGCGTCAAGGCGCGCTGCGCTTCCGGCCCAACGACCAGAGCGCCTATCTGGCAGAGGCGCGCAAGGGGATTCCACATCTAATAGACATGCCGCGGCTACTGAATGCGGCAGAACAGCTCGAACGCGATGAGGCTAGCGACGAGGATTTGCAAATCCTGCTGGAAGGCGGGAGCTCACTCGGCGGCGCGCGGCCGAAGGCCCACATCATCGATGGCCGGGGAAGGCTTGGCATCGCGAAGTTCCCCGCCCCCGAAAGCGATGACTGGGACGTCATCCGTTGGGAGGCTGTCGCGTTGTCGCTTGCCCGTGACTCAGGCATCAGCGTGCCCGAGTTCGAGCTTCATTCAGTCGCGGAGAGGCCGGTGCTGATCGTTCATCGGTTTGATCGCGAGGAGCAAGGCCGCGTTGGATACCTCAGTGCGATGACGATGCTCGAAGCCAGTGACGGCACGCAGGGCAGCTACCTGGAGATCGCAGAGGCGATTGAAGAGCACTCACCGGCCGCGAGCGTCGACCTGCACGAGCTATGGCGACGGATCGTCTTCACGATCCTGATCTCGAACACCGATGACCACTTGCGAAACCACGGCTTTCTGCGCTCGAGCAGCGCGGGCTGGGCGCTCTCCCCCGCGTTCGATCTAAACCCCAATCCGCGCCGCAAGGAGTTCGCGACCGTGATCGAGCAAGGCCGTCCGCGATCGACGATCGAGACCGCACTAGAGGTCGCTCCTCTCTTTCGCCTCGCGCCCGATCAGGCACGCGCGGTGCTCGGAGAGGTGAGTGAGGCGACATCCCAGTGGCGCAAGACTGCGAGCCACAACGGACTCTCAGCGTCTTCGATCAAACAGCTCGAACCTGCCTTCGAGCACGAACAGGCTGAGGTTGCACGATCCAGCTGAAGCTCTGAGTCGCTCGCCTACGCCTGCGAGAACTTCGCGATCTCCTCGGCGAGCATGCAAGCCATCGGCATGACCCCCGCCCACATCTCCGCTCGGCTGATCGTCGCGCTGACCTCAGAGGCAGCGCTGATCGAGCTGGAAGCCGGACACAAGGTGCCAGGCGCCCGCAAGTCCATCCGCACGCTGCTGTCCAGGCCCACGGGCTCGGGGTGATGGCCGTGGTGGCTCAGTGGATATGACGAAGCGTCGCCTCGATGTCAGCCGTGAGGAGATACAGATCGAGGGATTGCTCGTCCGTTGGATCAAACGGCTGGAACCCGAGATGCTGCCACCAACCACGAGCCGGCTCATGCAGAGCGTTGACGACCACCGCGCGGCATGCTGCCTTGGCATTGAGCTCCAGCGCCGTCGCAAGTACGTGCGCTACAAGCGCTGTGCCAACGCCCAAGCCGCTATGGCGCTGATCGACCGCGAGCCTACCGATCAGCAATGCAGGAACCGGGTCCGGGGCCTGCCGAGCAACGATGGCAGGCGCGCTTGACCGGTCGATCGCGCTCATCGCGATGGTCACATAGGCAACAACCACATCCTCTGCGTCGGTCATGACCCAGGTAGCTGCAGTGTCACGACGCCGGTTCTGCCCTGCATACCGGCGGAGCCACTCGTCCAACACCACATCACCCGAGGCAAACCGCGCACGGTCGTGCCGCGCCAAATCGAGTGGCGAGGGGCGACGCAGCTCAGTCAAGCCAGGTGAACTTGCGAGGACGCTCAAGCGCCTTCGCAAGCCGCTCGTTGACGCTCGCCGGCCGGTCCAATGCCTTGGTAAACGCCTGCGCAGCCCGCGGTGTCAGCCGAATGCTCTGCCGCTCAGCAAGAATCTCCTCCGCCCTCAACGCGGCTGATTGCAGCACAAACGCCGACACATTCAGATGCGATGCAGCCGCAGCACGCTCGAGTACCGCCTTCTCGGCCGGCTCAACGCGTATCTGTAGTCGCTGCCCCTTGACTGCCGCCATGTACTAACAATGGCAGTACAAGCCACGGTTTGTCAAGACCCCACGGTCCGATCCACTACCCTACGTTCTGCCCTATACTAGTTTCTATGCGCAAGACCAGCGTCTATCTCGATGATGAGCAGGCCGAGCGCCTCGCTCGCCTCGCCCGCCAAGAGGGCCGCTCGCAGGCAGAGATCCTGCGTGAGGCCGTCGCGACTTATGAGCCCCCGGCATCGCGCGATCGCCACTTCGAGCTAGCCGCCGGCTTCCCCCGGACAGATGGCGACCCGCGCCCGATTTCTGAGATTCCCGACGACGATCTTCTAGAAGGCTTCGGCAGTTGACACTGCTGATCGACGCTAGCCCGGTCGTCGCACTCGCCGACCCTGACGAGCCCATGCGCGAGAGCATCCTCGCCACGCTGAGAGACGAGCCAGGTGATCTCGTCTTGCCGGCCCCGACGACCGCCGAGGTCGACTATCTCCTTGGTCAACGCTTCGGCCATGCCGCTCGTCGGGCGTTCCTGGGAGACCTTGCCAAGGGCCGCTTCAACGTTGCCTGTCTCGAGCGCGAGGACTACGAGAAGATCATCGCCCTCGATATGCGCTACGCAGACCTGGGCCTGGGACTTGCCGATTGCGCACTCGTTGCTCTCGCCGACCGCTTCCGCACAACACGCATCATGAGCTTCGATGAGCGCCGCTTTCGCGCCGTGTCACCGCTCGGTGGCGGGGCGTTCACGATCCTGCCGGCAGATCGCTGACGCCCGCTTCGGTGGCGTGCGATCCCAGTAGATCCCGCATCGCGTCGCGGACGAGCTCGGCCAGCTCATCGATGGATACCTCGCCGAATACGTTCTCTCCGCCGACCAGCGCAGCGAAGATTGCCCCCAGCGAGCAGACCATCCGTACCCGCTGGGCGAGGGGAATCGCCGGGCTCTGCAGGATGCGACGGAACACCTGCTCGATATCGTCGTTCTCGGCTTGGTGGCGCTCGTTGTTAGCGAGCTCCTCCAGCGCATTGTGGTTGCGCTGGTGAAAGAGCACGAGCTCGCGGTTCTCGAGTACCTGATCGATGAAGTCATCGACTAGCCCGGGCCAGGCGTCAGCACGCTGCTGTCCATCCTCCAGGCGCTCCAGCTGCTCGAGCGCCTCCCACCCCAGTACGTGCAGACGCAGGTGGAGCTCGAGCAGGATGTCCTGCTTGCGTTCAAAGTGGTAGTAGAGCGCGGCCTTGGTGGTGCCCAGGCGTTCGGCGATGTTCCGCAGCGAGGTCTTCTCGTAGCCCTGCTCGGTGAACAACTCCAGCGCGATGTCAAGGATGCGCTCGCGGGTGGACTCGGACGAGGCAATCTCGGCAGGTTTGGACGTCGGCATGATCACAGCTTACTTGACGGCCGGTAAGGAGTGTGTATGCTCTCGCTTGCTTGCCGACCGGTAAGCAAAGACTTTGGGAGCCGGCGTGACACACGATTTGATGATTGAGGCGCATGACTTGCACAAGCGCTTCGGCCCGACCGTCGCGCTGGACGGGATCGACCTGGAGGTGCCTGCTGGAGCGATCCTCGGCGTCCTCGGTCCCAACGGCGCGGGCAAGACAACCGCCGTGCGCATCCTGACGACCCTCTCGATCCCGGACAGCGGCTCGGCACGAGTTGCGGGCCACGACGTGATCAGTGAAGCGGACGAAGTGCAGCGCAACATCGGCGTCACCGCCCAGGACGCCACGCTCGATGAGGTCCTGAGCGGCCGCGAGAACCTCGTGATGATCGGGCGACTCAGCGGCCTGCGTCGCTCGCAGGCGCGGGTCAGAGCCAGCGAGCTACTCGAGCAGTTCGATCTCAGCGACGCCGCTGAGCGCATCCTCAAGGAGTACTCCGGCGGGATGCGCCGGCGCCTGGACCTGGCCGCCGGACTGGTCACCAGGCCACCTGTGCTGTTCTTGGACGAGCCGACGACGGGCCTTGACCCCACCAGCAGAGTGCGCATGTGGGAGGTGATCCGAGGACTCATCGCAGACGGCGTCACCCTGCTGTTGACGACCCAGTACCTGGACGAGGCCGACGAGCTTGCAGACCGGATCGTGGTAATCGACCACGGCCGAGTGATCGCTCAAGGCACAGCGTCAGAGCTGAAGACCCAGATCGGCGGAGCACGCCTGGAGCTCACGCTCAGCGAAGCGCATCCCTCCGCCTCATTGACGCTCGCCCGGTTCGTCACGGGACCCGTGCAAGAGAGCCACGATGGACGTCGTCTACGCGCACCCGTACGTAGCACCGGCGGATTGGCGAGCACCGTCGTGCGCGCGCTCGACGAGGCGGGGATCACCGTCGATGACGTCGAGGTCCGCCAACCGTCGCTCGACGATGTGTTCTTCGCCCTCACCGGACATCCCACCGAGGGTTCCGCCGAGCCCGAACCGGCCGACTCAGATTTGGAGGTCGCCCGCTCATGAGTTCCGTGAAGCTGGCCTCCAGGCCGTCGAGATCCAACAGGATGAGCCAACGCCTGCGCGATGTCGCCGTGCTCACCGGACGCAACCTCTTGCACATCAAGCGTGAGCCGCTGCAGCTCTCAGACGTCACCGTCCAGCCGGTCCTGTTCACGCTGCTGTTCGTCTACGTATTCGGCTCAGGAGTCGTCTTGCCCGGTGGCGGCAGCTACAAGGACTTCGCGATCGCGGGCCTGCTCGCGATGAACCTCACCACCTCGGCGATGGGCACCGCCGTCGGGCTGAGCTCCGACCTCGGCAGCGGCGTCATCGATCGCTTCAGAACGCTCTCCATGTGGCGCCCGGCAGTACTCGTCGGACGCTCCCTCGCAGACGTCCTGACAGCCGCAATCTGCGCGGCCTTCGTCGCTGGCACCGGCCTGGTGATCGGCTGGCGACCGGATGCAAGCGCGGCATCGATCGCGGGTGGCTTTGGCATCTTCTTGCTGTTCAGCTACGCACTGTCATGGGGCTGCGCCTGCCTGGGAATGATCAGCAAGAGCCCCGAGTCGGCACAAAGCGTGGGGCTCGTGATCCTCTTTCCCTTAGCGATCGTCTCCAACGCGTTGGTACCAACCGAGCGCATGCCGGTGGTACTGAAGGCCGTCGCCAACTGGAACCCCGTCAGCGCTGTGACAACAGCCAGCCGTCAGCTGCTCGGAAACCCAAACCCCTCGGCAAGCATCCACACCTGGCCGCTGCAACATGCGGTCCTTGCCTCGCTGCTGTGGTCCGTCGCGCTGATAGCGATATTCGCTCCCCTGGCCAGCGCCCTCTACCGGCGTCGCACTACCGACTGAGTACAGATCGCCCGCCGCTTCCTTGGCTTGCGCTTGCATACCCTAACTGCCTTTGCGCGCTTCTGGGCCTTCGTCAAGACCCTCGTCTTGCGCGATGGCCTGACGTTGCCGAGAGGATCGGTCGCGGCCGGCGTAACGGCGCTCTGGCCTGCGTTCTGTGACGGTCCTGTGGTCAGCGACAGCCCAGGCGACGTCGTGGTATTCAGCTGGTTAACCACGCCTTGCGCAGGTGTTGAAAATATGCCTCCATCGCCGCTGGTTTCGCCGGCCGCGTTGGTAGCGACCACTGCGTAGGAGTAACGAGAGTTTGGCTGTAGCATCACGCCGATGCTGTTCAGGTCGAGCCTCACGGACTGCTCTCCTTCGATGCCCTGGAGATCTTCACAGGCAAAGGGATTTCCACTATCAGCTCGCACACTGCGGGATAGCACTCCTTGCCGAGCTTGAACTGATAGGTGCTCTGCAGGCCGCCGGGGTTGATCTGTGCTTCCAGTGTCGCGTCGTGTTCAGTGATGTTCGACACGGACTCGCCCTCGATCGACGGCGCAGTCCCCACAGGGGGTGTCGTGAACGTCTGGTCGAGACCTTCGGTCGTTCCCGACGAGTTGGTGGCCACGATCCTGTAGTGGTAGGTGGTACTCGGCGATAGCTCAGCCCAGAAATTAGACAGGGTGACGCTGAGGTCCTGGTCCCCGGATGCGCCGGGGATGCTCGCCGGCCTCAATGGAAGGCCATCCGCTTCGGCGAGCCACATGCAATACGCGAAGCCGGGGCAGCCGACCGTGAGGTGGTAGCTGGTGTCCGTGCCAATCTGGAACTGGTATGCGGTTTCAAGGCCCTCGGTGTTGATCTGGGCCTGAAGCGTCGCGTCGATCAGAGGATGCCCGGGCGGATTGAATTCGTTATAGGTCTCGGTCACCCCCGAGACAGACTCGCTTTCGATCGCCGGCGGCGAGGATGCTTGAGCAGACGCAGGCAGGCCCCACGCCAAACAGCTCATCGCGGCGAACGCGGCGAAACCCATCCTTCGATAGGCGCCCATAGCAATCAGATGCTACGCCATGGGCGATCAGATGCCACGACCAGTTAGCGTCACGCACCTGCGGCGTCCCCGAGGTCGTCCGAGTGGCCGGCTTCCAGGCGGGACCACTGGCCGATAGGGCGTTCGTTGGTGCGCAGATGGGACATGATGGTGGCCTGTGGCCAGCCGGCGGGTGAGTCCTCCCAGGTCTCCTTGCGTCCGTACACGGTGAGGTCCGCGAGCGCGAGGCTGTAGTCCATTGTCTCTACGCCGCGACGGGTCGTCCAGTAGGTCTCGAAGACGCGCTCGCCGTCCCGTAGGTAGCAGACGAGGTGCATTCTGCCGATTTGGCGCCCGATGAGGAGCGCCTGGAGGGAGGCTTGTGCCGAGTACCACGGCATGTCCCAGCCCATGAAGTCGTGGTAGCGGATGCCCTCGTCATAGGGCCCCTGAGAGAAGACCGCGTAGGTGATGTCGCGAGCATGAAGGTAGGACAGCTCCGCCACCTGGCTGTTGCACCACGTGCAACCCTCGCACTGCTCCGCCGCTGCACGCCCGGGGTACCACATGAAGTAGTAGGCGATCAGCTGTTGACGCCCCTCAAACGCGTCCAGCAAGGTCACTGGGCCGCGCGGGCCGATCAGCTCGAGAGTGGGGTCCATCTCGACCATCGGCAGCCGGCGACGTGCCGCGGCGATCGCATCGCCCTCGCGAGTGTGTGCCTTCTCTCGGACCCGCAGAGCACCGAGCTCGGCTTCAAACGTGGCCCGCTCGACCGTGACAGGGACCTCGACTGGATCGGATACGTCGGCTGCTGTTGGCTTGAGTTTGTTCGGCTCGTGGTTCATGGCTACCTCGATTCTCGTTTGTCATCGCGCCCAGACAAGGACGGCTCGTATTGGGCCCTACCCATAAATGCTCCGTCCGCGTGCAGGCGCGCGTCGTGTTGATGGGCCGCGCCGCCGACGTTTTCGATCACTGTTATTCGACAATTTCGATGGCCCTTGATCGACGTTTTCGAGGCCTCAACCGGCGGCCTTCTTGTCCTCTGTGCCTCGCCCTCGATTGCCCCTTACTATGCGTGTCGCTTCGTTGCCGGCGTGCGCGCGCGATAGGCGCGAACCTTGGTGCGGTTACCGCAGACGGCCATATCGCACCACGTGGCCGAGTGGTTGCGGGAGCGATCGTAGAAGGCCCACTGGCAGTCGGGAGCTCGGCAAGCCTTCGCACGCCGCCAGGATTGGTCCTGGATCGCGAGGGCGACTGGTATGAGCAGTGCCGCCAGCGCGCCGTCAACGCCACCCGCGCCGGGCGCCAAGCGCATCGAGCCCGCCGCGGGGAAGTGGATGCCCAGTTGCCCGCGCTGGGCGACGGTCTCTAGCTCCCGGGCGCTTGAGGCGTCGTCCTCGCCGCCGTTGTGGGCGATCATCGTCCTTCGCAGCGCCTCCCGCAGCCTGATGGCGGCCTCGAGGTCGCGATCGCTCGCGGTACCCGCGGGATCCGTCAGCCCATGTTGTGACAGCCACGTGACAAGCGCCGCCGGATCGCTGAGCTGCTCGCTGCCCGCATCGACGTCCAGCGTGTTCACGAAGTCGATAACCAGATCGAGCTGGTTTGGGGCGGCCGTCGGTTTATCCATCGCATTGCTCATGAGACACCATCATATGTGTATAGTAGGTTACCAAACACCAGCTATCCAGGTACGGAGGTTTCATGAAGATGATACCGCGAGACGCACCATTCGCCGCTTCCTATGTCGCTTCGAGCGCGCTCCGACCGATCATCGGAAGTCCGTTGCAGCCAAGGCTCCCGGCTCGGCTGCTCGCCCGAGTTCGCTCCCTCTCGCTCGACCGCAAGTTGATTGGAGGGGCCGATCCGGCCAGCTCGACCGCGCTCGCCGCGCGAGCAGCCGAGCTGACGTCCGTAAGCTGCCGCGACTCGGTGGCAGCAGCCCTGGAGAGGCTGCTGTCCGCGGGCCAGGAGCCGCCGCGCCGCACCCGCGTGCGCCCCGACCCGGCTGCCGTGCTCGCAAACGAGTCGACCATGCACCGCTTGGCGGAGCGTTTGCGGAGTGTGGAGCCGCTTTATGCGCGCGGGATTGCCCACGTGGAGGCTTTGCTGAGCAACGCCAACAGCCCCATCTTCCGCGGCGACGCCCAGGCCCTCGCCGCGGAGTTCGAGACGGCCGAGGCGGAGCTGGGCGGCCGTGCGGGAGTCTCGTCGGCGAGCGGATGGCGCGGCTTTGCGGACGGGGGGAGACCGCGGGTCCGGCGCGATCCTCCCGGGTTCGTGGGTGGGTCGTTCATCCTGCCCAATGGCTCCTGGTATCACACCCGCAACGAGGGCTCCTAAGCTGTAGCCGAGGATTCGGGTTAGCATTCAAGGAGGACCGTGCTACGTAACGTCGCGCTTTGGCTTAGACCGGCAGAGTGGCCGCTACTGCCCGATGCGGCACGCCGCCGGACGTTGCTGCTGGCGTGGGCTGCGATCCTCACACAGGTCGTGTTCATCGGCGGGTGGGTACTGGCTGGGGCTCTCGAACCCCACTACTCGGCTGTTCGCCAGTACATAAGCGAACTTGGTCGCGACGGCGCCGCGAACCCCTGGATCTTCACGGCTTTCGTCGGGATCTGGGGATTGGGCTTCGTCGCGCTCGCGGTCGCGATCGTACCCTCGCTGCGCACTCGGCCATGGCCACTGGCGATGCCGCTGTTGTTCATGCTCGCCGGCGTTTGCGCGATTCTTGTCGGACCACTGCGCATGGACTGCTCACTGACGATGAGCGCCGTGTGCAAGTCACGCGAGGGCGCAGGAGCACTCTCCTGGCATCACTACGCCCACGTGTACCTGAGCCTCGCCATCAACGTCACGCTCCTGCTGACGGGTTTGGCCTTTGCCCGCTCGGCGTGGCCAAGCCGGCTGGGGCGACTGGTGCTGAGCGGCGCTCTGTTGCTCATGGCCGCATGGCTCGTCACCTTTTTTCTGCACGACTCGTTCGTCGGCTACCAGGGACTCGAAGAGCGTCTGTGGGCGTTGGTCGCCCAGCTCTGGGCGCTGGTGTGTGCGACTGTGCTGATCCTCGAGGCCACGCTCGAGCCAGGAGCCCTGCAGGTACACGAGGCTGCCATGCAGCGTCATGCGCTGGACGAGCGCACAGCAGTCGGGATCGATCCGGTGTAGTCCACGGGCTGTCTTAGAACGCTCAGCGCGCCATCTCAGCTCAAGCGTGTAAGACCACGACGCGGGTGACCGTCACTGCCGCGCCGTGTTGTGGCGTGAGCGTGACCTTCACCGTCAGCGCCAGGCGCCAGAGGCGGCTCAGCGCCTTCTTGCCCTTGGCGCCCAGGGGCACGGAGAAGGACACGCTACCCGCCTTTAGTGACGAGCGCACCAGCCGCCCAACGCGCACCAGCGCCGAGTGCCCCGCCTTGGCCAGCGAGGCGCTAGTGGCAAACAGGCCGACTTCCAGCCGCCCGCCGGAGCCGGCCTGGGAGACCTTGATCGACCCGTGCACTGTCGATCCATGTTGGCTGGGAGCGAGCTTGAGCGCCCTTGATCCTCCTTCCAGAGGCGAGCCGTGGCTGGATTCGCTCGGCGTCGTGGGAGAGGTCGTTGTTGTGCTCGTTGGTGTCGTGGTTGTGGTGGTCGTGGTGGAGGTTGTGCCAGTGGTGGCGCTTTCCACGACGATTTCGTATTTGGTGTAGTTCAAGGATGGCCCGCCGTTGAAGAGGGTCGAGCTTTCGAACTTGTAAGTCCCTGGTTGTTCGAACTTGCACGTGCCTTCCCATTTGGTCATGGGGCTCGTAGGCACGCCGGAGCAGGTTGGCGCAGAGCCCGTCCATACAACGGCCGCCGCGGTTGCATTGTCAGCGAACTTGACTTCGCCGCCGGCGGCGATCGTGACCTTCCTTGCGGGTTCCGGGTTCGACCCCGAGCCCGGGACCGCCCAGCACGGCCAGTCGGCCTGGACGCAGTTTTCGTTGACTTCGAGCTTCACTTCGGACGGGGCGGCAGCAAAAGCAGGCAGTACGGCCACCGCCGCCCCCGTCAGGGTGGCAAGGGCGGAAAGCAAAAGCGTGCGCGGTCTCATGGTCCTAGAGCCTCTCATGATCGTAGGTCGAGGCTTCGTGTGAGAGTCAAAGCCGCGCCGTGTTTGGGTGTGAGCACGATCTTCACGGTGAGCGCCAGCTTGTGATGATGGCGCAGCGCGCTCTTGGCCACTGTGTCGAGCGAGACCGTGAAGGAGACCTTGCCGGCGGGCGCTGAGGTGCGGACGAACCGCCCGACCCGCGAGCTGCTGGATCGTTTGACCTTGGCCAGCGAAGCACCCTGGGCGAGCAGTTCGACTTCCAGGCGCGCGCCACCGTCGGCGGCGGGGATCTGGACGCTGCCATGCACCGCGTCACCATGCTGGGCTTTCGCCAGCGTGACTGCGGTGTGCCCCCCAATCGGCGGCGGAGCCGTTTCCATCAAGCTGGATGTCGTGGTCGTGGAGGCGGTGGTGCTGGTGGAGGCCCCACCGCCAGAGGTCTGGGTGGAAGTCGTGGCCGTCGGTGTGGTCGTGGTCGATGTGGTCGTCGTGGGGGTGCTCGTCGTTGTGGTCGTCGGTGTGGTGGTGGTGGTGGAACTGGTAGAGGTTGTGGTGGAGGTAGAGGATGTGGTCGAGGATGTGGAGGTTGTACTGGTGGCACTTTCCACGACGACTTCGTACTTGGTGTATTCCTCGCTTCCGCCGCCTTTGAAGAGGGTCGAGCTTTCGAAGTTGTAGGTCCCAGGTGCTTCGAACTTGCAGCTGCCTTCCCAATTAGTCATGGCGCTCGCGGGTATACCGGAGCACGTTGGCGCAGTGCTCGTCCATACAACGGTCGCCGCCTTCGCGTGATCGGTGAACTTGACTTCGCCGCCGGTCGCGATCGTGACCTTTAGCGCGGGTGCCGGGCTTGACCCCGAGCCAGCAGTCCAGCACGGCCAGTTGGGCTCGACGCAGTTTTCGTTGACTTCGAGCTTCACTTCGGATGGCGGCGCGGCGGCGAGAGCGGGCAGCACAGCCACAGCCGCCCCCACAAGCGCAGCGAGGGCCAGAACCAAAGGCGTACGCAGTCTCATCGTGAACCTACCTTCTCTCGTGCTGGATGTTCCTATGGCAATCGCTGGGCGCCGTGCGGTGAGGCAGCGGCATCCCGGCCGTCATCCCCAGAAGACTCCAGGCGCGCAGAGATCCTTCCCGTGGCGCTTCGCTCTGAACTGTGCGTACCCCTCAGGCGCTACCAGCCTGAGGACGGGTGGCGCCGGCACGCCGGCGTCCAGGAAGGTTCGCCGCGTGGCGGTATCTATAGAGATGCCAAATCACGCCAAGCACCACGACATTCGGAGGAACCATGAAGCGGACCTACATTTTCTTGGCCGTCGCCTTTGCAAGTGCCGCGAGCGCCACGACGGTCGCGAGCGCACATAGGAGCCTCCCGGCCGCGCACTGGAGCCGGGCTGCCACGGTGCAGCTACGCCATACGAATCTCGGCAGCATCCTCGTCAGCAGCTCGGGCCGCACGCTCTATGAGTTCACGAGGGATCACGCCAACAAGAGCAGCTGCGCGGCGATCAGCGGATGCTCGGCAGCATGGCCGTCACTGAAGGCAAGCGGTAAGCCAACCGCCGGTGCTGGGATCAAGGCTTCGCTGCTGTCCTCACACGGCGGGCAGGTCACCTATGCCGGTCACCCGCTCTACACCTACAGCGGCGACAGCGGTCCAGGGAAGACCTCCTACGTTGGCATAAAAGAGTTTGGCGGCACGTGGTACGCGATCAACGCCTCTGGAGGCACGGTGAAGTAGAGGCCGTCAAGTAGTTGGCCAGGATGGCCGATCATCGGAGCATGGAGCCGATAATCCGCTGGTTGCTGGTCTCGCTGGCAGCGGCCACGCTCATGCTCCTAGGCGTACTGGCGGTCGCTACCAGCTTCTCTGGGGAATACCGGCAGCCGCCGATGAGCGGCCCGCCGTTCATCGTGGGGAGCATCACGGACGTGGCGAAGATCTTCGGTGAGAATGTTCTCGTCTTGATGCTGTACGCGACAGGTTGCCTAGCGGCATTCGCGGTTGACCGACGAAGGGGCGAAGCGAGCGCCGGGCTAAAGCAGCACGAGCTGACTAGACGGCTGACATTGACGCTCATCATCGGCCTGCTTGCGTTCTCGGCCTGCAGGCAGGCGTACGTTCTCGGCGATCGACTTGCAGGCTATTCGGGGTATTTCTACGTGAGCGGCTGGCGACTATGGCTGGGCGTGTTACCACACGCCGTCCCTGAGCTGACTGCCATGTTCTTGCCGCTTGCAGCCTGGCTTTTTGTAAGCCAGAGACGCGAACTCCAGCGACTCCCTGCGATGACCCTCACTGCAGTGCTCGTCGCGGTTCCGCTGCTGATGTCAGCTGCATTCATCGAGGTTTACATATCGCCAAGGGCATTCCGGGCGCTGACCTGCATCGTGGGAGGCGAAGGATTTCCCGCAGGCAGGAGTTGCGGACCGCCAGAACCGTGCCCTAAGCTCAGCCCGCGCGAATTTGAAAAACGCTACGGCATCCATCTCTCGTCGGCTGAGATTGCAAGCTCGAGCAAGAACTGCCCCGCGCCTCGCGCTCCTAGATGAGTAGTGCTCAGTAGCCGTAGCCGCCGCCGGTTGAGGAGCTGCTGCTGGACTTTTCCGGTTGCGATGCGCTGCTCGTGCTTGGCGGGGTGTTGTTGGAGCTGGTCGTGATGACGCTCCAGGTGCCTACGTCTTTGATGCCCTGACCCTTAGTTTCACCGGACTGCTGGTCTCCCGTGAACGTGTAGAGCGGCGTGCCCTTGTAGGTGACCTGCACAGTTCCTTCAGGACGCTTCACGGTGCCGAGCGAGCCGACTTCGCCGCTGGGAGCGCCGCTGGACGGCACGATCAGTGGGTGCCAGACGCCGAGACAGGCCGAGCTGGTGCAGATGAATTTGCCGTCCTGCTCGCCGCTGAGGTGATACAGCGTCATCCCATGGCTGTCCACCAAGATCGTGCCAAGCGAGCTGGAGGCGCTCTTCACGACGACCGCGCTGGTTGAGCTGCTGTTGGTCTGCGCTCCAGCGCTGAGCAGGTTCAGCGTGTTTTCGCCGTCGTCAACGAAGTAGATGCCCTTGCCTTCCGGGGCTATGACCAGGCCGAATAGCGATCCGGCTCCGGTCTTCTTGTCGGCGGTCTGCACGGCTACCTGCTGGCCGGCGGGTGTCGTTTCGACCATGTTGCCGTCACCGCCATTGCTCGTGATGATGTTGCCGTTCGGTGCGAGCACCATGCCGAGTGGTTCCTTGAGGTGGCCACCTTCGGTGAGGACGGCGCCGCCTTTCGCGGCGGGCGTCGTGCGCGTCACTGCTTCGGAGATCGCGAGGATCTTGTTGTCCTCGGTCGAGGCCACATACAGCGTCCCGTCGGAGCCAAGTGCAAGCCCGGTCAGGCCGAGTACGAGGGCTTCTGCTGAATCGACCCAGGGGATGCCATTCGCGATCACCGTTTCGCTTAGCACCTTCGGCGTCTGTCCTTCGCCGGATTCCAGTTCGATCCGCAGCACGGTCGAGTTGTCGATCGTGTGGATGCCCTTCGCAGCACCGCCATTGAGCGCATTACTGACGAACAGCGTGGTCTTGGAGCCTTCGCTCTTAGCGGTCGAGTCCCAGGGACCCTGGATGTTCTTGCTGGCGATCGTCTCGACTGCCTTGCCTTCGCTGTCGAGCACAATCAGGCAACCGTACTTCGCGGTCGCTGACTTGCCGTTGGTCGTTGGCAGACTGCCCACTACGACGTAGCCGCCAGGCAGAATGTTCAGCGCCGTCGTCAGCCCAACGCCGCCTGGGCATGGGCCAGGGAGCGTCTTGGCATCGATCGTCGCGAACAGCGAGACCTTCCCGGCGCTCGAGACCTGCACGATCGTCGTGCCGGTGCCCTGACCGTTCTCCTTTGCGCTTTCCTTGGCGTTGAAGTTGCTGACCAGCAGCTGGCCCGCCTGGAGCTTGCCCACGCTGGTGGGAACCAACACGATGCCGTAGGGGTTGATGTCGCCGTTGGACGGAACCGTGGAGGCGAGCGTGCTGACAGCCCTCAGATTTGCCAGAAAAGGAGAAGCGCTTGCGCTCGAAGTCGTGGTCGCAGTACTCGCAACGGCCGATGTGCCGGTCGAACTGCTGCTGTTTTTGGAGCTGCCACAGCCAGCGAGGACGAGTGTTACACCTATGAGAGCAAGGATTGACGATCTTGGCACTGGTGACTACTCCTGTCGTTTGAGATCGGGGGATGACGGCTGCAGGGCGGCGACCAGCGCTAGCTGTATTGCGCTCTGTCCTCATTGACCCCGGCGTTACGGGATTCCTTCCCGGCGAGCTTTCCGCGCGACCTCACACGAACAGGTCGGCCGCGGTGACGAGCAGCACGGCGTCCGTGGCGGCCCTCTCGCGTACCTACCTGTCGTCAGGATTGCGCCTGGAGCTCCGCGGGCGATGGCAGAACGATTGGTCCCTCCGGCGGCTGGGTGAAGCGGATCGGGTTCCCGGAGGGATCGCGCAGCGCGCAGTCGGTCCCGTAGAAACGCTCCGTCGGCTCCTGCGTGAACTCGACGCCGGCAGCCAGCAGGCTCTCGTAGGTGGAGCGGCAGTCGTCGGTTTCGAAGATCACGCCGCCGCCCGCGGCTCCCTTCGCCACGAGCTCGCGGATCTCCGCGGCGGTGGCGTCGTCGTAGGCAGGCGGTCCTGGCAGCATCAGGACCAGCTGGACGTCGGGCTGGTCGGGGAGGTTCACCGTTAGAAAGCGCATGACGCCCAGGTCGGTGTCGGTGTGTACGACCATCCCGAGCTTGCCGACGTAGAAGTCGAGCGCCTCGTCCTGGTCGAGAACGTGGATGAAGGTGTGGCTGATTCGTTTGAGCATGGGCGCCACGTTAGACGGCGGCCACGCGGCCCGCTACTCCGAATCTGCTCTCTCACCCGGCCGGACGCAGCCACGCCATCGCCCAGCAGGCCGGCACGCGCAGCGCGGCGCCATCGCCTGCGAAACGCGCGCGGTATGCCGAGGGCGGGTCGCCCACGATCTCGCGGAAGGTGCGAGTGAATGTGCCGAGGCTGTTGAAGCCGACGTCGAAGCAGATCTCGGTTACGGGACGGTCGGTTTCGCGTAGCAGCTCCATCGCACGCTCCACTCGGCGACGCTGCAGGTAGCGGTGCGGCGTCTCACCAAACGTGGCCCGAAACTGGCGACTGAAGTGCGCAGGCGAGGTGTGGGCGACACGCGCGAGCGCCGGCACGTCAAGCGGCTGCGCGAACCCACGGTCCATCGCGTCGCGGGTCCGCAACATGCGGCGGTTGCGATCCTCGATGGCGCCCGACATCTGAGAGTCCGCGCTAGAAGATGTCGGGTGCGCGGCCAGCCTGAGGCTCGCCGTAGGCGGCGTAGGCGTCGTCCGGTGACTCTGACTCGTCTTTGACGCCGGCCCCGTGGCGCACAGCGGTCGGCTCGACTGGATAGCGAGCGCTGCCCTTCTCCTTGCGCGCGCCGACGGCCAGCACCAGGCAAGGCTCGTCGCCCGCCGCAACGATCGTGTGCGGCGTTCTGGGCGGGCAGTGGACGAAGTCCCAGGCCTCAAGCGGTCGTTCGTGGCCCTCGATGACGAGCAGGGCGCTGCCACGCAAAACCAGAAAGTCCTCTTGACCGGCCTCGTGGTGATAGAGCGCCATCGGCTTGCCCGGTTGGAGCCAGTACAGGCCGATCCCGAGGTCATCGAAGTGGGCATCCCCCTCGCCACCAAACCGGCACACAACCCGCATGTCGTTGTGCAGCCAGCGAGCATCTCGAGCGTTGACGACAAACCATCCTGCCGTCTGCGGAACACCTTCCTCGAGTCGCGTCTCGCCCACGCGGTCTTCTACCCCGACTGACAGCCCTCTAAACCGTCCTCTCCGGCGCCGCTGGCTCGGTCGAGTCGATGAACTCGATGAGCACGTCGAGGAAGCGCTGGGGCTCGTCGAGCTGGGGGAAGTGGCCTGAACGCGGGAACACCTCTAGGCGGCTATTGGGCATCCGTTCGTGGGTGGCGTGTCCGTGGGAGACGGGGATGATCGAGTCGCGCTCGCCCCAGATCAGCAGGAATGGGAGACGTTCGGCCAGATAGAGCCGGTTTGAGGCGTCGACCCGCTGGCCCCCGGGCTCGACAACCGAACGAAGCGTGTGGACGAAGGCGGCACGGGTAGCGCTGTCGGACAGCGTCGAGTGCCCGCGGGCCATCTCCTCGAGATCTGTCCCGAGGCCCAGACCCAGCCGGTTGAGCAAGCCACCGGCCCGTGCGCCGGCGTCGAGCAGGCGGGTTGCCGCGAGCAAGGGCAGCACGAGCTCGGAGCCGGGAAGCGTTGCGGCGCGAAGCAGCCAGTTGACGTCGCGGCCAAGGCCGCCGCTGTCAACCAGGACGAGTCGCTCGCAGCGCTCAGGGAACTGGTAGGAGAACTGCATAACGATCCCTCCGCCGAGGGAGTGCCCCACAAAGGTTGCTCGCTCGTGTCCGAGCGCCAGCAGCAGATCGCGCAGGTTGCTCGCGTGGGCGCCAAGTGAGTAATCGCCCCTGGGCTTGGCCGACTCGCCGTGACCGGCCAGGTCGGGGGCTATCACCGTGAAGCGCTCGGCGAGGTGGGGCATAACCCGCTCCCAGGTCGCCGAGCTGGACGTGATCCCATGCACGAGCACCACGACGGGGCCGCTGCCCGCTTGGCGGTAGGCCACGTCGTGACCATGCAAGATGGTGTGCCTGACGTCTTTGAGGCTGCGTTTTGTTCGAGGCGGCATCCGAAGCTCCAGTGTCTCGCTGCCCTGGGTAGCAGGATTGCACGCTGAGTCGAGGAGGCCAGCGACGGCAGTTGTGTTCTGTTGGTTACCGGTGTTTGTCCGGTGATCTGCTGGGTATGCCAAGCGGATACCCCAGACGCTGGCTTCGGACGGCATGTCCGGCCGGCTGCGGACGGCATGTCAGCGAACTGCAGAGAGGAGTCGACGTGACGACGACCGACGATGCTCCAATTTCCGACGGGGTGCTGCTGACGGGTGCCACCGGATTCGTCGGCATGGAGCTGCTGGCCCGTTATCTGGAGCACACCGACCGCCGTGTGTATGCGCTGGTGCGTGGCGCGAACGAGCGCGATGTCACAGCGCGGCTGGAGCACACGCTGCGCTCGCTGTTCGGCGCCGATCATCCTTACGCGCGGCGCGTCGTGGCCGTGCGCGGCGACATCACACGTCCTTGGCTGGGCCTTGGTGGCAGGCGCGATCAGCTTGCCGAGCAGGTGAGCGAGGTCGTGCACGGGGCGGCGTCTGTGTCCTTCGGGCTGGGGCTTGAGGATATGCGCCAGATCAACGTGGCTGGCACTCGGCGAGTGCTCAAGTTTGCCGAGCACGCTCAGTCACGCGGCGGTCTGCGGCGTTTCTCTTACATCTCCACGGCGTACGTTGCCGGTGAGCATGTCGGGAGCTTCAGCGAGGACGACCTCGACGTGGGGCAGCGCTTTCGCAACGCCTATGAGCAGTCGAAGTTCGAGGCGGAGCAGCTCGTGGCGGGCGCCCGGCTGCCGGTCACGGTGCTGCGTCCAAGCATCATCGTGGGCGAGCGCGGCAGCGGCTGGACTACGTCCTTCAACGTGCTCTACTGGCCGTTGCGGGCGTTCTCACGCGGGGCTTATCTCGCGTTGCCCGCGCGCCGAGATGCTCCGGTCGACGTGGTTTCAGTCGACTACGTCGCCGATGCGATCTTCGCGCTCAGCCAGGCCCCAGAGGCTGAGGGCGCCACCTACAACCTCACCGCGGGGTCTCATGCGACCAGCGTCGGTGAGCTCGTCGAGCTCGCGGCGGCGTATTTCAGACGCCCAGCGCCGCGCCTGGTCAACCCTGGCCTATACCGCCGGGTGGTGCACCCGCTGCTGCTGCAAGCCGTCCGCGATGAGCGCAGCCGCAAAGCGCTCTCACGCAGCGAGGTCTTCTTCCCGTACTTCGATATGGCGGTCACCTACGACGATCGTCGTACGCGAGTGGCGCTCCGTGGAACCGGTATCACGCCTGCCCCACTGCCCCACTACTTCGACCAGCTGGTCGAGTTCGCGCTCGCCGCCGAGTGGGGGCGGCGGTCGATACCACGAGCAGGCCTTATGCGCCCTGCTGCGGCCTTCCGATACGACCACCTCGCCCAGGTCCGGCGCGTGCCACGCATCCGCGGCGCGCAACCGCGTCCGCGGCGCTTGGCGCAAGGCTCCGCAGCTCGAGCCGGCTCGGCGAGCAGATGACGAGCAGTGGCCGCCTATCCGCGCTCGACGCGTCTTTTCTCGCCGTGGAGACGCCTACCGCGCACATGCACGTCGGCTGGGCCGCGACGCTGTCAGCTCCATCGCAAGGCCAACTTCCGAGCTTCCCGCAGCTGCGCGATCACATCGAGCGGCGGCTCTCCCGTGCGCCACGCTATCGCCAGAAGCTCGCAAATGTCCCGCTTGGCCTGCACGCGCCGGAGTGGGTCGACGACCCGGCGTTCTCCGTCGATCGTCACGTCTACAGGGCACCCGGCCCGCTCGATGACCTCGCCGATGAGGTGATGTCGATGCCGCTGCGGCGCGACCGCCCGCTGTGGGAGATGTGGATCTGCGAGGACCTCAAACGCCGGCAGATCGGACTCGTCGGCAAGGTCCACCACTGCATGGTCGATGGCATAGCGGCCGTCGAGCTGGGCTGCCTGCTGCTCGACCCGACGCCTGAGCCACCCGCTTGCTCGGACGATGACTGGCATGCGGCACCGGAACCGAGCGCCAAGCGCCTGCTCGCACGAGGGGTGCGCGACCTCGTGGGGGAGCAACTGGGGTTGCTGCGCGGGCCGCTGCGTGCACTCACCTCGCCCGCCCAGACGGCGCGCCAGGCGGTGGCGGGCGCATTGCAGGCGACCCGGGCGCTGAGCCACTCGGTGTATGCCGCGCCCGCAAGCGTGCTCAACAGAGAACTCTCGCCGCTGCGCCACCTCGTCCGTACCCAGCACCCGCTGGAGGACCTGAAGGCGGTGAAGCGGGCCTATGGCACGACGGTCAACGATGTCATGCTCGCCGCGGTCGCGGGCGCTGTGCGCGCTTATCTGATCCGCGAGGGCGAGCAGCCCGTTGCGCTCAAGGCGATGGTCCCGGTGAACGTTCGCAGCTCCGACGAGGTTCTCGGCAACCACATCTCCTTTGTGTTCGCGCACCTGCCATGCGACGAGCCCGACCCGCTGATCCGGTTGCGCCGTGTGCACGACACAATGAGCCAGCGCAAGCGTAATGGCGAGCCCGAAGGAGCCGACCTGGCGCTGAAGGCCGCCGCTCTCACCCCTCCGGTCGTACAGCACACCCTTTCCCGTTTCATTGCCAGCCCGCGTACGTTCAACCTCGTCGTATCGAACATTCCGGGTCCCGCAGAGCCCCTATACATGCTCGGCTGCCCACTGCAGGCCACCTATCCGGTCGTTCCGCTGGCCGACCGCCACGCCCTGTCGGTTGGGATGACCACAGTGGGTGATCTGGCCTGCTTCGGTATCTACGCCGACCGGGAGATGCTTCCCCACGCGGACGGGCTCGCCCGCGACATCGACGAGGCGATTGCAGAGTTGCTGGTACGAGCACGCTGAACCGAGCATGTCCCACGCCCCGCCCAGCGGTAGCGCCTAGGATTTTGGCTCCCTGCACGTGCACGATTAGTTTTGAGGAGACTCCATGCCTGGACTGGTGCTGTTCTGCTATGACGGATCGGAGGGGTCGCGAGCGGCGATGGCCGCCGCGGCGGAGCTCGTCGCCCATCCGGCGCCGGCGGTGGTGCTGACGATCTGGCAGCCCGCTGCTGTGCTGCTGGCGAGAGCCGGTGGCTTTGGCGCCGGCTACCTGAGCGATGAGGAGCAGGTCGACGCGGAGCAGGCACAGTTGGCCCGTGACGCGGCGGAGGAGGGTGTGGAGCGCGCACGCACCCACGGCTATGACGCCAGCGCTCGCGTGGAGGAGGCCACCGAAGGCGCGGGGCGCAGGATCATCGAGATCGCAGACGAGCTCGACGCGCAGCTGATCGTGTGTGGCCGGCGTGGACTTGGCACGGTCGCCTCGGCGCTGCTTGGCAGCGTCTCGCACATAGTGCTCGCCCACGCCGGTCGCCCTGTTCTGATCGCGCCGGAGCGCTGAGCATCTGCCGCGGCGCCCAGGGCACCTAGATGATTGATTCCACGGCAAAGCCTGTGGATATCGAGGATTTATAAGCAGCGGGGTCGAAGTCGGCGGTACTCAATAGCCAGCCGACGACCCGAAGGGGGCCTCGATGGACGCCGACCTCGACCTGCTGCTCACTGCCGTTTACATCACGGCCGACGATCTCCTGCCTGGGCGATCGAAGAACGCCAAGCGAAGCGTCACAGACGCGGAGGTCGTCACGCTGTGTGTCGCACAGGCGATCATGGGCATACCCTCTGACCGGCGCTTTCTGGCGGTCGCTTCCAAGCATCTGCGCCATCTGTTTCCGAAGCTCCCTGCTCAGCCTGGTTACTTCAAGCGCCGCCGCCGGCTCACCGAGACGCTTGAGTGGCTGATGAGTGTGTTCGCGTCCCAGAGCCCGGGGTTCTACGACGATCTTATGCTCGTTGACAGCACTCCGGTGGAGTGCGCCAGAAGCCGCGAGACCGTCAAGCGCTCTCAGCTGGGCGACGCAGCGGATTACGGCTATTGCCGCAGCCATTCACGGTTCTTCTGGGGCTTTCGCCTGCACGCGATCTTTGCCCCCGACGGCACACCCAGAGCGATCGCGGTGGCCTCGCCCAAACGCGATGAGCGTGACGTCGCGCTGGAGCTCTTGGCCCGCACTCGCCGCACAGGCGGCGAGACATTGATAGGCGACAAGGGCTACGCCGGCAGGGCATTCGCCCAGGCCGTCAGTGAGCTGGGCGCGACGATCTTGCGGCCAAGGCGAAAGGACGAGCCGGGCCGAGGACCGCACCTGGCGCCGATCCGCCAGCGGATCGAGTCGATCTTCTGGAGCTGCAAGGGGACCCTCACCCTGGAGCGCCATGGCGCTCGAACGCTCGCCGGGCTCAGAGAGCGCATCCTGCAGCGGCTGCTCACCCTCGCCGCTGCGATATCTCTAAACCACCAACTGGGACGGCCAAGCCGGGCGCTGGTCGACTACTGCGCTTAGAGAGCCGTGGAATCAATCATCTAGGCGAGTTGAGCAATCACCCAATCGATGATGGCGTGGAAGCGCTCCTTGGTGAGGGCGTGCCCACCATGCGCGCGATCATGCCGCAAGGCTTGCGGCGCTCCTGCGTTCTGGTAAGCAAGTGCGGCCGCTAGCGCAATGCGAGAGGCATCACGCGAGTACTCATCATCCTCGGCAGAGCACAGCAGCAACGGCCGAGGCGCAACCAGCCCGGCGATGTCGTCCAAGTCCCCAAGCTCCAGCAATCCGGGGATGACCTGGGCGCACTCAATACCCACGCCATAGGTCATCCTTTCCTTGTAGGTACACGCAGCGCCACTCACGACAGCGAACGCAACCCGCTCATCAAGGGCGGCGTGAAAAAGAACACTGGCACCGCCCATCGAATGCCCTAACGCCCCGATGCGGGTCTCCTGGACGCCGTCAAGCCCCACAAGCACCGAGTGCGCTGCCGCGGCGTCAGCCATGACCGTGCACATCAGCGGCCGTCCTCGCAAGAGCCGGTAGCACATCGTCGCCAAGTAGTCACTTGCGTCTGACTCCCGAGCATCGGTACCAGGCGTCTCTGGCCTGCGGTCCTCAAACCCGACAGCGTCATGGGCAATGACCGTCACGCCTCGCCGGGCAAGCTCCGGTCCGAACGCCTGCCATGGGTCCCCACAAAGGCCAGCCACCTCTGACTTACCGAATTGCCACTGGGCGTGGTGCTGGTGATGGACCACTACCCCTGCGCCGCAGGGATGCTCGGGTACCAGCAGCAACGCAGGCACGTCTCCCTCATCCCCTGTGAAGCTGACCACTTGCTCGACATACCCATCCCGCTCTCGTGCGGCGCGAACGCGCAAGTCGGGCACGGGCGGGACCGCGAATTGCAACAGCTCAGTCAGTCCCAAGCGCAAGCCCTCTGCAGCCATGAGTTGGACTCTACGGGCGCGCACCGCACCGGTGCGCCCTCCCCGCTTCGCCGCCAAAGCGCGCACATTGGAGGCTTCACCCGCGCCGCGACAAGCTAGAACGAGACTGGCTGGTACTGACGAGTTCTTGGCTGGCTCCGCAGAGTGCCCCAGCTGGACATAGCTCGGCGGCCACCCTGCGGCGGGGATTACGGATCCCGGCGAGCGCAATCAAACCTCCGCTGGCGACGAGCACGGCTGCGATCGTGTCCGCAACACGGAAGGCATGCACGGACGCGTCCTCGAAGGTCGCTCGTAGGAGCACCCGCTCACCGGGGGGCACTCCAATTAGGCTGGGCGAGCCGAGAGGCTGTCGCTTGGCATGGCTGATCGCCGCGCGACTGCCGGGACCGAGCGCGGTCCGTCGTAGCGTCTCGTCGACGCGATTAGCAAACGCAATAGAGACGACGGCTCCCAACACGGCGACCGCGAAGAGCTGCGCGACGCGTGAGAGCGTGGTATTCACCGCGGCGGCGACGCCTGCGTGATCCTCCTCCACGGCTCCAAGGACCGTGGCGGTCAACGGCGCGACGAGCATCGCGAGTCCCAACCCGAACACGAGCAGCGCCGGCAGGACCTCGCTGACATACTCGGCGCGCTGATCGACACGCACCAAGAGCAAAAGGCCACAGCCAGCAACCAGCGCCCCGAGGCTTATCAGCACCCGCGACCCGATGCGGTCGGCGAGTGCGCCGAACCGACGGGAGAGCACGATCATCAACGAGGTGACCGGCAGAAGCGCAAGCCCCGCCTGAACGGGGCTGTAGCCGCTGACCTGCTGCAGAAACACAGGCAGCAGAAAGATCACACCCCCTAGCCCAATGTAGGCGGTCAATGTCGTCAGGTTTCCGATCGTGAAGTTGCGCTCGCGAAACAGGCTCAGTGGGAGCATCGGCGCCCGAGCTCGCGCCTCGTGCGCAACAAACGCCATGGCTCCCAGAATCCCTACTGCGAGCGAGCCGACCACCAGGGTGCTCCATCCGCGCGCAGGCTCCTCGGTCACAGCGAACACCGAACCCGAGAGCGCGACCGCCGCCAAGAGGGCCCCGGTGAAGTCCAGACGCCCGGCTGACCCAGCCCTCGCGTCCCCAGGTACACCGCGAGCAATCAGCGTCACGGTCACGAGTACGAGCGGCGCATTGAGCAGAAAGATCAGCCGCCACGAGCCGGCGGCGATCAAAACTCCCCCGATGAACGGCCCGATGACCCCGACGATCGAGCTCAGCGCCGTCCATGTCCCAATCGCCTTGGCCCGCTCGTCTTCGGGGAAGACATGGATGATCAACGCCAATGCGGTAGGTGTCACCAGCGCTGCGCACGCCCCCTGCATCGAACGGAACGCGCATAGCTCCGGGATCGACGACGCGACCGCGCAGAAAGCCGAAGTGATGCCGAACCCCCCAACGCCGACCAAGAACACGCGCTTGTGACCGAATACATCTCCAAGCGAGCCGCCGATCAACAGCAGCGAGGAGAGCGTCAACAAGTACGCGTTCGTCACCCACTGCTGGCCCGCCAGACCGCCACCGAGGTCGCCTCGAATCGCTGGCAACGCGACACTGGTTACGGTCGCGTCGAGGAACACGACGCTCGTACCCAGCACGGCTGCAAGCAGGGTCAACTGCTTCTCGCGCGATGTAGCTATGGGCCGGCTGTCAATCATGGGTTGGATTGCGCCTCGATGTAAGCCTGGCGCATCGCCTCATCTAGCCAAGCGCCGCGGACAACCGATGCTGCTCTCAACCAGCTGGCGAGCGGGTCACTGACAGCGAGGGCGAACCTGCGAGCGTCTGGAAGACGACGCAGTAGCGCTCGGTCAAGCGCAGCAGGGTGGCCAGCTGGTCCTCGTTCGCCTCGGTCTGCAGCTTGAAATTCAGCCTGATCGCCGTGAAGCCAACCGGAGCCTCCTTGTCAACCGACAGAGTTCCGCGAAAGTCGAGGTCCCCCTCGGCGTGGACGGAGCCGCTGATGGCCAGACCTAGAGACGTTGCGACCGCGCACATCGTGACCCCGGCACAGGCGACCAACGCCTGTAGCAGCATATCCCCCGAGCAAGCCAATAACCCGTTGCCGCCGGTCGCTGGATGGAGACCAGCCTGCACCAGTGCTTGTCCCGTGTTCACCGTGCACACCACCCCCTCATCCAACGATCCGCTGGCCTCAAGCGTAACGAGCGCAGCTGCAGGCTCTTCGCGGTAACGCTGCTTCAACGGCTCCTGGATCGCGCGAAGCTCCTCTGTCGTGGTGCCGCTCATCCCGACCGAAACCCTACAGCGCGGCGCAGGTTGCACCGGCGATAGGGTGTTCCGTTGGTGACCGACGAAGACGTGCTCGCTCATGCACACCGATTGGCGCGCGCATACCTCGACGGTGTGAACGAGCGGCATGTGGGCGGCTCCGATCCGGTGGCGCTGCGCCGGCCGCTGACCGATTCCGGTGAGGGTGCGGTAGACGTCCTCGAGCAGTTGGCCGCTGATGCCGATCCAGGGCTGGTCGCATCCGCTGGGCCGCGCTACTTCGGATTTGTCGTCGGTGGGTCGCTCCCAGTCGCGCTCGGGGCTGATTGGCTTGTTTCCGCCTGGGACCAAATGGGCGGTATGTACAGCGCATCGCCAGCGGTGGCGGTCGCCGAGGAGGTCGCAGCAGGGTGGGTCCTGGAGTTGCTTGGTCTCCCTCAGAGCGCGAGCGTTGGCTTTGTCACTGGCGCGCAGATGGCCAACTTCAGCTGCCTGGCGGCTGCGCGCGGCGAGCTGTTACGGCGAGCGGGCTGGGACGCTGACGCGCAGGGACTGTTTGGGGCTCCGCCAATCGAGGTGTTAGTCGGCGAGGAGGTACACGTAACCCTGTTACGGGCGCTTGGCTACCTCGGTCTTGGTCACGATCGCGTGACGCGGGTGGGCGTCGACGCCAACGGTGCGATGGACCCGTTGGCGCTCGAGGGGGCGCTGCTCGCTGCCAAGGGCCCGGTGCTCCTCTGTGCCCAAGCGGGCAACGTCAACACTGGCGCGTGCGATCCCCTCGGGGCGATCGGAAACCTCGCGGCTGAGCACGGCGCGTGGCTTCACGTCGATGGAGCGTTCGGTTTGTGGGCTGCCGCGTCGCCGCGCTTCGAGGGCCTGGTGGCCGGTAGGGACCGGGCCGACTCCTGGGCCGTCGATGCGCACAAGTGGCTCAACGTTCCCTACGACTGCGCGTTCGCGATTGTTGCGCCGCCAGAGGCGCTACCGCGTGCGATGGCACTGAGCGCGGCGTATCTCGCGCGCAGCGATCATCGAGAGCCGGCGGAGTTCGTGCCCGAGGCCTCCCGCCGGGGGCGTGCGATCCCCGTGTACGCGGCGCTGCGATATCTCGGCCGGCGCGGCGTCGCCGAACTGGTTGAGCGATGCTGCGGGCATGCGACGCTCATGGCCTCCCTACTTCGGGAGGGCGGCCTGGAGGTGCTGAACGACGTCGTGCTGAACCAGGTCTTGGTCGCAGGCACGCCGGAGCACCTCGCCCGCGTGCAAGCCGACGGCGAATGCTGGCTCGGCGGCACAGCGTGGCGCGGACGTCACGCTCTGCGGGTGTCGTTCTCCAACTGGTCGACAACCGAAGATGACGTTCGTCGCACCGCGCGCGCGATCCTCGACGCAGCCAATTGATGACCGAACCAGCTTCCTCGGCGGTACGAGGAAGAGCAAGACCGTAGGGTGACCACCACCTACACGTCGTCTGACACGCGCCCGTAGCGAAGGTAAACGACGCGAGAGCCAAACGTGCGTGTCTCGATCAGCTCGAGGTTGATCTCTTTCTCCAGGGCAGGAAAATAGGGTGTGCCGCCGCCGAGTAGGACCGGGCTGACGAACAGCCGCCACTCGTCGATCAGCGCCAGCTTCATACACGCACGGGCGAGGCCGGCGCCGCCGACGGCGATGTCCTTTCCGGGCTGTTCCTTGAGCCTTGAGACCTCCTCGCCGACGCCGCCGGTGGCCAGCCTGGTGTTGCCCACCACGCTCTGAAGCGTCGTGGAGAACACGACCTTCGGCAGCGCCTTCCAGGTCTGGGCGAACTTGACCTGCTCAGCGGCCAGCGGACTCTCCTCAACGGTCTCCCAGTAGACCATCGTTTCGTAGAGCCGCCGTCCGCAGAGGTGCACACCGATTTTCTGCACTTGCTGGTGGTGGAACTGAAACAGCTCCTCGTCGGGCACCGACCAGTCGATCGCGCCATCGGGTCCGGCGATGAAACCGTCCAGCGACACAGTCATCGAGTAGATCAGCTTCCGCATCACGGTCGTCCTCGGTCAACGGGCGGCTCGTCACCCCGCAACTCTTCGCCCAATAGGTCCATTAGAAGGTTGTCGTGCCAGCCGCCGTCGGCAGGTCCTGAACTGCGTGGGGCATTGCTATGAGACATTCCGGTTACTGACCGGTCCCTGCCAGGCGCTGGGCGCTGAGACCCCGCGCGATGCGGAACTCCGCGGCGACCTCGCGTGTCGCCGCCTCGGCTCCGAGCGGAAATACGTGAAGCGCATCTACGTGCGAGATACTGGCAACGCTGGCCGCCAGTTCGCGCGCTAGGTCGATGCCGCCGCCGCGACTGATCTGCGCCAGGGCTCGCTGAGGAATCGCGACCCCCGGTAGCGCGCAGGCGCGCTCTGCCATGTGCGCGCTGCGGAGCAGCGCAACGCTTGCATAGAACCGCACGTCCGCGAGGGTGTCTTCGGCGGCCGAGAGGAACGCTTCGAGGCGCCCGAGGTCGAAGATCATCTGCGACTGCACGAACGTTGCTCCAGCGGCGATCTTGCGCCGCAGGAGCCGCAACTCCCGGTCGACGTCCTCGGCGAAGGGATTGACGACCGCCCCGACCGCCAGCGGGTACGGGGCGCTCCATGGCGACGCGCTCGCAATGAGCTGCGTGGCGGTCATGTCGCCCACACGTTCGATGCCAGGCACCGGATCGCCCTGCATGCAGAGGACCGCCTCAGCGCCGAGCGCCGCCGCGCCCACGACCTGGGACTGCAAGGCAAGCCGGTTGCGATCGCGGCAGGAAACATGGACGATTGTCCCCACGCCCTGCTCCCGCGCGAGCGCTACCGCAGCCAGCGGCGACATCCGCGGCTGGCCAGCGTGATTGTCGGTCAACCCAACGACGTCGACGGTGTCGGCCAGAACAGCGATCCGGTCGCTGACGCGCGCGCCATCGGCCTCGGCCGGCAGCGAGATCTCCGCAGACGTCAGGGCGCTCAGCGACACGACCGCAGAGCCTAGCCGTCGGCCCCTCAGGCCGACCCATGCCTCGTTCAAGGTTCGGGAAACGGGGCACCTGTTTCCGGTGCGGGGCGAGCACCAAGCCAGCGACGTAAGCAGTCCCGCAACTCGCGGGAACCAGGGTACGCTCGCAGTGCTGCTGGACACCTGCCTTCACGTTTGTGCCGATGTGGCTGGAGATCGCTTGCGCGGGTGGCCGCCCGCACCGAGCGGGAGAATCCGTGAGACGCGCCCCATGATGCCTTTGGCAGGGCCGAGAGCAGGTGTGACAATGAGGCGGAGATGAGCAAGCTGAGACTCAGCATCACGATGTCGCTGGACGGCTACGTCGCCGGTCCAGACCAGAACGAGGAGAGCCCGCTCGGTTCCGGCGGGCTGGATCACTTCATCAGCCACGGGATCGAGTCCGCGCTGAGGCAGGCGAAGGACGCCGCACGGGGACGCGACGTCTCGCTGCCCGGCGGCGCGTCGGTGGTCAACCAATGCCTAGCCGCAGGGTTGGTTGACGAGATCGACATCTCGATCGCGCCACTGATCCTCGGTACCGGTGAGCGCCTATTCGCGGGACTCGACCGCGGGACGCTCAAGCTCAAGCAGATCCGGGCAGTCGACGCGCCCAGCGTCACACACATCAAGTACGAACTCAGCTGACCTGCTTTCCACCGGCCACGCGTCATCCGCACAGGTCCCGCCAAGACCTCGTTTGCGCGGGGTGCGAGGCAGCGGGCCGCGTTGGTGAAGCGACCCGCTGATGCTCGATGGTCTATCTGCCGATGAGACCAGCCGACGCTGAAATCACGGGTGCTGGCCGGGAGTGGACGGTGTCGATGATCTCCGAGCTATCGATGCCTTGCAGGTAGATCGAGGTGATCCCGAGGTTGGCATGGCCCAGCTGGCGTTGGATGATGACCAGTGGAACGCCCTCGTGGGCCATCTCGACCGCGTGCGCGTGCCGAAGTTGGTGTGGGGCGAACCGCGACGGACACCTGCGCGCATTGCGGTTCGTCGGAGTTGCTTCCGAGCGGCAGAGAACTCCCACCGCCGTCCGGCTGTCGCGCCGTGGATGACGCACAGCAGAGCTCCGACAGGGAGCCTCGCGCGAATCTCGAGCCACGGCTGTAGTTGGTCCCAAGCCCAGTGATCCATTCCGACCTCGCGACGCCTGCCGCCCTTGCCGCGGCGGACGAGGACAGTGCCTCGGGACCGGTCGAGGTCGGTCTCGGCGAGGTCAAGCGCCTCGCTGATCCAGAGACCGGCGCGCCACAGGACCACGATCAGAGCGCGCAGGCGAGCACCGTCAGGCCCCTCGCCCGCCGTGCGCATGACTGCGACGATCTCCTCGATCGTCGGCGGATCAGCTGGATAGCGAATTCCCTTGTTCCTCGGCGTTCGCCCTTGGTGGTCGCCGGGCATCGTGGCCGGCGAGCGGCGGTGACCAGCAGCATCCAACACAGGTTCCATGTCCTCTCCTCCTAGGGTTGTTTTGATCAGACCTGCCGATCGTCGCGCCACTGGCGCGTCCAACATCTGGAGGAGGAACTCACCGACGTCTTTTCGTATTACAATAAGCCTGTGGAGATTCACGGCTCGGCGCGCAAGCACGGCGTCGCCGACCAGGACATCCTCCACGCACTCGGCCATACGCTCGCGATCGAAGACGTTGGAGAAGACCCGATGCGCGACAAGTACGCAAGGCTGCTCGAACCATGACCGAACGACCCGTCCACGGTCACACGAGGTCCGGACGTCCGATCACAGATCGGGACATCGAAGACCTCGCCGCGGAAGCGGAGGCCGGCTACGACACACAGGCGCTGATCGCCAGACGCAACAAGCGCGGACGGCCCGCGATCGGCAACGCACCCGCCAGCGTCGAGTCAGTTCGGCTCGACCCTGAACTCCGCCGCCAGCTACTCGAGCGGGCCGAGGCCGGGGGAACCACCACTTCTGAGCTGATCCGCGAAGCCCTCCGTCGCTACCTCCAAGCAGCGTAACCAGCCGCACCCTCGGCCGGCGATTTGCGGGACCGCCCGCGGGCGGGTCACTTTGACCTGCTTTGGCAGCGCGACACGCACCTCGGCACGCGTGCTCGCGCGGTGAGCTTGATCGCGGGAACCCTAATAGAAGGCGGCGGACGGCGGCGTCTCAGCGCTGCGATACCAGGGTTCCCTGCTGCGTGTCGTCCGGTGAGGTTGCGGTGGGGGCGAGTAGTAGGAGTCGCTGGCCGGGGCGCAGCTCGATGTCTGCGTGGGGTGCGATGAGTTTGTGTCCTTCGCTGGCGCCGAGCACGCTGTGGCCTGCCGGCCAGCGGATCTCGCCGAGGCGGCGTCCGCAGGCGGTCGTGTGTGGGTTGATCGTGATCTCGAGGATCTGATAGCCGTGCAGTGGTGTGGTGGGGACGTGGATTTGTTTGTGTGGTTCCTTGGCGGCGAACTCGGCGGCTTCGGCGCCTCGCTCGATCTCGCGTGCCGATGCGTGTGCGCGCCCTACCAGCGCGCGCATGACGTCCTCGCGCGTGACCCAGCCCTGCAGAGTGTGCTCGTCGTGGGAGAGGACGGGCAGTCCGTCGTGGCCGTAGAGCACGAGCTGTCGCAGCGCGTGCTCGAGGTCCTCGTCGCCGAACAGCACCTGCGGGTCGCGTACGTCGCTCACGGAACCGACGAGCCTGGCCCACAGCTCGCGCGAGACCGCGGCTGGCTCTGCCTCGAGCTCCGCCTGCGCGAGCAGGCGAGTCGGCTCGTCGTCGTCTGCTACGGGCTGCATCACCTCGGCGACGGTGAGTGTCGCGAGCGCGCTGGTGGCTTTCGGCTGTTCGATGTCGATGCCGCGGCGTAGCAGCTTGGTGGTGTAGATCGAGCCGTAGGTGAGCCGCTTGGAGACCGCTGCGGCGATCCCGCAGGCGAGCATCAGGGGGAGCGTCAGAGTGAAGTTGCCGGTCATCTCAAGGACGCTCGCGATCGCTGTCAGCGGCGCCTGGGTGGCGCCTGCGAACACGCCACCCATCGCGATCACCGCGTACATCGCCGCCGGGCCGATGTCGGTTCCGAAGATGTGACGGGCGATGATTCCGAAGGCCATGCCGCCGGCCGCACCGGTGAACAGCGACGGTGCGAACACGCCACCGGAGCCGCCGATCGAGAGGGTGAGGCTCGAGGCGGCGATCTTGCCGAGCATCAGGATCACGATCAGCCAGAGCGCTTCGTGGCCGGCGACAATATGGTCCATAACCGGGTAGCCGACCCCGTACATCTGCGGCAAAGCGAGCAACAACAAGCCGAGCGCGATACCGCCGACCGCCGGGCGCGCCCACTCCGGGCGACCCTTCCACACGCGATCGAGATAATCCTCCAGCCCATAAAGCACCGTCTTGAAGCCCACGCCGAGCAGCCCAGCAGCGAGCCCGAGCACGGCGATCAGCAGGTAGGTGGCATCTGGCGGCGCGAGCAGGTTGTGGGGGAAACTGGAGAAGAACGGTGCGGAGCCGAAGAAGGCACGGCTGATCAGGTCGGCGGTGACTGCCGAGAGGGCCGTGCCGAACAGGGCGTCCAGCGAGAATTCGCGCAGCACGATCTCAAACCCGAAGAACAGGCCCGTGAGCGGCGCGTTGAACGTGCCCGCGATCCCGCCCGCGGCACCGCACGCGACGATGATCCGCAGGCTGCGCTCGGACATACGCACCTGCTGGCCGACCGTCGAGGCGAACGCCGAGCCGATCTGCACGATCGGGCCCTCGCGGCCCACCGACCCGCCCGTGCCGATGCAGATCGCCGAGGCGAGCGCCTTGACGACCGTCACCTGCGGGCGAATCCGCCCGCCATTCTCGGCGACCGCGAGCATCACCTCCGGAACCCCGTGGCCGCGAGCCTCGCGAGCGAAGCGCTGGATCAGCGGCCCGTAGAGCAAACCACCGAGCACCGGGATCACCAAGAAGAAGCCGATACCCAGCCACGCCAGGTGCAAGCTCGCCACGCGACCCTGCTGCCCAAACTGCTCGTGCCCGGTCACGATCCACGTAACCGCATAGATCAGCTCCCGAAAAGCGACCGCGCCCACCCCGGCCCCGGCGCCGACCAGGAGGGCTATCACGACCAACCCCAGTCGTGAGCTGCCGAGCCACGTCGATACCGTGCGCCCTCTCCTCACTGGCCCCAGCCCAGCGACCAGTCCTGCTCCGGCACCTCGCCGGCCGCATCGGCGAAGACCCGCAACGCTGTAAGCGCCGAGTCCCGGTCCGCGCGCGGCATGCGCCGCAGGATCTGCGCAATCTCGACGCGGCGACGACGGGTCACCTCCTCGACCAAGGCGCGCCCCGCAGGGGTCAGCGAGATGCGCACTCCCCGGCGGTCCGCGCTGATCCTCCGTCGCTGCACGAGCTGCTTGCGCACGAGGCGGTCACACATCCGCGTAGCCGTCGAAGGATCCACCCCCAGCGCGCTCGCCAAATCGGCTGGGCGCTGCGGGCCGCGGGACGCCAGTTCCACAAGCGCGCGGTACTGAGCAAGCGTCACATCCTCCGCCAAATCCGCCAACGAACGCGCGGCGACCGCCACCAGCGCACGACTGGCGCCCAGCACCGCGTCGACGAGCTCATCGCGATCCCCAGGCCGCTCACGGACCTTGCCGGTCGCAGGCATCCGATGCACAATACGATTATTGCACTATGCACCTATTCTGCCGGGGCCGCTCGGCACCGCTGCTCAGGCCTGTGCCGGTCGGTCAGCCAACTTCCATAAGGACTCGGCGAAGGCGTCATCATCTGGCAGTCTCTTACAGTAGGTGCGACACAGAACGGGGCGGAGATGAGCAAGCTGAGACTCAGCATCACGATGTCGCTGGACGGCTATGTTGCCGGCCCAGACCAAAACGAGGAGAACCCGCTCGGTTCCGGCGGGCTGGATCTGCACGAGTGGTTCTTCCCGCTCAAGGCGTTTCGGGAGATGCACGGCGAGGAGGGCGGCGATGTGAACGCCAGCTCTGCGGTAGTCGAGCAGCGCTTGGCGAACATAGGCGCCACGATCATGGGCCGCAACATGTTCGGGCCGGTCCGGGGCCCATGGATGGATGAGTCCTGGCGGGGCTGGTGGGGCGAGAATCCTCCATTTCACCATCCGGTGTTCGTGCTCACCCACCACCCGCGCGAGCCACTCCAGATGCAAGGCGGCACCACCTTCCACTTCATCAGCCACGGGATCGAGTCAGCGCTGAGGCAGGCGAAGGACGCCGCGCAGGGACGCGACGTCTCGCTGCCCGGCGGCGCGTCGGTGGTCAACCAATATCTCGCCGCAGGGCTGATTGACGGGATCGACATCTCAATCGCGCCGCTGATCCTCGGTACCGGTGAGCGCCTATTCGCGGGGCTCGACCGCGGGACGTTCAAGCTCAAGCAGATCCGGGCAGTCGACGCGCCCGGCGTTACACACATCAAGTACGAACTCAGCTGACCTGCTTTTCACCAGCCGTGCCTTCTCCGCGCACGTCCCGGTAAGAACTGCTCAGCGCGGAAAGCGGGCGCCGCCCGCGTAGCCAACGAGACGCCTGAGTTGGACGAGGGGGAGCACGGACGCACGTCGGCTCGGAGACCTTCCGCATGCGCGCGGAGTAAGCAGTCGTCTCGCTCCCTTGAGCCCACGCGCTTGGACGTCGTCCAACTCGGTCGTCTCGTTGGCTGCGGGTCGGCCACCTGCTTTCCGCGCAAGGCAGGGAACCTGTCGTCGCGCCCGAGATGCTCGTGCCATCCGCAGAGCAGGTCTCGGTTGAGGCCGACGGAGCTGCCGGGTCACGCCTATACGGGTTGTGCGGCGCCCGTGGCCGCCTGGCACCGGCAGCGAGCGCGTGCAGGTCCGGCTCGTGGTCGCTGCTATCACGCGATTGCACCAGCGAGCCGTAACGTCTGACCGAATCGAAAGCAGCAGCGGGCCGGGGTTCAGCGGACCGGGGCAGATCGCCCGATCGACGGCCGCTCGGGTGCCGCGTGGCTTTAGTCGCGGTAGGTGAGGCGGAAGGCGCGCCAGTCGCACCAGCGCTGGCCCAGCCGCCGCGGAGCCGCTCCGCCCGACGCCGAAGCCGGCTACTAGTGCTGTGTCTCGGTTTTAGGTGGTGATTGTTTTGAGTGTGACGCGTCCGCGGCGTACCTTGGTGAGGATTGCCTCTGCTGTGGCGGTCCACACGAATGGCTCGGGGCTCTGGTTGTTCACGTTGAGGTAGGTGTCGATCGCGGCGATGAGTTCGGGGACGCTGTGAAAGACACCGCGACGGATCGCCTTGTCGGTGAGCTTCCCAAACCAGCGCTCCACGAGATTCAGCCACGAGCTCGAAGTGGGCGTAAAGTGCAGGTGAAAGCGTGGGTGCTTGTCGAGCCACTTCTTCACGTTTTCGTGTTTGTGGGTGCAGTAGTTGTCGAGGATCAGGTGGACCTGCAGGCCCTTGGGGACCTCCCGGTCGATCGTTCGCAGGAACTTCAGGAACTCTGTGTGACGGTGGCGAGGCAAGCACTCACCGATTACGGTTCCGGTTAGGACGTCTAACGCGGCGAACAGGGTCGTGGTGCCGTGACGCTTGTAGTCGTGGGTCATGGTGCCCGCCCTGCCCTTCTTCATCGGCAGACTCGCCTGCGTACGGTCCAATGCCTGGATCTGGCTCTTTTCGTCCATGCTCAGGACGATCGCCTTCTCCGGCGGGTTCAAATACAAGCCGACGACATCGACGAGCTTCTCCTCAAAACGCTTGTCGTTTGACAGCTTGAACGTCTTCACCCGGTGGGGCTTCAGTCCCCTCGCGGCCCAGATCCGCTGCACCGTCGCCGGACTGACACCCTGCGCCTTGGCCATCGAGCGACACGACCAGTGAGTCTCCCCAGGTGGCTTCTCGTGCAACGTCGCTGCCACGATCGCCTCCACCTTCTCAGACGGGATCGACGGCTTGCGACCCCGCCCCGGACGGACCCCACCAAACGCCGTCAACCCATCCTCAGCAAACCGTCCACGCCACGCCTTCACACTGGCCGGCGAAACCTCCACCGTCGCCGCGATCTGAGTATTCGCGACCCCATCAGCCGCGAGCAACAACGCACGCGCCCGCTGCACATCACGATATGCCGCGACATGAGACCTCGCTACCCCCTCCAGGATGTCCCGCTGACTGTTCGTGACGGGCAACGCTGTCGTAGCCGGACGCATACGACACCCTACCACAAACACCAACTATTTGCGAGACACTACGCTAGGTAGGCGGGGCTACTGCGCATCCGCTCTGTGCCGCGGCTCCTCTCAGGTCCTCATCCCAGCTCACGAATGTGATGGCCTCGCCGGCCGCTAGCGCGCTGGCCAGATGAACTGCGTCGTAACCGCGCAGGGCGAACTGCTCAGCGAGTTGGCCGGCCTCGTGGGCGAGCTGTGCGTCGATGCCGATCAGCGACAGTTCGCCTTGCAATGACTCGAACTCCTCCAGCGCGCGTCTGTGGGTCACGACCGTGAGGCGTGAGCCACGCCGCGCCGCTGCAAGCGCCGCGCGACCTTCCGGGTAGCAGAGGATGCTGGAGATTGCGGGATGCGAAGTCGCCCACAGCTCAGCGCACACGCCGGACCCCTCCTCCGCGACGACCAGCTTGACGAGCGCCGAAGTGTCGAAGTAGAGGATCAGTGGCGTTGCTCGGCGACTAGCTCAGACACCGATCCGCGTGCCTTCACCTGCGCTCGCCGAGCCGTGCGCTGTCGGCTCGGTAGTGTCAGGAGGCCCCGTCGCGCAAGATCCTGAAGAGGGTCGGTCTCATCGATCCCGGACAGGCGAGCAATCGGTCGCCCGCGGCGCGTCACCAGCACCTCTGCGCCGTCCTGAACCTGCTCCAAATGTTCGCTCAGACGATCGTGCAGCGCACGCACACCCACCTCGTAGGTTCGCGTATGTAGCGTCATAACGTCATCGTAGCAGCTACATTGAGCGATGCGGCCTTGGCCACAGTCGAGGCCAAATCTGCGGCGACATGCGATCCCCACAGAGGCGAGCCAGCCCCCGTTAAGTACACGCTTCCCTTTTAACTTAACCACGCACGCGCGCGTGGCAGCCCTTTTTGAATACAGTGAACACGCATCCCACCCTAGCCATGTCCCAGCATGCTTTTGGTGCGCCTTCGGAGATGCGCCCACTCCGGAGCTATAGTCCACTTGGTATGCGGGGGAGCCAGATAACGCGGCGCATTGGACTCGCCGTTGTGGTGCTGGTGCCGCTGCTGGCGCTGATCGGCATGACCGGTCAGGCCGCCGGGTACTCGCCCGGCTGCGGCCAGATCCCGATCGTCGGCGGGATTCCGCCATGGGGCTTCAAAACCAGTGCCTCGATCGGCGCAATGGGCAGCTTCGCCCGCGGCCACGGCCAGATCAATCTGGAAGCGAACACCGTCTCCGGGATCATCTGTCAGGAAGACCGCGGCGGTGCGATCACCATGACGGTTGAGCATCACCTCGTCTACCACTCGCACTACGCGGTGATGTGGGGGTTCCCTGGGAACATCATGAAGATCATCCTCCGCGTGCAGGCCAGCAACGATCCGAAATGTAAAGTCGGAACCGTCGGACGCGCGACCCTGTTCGGAAGCTACAACGGCGTGCGCAGCGACAGCGTCCAGTTCTTCTTCCCGGCTGCGTGCAGAGATCAAGACCACCTGTACCACGGACCGCAGGTCAATAACCAGGTCCCGCCGCTTTAGTTCGACGGGTCAGCCCCCGAACGCGTCTAGAGTGAGTGTTCTACGAGGAGGCCGCATGAGTCCACAACAAAAGAGCAGCGATCACATTGCTAACGCCGCCAAAGCACGCAGCATCGCCCAGGAACGTGCAGCTGAGCGCACCGCTGAGATAGCTGGAAAGCAGGCCCAGCTCAAGCACGAGGCACAAGTGCGACGGGAGCAGAAGCCCAAGCCTCATTGACGCCTCCCAGAAAAACCGCGCCGAGGCGATGGTCTGCGCGGCCCGCGGTTTCGACCTCTCGGGCGGGGCCGAGCCGCGGAGCACGCTGCGCTTCGTGCTGCCGGCGGCGTCCTGCTGCTAACGTTCATGCATCAGGTCGGGCGATCGCCCGGCGTCGCAGTGCCAGCGCTCGTAGCCTTTGCTCAGCAATCTCCGCGTTCGCAGCACTATCAACGTAGGAGGAAAAATGGCTACAGGAACAGTCAAGTGGTTCAGCGACGACAAGGGATTTGGCTTTATCACGCCCGATGACCAGTCCAAGGACCTGTTCGTCCATCACAGCGCGATTGTCGGCGAGGGATATCGCTCGCTCGCCGAGGGCGCAAAGGTCTCCTACGACGCCGAAGCCGGCGACAAGGGACCCAAAGCAGGGAACGTCCAATTGGTATAGCGCTCTTCGGGCGTGCCGGCCGTGACAGGTTTACAGGCCCGCAGGGAACGTGAAGTGGGTTCAACGGCGAGCTGGCCTTCGAGCTCATCACATCGGATGACCCGGTGTGGACGCGCTCAGAATTCCACAACGAGGGACTGACATACATGGCCTCAGGCGGCAAGAAGAGGACCACGATGGCAAAGCTCAGCCGTGAAAGCCGGCTCCGCGAGCGTCGATCGGACAAGCAGGCCAAGAAGGACGCGCGGAAGCTGGCGCCGGGACATGATCCAGACTCGCAGGGCGACATTCTGAACCAAACGACCGGTGAGTCAGCCCCGACAGGATCCGAGCAGCCTGCTCTCAACACTGTCATTCAGACGCTGACGGACACCTGATCCCACCTCCCTGACCCTCGTCTACCCTGCGCCTCAAGGCCTTGCATCCCCTTGGTGCGCGGTGCGAGTGGCGTGCGCTCAGCTTGCAAGACCAGCGCGCGCCTCGACCTCCATGCACAGCTCGCTGAGGCTCATCGCCTCGATCGACGGCCCCACCGGGTAACGCTCATCCCCCGCGTAGACGATGAAGGCGCGCTCTGGCACGAGGTCGGCGAGCGCGGAGCGCAGGCCACGCTCAGGCTTGGGCGCCAGGCTGCGCTTGATCTCGACCGCCCACTGCTCACCGCCGGGCCAGCCCAGCACCAGAGCGATCTCGGCTCCGTGGCTGGTCCTGTAGAAGCCCGCTTGCACGCCTGGACCAGCCACCGCCAGCAGGTTCTCGATCGCCATTCCCTCCCAGCTGGCGCCCACGATCGGGTGCCCCAGCAGCGCATCCTTGTCGGCGAGATCCAGCAATGAATGCAGCAGGCCGCTGTCTCTCACGTAAACCTTCGGCGAACGGACCAGCCGCTTCCCTGCGTTGGCGAGCACTGGGGGCAGGCGACGAATCAACAGCAGGTCGACCATGAGGTCGAGGTAGTGGGCGATGGTCGACCCGCTGACGCCCAGGCTACGCGCGAGCTGGGCCGCGTTGAACAGCCCTCCCTGGTGATGCGCGAACATCGTCCACAGCCGGCGCAGCGTCTCAGCGGGAATGCGCGGTCCCAGCTGGGGTATGTCTCGCTCCAGGTATGTCCTGATGAAGTCCTGGCGCCAGCGCAAGCTGACATCCTGCCCAGCCGCCAGGAAGCTCTCGGGAAAGCCGCCTCGGACCCACAGCTCATCCAGCCGCCCAGCCCCCACCTCTGTCACGTCAAATGGCGAGAGCTCGATGAAGGCGATCCTCCCCGCCAAGCTCTCCCCCGACTGGGCAAGCAGCTCGATTCCGGCGGAACCGAGCAGCAGAAAGCGGCCCGCGCCCTTGCCTTCGCGCCTGCCCTGGTCGATCACACCACGCAGCTCTTCGAATAGGCCAGGCACTCGGTGGATCTCATCCAGGATGACCAGCTCACCGGCGTGATCTGCGAAGTAGAGCGCCGGCTCGGTCAACCTGGCTCGACCGGCGGGAGACTCTAGATCCAGATAGACGGCAGGCTTGCCTTCAGCGATCGCCAGAGCGAGCGTGGTCTTGCCCACTTGCCTCGGGCCAAGCAGGGCAACAGCGGGCATGTGCCCAAGTGCTGAGACCACCTCAGCCGCCATTCGCCTCTCAATCATCCGTGCAATTGTAGATCACTGTCGAAGATTTGCACGGATAGCGTTCGACGCTACGCCGCTACGAGGCAACTCAGTAACCCACGCTGTAATGGCTGATGTGCTGGCAGCCATGAAGCTTGAAATGGCGCTGGCTTGCGTGACTCAAGAACACGATGATGCCGGCCGATTCGCAGTGGATCACACCAGAGGTGCGTGGATCGTAGGCGTGCACCAGCGTGCCAGGGTTGGTCCCAGTCCACACGTAGTTGACGGTGTCGTTGGCATAGATCACGTTGCGGCCATCGCCTGCGTGGATGATCGCCGTCTGATGGGCGGGCCAGCAGCAGGGGTGATAGTCGCCCCAGATCACATCGCCCTCCTGGCCACCGATGATCGTGTCATCGCCATAGCCGCCCAGCAGCCAGTTGTGCACGGTGGGGAACCCGACGATCCTAAGATGCTCACCCGCCTTGCCCTTGTCCATCTTCAAGCATTCGTCTTTGGGCCAGCCCGCCTGGCTGGTGTCGGCCGCATGTGCGCCAATGGCGCTCGAATGGGCCTCTGCGGGACACTTGTACACGGAGACGCCGGCGTCCACCTTGGACCAGTCATCGCTCACAGACTTGGCTTGCGCCGTGGCCCACAAGCACAGGCAGCCCAGCCCCGCGAGGATCAGGATTGCGCGGGCCAAGCGATAGGGGTTGGGTTCAGCTCGGTGGCTCATGCCATTGGTCTGCTCAGCGACTCGGTGCCGAAGATACCCAGTGAGCCAGCGCCTACACGCCGCTCGACAAGGATCGTCGTCTTGGTGATGTCCGTGGTGCCCTGGGCGCTGATGACGCTCAGTGAAAGCGATACCGACTCTGCGGTGTGATGGATCGCGTCGCACGCACAGACCACGTGCCAACTCAATCATCTGCAGTAGCTCGCGCGTCGGCCACACTGGCCTACGAGGCCAGTTCTCTAGACTTATCGCCACTTATCCATTGATCGTGGATAAGTTGATATAACTGAGGCTGACTCGGGGAGGCTCGCTCCTATGCCGAGCGGCTCTTCCGGTTTCCACATATCGGAGCGCTCGACGAGACCGATGCACGCGCGGCGCTCGTCCTGCCCGCCGAACGAGAAGGCGCGACATACGAAGAGGACGCTGTCCAGCGGACCCTCGAATTGACCCAGGGATACCCGTTCTACATCCAGGAGTTCGGTAAGCACATCTGGAACCTCGCATCGACTTCGCCGATCACACCGCAGGATGTCGCGGACGCAAAAGGAGCGTCGGTACCTACGCGCTATGGCCGAGCTGGGCATCGGCCCGTATAAGGCCGGTGCCGTCGCTCAGGCGATGGGAAGCACAACGACCACACTCTCCACAGTCCGCCAGAAGCTTCTCGATCGCGGCCTGATCTACGCGACCGAGGATTACGGTCATCTCGACTTCACGGTTCCTCGTTTTGACGAGTTCATGAGGCGCCACATGTCGTACAAACCGCCTGCTGCACGCACGGCAAAGCCGCGTACCCAACGCGGGAACTGATCCACCGCCAGCATGACGGTCGAGGCGCTTGTGCCACCTCATCTACCCTGCACCTCATGGCCTTGCATCCCCTTGCCGCGCAGTTCGACTCGGTAGCAAGCGCGTATGAGCGCGGGCGGCCGGAGTACGCGCCCGCCGTGGTTAGCTGCATCGCCGCCGAGCTGGCGATCCCGCCGGGCGCCCCTGTGCTCGATCTGGCGGCCGGCACCGGGAAGCTCACCAGGGCTCTGCTCAGCGGCGGATTGGATGTCACAGCCGTCGAGCCCCAGCAGGCGCTTCGCGACGTGCTCGCGGCGAGTGTCGGGGCAGAGCGGGTGCGCGACGGACTCGCCGAGGCGATCCCGCTGCCCGATCGATCGGTTGCCGCAGTGACGGTGGCAGACGCGTTTCACTGGTTTGACCCGGCAGAGGCCCTGAGTGAGATCAGCCGTGTCCTGCACCCCAAAGGCGGACTGGCTGTGCTCTCCAGCGTCGTCGATTGGGGTGGCACGTCCTGGGCACACGAGGTGGGCACGCTGATCGCAGGCCTGCGCACCGAGCACCCGCAGTTCGACGGGCCATCCTGGCAGGACGCTGTGCGCGACGCCGGCGGATGGACCGCACCGCGCGAGATCAAATTGACCACTTCACAGCCCGCGCACCCCGAGCGCATGGCCGACTACGTAGCATCGATGAGCTGGGTCGCAGCACTACCAGACGAGCAGCGAACAAAGACACTGGCCCAAGTCGACACACTCGTCAGCGAAGGCCAAACACCAGCCGAGCTGCCCGTCCACGTGCTCATCGGCCTGACCACCCTCACCTGAGAAACACGAGCTTGGCTCAAACGTAGGAGATCCAGCTTACGCAGCCAACGCGTCGCGCAGGGCACTTGCCGCTACATGAGCAGGTGGCCATGTGAGTTGCAGCTCTTCGTCACCCTCAACCGCACTTCGAACCCCCATCAGCTCCACACCGACAACTGCCCCGTGCTCGTCGTATTCGACTGTGTGCCCCTCAGGCGTCTCGATCGCCTTTGCAGGTGGCTCCATCGGCTCGCCCACGTGCAGATAGAGAACATCTCCACGCTCGTCGTAGTCGTGGTAGTCGAAGTCGATGCCGGCAATCGTGATCTTCATTGCGCTATCTCCGTGGATCATTGTCCTGCACAACGGCAGTCACGACCCATGCAGGATCTTGACCATAGTCTACAACGACCCGCAACCAACGGTTCGGTTCGATGTGCTGGCGATAGAAGCGCTCCCGGCCAGGAGTCACATCGAGAGCGTGGAAATCAGGATGGCCGACGGCGCCCATGATCACCTCAACGTGCTCTAACAGCCAGGGCCGCCGCCGAGCCAGATGTAGATGAGACCCCGCATCGAAAACCACGAGCCGGCCATCAGGGTCAATCGTTTGAGGATGATTGGGGGACACAACCAAGACCGTACGACGAACTTCGGATGGTTTTCACCGCTCGTGCAGCGCATCGCTGAGCTGCTCTAGCAGCGGACAGTCTGGCGAGACCGATCTAACGCTTGCCCGCCAAGCAAACGACCTCCCCGCGCTGCCAGCGACCATCAGCGGGGATGCTTGGCTGCCCGAGCAGATTCGCGCGATGCGGTACGTGCCTGACCCATACGCCCTGGACAGCACGCGCGGCGACTCGCAGGGCCACCGTCAGGAGACGCCTGGATACTCGATCTCGGAGATCAGCTTCGCCACGCGCCGGTACTCCCCGCGGGCGATCAGCTCGATCGGCTTATCGTCATCCAGCGCGAGCACCGGCCGCTGCAGCCACAGTGCGATGGACTCCGCTCTCAGCACACGCGCAAGGCGCCTGACCATCTCCGCGAGCTCGATCAGCCGCTGGGCCCGTACACCTGTCGGCAACTGGTCGAGACGGCGCCGGTACAGCGATACGTGACGGTCCTCGTCGTTGGGACCCGACCCGTCGCATGGGTTGTTGGCTCGCCGGCCCAACCGGGGTATGCGCTTAAGCGCGCTTGAGCACGAAGCTCTTGGTGGCTGTGACGACTGTATTGCCGGGCGGGGTGAAGGTGCCCTTCGCGGTGAGCTTGAGCTGCTTGGCGTGCTTGAGCAGGTTCTTCCCCGCCCTGGTCAGCTTGATCTTGATACTTGCGGTCCCAGCAGCGGAGAACGTCAGCTCGCCAGCCGCGACGAGCGTCGGCATAGGTTTGGCTTTCTTGGCCTTGGCGAGCTGCGCGCCGGCTGACAGCTTGTACCAGTCGATGACAGCGGTCCCGGCCTCCAACGCCTTGAACAAGACCGTGAACCCGCCGTGCTTCAGCAGCGCTGCCGTCCTGGCTGCCTTACCCGACGGCGTGAGCTCTCCGGCGAGCAGCAACGCGATCTGAGCCGAAGTTATGCTCGCCCTCTGGCTACCCAGGATGCCTCCGCCGCCTAAGCCCCCTCCTGTCGCGCCCCCGCCCGAGGAGGAGCCACCCGAGGAGATGGAACCTATCGGCGCCTGGGCCGCTGGGTTGACCGTGACCGTCACGGTCGCTGGCTCCGATGTGCCACCGGCGTTGTGTGCCGTGTAGGTAAAGCTGTCGGGCCCGCTATAGCCTGCGGCGGGCGTGTACAACACTGTTCCACTAGCCGAGTTCAGGTCCGATAGTGCACCGTGGGCCGGCATCTGCGGCTGATCGTAGATGACCGCCTGCCCAGCACAGGAGAGAGACACCGTTGTGGGAGTTTCAGCAGGTACCGCCTGCGATACGGGTGAGCACACCGGTGCCACAGGAAGATACGTGTATTGGTCGGCTGCGGACTGTGCGCTGGCTCCCGCGGGCGTAACCACCTCGACTTCCACTGTTCCTGGGTGTCGTTCCGGTGCCGTGACTTCGATTTCGCTTTCGGACTTCACGAGCAGCGAGCTGCCAGGTAGGCCACCGAAGCCGACAACCGTCGCTCCGCCGAAGCCCGTCCCGGTTACGGTGATTCGTGTGCCTCCAGTCGTCGACCCTTCGTGGACGCTCAGTCCGCTGATCGTGGGCGGGGCTCCGTAGAAGAACTGATCGGCAGCAGAGGTCGCGCTGCTTCCGCCCGCGGTCTGGACGACGACGTTGACAGACCCGTCTCCAGGTGGTGAGACGGCTTCCAGGGTCTGAGGTCCGACATAGGTCACCGTCTGCGCGGAGGCCGCGCCGAACATCACATGGCTGGAGGGAGTAAAGCCGCTCCCGAGTACGGTCACCGTCGTGCCCCCGCTGGTCGGGCCGGTGTGTTCGCTCAGGCTTTCGAGCGATGGGACCGGGGCCGGCGGTTCTTCGCCGCAGGCCAGCGTGATCGTCAGGCCTACCTGGGGTGGGGGTACCGGGTAGGGCCCGATCGTCGCCGTGCTCTGGCCCGGTTCGCCGGCGGCGGTGCAACCCGGTGCCGACGCCTGGACCTCATAGAATCCGGAGTCCACTTCCCACTGGAAGACACCGTTGGCTTCAGTGGTCTCCGGGTTGACCGCGGGTTCGATCCCGGGGGCTTCTACATTGACGGGTGCGAATGGGCCACTCCATGCTTCGGATCGAAGAATGGACACGGTGGCGCCGCCGACGGGATTGCCATTGGTGTCGAGGACATTCCCGCCTGGGTCGATGAGCGCGTTAGGCGTGAATTCTTCTTCTTCTTCTTCACACGGCTTGTCGTCGAAGTACGTGTCCACAGCGGCGTCGACCAACCTATCCGCGAGGTCGCTGGCGAGCCAGTTCACGGCAACCGGGGTGACCGCGGTGACGACGACGAGCCCGGGCCCAGTCTCGCTCAACGTCGCGATCTCGGCCGCCTCGATCGCCGGGAGAGCCGCATCGGCGAGTGCAGCGACGGCTGGAGAGATGGCAAGATCAATGGAGTCCTTTAACGCCTGCCTTTCGGATTCGCATCCGGCATCTGCCAAGAGGGTCCTGATCGCTGCCTTGATCCCTTTGTATTGCTCCAGCAACTCTGGACCCTGAGTGTAAACATAATTGAGGACGCTGTTGACTAGGCTTATTCCCGCAGGAGACAGCGCCGGTGCGGCGGCACCCCGCGGCGGAGCAGTCACAACCGGGACACCAGCTGGAGCGTCGTCTGGAAACGCGGTTGGCGAGGCGCTGGAAAGCGCCGGTGCGCCGGGCAGCCCGGACGTAGCGGCAGGGGGAGCACCCATTGCCGTGGCACGGGAAACTTTCACCGGCGAGACGGAGGGGCGCGGACGGTCACGCCGGCTCGATCGCGCCGTCTTGGACAAACCGGCGGTGTAGGTGAACTGGTCCGCAGGGGTGATGGGCGTTGTGCCGCCGTAGGCTGTTTCCACGGTGATGTCCTGCGTGCCTTCTCCGCTCCGGGGGCTCACCGCTTGCAGTTCGGTACTCGAGACTTGAGTGAATTCCGCGCCTGTCTGACCGAAGCGGACAGCCCTCGCTGACCCTAGCCCTGTCCCCTTGATTATCACCCCTGTTCGACTGTTCGGTGGACCACTCGACGGCGAGATCGACTGCACCGCAACGTAGGTGTACTGATCGACCACAACGCTGCCCCCAGGCACGCCGGACCCGAAGACCGTGACAGGCACCGTGCCCGTCCCCGGAGGCGCGACGGCTTCGATAGCTTCGTCGGAGAGCACCGTGTAGCGCGTCGCGGGTACATCACCGAAGTCCACGGCCGTAGCGCCGGTGAAACCGGAGCCGGTCACGACCACGTTATTGCCGCCGCTCGATGGTCCCGAGTTCGGAACGAGCGCGCTCTGCGGTGGGCACGAGACGGACGACAGGATTTGGGCGGGCCCGTGGAGCGGCTCCTGCGGAGCTAGAATCCCGGAGTACTTGCCCGCTTCGTTGGGGTTTTCTTCGAGCGCTTCGACGTTCGATTCAAAGGCCTTCGTAAACTCGTTGCGTGCTGTCACTTCGATCGTGGCGAGACCGTGCGGACATCCTTCGACACTCACACGTTCGGCCCAAGCCCAGTAGAGCACTGCTTCGTAGCGCATTTTCAGACCTGGGCCGCCTGCGCCTCCCAGCGACACATTACCTAGCATCGCGATAGCGTCTAGAGTGACTGCCTCGCCCTGTAATCCGTCAGCGGGAACGAGCATCGATCGGCTCTCGCTGGGAGCGTAATCTTCAGCCTTGCCCTGAGGAGGGTAGACGCTGAGCACAATGGTGGTACCAGGGATCGCGCCCACACTGAAAGCGCCGCTGACGTTCGTCACGGTGCTGTAACAAAGCCCACCGCTCGCCAGACAGGCGTCGACCACACCGTAGGCCACCGGTTCGCCGTTGCTGTACCTGACAGTGCCGGTCACGGACACCGGTGTGGCAGCTGCGGTGAAGAACGGTCCGGCGGTCCGTGATCCGAAACTGTTCGTCGCGGTCACCGAATAGCTGAAGTTCACGATCCCGGCGGGCACGGCGCCCGTCAGTCTCCCAGTGCTCGGATCGATGGTCAGCCAGCTCGGGGCGCCAGGAGACAGGGTGTAGGTCGGCGGTGGGTATCCGGCGGCGGAGAACGTGTATTCGAAGCTCGAGCCTGCCAGGAGGGTCTCTGGCGGGCTCGCAGCCGTAAAGAACGGCGGGGTGTCACCAGTCACCAGACGCACTCGGTTGTTGCCGGTGTCGCTGATCAGCAGGTCCCCGCCGTCAACCGCGAGGCCGTCCGGACCGAAGAGTTCGGCGTCGCTTGCGGGGCCACCGTCACCGGAGAAGCCCTGATTGTCGTTGCCCGCGATCGTGTAGATGTCGCCCTTCGTGGTGGCCGCCAGCCCGTATGGGCAGTTGCTCGCGCAGCTTTCGGCGGCCACCAGCTGCACCCGATCGTTGCCGGTGTCGCTGATCAGCAGGTCCCCGGCACTGTCAACCGCAACGCCGCTCGGGGCGTAAAGTTTGGCTTTGCTCGCGGGACCGCCGTCACCGGATAGCCCATCACTGCCGTTGCCGGCGACCGTGTAGATGTCGCCCTTCGTGGTGGCCGCCAGCCCGTATGGGCAGTTGCTCGCGCAGCTTTCGGCGGCCACCAGCCGCACCCGATCGTTGCCGGTGTCGCCGATCAGCAGGTCCCCAGCACTGTCGACCGCGACGCCGCCTGAGTAGGCAATTTCGGCGTTGGTCGCGGGGCCGCCGTCACCGGAGAACCCGAAATTGCCATCGCCCGCGACCGCGTAGATGTCGTCCTTCGTGGTGGCCGCCAGCCCGTATGGGCAGTTGCTCGCGCAGTCTGCGGCGGCCACCAGCACCACCGAACCGCCATCGCTGATCAGCAGATCCCCGGCGCTGTCTACCGCGAGACCGGTGGGATCGCCCAGGGAGGTTTCGGTCGCACGGGCACCGTTACTGGGCAGCCCACCATCGTAGTCGCCGGCGACCGTGTAGATGTCGCCCTTCGTGGTAGCCGCCAGCCCGTATGGGCAGTGCCTCGTGCAGTTCGTGGCGGCCACCAGCAACACCACGTCGGCGCCGGTGTCGCTGATCAGCAGGTCCCCGGCGCTGTCAACCGCCAGGCCGCTGGGGTTGGAGAGTTCGACTTCGGTCGCACTACCAAGGCGGTCGAGGCCCATGCCGCCACCCGCGACCGTGTAGATGTCACCCTTCGTGGTAGCCGCCAGCCCGTATGGGCAGTTGCTCGAGCAGTTCGTGGCGGCCACCAGCCGCACCCGATCGTTGCCGGTGTCGCTGATCAGCAGGTCTCCGGCACTGTCAACCACGAGACCACTGGGTTCGGCGCCGTCGTAGAAGACGCCGTTGTACAAGCCGAGATCGAGGTCAAGTTGGGCGTTGATCGCGGGGCCAGCGTCGCCAGAGAAGGCGATATTGCCATTGCCGGCGATCGTGTAGATGTAGCCCTCCGCCGCAGCCGCCAGCCCGTATGGGCAGTCGCTCGAGCAGTTCGTGGCGGCCACCAGCCGCACCCGGTTGTTGCCGGTGTCGCTTATCACCAGGTCCCCGGCGCTATCGACCGCCACATCGCTCGGCGTAGAGTCGAGGTAGAGCTCGGCGTTGGTAGCCGGACCGCCGTCGCCGGAGAAACCCCCTGTTCCGCTGCCTGCAACCGTGTAGATATCGCCCTTCGTGGTGGCTGCCAGCCCGTACGGGCAATCGCTCGTACAGCCGGTGGCGGCCACCAGCCGCACCCGCGAGCCATGGTCGGTGATCAGCAGGTCCCCAGCGCTGTCCACCGCGAGGCCGGTGGAATCGAAAAGTTCGGCGTCGGTCGCGGGGCCGCCATCGCCGGAGGAGCCCTTTTCGGTACCGACGATGGTGTAGATGTCGCCCTTAATCGTCGTCGTTAGTCCGTAGGGGCAGTCGCTAGTGCAGCTTTGGGCGGCCACCAGCTGCACCTGCGAGTCCCCGGCGTCGTTGACAGCGTCGCTGATCAGCAGGTCCCCAGTGTTGTCCACGGCGACAGCACCGGGCCCGAACAGTTCGGCCTTGGTCGCGGGCCCGCCGTCACCGGAGAAGCCCTCCGTGCCGGTGCCGGCGACCGTGTAGATGTCGCCCTTCGTCGTTGACGCTAGCCCATATGGACAATCGCTCGTGCAGTTTGCCGCCGCTACCAACAGCACTCGGTTACAGCCGGTGTCGCTGATCAGCAGGTCCCCGGCGCCGTCCACCGCAAGGCCTTCAGGCCTGTAGAGCTCGGCGGCGGTCGCGGGTTCGCCGTCGGCGGAAATGTAGTTCAAGCAATATCCGGCAGTGCCGCCGCCTGCGACCGTGTAGATGTCGCCCTTAGTGGTGGCCGGCAGCCCGTATGGGCAGTCGCTTGTGCAGTTTGTGGCGGCTACAAGCCGAACCCGCCCGGCTTCACCGATCACGGCAGCGTCGTATTCGATGATCAGCAAGTCTCCGCCGCTGTCCACCACGAGGCCGGTCGGGTCGTAGAGTTCGGCTTCGGTCGCGAGACCGCCGTCGCCAGAGAAGCCGCGATGGCCGTTGCCGGCGACCGTAGTCTCCTGCCCGGCGGCGTTGACCTCGCGCACTGAGCTTGCAAACGAGTCGACCATGTACAGCGAGCCGCCAGGGGAAGCCACCACAGCACCGGGGTGCTGGGCAAGCGTAGTCGCTGGCCCGGAGGCAGCCGGGTCACCGGCGACCGTCGAAATCGTGCCGGCGAGGGGTGCGGCCAACGCCGAGCTGGCCGGTAGTAGCAGACAGGCGGTGACGAGCGCCGTCAAACACCAGCGCCGGCGGGTGAGCCGTGCGACTGCCACGCCGCACCCCCACACGACCGCCGGGGAGGACACTCTCGCGCCAGCACACATCTCAGCAAGACTACTGTGACGGTCAGCAGCGATGTGGTTGGCACCACACCGCTCGCTATGACGATCTCACGAACGACGCCGGCCGAGCTGCCCGTCCGCGTGCTCCTAGGCCTGACCACCCTCACCTGAGAAAACACGAGCTTGGCTCAAACGTGGGCAATCTCGGGAGGCGAGCCCGCAAGCCACCGTATGAAGGCTCGTCATACCGGCCGCCCAGCGAACTGGTCGAGACGGTCCGCCATGGAGAGATCGAGCGTCTTGCGGAGGCCGTGCTGCTGGTCATCGACCAGGATGCGCTCTCGCATGATGGCCAAGGCGAATAGACGTCCAGACTATTTGGACTTCTAGCACGTAGCAAGGTTCGCTGCCTTTGCTTGCACAGTGCTGAGCCAGTACGCGCTTCCCTTTTAACCTAACTACACACGCGCGCGTGGCAACCTCTTAGTGAAGACCTGAGCCGTGTCGCGGCCTATGCTAAAGACGCGCCGACGGTCAGCTGCCAACCAGCACTTCGCCGTGCTGGTCGCTGGCGAGGCACAGGTTGCTCGCCGGACAGGTCACAGCCACGATCCCGCTGCCGCCAACACGGGTGATGTGCCACGAGTGGGGGTAGCGCGCCACGTTGGTATCGACTGTCACTACACCCGATGTCGTCCCTGCCGTGCCACCCGCGATGCAGAGGCCGCTTGGTGTGCAGGCCACAGACATGAAGTTCGCATGTTCGCGCTCGGTCGCCAGTCGGTTGCTATACGCCCGCCAGCGAGCACCGGCGCGCTCAGCTTTGGCTGAGCCCATGATGACGATGCCGCCGGTCTCGATGCAAAGTTTGCGCGATACACAGGCGACGCCATCGAGGCCCGTTTCATCTCCGATAGAAGTGCCAACCCAGGCACTGAGCCCCGCCAGCGGATTGCTCGCGCCGATCAGGTAGCCGTCGCTGCCCGCGATCAGGCACAGGCCAGGAACGCACGTCAGGGTGTCTGAGAAGTCCCCCTGCCGCGTCACTTCATAGGGATAGATATTGGTGGTGTGCCAGGCACCCGCCCCTCCGGTCGGGTCGCTGGACGTCAAGACCTTGTGATTGACGACGGCCACGCACAGCGACGTCCCCATACAGGACAACCCCCGGATGCCGCCAGTTCCAGGCAGGCTCGTCTGAGTCCACGCGCTTGGCCCGCCCGTTGGATCTGTCGAGGTGAAGATCTCGTTTGGCCATTTCTGCGAGGAGCCGCTGCCAGTGGCAGATCCCGCGGCGATGCACAGTGACACCGACGGGCAGGCGATGCTCGTGGCATCGAACGTCTCGAGCGCCGACTGCGGCGGGGGCGATAACGGTGTCGGCGTTGGCGTCGGTGAGGGCGTGTACCCCGGCGGGCAGAAGCTCAACCCCGGGGGCAGCGGCTCCAGCGTTACTCCCGGAGGCAGGTTTGTAGGCGGCTCGACACATGATGGCTGAGTGACTACCGCGTAAGGGGCTTCCTGTTGAGGCGTTTCCACAGGCTTGAACGAGCCGGCACCCGCGGCCGGGTTCGTGGACGTAAGCAGTCCGCCTGGCCCACCGGCCACGCAGAGACTGCTCGACGGGCAGGCGATCGCCTCCGGTACCGCCGTCACGAACTCGCCGGAATGGGGCACAGGCGCGGGCGCCGACCAATCCAGCCCAGCGGCACTGGCCTCGACACTCCACGCGCATGCCACCAAACACGTGAGTGCACATGTGAGGGCTACCGCACGGACGCTCATCGGCAGACAAAAGCTATCACGCCGTCCGCCACTGTTAGGGTGCGCTCGAGCAATGGCACTGTCTCCCTCGAGCAGCCGTGCGCCGCATGCCACGCGAGTGGTGACCGTGCTGCTGTGGCTGGTGGCCGTGGGCAATCTGGCTGCAGTGGTGTACCTGTGGGTGCACGGGGGCGGGATCGGCCTGACGAGCACGCTCGGCGGACTGCTGACGAGCATGGGGCGGCTCACCGCTCTGGTGGGCACCTATCTCGTGCTCGTACAGGTTGTGCTGCTCGCACGGGTGCCCTGGATCGAGCGCCGGGTGGGCTTCGATCGGCTCACCGTCTGGCATCGGCGCAACGGCAAGGTCGCCGTGAGTCTGGTGGTGGCCCACGTCCCCTTGATCGTGGCGGGCTACGCACTGACCGAACACATATCGATAGGCAAACAGATCAGCGAATTGCTCAAAAGCTACCCGGGGATGATCACCGCCATTATCGGCACGGTGATTTTGATCGTCGTGGTGCTCAGCTCACTGGTGATCGTACGCCGGCGCCTGCCCTACGAGTCCTGGTACTTCGTACACATCTCCGTGTATGCCGGGATCTTGCTCGCTTACTTTCACCAGATCCCCACAGGCAACGAGTTCGTGGCCCACCCAGCCCAGCGCGACTACTGGTACGCGCTGTACGTGGCGACCCTCGCCCTGGTGATCGTCTTCCGGGTGATTAGCCCAGCCCTTCACTTCTGGCGCTACAGGCTGCGTGTCAGTGAGGTGCGCCGTGAGTCGCCAAATGTCGTGTCCATCTATATCGAGGGACACGGTTCTGGAGCGGCTCAGGGCACAGGGCGGCCAGTTCTTTTTGTGGCGCTTTCTCTCGGGTGGGCGCTGGTGGCAGGCCCATCCCTTCTCACTCTCTGCCCCGCCGGACGAACGGTCGCTGCGGATCACTGTCAAGGACGTCGGCGGCTTCAGCGGCCGCCTGGCGGAGCTGCGTCCCGGGACCCGGGTGCTCGCCGAGGGACCGTTCGGCAAATTCACAGCTGCGCTGAGCGCTGAGCGGCCAGTAGCGCTGATCGCCGGGGGCATCGGCATCACGCCGCTGCGCGCGATGCTGGACGAGCTGCTGAGCCATAACCGGGTGGTGACGTTGATCCACCGCGTCATCCATGAGCGCGATCTCGTGCTCAGAGCCGAGCTCGAGCAGCTTACAAGCGGGCACGGAGCGACCATGATCAACGTGGTGGGCGACCACATCGATCCCCAGGGCGAGCACCTGCTCTCCAGCGAGCATCTCTGCGACCTCATCCCCGACATCGCCGAGCGCGATGTCTACCTGTGTGGCCCGCCCGAGATGATGCGCCACGTGCGAGGAAGCCTGCGTGCTGCGGGAACCCCCTCGTCCAAGATCTACAGCGAGCGCTTCGCGCTGGCTGCATAGCGAGACGCTCGCCTCTAGAATCGCCGCCATGAACCGCACGCGTCACAGCATGCTCTTGGCGAGCGCCACCATGGCGGCGCTCTCTGGCTTGACCGTCGCGGCCGGCGCAGCCGCTTCTTCGACTCGCACCTACGTCGGGGCGGCGGTCCACCAGAACTACGGTCCCGTGCAGGTCACGATCACCGTGCTTGGCGAACACATGACGAAGGTCAAGGCAACCGCCCCCAAGGACTATGCCCGCTCGCGCCAGATCAACGGTCGAGCCGTCCCGATTCTGACCAAAGAGGCGCTCAAAGCCCAAAACGTGGAAGGGGTCCACAAGGTCTCGGGGGCATCGCTGACGACCACCGCGTTCGAGGCCTCGCTGGCCAACGCCATGGCCAAGGCGCATCTGCCGGGAGCGTAGGGAACGTTTCACCAGGTCGAGCAGATCATGGGGATGCCGATCGTCCTCGATGTGTGCGACGAGGAGGTCCCTGAGTCGGCGCTGCAGCGCGCCTTTCACTGGCTGCGCCAGGTGGACGCCACCTTCTCCACCTACCGCCTCGACAGCGAGATCTCGCGCCTGAACCGTGGTGAGCTGCAGCTGGCGCAGTGCTCGCAAGCGGTCCGCTCGGTGCTTAACCGTTGCGAGCGCCTACGGCTGGCCACCGACGGCTATTTCGACCACCGGGCGGCGGCAGGCTGGAGCGATGCGCAGGAGACCGACCTCCGGAGGAGCAAGGCTGTTGACCCCTCGGGGCTGGTCAAGGGTTGGGCCATCGATGGCGTGGCCAAGATCCTCGAGCGCGCGGGAGCGCGCAACTACTGCGCCGAGGCAGCGGGCGACATGCGCCTGCGAGGCCACCCCGATGGTGCCTCGCGCTGGCAGGTGGGCATCCAGCATCCCTCGCGCCCTGGCAGCGTGGCCGCGGTACTTGGAGCGCCCGACGGAGCGATCGCCACCTCGGCGACCTACGCACGCGGCGAGCATATCGTCGATCCCCACACACGATTGGCCCCCAAAGACGTCGATTCGGTGACGATCGTTGGCCCGGCAAAGCTTGCAACGGCCGATGCCTACGCGACCGCCGTGTTTGCGATGGGACCTGCTGGTCCTAGCTGGGCGACTTCCCACATTGCGCCCTACGAGGCATTCATAGTCTCTGGGGATGAGGTTTTCGCCACCCTTGGCCTGGCGCGTTGGCGCGTCTCGTGAGCCTCCCGCTAGAGCTTGACGATCTCTGAGCCCGAGACGGTCTTGGTGCTCGTCTTCAGGCTCACTGAGACCTTGATCTTCCTGACCCATACGCCCTGGACAGCACGCGCGGCGACTCGCAGGGCCACCATCAGGAGACGCCTGGATACTCGATCTCGGAGATCAGCTTCGCCACGCGCCGGTACTCCCCGCGGGCGATCAGCTCGATCGGCTTATCGTCATCCAGCGCGAGCACCGGCCGCTGCAGCCACAGCGCGATGGACTCCGCTCTCAGCACACGCGCAAGGCGCCTGACCATCTCCGCGAGCTCGATCAGTCGCTGCGCCCGCACCCCCGTCGGCTCGCTGCGACCGGAAAGCCAACCCCGAACGGTGCTCGGCTTGGCACCCGTCGCCGTTGCGATCAACCGATCCGACAGGCCAGCTAGGTCATGTACCTGTCGTGCCTCTTCGAGTAACGGACTCATTGCAGGGAGCATGGCGCACAATCGCAATTACGTCGCGATACCGTCGTCGCAGCCGCCTCCCCCATCGGGCGCAGCGCTCGGCCTGGGTGGCCGGCCGCAACGGTGGTTGCACAGGGGCATATGTATGCCGGCTGAGGGGTAGTAGCTCGCCAAACCTCCTCATCCCGCTAGATTCAGCGTCCATTCAAGCGCCGATATGCCCATAGACCTCAACCGCCCTGCTTGGCGCTCGCCCTGGATGCTCTGTGTGGCGGCGATCCTTCTCGGCCTGCTGGCACCCTTGCCGGCGCTCGCCAAACGCGACCGGCGCAAGCCGCATGGCAAGCCACATCACGTCGTCGTCCACGAGCGGTGCGGTGCGAAGCGGCCAAAGCGGGGCCCGGATGAGCGGTGCGTGAGCAGATCGCGCAGCCGCTCGACGCCGGCGAAGCCCAGGCGAACGGGCACGACCACCCACACGAGCACGAGCACCAGCTCGTCCACCGCCACGACCAGCACCACGAGCAGCCCGGCGAGCACCACGACCAGCACCACCACCAGCCCAGCGATCACGACGACGACCATCACCACTACCACCAGCCCAGCGACAACTACAACCTCTACGAGCACGACGACCACTACCAGCGTCACCAGCGCGACGAGCACCAGCTCGCAGACCACCACGAGCACCACGACAAGTACCAGCTCGCAGAGCACCTCGACGAGCTCGAGCCCGACGACCACCACGACCAGCACCACCACCACGACCACGACCGGCTCAAGCGGGGCAAAGCCGATGCCGCTCAGCACGCAGGGGCGCAACTTCGCCAAACAGCCCGCAAGCGTGCTGCTGACCTATGCGGGCTCGGTGAGCCCGAGTGTCGCCTCGGGATGCGTCGGGGTTGAAGCGTCGGGCAAAACCGTCTCCTTCGGGAACATCGAGCAGGGTCCGACATCGGAGACGATCAGCTTGGAGCTCGTGCCGGGAGGCGCGATGCCCACGAGCGTCCGCTGCCCGTCGGGGGCGAGTGGACAGACCAGCACGTTCGCGGTCTCGGCTGCGCCCGCATCCTCCGGCGGCGTGCTCAGTGATCCGATTGACTCGAAGTATCTGACCGAGGTGCCTTTTGGCGATCGTTCTGATTGGATCCAGCCGTGGCGGGCCTATATGGATACGTGGCCGGCGTCGAGGCTGCTCGATTCGTTGGGGATCAACTTCAACGTGAACGCGGCTGAGGCCGAAGACAGCGCCAGGCTGTTGCAGGAAAGCGACTTCAAGCTGGCCCGCATCGAGATTGGGTGGAACTCGCTCTCCTACGAACACCCTACGCAGTTCGCCAACGAAGCCAACATCCGTACGCGGCTGGAAGCGCTGCACAACCACCATCTGCGCCCGTTGATCCTGCTCAATGCCAACAGTGGCGGACCGACGCCGGCCAAGGAGGTGAATCTCGAAACGACAGCCGCGGCCCCCGCTGGCGCACGCAGCGTCAAGCTAACGCCCGCCAGCGCCGCGGAGGTCGTGCCGGGTAAGACCGGCTTCGCCAACCTCTCCTTCGGGGGCAACCCCGACATCCTCATCACATCGGTAGGTAGCGGCGATGTGGCAACGCTCTCCACGCCCCTGCCCGCCGAGCTGCCGGCTGGCGAACATGCAGGGTCCACATTGCTGTACGCGCCCTTCGGGCCGCCTGAACTCTCGAACGGCAAGCCCAATCCCGCTTTCCAGGCGACGCTGAAGGGTTGGCTGAGCTACGTCGCGACGGTCTGCAAAGAGGCGCAGAGCATCTTCGGGCCCGAAGGCTACGACCTGGAGATCTGGAACGAGCTCAGCTTCGGCTCACAGTTTCTCGGGCAGGAAAACTACTACTCCCCCGCACGCGAAACCGGCAAGGGCTCGGTCACCGAAACACTGCTCGACGAACACGGTCGCCTACCTTCGCAACCCCGCCAACGGCATCTCGCCGGGCGTGGGCATCACCGACGGCTTCGCCAATGAGACGCCGTTCGCTTCCCCGGCCCTGCTGCCTTCGGGGCTGACGGCGATGAGCAAGCACCTCTACAAGGATGGCGAGTACCTCCCAGGACAGGAAGAAGACAACTCGATCCGGCCGCTCAACGTGCTGGGAGAAAAAAGCTACACGATCCTCGGAACGAGCCTCGAACCCATCTTCACGCCGCTGTTCAAGCCGCGCTACCACTCGCAGCTGCCCGAGTACTTCCTGACGGCCACGCAGACCGAGACGACCGTCCGCGACCTCGCGCCCATCACGACCACGATCTATGGTGTGCCGCACGGGCGCAACGTCCCGACCGAAGGCGGCTCTCCGCTCGAAGTGTGGATGACCGAGTACAACATCCCGACCAACGCGTTCAGTTCTGACAGCCTGGAACACCCAGGGCAATGGCAAGGGCAGAGTGCAGTGCTGACCCCGGCCCAGGCCACGCACGTGCAGACCGAGGTCCTGCTGCGCAGCCTGGTCTCGATGATCAACAAGGGCATGACCCGCGAGTACTTCTACGCCGCCACCAGCAAAAATTGGAATCTCATCAGCGAAAGCTTCATGTCAGCCGTGAACGCCAACCCCAGCGCCTACCCCGGCCAACAAGCAGGCGGCGAAATCACCGAAAGCTTCCGGCGCATGCTCGAACAGTTCCAAGGCCCTGGCCCCGAAGGCCCCACCCGCCAGCTGAGCCTCCTCTCGATCGCCCAAGAAGGCAACCACGCGCAGTTCGCCGGCAACGGCACCGTCGGCTACCCCAACCTCTACGACCGCGAAATGCTAGCGGTCTTCCCCTTCCAAGCATCGCCGACACGCTTCGTGATCCCCGTCTACGTCATGAGCGAGAACCTCACCACGCTCTTTGACACAGGCGAACCAAACGGCATCGACAGCTTCGACCTGCCCAACGAGAACTTCCGCATCACCCTCAGCAACCTCCCCGAAACCACCAATCCCCCTGCGGTCAGCGCCTACGACCCCATCCGCAACGAAACCACCCCAGCACGCTTCATCACCCGCAAGGGCAATGAGGCAATCTTCGAAATCGCTGCAACCGACTACCCCCGCATCCTCACAATCGAATACCCCAATACCTAGATGATTGATTCCACGGCAAAGCCTGTGGATATCGAGGATTTATAAGCAGCGGGGTCGAAGTCGGCGGTACTCAATAGCCAGCCGACGACCCGAAAGGGGCCTCGATGGACGCCGACCTCGACCTGCTGTTCACTGCCGTTTACATCACGGCCGACGATCTCCTGCCTGGGCGATCGAAGAACGCCAAGCAAACGTCACAGACGCGGAGGTCGTCACGCTGTGTGTCGCACAGGCGGTCATGGGCATACCCTCTGACCGGCGCTTTGGCGGTCGCTTCCAAGCATCTGCGCCATCTGTTTCCGAAGCTCCCTGCTCAGCCTGGTTACTTCAAGCGCCGCCGCCGGCTCACCGAGACGCTTGAGTGGCTGATGAGTGTGTTCGCGTCCCAGAGCCCGGGGTTCTACGACGATCTTATGCTCGTTGACAGCACTCCGGTGGAGTGCGCCAGAAGCCGCCAGACCGTCAAGCGCTCTCAGCTGGCTGACGCAGCGGATTACGGCTATTGCCGCAGCCATTCACGGTTCTTCTGGGGCTTTCGCCTGCACGCGATCTTTGCCCCCGACGGCACACCCAGAGCGATCGCGGTGGCCTCGCCCAAACGCGATGAGCGTGACGTCGCGCTGGAGCTCTTGGCCCGCACTCGCCGCACAGGCGGCGAGACATTGATAGGCGACAAGGGCTACGCCGGCAGGGCATTCGCCCAGGCCGTCAGTGAGCTGGGCGCGACGATCTTGCGGCCAAGGCGAAAGGACGAGCCGGGCCGAGGACCGCACCTGGCGCCGATCCGCCAGCGGATCGAGTCGATCTTCTGGAGCTGCAAGGGGACCCTCACCCTGGAGCGCCATGGCGCTCGAACGCTCGCCGGGCTCAGAGAGCGCATCCTGCAGCGGCTGCTCACCCTCGCCGCTGCGATATCTCTAAACCACCAACTGGGACGGCCAAGCCGGGCGCTGGTCGACTACTGCGCTTAGAGAGCCGTGGAATCAATCATCTAGGGGGGCTTGGCGAAACGAGTAGCGACTCGCTCGGCCACACGCTTCAGGCGAGGACTGGCAAGTAAGTGGCTACGGGTCGTATCGAGCGATCCTAGTTAAACATTCGCGACATCGATCCCTCGCTTGACCCTGCCATCGACCCGATTGGCACCCCCGCCTGGCAAGGCACCGGATTTGGCCTGGCAGTGAGCTCCGAGGCTGCTGCTCCCTCCCTCCACCTCGGCGGTGGGAGTCGAGCCGCTCAGGTTCAGAGCAGTGCCGGCGCAAGCGCTCGTGGATGCGTGGGAAGCATCCCCGGACGGCAGCGCCTGTGGGAGAGCATGTTCCCCGACGGCTCACACGTCAGCGTGGACGAGGGCCCGGAGGGTGAGCATCGCATCACATACGGCGAGCTTGCCCGCTATGAGCTCTCGGCCGAGGACTCCACGGCCGAGGTCAGCGCCGGTGGGCGCGAGCTGCGCTGGGCGCAGTCAGGCGGCGAGGACGCGGCCGTGCAGCGCTTCCTGCTGGACACCTGCCTGTGGTGGACGTCGATGATGCTGGGCTTCGAGCTGCTGCACGCGAGTGCGGTGAGGCTCCCAGACGAGCAGCTGGTCGCGGTGGTCGGCCCAGCGGCTGTGGAAAGACGAGCCTTGCCATCGCGTTGATAGAGCATGGAGCGACGCTCTTTGCCGACGACGTGCTCGCATTGCGACGCGCTGACGACGGGGTTCTCGCCTACCCGGGGCCGGCGCTGATGAACGTGCCCGACGCAGCCCGTGAGTCCGCGCAGGCGTGGGCAACGCCGATCGCGCCTTTCGCCGAGCAGAACGAGACATGGATGGCGGTCGATCGCGCCTCCGCCCAGCCGGCGTCGCTGTCGGCGGTGATCGCGCTGGATCGCTTCTCGGAGAACGAGCTGCAGATGCTGAAGCTGGAGCCCTCGCCGCTGACCTTGATGAGTCACGCCTGGGGCTTGACGGACACCGGAGCCCGCGGCCAGAGGAGCTTTGAGACCTTCGCCGACCTCGCGGAGAGTGTCGCGTCGTATCATCTCAGTGCTCAGGCCGAAGCTTCGCCCGAGGTCATCGCGAAGCTGGTACTCGACACATGTGCATAAGTCGAGTACCAACCGAGCATCAGGACGAACAGAGCACCAGATGAGCGATTCCCTACTGCAGAGCGTGACGGCGAGGACCGGAGCGCCCGCTGACGCCATGGGCATGCCTCTTGCGGGGAGAGCCGCCCTACCCCATCCAGAGCAGGGCGACTACGTTCGGCCTCCACTGGATGCCTGGAACATCACCAAGGTGTGGGGGCGAAACCTGGCAACCGCGTCATCGACGACCTGGAGCTCACGCTCGAGCCCGGCACGCTGACCTGGATCGGCGGCTCCAACGGGGTGGGCAAGACCACACTCTTGCGCGTGCTCGCCGGCCTGATCGGTCCGACCGAGGGCCATGTGCACATCTTCGGCCTGCATCCAGAGCACGACCGGCGCGCCTACCAGCGGCGCCTGTCGTTCCTCTCGGCCACCGGCACGGGCCTGTATGCGCGCCTCTCGGTCCGCCAGCAGATCGATTACACGGCGCGCATCGCTTTTGTGCCCCGCGAGCGACGGCCCGTGGCAGTCGAGGAGTCGCTGCGGCGCTTCTCGCTGCTGGAGCTCGCTCGCCACCGGGTCGATCGCCTCTCGATGGGCCAGCGCCAGCGCGTGCGCCTGGCGATGACGTTCATCAAGGAACCGGACCTCGTCCTGCTCGACGAGCCGCGCAACAGCCTCGACAGCGAGGGTACTGCGATGCTCGTGGCCGCGGTGCGCGAAGTGGTGGAACGAGGCGGAGCGGTGCTGGTGGTGCTCTCCGCTGGGAGAGTCGCTCGGGATGCGCTTCGACGAGCAGATGGTACTCGAGCAGGGAAGGCTCAGGAAGCAGTGAGCACACTTCGCCTCTACCGGGATGCCGCACTAGGCTTCATGGCGCGCGATTGGACGGTCTTCAAGAGCTACCGCATGCAGTTCTTCGGCCAGATCGCCTCCTTGTTCATGGGATTGGCGCTCTTCTACTTCCTCTCGCGCCTGCTCAGCGTCAAGAGCTTCGGCTCCCACTCCAAGTACTTCGCCTACGTGGTGCTGGGCATGATCGTGGTCCAGGTTCTACAGTCGACGATGGCGGTCGCGACGGGCCTGCGGGGCGAGCTCGTGGCGGGTACCTTCGAACGTATCCTGCTCTCGCCATTCGGCGGCGTGGCGGCGGTCCTCTCGATGATGATCCTTCCGTTCTGCATGTCGTTCGTCTCCGCGATCATCACGCTCTTCTTCGGCGCCGTGGTATTCGGCCTGCAGATCCATTGGGCGACCGCCGCGCTGGCGGTGCCGGTCGCCATGCTGGGGACCGGCGCCTTCACCGCGTTCGGCCTGATCTTCGCCTGCTCCGCGATCCTCTGGGAGCAGGTGGTGGGCGGCGCCGGGCTGATGATGAGCGGGATCGCGCTCGTGTCCGGCCTCTACTTTCCGATCGCGCTGCTGCCCGCATGGCTCAAATGGTTCTCGAGCGTCCAGCCCTTCACCCCCACCGTCGAACTGCTGCGCCACACATTGGTCCGGACCCCGCTGACAGAAAGCTCCGTGCTTGGTGACCTCGCGAAGATAGTCGGCTTCGTAGTCGTGTTCCTGCCTATCAGCGTGCTGCTACTCGGTCGAGCGATGCGTATCGGGCAGCGGCGGGGCACCATCATCGAGTACTTAGACCATGAGCGATACCCCCAGCCCCTCATAGGTTGCTCCCGACAGCCTTAACCGCATCACTGTCACCGTCCCCGACCACGTTGTGTTCCGCGTTTTCGCGGCCGAGACTGTGGTGCTCAACATCAACACCGGGCAGTACCACGGACTGAACCCGGTCGCCGGGCGCATGCTCGAAACCCTGCAGCGGAGGTCCGATCTGCAGAGCGCCGCTCACGAGCTGGCGGAGGAGTTCGAGAAGGCCGTGGAGCGAATCGAACATGACCTGCGAGCCTTCTGCGAGGATCTCGCTGGCAGGGGGCTGCTCGAGATCGATGCCGCCGGAACACGCTGACCGCGAGACCGTTTCGCCGTGGCGCTCACGGGCGTTCGGTGTCGAGCTCGAGCTGAGATTCCCGATGCCGGTGCTGATCGCCAAGCCGCCGAGCGCCGCGTCGGCGGACTGCCGCTTGGAGCTCTCTCCTGAGGAGGAGATCGAGTCCACTGGCACCAGGAGGAGGCGCAGCTGCGGGGCCTGATGAGCGACGGCAAGGCGAGGTTCGAGATCCACGAGCACCCGCTCGCCGGCTACCTGATCAACTCCTCGCGCTACGGGCGCTTCCGCGTCTCGCCCGCGACGGCGCTCATGTGGGGTGTGCGCCCACGGATCCATCGGACTGGCACTGGTGGAGTATTTTGATCGGGCAGGTGCTGCCGCTGGTCTCGGCCCTGCACGGGCTGGAGGTCCTGCATGCAAGCGCGGTGGCGATCGACGGACGGGCATGCGCCTTCTCCGGGGTGCCTGGCGCCGGCAAGTCGACGCTCGCGATCAACCTGGGGCTGGGCGGCGCCGAGCTGCTCTCCGACGACGTGATCGCCCTGCGGGTGCAGGGCGGGCGGGTGATCGCAGAGCCCGGATCGGCCTTGGTCAACCTCCGTGAGGAGCAGGCCGAGCAGCTCGAGGATCTGGGACCTAACAAGCTCGGGGAGGTGGTCGGCGAGAGCAACAAGGTCCACCTGCGCGCCGATCGGCTCGCCCCGCCCACGGCGCTCGGCGCGCTCTACCTGCTCGAGCCTGCGCCCGCTGGATCGGCCACCACGATCGAGCGGATAGATCCCGTCGATCCCCGCGATCTGCTCACCGCGACCTTCGTGCCCTACGTCTCGTTCGCAGAGCGTGTGATCGCCCAGCTGGAGATCGCTGCGCTAATCGAGCGCTCGGTGCCCGTCTTTCAGGTGCAGATCGACCAAGCAGGGGCGCTGGCCCTGGCCGAGCGGGTACGCACCCACGCGAGCGCGCTGTGAGGGGCCCCGGATCGCCGCGCGTGAAGCTCGCTGGATCGATCCGGGAGCCACTGCGCTCATTCAGCCCGTTTGGCAAGCTCGTGCTCGCGTTCGAGATAACCGTCACATATATACAAGCGCGCTGGTGGCTGCGCCGTCCGGAGATCACCGAGACCGTCGCGCTGGCGCGGCTGAATGCCTGCGCCGAGAGCCACCCCGCCTCTGCCGAGGGTGACATCGCAGCCGAGCCGCACTCGGGCGCAGACGTCTCGCGCGAGTCCGCGCTGCTCGGCATCCGCTTGGGCCAGGTGATCCAGAAGATCTTCCGCCTGCTGCCCGGGGACACCCGCTGCCTGACGCGCTCGGTCGTGCTGATGCGCATGCTCGCTCGCCGTCAGG
>CAWFNV010000006.1:0-16972 GCA_963817345.1 uncultured Solirubrobacterales bacterium
TCCGCGACCTCGGTCAGGGCCGCGAGGCACCTTGAACTGCCTGTTCCAGGCATTGAGAGCCTGCGGTCTGTTCAGCTGCACCGTGGCGGCCCCGTCGGCGGATATCGCAAGGTTGACGGTCTCCAGCTCGCGGGTTCGCAAAGTCGTGCTCGTGGTGGTGGCGTTGGTGGTGGCGTTGGTCATCGCTCTTCCTCTCGTCGATGCCAGATTCACGCGCTCAGCTCCTCCGGCTGGGTTCGAACGACCGAATGCTACGGCCCACGGCTGGAGTTGGGGCGATTGCATCGATCGGCGCGCTAGCGTCTAGCCGATGAAGCGACCCGTGATCGGTATCTGCACGGCCCTGGAGCGGGCGAGTTGGGGCATGTGGGACCAGGAGGCGGTGCTGCTCTCGCGCAGCTATGTGGAAGCGGTCCAGAGAGCGGGTGGGTCGGCTCCTCATGCTTCCGCCAGACGCCACGCTGGAGCGCGATCCAGGTGAACTGCTCGACATTCTCGACGGCCTGATGCTCGCCGGCGGTGCCGACATAGATCCCGCAACCTACGGCGAGTCGCCCCATCCGGAGACCCAGGATGTCGTGCCCGAACGCGATGCATTCGAAGCGGCGCTGGTGAGGATGGCGATCGAGCGGGACATGCCCGTGCTGGGGATCTGCAGGGGCATGCAGATGATCAACGTTGCCTTGGGCGGGACGCTGCTCCAACACCTCCCCGAGCGTTTCGGCCATCACGAGCATCTGCGTGTGGCTGGCACCTTCGACGGGGCTGACCACGATGTCGAGCTGGTGGAGGGAACGCTCGTCGCGCGGGCGGCAGGGGAGACCCATCATGCGACCAAGTTCCACCACCACCAGGGGGTGGATCGCATCGGTCAGGGGCTGCTGGTCACCGGCAACTCGACGATGGACGGTTTGCCCGAGGCGATCGAGCTGCCGGACAAGCGCTTTGTGCTCGGTGTTCAGTGGCATCCGGAGGCCGATGCGGCGAGCCCGATCGTGGGGGTGCTCGTCGCTGAGGCGGCGGACTACGCATCGCGGCGCATATCTCCAGAGCTTCCGAGCGCGCGCCTATACTGACCGCCTAGTGCGGGGGTCCGGCAGCGCCATCAGAGCTACTGCGTGGGCGATGGTTGCTGTGGGCGTTGCGGCGCCCCTGGTGCGCAGGCGCCTCAAGGGCCCGGCGATCATCGCTCAGGCCGCAGCCTTCGGCGCACCGCTCGGGCTGAGCGTTGCGATGCCTCGCTCCAGAACACGAGATGTGGCTGTCTGCGCTCTGCAGATGTGGGCCTACGTGGGGGCCTATAAGGCACCTCACGATGACCCTGAGCTTCAGGAGGCGCGCGTCTACGTCGACTACCCGATCGCGATAGACAGGGCACTCGGCCTAGGAGAGCTGCCTACGCTGCGTCTCCAGCGGGCGCTGGCAAGCGAGCAAGAGTGGTACGTGCGCGATCGGGTGCTCGTCTGGACGCACTGGATGTGGTTCATGAGCCCTCACACCGCTCTCGCTTACATCCTGTGGCGTCACCCAAGCCGCTTTCCCAGAGCCGCATTGATGAGCTATGCGGTCTTCGATCTGGGGGCATGCTTCTACTGGCTCGCCCCCACGGCTCCACCCTGGTATGCCGCTAGCGTCGAGGGCCGAGAGCAGGCCGGGGGAGCGGAGACGAGGCGAATGATGGCGGAGTATGGGGAGTTCTTCTGGCGAGACCGCTGGGGGCCGCTCTACAGTGTCCTTGGAGGCAATCCATTGGCTGCGATGCCCTCGCTGCACTTCGCAACTTCATTGATGGCGGCAATGCTGCTCGCCGAGACGGGCCCGCTGGCGGGCGCTGTCGGCTGGAGTTATGCGCTCACGCTCGGCTTCGCACTTGTCTATCTGGGCGAGCACTATGTGATCGACCTGATCGCCGGGGCGGCACTGACGGCAGCGGTTCGTCGCAGCGGTCCCGGCGCAGCACCGCTGTTCAGGCGTCTCTCGCGCGCGGTCTCGGCGCTGGAGGCGAGGGCGCATCCGAGGGGTGCAGGAGCGTGAACTGAGCGACATGGCGGAGGCGATTGAGCGACGGGCAGGAGCCGATGGGATGGTTGGGGGGCAGAAGTTGGCACCCGCCCGGCCAGGATCATCGGTGCACGGTGGAGCTGCCCACCACGACGAGGAGATGCCTCGGACCGAGCTCACGCGCAAGCGGGCGATCGCGTTTGCCCTCTTCATGCTCTCGGCCATTGGCTTTCTGTACTTCGTACTGCCCAAGCTTGCAGGTGCAGGCAAGACGGTCCACAGGCTCGAGGGCGGCGACACCTGGTGGATCGCGATCGGCGTCTGCTTGGAGATCCTCTCCTTCGCGGGCTATGTGGTGCTGTTCAGGGCGGTCTTCGTCCGCGAGCACGAGCAGGAGCGCCTTGGGTTGCGTGAGAGCTATCTGATCACGATGGCCGGTCTGGCAGCGACGCGTCTATTCGCGACAGCGGGTGCCGGGGGAGTGGTGCTGACCGCCTGGGCCTTGCGCCGCTCGGGCATGGAGGCGCGGCTGGTCGCCTGCCGGATGGTGGCGTTCATGGTGCTGCTCTACCTGGTCTATGTGGGCTCGGTCCTGATCGACGGGATCGGGCTCGGAACCGGTGTGTTCTCCGGCGCAGGCTCGTTTGCGATCACGTTCGTTCCCGCGATCATCGCGGCGATCCTGCTCGTCGCGGCCGGCGCCATGGCGCTTGTCCCGGGAGACATCGAGCGGCGACTAGGCCCGTGGTCGGCAGGGTCCGGGCGGGTTGCTGCGCTGGTGAGGCGAATGGCGACGGTCCCGGCGCTCGCCGCAAGTGGAATCCGCACCGCGATCGAGCTGCTGCGCTCGAAGGCTCCAGGCCTGCTCGGTGCACTCGCGTGGTGGGGCTTTGACATATGCGTGCTGTGGGCGTGCTTTCACGCGTTTGGCTCCTCGCCACCATTCCCCGTGATCTGGATGGCCTACTTCGTGGGGATGCTTGGCAATCTGCTGCCGCTGCCCGGAGGTCTGGGTGGTGTCGAGGGCGGGATGATCGGTGCATTCGCGGCGTTCGGCGTCGACCTGAACCTCGCGGTCCCGGCTGTTCTGGCCTATCGGGCGATCTCGTTCTGGCTGCCAACCTTCCCTGGGGCGATCGCTTACTTCCAGCTGCGCAGAACCGTCGCTCGCTGGCGCGATGAGACCCCTCCTGAGCACGTCTCCGCCCCATTGCGCGAGAGCACCATCAAGACGGCCGAGTCCCTGCGCCACGCCTGAGCGCCCGCCTGCCGCCGCTGCGCTACACTATACAAAGTAAAGTAATAGGAGATCAGATGGCAGATATCGAGGACGTGATCATCGTTGGCAGCGGCCCTGCCGGCTACACAGCGGCGCTTTATACCGCGCGGGCGAACCTGAATCCACTGGTCGTCGAGGGCTTTGCCTGGGGCGGGCTCCTGCAGCAGACGACGGACGTCGAGAACTACCCAGGCTTCCCTGAGGGCATGATGGGTCCCGAGCTGATGCAGCGCTTCAGAGACCAGGCTGAGCGCTTCGGTGCACGCCTGCTGACAGATGAGGCTGAGCGTCTCGAGCTCGGGAGCGAGCCGGGCGATGTGCACCGCGTCTGGGTTGGCGGCGAGGCGCATCAGGCACGAACCGTGATCCTCGCGATGGGGGCCGAGCACAAGAAGCTTGGGATCCCGGGCGAGGAGGAGCTGAGCGGACGTGGCGTGAGCTACTGCGCCACCTGCGACGCCGCTTTCTTCCGCGATGCGCCGACGCTCATCGTCGGTGGCGGCGACTCGGCGATGGAGGAGGCGATCTTCCTCTCGAAGTTCGCCAGCAAGGTCGCGATCGTCCATCGTCGCGAGGACTTCAGGGCTTCCAAGATCATGCTGGAGCGGGCTAGGGCTCAGGCGAACATCGAGCTGCTTACGCCCTACACCGTCGAGCGCTTCGAGCCAGGCGAGAGCGGCGCGCTTGCGCGCGCGGTGCTCGTCAACACGCAGACCGGCGAGCAGCGCCAGCTGGAGATCTCAGGCGCGTTCATCGCGATCGGCCATGAGCCCCAGTCAGGGCTGGTGCAGGGCCAGATCGATGTCGACGAAGACGGGTATGTCGTGACCGAGGGACGTTCGACACGCACCAAGCGGCCAGGTGTCTTCGCGGCTGGTGATCTGGTGGACCACACCTACCGACAGGCGATCACCGCTGCCGGCTCGGGCTGCCAGGCGGCGCTCGACGCCGAGTGGTACCTGCGCGACACGCCTGAGATTCCGACGCCCGCGGGGATGCCTAGGGGCGATCTCGCCGAGGCGCAGTGGGCGCCGTTGGCAGTCGCACAGCCAAGCGCCGGCGAGGCCTCCTAGTGTTGTGTCTCGGTTTTAGGTGGTGATTGTGTTGAGGGTGGCGCGGCCGCGTTGGACCTTGGTGAGGATTTGCTCGGCGGTGGCGGTCCAGATGAAGGGCTCGGGGTTCTCGTTGCTGGCGGTGAGGTAGGTCTCGATCGCGGTGATGAGCTCGGGTACGGAGTGAAAGATTCCGCGGCGGATGGCCTTGTCGGTGAGCTTCCCAAACCAGCGCTCCACGAGGTTCAGCCACGAGCTCGATGTCGGTGTGAAGTGCAAATGAAAGCGTGGATGTTTGGCGAGCCATTTCTCCACGTTTTCGTGCTTGTGGGTGCAGTAGTTATCGAGGATCAGGTGGACCTGCAGACCCTTGGGGACCTCACGATCGATCGTGCGCAGGAACTTCAAGAACTCTGTGTGACGGTGGCGAGGCAAGCACTCACCGATCACGGCGCCGGTTAGGACGTCCAGCGCGGCGAACAGGGTGGTGGTGCCGTGACGCTTGTAGTCGTGGGTCATGGTGCCCGCCCTGCCCTTCTTCATCGGCAGGCTCGCCTGGGTGCGGTCCAACGCCTGGATCTGGCTCTTTTCGTCCATGCTCAGGACGATCGCCTTCTCCGGCGGGTTCAAATACAAGCCAACGACATCGACGAGCTTCTCCTCGAAACGCTTGTCGTTTGAGAGCTTGAACGTCCTGAACCTATGCGGCTGGATATTGCGCGCGGACCAGATCCGCTGCACCGTCGCCGGACTGACACCCTGCGCCTTGGCCAGGGTCTGTCCGGTCTTCTGTGTGTGGTTGGGGTGAGCGATCGGGCTTGTGTGTCGGCCCGGAAAGGACCCCTGATGAGTACGCAGACCATGAAGTCCAAGACGAGCACGAAGCCGGTTGGTGAGCCGCCGGCGGTAGCCGAGGATGTCGTTGATCGTTTGGCGGGGTTGCTGCCCGCGGATGAGCTCCAGGACGCGTTGAAGGGCCTGGAGCCTGAGGAGATCACGGGCCCCGGCGGTTTCCTCAGCCAGCTGGCGGGCCGTGTGATTGAGACCGCGCTTGGCGCGGAGCTAACAGAGCATCTCGGCTATCCACCCGGGCAGGCTCCCCCTGATGGTGCCGGGAATCATCGCAATGGGTCGACCCCGAAGACGGTTCAGAGTGAGCTCGGGCCGGTCGCTGTGAATACCCCGAGGGATCGGGCCGGCACGTTCGAGCCGCAGCTCGTCGGCAAGCGCCAGACGCGGCTGGCGGGGCTGGACGAGAAGATTCTCGGCCTCTACGCGGGCGGGATGAGCGTCCGTGACATCGAAAGTCACCTACGCGATCTCTATGGCGTGAACGTCGGCCGCGACACGATCAGCCGCGTGACCGACGCGATTCTCGAGGACGTGCAGGCGTGGCGCACACGGCCTTTGGAGCGGGTCTACGCGATCGCGTATTTCGACTGCCTGATGGTCAAGGTCCGTGAAGACCGCTCCGTCCAAAACCGGGCTTGCTACCTCGCGATCGGTGTCAGCGTCGAGGGCGAACGCGAGGTCCTCGGGATCTGGTGGCAAGACACCGAGGGCGCGAAGTTCTGGCTCGCTGTCCTGAACGACCTGCACCAGCGCGGCGTCCAGGACGTCCTGGTGTGCTGCGTCGACGGGCTGAACGGGTTCCCCGACGCGATCGAGGCAGTCTTCCCGAAAGCATGGGTTCAGAGCTGCATCGTTCACCAGATCCGCTCATCGATGCGTTACGTCGCCTACACCGAGCGCAAGCGCGTCGCCGGCGACCTGAAGCCGATCTACCGGGCCGTGAACGTCGAGGCAGCCGAAGCGGCCTTGCAGGACTTCGACGAGAAGTGGGGCGAGAAGTACCCCATGATCGCGGAGTCCTGGCGAGCTCGGTGGGAGAACATCACCCCGTTCCTCGCGTTCCCCGCCGACCTACGCAAAGCCGTCTACACCACAAACAGCATCGAGAACCTCAACCGGCAAATCAGAAAGGCAATCAAGACCAGAGGACACTTCCCCGACGAGCAAGCCGCCACCAAGCTTATCTACCTCGCTATCCGGCGAGCCGAGGGCAAATGGCAACAAGCATTCAACTGGACAGCAGCACTACGAGGCCTCAAGATCCACTTCGGAGACCGACTACCCAACTAAACCAAACCCAACTCACACACAGAAGGTCGGACAGCCTCCTTGGCCATCGACCGGCAACTCCAGTGCGTCTCGCCCGCAGGCTTCTCGTGCAGCGTGGCGTGCACGATCTCCTGCACCTTCTGCGCCGGGATCGACGGCTTGCGCCCCCGGCCCGGACGTACCGCGCCGAACGCCTTCAGCCCGTCCTGGGAAAAACGCTCCCGCCATGCCTTGACGGTGCTCGGTGAAACCCCCACCCTCGCGCCGATATAGGTGTTGGGCTGACCATCGCCAGCCAACAGCAACGCCCGCGCACGCTGCACATCGCGATGCGAGCTAACCCCCGACTTTGCGAGCGCTTCAAGGACCTCTCGATGACTATCAGACAGTGGCAGTGCTGGTGTAGGTAGACGCATACACCACCCTACCACAAACCACAACTAATTGCAAGACACTACACTAGGTGTGCGCGATGAGAGCGCGACTAAGCTGGCAGAGCAGACGCCCAGGGCCCTAACCGTACCGGTGCTGAAGTGCGACGAACTCTTCGGCAACCTCACGAAGGCCTCGCCGTCAGGCGGACCAGAGGCGCCGGCAAGGGCGTAGCGCCCTAGCCCGCAAAGATCGCGAGCTTCTCAAGCAGCGCAACGGCCTGTGGGGAGAATCCGGCCTTGATGCCAAGGTCGCGGACGTACCCGACAAGGAACATGAGCAGCAGCAGTCCGGCGATGAAGATCAGGTGTCGTTGGTCCATGAGACGAGGGTAGCAATGCCGTTCCGGATGTTGTCAAGGGTTGCGGCGAGATTCTTTTCCACCGGGCTAGCCTTCGGCGCGTAAGGTCAGGCCGCGACGCTCTGGGTGACGAGGACTTCAGTGAGATCAGTGAGGTCGCTGATCACGGTCGTGTCGAACCGATTAGCGAGCCCATGTTGGTTGAGCATGGCGGCCCACTTGCGCTCGGTGACGACTACATCGCAGTAAGCAACAGCAGTAGATAGATAACCGATGTCATTCATGTCGTTCGGCTTCCAGGTGGTCTGCATGTTGTCGTGCTGGCGCCACATCAACTCCAGAGCGGCTGCCCTCGAGGGAAGGTCCAGCATCAGATCAGTCGTGCCCTGTGCTTCAAGCGCGAAGATGTCTTCCCACCAGATGGAGGCTCGTCCCATGGCAGCCTCGAGCGCCTCTCGGATCCCCAGAAGTTCACGCGCCGCCACGGCGCGCCGGCGTAGGTCCTTATCGGCTCTGTATTCGATGAAACGCCTTACCTGCTCGTTCTCCCCGCTAGCGAAGTTCTCGGCCGGCTCAATCGGCGGCAGTGGTATCCCCGCGATCGGCATGTCCTGTGCCGGGCCGGCGAGAAGGAGTTGGTCGATCGCGTCTGCGAGTTCCCTCTCGCCAAGCCCGGGATTGGTCGTGAGCACCGCTTCACGCATGGCTTGAGGTACCGGGGGTCCGTTGTGAATGCCTGTGATGTGCTCCACGCTCGTGCCGAAGGGCTGGAGCGGGAGCGGGACCGCAGGACGTCCGAACCGGCGCTGGAAGGCGCGGTCGAGCTCCGCGGGGAGCAGCAGGTGCGGTGAGGCTATCGCATGGTTTCTGGAGACGGTCGCCATCGTGCTCGCTAGATCGTGCCGCTGCACCGCGCGCCGCTTCTTCCAGGTCTCGATGAAGTGCCCGCCTGAGAGCGGGAACGAAGCGTGGCCACGTTCGACGGCTGCGGCGATCACCGTGCCCACAGTCTGGAAGCGCTCTCCCAGCGGATTGCCGTTCGCAGCACGGGCTAGATCTATCCACTTGTTCTGGTCGAGATACACGCGCAGCATCGTCAATCGAGAGTAGCTCGCTGGGTGGATCGAATTCGACCGAGTCATGTCGAGACTGATCGACGAGCGGGGCCCATTTTAGGGCCCCCAATTTGAGCGAAAGTGAGGGGAACGGAGCGGCACAAGAATGGCTCTAGAAAGCCATGTCAGTACCCAGCGGCACCCCCCTTGTGCCCATTTCAGCGCAGCTCCCGCACTTCCACGATGTGGTACATCCGACCGACGCGGTGGGTAGGGGATATAAGTACAGAACCCGCCCCCGCTATGCCGCTGACGGGGACCATTTAGGTCCCCGTCGCGCTATTCGGAGACACTCGAGGGGCCTTTTGTGGCCCTTGCGTTACAGAATGGGCTTTTGAGGTGGTCCGCTCCCCGTGTTGGCGTTGACAGGTAGCTGGGTTGGGGTTGCCCGGACGTGATCGGAGCCGAAGGCCGTAGGCCGTAGGCGGAGATCTCGTCCGGGGCGCCTTCCAGCATGGGCCGCTCAACCGAAGGAGAAGTCAAGTCGTGTGTTGTGGTGTAACGCCAGCTCGTCGGTGAGGTTGGCTTCTTAAGCGGCGTTGAGGGTGGGGACCTCCTCTTTGTTGTTGTGTGTGTGTTCGTCCTGTTCTTGGACGGCGTCGAGTAGGCCCATGCTCTCGACGGAGAGGTAGCGTCGGCAGACCAACCACTCGTCGTTTTGCTCGATCAGTAGTGCTCCGGCGAGGCGGATGACCGAGAGGTCGTTGGGGAAGATCCCGACGACGTTCTGAGCGTCGGCCGATCTCTCGGTTCACGCGCTCCAGCGGATTGGTGCTTCTGAGCTTTGACCAGTGCGCCTGTGGGAAGGCGTAGAAGGCGAGCAGGTCTTCCTCTGCGTCCTCGAGTAGCCGGCAGACCTTCGGCACGGTGGGCTCCAGGCGCTCGATCACCTGCCCCATGCGCTCGCGTGCCTGCGCGCCGCTCTCGGCCTGGAAGAGCTCGCGCAGGGCCGCGGAGACCAGCCCGCGCTGGGATGGGCGGCAGTGCTGGTGCATGTTTCTGACGAAGTGCACCGTGCAGCGCTGCCACGGGCGGGTCTGTCCGGTCTTCTGTGTGTGGTTGGGGTGAGCGATCGGGCTTGTGTGTCGGCCCGGAAAGGACCCCTGATGAGTACGCAGACCATGAAGTCCAAGACGAGCACGAAGCCGGTTGGTGAGCCGCCGGCGGTAGCCGAGGATGTCGTTGATCGTTTGGCGGGGTTGCTGCCCGCGGATGAGCTCCAGGACGCGTTGAAGGGCCTGGAGCCTGAGGAGATCACGGGCCCCGGCGGTTTCCTCAGCCAGCTGGCGGGCCGTGTGATTGAGACCGCGCTTGGCGCGGAGCTAACAGAGCATCTCGGCTATCCACCCGGGCAGGCTCCCCCTGATGGTGCCGGGAATCATCGCAATGGGTCGACCCCGAAGACGGTTCAGAGTGAGCTCGGGCCGGTCGCTGTGAATACCCCGAGGGATCGGGCCGGCACGTTCGAGCCGCAGCTCGTCGGCAAGCGCCAGACGCGGCTGGCGGGGCTGGACGAGAAGATTCTCGGCCTCTACGCGGGCGGGATGAGCGTCCGTGACATCGAAAGTCACCTACGCGATCTCTATGGCGTGAACGTCGGCCGCGACACGATCAGCCGCGTGACCGACGCGATTCTCGAGGACGTGCAGGCGTGGCGCACACGGCCTTTGGAGCGGGTCTACGCGATCGCGTATTTCGACTGCCTGATGGTCAAGGTCCGTGAAGACCGCTCCGTCCAAAACCGGGCTTGCTACCTCGCGATCGGTGTCAGCGTCGAGGGCGAACGCGAGGTCCTCGGGATCTGGTGGCAAGACACCGAGGGCGCGAAGTTCTGGCTCGCTGTCCTGAACGACCTGCACCAGCGCGGCGTCCAGGACGTCCTGGTGTGCTGCGTCGACGGGCTGAACGGGTTCCCCGACGCGATCGAGGCAGTCTTCCCGAAAGCATGGGTTCAGAGCTGCATCGTTCACCAGATCCGCTCATCGATGCGTTACGTCGCCTACACCGAGCGCAAGCGCGTCGCCGGCGACCTGAAGCCGATCTACCGGGCCGTGAACGTCGAGGCAGCCGAAGCGGCCTTGCAGGACTTCGACGAGAAGTGGGGCGAGAAGTACCCCATGATCGCGGAGTCCTGGCGAGCTCGGTGGGAGAACATCACCCCGTTCCTCGCGTTCCCCGCCGACCTACGCAAAGCCGTCTACACCACAAACAGCATCGAGAACCTCAACCGGCAAATCAGAAAGGCAATCAAGACCAGAGGACACTTCCCCGACGAGCAAGCCGCCACCAAGCTCATCTACCTCGCTATCCGGCGAGCCGAGGGCAAATGGCAACAAGCATTCAACTGGACAGCAGCACTACGAGGCCTCAAGATCCACTTCGGAGACCGACTACCCAACTAAACCAAACCCAACTCACACACAGAAGGTCGGACAGCCTCCCACGGGCAGGCCAGCACCCGCTCGATCGCGTGCTTGAGGCCTTCGTGCTGGTCAGAGACCGCCAGACACACTCCCTGCAGCCCTCGAGCCCGCAGCGAGCGCAGGAACTCGACCCAGAAGGCCTCGGACTCGACCTCGCCGAGATCCAGGCCGATCACCTCGCGGACCCCGGAGCAGTGCACGCCATAGGCGATCACCAATGCCTTGGAGCGCACATGCCCACCCGAGCGCACCTTCACGTGCTTGGCGTCAAGCCACAGATACGGGTAGGCGCCCTCCAGAGGGCGCTCCCTGAAGCGCGCCACCTGCTCATCGAGGCCCCTGCACAGCGCCGAGACGCGGTCCTTGGTCATGCCGGCGACCCCCAGCTGCTCAACCAGGCGGTCGACCTTGCGCGTACTCACCCCGTTGACATAGGCCTCCAGCACGACCGCCACGATCGCCTGCTCTGATCTCCTGCGAGGTTCCAGGAAACTCGGGAAGTACGCAGGACCCTGACGCTTTCTCGGGATAAGCAGCTCTATCTCGCCCACCCTGGTCTCCCACGGGCGCGCCCGGTAGCCATTGCGGTGCGTCGTGCGCTCAGGGCTGACCTGCCCCAGCTCAGCGCCGACCTCCACCGAGATTTCCGCCTCCATCAACTCACGGGCGACCAGCGCGACCGCCTCGCGCACGAAATCACCATGCTCGCCCGCCAAAACCTTCCCAACGACATCAGCAGTAGTCATCCTGTGGCCTTCGGCCATCGTGGTGTCTCCTTCTCAATCGGCTCTTGGTAGGAACCGACGAGTCTGGACGCCGCGGTGGCCGGAACCAACTCCGGCCTACACCGCGCCCGTTACACCACTTCTACCGACACGACCGAAGGAGATTCCTGTTGAGCGAGAAGAAGCAGTACCGCAGCTGGACGGTCCAGCAGAAGCTCGAGATCGTGCTTGCCGGGTTGCGCGGTGACCGCTCGGTCGCCGAGGTCTGCCGGGAGCACCAGATTTCGGAGAACCTGTTCTATACGTGGCGCGAGAAGCTGCTGGAGGGCGGCTCCGAGCGCCTGGCGGGCAAGGAGGAGCGCACCGAGCTCGTGGAGCTGCGCAAGCGCGTGCGCGACTTGGAGCGGACGCTGGGTCGCAAGACCTATGAGCTCGAGATCCTGGGAAACGGGTTCCGGACGTGGGAGTGACGTTGCGCGTCGCCTACGCCCGTGAGCTCGTCGCTGCCGGGCATCGCCCGGCGGTCGTGGCGCGCATCCTTCAGATCAGCCGCCAGGCTGTCTACCGTGTCCCGCGTCCGCGGCGGGCGCCGGATGCGTCGCGGCGGGCACCGGTCGACGAGGTCGAACGGGCGATCGTCGAAGTCGCCGAGCAGAACCCAACCGACGGCTACCGGATCGTCACTGCCTGGGTGCAGCGCAAGCTTCACCGGGCGGTGAACCGCAAGCGCGTGCTGCGGGTGATGCGCGAGCGCAAGCTGATCCAGCGCCGTTCGCACGAGCCGCATCGCCGGCGTCCCGGGTTCTTCAAGGTCGAGCGGCCCGGCCAGCTATGGCATCTGGATATGACCTCGATCTGGGTCGCCGAGCACGGCTGGGTCTATCTGAACGCGATGATCGACTGCTGCACGCGAGAGATCGTCGGTTGGGAGCTCAGCCTGCGCTGCCGCGCCGTCGAGGCGATCGCGGTCATCGAAGGGGCCGTGCTCGAGCAGGGCATCATGCCCGGCACACTCACCCTGGGCACAGACAACGGCTCGGCGTTCACCGCCCGCGCGACGCGGCTGGTGATCTCCGGGCTCGGCGTCCGCCACCGCCGCGGCGGCTACCGTGACCCCGAGAGCCAGGCGTTCATCGAGAGCTGGTTCCGCTACCTGAAGGAACGCTGCGTCTGGCGCCACGAGTTCGAGACCCTCGAGCAGGCCAGGGAGGTGATCGCCGCCTACATCGACCACTATCACGACCGGCCTCACAGCCGGCTCAACTACCGCACGCCGGCCGAAGTCCGTCAGACTTGGGACGACGCGCAAGAACCACTACAAAATACCGCGGCCTGAACTGTCAATACGGCCGGGGAGCGCTCCAGAGGCCTTTGCGTGGAAGGCGCCGTATTTGTTGAGGCGGGCTTTCGGCCAGGCTGGTAAGGAGTAAACCCAAGATTATTCCCTATATTTGCGCATTTGCTGTTGCGCAAATATAGATTATAGGAAAAATAGTGCTGCTAGTCTTGGTTTGCTGTGCTAGCAAACGTGCCCATAGAGGCAACAAATCTGATCGATGAGGCTGTTTTGCGGCTGCTCGGCATGCTCCCGGCGAGTTGGGATGCAGAGCGCTTGAGCCAGGTCATGTTGGACGGGGACCCACCGCCCGAGGAGCCTGTGTCGGTGGAGGACGCTATCGATCTTCGTGCCCCCAACGGGATCATCGTGACTTTCGCGGTTGAGGCGAAGCGGTCCATGGACCCTCGCGCCGTTGAGCAGTTGTCTGCTGGCCTCCCGCGGGCCATCCGCTCGCTTGCTGGTCAGATCCCCATTCTTGCCGTTGCTCCTTGGATGAGCGTCCGAACTCAGGAGCTGCTCATCAGGGAAGACATCAACTTCATCGACCTCACGGGCAATACGTTCATCAAATTGGAGGACCCGGCGCTTTACATCAGGACCGCAGGTGCCACCCGGAACCCCGACCCTCCGCTTCGCGGCCGGGCCACGGTTCGCGGCCCCAAGGCGGCACGACTGATTCGGCTGCTTGTAGATGTATGCCCTCCCTACGGAGTAGGCGAGATCGCAGCTACGACTGGGCTTGCGCCTGGATATGTCTCGCGGCTGCTCGACGCGTTGGATCGCGCTGCCCTCGTTGAGCGCGCTCGCCGTGGACGCGTCGAGGACGTCGACATCGCAGGGCTGCTACGGCGGTGGGCAGAGTCCTACGACGTCCTGAGGAGCAATGAGGCGTCTCTGTTTCTCGCGCCGACTGGGGCGACGCGGGCGCTGGAGCGGCTTGCTGAGCTGCCTGACTTGGCACGGGTTGCCATTACGGGCTCCTTCGCCGCTGTGCGTGTTGCTCCGGTCGCGGCTCCGGCGCTGCTGATGGCGTATAGCAACGACATCGGGGCGGTGGCCGAGGAGCTCGGGCTTCTTCCTGCGGATGAGGGAGCCAACGTCGTTCTGTTGCGCGCGTTCGACCCCATCGTCTGGGAGCGCAGCAGCGAGGAGTCGGGTATCCGCTACGTCGCTCCGTCGCAAGCCGCCGCTGATTGTCTGACGGGCAACGGTCGTATGCCCGCCGAGGGCGAGGCCCTCATAACGTGGTTGACCGAGAATGAGCCGCGCTGGCGGCTGCCTTCGATCGGGGAAGCCCAGGCTTCTTTCGGAAAACTGGCATGAAACCGAAAGCATTTGGTATGCTGTGGGCGTGGGCAGACGTGAGCGACAGCAGGTGGCTTATGCGGTTGTGGAGCTCGAGGACGCGCAGGATGAGCTGCGCGCGCTTGCGCCCAGCAGCGAGCGAGCGGCTCAGCCAGAGCGCGAGGCGGTGTCGTCGGCTTTGAGGCTTCTCGAGGATGCTGTGGCGCGTCTTGATCACCCAACGGCTGGGTCTTCTGGGTTGCCGGTCGCGCAGGCCGCTGACTATCTCGGTGTCTCCGAGCCTACCGTCCGTGCCTGGCTGAAGCGAGGGGTTTTGCACAGGGTCCCGCGCGCCAAGCCTGTGCTGATTGAGCGCTCGAGCCTCAGGAGTACTCATCGAGCGATCGAAGAGCTGCGCAGACGGGGACAGGACCGGGATTGGCTGCATGCACTCGTCGACCTGCTGCACGATCGAGCCGAGCGGCAACGTCCTGAGCTTGTGCGCGGGATTGAAGAGATGAAGCACGGGCAGCTTGAGCCAGCGTAGTGCCCTTCACCGTTCTGCGGGTCCCAAGTGTCCGGCGTGTTGTGGACAACGACATGACCAAGCGGGAGCGGCGCGCCTACGACGCCGCGGTTAACGCGCTTAAGGGTGAGGGTTGCCGCGCCGGCGGCAAGCGACTCGCCGCGACCGATGCGGTCGACTACCCGATGTGCCAGCGCTCGTTGTACGCAGCCTGGCGGATGACGACCGTGTACCGATCGGACAGCAGCATCGTGGTTGTGTCCGTCGCCAGGCACACCGAGAGCGATAGTCCCGCAGCCGTCCTCGCAGAGATCTTCCCTGGACTGTCGGCCGCTGGCCGGCGGCGTTCAGAGCAGCCGCCCTGCTGTGAGGACCCGACAGCTCCGCCAACGCTCAGCCACGAGCTCGACGCTCTCCTGTTCGACATGTTCGGCGTATGAGCGGCACAAATGATGTTCCGGAGTTGTCTAGGGCCCAGGACTCTTCGATGCGATGGACGGTCGTGGATAGGCGTTTCTCGGCCGCGTCGATGTACCGCAGAATCTCGATGTCTGTCCAGAGCGTCACGGCCGGCAAGGGTAGCGGTTGCGCCGGGGGGCTCGGCGAGCGCGGGCCGGCGCTACTCAAGCTCGGGGTCGGGCACCCGCTCTGCCGCGATGACAGGCTCACAGTCGGGAATCTCGGCCGCGAACGAGGCGATGACCTCGGATCGACTCACCGACCCGGAAGTTCGGCGCCGGCAGCAGCGGGAGCCGCTTGCTAGGCCGATCCAACGCACGCGGCAGGAACGCAAGATCGAGGGAATTGTCTTTGGGGTAGATGACATCCTCGACCAGAAGGACGCGAAGGTCGCCAAGACGGTCGATGACGGCGAGTCTTGCGTCAGGCTTGGACATCACATGCCGGCACGTAATCAGACCGCCGTCGTCCGTGATCGGGAACGAGTTGCCGCACAACCACTCAGGTTCGTCTTGGTCGTTGAGCGTTACTACCGGGAATAGGAAGTGTCGCGGGTCCACGCGAGGCGTAGGGTACCCAAGCGGTTTGCTGGCGACGGAGAGTGTGCGACGCGTTGAACACGACAGGATGGTCCCTCCGCGTGGTGGTTGCATGACAGCCGGCATCGGAATGGTCACAGGGCCCACAACGATTGGTGGATGGTGCGACGCGCTGATGGCGAGCATCACCAGCAGCGCTGTCAGCAACATCGTCACGACCGAACACACCGCGATCACCTGCGTCGACGCGTCGACCTTACGCGTGTGGAAACTCCACCGGACACAACAACCATGCGGTTGTTAGCGTGGGTGAGTGTGACCGCTCCGTGTCACCGGTTTGTGTATCAATCCCGCCCCGCTATGTCATCTTCGCACACAAGGGTCAACTTGTTATCTCCCTCGATGCACTTTTCTTCGAGCGATGTGGGCGTGATGGCAATGCTGACCTAGCGGCTTCCCGCACCCGCAAAGCGGTCTCGTGAGATCTACCGGCTGCACCGCTTCGATCTGGACCCCGCCGAGGTTGATTGGCACGAGGGCGATCCCCATTGCGGACCTGGAAATCGAGCCATCCTGTGGGCATCGAACAGGGCGTGGTGCAAGAGTGAAGATCGATCTCCAGGCCATCGAGATGCGCGGCTCTATGGGCTATCACGAAGCGGTCAAATGCGGTGGCCGCTTCGCGATCGACGCAGGCATCCCGCGATGGCCGAGCAACGCCAAGAAGCCGCCGGGCGCACGTTAGCCACCGCAGCGGACGACTCGACGAGGGCCAACCGTGGCTCCATCGATGCGCCAGCCGGTTGTCTCGCTTTCGATCAGGAGGGTTGCGTGGCGCGTTTACTCGTCCTTCGATGCGGTGGCGGCCGGACTGCAACGCGCCGATCAGCCACAGACGACGGCTCCGGCACGCGCGTTGATCAGGCGCTGCGGGAGCAGGTCGAAGCTCGCCACTTCTGGACAGGCCGCTGGTGGCGGCGCTCGGCGAGTTGTGAAGCCGTCGGCGTCGCTCATCCTCGACGCCGACGACGATTGTTGAGCTTGGCGTTCTGGTTGGCCGAACGTGGGCCTCGAGAGAGCGTGGGTTGATCGCGGCGTTCAGGTTGGCGTCGAAATTGCCGGGTTGGGATCAGGTCGTCAAGGATCGTAGGCCACGCTCGATCTCCGCAGCAGTTTACGCTGACGCGGCGAGGAATCCAGCCCGTGACGATTCAGCTCAGGTCGTAGCAGTATCGACGGTCTGCTCGATGACCAGCGTCAGGGTCGGTCGCTGTCGGCGTGGCCGATCAGTAGTTGGCGCTTGCCGGGGGACGCGTCGTGCGGGTTGCGCACGATGATGTGATCGTTGCGAGGGAGCTGGCGGGCGTCGTGGGTTG